>NZ_FTMN01000023.1 GCF_900155945.1 Marinobacterium stanieri
AAATGCAACAAAACACCGCTGGCCAATTCGTCCAGGCTAAACCCTCCCGCCTGCGTCGTTTCGCGGCCAAGGCAACCGGTGCAGCAACCGCCGCATCCGCGGCCATCCTGTCCGCGCCGGCCTTTGCCCTGACAGCGGATCAGAACAGCCAGATCACGGCGGCGTATGACGCGACCGGCGTCAGTACCGAGCTGGTGATTGCCGGTCTTCTGGGCGTTGTCCTGCTGATCACTGGCTTCGGCATCATCTACGGCTTGCTCAAGCGTTAATGGCCTTAACCCTGAGCCTGGCCATGCTCTGGTGGGGCTCATTCATGTTTGGTTGGTACACCGGCCGGATAGCCTGAACTAAAGGGGGCCCTTCGGC
This sequence comes from Marinobacterium stanieri, assembly GCF_900155945.1. Classification (GTDB taxonomy): domain Bacteria; phylum Pseudomonadota; class Gammaproteobacteria; order Pseudomonadales; family Balneatricaceae; genus Marinobacterium; species Marinobacterium stanieri. The sequence goes on from NZ_FTMN01000023.1 coordinate 367, forward strand.
CCCTTTTTCTATGGTGTTCTCTATGGTCCCTTTCCTTCGCTATTTGAAACCCAATTTCTCCAGGCATTGGGGCAGCTGGCTGTTGGCTCCGCTGTTGGCGTTCATGGTCGGGTTTGTTCCGTCTAGTGCCTTTGCCGCGTTATGGCAATATAGCAAATACTCCGGCAGCTCACCGGAGGAGGTGCTGTCTGACTATGTAAAGGATTTAGAGCCTTATACTGCCGGTGCACGCATGTATAAGAGCCGTAGCGGTGAAGGCTGTGAGCTGAATGATGCCGGCACGGCGGCAACCTGTGAATACTCACACTATATCTATTACACCCACTACCAGTATTACGACACCTTGTATGGTGACTTCACTGTTAGCCTGGTTGAAAACGACTGCCCGGAATCGGGTTCTCTTCAAATGTTTCAGGGCTATGCCGCTTCAAAGTCAGCGTGTAGCGACCTGAACGGCAGTAACACCGAATTCGGTCATGACTCCTGTGGCTACAAGATCACAACCTCAAGTGTTACTGACAATCCAGTCACCTGCAGCAGTCCAGGCAGTTGTTTTAATGAAGGCAAATACCTTTGCACGTTCACTGCTGTTGCTACCGGTGATCAAACCGAATTAGGCCCTTACGACTTCCCAGAACCCGAGCCTGAAGACCCAGATGGCGAGGGTGAAGACACCGGCAACTCTGACGGTGATACCGGCAGTGAAGATGATGAAACCGATGGTACCGGCACCGATCCTGATGAGACCGACGGCAC
>NZ_FTMN01000010.1 GCF_900155945.1 Marinobacterium stanieri
TAAAAACATGTTTCCTAAAACCTTGTATGACGCTTGTCGTGATTCACCGCGTTGCGTGCCCTAGTGCGCCCTCTGCCTCTTGCGCCGTTCGGTCACGAGACGCTGCGCGTCTCCCGCCGAACCGAGGGCGCTGCTTGTTCACGCTGCGGCTTTGGTGCCTGCCGGTTTGATGGACAGGACCTTGAAGGCCATTTTCTGGCCGCCGCCCTGGGTGGGCTGGGCGACGATCTCGCATTTGCAGGGTAAGTGGTCACGCAGCTGGTCAATCACGCCGTAGTCACAGGCGAGCTTCATCAGCTCCATGCCGATTCGGTTTTCATTGGTGCCATCGGATTTCTGGGTCACGATGATGGAGCCGCCCTTGTTGCCGTCCATGTCGTAACGGCTTGCCTGGATAACGTCAGCAGTCATGGTGATGTTCATGGTGTTTTCCTCAGTTCAGTTCGCCGCATTCAGGGCATTTAACGGGGTAAGCGTTCGGCACCGCGAGCAGGGCACCGCATTTACAAACGGACCAGCGAGACACGCGACCACCGAAGGTCCAGAGCGGGCGCGGTTGCTTGGTCATGTGTTCCGGTACCGGCGGGCAGTTGCACTGCTTCTGGCCACAGACCAAACACAGGCCCATTGCCTCAGCCGGTTTAACGAGTTGGCGAAGCCGCTTATTCATGGGCTCCACCTTTCGAGTTGTCGTCAGCACAGTAAGCACTGACGCCCCCTTCAGGGGTGCAGCCCTGAGTGGTGGGAGACGGGAAAGAAGATTCAGTCGCCATAAGGAAATAAGCCAAGGCATCGATGTGCCAATCGACATCAAAGTGGCCCTCACCAATTTCAACTGTGGCGTGACAGGCATGGCACTGATAGCGAACCGACTGGATGCAACCTGACTCAACCCAAGCCGTGTTCGACTGGATCTGGTTGCCACACTCGGGACATTCGATCAGGTGTGAAACGTATAGCTTTTCCATCACAGAACCTCCTTCTGCTTACGCTTCCAGCAGAAGTAAGAAATCCGCTTCATGACAAAGCCGGCCAGTTCAACCAGGAGGAAAGCCAACAGAGCGCCAATCCAACTGGCTACCATCATTTCAAATGCCTGGTCGGTATAGCTGTAAAAGCGGATATAGACAGTGGCGACCAGCGCGTAGATGAATGACAGAATCAGGCTGCTCATACTTCCCTCCCCTCTGCTGTGGCCATCAGGTGGTGGGCGAGATCAATGCCGAAGACAAAGCCCAGCTGGAACAGGTTGAATCCAGCGGGATCAGTGGTGATGCGCTCGGGTAGAGCCTTGCCTTGCTTAAGGCGCTGAGTACAAAGCTCCAAAGCGATTTTCATACCACGGGAGAAGGCTTTCATATCGCCTCCTTCTCCAGCAGTTGCTGAGACAAGAGCGCCACGTTTACCAGGCGGTGTTTGCCAATGCGCTCTGAGGGGAGGTATCCGTTCTCTATCCAGCCACGTACTACCGACTGTTCCATACGAATCCAGTCTGCGAATTCACGCCACGGCATGAGTGGCGGGACCGGCGTTGCGACTGGGGTGATCGGTTGTTGTTCCATGGTTGCGCCCCTATAATCCTTTGTTAGTGAACATTCAGATATTGCTTGCACTATGTGCAATCACTATTGGCAAATACTAGGTTTTGCTCATAGTGTTTGTAAATAGTGCAATGATTGAGTATTTATATAGTGTCAGAGCTAACTGATAGAGCGTTGCTATTGATAACCAAAGGCAACCTGGATGAACTGACTAGAGCCGGGGAAACGAACTATCCACGCTGGGTGAACATCAAGCGAGGACGCGCCCGAGTGGGCGCAGATGAGATAGAAACACTCGGTAAGGTTTTTCCAGAGTATCGGTGGTGGCTCATGACGGGAGAAGCTGCCCCAGAGATCGGGCAATCAAGTCCAGAGCTGGATGAGGTCCAACGCTCGGACTCAGGGAAACAGAACGCGGGTTAAGCGTTGCTCATAAGGTGATGGACCGATGGTATTCAAGGAGGAAGGAATGAGCAGAATTTACCATGAGGAGGATAGCGCCCCTCTTTGGCTGCATATCATGGGCGGTATCCTTGGTGCTGTCGTAGTAGTCCTGATCTCCTGGAAGCTCTACGTTGATTACCAAGACTACAGAGCGGAACAAGCTATTAGACAAATGAAACATGAAGCACAGCTCAGACGAGAACGTGCCGCTATCCAACGTCAGCAAAGCAGAGAACGCCAAACGCGGATGACAATAGAGGAGCGGAAGCGACAAGAGCGCGCTGATCAGTTTAATTCGCCAGAATGCCAGTTCTGGCGAAATCATTACCAGAACAACATGTCAGAGAAGAATCTGGAAAAGGTTAAAGAATACTGTCCCAAAAATACAGACGGGACTTTAACAATACGCTAAAAGATAGGCTTCTCGGCCACACCATAGCCGAAAAGCACTATAACAATTAATATTTATTTGCTTAAAATTAATTTCTTTCTCAACCAATAAAACAATGATCCAGAAAACAAAAGAACCCCGAATGCAAAAACATAGGAAAACCAGCTTTCTGATTCAGAAACAAAGTACGATTTCGGAATCATAATAGTGCTAAAAATTGCAATAACATATGCATTAAAGCCCATTACTATATAAATAAAGCTCTCTCTTGAGTCTTCAGAATCGTCAAATTTAAAGTAAAAGAAAAACGCACTAAAAGCTGAAATAAACGCTATTATTATTAGCGAATAAGTTGAAATATTTAAAACTAAAGTTTCCTTTGTTACATTTGCCCTATCTGCTGGCTCGACAATTTTCAAAGCTAAACCATGATGCCTTGGAATTTCTCTTTCTTTGATGTTTTCAACACCAACAATTCGGGCTATGGCTTTGGTAATTTCTAGTTTTTGACCACTTAGAACTGCAACAACAAACCAGTCATCTGGATTCATGAGAAGAGGATCAATGACTAATTGTCCGTTTTCAAATGAAGCACTAGCAGGTAGAGATTCTGGTGATGATATAACTATCTTAGTTTTTAGTATCTCTTCTTTTTCCTTAAACTCAAACTTGACTGGCCCCTCGAAATCATCACTCCTAATGGGAACCTTACCCGCATTTGTTATTTTAATAGCTGTATAAAAAACATCACTAATGGATTCGTCAGAGTTTTTTATTTCAATATCAGGCCAATAATCTAATAAAACATCACTATCAAGTAATTCATCTTCACCAATGATCATATATTCAAGTGATTTTTTTTCTTCTAATATCCCTCCCCAAATTGGAGCCAAGAAAAAAAGCAGAACCGGAATGAATAGAGTTGCAACCCAGTGAAGGACTCTCTCCCCAGTGCCCATGACACCTCCTCCCTAAGAATTTTTAATTTTAAAAAACGATAATATCATAAAAAGTGTAGGGACTTCAGGTACAGTAAGCCCAATCAGACGGTGAGCAAGGGCAGTTACTATTCATCTAAGGCAACACGAAAAGTGTCGAAAAAGTGTCGAAAACATTGCTGAACATAGCTCTGCAACCAGCATGTTGGCACAGGCTAACTTATTGATTTTTAGGACATAGCGTCACATAGTGGAACAACGGGAAGGCTCTGGATAGGGTTCGAAACCCGCCACCTCCACCAAATTGCTAACGTTAAAAGCCTGTTTTTACAGGCTTTTTTCGTTTCTGGGCCTCACCCTTTTCTATCTGCCACATTAACCAAATCTCCCTTGGCACTCTCCTTTCATACAAACACCATCCAACAAGTGTTATCGTTAGTCGACTAATATGGCCAGAATATATGTACACTTGTTACCCACAACCCTTTCTGGTTAGCCAAGGTAAAGGCCGTACTTGAAGTAGGACAATCGAGCCCAGAGTTTGATGAGGTCTAACACTCGGACTCAGGGAAACAAAACGCGGGTCAAGCGTTGCTCATACGGTGATCGACCGATCGTATTCAAGGAGGAAGGAATGAGCAGAATTAAAACAGTTACTGCTGCACTGCTACTCTCAGTAGCGGCAGTAAATGCACACGCTGATATACGCCTGAACGGTGGTCAGACACTGATCTCCAAGGGTGATCCCCTCTCAGACATTCACGAGCATATCAAGCCCACACGCAGCTACCGCGGTGCTGCCTGCAACAAAGTTTAAAACTACCATTGTAAGAGCAGAAATACCGGATACGGCAGAATTCGGGAGTACAAAGTACTCTAACCGTACATAGGTGGTGCAATCTTGGATAGGCAAAATTACTTACATTGAGTGGAAACATTAAGGTTTTTAATTTAGGCAACTGCTAATTGAGATTATGCCATGGCTGGTGAAACCAAAAACATATCGGAAATAGCAAATAAAGTTTCTAGAGAAATTTTTAACTTCTTCAAATGGGAAGCACAACGGCTTGAAGATGAGAATTTCCCATGCAATAAAGGACTACTACACTCGACTAAAGAAGATTATACACACCCTGTCGACATTGTATTCAATTACATTGACCCATACACAAACAAGCGGGTTTTCATTAATACAGATTTAAAAAGCTACAAAAACGCATCAATCACTCAAAGCAATATTAGAAAATCTCTAATATCCTTAGCTAAAACAATTGATTGTGCGCGATCTAGTGAAGTTTGGAGGACCCGGTATGCGAGCATGCAAAATGATAGCCCTGATGTTAGAGGCATGCTTTTTGTTTACAATCATGATGGTGAATATCATAAAAAATTCTATGATTTTATTCGCTCAAGCGAAGAAAAAAAAAAATCAATAAACCTTGATAATATAAAGCTCCAGAAAGGTCAACAGCTACACATATTTGAACCAAAACTGATCACATATCTGACCACTGTAGTATGTGATGCTAAATTACTACATCACGATGGTACATTCCCTCAGAAAAACTATTCATTTTTTTACCCTGACTTGCGATTACATAAGGCTCACGGAGAAGAGCTAGAAAGACCGGCAACAATAGAAATACTTTCAGCGCCCTATATAATAATTAAACACGGTGATGTTAAGAAATATGATGAAGAAGCTGAAGAAAGCATAAAAACATACGATAAAGGTTATTTGATTTACTACAATAGATCAGGCTCTGATTATAAGGAGTTCATTTACCTTTTGGATATGCTTTCAAACTTTCAGCTTCTAAATAGCAATAATAATATCAGAATCAGAATAGCGAGTGCCGAAGCTAGTTCAGAAGCTCGACCTAACTTCAAAAAAGCAGTCTCTGCATATTGCCAATCATGGGGATTTGACGAGCATAAAAAAGAAATACTTGACGCTATAGAATTTAGCCATGTAGAGACGATTCAAAAGAAATTCAGTTCTGTAGACATCGGATGGAGGCTTAACAATGTCTAACCTTTATTGTGCAAATGACAAAGCTATCTCTGATGCATTAAACCAAACCAAAGTCACCAAGTCTGACGTCGCTGATCTTTTCTATTCAAGAGGCATTATCCTATCTCCTGAAACTAAAAGAAAACAAGTAGCTGACCAGTTTTCAATGTTGTTTCATGATTATTATGACTACGTCAAATTATCAAGGATATTAGGTAGCACAAACAGACGAGAAAAACAGTCAGCTTCATATATAGATTCTAATCAAGTGACATTAGATAACATAGAAGCAGCTGCCCATAACATAAATGATTCACTTAAAGACTTTGATGCAGTTTCTAATGTGAAGAGGACAGGAAACTCACTCGAGTTTGTTATTCATTACCGTGTAACCAACTTCAATGCTAGTGAATTTAGGCAAGTATCAGACCGTGAAGCAGTTATTACATTCACTGAGGAAGATGGAAAAATATCTATCCGTGGTCCGTACAACGAGACAATAGATAAAGTAAAACAAACTCTTATCAAAGCAGTAGCGGATGAAGTTAATGATGAAGAGCATGAGAATGAAAAAGAAGACATAAATATTCAAACTATTAACCTAAGAGGAATTGAAGACTCTATAAAAAGGACAAATTTCTTCAGAAACATTGTGAACAAAATGGATGGGGTTGTACTTCATGATGTCACAGATGTATTTATCTATCATCCAAAGGTTAGTGATGATCAGGATCAGGATTTAGACTCTGAAGATGAGCAAGATATTGATATTGGTGTGCACATTACAAAAGCATCTCTCAAAGGAGAAAAGGTTCTAGAGTCAGAAGAATTACAGTCACTTTATGATAAAGGTTTCTTTATCTGGAAAATAATTTGGCAATCGAAAGAAAATTCATATGACTCAGACATATATGAATTTGAAGCACAATTCAATGATCCAGATAATTTTGAAAACTTCACTTACTTAGCCAGGGGATTTTACAGATACAAAGCTAAAGGAGAGTACAATAATAGCAAGACTGCCTTTACAAAAAATAATGAGAGATATTTTGGGAGAAAAATAGAAAAGGCCGCAATAGAATCAATCGATATCATTTCGGCTCAAGATACCGAGGATGATGAAGATGGACAAGTTTAAATATATAAAGGCCATAATACACCTCAATATTTTAGACACTAAAAAGTGCCTAGAAAAAAACCCTTATTCATACGATAAAAATACCGGATTTGAAATAATAGACTATGATAATAATAATATAAGCTGTAAGTATTTTGAACGTATCGTAGATGAAGAAATAATTATAGACCCTTTTGGAAACGAAATAATAAACTCATCCACAAGATATTTAATCGTGAACTTTAGGATTTTAAATATAACAAAAAACAATTACTTACTATCAGTACAGAGTCCTCCAAGAAATCTTGGCAATATGATTGACTCGCTTTCAAGCACATTAGACAGCAATATATTTATATCAAATATAACACTAGATATAGCTTCTTTTTACGAGCGAATACTTGAAAATAAAGAAATAGAAGATAGTCGTGTTGAAAAGATAAAATTTAAAGGAATATCTATTAATAAAAGTTCTTCAGCAGAGTTGACCGTATCTTCTTCCAGTGATGCATACGAAGATGCACTAGATTATATAGGGCGAAAGAACTCAATTATAAACAACATAAAAATTCGTTCTTCATACAAAGGCGAAAAAACATCTATTCTTATTTCAGAAACTTCACTTATAAACTGTAGTGAGAGCTTAACGCCTCTTATAGAGGATATATTTGTCGATTATATTTCTGCGAGTTTAAATTGATATGCTATAAAAAAATCAAATAAGCCGCTAAAACTTGGCGGCTTATTTTAACCTCAAAAAATAAGAACTGACCAGCCGAAGATATAGCTTTTAGCGTTCTCTCCACCACTGCTTCCAAGTATCGAATCACTTCAGTTCTGACCCCAGGCACTGCACACGCTAGCTTCCGGTCATTTCCTTTATACGCTTCTGCACAAGGTCAAACGTCACCTTCACGGGTCTGTCCGTCTCCCGGCGACCTTGAACATTTGTAGAGGCAAAGCGATTGCTTTGATCCATCCTCAGACGCTTTTCAGTATTGGAGCGTCTATCAACCACTGATGCCCGCCGTTCAGGCCCTTCGTACCGGTCAAACGTGAATTGCTTCCACCAGTCCTCAGCTAGCGCAAAGGTAGCTACCAGTGGGCTCCGGGTACTGCCATCTTCATCTACCCAATAGTAAACAATACGCCCTTCAACCAAATCTTTAACCAGGTACATACCGACACTCGATCTGACTTTTTAAGTATGTACGCACTTTAGATTTAATACGACTTAAAATCAAATTATGACATTTAAGACATAGCATTCATCTAACCTCCTTGACCCTCTCTACAACTGACCATTCCAAACTTCACCGCAGCCCAACTCACTGATTTTGCTACTATAGATGCACCAGACTCCGCCTCCCCCAGCAACCACAGGACAGAATCGATGCAGCAGTTCAGCCCGCGAGCTCTTGAGTATTTAAATGCGGTGGAACGTTTTGGCACCATCCGCAAGGCGGCGGCACGGTTGAATGTGGACCCGTCGGCAGTGAGCCGGCAGTTATCGCAGCTCGAGGATACGGTAGGGATGCCGGTGTGGGACCGGATGAATGCCAGCAACCCGATTACGCCTGCCGGAGCGGAGTTGCTGCGTTACTACAAACAGATGAAGGCCAGTGAGGCGGCGACGCTGTCGCGCCTGCATGACCTGATCGGGTTACGTCGGGGTGAGGTTCGCATTGCGGTGGGTGAAGGCTTTATCAGTGACCTTATCTCTTCGTCGCTGCAAAGCTTTCTTACCGCCTATACCGGCATTCAGATCGGGGTGGAGATTGCCGGTGCCAAGGATGCGGTGCAGATGCTGGAAGATGACCAGATCGACTTTGCCATCGCCTATGCGCCAGCGCGGAACCCCAAGCTGCACTGCCTGATCGAAAAGCATCATCCGCTGAATTTGATCACCCCCTATGATCACCCGCTGGCTCAGGCCACCGAGCCGCTGACCTTTAATGACATTACGGATACACCGCTGGCACTGATCGACAGCTCCACCGGCATGGGTCGGCTGGTCAGTTTTGTGGAAGAGATCAGTCATGTTCGCCTGGAACCGCGGCTTAGAACGAACTCGGTGGCGGTGCTGAAGAACTTTGTCAGCTCCGGCATGGGCATCACTTTTATGCCCAAACTCACCGTCATTGATGAGGTGCGCGCCGGCAAAATCCGCGTGGTACCCACCGCTCACTCCGCCCTGTCGCAGGCCCGCATTCGGGTGCTCTGTGTTGAGGGGCGTGAACTCACCCTGGCCGCTCAGGCCTTTCTGGACCACCTCAAGCAGTCAATGTCGTTTTTGATGGCAGACGCCGACGAGATCGACTGTTGACTTAAAAGCAACGGTATCAGTATTGCGATGTCAACATTGCAATATATAAGGTTGCTGGGTCTTCTCGACAATCGAATAAGGATGATAACGATATGAAAACATTTGGCTTTATGAAGAAGCTGGCCATGGGTGTCAGCATGGCAGCATTTGTCGGAGCCCTGCAGGCTCAGACAATTAACCTGAGTTACAACGGCGCCCCGGATGCCGAGAAAAACGCCGTACACCTGTTCGCGACCAACCTGCAGCGACTGGTGGACGAGAAGACCGACGGCGAAGTCACTCTGAAGCTGTACCCCAACAGCATGCTGGGTGAAGAGCAGGAGCGCATGGAGCAGGTGATCAACACGCCGAGCCTGAACATCGCCTCTTTCGGTGGTATCTCCCCGCTGTTCCCGGAGATCTTTGTCAGCTCCATCCCGTTCATGTTCGATGATTTTGATACTGCGCGCGCATTCTTTGACCAGGGTGAATACTGGAAAGCCGCCCGTAAAGCCTTCTATGAAAGAACCGGTGCTCACCTGATGGCCGTGGTTGAAGAAGGCGGTTTCCTGGCATTCACCAACAACAAGAAGCCGATCCGCACCCCGGCGGATTTTGAAGGTCTGCGCTTCCGCGCCATGGATAAGAGCCAGGTTGCGCTGTACGAAGCCTTTGGCGCATCCGGCACACCAATCCCCTGGACCGAAGTGTACCTGGCGCTGCGTACCGGTGTTGCCGATGGCCAGATGAACCCGCCGATGTACATCATTCTGGGCAGCCTGCATGAAGTGCAGCAGTACCTGACGCTGGCCAACATCCAGTACTCGGACCAGTTCCTGGTTGCCAATGACGAGCTGCTGTCCAGCCTGAGCGACGAACACCGCAAGGCGCTGGAAGAAGCCGCGGTTGAAGCCAATGCTATCAACCGAGAAGCGGTGCAGAACCAGGTTGAATCACGCATCCAGTTCCTGGCCGACAACGGCATGGAAGTGTACCGCCCGACCGCTGAAGATCTGCAGAAGTTCAAGGAAGCCGGTCAGCCGTCTTACCTGAAATGGCTGGAAGAGCAGTCCATCGATCAGAAGTGGATTGATATGGCCATGCGCGACGTTGAAGCGCTGAAGTAATCGAAAACCCAGGGTGCCCGTCCGGGCACCCTCGTGAGGCTCACCATGAATATTTCTCGAATTCGGTCAGGCCTGGTCTCGGGCCTGTGGACCCTTTCGACGCTAATGCTGTGCGGAAATGTCATCGTCCTCTTGTATGGAGTGTTTGCCCGCTACCTGGTGAACCACTCTCCGTTCTGGATGGATGAACTCTCGCGCTACCTGATTATTGGCTGTGTCATGCTGGTGGCCGGGGTGGTTTATCTGAAAGACGACCATATGCGCGTCACCGTCTTGCAGGGTGTTTTGAAGGGCAAACCGCGCAAGGCACTGCAGGTGTATCACTGGATCATCATTACGGCCCTCAGCGCCTATGTCTGCTACAGCAGCGCCATGTATGCCCTGTCTGTCACCAAGTTCACCACCATGGGACTGGGCATCAGCAAGTCCATTCCGTTGATGGCAATTCCTATCGGTTTTGGCCTGCTGGCGGTGATCTCGCTATTGATGGGCCCGTTTTATCACGATAAGAATAAAGACTCGGAGCAACCCGTATGCTAATCGCCATTCTGGCCACATTCGTTGTGAATGTGCTCCTTGGGCTGCCATTGTTTATCTGTTTGATGGTGTCGGCCATTGTCGGCTTTTTCTTTGTCGACCTCGGTCTACTCAGCCGCATGCTGCCGCAGCAGATCTTCAGCGGCATTGATGTCTTCTCGCTGATGGCGATCCCCCTGTTCATTCTGGCCGGTAATCTGATGAACGGCGCGGGCCTGACCCAGCAGCTCATCCGCCTGGCCAACTCCATAGTCGGGCACCTGCGCGGCGGCCTGGGCTATGTGAATGTGGTCTCAAGCGTATTCTTTGCCGGTGTAAACGGCTCGGCTGTGGCCGACACCTCGGCGCTGGGTTCACTGCTGGTTCCGGCGATGAAGAAGGAAGGCTACGCTCCCAGCTATGCTGCTGGTCTGACGGCGGGCAGCTCGCTGATTGGCCCGATCATTCCGCCCAGCATTTTCATGATCCTGTACGCCTCTCTCACCAACACCTCGGTAGGCGATCTGTTCCTTGGTGGTGTGATTCCCGGTCTGGTTTTGGGTCTGGCCTTCATGCTGATGAACTGGCTGTATGCGCGCAAGGCGAATATCGAAGCCCAGCATGACCGCCCCAGCATCAAGAATGTAGCCTTGTCGTTTGTTAAGGCGTCACCGGCACTGATTGCACCGTTCATCATTGTTGCCGGTATCGTGTTCGGTTTTGTCACACCGACCGAATCGGGCGCGCTGATTGTGGCTTATGCCTTCGCCGTGGGTTTCATCAGCCGCAACCTGACCCTGAAATCCGCCTGGAAAGCCCTGGCTGAAACGACCCTGCTCTCCAGCGCCATCTTCCTGATCATTGCCGCTTCTGCCGTTGTCAGCTGGTTGCTGGCCTATGCACAGGTACCGGAACACTTCGCCACGCTGTTACAGCCGTTTGCCGATAACCCGGTACTTATTCTGTTGATGCTCAGCCTGATCACCTTTGGTGTGGGCATGCTGATGGAAGAGGTGTCATCACTGATGCTGCTGACGCCGGTATTCCTACCGGTCGCCCTGCACGCCGGTATCGACCCCGTGCACCTGGGTATCGTGATTACGATGAATATCACCATCGCCTTGATCACCCCGCCCATGGGCGCCTGTGTATTCGTGGCGGCCGCTGTGAGCAAGCTGGATATCACAGTGATGTTCAAGGCGATCTGGCCGTTTGTACTGGTTGCCATCGCGGTACTGCTGACCGTTATTTTCTTCCCGTCGCTGACGCTATTTATTCCGAGCCTGTTTCAATAAGACATGAACGATTTTTACAAAGACGTAATACCTGAGCGTGCCATGCCTGACTGGGAAACCTATCAGGCCACGCCCATTATCGAGTGCCAGGACGCACTGGTGCCGGTCAGCGTATCCAAACGGATTGCGGTTTATCCGGCCTACTACAAGATGAATGTGGCCAACTCGATTCCCGAGTGCCATGTGCGTTCACAGGTGTTTGAGCGTTTGCTGCAGGCCGCCAGTCTGCTCCCGGATGATATCCAGCTGGTGGTGCTGGATGGCTGGCGTCCGTTTTCGGTACAGCAATACCTGTTCGATACGCTGGTTAACCTGATCCGCCATGCCAATGAAGGCATGACAGCGGAGGAAGTTGAACTGGAAGCACGTAACCTGGTGTCGCCCCCCAGCACTGACCCGAGCGCGCCCAGCCCGCACCTGACAGGTGGGTCAGTGGACGTAACCCTGGCCGATATGGATGGACGTTTCCTGGATATGGGGACGCTGTTTGATGAGGCGAACCCGCTATCCTGGAGCTGTGCACTGGAACAGAAATCCTGCAATGCGGAGGAGCTTCAGGCCCGGGATAACCGTCGTTTGCTGTTCAATGTCATGCGTCAGGCCGGATTTACCAATCTGCCAAGCGAGTGGTGGCATTACGATTTCGGTAACCAGCTTTGGGCGTACAACTCAGGGGCTGACAACGCCATATACGGCGCCACCAGCCTGCCGGGGATCGAAAAGCTGTGGCAAAAACAGCTTAAAAGCCACCCGCAGCCCATCTGACTTCAGGTAAAAAACAAAAATGCCACGCCCCTCTCAAGGCGTGGCATTTTTCGTTTCAGGCGCGGTCTGCCTTAGATCAGCACATCATCGGTACCGGTGGTACCACCACCTGAAAGTACGATTTCTACGTGCTCTTCAGACTGCGCGAAAGCTTCAACAATCTCGCCGCGCGCCATACCGGAGGCCAGTTTGCCCATCCAGTGGCCTTTGCCCTGAGAGTCGCTGGGGCGGTCCAGAGTGTTGTTGTAGAGCGCTTCGATAAAGTCGTTGTCGGACGGATTCTCACCATAGAGTTCGACAAATTCGTCAGACTCCATGAAGAATTCAACGATATCGTCAAAGTCCGTATCGGAGCTGGCCAACTCACCCATCCAGTAGCCCAGGCCGGCATCATCCGGGGAGCGCTGGAACATGGCGTTATAGAGCAGTACCAGCTCATCCTGATCACTCAGGCCGTCGCTGTCGGAGTCGAGATCAGCGGTACCGTCGATGCTGTCGTCATCTGTACTGTCGTCATCGGCGTCATCGTCCGCGTCATCCTCGGAATCATCATCGCTGTCGTCATCCGAATCATCCGAATCATCCGAATCATCCGAATCATCCGAATCATCAACATCGTCGTCGTCGTCGTCGTCGTCGTCGTCGTCGTCGTCGTCGTCGTCCTGATCGTCTTCTGCAGCTTCAGCTTCCTCAAGTTCATCAGGAAACTCTTCTTCGACGTTCTCCGCATGCTCGTCTGATTCAGAAAAGGCGATCAGCACTTCATGACGCAGGCTGCCCTCTTCCATGACCTTCAACCAGTAGGCAACGCCCTCTTCATCCGGCTCACGCTTGAGAACATTCTCATACAGCAGGTGGATAAAATCTTCGTTGCTCAGGTCTTCGCCATACTTCTCTTTGAACTCATCAGATTCCATAAATGAGATAGCGACGTCTTCAAAGGTCATTTCGCCCTTGGCCAGTTTGGAAGCCCAATAGCCAACACCTTTCGCATCGGACTCACGATCGAAAGTCGCGTGGTACAAGCGCACCAAACTGGAGAAAAACTTACCATTTGCCATGACACACCCTTGTTCAGCAAAGTTCAGGAACATACGTAACCGCACGCAGGTACACACCTGTAAGCCGGTTCAGACTAAAACGCCTACAGACTGCGATGATCAGGCTTAACCGCTGCTGAGCCATCTAAAGGCGAACTCATATCCTTGGTGTAACCTACACTATAGTTGACGCAAACCTGACAAAGGTCTGCTCTTAGTGAACAATTGTGTAAACATGTGATCTGACTCCGTCGACAGACGCTATAGGTGTCTGGCAGGGTGTGCATACATTATTGCGGCATAAATTGTTACACTGTAACCGCTGACAGACTTCATCAAACCGGCTTCAGCTCATTGGTCTGAGGTTTACTTTCATTTTGGCCTGTTCCTGCGCAGGTCTCCTTGGTCAAACGCAATGAATTATCAGGACCTGGAAACCGCCTTCACACTCTCGGCCCGTCTGCTTGAGTCCAGTAACTATCATGATCTGACACGATCATTGATCGAGCAGCTGCAGACATTTGATGGTGTGGAGGAGGTCTTCTCCTACGAAATTCTTGCGCGTCAGGACAAAAAGCCTGACGAGCCGGATATCCTGGTACGTCGCTTTCCCATGTCATTGGATGAGAACTACATCGATGACAACCACGAAATCATCCGCACCATCGCGTTCGAGGGAAAGCAGGGTGTCAGCTTTACCCACTTCGATAATGCCCCCCATATCCTGATCTATATCTGCGAGCACACCGTGCCCGAGCGGCTGGTGCTGATAAAAGGTGAGGTCTCACCCTATGATGCGGAGTTGATTCGCGGGCTGGCGTTGATCTATGAGCGCCAGGTGAAAATGTTCGATACCAAGGAACGAGATCCGCTAACGCTACTCAACAACCGCCAGACGCTGCCTATCACGCTAAACCAGGTCATGGATTTCTATCGCGGTCGTGAAGAGGAAACATACAAATCCTGGGTCGCCGTGTTGGATATCGACCATTTCAAAAGCATCAACGATAACTTTGGCCACCTTTACGGTGATGAAGTCCTGATCCACTTTGCCAACTTGATGAAGCGCGAGTTTCGCTACTCCGACTTTCTGTTCCGCTACGGTGGAGAAGAGTTCCTGGTCATTATCAACCGAACGGATTCCGCCGGCGCAGAGAAGGCACTGGAGCGCTTCCGAGAGTGTGTGGAACAGTACGACTTCCCCTCCGGACAGATTACCGTGAGTATTGGTTGTACTCCCATCTCACCGGATCAGCCCATCAGCAATATCATTGAAATTGCTGACGAAGCCCTGTACACCTCCAAGTCTTCAGGCCGCAACTGCATTACCATGCAGACCGAGAGCAACAAAGCCGCGCCGGAAGAAAGTGAAGTCGAACTTTTCTAGCCCAGCCTTACGGAAATATTGCATGTCGAACACAATCCTTATGACCGGATGCTCCAGCGGTATTGGTCATTTCTGCGCTCTGGCGCTGCGGGCCGATGGCTATCGCGTGCTGGCAACAGCCCGCAGGCATGAGGATGTTCAACAATTGCAGTCACTCGGCCTGGAAGCCACTCGACTGGATCTGGATTGCTCGGAATCGATTGCAAACGCCGTCAGCTGGGCACTGGAAAAAACAGACGGACGTTTGGATGCCCTGTTCAATAATGGGGCCTATGGCCAGCCCGGTGCTGTTGAAGACCTGAGCCGAGAAGTACTGCGCGCACAGTTCGAAACCAATCTGTTTGGCTGGGTTGAACTGACCAATCGTGTGATCCCGGTGATGCGTCGACAGGGCTCAGGCCGCATCATCATGAACTCCTCGGTGCTGGGACTGGCGGCCATGAAATACCGCGGTGCCTACAATGCATCCAAGTTTGCCCTCGAAGGCCTTACTGATACCTATCGTCAGGAACTGGCCGGCAGCGGTATCGAAATGATGCTGATTGAGCCCGGACCAATCACCAGTTCATTCCGGCAGCACGCACTTAGTGCTTTCAAGCGCAATATCGACTACACCAACAGCGCCCACGCGGACATTTATGCTGGCGTTCTCAAGCGACTGGAAGGCACCGGTGAGGAAGGTTCAGCCTTTACCCTCGGACCTGAGGCGGTTTACAAGGCCCTGAAACATGCCCTGGAGAGCAAGCGTCCTCGCGCACGCTACTATGTCACGACCCCCACCTATATTCTGGGTTATTTGCGCCGAGTGCTGCCAACCCGCTGGCTCGACCGCATCCTGATCAGCGCAGCCGACAGTGAAAACAAGTAAGCCCTTGGATTGAGGCCTTAAAGGAATATTGCGCCAGGACAACAAAACACCTGTATACCGGTGCTTTGATCCAATCCTGCCCCCTGTCTCGTAAACACAACAGTAAAATCCCTTTCAGGTCATTGGCCTGCTGCTATTTTCATTGCTACGCCTGATTTTCAGATGTAGCACCTAATCTGGATGCACCCATGTTTGCCAACAAAGCCCTTAAACAGGACCTTGCCGCCTGTCGCCAGCAATTATCCGAAGCCTCGCAAGTACAGGATGCAATACGTGGCACCATGGCGATGATTGAGTTCACTCCGGACGGGCATATCCTGAGCGCCAATGAGGTGTTTCTGGAGGCAACCGGGTACTCCTCCGCTGAGCTTGAGGGTCAGCATCACAGCCTGCTCTGCTCGGCCGACACCCGCCAATCAGCTGAATACCGCTCCTTCTGGCAGAAACTGGCGCAGGGTCAGAGCATGACCGGGCGCTTCAAGCGTGTACACAAAAGCGGACGTACACTATGGCTCTCGGCCAGCTATATTCCGGTCAAGGATATCGATGCGGGTGGCAAGGTCACCAAGGTTGTGAAGCTGGCACGAGATATCACCGAAACCGTGGAGACAGAACAGACCCATAAGAGTGTCATCAACGCCATTGATCGCTCCATGGCCACCATCGAGTTTGATCTTCAGGGGCGCATTATTACCGCCAACGACAATTTTCTGGCAGCCACCGGCTATCGCCTTCAGGACGTTCGCAACCAGCATCACCGCATGTTCTGCCCGGAAGAGTACGCCAACAGCACCGACTATCAACGCTTCTGGGAACGGTTGAATCAGGGAGAGTTTTTCGAAGGCCGCTTTCTCCGGATAACCAAATATGGCCAGCCGCTGTGGCTGCAAGCTACTTATAACCCGCTCTATAACGCGGCTGGAGAACTCTATGGCGTATTGAAAATCGCTACTGACATCACTGCGCGCGTATTGCAACGCCAGGCGGAGTCAGAAGCGGCGCAACTGGCCTACGACACCTCCATGGAAACCGAGCAGAGCGCAATTTCCGGTGAGCAGTCTGTGGAGCAGACCATCAATATGGTGCGCCATATCGAAACTCGATTGGGCAGTGTGACCGAACAGGTTTCCGCCCTGAATGCTCAGTCAGACGAAATCGGGCGTATTGTCGGCGTAATCAGGGAAGTCGCTGACCAGACTAACCTGCTGGCCTTGAATGCCGCTATTGAAGCCGCCCGAGCCGGTGAGCAGGGACGCGGATTTGCGGTCGTAGCAGATGAAGTCCGTAATCTGGCACGCCGAACCGGCGAGGCAACCGAACAGATCAACCAGGTTGTCGAGCAGAACCATACCATGGCCGCCCAGGCTGTGGAGGAAACGCGGGAGAGCCAACGTCTGGTTGAAGAAGGCGTATCCATGGCCAATGCAGCCGGCGATATCATGCGGGATATTCGTGCAGAGGCGCAACGCGTGGTGGAATCCATCGGTCAAATCAAACAACAGATCGATACCGACTAGCCCCAACTTGCCGCCGCTACTGGGTTCGGGCTAATCTTGCCCAGTCTGAATCCAGGATCGGGATCGAATGCATGCTTAGGAACCTGTTACTGTCACCGGCCTACTGGTGGCTCATACTCATCGGGGTTGTTTGCGCAGAAGGCGTTGCGCTCTATTACCAGTACGTACTGGACTTCGGTCCCTGTGTGCTCTGTGTCCATATTCGCCTCTGGCTGTTTGCACTGGGCCTGGTTGCGGTCGTTGCCCTGCTGGGATTCAGGTTCCGCTTTATTCAAAGCCTCTGTCATCCGCTCGCGTTAATCACGGCAATAGGCTTTGCCGAGCGCAGCTGGCGTGTGCTGGCCGTTGAACGGCTGTGGATTGAAAGCAGCTGCACGATGGAATCAGGTCTGCCCGCCTGGTTCACGCCAGAGCTCTGGTGGCCCTGGATGTTCGAAATCTGGGAAGCCTGTGGCTATACGCCCATGGTCGGGCCTTTCAGCATGGCCGAGTGGCTGTTCGGTGCCAGCATTCCACTGGTATTGCTGACACTGTTCGCGACCGGGCGGCATTTTGTCACACCACCGGCATCCAACTGACACCGTTTTGCAATGAATGGCGCTTAATAATAGTCCTGACCATTAAGAGGATAAAATTATGAGCGCCATTCAATTGACTGCACAGCTGAGACAACTGCTGGACCGTGGCTACTCCATCGACGACGTGCGCAACCTGGTTGCGGTGCCCCATGAAGTACTGGAACAGGCTATCCGTGAACACCGACTGCAGGAGCACAACCGTCGCCACGACCGTCTACTCCAGGGTCAGGCTGATTTCGCCATGCGCCTGGGTTCACGCGGCTGAGCCAGGCCAACACCCGCTTTTACATTAGGCAGGTACTTCCAGGTTAAGCATTTCGGCCCTGATCAAAACTCGACCATTTCGCTATTTACTTGGCGCTAAGGGCGATCCTAAAATCGCCGATAAGAGTATAATGGGTGAAAGCCTTACCAATAAAAGGAAACCTGCAATGAAAAAAACACTGATGATCGCAGCCGCTACGCTGATGCTGTCTCCGGTAGCCATGGCTGAGCGCACCGGTGAAGAGATCTACAACGCCAAGTGTTCTGTTTGCCACGCAGCCGGTATCGCTGGCGCACCCAAGTTTGGTGACGCTGCTGCCTGGGCGCCGCGTGCTGAAAAAGGCATCGACGCTCTGCTGGCAACCGCTCTGACCGGCATCAACGCCATGCCGCCGAAAGGCACCTGCATGGATTGCTCTGACGCTGAGCTGAAGGCTTCTATCCAGTACATGCTGGATAACGCCAAGTAAGCAACGCTTACTGACCGCATAAAAAAACCGCCTGTTGGCGGTTTTTTTGATTCTGTATTTCAACTCCGTTTCAGAACAGGCTGGCCGGATCGATGGGTTCACCTTCAGTATCACCATCCTGCCGCGACTGCAGCTTATCCAGTGCTTCCTGGGCATCGCCCTTCTGAATTACGATTTCCACACGTCGGTTACGTGCCCGCATCTGTGCATTGCTGTTGGGCGCAATGGCCTTGGTATCGGCATAGCCGGTGACACTGAAGCGGGATTGATCAATTCGACGGTCCGCAAACAGCTCGTGTGCAACGGCCAATGCACGTGCTGACGAGAGATCCCAGTTGGACTCAAAGCGCCCGCCGTTATAGGGAATGTTATCGGTGTGGCCTTCAATCGCTACCTTGCCGCCGATATCCAGCAGCAAGTCTCTGATCTTGGCGATCACGGGAATATAGGCAAACTTCAGTTCGGCAGAGCCGGAATCAAAAGAGCCCCGTTCCTTCACACGGATGATGATGCGGGTGCCATCGGTTTCCACCTCGATACTGCCCTCACCAATTTCCTGTGCCAACGCCTGAGCTACTGCAACCGCTTCCTGCTTAGCCTGTTCTTCCTGCTGGCGCTGAAGCTCCTGCATGCCCTGCAGCTGATCCTCAATCTGAGACTCCCCCTCCTTGGAGCGCACATCCAGACTGTTCATGTCATTATTGATGGTCATCTGCCGCACTTCATTCAGCGGCGTGGGCTCGGGCCGGCCAGGACTGAATTCCTGGGCAATGATTGAGGTGCCCTTGGGAATATCTTCAACCTTGATCTGGTTCTGCACACCAAAGGCTTCACGCATGGAACCGGCCAGCTGCTTGAACTTGAGTACGTCCATCTCGGAGAAGGACAGCAGCAGTACGAAGAAGCACATCAGCAGCGACATCAAGTCGGCAAAGGTCGCCATCCACAGAGGCGAACCTGCGGGTGGGCATTTACATTTCTGCTCTTCGTTGTCGTCACTCATGGCCGACTCCCTCAGCTTTCAGCAACGGCACGTTTGCCTTCGGGCAGGTAGTTGCGCAGCATCTGGTCAATCACACGCGGGTTCTGCCCCGCCTGGATTGCGAGCAGACCGTCGATGATCAGCGCCTGGTTAAGGGCTTCTTCATCACGGCGCACTTCCAGCTTGTCAGCCACCGGCAGTGCAAACATGTTGGCAATCATGGCGCCATAGAGGGTTGTCAGCAGTGCTACTGCCATCGCCGGACCGATGGATTTGGGGTCAGACATGTTGGACAACATCTGTACCAGACCCACCAGTGTACCGATCATGCCCATGGCGGGTGCCACATCGCCCATGGCGCGGAACACCTTGGTGCCGAAGTCATGACGATCGTAGGTGAGGGTCGCTTCCTTTTTAAGCAGCTGTTTGACCACTTCAGGGTCATGGCCATCTACCAGCAGCTGGATGCCCCGCTGCATGAAATTGGAGGAGACTTCCTTCTCTTCCAGTGACAGCAGGCCGCCTTTGCGCGCAGCATCGGCCAGATCCACAGTTTCGGCGATGATATCTTCCGGGTTCACCGACTTGAACATGAAGGCCTTGGCCATCACTTTGCCAGCGCCCAGGAACTGGGCCAGGGTGAATTTCATCAACACCACCAGCAGGGTGCCGCCGATGACGATCAACATGGAGGGCGGGTTTACAAAGATACCGATATCGCCGCCCAGCACCATGGCCGCTACGATGATACCGAACGCCCCAATCAAACCTACGAGGGTAGCCAGATCCACTGATCGCTCCTGAAAAGTATAAGACCCATTTCGACGGCAAGACTGCGCACTTTGCCACCGCTGATGATACCAGAATTAAACGCGCGTTCATCCTCCGGTAAGGCTTTTTGAGATTGCCGGATTGACCGCTATCATAGGGTTGGTTAACGTGAGCGCCCACCCGAGATGGCACATCAAGATGGCAGACCAATATGGCAGCTAAGTCCGCACCCGACTTTGAACACTCCCTGCAGCAGCTGGAAGGGCTGGTTGAACAGCTCGAACAGGGCGACCTTCCCATTGAAGACGCGCTCAAGGCCTTTGAGCAAGGCGTCAAACTGACCCGCGAGTGTCAGACCATCTTGCAGCAGGCGGAACAGAAGGTTCAACTGTTGACTGAACAGGATGGCGAAATTCGCGCTACTGACTTCCACGACGACCAAGAGTAAGCCGCATGAGTATCCAACAGGTCCTGGCCGACTGCCGGTCCCGGGTAGAACAGCAACTGGACCAGTTGATCACGACTGACAGCTCTCTGGAGCCGCGCCTGCAGCTGGCCATGCGCCACGGGCTGCTCAATGGCGGCAAGCGCCTGCGCCCGGCTCTGGTGTACCTGGGCTACCAGCTCTGCTCGGGGCAGCCCGGTTCAACCCTGGCCGAGCGCGCCGCCGTAGCCATCGAATGTATCCACAGCTATTCCTTGGTGCATGATGACCTGCCGGCAATGGATGACGACGACCTGCGCCGTGGCCAGCCCACTTGCCATATTGCCTTCGACGAGGCCACCGCCATCCTGGCCGGTGATGCCCTGCAATGCCTTGCGTTTGAACACCTGAGCGCGCCGATAGAAGGCGAGAGCCCAGCGCTGCAGTTACGCATGCTGGCGACACTGGCCCGTGCCAGTGGCGAACGGGGCATGGTTGCCGGTCAGGCATTTGACCTGTCACATGTGGATAAGCCTCTGACACTGGAACAGCTCAAGGCGATGCATGCCTGCAAAACCGGCGCACTTATTACCGCCGCCATCGAGCTGGGTGCTCTGGCAGCCGGCCCTGCCGGTGAAGACAAGCTGGAAGCCCTGCGCCGTTATGGCGATTTGATTGGCCTGGCATTCCAGATTCAGGATGACCTGCTGGATATAGAGGGCGACACCGAAACGCTGGGCAAGCCCCAGGGATCGGACCTGGCACAAAACAAACCGACCTACCCGGCTCTGCTGGGACTGGAAGGTGCGCGCCAGCAACTGCAACAGCTGCATCAGGAAGCGGTCGACATTCTTGCCGCCTTTGGCCCCGCGGCCGAGGATTTGATCGGACTGACCGATTACATCGTAAGCCGTGATCATTGATTATGTTGCATACCATCCCTGAACAGCGCCCCCAGACCCCTTTACTGGACCTGATTGATAACCCGGACCAGCTAAAGTCGCTTGCGCCTTCCCAATTGCCACAACTGGCGCGGGAGTTGCGTGCGTTTCTGCTGTATTCCGTGGGCCAGACCGGCGGTCACTTTGGCGCCGGGCTGGGGGTCGTGGAACTGACCATCGCCCTGCACTACCTGCTGCAAACACCGGACGAACAGCTGGTCTGGGATGTAGGTCACCAGACCTACCCGCACAAGATTCTGACAGGCCGTCGCGAGCAGATGCTCGGCATGCGCCAGTCCGGTGGCCTGTCGCCCTTCCCCAAACGCAGCGAGAGCCGCTACGACAGTTTCGGTACCGGCCATTCCAGCACCTCCATTTCTGCTGCCCTGGGAATGGCATTGGCGCAACAGCTGCAGGGCAAGAAGCAACACACTGTCGCCGTGATCGGCGACGGTGCAATGACCGCCGGGATGGCGTTTGAAGCCCTCAATCATGCGGCACATACCAGTGCCAACCTGCTGGTTATTTTGAACGACAACGAGATGTCGATCTCCCGCAACGAGGGCGGTCTTGCGACCCATCTGGCGCGCACGGTAAAACAGAAAATGGACGGCCCAGCCAGCGCAGACCTGTTCCAGGCGCTGGAATTCGGCTATAGCGGCCCGGTCGATGGGCATAACTTCAGCCTGCTGCTGCCGGCTCTGGAGCAGGCGCTGAACACGGCTGGCCCACAACTGCTGCACGTGGTAACCCGCAAGGGTAAAGGCTTTGCCCCCGCCGAAGCGGATCCCGTGGGCTACCATGCCCTGACCAAGATTGAACCGGTCAAGGCCGCGCCCGCGACACCCAAACGCCCCAAATACTGCAACGTATTCGGGCAATGGCTGTGCGATACAGCGGCTGTGGATAACCGCCTGGTGGGCATCACCCCCGCCATGCGCGAAGGCTCGGATCTGATCGCCTTCTCCGAGCAGTACCCTGAACGCTATTTTGACGTTGCTATCGCCGAGCAGCATGCCGCCACGCTGGCAGCCGGCTTTGCCTGCAGTGGCATGAAACCGGTGCTGGCGATCTATTCCACTTTTCTGCAGCGCGCCTACGATCAGGTGGTGCACGATATCGCCATCCAGGAGCTGGACGTGCTGATCGCCATCGACCGCGCCGGTCTGGTCGGTGAAGACGGTGCCACCCACGCCGGCTGCTTCGATATCGCCTTCCTGCGCTGCCTGCCGGATATGCTGGTGATGACACCTGCCGACGAGCAGGAGTTGAGCGCCATGTTAACGCTTGGCTACGAACATAAGGGGCCTGCAGCCGTACGTTACCCCCGAGGCAGTGCCGCCGAGGCACAGTCCGGTACCACCACGCCGCTGCAAACCGGCAAGAGCCGAACCCTGCATCAGGGTCAGAAAGTGGCCCTGCTCAATTTCGGTCCATTACTGGATACCGCAAGCAAGGTTGCCGAAGCGAACGACTACACTCTTGTGGATATGCGCTTTGTAAAACCTCTGGATGCCGAGGCCATTTCCCAGCTGGCTGGCGATCATGAGCTGCTGGTGAGTATTGAGGATCATGCGGTACAGGGAGGGGCTGGATCGGCCGTGGCGGAACATCTGCAGCAGGCAAGGTTGAACACCGATCTGCTCATGCTGGGGATTCCGGATCGCTGGATCGCACACGCCAGCCGTGCAGAACAGCTGGCCGAGTGCGGTTTGGATGCTGCCGGTATCGAAACCTCGATCCGACAGCAACTGGGATATTGCCCGTCTGGACTTTGAATAGCGTAAGCGAGGCAGCTGATGCAAGGCGAAAATGGCCGAAAAAGCGGAGTTTATACGTTGTAAATGAGCCTTTTGAGGCCATTTTCAACGCAGCAGCAACGTAGCTAGCTATTTATTCATCCTTGAAGTGGTGTTCGGTCATCATGTGCCCCAGCTTACCCATCTTGGTCTGCAGGTAACCTTCGTTGTGGCTGTTCTTGCCGACCTGAAGCGGTACACGCTCAGCCACGTTGACTCCGTATTTTTCCAGAGCAGCAACCTTGCGGGGATTATTGGTCATCAGCGTTACCGCCTTGATGCCCAAATGCTCCAGCATGGGCTCGCACATGCTGTAATCACGCATGTCAGCGGCAAAACCCAGCTTTTCATTGGCTTCAACGGTATCGGCACCGCCATCCTGCAGGTGGTAGGCCTTGATCTTGTTGAGCAGACCAATGCCACGCCCTTCCTGACGCAGGTACAGCAGCACACCGCGACCTTCTTCCGCGATCCGCTTCAGGGCCTCCTGCAGCTGGAAGCCACAGTCGCAACGCAGACTGAATAGCGCATCGCCGGTCAGACACTCGGAGTGAATGCGGGCCAACACGGGTTCATCCCCGGCAACTTCGCCAAACACCAGCGCCACATGTTCCTTGCCGGTAGCAGGATCCTCGAACCCTACCATGGTAAATACCCCCCAGGGGGTCGGCAGCCGTGAATCGGCTACATACTGTACTGACACCTTGGTCGTTTCCTCTGTCACTATTCGTTTACTGGGCGCGAGCCCGCGTTAATCTGCTCTCAGCACCCAAACAGTATCAGGCCCTGCAATACCAGTGCGGCAAAAACACCTGCCAGCACATCGTCCAGCATAATTCCCAGCCCGCCATGTACCCGGCGATCCACCGGCCGGATCGGCCAGGGTTTCCAGATATCAAACAGGCGAAACAGGATAAAGCCGAGCAGCGCCCAGATCCAGTCTACCGGTACGGCGATCATGGTGATCCAGTAGCCGACAAACTCATCCCAGACGATGCCACCGTGGTCATGCACTCCCAGATCGCGAGAGGTACGACCGCAAAGCCAGATTCCGATCACAAATGCTGCCAATGTCAGCACTAAATAGACCGGCAGACTTGTCTGCGCCATCAGGTACCAAAGCGGCACAGCCGCCAGCGTACCGAAGGTGCCCGGCGCCTTGGGCGCAGCACCGCTACCCAGTCCAAACGCCAGAAAATGAATCGGGTTGCGCCAGACCGACGCCGGAGCCCTGTTCATGACATCTCCTTGAAGTGATCATAGCCGGCGCTCAGGCCGGTCTGCGGCTGCCCCTGTGCATCCAGTACTCGGAGGCCCTGTGCCGCGGTAATACGCCCAACAGACGTCAGACGCACTCCCTGTTCAGCTGCGACCTGCAGACAGCGCTCCACAGACTGTTCAGGGGCAACCAGGCAGAGCTCAAAATCCTCGCCCCCCGAAAGCGCCCAGTTTTGCGCCTGCTCGGGAAAACGCTGACACAAGGCATCTGACAGCGGCAGGCACCCAAGTTCAACCTCAGCGCCGACATGGGAAGCCTGGAGCACATGCCCAAGATCGGCCAGCAGGCCATCAGAGATATCCAGCCCGGCATGCAGGTGGGGTCTTAACGCCCGTGCCAGGGCCACTCGTGGCTCGGGGCAGTAAAACCGCTGCTGTAGCCAGTCAGTGGTATCGGAGGGAGTATCAGGGTACAGGAGGGTTTCCAACCCGGCGCGGCTATCGCCCAGGGTGCCGGATACCAGAATGCGGTCGCCCGGTTGAGCACCTCGGCGCAACAGAGTCTGGCCGCAATCCACCCAGCCATGCACTTGCGCACTGAGCACAAGGTTTGGTCCGCGTGTGGTATCACCGCCCACCAGAGCGATCCCCAGCTGATGACAACGTTCTGCCAAACGGGCCGCGAAAGGCTCCAGCCAGTCAGGATCAGCCTGAGGCAGGGTCAGCGCCAGCGTCAACCAGGCGGGTGTGGCAGCAGCCGCGGCCAGATCACTGACCGCAGCGCCGAGCAAGCGTTCAGCCAGGCGATGCGGCGGCGTCTGCGGCAGAAAATGGGTGCCTTCCACCAGTGTATCGATGGAGACAACCAGTTCCTGCCCGGGTGGCACCTGCAGCACGGCACAGTCATCGCCGATTCCTTCGCGTACTCCGGGGCCGGACGCGGCACGGTGGAAGTACTGTCGAATCAGCTCAAACTCACCCACGGCGCTCTACCACCCTGCTCCGCAACAACAGCCTGTCGCCTTAGCCGTTGTTATTACGGCGGGCACGGATCTCATCGGCACGGGCGCGCTGCGCCAGCTTGT
This sequence comes from Marinobacterium stanieri, assembly GCF_900155945.1. GTDB lineage: Bacteria > Pseudomonadota > Gammaproteobacteria > Pseudomonadales > Balneatricaceae > Marinobacterium > Marinobacterium stanieri. The sequence continues at coordinate 25,798 of NZ_FTMN01000010.1, forward strand.
CGAGAATGCCGTTGATGTACTTGTGACTTTCGGTGGCACCGAAAATCTTGGCCAGCTCGACACTTTCGTTGATCGCCACGCGGTAGGGTACCTGCAGGCGGTGCTTGAGTTCATAGGCACCGATGCGCAGTACGCTCAACTCGACCGGGTCCAGATCATCCAGCGGACGGTCCAGAAACGGACGAAACGCCTCGTCCAGATCACGGCTGGAACCGATCACGCCGCGCAGCAGTTCGGAGAACAGCTGGGTGTCGGTGTTGCTCATATCGTTATCGACCCGGAACTGGGCGTCGATCTCGGTCACACTCTGACCCGCCACAGACCATTGATACAGGGCCTGGAGGGCAAGACTGCGCGCATTGCGGCGCATTTCGGTCAGGTTCTTCTTGCCCGTGCGCGGAGTAGTGTCGCTCATGCCTTAGACCTCAAGCTGACGCAGTAGGCTGACCATTTCCAGCGCAGACAGCGCGGCTTCAGCCCCCTTGTTACCGGCTTTGGTGCCGGAGCGCTCGATCGCCTGCTCGATGGAGTTAACGGTCAGGATGCCGTTCGCCACCGGGATATCGTAGTCCATGGATACCTGAGCCACACCCTTGGAGCTCTCGGCAGAGACATACTCAAAGTGCGGTGTACCACCACGGATAACGGCACCCAGGGTGATGATGGCATCATCCTGCTTCTGCTGAGCGATACGCTTGGTCGCCAGCGGAATTTCAAATGCACCCGGTACGCGGATGACACGGATGTTCTCTTCAGCAACACCGTGACGCTGCAGGGTGTCGATGGCGCCGTCCAGCAGGCTCTCAACCACGAACGAGTTGAAGCGGCCAACTACGATGGCATATTTACCGTTGGCGCTGACGAAGTCGCCTTCAAATACTTGTACTGTCATAACTTTTCCATCAATCCTCGTAGGGGATGTACTCTTCAATCTCCAGGTCAAAGCCGGAGATGGCGTTAAATTTCATCGGTGAGCTGAGCAGGCGCATCTTGCGCACGCCCAGGTCACGCAGAATCTGTGAACCGGTGCCGACCGTCAGGTAGGCGCCCGAAGCACTGACATTCACTTTGGAGCGTTTGCGATCAGCATTGAGCAGGCTGTCGATCGCATCGCCCAGGTCCACGCGGCGGCCGGAGTCGAGCAGCAGCACCACGCCCTTGCCTTCATCCGCCACGCGCTTGAGCGCGCGACGCATGGTCCATTTCACTTCATCACCCGGGCGTACGCCGACCACATCACGCAGTACTTCATTGCGCACGTGTACACGGACCAGGGTTGAGTCTTCAGGTGTCACATCACCCTGCATCAGCGCCAGGTGAGTGCAGCCCTGAATTTCGTCACGGTAGGTGACATAACGGAAATCACCGTATTCGGTCGGCAGGGTGCCTTCCTCGTCACGTTCGACGGTGTGTTCGTTCATGGTGCGGTAGTGGATCAGGTCGGCAATGGTACCGATCTTGATGCCATGCTTGGCCGCGAATTTTTCCAGATCGGGGCGACGCGCCATGCTACCGTCTTCATTGATGATCTCGACGATAACCGAGGCCGGCATGAAGCCTGCCATACGCGCGATATCGCAACCGGCTTCGGTGTGGCCGGCCCGGCTCAATACGCCGCCGGGCTGCGCCATCAGCGGAAAAATGTGGCCCGGCTGGACAATATCTTCCGGCTTGGCATCGGCCTTGACCGCCGCATGCACGGTCGCCGCGCGATCCGCCGCCGAAATACCGGTGGTCACACCCTTGGCCGCTTCAATGGACAGGGTAAAGTTGGTGGAGAATGCTGCACCGTTGCTTTGTACCATCAAAGGCAGGTTCAGCTGCTCACAACGCTCACGCGGCAGTGTCAGACACACCAGGCCACGGGCATGGGTGATCATGAAGTTGATGTCTTCCGGGCGCACACATTGCGCCGCGATGACCAGGTCGCCTTCATTTTCACGGTCTTCGTCATCCATCAGGATGACCATCTTGCCCTGACGAATATCGTCGATCAGTTCTTCAGTGGTGTTCAGCTGCATAGTCCTCTCCCGTCGCCTCAGCGACGCATGAATCCGTGATTAGCCAGCAGCGCCAGCGTCACGCCGCCGGCATCGCCGTCGGCCTGTTCCTCGCCCTGCACCGGCTGCATCAGTCGCTCCAGATAGCGGGCAATAATATCCACTTCCAGATGCACCTGACGACCGGCGGTATAGCTGTCGATAATGGTTTCCTGTGCCGTATGCGGCACGATGTTCAGTTCAAAGCAGTCGCCATCCAGTGCGTTCACGGTCAGGCTTACGCCGTCTACCGTGATGGAGCCCTTGGCTGCCACATAACGCTGAATGGAAGCCGGCAAGCGCACCTTGAGGCGCACCGAGCGCGCGTCATCGCTGCGGCCGGCCACTGTTCCCAAGGCATCCACATGGCCGGTAACAATATGACCACCGAAGCGGGTATCGGCACGCATCGCTTTTTCCAGGTTGACCTTCTCACCCACGGCCAGCGATTCAAAACGCGTATGGGCCAGGGTTTCCAGCGATACATCGGCAATAAAGCCATCGCCCGGCAGTTCCACCGCAGTCAGGCAGACACCGTTGGTGGCGATGCTGTCACCCAATTTCACATCGCCCAGGTCCAGCGAACCGGTCCGCACATAAAGGCGCATATCACCGCCGATCATGCGTACATCCGCAATCTCACCGACGGCTTCTATAATTCCGGTAAACATCAATTGTTCTCCTGACGACAGCTCAGGGTCAGACGCAAGTCATCACCCAGCTGACGCCGGTCCGTTAGCTGCAGCCGATACTGCTGCGCCATTTCATCCAGTGGCAGCTCAAACAGGGGGCGTGCAGAGCTGCCCAGCAGCGTTGGCGCCATATAGAGTACCAGCTCATCCACCAAACCTTCACTCAGTACCGACCCTGCCAGAGTGGCACCACACTCTATCAGCAATTCGTTGCACTGGGCATGCTGCGCCAGCCAGCTCAGCAGAGCACTCAGATCGACCCGGCCATCAGCCCCCGGCAGCGACAACACCTGCGCACCAGAGGCACTCAGCGCAATGGCACTGGGCTGGTTATCCAGTTGAGCCGTGGCCACCAGCGTACTGCCCGGCAAACTCAGCATGGCGGTGGACGCCGGCAGGCGCAACTGGCTATCCAGCACCACCCGCAATGGCTGACGTTCAGCCGCGCGTTCGGCTTCAGCGTCAGGTAGCCCCAGCTGTGCAGCACGTACGGTCAGCGAGGCGTTATCCATTAGCACGGTATCCACCCCGGTCAGTACCGCAGAACTGCGCGCGCGCAGACGCTGCACATCCGAGCGAGCGGCCGCGCCGGTGATCCATTGTGATTCCCCGCTCTGCATGGCGGTACGCCCATCCAGACTAGATGCCAATTTCAGGCGCACATACGGACGCCCGCGCTCCATGCGGCTAATGAAACCAGGGTTAAGCGAACGCGCCTGAGATTCCAGCAAACCGTGCGCAGTGTCGATGCCCACATCCTGCAAACGTGCTAGACCGCGTCCCGCCACCAGCGGGTTGGGATCCTGCATGGCTGCCACAACACGACCAACACCGGCCTTCACCAGTGCCTCGGCACAGGGCGGCGTCTTGCCGTGATGACTGCAGGGCTCAAGGGTGACATAAGCCGTGGCCCCCCGAGCCTGCTCCCCTGCCATGCGCAGTGCATGCACTTCAGCATGAGGCTCGCCGGCCTTGAGGTGGGCACCTTCTCCGATCAGCTCGCCATCTTTAACGATGACACAGCCCACGCGAGGGTTGGGATCGGTGGTATAGAGCCCGTGCTCTGCCAATTGCAGGGCACGGGCCATCCAGCGGTGGTCATCGGCGGAAAAGGTATGCGTCACGAGGTTTCTCCTTCACCGGCAGGTGTGGAGAGGCGCTCGATCTCTTCGCGGAATTCGTTAATGTCCTGGAAACTGCGGTAGACGGAGGCAAACCGTACGTAAGCAACCTGGTCCAGCTTCTTCAGTTCCAGCATGACCGCTTCGCCCACTTCACGGGACGGCAGTTCACGCTCACCGGTGGCGCGCAGACGTTGCTTGATACGGGTAATGGCCGCTTCGATCTCTTCGATGCTGACCGGACGCTTCTCCAGCGCACGCTGAATACCGGCGCGGAGCTTGTCTTCGTCAAACGGCTGACGTGTGCCATCGGTTTTAATCACCCGCGGCATCAGCAGTTCAGCAGTTTCATAGGTGGTAAAACGCTCGTGGCAACTGATGCACTCACGTCGACGACGGATCTGCTGGCCTTCGGCCACCAGACGGGAGTCGACAACTTTGGTTTCATGGGTGCCACAAAATGGACAGTGCATGCGTGCCTCAGCGTAAAGAGCGTTTCCCGAAGGAAGGGATGCGGGACAAAAAGCCCCAAACAAAAAAAGGGCGGCCGCAGCCGCCCCGGCTATTCTACCGGCTTACTTGTAAACCGGGAAGCGTGCGCAGATATCCTTCACCTGCTCTTTAACACGCGCAATAGTCTCTTCGTTTTCGATATCGTCGAGGATATCGCATATCCAGTTCGCCAGCTGCGCAACTTCTTCTTCCTTGAAGCCACGACGGGTTACAGCCGGTGTACCAATACGCAGACCGGAGGTCACGAACGGGGAACGCGGATCGTTCGGTACGGAGTTCTTGTTCACGGTGATGTTGGCACGGCCCAGGGCAGCGTCCGCATCCTTACCAGTGATGTCCTTGTTGATCAGGTCAACCAGGAACAGGTGGTCTTCAGTACCGCCGGAAACGATGTTGATACCACGATCCAGGAACACCTTGGCCATGGCCTGAGCGTTTTTAACAACCTGAGCCTGGTACTCTTTCCATTCCGGCTCCATCGCTTCCTTGAAGCACACGGCCTTGGCCGCAATCACGTGCATCAGCGGGCCGCCCTGAGACTCAGGGAATACCGCAAAGTTCAGCTTCTTCTGCAGATCTTCATCAGCGTTGGCAGACAGGATCAGACCACCACGCGGACCACCCAGGGTTTTGTGGGTAGTGGTAGTTACAACGTCAGCAAAGGGCAGCGGCGTCGGGTATACACCGGCAGCGACCAGACCTGCGATGTGCGCCATATCGACAAACAGGTAAGCGCCAACCTTGTCAGCGATTTCGCGGAAACGTGCCCAGTCAACGATCTGAGAGTAGGCAGAAAAGCCCGCTACGATCATCTTCGGCTTGTTCTCAACCGCCAGACGCTCAACTTCGTCGTAGTCGATCGCGCCGGTTTCAGCGTTCAGACCGTACTGAACCGCCTTGTAGATACGGCCGGAGAAGGAAACGGAAGCACCGTGAGTCAGGTGACCGCCGTGCGCCAGGCTCATGCCCAGAACAGTGTCGCCCGGCTGGCACAGCGCCATGTAAACGGCAGCGTTGGCCTGAGAGCCGGAGTGCGGCTGAACGTTGGCGTAAGTGGCGCCAAACAGTTCCTTGGCACGGTCAATGGCCAGGTCTTCAACCACGTCGACGTACTCACAGCCGCCGTAGTAACGCTTGTTCGGGTAGCCTTCAGCGTATTTGTTGGTCAGCACAGAACCCTGAGCTTCCATTACGCGCGGGCTGGTGTAGTTCTCGGAGGCGATCAGTTCGATGTGCTCTTCCTGACGCGTCGCCTCGGACTGCATTGCAGACCACAGGTCCGAATCATAACTGGCGATTGACATATCTTTGCTAAACATTGCTGTCCCCTGAAGTTGCAAAAGTAGCGGCAAAGTTGGCGCAGGTAGTGCGGACTGACCTGTAGCTGCCTTAAATGAGGCGCACATTATAGTCGAAAAAACGTACGGAAGGCACATGAAAAGGGATCAGTCTATTACGCGAAGGATTCATTTTGTGTAAATAAGAGGGCTTTTGACCCATAAGCCCACACCAAACACTTACAGTTTACCTGCACGTTTGAGCAGGAGGTATTGTTCAACCAGCGCGACATGCAGTCGTTGTGGGGGCGCATCAATCGTTATAACACCTTGCCCTTGAAGACGCTTTATAACTTCCTGCCGCTGCTCGCGGTAAAGTTCGCGGGCACAAAAATTCAGAGCATCTTGAGTATCTGCTTGTTGCGGCAAAGCCTCGTCCAGATAGCTCTCGCGTAAGCAGGCCAGCATCACCAGGTGCTTACGGGACATGATTTTGATGGCCAACTGAAGGTCATCGCTATCGTCATCTCTGAGATTTGTCACAATGACAATAAGTGAGCGCTTTTGCTGATGTTGCATCAGAGTACCAGCTGCCTGAACTATATCGCTTGCATCAGGGCTACTATGCAAGTCATATAGATTGTTCAGCAGCAGGTTTATTCCCTGACGCCCCTTAACCGGACGCACCCACCGGCACCGGTCCGCAAAACCCAACACTCCGACGGAGTCCCCACCACTCAGTGCAATGTAAGCGGTTAGTAGCAGCGCATTGAGAGAGTGGTCAAAATGGCTCAACTCCCCATCGGTCGCGCGCATTCTTCGCCCGGCATCCAGCATGAACACAACCTCTTGGTCACGTTCCTCCTGATATTCACGTGAAACCAGACGCTGCTGACGAGCCGTCGCTTTCCAATCTATTTGACGGATCTCATCACCAAGCTGATATTCCCTTAACTGCTTAAATTCCTGACCTGAACCACGCCGTTGACTCAGATGCGCCCCCAAATGAGCCAGACGCTGCTCGTAATCGAGAAAATTAAGATTGGATAGCGCCATGAAGTTTGGATAGATTTTGACAGTCTGTTGAGCTGGCAGCTCATACTGCCGGCGCCAAAAACCCAAGGGGGACTGGACCCGCACCTCAACATTGCCAAAATCGGCAGCCCCTCTACTCACCGGGCGTGAACTATACTCAAGTATTTGATATTCACCGGCAGGCACATCCAGAGATGCTGGCAATCCCTCCGCGGTTATTTCTTCAGGGTAATGATCAACGCACTCAAAGCGAAGTCTGCGCCTGCAGGAGTTATCAAACCTCAGCTTGACAGGCGATTTACTACCTAACGCCAGATTACCCGGCAGTCGGCGCTGAGCTGATAGTCGAGGTAAACCACAAACCCACACTGCATCAAACACGATCAAGAAGGCTGCCAAAACAAGCCCTGCCCACCACGCATCTGAAAGAAGCGCGAAGTCCATGTCAGTCAGTGTGCGGAACCCGATCAGAACCAGTGCCGCAATCAGAAAACCCAACAAACACTGAAGTAAAATCCTGCCAGGAACCAGGCTAAAGAGCATTTTGATCATACCCGCGGCGCATCAATGCTCTGCAACAATTGCTGTAACACCCTGTCAGGGGTAAAACCATCAATCTCACTTTCCGGAGCCAACAAAATACGATGGCGCATAACCGGCAGCACAACCTGTTTAACATCATCAGGAAGCACAAAGTCACGACCGTTCATCAACGCCCAGGCCTTGGCAGCACTGACAAGGCCAATACTGGCGCGCGGCCCTGCGCCCTTGAGAATACTGGCTGCTTTTCTGGTCGCCTGAACAATACTCACAGCGTAAGCAAGAACTTGCTCATCTACTCTTACACGCTCTGCTTCATTCTGTAGCGCCAGGATATCCTCAGGTGCCAATGTTCCGTCTGCGTCAGCACCGATAGACGACATGCTTAACGCCCCCTCCGTGACCTGTCGCACCAGCCGCGTTTCATCGTCGAATGCAGGGTAATCAATAAACACTTTCATCAAGAAACGATCCAGCTCAGCTTCTGGAAGAGGGTAAGTGCCTTCCTGTTCTATCGGGTTTTGAGTAGCCAAGACCATGAAGGGCGGTGCCAACGGGTAAGCCTCACCTTCTATGGTAACCTGGTGCTCTTGCATAACCTCCAGCAAAGCCGCCTGAGTCTTGGCTGGCGAACGGTTGATTTCGTCAGCCAAGAGCAGGTTCGTAAACACCGGGCCTCGCCGTACATGAAAGCGTGCTTCTTTCATGTCATAAATGGAATGCCCCGTCATATCTGCTGGCATCAAGTCTGGCGTAAACTGAATACGTCGGAACTGACCATGAAAGCAGGCAGCCAGTGCCTTTACCAGAAGGGTTTTCCCAAGCCCAGGGACTCCCTCCAATAACACATGCCCACGGCACAGAAGGACGACCAGTACTTGATCAATCACATCGTCCTGTCCTATCAGCATTGACCCGATTGTACGACGGAGAAATTCTATTTTTTCATTCAAATCCGTTTCAGCCTGCGAAGCGTCCATTTCAATGCTCATAACCGGTTCCTGATCCTGATGAGAAGTTTCACTGTGTCGACCAGCTCGGCCGTGTTGTATTGTCCTTGGGGTATCAATGCCTGCAATGCCCCCTCCTGCTGAATATCAGCCAAGTTCAACACTGCCTGCCTCTGCTGCTCAGGTTTGAGCTGATCGAAATCCAATTGAGCCGAGGCTGCTCGCCTCAAGATTTGTCGGCGTAAAGGGTCAAGCAGGTGGTCGATTTGACCGTAGCGATGATGAAAGCGAGCCACTGCTTCAACATGCTCCGCCAGCGTTCGTCGCAGAGGAATAGTCGCTGTTTTAACAGGCCCAAAGCGACGCCCCTGGCACATGACCCACACCAGGAAAAGCAATAAACTCGCCAGCAGAGCCTCTCGGGCATGCCGCCAAATCAATTGTGACAAGGAGGGCCACTGGCTGTAGCGCTGAACATGTACGCTATCGTTTCCACGTACCAGCCAGGCAAGTAAATGAGCATGATCAAACATGCCGAGGTGGCGGTTAGACCACATCTTTGCATCCTTTACCACCGTAACCTGTCCGGCTCCCAACCCCATCAACAGCATTTGCCCCCCCTGTTCTGAGCGAGCCACCGCTTCAAGCACTGGAGAGTAATCGCCACTCGAAACGCTCAAGTCCTGTTGCAGAAACCAATTACCATATTGAATACTGTTCAATACCCTCCCCTCGGCTCCTCTAAGTCGCCCCAGGAAACGCGAGTCAATTTCAGCCTCACGTGCACTAATCTCTGCTCTTAGATTCGTAATTTCGGAATTCTGCGCACCGCCTGCCTGCTGCTCCTGCTCGCCAGACGATTGCACAGGGGTTGGCTCAGGTGCTTGCACTGACTCCAGATTATCCTGACCTTCTTCGGGCGAAGAGGGACTTTCGACCTCCTGACGCACAACACCCAGCAATATGGCCAACGGGTTGTCATAATCATTGGAGGGATAAGACCACACTAGATGACCGCCACCCTGCACCCATTGCAGCAGTCGTCTGGCACGCTCCGAAGAGCCGGCGAGAAACTCAACATCGGTTAGTATCAAAGCATCCTTGGCACCCAGTGTCTCCGGGCTTACCAGAAAACGACTATGTTTAACCGAGTGCCCTTGCTGCTGCAAAAATAGTCCGGCCGCAAAATAGTCATTACGCCGAACTCGAGTATCGGGCCCTTGATCAATAACCTGTGTTTCGCGTTCAAGGTTGTTAACCAGCCCATATCCCAGCAAAGTAATTAGCAACAACAAAAGCGCGGCAGCAATCGAATTACGCAGTGTCATTTCAGCACCTTTTGCATGGCGCCCAGCAATTCTTCAACCTTAGCCCTTGAGGGTTGTTGATGCGCATATGCAGAGCGCAGCCAAACATGAGTCAAACGGTCAAACACCCCGTCCAGCGAAACTTCAGAATGCCCCCTGACCGTTGCTGCACACTCCAGCTCGGTTTGCCAGTGTTCCACCTCTACTCCGTACTGATGTGTAAGCCTGTGTAATGCATACCTGTAAGTTAACGACAACGCCAACCGAAGGTCTCCCTGATCCAGGGCTTCAGTGACCGCTTTCTCTATATCAGCAGGTATACTTTCAGCATCAATTGATAGCCCCATCAATACCCGTGGCGGATCAGGTTTATCGGACTCGGTAACCGCTGCCCCTACAGGTGACTCGACATATTTCACCAACACACGTGCCAGGAAAATCAACAGCAGAGCCACCGCAACCCAGACGAGGACTTCAGCAATTTGAAAAAGGCTGGTTCCATCCCAGGAAAAATCACCTGACTCGTCAAACCAGTCCTTTAACCAGTCGCCGGACTCAGCATCCAATTCCTCAGCATCTTTCCAATGCCAGGTAGTGACTTCTTTTTCATTGGTAAAAGGCGGTGACTCCAGCATGGTCATCACCTGCTCTTTGGACTGCTCTGGCGTAGCTGGCATGACTGAACTATCGGCCCAGGCCGAAGTTCCCGGGTATAACGCAAACGACGTCACAAGTGTCAGGTTGAACACGAGTAATAACGCGGCTGTAGATGATCGCTTTGGCTTATCCGATTGTTGAGTTCTCTGGCTGGCGATTTGCCTGAACAAAAGCTCAAGATCCCAGGCTTCAAGCTCAATACGCCGGTTTATATACAGGGAGAAACCACAAGCAACATAAAAGGGCGCAACCACGGACATACAGATCAGGGTAAAAACATTGCTGCCATGCGCCAGCCACTCATGCTCGACACCCAGAAGCCAAAAATCTTCCAACTCGACAAAAGTACCAAGCAAAAGCATCAGAAGTACTGGACCCGCAGCAAATAGTAACCACTCCACATGAGCCATCACCACCGTCAGCCAGGTCGCAGCGGAAGCACTGTTGTAGGAAAGCACGCGGCTGCGCACCCGGCGGGCACGTCCTTTCTGCTTTTCAAGCACGATAACGGGCTGAATAAATGAACGTTTGGGGTCCAATCTAAGCCAGGTGAGAGAAACAAGCCCCCCATAGAGCAAGGTGCTTCGGATTTGACGCCAGGTTACTCCGCTTAAAGCTCCCTCATTGAACAGAAAGCGGCTAACAAACAGCAAAGGCAGACGTTCAAGTACTGGCTTCAGCCACCAGATAATGGACATCACTATCCAGGGGCTGTCGTAAAAAAACAGGCTAAGCAGTACGAACAGCACAGTGGCTGGCACAAACCAGGAAATCCACAGAGGCCAGAACCAGCGCCGCGCCATAAGCACGCCTAAATCCAGCGCTTGCCAGGGCGTGCGTACTCGAGCTTTAAGTTGCAAGTCAGCCAGGTTCACGGCGTGCCCCCAGAGACGAGAAAAAGCAAAACCAGAGCACAAATAACCAGAGAGCGGCACCAACACTCAGTTTCAACGGAACGGCAAGGTCGCTACTGGAAGACCAAAAAGCCTCCAGAAAAGCCGCGACAAAGAGCATGAACACACCACCGTACATAAGCTTCACAGCTTCAATCGCGGAGAGGCGTAACGCCTCCAGCCTTTTCAGGCTTCCAGGTTTGACTAGAGCATGACCGATCATGAGCCCAGCTGCGCCACAGATGACAATCGCCGTGAGCTCAAAGGCGCCATGGCCTATTACGAATGGATAAAAGGTAATGGATAAGCCAGCACGGGTGAGATACCCCGCAACCGCACCCAGGTAGATGCCGTTATAAAGCACAATAAAAATTGTGCCGATGCCAAAAAAGATACCTCCCGCAAACGCCTGAAATGCGATGCCAATGTTATGGCTGATATAAAATCCAAACATGGCCAAGTCGGTTTCGGCATCACGCTCAGGCCCAAAGCGCAGATTATCCGGGTCATACATCGCCTCGAATTCGGCGGCCTGCTCAACTGACAGAATACTGTAGGTGAAATCTTCACTCAGATAGGTGCCTACTGCCATCACGCACGCAGGTAAAACAAACAACAATGCGGAGCAAATCACATAGCGGCGCTGATTCCTCAATGCGACCACGAAAGCCACAAGCGCAGCCCCAAGCCGGTGAATTGAGGCTTTGGACTCACGCTGATACAGCAGGTGATGCCCCTGCATCACCAACCTGTTCAGGCGCGCAACCATTACATCAGAGTACTCACGCTGACGCGCCAGAGACAGTTGGCCACAGAGTTGGCGATAATGCTCAGGGAAGGATGCAGCTGGCTGACGCTTACCCTCCAGGCAAGCTTCAATATCCAGTTCAAATTGTTGCCACAGCGTCCCGTGCTGTTGTTCAAAATCCGTTTCTTTCATCCGTATCTCTATTTGCGCCCCAACAGCCAGGCGCCCACTCCTTTTAATCGCCTCAAGCCCTTTTCACCTGCTTCACCCGTCAGAGGCTCCAGCAACTGCGCCAACTCTTCCTGTCGCGCCGGACTGATCGATGCGCTTCTGACTGTCAGACTGATGATGCCCTGGCGCTCCCCGCGAGTTAGTGGCTGAAGCGGTGGTATGGGTGTAACGGAACCATCCAAACCTGGTTTCGGCTCTGCACCGGAGTAAATAACCAGACTTCCGGCAGCCAGGTCGCCTAAACGCTGAAAACGATCGGTAACAGACATGGAGATCAAACCCGCAACATAAAAGAGAGGCAGAAAATCAGCTGCGCGTAACAAATTCCGTACAGTTGAAGCCCCCCACCCAATGGGAGTGAAGTCCGCATTAACCACTTGAATACCCATGGATTTTTTACCCGGCGTTTGTCCGTTACGAAAAACCTCAAAAAAAACCGGATAAAACCATTCAAGTAAAAACGAAAAAATAAGGAAAAGCGCAGTCCCCAGCCCTCCCAACAATTCAGCCAGGAATGCGACCAGGATATATACCAAGCCCCGCCATCCCAAATCGATTAGGTAAGCCAGTATTCGAGGCACCGGGCCCGCCACCGTCTGGACAAACTCGATACCTTCGGGCGTTTCGACACTACAGTGATTATCTAGCAGCTCGGATGCCTGCATGCTATTCAACGCCTGTTATTAGCTTAACGGTCGTGATCGATATGCTGGTTGATCTTGTAGTTCAGGTAGAAAATACTAAAGAAGAATGTCAGTACTGGCCCTGCCCAAGTCGGCTGGCCCTGACTTTGGGTTACGGCATTGAGGCGATTACGGAATTTAAACACCCACACGAAGAACAGTACCGTAGAAACCAGACTGATCAGATTGCCAATCAGAACCAGAAGTGTACTGCCCAAAAAAGGAAGCACATATGACAGCACTGTACTCAGGATCATAATAACCAGTGCGGCTGTCACGAACCCTTGTGAAATGGGAGTTGGAGTAATCGTATTCAGCTTCTGGGTTCGATTATATAGCCAGTAAATCGGGTAAATACCGAGGGTAATGATCGAAAGGCCCAAAACAGCCCATGTGGTGAAGTATTTAAATACAGAAAGATCTCCCTCGGCCTGCTGGACTTCCAGCTCAGCTTCAGGTGCAGCATAGGGATTGTCTGCGATTTGATTCATTCTTTATCCTTAAAGGTGTACAGTAGGAGGTTACTGTGGCAGGCATCCAAGCCTAAGTGGATCCTAAAGCATGTAATCGCGCTTGCCAATAGTGTTTCCCCTGACAATTTCCCTCTGAAACCCCACATGGCATTCCAATAGAGCCGAGGGTAGAATCTGGCTGTTTTTCAACCCCAAATTTACAGGCAAACTGATGGCTCAGTACGTTTATACGATGAACCGCGTGGGCAAGGTGGTACCGCCCAAGCGTGAAATCCTCAAGGATATCTCCCTGTCGTTCTTCCCCGGTGCCAAGATCGGTGTACTCGGTCTGAACGGTGCCGGTAAATCTACCCTGCTGCGCATCATGGCCGGTGTCGACACCGAATACACCGGTGAAGCGCGTCCCATGCCCAACATGAAAGTGGGCTACCTGCCGCAGGAGCCGGAGCTGGATGACAGCAAGACCGTACGTGAAGTGATCGAAGAAGCGGTCTCCGACGTCAAGGATGCGCTGGCCGAGCTGGACCAGGTCTATGCTGCCTACGCCGACCCGGACGCCGACTTTGACGAACTGGCCAAGAAGCAGGGCGAACTGGAAAACCTGATTACAGCCAAAGATGGTCACAATCTGGACCAGGCGCTGGAGCGTGCCGCTGACGCCATGCGTCTGCCGCCCTGGGACGCCGAAGTGAAGAATCTGTCCGGTGGTGAGCGCCGCCGTGTTGCCCTGTGCCGCCTGCTGCTGGACCACCCTGACATGCTGCTGCTGGACGAGCCGACCAACCATTTGGACGCCGAGTCCATCGCCTGGATCGAGCGCTTCCTGCAGGAATACACCGGTACCGTGGTCGCCATTACCCACGACCGCTACTTCCTCGACAACGCTGCCGGCTGGATTCTGGAACTGGACCGTGGCCACGGCATCCCCTGGGAAGGCAACTACTCCAGCTGGCTGGAGCAGAAAGAAGCGCGCCTGGAACAGGAAGCGAAGTCCGAAGCCTCTCACCGCAAGGCAATGAAGTCCGAGCTGGAGTGGGTACGTCAGGGTGCCAAGGGTCGCCAGACCAAGTCCAAGGCCCGTTTGAAGGCGTTCGAGGAGATGAACTCCCGCGAATTCCAGCAGCGCAACGAAACCCAGGAAATCTACATTCCGCCGGGTCCGCGTCTGGGCGACAAGGTCATCGAACTGCATGATGTCACCAAGTCCTACGGCGACAAGCTGCTGTTCGAAAACCTGAACTTCGCCATCCCGCCGGGTGCCATCGTCGGCATCATCGGCCCCAACGGCGCTGGTAAGTCCACCCTGTTCCGCATGCTCAGCGGCGAAGAACAGCCGGATTCCGGTGAGATCCAGATCGGTTCCACCGTGCAGTTGGCTTACGTCAACCAGTCACGCGAGCTGAACGGCGACAACACCGTGTTCCAGGAAATTTCAGACGGTCAGGACATCATCACCGTCGGCAACTTCCAAACACCAGCACGCGCCTACTGCGGTCGTTTCAACTTCAAGGGTTCCGACCAGCAGAAGTTCGTCAAGGACCTGTCCGGTGGTGAGCGCAACCGTCTGCACATGGCGAAGCTGCTGAAAGAAGGCGGCAACGTCCTGCTGCTCGATGAGCCGACCAACGATCTGGACATCGAAACCCTGCGTGCACTGGAAGAAGCCCTGCTGGCCTTCCCGGGTTGCGCCGTGGTGATCTCGCATGACCGCTGGTTCCTCGACCGTATCTGTACGCACATCATTGCCTATGAAGGTGACTCCAACGTGGAGTTCTTCGAAGGCAACTACACCGAGTACGCCGAGGACTACAAGCGCCGCTTCGGCAAGGACCATCAGCCAGAGCGTATCAAGTACCGCCGCATGAGCTGAGCCTGACGCTGCCAAGCGCCAAAGACAAAAGAGCCGCCCTCAGGGCGGCTCTTTTATTTCCAGGTGATGGAAACCTAAGGTTCAGGCGGCTTCTTTCCAGGATGCCATGCAGTAACGATCACGACCGCTGTCCTTGGCCTGATACAACGCCTCATCGGCGCGCTGTAACAGGCTGGAGCCCCCTTCCCCCTCCTCCAGCATCGAGATACCGATACTGGTTGTAAAGCTGACTTCATCTCCCGTTGGCACCTTCAAACGCGAAGCATGACAGGCCTGACGAATGGCATCTGCCACTTCGGTTACCTGCTCGGCTTTCATATTGGGCAGCACCATCAAAAATTCCTCGCCCCCAAAACGTCCGGCCAGATCCACCTTACGCTTGGCATGCTCACGCAGGATTTTGGCAAACTGCTTGAGCACGATATCCCCGGCCGCATGGCCGTACTGATCGTTGAAGCTTTTGAACTTGTCCAGATCAAACATCATCACCGTAAGCGGTGTCCCCTGCGCATGCGCCGCCTTGATGTCCTCTTCCAGCTGTTCCATCACCTGGCGCCGGTTCGCCAACCCGGTAAGCGGATCACGTGTGGCCTGACGGTAGAGCACCAGCAACATGTTCAGCTGATTGATCGAAGCCCAACCGGCAATCGCCCCCAGAATCGCCAGTAACCAGAGATCATTCAGTCCGCTGACACCGCCCCAGGCACCCAGCCAAAGCTGAGTCACCAGCTCTACCAACAGCACAAAACAGACAAAGCCAGCCACCTCAAACAACGTCAGCGGGAAGATCGCCAACATGGTGATAATCATGAACGGGAAAAAGGCGTACCCGGCCACCGTTGCGTGATAGCCATGCTGCTCCAGAATCACCGTACTGGCGGTCTGAAACAGGGTCAAGACAAGTACCAATGCCAACAGCCGTATCAGCGACACGTCCAGCCGGTAAGGGTGCGTATACCAAAGCCCCAACAACAGACAGCAGCCACTACTGGCCAAACGGGCATAGGCAATGGTGGTACTGGCTTCGGCCGGCAGCAACAGCCAGTCGATCAGGATCCATCCGCTTTGCAGCACCATTAACAACCAGGCGATCATTCTGACACGGGTGAACAAATGGTAGCTGCGTGTATGATTGAAATAGCGTGAGTGCCGACGTGCGGCTATCAGATCATTCATCACTTCCCACATGTGCTCTCCGGTGAATTTTTGCCCAAGCAGTCAAAGGTAGACTAGCATCAACACATGCGTATTGATCTGAAGCAGGCTGTTTCCACTCTGCGACGAGTGTAATACTATCTTGGAGATCCAGCCGAGGAACCAGGAGTGCAAGCGTGAATAACAACACCGAACGTCGACGCTTTACCCGCATCCCCTTCGATGCCGAGTGCGAGCTGCACAGTGACAAGGGCGGCGCCGTGGTCCAGCTGATCGATATATCTCTGCGTGGCGCACTGGTGGAATCGGAGCAGGCGCTACCGATTACTCAGGGAGACAGTGCACAACTGCACCTTTATTTGGCCAACGACATTCTGATCAACATCCCGTCCACGCTCACACACATCGAAGCCCCCTACTACGGCTTTACCGCTGAAGAGATGGACATCGACAGCATCACTCACCTGCGCCGGCTGGTTGAGCTGAACCTGGGTGACGAGAGCCTGCTGGAGCGCGAACTGGAACAGCTGATCGACGCAGATCAGTAAACCCGCTGTCAGATCGCATCCAGCGCTTCTGACAGCGTTTTAACGCCGACCACTTCCATTCCGGGTACTTTTTCACGGGGCACATTTGAAATCGGCACGATGGCACGCTTGAAACCGTGTTTGGATGCCTCACGAATGCGCTCCTGACCATTGGGCACAGGACGGATTTCCCCTGACAGTCCCACCTCGCCGAACACCATCAACTCTTGTGACAGGGCCATATTGCGGAAACTGGACACCACCGCCAGCAGCAGTGCCAGGTCGGCACTGGTTTCCAGCACCTTGACCCCACCCACCACGTTGACGAACACATCCTGATCGCCCGTCATCAAACCGCCATGACGGTTCAATACCGCCAACAACATTGCCAAACGGTTCTGCTCCAAACCGACTGCAACGCGACGCGGGTTGGACAGGTGAGACTCATCCACCAGCGCCTGCAGTTCTACCAACAGTGGTCGAGTACCTTCCCACACCACCATCACCACGCTACCGGGACTGGGTTCACTGCCACGACTGAGGAAAATGGAACTGGGGTTCTTCACCTCTTTAAGCCCATTTTCCAGCATGGCGAACACACCCAATTCGTTCACAGCACCAAAACGGTTCTTGTGGCTGCGCAAGGTGCGGAAGCGACTGTCGGACGACCCTTCCAGCTGCAGTGAACAGTCGATCATATGCTCCAGCACCTTCGGGCCGGCTAGCGAACCATCTTTGGTGACATGCCCCACCAGAAACAGCACCGTGCCTGTCTGCTTGGCAAAACGCGTCAGAAACGCTGCACTTTCGCGCACCTGTGACACCGAGCCCGGCGCCGACTGCACATCGGCCACGTGCATCACCTGAATGGAATCGATCACAATCACCTTGGGCCGCAGCTCGTTGGCCAGATCACAGATCGCTTCCACCGAGGTTTCAGACAGCATCTGCAACTGATCAGCCTTAAGGCCCAGACGCGACGCACGCATAGCTACCTGCTGCAGGGATTCCTCACCGGTGATATACAGCGCCGGCATCCCAGCCGCCAAATGACACATGGTTTGCAACAGCAAGGTACTTTTGCCCGCCCCCGGATGACCGCCAATTAACACCGCCGACCCCGGCACCAGACCGCCGCCCAACACCCGGTCCAGCTCGGCACTGCCACTGGTAAAGCGCGGCATCTCTTCCAGCGCCACCTCACTGAGGGTTACGACTTTCTTTTTCGTCCCCGTCCCACCGGCGTAACCATCAAAACGCGCACTGCGCACACCGCCTGCGTCAGACCCCAGGCGCACTTCAGTGATCGTATTCCAGGCACTACAGGCCGAACACTGCCCCTGCCACTTGCGGTAATCGGCGCCGCAATCGTTACAGACAAAAGCAGTTTTGGTCTTGGCCATGAGGTGTCTCCAGGGCAAGTAGACGATATTGGATGGGTGGCCGATTGTAACAAGCCAGCGAGAGAGATGAAGTAGTGTTTTGAGCGATAACTGTGCTCTGAACAATGGACATCGATTGAAAAAAACGATAGCGTCACGTACATAATTGTTACTGAAAAAGAACAGTTTTATTTGACCAAAAGGGCAGCCCCCTCCCGCCTGGCACACAATACCTTTGCTCTATTCAGACTATGGAAAATGCATAGTCTACCACCCAAGTCATTTGGTGAGCTGGCCTCGGCATTTACGGCACAGCCACGTTGATACTGGCGATAAAACAGTAGCCAGAGAACAGGATCGTTCAAAAGCGACAAGGGAAACTGACTTCTGTGGTGGTAAGAGGCGATAGCCTTAATTTTGTCTTACCAGCATATTATAAAAGGGTTTCCCTATGTCCTCCCGATCAGATAGCCCCGTTAATGTAAACCTTGAGGCACCTAAAGCAGCAACTCGTTCGGAAGTCTACTTTATCGATGCCTTAGTTCCTGACCCCGACACACTGATGGCAGGTTTGGGAGAAAACGCTGAAATCGTTTTTCTCGAAGCAGGTAGCGATGGCGTTAAGCAAATGGCGGATTACCTGTCTGATCGCTCCGAGATAGATGCCATACATGTCCTCTCTCACGGCTCAGATGGAGCGGTTTATCTTGGTGATAGCTCTCTGAACAATGACAGCCTTGAACACTATCAAGACGCTCTGGAAACCATTGGTAACTCTCTGTCGGAAGATGGCGATATTTTGCTCTATGGTTGTTCAGTGGCAGGAAATGAGAAAGGACTAAGTTTTATACAAGACTTAGCTAAAATAACCAGAGCAGATATTGCAGCCTCAGACAATTTAACAGGGAACCATAAGCTCGGAGGGGACTGGGAGCTAGAGCATGCATCAGGAGATGTAGAGTCATCCAAGATTGCTTTTGACTACGACACATATGTGGGTGTTTTAGCGCTACCAATATCAGGTATTCAAACGACTACTTACGATGGCCTAGGGCTCGCGGATACATCTGCACTCGCGAACGGCACGGTTATTGATGATCTATCTTACGATGGCTGGCGCTTCAACGGATTCGGAGGTGAAACAGGGGTCTATCCTCATGAAACAAGTCTTACAAACGACATAAACACAACTTCAACCCGCTTTTACAGCAATGACAGCTCAAATTTTAAATTTACTGGTATCGATTATGTCATTGATACAGCGGGCAACCCAGCCACTGCAACAGTTAGTATGTATGGCTTCCGAGATGGTGTGCAAGTTGAGAGTCAAGTATTCAACGCACCTGATACCTCATCGGGCACTTGGACTCTAAACTGGGGCTCTGTGGATGAAGTAAAAGTGGTTGCCAATACTAATTGGATCTTTCTCGACAACCTACAAGTTGATACAGCAATCCCCTCCAATTCCACTCCCACGATATCTATTGCTGATACAAATCTAGCCTATACCGAAGATAATGCGGCCACACAACTCGATAGTACAGGGACAGTTAGTGATGCCGATGGTGATACCGACTGGAATGGCGGCACACTGGAAGTACAAATTACAGGTAATGCCGAAGCTGGCGACCGTCTCAGCACCGTCGATTCCGACGGCGATGGAACCGCTATTACCATCAGTGGCACTGATGTTTTTGCCAACGGGGTTGATATCGGCGACCTAAGTGCCAGCGGTGGTACAGTCACGGGTGGCACCAAACTCACCATTACGTTTGACAATGACGCCACCAATGCCAATGTACAGGAAGTACTGCAGTCAATTCGCTACGACTCTACTACCAACGACCCAGGCACATCCAATCGTACTGTCACCTTCACCGCAACGGATAAAAATGCGGCTAGCAACTCTGATACCCGTACCGTCCTAATGACGGTCGTCAACGACGAGCCGACACTGACCGCTACGGGTAGCGATCCTACGTTTACCGAGGGAGGTGCTGCGGCCAGCCTGTTTAGCGGCACGAGTATCGATACCATCGAGTCCGGCCAGACCATCAGTGGGTTGAGCTTCACCATTACCAACGTCACCAATGGCAGTAATGAACGGATCAATGTTGACGGTACTACCGTTGTACTCACCCACGGTACCAATGGCTCAACCGCAGGCAACAGCCTGAACTACAGCGTGTCGGTGATTGGCA
The DNA here is from genome assembly GCF_900155945.1 of Marinobacterium stanieri. Lineage (GTDB taxonomy): Bacteria > Pseudomonadota > Gammaproteobacteria > Pseudomonadales > Balneatricaceae > Marinobacterium > Marinobacterium stanieri. The sequence continues at coordinate 46,092 of NZ_FTMN01000010.1, forward strand.
CCACGGCGACCGTCACCATGACCGGTGGTAGCATGTCCTCTGCGGCGACACAGACGCTGATCGACAATATAAGTTATCAGAACAACAGTAACTCACCCTCGACCAGCAACCGTGTGGTCACCCTGACCAGCATTCAGGACAGCGGCGGCACGGCCAACGGTGGCGATAACACTGGCTCACTGGCGGTTGCATCAACCGTTACCCTGGTGCAGAACAACGATGAACCAACCCTGACCTCCAACGGCTCAAACCCCACCTTCACTGAAGGCGGGGCCGCAGGCAGCCTGTTCAATGGTACCAACATCAGTACCGTTGAAGCAGGGCAAACCATCAAAGGATTAACGTTTACCGTCAGCAATGTTACAGACGGTATTAACGAAGTCGTTAATATCGACGGTACCGCTCTCGTATTGACCCACGGTACCAGTGGCAGCACAGCTGGAAACAGCCTCAGTTACAGCGTTACCGTCGCCGGGACCACTGCCACCATCGTGCTGACCGGCGGAACCCTGTCTACTGCAACAGCACAAACGCTCATTGATAATATGAGCTACCAGAACAACAGCAATACGCCAAGCACCAGTAATAGAGTTGTTACCCTGACAAGTGTTCAGGACAGCGGTGGCACCGCTAACAGTGGTGACGATACAGCCAGTCTGGCGGTTGCCTCGACGGTTACGGTGGTGGGGGTCAACGACGAGCCGACACTGACCGCTACGGGTAGCGATCCTACGTTTACCGAGGGAGGTGCTGCGGCCAGCCTGTTCAGCGGCACGAGTATCGATACCATCGAGTCCGGCCAGACCATCAGTGGGTTGAGCTTCACCATTACCAACGTCACCAATGGCAGTAATGAACGGATCAATGTTGACGGTACTACCGTTGTACTCACCCACGGTACCAATGGCTCAACCGCAGGCAACAGCCTGAACTACAGCGTGATGGTGATTGGCACCACGGCGACCGTCACCATGACCGGTGGTAGCATGTCCTCTGCGGCGACACAGACGCTGATCGACAATATGAGTTATCAGAACAACAGTAACTCACCCTCGACCAGCAACCGTGTGGTCACCCTGACCAGCATTCAAGACAGCGGTGGCACGGCCAACGGTGGCGATAACACTGGCTCACTGGCGGTTGCATCAACCGTTACCCTGGTGCAGATAAACGATGCCCCAACAGTATCGGCGACCAGTGACGATACTATGGCTGCCGGTGGTGGCGCTGCAGTCTCTATTTTCTCATCTACAGCTATCAGTGCTGTGGAAAACGAGCATATCGCAAGCGTTACATTTACTGTTTCAGGGTTGGTTGATACCAATAGCGAGAAGCTAAACATTGATGGTTCGACCGTCGACTTAATGACAACAGTCACGGCAACTGACGCAACCAACGGCAACATAGGTTACGCCGTTACATATAATTCAGGTACAGCAACGGTTGTAATCACGGGGACAGGCGCTGCCTCGGCAGCCAATACAGTTTTCCAGACTGCCCTGGATAACATGACCTATGAGAATACTCTTGGAGCAGTCACAACAGGTAACCGTGTCTTTACCATTACTGAAGTCAAGGACGTGGGTGGCACAGCGAACAACGGCGACGATACCTGGTCTACCGGCATCACTTCAACGGTAACAGTTTTAGATGCCACCAAACCTACTGCCAGTAGCTATACGGATAGCGGGACTGAAGATACGGCTGTGAACCTGTCTGCCACAGAGCTACCGACAGCAGAAGATATAGGCAATGAACCAGTCGAATACATCACCATTGATACCTCGACCGTCACCGGTGGCGTTCTGTCGCTTGACTCTTCTGGCACCGCTGGTACCTCAACGGTGGGTGGTATCAACTACACCACCACCGCCGGCAACCTGAGCGGCACCGTGTATATCAATATTGCCGATATCGGCAAGCTGGACATCACCCCCACCGACAACCTGGCGGGTAACGGTGTTGCCGGTTTCGACTGGACAGCCACCGATGCCGGTGGTCAGACCTCATCCGTGGCCACTTATAGCCTGGATATTACCAACACCCCCGATGCTCCCGAAGGCGCCGACAAAACTCTTTCAGTGACCACGGGAGGAGCCCACACATTCAGTGCCAGTGACTTTGGCTTCAGCGACGCTGATACCAGCGACACCTTGGCCCGTGTACAGATCACTGTACAGGACATTGATAACGGCAGTCTGGAGCTGGAAGGCCTCCCGGTCTCGGATGGGGACTGGATTGCTTTCGCTGATATCGACAAGCTGGTCTATGCCTCCTCTGCGGCGGGCAGCGACAGCTTTACCTTTACCGTCGAAGACAGCACAGGTGAAGCAGACACAACCCCAAACACCCTATCGATCAGTGTCACATCACCGCCACCGCCACCAACCGAGCCCGAAACACCCACAGAATTGCCCGACCAAGACACCTGGGATGAACTTCCCGACGAGGATGGCGATGGAGTGCCCGAGTCTGTGGAAGACTTTGTCACCTCACCTACCGGCGTGTCAGGTGATGGCAACGACGATGGCATCGCTGACCGAAACCAGCAGGACGTCGCGTCTGTCCCCTTCCGAAACACTGAAAGCGTCTCGCTTGAACCTGATGCAGAGCCTGTGTTCGTTTCCCTTACTGGCGGCACGACCGATGGAAAGTCCACAGCGACCGGCAGTGGCACCAGGCTCACCAACGTGCACCAGCAGGACAAACCGGAAGATGCACCTGATGAGCTGGATATGCCGCTGGGCCTGATCGCCTTTAATGCCGAGATCGAAGAGAGCGGTGGCACCGAAACCTTCAGCCTCTATGTGGATGACACCACTGCTGTCAACGGCTACTGGAAACAGAACACGGCCGGTGACTGGGTCAACCTAGCATCTGCCGAATACGGCGGCAAGGTGGTATTGGAAGGCAGCAAACTGCGTCTGGATTTTGAACTCACCGACGGCGGCGAATTTGATGAAGACGGTATCGCCAATGGCGTCATTGTCGACCCCGGTGCACTGGGCTTTGGCAGCGAAAGCCTGGCCGACCAGGTGCAGGCACTCTACATTGCCTACTATCAGCGCCCGGCTGACAACGATGGACTCGATTTCTGGGTGGACTACTTGAATGCACAAGATGGCAGCCTGGAAAGCGTGGTCGATGCCTTTGCCACCTCGGCAGAGTCACAGGCACTCTATGGCGATATTACCGAAGCCAACGTGACGCAGTTCTTGATCGACCTGTACGGCACACTGTTCAACCGCCCTGTAGACAGTGAAGGCCTGGCTTTTTACCGCAATGCCTTCATTGCCGGTGAGTATGACGATGGCAGACCTGCAACCGCTGGCACCCTGATGCTGGATATCCTGCAAGGCGCCCAGAACAGCGATGCCGATTTGGTTGAACTCAAACTGGATGCAGCCCGTACTTTCACCTGGCTGCTGGACCCGGATAAGGATGGCGAAGTTATGGCCACGTATGATGCTAAAGACCTCGACGGAGTCCGGGTATGGCTGCAAGGCTTAGCAGACAATGATGCGGCTCCAGGCGTGGGTTCTATTCACAGCCTGATTAAGGAAGATGTCGCTGGAACCGGTGAGCCGATTACACTAACTGGGGATAACGGTGTGACCGAGCTGCTGTTTTAACCTCGCTACTCAAAGACTCGCTGATATCCAAGAATATCAGCGAGTCTTATCTCACCCTCAATTTTGCTAGACCCTTCCCATCTGCTCCTAAAATTATTAAACCGTATCGATCAACTTTTCAAAGCTTCTTTATTACTGTATCCAAATAAGATCAAAACCTCACAAAAATGCTCAGAAATAATAAAAGTGCTCAAAAATAATAAAACACAACATTTGAAATTAAGCACTTCTTGTCAGAACATTTGTATGAATGGATAAGTTATTCAGTGTGCTAATCAACACCCGAATAGCAAAGAAGGATTCAGTATAATGTTTGATGAGCCTTACATTGGTGAAATAAGACTTTTTGCCGGTCGCTTGATTCCTCATGGCTGGCATATTTGTAACGGGGCCTTACTGCCTGTCTCACAAAACCCTGAGCTGTTTTCGTTATTGAGTAATCGATTTGGCGGTGACGGCCGGACGACCTTCGCCCTGCCTAATCTCTATGGGCGCATGGTTCAGGGGACAGATGGGGACGCGCCCGGCAGGGTTGGGGGTGAAGCTCACGTCGGCCTCCAGCCAGAACACCTTCCCCCCCACACCCATCACTGCGCCTGCTCTGGAGAACCTGCCAGTAGCCCTATGCCTTCTGGTCATGTGCTGGCTCAAACTAACAACACACTGTATGCGAAGAACAGCTCGGGATCACTACACACGTCGAGTATAACCTCCTCGGGGCTTGGTCATACGCATAATAATACCCAGCCATCATTAGTGCTTTATTACATCATTTCCCTCACGGGCATTTATCCAGCCCATAAATAAAGAGGCTACTTATAATGTCTTTTTCTTTAGCCCTAATAGGTGAAATACGCGCCATTCCCTATTTAAAAAGGCTCACGCCCCCCGACTGGATTCCATGCGATGGTCGCCCTCTTGGGATTGCTCAATATTCAGCACTTTTTGCTGTTATTGGAACTCGCTTTGGCGGCGATGGAGTTTCTACGTTTAAGGTTCCAGACCTGAGAGGACGAGTACCCGTTGGCTGCGGCTCAGGTCCAAACCAGACACCACCGGTGGTCGGTGACAAGTTTGGAACAGAGTCAGAGACCATTGGTTACGCTGAGATGGCACAACATAACCATCAGGTAACAGTGGCTCACTTCCCGGCTCAATCGAATCAGCCTAGTGAAGGCTATCTCGCCGTTAGCAACGAGGCCGTCTATGCCACCCCCCAGGAGCAACCACTGCTAAAGCTATCACCCGGCACTCTTGCTACAGCAGGTGAGGGGCTGTCCCATGACAATATGAGCCCCTCTTTGGCGCTGCGTTTCTGCATTGCTTCCACAGGCCAGTATCCAACACCGGGTTAAACACAAGGAAGGAGTAAAGCTATGGCTGACTTCAGTGTCGGTGAAATACGCGCATTTCCGTACACCTATATCCCCCGGGGCTGGAAAGCCTGCAACGGCGAAGAATTACTCGTATCGCAACATAGGGATCTGTACACCCTTATAGGGAACACTTTCGGTGGAAACGGTCACACGACCTTTAAACTGCCCGATCTTCGCAACCACTGCATCATCGGCGAGGGGCAGGGGCCAGGCTTAGCCAATCGAACATTCGGTAAAAGCACCGGACAGCCAGCAGTAGCCCTGAGCATAGAAGAGATACCCGCCCACACCCATGATTTTCAGGTTGTGAACGCGGCAGCGGATGCGTCCGAACCCAACATGACGAACATGTTATCCGCACAAACTCCAGAGATGATCTACGGAGACTCGAGTGAGGGCGTCCATATGCCCTCAGGGACCATTACCAGCACTGGGCAGGGGCAACCCCATGAAAACTGCCAGCCCTATCTCAGATTGCAGTACTGCATCCTGGTCGGAGTGCCATAAGCCCCATCTTAAAACTGGATAAGCCCTCCGCTAAAACCGCTTGATCTTGTAATCACGAACGCAAAGGAATGAGCCATGGCCGACTACGATACTACCCCCGGAAACATCACCGAGTCTGGCGACTTCGAAGACCTGGTCGGCCCTTCAGGCACCAATGATCGATGGCTGTTTAACGAAGCCGGTATTTACACCTTCATCGGTTCACTTGCCTCCGGCGGCGACAACAGTGACATGATTGACTCTCTCCCTGTCACTTTCGGTAGCTACGCAGGGACAGGCTACTACATAGAGGCTTACAGTATTAGCTTGAGCAATATTGTCATTAATAGCAGCACAGAGTTTTCTATTACCCCCAAAAGCACTACTGGCAGTAGTTTTGTACTCAATACCGCACTTACAGACACGCCTCTCACATATATTTACCCGACATCAGGTGATCACACTATCCGTATTGGGAATGGCACTGTCGTTCTCGACTACACACTGACGCTTCATATTGCTGAACGGCCAGATAACGAAGCACCTAACACGCTCTACCTGAGTGACCAGTCGGTAAGTTATAGCGAAGGTAATCACTATGTGACCGTCGGGACACTGCAAACCAGCGATAGCAACCGCGGCGACAGTCACACCTACTCCCTGGTATCTGGAGCGGGCAGCACCGATAACGGCTTTTTCACCCTCTCCGGCACTAGTCTTCAAGCTATCGACCCCCAGGCCATGGACCCGGGCACTTATTCCGTGCGGGTCCGTACAGAGGATCTTGGCGGACTCACTCGTGAAGAAGCCTTCAGCATCACAGTCATAGACGACATCGCCCCTGAAGTGCAATCCATTACCGCAGCAGAAGGCCCACCAGGCAGTATTGAATACACTGTTACCTTCAACGAGGCCGTACTAACCGTAAGTGCTGACGATTTCACTCTGAATGGAACAGGAAGTGCTGCCGGCAGTATTGCTGAAATCACAGGCAGCGGCACTGCTTTTACCGTCACTGTTAATAACTTGAGTGGCGAAGGTCATCTACGCCTGGATCTGAAAGATGCGAACAATATCACTGACGCGTCCGGCAATAACGCCGAGGCTTTTAACACTGGCAGCAGCATGTACTTTGATACTGTTGCTCCCGTCATCAATGCGTCCAGCATATCGCTAACCGGTGCGAGCGGAATCAATGGCGAATTTATTGTCGGCGATACTATCACCGCGACTTGGGACAACAGCGCCAGCGGCGACAATAATGGAGATGTTGCCTCTGTCACCATGGATTTCTCGGACTTTGGCGGTAACTCAGCGGTGACCGCTTCAAATACAGGAGGCTTTTGGTCAGCCACTTTCGAGGTATTGGAAGGCATACTTGACGCCACCGATCTCAACCTGACCGTGAATGCGACCGACAACTCCGACAACCTGGGTAGCGGCAGCAGTACGGATGTCTCGCTGGATAACGAGTTGCCCCATCCGCCTTCAGCAAACGCGCCGCTTGAAGTATTTGAGAATGCGGGTACTAACACTGTCATAGGGTCGGTTTCGGCAAGTGATGATGATGGCTACAGCTTCAACCTGAGCGACGATGCTGGTGGGCGGTTCAATATCAACAGCACGACGGGAGAAATCACCTACGCAGGCGGCGGACTTGATCATGAAAACAGCCCTGCCATTAGCATCACTGCCACCACAACCGATAATGCCGGTAATACTGCCAACCAAACACTGAACATTGACGTGCTGGACGTTAATGACGCCCCTGCCTTTTTACCGATTGCAGCAACTGGCGACTACACGGAAAACGGCACCGACGCAGATCTGTGGACCGCAAACGGTATTGATACAATTGAAACAGGACAAAGCCTGTTAATGGTAAAACTGTTGGTAGGTGGAGTTATTGATGGCACTGATGAGCACCTGGTTGCAGATGAGCTGTCAGGGCCGATAGAACTCGTCACCGGTACTCAAAGCCTGTCACTCAATGGCCAACCTCTGGACGTCACCATCGTTGACAGTGATTACGATCTGGAAGTTACACTTGAAGCCAGCACCCTGGCGCTTACTGACTGGCAAGGCCTTGTTGAATCTCTGTCCTATCGTCACATCAGTGATGCCCCCACTGCAGGCCCCCGTGAGATCAGTATTGTTTCGATTCAGGATGATGGCGGCACCCTCAATAACGGGAGAGACTTGACCTCTGGTACGAAAGGCACACGTACTTTCGAGGTTCATGTCATCAATGATTCGCCTGTCATTACTGTAAATAGCGGACCCGGCGTTCTCGTCGGCAGAAGCATCACCCTGGATAGCTCTCACCTGAACGCAGATGACCCGGATGATGCCAGTGACCAGCTGACTTACACGCTGGACAGCATACCAGCCCGTGGCACGCTTGCCTTGGATGGCACTACCCTGGACATCGGTGATACCTTTACCCAGCAGGATATCGAGGATGGATTGGTCACCTTTACTGCAGGCGACCTCTCCGGCGAAGCTGCATTTGAACTAACCCTGGCAGATGGTGGAGAAGATGGCGCCACCAACGTCAGTACAACCTTTTCCCTGAGCGTTCGGGTGCCGCCCCCCCCGCCAACTCCAGAACCAGAACCCACGCTTCCGGATATCAACGATTGGGAAAATCTACCCGACCCCGATGCGGATGGTATCCCTGACGAGGTTGAAGATCAGGTAATCTCACCCACCGGTGTTCCGGGTGATGGCAACGGCGACGGAATCGATGATAGCGAGCAGAAGGATGTAACCTCTCTGCCCTTCTTCCCGCAAGGTCAGGAAGGCGAAGATAACCATGTTTTCATTACCCTCACCGGCGGCAGCCTCAATGGCAAATCCACCGGCAGCGGTGTCGAGTTGCTCAATGTGCACCAACAAGACCGGCCTGAGGATGCGCCTGACTCCATGGATATACCATTGGGCATGATTGCGTTCGAAGCGCTGCTCGGCGACGATCGATTTGGCAGCACCCAGACCTTCAGCCTGTATGTGGATGACACTACTGCCGTTAATGGTTTCTGGAAACAGAATAATGAAGGTAACTGGGTGAACCTGGCTTCATCAGACTATGGTGGCCAGGTTGTGCTGGAAGGTAACCGGATGCGCCTTGATTTTCAGCTCACCGACAACGGCGAGTTTGATGCCGACAATTCAGCGAATGGCCGTATTCTTGACCCGGGAGCCCTTGCTTTTAACACGGACACACTCAGTGAGCAGGTTCAAGCGCTGTATATTGCCTATTACCAGCGACCTGCCGACAGCGCTGGGCTTGAATTCTGGACCGATTATCTGAATGACCAGAGCGGCAGCCTGGAACAGATCGTCGATGCCTTTGCCAGCTCCGAAGAGTCCCAAACCCTCTATGGCGAAATTAACGACACCAATGTTAGCCAATTCCTGATCGACCTTTATGGCTCCCTGTTCAACCGCGCCATCGACAGCGAAGGACTGGCCTTTTACCGCAACGCGTTTATAACAGGCGAGTATGAGGACGGCCGTCCTGCCACTGCCGGCAATATGATGCTGGATATCCTGCAAGGTGCCCAGAACGGCGATGCCGAGTTGATTGATACTAAACTGGATGCCGCCCGCACCTTCACCTGGCTGCTGGACCCGGATCAGGATGGTGAGGTCACGGCCACCTACGACGCCAACGACTTAAGTACGGTGAGAGACTGGTTACAGGGTGTCACAGACAATGACTCAGCACCGGGCGTCAGCGGCATTCACAGCCTGATCCGGAATGAAGTGGCTGAGGCAGGTGATCCCATAACACTGGTTGGGAATAACGGGGTCAGTGAACTGTTGCTCTAGCTTTACTAGACCCTAATTCCTGCAACCGCTTTGGCCGGCTTTCTCTCAGAAGGCTGGCCTTGTTTTATCTCAGCTTCACTACTAGGAATAACCCGTATATCTGGTGCTAGAATGCTGTGCACGCAAACAACAAAGAACAAGGACAGAACATGAAACTGGAAACGCTCGCGCTGCACGCCGGTTACGAAACAGATCCGACCACCAACTCGGCTGCCGTCCCCATTTATCAAACCACCTCTTACACCTTTGATGACGCCCAGCACGGTGCCGACCTGTTTGACTTGAAGGTTCCGGGCAACATCTACAGCCGCATCATGAACCCCACCAACGACGTGCTGGAAAAGCGCGTAGCGGCACTGGAAGGCGGTGTCGCGGCACTGGCCGTCGCGTCAGGCATGGCGGCCATCACCTACACCATTCAAACACTGGCCGAAGCGGGTGATAACATCATCTCGACCAGCGAACTGTATGGCGGCACCTACAACCTGTTCGCCCACACGCTGCCACGTCAGGGGCTGGAAGTCCGCTTCGTACAAAAAGATGACTTTGCTGCCCTGGAGAGCAAAATCGACGCTCGCACCAAAGCGATCTACTGCGAGTCTGTGGGTAACCCTTCCGGCGGTATTGCCGACATCGAGAAGCTGGCTGAAATTGCCCACCGTCATGGTGTGCCGCTGGTTGTGGATAACACCGTCCCCAGTCCCTCCTTGTGGCGCCCGATTGAGCAGGGTGCCGATATAATCGTCACGGCTGCGACCAAGTATATCGGTGGCCATGGTACGACGATCGGTGGCCTGATTGTCGATTCCGGCAACTTCCCCTGGGCTGAAAACAAGGAACGCTTCCCGCTGCTGAATGAGCCGGACGTGTCCTATCATGGTGTGGTCTATACCGAAGCCTTCGGCCCCGCCGCCTTTATTGGCCGTGCGCGTGTCGTACCGTTGCGCAACATGGGCGCAGCGCTGTCACCGATGAACGCCTTCATGCTGTTGCAGGGTCTGGAAACCCTTTCACTGCGCATGGAGCGCATCTGTGACAACACTCAGAAAGTCGCCGAATACCTGGAAAACCACCCGGAAGTGGTATGGGTCAATTACGCCGGTCTGGAAAGCCACAAGGATTTCGCACTGGCGCAGAAGTACATGGGCGGCAAAGCCTCCGGTATTCTCAGCTTCGGCCTTAAATCCGGCCGTGAGGGCACACGCAAATTCTACGATGCACTGCAGATCTTCCTGCGCCTGGTAAACATCGGTGACTGCAAGTCACTGGCATCTATCCCGGCTGAAACCACACACCGTCAGCTCAACGACGAAGAATTGAAGTCTGCAGGCGTGTCACCAGAAATGGTGCGCCTGTCTATCGGCATTGAGCATGTGGATGACCTGATTGCCGACCTGGAGCAAGCCTTGCTACAGAGCATCAGCTAAATCATATATGTGAACCTTGGCTTTATCATGATGCTGGGGTTCACATCGCTACCTCAACGACTTATGTTGTCTGAGCAAAGCCACGAAAATGGATTTCGAGGCAAGGGGCTAACGGACTAGCTTGCTCCGTTGTAATAAAAACCACATATCTCTGGTGGTTTCGTGAAACACGTTTTAGTTGCATTACTCATCCTGACGGCTTTCGTCAGTGGTGCATTTTGGCTACTCAGTGATGACAGACTTCATCCAAATATTCAGGCGTTCATCACTCTGACACACCCCTCTGGGGACAGCCGAGCCTTCACATATTTGCTCGGTCTTCAAGCCCCTCAGGGCCAACACCCTGAAATCGCGGGAGAGACGTTACTTACCCAGGTTCGCAAATACGAGAACACAGTCACACTCACCTCGACGGACACCTCTACACATGAAATATACACGGGTGATACATTGTCTCTGCCCGAGCAATCCCGCCATTGCAGTTTCAGTGAAACACACTGTTTGCGTGAACTCTTTGAAACACCCTCACCAACCCAGTCACCGAGCCCAGAGGAGCAGGTGTTATTGGAGCGGTGGCACCAATTCATACAACTCGATGATTACCAGGTACTCACACAACCAGGTCTGTCCGAATACGTACCGCCTTACCTGTACCTGACGGCAGCTAACCGCATATCAATGGTCAACAGCATTCGTCAGGCTAACGCTGGGGATTCCTTATTGGCACGCCAGCAGCTATTGGCAAACATTGCCGCCTTACGATACTTACTAGCCGCAGAAGGGCACTTGATTGGAAAAATGGTCGCTGCCAAGATGATGTCAGACCAGATAGACGTCTTAAATGCTCTGCAACAGCGGTTTGAGCTCCCTCCTGCCCCCCCAATTTTACCGCTCACAGTACCTGAAAAAAGTCTCAGGCTTCCCTTGGCAAGAGAGCTGACGATGATTACAAACCTTTACCAGGAAATGGACTCCGAACCGGAATTATTTGACCCGGATTTACCCATTCCTCCTTGGCTTGCACGGCTGCTATTCAAACCTGCAATCAGCACCAACGCCATGCTCCCCATATATGAATATGTCATCACGGGTTCTGAAATAGATCCTGTGGATTTTATTTCACATGTCCAGCCACACAACATGCCTGTGATCAAAACCAACTGGATTCGTAACCCCGTAGGTACCATCCTTAACCGTGTTGCACTCCCTGATTTACACGTTTATGCCATCGACATGCAGGACTTGGATGTCAAAATTGGCCTTTTTAACGCTTTCAATCAATCCCCATCACATTCAACGCAAAGCGTGTTAAACACGTTCACCAACCCCTACTATCCCGATGGCTCCCCCATGAAGGCCTCGATCGAATCGCACAGAATTTGCGTTCCAGGCCCTGCGAAACGAAATGAGCTCCGTTGCCTTCATGGCTTTTTCAACGATACGAGTGGTAGCCCGAATTAGTCTTGCGCCGGACAGCATTCAAGAAAACGCGCTACTGCGTCGGTATCAGGCCGCTGGCGGTGGCGCAGCAGATACAGTTGGCGTCGGATACTGAGTTCCGGCGCCAGCACCTGTAACTCGCCGCTCTGCAGTGACTGTTGGACTACATGTCGTGACAGACAGCTGACGCCTACCCCCGCCCTGACAGCATTGTGAATCGCTTCAGAGCTACCCAGTTCCAACACTGGCTGTAACGCACCTAATGCCTCGAACAATTCCTGCTCCACCACACTGCGCGTACCCGACCCTCGCTCACGCATGATCCAGGGCAGCTCTTCCAGTCGGGAGTTTTCATAACCGGAAGCCGCAACGATCACCATCTCATCCTGACGCCAGGGTGTCATGACCAGGTCAGGGTGCAACGCCCGCCCCTCGATCAAGCCAAGGTCCAACTCGAACCGGAGCATTCGTTCGGCGATCTCATCGGTGTTGGCGATTTCTACACGCTCACACGGCAGAGCATGACCTGATGCTCCCAACAGACGCGGTAACAGGTAGTTGCCAATTGTGGTGCTGGCTCCAACCTTCAACTGACTGCTTCCCGTGGTGAATAGTGCTTCGGCATCCCGTGCCTGTACCAATAGTGCACGCGCCCTCGGCTGCAAGGCTCTGCCACTGGCGTTTAACACCAATCGCTTGCCGACACGATCAAACAGCTTTTGCCCCAGCCTTGATTCAAGCTCGCTCAATGCATTACTGGCAGCAGACTGGGATAGCGCAACGGCGTCTGCTGCACGGGTCGTGGAGCCGGTTTCAATCACCGCCAGAAAAACTTCCAATTGACGCAGGGACAGCATACGCACCTCGAACCGATTCAAACCTACCTGAAAAACTGGTCAATAATACCAAATCAATCCGTTTTAAACTTATAACCAATCGATTTAAAGTGCACACCTGTTCACGAGGAGGTGCACCATGCCATTACAGCAACGTCTACAAACAGCCAACAGGCTTGCCCAGCTGCTGCCCGGCCTGCTGCTGACATTGAGCCTTAGTCTTGGCGCCTTGCTGCTGGTCCAGCTCCCCCTTCCCTTTGTGGGCATGGTCGGCCCCCTGACACTGGCGATGCTGCTGGCTATTCTGGCAGGTCATCTGGTCGGTGCACGCATCGAAAAACGCAGTGAGGCCGGGCTCCAGTTCAGCCGGCATTTCTTGTTACGTGCCGGCATTATTCTCTACGGCCTGCGTATCAGTTTTGCAGACCTGCAAAGTGCCGGCCTGAATGCGCTTTTGATCGACATGGTGGTTGTAATCGGTATTCTGGCCACTGCTGCTTGGGTCGGTATTCGCTGGCTCAAGCTGGATGCACGCACCGCCGTGTTAATTGGTGCCGGCAGTGCGATTTGTGGTGCGGCGGCAGTGCTGGCAAGCGCGCCGACCATTCGTGCGCGTCAACAGGCGGTTCCTGTCGCCATCGCCACGGTTGTGCTTTTTGGCAGTGCAGCCATGCTACTTTACCCCTGGTTGTTCGCACAGGAGTGGGTTCAGGCCCTGTTTCACAACGGAGATACGGCTTTCGGACGCCTGGTTGGCGCTACCACTCATGAAGTCGCTCAGGTCACCGCAGTTGCCGCCGCTCTGCCCACAGAAGCCGCTCACACCGCAGTTGTTACCAAACTGATGCGCGTCATGCTCCTGGTACCGGTTTTACTGGTCCTGAGCCACCTGTTCAACAAGGGACAAAGCGATAGCAATACACCGGCAAAACTGCCAGCTCCCTGGTTTGCATTGGTGTTTATGCTGCTGCCACTGGTCAACAGTCTGGACCTGTTACCGGAACAACTACTGGCGCTGCTGCATCAGCTGGATCAGCTGTTTCTGGCCATGGCGATGGCAGCACTGGGGTTCGCCACACGACTGAGCGCTATCCGAGCGGCTGGCTGGAAGCCCATGATATTGGGTGCTTTGCTGTTTGCTCTGCTGCTGGTCGGCGGAACAGGCATGACGCTTTTGCTCAGCTAAACGCTCTGCCAAGGCACAAAAAAGCCCCTCTCCTTGCGGATGGGGCTTCTTCAGTGCCAAACCATGGCTCAACTTTTGTTAAGCGTTGTTACGCGTAGACTCCACCCGGGCTATCGCCTGGTTCAGTTCACTTTCGGCGGAGGTGCCTGAATCCGCGCAGAACTCCAGATCAGTCAGGCGACCATTCTCCAAGCTGTACACCCAGCCATGCACACTCAGGTCCTGTCCACGCTTCCAGGCATCCTGCACAATGGTGGTATTACAGACATTGTAAGCCTGCTGCACCGCATTCAGTTCGCACATCATATCTACCTGGGCCGGCGTATCCTGCCAGGGGCCAACCAGCTCACGGTGCTGGAAATAGACATCACGAATATTACGCAGCCAGTTGTCGATGAGACCGTGAGGCTGCTCCTGCAAAGCGGCACGGACACCGCCACAACCGTAGTGTCCAACTACCATCACATGCTTCACTTTGAGCACTTCCACTGCGTACTGCAGTACCGACAGACAGTTCATATCGGTATGCACAACAATGTTGGAGACATTGCGGTGGACAAACAGCTCACCGGGCAGCAAGTCGACAATCTCATTGGCTGGTACACGGCTATCGGAACAGCCGATCCACAGATATTCCGGAGCCTGCTGGGACGCCAGGGTGGGGAAAAATTCCGGGTCCTGCTCATGGATTCGGTCAGACCAGCTACGGTTGTTGTCAAAAAGGTTCGACAGTTTCTTCATGGTTATTCATTCCCCAAATACAACTCAGGCAGCGATGGATCACACCGCTGCCTGGTAGACACTTTCAATCGATGCACTGATGTCGTTGTGTATGGTTTTATGCGGGGCGGTCTTTCGCGCACGGAGTGCGCTCCCACAGTGAGCACCACAACGCGACGACAGGTTTGGAACCTGTAACATCTGTGGGAGCTCGCTCCGCGAGCGAATACTCCTCACAGCAGCTCTGCCCCTAATTACCGGTGGTACTGAGCACTCAGCTCGTGCACCGCATCTACAAATACTTTAGCACTTTCCGGATCGACAAACTGATGGATACCATGGCCCAGGTTGAACACATGACCGTTGCCGGTACCGAACCGGGCCAGAATATCGGCCACTTCGGCACGGATACGTTCCGCCGGTGCGTAGAGCACGCTCGGGTCCATATTACCCTGCAGGGCTACTCGATCACCGACACGACGGCGAGCATCATCAATATTGGTCGTCCAGTCCAGGCCCAGTGCATCAGCACCTGCCTCAGCCATGACTTCCAGCCACTGACCACCATTCTTGGTGAACATGATCACCGGCACACGACGGCCGTCATATTCACGAATCAGTCCTGACACGATTTGCTGCATGTATTTGAGCGAGAACTCCTGATACATCGGGCCGCTCAGCGCACCGCCCCAGGTATCAAAGATCTGCACCGCCTGAGCGCCGCTACGGATCTGCTCGTTCAGGTAATGCGTGACTGACTGCGCCAGCTTGTCCAGCAGTGCGTGCATCACCTCAGGCGTGGCGTACATCATCTTCTTGATGTGGCGGAAATCCTTGCTGGAGCCACCTTCAACCATGTAGGTCGCCAGGGTCCAGGGGCTGCCGGAGAAACCAATCAAGGGTACACGACCAGACAGGGCACCACGGATTTCACTGACCGCCGCCATGACGTAGTCCAGATCACTGGCCGCATCAGGCACCGGCAGCTCGTCTACATCCTTCTCGGTACGCACTACTTTTTCGAATTTCGGGCCTTCGCCCTGTTCGAAATACAGCCCCAAGCCCATGGCATCAGGGATGGTCAGAATATCGGAGAACAGGATGGCGGCATCCAGATCGTAGCGTTCCAGCGGCTGCAAGGTCACTTCGCAGGCCAGTTCACGGTTTTTGCACAGACTCAGAAAGTCACCCGCCTGGGCACGAGTTGCGCGGTATTCCGGCAGGTAGCGTCCTGCCTGACGCATCATCCAGACCGGGGTTACATCCACCGGTTCACGCAGCAGCGCACGCAGAAAGCGATCGTTTTTCAGTTCAGCCATGTCGCCATCTTATCCTGTAGCTAAGTTTGAGATGGCGACATTGTAACCGCTAACGCATTCAATTGCTTTCTACAGGAGTACAGTCTGCACCTTGAACTGTATAATTACTGGGCTAAGGTTAACCCTAACAATGTTTAGCCGGTGATTTGTTCATCATGACACGCAGTACCAAAGTCCTCAGCCTGCCGACCCGCTCCGATAAGCACGATCATGCACATCATCAGCTGGTGTTTGGTCTGGAAGGTGATACCGCATTCGAGCTGGTCGGTCGCAGCCGCGAGGTCCGCATCGGGCATGGCTGTCTGGTGCCTTGCGCCACCGACCATATTTTCAGCGGCCTGGGCGACAACCGTATCGTCGTGATGGACCTGCCCACCGAAAGTCATGACCGTCTGCAGCAGGAAAAAATCGACCGGCTCTTCGATCAGGCCAGCTACTTTCAATGCCCGCCCGATCTTCAGCTGCTGCTGCGCTCGCTCAGCCGGGAGCTTAGACACAATCCTGCCGATACCCTGTTACAGGAAGCCTGCAGCAATACATTGCTCTGCGCCCTGCAACGCCAATTTGACCAGAGCCCGATGGCGCGCCCACAAGGTCGTCTGAATCTGGAATTGCTCGACGACTACATTGACCTCCACATTGACCGTCGTCTGCCAGTGGAAGAGTTGGCAGGCCTTTTCTGCCTCGCCAGCAGCCAGTTCTATGCCCGCTTCCGTGACCAGACCGGTATGACACCCAACCAGTATGTCAGCGAACGTCGACTTCAGGCTGTACGTCAGGCGCTAATGCACGCCCCTGACCCTATTGCTCAGCTGGCATCTCGTTTCGGTTTTTGCAATCAAAGCGCCCTGACTCGGGCCTTCCGTCAACGTTTCGATCTCTCTCCGGCGCAGTTCCGTCGCCAGCGCAACGGTTACGCACCGGAAGATACTGCAAAAGATTCGGAGTAACTGACAAGACCGCTCCACAGTCGCTGTTATTAAATGCTGTTTCTGTGGGCAATTCAGCTCTGTGAATCGGCCATTACCAGCGCCAGGCATGAAAAACGGGTCCCTTTTTTCTGCCGCCGGTAATGGAGAAAACGCGCTCGCTTACTAAAACTGCAGTCGGCGGTATTGGCGCCCGGCTTGAGCTGGGCAGTTCTACCGTCTAACGTAAACATGGGGCGGAAGGGATTCTTCCGCGTCGTTGTCGACCTGTCTCAGCTTCTCTGATTCCACGCATGAGACAGGCGCACAATAAACACCCTTATAAGGGATTGCAGAGAGGCTTTTGCATGATTGAAAATAACTACGCGGTGTACGGCACCTTCATCGTATATCTGATAATGATGCTTGCCATCGGCGTCATTGCCTACCAACGCACATCCAGCTCCTCCGACTACTTCCTGGGCGGCCGCTCCCTTGGCCCCTGGCCCGCTGCTCTGTCAGCCGGTGCTTCCGATATGAGTGGCTGGTTGCTGCTCGGTCTTCCCGGTTATGCGTACGGTTCCGGCATGGAAGCGATCTGGCTGGCCGGCGGCCTGTTGCTGGGTACCTGGGCCAACTGGCGTTTCACTGCCAAACGCCTGCGCACCTACAGCATTGAAGCCGGTGACGCCCTGACACTGCCCGAATATTTTGCCAACCGCTTCCGTGACAATTCGCGCATGCTGCAGGTAATCTCGGCCTTCTTCATTCTGCTGTTCTTCCTGTTCTACACCAGCTCCGGTCTGGTTGCAGGCGGCAAGCTGTTTGAGACCGTATTCGGCCTTGAGTACACCACTGCACTGATTGTCGGCACCATCTGCATCGTCTCTTATACCCTCTTCGGTGGCTTCCTGGCAGTATCCTGGACCGACCTGGTACAGGGCTTGCTGATGGCCGCAGCACTGCTGATCGTTCCGATCGCAGCGATTCAGGCTGACGGCGGCTTCGGCGCCATGTGGAGCGCGATTGAAGCCAAGAACCCTGAACTGCTGACCATCTTCAATGACACCTCTGGTGAGCCGCTGACGTTCATCGCCATCGTGTCTTTGGCGGCCTGGGGTCTGGGTTACTTCGGTCAGCCGCACATCCTGGCGCGTTTTGCTGCTTGCCGCAGCAACGAAGAGATCGGCACCGCACGCCGTATCGCTGTTGGCTGGAGCGGCCTGTCCATGGCCGGCGCCATGCTGGTCGGCCTGGCTGGTATGCTGTTTGTGGAAAACCAGATGGGCGGCGAACTGGGCGATGGTGAAACCATCTTCATGCTGCTGGTTAATGCCATCTTCCACCCGATCATTGCCGGTATCCTGCTGGCCGCGATCCTGGCCGCCATCATGAGTACGGCTGACTCCCAGCTGCTGGTTTCCTCCTCTGCTCTGGCAGAAGACTTCTACAAGCAGCTGTTCCGCAAAGATGCGTCTCAGAAAGAGATCGTCATGGTTGGCCGTCTGGCAGTTATTGGCCTGTCACTCGTCGCCATGTTCCTGGCCTTTGACCCTGACAGCACCGTACTGGGGCTGGTGTCTTATGCCTGGGCCGGTTTCGGCGCAGCCTTCGGTCCGGCACTGCTGATCAGCCTGTACTGGAAGCAGATGACACGTAATGGCGCGCTGGCTGGCATCATTGTCGGTGCAGTGACCGTGGTTATCTGGAAGCAGCTGTCCGGCGGTCTGTTCGACATGTACGAAATCGTACCGGGCATCATCTTCGCGACCATCGCTATTCTGGTTGTGTCCAAAATGGGTGGTGAGCCTGACGCTGAAGTTCAGGCCCAGCATGACCGTATGCTGAGCAAGCTCTAAACTTCCCTCCAAGACCCGGCCCTGCGCCGGGTCTTCATTTTGTCTTCAAGCTGTAACCCCGCTTTAAAATCTCCATCGGATTATGGATGGCTATCCCAAGCCCCCAAACCCGAGGAGTGGTTACAATGGCAAACTACACGCTTCAGATTCTGCATGCAGCCGACATGGAAGGTGGTGGCGGCGATCTGCTCAACGCCCCCGCATTTGTCTCCATCGTTGACTACCTCGAAGATCAGGCCGAAAACTCCCTGTTTCTTTCCAGTGGCGACCTGATCCTGCCCGGACCCTATATGTCCGCCGCCGGTGACAGCAGCCTGCGCACCGCGATTCAACAAGCCAACGAAGCCATGCTGGGCCTGGAAGCTGGCACGCTGAGCAATCTGCGTGAAGGTGCTGGCCGTGTTGACCTGACGCTGGCCAACCTCCTGGAAGCCAGCGCAATCACGCTCGGTAATCATGAGTTCGACCAGGGCACCAACGCACTGGCCGACCTGATCGGTACCGATATCCGCTCCTCTGAACTGGATGGCGTTCGCTGGCTGGGTGCCCAGTTCCCCTACCTGAGTGCTAATCTGGATTTCTCCGGCGACGACAGCCTGTCCGGCCTGTTTACCGACCAGATTCTGAGCAACACCGCTTTCACGTCCACCATTGATGATCTCGACACTGCCGCAGCTGCACCCAAAATCGCTCCGGCCACCATCATCGAGGAAGGTGGCGAGCAGATCGGTATCGTTGCCGCCACCACCCAGATTCTGGAAAGCATCTCCAGCACCGGCGGTGTCCAGGTTGAAGGTACTGACAGCAATGACATGGCACTGCTGGCTCAGCAGCTGCAGGTCCACATTGATGAACTGCGCGACCAGGGCATCAACAAGATCGTACTCATGTCTCACCTGCAGCAGATCGCACTGGAAGAAGAACTGGCTGGCCTTCTGGACGGTGTGGATATCATCATGGCCGGTGGTTCCAACGCCCTGCTGGCCGATGCAGATGAAGCACTCTTCCCGGGGACCGGCCAGGAGCCTTACGACGCCTATCCGATCCTGACCAAGGATGCGTCCGACAATGATGTGGTCCTGATCAACACCGATGGCGGTTGGCGCTATGTCGGCCAGCTGACGGTTGAGTTTGATAAAGACGGCAATATCCTGACCGACTCCATCAACGATGACACCTCAACCATTTACACGTCCACAGATGCCACTGCAGCCGAGCTGTGGGGCAGCGAAGAAGCCGCCTATGCTGAAGGCAGCAAGGGTGAGATTGCCCAGGACCTGGTCGACGCCGTTGCCGGCCTGGTCACTGAAAAAGATGGCATCACCTTCGGCAGCACCGATGTATACCTGCAGGGTGAACGTGCCTTTGTCCGTACCGAAGAGACTAACCTGGGCAACCTGACTGCCGATGCCAACCTCTGGTATGCACGCCAGGTCGATGATGCCGTCATGGTATCGATCAAGAACGGTGGCGGTATTCGTGAACCTATCGGCACAACCTACGCGGTCGGCTCCGAAGGTGATTATGAACTGCGTCCGCCCCAGGCCAATGAAGACGCTGGCAAGGCAGAAGGTGAAGTTTCCCAGCTGGATATCGAATCTTCTTTGCGCTTCAACAACGACCTGAGCATTCTTACCCTGACCCGCGCCCAGTTGCTGGCCGTCATCGAACACGCAGTCTCTGCTTCTGACGAAAGCTCAACTCCGGGCCAGTTTGCTCAGGTGGCCGGCATCCAGTACAGCTTCGACTGGACACAGGAAGCCGGTGATCGTATCCAGAGCGCCGCCATTGTGGACAACAACGGTGACGTACAGGATGTACTGGTGGTAAATGGTGAGCTGGTGGGCGATATGAATGCCAGCGTTAAGATCGTCACGCTCGGTTTCATGGCTGACGGTGGCGATGGCTACCCGTTCGGTGACTTCCTGGAACTGGATGAAGCCGCCGTCGACCGTATCGACCTCATGGATGCCGGTATGGATGCCGGTGCTGCCACCGAAGCTGATGCCGGTACCGAACAGGATGCGTTTGCCGAGTACATGCTGAGCCAGTTCGCCGATTCAGCCTTTGCCGAAGTGGATACGGACAAGAGTGAAGATCTGCGCATTCAGAACCTGGCTTTCAAGGAAGATGAAGTCCTGGCAAACAACACTGATGGTGTCGTGCGTCTATATGACACCCTGTTTGACCGTGGACCGGACCAGGCAGGCCTCAGCTTCTGGCATGGCCAACTGCAGCAGGGCGGCAGCCTGGAGCAGATCGCAGCGTCATTCATGGCCTCTGACGAATATCAGCAGACACTGGGCGGTGACACCAGCAACGAAGAGCTGATTGAGCAGCTTTACCAGAATGCTTTGGGTCGTGAGGCTGAAGCTGCTGGCGTTGAGTACTGGACCGAGCAGCTTGAACAGGGCCCAGCCGTAAACGTCATTCTGGGTATCTCTGAATCCCAGGAGCATATGAACATACTGCTTTAAGCTTTTCAGGGCACAAAAAAACCGGTCAGTTCAGCTGGCCGGTTTTCACTTTTCCCTACATACCGCTTACAAAAACAGCATATCGGCTACAGCCACATAGGTTTTTTGAACGTACTCATCTGACTGCGTCATCGCAACGAGCGCTTCTGACTGGGAATAACGCCCAGAGTCGAGTTCACCTACCCAGTAGTCAAAACCGGCCTGATCTGGTGCACGTTCGAAAACACCTTCGTACATGTGTGTAACGAACTCGGCATTGCTCACTACACCGTCATCATTAGCATCTGAAAGCCCTTTAAACTCATCAGAGCCAACAAAGCCCGCAGCCATGGAGTTCAGATCCCGACGGCCGGCCTCAATTTCGCCCAGCCACCAGTTATAGCCATCTTCATCCGGCAGGCGGCCCATGGCACCAGAATAGGCCCGATACAGCTGTGCCTCTTCCGCTTCAATAACGTCACCGTCCGCACGTTTGATCTGTGCATCCCAGAGTGCGCCATCATCGTCCCACAACTGCACATCATCGCTGTCCAGGTAGTCGGCAAAGATAAAGTCATTGTAGCCGATGGAACCCTCTGCCAGACCTTTGTCATACACGGCTTTCCACTTATCGAACCAGCTGGTGCTTTCCATGCTGTCGATAAAGCTCTGAATATTGCTCGGGCTGGAGAAGTGGCTTTCCAGCGTGTATATCTCGGACTCATCAACCCCATCCAGGATATTCACACCGGTGGTCTGCAGGTAATCTGCCACCCAGTTGTATAGCTGATCGGCCAGCGCCCCGGTCACAGGTACATTGGCATCATCGATGTAGGACTGAATCAGGTTATCCGAGCCCAGCAGGTCGTCATCCCAATCATCGTCCCAGTCATCCCAGTTATCGAACAGCTCCATATATTCGGCATACCAGTCGGATGCCAAAACGGCATTCCAGTAGGTATCGAAATTGGCTGGGTCTGAGAAATAGCTGTTCAAACGCGCGTCTTCAGCGGCAGTCATATCATCTGCCAGCTCAACGCCCACATGGTCGCGCGCATAATTCACAAACCAATTATGCACCCGTTCTGCGAGCTCCCAGGAAATTCCATCGTACTCACCCACGAAGTCATTCCAAAAGGAATCATCATATCCAGACATATTTACAAAACTCCCTTGTACTAGATGGCTGAAATTTCGATACCGTCCTCGATATCAAGCGCATTATTCTAGTGCAGGGTGGAGGGCACGCAAGAGATTTGAGCAGATTTTAAACAGAGTTTTAGAAGGAGATGGCCGGCCAGCAAAGCCGGCCGATTTGTGTAACTAATTTCAGACGAGACGTTATATAAACAGCATATCCGCAACCGTTAGATAGGTTTTCTGTACATATTCATCAGACTGGGTCATATCGATAAAGACCTGCGACTGTGACCGCTGACCACTGTCCAATTCACCTACCCAGTAGTCAAAGCCGGCCTGGTCAGGCGCACGTTCGAAAACCCCTTCATACATGTGCGTTACAAACTCGGCATTATCTATAATGTCATTTCCATTGGTATCAGCCAGCCCCTTGAACTCACTGGAATGGATAAAACCGCCCGCCATTGAGTTCAAGTCGTGACGGCCTGCCTCAATTTCACCTAGCCACCACAGATATCCAGCCTCATCAGGTGTACGCCCCATAGCGCCCGCATAGGCGCGATACAACTGGGCTTCTTCTGCTGCAACTACTTCACCATCAGCACGTTTAATCTGCGAATCCCACAGGTTGCCATCGTCATCCAGAATTTCTACGTCATCGTCATCCAGGTAGTCACCGAAGATAAAAGCATCACTATCAACACTACCCTCGGCAGCCGCTTTGTTATACACAGCTTCCCACTTAACAAACCAGTCGGTCGCCATCAACGCGTCAGCGAAGGTCTGAATATTGGCACCATTACTGAAGTAATTACTTAGCTCAACCGCTTCAGTGTTATCCACACCATCGAATACATTCACACCGGCATTGGCTTGTAAATAATCACCGACCCAGGCATATATTTGCTCAGCCAGCGCCGTCGAAACCGGCAAGTCATCGCCGATGATAGACGGAAAAGTATCACTATCGTCCTCAATACCGCTGTCTTCGTCATCCACATTGCCATCCCAGTCAGCCAACCAGGCTTCATATTCTGCATACCAGTCAGACGCCATCATGGCTGCTACATACGCCTGAACATTTGAATAATCACTGAAATAGCTGTTTAGGAGGCCATCATCCACTTCACTGGTATCACTGCCCAGGTCGACACCGACATACTGGTTGATATAACTGACAAACCAGGCATGAATCCGATCAGCCAGCTCATAGGGGATCCCTTCGTAACCACCCAAGTATCCACTCAGGTAACTATCATCTACATCAGACATATCAAGCACCCTCACACTTGATTACCGAATGCTCACATGCATGAGCACAAACAAATCAAGTGTAGGACGCAGAGACGAAATCGTAAAAGGAAGTGGGCTGATGGCGCGATGAGGAATTAAAGAATGGCAGCAAAGAGCCATACGCACGGCAGAGCGACCAGAATTCCCAGTACATTGGCCGCCATGTCGACCCAGCAGAAGCCACTGCCCCAGTAATGATCCCAGATCTCTTTGACCAGGCCTATCAGTAGCACCAGGGACGCGGCACTCCAGAGGTTCAGCCATAGCGCTGCCAGCAACAAGAGTACAAAGCTGTAGCCGAAATGCTGACGCTTGTCCTCTTCGTGGTAGTGCTGAAGAAGACGTTCCGAGATTTGGCTAAGAGACTGCATCAGACTGCGCCAGAGACCAGATGGCGATAGATGCCAAGATAGCTTTCCGACATACGCTCAGCAGTAAACAGCGCCTGGAAGCGGGCATAGGACGCCTCTGCCATTTGCTCTCGACGTGCCGGATTTTCGTATAGTTTCAACATCGCACTCGCCAAGGCATCTGCACTGGCTGGAGGGATCACCAATCCTGTCTCATCCGCTTTATTCACATAGCTGGTGCCTGTGCCTATTTCACAAGTAATCAATGGCAAGCGCATCATCTGCGCTTCCAGCAAACTGATTCCAAAAGCTTCTGAGCGCAAGTGTGAGGGGAATACAAAAGCACTGGCCAATGACAGCAGGGCAATCTTGTCCTCTTCACTGACTTCGCCGGCAAAGTGTATATTTTCAGCACCGGCAGCCTGAGTTTTCAGCTCATCTGCCAATTGCCCACCACCGGCAATCACCACTGGCAAACCGGTTTTAATCGCCGCTTCAACAAGCCAGTGCAGACCTTTGTAGTAACGCAAAGCCCCCAAAAACAGGAAAAAACCTTCACCAAAGCGATCGCGGAAGTGCGCTTGTCTCACAGTGGACAGTGACGGATATAGCGTCTCTGAAATACCTAATGGCACCATACCGGGGTCATTCAGTTGACGCAGGGTCGCGCTGCTTTCCAGGTAACCTGGAGACGTGGCCACAACCTTATCCACCGAGCGCAGGAAGCGCAGTGCCAGCGGTGAATAAAGCTTGCCGAACAGCTTCTGTCGAACCACATCGCTATGATAGGTCACCAGTGCAGGCGGCATTTTGCGCAGGCATTTGCCGGCCAAGTAAAGCAGATCCTGAATCGGGAAAGGATAGTGAAAGTGCAGCAGGTCAGCCCAGTCAAGCAGCTGCTTGAACTGCTTTACATATGCAGGCCCAATCGGCATGGAAGCGAAATGAAACCACATCGGACAGAAATATATTTCTGCCCCACAGTCCCAGCGTTCAACCCTGAACTCTGACTCTCGAGTAAAGACCAGCACCCTGTGCATTGCACCTGCTGGTGACGTACCGCGTGCGATGTTTTCAATAAAAACACCCACCCCCCCGATTTCCTCGGAGGGGGCGGATTTGTACAAATGAAGAATGTTCAAGCAAGTTAACCGGCAGTTCCTACAGCAGCGTACTTCACTGTGTGATTATCCAAAAGGGTATTGATCTGCTGCAGGTCGCCATCTTCCAGCGATCCGCTCCAGCGCTTAAGCACCACGTAGCTCAACAGAAAACTGTACTGAGCCTCCAGCAAGTCCCGTTCGGCACTGTACTGTTCACTGGCACGATCCAGTACATCAACAGCATTATTAATGCCGTAGGTAAAGCTTTTTTCTGCCGCTTCGCGCGCCTTGGTGGCTGACTGCAGAGCTACTTGGCTAGCTTGTACCTTTGCCAGCGCGGAGGAGGCATTCATGTAGGCCGTACGGACTTCCTTAAAGACTTGTCGGCGCGCCGACTCCAGTTCATGACGGGCTATCATCATACTTTCATAGGCAGCATCACTGCGCGCACTGGTAGAGCCGCCTGAGTAGATGGGAATACGGATATTCAAGGCTGCCACACTGGATTCATTCGGCGTTGAAGGCGCGTTTTCACTGCCAATATTGGTTTTCTGACTGGATAGCTGAAGATTGACAGACGGCATATGGCCGCCAAACGCTTCTTTGCGTGCAGCCCTTTGGGCGTCAACCGAAGCCTGCTTGGACAAAATCAGCGGATTTGCTCCCAGTGCCAGATCACGCCAATACTCGTAGCTTTTCAGATCAAAGGTATCTTTCAGCTTTGGCTGAGCGACAAGACGCTCAAGCTTTTCATAGACAGGCCTGCCAATCACCTCCGCCAGCGCTTCTCGACTCACCCAGATATTGTTTTGCGCCTCAATTTCGTCAGAACGCAACCGATCCAGACGCGCTTCAACCTCCAACTTATCCGTAATAGGTGCCAACTGCCGCTCATAAAGCGAATTGATACGTTCCAGATTCCGCTCCACGGAGCGCTTCTCTGCCTGAATAAGCTCCAGATTATCCTGGGCTCCAAGAACAGCAAAATAGCGCTGAATCAAATCAGCAACAGCCCCCTGAATATCATGCTCCCCCTGCTCAGTATATTGGTCACTCAGAGCACGGGAGCGTTGATATGCTTGCCAGGTAGGCGAATCATAAATCACCTGAGACATGGACACGGAGTAACGCTCACCGTTGTAATACGTCTCGTAAGCCCCGGAAACGTAGTTGGTACGAGTAAGCCGGCTATCGGCACTAAGCTGTGGTAACAACCTGCCCAGTGCTTCACGCTCCTGGTGCTCAGCCCTTTTCGCAGCAGCCTGAGCAGACAGGATCCGAGGATCCTGCTTTTGCGCCTGTTCGTACAGTGTCCAGAGATCAGACGGGTTTGCTTCATCCGATGACACTTCCTCTGCCGCAACCTGGCCTGCCAATAACAGTGCCAAGGAGCAGCATCCGATTACTCGGGGGATCCTTCGCATTGGAATCAGTCCTCTATTAGTGAACGTGCGAATGCGTTGGTAGCGGGCTGAACAAGATACTCAAACAGGGTACGCTCACCAGTATTAACCAACACTTCGGCCGGCATACCAGGCACTAGAACCAGGTCGCCAAGTAGTTCACGGCCAGTTTCCGTTAATTCAACCCGAGCCAAATAATATGGCGCTCCGGTCTCCTCATTGGTTAAACGGTCAGCTGACACATGCTCAACACGCCCTTCAATAACCGGCGTTGTGGCCGATTTAAATGCACTGAAACGAATATCTGCCAACTTACCGGCACTGACTCGATCAATATCGATAGGAGATACCTGAGCTTCCACAACCAGATCAGATGCAGCAGGCACTATGTCCAGAATAGGTTCACCTGATCGAACCACGCCGCCAACAGTATGCACCTTCATACCTAAAACCATGCCGGCTTCGGGGGCGCGAATCACTGTTCGCTCTACACGGTCAATCAAAGCACGCTCACGTTCACGCAAATCGAACAGGGTAGACTGCACCTCAGACAGTTGGTTCACCACTTCTGTATGAAAGTCTTTTTTCAACTGAAGGATGCTCAAACGAGTCTCCCCTTGTTTCATTTTCGCCTGAGCAATAGAGGAGCGGTGATCAGCCATATCGCCCTTCAACTCTGAGACTCGGCGCTCAAAATCACGTAAGCGTTGCTTATCGACAAAGCCGTCACTGAGAAGCTCACTCAGATCCTGGATTTCATCGTTGTAGGACGCCATCAATTGCCTTTTACTGCTAATGATGGCCTGCAGTCCCCGAATTTGCTCATCGATCTGAGTCATTCGCTGTTCCAGGACTTCAATTTCGCCCAAGTGAGAATTCATCCGAGCTTCGAATACCTGACGTTCACTTAATACAGCTTCTTTGACACGCTGATCTTTCTCATCAAACCCATCTGGAAATGCAATATCATCCAGTTGATCACGCTCCGCCTTCAAACGAGACTCCAAAGCCTGAGCGGCAATCATCTGTCCACGCACAATTCCCATTTCCGCCCGGGCTTGTGTGTCATCCATTACCAGCAGAACATCACCAGCATCTACCTGGTCGCCATCACGCACATTAATTTGTTCAACAATACCGCCCTCAAGGTGCTGAATTGTTTTTCGGTAGGTTTTGACTGTTACTACACCCGGAGCAAGCGCAGCGCTATCCAGGGGAGCAACAAAAGCCCAAGTTCCGAACATCCCGAAGGTTACAAACAGGATAAGGAGACCGACTAAACGAGGCACCTTGTCAGACACATCCAGTTCAAAGGTGCCTTCGCGAATCGCTTTAAGTGTTTCTGCGCTCATCGTTTACGTCCTCAAGCCGGTTTAGCAGCAGGAGCTGCAGCACGAGATGCCTTATTCAGCTCTGCCAAGACCTGGTCTCGAGGACCAAACATGGCCAGAGCACCTTCTCGCATTACCATCAACTTCTGTACCTGCGATAAAACACTGGCTCGATGAGTAATGATAAAGACAGTGGCACCAGTCTCTTTCAAGTTCTGTAGCGCTATTGCCAAAGCAGCTTCACCCTGGTCATCCAGGTTTGAATTGGGCTCATCCAAGACCACCAGACGAGGGTTTCCATAAATAGCTCGCGCCAAGCCAATACGTTGACGCTGGCCACCTGACAAGGCACCGCCGGTAGCCCCAATGACGGTGTCATACCCTTCGGGTAAACGTAGAATCATGTCATGAACCCCGGCCATCTGAGCCGCTTTGACAACGGCCTGGGAGTCCACTTCGCCGAATCGGGCAATATTCTCGCTAATAGTGCCTTCAAACAGCTCAATGTCTTGGGGCAAATAGCCAATATGCGGACCTAACTCATCGCGTTTCCAATTGAAAATATCTGCCCCATCCAGGCGCATTTTGCCCCCCATGGTGGGCCAAATACCCAAAATTGCACGAGCCAATGTGGACTTACCTGCTGCACTGGGGCCAATAACACCAACCATTTCTCCCGGCTCAACCTTGAACGAGACACCCTTTACAACAGGCGATTTTGTGCCTGGAGGTGCAACCATAACGTTCTCGGCAAGCAGGCTACCCTTTGGTTCCGGGAGGGACATGCGCTCCGGATCCTCAGAGACATGCGTCAGCATTTCATTTAACCGCTGATATTGTGAACGGGCGCTGACAAACTGCTTCCACACCCCGATCATTTGATCAATTGGGCCCAGTGCTCGCCCAAGCAAAATAGAGCCAGCAATCATGAGCCCGGGGGATATTTCCTGCTGAATAGCCAAGTAGGCACCAAGGCCCAACACCAGCGACTGAACAATCAGACGGGTCGTTTTGGAGATAGACGTAAGAATGCCAGCCCTATCGCTGGCAATGCCCTGCATCGCAAGCACCTTCCGGTTTTTTTCTTGCCAACGATCACGGATGCGGCTCAGCATGCCCATTGATTCAACAACCTCTGCATTACGCAGATTCTTGTTGGTAAATTGGTTTGCAGCCATATTTTCTTTATTGGCTTCAGCCAGCATCTTACTGGTGACCTTTTCATTGATGACTGCCAAAGTAGACAAAATGATCACACTGATGATGGCCATAATGCCGAACCAGGGATGGAACATGAACATAATGGCTATGTAAATCGGCACCCAAGGCGCATCGAAGAAAGCAAACAGGCCGTTTCCCGTCAAGAACTGCCGCAGCCCGGTCAAATCACTCAAGGGCTGAGCATTTGCATTCATACCGCCAGAATACAATGCCTGCTTGAAGCTCGCGTCATACAAGCGACTGCCTAACAGAGTATCCATGCGGGTGCTAACACGAACCATAATGCGCGACCGTACCCACTCAAGCGCCCCCATCGTCACCATAAGCAACAGCATCACCAATGTGAGCATGACTAGTGTCGGCACACTGCCACTGGTCACTACGCGGTCATAAACCTGAAGCATGTAGAAGGCAGGCACCAGCATGAGCAAATTAATAAACATGCTGAATAGACCGACACTGAAAAAGCTGGAACGACAGGCGTGCAACACCGCTTCCAGGTCAGTGCGTTTTTTTTCCATGGGGCACTCCACAAACTTTAAGACGGGAAACCAACGCCGCAATATATGAGGCCACGCCAGCGTTTTTCAACGCTCAGGTCCCGTTCATGCCGACGGCAGGTAAAATAGGCTCGGATACTAACACAGGACACTTAGCCCAAACAGCCCGCCAGCGCCCCGCTGAGGTAGACTCTAAAGGGTTCATGGCGGATAATGCGCGGTTAAGCCTCCACTCAGATTCTGGATAAAATATGTTCACACCGGTCATCATGGCTGGCGGCAGCGGCAGTCGTCTCTGGCCCCTGTCACGCCAAAGTTCGCCCAAGCAGTTTCTTGATCTCAACGGTTCTGGCACTACTCTTTTGCAAGAAACGTTAGCTCGTCTGCAGGGGCTCGAGCACGCAGCCCCGGTTATTGTGAGCAACGACAAATACCGGTTCCTGGTTGCCGAGCAATTACGCCAGGCTGAAATCGAATCCCTGGCAACCATTCTTGAGCCCTGTTCGCGCAACACAGCCCCCGCTATTGCATTGGCGGCTCTGGGGCTGCTGCAACATGGTGATGACACTATTATGCTGGTGCTGGCGGCGGACCATCACTTCACACGCCCACAAGAGCTGCATCAGGCGATCGAAAAGGGCTTACCCCTCGCAGAGCAGGGAAAACTGGTCACCTTCGGCATTACGCCAACCCGACCAGAGACCGGCTATGGCTATATCAAAACCGGCCCCACCCTGGCCGAAGATGCTTTCAGCATTGCCGAATTTGCAGAAAAACCGGACTTGGCGACAGCTGAACACTATCTTGAAGGCGGCCAACACCTATGGAACAGCGGCATGTTCATGTTCCGTGCCTCCGCATATCTCCACGAACTGGAGCGGCACGACCCTGAACTGCTGACCCACTGCAAAGCCGCCATGACCTCGTGCACTCAGGACCCCGACTTCGTCCGCCCAAATGCTGACCTGTTCAGCCTGTGCCCGGACGATTCCATTGACTACGCCGTAATGGAAAAAACCGATAATGCCTGTGTTGTTGCCATGGATGCTGGCTGGAGCGATATCGGCAGCTGGCAATCGCTCTGGGAAGTGAGTGACCAGGACTCAAGCGGAAATGTTGCCTTGGGCGATGCCTACCTGCACGACACTCATAATTCACTGGTACATGCACACCACCGCCACGTTGCCACCATCGGCCTGGATAATCATATCGTGGTAGAAACCAAGGATGCGGTGCTGGTTGCGCACAAAGAGCAGTCTCAGAAGGTCAAGGACATTGTTCAGCGCCTGAAGGCAGACCGCCGCTCCGAGTACTCGGACCATACCCACGTTATTCGCCCCTGGGGTGACTTCGATACTATTGATGAAGGCCGTCACTATCAGGTCAAGCGCATCACGGTTCAGCCTGGTCAACAGCTTTCCTTGCAGCTGCACTACCACCGCGCCGAACATTGGATCGTGGTATCAGGCACAGCACATGTGGTTTGCGGCGACGAAGAGAAGGTACTGACCGAAAACCAGTCCACCTATATTCCGGTTGGCGTCAAGCATCGCCTCAGTAACCCGGGCAAAATCCCGCTGGAAGTTATTGAGGTCCAGTCTGGCCACTACCTCGGCGAAGACGACATTGTACGTTTCACGGATATCTACGGTCGTTGCCCGGACGAGGCATGAGGATCGCGGTTAACACCTATTCCCTGCAGCCCCAACCAACAGGCATAGGCCGCTATACCAGCGGCCTCTTGCGGGAATTGCTTAAACGCTCTGATATCGATGACGTTTGCGGCCTCAGCGCAGGCGGCCTGATTCCTCGTGCACAACTATTGCCATTGCTAGACGCGATCGAGCAGCCTGCGAAACCTCAGCAACGCTCATGGCGCAGTCGACTGGCTAAACTGCCGGGCGCACATCGTGCCTGGCAAATGGTTAAAGACCATCAGGCGCGTCGTGCAAGTCGCAGCCTGGAGGGCTACTGCTACTGGGAGCCCAGCTTTGTCCTGATGCCTTTTAACGGCCCCAGTGTCGCCACCATTCACGATCTGTCACATGTGCATCATCCTGAGTTTCATCCTGCATACCGGGTCAAGGCACTGAACCAGCAGCTACCGCACACTTACGCAAAGGCCACACGCTTGAATGCGGTTTCAGCATTCACACGCGAGATGCTTCAGCAGCAAGGCGTATCCGCACCTGTTGATATCGTATCCCCAGGTGTCGATGACAGCTTTTTTTCCGTTACAGAAGCACAGCGCCAGAACTGCCGCCAGCAACTCAACCTGCCTGAGCAGTACCTGCTCTCGGTTGCAACCCTGGAGCCTCGCAAAAATCTGGAACGCGTTATAGCTGCATTCACCGCTCTGCCAGAGACTTTACGCCAACAATTTCCTTTGGTGTTGGCCGGCGCTCGCGGTTGGCACAGCGAAACGATTGAGGCAGCCATTAATCGGTTAACTGAAAAAGCACAGGCATTTCGGTTGGGCTACGTAGATCAGTCCCATATCCCGGCACTCTATGCCAACGCCAGCCTGAGTATCTACGTATCCCACTATGAGGGCTTTGGCATGCCGATCGCGGAATCCATGGCTGCAGGCACTGCTGTACTGACCGCAGACCGCACCTCCATGCCGGAAGTGGCAGGCGGACACGCTTTGCTCGCAAACCCGGAGTCTGTTGAATCCATCCGCCAGCAACTGGAGCGTCTACTCAGTGACGCCGACCTGCGAGATAGCCTTGCCAATGCCGGAAATACCCACGCCGACCGCTTTCGCTGGCAACTTTCCGCGCAACACCTTGTCGACAGCCTGACTTTGGCACAACAGGAGTATCGGCCATGACACCGGCCCTCATCATCAATTTCGCCCGCCAGGACCTCAAAGATCGCTACGCCGGCTCAATGCTGGGAGGCCTCTGGTCGTTCATCATGCCGTTGATCAACATCCTGATCTTCGCTCTGATCTTCTCGCAGATCATGGGGGCACGACTGGAGTCTTTTGGTGCCGAGTTTTCCAAGTACGGATACAGTATTTATCTGATTTCCGGCATCCTGGCCTGGAACGCCTTTTCCGCCACGGTTGCGCGCGTCACCCACGTTTTTCACGATAAGCGCAATCTGATCGGCAAGGTGAGCATTCGTCTGGACTTGCTGCCCTTGTACATCCTGCTGTCCGAGACCTTTATATTTGCGGTTTCCTTTGCGTTTTTCACCGGATTCCTGTTGCTGATCGGCTTTCCGCTGTCCTCCTGGTGGCTGGCACTACCCGTGCTGTATCTGCTGCAGCAGCTGTTTGCCTACAGCCTTGGATTCCTGCTGGCGGTATTCAGTGTTTTCATTCAGGACGTTAAGGAACTGACCAATGTCATTCTGCAACTCTGGTTCTGGCTGACGCCGATTGTCTATGTGGTTAACATCGTGCCCCCCGGCATTCATCAGCTGCTGATGCTGAACCCCATGTACCACTTTATCGACGCCTGGCGCAGCATCATCATTGACCACCAGATGCCTGATCTGCTGCCACTGGGCGTGCTTTCAGCCTCTGGAGTGGCCATGCTGATCGCCGGGCTCTGGCTGATTCGAAAACTTGAACGCGACATCCGCGACTTTATCTAAGGCACCGCAATGATCGAAGTTCGCCAACTGAGCAAAAGCTTCCGCCTCTACCGCAAGCCGTCCGACCGGCTTAAGGAAGTCCTGCTGCGCCGCCAGTATCATCACCGCCACCAGGCACTGGACGCCATCAGCTTCAGCCTTCGCAACGGCGAAACCCTGGGAGTACTGGGGCAAAACGGCGCCGGCAAATCCACCCTGCTTAAGCTGCTGACCGGCGTTTTGATTCCTGACAGCGGCGAGATCGGTATCGAAGGCCGTATCACCGGCCTGCTGGAACTGGGCACCGGTTTTGATCACGCCCTGACAGGCCTCGATAACATCATGGCTAACGGTCTCCTCATCGGCATGACCCGTGAGGAAATTCTGGCCGCCCGTGATGAAATCATCAATTTTTCCGAGCTTGGCGAGTATATCCACGAGCCGGTTCGTACCTACTCGTCCGGGATGGTAATGCGCCTGGCCTTTTCCATCGCAATTCACGCCAACCCGGCCTGTTTTGTGGTCGATGAAGCCCTTTCCGTGGGCGATGGCCACTTCCAGCAGAAATGCATGCGCAAGATCCGGGCATTCAGGGACGCAGGCGGCAGTATCGTATTCGTGTCGCACGACCTCAATGCCGTGAAAATGCTATGCGACCGCGCACTGGTTCTGGATGGCGGCAAGATCGCCTATGAAGGCGACTCCGAAGAAGCCGTGAACTATTACAACCGCATCATGGCGCGCCTGGATGAGCAGGAAGCCGACCTGCAGGAAACCTCTCGCAGCAGCAACAGCTACGGCACCGGTGAAGCCCAAATCCAGTCTGCCGAGTTGATTGGCCATCGCTCCGGTTGCGACACCGTTGCAGCCGGCGAAGATGTGGACATCAAACTCGATATTCGCGCCTCCGAAGCCATTCCATCCCTGTCGGTCGGCTTTATGATCCGCGACCGCTTTGGTCAGGATATCTTTGGCACCAACAGCCACTTGCTTGGGCAAGACATTCAACTGAACGCAGGCGAAGACTGTGACCTTCAGTTCTCTCTGCCCATCAACCTGGCTCCCGGAAAGTACACCATTACCCTGGCTCTGCACTCGGAAGACAACCATCTGGAGCACTGCTATCACTGGTGTGATAACTTCATTCGCTTTGAAGTTGCGGGCAGCCATCTGCCCCTGTTCTCCGGTATCGTTGCGCTGCCGACTCGTTTACAACATGCTACCCGGCCCTCGCAAGGGACGCAGGAGGCCTCATGAACAACCAAACCACCGAGCAACTGCTCGACGCTATCCGCCGCGAAGCGGCCCAACTGGACATAAAAACTCAGCCCGAGCCCCAGCCTTTACCGGCGGAAGAATCGCCCGGCCAGATGAGCTTTGAGCAACGCCTGCGCCTGCCGTCAAAGCCGGCATACCATTACCGCGAGTTCCTGCAGTTTGATGACGAAGCCTTCGTGCGCAACGCCTTCCTGTGCATTCTCCAGCGCGAGCCAGACCCCGCCGGACTGCAAAGCTATCTCAACAAGCTAAACGACGGTATTGAAAAACAGGGCATTCTGGCCGAACTCTCAGGCTCTGAAGAAGCGAAGCGTTACGGCGTGCGTATTCGTGGTCTCAAAGGCTACCGCATGATTGCGCGTCTGCGCCGCATCCGCACCTTGCGCCCTGTTGCCCAGCGCCTGTTGGGCCTGTACCGCCGTATCTGCGAGCTGCCCAACACCGAAGAGATGAACCAGTACCGGGCCAATATTTTGCAGCAACTGTCCTGGATGAGTCGGCAATTGCAGGCGGCCGAGCACCTTACCGAACTTAGCCGACAGCAGGTTGAACAACTTAAGCAGCAAACTGGCAAACAGGGCGAAGACAACGCTCTGCTGCGCGAAGAAAACCAGACACTTTCAAAGCAGCTTGCCAACTTGAGCCATAAAATCGCTTATCAGCATCAAGCCCTGGCGACCCGGCCCTCAATTCCGGCTGAGCCAAACAGCGCTAAAGCACCGGCCGTTGCCCCCGCCATTGATGACAGCGACGTATCGGCTTTCTATGTTGCATTCGAAGATGCCTGTCGAGGAACCCGTGAAGAAATTCGCGAGAAGATGTCCAAATGGCTCAGCTACCTGACAGCGGCCAACACCGGCAGTAACCGGGTTCTGGATATCGGCTGTGGCCGCGGTGAGTGGCTGCAACTGCTTGGCGAAAATGGCTATGCCGCCACAGGGCTGGATATCAACCCGGTCATGGTTAACAGCTGCACCGAGCAAGGTCTTACAGCATCACTCGATGATGCGTTGACCTGGCTGCAGCGCCAGCCGGATGCCAGTCTGGCAGCCATTACTGCCTTCCATGTCATTGAGCACGTCCCCTTCGAGCTTCTACTGCGTTGGACCACCGAAGCTCGCCGCGTACTCCAGCCCGGTGGTGTTCTCATTATGGAAACTCCGAACCCGGAGAACATCCTGGTCGGCAGCCACACCTTCTACCACGACCCGACACACCGCAACCCGATTACGCCCACACTGCTGGAGTTTCTCGCAGAGTATTGTGGCTATGCCGATAGCGAACTGGTGCGCCTGCACCCCTACCCGGAAGAGGCCAAAGTGAGTGGTAACGACCCACTCACCGAGCGTGTAAACGGCCATCT
This sequence comes from Marinobacterium stanieri, assembly GCF_900155945.1. Lineage (GTDB taxonomy): Bacteria > Pseudomonadota > Gammaproteobacteria > Pseudomonadales > Balneatricaceae > Marinobacterium > Marinobacterium stanieri. Next base: position 82,138 of record NZ_FTMN01000010.1, read on the forward strand.
ATGCGGACCTCAGGATATCGCACTGGTCGCTCGCGTGCCGGAAGCGGAGGCGGCTGAATGAAGTTACTGGTCACCGCCTGCCAGGTGCCGTTCATGCATGGCGGTGCCGACTACCATATTGATGGCGTGACGGACGCCCTGCGCCGTGCCGGTCACCAGGTCGAGCAGGTACGCTTCCCGTTCAAGTTCAACCCGACCCGATCAATTGAAGAGCTGATGGCCCATTGCGAACAGCAGGACTTCAGCGAATTCAATGGCCTGCAGATAGACAAGGTTATCAGCCTGCAGTTTCCCGGCTACGGTGTCCGCCACCCAGACCATCGCGTGTGGGTGATGCATCAGCACCGTGCTGTTTACGAACTCTTCGATCAGCAGCCGGATAAGCGCCAACTGGAAGCCTTCAAGCAACAGGTCACTGACTACGATACCCGGGTGCTTGCACGCGCTTCACGTTTATTCGCCAACTCTGCCAATGTGGCCAGCCGCTTGCGCCAGTTCAATGGCCTTAACGCCCTGCCGCTGTACCATCCGCCGCACGGCGCCGAGCACTTTTATTGCGCCGACGATTGGGAATACATTTTCTATCCCAGCCGACTGGAAACACTCAAACGCCAGTCTCTGTTGATTGAAGCCGCACAATACCTGCGTTCTCCTGTACGAATTTTGCTTGGCGGCAGCGGGGGGCAGGAAGCCCAGTACCGCGCCCTGATCGAAAAACTCGGCGTACAGGACCGGGTCCACCTGATCGGACGCTTCAGTGAAGCGGAAAAATATACGCTCTATGCCCGTTCACTGGGCGTATTTTTCGGCCCCTATGACGAGGATTATGGCTACATCACACTGGAGGCCATGCTATCCGGTAAGCCCGTGATCACGTGCACCGATTCCGGCGGCCCGCTGGAGTTCGTACGCGAGGGTGAAACCGGCTATGTCCGCGAGCCAGAGCCCGAACAGATCGCCGAGGCTATTGAGCGCCTCTATGCCGACAAGCAGGCCGCCGCCGCCATGGGCGCGGCCGGACGCGAAAGTTATTCACAGCACAACATCAGCTGGCAGCAGGTTGTTAACAGCCTGCTGACCGACAACTGAGCAGGACCAGGATGAAGATTGCACTGATTGCCCCCAGCCCCGTTCCCTTCACCATTGGCGGCGCCGAAAAGCTCTGGTGGGGGATGCTGGAGCACATCAATCAGCACACCGGACACGAAGCGGAGTTGATCAAAATCCCGTCGCCGGAGCGTAGCTTTCCGGAACTGATCCGTAGCTATGAAGCTTTTAGCCAACTGGACCTGAGCCATTTCGACCGTGTTATCAGCACCAAATATCCCGCGTGGATGGTCGACCACCCGGAGCACTACTGCTACCTGCAGCACAAACTGCGGGGGCTCTATGATACCTATCATTTCTGTGGCCAACCCGAGCAACTTGAACCCAAGCGCTACCCGGCACACTACCAGGCGCTGATCCAGCTGTTGCAGCAAACACCCGAGCGTACACAACTGCCAGAGCTCTTTTCACAGCTGAAAGCGCTTGAGCAACAGGACGACTATGGCCGCCACTGCGCTTTCCCCGGACCGCTCACGCGAGCGGTAGTTCATCACCTGGATGCAATTGCACAGCGCCCCGGTGCCATTCGTCATTACGGCGCCATCTCGTATAATGTGGCCAACCGCCGAGACTACTTCCCGCAAGGTGCCGATGTTCAGGTTGTCCATCACCCCTCCGACCTCAAGGGAATTCGTGGCGGTGAATACAACTACATCTTTACTGTCAGCCGCCTGGATGGCCCCAAGCGCCTGGATTTACTGATTCAGGCATTCCGCCAGCTACCGGATCAGATCGAGCTGCGCATCGCGGGCAGCGGCCCTGAAGAGCAGAAACTCAAGGCACTTGCAGAAGGCGACGAACGTATCCGCTTCCTGGGTCGTATCACCGACAAGGAAATCGCCGATCAGTATGCCGACGCCCTCTTTGTGCCTTTTATGCCCTATGACGAGGACTTTGGCCTGATCACTATCGAGGCCATGAGCGCAGGCAAGGCCGTACTGACCACCACCGATGCCGGCGGCGTGAACGAATTTGTCGAAAATGGTATTAGCGGTTTCAGCGTTGCTCCCGAGGTAGACGCCCTGAAACAGGCCATGGGCCAGTTGCTGGCCGATCACGAAGCCACCGCTCGCATGGGCGAACAGGCGCGTGACAAGGTTTCCCATATCAGCTGGGAAGCCACATTGGCCCCTCTGTTGGCTCCTACGACCGAAACCGCTGAAACCGCCGAAACCGTTCACCAAACACCTGAGAAAACACGCAAGAAAGTCGTCGTCACCTCTACCTTCCCGGCCTGGCCACCCCAGGGTGGAGGACAGAGCCGTCTCTACAATCTCTATGCCCAGCTGTCAGAGCACATGGATGTCAGCTTGGTCTGCACTGGTCCGGAGAAACGCCACCTGCGCTTACTTCCCGGTCTGGTTGAGCATGTAGTGCCCGAGTCCTTGAGCCAGAAGGTGCATGCCAAAACCCTTCAGCACGGGCGCAAGGTCCCTCTGGGCGATATCGCCGCCATTGAAGGCATCCTCAAAAACAGTTCTTACATGAGCCTGCTGGAAGATCAGGTGCGTGATGCCGACCTGGTCATCGCTTCACACCCCTATCTGTACCAGGCAATCCGGGCAGTCTGGCAAGGGCCTATCGCTTACGATGCGCATAATGTTGAGGCGGACATGAAGGCAGCCGTTCTGGAAGGCCAAAAAGACCCTGCCCCACTGCTGCAGAAAGTGCGCGATACCGAAGCCGCCTGCATCCGCGAAAGTGAATGGCTGGTCGCCTGCAGCCAGGAAGACCTGGATCGTTTCGCTGCGCTGTATGGAACGATCGACTGCCCTGCAGCCGTCGCTGGCAATGGTGTCGACCTGAAGCTGACCCGCTACCATAGCGTTGAAGAACGGCGCGACAACCGTATCAAGCTGGGATTACCAACGGACCAGGAAGCACTGCTGTTCATGGGCAGCTGGCACGGCCCCAACCTGGAAGCGGCTCAGGTTATCATTGAGCTTGCAAAAGAGCGGCCTCAATACCAGTTCTGGCTACTGGGCAGCTTGTGCAACCACCAGGATTTCCAGAAACTGCCCGATAATGTCACGCCTTTGGGCATGTTGCCGGAAGCCGAAAAGCAGGTCGTGATGTCGGCAGCATCCGCAGCGCTTAACCCCATGTCATCAGGCTCAGGCACCAACCTGAAAATGCTCGACTACGCAGCCTGGGGTCTGGATATTATCAGCACACCATTCGGAAACCGAGGTATCGATTTTATTGATGGCAGCGAAATCACGCTTGCAGAACCGAACACCTTTGCACGGGCAATTGACGATTTGATCGCCCTGCCGGATGATCGACGTAACACAATGACTGAAGCAGCCCGCAAACGTGTCGAAGAGACCTTCGACTGGTCAGCCTGTGCCGCTGCCTTGATCGAGATGGCTTGAGGTACTTAAACATGCTTGTCGCGCCAGTTGACTACACTGCCAGATGGTATGCCGGACTACTGAGTGATTATCGCTGGGATACCGGCACCGTCACTTACAGCTTCCCCTCAGGCACCGCCTATTTCCCCCCGGACTACAGTGAGGATAATGAGTGGAACAGTTGGTTTCCGCTCACTTTCCTTCAAATGAATGAGTTCAGGGGCGTCGCTCAACAGGTCAGTCAATTAACTAACCTTAATTTACTGGAGGTCAATGACAGCACTACTTACGGCGACATTCGCCTGGCCTTCAATGACCAAATTGATTATGAAACAGCGGCCTACGCCTATTATCCCTGGCCGATGTATGAAAATGGCACCACCCCCAGTGCTGCCGCTGGGGATATTTGGCTGAATTACGACACCCGAAATGACAACAGCAACCCTGGCAGCTGGTTCTACATGACGTTGATTCATGAACTGGGACATGCGCTAGGGCTTTCACACTCATTCGAGGCCGAAAGCGATTTCCCCGCAGTTCCGAGTTCTCAGGACAGTTTCCAATACACGGTGATGTCTTACACTGACCACCCGGACATGCCAGAAACTGCACCTGTAACCTTTCAGTTAATGGATGTAGCTGCACTTCAGTACCTGTACGGCGCCAACACTGACTATAACAGCAGCGACACCCTCTATACTTTCACCGACAGCATTCCAATGCAGACTCTTTGGGATGGTGGCGGCTATGACACCTTGGATTTCAGCGCACTGGGCAGTGCGATAGCGTCGGATATTGGAGAGGGCGGTTTCAGCAGTGCAGGTGAAGTATCAACTTATTCGAATGTAAAAGTCCCGGGAACAAATAACCTGGCTATTGCCTTTGGCGCCATTGTAGAAAAACTCATCGCAACTGATTATAACGATCAGGTTACTGGTGCCCAACACGACAATACTATCGAGCTGGGCCTGGGCAATGACACCTTTTACTGGGAAGGAGGCCATGACAGGGTTTGGGGCGGTGATGGTGAAGACAGTATTCAGCTGAGCAACCACTCCAGCCGCTGGTCACTGGACACCAGCAATGGCCTGACACTGGACAAACTCACACTTTATCGGGACAGCTCAACCGATAACGCAGTAACTTTTTCAGGTATCGAAACTGTGTCCTTCAGTGACACAGAATATACACCCCACCAGTTGATGTTTAAGCTGGAGGGCGATGCAGTGCTTGCCGATGCAACCACTCCTTGGGCAAGCGATGTACTGACAGGCTCGTCCATTGTTTCCGCAGAAGAAGCCCAACTTTACCGCGCCTACCTTGGCATAATGGGACGCACTCCTGACCAGCCCGGGTTCGAGTGGTGGCAAGACGAACTGCAGAAAGGTTCAAGTCTGGAGCAGATGACGACCGGGTTCTACAACTCAGTTGAATTTAGAGGTCGTGCTGATATAGACGGTGATAACAGCATAAGTCACGAAGAACTCCTCGACGAGCTCTACACCAACACTCTCGGCCGCCTGCCGGACGATGGCGGATACAACTGGTGGTTAAATGAGCTATACTACGGGTTTCGCACACCTGCACAGGCCATGCTGGAATTTACTCAGTCCGACGAATATGTTGATGCCAGCCTGCAAGTTGTCGGTATGCAGCTCTGGCTAACCTGAACATGAGGTTATACATGCGCCCAAGATTTCGTCATTTTTACTTGTTGCTCACTTTAGTTACGGCGATTTTGGGCCTGAACGCTCATGCCAGCAGCACACTTGTCGGCACCGTTGTTTTGGCTACCGGTGACAGCTGGCGACTCAAAACTGACGGCCGCGAGCCCCTCACCCGTCAGGATAAAGTATTTGTAGGCGACCACCTGGTTACCGTGAATGGCAGTATGACCCTGCGCATGCAGGATAACGCCATCGTAAACCTTCAGCCGCACTCAGAAATGATCATCCATGCTTATAGGGCTGCCGAAGCGGGTAGGGAAGCCGCAATCCGCTTTGAACTCAAACAGGGCAAATTGCGGACTCGCACCGGTGCAATTGGTGAGGGTGCTCATCACCGTTATCGCCTGGATACACCCTTTGCGGCTCTGGGTATTCGTGGCACAGACTACACAGCAAGCCTGCAAAATAACGAATTGGGAGTTTTTGTTCACTCTGGTGCTATTCGGTTGTCTCCATTTTCACAGGCCCTGGGGTGCATCCCAGGTAGCCTCGGAGCCTGTAACACTCCTGAATCAGCCGACCTCAGTGAGCATGACAGTGCTTGGCTACGCCTGCGCCCGGGCGATGGCATTGAACGCATAAGCGGCATTCCTGACTTTGTAAGCACCAAGGCCAACTCTCCATTTTTTAGCGGCGGCATGTATGACGCTAACGGCAAACTGTTAACGCCGACCATGACGCACGAGCAGGTGATTGAATTTGTTGAACAAGACAATAACCTTCCGGAGAAATCACCCCAGCCCGACGATCCATCTGAGCCGCCACTGGCTGATCTGGAAGGGCTTCGGGATGCACTCCTGCTTGATGCCGATGGAGACACGGATAACGATGGGGTATCGGATCAGGAAGAACTTGCCAACAATCTAAACCCTTGGCTGGCCGACACTGATGGGGATGGATTGAACGACGCCGAAGACCCGGATCCACGGAAAGGCGGAAGCCACCTTTTTTCCGTCGACAACCGGTCTGGTACCTACAGTGCTGAGCAAATGCGAGAATACTTGCGTTATACCAGCATGCGTGTTGACGCCTACGACCCTGTTGCAAGCCATGCTATTTACAATGTTCAGCTCACTCTCCGTGACAGTCTGAAACTGAATGGCTGGCTCGACCTTCAGCAAAAGCGTTTATGGGGTAAAACCGGCTCAATTGAAACCCTTTTGGCAGCACGCTATTGGCCCGAAGGCCTTCTCTGGGAAGCTCTTCCGGACAGTCTTACCGCACTGGGTGCCGAAGAATACGACTGGCTGCTTGCACTTCGGCAGGACAATATTGATTTGTGGCAACTCCCTCTCGACCGTCACAGCATTTGGTTCACGCCTGGTGAAACGCTTGACTTCGCGGGCACACAGACTTTTGATACCAGCTGGGTGCAACCTCTGGGAAATCCGGCAGGACACGGCAAACAAGCCAGCATCAGTGGATTCAAAGCTGATGCCAACGGCCGTTTTCAGATGCTGATTAATACCGGCGGCAGCAACTATACGCTGCGAGGCGCGGTGGGAGAGTCAGGTGTACTTTTTGCTGAAAACGATTATCTGAGTCTCAAAGGCCATTGGCAGGGTAATACCCTCATCATTCTTATCAGCGAAAACAAATCATCCCAGCAATGGATGTTTGGCCTTCAGCATAGTGGAGTCGATGATCGCCCGCTATTGGCACAATGGCAGTCCCGTGAGACAAGTGAAGGTGTTAGCTGGGGGCATTGGGCTGACTTTGCAGAGCTGGACAGTGATAAGATCTCATTCTTGTCATCTGACAATCCGAATATTGCTTTCAACCGCCACTATGCGCTGGAAACACCGGGAGCACAGGATTTGCCTACCAGTGGACGGGTGCAATTTAATCTCAATGATTCCTCCGCGGTCTATTCCAGCAAAGACGGCCTGCGCCCCGCCGAAGTCATCAACCCCATGCTCCTTGTTGACTTTGATCAGAAGAAGTTTGTGTCCAAGTTTGATGTCAGCGCCCCAGGCCTTGATGATGCTGTCTCGATTCAGGGGGCTGGCCAATTTGACGAAAATGGCCTGATGCAGAGTGACGACGCACTATCCAACGCTCAACTGGAAGGTGGTTTTGGCCCTAACGGTGACAGCGCTTCACTGCTCTTTGAGCGTGAACTCGGCGATGACTCACATGTTAGCGGTATCACTCACTGGAATTAATGCGACGCTCTGCTATAACCAAGTGGCTGGCCCTTTTTGTTCTTCAGGGCCTGCTGCTATGCATTGTCATGCTTTTCCCTCACCAGGCACGCGAGCTTGAGGCAGCCCTGGAAGACAGGCGCATTCAGCTACTGCAACCTGCAAGCTTACCAACAGACCCTCGAATTGCACTTATCGATATTGATGATTCGACTCTGGAACAAGAGGGGCGCTGGCCCTGGTCGAGAGATCGCATTGCAGTATTGATCGAACGAATTCTGGATCAACAGCCAGCATTGGTCGGGATTGATATTCTGTTTCCGGACCATTCCAGCAGCTCAGAAAACCTTGCTACTGTTTTAAATGACCACCGCATTACAACAAGCCTGGTTTGGGCTCCTTCATCTGTGCCGCCTCGTGGACGCCTGCCGCACCAAGTGACCTGTACCCAGGGCTGCGGTGCTCTGCCGCGTATCGGCAGCTGGATAAATAATTTCAGTAGCCTGGAAGGGCTGGAGCAAGCCCACATCACGCCCATCACAGACCCGGATGGAAAGGTTAGACGCTTGTTTCCCCTGGTATGTCATTCTGACGTCTGTATCGAAGCACTGGCTCTGAGCTTGATGCGCCAGCTAATGGGCAGCCCTCCAGAATACCGGCTGAGCAAATCAGGGAAGTTAATTAGCAGTGATAACGTAATCCAGATCCCACTAGAGACCGATGCCAGCGCCCGAATCCCCTGGTATAGCAGCAGCGGGGCCGTCCCCTGGATCAGCGCCAAGGCTGTTCTAAACGATACAGTTCCTGAGGGCTTCCTTCAGGGGCGTGTATTGATTCTAGGATCCAGCGCTGTCGGGCTCCACGACCGCATAAGTACCCCGGTTGCCGCAGATTTTCCCGCCATGGAAGCCCACGCTCTGCTGCTACAAGGCATGCTCGATCAGCAAGTCTGGATTACGGCAAAGGCCAGCTGGCCAATCAGCGCGTTAGCCGCTCTTCTGGCAGCCATTCTGACCACCGGCTTGTTGCTCCGCCAACAACCCTTGCTGGCGACCCTGTTTGCCTGCGCGGTCAACACCCTATGGTTTGGTTTCGCCCTCTGGCAACAGCAACAGGGGCTATTCTGGCCACTGCTTCCCATGCTAGCGGCCTCACTGAGCACCCTGGCCCTGTTGATTCCCTGGACCGCACTTGACGCGCTTCATGCGCGTGACATACTGCAGCACCAATTCAGCCACTATGTAGCACCACAGGTAATGGCGCGCATTCAACGCCAGCCCAACCAGATTATCGGTGCCGAGCCCGAGCGTCGGCTGATGACAGTAATGTTTGCCGACTTGCGCAATTTCTCTGCTTATGCAGCAAACATTGAACCCGAGGCTTTGGCCGAGATTCTGCAAGTCATCATGGACAGATTGACCCGCACCATTCACCAACATGGAGGCACGGTGGATAAATATATCGGCGACGCAGTCATGGCTTTCTGGGGGGCGCCACTGGCCGACGCGGATCATGCCCGCCATGCAATCATGGCGGGCCAGGCATTGTGCCGAGAAATGAACGACATCAGTCAGGAGTATGGGCTGCCACTGGAGTTAAGCGTTGGAATCAACTCCGGCGAGGTGGTGGTAGGCGAACTCGGCTCAACACACCGCCGCAGCTACACGCTGATCGGCGCACCGGTTAACCTGGCCGCACACCTGGAAGCCGCCACTCGACAAACACCAACACCCATTCTCATCGGCGAGGGTACCCAGGCCCTTCTGCCGACTGCTCACTGGCCACAGGCTCTCCAACTGTCGCTTTCAAGTCATTCAGCTCCTGTACGTGCATGGGGCATTTCACCTGAAGCACAAGTACTGACATGATCATACGGCTTTTGGCATGCCTCACATTACTTATAGCCAGTAGTGCCCAAGCGATTGAATGCAGCCCGGCCAAAACGGACTTCTGGCTGCAGGAAGCCCGTCACGCCAATACCAATGGCAACTGGTCTTCGGCACGAGAGGCACTTGGCAAGTTGAGTCAGTGCCACCCACTGCGCGGCGACCTGCGAATAGAAAGCCTGAGGCTTGCCTTACTTGATGGTGATCGACAAGCCGCACTGGAACACCGTCAATGGCTGCGGGAAAACAATATTCCGCCAGCACTGGCACGTCTTGTTGATACTTGGCTGGCCGCATCAGGTCCCGCTCCCCTCGTGGCCGCAGGATCACGCCAGGAACTGGGCTTTTTATTAACACGCGGCTACGACAGCAACGCGAATGATGGCAGCCGCCACGATAGCATCCTGGTTAACTTCAATGGCCTGCCTCTGGACTGGAACCTGGACACTGCCAGTCAGGCGCGTTCCAGCAGTTATTCCGCGTTGAACCTGAACTGGCAATATCAGGGCGAACGAAACTGGCACCTCGGTGGCAGCGCTCGTCATTATGATAACCTTCAGGAAACGGAGTTCAGACTGTACGCACTTTTGGGTCAGCCCCTCCCCTGCCCTAGTGGCCTTAGATGCAGGCTGGACGCATCTGTGAATGGGCACCGTCAGGAAGAGCAGCAGCGCATTCAAACCCAGCTGGGTATCACGGTCAGCAGCCAAAAGCAGCGCGTATCCCTGTACACCCGGTATAACTACGAGCGCACCAGTGCAGACAGCCATAGTATCGGTATTCAGTGGCTCAGGAGCCTTGCGCCTGGCGTAGTAGCCTATTCAGGCCTTGAATATGACCAGCCACAGGAACCGCGAGCCGGTGATGACCGTTACAGCATTCATGTGGGTACCCGCGCACGCCCTTGGCAAAACCTGCCTTTGGAGCTGCAGTTAATGTATCTGAGGGAATATGAGCAAAGCGCCTACTCGCCTGCGTTTTGGGGCAACAAGCGTCGCGACCGCCGCCTGACTCGTCTCAACAGCCAGTATACATGGCGCCTTAATCCGTACATTTCACTCAAGGCCAGCGCCGGCTGGCGCCACACGGACAGCCCCATTGAGCTTTATCAACAGGATGGCTGGTCCACCGAGCTCACTCTTATTGGCACGCTTTAACCCTTGCACCTAGCCCGTTGTTTTATAGTAAGATTACGGGTTCGGTGCGGATGGCCCTGACACGCATTATTTTAACCTCCGCAATCAATCAATTGGTAAAGGTGTGATGGCGGTCACATTCAATGGCCAAAAGGTTTGTTTGAATGCACTCTGTTGCATTTGAGCAGACAGCCGCTGTCACTCCACTGTAACGCTTTGCAGGCACATTGCCCGCAAACAGCAGTGTGTATTGGCCACGCACTGTTGCACTAAACAAAGCAGAGACGCTTTGTCATATATATGACCAAGTGGTTAACATCACTAACGGAGTAATACTACATGGCTACACAAGCAAGCCTGGATCAGATCCAGAATCTGTACATCGCTTTCTACGGCCGTCCGGCTGACGCAGCTGGTCAGGAATACTGGGCTGACGAACTGGAAGCCGCTAACGGTGACCTGTCTGCCATCATCAACGCTTTCGCTTCTTCTGAAGAGTATCAGCGTAACTACGGCGATCTGGAAGCTGCTGACCTGGTAAACGCTCTGTACCAGCAGATCCTGGGCCGTGACGCTGAGCAGGCTGGTCTGGACTTCTACGTTGAAGAACTGGCTGAAGGCAACATCACCGAAGGTGAAATTGCACTGGCTATCCTGAACGGCGCACAGGGCGAAGACGCTGCTGTACTGGAAAGCCGTAAGGACGTAGCTGACGCGTTCACCGCATCTGTTGCTGCTAACAACAAAGAGTACGGCGAAGAGCAGGAAGCTGCTGCCAAAGCCATGCTGGCTGGCGTAGACGCTGACACTGAAGTAGCTGACGTTGACATCGACGGCATCGTTCTGGGCTTCCCGGATGCTGAAGACAACGGCAATGGCGGCGGCGAAGTTGGCGAAACTTTCCGTCTGGCTGCTGACCAGGACGTTCTGACCGGTACTGAAAACGACGATACTTTCGTTGGTTACATCCTGGACAACCAGAACACCCTGCAGTCTGGTGACATCATCGACGGTGGCGCTGGCACTGACAAGCTGGTCGCTGAAATCGGCGATTCTCAGGCTTTCGCTATTGCTGCGAAAACCAAAAATGTTGAAGAAGTCTTCATCCGCGCGCAGGACACTGCAATCGAAGACGCTTCTGACAACCCGACTCCGGACTTCGTAGACAGCGAAGTTCAGATCGACGCTCAGGACATGGTTGGCGTTAAAGAATGGTGGTCTGTAGACAGCCGTGCTGACCTGGTCATCGAAGACATCCGTCTGAGCGGTTCCGAAATCACTGACTTCGACCAGTTGCTGGGCGAAGGCGCTGCTGAAAACAGCCTGCCGTCTGACGTTACCTTCGGCATGAAGTCTACCGACGCTGCTGTATCTTTCGGTGCTTACTTCGACAGCCAGTCTCTGATCGCTGCTCCTGACGAAGCTACCAACTCTCAGCTGCGCGTTAACCTGATGGACCTGGGTACTGAAGAGATCCCGCACGATCCCAATCAGCCGCTGGGCCAGCTGAACATCGAAGGTTTCAACTTCATCCTGAACGGCGTTCAGTACACTCTGAAGTCTGACGGCATCTACAACGCCAAGACTTACGAAGAGCTGGAAACTGCTGTACGTGCAGCTCTGAACGAAGCTAAAGCTGACAACCCGGAACTGGCTGGTCTGAGCATCAACCGCGTTGAAGACGGTTTCGAAACCAACGCCTACGTTAACGGCACATCCCAGGGTCTGGTTCAGGGTGACTCCATCCTGCTGAACGACGCTAACGGCGGCACTTTCGAAGGTGCTGGCTTCGTTGCTCGTGAAGACGGTGTAACCGACTTTACCCTGTACGGTCGTCAGCGTCCGGAAGATCCGAGCATCGCTTCCAACATGATCGAAACCAACATCGCGCTGGACAACGTTGGTCGTGGCAGCATGGGTGGTGATCTGCAGGTTGGCGGCATGTCCAACACTCCGGATTCCGGTATCGAAGTATTCAACGTTTTTGTTGACCGTGACAGCAAACTGTCTTCCATGTCCAGCACCAACAACCAGCTGAAAGTGGTTAATGTTGAGTCTGTTGGCGCTGAAGGCGACCTGGTTATCGCTCAGCTGGACAACGTTCAGGACGTGAACGCTGCTTCCTTCAAAGGCGACCTGTCTATCACTGGCGAAATCGAAGAACTGGTTATCGACCGTGACCTGAACCTGGTTGACGAGCAGGACAACCCTGCTGCTGACAACAGCAACTTCGACTACACCTTCGGTGCTGGCAACGACAGCCTGAACCTGCTGCTGGACGGCAATGTTGCTGCGCACGAAGATTTCGCGCTGAACATCAACATGGGTAACGGTAACAACTCTGTTGTAACCGAGATCAACTTTGCTGGTAACGACTACCAGGATCAGAGCGATCTGGACAACATCAGCGTTACTACCGGTACTGGTAACGACACCGTTAACACTTACGGTGAAGGCGACGTTACTATCAGCACTGGCGCTGGTAACGACACTGTTTACGCTGACAACAGCGGTTCCAGCGATGATGCTTACTTCCTGGGCTTCGCTGACACTGTTACAACTATCGACACTACTGTTGCCGGTGGTCCGGAAGCTCTGGAAGCGTTCATCGCTGACCAGACCGCTCTGCTGGAACAGTTGGGCCTGACCAACGTTGTAATCTCCGTTGATGACTCAGCTCCTGCTGCAGTTGTAATCGACGGCGTAACTGCTGACGGCGGCGTGCACGGTACTTGGGCATTCAACTCCCAGAACCTGGAAGTATCCGACCTGCTGGGCGGTGACGGCTCCCTGAACTCTGGTGGTCTGGACTCCAGCACCAACCCGGCGTTCCTGTGGGGTGCTTCCCTGACTGTCACTATCTCCGGTGCTACTCTGGCCGGTGCCGGCCTGACTGAAGAAGCTGCTGCCGCTTTCGACAACGGTTGGGAATCTACCGTTGAAGTACCGACTGGCGACAACTACGTTGCTGACGAGCGTCACATCAACCAGGCGATCAAAGAAGCGATCAACAGCGACGAAGTCCTGAACAAGCTGCTGCGCGTGGTTGACGGTGAAAACAACACCCTGATCGTTCAGTCTCTGGTAGACGGTACTTTCTCTGCTGACGACCTGATCGTTGAACTGAACGTTGGTGATCTGGCCGGCCTGAGCGCTACCGAACTGGCGGGCGTACAGGATGCATGGGAAGCCTTCAACGGTAACTCTGCTGCCGCTGCCATCGCCGCAGGTGACCTGGATGCTGGTGTTGCTGCGCTGGTTGGCAACCACGAAGGTCTGTCCAACGGTAGTGTTGTTGCCAACAACTCCCAGCTGGCTCAGAACGGCGGTGTTGACATCACCGGTACTGACAGCGCTGTAGAAAGCGACAACATCATCAACGCCGGTTCCGGCAACGATGTTGTAGTTCTGGGCACTGGCACTGACAGCAACGACACTGTTGTCTTCACCAACTACAACAACGGTGAAAACACCATCGTTAACTTTGTAGCTGGCGACTCTCTGGGCGAAGACTACCTGGACTTCAGCGCTTACCTGAACAACATGACCAGCGCTTCTGGTTCTGTTGAATCTCAGCAGCTGATCGCTCAGACCCTGAACGCTGACGCTACTCTGGAAGCGAACAGTGTAACCATCTTCGAAGCCTTCAACTCTGCGGCTGTTGCCAACGAGACTTGGGAAGCGCTGACTGCGTCTGACCTGCTGGCAGCCATCGTTGATGGTAACGGCCAGGGTTACGGTAACATCCTGGATGCTACCTTCGATGCTGAAGGCACCATCGCTAACTACGTTGGTTCCGAGCGCAGCCACATCGTTATGATCGAAAACGATGCGAACGATGGCGAGTACAAGGTGTTCGAACTGTCTTCCGACAACACCAGCGCCGAGTTCACCAGCGTTCAGCTGATCGGTACTTACGACTTCGGTGACAGCTTGGGTGGCGTTCTGACCCTGGCTGACAACCTGGCCTAAGTTAGTCTAATTTGGCAGCTATCACCTCCGGGTGATAGCTCTACGCCAACAAAACCCCGCTCCGGCAACGGCGCGGGGTTTTTTGTAACTACATGCCCGAACCTGAATGAATACAGATGGTCAGAGACACATCCCTGATCCAAGGAGGCCCTGAAGATGGACCGATACATTGCCCTCAACGCCGAGCAGCACCAGCAACTGGGCTGGCACGGCATTGACTCCCTCAAGTTTGCCGCCAAAACCGATACCGCCCCGGTATTACTGGAAGAACTGCCCCACCTGATTCCAACCATGCCGGTCGCCTTTCTGGAACTGCCGTCAACCGACACCGCACCTGCCCGGTTTGAAGCCGTAGCACTGCTGTCATTGATTCCGGAACACAACCTCTTTGTTGCCCCCAACGGTCGCTGGATGGGCGGTTACCTGCCGGCAGCCCTGCGCGCCTACCCCTTCCGCCTCCTGCCACGCAAAGACAAGGAAGGCCTGGCCCTGTGCTTCGATCAGACCAGCGGTCTGCTGACCGACCAGCCCACTGAAGAGCAGCGTTTCTTCAAGCCGGATGGTGAGCCCAGTGACAAGCTCAACGCGCTTCTGGGTTTCATGCAACAATGCGAGGCAGGCCGTGCCCGTACCCGCCAGGCCGTCAGCCTGCTGGCCAAGCACAACCTGATCAAACCCTGGTCTCTGAAGCTGGCGACCGAAAAGGGACAGAATGCTCAGATCAAAGGCATCTATCGGGTCGATGAAGCAGCACTCAACAGCCTCTCTGCTGAGGCGCTAAAAGAATTGCAAGAAGGGCAGGCACTGGCATTGGCCTACGGACAAATGCTGTCCCAGCAGCGTATCAAAGGCTTCCAGAAGCTTTATCAGCTGCACACCAAGTTGGAAGAACATGCCCAGTCTGTTTCCGAAGAGGATGTAGCAGAGTACTTCGAGGGTAAGGATGACACCCTCAGCTTTAATTTCTGATCGACACAGACCCCGCCCTTAAACCCACAGGGCGGGTCTCCGTCCCCCTGGTTGGCAGCACCACACTCATCCTGTAACCCTCCCTCCCTTGCGTCCAAACACTTGTTAGTGCACAAAAAATGTGCAATCTTGTTGATTCAAAGGATTATCCCCCCTATCCAAGGAATCAGCCTCCAGGTGCGACCATGACGACTTCAGATACTCTCGGGATTAAATACCCACACCTTATCCGCGAAGCAGCAGCTTCCAGCACAAAAAGCCGTAAAGAAATTGTCTTCATTGATGCCAGTGTAAATGACATATCCGGCCTGCTGGCGGGTATATCCCAGGATGTTGAAGTACGTATTCTGGACCAACACCAGGACGGTGTTGCACAGCTGGCACTATGGGCCTCAGATAACGCGGACTATGACGCTATTCATCTGCTTAGCCATGGTCAGGATGGTGAGCTTCAGCTCGGTAGCAGCCGACTGAACAACTCAACGCTCGGCGAGTACAGCGAACAGCTTTCTCTTTTGGGGAATGCCCTTAAAGAAGACGGTGATCTGCTGCTCTATGGATGTAACCTGGCGGCCGATACCACAGGTGTTGAGTTTGTCGGAAAACTCGCCGCTCAGACAGGTGCCGATATCGCGGCTTCAGATGACACCAGCGGCTCACTTGCCCTGGGGGGGGACTGGCAGCTGGAGTATGCTACCGGGGAAGTCACACCCTCCAGCGCTCTCGATACCGCACAGCTGAGCCAAACATACGAACACGCCCTCGCAATAACTGATACTACTGTCCACACTTACTCCGCCAACACTTGGGCTTTTGCCCAGTTGGCGACCGACAGTAACGGTGTTGAGTACCTGGTGCATAAGGTATCCGGCACTGAAATATCCGTTAAGACCTGGGATGGCAGCAGTTGGTCAACGCACTCGACTATCACGACAACGGATACGGGCAATACGTACTTCTCAGATGATCTGGGTATCGCCATTGACAGCAATGACAATATCCACTTGGTCTACCGACCTTCTGACGGCTCCGGTGTGGATAACACACGTGGTGTTGGCTATGCCGAGTACGATGGCAACCAATGGACCTATGGATGGGTAGAAAATGCCAGTGATAGCGGCGGTGGCAAAAACTTTGATGACCCGGCCATCACCGTTGATAGCAGCGGGAATGCTCACTTGCTATACAACTACTCCGACTCAACCGGAGACTACATTCGCTATGCTACCAATGCATCCGGCAGCTGGGTCGTAGAAGATATTGCATCCGGTGCCGGCGGCCAGGACGAGGTGTTCGCAAAAAGCCTCGCCATCGCGTCAAATGGTGATGTATATGCGTTTTACGAACATGAAGACAATCAGAACAGCTACGGAGCCAACCTTTACTACGAGGTAAAATCCGGCGGCACCTGGTCTTCCGCCACCAAAATTGTCGATAACACTGGCGACCAACAGTACTATTACACATCCAACGCGATTCTGGATTCAAACGACAAGATCCACGTATTTTATGCAGACGAAATTTACGATGTAAACGACAATTTCGTCAGTAGCACTGTCAGATATAAAACCAACAGCTCTGGCAGCTGGAGCACCTCCGACTTTTCAACCAGCACTACCCGCTCTGACTGGGTCCCTCTTATTCAGGAACAAGCTGGCGATATTTTTGCACTCTTTGACTCCTATACATCCGATTACAGCAGCAACTACCAAAAGTTTTATGTACTGAAGAACGGAGATAGCAGCTGGACGGAAGGCAATCAGTTCAACCTTCCAATAGACGGCGGCACTTTGTACGACTTCAGCGTCGATGCCAGCCAAAACATCACGCTGGTGCAGGAAGACAGCGGGCTAAGAAACATATACTCCCAGACCGGAGCCTATAATGATTACTTTCCTGCCGGAAACCCCACAGCCACGATCACAATCGACGGTACTCCGGCACAAAACGCATCTTCAGTGACATTTAACATTGAGTTCAGTGCCTCCGTAACCAATGTAAGCCTGGATGATTTTACACTGACCAAAACCGGAACAGCCGATGGCTCGCTTTCCACACTGTCAGGCTCCGGCACAAGCTATACCATTTCTGCGACAGGCCTGTCAGGCGAAGGTACACTTCGCCTTGATTTGAACGCCAACACTAATATCCAGGACGGTTCAGGAAACATCGCCGAAGCCTATAATAGCGGCACTGCTCACACGCTGGACCTGGTAGGGCCGGTATTCCAGGCCGCCAGCTCTTCACCTGCAGATGACAGTTTTTTCGGATCAGACCTGTCAGCTGACATTTCATTGTCTTTCTCGGAAAACATCCTGCTTGATACAGGCTCCATCCTGCTGAAGGACCTGACTACCGGACAAACTGTTGAAACCTTCTCATCACAAACAGGCACAGGGGATAATGGCGGTAGCATCAGTGCCTCCGGCGCCACCCTGACCCTGAATCCGGGTGCAAACCTGCTTGCAGGCACAGAGTACGCAATCAATATTGCCTCAGGCGCGATAACTGACAGTCTGGGCAATAGTTTCAGCGGTTTTGGTGATGACACCACCTATAACTTTTCTACCCTTCCGCTTGTTGAATTAAGCGCAGACCAGACGTCAATAACCGAGTTGGGTGATGAGGCGGTGTATACACTGGTTCTCAAGGACGCCCTTGGAAATACAGTAACCGCAAGTCAGGACGTTCAGATCAACCTGGCAATTTCCGGTAGTGCCACCGGGGGCGGTACAGACTACAACTTAAGCGGTGATATCAGTGGCAACACCGTCACTATTACCAGTGGAAGCAGCTCAGCCAGCTTCACACTCACGTCAATTGACGACGCCCCACTCGATGATGATGCCGAAAATGTCATTATCAATATCGACACGGTTACGAACGGCCATGAATCAGGGACTCAAACCCACACCCTGACGATTGAGCAGAACGAACGGCCTACGCTGACATCCTTGAGCACCCTGACAGGTGCAACCGAGGATACTAGCTTTGAAGTGACCATGGCCCAGCTGCTGACTGCTGGTGATGAAGCAGACTCCGATGGATCCGTTGAGGCCTTTACGGTGACGGCCGTCACCAGTGGCACACTGAAAATTGGCGCGGACGAAGCATCTGCAACTGCCTGGGATGGAACCACTAATGCCGTTATTGACGCCACTCACAACGCCTACTGGACACCTGCTGCAAATAGCAATGGAGAGCTGAATGCTTTTTCAGTGGTTGCCACCGACAACCAGGGAACAGACTCGCTTTCCCCTGTTCAGCTCGTAGTGGATGTATCGGCTGTCAATGATGATCCTTCCATAGTCAGCCTGCCAACCGATATTACGGTAATAGAAGACACCAGTAGCGACCTCAACTTGTCCGCCGTCACTTTTTCGGATATTGACGCCCAGGGCAGTAATATCAGTCTTACATTAAACGTAGATGCGGGTAGCTTGAGTGCAGGCGATGCTGGCAATGTCACAGTATCCGGCTCCGGTACCAGCGAGCTAAGCCTGACGGGCACGGCAGCCGATATTGATGCCTATTTAAATACCTCAACCAATATCACTTACCTCTCCGCACTCAATGCATCCGGGAATAATGCAGCCTTACTGACCCTGAGCGCGAATGACGGGGGGAATACCGGTAGCGGTGGCGGAACCGACGTGCCCTTGGGTACGGTCAATCTGGACATAACCGCGGTTAATGACGCTCCCACAGGCACCGGTAACGCGGCTCTGCCCAATACCGATGAAAACACCAACAGTACGATTGTTACGATAGATGACCTTATCGCCAACTATCTTACCGATGCTGCTGACGTTGATGGCAATACTCTGGGCATTGCCATTACCGACATAACAGGGAATGGCACCTGGAAGTACTGGCACTGGGATGGTGCGCACAACTATATAGATATTGGTACTGTCAGCGAAACAAACGCTTTGATACTGGCGGGCGACGCAGCAAGTGGCCTCTATTTTGATCCTGATAATGAGAATGGTGAGACCCCAAGCCTCACCTTCAGACTATGGGACGGAAGTGCTTACTCCGCGTCCACAGCAGTGGCCAGCTTCGGAGACACCTCTACAAACGGTGGCAGCTCAGCCTTTTCATCATCCACCCATACTGCCTCATTGGTTGTTACGGATGTGAATGACTCCCCCGTGATCAACCTGGACAGTGATGACTCCTCGGGGGCAGGCGGGACAAGCTTTACAACCCTGTTTGTCGCCGAAGGCCCTGCCGTTGCTGTTGCCGATACAGACGCTGTCATCACGGACGTGGATCTTGGCGATCAAATCGAATCACTTACAGCAACTATCCTGAACCGCCCTGATGGCGATTTGGCAGAAGCACTGAGCCTCAATGCTGCTGCGCTTCAAGCCGCTTCTGATGCAGGATTGAGCGTAAGTTATACATCTTCTTCAGGGCTTTTATCCATTACCGGCACTGCCAACTCAACCGTATATGAAGCCATCTTGCACGGCGTTCAATACCAAAACACAAGCTCACCTGCCGATATAGACCCAGCAGGACGCCTTATCAGTTTTGCTGTAAGTGATGGCGACTCGACCGGTAGTGCCCTGACTCAGCTGAGTGTCGTGACAGCACCTGTTATTGACCTGGGTGGCGATGGTAATGAAACAGGCCTCACCACTGGTTACCTTGAAGGCTCAGGACAGACGGCCCTCGCAACTCAAGCAACCGTCACGGAGGCCAGCGGTGATAATATTTCGAGCCTGACGATTACCCTGGACAACCCACTGGACGGCATAGCCGAGGGGATACAGCTATCAGGTTATACCAACGGTGAGTTGGTTGGTGCTGTAACCATTGACTATGTCAGTAGCAGTAGCATTGTATTGAGCGGTACTGCGAGCAGTTCAGACTACCAGTCCCTTGTACGCGCACTGGTGTATTCAAACACTCTCGATGCACCCAACACCAGCGATAGAACAATCACGGTACAAGCAACAGATGAGAACGGACATACCGGCACTTCTTCAGTGCTTACAGTGGAAGTGACTGATGTAAACGATGCTCCAACTCTCACCATAGACAGTACTAACCCTGGCTTCGTTGAAGATGCAGGACCAGTGTCCGTTTTCAGCAATGCAGATGTTTCAACTATAGAGAGTGGGCAAAGCATTCAGGGGTTGTCCCTCAGCGCAACTAACGTGCTGGACACCACTGAACAGCTTATTGTGGACAACACATCTATCGATCTGATCGATGGTACTACCGGCACAACGACCAACCTCGGCTTGTCTTATTCTGTTAGCCTGTCTGGCGGTACGGCCGACATAACGTTTACCTCTGGCACTATGAGCGTTGTCGAAACAGAAACCTTGTTGAATGGCATCGCTTATGCCAACACAAGTAGTGCTCCTACAACCTCATCTGACCGCGTCATTACCTTAACCCAGCTGATTGATAACGGCGGGCAGGCAAATGCCGGCTCAGATTCTCTAACACTGAATCAGACTTCAACTGTTTCCTTACAGGCTGTAAACGATGCTCCCGGTATTGAAGCCAACTCCGGAGCAAGCGTTTATGTTTCTCGAGAGACCACAATCACCAACGCCATTCTTCGAGCCAGTGACCCGGACGATGCGCCTGCAGGACTGACCTACACCCTGGACAGTATTCCCGATACGGGTATTTTACTGCTGGATAATGTACAGCTTGGTGTAAACGATACCTTTACTCAGCAGGATATAGATGATGGCAAACTGGTCCTTCGAAGCAGCTCGACCACTGGCCAGAGCAGCTTCAACTTTACGCTGGCAGACGGTGGTGAGGATGGAGCACTCAGTGTATCCGATACATTTGCGATAACCGTATCGACCCTTCCACCTCCTCCAGCTCCCGAACCCGAACCCGAGATCCCGCCTGCAGATGAATGGGATGAGCTGAGTGATGTTGATGACGACGGTATTCCCGAGGATGTCGAAAGCTTTGTCCCATCTCTGGGCTCCGACACCTTAGGCGATGGTAATGGCGACGGGCTGGCTGATGAGAGTCAGCAAGATGTAGCATCAGTGCCATTTCTGGCAACACCAACACCGTCAAACGACCCGGATGCGAACCAGATTTTTGTTTCTTTGGTTGGCGGCAGCCAGTCAGGCAAGGTCACACCTGGAAACTCGACAACCCTGCGAGATGTCCAGCAGGTGGATAAGCCAGAAAATGCTCCTGATAACCTGAATATGCCGCTGGGCATGATTTCGTTTAATGCTCTCGTTGATCAACCAGGTAAAACTGAATCATTTAGCCTATACGTGGATGGTACTGTTCCGGTCAGTGGTTACTGGAAACAAGACCGGTCTGGAGAATGGGTAAACCTGGTAGCCGAAGAGGGTGGAGCCATTGCCCTGGAAGGAGGCAAGATACGTTTTGACTTCCAGCTTACTGATGGTGGCGAGTTTGACGCGGATGGCGAAGTTAACGGCGTTATCAGTGACCCTGGTGCACTGTCTTTCAGCAGCGACTGGCAAACTGACCTGATACAAACCCTTTACATCGCCTATTACCAGCGCCCCGCCGATGTAGACGGACTCGCCTACTGGAAAGGTATGCTAGCGGACAATGACGGCGATCTAGGTGCAATGCTGGACAACTTCGCAAGCTCATCAGAGTCTCAAAGGCTATACGGTCCGATTGATGATGATAACGTAGGCTATTTTATTAATTCCGTATATAAGGGTTTGTTCAATCGAATGGCTGATTCAGAAGGCGTCGATTTTTATCGAGAAGCCTTCCTGGCCGGTCAATATGAGGATGGGCGGCCGGCAACCGCTGCGAATCTTATGTTTGATATCCTTAATGGTGCCCAGGGCCAGGATTTCAGTGCCGTCACTAATAAAACAGACATGGCACATTTGTTTACTTGGCTTTTGGATCCAGGCAATGATGGAGAAACCCTGGCATCTTATGATGTAGATGATGAGCAGTTGGTGCGCGACTGGCTGAGCCAGGTCACCTCTAATGAAGACAGCCGAATGACAATTGCAGAAGTATTTGAACTACTGGCCGATACAATCGCTGATAGTGGTGACGCCATCAAGCTGGCCGGCGAGGGAGGCGTAGCCGATTTAATCTTTTAATTAAAAACAACTTGGCTGCCTGACTTTACAGGTAGCCAAGTTTTACAGGCCGAAGCGAATCCTTGTTTCTCAGGGCCTTTTAGTACTTTGACCTTTTATGTGCCGTCACAGACGACAAGTAATTACCCTCAGTTCTTTAGTCCTATGCATACTAATAACCGCTGCAAATAAAGACACAGATCATCAGTCTTGCTTTATACAGTATTCCTATTCTGTGTAGCGTCTACGCATGCCCAGAAACGGCTCTTCCAGTGTGTGATAAGACAGTTTGGCGAAAGCCAGGCTCAGGCTTCCTACCACAAGCATATTCAAGGGCAGATCAATCCAGAAACTGCCCAGGCTCAACGGCCCCAGCAACTGGCTCCAGAGCCAAAGGACCAACGCATGCAGCAGGTACCAGGAGTAACTAACCTGACCCATTAGCTCTAATACCCAATTCAAAAATTTAGGCAGTTGCACACTGGTACACAGGTAGGCCAGACACACACCTGCCCACAGCAGAGCCTCAAGTGTTGGCCAGATCACCCACCAGGGTTCATGCTGCTCCTGGGCCTGATAGCTGAAGAAATGGGCCATGGCTCCTACACCCGCCCACACAGCCAACAGCGATAGTGGCAGCCAGTACCACTGCTGCAGCCATCTCTTTTCCTGCGCCCGCTGATAGACCATTGCCGCCATCATGCCGATCAGGAACTGATCCAGCCGTCCCAGGAGGGTGGAATAGAGCATGTGCTTGGGCGCTTCATTAATAAAGTAGGCCCCCAGCTTAAACAGCAGCAAAATCAAGACCAGCCGAGACAGATAGGTTGCCCCCTTGTCTGCCACAGCCATCGCCAGAAACGGGAAAATGGCATAGAAGGTAAATTCAACCGAAATGGTCCAGGCCGCCCCTGTAATAAAGCTGCCCGACGTGGGGGCCTGACCCAGGTTGGAGAAAAACAGGTACAACACATCAGCGGCACCAAAGTTGTTGCGACCGATGGAAATGGCGACAAAAAACACAAACAGAAACAGCGGGAAAATACGCAGGAAGCGGTTACGCATGAAATCGCCGTAACGGATCTCACCATTTTTCAGGCTGATCAGCATGAAAATAAAACCGGACAACACGAAAAAGAGACCAACACCGGTATGCCCTTCAACCATCAACCCCAGGTACCAGGCATCCGGATTGGGTTGCCAGCTGTGGTAAAAGTGGTGGTACAGGTGGTAGGTAAAAACAATCATGGCCGCCAGGCCACGCAGATGATCCAGCCTGGGCAAATATTGAATGTTGGATGATTGCATGAGGAGTCCGAAGGCGTGTTACAGATTAAGGTGGTGGAGTGTGAAAGGAGTGTACAGGTCTACTCACGCCCCTCCAACATCCGCTTCTCCAGGCGAGGCTGGTCGCAAATCCAGAGCTGACGGCCTTTCTTCATGACAATACCCGCTTCCTGTAACTGCCCGATGACACGCGAGACGGTTTCACGGCTGGTATTGGTCAGGCTTGCCACCTCCCGCTGAGACGGAAAATCAAGCACCTTGAGTCCTTCTTCGGACTCCTCTGTTCGACAGCGAAGCAACAGCGAGCAGACACGGCTATGCGCGTGCTGATACCCAAGCAGCATGATTTGCTGATTACAGCGACGCACCAGTTGCGTCAACGCGACCATCATGCGCGCTGATACTCTGGGTTCGTTGATCATCAATTCAACAGCGGGTTTGCGGGGCAAAAAGGCGACCAGAGAGGATTCAACGGCCAGCACGGCAGCTGAGCGAGGCTGGCCATCGATCAACGACAGCTCGCCAAAGTGCTGAACGGGGTGAATCATGGAAAAGCCGATCTCGCGACCGCTATTGGAGTAGGCAACCGCTTTCAGCTGGCCACGAAACAACAGCCCCATCGCATCAGAAGGGTCCCCCATACCCAGCACGGTTTCTTCGCGCTGAACCTGGCGTAATTTGAGCTGGGGTACAATCCAAAGCAGCCGCTCTTCGCTGAGTTCCTGGAACAGCGGGCATTGGCGCAAGTATCCCAGTACGATGCGCTGCTCTTTTTCGGTCATTCCGCGACACTCTAGTGCATCAGCGTTGCAGGCGCCGTGGGGCGCATTCGCTGAGCCTGTTTCATCCATTCGGGCCAGATATCCGGCCATTGCGCCTGCTGCCAGTGTCGGTATAACACTCCCAGCCAGATACGCGCATGCTCTTCCTGTAACAGCAGAACTGCCTCATCATCCGGCAATTCAAACTGTATGCGAAGTATCTTATCACGCGGCTGAAATTTAAGCGTATGTACCAAACAGCTCATGACGGCTTTTTCAGCGTCAACACCCTGAACCGGCTTGCGGTACTGTGCCACCATTTGAGAAGCCGCTTGTTGATTACTGTCGTTACTTCCAGCATCAGGTTCGGTATCGCCAGCCTTGTCCTGTGGCGACTGTGCATTCTCAGTATGAGCTGATGACTGTGACTGTTCTGTAAGAACTGTTTCAGACGACCGCCCCACCCAATCAATCAGGTGGGGTAACAGCCGTTTCAGGAGTCGCTGTGTCAGCCAGAGTTTAACCACTCCCACTTCTGAATCAGCACTGATGAGGAAGCGGTCTTCATTTTCGACATACTGGGTCGTCAAACGTGTTAACTGCATTACAACAACTCAACCTGGGTCAGACCCACTTCTTGATGGTATCCACGGAACGCTCAAGCTGAATGGCCAGCTCCGGCAGACAATCACATGCACTGGCATCGGTTGCGAGCGCTTCACGGGCACGTTTAATTGCATCACTGCGCTTGCGGCTGCGCAGGTCATCGAGGCTGACACCAAAACGGTCGCAGGCGCTTTTGATCATGTCTTTAACATCAACGGCATCCGATGTTTTCGACTTGGCTGCAGACTTGTCAGCTGGCTTGTTTTTAACAGTGGCAGGCCTGGCTTCAGCTGACTGTTCAGGGGTATCTGCCGTTTTGATCTGTTTAAACAGGCTGCGGCAGGATTGCTGATGAATATAAAGCAACGTTCTCAAGTCAGACGAAAGTGATTTATTCTTGATCACACTAAAATCTGGACAAGCCAGCAGAGTAATTCTGGAGCGCTTACCGTCCCCCCTTCTTAGCGAAAATGTCATTGGCTGGAGTACTTTCAAGGCCAGCAATTCTTTCATGAGCGGCTGCGTCTGCTCAAACGCCTTCTCCACCGGCATCAACTGTTTGATAATACCGCGCATTCTCTGTGTCGGTTTACCTTTAGAGGTGATGATTTTTTCACCCTTACCGGAAAAGTGGGGGGCAGCTGGATACAGGGCTAAACTTGTAAGGCCGTTCTCCAGTTTGCTGAACCCAAATGGATAGAGACGCATCACATCAGGCAGGACACTCCCTTGCCAATTCATTTGCGCACTCAGTGCATATTTACCTTTTGTTTTCAACAGCATGCACGGCATGACGCCGCCAGAAGGCAACGGATAAAAAAGCACCGGAAACTGACGCGCCAGTCGGCCTGCTTCCTTATAATGCACCGGCACATAAAGCCATTCTGCCGCAAAAGCAAAATTATTGGCCTTGTGGAAGCGCAGTGACCCATGTCGTTCCGGTGACAAGACCTCTGAACGCCCGGTATTTCGCTGATTATTCTCCGGCGTACTCAATGCTGTTTCTCCGCAGTTTGCTTACCTTTTTTGACGCCAAAAGGATAACGGTTGGGTGTTGGTGAGTCCAGCAAAGTGAAAGCACCCCGGCTGAATATGAACTTAAAACGGTCCAATCACAGCAAAGACATACAGCTCAATCAGGCCCGTAACTTTGCAAAAAAAGAGCCGGCACTAAGGCCGGCTCTCACTTACCCAACAGGGTTTAAAGGTCTGACGAAGTATCCGGTGTGCTCACCAGGTTATCCATCAGTGCAGCATTGTCGACCAGGCCATCCACATTTTCCTGCTGCGGATTTTGTGGCTGTTCTTCTCCGCCGGACTCACCTTCGTCTTCTGAGGGTTCATCGCTGCCCAACAGATTATCAAGGTTGTCACCTTGCTCCTCTTCGAAAAGATCAGCTGCCTGCAGCACTTCACCTTCCTGCTGACCAGATTCAGACTCTGTTGAAGTTTCTACCTCATCCTCGCCAGCACCTTCAGACTCAGTCTCCTCGTCATCAGATGACGGCTCATCTTCAGCAACTACGCCAAAGATATCACCGCCATCATCCAACAGGCTGACTTCATCGTCATTCTGATCTTCAGAGTCGCTTACATTTTCTGGAGCGGAAGGTTCTATCTCTTCAGCTACAGGCTCCTCTTCCAGCTCATCTCCTGCAGCAACAGGTTCTTCAGACTCCTGTTCAGCATTACCTTCATCCGAACCTTCGGCTTCATCAGCGACAGGTTCCTCACCTTCAGTGTCAGAGCTCTCATCTTCAGAGCCTGAGGCTTCGGGTTCATCGCCTTCCTTCAGAACCTCTGAATTTTCACCGTCTGTTTCAGCGTCCGCTGCCGAGCCTGTTTCGTCCAGCTCATCAGCCGAACCGCCAGCCAGCAGCTCCTGAAGCTCATCCCATGTCAGGCTAAAGCCTGCTTCATCAAAGGTGATCACATCATCAGATCCGATCAGGGATGAATCGAACTCGGCTACCAGCTGATCATCGGCGTAGATGGATACAACATCACCTGCGTCATATTCGAACACGCCTGCATCAAGCTCACCTGCGATACCAGAGCTGGTCTGATAAGTCAGGCCGGTAACCGGCTCAGTAGCCAGCGTGCCGGTTTCAATGGAGTCATCTACGTGATCATCAAACTCGGTGATGCCGGCGTATTGCTCCAACATCTCACGCACATGCGCCATGGCCTCTTCTTCAGACACATAAGACTGACCCAACTGATCGATCAGCGCTTTCAGCTCAGCTTCAGAAGCCGCCTGCAAGTTCAGGTTGGCGTCTGACAACGCTGCGTGGGTTGCAGCACTGATGCTGATGCCGTTGGCAGCGTTGCCATCAGAGTCCAGCGACTGCAGGAAGACGGCCATGTTTTCGACGTATTCGTTGTTCAAATCCGAGCGGTCTACATTGGCCAGATCCTGCAGGAACACCTGGCCATTGGCGACATCAGCAGCAGAGGCGGTACCGACTACGACATTACCCACCAGGAAGGTCACGGAGTCACCTTCACGGTATTCGAAGCTGCCGTTCTCATCTGTCATGCCGCTGAGGCCGGAGGATGTGAGGTAAGCCACACCCGCCACTATGCCATCAACCAGGGTTGCGGTAACCGTGTTTTGATGACCTGTGCTGCTTTCAGTTGAGGTAACAGAGATCGTAATGCTTTCCAGCTCGGCATCTGTCAGCTGACGGTTGGATAGCAATTTGACATCATTTTCAGCTTCGCCACTGGCATTCAAGGCCACCGTATAGGTGCCATCAGCATTAGCGGTTACACCAGTGCCCGTAATTGAAGTGCCTGTGGGCAAGCCATCTACGGTAATGTCGCTAAGAGTTTCGGAGTTATCCAGGTCAGTCAGTGCAGCTGACATGTCCAGGTCATATTCAAGAACAGCAGGCGTGAGATCAACCTGCTCCACAAAGAAACCTCTGTCGTTATTCCCTGAAATCCAACTGACTTTCAAAGTATCGAAGTCAGGCAAGTTCGTACCGCTGTTTATACCGTTGGAAACACTAAAGGATTGAATCAGTTGCCCAGCCTTAAACAATTCAATCTTGCCCTGGTCCTGTCCGTTGAATGCGCTAACTTCTACACTGAAACTGTTCACGGCACCGCTGGCAGGCCCGTAGGTCATAGACTCTACACCGCCAAGAGGCCCTCCAGACAAGTAAGTCGAATCTTCATCATGAAGACCCGCCCCGGTTTCCAGCTGGATATCACCATCCAGCTCTGGAGTCGATGCAACCGGGTCCACGGCTGAAACTTCAATATTCACATCAAATGATGCTTCGTCTCCATCTTGATCCGATACTGTTACCGAGAACTGCTTGGTTGTAAGTCCTTCCCAGAACTCACCAGGCTGTACGCTGTAGGTGTACTGTCCAGTGTTGAAGTCAAAGCTCAGGGTTCCCTGACCGTCAAGCTCAACTCCTTCACTTGGGAATTGAACTGTTCCATTGCTGCCATCTGCGGTGTAAATAACGCCATACAAGGTGATGCTATCAATACTGATGTCCCCATCACCGCCTGTCACGTTATCGGATACATCACCACTTACAGATGCAGTCGCCGTATTGGTCAACGTATCAACCAGCTGGGTTTCATCGCTGACAATAATCGGTGACTCACCCTCCTGTACCTGAACTATGTCGAGGTACGTGCCTGATACATTGTTGCCGATACCCACAACAAACAACTTGTCCACATTGCCCTGGAGTTCAGCATCATTTCCTTCAATAAACTCTTTCCAGTCCTGGATCGTTGAGTCGTAGTCACTGTCAACATCATCTTGGTTTTGAGTCGGGTTGCCATCAGAAAGAAAGTAGGCAATTGTCTGGTCTGCAGTACGCCCCGAGAAACTGACCGTTTCTGTGGCATCTAGAGCATCTCGGTAGTCTGTGCTCGAGCCGATATTCAGAGGGCTGCCGTTATAATAGGCACCATTCCAGTAATTAACGTCAAGCCCATTGATGTACTCGATGGCATCAGCCGCATTCATCCAGCCAGGGCTGTAAGCGCTTGAGGCAAACAGTGTAAGGTTCACTTCTGTTTCGCCCATAGACTGATAAGCTTGAATGGTCGAAACCAGAGATTCCTGGGCAATTTCAAAGCGCGTTTTACCAGTACCGGATACGTTTTCATCCATGGACCCTGAAACATCAAGGGTGAGCAACAAGTTGGTAGTGGTTGCACCCACTTCCAAATCTACAGTTTCATCTTCACCTTCCGGCAGCAGGTCTGGTGCCTGCGGTGCAGCAATCGCATTAATGTTTATAGCAAGGGTAGATTCGACACTATCACCATCGGCATCCATTACCGTGTAGGTGAAGCTGTCAACTGGTTCGTCACCTGGACTCAGTGAGTCATAAGCATCCTGATCCAATTGGTAGCTGTAGTTACCTTCGTCATCAACGGTCAGTACACCGTAGTTACCCTGAATCATACCGTTGGCAATGCCGTCCCATTCGACAGAGTTCGCGTCAGCGGGGCCATCAGCACCAAAGCCAAAGTCAACTTGGCCTGTTACCTCTGGTGCATCCGAAGAGACAAGTTGTCCCATCAACTGGAAGCTATTGGATGCGTTTTCATCGGTGTAAACCGTGTCAACAACATTCCCGCTGCCATCCACAAAGCCTATGATTTCAAAGTTATAGGTCTCTTCACCTTCAGGTGTGGTGATAGTGACCGGCACAATTGTGCTTGCGTTGCTGATGGTAACGATGTCTCGAGGGTCAGAGCCACTGTTAGGAGTCTCATCATGTTCGAAACTGATTGTATGATTAACCGTGGCAACATATCCGTTAATCACAACATTAAACGACAAGTCCAGATCCACTGAGCTAATCGCATTACCTGTATCTGTCGGGTAATTATTGTGCGTAAACTCACCGATTTCGAACGTAGAATTCACCGCAACGTTCTGGTTGTTAATCAAACTATTATTGTCATCGAAGGTGTAGTTTGATGGGTCCCAACTAATGACATCATCCTGACCCGGAGCACCATTCTCAATGTCCTGAGCCCCCGAATCTCCGCCTTGAGGGTTGGACCAGGACGTCTGCAGCTCGCCAATTTCTACATCATTGATTTGAACTTCAAGTGTGTTCGAATCATTTTTCTCTGCGGGCATGTCGTCTTCGATAGTGACCGAAACAGTACCCGTATCAACAGATGTATTACTGCCATCAGAAATCGAGACATCAAAGTCAAAGCTGAGGGTATCTTCCAGGCTGTTCACACCATGGTCGACAGGCTGACTCAGCGAAACAGAGTAGCCAATGCTGCCTGGAGGCGTAGAGCCTGCTGTATTAACGCTCTCGTCACCACCATTCAGCTCAACCCTGATCACTTCAGTGCCTGCGGCAGTGGAGCCAATGGCAACCGCTTCATTACCTGGCTCGTACGCCCAGCTGATAGACTCACCACCAGACTCAAGCCCTGTTGGCAGGCTGCTCAAATCAATTGCGACAGTCAGCGCAGCTGTGCCATTGCCAGTAATTGTGAGCGATCCCGAGTCGCTGGCATCGTTTGTTTGATCCGTATATCCCGAACCGGCATCTGCATCTTCCAGACCTACTTTATCTTCAGCCGGAATATTCAGGCCTTCTTCGGACACTACAACTGAGCCATCGCCGATAGTCGGGATCGAGTCGTCATCCAGAATAGTGCCGGTTGCTTCATCCGTGGTGATCACCAAATCATCGTCACCACCGTTGGTGGTCGCGTTGCTAATCGTGGCAACCACGGTCTCGGCACCTTCATAGGTATCGTCCGGGGTGCTCTCGGCCGTGAACGTGGTGCTGGTATCACCCGCGTCAATAGTCACATAGTAACCATCCGCATCCTGGGACAGGCCCGAGGCGGTGTAGTCGGTGTTTTCGAGCGCCTGACCGCTCAGCTCAACATACACCTTGGTATCGGTCGCTGACGGGTTGCTCAGACTCACGGTGTAGGTCAGCGTGCCACCTTCCGGAGTGCCGTCTACATCACCTTCAGCCACTTCCAGCGGGTCAACGCTGATTGCGACTGTCGGCAGGTCGCTGTCCAGGTCGTCATTGTCATCCACGATGCTGCCGGTTGCTTCATCCGTGGTGATCACCAAATCATCGTCACCACCGTTGGTGGTCGCGTTGCTAATCGTGGCAACCACGGTCTCGGCACCTTCATAGGTATCGTCCGGGGTGCTCTCGGCCGTGAACGTGGTGCTGGTATCACCCGCGTCAATAGTCACATAGTAACCATCCGCATCCTGGGACAGGCCCGAGGCGGTGTAGTCGGTGTTTTCGAGCGCCTGACCGCTCAGCTCAACATACACCTTGGTATCGGTCGCTGACGGGTTGCTCAGACTCACGGTGTAGGTCAGCGTGCCACCTTCCGGAGTGCCGTCTACATCACCTTCAGCCACTTCCAGCGGGTCAACGCTGATTGCGACTGTCGGTAATTCTGGCTCGGGCTCGGGCTCGGGCTCGGGCTCGGGCTCGGGCTCGGGCTCGGGCTCGGGCTCGGGCTCAGGTTCGGGTTCGGGTTCGGGTTCGGGCTCGGGTTCCGGCTCAGGCTCGGGCTCAGGTTCCGGCTCAGGCTCAGGCTCAGGCTCAGGAGCCGGCTCTGGTGCTGGCTCACCTTCCAGCAGCTGGGGCTCTTCTTCACCCAAAGCCGAAGGAGCAAAGGAGAGACCTTCGGTTTCATAGCCGGCTTCCGGGGTCGTTTCATTACGGGTGGCTTCCAGCTGAACAAAGTCTGCACCTTCGTTCCCACCTGTGCCACCACCGGCAGCAGGAGCACCTGCAGCCGTAGGTTCAAGGATTTCGGTCGGGTCCTGCCCCGCCAACAGCGCAGCCTGAATCGCATCGACATCAGCTATTGCATTATCAACCTGGAATTGCCCAGTGGGGGTAAAAGTATCAGCGGTGGCCAACCAGCTCTGTCCACCATTCAATACGATGGCTTCAGCTGAATTGTCTAATGAGATCTCAACCTGAGCATCAGCGCTCGGTCGAATCACATCCTGTTCCATGATGACATCGCCAAGCGCCAGCACACGTTCGTTGCCTGACGCGTCGATGGCGATGACTCGACCCGATATCGCACTCACACTACCAATGACGGTACTCATCTTTTTACCCTCCGAGGCTTTTGTTCAGATTGCATTAAGCTAGAGAGTAAACGTTCGTTTGAATAGTGTACTCTGGTACATGTAGAAAAATTCCTAGTGCAGATTGTTAAAGCACATAGACATCATTGAAGGTGAGACTGGTACTCGGGGATCAGTAGAGTCTATGAGGGAGGAGGACAAGCATTAGCAAATTTTCAGGCTCCTCCCATGCCGCTAGGCATTTTCAAGCGCTTCAAATACCTGTTTCTCTCTCATGGGCCGTACATGAAACCAGATGTTGAAGGCCCATTTTTCTCCTTGGGTGACCGGCATCCCAGCGTGCAGACTGTCTCGATGAGGTTTGGTGACATCTTCATCCGTGTTTTGAAACAGCACCATACGGCCAGGGGCGGGGTTTACTTCCAAACCAAGACGGGGAAAAGAAGTCCCTCCACCTTCTTCAACTGCGTTTAGATAGACCAAAGCTGTAACGAGCCTTTGACCGCCATACCGGCAACACCGCTGACCACGAGCAGTGGACAAGTCATAGGCGTCATAGTGGGCGCGGTACTCCTGCTCAGGACCGTAATGCAGTACCTGCAACGATTCCGCATTTTCCAGTGGTATGCCAGCCAGCTTGGCAATACGGTTACCAATCTGTTTGGCAAGCGGATAATCAGCATAACGGAGCCAGCAGTTTTGGCCGGAGCGGCCATCGGTTACACCATAAGCGTTATCGAAGGATACCCTGGCCCGATCAAGCTTTTCTCTGGCCAACTCAATTAAACCAGAAGCTTCATCAGGAGTAAGGATGTTGTCCAAAGTCATCACAAGTGGATGGTGGTTCAGTATCTGCATTGCTGACCCCTTCTGTGATGCGATGTATTGTCGCTGATGTTGTAATGCATCCATTGCTCCTCCCTCCATGTCAGCCATTTACTCTACAAAGCAGTTATGTGAATGAGAAGTGTAGTGAGTTCGCGGGAAACAAAAGCCCGACATACAAGCCGGGCTTTTATGTTCACGGCACCAACGATAATCAGCTATCTACCTGATTCGGTGGTGTCGTTACCAGTGTATCCAGTGTCGGATCATCCAGTGTGATGTACTGACTATCGCCAGAAGTATCCACCGCAACCTGGAAGTCACCACCATGCACATCACCGTCGTTATCCTTAACGTCCACTGCAAAGTCGAGTATCACGTCCTGTGTGCTGAACTGGATTACATCCGTATCCATGGAAACAACCTTGTAGTCTGATCCAGAAATTACAATCCGGTTGAACACCTCGCCATCATCAGGGATATCAAGCGTATACTCACCATCTTCACCAGTCTCCGTTGCGGCTATCCCAACTGGCCCTGCATCAACTGCCAAGTCGCCATTAAAGCGCTGATAGTAGAAGACATCATCTTCACCACTGATTGAGAAATTACCCACCGTAAATGACATGTTCTCGAAGAACTCGCCGTCAGCAACACGATAAGAAATCGCTTCTCCGTCATTGACCAGGTTATTATCGATCCCATAGCCATCACCGGAGGGATTGGTGAGGAAAAGGTCACCACCTACCGGCATCAGGTAGATAGTTACGCCATTGGAGACAACCGGTATCTCACCTTCAATTGGCGATCCGGCATCCAGCAAAGCTGCTCGATCTATTTGCACACCGGTCGTCACCGACGGCCCCTGTAGAACCTGATCCAGCGACAGGGTATAACCACTGCCATCATCATCCGCCTCCAACAGGAAGACTTGAGCGTCATCGGAGTCCACAGCCTGCAGACTGCCGTCACCCAGCTGGTTAAAGGATACATCCTTGCCATCAGTCGTTTTCAGAGATGGCATATCCCCACCAACCGAGAAGATGAGGCTTTCCATACCATCGACACCTTCATCGACTTCCAAATCCCCTGTCACAGCCGCGTTAGCGGAGTTGGCCAGGTATGCATTACCCAAACCAGTGATTTTGATGATATCGTCCTGAAGCATCAAACTAGCTGTACCGGTTACATCGCTTGTCACACCGTCACTTGCCAGCACATCAATGGTCCCCAGGTCCAGCTGTTCTGCACCGGCAATACTTCCCGGGTGGAGCAGGTTAACCCCCGATGCCAGCTCGGCTTCGATGGAGACATTACCGGTTTCACCTGCGGCTATCGCGCTGGCGGTGAGCGTCAGGGTAACAACCAGCGTACTTCCAACCGAGCCACGGATTTCCGTATCGCTTACCCGGTTCCACTCCAGTCCAGCCTCAGACTTCAATGAATCCAGCTCCTCACTGAAGGCAAAGCTGTCAAGCGGCAAACTGCCAGCAGTGAATGAAAGCGTATCCAGATCGCTGTCTTCGTTTACTGCCTCATCGACCAGCAAGGGCACAGAGTCGCCACCAATAGGGATAATGAGATCATTAATCGTTGTGACAACAGCGTCTTCACTGTAATCAACCGTTTCAAATTGAGGCTCAACACTGGCTGGATTGGCGGCATCTTCACTATATGTCCCGGCTACCAGTGCAACATCGAAGGTTTCGCCGCTGTCCTCAAACTGATCTTGAACTGCTGTTGATGAAAAGACCTGACCAACGGTAACACTCGCGCTGGCTGGTGATGTGGTGTAGTCAGCATTTGATGTGGGGTCATTGTTGATAAAAGCGACATCAACCTCACCACCGGGATTCAACACCTGCCCCTCAGCATCCACAGCCAAGACGACATAGTAGGCGCTGGTTGGGCCGTCTTCACTGATGTTATTGGCCATGACATAGTCACCGCCCTCATCTGTAAGAGGCGTACCATTTTCATCTGCGGCAACAACCATCAGAGTGAATGCGCTGTCGTTATCTTCAGTACTGGTGTCATCCTCTGGATCATCATTGTCGGTTTCATCCAGAATCGTTGTCGTGACGTCATCCTCAGCATAATTCACGATATCTGCGTCGACCGGGTTGGACCAATCATCCCCGAGTGACAACGTAAAGAACTCATCATTATCAGCCAGGGCATCATCGACTGCATTAATAACAAACTCGACACCTACGGTCGCCGGTACGCTGCTAACCGGACTGTAATCTTCAACATCGGCCGTATCGCCTTCAGCACCAATATTGACCGTCACCGTTCCGCCCGGCTGCGACGGCAGGGGCAAACCGGCTTCATCAACGGCCAGTACGATATAGGTGCCTGAAGTCGGATATCCCGGCCCTTCCTCATTCTCACCATAGCCCGGTTCATGGATGGTATTCACCGGAACATTTTCACCATCAACTACCGCAAATAGCTGTAGGGTCACAACTACATCAGGTTCGGGCTCAGGCTCAGGCTCAGGTTCTGGTTCTGGTTCTGGTTCTGGTTCTGGTTCTGGTTCTGGTTCTGGTTCTGGTTCTGGCTCAGGCTCAGGCTCAGGCTCAGGCTCAGGCTCAGGCTCAGGCTCAGGCTCAGGCTCAGGCTCAGGCTCAGGCTCAGGCTCAGGCTCAGGCTCAGGTTCCGGCTCAGGTTCTGGCTCTGCAACTGGCGGTGCTGGAGGTGGTGGCTCTGGTGCAGGCTCATCTTCGACAAGCCCTTCTTCCGCGCCAACAGGAGGAGGTGTGTAAGACAACCCGGCTGTGTCGTACCCTGCCTCGGGCGTGGTTTCATCTGCCGTACGGTTGAGCTGAACAAAGTCAGCACCTTCATTTCCACCACCCGGTCCGGCACCACCGGCAGCCGGGGCACCCGCTGCGGTAGGCTCAAGTACTTCGGTCGGGTCCTGGCCCGCCAACAACGCAGCCTGAATCGCTTCAACATCGGCTATGGCATCATTGGCCGGGAATTGATCTGCAGGTGAGAATACATCCGTCGTTGCCAGCCAGCTTTGGCCGCCATTGAGCAAGATGGGTTCGGAGGCGTTATCCAACGAGATTTCAATTTGAGCATCCATGCCGGGACGAATTAGGTCTTGGTCCATGATGGCATCGCCAAGCGCCAGGGTGCGCTCAATGCCGTCTGCATCAATGGCCACAACCTGGCCAGTGATCGCAGTAACACTGCCTATTACGGTGCTCATGATTCTACCCTCAAACTTTTAAAGGGGGCCTATTTCAAGCTAGCTGGTCAAATATCATCCAACCATTGGCCTGTGGTACAGGTAGAGACAGGGCTACTGACAGACCTGATGGACGCACACGCCTCTGGCCATCATCACTGATTGCCTTATACTGATTTGAAGAGACGGAACCAGCCTCTCTCTGCGTTAAGGAACACACCATGACAATAACCGCACGCCGAATTGCAGTCCTGGCCTGCCTGTTGCCAACCCCATTATTGGCCGAAGAACCTTCCGATCTTCCTGCCTGGGCGGCGGAACCTCTGGACCGTGCAGAGACAGTAATGAGTGGCTGGGTGGATTCTTCAGCACGCCGGCTGGACAGCCTCTTTGGTACGTCGGAAAGTCTGGATATCGACAACGAGTCTTACCTGCGCATTAGCCAGGAGTCCTTGTGGCAGGAATCGGAAGGTTTCGATACCGATCTTAACCTGCGTTTTCGTCTGGACCTGCCCACCAGCAAGGATCGCCTGCGCATTTTGATCGAAAGTGATCCCGAGGAGTCCCTGGGCACACTGGATGAGCAAGGTACGGATGCCCGTCTCAGTCAGCGTGTGGAAAATGACAACTCTATTCTGGGGCTTGCCAAACTGGATCCGGCGGATAAGCGTGAGCGCTGGAGTTATCGCTACGGTGCTGGTATCAAACTGCGCTTGCCCATTGATCCTTACGTCCGTGTCAGCGGTGAGCGCCAATGGCAGTTTGCCGACAGCCCCTGGCAACTGAACAGCAACAACCGCGCATCCTGGTTCAATAGTGACGGTTACTCGGCACGCAGCAGCTGGTCACTGACACGCCCGCTGGATGAGCGGCGCACACTGCGTTCCTACACCAAGTTCCAGTGGCAGGAGGAAGAGGATACGCTGGAGTTTTCCCAGCGCTTCGATATCTCGCGCAAACTGGACGACCGTAGCAGCCTGCGCAACGGCTTGATCATGGTCGGGGAAAGCCTGTCGGACCCGCATTTCAACAATTACTACCTGCAGAGCTGGTACCGCCGTGATATCCACAGGGGCATTTTGTTCATGGACCTTATCCCGGAGCTGCACTTCCCACGCGATTCCGATTTTGACCCGCGCTGGGCGGTGACGCTGAGGTTTGAGCTATATCTGAGCAAATCCATCGACAGCTTCTAAAAGCTATCTACGTTGGCGGCACATCGTTAAAAACATGATCAAAATGCTCATTTAATCGACTAAACTGCGCTTTCTCTCATGTTTTTGCCTTGTTCCGCCTGCCTCGATAACGCTTTTAGCATCATTTTTCAGACACAAAAAAACCGGATGCCATCACAGCATCCGGTTTTTTGTTAGGCCTTTTTGTTAGCCCTTTGGCTGGCTGATATCAGACGTCCAGGAAGTCCAGGATGCCTTCAGCGGCCTTACGGCCTTCATCGATAGCAGTCACTACCAGGTCGGAACCGCGCACCATATCACCACCGGCAAAGACTTTGTCGTTGCTGGTCTGGAAGGCAAAACGATTCGCATCCTGCGGCTGTGCCTGAGTCTTGATACGACCATCTTCGTGCAGGTCGATACCGAAATCGGCAAACCAGGGCGCAGGGCTCGGACGGAAGCCGAAGGCCACCAGAACGGCATCAGCGTCCAGCACTTCTTCAGAACCCGGTACCACTTCGGCGCGGCGGCGGCCATTTTCGTCCGGCTCACCCATGCGGGTTGCCACAACCTTAACACCGGTTACCTTGCCGTTTTCGCCGACCACTTCAACCGGCTGACGGTTGAACAGGAACTGGACACCCTCTTCGCGCGCGTTTTCCACTTCGCGCTTGGAGCCCGGCATGTTCTCTTCGTCACGACGGTAAGCACAGGTCACTGACTCGGCGCCCTGACGGATAGAAGTACGGTTACAGTCCATGGCGGTGTCACCACCACCCAAGACGACAACCTTCTGACCTTTGACGCTAATGTACTCGGAGGCGTCTTTCTCGAAGCCCAGGCAGTGGTTCACGTTGGAGATCAGGAACGGCAGTGCATCGTAAACGCCGTCCAGATCTTCACCCGGGAAGCCACCTTTCATGTAGGTGTAGGTACCCATGCCCATAAAGACGGCGTCGTACTCGTCCATCAACTGCTGCATGGTCACATCGGTGCCCACGTCAGTGTTGAGGCGGAACTCGATACCCATCTCGGTGAACACTTCACGGCGACGGCTCATCACGCTCTTTTCGAGCTTGAATTCCGGGAT
The DNA here is from genome assembly GCF_900155945.1 of Marinobacterium stanieri. GTDB lineage: Bacteria > Pseudomonadota > Gammaproteobacteria > Pseudomonadales > Balneatricaceae > Marinobacterium > Marinobacterium stanieri. Next base: position 120,542 of record NZ_FTMN01000010.1, read on the forward strand.
ACCGAAGGTCAGCAGGCCACCGATTTCAGGATTGCGGTCAAAGACCACCGGCTTGACGCCGTTGCGCACCAGAATATCGGCGCAACCCAGACCTGCCGGGCCGGAACCAATGATCGCGACCTTTTTGTCGGTCCACTGCACCTTGGACATATCCGGCTTCCAGCCCATGGCGAAAGCGGTGTCCGTAATGTATTTCTCGACAGAACCGATGGTGACAGCACCAAAGCCGTCATTCAGCGTACAGGCACCTTCACACAGACGGTCCTGCGGGCACACGCGGCCACACACTTCCGGCAGGGTGTTGGTCTGATGGCTCAGTTCCACCGCTTCCATGATGTTGCCTTCGGTGACAAGCTTCAGCCAGTTGGGGATGAAGTTGTGTACCGGGCACTTCCATTCGCAGTACGGGTTACCGCACTCCAGGCAACGGTGTGACTGGTTGGCAACGTCCTTTTCCTTGAACGGCTCGTAGATCTCGGCAAACTGCTGTTTGCGCACGCCCGCCGGGATTTTATCCGGTCCCTGACGGCCAACATCGATAAACTGAAAATCGTTATTCAGACGGTTAGTCATTTTACCACCTCGTCCGGCACCCGCCCGCAGGCAGGTGCAGCTGTTAGTCGTTCTCTGTGCTTACTCGGGACGTACACGCACAGTGTTCAGAAGTTCATTCAGGCTTGCTGCCTTGGGCTTAACCAGCCAGAACTTGCCGCAGAAGTCATAGAAGTTGTCGAGGATCTCCTGACCCCAGGCACTTCCGGTTTCTGCCGTGAACTCCTCGATCACCAGGCGCAGGTGGTGCTTGTACGCTTCCATCTGCTCGGTACCGATGCGGTGGATATCCACCAGCTCGTGGTTGTATTTGTCCACGAAGCTGTTGTCCATATCCAGCACATAGGCGAAGCCGCCCGTCATACCAGCACCGAAGTTGTAGCCGGTTTCACCCAGAACTGTGACAAGACCACCGGTCATGTATTCACAGCAGTGGTCGCCGGCGCCTTCAATCACGGCGTGACAGCCGGAGTTACGCACACCGAAACGCTCACCGGCACGGCCCGCTGCGAACAGCTTGCCGTTGGTTGCACCGTACAGACAGGTGTTACCGATGATGGCGGTTTCGTTGGACTTGAACGTTACGGCATCAAACGGACGCACAACGATTTTGCCGCCAGCCATGCCTTTGCCGACATAGTCGTTGGCATCGCCTTCCAGCAGCAGGTTCTGACCACCGGCGTTCCAGACACCGAAGGACTGACCGGCGTGACCCTGGAAGCGGAAAGTGATCGGCGCATCATTCATGCCCTGGTTGCTGTGCAGACGTGCAATTTCACCGGAGGTACGTGCACCGACAGAACGGTCGCAGTTGGTGATCTTCAGCGTCCACTCACCGCCCTGCTTGCCGGCAATGGCATCGCGTGCCAGCTCCAGCATTTCGGTGTTCAGCGTACCGGCATCATAAGGCTCATTGCGCGGCTGCTGGCAGGTGTGCGGATACTCTTGCGGTACACCGGCGTTACCGATGATCGGCTCCAGATCCAGGTTGGCATGCTTGGCAGTGGTGCCTTCCAGGATTTCCAGCAGATCAACACGGCCAATCAGCTCGTCAAAGCTGCGCACGCCCAGCTGAGCCATCAGCTGGCGGGTTTCTTCAGCGATGAAGCGGAAGAAGTTCTTCACCATTTCCACGGTACCGCGGAAGTGGTCGTTACGCAGGTCTTCACGCTGGGTTGCAACACCGGTCGCACAGTTGTTCAGGTGGCAAATACGCAGGTATTTACAGCCAAGTGCAACCATCGGCATGGTACCGAAACCAAAGCTCTCGGCGCCCAGGATCGCGGCCTTGACCACATCCAGACCAGTCTTCAGACCACCGTCTGTCTGCAGGCGGATCTTGCCACGCAACTGGTTGGCACGCAGTGCCTGCTGCGCATCGGCCAGACCCAGCTCCCAGGGAGAACCGGCATGGTGGATGGAGGTCAGCGGAGATGCAGCTGTACCGCCGTCGTAACCGGAAATGGTGATCAGGTCCGCATAGGCCTTGGCCACACCACAGGCGATGGTGCCAACACCCGGGCGCGATACCAGTTTCACGGATACCAGACCTTCAGGGTTGATCTGCTTGAGGTCAAAGATCAGCTGCGCCAGGTCCTCGATGGAATAGATATCGTGGTGCGGCGGCGGCGAAATCAGTGTCACGCCCGGTACGGAATAACGCAGACGCGCGATCAGGTCGTTGACCTTGCCGCCCGGCAGCTGGCCGCCTTCACCGGGCTTGGCACCCTGAGCGACCTTGATCTGCATGACATCGGCGCTCATCAGGTATTCCGGTGTCACACCGAAACGGCCAGACGCCACCTGCTTGATCTTGGAGCGCTTCATGGTGCCGTGACGGGCCGGGTCTTCACCGCCCTCACCGGAGTTGGAGCGACCGCCCAGCTCGTTCATGGCAACCGCCAGTGCTTCATGCGCTTCCGGAGACAGAGCCCCCAGAGACATGGCCGCACTGTCGAAACGCGGGAAGATGTTTTCAACCGGCTCGACTTCGTCCAGCGGTACCGGCTTCAGCCCCTTCTTCAGGCCCAGCAGATCACGCAGGGTAGCAACGCCACGGTTGTTCACCAGCTCGGCGTAGCGCTCGTAGGCACGCTGATCACCGGAAGTTACGGCTTCATGGATGGTGCGAACAACATCCGGGTTGTAGGCGTGGTATTCGCCATCGTGGACGTACTTCAGCAGGCCACCCTGCTGGATCGGCTTGCGCGCGCTCCAGGCCAGCTTGGCCAGCTCGGCCTGCTCGCCCTGGAAGTCGGCAAAACGCGCACCTTCGATGCGGCTGCAGACACCACGGAAGCAGAGGTCGACCACTTCACTGGACAGGCCCACTGCTTCGAACAGCTGTGCGGCACGGTAAGAGGCAATGGTGGAGATACCCATTTTGGACAGGATCTTCAGCAGGCCCTTGTTGATGCCCTTACGGTAGTTCTCGTGCGCCTGCATCGGCTCCAGACCCAGTTCGCCGGTACGGCAGAGGTCGTTGAGCACGCGGTAGGCCAGATACGGGTAAACAGCCGTGGCACCGAAGCCGAACAGAACCGCCATATGATGCGGGTCACGTGCAGTCGCGGTTTCAACGATCAGGTTGGTTTCACAACGCAGACCTTTTTCCACCAGGTGATGGTGCACAGCACCGGTCGCCATGGCCGCGTGGATCGGCAGTTTGCCGCGCGACAGGTAGGCATCGGTCAGGATCAGCAGTACCTTGCCGCTGCGAGCCGCTTCTTCGGCCTGGTCGCACAGATTACGGATTGCCTGTTCCAGACCGGTTTCCGGATCGTAGTGCAGGTCCAGTTTCTGTGACTCGAAGCCTTCATGCGGGCAGTCACACAGGTAGCGGAACTTGTTGGCAGACAGCACAGGCGTAGTCAGGATAATACGGCGGGCGTGCCCCGGCGTTTCCTCGAATACGTTCTGCTCGGCACCGATGCAGGTTTCCAGTGACATGACGATCGCTTCACGCAGCGGATCGATCGGCGGGTTGGTGACCTGCGCAAACTGCTGACGGAAGTAGTCGTACGGTGAACGTACCTTGTTGGACAGAACCGCCATCGGCTTGTCATCACCCATGGAGCCAACGGCTTCCATACCGGACTCGCCCAGCGGACGCAGTACCTGGTCACGCTCTTCGAACGTTACCTGGAACATCTTCATGTACTGCTTGGTCTCTTCCGGAGACATCTCACGGAAGGACTGGGACTCCATCTCGAAGTTCATGTGCTGTTCGAGACGAATGGCGTTGTCTTTCAGCCACTGCTTGTACGGATGACCGGACTTGAGCTTGTTGTCCACATCCGCAGTGTGCAGCACTTCACCGGTCTGGGTGTCGATAGACAGCATCTGGCCCGGACCCACACGGCCCTGAGACACGATATCTTCCGGCGCATAATCGAATACACCGATCTCGGAAGCAGTACAGATGTAGCCGTCACGGGTCATCACCCAGCGAGACGGGCGCAGACCGTTACGGTCCAGCATGCACACGGCGAAACGACCATCGGTCATGACCATGCCCGCGGGGCCATCCCAGGGCTCCATGTGCATGGAGTGGTAGTCATAGAAGGCACGCAGATCGGAGTCCATGGTCTCAACGTTCTGCCATGCCGGCGGTACGATCATGCGTACAGCCTTATAGATGTCCATGCCGCCTACCAGCAGGAACTCAAGCATGTTATCCATGCTGGAGGAGTCCGAGCCGGTGGTGTTCACGATCGGCTGCAGCTCGTCCAGGTTCGGCAGCTGTTCGGTAACGAACTTGGTGCGACGAGAACGTGCCCAGTTACGGTTACCTTCGATGGTGTTGATTTCACCGTTGTGCGCCAGGAAGCGGAACGGCTGGGCCAGCGGCCAGCGCGGTGCCGTGTTGGTCGAGAAACGCTGGTGATAGGTACAGATGGCCGTTTCCAGACGCGGATCGTTCAGGTCCTGATAGAACACCGGCAGATCTACCGGCATCATCAGGCCCTTGTAGGACAGAACCTTGTCAGACAGGCTGCAAATGTAAAAATCGGGATCTTGATTGAGAGCGTTTTCGGTGAGGCGGCGGGCGGTAAAGAGGCTAACGGCAAATTCACGATCGTCTTTGCCATTTGAATTGATGAATACCTGCTCGATTTGCGGCAGTGTATCCTTCGCGATCGGCCCCAGACATCCTTCATCGGTGGGAACCTCACGCCAACCGGCGACTTGAAGTCCCTGTGCCTCCACAGCGGCATTCAGCTCCTGGCGAGCAGCCTCCGCCAATGCAGGTTCACGGGACAGGAACACCATGCCCACGGCATAGTTTTCACCCAGTTCAACGCCTTGCTCGTCTTTCATGACTGCACGCAGGAAGCTGTCAGGTTTCTGCATCAGCAGACCACAGCCATCCCCCGTCTTGCCGTCCGCAGCGATACCCCCGCGGTGAGTCATGCAAGCAAGTGCTTCAATCGCCTTCTCCAACAAGTCATGACTGGCCTGGCCCTGCATGTGAGCCATCAGGCCGAAGCCACAGTTGTCTTTGAACTCTCCGAGGCGATAAAGACCTTTGTTCATAAGCCGACCTCACTAAAAACATCTTTTTAATCAAATAGTTATATGTATTCCTTTCTCCCGGGGTTCGCTTGACGGGCAAAAAGGGGATGCAATTTTACATGCGCCGACCCGAAAGAACAAATTTTATCCAACCGGTCAAGCGCTTGACAGGGCCAAAAAAAATGGCGCCTGCTGGCGCCATTTTTTATGTAACTTATTGATTTTTCTTCTTTATATCGGCTTTAACACCGGCAATAGAACGTGCCCAGGGACGCAATTTTTGCAACGCTGCCGGTAGCCCCGAAACGGCATTCAAGGCCGAATTTCGGTCTGCATACTGCCCATACACCACAACATGCCAGGGCTTGCCCTTGAAGATCGTACTGAAGTAATAGAAACGCTCGGGCTGTGCCTGCGCATCCAGAAACGCCTTCACGCTCTTCTCTTCGCGTGCTCCCAGCATCTGCAGGGTATAGCCTCGATCCGGCCAGTTCAGCAACTCGGGTTCACGCTGGTACGCCTGGGCCACACCTGAAGACGGCTGAGCCTGCGGTTCCGGTTTAGGTTCCGGTTTAGGTTCCGGTTTAGGTTCCGGTTTAGGTTCCGGTTTAGGCTCTGGTTTAGGCTCTGGCTTGGGCTCCGGTTTGGGCTCCGGTTTGGGCTCCGGTTTAGGCTCCGGTTTAGGCTCCGGTTTAGGCTCCGGTTTAGGCTCCGGTTTAGGCTCCGGTTTGGGCTCCGGTTTGGGCTCCGGTTTGGGCTCCGGTTTGGGCTCTGGCTTGGGCTCTACCGGCGTTGTTGGTGTCGCATCTTCGGCCGCATCAAGGTTGTCAGAGTCCTGCGATGGCTCCCCCTGATTTACAGTAGCGTTCTGCTCGGCATCCGCGTTCAACACCGGCTCAACAGGTGTCGCGACTTGCACTTCAGCCAACTCCAGTGTTTTAACCGGGGCTTCCGTATCTGCAGCTGACACCATCGGCAGCGGCAGGCTGACACGTTCAGTAACGACCGGTACTTCCTCATCTTCAGGCAGGTATTGCCAGATGGCAACAGAGAACACCAGCAGCAGAATCAGTGCCGAAGCCGTGATATGCAGGGGCGGCAAAACCATGGGCATTTTTGCCGAACGACCGCCATCCTTGCGCAGGTGCTCGGCTGCCAATGTACGCAGACGGCCCGGGCGGCCTTCAGCCTTTTCCACCAGGGTGCGTAACTGGCGCGCACCCAGCTCCACCCCATGCGGCAACAGAGATTCAAGATACTCCGAGGATTCCGCCGCAGTAAATGCTTCCAGACGCTCGATATGAAGGTGCCCATCCATTGACTGGGCCAGCCCCAGGTCCTGAAAACGCTCCTCAAATGCAGGTGAGCCGGTCATCAGCAGGCGCGGTGCAGCGCCTCGTTCTGCCGTCACAAAATTGATCAGCAGTTCCAGCGCGTTGTTGGTAAGGTAGTCTGCATCGTCGATCAGGAGAATCAGGGGCACGTCATCATCAGCCAATTGACGCGCCTTGGCGTGTAGTGCAGAGAGACGCAGACGATTATCATCCTGTACCTGCAGATCCAGCGCCGAGACCAACTGAGTGAGCACGGCTGTCACATCAGTGCTGTCATCCAGCTGCAAGTGCGCAACCACATCCGCACTCTGGTGAGGGTCCGGCGCCAGTTGCTGCAACAATGCTGACTTGCCACTTCCGGTTTCCCCTGTAATAAGCAGAAGGAAATCCGAGAAGCGCATCAGGTGCTTCAGCTTCTCCCGCTGCTGCAGGCGAGATTCCGGTTCAAAGTAGTCCAGCGCATCAGCCATGATGACCTGCTATTCCTGTTAAAGTTGACCCAGTTGTGCCCCGGCAGACAGTGTTTCGTCCAGTTTTTCCACGGGGAACTCTGCTGTGACAACACCCTGACCCAAAGATTTCAACAACACAAGGCGCAACTGACCATCCAACACCTTTTTATCCACAGCCATCAGCTCTTTGAAACGCTCAGGTGTCATCGCTTCAGGCGCGACAACCGGCAGCCCTGCCGACTGCAGCAGGGTTTTGACGCGGTCGAGATCCGCCTGAGACAACCAGCCAAGACGAGCCGACAGATCAGCCGACATCAAGGTGCCCGCCCCAACAGCTTCCCCATGCAGCCATTGACCATAGCCCTGGTCGGTTTCGATCGCATGACCAAAGGTATGCCCCAGGTTGAGCAACGCACGGATGCCTGACTCACGCTCGTCCTGAGCGACGATTTCTGCCTTGATTTCACATGAACGATAGATCGCATAGGCAAGCGCCTCGGGATCACGTGCACGCAGGCCAGCCATATTGGCTTCCAGCCAGCTCAGGAAGGCTTCATCGTAGATCAGACCATACTTGATCACTTCGGCCAGACCCGCCGACAGCTCCCGCTCAGGCAGAGAGTTCAACACATCAGTGTCGGCAAGCACCTGCTGCGGCTGATGAAAAGCCCCGATCATGTTTTTACCCAGAGGGTGGTTTACACCGGTTTTCCCCCCCACTGAGGAATCAACCTGAGACAACAAGGTTGTCGGCACCTGGATGAAATCCACACCACGCTGATAGCTGGCGGCGGCAAAACCGGTCATATCACCCACAACACCACCACCCAGCGCAATCAGGGTTGTAGTGCGGTTATGACGTTTTTCCAGCAGCGCATCGAAAATTCGGTTGACGTGCTCCAGATCCTTAAACTGTTCGCCATCGGGCAAAATCACCGTATCAACCTGATAGCCGTCCAGCTGCTGCAAGAGTGTTTGCAGATACAAGGGCGCCACGGTCTCGTTACTGACCACCATCACCTGACGTCCCTTGATATGAGCCGGTAGCAGCTGCTTGGACAACAGGCCCTGCCCGATCTGAATGGGATAACTGCGTGCGCCAAGATCAACGCTCAGTGTTTGCATCGTGGAGAGTCTCCGAGGAAGGATTTATTCAACTGATTTTAGCGGCTGCTGACGTCGAGAAAAGCGAACGATGTCATTCACCACCCCTCTGGGACGTCGTCGATCGGTTTTAATGATCAAATCACAGCAGGAACGGTATAGCGGATCACGCTCGGCAATCAGCTTTTCCAGAACAGCGCGGGGGTTCTCGGTCTGCAGCAAGGGCCGGTTACGATCCTTTGCCGTTCGTTCCAACTGCTGCTCGATCGAGGTATGCAGATAGACCACCAGGCCTCGGCTTTGCAGGTGCTTACGGTTAGCTTCGCGTAATACCGCTCCGCCACCCGTTGCCAGGATAATATTATCCCGCTGTGTCAGTTCATCGATGGCCTGCTCTTCACGCTGCCGAAAGCCTTTTTCGCCTTCAACATCGAAAATCCAGGGGATATTGGTACCAGCCCGGGCCTCAATCTCACGATCCGAATCGAAGAATTCAAGCCCAAGCTCTTGAGAAAGCAAACGCCCTATGGTGCTTTTACCAGCACCCATAGGGCCAATTAGAAACACATTCAAGTTGTTACTGCTCTTGTACTTATCGTCCGGGTTTATTTACCGTCTAAGTGACTCTCGGATCATCTGCGGAGTGATGAAGATCAGGAGTTCATTCTTGGTCTTCTCACTGGTCTTGTTACGGAAAGCAGCACCAACGACCGGAAGATCACCAAAGAACGGGACTTTACTCACACCGTCTCGACGAGACTCCTGGAACACGCCACCTAGTACAACAGTTTCGCCATCATTAACGACAACTGAAGTTGAAAGCTCAGTGGTATCAATAGCGATTTCACCGGTATCAAGGATTTCGCCGATACTATCTTCAGTTACAACCAATTCCATTGCAACTTTGCCACCCGGAATGATCTGAGGTGTCACTTCCAGCTGAAGAACAACATCTTTCCATTCAATTTCAACATCACCATCTTCAATCACTTGATAACCAACTTCCTGGCCTGATTTAATCATGGCGGGTTTACCATTGGTGGTGATGACCTTTGGCTGGGAAATGAGCTCACCCGATCCATCGCTTTCCAATGCAGCAAGTTCCGCGCTCAAGGCAAAGTCACTGCTCAGGAAACCCAAAGCGAATGAGCTGGTAGCATCTGGTATACCCAGGTCAACCTGAAGGGCCTTCGAAACAGTACCAGGCACAACCGCATTACTTCCCACCGTCCAATTGTCCTCGGAGCCGCTCATCCCCCAGCGAACACCGATGTTTTTGGCAAAATCGGAGCTAGCGGTTACCAAACGTGCCTGCACCAGAATTTGAGGGACTTCCACATCAAAAATTTGAATGGTTTTTCGAATTTCCTGCAGTTGTTTGGCAGTTTCTCGAACCATGAGCGTATTGGTTTCATCATCCGCCATGGCGAAACCTTTCTCGGATATCAACTTGGCTTCGATAATACGTTCTTTGATATCAGATGCTTTCCGGAAGTCAATTTGAACAAAATCCGTCACCAGCGGCGCTATCTGCTGCTCACTTTTTTGACTTTCCAGTTCGGCTTTCTCACGCTTTGCTATTTCTTCAGCAGTACCAATGAGAAGGACATTACCTGCTTCTCGTTTATCAAGCCCCTGCGTTTTCAACACGATATCAAGTGCCTGATCCCAAGGAACATTTTTTAGTCGCAGGGTGAGATCGCCTTGGACATTATCACTGACGACAAGGTTCTTCTCGGCCACTTCAGCAATGATCTGCAGAACAGTTCGCACTTCAATATTCTGGAAGTTCAGATCAATCCGCTCACCGTTGTAAGGGAACAAATTGTTCTGTTCTTCCTGCTCGGCAGCAGTGATTGGTTTGAAGTCGACCACAAGCTTACTGCCAACCTGATACACCATATAGTCGTAAGGTTCGGCAGTGGGCTCGACCAGTATCGTTGCCTTGTTGTCCTTTGCCAAAGCATCGATAAAATTGACAGGTGTCGAGAAATCCTGAACATCCAGTCTTTGTGATCCGGTTGAAAGGTCAAGCCCGTCAAGATTGATGACGACTTTGCCACTTTCTTCAACCACATCAAGACCTACGTCTGAGGAGCCAAGATTTACAGTAATTCGTCCTACATCACCCTCAAGACGATGAAAATCAACACCTGTGATAAAGCCGGAGCCATCAACCGTTTCATCCGCTTTATGAGTCGCAGGGTTCGATACTCTTGCTGATGTATTTCCAGAAGCCGACGCCGTACCACCCACATCCAACAGCAGCAAATTCCCATCAACACGCGTGTCATATCCGACAACGTTATTCAGGTTAGCTACGACTCGGGTACGGTCACTTGCCTCGGCAAAATGCAGGCTATCAATACTACCAGACCTGACTGATAGCATTTTTTGGCGTAAAGAGCTGCTTACCCCAGGCAGGTCAAGAACCAAACGCGGGGGCTGTTCAATCATGTAAGCTTTAGGCTGTGGAGGCGGAGAATCGAACTGCATCCGAACCTCTACCGACTGGCCGGGGCGTGTGGTGAATGAAACGTCTTCCAGAATGCTTTCAGCACTCACTGCTCCAGGCAGAATGGAAAGCCCACCCAACATTAAACACAGAGGGGCAAACTGTCGCACACTCTTCTGCTTATTATGGTTCCGTCGGTTAGTATTCACGGTCTGCATCCTTATCAATCCTGCTTATCCAGCGACAGTGTACGGGGGCGCTGCATCCATCCACCTCGCCCATTTGAAATGATTTCAACCAATTCCAAACTGCGCTCGCTAATTTCTACAACTTCACCGTAATCATTTCCAAGATAGTTGCCTTGATGCACACGGTGGACTTCATTGTTGGGATCACGAATCAATGCCCAAAGCTGACTTTGACCGGGTTCAGTGATGACTCCAACCATAGTCAGCTCATCAACTGAAAATTCTTCCAGGTATTCTTTGAGGCGCTCGGTATCAGGCTTCACACTATCATCGGTAAGCGCCGCTCTATTATTTTCGCTTTTTACCAGCGAACGGAAGGGGTCCCTCAGGCTGGAGCCTTCATACACAAAACTTTCATACGGCTTAAACTGAGGCAAAGGCTCAATTCGCCCACTGGGACGGGCCTGCTGCTCCCTGGTAAAGGCCTTCAAGTCTTCCGTGTCATCGACCCAAACACACCCTGCAGCCGACAGGGCCACTAAAAGTGCGAAGCCAAATCTCGGTAAAGTTTTGCCAATATTAGTTGGTATCATCATATCGGTATGTCTTCGCACTAATTTCCATCGAGAGAGTGTTTTCGTCTGCAGGATTAAGTGAGAAATCATGCAAAGTAACGATACGGCGAATTGCCGCAACACCACTTACAAACTCACCCATCTGATGATAAGTACCTCTCACTTGAATGCGGATCGGCAATTCAACGTAAAACTGCTGCTTCCTCTCAGGTTGCAAGGCAATGAGGTTGAATACCAAACCTGCGTCCTGACCAATTTCCGTAATATCTTCCAAAAGGCCGGGCACTTCCTTGTCAGTTGGTAACTGTTTGAGAAGCTCTGCAAATCGCTCTTCAACATCAGCCATCTGCTTACGAAGCGCATCAAGACTGGCAACCTGGAAAGCCTTTCGCTGGTACTCGCTTTTCAAGTCCTGTTCTTTAGCAATTTCTTTCTGCAAGGCTTCATGTTTGTCTTTAACAAGAAACTGCAGCCCTGCCCCAAGAACAATACCAAACACCAAAACATAGACGATCACCTTAACGCCTATGGGCCAACTGCCAGCTTGATTGAAGTCCAGGTTGTTGGGATCAAATCCTTGAAAAGCCTGTTCGAAGGCATTTTTTTTCATACTATTTAGCCTCCTCAGCATCTGGCTTAGTCATCCTGACCTGCAGATTAAATCTCTTCAGGTCATCCGACCTATTGACCTCACTCAAATCAGGCTCATCAAACCAGATAGATCCACCCAGCCGCCTCATGAAAGCAGAAATTTCATCGTTGTTTTCTGCAAGACCATTTACGCTGATAGTTTCGTTGTTTCTTGTAAGCGTCTGATAATGAACACCGTCCGGAAGAACACGGACCAATTCATCAAAACTCCTCACGATAACCGGGCGGTTACCCTGCAGCTGCTGAATTGCGTTCAACCTTGCTAGCAAGCGCTCACGTTTGGATCGAAGCTCGTTGATTTCCTCAATCTTGCGGTCAAGTTTTACAATTTCTGCATTCAGATATTTTTGCCTTTCATCCTGACGATCCATCTGAATATCGTAGTAGTAACTGGCACCCAGCAAGCAAAGAGCACCCAGTAAGCCCGCAGCAACCAAGTTACCGATGAAGCGTTTTTGCAAACGTTCATCGCGTTCTTGTCGCCAGGGCCTGAGATTAATACGAGCCATACATAGTCCCTATGTCGCTAAATATCAAAACTTCTTAATGCCAAACCACAAGCTTTCAGAAGGCTTGGGGAGTCGTGCTCAAGGCGTGTGGGGTTGATTTTGGCGTCTACTTCCACATTCTTGAAAGGGTTGGCAAGCTCAGTCGCGACGCCAATTTCCTCTTGGACCATAGCAGGCAAATCAGCCAAACGGGATGTTCCACCACCAAGGATCAGCTTGCTTAATTGTCCCTGAGGCCCTGAAGAATAGTAAAACTGCAGTGCCCGTGACACTTGCTGAACAACTGTTTGCCTGAAAGGCATGACAAAATTTTCGACAATTTCGTCGGGTAGTTCACCGCTGTTAAGCTGCTTCTCAACTTCAGCAACATCCAAGCCACTATGTTGGTGAATCATGTTACTGAGGTCGTTACCACCGAAAGCCTGCTCACGGTTGTATATTATTTTAGAGCCTTTGAATACATTAAGGGTTAGCGTCGCAGCACCGATATCTACGATCCCGGTCACTTTGCTTTCATCCAAATCATCCACAAGGAGGGTCAGCGCTCGCTCAGTCGCATAGGTGTCGATGTCAATAATCTCACACTTCAAGCCAGAGCCATTAATGGCATCTTCTCGTGCATCCGTATCATCGCGGCGACAAGCGACTAACAACACCTCATTCAAGTCAGGAGCTTTCTGGACAGGCCCCAACACTTCAAAATCGAGGGCAACCTCGTCAAGGGGATAGGGTATAAATTGATCTGCCTCAATCTGGACTTGTTCTTCTAGCTCCAGACCTTCAAAGGCATTACTGATTTCCAGATATTTTGTAATAACAGCAGACGAAGGCACAGCTGTTACAGCTGAGCTAAGCTTACCCCCGCAAATCTTTAGGCCTCTTTCAATGGCACTGGAGACTTCACCAGGGATTTCAACATTTCCGTCAACAACAGCAGCTGGAGGCAGTGCCACCGAAGCATACCCCTGAATTCGATATGCTCTTCCATGTTGACTTAGAGCAACAAGCTTGACAGAAGAGGAGCCTATATCCACTCCTACCCAGCCGGCAGACTTTGGCTTGAGAAAGCTGAGCACGACATTTTCCTTATATCAGTCAGGTGAAGTCCCGCAAACGCTCACAATGTAGCTTGTATTGGGCACAATTTAAACTGTCGGTTCATTCTGGACCCGCCAGCACACACCTATATAATGATCCAGCTCTATATTTTTTTCGCTAATCTTGAAGGGCAGCATGCGAATTCTCAAACGTTTATTTAAATGGCTCGCAACCCTGTCGCTAATCGGCGTCTTTCTGGGAGTTGTCGCTTTATCGGGGGCATATCTCTATTTCAGCCCAGAAATGCCGGATGTGCAAACATTGCGACAGGTTAAGTTCCAAACGCCACTGCGTATATATTCCAGCGATGACAAACTGATCGCAGAATTTGGCGAAAAGAAACGCGCCCCGGTGAGTTTCGAACAGATTCCTGACGATTTCATTAAAGCGTTACAGGCAGCAGAAGATGCCCGCTTTTTTGATCATTTCGGTATCGATATTCGTGGCTTGACCCGAGCAGCTTTTCAGCTGGCTTCAACCGGGCGTATTCAGAGCGGCGGCTCGACAATCACCATGCAGGTGGCCAAAAACTTCTTCCTTACTCGCGAGCAAACCTTCAAGCGCAAGTTTGTTGAAATTCTGCTGTCCCTGCAGATCGAGCGTGAGCTGGATAAACAGGAGATCATGGAGCTCTATGTCAACAAGATCTACTTAGGTCACCGCTCCTATGGCATCCAGGCTGCTGCCAATACCTACTACGGCAAAAACATCAATGAACTGAGCCTGGCGGAGCTGGCCATGATCGCAGGCTTGCCCAAGGCACCTTCCGCCTTTAACCCGATCACCAACCCTGAGCGTGCCAAAGAACGTCGCGACTGGATTCTTGGTCGCATGCTCAAGCTGGGCTATATCGACACTGCTGCCCATGATGTCGCAATCGAGACACCGGTCCACGCCCGCTACCACCGCAGCGATATCGAGCTGAATGCGCCTTACATTGCCGAGGTGGTGCGGCAGCAGCTGTTCGACCTTTACGGTGAAGACCTGTATACCGACGGCTACCGCGTGTGGACAACCGTCAACAGCCGTATGCAGGCAGAAGCCACTGCAGCCGTTCGTCGCGGCCTGCTTGATTACACCGAGCGCCACGGTTACCGCGGCGCCGAGGCCAGCATCGACATTGAAGCTCTCAGCCCGGCCGATCAGCTCAACGCCCTGCAGAACCACACGGCCTATGCAGGCCTGGAACCGGCACTGGTTCTGGCCGTGGACGCAGAGGGCGCAGACCTGCTGTTACGTGACGAAACCGAGGTACGTTTGGACTGGGCCGGCATCAAATGGGCGCGTCCTTTCCGCAGCATCCACTGGACAGGCCCTGCACCCAAAACACCTGCCGATGTCGTCAGCGCCGGCGACGTCATTCGCGTTATGAATGATGCCGAAGGTAACCTTAAGCTGACCCAGCTGCCCGAAGTACAGGGTGCACTGGCAGCCCTGGCCCCTCAGGATGGTGCCGTTCGCGCACTGGTGGGTGGTTTCAGCTTCTATCACAACAAGTTCAATCGTGCGACTCAGGCCTACCGCCAGCCGGGCTCCAACATCAAGCCGTTCCTGTACACCGCAGCGCTTGAAAACGGCTTCACCCCTGCCTCCATCATAAACGATGCACCGGTGGTGTTTCATGACGTCAGCCTTGAAGGTGCCTGGCGTCCTGAGAACGACAATGGCGAATTCAACGGCCCCACCCGCCTGCGTGAAGCACTGTATCGCTCCCGTAACCTGGTTTCCATCCGCTTGATGCGTGCACTGGGAATCGAGCAGGCGCGCCAGTTCATGCTGCGTTTTGGCTTCGAGCCTGACCGCTTCCCAGCTAACCTGTCACTATCGCTGGGCAGCGCCTCGGCCACACCACTTCAGGTAGTGACGGGCTATGCCGCGCTGGCAAACGGTGGTTTTCGCGTTGAACCCTACCTGATCAGCCACATTACCGATGCCGAAGGCAAGATGCTGCTGAAGGCCAACCCGCTGCAAGCCTGCTCGGAATGCGAGGGCGATACCGGCGAGCAGGGTACAACCACAGCAGCTGTACCAATAGCTGCTGAGCCAACACCTGCTGAGCCCCAGGCAGCCGAGGGCGAGATCGCGGTGACTTCAATTCTGCAGCCCGCCGATGCCCCCCAACATCCGCGATATGCCGAGCGGATCATCAGTCCGCGCAACGCCTTCCTGATGTATGACATCATGAACGATGTTATCAACCGCGGCACCGGACGCCGCGCGCTGGCACTGAAACGCTCTGACTTGGCCGGCAAAACCGGTACCACCAACGAGCAGAAGGATGTCTGGTTCAGCGGCTTCAACACGGAGTTGGTCGCCACCACCTGGGTCGGCTTTGACCAGCCAAGCCCGCTGGGACGCGGCGAGTATGGCAGCAGCCGAGCCCTGCCGATCTGGATCGACTTTATGGAAGATGCGCTCGAAGGCGTACCCGAGAACCGGCCTTCGGCACCGGCGGGGGTGGTGCGTATTCGTATCGATCCGGCCAGCGGCAAACGCGCCTATTCCGGTCAGGAGAATGCCATCTATGAGTACTTCCGTACCGAGGACGTGCCCACTGAAACGGCTCGCAGCCCGGAGCAGCAAATGCAGGCACCGGCCACTGAAGCCATCTTCAGTTACTAGCTAACCGAGTGCCGCGTTCGGACATAAAAAAACCGCTGCCGAAGCAGCGGTTTTTTGTATCTTCCCGCACCATCATCCGATGCTGCGGTTTACCCACCAACTTACAGAGGGTAGTGCTCAGGCATCGGCAGACGTGCCACGCCAGTATCGATCGCAGCCTTGGCAACGGCGTGAGAAATCGCGCCCAGCAGACGGGAGTCTGTTGCCTTCGGCAGAATGTAATCGCGACCGAATTCAAGCTCCTGAAGGCCGTAGGCATTCAGTACTTCCGGCGTTACCGGCTCTTTGGCCAGATCTGCCAGCGCACGTACGGCTGCCGCTTTCATATCTTCGTTGATGGCGGTTGCACGAACGTCCAGCGCGCCACGGAAGATGAACGGGAAGCCCAGTACGTTGTTAACCTGGTTCGGGTAATCAGAACGACCGGTAGCCATGATCACATCAGAGCGGGTCGCACGCGCCAGATCCGGTTTAATTTCGGGATCCGGGTTCGCGCAAGCGAAGACGATCGGGTTGTCCGCCATCTTCAGCAGATCTTCTGGAGACAGCAGATCAGGACCAGACAGACCTACAAATACGTCTGCGCCTTCAATTGCGTCTTCCAGAGTACGTTTATCGGTTTCAGTGGCAAATGCCGCTTTTTCCGGAGTCAGATCTTCGCGACCGGAGTGGATCACACCCTTACGGTCCAGCATGAAGATGTTTTCGACCTTGGCACCCATATTGATCAGCAGCTTCATGCATGCGCTGGCAGCAGCGCCCGCACCCAAGCATACGATCTGTGCTTCTTCCAGCTTCTTGCCGGCCAGTTCCAGTGCGTTGATCATGCCGGCCGCCGTTACAATCGCGGTGCCGTGCTGGTCATCGTGGAATACAGGGATGTTGCAGCGTTCGATCAGGACGCGCTCGATCTCGAAGCATTCAGGTGCCTTGATGTCTTCCAGATTGATTCCACCAAAGGTTTCAGCAATACGGGCAACCGTATCGATGAAGGCCTGCGGGCTCTCGGCGTCTACTTCGATATCGATGGAATCGATATTGGCGAAACGCTTGAACAGCAGGGACTTACCTTCCATTACCGGCTTGGAAGCCAACGGACCCAGGTCGCCCAGACCCAGGATAGCGGAACCGTTGGAGATCACGGCAACCAGGTTACCCTTGGCAGTGTAGCGGTACGCTGCTTCAGGGTCCTTGGCGATCTCACGGACCGGCTCGGCCACACCCGGCGAATACGCCAGGGAAAGATCGCGAGAAGTCTCAGCAGAGGTAGACAGCTCTACACTGATTTTGCCCGGACGAGGAAACTCGTGATAATCGAGGGCAGCTTGTTTAAAGTCTTGAGACATGGTTGCTGTTTCCAACTAAGGTTGTAAAAAGACGGACTTGCATCATATATAAAAGCAATATCCACAACAACCGCCCTTCAGACGATGCTGATTACGACTTCAGAGCCTCTGCAGATGGCGTAAATGGGTGATTTTCAGCAACCAGCGCTGACGTCCTGATGACTGCGTCTGACCGCGTCTCTGGCGATCGATGATCCAGCCTCGCGCCTGTAACAGCTGACCTCTGCGCCAGCCGGATGCCCCTTGAGCCTTCAGCTCGACAGGCAGAAACAGGGCCAGGTGATTGTCCAGATCCATATAAGTACCGGACGATGTCCGGGTTACTCGCGTAATACGGCCTTTTACCAGCGCAAAGCCACCCTGACGAATATCGCTTGCCTGGCGAGCGCCTTGCTGCCATACGCCCTTGCCGGCCCGCTTGGCGCGTGCCTCGGCCTTAAAAAGGCAGCTTTCCAGATTCCGGCCCACACCTCTGGCCAGCACGTGCCCAAGACCTGCCTCAGCCAGCCCCTCGGCGACCAGTCGGCCGTCCGGCAAATAAACGTGAGCAAGCATGCGACCATATCGATCCTGCTTGCCACTGCCTTGCACCCAATACACTTCGCGGCCCTGCGTGTGCACCTCAAGCCACTGGGCTGCACTGCGAGCAAACGGCTGATCCTGACGCCCGTCTCGACCCAGTTCGGGTGTATTGATACCCAGCAAACGAATACGGCTCCCATCGGCCAGCTTCAGCGTATCGCCATCATACACATGCGCCACTCTGGCATAGTCACCACCGAGCAGCCGGGGACAGGTGCCCTCCTGGGCAGACACCTGCTCAAACGGGAGCAGTGTCAGCAAGGCACAAACAAAAAAGGCACCCCAGTGGGGTGCCTTCTTCGTGTGCTCTCTTGGCAAGAACTGCTTAGTTCTTGAAGCCACGAGAACCGAAACGTTTCTTGAAGCGGTCAACACGGCCACCAGAAGTCGCTTCCTTCTGCTTGCCTGTGTAGAACGGGTGACACTGGCTGCATACGTCGACCAGCATGTCTTTACCCATAGTAGAGCGGGTGTTCATTACGTTACCGCAAGAGCAGGTAACGGTGATTTCGGTGTATTCCGGATGGATACCAGCTTTCATCTTAAACCTCGATAAAATTGGCGTGCCGCCACCCGGTCGAATTCATTGCCGCCAGGCACCGCACGATTCTGGATCGGCTTGTCATTCCCCGAGCAATATGTCTGAAACACTTTGCCCGCCAAAAGACAGCCGTCGTTCGTTACAACTAAGGCGCAAAATTATACGCATGCAAGTCGCCACTCACAAGCAAAAAAGGGCTTTACCGCCACCTTAATAAGCACCTTGCCAAGCTGCCGGGCCGGCATAGGTTGTCAGGCTCTCGCCTGTTAGACTATCGCCATGATCAAAGCCAACCCATATGTGCCGCGCCGATGCTGATTTTTCGTCTGGCAATACCCTCTCCCTTGCACCGACTATTTGACTATCGACCGCCCGTGTACGGCGCAGTTGATGCAGCGCCCGGTTGCCGGGTACGCGTCCCCTTCGGTAACCGTGAGGTGATCGGTATTCTGGTCGACCGGGTTGCAGAAACCGAGAGCGACTGTCCACCCGACAAGCTCAAAGCTGCGCTGGAAGTGCTGGATGAAATACCGGTGCTCTGCGATGAGCTTTATCAGCTGACCTGCTGGGCTGCGCGCTACTACCAGCACCCTCTGGGGGATGCACTTCAGCAAGCCCTGCCCGTACTCTTGCGCCAGGGGCAGTCGGACCGTTTTCAGCATCAAACCCTCTGGCGCGCCAGTCAGGATGCATCGCTGTCCCAGTTGGCCAGCAATGCCCATCGCCAGCGCGAACTGCTGCAACTGCTACTGGAGCACCCTCAGGGTATCAGTACCGATGCTCTGAAAGCAGAGGGGGGCGACCCCAAATTGCTGCGAACGCTGGAGAGTAAAGGACTGGCGGCCAGCATGGAAAAGCGCCCGCAACTGCCACACGCCGACGAGCAGGAACAGGTGCTGCGCGAAGCCCCCCTGACTCTGAATAACGAACAGGGCGCCGTGGTTTCACGTCTGCAGCAGGCCAACGGATTCCTGCCACTACTGCTGGAAGGTGTTACCGGCTCGGGCAAGACCGAAGTGTATCTGCAGGCGATCCAACATGTGCTGGAACAGGGCAAACAGGCTCTGGTACTGGTACCCGAAATCGGCCTCACACCGCAGACAACCGCCCGCTTCAAGGCGCGCTTCAACGTCCCGGTTCTGGCCCTGCATTCAGGCATGACCGACCGCCAGCGCCTGGATGCCTGGCTCTGGGCCCGCGAAGGCAGCGCCCGAATTCTGATCGGCACGCGCTCGGCCATTTTCACCCCGCTCAAGCATCCCGGCATCATTATTGTTGACGAAGAACACGACGGCTCCTTTAAACAGCAGGACGGCTTTCGCTACCACGCCCGCGACCTGGCCGTGTACCGTGCCCGTCAGCTCAACGTACCCGTCCTTCTGGGCAGCGCTACCCCTTCGCTGGAGTCACTGCAGAATGCACTCAGTGGCCGCTTTGAGCACCTGCGCCTGACCCAACGCGCAGGTAATGCGCGCCCCCCAAAATTTGAGCTGATGGATATCAAGCAGCAAACGCTGGATGCCGGCCTGTCCTCCGGCTTGCTTGCCCGTATCCACCAGCATCTGCGCCAGGGGACCCAGGTACTGATTTTCCTAAACCGGCGCGGTTTTTCGCCGGCGCTGGTATGCCATGATTGCGGCACCCCCGTGGATTGCACCCGCTGCGATGCCCGCATGACGCTGCACCGCCAGCCACCGCACCTGCACTGCCACCACTGCGACCGCCAGACACCAATCCCGCGCCGCTGCAGCCAATGTGGCAGTGACCAGCTGCGCCCCGCTGGTAGCGGCACCGAACGCATTGAAGATCGCTTGCAGGTCCATTTCCCGGATGTACCCATCCACCGCGTGGACCGTGACAGCACCCAGCGCAAAAACGCACTGGAAAGAATCATGACCGAGGTTCACAAGGGCGAGCCCTGCATTCTGGTAGGCACACAGATGCTGGCCAAGGGCCACCATTTCCCCAAAGTAACACTGGTCGCCATACTCGATGCCGATGCTGGCCTGTTCAGCGCCGATTTCCGCGGCATGGAGAAAACTGCTCAGCTCACTCTGCAAGTAGCCGGTCGAGCCGGTCGTGCGGATCATCCCGGCGAGGTAGTGCTGCAGACCATGCAAGCCGATCACCCCATGCTCAACACTCTGGTACACGCCGGCTACGAGCCTTTTGCCCGTGAAGAACTGCGCCTGCGTCAGGGCGGTCATCTGCCCCCCTTCTCCCACCATGCCCTGATCCGGGCTGAAGCCAACCGTCAGGGGTTGGCGGAAAACTTCCTGCTCAGCCTGCGTGAGTGGGGGCAGCAATATCTGCCCGAACATGTGCACTGCATCGGCCCCTTCCCGGCCTTGATGGAGAAACGTGCCGGCCTGTTCCGTGCCCAGATGCTGATTCAGGCCGGGCAACGCAAACCCTTACACCAAGCCCTGGCGCTGCTGGTCAGCATGATGCAGGAACACCCGGAAGCACGGCGGGTACGCTGGACACTGGATGTGGACCCGATCGACAGTTACTAGCTTGAAAAGCCCATTCCGGCAGGTGTGGGTGCCGTGTGAAGGCGACCGTCTGCCGCCAGGGAAGGCGGCAGCCCGAGCGGTCAGGGATGACGCAAAGCGTGTCGCATTCACATGGCGCCCTCACCAGACACGACCAAAGCAAAACAAAGGCGCCTCTCCTTTATCGAACCGGATCCGACTGATTGGCAATTGACCACCTGCAGGGCGTATAATGTCCGGTTTATTGCATCATTCTGATCGTCAATTCCAGCCAGAGTACCCCGATGAAAGAACAGATTGCCCAGTTGATCGAGACGGCTCTCGATTCCCTGATCGCAGACGGCACCCTGCCGGCCGACATCACGCCCAACATCCAGGTGGAAAACACCCGCGACAAGGCGCACGGCGACTTCGCCAGCAACATTGCCCTGACTCTGGCCAAGCCGGCACGACGAAACCCGCGCGAACTGGCACAGCAAATCTGTGATGCCCTGCCCCAATCCGGCAGCGTCGACAAAACCGAGATTGCAGGCCCCGGCTTCATCAACTTCTTTGCCAACCAGGCCTCTACCTTTGCCGTTGTCGGCGAGATCCTGGAGCAGGGTGACAGCTTTGGCCGCGCCCAGCCCAACTCGGGCCCGCGCATGCAGGTCGAATTCGTATCCGCCAACCCGACCGGCCCGCTGCACGTGGGCCATGGCCGAGGTGCCGCCTACGGCGCGACCGTTTCTGACCTGCTGGAAGCCGCCGGCGTGGAAGTGGAACGTGAATATTACGTCAACGATGCCGGCCGTCAGATGAACATTCTGGCCGTCAGTGTCTGGCTGCGTTACCTGGAACTGAACGACCAGGAACTGACCTTCCCCAGCAATGGTTACCAGGGTTACTACATTCGCGATATCGCCAACGACCTGATCAAGGACCATGGCGACCGCTTCAACTTCCCGGCTGCCGACGTTTTCTTTGAGATCCCTGCTGACGAACCGGCTGGTGGTGACAAGGAAATCCACATCGATGCACTGATCGAGCGTGCCCGCCAGCTGCTGGGTGATGACTACGAAACCGTGTTCGATGCCGGCCTGACCGCCATTCTGGGCGACATTCGTGAAGACCTGTCCGAGTTTGGTGTTGATTACCAGGAATGGTTCTCCGAACGCTCCCTGACCAGCAGCGGTGATGTCAGCCGCGCGCTGGAACAGCTGGAAGCCAAGGGCTACCTGTACGAAGAGGAAGGCAACCTCTGGTTCCGTTCTACCGACTTCGGTGATGACAAGGACCGCGTGGTCAAACGTGCCAACGGCCAGACCACCTACTTCGCGTCCGACATCGCCTACCACATGAACAAGTTCGAGCGTGGCTTCGACAAGGTGGTGAATATCTGGGGTGCTGACCACCACGGTTATATCGCCCGTGTTAAAGCCGCCATCCAGGCGATGGGCTACGACCCGGAGAAACTGGAAGTGCGTCTGGTGCAGTTTGCCATCCTGTATCGCGGCAGCGAACGCGTACAGATGTCCACCCGCTCTGGCTCCTTCGTGACCCTGCGTGAACTGCGCAACGAAGTGGGTAACGACGCCTGCCGCTTCTTCTATGTGACCCGTAAAGCGGATCAGCACATGGACTTCGACCTGGAGCTGGCCAAGTCCGAATCCAAGGACAACCCGGTGTACTACATCCAGTACGCCCACGCCCGTGTCTGCTCGGTACTGCGCAAGCTGGACAGCGAAGGCATGGCCTGGGATCAGGCTGCCGGCCTGGCGTCTCTGGAGCGTCTGGAAAGCGAAACCGAGAAGGACCTGGTCAAGCAGCTGGCCAAGTATCCGGAAACCCTGCAGCACGCGGCACTCAACTTCGAACCGCACATGCTGGCCAACTATCTGCGCGATCTGGCCGGTGACTTCCACACCTGGTACAACGGCCACAAGCTGATCATTGACGATGCCGAACTGCGTAATGCCCGCCTGACCCTGAGCGTCTCTGTACGCCAGGTACTGGCCAACGGCCTCAAACTGCTGGGCGTGTCCGCACCGGAGCAGATGTAACCCATGGCGAAGCAGGATTACGCTCGCAAGCGGCGTGGCGGCAACAGTGCCAGCCGCGCCCAGCCGCGCAAGGCAGCGCCGAAAAAAGCAGCCCCGCCACCACCAAGGCGCAAGCCCTGGGGGTTAATACTGTTCACGCCCCTGGTATTGGGCGGGCTGGGCTTTCTGCTGTATACCCTGCTGCAGACACCGCCGCAGCCAAGCACGGCCACTACGCCCAAGGTAGAAAAGGTCGCGCCCAAGCCGGCCCCCAAACCGGCGGCGAAACCCGTGGCAAAAGCGGAGCCCGAGCCGGCACCGGCAGCGGAAGAACCCAAGCAGAGCAAGTTTGAGTTCTACGAAATGTTGCCCAAAACGGAAGTGGTGGCCCCCAAGGTGGATGTGTACAAGTCCACGCCCAAGGACGCAAAGATGGAGCACCGATACCTGTTGCAGGCCGGTTCCTTCCGTAACAAGTCCGATGCCGAGAGCATGCGCGCCAAGCTGATCCTGCAGGGACTGCCCGGCGTCAAGGTGGATCAGTCCTCCGGCAGCAGTGGCATCTGGTACCGTGTTCGCCTGGGCCCGTTCGACAACAAGACGGCCATGAACAAGGCGCGTAACAAGCTGGGCAAGCTCAGTATCCTGCCAATGCAGATCCGGATCGACTGATCCGGGTCTCCCCCCTTGAAATCCTGTCACCTGCATCCATATCTGTAGGCATTAGAGATACCGATAGGATTTTTCTGTTATGACAACAATTGTTTCCGTGCGCCGTGGCGACCAGGTAGTGGTTGGCGGTGATGGCCAGGTTTCACTTGGCAATACCGTAATGAAAGGCACCGCCAAAAAGGTTAATACCCTGCCCAAGCACCAGGTGATCACGGGGTTTGCCGGCAGTACCGCAGACGCCATCACCCTGCGTGACCTGTTCGAGCAGCAGCTGGACAAGCACCAGGGCAATATCGTGAATGCGGTCATCCATCTCGCCCGTGAGTGGCGCTCCGACCGCGCCCTGCGACGCCTTGAAGCGCTAATGCTGGTGGCCAACCAGGAAAAAACCTATCTGATTTCAGGTAACGGTGACGTGATCGAACCGGAAGACGGTGTCATCGCCATCGGCTCTGGCGGCAACTACGCCCTGGCATCTGCCCGCGCACTGGTGGAAAACACCGAACTGAGTGCCCGCGATATCGTGGAGAAGAGCCTGCACATTGCCGCCGGCATCTGCGTCTTCACCAACGACAACCTGACCATTGAAACCCTGGCCAACAGCCGCGAGGAGAACTGAGCATGTCCAACATGACCCCGCGCGAGATCGTGCATGAACTCAACCGTCACATCATCGGTCAGGACGACGCCAAGCGCTCCGTCTCCATCGCTCTGCGAAACCGCTGGCGTCGCATGCAGCTGGATGAAGAGCTGCGCCCGGAAGTTACCCCGAAAAACATTCTGATGATTGGCCCCACCGGCGTTGGTAAAACCGAAATTGCCCGCCGTCTGGCCAAACTGGCCAACGCGCCGTTCATCAAGGTCGAAGCGACCAAGTTCACCGAAGTCGGCTATGTCGGCCGCGATGTGGAAACCATCGTCCGCGACCTGGTCGAGATGGCCGTCAAAATGGTACGCGAACAGGCAATGGAAGGGGTTCGCTTCCGCGCCGAAGAAGCTGCCGAAGAGCGCATCCTCGACGCCCTGCTGCCGCCGGCTCGCCCGACCAGCTATGGCAATGAGGAAGAGCCGAGCAAAACCGACAGCGCCACTCGCCAGATCTTCCGCAAGAAGCTGCGTGAAGGCCAGCTGGATGACAAGGAGATCGATATCGAGGTCTCCCAGCAGCCCATGGGCGTCGAAATCATGGCCCCTCCGGGCATGGAAGAGATGACCAGCCAGCTGCAGAACATGTTCTCCAACATGGGTCAGGACCGCAAGAAGAGCCAGCGCCTCAAGGTGAAGGATGCCTTCAAACTGCTGACCGATGAAGAAGCAGCCGGCCTGATCAAGGAAGAAGAGACCAAGCAGAAAGCCGTTGAGATGGTAGAGCAGAACGGTATCGTCTTCCTCGACGAGATCGACAAGGTCTGCAAGCGCGGTGAAAGCAACAGCGGCGGTGATGTCTCCCGTGAAGGCGTACAGCGTGACCTGCTGCCGCTGATCGAAGGCTGCACCGTGAGCACCAAGTACGGTATGGTCAAAACCGACCATATCCTGTTTATCGCCTCCGGTGCCTTCCACCTGGCGCGTCCGTCCGATCTGATTCCGGAGCTGCAGGGCCGTCTGCCGATCCGCGTCGAGCTGAACGCGCTGACGCCGGAAGATTTCCGTCGCATCCTGACCGAGCCCAAAGCCTCACTGACCGAGCAGTACAAGGCACTGCTGGCGACCGAAGGCGTCACTGTCGAGTTCACCGATGACGGCATCGCCCGCATCGCTGAACTGGCCTACGAAGTGAACGAGCAGACCGAAAACATCGGCGCCCGTCGCCTGCACACGATGATGGAACGTCTGCTGGACGACCTGTCATTCGTGGCCTCCGACAAGCACGGTGAAACCGTTGTCGTTGATGCTGCGTATGTGGATGCACAGTTGAATGAACTGAGCCATGATGAAGACCTGAGTCACTACATTTTGTAAGACTCTCGATCTTTTTGACTGCCGGGGCAGCCATGCTGCTCCGGTTCCTTACGGAGCCCCACCATGAATACCTCGGTTCCCCTGCCTTCCGATATCAAGTTACACCTGAAGTCCAAAACCCTGGAGCTGATCTACGCTGATGGCGGCTATGAATTGACCGCTGAATTCCTGCGCGTACATTCACCCTCGGCCGAAGTGCGTGGACACGGTATCGGCAACGGCGTGCTGCAAACAGGCAAGAAACATGTCGGCTTCAAGGGTGTTGAGCCCGCCGGCAACTACGCCCTCAAGATCAGCTTTGATGATGGTCACGACTCAGGCCTCTATACCTGGGAATACCTGCATGACCTGACGCATAATCAGGACGAATACTGGCAGCGTTACCTGCAACAGCTGGAAGCAGCCGGTGCTTCGCGTGACAATGGCTTGATCGCCCGGGGCTAAGCCTCACACCAGTGCGACAAACTATTCTCTGCGGAGTAGAATGCGGGCATCTTTTGAGTAACAGTCGGACAGAGAATCATGTCAGAGCAGAACGAAAAGAAAACCACTCACTTCGGCTATCAGGACGTCCCGGTCGAAGAGAAGGTAAAGCGTGTCGCCGATGTCTTCCACTCGGTGGCCGGCAAGTATGATCTGATGAATGACCTTATGTCCGGCGGCATCCACCGCCTGTGGAAGCGCCTCACCATCGACCAGTCCGGTGTGCGTCGCGGTCACAAGGTACTGGATATTGCCGGCGGTACCGGCGACCTGACGCGCAAATTTGCCCGTATGGTGGGTCAGGAAGGCAAAGTGGTGCTGGCCGATATCAACGACTCCATGCTCAAGGTGGGCCGCGACAAGCTGCTCAACTCCGGCGTTACCGGTAACGTGGAGTACGTTCAGGCCAACGCCGAGTGCCTGCCGTTCGATGACAACACCTTCGATGTCATCACCATCGCCTTCGGCCTGCGCAATGTCACCGACCAGAATGCCGCTCTGGCTTCCATGCTGCGCGTGCTCAAGCCCGGTGGCAAGCTGATGATTCTGGAGTTCTCCAAGACCGATAACCCGGCCTTGACCAAGATGTACGATTTCTATTCGTTCAACATCCTGCCGCAGATGGGCAAGGTGATCGCCGGTGACGCCGAAAGCTACCGTTACCTGGCTGAATCCATCCGCAAACACCCGGACCAGGAAACCCTGAAAGGGATGATGGATAACGCAGGCTTCGTGAACACGCGCTACCAGAACATGACCGGCGGTGTCGTGGCCCTGCATACCGGCATCAAGCCCTGAGCACGCCCCTGAACCCAGCCCTCTGAAGCGAGCACATTCATGGCCACAGGAATGATCAATGCAACCCTGCTGACACTGGCGGAAGAAAGCCTCAATCGTGTACTGGCGCGCGATCCGGTGACGCTGAAACAGCTGGAGTCACTGTCCGGACGCGAAATCCGCATCGAGTGCAGCCGTCCCGAGTGCCATCTTTACCTGCTGCCGCATGCACAGGGCATCGACCTGTTGGCAGAAAGCGCTACCGAGCCGGACGCCTGCATTCGCGGTTCTGCCTTCAACCTGATGCGCCTGCCTCAGGCCGGCAATCAGGTGTTGTTCGGCCGCGGCGTGAGCATCGAAGGTAACAGCGGCCTGGTACACCGCCTGCAGCAGATTCTGGCCGATAGTCAGATCGACTGGGAAGCCTGGCTGGCCGACCTGATCGGCGATACTGCAGCACACCCGCTGGCTAACCTGCTTCGCTCGGCCACTCAACAACTACGCTACAGCGGCAACAGCCTGATGCTCAGTCTGGAAGAATACCTGCATGAGGAAGCGCGTCTGCTGCCAACGCGGGTTGAGATCGAAATCTGGCAGGATGAAGTGGATGAGCTACGCGATGCCAGTGACCGCCTGGAGGCACGCATCGCACAGCTGGAGCAGCAGCGTTCAGGCCACTCAAGCACTGAGCAGCCTGACTGACCCTGATGTCTTAAAAGGGTTTCACCACCACAAAAATTAGAATCGGGATAAAAATCAGCAGCGGCAATTCGTTGTACAAGCGGAAGTAGCGACCGCTGCGATTCAACTCACCGCGCTGAAGCTGTTTCAGGTAGGCACGGCACCAAACATGGTAGCCAATCAAAAAGACTACAAACATCAGCTTTGCGTGCAGCCAGCCCCCGCTGAAGCCATATCCCAGCCAGAGCCAAAGCCCCAACCCCAGCGTGAACACGGCCATAATGGTCATGAAGCCATAGAGCTTGCGCGCCATGATCTCCAGACGGGCCACATCCTGCCCTGCCTCACGGCCTTCCACATAATGCACAAATATTCTCGGCAGATAGAAAATTCCCGCCATCCAGCTGGTCATGGCCAGAATATGGAGCATTTTAAACCAGAGCATAGAGTCCCCTCAGCCGCTCGTTACGAGCGTCAGTCCTTGTCGATGAATGGCGCTGGCCAACCCGGAAGTTAACCGAGCGCTTTAACCGAGGTTTCGACCCGCAGCAGGTCTACCAGTTCCACACGCAGCTGATCGCCCGGTTTAACCGGCCCGACTCCCGCCGGTGTACCGGTCAGCACCACATCGCCAGGCTCCAGGGTGAACCACTGGCTGGCATAGCTCAGCAGCTTCAGCACCGGCGTCAGCATCTGTGCCGAATTACCGTCCTGACGTACCTCACCGTTAACCGTCAAACGGATCTGAACGTCGGCCAGGTCATTTACAGACGCAGGTGAAAGGAACGCCGACAGCGGGCAGGCGCCATCGAAGCACTTGGATTTTTCCCAGGGCTGTCCCTTCTGCTTCAGACTGTCCTGCACTTCACGCAGGGTCATATCCAGGCCCAGACCTATACCGGCAATGCCATGCATCGCCTGCTGTTCATTCGCATCCTTCAGGGTTTCGCCAATCAGAATTGCCATCTCGGTTTCAAAGTGCACCGCACCCTTACCTTCGGGAACCGTGAAAGCTTCTTCCATCGGCACCACGGAAGTCGCGGGCTTGATAAACAGGATGGGCTCGGTGGGAACGGGGTTGTTCAGTTCGCGGGCGTGGTCGGCGTAGTTGCGGCCAATGCAGACCACCTTACCCAGCGGCAGGTCCAGCTCATGCTCACCCGCCGCACGATGTTGATAACTCATTTTGCAGATCTCCTGACAACCGGTTTTGTCCACAGTTTAACAGATCAGGCCGGGGCAGCCGCCAGGCGCGTCTGCTGTAAACGATAGAGCACCAGGCTCAATGTCAGCGTACCGGCCAGCACAATCAATGACCCCAGCACCACGCCCTGCCAACCCAGGCGCTCCCAGAAGGGGTGCAGATAAAAACCGCCACAGCTGGCGCCGGTGTAGTAGAACAGCAGATACAGGGAAGACGCACTCGCGCGTGCATGCCGGGCGTTCTGACTGACCCAGCTGCTGGCACTGGAGTGGGCAAAGAAGAAGCCGAAGCTGTTCACCAGAAAACCGACAATGATCAACCAAAGCGTATCGGACAGCGTCAACAGCGTGCCGGTCATCAGGATCAGAACCCCCAGCGCCATACATAATGGCTGCGCCAGCTTCTGCCCCACCTTGCCGGAGATGGCAGAACCAAAGGTGCCCGACAGATAGGTCAGGAACAGCATACCCAGCACACTGGCCGGCAGGCTGTAGGGAGCCTCGGACAGGACGAAGGTGATGTAGCTGTACTGGTTGATGAAAATGAAGAAGTTAAAGCCACCGATCAGATAGGCCAGCAGCAGCACGGGATTCCGCAGATGACTGCCCAAGTCCGCCAGCATGCGCCCCGGCTTCAGTGGCTGAGGTCGGAAATGACGTGACTCCGGCAGCAGGAGTGCAAAGACCACTAGGCAGAACAGGCTCACCAGCGTCATCACCAGGAAGGCGTTGGACCAGCCCAGCCAGTCACCGACAAACCCGCCGATCAAACGTCCGCTGATACCCCCCAGGCTGTTGCCGCCGATATACAGGCCCACAGCCACCAGCATGGCCTCCCGTTCAAACTCATCGCCCATCCAGGCAATCGCCACCGCCGGCAGCCCCGCCAGCAGCACGCCCTGTACCGCCCTCAACGCCAGCATGGCGGTGTAATGCTCGATGAAGGAAAGCATCAGCGTTACCAGCGTGGCACCGCCCATGGTCAGCAACATGATCCAGCGTCGGCCCAGCGCATCAGACAGCGGCCCCCAGATCAGCAGCGAAAGCCCCAGCGTCAGCGTGGTGACGGTGAAGGTCCAGCCTGCTTCCAGCGCCGACACCTCAAACGCCTGCGCCAGCATCGGCAGCAGTGGCTGAGTGATATAGACGTTGGCAAAAATCATGAAGGACCCCAGGCATAACGCCAGAGTCGCACGCCAGAAGGCGCTGCTGCCGGAAACGATCATTGAGCTGTCCTGTAGCGAAGTGGACGAAGGATATGGCGGCACAATAGCAGGCGGACTAAAATCATTTAAATATATAGATTTTATGTATTCCATAACGGAAATTGATATGGACCTACGCAGCCTGAAATACTTCCTGACCGTTGCCGAAACCGGCGGTTTTACCGCCGCTGCCGAGCAGCTGCATATCGCCCAGCCGGCCATCAGCATGTCGATCCGCAAGCTGGAACAGCAACTGGACCTGCCCCTGTTTGATCGTCAGGGGAAGCAGGTACGCCTGACCGACGAAGGCGAAGTATTGCTGCGCCATGCCCGCACCATTGTTCAGGCGGTGTCGGATGCCGAGCGCGACATGCGTGAACTGCACACACTGGAAGGGGGCGAAGTACGCGTCGGCATTCCCAGTATGCTGGGCTCCTATTACTTTCCGCCCATTCTCATGGCTTTTCGCCACCGCTACCCCGGCATTCGCCTGGAAGTGGTGGAAGCCGGCACCCGCAAACTGCAGCAGATGATCCATTCCGGTGAGATCGATATGGGCGTCATCGTCACCGATGATCCGCCCGACGACCTGGAAACCCACCGCTTCCTCGGCGCCCAGATGGTCGCAATTCTGCCCGCCGACCATGCCCTGGCGGAGGCAGACAGCATCAGTTATGACGCCTTTTTTGCCGAAGAACTGGTGCTGTTCAAGGAAGGCTACTTCCATCGTGAAGTGATTGACCAGATCAGCCAGAAAGCCGGCGTGACACCCCGAATCGGCTTTGAAACCAACCTGATTCCCTTGATCAAACAGATCGTGGCCCACGGCTTCGGTATCACCACCCTGCTGGAGATGGTGGTTGCCGATGATCCGGCGCTGGTCGCCGTCCCCTTCGCGCCCACGGTCTGGCTTGATCTGTCACTGGCCTGGCGCAAGGGCCATCGACTGTCACGAGCCAACCAGACCTTTGCCGACCTGGTACTGGAGCAGGCCGGAAACGGAAACAGATGACGCCGAGGAGCGAGCGGATTATGCTTGCCGTCCCCATAGCGGCCGAGCAGGCTGCCAATAGCGACAGATTGATAAGGAGAGCCCATGCTCAGCACCAACACCTATTTCGACGGCAAGGTCGTATCCATAGCATTTGAAACACCGGAAGGTCCGGCCACCTCTGGCGTCATGATGCCGGGCGAATTCACCTTCGGCACCAGCCAGAACGAGCGCATGATCGTGACCGCCGGCCAGCTGACCGTGCGCCTGCCGGGCAGCGACGAGTGGACCGAATTCCCCGCCGGCACCGAGTTCAACATCACCGCCGGTGACTCCTTCGACGCCCGAATCGAAACACCGACCGCTTACCTCTGCTACTACAGCTGATCGCGGTACCGCTGCCGGGCTGACTGGTCCCGGCAGCGTTTCCCTTCAGTCCGGCTCAAGTTGAGCTGAATAATTTTCCGCACCGCATCTTGCCCTGCCACAAAAAAACCTTCGACCTTGTGCTATACTTGCGCCTCAATTTTTCCCTTGGCTGGACGAATTTCCACCGCCCAGCTGCAGCATGAGTCGCAGAAGATGAGCAAAACTACTTCTCTGGATAAGAGCAAGATCAAGATTCTGTTGCTGGAAGGCGTGCACCAGTCCGCGATCGACACGCTGAACGCGCAGGGCTACACCAACATCGAATTCCACACCGGTTCCCTGCCGGAAGAGGAACTGATCGAAAAAGTTCGTGACGTCCACTTCATCGGCATCCGTTCCCGCACCCAGCTGACCCGTCAGGTGTTTGAAGCAGCAGAGAAGCTGGTCGCTGTCGGCTGTTTCTGCATCGGCACCAACCAGGTGGACCTGCGAGCGGCAACCGAAAGCGGTATCGCGGTATTCAATGCGCCCTACTCCAACACCCGTTCCGTAGCCGAACTGGTACTGGCAGAAGCGATTATCCTGCTGCGCGGCGTCGCGGAAAAGAATGCCAAGGCTCATCGTGGTGAGTGGCAGAAGAGCGCCAAGAACTCCTACGAGATCCGCGGCAAGAAGCTGGGTATCGTCGGCTACGGCAGCATCGGCTCCCAGCTGAGCGTACTGGCCGAAGGTCTGGGCATGGATGTCTACTTCTACGACGTCATCACCAAACTGCCGCTGGGCAACGCCAAGCAGGTCAGCTCCCTGCCGGAACTGCTGGGCATGTGTGACATCATCACCCTGCACGTACCGGAAACGGCTGCGACCAAGGATATGATGGCCAAGACCCAGTTCGAACAGATCAAGCAGGACGCCATCTTCATCAACGCCGCCCGTGGTACCGTTGTCGACATCGACGCCCTGTGCGACGCGCTGAAAGCCGGCAAACTGCTGGGCGCTGCCATCGACGTATTCCCGGTCGAGCCGCGCAGCAACAACGACGAATTCATCAGCCCGCTGCGTGAATTCGACAATGTCATCCTGACCCCGCATGTGGGCGGCTCCACCATGGAAGCCCAGGAAAACATTGGCTACGAAGTGGCCGAGAAGCTGGTCAAGTACAGCGACAACGGTTCTTCCATCACCTCCGTGAACTTCCCGGAAGTGGCGCTGCCGGAACACCCGAACAAGCACCGTCTGCTGCACGTACACGAGAACATCCCGGGTATCCTTACCCAGATCAACACCGTGTTCTCCGAAAACGGCATCAACGTTTCCGGTCAGTACCTGCAGACCAACGATACCGTTGGCTACGTGGTGGTCGATGTCGACGCCGACTGCTCCAAGCTGGCACTGGACAAACTGCAGCAGATCACCGGCACCATCCGCTGCCGCCGTCTGTTCTGATCGCTTTTTGCCAGATTGATTGACCCGAAAAGGGGCAGCCGCAAGGTTGCCCCTTTTCTGTTTCAGCGGCCTGTCTTAACTGCCAACCGCCATGGGAAACCCTGCATTGCAGCGGCGCAGGCGCGCGCTGATGCGATCAAACACCTCCTGACGCCAGGGCTCAGCTTCATTCACCAGATGGTGGCGTGCGGCCGTCAGCCGCTCGATGCTGGCATTGGGCAGCAGGCCAGCCAGCACATCCAGGTTATGTTCCCAGTCCAGTGTGCGATCATCAGTCCCCTGAATAATCAGGGCCGAATGGTCCAGGGGAGCAGCGGTTTCAGCCTGTTCAACCCAGTCCAGCATGGCACCGACCCAGCCCACATCGACAAAATGTTCCTGCAAGGGGTCCTGATGACGCACAAACTCGGTGAAGCTCGCATCATTGGAGCTTTCCGTTGGCTCGCGATGCACCCGACGAATACACCAGTGCAGCCAGCGATAGGTGCGCTCGACACGCTGATACTGATAAGGACGAATCAGGGGCGACAGCAGAATCTGGTCCACCATGGGCAGGCCACCTAAGCATTGCTGCAGTTGCGCCTTGAGCAGAATGGCACTGCCGGTACTCTGACCGATACCGACCCAGGGCGCCTGAAGGCGATGCTGGTGCCGTTTGAGCAGCCCCGCCAGCTGCCGGGCATAGGTGTTGAAGCTGTCGATCTGCAGCCGCTGGCCTCCAGACAGGCCATGACCGGACAGATCAAAAATGAGTACATCCCAGTGCTGCTGCAACAGATGAGTAATCAGGTGTCGAAACAAACCGGCATGATCGGTATAGCCATGTACCAGAATCGCGGTACCACGGCTGTGGGCACGGCTGAAGTGCTGCACCACCAGCTGGGTATCGCCCAGCAGCTCAACGCCCATGTTGTAGGTCGACATCGCAATCGCTGGCTGCAGGCCATAAAAATCCAGGTACGTCTGAAGTTCAGTATTGCAGAGTGTCTGAACTCCCGGCATAAAGGAATCCAGTGACTCACGCAGCCGGCAGGGATGAAAATTGGCTGCGGCATGATTATCCGACGCTATTATTCTTGTTCTGTTCACGGTCATGCTCCTATGCTCTGTTTACGCTATCCCTATAGTGCCTCCACTCCATGAGCTGATCTTGACAGGATGATGACAAAACGATTAATCCACCACTGGCTATTGATGCTGAGCATGCTGCTGGCCTGTTCTTTAACTGTAGCCGCTTCCCCGCAGGAAGACATTGCGCAACTCGAACAGTTGATCGAGCAGCAGGCTGATGCCGAGGGTGAACAGGCGGCACTGCGGGAGCTGTATCAGAAAACACTGAGCGCCCTGAAGAACCGTCAGCAATATCAGGAAAGAGCCGACACCCTGCAAAAACAGCTGGAGCGGCAGCCGGATGAGCTGAAGCGCCAGCAGCAATTACTGGAACAGGCACGTAACAGCGAGCAGGACAGAAATTACCGGGATCTAGGCCGTTCCGATCTGGAGCAGGCGATTATCCTCAAGCGCGCCTCGGTACTGGAGCTGGAACAACAGCAACAGGAAAAGGCACAGCAGATTGAGCTCAACAAACAGAAACAGCTGAGTCTGCGCGAGCAACTGGCGGAGCTGAAACAGTCTTCGCCCAGTTTGCCCCCTGTGCCGCCCGAGCAAAGCGGCCGCGCTTTCAACGATGCCCGCCTGCAATTGCAGAACGCCCTGCAGGAAAGCAAAAGCAGCCACGTTCGTGCTCTGGAACTGGAATTGCTGGCACTGCCGGGCCAGACCGAACTGGCCGAGCTGCAACTGGAGCAGCTGCAACTCCAGCTGAAGCAAGCCAGCCTTGATCTGGAGGCGATGCTCAACCAGCGCAAACAGATGCTGCGCGAGGAGCTGGAAACGACACTGAGCAACCTGAAAGAACCGGTCAATGCGGCCCTTCAGCACCCTCAACTGTCGGCGTTGCTGCAGGATAATCGCCGCATGAGCAAGGAGGTCAGCGACCTGCTCGAACGCGCCAGCAAAACCCAGCAGCAGCGAACCGCACTGGAGCACAAGCTGGATCTGCTCAGCAAGGGCTACAAGGTCATTCAGCAGCAACTGGAACTGAAAAGTTACAGCGCCAGCTATGATCTGCGCCGTTTCACCCTTGAGCTTTCACGCCCGGCCGATCTCAACGCCACCCACCGCGCCCTGAATGAGTTGCGCCTCAGCAGTCTGGAGTTCAGCCGCCTGGGTCAGGCAGGTGCCGATACCCTTGCCGACAGTGATTTGAGCGAGGTGCAACGGGATTACCATGCCCAGCTGACTCAAAACCAACAGGCACTGCGCAACCAGCTACAGGATGGCCGCCAACAGCTGCTTAGCGAACTGTCGCAACTGTTGGCCGTGAAGGAGCAGTTCAACGAGCGCCTGCAACAGGCCCGCCACCTGATCAACCGTCAGTTGCTCTGGTTACCGGTATCGCCACCGGTCTCCTGGCAGTGGCCGGGCGAAATTGCCGCCGGACTGGATCTGTTCAAAACCCAGGTTCAGCAGCTTCGGGCCACACCGATGCTGGCCGAGGATGCCAACCTTGGTTCCCTGCTCGGTTTCACGATCCTGCTGCTGATTCTGGCGTTCTTCATTCACCGCTATCAGAAAAACAACCGTCAGCGCTGGCAACAACAGATTGGCAATGTGGTGCATGACCGCTTTGGCCGCACCCTGAGGCTGTTGCTGTCAGGCGTACTGGTAGCCGCGCCGGTGCCGGCACTACTGCTGCTGTTGCGCAGCTATAGCCTCAACACCGGGCATCCCAGCCATATGCTGTTCAGCCAGTTGCTGCTGCTCTGGGCCCTGAGCCTGCAATGCTACCTGATGGCACTGCTCTGGCTGAAAGTGCCCGATGGGCTTTTGTGCGGCCACTTTTCCGTCCCCGCCGTACTGGCAAAGGTGATGCGCCGACAGCTGCACCTGCTGTTCTGGGTATCACTGCCTCTGCTGTCCCTGTTGCTGATCACCGATAACTACAACGCCATCGAGCTGCAGAGCGGGCTTGGCCGTTTGCTGTTCCTGGCGCTGGTCGCCAGCCTGATGCTGTTCTGGCGGGGCTTCTGGAAGGTGAGCCACACCTTTGAGCAACTGACCCAGCAGCGCCACTGGTGGCTCAATGCCCACCTGTGGATCGGCCTGATCCTGGCGTTCAACCTGGTCATGTTTGGTCTGGGGCTCTGGGGATACACCCTCACCGCGCTCTTCTTCATGCTGATCCTGCTGGTGGTGATTCTGCAGGGTGCCGGAACCTTCCTGCTGTTCAAACTGGGGCTGCGCTGGCTGTTGATCGAGGAGCGCCGGCTGGCCTTCAGCCGTGCCCGTACGCGCCGTGCCGAAATTCTGGCGGCCCGTGAGAACAAGGAGGAAACCCCACCCTTGAGCGAGGACTACCTGGATCTTCAGGCGATCTCGGACCAGTCCCGTGTGCTGCTTAAAACCGCCATTGTCGTGTTGCTGGGTACCTCGTTGTGGCTGACACTGGGTGATTTCCTGCCCACCCTGCAGGTACTGGAAAGCGTTCAGCTATGGAGCAGTTTTGAGGTCAATGGTGACCAGGAAGTCCTCACCCATGTCACCCTGCGTGACCTGGTGGTGGGCGCCCTGATCATTCTGGTCAGCCTGCTGGCGGCCAAGAACCTGCCCGGCCTGCTGGAACTGCTGGCCCTGCGCCATCTGGACCTGTCACCCGGAACCGGCTATGCCATCACCAGCCTGCTGAAATACTCCCTGATCATGGTCGGTGTGCTGGTGGCCATCAGCCAGTTTGGTGTGCAGTGGAGCAAGCTGCAGTGGCTGGTAGCGGCCTTGGGTGTGGGGCTGGGCTTTGGCTTGCAGGAGATTGTGGCCAACTTCGTGTCCGGCCTGATTATCCTGTTTGAGAAGCCGGTCCGTATCGGCGATACGGTGACGCTGGGCAACGTGACCGGCACCGTGTCGCGCATTCAGATCCGCGCCACCACCATCACCGACTGGGATCGCAAGGAGGTGATCATTCCCAACAAGACCTTCATCACCGAGCAGCTGATCAACTGGTCGCTCAGCGATGCCACCACCCGCGTGGTGATTACCATCGGTGTGGCCTATGGTAGCGATGTCGCCTTGGCCGAGAAGCTGCTGCTACAGGCGGCACAGGCCAACGAGCGGGTGCTGGATGATCCGGAGCCGGACGCCTACTTCCGCCAGTTTGCCGACAGCACACTGAATATCGATCTGCGCGTCTTTGTCAGCAGTATGGCCGACAGAGTGCCGGTTACCGGCGAGTTGAACAAGGCGATCAACGAACTGTTCAACGAACAGGGTATCGAGATCGCCTTCCCGCAGCTGGATGTCCATCTGCATCGCGCCAAATAGACAATTGCGAGGGATCTATCCAAGCGCATAGAATCGAGCTCCCCTTCCTTACTCGGAGCTGTTGTATGCGCCTGGACCCCACCTCTTTGCGCCTCTTTGTTCGTGTTCTGGAAACCGGCACCATTGCCGCAGCCGCCGATCAGGAGCACATTGCTGCCTCGGCTGTCAGCAAGCGTATCAGCGAACTGGAGGCCAACCTCAATGCGCAATTGCTGACCCGCACCAACCGCGGTGTCGAAGGCACCCAGGCCGGCAAGGCACTGGCCCAGCTGTCACGCAGTGTGCTGCATCAGCTCGATGAAGTGCATGCCCGCATGCATGAATACTCTCAGGGGGTACGCGGTGAGGTGCGAATCGTCGCCAATATCTCGGCCATCACCCAGTTCCTGCCCAGCCAGTTGAAAGCCTTCCTGGACCAGCATCCGCTGATTCAAATCCAGCTGGAAGAGAAGATCAGCTCCGAGATCATCGAGACGGTCAGCCAGAACCAGGCCGACATTGGTATCTTTACCGAAGTGCTGGGCAACACCGAGAACCTGCAGATACATCCCTACCTGTCCGACCGGCTGGTCGTCATCACGGCCAACCAGCATCCTCTGGCGGACTTCGAGCAACTCTCGTTCGTGGATACGTTGCAGTATGACTATGTGGGCCTGCACACCGGCAGTGCCATCAACAACAAACTGCTGCACGCGGCCTCCGCTGCGGAAAAGCCGTTCCGCATGCGTATTCAGGTCACCAGCTATGAAGCCTTGTTGCGCATGGTGGAACAGGATCTGGGTATCGGCATCATGCCTCAGGATATTGCCCGTCCCTATGTAAACACCCAACGCATCAAGGCCATCGCACTGGATGACCTCTGGGCCAGCCGTAACCTCAAGTTATGCACCAGCAACCAGCATCCCATGTCACAGGCCACGCGGCGCCTGCTGGAACACCTGACTTTGAGCGAGTGAAGCCAGCCATCGCGAACGGAGATGGCAGCCTCACATTTAACCATTTTGTCATTCCCGGGATACAGACCATCATTTTCACACAACTGTGTTGTAGCCATGTGATGTGAAGGTGAAATAACAATGACCGAGGAAACCTCCTCCGCCAAGGAACAGGCAGACCAGCCGCTGCCGCTTGAAGGCGTACGTGTGCTTGAACTGGGCTCGCTGATTGCCGGCCCCTATGCCGCCAGTATTCTGGCCCAATTCGGTGCTGAAGTGATCAAGGTTGAGCCGCCGGGCACCGGTGACCCCCTGCGCCGCTGGCGCAAGATGCACAAGGACACCTCCCTCTGGTGGTACTCCCAGAGCCGCAACAAGAAGTCCCTGACGCTGAACCTCAAGGACCCCGATGCCCAGGATGTCATCCACAAGCTGGTGGAAGACTGTGACATCGTTATCGAGAACTTCCGCCCCGGCACACTGGAAAAATGGAATCTGGGCTGGGAGCAGCTGTCGGCCATCAATCCTTCGCTGATAATGATTCGCGTCTCCGGCTACGGCCAGGACGGCCCCTATGCATCCCGCCCCGGTTTCGCCGCCATCGCTGAGTCCATCGGTGGCCTGCGCTATCTGGCCGGTTACCCGGATCGCCCGCCGGTCCGCGCCGGTGTCAGCATCGGCGATACCCTTGCTTCCCTGTACGGTGTAATCGGCGCCATGATGGCGATGCACCACCTCAAGGTGAACGGCGGCAAGGGCCAGTACGTCGACGTGGCTCTGTACGAAGCCGTGTTTGGCGTAATGGAGAGCCTGATTCCGGAATACGGCATGTTCGGTTTTGTGCGTGAGCGTACCGGCGCCAGCATGCCCGGCATCGCCCCCTCCAGTACCTACCGCAGCGCCGATGATCGCTACATCGTCATCGCCGCCAACAGCGACAGCATCTTCAAACGTCTGATGAACGCCATCGATCGTCCCGATCTGGCTGAAGACCCTGAACTGGCGCATAACGATGGCCGCGCCCGTCGCAGCGATGAACTGGACGAAGCCATCGAAGCCTGGACCTCCAATCGCAGCCTGAAAGATGCGCTGCAGGTACTGGAAGACGCGGCCGTGCCTTCCAGTGGCATCAACACCGCCGCCGAAATTTTTGAAGATCCGCATTTCCGTGCCCGTGGCATGATCAGCGAACAGCCACTGCCCGATGGTGAAGAGATCTCCCTGCCGGGCATCGTACCCAAGTTGAGCGCCACGCCGGGCACTACGCGCTGGCTGGGCCCGCAGCTGGGCGAGCACAACGACGAGATTCTGTCCGGTCTTGGCTATGACGCCGCTGCCATTCAGGGGCTGAAGGACAAGGGAGCGCTTTGATGTTTGCCAACCTTCCGCAACCGATTCTGGTCAATGAGGTGGTGACACGCGACGGTTTCCAGAGTGAACCGGCGTTTGTGCCTACCGAAACCAAGATCGAACTGGTTAACGCTCTGGCACAGCTGGGCCTGAACAAGATCGAAGTCACGTCCTTCGTGTCGCCACGCGCGGTCCCCAACCTGCGTGATGCCGAAGACGTGATGCGCGCCATTACCCGCGATACCGACACCACCTACGTGGCGCTGGTGCCCAACGAGAAGGGCTGTGCCCGCGCGCTGGAGCTGGCCGTCGACGAGATCAATCTGGTGATGTCGGTCAGCGAAAGCCATAACCTGGCCAACATGCGCATGACCTGTGAGCAGTCGCTGGACCAGTTTGCCCGTATCGCCGACATGAGCGCAGGCACGCCCATGCGCCTGAACGGCTCCCTGGCTACCGCTTTTGGCTGCCCGTTCGAGGGTAATCAGGAACAGGACCGGGTGCTGCGCTTCGTCGATGCCTACCTGGAGCGCAGCCTGCACAGCATCACCCTGGCCGACACCACCGGTATGGCGGTGCCCAACCAGGTATTCGAGCTGTGCCAGGCCGTGCGTCAACGCTGGCCCGAGCTGGAAGTCACCCTGCATTTCCATAACACCCGTGGCCTCGGCCTGAGCAACGTGCTGGCATCATTGGCCGCCGGCATGAATCAGTTCGATGCTTCTCTGGGTGGTCTGGGCGGCTGCCCCTTCGCCCCCGGCGCCACCGGCAATATCTGCACCGAAGACCTGGTCCACATGCTGGACGAGATGGGCCTGGAAACCGGTGCCGATCTGAATGGACTGCTCCACCAATCCCAACAGCTGGGTGTCATTGTTGATCACGACCTGCCCGGTCAGATCAGCAAGGCAGGCCCTCGCAGCCTGACCCGCCCGCTCCCTGAATCGGTACAACAGCTGATGCAAAACGGCCGCACCTGATCAGGCCAAAACCTATGAAAACTATAAACAAGGAATGATCATGAAACTGAAGAATATCCTCTGTTCCGGCATGCTGATGACCGCCCTGACCGCAATGCCTGCGCTGGCGGAAACCACTCTGAAAGTCACCCTGCAGTTGCCGCTGAAACACCATCTGGGCCAGAACCTGGTGGACTTCAAGAAGGAAGTTGAAAGCGCCAGCAACGGTGACATCAAGATCCAGATTTTCCCGGCCGCTCAGCTGTACAAGGACAAGGAAGTGCACCACGCGGTGACTTCTGGCGCCATTGAAATGGGCGTTATGAGCGTAACCCAGCTGGCCGGTACCATCCCGGCAGTGGATGTTTTCTACGTTCCCTTCATGTTCCCCACCTATGACAAGGTGGTCAAAGCGACTGCACCCGGCAGCGAGCTGCGTACCCTGCTGGATAACGAAATCATCGAAACCGGCGCTCGCCCGCTGTGGTGGCAGGCATACGGTGGTGTCGCCCTGCTCTCCAAGAACAAACCAATCCAGCTGCCGGAAGATATGGACGGCATGAAAGTCCGCGTCTTCGGCAAGACCCTGGGTGAATTCGCCAAGTCCGTGAATGCAGCGCCGACCGTAATGGCCGGTTCCGAGCAGTTCCTGGCGTACCAGCGCGGTACCGTAGATGCGGGCATGACCGGTGTAACCGCCGTAGGTCCGCGTAAGCTGTACCAGGTTATGGACCACCTGACCCTGACCAACCACGCCAACATCGAGTTCATGACCATCATCAACGAGAAGGTATGGCAGGGGCTGACCGACGGCGAACGCGAGATTCTGCAGAACGCCGCCGTGAAAGTGGAAAAGCAGCTGCGTGACAAGATCCAGACGCTGGAAGCCGACGCAATTGCCAACGCCAAGAAAGAAATGAACGTGGTCGAGCTGAGCGCCGACGACGTGAACAAGTGGCAGCAGGCAACCCAGCCGGTACTGGAAAGCTTCCTGCAGAACGCCGGACCGCTGGGCAAGCAGGTCGTTGACGCCGCTCGCGCGCTCTAACGGCTACCCGGCCTCTCGCTTTTCCTAACGGACCCCCTGTTTCAGGGGCGTCCGTTTTGTACGTTATCAGCCGTCGGAAATACCCATGTCAGATGTGAACGCCTCTTCAAATGACAAGCAGGCCTGGCGTGCCTCTCACCCCTCGCGCTGGGTGAGGTTCAATCACGCCCTGGTTACCCTGTGCGGACGCCTTGCCTCGGCACTGTTCGTCACCATTACGGTGATGATCACCTACGAGGTCATCGCCCGTTATGTTTTTCTCTCCCCCACCATTTGGGTGGAAGACCTGTCGCTGCTGTGCCAGATCTGGGCATCCTGCTTGGGCGCCAGCTGGCTGCTACAGCATCAGGCCCTGATCCGCATCGATATGCTGATCAACCACTTTGGCCCGCGCCTGAGGGTTGCAGCCGAGATCTGGTCACTGCTGGTGATTGCGCTGTTCTCGGCCTGGGTCACCTGGTATGGCAGTGAGCTGGTGATTGAGTCCATCGCCATGAACTCGGCCTCGGCCACCATGCTGGGGCTGCCGATGTGGATCACCAAAAGTGCCATTCCGGTCGGATTTGGTCTGTTGTTCATTCAGTGTCTGACGGAAGCGGCACTGGTTCTGACCGGTCACCTGCAGGCAGCAGAAGAGGTGAATATCTGATGACGGTTGCACTGATTATTTTTGCCCTGCTGATGCTGTTGCTGTCCGGCGTTCCGGTCGGCTTCGTATTGGGTGGCATGGGCCTGGCCATGTTGCTGCTGGCGGATATCTCTCCGCTGATGGTGCCCATGGCGCTGTACTCGTCGTTCGACAGTTTCATTCTGCTGTCGGTACCGCTGTTCCTGTTGATGTCCAACATCCTGCTCAAGGGCGGTGTTGGCAAGGATCTGTTCAATGCGGTGCAAACCTGGGTGGGCCACTGGCCCGGCGGCCTGGGCATTGCCACCATCTCCTCCTGCACCATCTTCTCGGCCATCTCCGGCTCTTCCGTCGCCACGGCAGCCACCATCGGCAGCGTGGCCATCAAGGAGATGACCGACCGCGGCTATCACCGCCCCTTTGTACTGGGCCTGATTGCGGCCGGTGGTACCCTGGGTATTCTGATTCCGCCGTCAATTCCGATGATCGTCTACGGTGTTATCACCGAAGAGTCGATTGTGGACCTGTTCCTGGCCGGTGTAGTACCGGGCCTGATCATGGCCGGCAGCTTTATCGGCTTCAGCTTCCTTTATGCCATCTTTGGCAAGGCCTGCACGCCGGTGCCCAAGGCATCCTGGAGTGAGCGCCGCACGGCCACTCTGCGCGCCCTGCCTACATTGCTGCTGGCCACGGTCATTATCGGTGGTATCTATGCGGGTATCTTCACGCCGACCGAATCGGCGGCCATTGGTGTGGCGGTGTCGCTGGTCATTGTGTTGGCGCTGAAGACCTTCACCTGGGATGGCTTCAAGGTCGCTTGCATGGACACCATGAAGACGTCGATCACCATCTTCCTGATCATGGCCGGTGCCAAGGTGTTCGGTAAGGCAATCACGCTGTACCAGATCCCGCAGGAGATCTCGATGTTCGTCAGCATGCACATCGGTGAAGCCGGTCTGTTCATTCTGGCGGTCTGCCTGGTATTGCTGGTGATGGGCTTCTTCCTGGAATCGATCTCCATGTTGCTGATCATGATGCCGGTGCTCTACCCGTCACTGGCACCGCTGGGAATCGACCCGATCTGGTTCGGCATCATCTTCGTGATCATGATCGAGTGCGCCTTGATTACACCACCGGTGGGGCTCAATCTATTCGTGATACAAGCCGTGGCCGGGGGGCAGGTAATGGATGTGGTACGCGGCGTCTGGCCGTTTATTCTGCTGATGTTTGCCTGCTTGCTGCTGGTGTTCTTCTTCCCCAAAATCGCGCTCTATCTACCCTTTTACATGTAAACACCACGGGGCCATCTGGCCCCGTTTTTGTATCCACACGCACTGGGCTACGCAGGCCATCGATCCGACTCAGGAACTCGTTTGACCTTCAGCAGCCAAAGTATGAAGATCGATTACCCCCACCCCAAGGTTCAAGGAGTACCTCATGAGCGAGACACCCGCCGTTCAGCAGCCCGAAAGCGGCGCCAACAATGCCAAGATTGTCTACATCCTCTATCTGGTCGCATTGGTATCCGGTATTACCGGCATCATCGGTGTTGTCATGGCTTACATATACAAAAACGACGCCGCGGACTGGGTACAGGACCATTATCGCTGGCAGATCCGTACCTTCTGGATCGGACTGGGGGTGAGTTTAATCGGCTCCATCCTGGCCTTTATCGGTATAGGTTTCATTATTCTGTTCCTGTTGGCTATCTGGATGATCATCCGCTGTGTCAAAGGCTTGCAGGCGCTGGATAAGGGACAACCCTTGGCTGACTCGGGCAGCTGGTTGTTTTAAAATTACTCCAGCCCCCGCTTTCTGTTTACTGCATGTGCAAAGGGCTGCCCAAGGCAGCCTTAGCTTGTAAAAAAACAACCTAAAATTCGCGAAAAACTGTCAACAACACGCCATTTGACGCGAAAACAACACTAACGCACCATTTCTTCATACTTTAGCCGCATAGGCGGGACAGGCGCATAAAAATGCGCTATTTTCGCAATGCACAACTCCTTGATGGATAGAATTCCTGTTCTGTTCCTGGTTGTTTGGAGCAGAAAGAGCATAAAAAATTGAGGCAAGAAGATGAGCCAACGGGTACAGGTCGGTGGCCTGCAGGTCGCCAAAGAGCTTTACGATTTCATTAACAACGAAGCACTGCCGGGCACCGGCGTCGATGTGGAGCAGTTCTGGAACCGCTTCGACAGCATCGTGCACGACCTCGCACCGCGTAACCGTGAACTGCTGGCCAAACGTGATGACATTCAGGCGCAGATCGATGCCTGGCACCGCGATAATCGCGACAGCTTCAACTTCGACAACTACAAGTCGTTCCTGCAGGAGATCGGTTACCTGCTGCCGGAAGGCGAAGATTTCACCGCCACTACCGAAAACGTAGACCCTGAAATGGCCACCATGGCCGGTCCGCAGCTGGTAGTACCGGTGATGAACGCCCGTTACGCGCTGAACGCCGCCAACGCCCGCTGGGGCAGCCTGTACGACGCGCTTTACGGCACCGACGCCATCTCCGAAGAGAACGGCGCCGAAAAAGGCAAGGGCTATAACCCGGCCCGTGGCGCCAAGGTCATCGCCTTTGGCCGCGACTTCCTCGACGAAAGTGCTCCCCTGGCTGGCGCATCCCACAAGGACTCTGCCGGTTACAGCATCCAGAACGGTCAGC
Organism: Marinobacterium stanieri; assembly: GCF_900155945.1. Classification (GTDB taxonomy): domain Bacteria; phylum Pseudomonadota; class Gammaproteobacteria; order Pseudomonadales; family Balneatricaceae; genus Marinobacterium; species Marinobacterium stanieri. Next base: position 165,345 of record NZ_FTMN01000010.1, read on the forward strand.
TGTGCGTCGCCCTGCGTGACGGTGGCGAAACCGGCCTGGCCGACGCCGCCCAGCTCGCGGGCTACACCGGTAGTGCCAGCAACCCCACCGCCATTCTGCTGAAGCACAACGGTCTGCATTTCGAGATCCAGATCGACCGTGACAGCCAGATCGGCAAGTCCGATGCCGCCGGCGTCAAAGACATCCTGATGGAAGCGGCGCTGACCACCATCATGGACTGCGAAGACTCCGTTGCCGCCGTGGATGCCGAAGACAAGGTACTGGCCTACAGCAACTGGCTGGGCCTGATGAAAGGCACCCTGACCGAAGAGATCGCCAAGGGCGACCAGACCTTCACCCGCAGCATGAACCCGGACCGCGAATACACCGCACCGAACGGCGACAGCCTGACCCTGAAGGGCCGCAGCCTGATGTTCGTGCGTAACGTGGGTCACCTGATGACCAACCCGGCCATCATCGACAGCGAAGGTAACGAAATCCCGGAAGGCATCATGGATGGTGTCGTCACCACCCTGATCTCGCTGCATGATCTTCAGGGCAACGGCAAATTCCGTAACGCCACCACCGGCTCCATCTACATTGTGAAGCCGAAGATGCACGGCCCGGAAGAAGTCGCCTTCGCCGACCAGCTGTTCGCACGTGTCGAAGATGCACTGGGCCTGCCGCGCCACACCATGAAAATGGGCATCATGGATGAAGAGCGTCGCACCACCGTTAACCTGAAGGAATGTATCCGTGCCGCCAAGGAGCGCGTGGTTTTCATCAACACCGGCTTCCTCGACCGTACCGGTGACGAGATCCACTCCTCCATGGAAGCGGGCCCGATGATCCGCAAGGGCGAGATGAAAGGCGCCGCCTGGATCAAGGCCTACGAAGACTGGAACGTGGATATCGGCCTGGCCTGTGGCCTGAGCGGCCGTGCCCAGATCGGTAAGGGCATGTGGGCCATGCCGGACCTGATGGCCAATATGCTGGAACAGAAGATCGGTCACCCGCTGTCCGGCGCCAACACTGCCTGGGTTCCGTCACCGACCGCTGCTGCCCTGCACGCGCTGCACTACCACAAGGTGGATGTATTCGCCCGTCAGCAGGAGCTGAAGAGCCGTGGTCGCGCCAGCCTGGACGACATCCTGACCGTTCCGGTTGCACAGAACCCGAACTGGAGCGCTGAAGAGATCCAGCAGGAACTCGATAACAACGCCCAGGGTATCCTTGGCTACGTGGTACGCTGGGTCGACCAGGGCGTAGGCTGCTCCAAGGTACCGGACATCAACGATGTAGGCCTGATGGAAGACCGCGCGACCCTGCGTATCTCCAGCCAGCACATCGCCAACTGGCTGCACCACGGCATCTGCTCTGAAGAGCAGGTGATGGAAACTCTGCAGCGCATGGCTGCGGTCGTGGACCGTCAGAACGCTGACGACCCGACCTACCAGCCGATGGCACCCAACTTCGATGACAGCATCGCCTTCCAGGCGGCCTGCGAACTGGTCATCAAGGGCTGCGAGCAGCCGAGCGGCTACACCGAGCCGGTCCTGCACCGTCGCCGTCTGGAGCTGAAGGCTAAACAGGCCGGTTAAGACTCCACCCCCCTGTCCCTGACAGGACATACGGTGGCAGGCTCACAAGGCCTGCTGCCGGCTTCCCTTCTCCCCGCTGTTCACCCTCACGCCCGCTCTGCTAGAGTGGCTGGCAGACATTTTTCCATTATTCGGGTCTTGCTGGAGTGATACATGAACCTTCTTCTCTCGGCACAGGGACAGGATGCTCAGGCCTGGCTGCAATGCCTGCAGGCCAGACTGCCCGATGCCAATATCCGTTTGTGGCAAGCCGACCTGCCGCAACAGTTTCAGGCAGACTATGCCCTGGTGTGGAAACCACCGGCCGAGCTGTTTGATCAACAGACGCAGCTCAAGGGGATTATCAACCTGGGCGCGGGCGTTGATGCCCTGCTACCGCTGCCCAACCTGCCTGAGAATGTACCCCTGCTTAAACTGCGTGATGCCGGTATGGCCCGGTGGATGAACGACTACATCCGTTACGGGGTACTTCACTTCACGCGGGATTTTGACCGCTACCGTCAGCAGCAGCCCAGGGCGCAGTGGCAGCCCTATGACATCGATCCCGCCAGCGCCTGGCCCATTGCGATTCTGGGTGCCGGCGCTCTGGGTCAGCAGGCCGCTTCTGAGCTGGCCACGCAAGGCTTCCCCGTGCGTTGCTGGAGTCGCACCCGCAAACAGATCGACGGCGTCGAAAGTTACAGTGGTGAGGCTGGACTGGAGGCTTGCCTGAGTGGTGCCCGCATTCTGATCAACCTGTTGCCGCATACACCTGCGACACGCCGGCTGATCAACAGCGAGACGCTGTCCCGGCTGGACAAGAGTGCGGCGTTGATCAGCTGTGGCCGTGGCGAAATCCTGGATGCCGATGCGGTGCTGGCCGCGCTGGATGAGGGGCAGCTAAGGGGTGCCCTGCTGGACGTGTTTGAGACCGAGCCCCTGCCGGCAAACTCACCCTTATGGCAGCACCCGGGCGCTATCATCACCCCGCATATAGCAGCGCCGACTCCGGTGGAGGAAGCGGCCACACAGATCCAGAGCTATATCGAGCAACTGGAAGCAGGCCGGGTCCCGCAGACCGTGGACCCGACGCTGGGATATTAAAAAGTGGACTAAACCGGAATACCGGGATCAGTCCCGGTATTTGTCGTGACAGGCCTTGCAGCTTTGCGCCAGGCGCCCGACCAGCGGGCGCAGGTCATCGTCGGCTTCACCGCTGGCAGCAGCCTGCTGCAACGCTTGGGTCCGCGTTTGCATCTCGCTCATCAGCTCGCCGAAGCGATCCTGTTGTTGCCAGATACGATAGGAGGCACGCGTTTCCACCGCCTCGCCACGGGCGCTCTGCTCATCGGCAAAGCCTTCCGAGACCATCCCGCTGAGCAATACCAGACGCTCTGAACGGCGGCGAAACTCATCGGCTGAAAACTCGGCACGGCCCTGCACCATGGCGGCCATGCGTGTCAGGTTCCATTCCATCGCCTTGTACACACCCTGACGGTACTGGATGGCATCATCGCTGCCGGACTGGGCAAAGACAGCGGGTACGGCCAGCACGCTGCTCATCAGAAGGGTTAACGCTGTTTTTTTCATCACTTAAATCGCCCGATCAAAATAGAGTTCAACACCACCCAGCTCAGACACTTCCTGCATCCATTGCTTGAGGTGTGGCGGGAAAGTGAGCCCCTTCACCGACGACATGTACTGCAGTGGCGGGAAGTTCATCACATCGTTCCAGCTCAGCGTATTACCCTGCTCCGACGGCAACGTCAGCTCCGGCAACTGTGCCAGCACCCGCTCAACTTCTGCCTGGTGCTCGGCGGTATTCTCAAGCGCCTGCTCAAAGGTGCAGCCCAGCATCCGCTCCTTGTTGGCACGATAGTAGGCACGGGCAGATTCAGTGGCGAAGGTCTCCATCCCCATTTCAATCACCCTGGGGAAGGACAGTGCCTGGCAGTGCTTCATCACCGGCTGCAACAGGGGCTGAATCGCTTCACCCAACTGCAGCGAACGAATCTTGCGCTCAGGATTACCCAGGTCAGCCAGAAGCTTGGCAATATCCATGCTTTCACCGATGGCCACACCCTGATGCTCGAAGATGGGAACCATTTTCTTGCCGATCAAACGGTTACAGGTTTCTTCATCATCATTGAGCAGAACAATCTGCTCCAGATCGCTGACCTGCTTGTAGTTGGCCACTAGCAATGTCCGAATACAGAAGGGACAGTGGTCGTAAATATAGAGTCGGGACACCGCGCATCTCCCCGCAAGGCAAAAGCGTTATCCTGACAGCATCACCGCCTGAAGCCAATGGCCGATGCCAGAGTGCCAATACGAAAAAGCGGCTACCACAGCCAGGCCGTGACAACCGCTTTACCCCCTTCAAACACCTCAATCAGTGATTGAGAATCTGGCTCAGGAACAGCTTGGTACGTTCGTTCTGCGGATTATTGAAGAACTCGTTGGGCTCGTTTTCTTCCACAATCTGCCCCGCATCCATGAAGATCACGCGGTCTGCCACTTTCTTGGCAAAACCCATCTCGTGCGTCACACAGAGCATGGTCATCCCCTCTTCGGCCAGCTCCACCATTACGTCCAGTACCTCCTTGATCATCTCCGGGTCCAGCGCTGAGGTGGGCTCGTCGAACAGCATGATATTGGGGTTCATGCACAGCGAACGGGCGATGGCCACACGCTGCTGCTGACCACCGGACAGCTGGCCCGGGTACTTGTCAGCCTGATCCGGAATCTTGACGCGCTCCAGGTACTTCATGGCCGTGGCTTCAGCTTCCGCCTTGGGCTTTTTCTGCACCCAGATGGGACCCAGCGTCAGGTTTTCCAGAATGGTCAGATGCGGGAAAAGATTGAAGTGCTGGAACACCATGCCCACATCCTTGCGGATGGTTTCGATGTTTTTCACGTCATCGATCATCTCCACACCGTCCACCACCAGCGAACCTTCCTGGAACTCTTCCAGCCGGTTGATACAGCGGATAGTGGTCGACTTGCCCGAGCCCGAAGGCCCGCAGATCACGATACGTTCGCCCTTTTTCACGCGCAGATTGATGTCGCGCAGAACATGAAAGTTACCGTACCACTTGTTCAGGTTTTCAATAACAATAACGTCTTCAGCATCCGCTGTGGGTTTTGCTGCGCTCATAATCAATCTCTCTTATCGGTATTCATCTGACGCTCGATACGACGCGCCAGCAGGGACATGCTGAAACAGCTGCTCCAGAACACAAGGAATACAAACAGGTAACCCTCAAGCGCGTGCCCGCCCAGCCAGTAGGAGTTGGACAGCGCGGTTTGCAGGGTCTGCACCACTTCGGGGATGCCGATGATCAACAGGAAGGTGGTGTTTTTGAACAGCATGACAAAGGTGGCCAGAATGTTCGGCAGCGACACCTTGATCACTTGCGGCAGGATAATCAGCATGATTTTCTGCCAGTAGCTCAGGCCAATGGAGTCAGCCGCTTCATACTGCCCTGACGGCACCGCCGCAAAGCCGCCGCGGAACACCTCGGCCATATAGCCGGACATGAAGAAGATCAGCACAATCCAGACACGAATCAGCTTATCCACATTGGTGCCTTCCGCGAAGAACAGCGGCAGCATCACCGAGCCCATGAAGAACAGGGACAACACCGGCACACCACGGAAGAACTCGATGAAGATCACCGACACCGAGCGGATAAAGGGCATATTGGAGCGACGCCCCAGTGCCCACAGGAAGCTGAACGGAAAGGCCACAATGATACTGGCCGCCGCCATGAACACATTCAGGGTAAAGCCGCCCCACAGATCGGTGCTCACCACCGGCAGGCCCAGCAGACGCCCATCCAGCAGGGCAATCCCGACCAGCGGCAACACCAGCCAGGCGATGACCGATGCTTTCAGGCGGATATGCTTGGGCAGTGTAAAGGATGCCAGAATCACCAGCGCCAGCAGCACCAGCATCAGGTTGATCCGCCAGATCTCCTCGACCGGATAGGTACCGTAGAAGAACTGATAGGACCAGGCGTTCACAAATACCCAGCAGGCCCCTTCACGCACACAGGCATCTTCAGAAGTGCCCTGCCAGTTGGCCGAGAAGAAGGCCCAGTCCAGAACCGGCGGAATGTAATAGACCAGCAACGCCATGACAGCCAGAGTCACCAGGCTGTTCAGCAGCGATGAAAACAGGTTTTCTTTCATCCAGGCCAGCGGGCCAACCGTTTTATCCGGCGCCGGACGAGCAGGAACAGGTTCAAACTCTTTCATCGCAGTATCCTATCGACTCACCAGCGCTACCGCGTTGTTGAACCGGTTCATCAGGAAGGAGATGACCATGTTCACCACGAAGTACACAACAATTGTCATAAAGATGGTTTCGATCGCCTGACCGGTCTGGTTCAGCGCCGTACCCACGAAGACGTTGAACAGGTCCGGATAGCCGATGGCGGCTGCCAGAGTGGAGTTCTTCACCAGGCTCTGATATTCCGAGTTCAGCAGGGGCACGATCACGCGCATCGCCTGAGGCACGATAATCAGCGACATGATCTTCTTCTCTTTCAGGCCCAGGCTGCGTGCGGCTTCTGTCTGGCCATGGGGAATCGACTGCACCCCGGCACGCACCGCTTCCGCGATGAAGGAACCGGTATAGACCGACAGCGCAATGGCCAATGCCATCAACTCGGGAATGACCGTGATACCACCGAAATAGTTGAAGCCCTTGAGTGCAGGGTACTCAACCGTGAACGGCATGCCAGTCACAATCAGCGCCAGCAGCGGCAGACCAATCACCATGGCGATGGACGCGTACAGCACCGGGAAGGGCTGACCGGTCAATTCCTGACGCTTCTTCGCCCAGCGACGCAGTACGAAAATACCCGCGATAGCCACGCCCAACGCAACTTCAGCGACCCAGAACAGGTCGCTGCCCACCATTTTGGGCAGGTACAGACCACGCACGTTGAGGAAGATCGCCTCGCCCAGACTCAGACTCTGGCGTGCCCCCGGCAGTGTCGAGAGCACCGCGAAGTACCAGAAGAACACCTGCAGCAGCAGCGGAATGTTACGGAAGGTTTCCACATAGACCGTGGCCGCCTTGCGTACCAGCCAGTTATGGGAAAAGTATGCGACCCCGAACACAAACCCCAGCAGGGTGGCAAAGAAAATACCGATGCCGGACACCAGCAGGGTATTCAGAAAGCCGACAATAAAGATGCGGCCATAGGTATCTGTCGCTTCAAAGGGAATCAGCGACATCAGCACATCGTAGCCGGCCGAGGCGGTCAGAAAGCTGAAACCGGTTTTGATACCGGTGGCTTCCATATTGGCCAGAACATTGCTGATGACGGAATAGAAAAAGTAACCAAGGCCCAAGACCAGCAGGATCTGATAAAACAGGGCGCGGATATTGGGGTTATTGTAGAAAGCCGCTGAGCCGTTCCCGCCGGATTTGCGCGCAGCCGACTTGGTTTGTTCAATGGTTTTTTGTTTAAACATTGAAGTGACCTGAAGTGGGAGCAAAAGCAACAGGGGAGCTTGAGCTCCCCTGTATCAGTCCAACGATTAGCGCATTGCCTGTGAGTACATGATGCCGCCGTTTTTCCAGCTGGCATTAAGACCACGCTCCAGTTTCAACGGAGAGTCCATACCCACATTGCGGTCGAAGGATTCGGCGTAGTTACCGACCTGCTTCACAATGTTATACGCCCAGTTCGACTCCAGACCCAGGTTGGCACCCAGTTCACCTTCACCACCCAGCAGACGCTTGTTGGCCGGATTACCGTTGGCCAGCTTGTCATCCACATTGGCAGAAGTAACACCCTGCTCTTCCGCTTCGATCATGGCGTTCAGTGACCATTTCACGATGTTGAACCACTGGTCGTCGCCCTGACGGACCACGGGGCCCAGAGGCTCTTTGGAGATCACTTCCGGCAGGATCACGGCATTAGCCGGGTTCGACAGGCCTACGCGCAGCGCTGCCAGCTGAGAACCATCGGAAGTCAGGAAGTCACAGCGGCCGGACTCAAAGCCCTGACGGGTCTGGTCAGACGTGTCGAAGGTAACCGCTTTGTAAGACATGCCGTGCTGACGGAAGAAGTCCGCAATGGCCAGCTCGGTAGAGGTACCCGCCTGGATGCAGGCGTTGGCGCCATCCAGTTCCAGCGCACTGCTCACGCCCAGATCTTTCATGACCATGAAGCTGGCACCGTCGTAGAAGTTAGTACCGGCGAAGTTGATACCCAGAGACGTATCACGGGTGTGGGTCCAGGTGGTGTTACGCGACAGCATGTCGACCTCACCAGACACCAGCGCAGTGAAACGCTCTTTGGCCGTCAGCGGCTTGTACTGCACCGCATCCGCATCGCCCAGCACCGCTGCGGCAACCGAACGGCAGACATCCACGTCCAGGCCGCTCCATTTGCCGTTTTCGTCTTTTTCAGAGAAGCCCGCCAGGCCGGTGCTGACCCCGCAGGTGAGTGTTCCGCGTGATTTTACGTCATCCAGAGTCGCTGCTTGAACGCTGGCTGCGCCCGCTGTCAGGGTTGCTGCCAGGGTAGTAATCGCCAAGATATCCTTTTTACGCATGGAGCTAGTCCTCTCATTGAGACACTCAGTTTATTCTTATTGGAATTAGCAAAGGCCGTGCCACAACTCCTTAATATTCCGGCCTTAACCTATAGCAGCGTTTGTCGGCATTAACCAACTCAATTGAAAGCACATTCGACGAATGGGCTAAGTCATTTAAGACAGCCTGACAACGCTTTTCGCCCTCCACTGGTGCAGCTTTGCACACCTTTTGCACCATTTCAGCGCAAGATAACGACAATATTTTGCAACTCTTATGAATAGGCCCCGGCACAATTTTTTTTGCCCGGCAGGAATAGATTGCATCGCGCCAGCCGGAAAAACGCTATGCTGATGCCAGCACGGGTGAAAAACAGCACCTGGCCGATTGGTCCTTGCAACTCTGTATCGGGCAACTCAGCGCCCACCACCGAAAGGAGCAGAACCATGAGTGACATCTGTATTTTCCCCATCCCTGGCTGCGTCACCTTTCCTGGCACCCTGTTTCCACTGCATGTGTTCGAGCCGCGTTATCGCGAGATGATTCACCACTGCCTTGAGACCGATGCACTGGTTGCCATCTGCCAACCGCGCAAGGAAGTCAGCCCCGGCAAGCGCCCGGCCAATCTGGAACAGGCGCTGACATCCAACCAGGCCACTTACCGCCCCTATGATGTATTCAGTGCCGGCCGCTGCGAACTGCTGGAAACGCTTGAAGACGGACGCATGCTGCTCAATGTGCATGTGGAGCAACGCTACCGCCGTGACCATGAAGTGCAGCTGCTGCCTTACCAGATCCATGCCTGTACGCCCTTCCCGGACCGCATCGATACACCGGAGGAGCAGGCGGAAAACAGGATATTGCGCGACAAGATAGCCCACCGACTGGAAGCACTGGCACATGCCGACCCGGGTGCCCGAGAGGTGATTGAGCGAGTGGCCCATTCCACTGACTGGCTGGAGAAATCCGACAGCGAGTTCAGCTTTGCGCTGTTTGGCGTGATCCGCTTTGAGGCGGAAATTTTGCAGGAACTGCTGGAGATGGACTCAGCCCATGCCAGGCTGAGTCACACTTTGGAGCTATTAAACGAGGTGGGTTGAGGAAGCTGTGTATACGCTCAGTCGCCATGGACTTGTTCACAGCTTCCTTATATCCACCCCAGCCACTTCCACCAGAGGTAATCCAGCGGTAACAGAATCAGTACCGTAAGCACTGCCAGAATAAGGCAGAGCCGTGCCGCATGGATTACCGGCACACCCGCCAGTGGCATGGCCATCATCAGCGGCACCGACTGGTAGGTAAACACGACGGTGGAGAAACCGAACACCTGGGTCATCAACACGGCTTCCAGGCTGAAGCCCGTCATCTCACTGATCTGGCTTGCCAACGGCGTCAGCGTTGCCGGCACCCCGGCCAGTGTTGCCACCACACCCGTGAACATGGCAAGCAACGACAGGGAGAAGAAATTCAGTGCATCCTGTCCCGGCGCCAGCGGCAGCCAGTTCAACACCCGCATCCCCACAACCTGACTGATCTCGCTGTAGTTGATCAAACTGGCAATCCCCAACAGCCCTGCCACCACCAGAATCGAGCTGAGGTTGATCTTCTCGTTGAAACTCTTGGTCGACACCATCCCCACGCCCGGCAACAACAGCAGGGTCGCCGCTGCCAGCCCGATCCAGGCGGCAGAGATATGGTGGATGGAGTCCGTCAGCCAGAATCCCAGCGTGGCCAGCATGATCACCAGCAACCGGCTTTCCCGGCCACTGAAGCCACCATTGCTCTGCACCGGTGCCATGCGCTGGGGCGTATCCGGGTAGAGCTTGAGAATCAACACAACCAGCAGAACCGCTTTTAATGCGCCCAGCACCGGAAAATGCAGCAACAGGTACTCGGTGAACATGGGCGTCCAGCCGTGGATGCTCTCCGAAGAACCGATCATGATCATATTGGGAATATTGGCCGGCAGAATGGCAAAGGTGGGCAGATGACAGCCGAAAGCCGCGGCCAACACCACACCCTGCTGCCCCTTGCTGCCTTTGGCGAAGCCAAGGTTTTCAGCAATCACCAGCGCGATGGGGATAAACAGCATCACGCGGCCTACGGATGAGGGCATGACAAAGCCCAGCATCACGCCCATCAGCACGATGCCGGTAATCAGACGCGCATAACTGCTGTCCAGGTAGCGGGTAAAACGGCTGGAGATACGCTGTGCCAAACCGGTTTCGGTAATGGCAATACCAATAATCATGCCCGACACAATCAACCAGCAGGCGGTAGAGGTCAGGCCGGAGAAGACCACCTCGGCCGGTGCCAGCGACAGCAACATCGCCAGCACCAGAATCACCAGCGCACTGATAAACTCCGGCAACGCACTGGTGGCAAAGAGCACCATGCCGGCCATCACCAGCAACGCCGTCGGCAACTGCTTACCCGTAAACAGCTGTGCCGCCGGTGTAAAAACAAGCAGCGCCGACAGCAGCGGAATCAATATCAGCGCGACCCACTGTGAGCGTTTCAAATCCCTGACCATATCCAACCCCTCGACAGATGCATCTCGCTATTCTGCCTCAGTGGCGCTAGGGTTGAAGTCGATAGAATGCCATTCCATATCGAGAAACGGACATCATGACCGCCAGCTTCACAGCACCGCGCCAGCACTGCCGTTCCAAACGGGGCTTTATCCTCGACCCTGCACTGCCCATTCTGGGCATGCAAAACCGCATCCAGACGGATTTCGAGTTTGATTTTCATAGCCACCCGCGGGGGCAACTGGCTTATGCATCCACGGGGGTGATCAAGGTACAGACGGATGACGGCAGCTGGGTGATTCCGCCCTCACAGGCGGTCTGGATACCGGGCGGCATTCATCATTCGGTGAGCCCGGCGGTGACATCGGAGATCCGCCACCTGTTTATCGACCCGACCTACCTGAACCGGTTTCCCGGCCAATGCAGCGTGGTGGAAGTCTCGCCGCTATTGCGGGAGCTGATCATGCGGGTGGCGGACTTCGGCGATACCTATGCCCCCGACAGCCCTGCCAGCCGCGTGTGTGCCGTTATTCTTGATGAGCTGGAAGCCCTGAAACCCTCGCGTTTGCACCTGCCCCTGTCTGAAGACCGCCGCCTGCAGCCGATCATGCAGAGCATGCTCTCACCATCGGATGCCGATACCGATCTGGCCTATTGGGCCAACCGCGTGGGTGCCAGCGAGCGGACCCTGCGCCGCCTGTTTGTGCGTGAAACCGGCATGACGTACCAACAATGGCGACAACAGGCCCGGCTGCAACAGGCGGTTGAACGGCTTGGCCAGGGCGAATCCGTGCTGAACGTATCACTCGGACTGGGTTATCGCAGCCCCAGCGCCTTTGTCGCCATGTTCAGGAAAGCGTTGGGAGTTTCACCGGGGCGCTATTTCAATGCCATACATGAGGGGCAAGCCAGCGAGCGCTAGCCGAAATGGCCCCTGCGCGGTAATCCGGTGTTTCAAAGCAACGGTTTTACTCGCCCACTTTTTCGGAACCATGCTCCCTGTGATACGCCAGCACACAGTCCCTGCATACGCAGGCCTGACGGCGTTTTTCGGGAGGAATCTGCGCCAATAAGGCTTCCGGAAACGTCAGGGCAGGGTCATTACACCAGCAGGTGCGGGCTACATCTTCAGCTCCAAGGTTTATACAAAGATTGCTGTTACCGCACAAAGGGCAAACCAGAGGGTCAACAAGGCTTTCTCTCATGAGCTGTCTCATCCCGAAGTGTTGTTCAGCCGTTTGGTCAGGCTACAGCGATGCCGGGCATGGTCTGTGATTTTCAGCAGGCGTTCAAGTCAGATGCCCGAGGCCACACAGGGTGTGCCCCCGGGTTCATCAATGCCTAAAACTGATACACAAATTTGCCCCAGATATAGTCGCCCTCCAACCGTTTGCTCACGGAAGACTCCGGCAACCACCTGAGTTCAAACACCATATTTTCCTCGGCCCCCGGTAACAGATAGGTCAGTACCGGACCGACACCGGTGGTGCGCCCCTTGAAGTCACCCAACCGGGCACCGCTGCCGCTGTCTCCGGTGATCTGGTCATAGTAAAAGCCGTTCAACCCAAGCCCGAGCAACCCCGAGCCCATGGGGATCAACTTCTGGACACTGCCTTCCACGTGCCAGACCGTGCCGCTTTTGTAGTTGGTATCCTTGTTTTCGGTATTGATCGCGAAGCCGGTATGCACAGCCCAGTTCCAGAGATTCTGCCCGGAGTAGGCAACGCCGACGGTGGGGTCGAAGGTCCAGTAGTTCTTACCGGGGTTGGCCAGCCGGCCTTCCTCATATTCGCCGGTCGGCGCATAGACAGGCAGTATCGCATTGAACTGCCATTCATCCTGCTTCCAGGCCATCATCAACGGCAGCAGGGTGATATCCCCGAAACCGGATTCCTGATCATGACGCCGAACCATACCGCCCCCCGCCTGCACACTGGCGGTGATATCCACATCCACATAGGGCAACAATGCACCCGCGCTATACCAGGCCCCCAACACTTTCTGCTCGAAGGTATAAAAGCCTCCCAGCAGCAAGGCCTCACTTTTGGCGTCCAGATTGGCGGCCAGTAACCCGCCGGCCAGCGTTTGCTCCACATCCCCCTCATAATTGAGGTAGGCCGTTTCAAACACCATCCCCGGTTGCGTGGGTGGCAAGTCGATTAATGTCGCCAGAGCCCCCGGTACATAATGCCCGGCACCGCCCTCTTCAGCCTGAGCGTCAGGCAGGTAATGCGCTGACACCAGTGCTGTGCCAACCACCCCAACAAGCAACTTCACATCCATGGTTGTCCTCCATAGGGTTACGGGCATGATGACCAGGTGCCTGGCCCTGAATATCCCGCTTTCTGATTTCACTGCCAAAATCAGAATAGCCCCCTGAACGCCAACCCGCCTCCTGATGCGCAATAAAAGCCGACTGAATAATGGGTATCGTGATGAGGGGCGCTTGACCGGCCGCCCCTCCAAACGGATGCCTGTGAAGAGGCTCAGTCTGCAGCCAACAGCTCCTGTCGCACGATCTCAGCGCCGGCATTCAGCGCTTCCAACTTGGCCGTTGCGACGGAACGGGGCAAAGGCGCCATGCCACAGTTGGTGCAGGGGTATAGCTTGTCAGCGTCGACAAACTGAAGGGCGTTGCGCAGCGTGTCGGCCACCTCTTCCGGCGTTTCGATGCTATGGGTTGCGACATCAATTGCCCCGACCATCACCTTTTTGCCGCGAATCAGCTCAAGCAGATCCACCGGCACACGCGAGTTGTGGCACTCCAGCGAAATAATGTCGATTTTGGAGGCCTGCAGTTTGGGGAAGATCTCCTCGTACTGCCGCCACTCGGATCCCAGCGTTTTCTTCCAGTCGGTATTGGCCTTGATACCGTAGCCGTAGCAGATATGGACCGCCGTTTCGCATTTCAGCCCTTCAACTGCCCGCTCCAGCGCCGCGATGCCCCAGTCGTTCACTTCATCAAAGAACACGTTAAAGGCAGGCTCATCAAACTGGATAATATCCACGCCCGCCGCTTCCAGTTCCCTGGCTTCCTGGTTGAGAATTTTGGCGAATTCCCAGGCCAGCTGTTCCCGGCTGTTGTAATGGTCATCGTACAGCGTATCGACCATGGTCATGGGGCCTGGCAACGCCCACTTGATGGGCTGGCGGGTTTGCTGGCGCAAAAACCGGGCATCCTCAACAAAGACCGGCTTTTGACGCGCCACCGCATCAACCACAACCGGTACACTGGCGTCATAGCGGTCGCGAATTTTGACGGTTTTGCGATTTTCAAAATCGACACCGCTCAGGTGCTCAATGAACGTGGTCACAAAATGCTGACGCGTTTGCTCACCATCGCTGATAATATCGACACCCGCGTGCAGCTGTTCCTGCAGCGCCACCCGCAACGCATCCTGCTTGCCTTCAATTAAGGCATCACCTTCCAGCTTCCAGGGTGACCAAAGTGTTTCAGGCTCGGCAAGCCATAAGGGTTTAGGCAAGCTGCCAACCGTTGAAGTCGGTAATAGTTTTTTCATCATATACTGCCGTGTAGCGGGTGAATTAAAGCGCGTAATTCGCAGCCCATTTTTCCAGAAGTGCCCGGTAGGGCTGAATGAAATGCTCTTCGGCAAACTTCCCCTGTTTTACTGCCAGCTGACTACGCTCTTCCCGGTCGTATTCAATACCGGTCAAGGAATAATCCGAGTGCTGCAGGCTGGGTTTAAAAAATTCACCGGCGACAGCATTGGCATTATAAATTTCCGGACGATAGATTTTCTGGAAAGTTTCCATCGTACTAATGGTGCTTATCAGTTCCAGATTGGTGTAATCGCTCAGCAAGTCACCAAAGAAGTAAAAAGCCAGAGGTGCCGTGCTGTTGTGCGGCATAAAATAGCGCACCTGCAATCCCATCTTCCTGAAATAATGTTCAGTTAAAGAGGTCTCATTGGGCTCATACTCAAACCCCAATACCGGGTGATGGTTGCCGGTACGATGGTAGGTTTTGTTCTCCGAAACACTCAGGCATATCACCGGCCGTTTACTGAAGTTATCGCGGTAAGCCTCTGAGTCTACGAAGTACTTGAACATCTTCCCGTGCAGCCCACCAAAGTCATCAGGGGTGCTGAAGCGCTCTTCGCCGCGGTTGTGATCCTGCAGCAACACGCTGAAATCATAGTCACGCACGTAGGAAGACAGGTTGTTCCCGACAATGCCCTCAATACGTTGGTTACGCTTGTGATCGATAATATTTGTTTTCAGGATTTCAACTGTGGGGAAGGTACTTCCATTACCTTCAACATCGATATCAACCGAAACAATTTCAAGCTCTACAGAGTAGCGATCCCCATTCGGGTTATCCCAGTGCGCCAACGCATTAAAGCGGTTATCAATCATGCTCAGAGTGTCACGCAGGTTTTCACGGCGTCTGCTGCCTCGAGCCAGATTGGCAAAATTGGTGGTAAGACGTGTTTTATCCGACGGCTGATAATGCTCATCGAAACGAATGCTCTTAATAGTAAATGTGAAGTCTTGTTTCATGATCGTCTTGTATACTTTTTCTGAGATTAAACGTTAATGGATTCCTTGCTCTTTCTGGGCTTACCATTGGTCTATTATTATTTTCTCAGCTGACAATACCGACAGCCGTCACCATCCAGGTGATTAAAACGGCTGTGAATCAACCTGCTATTGCGTGATTTAAGAGCAGGTATGAATTTATACGTGAACATAAAAATGAATAATATTGATTTAATTTTATTGATGTATGAGCCAAATTAATGAGTCATAAAAAACACACAGAAGGTTTTATTTACGAAGACGAGGCTCTAAGATGCTTCGCTTTCCAGCAGGATGGATAAATCATGTTAATAACTCTGCTTCTCTATTTGGTGCTGGGCGCTTTTGCGGGCGTCGTGGCGGGTCTTTTCGGTATCGGTGGCGGGTTGCTGATCGTCCCGGTACTCATCTTTTCATTCGAACTCCAGGGCGTATCGCCCGAGGTGTTAACCCACATGGCCGTGGCCACCTCACTGGCCACCATTGTGGTGACATCAACCAGCTCGGTACGGGCACATCATAAGCATGGCGCGGTGCGCTGGGAGCTGTTCAAGCCGCTGGCTGCCGGCATCCTGCTCGGTGCCGTTCTGGGTGTGAATACCGCCGTGCAGTTACCCGGCGCAGTCCTTCAGATTGCCCTGGGCGTCTTTGCCCTGGTAGTGGCCGTGCAGATGGCGCTCAACCTAAAACCGGGTGCAGGTGATCAGGTCGCATCAAAAGTGGAGCTGGGTTTTGCCGGTGGCGTTATTGGCTGGGCCTCATCCATTTTTGGCATCGGCGGCGGCACCCTCAGCGTGCCCTACTTGAGCTGGCGCCGTGTAGTCATGCAGCAGGCAGTCGCCACCTCGGCTGCCTGTGGCCTGCCCATCGCGGTTATGGGAGCGCTGACCAATATCTGGGTAGGCTGGGAAGCCGACGACCTGCCGAACTGGAGCCTGGGATATGTTTACCTGCCGGCGTTCGCCGGTATTGTGCTGGCCAGCTCACTCACCGCGCCCATTGGTGCCAAACTGGCTCACCGGCTGTCGCAGCCGATGCTGAAGAAAGTCTTCGCCCTGTTTCTGGTGGTAGTGGGTGGACGTTTTATCCTCTCAAATCTGGGGTAGGAGAATGGATGGCAGTGGGCAGCTGTGGTTATCAGGTGCTCACAGATGTATAAGTGACTCTTGGGACCGGTTTTCAACACACGCAAACCAATCACGGGGCACGCTGCATGAACAATCCCATTCTGGACATTGATGGCATCGATCCACGTATCAAGGCGGTCTTCGGCGCACTGCCCCCGCCTTCCCTCCGTGATTTCGCCAGCCGCGAAGAGCTGGTCGCTGCTGCGAACAGCGACAAGGCAAAAGCCACCCAAGCGCTGTTCAACCAGTTTCTGGAAGCGAACGATACACCCCTGATAGCCCCCGACACTGGGCTGGTGATTGAAGATTACTCATTCATTTCCAGTCCTGACGGCAACCGGTGCAACCTGCGCTTTATCCGCCCCGCCAACAACGCCAAGCTCCCCTGCGTTTACTACATCCATGGCGGCGGCATGCAGTACCTGTCCTGCTATGACGGTAACTACCGGGCCTGGGGCAAAATCATCGCCCAACAAGGCGTTGCCGTTGCCATGGTGGACTTTCGCAATGCCGTCGTGCCCTCATCCGTGCCGGACATTGCCCCTTTTCCGGCGGGATTGAACGACTGTGTCAGCGGCCTCGAATGGCTATGGCACGAGCATGAATCACTGAATATCGACCCCGACCAGACCGTCGTTGCCGGCGACAGCGGTGGTGGCAACCTGGCCATCGCCAGCATTCTTAAACTCAGGGAGATCGGGCTGCATCGTAAGGTTAAGGGGCTGTTTGCACTCTGCCCCTACATCGCCGGCAAGTGGCCTCAGCCGGAGTACCCTTCGTCATCCGAGTTGAATGGCGTGATGCTGGACCTGCACAACAACCAGGGCCGCATCGGGTACGGCGTTGAAGCGTTCGACGCGAAAGACCCGCTCGCCTGGCCGTCATTCGCCAGCGAAGAAGACGTGACAGACTTCCCGCCAACCGTTATCAGCGTGAATGAATTCGACCCGCTTCGGGATGAGGGCAAGGAATTCTACCAACTGCTGCTTAGAGCGGGTGTGGAAGCCAGTTGCCGTGAGGTGAAAGGTACCATTCATGGGACTGAAGTTTTCCCGATGGTGTGCCCTGAGGTCAGCAGAGAAACGGCTGGTGCCATTGCGGAGTTTTGTAAGAGTCGGGTGGGTCCATGAATGAGATTGAGGTGACCACTAAAACAGGGGAACTACATTATCCGCGTGCAGCAACTTGTATGGATAATTCTCTGTGTTTTTCGGGTAAATTGGGACCCACCCTCAACGGCCATTGAGGGCCTTCATGCAGCAGCTCGATTGAGCGACGG
>NZ_FTMN01000013.1 GCF_900155945.1 Marinobacterium stanieri
CGCAAGTGCCTTGGGTTCAGGCAGCCTGAAGTCGTGTTTCGGGAATACCTTCAGGCTGCATAGGCGAGTGTCGCACTTCGTAGTTGAATCCGCGCGAAGGTATCCTCTTGAAAAGGCTACTTATTCGTGGGCAGTTACACAATCAGGTTTACAGGCTCAGACACAGGATGCGCCATATAAACTATTCTCAGTAGTACCCCGCCTTCTTTCAGAACTCACCTAAGGATTAGAAGAGGTACTGACTATGTCAGATTACGCTCATATAGCCCAGTCTGTATTGTATTTACAACCAAATCGGACTGATGACAATGAAGTAATCAACCAGCTGCAAGATAATTGGAATTTGAATGTCGTGCAGCATACTGATATTCAAGAAAAATCTATGTACGAAAGTCTACCGCATGTCGGGCTTCTTCATTTGGAGAAAACTGATGATTTTCATTTGGGGCATTTACGCAATTTTATTGATCAACATCCGGATACACAGTGGGTTGCATTAACCTCCGAAGAGTGTATCAACAGTCCAGTAGTGCGATGCCTTATTACTGAAAGCTGCTATGACTACTTTACTTTGCCACTTCATGCAGATGCCATTCAAAATCTTGCTTTCACTTTAGGGCATGCTTTGGGCATGTCGTTCTTGCAACGGCGTTCACGTGAAGACAACGTATGTGATGACTACGAAATGGTAGGTACTAGTCATGGCATGCTTAAGTTATTCAAGGCACTGCGTAGAGTTGCGTTGGTTGATGCACCGGTTTTAATTACTGGAGAAAGTGGCACAGGTAAAGAACTAATTGCCCGTGCCATTCACGAGCGTTCATTTCGCCATGCCAAGCCTTTTATTGCCGTAAATTGCGGCGCTTTGCCTGACGCCTTGGTGCAATCTGAACTTTTTGGTCATGAAAAAGGGGCATTTACTGGTGCTGTCAGTCAGAAAATTGGCCAGATCGAAGCTGCCAATCAAGGTACGCTATTTCTGGACGAGATAGGGGATCTACCATTGGATCAACAGGTCAATTTGCTCCGTTTTTTGCAAGAACAAAATATTCGGCGTCTGGGAGCAACCCAAGACACACCTGTCGACATTAGAGTCCTTGCGGCAACTCACGTAGATTTGGAGCATGCGGTCAAGGACGGGTATTTTCGTGAGGATCTGCTGTATCGGCTTAACGTGTTACAGCTAACTCCCCCACCATTAAGGGAGCGGCATGAAGACATAGAACTGCTAGCACGTTTCTTTTTCGGACGCTTTCAATCGGAGGGTACCAAAACTGTTAGGGGGTTTAGCCAAAACGCTTTGCTGGCGTTACAGCGGCATAACTGGCCAGGTAATGTCCGCGAACTAATCAACAGAATACGTCGGGCTATCGTGATGTGCGAAAAACGCATGATTTCACCCGCTGATCTAGGGCTTCCCATGCCGTCGGAAAATCCATCTGAATACCCGGGCCAGAGTTTGAAGTCCGCACGTGAAAGTGCTGAAAAAAAAGCGGTGCAGCAAGCGATCGCACAGGCAGCAGGCAACATAACAAGGGCTGCTAAACAACTACAGGTATCACGCATCACGTTGTACCGATTATTGGATAAATATAGACTCAACTAATGCCCAGTGTAACAGGGATGTTACAGCTGCACATGTTTCTAACTAATTGTTTTCAAATTACTCCTATCAATATCTCACATAAAGTGTTAAATACCTGACACCATCAGAGACCTAGCAATTCCCTCATTTTCTTCATCAAGCTCCCCCTCCCCTCTATACCTGTCAAAAAAGACATATGAAACAGTATGTTCTCAACCATGGCGCTATTCATGCAGTGTTTCTGCACAAAAGCATCAAAACGTCGAGGTGCCAACCGACATGAATATCATCCTTTGGGACGAATGTTGGATGGAGTACCACTCATGCAGACAACCGCTGTTACAGGAATCAAGATCATGGCAGACAAGGCAGGTTTTCACAGAATGATCGTTATACTTCTGGCCGGAATCACGTTGCCTACTATGGCGGCATCTGAAATAGATCCTCCTTTATCCCCTTACGTTACACAGAGCCAAATTCAAGGTATCGCACTTAGCAACACGCGCGGAGTCGTGGGGGTAAACTTGTCAGCAGGCGACAGCAACGATCAGATCAATGCGCGTGCTCTATCCCTAAGCACCGGTCCAGGGGTTAGCAGCGCCCGCAACCAAACTCAGCAGCATGTACACCTTATTTCTGAATCGCCTAACAGCACTATCAGTAAGATCGAGGGCAAAGCATTTTCAAACTCCAGAGGTTTAATTTCAGTAAATCTTGTCAGCGGTGCCGGCAATGCTCAAACGAACGCTATTGCCATTAGTTTATCCACTAACGGCGTGGCAGTTTCAGAAAACGAATTGAGTATGTCTGTCAGCGGACAGCCTGTGACTGTCGATGATTCACTCACATCTTCACATAGTCGGGAAACCTCCATCAGCGCAGATGCCTTTGTTGACGCCAAGGGCGTGCTACAGATAAATCAGCTGGCCGGTTCAGGTAATGCGACCAGCAATAGTTTTGGTCTCAGTGTTTCACTGGGGTCAACACCGTGACCGGGGGAGCTCTACGTCCGGTCATTTGTATAACAAAGGAGAAATGTCATGAAACAGGTATTCAAAATCGCTCCATTGGCACTGGCAGTTGCCGCGTTCAGTATGCCTTCTCTTGCCAATGATCATGGAAGTGATGGCCATAAGGGTCCTGGTAAGCACAAAGAAGGCGCGAGCTTAAGTAAGAAAGTGCATGTCAGCAAACATGTTGACTACAAGGGAGAAGTCGATATCGACGGAAGAATACGCGTTGATTCACTTGGCATGGCAATTGTGGATCTTAAGCAGGAAACTATAAAGAATGAAAGCCTGGTCGACAGAGTCGATAACAATGCCACTATTGGTGACGAGGTGCTTGGTCGTGCCCGAGGCAATATTGGAGTGAACATTAGTGCAGGCGATAACAACGTACAAAGTAACTCTGCGGCACTAGCGGCTGCAGACGCTTCATTTGCCTTTGGTTCCGCTGATGCCGAAGTTTTTGTAGATCAAACGTCTACAGAAAACGTGACTTACTTTATCGGAACAATGAACAACGCTGGCATAAGCGGGAGTGCCTTAGCTAATGCTCGCGGTAATATCGGCGTCAACGTTGCAGCCGGTGCTGTTAACGTTCAAAGCAACGCCTTTGGTGGTTCGGTCGCCTCTGGCTCTATGGGCGAAGCAACCTCGTCAGTTAAACAGAGTACAACCAATAACACGACAAATACACTGCCAGAAGAAGCCTTTGAAGTGGTTACCACCAACTTTAGTGTTGATGGCACTTTGAATGGCAGCTATGAAGGTGGCGGTCTTGGTAGTTATGACACCGTAGGCTCTAGCATTGATGGTACAGCTGTACAAACCAGTGCCGTTTACCCAGAAATGTGGATGGACGACGGTGAACACGATAATGGAGACACTTCAGAGCTTGTTGGTCATCTCGACTTCGACACCGAAAACCCAAGTGGCGGGGTTTTCGAGTTCGATGTGAATGGCAATGTAATCCCTGACTCTGACCAGGGAAATTTGCAGTTCACTGAAGCAGGCTTGCAGTCACTAGGCGGCACTCTGTCAGGGTCTGTTGACCATCTCATCAGTAAAGAATACACGCGGCA
The DNA here is from genome assembly GCF_900155945.1 of Marinobacterium stanieri. Classification (GTDB taxonomy): domain Bacteria; phylum Pseudomonadota; class Gammaproteobacteria; order Pseudomonadales; family Balneatricaceae; genus Marinobacterium; species Marinobacterium stanieri. The sequence continues at coordinate 3,672 of NZ_FTMN01000013.1, forward strand.
CGAAAACAATGCCTCTATGAGTGGAGGTGTATTGAATAGTGCACGCGGCAATATTGGTGTGAACGTAACAGCTGGTGCCAATAACCTGCAAAACAATAGTTTGGCACTTAGCCGTCTCAATGTAGCTGGCGCAGTTGACCCAACTCCGGGAGAATAACCTCGCGCTATGAGTCATCTTTCACCTCAGAACGATCCATCATTGCCCGACTTAGGTCGGGCAATGATTACAATAATAAAGAGGCGTGCCATGTTCAGATCTCGCACCCTATTCAAAGCATTACCCCCACTGGTCTGTATATTGGTACTTACACTGGGCAGCCCGGCGCAAGCCGAAAGTTTTGGGGGCATTCTCCCGAGCGGTTCATTTGTCCACAAAGAAATTATCAGTCTGCGCGAGCGACGCTATTCCAGCCTGGTACAACAACAGACCGACTTCAGCTGTGGCGCTGCTTCTTTAGCAACCATCTTGCGCTATGCCTACGGCCTAGATGTCACGGAAGCCGACGTGCTTGATGGCTTATTTGCCGTCAGCGACCCTCAGGTTGTTCAACAACAGGGGTTCTCCTTACTCAACATAAAACACTACGTAGAGCGTGTTGGCTTTCGAGGCCGTGGCTATGTGGTTAACGCCAAAACGCTGGATGAACTCAAAATACCCACTATAGTGCTGCTGGATCTGAATGGTTATAAACATTTTGTCGTACTCAAGAAATCAGCTGATGGGTTGGTATACTTGGCCGATCCTGCACTGGGCAACAAAATCATGCCCAAAGATGAATTCATGAACAATTGGAACGGCATTGTTTTTGCCGTTATCGGCAAAGGTTTTAACCGTGAATCAACTTTACTGAACCCGCCCCCTCCTTTAACCACACGTGGCCTAATCAATGTTTTCGCACCCATCACTAATGCAGAACTACTGGAGTATGGATTCGGCCATACCGATCTGCTGTGAATACTGCAGGGAGGAATCGTCATGACACAATTATTATGTCATATAGGTTCATTACCAAATTGGGTAATGGCACTAACTTTATCGGTCACTTTCAGCCTTCCAAGCAACGCAGGAACGATAATGGAGAAAAAAAGCACCTTTGGATTAAAAGGGCAAGAAGTCCCTGATCAGATACTAGCATCCATACGTGGGCGTTTTGTAGAAGGACGTCAGGTCGCTTTCTTTGGTGTCGAAATGCGCACCAACTGGATCCAATCCGACAATCATTCTTTGAACATGCAGATGAACGTCAACATAGATCTGTCTTCTGGCCGCCACCAACCGATAATAAATATTTACCATAGTCAGGATATCGGCACGGCTACACTTGGAGCTTTCACTCCAGCACTGGTTGATGTCAGTGACAATGGCGCGCTGAATTCAGTTTCAGGCGTAGTGCAAAATATTCAGGTCGCTGGTGACGGCAATAGTATTCACAATAATGTTAACTGGGAAGTGCGTGAACAGCAGCTTCTCCCGAGTTCTGTAGGGCTTAGCATGACGCCAGCAACTGCAGGCGGCCACTACGTTGACCTTTCCGGTCGCCATACTCAAGTGGTCATTGGTAACCAAGGGATTGGCTATCAGATTGATATCCCGGACATTGGTCGCGTTACTCAACAGCTTTCCAGCCAAAACCTGAAAGGAGGCGCATTACTACAAAGTTCACAAATCCATAGTCACTACAATCAGGTGATGAATCATATTGGCTTGCAGGTCGATCTGAGCCCAGCCCACAAAAACATGGAGCAGCTGCGTATGCTAAACCGATCACTTGAGCAGTTGCGGGGATTGTAAGTGTTGAAAAATGTACATTTGACAGATTTTCTAAAGTTACTGATAGTTGATGTAAGGAAATCAACTGATGACTAATAAAAATAATATACTTACAGGGGATATCACATGCCTGTCTTTTCACAACGAGATGCTTTTTTCGTTAGGGCTATTGCTGGATTGGCGTTGCTGGCTACAGCACCTACAGCCAGTGCTGCTGAGGCATTGACCGCCAGTGAAGCAGAACAACTCCGCTTTGAAATTCGACAATTGAAATTGCTCAATCAAAGTCATATCCAGAAATTGCAGCAAATGGAAAACCGGCTGAACCAGCTGGAACCAAGTGCTGAACCTAGTTTGAGTAAATCGAAAAGCTCCACTGTTGCAAGTAACACAGCGCCCACTAAACGTTCTGCCGACCCAACCGCCAGTGTGGAAAATATCCTTCTGGAAGAACACACTCTGTTTACCGACAAGTTTACCTTTGAAGTTGGTATGGACTATACCCACTACGACCGCAAACAGTTGGCGCTGGATGGCTTTCTGGCTTTGGATGCGATTTTCCTGGGTGATATCGCAGTAGACGATATCAATGCCGACATTTTTACTTGGGATTTCAATGGCCGCTATAACATCAATAAGCGCTGGCAGTTGGGTGCCAGTATTCCTTTTATCTATCGCACAAGCACTTATCAAAAGAACTTTGTAACCGATAGCGATGCTGCGACAGGCGAAGTCCGCACTATCATTGATGGCAGCACCGATGGCTATGGCTTAGGTGATATTACGCTGACTTCTGCATACCAGTTATTCGCGGAAACCCAGAGCCGTCCAGATATTGTCTGGAACCTCAGTGTTAAAGCGCCGACCGGGAAAGACCCGTATGGGGTCGACACTAAAATTGTAGAAGACGACAATGGTAACCGTCTTGAAATTCCTAAACAGCTGCCTACTGGTAGCGGCATGTGGAGCCTTAGTACGGGCTTGTCGTTCCTCAAAACAACAGACCCGGCCATTCTGTTTGCCAACGTAGGATATACCCATAACTTCAGCAAAAATTTTGGTGGTGACACTGGTGAAATCCGATTGGGTGACTCATTTAATTACGGCGTCGGCATAGCTTTCGCGATGAATGAACGCATGAGTCTAAGTATGGCTCTATCTCATCGTATCAATTTGGAAAGCGAACAAAATAGCAGCAAAATTATTGGCAGTGATGGTAACGCCGCTACCTTTACGACAGGTGTGACCTATGCTCTTAGCAATCGCTTGTCGATGCTGACCTCAGTAGGCGTTGGCCTGACACCGGACGCATCCGATTTTAGTATTGGGATAAAATTTCCATACCGATTTTAAGCTAGCTAGGTAGCTGTACGCCGCAGACACCGATCCACTCGGCCAACGTGGAGCCCGACAACGCGACGCCGGCACGGGTAAAGATCTGTTCCTGTCGATACAGCGGCAGGTGATCGGCGTACTTGGCGCCTGGGTCAACGTCTCGCACTGATCACAAACCCACTTGATCCGGATGTGTCGTTCAACGGTGAACACGCCGGGCGTGTAGTCGAGCTTCTCACTGACGTCTTCGCCGATGCGCTTGAGCTGGCAGCCGCACGCACAAGCAGTATTGTCCGGCTCATGATGGAATTCGGTACGGGCAGCTCTGGCGGAGCCGCTCAGGTGTGAGCTGGGTCAGATCTGGGGACGACAGTATGCCCTAGTTTGGGTGGTCTGAGGATGCCCGGATCGGCTAATAGCTCATCAGGCCCCTCTGTGCTCAACAGGGTTGCCGCCTCAAATCTAGATAATGACACCCGGCAGCGCCGACGCGCTACCAAGAAAATCCCTGTACCAGTGCAGTCGGCTGCTCGGCTGTTAAGACCTGGTGATCATCACGCCAGGCCTCGACCCAGTGGTACTTGCCCTTGTTGGGGCGCTGTGCGCATAGCCAGATACCCAGGCTGTCATGCACTAATACCTTTATCCGGTCACCACCCTTGTTGTTAAACAGGTAAGCGCAGTGTGGGCGAGCCTCACCGAACACGTTTATGACCCGAGCCAGGGCCGTATATCCATGGTTTCGTGGCCAGCCAGACCTCATCGATGCGGCTCATCGCAGCAGACCCTGCAACCAACGCAGACAGCGGCCAGTTCACGACGATGCTACTGTTGGCTCGTGGGATCTTGATACTGATAGTGTCCACTATCGCCAGTGGACGACCGGTGGCTCAAGATGGGTCCGTCAGATGCTTACTGTTATCCGGATGCATTAGAAAGATCTTAAGGTCAGGTAAGGGGCAAATGCGGAATTTGGTTGCTCTGATAAAATTTGCGGATTTATAGAGTATAGGAATGTCAATGTCCCCTCGTACTACTACCAGGTTAGGCTATTGTCTACTTGGGGACATTTGATACATTTCTAAGAACCCTATTCCCAGAAGGGGCATCGATACCTTACCTCAGAAGCACTCTCCGGGATCTGCTCGATAAAGGCGTCTTCTACGTCCATACGGCTCCCGCTTGTACCGATCCCAGATTCCCTTTGCTGGCGCCAGCAAACAAGTAACCTCTCATAGCTTTCACTGCAAGCCCAACCATGCAAACAGCGGGCCGGGCATGGTAAACAGCGTTGGTGATGAATGCTCAATGTGATTCGAACCACTCACGAGCACGTTTCTGGGCTTCATGGATTTGTGTTGGCGTCATCATCTTCGACAAGCGATCTCTGCTGTTAACAGCTTTAGAGTCCCCTTGTGACGCTGCTAAGTTATACCACATATGGGCATCGGTATAACTTTGAATGACACCTTGACCCTCAGAATACATCACCCCGAGGTTGTACTGTGCACTACTGTGGCCTTGCTCAGCTGCCAGACGAAACCACTTTATTGTCGCAGAATAGTCCTGCTGGACGCCTGTGCCAAAGTAATACATCAACCCGAGGTTGTACTGAGCACCACTGTGGCCTTGCTCGGCTGCCAGACGATACCACTTATACGCTTTAGCGTTGTCCTGCTGAACGCCCCAGCCTTTGTAGTACGCCACCCCGACTTTGTGCTGAGCATAACTGTTGCCTTGCGCAGCAGCTAGCCGAAACCACTTGTATGCTTCGGTATCGTCCTGTTGAACGCCAGCGCCACTTTCGTACATCAGTCCGAGGTTGTTCTGAGCAAGACTATTACCCTGCTCGGCTGCTAACAGATACCACTTGACCGCCTCAGAGTGGTCCTGAGGAACGCCAATGCCATTTTTATGCATCACCCCGAGATAAAACTGGGCATGGTCATTCCCCTGTTCGGCTGCCAGGAGATACCATTTTTTTGCCTCAGCGTAGTCCTGCAGAACACCATTACCTTTGTAATACATCAGCCCTAAGTTGTACTGAGCATTACTGTGGCCTTGCTCGGCTGCAGTGAGATACCATTTTTTCGCCTCAGCGAAGTCCTGCACCACGCCCATGCCCTAGTAGTACATCACCCCGAGGGCATACTGAGCACGATTGTTGCCTTGCTCGGCAACCGGCGTAAGTTCTAGCAATGCTGTTTTATAATCTCCCTTTTGGGCAGCTTCGAATCCTTTATCAAAATCAGCAGAAAGTGCCTGTGGGGAGCCGCATAGAGCTAGAAGAAGAGGGATTATAGTGATTCTGCGGTTGACCATATGCATGCCCTAAAGTTAGTACACTGAAAGTGTAATCTTACCGTATTTGGGCCATTGCAGCTTTGGATTTCCCAACCCCAGATAAATCGAAGAAAAATTCTCGCCCTCCTAGTGATCAACTACGAATGCTGTCGCCCAGTTACTTATCCAAGCCAACCTTCCAAAATATTTTCGTTAGCCCAATTCTTTGTTTTGAGTAACGATTCAGAAATAAATAGTACGCCCCAATATGCTGACGCTACACATACAAAATGTCAGCCCATTTTGGGGCCATTAGAGCCGGCGCCGATACGTCCGGGGAAATCAGGTGCAGTCCGCTCACCGGCAACCTGCCGTACTCGTGACACATCGTCCGGATCTGCCTCGATCATGCTTTCATTGCCTCGACCGTATTTACGCCGCCCATAATGCTCGGTGGCCGTTCTATCGGTGGCATGTCCCATGATGGCGGCAAGCACATCCAGTGGCACTCTATCTTTTTTTAAGTTCGCAGAGACCTGGTGCCGTCCAGAGTACAGGCTGGGTTTGCGCTTGCGCGTGGGCCATAGCTTAGAGGTGGTATAGGTCATGCAGGACGTACAGGACTTCTGGTACCGCTCAAAGTCGGCTTCAGAACTTAATTGCTTAACTGACCTGTAATGTCTTAGAAGGGCAAGCTTCTTTTCTTCCGTTAGTCCCCTCAGGCGAAGGGTTCGGTTTTGGCCGTTAGCACGACCGTTGCTTGCCTTGCCATTCTTTACGGTCAGCACGATGGTGTCAAGCACTACTCCGGGCTCAGTCTCGTCTGATTCCATCTCCATTACGGTACCCCACCATTCAGAGGGCCTCATTCCAGTGGTCTCAGTCGCACTCAGGAAGCATAGAGTAGCCATGGGGACCGATCCCTCTTCGGTGCCAAACTGTTCCAGGTGTCGTTCATGGGATGCCAGCAGGGCAGTGCTCAGCTCTGTCCACTCATCTGTGCCCAAGGACTTTTTCTTGTTAGCACTGGTGCGTGTCGCTTCAGAGCATTCATCTGTTTTGATGGCCCTGATCTGATTCGCCAGTGCCTCTTCGCCTTCTACTGACTCCATATACCACGCGAGTGCAGCACGATTCTGACGCCATGCAGGTACCGATACCGTTTCTCGGTATGACTCCAGCCAAGTTAGGAGGCGTGTTTGATGCAGGTCCCAGTCACAATTGGTCTCAGTAAGAAAGGCATTCAAACGACCCACAGCACGATTATGGTAGGCCTGTTCGGTTTTTGATTCGCGAGTTGGTTGGTAGTTGTCAGTTAGTCTGTCAGGAGGTGTGAATTTAGACACCATCAATAAAGGTCTCCAAGGCAGGTATCAAACATATAGCCCCCACGTTACAACCGACATATTCAAAGCGTTACTTCCAATAAGGCGCGGGGCGTTACTTCCAATATGAAAACGCCATGATATGGGCGCCATCTTCCCACTACACCGGTATTGGTTCAAGGCTGATAGTGTTTGCCTAGATACCTAATTCAGTGCATTAGATCCTTTTTGGTCTTCTTAAAACAGGTCTTGGGAGTACTGCTTGCTGTTGGATCGGTCCATCCAGGTGAATTGATTGAAGTAGGCATGGAAAGTCTCGCTGAGAGAGGGCCGGCTTAACTGCATCTAATAGCACGGCATAAATGCACTGCATGCCCTGCATTATCAGGGTTGGCGCTTTCATGGCTGTGCTGTGGAGCCTGCATGGCGCTTCTGTGGCGCTTCTGCAGCGCCACGGTAACGTTTTGCTGGCACTTATGCGGTGTTATGGAGGTGATTTGAAGGTGCTTTGCTTCACTGCAATGGGGTTTTGTGGTGTAATGTTCGTATGGTTAACTAATATGATATATCCGCCTATGAACTCCCCACGCTTACGTCTTGTTTTAGCCAGTGCTGGGCTTGTGCTTTCAGGGTGTGCTGCAAATACCCCAGAGCCAGCTCCAGTAAGCAGTAACATGCTTTATGACAGTGACCCCGCTTTGCAGCAGCTGGTATCAGTTGCTCAGGCGGTCCACTCCCGTGATGCAATACATGATTCAGTTCTGACTCAGAAATATCAGATAGAAGAAGAACAGCAACTGTCCGTTCAGGCTTTACCTGCCGACATGCGACGAATCATCAGTTTCCCAGGAGGCCAGCAGCTACCTTTGGAAACAGTGCTCAAGCATCTGGCGCAAGCGGGAGGGATGTCATACCTATCTCCTCAAGGAATAAGACCTTTAAGCAATATCTATGTGTTCTTTGATGACCAATTGAGAACCGTGGGTGAGTATGTAGCAGACGCTGGGCGCCAGGCAGGATACCGAGCAGATGTGGTGCTGGATCTGACGATAGACCCCCCCTCTGTCCAGATTCAATACAAGGAGCCGCGACTGTGAAGCAGATCTGTTCTGTATCAGCGCTGGCGCTGGCTATCGCTGCACCTTCTATGTCTGGGTGTGCCAGTAATGAGCCGAGTTCACAGAACATGGCTGTTCCATCCATTGCTGAAGCCAGTGCAGCAAAAGCGAATTGGGGAGGGAATGTCTCTCTCAGCAGCGCAATAGCATTAACAACCCAAGAGGGCGCAGGATCTGAATCACTTAATGACCTCATTGGTGAAGGTACGCGCTACCAGGCACTCAATGATGTAGCAGTGTCATTTGGTACACGGGTCGGTTTGTACGAGCGGCGAAACCAGCTGAATGCAATTCTAATGAAGACGCAGCCGCAGCTGGGCCGGATCTATGATTTCTCCCAATACCTTCTGCCTGGCAATGTCTTTCCCCCGGTGATGAGCCAAACACAGGGGATGATCCAGAAAAAAGGCCGTAAAGAACTCCAGTCTACCCGGCACAGCTATCACATGCTGACCGAGGCTGTTGTCCTCATCGAGCCCCCTTCCTATTTGAATTATCTCGTTCGCCACTACCCAGAACCTTCGCTGCCAACAGGATTCCGTCTACCTCGTACTCCAGTGGAACGGGATAACTGGGCGTTTTGGGTTAAGGAAGGCTGGACCATCGGACGTAAGCAAGCAGACCTGCAGTTCAATGCAGATCTGGCTCGCCTAAAGCGTGATTTAACGGGTGTGCGTCTATTTCATCAGCTGGTGGCAACGGGCGTGATTGCGATGCCCAAGATGGCCAAACAGGATTTCGGGGTTGTCGTATCAGAAGATGGGCGATCTCTGAACATCGGGGAGACAGTCGTTTCAATTGTGAAACCAGCCGCTTTCAACGCCAGTGCTGAATGGGATGCCATTACTGAACAGGTCCAGGTGGGTGAGTGATGAGCAGTAGTGAAAATGAACAAAAAGCTCGTTTTACCGGGACTCAGGTTCCCCTGCAGGATCTACCGTCAATTGTGGGCCCTAACGTGTTTGAAAACCTGCTGACAGTATGTAGGGATCACAATGCCTCAGACGTGATTTTCAGGTCCGGAAGCACTGTACGCGCAAGGGTTAACGGTACACTGCAGGCCGTAACCAAGGTGGAGATTGATAAGGAGTCCATCGAGCGTTTCATTCAGGAATCAGAGTCTCTGGCTACTGTAACTAATATCGGTGCCGGCCATCCTCGATCTCTGGCCTATGTTGTCAGTGGTGAGCGCCGCCGTGACCGCTATCGTCTGCAGGCTACATCCGTTAATGAAGGTATGGCTGACGATGGTATACGTTTGGTTGCCCGTCCGATCTCTAGCCGACCGCCACGGTTGGATGATCTCAACCTTCCACCGGACCTTGTTGAAGCGCTGACAACTAACCGCAACAAGGGAATCATCCTTGTGACTGGTGAAACCGGCTCTGGTAAGTCAACAGTGCTAGGAGCTGCGCTGGATCAGAAGGCTCGAAATGAAGCCCTGCATATCACTACCGTTGAAGATCCAATTGAATTCAACCTGTTCTATTTGAATGACGAGACTCAATCCAGCGTAAGCCAGTCTGGCTTGAATACACACGTTCGATCCTTCCCTGATGCGATTAAAGGTCTGATGCGTGATAACCCAGACGTGATCATGGTGGGGGAGTTGCGTGACCAGGATACGATTCGCCTGGCTGCAGAAGCCTCACGAACCGGCCACTTGGTTTACAGCACGCTGCACGTAAACGCAGCTGCTGCCGTGATAGACCGTATCTGCGTTAGCTTCCCTGACTCAGAGCGCATGGCGATCGCCGCATCAATAATAGACGCGCTTAGAACAGTCCTTAACCAGGAGCTGGTTCCGAAGCTATGTAGCTGCGCCACGCCCTATGACCGACTCGATAGCATTATCAATGACAGTGGTGTTGATCTTGACGGAATTCGACAGCCGGCAGGGTGTGATGCTTGCAACCACACGGGCTACAGCGGCCGACAGCCCCTGATGGAGTATGTCGTCTTACGTGATGATGGGCGAGATGCCTTGTTGCGTGAACTCATGAATGGCGGGATGGCAGGCGTTACCCACCTCTTAAGCAGCCTGGTTAAGAAGCACGGTTTGACCAAGCTGGAGAGCGCTAAACAAGCGGTCGAGACCGGCAAGATTGCCCCCGACGTTTTCAAATCAGTGCTCGTTGAAACACAGGCTATGGACATCATTGCAGGAGGCGCAAATGGCCAGCGCAATGACTGAACAGGAACAGATCGTTGAAGGGCATATATCTCGACTGAAATGGTGGATCACCGCACAGCCTACACGGTTTTTAGGTATGAGCGGGGAGCCATTTGCAGCCATGGTGCTTATACCCGTTTTCCCGTTCCCTGGCTTCATCAAGTTCGTAATGTTCCTCGTCATGCTGAACATCATTATGAGTTTGATCTTCCGAAAGACCATGGTGACGTTTTTGATTTGGATAAAGCGTCAGATCACAGATAACAGAATGCGCGTCTATAGCGTGAAAGACAGTAAGGCACGCTTCAATGGATACTACTGAGGACAACAAAATGAGCGACCATAATGCCCACGACTACTTTAAAGGTAAGAGCGTTCAGGAATACCTGGCGGAGATGAATCAGTATCACTTCGAAGGTGAGTTGATTGTCCCGTTAGTGGCTATCGATGACGGCTACGCTCAATACAACTCTGCTCTCATGGTCATTGAGATGGCTGATGGCGAAGCCAAGTTGAAGATCGTTGAAGATCGAATGCCTGCCCTGGCTTCACGAGGCCGACACACTGCTGGTATGGCTGGTGGGGCTTTGAATTTGTATGGCCGCGTAGATACAGGTGAGGAATACACTGTTTCCCAGTACCTGGCTAATCCAGAAGATACCCGTACTGATGACTACGCAACAACAACTCTTAACCTGATGCTGGTCCATGCAGCCCTTGATCGTTTGGGTTTGGCTGGAGAAGAAGTGGCAATTGCAACTGGTCTGCCGCTCAAGCAGTACATGGCCGGTGATGACGAACGTAATACGCGACTGATTGATAAGAAATGCGCAAACCTGATGAGCCCTTGCTACATCGGTACCGGATCTAAGCCCTCAGCCATTGTGCATTCAGTAAAGGTATACCCGGAAGCTGTTTGCGGGATGATCGACTACCTGGTGGACGAATATGGTGATAACCGCGAAGGGGTGGATCCCAATGTTGTTCGTTTGGGGTTGGACATCGGTGGTAACACGACCGATATGGCCATCATCCTGCCTGGCAATCAGGTAGGTGCACGTCAAACAATCAAGTATGGGGTGTCACACGTCAAAGATCGTCTTCGACAGCTGATGAATGCCCGATTCGACCTTCATCCTGATGAAGCCATGCTGGAAGAAGCCCTTCGGACTGGGTTTGTGCAGTGGTTCGGGGGGGAGAAGGAGAATGTGGAAGCCGAAGTACGCGATGCGATTTCAACCGTAATGGACCCAATCCTGGAAGCGGTTAAGGCGTTCATGCGCGATTTCCCGAGCCTGCGCGAGATCATTGGCTTTGGTGGTGGCATGGCGCTTATGCAGAACAGCATCCGTGAGCGATACAAGAACATCATCATTCTTGATAACCCAGACGGCGCAAATGCACGCGGTGCTTTGAAATACTCTCTCCTGTCTGACCTGGAAGAGATCATGGAACAAGTAAACAACAGTCGCGCACTGCGTGCGCAGAAGTCAGCGTAAGGGGGCCCTGAACAATGGCTCTTCCGAAGATGTATATCACAGCCCCTACGAATCCAAACCGGCTCGAAAAGGCGGTCTGGAGCCAATATGCGAAAACACCTAGACATCATAAGAGCCTGGGTATGTTGCGCTTGCTACAGGGTGGCCAAGTGTTGGAAGAGTTGGGCTTGCTCGATGTCGTCATTGGTATTGTGTCTAACGACGAGATCAATGGCGACAAGGAGCTGATTGCTGCTCTGTTGAGAGGTGCATTGGGCAAAACAAGTAAAACTGCTTCTGCTAGTCAGCTTGAAACAGAGTCCCCGGGAACTGCGCAACCAAATGGCCAAAAGGCGGCGGAACAATGCAATGCGGAAGCACATGCATCTGAGCCGGCGCTTTTGCCACCTGAGACTGCCGCAGACCAGGCAAGGGATCTGGTCGAATCCGAGGAGGGAGCAATGGAGACCGCCTTAGATGGGCTTGATCAATGTGCTTCAGAAGGGGCTTACAAGCATCATCAAGAAGAACCCCAGGAACAAAAGCAATCGAACAGTGAATTAAAACCAGAGGAGCCGCCAGCATTCTCTGAAACACATGAAGTGACGGATCAAAATGAGCCCGTAAGCAGCAGTGGGGGCGATACCTCTGCATCGGGTTCAGGCAGTCAACGTCGAAGAAGGAACCGGTCATCAAGTGTTATGGGAATGATGGGGTGAAATATATGAAACGTAACTTAGGTATCGCTGCCCTGATCGGCACAATCGCTCTGTCGCTTGGGACAGAGGCACAGGCAAGGCTAGTCATCATCCAACATGATCAAGCTGCCATCATCAAAGAGCAGGAACGGGAAAAGGCAGAACTGGAGGCAAAGCTGGAGGCTGAGCAGCTGGCACGGATCCAGGAGAAGGAAGAGGAAATAAAGGCTGTAGAAGAGGCGAAGGTACGATTCGATGTAAACAGTTACCAGGTTGTGGCTGATCGAACAGAAAAGATCATCAACCACTTCGGTGTTCCACCGACGCAACTGCCGGCACATGGTGGCGCTGGTTTGGGAAGCAGCCCATTGTGGATCTCGCTAAATGCAATTGTTCCGGATGGATGGCGCGTCTATATGGATAAGAGCATCGATGCCCAAGCCAAGGTTGCATGGAATGGCCACGGAAAGAACTGGATTGCAGTGTTGTACGAAATCGGCGTGAAGCAGCGCTATGTGTACGACATCGACTGGAACCAGCATTTGGTCCTGGTGAAGCCCCGTGTGTCTGTTGTAGATCCTCTGCGCGAGGAAATGACTGAGAGGGCACAGGAGGCCAAGAAAACTCACATCATCATTGAAGCCGATAGTGCAGATCTTCCAGAGGAGGGTGATGGGGTGTTGGTCATAAATGGCCGTGCGGTAAAAGTCAGGCGTGCCAGGTCACTGGAAGATTGAACCATGGATATGAAAGAAACCACCTTCGGGTGGTTTTTTTATGGGCGGATGCTAGGGAAGGATGGCTGGAACTTTCGTGGCTGATACGTGGCTACTTCGTGGCGCTTTGTTGGCGCTTTCGTGGTTGTGAAGGAAAATTGCGAATTAGTGGCATATGTTGTTTCCCTTATCTCTATTTGATGGTAATATATGTGTAGGAAGTTGTTTCTGTCTAGAGGTAAATTTTAGGCCCCGAGGAGTACATAGAGTGCTTCGTTGGGTGAAAGGAATATTGAGGATGAATTATGAAAGCTAGAACAGGGATTTTAACTCTTGCTGTTGCGCTCTTTGTGGCTTCATTTCTGACTTTGAGTTATGCAGATGGTGAGTACCGTGGATGGGCTACAGATGACACTGTTAACGAGGGACATGGAAAAATTCTATTGGAGCATGCACCCTATGAAATTTTAGGTTACATAATCCTAAACAAAGAAATCCATCCTGAAAAATATGACCGATTGTATTTTTTGTATAAGGCTTCGATCTATTTGTGTGGAATATCAATAGTGATGTTTCTGTACTGGATTCTATCTTTTGCAGGATTAAATATTATATTAATTGCCTTTTGGATGATTTTTTCATATGCGGTCTGTGGTGTTTTTTTAAAAATGTCATACACTGGGGCATTTCGCGTATCAGCCGATTCAGAGCTATTTAAAGGGTTCATAGATTACCCACTATTTGAACTATCGGGTATTAAATATCACCTGAAATCAGAGTCAGTGAATACAGCGGTAAAGAATATTGATGATGAAATCAATGACGCTAATAATCGAATCAAGCTGCTTCACGAGTGCTTTCCTGATCTGAATGAATCAGAATTTCTCGATGTGTACAAAGAAGTTTTTTTGGATAAGAGGAACAGTGCTTTAACGCAAGAATATATGTCGTGCTTGGCGGCTGGAATTAAGCCAAAATGGACACCAGAAAATTGATTATAGTTTATGATTAAAAAAGGGAGCTTAATAGCTCCCTTTTTCTATGTTACTAACCTTTAGAAATCATTGTTGTTCTTGTCTTTTTTCTGTAGTGAATCAGTACCACCAAGCTTAGATGCACCTGTTAAATGCTGTTGTGTCTGATGGGACCAGCCTGCTACTACACCTTGTCCACGATTCTCACCGATTGACTCATTTGCCATTGTTTGTTGAGCACCATAATACAAAGGGATTTGATCTGGGATTTCATAAACCAATGAAATACATCTATTGCAAATAACCCACTGAATAACAATAAATATTATGAAGGTAACGAAAGTGCCCCAAATTGCGACAAACGACTCCGCTTGCATCATTGGAACGTAGTACAGGTATCCAGATGCAAAATTCCCCATTTCACGCATAAGAAGTAAAGAGAGGTGCCAAGTCATGACCATAATAGAAGGGCGTGCAAGGATCGTGAGTAACGTTATCCAGCCTTGTCGTGCATGATCGTTGGAGAAACCATCGCCACCTGGCAAAGAGTTGGCAGCCCAGTGCATAGGAGCTGCTAGGAATGCAATCATGACAAGAACAAAATTGCCCATTACTGCCAGTGTCCACATGAAAAACGGCAAAGAAGGCAACCAATACCCAAGAACAGAGCCTACAGCTACAAGCACCCCTCCCATTGTCATCAAGTGCCCTAGAACAGATGAAATAATTGAATGACCAAATGCCTTAGCTCCCGAAATAGTTCCCATGGAGATCCAATCGGCGACTTTTGCCACAATGTTTGCATCGGTTCCTTCTTTAAATCCATCCACAGTGGCTTGCATGAATGTTGATGAAAATATCATTAACCAACCGGTATTCACCATTCTTAAGCCAAGGTGCTGTAGGTTGGTAATAGGATCATAATCTTCAAAATTGAACTGCGATGATACTAAAACGTCCTTTAGTAGAAATCCTGAAAAATTGGCCAGTGCCTGTTCTACAGAATCATTGGCAGTTAAATCATTAGTTAACTGCTCAAGTGATATATTTACATCTCCTGGATCTTTCTTAAAATTCTTTTGTAGTCCAGTTGTACTATTTGCAATTGTGAAAGAATCCTTTATAAGAGTTTGCGATTTGTTCCATTGATCTTCAACAAAACCGCCTTCCATAAGTTTGTAATCTGGTGCGCTAGCACGGGGAATGCTTCTGGAAAGTTTAGCCATAAAGCTTTCTATTCTGGATTTATCCATCCATGTAAGCCCTGTATAAACCCAGCCATGCTGTGCAGAAAGCGAAAG
Source organism: Marinobacterium stanieri (assembly GCF_900155945.1). Lineage (GTDB taxonomy): Bacteria > Pseudomonadota > Gammaproteobacteria > Pseudomonadales > Balneatricaceae > Marinobacterium > Marinobacterium stanieri. The sequence goes on from NZ_FTMN01000013.1 coordinate 18,844, forward strand.
AGAGTTATTGGTTTCTTCATTGTTTTGCAGTTGATCCCACGCATCAGCAAGCTTTTGAGAACCAGACTCAAAACCAGCATACAGCTTCGACCTGTAATACTTTTTGATCAAGTCTAGTGAGTGAGAAATTCCATAAGAGTCAATTTCAGCACCAGTAATGAAATGACCAGGACTAAAAATTGAGGTCATTTTGTTATAGGTCTCAACAACCGCATAGCGATGAGCATCAAATATTAACTGTCTAACCTCCAGTTGATATGAAGTCATTTCAGAGAATGTTCCAGTGGGATCACCGAGATCTCCAAAATACTTATTACTTCCGATCTCCATTGAAACGCTGCCACAAACAGGTAAACCTTTGGCGTTTTGGAAGTTGTATTGAAAAGCAACAGCATCATCTTCGGCAGTTATATTTTTATCTACCATGCTGATTTTATAGTAGGAATCAAACTTTGGATGTTCAGAATAGTAGTAGTTTGATGCTATAGAGCACGCAACGGGTGCAACCATACTTTCCACAAGCGTATTAATAGCGATCGCATCAGGGCGGAAAGTGCTTACTGAGCCTGTTGAGTAAATGTGCTTGTTGCCTGCCTCGTTGACCTGATCAGCAAGGAAGGAGGCATTTATAGCGAAGAACATGACCATTACCTGAGCGAGGCTAAAGCCATTCGCGACAGGTGTTAGGCCAACAAAGGACATAGATCCTCGTGTTACAGCCATAGTGTCGTTGTAGCGCTTGGACATGATCTCGCCGTCATTACCGCTTGAGATCAACTTTCCCACGATCATAATCAGCAGCAAGTTGCTGAGTACCACCAGTACTCCCAGGTTGAAGACTAAAGACATTGCAGCCAGTGCACTGTCCATGCCTTCTGGAGGCGCTTCTAGGACGCTGTAATACGTCACCCCGCCAAAGATCGCACGGTAGATTTGTACCGCATAACTCGAATCCAGTTTGTCTTGTCCTGAATCAGCTGCAAATGATGGCTCAATTGAGCATATCAGCAGGGTCAAGATCAGAAGACATGGCCCTTTGAGTGGCTGCCTAAGCATTGTCTAACCTTTGATCATTATCTATATATTGTATTAGTATACTATCTGATAATTTTGGAGAATACCGAGGCATGCGCGAAATAGAGCAAAACTTCTCCGGCGATCCGGGCCTGCAGGCAGTCTTTGCCTCTATCAGGGGCTATGAGTCCTGGGTGGAGTCGGACCCCAGCAAGTTGGAGTCTATGGACGACAGTATTCGTGCAGTGCTGAGGTTCCTTGATAGCCACGGCGCCGGTCTGCCAGAAAGAAGTTCAGATCAAATGAATGACCTTGTTGAGGCACTTTTGGTGGTAATTGCAGCAACACCCGTGGACCAGGCATTTTCCTATTTGAATGACTTTCAAAAGTACGAACCGTTCTTTCAATGGCTGATCGAGACACTTCATCAGAACCCGCCTTTGAAGGGGTTTGCAAAGACGCTGCTCGGCCGGGCCTATGTCATCCAGCAACGAGAACTGCAATTGGCATTTCACAGCGATGAGAACTTTCAATCACTGTCTTTGATTCTGGAGTCGATCATCCATGACGGTTAAACGTTCTGCTAAAGCCGTGGCTGTGGCCATGACTCTTTCGTTAGTCATATCCGGTACCAGTTTCGTAGCACCTCAACCAGCACGGGCTGAATTACCTGCAGATGTTATGGCGCGGTGCCAGCCGCTCATTTCAGCTGCTAAAGGTGCCTTGAGCAATCGGAAGGCTAAATCAGCAGCTGAGGCTACGGGTATTACAGCTGGTAGCTCGCTGTCTGAGGCTGCGTGCGTGGATAGCTTGTTTGACATCAGTTTTGACAGCTTCATGTTGGTTCCATCCATTTCCTCAATAATTGGTGGAGCCTTTGAGCAGCTTAAGAAGCAGTTCATCAATGCCATCAGGAATGCAGTATGTGACTTTGGAAACAATCTCAAGGAAGAAACCGATAAATTTCTGACCTGTACTGCAAACGTCTCTGTCAGTCTTTCAGGTGGAGGTGGTTTAGGTAGCTTTGATGCTGAAAGCTGTCTTGGTACTGGCATAGATGGTTTTGAATACAACATGGATAAAGTCATTGGTAATAGTTCCGGGGGCGGTATCACTTGGGACCAGTCTGTAGATTTTGGAACCATGGGTGAAGATGGGGAGTTCAGCGCGGGAAGTGTACTGGAGAACATCCAATCGGAACTTGAAGCTATGAGAAATCCTGAGTCGGGAGGGCCTGGCACATGAAACTTGGTCTTCAATCAAGGGCACCAGCAATAGCTGGGTTAGCTTTTATATGCAGTATATCAGGTTATTTTCCGAATAAAGCATATGCGTGTCCAACCTGTGTTCAAGCTAACTCGTTTGGTGCTGAAGTAGTCAGTAATGCAGCTGAAGGGACAGCTAATTCATTATCTCAAGCTGCAGCAATTGAGGCAGGGTTTGCGAGCTTGCTTTTGATGATGGAAGAGGTTTTTGGCACTATCCAGGCTTCGCTTAAAGCCATGTCTGCAAATATTACAGGAGAAATAGAGCGTAGCTCTGTTTTACAAAAAAGGATGTTGGATGAATATAACCGCCAGCATGAAACTCGTGCGCAGGCACAGTATATTACTGAATCAAAACAGTATTATGATGAAACCTACGGCGAAGCCACCTTGCCGGTTGATTCATGCCAGAACTACTTCGATGCTTATGAGCTTCAGACAATGCGTGAAATGTCTGAACCAGAGCTTCGAGTATTTTTGGAAACGTATTACGATGAATTTCGAAATGACCACCCTCTGCCGGAAGAAACTTGGAAATATCATGCAAGAAGCCTTGAGTTTGCTTCTAGCTCGACTAAGTTCATTAACCAGGATCAGTATAGTGATGGAGAAGTAGAAAATGCAATAGAGTGGGTTAACCAAGTTGTCGAACCTGTTCCAGTGACTATTATTAATGAAGTGGATGACTATTCCGGGATTAACTCCGATCAGCGAAAGCATTATGCTGAAATTCAATCACTTCATTTAAGACTTGATGCAAGTAAACACGCACTTGTTGATCAAATAGTGATGAAATCACCCTTAATGGAAGGGGAGCAATCATTGCAGAGTTTTTTCGCTAAAGAGGTATATTCTTCATTAAATCCCAATTCTTTAGAAGATATTGCTGGTGCACCGCCGATTAAGGTTATGAAAACTTATTTGAGAGATCTACAAATAGGTAATGCAATTGCATTTTCCAACCTCAAAGAAAACATAAACCAGGGTCGTATTGAAGCAGTTAGTCTGGCAACTATCAGTGATGAAAAGCGTGAATCTTTGAGATTAAGACTACCTATCATTGAGGCAGGAGCAGGAATTAATGATAATTAAAAGGAGTCTCCCTGTTTCATTGTTTATTACATTTGCATTATTAACTCCGTCAAAGCCCACTTATGCGGGTTGTGCAAGTGCTTACGCCTGTATTGCATGTACTGCTGCGGCATTGGCTGCTGCTCAAGCTTCTGCTTCAGCTGCTTTCAGTAAAATGCACGCAGCTATTGATTACATGGGCGAGGTAACGGTCTCTGGTCTCTTTACTACTGAAACGCAGTTGTATTATTACGGTAATGTCACGGCAGCGTCTATTCGTGCAGCTTCATCCAATATAGAGGCTGAGATTGCGAATAGCGCTGAGATTGAAAAGCGGTTGCTGGATGAACTTAATTATCAGGAAGAAACTCGAACACAGCTATCCAATGTGATGGAGCAGAAGCGGTATCTTGAAAACACATATTCAGGAACCCTTCCAACTACCGTACTTGATACATATGGAACTCAGGTGGAGTTCACGACTGATGATTACATGAAATTCTTGGGCACCTACGAGAATGAGGTTTTTGGACTATATGAGTTTCCAAGGCAGGGCTTGTTCGATCGGTATGTTAACGAGGATGAGCTTTATGCTGCAGAAGACAAATTGTGGTCTGGAGAGATCGAAACAGCTGAAGAAGCCGCACAACTGGTGTATTTGACCCAGCAGATGCTGTTTTCTGGCCATGACAGCCCTTACTACCATGTGACTGAGTTCGCTTCTTCGGAACGTTTGGCAGAAGGCTTGACCCGTGACCAGCTAAAAAGCGGTGAGAGTGTTGTTTGGGCAAGCCGCATTAAGCCGGCGCTTGAGCTGTTTGCGATAGACCAAGCTATGCGTATGAAGCCAACGGAAGACCAGGAAAGTGTTATGACCTGGCTTGAAAACCGTGTTGAGCACCCGATCTACGATCCAGATCAGTTAGTGTCTTCTATTGCTAATGCTGGCCCGAGGGATGTTCAGCTTGCGATAGCAACAGAACAAAAAAAGCGGAATTTGATTTATTTCCTTGAGTTACGTGTAAACCAGGCGAGTACTCGAATGAAATCCGCTCGCTATGGATTCGAAACAGATAATAATCAGAAATCCTTACGTGCTAAAACAAATTTCATTCAAAGTGGTGAATAAATAATGAGTACGGTATCGGTTGTAATTAAATCACCATCTCTAATTGACCAATTTGAAGAAATGGTGAAGCAAGTTAAAAGGGACTTTCCAGATTTAGCGTTTGACGATGAGCCTCGATTATTTTCTGAGGACATGAATGGTATACTGGGGGCAGATACCTCCAAGGGGGGGGGTTGAAAATGACTGATAACAATTTGGAACAGCAGGATTCTATGAATTCAGATACCAGTGAACTGGATTTTGAAAACAATTTGGAATTGGATGCCGATAATACAAGCACTTCCGAAGACCCGCACTGGAATGCGTTTCTAAAATTAGTCAATGAAGATGAGTTGAGTGATAGCCATACCTACAGTATGGAGCCAGAGGTACGTGACCAATTACAGGCTCGCATTGATCAAGGTACTAATGATCAGCTGGTTGCACATCACTATGCAGCATTTGTTGAGACCCTAAATCAGTCTGCTTCCTTTGAGAATGAATCCTCGGAGGAAGTTGACCTATTAGCTGAACTCGATGACTTCAGCTTCGAGCTTGCAATGGATGAGCCTGAAATGGCTCATCCTGATCTGGCTGAGCCCGACGATATTTTCGCAGAATCCCCTGTCGCGGACTCAATTCACCAGGATGATGTGTTCTCACTTGATGATTTGGCTACTGACGCCGATTTTGAAAATGGCCAGAACTCGCCTGACGCCAACAAAGCATCGACCATTAAATCGGATGTTGAAGCTGACGAGCTGTTAGATGATGACCAGGAAGAGAGGCTTGATAACGGGCTCGATCGGAAGCCGACTCAGCAGCCAGGTAGCCATGATTATCAGCCGACGGTTAATGTAGGTTCATCTCATAATCCCGGCACGGCGTATGTACCGGCACGTCAGGAAGGTGCTCGTTTGATGTCGGCAATGCTGGGAACAGCGGCCAACGTTGCAAATGTTGCAACTGCGATTGCTGGGGCGGGGCATAGCGCAGCTTCTCGTTCAATTAATGCAGGTCGATCCGCTTTTAATGGTTGGCTTGATAAACGTGCCCAGGCACGTCAGGAATCGGTTAATCAGCTAGGTGAAAGTGTTGATGACAACATCGCCTCAGCTGAACAAATGTCACCTGAAGAAGGACTTAGTAAACGCGAGTCATTCAGGGAGTCAGTGTTTGGGTCGGCTACTCGCAATATCAGTAGCATCATTCGTCAAGGTCGTGAAGAAATGAGCTTCATGACTGAGCGTGTTCAGCCCGAGCTTGATATGACCTTTTCGGAGATCGCTCGCGAGGTACAGAAAGGACAGGATGCGATCGAAGCAGGTAAAGAGCCTTCTCAGGGCGCCAGCCTGGCTAAACATGTCCTTAATTCCTATTTGATGGCTCAAGGCGATGACTACCTATCTTCAAAGTTGGAAGTCATGGAGTACAGCAACCGTCTGCTCGCTGGTCACTTGGATAGCGTTGCCAAAATGGGCAAGAAGCTTGGAATGTCTCAGGATGAGATCTTTGATTTGGTGGGGGCTGATGTTCAGCAATACAGTGACGAAATGGCGTCTTCCATGGAAACCATTGAATCTGTAATGAAGAACAATAAGCAGATGTCTCCGGAAGAGCAGGCAGCACTGTCTGAGCAAATGGATAAGATTCGACAAGCTGTCGAGCAGCTTCTCGAAAAGATGCGATCTGTGTTTGGTGGGCCTTCCCAAAACGCAGGCCCAGCCCCGGCTTAAGTTCTTGATTTGACCGTTCTAAAAGCCCAATCCTTGATTGGGTTTTTTTTGCGCTTAGCTGCCCGTAGGTACCTGTCATGCAGATGATCGAAACGCCCATACTGAATATCAGCTATGGCATTGAATGCCGCCCTCTGATTCTTAAGTCACAAGACCGAGCCTTAACAGGCTTTGTGTTGGAGCATGTACCTGACGAGGTTGCCGCTACTTTGCCAACTGGAATGTTCGTTCGTATAGGCGAAGGTCGTTTTATGTCGGTGAGTCAGATAGATATGGCTGGCTGGCAATCCCTTTTTCCGGGCACACAATCGCACTACCAGGAACCTACAGTTGTAAATGCCGGCTACACCGGTAAGAAGATTACTGTTCCCGGCATTGTGAGCGACCGCATTAAACAACTCACCGATGAGCAGCTGCAGGTTATTACGGCAGGGCATATAGAATACGTGTCTTCGATTGAGGTGTGCCGCTATAGCGCCCTGCAGGGGATGCTTGATAAGTCCTATGTCCCACCAGTGCTCGAAACCGCTGCACGTCAGGTCATCGATCGTAATCCTGCGGCACTTGATGCTATTGCCTTTCTAAACCGACTGCTGGCGGCATTGAACCGCGATGAGCATCACGAAGTGGATGTTGCCCAGGTCTTCGATTTAATGATTGAGCGTGACGCCTATGACGATGCTGATCTCTATGATGTTCTTCCAAATGATTTAGCCAGATCAGATCGGGATTTCGTTCGTATCGACCGTTTGACCTGTACGCTTGCAAGCCTGTTCGTGACAACGGGGCGATTGAAGTTTCTGCCATTTGAATCGATCTCTGATCTATACACCTATGTCTGTCGTGAAGGATATTTAACGCCATGTCATCCCGATCAAGGGGTGCTGCTTGATCGATCTCTGGAAGAGTACAGCTGGATCCGCCGCAACCAGGTGGAGTTTGATGAGCTTCAAAAGAGGGTAACACCCAATCAAAGCGGTCGTGTTATCACTTACCAAAATCACCGACTATTTGTATCTCCCCATGGTAAGGCTTTTCAATTTATTGACGCTGAGTCACGAAGGATTTGGCGCGTCGATGAAACTGGTACCCATGAGCAGAAAGTTTCACTGTCTGATTGGATCTACATGGAGAACGCAGATGAGCCTAACGCTGTAAATACATTGCTTAACGCCATATCGGATGATGCTACTGATCCGCCTGATGTAGAGGGTGACGCATCGAAACCTGCTAACCCTGATGATCGATATGCGGAATTCATAAATGCTGCCAGTGCGTATGAGAAGAGGATTGCGCTCAACCAGGCTATTTCCGATCGTCTTTTTATTGAGCCGGGCTCACTGGCCGTTTTTCACAAACGGTTATTAGCAGAACTGCTAGAAGTAGCGGGGGGTACATTCATCCGATCGAAGGGGGCGCGGCCGGGATTCTGGTCTGCTATCACAGTCCTTCACACTGTAATCGAGAGTAGCCCCGGGGAGAGTTGGAAAGATTTTATACTGGGTGTTCGACAAGGCTTGATGGAAATGGGCCTAACGCAGGGTATCCAATTCGGCAGTGTTAATACACTTCTGACCTCAGAAGGGAAGGTTTGGCTCCAAGAGCTAGCTGGAAGCGCTCTGAGTGATCAACAGCGCTTTTTACGTATTATTTATGATGACCAGCATGAAGGATCTTACCTGCTCTCAGATGGCCTCTTTCGAGCTTTGGGAGGCTACCAGATTCAGAATAAAGGTTTAGGCTGGTCTGGATTTCGTGACGGCATGGCCGTTACACCGAGTTTCGAGCGAAGAGAATTACTAGAACGATACCTGCAGGAGCGAGTGAACATCAGTCGTGTGCATCTATTGGTAGACCCCGGATCCGGCACTGAAGACTATTGGTATCTTGGTCCTGCAGGCAAACGCTACCTGCTTCCAGGGTATCAAGAGGGCCAAGATCCACGTGAGTGCGTGAGCGCTGCACTGCATCGGCCATCCAAGCGCAAGTTTACCTTTCCGTGGTCTTCGGAGCCCTTGAGCTCAATTGGAATCACAGAGTACCAGGCGTTAGACGATGATGAACAAGAGCCCATGCTGAGTGCGGCCTTTGTTCAGTTGTTGGAGTGCACGGGTATACAGCCCGCAATGTTTGGTTTCTCCGGGGAATTGGGACTACACGTTGCCGGTAAAGGGGAGCATATAAATCTCGCTATGTGGAATAGCACTGACCATGTGGTCACAGGGTTGGGTGGCTTGGCTGCTGCCTGGGGGGAGTTGCTGTATCGCTCATTGGTTCCTGAATCAGTAGGCACCCTGTATTTCCCTGCAGTCGAACATCCTGCTTTGGCTGAACTCTTAGCATGTATTGGGTATCAATCGGTCAGATATCGACCGACTCATACGCTTAGTGCAGGAGGCGATGTGTTGGAAAGCGAGCTACTCGGGTTTATTGGTCAAGCTAGTTTGTTTCCCATTCATACATTGGACCCTGTTGAGTTTGAAGATCTCTGCAATGAAGTACATGCCACCGGTGTGAATGATTCAGTGAAACTGGAGTGGATCCGAAGTGCCAAGTGCCTCAGGGATAACTGGCAGTTGATCGATCGCAATGTTGAGTACGCAGGGCTTACAGCATATTTGAAGAACTCCAGGTTACTGTCACTACAAGAGGGAAATGATGCTCTTTGCAGGGGAGCAAGCTTGTTCTCCAGGGCGTTTGAAGCGTATGTAGAGGACTGCCTTAACGATCATGGGGTGGTGAATGATCTGCTGGTACTTGGCGCCAAAAACAGTGATCGAATGGGGGTGAAGCTGTATCCAGAAGGGGCTGAAAGATACAGGATTAAAAGGGCATTTGATGAGTTTATCACTTATGTGATGTAGGGTTTATTGCTTCGCACGTTACGGGCATGAGTGGGAATAAGGCAGTCGCTTTTAGCATTCGGCGCTTGTGGTCAAGCTGTGTTGCATTTTTTGATTATATACAGTTTGATGAAAGCGACGAGCCGAAGGTGCTTGTTTTGTTCCGACATGTACTAGCTTGTGACTGGCAACAGACTTAAGAATAGCTCATTGTCAGAGAACTATGGTTTACCCTTGTAGTATACTTTGTCCGGCAAAGCGCTTAAAGCGCGCGTGTTCAATTTCATGGGAAGAAGTGACTGTGATCTCTCGTTCATAATTTCTCTTCCAGTGCTTTTAACTGTTGTCCCTGTCTCAAGATGAGCTATGAGGTTGGATATTGAGGCATACTAGATTGATTTCAGCGGTGAGCTTTATGATTAAATATGATCCGGCTTTTGGTTTAACTATGATGAAAGGTGTACAATAGTACACTTACGATATTGCCGATCAATTAAAATCCAGTTCATTATAATGAAAATATAAATAGAATTCTTATTTTTATTTACTACAATTAAATCTCTTTTAAATTTTTATCATTTCACATATGGATATTCTTAACTTAGAAACCTTTATTGAAATTGCTAGCTCCGGTAGTTTTGTGCGAGCCGCTGAACGATTGCACGTAACACAAACTACTGTAACAGCACGGATTAAATCACTAGAATCTATGTTAGGTACACGGCTTTTTGTGAGAAATCGTGCTGGTGCAAAATTGACAAATGAGGGCGAAGCTTTCTTACCTCAGGCAAATAATGTATTGCAAGCCTGGAAAGTTGCCAAGAAAAGTGTCACGTTGTCTTCAGGTAAAATGTCATCCATTACCTTAGGAAGCGAAAATAACTTGTGGAATCCTCTATTGATTAAATGGATACACTGGTTATCTGAAAATCAGCCAGAATTAGCCATAAATGCAAAAATTTCTGATGCTGAATCTATTGATCAATCACTCAAAGATCAAAAACTAGACGGTGCACTTATACATCTTCCTAATTACTATTCCGGCTTACATATAGAGCAAGTTATGGAGGAAAAGCTTATCCATGTAGAAAACTGCAATAAGCCTCTTCCTAACTTACATATTGACTGGGGAACATCTTTTGATGAAACTAATCGTTTAGTAGCTTCAGTCCGTGAATCTATCCCATATAGCTTTGATCTCGGACCTGCAGCATTAAATTTCATGTTGAATTTCGGAGGGAATGGTTGGTTTCGTACACGTGTTGTGCAACCCTATCTCAACAACGGAAGGTTACGACGTATACCTAATCAGTCCGAATTTACTTATCCTATTTATTTAGCATACCAACAAAATTTGGCTGATTTACATCCTGCTGTATTAGATGGCCTAAGGCGCGTTGCAAGGATGGATGCTCCATGGCTGATTTAAGGTAGAGCCCTCTCAGGATGAAATGAATAAATTCCTATCATCCGAAAAGGCTCTATATAGTTGTCTGAATATTTTTAATTTCGATATTTCATTCCTATTCCAATAAAATATATCAAGCCCTTCCAAATTCAAAACTCTCCTCAAAATCTTCACCGGCGTTAATAATAATGGACCTATGAAGTTCTTTACAATAATTGATAGTCAAGAAAAAGCAACTCTCACATAAATATAACATGTACGTTTCACATTCGTGTTTAGATCTATTACCCCAACTGGCATATAGAATTCCTTTCTGTGAAGTATTATTACCTCTAGATTCATTACCACAATTGCATATCGTACAAGAAATACCGTCAATTGAACTTTTATTCATAGTATTACCTTTATTTTTTGTGCTAAGAACAAATTTGAAAATTGGAATGGAGTGTTTTATTTGAGTACTAAAATTTATAATGATTTTTAATCAAATTTACACGAGTAAATGATAAATAGCTATTTTTATATAAATCATCATTGGCAGTAAATGCTATCCATATCTATTATTTAATTTTTCGCCCTCCAGATAAATAATATATCCAATTTTAAGGCTAATAGCGCTTAGCATAATAAAAGCATGACTTATAACAATATAGGCAATCGGAATTGAACTAGATTCAAATTTGAAAGCGACCACTACGCTGATAGTCATTATTATTAATGAAATGAGCATAGTACATTTTCCTGCTGATTCTAAATTCATTACCATCTCCAAATGAATAGATTAGGTAACTATACATATAATTATAGAAACAATATAATGAATATTATTTGAATTTTAAATCAATATATTTGATATTCGCTGATTCAACTCCGAAGTGCGACACCCGCCTATGCAGCCTGAAGGTATTCCCGAAAAACAACTTCAGGCTGTCTGAACCCAAGGCACTTGCGGGGCCTCAGGTTTAAATTTTTCTCTACGCGACGAACATCTTCGTCGGAAATTAATTGCAGATCCGTACCTTTCGGAATGAACTGCTGCAACAGACCATTAAAGTTCTCGCTCAGTCCGCGCTCCCTGATGAGTACGGGTGGGCAAAATAAAACTTTGTCTTCAATGCCTTAGCGATTGCTTGGTGCTCTACAAATTCGCTTCCGTTGTCTGCCGTGATCGTATGCACATGTTCAGCATAGGGCTTGAGCATTGCAATAACTGCGTCACGAACGTCTGTCGCTCGTTTGGAGCCGACTCTACGTACCAGATACAAGCGACTTTTGCGCTCAGCCAACGTCACCAGAGCACCGGTTCCGTGTTTACCCAGCACAGTATCAATTTCCCAGTCACCGAAGCGTGTCCGTGCGTCCACAATAGCAGGACGCTCATCGATCGAAAGCGGCTCCGGGATAGCCGACCGTTTGCTGTTTCTGCCTTTGCGATAGCGTTTATGTCCCTGGCGCAGACACCTGTAAAGCTTGCCGCCACTAACCTTATCGGCAGCAATATGGCGGTAAATCCATTCATGGCTGACGGGTAGACCAATGAGTTTACCGATACCGCTTATTTGCTCAGGACTCCATAGCCAAGACAGCGTCATTTCAACATACTGTACGACCAGTTCTGACACGCGACGCTTGTGAGAGCTGGTACGGCGACTCAAGGCCTTCTGATGCGCACTCTCGGGTTCGTACACGCTCTGGTCGCTGTTACGCTTCAACTCCCGATAGACAGTGGAACGGTGGATCTTGACCGCTCTGGCGATCGCTGAAGGGGAATAGCCCTGCACAAGAAGGGCCGATATCTGGTATCGTTTCCCCTCGGTCAACTGCTGATAACTCATGGCGATACATCTTTTACTTTGGCGAGTGAAAGCGTACCACTAATCAGCAGTTGGCCACCCCTCTCCGTTCAACCATGAGTGTCGCACTTATCTGAATTCCCGCAGTCGCAGCAAAAGGGTGATTCTAAAGATAGCGATGAAGCAGACTCATAACCTGGGAGAAGTGATGAAAGATGCACGATGAGCGTTCTGTTGATTTTTTGATGTCGTTACAGCCTGAGCAATTGGACACGATAGTTGCTCAGTTAGAAATCATGGCTACTGCCAAGAAAGCTGAGAGAGCGAACCGCTTCGCCCCTCCTGCGCCTCCGAGTGATATTGGACGATTGGCTGACAGTCTTGGACTGGATTTATCTGGGATCATGAGAGAGATAAACCGCAAATAGCCTTGTTTGCTTCTAAGTCGTCCACCTTACCGATCTAAAGCTGTGAGTGTAGGGTGCTACAAATAAAAAGGGCCGATATCAAGTCTTTTGCGAAAATCACGCGACTCGGCGGTACCGCATCCGGGCAACGCAGTACCCGCTCGATCAGGCGAGCGGGTACTTCACACAGTTGGGGCGCACATCACCAGCGGATAGCCTAGCACTTTTTCCAGAATTAAACGCTTGTGCCGCGCAGTGGATGGCGCGTTGGTGCCGACACCATCAACGGATCACTCCACACCGCGCCCACCACAATACCTTCGCCTACCTCGTCGGCTGCACGAAGCCACGTCGTGAAAGTTGTCGTGCAGCCCCTTGATCTGCTGCAACAGCGACACTTCGAACAGGCGGATTCAATCTCGGCCTTTTTTTGTCAGCACAGCGCTAACAAGGTTGGCAAAAGCGAAGGTGTGATACCGTAGGATTGCGATTTACGCAGCTGCCCGTGAAAGATATTGGCAGCCAACGATGCTGCAACCGAGCGAATAACTCCGGCCCGGATACGCTCGGATTCGGGAAGCAGCCTGATCGCTAACGCATTGACAGGCACATCCACCCACGTGCCCAGCAGGCTTGTAAGCATGGCCAGCGCAAACAGCAGCGCATAGAGCGTATCGGCAAGATTATAGACAGCCAACAGCGCAAGCGCTGCTGCGTACAGAATACCTAGTAATATTCCCCAGTTTTTGTAGTTGGCAGCGCCTAACCGCCAGCGATCAACAAGCGTAGCGAGGAGGAACTTGAGCATCGCGGGCAGGCCCGCCAGTTGCAGCAGGCCGATTTATCACCAGTGGCAGGCCCACAAACAGATAGATGATTGGTGCGGTCAACACCAGGTTGAGCCAGCCGATCAGCAATTGCTGCGGCCACCATGAGCGCGGTGCGGGTATCGTTACCTGGTTCATGGGCGTCTTCCCATGTGAAGCCAGACCGGCACCATAGGGAAATCGACACGGCCGAGGGATTGGATATCGTTCAAACCCGCACCGATCATCATTTGGGTGTAGTTGGAACCCAACGCCTGGCGCAGTCACTGGTGCACCTGCATGGTCGAGATGCAGGGTTGCTGGATATTCAGATAGCCGCTCTCAGCATGTTGGCCGAACAGACCCGCACACTCCTTCCCGCAACACAGGTCAAAAGCCAGCTGCGTGGCGACGAGCAGGACCGGATACTGCGCGTGCGCGACATCCTGATGCATCAACACGACCGGCAATTGACGGTTGCCTACCTGTGCGCCACAGCTGGCATCAACGAATTCAAACCCAAGCAAGGCTTCCGGGCCATGTTCGACACCAGCCCGCACCGCATGCTCATGGACATCCGCATGAAGAAAGCCTGGGAACTGCTGGAGACAGGTCTATATGTCTCAACCGTGGTTTACAAGGTCGGCTACGAACACCTGTCAAGCTTCAGCGCAGCATTCGAGCGCTATTACGGCAGACCACCAGAATCCATTGCAAAACGCCCATGACCTCAGATCCGTTTTACCCCTGTTCTTTCTACGTTGCCCATCCCGCTTACTGCACGGGCATTTGGCGGAATTTTGTTTCCAGAAATAGCAGTGGAAGACCGCCACGCAGTTGAGGCATTGGCTCGTATGGGCGATGATGGATAACAGTGGCTGAATGACCGTCAGAGTGTGCACGGAACGCTGACAGATTAGATTAATCGCTACAATAAACAGCGCCTTCATTGCAATATGGGAAATCTACCACCGGTGTCTCGTATGCCGAAACTGTGAACAGGTCTTTTGTATTCTCGACCTAAACTGCTGTCGATCTATCATCTTGCTAAGCGAAGCCCGCTACAAGATATTGTAGCATTACGAGCTTAAGAATTTACCCTTTTCAAGTCCTGAACAAACACCTTTGGACGACTTATAGCACTACAGATTATAGGTGGCATTCATAATGTTATTCACTAGAAAAAAATTGAGAAACCAGATCAAAATTCAGTCGGTCGAACTGGAAGCCTTTCAGAATATACAGGCTGATCTTAAGGCGGAAATGATCTATTTCCGTATCGATCTCAACGGAAAATTCATCGAAGCTAATCAGCGGTTCCTAGAATCTTCCGGTTACAGCGACAACGAATTGTCGCGAATGGATATCAAAACCATCCTAATGCCGAGCTCTCTCGGTAAAGAGCATACACAACGCATGCTTCAGTCGATTAGGTCAGGAACTCACTGGCATGGTGCGCTGAATATGCAGACTCGAAACAATGACGAGGCCTGGTTACGCTTGATTATTCAACCAGTGGTCGATGCTCAAGTAGGGCAAGTTCGATTGCTATGTTATGGCACCGAGGTAACCCGTACGATTACTCGATCTCGTGAGAAAGAGGATATGCTTGCTGCATTACACAGATCTTCGGCCATCATTGAGTTTTCACTTGACGGGACTGTCCTAGATGCCAATGAAAATTTTCTTAGGACAATGGGATACGACAAAAAACAGATCTTGGGTCAGCACCACCAGATCTTTTGTTCTGAGGAAGAGGCTGTATCTGATGAGTATAAGGCTTTCTGGCGCAAATTGGGGGCTGGTGAGTTTTTCGCTGGGCGTTTCCAGCGTTTTGATCGGTCGGGCCGATCGGTCTGGCTTGAAGCTACCTACAATCCTATTCACGATGAAGATGGTAGGTTGTACAAAATTGCTAAGCTGGCGTCGGTGATTTCAGAACAAGTCGAACGGGAGATGGCTATTACCGAAACTTCGGATATAGCTTACGAAATCTCAACACAAACAGATTCCGACGCCTCAAGTGGTATGGAAGTTATCAGTTCCATACTCGAGTCAATGGAGGGGCTCACGAAAAAAATGGACGCTGCTAATACAGGCATCCTGAATCTGAGCGAGCAATCATCCCGAGTATCTGAGTTGGTAGATAGTATTCGCGGGATCGCGGACCAGACTAATTTGCTTGCTCTCAATGCCGCCATCGAGGCAGCTAGGGCAGGAGAGCATGGCCGTGGTTTTGCTGTTGTTGCGGATGAAGTAAGGCAACTGGCGTCCCGAACCAGCGGTGCAACTGAGCAGATTATCGAGATGGTAGGTAAAAACCATGAATTGACGCAGCAAGCTGTGAGGCACATAGAAGAGAGCCAAGCTGAAGCTCGAGTCGCACTTGAGTACTCCCGTGGTGCGGGAAATGTAATGGAAAAAATACAGACAGGTGCACGACAAGTAGTTGATGCTGTACGCCAATTTAAAGCAAGGCTTTGATTTTATTTGGTTGGTTGATTTTCAATTTCAACACTCAATTGCGACACTCTTCTATGCAGCTTGAAGGTACTCCTAAAATACAATTTCACACTGCGCCCAAGTTTTAACAGCCCTGAAGCAGCAGGCGGACTACTCGACTGCCAGTTCTCTTAGCTAGGTGTAGATGCTGAGGAGGTTGTTCACGCCAGTTAAGTTCGAGATGCTGGTTATCGCCAAACAAACAGCACAGAACAACCGACATGAACAACCCTCACAAGAATGCCCGAACTACGCCTCATATTCGAGCCCTGATCGTTGATCGAGCCCTCCGTAAACAGCAGCCGGTGCGAGACAATGCCAGCACTTTTGGTATAAGCACGCACACCGTCTACAAGTGGCTTGCTCGTTATCGAGAGGCTGGTGAGGCTGGTCTTGAGTCAGCATCCAGCCGTCCCCATGCCTCACCGAGGCAGATGCCAAAACAGTGGATTGAGCTGATTCAGAAGATGCGATTGACGCTCAAGTGGACCGCCAAGCAGATCGCACAGGCACTGGGTCTGGCTTATTCCACCGTGACAGCTGTACTGCGTCGACTAAAGCTTAATCGCGCCTCACACCTGGAGCCGGTGCAACCTGTGCAGCGCTACGAGCACCCCGCGCCGGGTGACATGCTGCATATGGATATCAAGAAGCTGCCTCGCTTCGATAGGCCCGGCCACCGTGTAACAAACAACCGTCGCCAGAACACGCGAGGTGCGGGTTATGAATGCGTCCATATCTGCATTGATGATCACAGCCGCTGGGCGTTTGCCCGGGTGCTACCAGATGAGCAGCAAGGCACCACAACGCGCTTTTTGGAAAACGCTCTGGCGGCCTACCGCGGAATAGGTGTGGAGGTAAAACGCCTGATGACCGATAACGGTCCAGCCTATCGCTCACGTCGGTTCAATGCAGTTTTACAACGGGAAGGGATCAAGCATGTGTACACACGCCCATACACGCCCAGAACGAACGGCAAGGCGGAGCGTTTTATACAAACAATGATCCGGGAGTGGGCATATGCGGTGCCCTACGTAAATGACATATCAAGGACTCGGGCGCTGACAGATTGGATCAATCACTACAATAAACAGCGCCCTCATGGCAGTATCGGAAATCTACCGCCAATGTCTCGAATACCGAAGGAAGCTGTGATCAAGTCTGCTGCATGAGATAATGTCCGCTGCATACGATTGGGGACATCGAGATGGATCAGCAACTTACATTCGCGGACAGCGAGTTCAGCAACAAGCGCCGCCAGACCCGTAAGGAGAAGTTCCTTGGCCGGATGGACAAGCTGATCCCTTGGCCGCGTCTCGAAAACGTCATCGAACCTCATTATCCCAAGCCCGGTAACGGCCTCCGTCCTTACCCGTTGTCTACCATGCTGCGGATTCACTGCATGCAACAGTGGTACAACCTCAGTGATCCGGCCATGGAGGATGCGCTGTACGAGATTGCCTCCATGCGCCTGTTTGCCGGTCTGTCATTGGATAAGGCCATCCAAAATCATTCAACGATTCTGAAGTTCCGCCATCTGCTGGAACAACATGGCCTGGCACGCCAGATCTTCGACGAGGTCAATAAGAACCGCAGTAGCGAGCGCGATCCTGAGATGCACCAGACGAAGAAGGGAAACCAATGGCACTTCGGGCTAAAAGCCCATATCGGCGTGGATGCCCGCACCGGTATCACGCACAGCTTCACCACTACGGCAGCCAATGAGCATGACCTAAACCAGGCAGAGCACCTGCTTCATGGTGATGAAGCGTTCATCTTAGCCGATGCGGGTTACCGAGGCGCCGAAAAGCGGGAAGAGCTGAAAGATGTCAGTGCGGACTGGCACATCGTCGAACAACCCGGGCAGCTGGAGACCCTGAAAAAGCATCCTCGCATCAATAAGGTCAGAATTCGCACCGAGTATCTGAAGGTCAGCCTGCGTGCCAAGGTTGAGCATCCGTTCCGGATCATCAAGTGCCAGTTCGGCTTTGTGAAAGCCCGTTACCGTGGTCTGAAGAAAAATGACGGCAAACTGGCGATGCTGTTCGCGCTGTCAAACCTCGTGCGCGTGGATCAGATGTTGCGAGCACAGGGTTAATCCGTCTGAAGTGCCTGAAAAGGCGCCTCGCCGATGGAAAACGCAGGATAGTGGCGCCTAAATGGGGCCCCAGTTGCTACGGGTGCTGGTTGTAGCAGAAGTGGAGACTTAATCACAGGTTCCCTAGAATGAAAAGCCGTTCGCACGCTTCCGTGAACTTAATACATAAATGCTTATGCCCCTATTGTTAAAACCTCAGTTCACTTTACTCTTTTGATCTGTATGTGTTGCAAAACAGGAGTCAAAATACTGAAAAATTTATTGGTCTAAGAAGAAGGCCAGCCACGTTTTTCCAGCAGTTGGTCCAATGTAAGATTTCGGCTCTTCGCTTCGTCCAAAATCACCTGCACCAGAGGGTGGGAGGGGCCTGTTTCAATAATCGAATCCAGATTCTCCATCAGGATAGTTGCCCAGATTGTCAGAATCCGCATTTCCTCTCTTTTGCCACTAACCAAGGGGGAAGTGATCGATGCACTACGTCCGATCACAATGCCCATTTTGGACTTCATGGTGGGGAATATATCCGGAAAAACATCATTCGCCGGCAGCTTCTGTAGAGCCTCATACAACTCAGGAACATGGCGGAACTCTGGCAATGGGGCCATGTCGGGATACTGCAGCAGTGTGCGTACTATCAAGCACTGGGTTGTATCTTTCAAAACATTGTTGATATTTCGAGGATGCTTCAATTGGTAGCAGCGAGCGGGGTAAAGCCCGGTGATTGCCTGAAAGTCAATTGTGCTCATCTGCTCATTCAATTGAACTAAATGCTCACCGGTTATACGTGGGAATAGTGAGTTGCTAACAGCGGTTTCGGACTCACTTGGCCAGCCTTTGTGATCAATCACTTCTTGCAAGGTAGTGGAGCGGGCTAGGGCTTCTTGCTCCATGACCTTGACCAGTGGGTGAGCAGCTCCTTGAGATTTGATCTCGTCCATGTGACTGAGAAGCATCGTTAGCCAGATACGAATCTGCTGTGACTCCTCACGGCCTCTCTTAATGCTATAGGCGGTTGAAAAGCTTCTCCCGAACCAGACACCAGCGAGTGACTCATTTTTTGGCAATATGAAGCCTTCATCAAGACTATCGAGAACAGCAACGAGATCCTTGTAATAAGAGTATTTGTAGCCAGGGACTAACTCTGGGTGCTGCTGGAGAGTACGAATCACAAAGCAACGTGTGACATCATCAACGTTAGTCTCTGATTCGCCTTCTTTGCAGTATTCCTGAATTTTGCTCAGGTACAAGCCGATCATGTGCTGCAGGTCGAAGGCTGCATAACGCTTATGCAGCTCATCAATATCTCGGCCTGTTATTCGGCTAACATAGGTCGTCATACCTGCGGCTCTGTTCAGTGTCGATACTTAGTATCGTTATTAATCAAATAGATACATGGGCGAAGGCATAGGATTGTTAATGCCACCCCTCAAATTGTCGCCAGTATGGTATCAGAATGATGACCGGAATACCGGTATAAATAGACACCCCAAGAGTGCAATCAATGCATACGCAGAGTTCAGTCAATTGGTTGACTGAACATCTCCACTTGCTCAAACAGCGTTTTTACCCTGGCCTCAATATTGGGCTCTGACTGAGGTTTCGGGGGTATCAGATAGAAAGCTGTCCTTCGCATGGTATCCACTATACTCTTGGCATCGCTGTGTGCTGATTCCGTTGACTGCCCAAGAAGTGTACCTAAGGCCACATAGCGTGCTTCAATCTTAGCCGTTTCTTCGTCGGTCATGCCATAGGCGCCATCAACTTCTTCAAGTGAAGGCTGAGAACCGTCCTGCTGGTAGAAAAACTCTGCCGCTTCCTCCGTTGCCGGAAGTAAATCATCGGAACTGGCATAGCCATGGTTCGAGTATTGCTCATACTGTTGAGCTGCAGCTTCAGCATGACTGTGATCTGAAGGCGGCATAGGCTTAGATGCTTCACCACTTGCATCAGAAAGGCCGCTCAAAAAGTCATCATCATCCAGATCACCCAGGAACTGATCGACACTGCTAACGCTACTGGTGTCGTGCGTTACCGGCAAGGTATCAGGTGTATCGTCAGCCCCTTCACTGTTTTCACACGCAGTTGCATCAGAAATACCGGTATCCGACTCCAGGAGATCATTTTCGGTAGTATCCGATTCCGGGGACGGTAGTGGGGCTGCAGCGCGTAGTTTGTCTTTCTTGTAGAAAGCATTCAGGCAATCAAAGACATCGGTTGTGACACATCCTGAGGCTGGAGTGGAAAAGGCATTTTTTAGAACACCTGCAGGTTGGAACAAGGTTTCTTGCTGGCGCAGCATTTGAATAAAGTCGTTGTGCTGCTTTAGACGTACCAATTGCGCTTCGCTTGGCATTGGGCATGCCACCAAGCGAATGAGCTCAAAATCATCTAGGACGCTGTTATCATCGATGCCCGGATAGTAAACCTTTAGGGCACGGAGTGATCCACGCATCAGAGAATGGAACTGGCCTTCTACTTGCTCCTGCAGGTCCTGAATCTCGATAGGAGTACGGCGAGTGAGACGCAGGTCCATATCTGGCACGTACCGGCTGGCATAGGAGCCAACATTCATGATGCGATCGTAGACTGCTACATCAACCTCTCCCAAGATAGCGCGAAGTTTTTCCCAGGTACCGCCATCCTCCAGGGCACCGAATAGCTTCAGGCGCGCATTCGCCAGCATGGATTCTGCATCTATTTCCCCAGCACGTTGAGTACCCACGAAGTCCTGAGCCCCGAGCAAGCAGGAGATGTTGATGCCGCGCAACTGGGCCGGCATCAAGGAGAATCCTTCCAGCACGTAAAAAGAGAATTCATCGAAGTTGTACTTATAAGGAACCGCTCGGTTCCCCATCAGGTTATCCAGAGTTTCTTCCCGTTTACCTTCCATACTGGCGCCCAAGCCTGCGGAGGAGGCCGAACGTGCAGATACCAGTAGGATTTTACCGAGTGCTTGAACTTCGTCTGGTGACTTCTCCAAGGGGGGCAGAGTGAACGTCAGGCAGCGTCTTGAGCGAACAGTATCACGCATGTTCACTTCGCCTTGTTTACAGACGTAGATGTGCCTATATGAAATGGCGAAGCTTGTTACAACGCGCATGAAGTAATTCACGTAGTACCCGTGCATTCGGGTAACGTTTTCAGGCTGCTGGCTGGGGGGCTTATTGAAGTCATAGCCCAAATTACTAAGGTAGTTTTTTATATGGTTCAGGGTGAGGGGAGAAAGCTGATCGTGCTGACTCAATTTGAACACGGCCGCCAACGGCAGAGTTTGGCCGATCAGGTCGATATTCAGATCCCAAAGGTGATTATCACGCCCCTCTACCCAGGCAGGGGACAACGAATCTGCCAAGGAGGAAGCACCGTCCTGGAAGATCTGGTTATCACCACCGCCCTGAGACATCATTGATGTCAAAAGCTCTTTTACAGTGGATGCGTTACCTTCACCCCATGGGTTCATCCTGTTTGAGCGTTTGATCGGAGTACGGCCAAACTGGTCTTTGTAACCTGATAGGAAACTGATGACGAAGCTATCATCATCGGCACCACCCAAACGGGCGAGGGTAGTGGTCTGTTTCGGGAACATCATGGTTCCCTTGCCGTCACCGATCAGAAATCCTGAGCCGGCCAGTATGTAGTTGGCGTTGATAGCCAGGATTGTTTCCGTCTTACCGGAACCTGTAGCGCCCATGATGTAGTCGTGATAGCGCTGATCACTCCAACTAACCCACGCCTCTTTACCAGACCCACGTTCATTGCCCAAATACACAGCACCTCGGGCGCGGTTGAAAGTCTCACCACCACCCTTGGGGTCTGACCTATCGATGCAGTTGGCCTCCATCGGAAGGCGTAACGGAACATCTGGTACCCGGTTGGAGAAAAAAGCAGGCAGCAAAATGATAAGCATGACCGGCAACATGCCGGGAAATAGCAGAAGCACAAATGCTGACGCCAGGTATAGATACCCTCTGACGCTAGGCGAACGGCACGCATCACTGAACCAACCTCCTATGGTCCGTCGATCCGCAATGATGCGATTTGGGTTAATGGCTTGCTTCTGCTGGTTCACGTTTAGTTGCTCGCAAATGGAAAGGCTTGATCAGAATTCCCCTGTGTATGGCGGGGGGCGTGAACACCATTACTGCTGTTATCTAAACCAATGGGTGCTGTTGATTGTTGCTGAGCAAGTAATTGATCCCCATTGAATGGGACAACTGCTACAGCCCAGAGGCAAACAACAGTGATACAGCCGGTCCAGAGCAAATAAGGTTTGCGTTGGGGCCTGATCGCTTTGTGGTATTGCTTCACAATGCGCTTGTAATCGTTCTGCGAGCAGGGAAGACGTTGACTGCCTTGTGTTGTCACAATCGCAGCCTCATCAAATGTAAACCCTTCCGTTGATGCAAACACGATAGTGCTGTTCTGGTGGCTGATATGGATGTTGGATCCATTTAGTGTGACTTCAGTCCGTTTAAGCATGGGTCTTCTCCGCTTCTTGGAAGGCTTTGTATTCGGCCAGGTCTTTGGCGCATTGTTCGTTCAATCGAGCCAAGTCATCCTCTTCATGGCGTACCACCATGTCTTGGAAGAGCCATCCTTCTTCCTGGATGTCCAATATCAGCTCGTTCATCACGTTCATAATCTGGGGTTCAACGATCGGGTACTGACATTTCGTTTCAAAATTAAAGTGATCCCGGATCGCACACGCTTCAGCACGAGGACGCTCAAGCCCGACCTGATTACAAAGCAAATAAAGGCGACGATTAACCGGTTTCAGAAAGATGAAGTCACGAGAAATCATGTTGCCGTACACGTCATACACACGAGTAAAAAAGTACGTAAAAACAGTGCCCCAGTAGGCATGTGTTTTGGTGGCGTGCAAAAGGGCCCGGCGAACATGGATGTTATCTTTAACGGTTTCCCACAATTCATCGACGCCGGAGAGATCGACTTGGTGGGGGGTGTGCCCTGTGCCTTCAATAAAGCTGTCACCGAACTGGTCGAGTAACTTTTCGATCGTTTTGCGGTTTGCTCGGGATTTAGTAAGTGCTGCGAGAAATATGATGGCTAAAGCACGTTCTACTACGCCAAGGGCGTGGATATCTACTATGCCCTCGTCGTCGTATTGCACCCTAGAGCCGAGTTGGAGGCTCATGGTTTGTTTTAGCTTGGGCAAGTCGATCGTAAGGCGACCATAGTATTGCATCAGATTATTCATCTGATCTTTGTGAGTTAAAGACTTGAAGCGGGGAAGTCCAAGCGTTTTGGCATCGTCATCTTCAACATCACTGATTAGGCCTTCAGCAATGCAATATGGTAGAGGGTTACGTTGTGTTGCCCATGGACCAAATCGCTGGTCTTGTTTGAGCAGTTTGGCACGGATAGCAGGCTTAATACGTGGATAGCGGGTAGCCTGAATCTCTGCCAGGCTCTCCAAATCCAGAACCCGGGTAAATGCTTTGACCTTGGCGTATATCAGGTTGGAGGTGCCGCGCCACAGCAAGAGAGGTACAAATACCACTGAAAGTGCTCGCATGCTTAAGCTGTATAGGTATGAGACATCAGTAAATTGAGCGTTTGCGAAGTCTAATGTCTGGCTTAAGTGATATGGCATTCGCAAAATGAAGTCTGCCATGTCTTCAGACATGAACAAGGTCATTGGATAGAGCAGGTACCGGGTGTGTAGTGCAACCTGAGTGGTCCCCCAAAGAATATATGGAGACCATAGGTACCAGGCTACGGCAGCAAAAATTGAAATAATGACGCCGCTAATGAGTAGGCTGGAAAACAGATCACTTGAGTTGCGATTGTAGTCCTGCATTCCTTTCTGGTTGCTCATTTCACGAAGTACCTTGCTAGTTGTTCATCGGTCAGTATCAACTTTGCATGCTCAATCAGGCGTTTGCGGTAGCGATCACGATGAGGCGCATTGAAGTTGTGGTAGCAGGCAATGCGCCCAAACCAGTCATAATTACGTTTAATGCAGATCTTGAGCTTACGATTAAGGATTGCTCCCGCCGCTAGCGCATTGCCTTTGGTGCTAGACACGATGTTGTGCCTCGTGAGCCCAAATTCACTGTGAAGTTCGTCAAAATGCATGGTGTTGACTTGGAACGGGCCGCAGTCTGAGTTGTATTTCCGTGGTACACATTCCCCAGTCGTACCGCCCTCAACCTGCAAGATCAGATAGAGCCCCAGAACGGGTGTTTGAGTAATCTGAGAGACTTCCTCAAGCATTTGGTAAGTAATGGGCTCAACGGGTGGCAGGTCCATCGTGTTCCAATATCCAAATTGCTATGAAGACGCTGGTTAATACGCCAATGATGATGACCACGGCGAAGGAGCTGAACAGGCTGATCAGTGACATGTTTTTAGTGGCCAAAGTGGCCAGATACAGTCCCCATATAATGAGTAGAGGCAGGTAAGGGATTCGACTGGCTGTGTCATGCTCCGATGCCTTGATTGCAGGCAGACGGAAAACTTTCAAACCCAGCAGAAGCTTTGGATAGCGGCCGCTGCCGGTGCGAGCTGAGATCGTTGGAGAGTAAATGCACCGAAAGGAACGCCAGGTGCCGATTCCAGTAGAGATTAAGACAACCCCAAAAACGGTACGTGCAATATCGCTATTAGTCGTTTGGAACAACAATAGCGTTGCTAGGTAAATCAGGGCTGCATTGATCAAAAAATCAAACGAGTTTCGGTATTCCGCTATAAGCGGAGCAGGTGTTAGCGTGCAGGATCTCAGGCTTTGAAAGTGCTTGAAAGTAACGGTGATCATGAGACTGATGCACACAGTTGCGAAGACTGATATGGCAGTCGATCCATACCAAAGGACGGGTGATGCCTTGAAAGTATCGACCAAGCGTTGTCCTGACGGTGACAGGGCAAGAGTGATCATGCTTCCAATGGTAGTTAGTGTACCCACGAAGTATATCAACATGGATAAGCAGGCATTCAACAGATAAACCTGACGCTCTATCAGCGGCAGTTCAGCTGCCGTGATGTGATCACCTTTTTGGCCGTGCTCAATGTCACTTTTTGTCTGATCGACAAGCTGCGTATACGAATCCACCAGGTAGTTTTTACCTTGGGAAACGGCACGGATGTTTGCCCTAACGGCACGTTCTATAAACGTGAAGGTGGATACTTCCTTCACTATGCCGATCGCAACCTTGCCTTTGCGTTTGGTTGGCTGCTCTTCACTCATCGCATGAAACTCGGTGTTTGAGAGGTCTGATTGGCGTAGCTTAAAGAGCCTGATTCCGCTTTAAGTGAGTCATTCACCAACTGATCCAATTGAATCTGATTTTTTCGGTACGCAGCAAAGAGGCCATCCAGAGGAAGTCCATCAGGATGGTTCTGAACGTCTTGAGCTGTTAACTGGCCGATACGCTTTTCTTCAGCATTCATGGCGGACAACATCAATTTGGTATGAGATCGCACCAGATTTTCCATCAAGGATGCTTGGTCCTCGCCTGTTTGCTGCTGACCATGAACGGTTAGTAGCTGTTTGCAGTCATCGAAAATGGTCCGACACAGCTGTTTAGACAACTGAGTAGGGTCGTGCAGCCAGGAAAATTCATTGAGCTTCGCAATGATGAGGGTATGGGCCGACGTAAATGCCATTTTGGTCCGAACACCAGGAGAAGGACGAGGCTGGGATAAACCGGCCTGAACCTGGAGGGATTTCATGAGATCACTGACATCGGAAAGCCAGTTCAACTTGATGGCACCGTAAACTCTAACGTCATCTGCTGCGAGTGGAATGATCGCAGAACGGATCGTAGCCCGTTGCCACGCCTCTCCGGGGAGTTCAATGCCGGTGTCAGTCAAAAGGGAATCGATTGCTGATTCAACTTGATTCAGAAGTGACGGCATCTCATCGGGCTTGCCGCCTGCGGCTATGTGTTCCATCCGGGCCGAAATAACGGGGGAATAGACTTTGACGAGGTGCATCCTCGGGCGGATTGAGGAGGTAACGAATTCCTTAGAGTGCAAGCCGTCTAAAAGGCTCTGGCTCATAACTGCCCTCCATTATTTGTCGGAGTTGAGGCCTTCAGCCAATACAGACATCGTGATGTTGTGCAGATCGCTAATAACTGGGTTTTCACGGTCGTGAGTACGCGAGAAATCGATCATCTTCTTCACGACATGGTTGAAGATCACCAACGCCGCTTTAACGTCCATGGTCGATTCAGGGTCAACGCTGATGTAGTAGCAAGTTGAGGCCAGCATCTCATTAGGAGTTGTGACTTCACCAACGGAAAACAGATAGGGATGGTTAGGATATGCCAGGTGCGCTGCTTGAATAACGCGGGTCATGATGATGGGCAAAAGGCCGGTAGGCAGTGCGGCTTCATCTATGTCGAATTCGGTCACGCCGTACATGACGCCTTCGATGTCGGCAGCTTCTGCACGTTTCTGGAATGTGCGTGAAACCAACTCGATCATCATACGGTGCTTATCCGAAACGGTATTGCCGCAGGAATGGCACACCAAGTTGCGGTTACGCAGATCTTCGTTAAGTTCACTACCACACGAGCAGGGGAAGATTAATGCTGGGAAAAAGTTACCCAACATTTCTCTCTCGATGGCATTCACAGAAGATGTCATTCACGGCCTCATACTTAAAAAATCGTTTTGCATATTAACCTAATATGCACCATGTTGCAGCGCATTATATGTGCTCAAGACTTGAGCAATCAAGTAAGATTTTTGAAATATGGTCGCAGAATTCGACCAATTGACGACCAATGCCCCCCTGAAAGAACTATCATGAAGGCTTATTATTTGAGGTTTTCGGCGGGAAGTGCTTGTTTGCACACATTATATACCGTCTATCTGTATGGTGTCGCGTTTTAGAGACATTCTTAAGGTTTCTTTTTCTCATTCTCGTTTTGAAAGGCTCTCCGCAGGTAGGACAAGGGGTACCATCACCAGCGAGTGGTTCTACCGGTTTTCCACCATCATCTGCTACATAGTTACGGCAGTCATCATCGGTACACATCCAGAAAAACATTCCCTTGTTGGCTTTACTCTCACGACGAATCATCACTGATTCGCATGAGGGGGCAGAGCAGGGAACAGCCATTGGGTTGCGTTCAAGCTTCAGAGCTGTCGCCTTTTCACATTGGGCACTAATCCAGGTCTTCATGTTGTTCATGAAGGCATCAGGTTCTTGGCGCCCCAATCGAATCTTGTTAAAGCTTATTTCCCACAGCGCTGTAAGATCCGGCGATGTCAGCTCTACAGGTAAAAGAGATCTGACCTGCCGCCCAAGCTTGGTGGGTCTCAACGTTTTATCGGGGTAGAGAGACAGGAATTTGCGTTTTTGCACCAGTAGATCGACATAGGTGTGTCGCGTGGCACTGGTACCCAGGCTGGCGTTGTCCTTCAGACGTTCCTTAAGCCGTGGGTCTGAAAGATGGCCAGAGGCATTCTCCATGATTTTCAGTAGTCGAGATTCAGTCATCCGTGCTGGGGCACGTGTTTTTTTGGCCTCAAGCCGGATACTTTCAATTGTGAGGCTCTGCCCCTTAGTTAGAGTGGGGAGTGGCTGTCGGTCGTCTTCGTCTCCTTGTAGAGGCTGTACCTGTGTCCAGCCGGCCTGATCAACGGTTACGCCTTTTGTCTGGAATTGCTGCCCTCCGATCGAAATAGCGGCTGTGGATGATGTACTAATGTAGTCCGGATAAAACTGGGCAATGAGCCGCTTGGCCACTGCCAGGTATATTTGGCGAGAGGCC
The DNA here is from genome assembly GCF_900155945.1 of Marinobacterium stanieri. Taxonomy (GTDB): domain Bacteria; phylum Pseudomonadota; class Gammaproteobacteria; order Pseudomonadales; family Balneatricaceae; genus Marinobacterium; species Marinobacterium stanieri. The sequence continues at coordinate 46,641 of NZ_FTMN01000013.1, forward strand.
GAATCGAAATTGCCCCAGTTAGGGAGTGAGCTTGTCGGGCTATTCGCCGGGTGCTCTGTGATTTTTGAACTACAAAAGCTGCTGGGTCGAAGATTTTTATTGGCACCCGCGACCAATGGCGCCAGCTCCTCATCCTTTGCAAGAGCATCAAACAACTGACCAATCTTGGTAAGTTGTTCATCCTCATAAAATGTATCGTCCGTGCGGGTGTAGGTCAGATGCCCGGCTTCATACATTTCCTGATACTTGGCAACAACTTCAGCCGCAGACATATCTGATACACCGCCCATATAGATACACAGGTTTGTCAGGTTAAATGGGGTCGGAGGGTGTCTGGTGTGTGTGTTTGAGCTGATAGCAGAGACTTTGGCACTCTGGCCTTGTAGTTGCCCCATGATAGTTTGTAGCGCATCGCGATCGGTACAGTGCTTTCCATCCAGCAGCTCTTCGGGAATGACTAACTCAGCTGTCAGGCGGGTGCCGTCCGCGGTTACTAAGTCAGCCACCATGTCGTAATAGTGACCTGACTTGAATGCGAGCACTTTGTCTTCGTGATCCACACAAATAGCCAGCAAGGCGCTTTGAACGCGGCCGGCACTGGCTAATACGTTATAACCTGCCTTCCTAGCTAAGCGGGTGTACGCGATAGTCAGATTGATACCAATAAGCCAGTCCGACTTCATACGTGCCAGGCCAGACAGCTTGTGTCCCTGATATTTCATCAAGTCATTGGACTCAATACTGGACAGGGCACTTTTCATTGCCTCAATTTCTTGTGCACTGCTCCAGAGCCTATAGGTAGGACCAGACCAATTGTTTTCGCTCAGGAAAATTTCGGCAATGATTTGTCCTTCTTGACCTGCATCGGTTGCGATGACGACTGAATTAGCTTCCGTTAACAAGCTGGACATGGCCGCTCTTATCTTCACCAGGTGTTCCATATCAATTGGTTTGAAACGGAATGGCTCTGGTAACAGCGGTAACGGCATGTTATTCCAGCCAACGGCCCACTCTGGGCGATAGTCGGCCGTGTCGTACAGGGTATAAGCGTGACCTGCCAGCCAACCGACAGCCCAGCCATTACCCCGTATCATTTGTGCGCCTTTCTCTTCCCTCGGGCAAGGCACGCCCTGACGGGCGGCCAAAGCCTGTGCAATCACTCGGCCCATTTTCGGCTTTTCAGCCATGTAAACTTGCAAACCCATTTACACACCCAAGCTCATTGTTTGTTCCATCTGTTTCTGCCGATCGATAGCTTCATTCGCTGCATCGATCTCTTCTTGAGTCAGGACTTGGCTTTCCAGATTACGATTAACCTCAAGCTGGTTCAGAATCTCTTCAAATTCATGAATCACTGACTTGTCTGCAGGCGGCATAGAGTCTTCGAGTTTGCGTACTTCGATGTTGATCTCAGTTTGCTTGGCCAGCAGCGCATCCAATTCGTCTTGTTTCTGATAGGGGGCCTTAACAATCTCCAAAGCCGTATCCAGTTCGTGATTGAGAGACGTGAGCTGGTTGTTGACTGTTTCCAATCGCATTGGCATTTCCTGAATCTTCTTGATCAGATTGGTCGTAAAGATTTCAGGGCCTTTGGTCAGTGGCGTGCTGCAGCGAACCGGTCCGTTCCACTGGACATGAATTTTGTCGTTTTTGAGTACGGCAACGACTGGGTACCCTTGAATAGAGCCAAGTTGGGTTTCCCCTATGAAGCCTCCCGCCAGCATTGAATGAATGCGTAAGCCTGCTTGCTTCGGGTTGTCCATCTTGGAGTCACCCACGATCATTTCGAAGCGTTCTGGAATGCCGGCATCTATCGCCTTGGTAAGCGCAACTTTCTCTTCTTCCCAAGATGGCATGACCATATCTCTGATTTGGTTTGCCGTAGAACGTGCGTTGCGGACTTTACTGATATGCCCTCTGCGTTGGAGTTCGGCCTGCTCGACTTGCATATCAATTTCCACTTTATCTCGAATAATCGGGTTGCCCGTGGTGATGGCCATGATTTCAGCCAATGTTGGTTCCACGTCTTCATCCATAGAGCGAGCTGCCTTGTCCGGATTCGACATAGCCTGAGTAATGAACTTCAGCTTGCGAATGACCGTCTCCAGCATGAACAAGTCAAAGCTGTCTTCGGTGGTGTAGTAATGGATGTTTACGTTATCGAACAGGTTGCCCTGGCGCTCGAAACGCTTGATACGCTGCTCCAGGTCGGTAGGTCTCCAAGGCACATCCAGCATGTGAAGATCTGACCCACGGGTCTGAACGTTTGTACCTACACCCGCTTTATCAGTGCTGGCCAGTAGTATCCTGACTTCTCCGTTGCGCACACGCTCAAAAAGAGCTTCCTTCTGAGTCGGATTCTTCGCGTCATGTATGAAGGCAATTTCATCAGCCGGCACACCTTGAGCAATCAACTTGTTCTTGATGTCGTCATAGAGGTTAAAGCCCTTTTTGGGCGTGCCTCGGTCAAGGAAAATGAGCTGGGTACGGCGGTCGCTTTCATGCTCTTTCCATTTCCCCAATACATTAGCAATACACTGATTTACCTTGCTGTTCGGATCGTCAGGCAGGTCCTCATCAATCAAGCGAAGATCCAGCGAACCCAAGCGACCCGCGTTTGAGATGGATAACAGATTATCTTCCCAAGGCTCTTTGTCTTGGTTACGAACCAGTTGTGCTCGATGCCCCAGCCAGTCCATGAACTTCTTCATCATGCTGCTTTGCTTGGCCACATGTTTAACATCATTGCGGCCAGGCTTCGGCAGCTTGAGGTCATCGCCTGTTTTGATGTCGGCAACAGAGCGGAAGATGCGGATCATTTCGGGAACATTGTGGAAGCGGCTCAAGCGTTCCTTGATCTGGTACCCACCACCCTCTGGCTTAAGCTCAACATGCTCCACTACTTCGCAGAAGTTTGCTGCGAACGCATCGAATTGATACAAGCCTAGATCTCGCAGGGTTTGAGGTGCAGTAATTCTCAGCATCACCCAGATTTCGGTCACCGAATTGGTGATCGGAGTGCCTGTGGCGAGGTATACACCCTTCTGATCACCGCGTGACTGGCGAATAAAATCTGCCTTCATCACCGCATCCTGGGCGCGGCCGGATGTCACGCTATTAACACCTGCGACACCGCTCAGAGACGTTGGAGGTGCATAGTTTTTCAGGTAGTGGCCTTCATCGTAGAAGAGGCCATCAAAGCCGCATTCAGCAAAGGAAATAACATTCTCGTCATAGTTATCCTTAGCTTTTGCTGTTACCTGCTTAAGTTTAGCTTCCAGTTTTTTGATACTTGTTTCCAGGTTACGAATGGCAATTCGATCCTGGCTATTCGTACTGACCAGTGCACCCCTGTATTCATCCAGTTCATCTTCAATCTGCTGCTGAATGAACTCATCCTGGAGCGCCATGCTGGCGAACATGTTGTGGGTACAGATAACCATGTCCCACTGGTTCATCCGAACTTTGTTGGCGAAGACTGCCCTGCCTTCCGCCGTGAAGTCCTCTGGCGTGGCCGTGAGGATTCTGGCGCCAGGGTAGAGGTCACGGGCTTCGTTGGTGGCTTGCTGCAGCATGTGGTTTGGAATGACAACCAATGGGCGATTGGCGACCCCCAAGCGACGAAGCTCCATTGCTGAAGCAATCATCTCAATGGTTTTACCGGCACCGGCTTCATGGGCAATCAGTACGCCTCGGTTGGACGTGATGATGCGTTCAACTACCGCAGGCTGATGATCATGCAGTTTTAGTGGGCGCCCCTTCAGCACACCGGTCATGCCGGGAAAGGTCAGATAGGATCCATCATATTGAGCTTCACGGAAGGAGTTGAAGGTGCGGTTGTACGCATCCTGCAGACGTGAAGAATGGAAGGACGAATCCTTAACGAAATCGGCAAACTCACGAATGATTTCGTTCTGACGCGATCGTGCCAGCTGAGTCGCTTCGTGATCGATCGTCCCATTAGGGTTATTGACGGTGGGGCGCTTCAGATTCAGTGCAAGGTCCACGAGCTTAGCAAACGTGAACTCTCGGGTGCCGTGCTCCAGTGTATTGGCACTATGGCAAATGCTTTTACCCCTGCCAGTTAATCTCAAGTCCCAATGGTTCGTGACAGGAACGTGTGTCAGCTGAATCTCGCCATTTATGTTAAGCGGATTCCCCTCAGTTAGGGTGCATGCCACAAAGTCTCGAACGGTTTCTGGCGGAATCCAATTGGCGCCCAAGCGGATGTGGATCTCATCAATCCCAATGGCCTCGGGTACCGCTTCATTGAGCGCCTTAACGTTTCGCTCCAGGCTTGGGTCCTGTTTGGCAGCACGCTCAGCGATTTCAAGTTTTTCGTAGATGTTGCCGGACAGGTAGAGTGCTTTGATCTCCCAACGACCCGTTTCGGGCTGTTTGAAGCAATGTGGCTGCAGCTGCTCTTCTACCTCTGAAACCGTCAGGTTCAGGGTATCGGCAAGCAATGAGGCATCAACAAAACCTCGGACGTTCATAGAAAACGCAATGCCGTCTTCTATGTTGGTTACGTCACTGGAAGCGCCGACGTTTATTTGAGTCAGCGGTGTCGTGAATATGTCGGCCTTTGAGTAGGCACCTGTATCCGCGTTGCCTTTCTCAAGCGCCAGCACCAGGTACTGATCTGGATCACGCTTCAGAAGGTTCTTGTTACCGCGACCGTTGAGGTACCCATGATGCTTTACGAACTCATCGTAGCGAGCGTTGAGCGTTTCTCTTGCGGCTTCGGCTGCAGGGACATCATTCTGGTTTTCGGCGTCCAATAACTGCAGGAGGGCGTCTCGAACTGCAATAAGCCTCGGCATTTTGGTTTGAGCAGACTTGGATACCTCGATAGGGCGCAGTCCATTCGCTTCCAGAATCGCCAGTGTTGTGTCTGTTACGACATAACTACCGATCTTATTGTCAGCAAAACGAGGATCGACCAGTTGGCGTGTTTGATCCTCTCGTGCATGACCGGGGTGTTCATGAGGATTCATAGCCCCAGCGGGGACCATATTGAGAAGCGCATCCCAGTCGATGTCTTTATGGCTACCGCTGACACTTAGGCCAGGACCAAATCGGCCTTCTTTCCATGTAACTTCACCCAGAATGCGATCGGGATTACTGGCAAAGTAGCTGTTTATCTCTTTGGTAATGGGTTCAGCATCTTCATCCGCATTAGGATCGGGATACACCAGAGTTTCGGTGTTCACCCAGGTGGTATCCCCCTGCAGCTCCCCAGGATGCCGTTTCCGGAAGAACAAAATGTCAGTTACCACTTCGGCACCTTCAGACTTAAAGGTGTCAGCGGGTAGGCGGAAACCGGCAACGAGGTCAGATGAGGCCGCTACCTGTTTGCGTATAGAAGCATTCTTTTTGTCCATCGTCCCAGAAGACGTTACGAATGCGACGATGCCGCCAGGCTTGGCCAGTTCTATAGATCGTTTAAGGAAATAGTCATGTACCAGGCGTTGGCGCTTATCCTGAGGATCATAGACGGTGAAATCACCATACGGAGGATTACCAACAACCAGATCCTGAGACTGGCGCGGCAATACAACATCCTCAAAACCTGAGTTATAGACCCTAGCTTCAGGGTACAGCCAGGATGTGAGGGTCGCTGCAAATGGATCCTTCTCAACGGCGGTTATTTCGGCATGTTCACGAAGAGCCTTCGGAGCCAGGCCAACAAAGCGTCCATTTCCCACGGAGGGTTCTGTAATGTGGAGACGATGCTTGAGATCATTCATGCCCAGCTTGTCCAAAGCCGAGTACATGAAGTCTATTACGGTAGTTGAGGTGTAGTACGAATCGACTGTTGAGGCTCTGATGCCATTGGCGGCAGCTGAGTCCACGGCCTGTAGGGCGCTAAATGCTTTGCTGAGTTCCATTGCGCTGGTATCGGGATACCGGCCACTCAAGACGGTTGTGATTGCAGGCGAACCGGTACCGGAAAGGGCAGCCAGCATTTGGCGCTGGGCGTCATTTGGTTCGATATCGTCTTTTTTCAGGCCCACGTACACGAGAATAGCTGCAGTGAGGCGATTACGTATTTCCGAGTCGGACAGGCTCTCAAGAGATTTCAGGGACTCGCTAGGATCAAAGTTTACCTCCCGAAGTGGTGCTATTGGCAGTGTTACAGTATCTGATTCATCAGCGCGGTATGTGCTTCCTCCAGATATTGTTGCAGCTTCGCTTCCCAGCTCGCCAGCTGTTGGAAGTCGCTTGTTTCCGGCCTTGGGTTCAGTTGTCGGTAATCGATCTCGTACACTTCCAGCTTCTTGTCGATCATGATCGCGTTCGTTTTCAACCAGGTTGTCATGTTGCCTTCCCTGTTCAAAGCTGCGATCTGCCCCTGTGTCAGTTGCCTGTAGATTGTCCGGGCCGTTGGGGCTAGGTTGTGAAAGTCTGTTGGTGCGTTCTCCATCTTGTTGCTCCTTCAAAATTGCATCATCAAGGTGTTTGGTAAACAGCTGGCGCATGCTGCCAAAGATGGCCAGTTCACGTTGTGTTGCCTGGCCGGACTGAACAACCAGATCTAGTTCTTTGCAAGTTTCCAGCGGGCGGCCGTGCCCAAATCGATATGCCAGCATCATAGTGGCATCGTGGTCGCTTAGCCTATCAAGTTCCTTTTTAAACTGGGCAGCGGAAATGCTTTCCCAATCTACGACCGGTGCGTCCTCAACAGCCGTCTGAGTATCTTCAAGCGTGCTATCTGACAATACTGCCCAAGGGGCAGGGTCTGTTGCAGGAGTAGAGGGTGAATCAGAAACGGGGATACCCGGCAGTTCGTCAGGGGCAGGATCAGCAACAGTAAAAGACTCGGAATTCGAATTGTTCTGCTCATCTTCAGCAACTTCTGGCTGTGCTTTTTCAATGGCCTCATTGGCCATAGCCATGTGTTCGTTATGTAGCGTATCCCCTAAAGACACATTCAAGTAAAAATTGGTGTTGTAGTAATCACTTTGGCGATCAGACTTATCGTAGTTGTACGCTTCAGCCTGGGCCGTTAACCAACGTTCGATTGCTCTGAATTCAGGTATGTAGATATGAGGTGCGTGATAGCTTGACTCATCAGGGTTGTCTTTACGCCATTGAGCCCATTCTTCTGATACAGCCTGCATCCCCTCGGGCAGACCGGTAACGCGAATAGAGATGCTGGATGAAGAACCTTTAGTAATGGATACCTTCACCCCTTTAGGTAATTCACCGGACGATTGTGCAGACTTGATCGTTTCACGCAGGCGTCTATTTATCTCAGAAACATCGTGGAGCGTGGAGCCATTCTCGCCTGTTTTCAGCAAGCTACCGTAAGGTGGAAGCTTGTCCATTTTGGTTAGGGTTTCGTGCTTCTGAGCAACAGCGTTGATCTCGGCGGCCAGGTTATCTACAAGCGACTCATCGTTGATCTGCCCAGTAACAGTAAACTGCTCCGAACTACGAGCGTATCGACCCGTGTCGGATAGGTACAGATCCATTCTGACTTCGCCACTGTCGCTGATTTCGGCTACCGGTACCAGTAGGGTATAGGGGCCAACATTGCGCAGCGCGATTGCTGAACGTTCTTCGTTTGTATCCGGGACGAACCCATCCAGTTTGGCCAAGATCTTTTGGCTTAACTGGTACTCGGGGCTATTTGTGAACGCCTCTTCTTGCTCCCGTTGCAGCTGGTCGCGAATTCGATCGATCAAATAGCCAGCAGCACTTTCCGAGATAGAAAGGTGCTCGGCAATGGCCTCACAGGACTCGGTGTATGAGCCAGCGTCACGGTAAATGGATTTGAGCGTATCCGTGAGCTCAATTTCGGAGACCTGGTACTCAAGTTCAGCAAGCTCCTCCCGCCAAACACTCAGTACCCGGCTATCATTTGTACCCAGGTGCTGTTCATGGGCGCCGGCTAATAGCCCGTGGATTTGAGTCTTGAGTGCAAAAATGCGTTCACTGGTATTCAGCTCGGTACAAAGCTGGTTCGCCATGTGTGAAGCTTGATCGGATAGACCATGCTCCAAGGCGTTTTCCAGAATACGAATTCCCACTTTGAAGCCGCGACGCTTCGCTTCCATCAGCGCACGTTCAACCGTACTGGTTTCAGGTACTCGGCTCAGCATGTCGAAGAACAGCACGTCATTGATGCTTTGCAGGGTATCTTCGGACGCTTTCCAGGGGTCAATATCGATGACCTCAGAAAGGTATCCATTCAGACGGTTTACCATCTGGAAGAAGCCATTTTCCGAGAGCACAAGGCCGCCCTGCAGGGCTTTTTCTTGTAGCGCCTTAAATGCGTCCATGACGCCGGCTTCCATGCGGCGAGTCTTCAGCGAGGTGACATTTCCCATTCGTTCTCGCTCACGGTCCAGTTCAACATACTGGATAGCAAGGTTACGAATCTCATCCATGGAAACACCGGCCTGTTCGGCCTGGCTCACCATTTCGTCAATTGCTTTTGTATCTAACTCTACTTCCGGGACTTTGCGTTGAGGATGCAGTTGCAAAACTGTCGTTGGCGCTGATTGCCCTTGCTGGTCCTCACTTTGAACAGGACGGCCTTCTGCAGCAGCTGTAGCATCATCCCATTGATCGCGTGTAATCAATGACTCGCCTTGGTTATAGAGGCTGACTAGGGCTTCAAAGCGAGACACAGTCACGAACATGCTTTCGATCCGATGCTCATCATGCACCTTGATCACAGCACGGCCGTCCGCATCAAAATCAACCAAGATGTCAATCTGGTTGAAGATAGAGAACTCACCAGGCTGAGGCACCTCCCACTGGTCAGGGCCGGTTTGAACGGAGCCTGCAGGACGATCATGCTCTGCGGGTTCAGCGGGGGCTTCCTGATCATGCTTCACAAGTGAAGCGTCAACCGAGTCGAATTCTGCTACAGAGCCGTTCTGGGCGCTTGTTTCTGGCTTAGATGGCTTTTGTTCAGATTGCAGCTCATCCAACAGGGTAAGCAAACCATCCGTTTCCTCAGTGGTCAGACGCTCATCCATGGCAACCTGGTCGCGGAATCCCGGTTGCAGAGCCATGACAGGGTTGTCCTCAATCCAATCGAAGTATGACTGGTACTGAGCACTGGGAGAGTATGCCTCAGTTGCTTCAATGACAGTTTCGCTATCGATACCAGCTGTGTCGTCATGCCCAGGTTGCGGCGTTTGTATTGGCGACTCTTCAGGCTCTGAAGTATCAGCTTCACCCTGATCGAATTCAGACTCCAGCGTCACGTCCACTATTTCTTGCTCCGGTGCTTCGACGGAGGACGTTTCAGCGGTATCAGTCTCAGAAGGGTCTGCAGTTTTTGAGGCTACTGGATCTGTTGAACGGGATGGTGGCAGCTGTGCCTCATCTACGATTGCATCAAAATCTAACGAGCTTTCCTCGGTCGCAGTAGCGGGACTCTCGTGAAGCGCAGGTCCCTCAGTGGCCAATTCAGCCTCATGATGTACTTCGCTGGATGATTCAGGCTCTGCAGACAGTGCCTCCAGTGTTGCTACTCGGTTTTCCAGAATGTCTGCAGGCGTTGCTCTCAGGGCAGCTTGCGGAGAAGCAGCCGTGTAGTCCGGTAGGGCACGTAGACCCATGGGAGTTTCAACCGCAGGTGCAAATATCCGCTCAGATAGCTTTATGACCAGTTTGCCATCTTGTTCCAGAACCCCACCCACTTGGGCGCCAGCAAACACTGCTCGCTCATCTTCAAGCAAAGCATCGTGTTTGGCATGAAAGTCCGGGCTATGAAAGAGCAGGCGCACTTGGCCCGGTGTATTTAACCGTTCCAGGGTTGCATGCAGGTGTTCATCAAAAGGGGCTGTCGCGATGCGGGAGTTTAATTGGGTACCGTTGTCACGAAACCACCCCAAAAGGTTTTCACCTGCAGGAGGCAGATTGCCACGGTACTCCATGGCACGGATGCCGGGAGCAACTTCGATATCAACAGCCCGGCGCTGAAGCACATTGAGGAAGTGGTTTTTGGTGTGAACCACGCTATCCATACGCTGGGTGTTATCCAGCTCAATAAGGGGGAAAGCTGCTTTCAGTGCCTTTAGATCCAGGTGCTCTAACGGAGCCACCCACACCCCTTGCTGAGACAACTTAAGCCCGGACTGTTCCAACGCCATCTTCTTGAAGGATGCGGCATCGCCGGCACCAAACAATATGAAAACGGTTCTACCGTTGATTTCATGCAAATTTGCAGACAGATTATCGTCTGTAGCCTGATTGTGGGCATCGAACGAAACGAAACTGATTTTCATAGCGACCCCTTTAATCAGCGCGAGATGCCACTGGTTGATTCAGCAAACATGGAGTCCACTTCCGACCCCAAAAGCTCCAAATCAAGACCGGAAGAGTTATTTTGCTGCTGGGGCACCTGGCCATGTACCGGCTCCTTAGCGAAAGCCTCCATGGCGGTGGTGTTCACTTGGGTGTCGTATTCGGGATAGTTATTGGCAACAACATGTAGCGTGTTGCTCAATACCTCCTGAACAGCATCGTACTGCTCTGCCGGGAATGACCAGGTGCCGTCTGGTAGCTGATTCAAGGTGGCCACTTGGCTAAGGTTTGAGGCGAAGTAGTTAGCCATTTCATCGCTCATACGGGGTGGTACCAAAATCACTTGTCCTACATTGCCAGGCTCAAGCGAAAACTGCTGTTTTGCCGGTGGGGGAGCGATCACCGGGGCAACCCGTTCGGTAGGTTGTGCATGTGACTGGACGGGCTGTTGGTTCGCCGGAGTATGAGGAGCCTGATGACCAGTTGCTCGTGCCATTGCTCTTCGTTGATCTCTTGACGCAACGGCTTGGCCAGCCACACTTTGTGGCTGCTGTGGCTGCTGTGGCTGCTGTGGCTGCTGTGGCTGCTGTGCTTGCGATGACTCCGCTGGAGCTGGAGCTGGAGCTGGAGAAGGCTGGCTCATCACACCACCGTTTAAATCTCTATCCTGCTGGGTTTCAATACCAGAAATTAGAATTGGATTTGAAGGGATTAATGGCGTTGCACGGGTCACGAACAACCCGTTATCTCCAGTTTTACGCAGCGCCACTACGAAGGTTGTGAACCCTGTTTTATTGGATTTACCAATGACACCCGTTTCAGGATCGATACTGGAGAGATAGCAGGGTTCCATAGGCAACAAGTTGCCTGATTGGCCCTTCTGCATCTTATTGGCTGTGTCTTGTTTGGTCTTCGGGCCAGCCGAAAATCGTATCAAGTTGACTATTTCAACCTGGTACTTTTCTGACTGGACCGCTTTGCCAACGACACCTGCAATACGTGATAGCATCTCATGCCTTCCCGTTCCGGGAGTGGCATACAGCGCCTTGGTTTCCTCAATGCTGGCAGGGCCATACGTATCCTGGCGCCATTGGGGAGCAAAGGTTTCGAGGATCGACTTAGACGGCTCGCCATTATCATCAAATTCAATAATGCGAACACCTGCAAGAGGAGAGCCTCCTTTGGAAGCAGCTGCGGGGGACAAGCCAGCAAAGAATTTTTCATTAAACTCATCGAGTGAGCTGACGGGGCTTGACCCTCTTATCAAGTCCACTGATAAGGACATCTTTCCATCATCATGGATGAACGGCGGATTTACTCGCGCACAACCGACCCAGGTCGATCCCTTACTTGCATCAGGGATCATTGTTGATGGCCAGCGTGTGCTGAGGGTGTAGGCTGCATTGGAATCGATACGCTGTGCTTTTTGGTCTACATAGCAGTTGCTCAGTAACACTGTCCCGCCAATGGCTACACGGCTCTGAACATCACGAATTTGGGGCTGGTTGGCTTGGTTTGCGTTTTGGTAAACCAATGCCTCCACATACTCTTTAGTATCCAATCGATACCCCATCACTCGATCCTGATTTCGATCACCAGTATTGGATAATTGGTACCCAGTCACACGGAGCGGAATATTCATGCTCGGCGGCAAACTGTTTTGAACACGAGCAGATTCAAACTGATCAAGAAGGGACATTGGCTTTACCTTTATTGGTTTCAATCATTATTGGGCTGCCCATAGGGCGCAATTTGAGACCCAGACCTACATGCCCATTACTGATGGGGATTTAGGTTGGATATCAGGGTGTTTCGACACATCTGGTGCTTGCTCGGCAAGTAGTGAGCGGGTGTGTTTGGCAATCAGCACTTCTTCCAGGCCTTCTGCCTGCTGAATGAGCGACTGCTGATAAACTTTCGCATCCTTGTTCGTTTTGACGCGGAAAGAGTAATCCTGTTGGGCGAAGGTCTCGGGGGATTCGCCCAACGATTCGAGTGCATGCTTAACTTTATCGATGTCGTACCCTGGATCTTTGATGCACTTGTGAAGCAGGTTGTGCTCTTTGAGCACTTCCAAGGTTGCGGATATATTCAGACTGCGAGAGTTCAAAGAGCTAACATCTACCGTCTGGGACAGGCTATCCACGTCGATGGAATAACGGGCCAGCGTTGATACAGCCGAATCCATGTCGAATTTCTCAACGCCCTTGATGTTCAGCTGGGATGTTTCGACGTTGGCAGGATCCACATGCTGTTTACTTAACACGTCCTTCAACTCGTCATATGCCAGACTCTTCTGCTCTTCGGCATACCGAGTCATGGCATTCAAGGAAGCAATCCTACTTTCCAGCACTGAGATCCGTTGAGCCGTTTTGCCGCTTGGTGGCTGTTGCTCTGATTTCTGCGCTGGTCGCACATCGCCATTAACCAGGTTGGTCATGAAGTCATCGCAAACCTGAACGATTGCATCGCGAATAGGGGTCTGTTTGCCATAGAGTTCGACCGACAAGTCGGGTTCTACCTCAATGAAATTCACCCGCATGCCAGGCTTTTCCTGCTTAAGCAGACTCACCATCTGATCAACAACCATGGCGCGGTTGTCTTTCACCATGCTGGTCCATGCCTTTGCCAACTCGACAGGCACATCCAGTTCGGCAATCACCAGACGATCGGCAGGAAATCCTCGGGCTTCGCCCAGAATGTCGTAGTGATGGACTTGGGACTTGTAGGTAAACAGCTTGTGGTTATCAGAACCGGTGTTTTCGGCTTCGGTTGCGGACATGGGAACCTTGGTATCCACAAGAATGCGCTGATCATTGAGGGTCCAGTACATGTCCGTATTGCCGGCCATGCTTTGCGGAGAGTCTTCGCAAGGGGTTTGAAGTGCTTGTTCGGCAGCAACATCCCGGCTGCCGCCATAGATCTTCAGGATTGCTTCTTTAAGTGGGCTTTCAAGCTTGATGCCCCGCATCATGTGAGGCGGAGGCTTATCAGGTGTTAGGCGAAACAGCTTCTCTGCGGCAAGTGTGGCCCCAGTTCTACCAAAGGGAGGAGTGAGACCCTGAGCCTCAAGGAGCAACGTTCCAACTTCAGATCCCCCTACAGCAATCTGACGTTTCAGATGCCATAAGAGCTGTTTATCACCCACTTGTTCATGTGTTTGCCTCAGCCAGTTTTTAACATTGTCATGCTTTAGCTGAGCACGCTGAGGAAGAGTGGCGAGGATTTCACGAATCAGATCTGCAGTCATTGTCTGTATATCATATAGTGTATATATACGAATACTATCACTTTTAATCAGAACTCGGTAAACCCCCGCAGGCTATTTAGAGATCCATTTCGTCTTTGATCATCTCAAAGAGCTTAGAATCTGATCCATTCACTGCAGTAATCCCCCCCTTTGGACTCTCGAAAAGAGTCACTGGGGTACCGCGATCATTAAGGCGCATATAAAGCTTCTGCGCATCTGCCATCGACAGCGCAACATCATTTGTCGCAATCAAACTCTCGCGTTCAATGGCCGTTTTGGGGCTCTGCATGAGTCGATCCAGGTATGAAAGACGCTCTGCTTGATCGGGCTGATGGAGCGCAATGTGGCTCACGGTTGGATTGCGCGTGACGCTATAGATGGGGATCCAGTGAAAGGTGAATTCACTCTGATGACTCTTTGAGTACTTGTATTCAGAGCGACAGTGAGGGCAGTTAGGGTCTGTGAAAACATATACATGGCGTGGTCCATTACCTGTCGTAATAGCGCTGACACCCTTAAGCGCAGCCATATACTCTTCTGGGTTAAGAGTGCCGTGCTTTTCACTGCTCGCCAGCTTATCCGGAGTCAAACGGTAATCATCAAATATACTGGGCTCCACAGTTGGCGCTTGTACAGCGGAGCTGATGACTGGTTGAGAGTTTGTTATCAACGAAAATTCCGGCACTTCAGGCGCTTTCATTTCAGTGGCTAAACGGTTGGCAGCATTTACGCCTGGCTCAGGCTTAACAATAGGCCCCATGATCATGTGCTGACCGTCAGGAAGCATGATGGCAAATGATGCTTTCAAATCTCCTGGAACCATGTAAGTCACCAGTGTGCTGGCATTCAAGACGGCTGAGACTTGGCTGCTGGGAGATGATGCATAGAAAGCCTCTACCGACATGATGCTGGCTTTCGGGTTCTGAGCCTTCAAAAGAGCCACTGCACGATTCTGTGTAGCCTCCGGAACGCCGGCAGCCAGCGTACAGGTTGCCGAGGATGCTAAAGCGCAAGCGGTAACCATCCTTAAAAAATACTTTCGAACAGCCTGTGTAATGCCCATCTTGCCTGCCCCCACGCCAAACCCCCTTTGATTTATATTAGGTACAAAAACAGAAAATCACATATTTCGTATATGTAACCAATATAGTATATTTCTCGCACTTTGAGCAATCTAGCTTTCTGGGGGGTTTAGTGTCTGAAAAGAGACAAATTGGAGTGATAGAGGATCAGAACGAAAAGGTCTATCGCCTTTTTGATCTGCGCGTTGAGCTTATAAAGCTGGCGGACAAACCGGGGATCATGTCGGCCTATGAACTGGTTGCGAAAGAGCTGGGGTGTAGCACCTCAGAGGTTCGCCGCTGGTTTACATCCGAAGATAACAGCTCATTCCGCGCCCCCCCACGAGAAAAAGCGATCTGGGATTACTTGGAGTGTGTTTCTGGATACCGCCTTGACCGAAATCTTTACCACCCTAAACCCGACTTCTGGGATTAAGCAGGCTTAGCGTATGGAACCTGAAAACCAGGAACAGTCCCGAAAAAAATCAGTTGAGACTGCACGCGCTCAGATGAACAAGTCAGAACAAGACGTCGCAGCATATCGCCAAATTGCTTCTGTACTTTCAGGCGTCATGACTGAAGACCGCGTAACACGAGAAAAGTCGTTATCGAGATGGCTTTCCTGCTCACTTGCTCTGAACATCATCATGGGGGTTGGCCTCGCCGTAATTGCCCAGCCTGTTACGGACATCAAAGTCATTCAGAAGCGTGACGACGGTTCCGTTGCTGAGGTGGCTGTTGCTGAAAAGGCGTTCTACGAATTGCGCGACATCAAGAGCTTCGCCCGTGACCGCGCTATCAGCATCCATACATGGACCTATAACAACTACGTTCAAGCATTTGAAGATGAACGCCCGTACTGGGATCCGCGTGCACTTTCTGACTACACCGGCCAGCTACTCGACGGTGGGACCTTCCAGCGTGCGCGTGAGTACCGTGCTCGCTATGAGTCTGTAGTTCCTCGTCCAGCAAAAGTCACACAACAAATGCTCTATAGCGGGCATTACCGCTTGTATCGAGTTGAAGTCATTGTGAATGAAGAGGTTATAGACATTGAAGGCATCGGCAGTCGTACCTGGAACATAACCATGGATATTCAGGAAGTGCCCCCGGAAGAGGGCGGTGGTGGCCTTCGAGTTATGCGTATTGATGAAACGGTGAACTGATGAAAGCCTTCAAGCTCGCTCGTCTATTCCTGGCTATAACCTTAGCAACAGGCTCCACAGTGGTCTCTGCAGATGAAGCTCCACTGGCAGATACAACCGCAACGGATGTGCCTCCTCAAGTTCAGGCCGATCCCGTGGCAAAGGCAAAGCCAATTGTGGCTGATGAGTACGATGCAGATCCTGCGCCGGAGGTCGTCGAAGCCATTAAGGGCGCCTTTAACGATTTGACGCCGAGTGAGAATGCTGAGGTCAATCAGGCGATCAAGGTCTATGAACATGCCGAGCAGTTTAGTCCGAAGCTACGTGCCCTGAATGAAACGTTCTCCGTCAAGTTGCACGCACCCCCACACTTTGAATTAAAACTGGTCTCTGGTTATGAGTCTGAGTTGGCGTTTTTCGACATGCAGGGCAAACCCTGGCCTGTTGCGAAGGTTACAGCCGGTAACACCAGTCTCATCACAGCCGAAAAAAATCCCGTTATTGAACATGTCGTTGGTGTGAATTCATCTGGCGCATCCAAGGCCGGTCGAAGCAACCTCAAAGTGTACTTCGATGGCTTGGATATGGGTGTAAGCGTTCCGGTGGCTGTGAACATCAAGGTTTACCACGACTCCATGAAACTAACCCTGCCTTCGATTGCGCCTCGGGCAGCTGGTGAAGCCATTCCTGTTCCTGCAGAGCCTCCATACCCTACGGCGTTGGACGATCCAATTGCCCGTGCAATTTTGGATAACCCTTATCAGCCAAACCCGGCATACCGGTGCGCTGCTCGATCTGTTCAAGCCCGAACAATTACTGGCAATCCCGCCCCGCCACTGGATCTGTATGTATTCAGTTGTGGTGATTCGCTGTACTTCCGTACCCGTCACCTGACTAATCCAGCGCCAGACCCTACAGGGATCGTTTATGGCCCTGATGGATACAGGGTGTACCGGTTTGATCTAGCGGGTGAAGTGTTTTCCATTCGATCCAAGACCGGACAAGCACTCTTTCTCGAAATAGCAGCGCCCAGTAATGAGATCGGCGCTCGTTTTGATGCTTCAGCGAGGATGCCTTATGAGTGATGCCCCGGTTGTTGATACCAGCACACAGAAGAAAAACTTCATATCAGGACTTTTCAGCCTGTTTAGTTCTGCAACTCCTCATAGTGGGTTTAATCGCCTGCTTTTGGTGTTTGCTCTGGTTGGCGCCTTTTCTTGGTACTGGTGGATGAGCGAAGACAAACAGACCGCAAGCTTAGGACGCACAGAAACAAGTGAGTCTGCATCCGAAAGCACCAGCCTGGACACCAACACTCTTGATGCAGGTACGCGCGCGGAAATTGCCAAGCATGATGCGGAAGCAGCCGGTGAGGCGAGGGAGAAGGGGGAAAACTTCGCCGGTGCACGACCCGCCCCGGAAAAAACTAGCACCAAGGATGTTCTGGCCGGGATACGTGACCGAGCGAAGCTTAAGACAGATGTCGTTGCGGTTGAAGACGCAGCGCCTGCTGCTCCAGTTGATGTGCCGGTCTTCAAGTTGGACTTGGAAACTGCCAGCCGCGCATCGAGTCCGCGTGTAGAAGATGCCAAACAAAACACGGTTACGACCCAGCCTAAGCAGGAAAAGGAAAATCCATACTTACATGCTGCGCTCGAAAAAACTAAGAAGGCCAAGAGCCAGGGAAGCGAATTCCTTAATGGAACTTTGGTTGAATTCGAGCCAGATGAGGAGGAACAACTGCTGGCTGCCAACAATGCACCCTCCGGTCGCACTCAACCTGGGTTGGAGCTAGGCGGCAGCGTCCAGGCAGAGGACCAGACAGCCCAAGTTAATGAACCCGTTGCCCGTCAGGTCCTAGATCCCGGTCATTTTGTTTTTGGGTACTCCTTAACTGGAGTCGATACCGATGTTGCCCGTAATGAAGTCGCTGCAGAAATCATGGGTGGTGAACTGGATGGATGCCGCTTGTTGGGTACCTGGCAAAGGCTGAGCAACTACAACCAGGAGCTATCACTTGTTTTCAACACCCTGTCGTATGGCGGGCAGCCCGTTCCGGTAAATCTCGTTGCATTTAATCATCAGTCCAAGCTCCCGGCATTCGTGGATGAAGTTGATAGACACATTTTGGTTCGCTGGGGGGGCTTAGTTACAGGATCAATGCTTGCAGCGTTAAAGACAACTGCAACGGCAGCGGCCGTCACCAATGAAGAAGCAGCTGTAGCGTTCAGCCTATCCGATGATGAGCTTAAAGAAGTCTTTGTCTCCTCCGCAGGAGACAAAGCTGCAGAAAAACTGATTGAGCTATTTGATCGACCCATAACGTCAAGGGTCTTTCCTCATCAAGAGATGCAGTTGTTGGTTATGGAGCCGGTCTCAGTGCCCCATTCAACACGAGGCTGTTCCTCAAGGAACTACTAATCAATCGAATACTGACTGAATAGGACCACTAAGCAATGGCGCATGACGAACACGGCAGTCTGGACCCGACTCTAGGACTTAGAGAGCCAAGCGATGAAGAACACGAACTGGAGGATTTGAAAAAGATGCTGGATGAAGAGGACGTTGCCGAAAATGCAGGCTCATCCGAAAAAGGCAAACAAACCGACACTGACACAGAAGCAGTCGAGGCACCTAAGAAGCGAAAGAAAGGTGTAAACCCCGTGCTGAAGTTAATGGTCGGATTCATGGGGCTTGCTGTGCTTGGCGTAGGTGGTGCGGCAGCGTATATGAGTGTTGGCGGTGGATTCAACCAAACGAATGCCCAGTTCCAGCCGGTTGACCTTCCTGCTCGACCTGCAATCCAGACGAAACCAGCTGTGGGCACTACTCAGCCTGCTTCTGTTCAGCCGCAAGCGGCTGGAGCCTATTCTGCCCCTGCTGCACAAGCTCAGCCTGTTCAGGTACCCGTTTTTACGATGAACACAGGTACCGGTGCCGCTACCGGGATGCCAAGCCACGAGCCTGGCTATTCCAACCCTCAAACACAAGCTGGCAATGAACATGCTCGTGCAACTCAGCTTGGTGGTCTGGCACACCGGGAGGGTAATGACCCACTGCCATTGTCGGAAGGTTCCAGTGCGGCTCATGTCAGTCTGCTGAATGAAATGAATGCACTCAAAAACGAATTTAATCGTCAAACAGCGAAGTTTAACGAATTCGATTCGGCTGCAACCGTACTTCACCAAACGCATGGCGATCAGCTGCGCTACATGAAGGATGCACTGCGTGAGCAAAGCAAAGTCATACTTGAAATGCAGAAGGAGATGCAGCGTCTGGCTGAAGTCGTGAGCACCCAAAAAGCCGGTGGATCTGATGCAAAACTCATTGCCCGGGTCGAGAAACTGGAAAAGACAGCCGAGCTGACAGAAAAGCACGAGAAGGACATGAAATGGGTGTCCTATACCCGCATGTGCGAAGTTGAAAAGTCGCTTGGCATTTCTCGTTGGGCATCCTATTGCGGATTTGATGCCAAAGAAGCTGCAAACGAAGTCATCACGGGCAATTCGCCAGTACCTGTCATGACACCCGTTCAGCCCGCTGGCAAGGGTCCTCAGGAAAGTGTCTCTGCTGAAGTTCCCGCCACAGTAGGTGGCTTCACAAGCCCCAGCATGCCTTTGGGTGTCCAAAGCATGGTCCCAGCTGCGCAGAGTCAAAACCCGTGCTCATACGCTTCCAAAGAATGGAAACTGGCCATGTTGAGCGATTCATCTGCAATGATTGTGCGACTCAGCGACGGCTACAGAACACTTCTCGAAATGCACTCTCCGGTACCGGGGTTAGGTCGCGTACAGATGTTTGTCGATCGTGACTACCCGCAGTACATCCAATTTACGAACGGCATCATTTGCGGCGGATAAACCCATATGTTTGAGAACTCAACTGCAGAAGCGGCCGTTAACATGATGATGGCCATTAGTGCGAACTACCCTGGGCTGTATTTGTTCAGCTTTGTGGCGTTTGCGCTCGTCGGTGTCTTCATTATTGGCGTCAATTTCTATCGGCTGGTTCAGTTGCGAGTTTTCATGACGCTATCGCCCCAGGAGTACAACTTCGGCATGGCGTGCTTTTCCATATTGGCGGGTACCGGAATGGTTGTAGCAGCTTGGTTGTTTGCAACGATTGGGCAGTCTGTTCTGGACCATGGCTACGGCTCTTTGTTCCCCCCAGAGCAGGTTAACGGTGGCCTCACCCCCGTCAAAATGATGGGCATGTTCGTTGAATACACCCTCCGATTATTAGGCGTGCTCATTGGCTTTTGGGGCCTGGCAAATATTGCACACGCCAATTCCCCTGGAGGTGACAAGCAGCAGATGCGCGCAGGTATTGTCCGCGTCATCGTGGGTCCCGTCATCATTTACATCCGTGACTTCGCCAACCTCTTCGGAGGAATGGGCGACAAATTGTTTGGCTAAAAAACCTTTTCTATCACACAACCACATGAAGGAATCCGTGATGAAAACTAAGAAAACACTGAAATCAGTAATAGCGGCTTCAGCCTTTGCTCTTATGAGTGCTAATGCTTTGGCGGCTGGTGAAAGCCTTGGAAGCATGGCTCAAGGGCACTGGGCGGATGAGGCGGGCGGCATTTTCCAGTTCGTGATTCTTGCCTTTGCGTTTGTAGGGGTCGTAATCGCCGGCACCTGTCTAATTGGCATGGCCATGATCAAAATGGCCCCTAACAATCCCGCGACACAGAAGTTTGAGCAAGCCGGTACGGGCAACCTGGGTATGGGAGCACTGTTTGGCGCAGGCCTGGCTGCGTTGATGACTGTATTGGGCTTTTTCATCGGTACAGCTGCAGGCACTGATGCAGATACTGACGGATTGAACCGTTTGCGTGGCAGCTCCATTGTTGAGCCGGCAAGTGTTGAATACATTGCCAGTGTTAATGCTGATTTCACTACCGTACGGGCAGCATAATGTCTTCAGTGCTCGGTAACTGGAGTGCGCCCATTACGGGAGTGGACGTTGCTGAACTGCAGCGTGTGATCGAGTCCTTCGATCACCGCTGTCAGTACTGCGGATTCCAGACTTATCTCACCGCCCAGGTCCCGCTGGGCCATTTCCATGTTGTCGTGCGTGATAAACGCTTGCACTCGGAACCGGCAAATTGGGTGCCTTTGTGTGATATGTGCGTGGACTTCAATCAGCTTGACCTGCTTGAAGGGAAGGGTATGTTTATTGAAGCCCCCTGGATCTCGCAAGGGCGCCTGAACAATGTTGTGCGTACTTGCTATGCCATGACCCTATCGTCCGGTACCGAGTGGGGCGACATGGCACAGGCCGCTGATCGGCTTTTACGTGCGATCGACTGTCCCCCAAAACAATGGAGTGAAATGGATTGGAAGGGTGAACCGAACATCCTCCAAGAGGTGCTGGAAAAGGCACCCTATGCCTTTCCTAAATCTGCATACCTCTCGAAGCTCCGGGTTCGCTTGGATAGAGCCCCATATGAAGAAGCGATCCGCTACTGGATCAACCCCATTGAACGTTCATGGTTTGCTTCTGAGTACGCCAGCAACAGCGGAACAACACAGTCACGATGACTCCAGGTGTCGCATTCTTTGAACATTCCTTAGCGTGCTGCCCAGATGGCTCTGTGGTCGAGTTTGATGGCGTCCAATCGCTGCCTGACGATAGTGTCTGGATGACTGATCTCACCGAGTCAGATCTGAATGCACGCTATGCAGGGCGCTGGCGAATTAAGAACAATAGCTACTTCTACAGCCGAATGGCGACTGCATTGAGTGACTTGGGCTTAAGCAGTGCCGCACCACATGACCAGCTTACTCTCCTGCAGGACGTATATGGGTGGACGCTCCAGGCTCAAAGGTCCTATGGCTTTGCGTATGATCGTTTTTCTGCCCGGCTTGTTGAGAGGGCAGCACCAGCCAAGACACCTCAAAAACGTCTGAAATCAGTGCAGAGCCAGGCAGCACAGCGCTTTTGTCAGCTCGCGCCTTCGCGGAGCACACCTTTCTTCGTGTACGTTCCGCCGACCATGCTGTTTAGGGCGCTATCAACAAAGCCTTATCCCATCGGTCAATTCAGATACTGCGAAACAGTCGATTACCTCGACCTCGAATCAACAATGCCAAAAACGGCATTCGTGCTTATCACTAACAACCAAGTATTAGAACAGTTGATGCTGTTACCACATCATCGATATGCCCCCCGAAGAACGGAGCAGGGTCTTTGGCTGGCATTACCTGAGTATCAGCAGGCCTGCACCGAACTGGGGTACTCGCTGCCCTGTGATCACAGCATTGTTGCCAAACAGCATTCAACACTGGGAGCTGAAGTGCCGTTAAGCCAAGTAGCCGGCGTTGAGATGGGTAAGAGACTCATTCGCGAACAAGTCTCCTACAGTCTTTTCCTGCTGTTTGATGCCATCTTAGGATCGCGATTAGGCGTCAGTACGCCTCATCTCAGTTTTAGTGAAATCTACCTATCTGCCCTAGCCCGAATGGCGCTGGTCGAACATGTGAAAGCTTTCCAGAAACTTGGTTTTAGCCTTTCGGGCTATGGCGTTAACCGAATTGGCTTTGAAAGCCATCCTTTGGCGTTGTCACTGAATGACCGCAGCGCCTTTATCAATACGCTCGACCAGTCCCGACTCTTGATGCCTGTGACTGATCTTCAGGTCCAATACCAGGAACGCCAAGGGGACCACTACAGCATGCTAATGGCAATGCTAAGCAGTGGAAATACTCAATCAGTGATTGAGCTCAATCATCATATTCTAGCGACGGAGTAACAGTGTGGGTGTTTCCTTATTCGGTTCGATAGTGGATGGCATTAGCAGAGGCATGGAGAAAACCCAGCACCCCGGGAAATCCTGTGACCTGGCATTGCCGATTGGTGATACGCACATCACTGTGTGTGATAACGGCAGCTTGGTCTCGGTTATTGAGATCCGAGGCAACCGGACCTTCATCGGCGCAGAGCTGCATGAGGAAAACATCCGGGAACTGGAAGATACGCTGGCGCAGTACTTCAATGCCAAAGCTCATGACATCGGTTTTTTCTATGAGCAAGACACCGACAAGGGCGTTATTAAACGGGAGCTGGAATACATTTACTCGCCCATCCGCTCAGCTTCACGTGCTCAAGGGCTTTTGAATGATGAGCTACTGAATGAAGAGATGACTATGTTGCAGGACTTCTTGCACATAGAGCGCACTTGGTTGGTGTGCTGGACCTTACCCAGTGTTAGAACACAGGTTGCGCGCGGTGAGTTACTGGCCGGCGACGCTTTCCGGAAGCTCCATACTCGTACCCGCCAGTCTTTAACGAAAATGTCAGACTTTTCCATGCGAGCAAGCACGCACAACTCCATGCTTGAGCGTCTACAGGCAGCCATGACCCACCTCGGATTCTCGCTACGAAGACTGAATAATTCAGAGTTTACGCGCAATATCCGGCGCTGCATTGATGAACACAAGACCGGGAACAATTGGTCGCCACGTTTGGCTGGCACCAATACTGGGAACATCATTTATCCGGCTGAAAACCAAAAGGAGATGGTCAAGGAGGCCGCGGCTGCTCTAATGCCCGAGCGAATTGGTACCCAACTATGGCCTTCAGAGCCTGAGTATCATCCTGACTTCAAGGACATGCTCATTGTCGGAAACCGGGTCTACAAGATACTGGCGCTGCGTGTAATGCCCAATGGACGCATTCCATTCAACAAACTGCTGCGTGAAGCGAATGGATACAAGATCCCGTTCCGGTTTTCGGCGCTACTGCATTCCGCTGGTGCAGGCCAGATCACGGCTAAATATGCCCTGATGTCACTGCTCACGATCATTCCAATCCCAAGCACGAACAAGCAGGTTCGGGACCAGATAGATGCGCTTGGCAAGTTGAAGAAAGAGCATGGCTTCCCAGACGCAGCCGGCCAGTATTGCTTGACTACCTGGGCACCTCTCGGGGAAGAAGACCGACTTCGCCAGAACGCCGATCGCTTGTTACAGATAGTGAATGGCTGGGGCCAGGCCAATGGCTACTTCCTGCGTGATGATGTCAAAGAAGGATTCATGAGCACTTTGCCAGGGTACCGAAACGGCAGTATCGCGCCGACGGGTGTTGGCCCCTTGCGAGAGCTGCTGTACCAGATGCCATTGACTCGACCGTCACTCCCCTTTGATAAAGGTGCAATGACGTTCCTGAGTGAAGACGGCCGGCCCTTGGCGTTCCAGCCGTTCGACTACAAGGTAATGCGACACCACGTTTACCTGGTGGTTGGCGAGCCAGGCTATGGTAAGTCTGCCACGATCAACAACATGATCAGTAGCCTTGTTATGTCGTCGCCGGACGTGCCTTACATCGGCATCTCCGATATCGGCACCAGTTCATTAGGCTCCATTAGGCTAGCGCAATCGATCCTGCCAGAAGGCAAAAAGCATTTAGCCATGTACCACCGCTTCAACAACGTTGAGCGTGATGCGTATAACATTCTGCAGACTGACTACGCCCTGCGCCGACCTTTGATAGAACACAATGCAGACATCTCCAACTTGCTGGAGCTGATGCTGTCTGATGACCGCACTCAGTCTATCCATCCTGATCTACCAGGCCTTATACAGGCAGTGCTCAAACTGGCATACGACCTGAAAGCGGATAAGGGCCCTAAGTCTTCACCGAACTACTACACCGGCAGCGCTCATAACGATCGCTACTGGCCAGAAATCGGTTCTGCACTTCAGCGCATTGGACTACGCCCGGAGAAGACTGACACTTGGTGGTATATCTTCGATGAGCTTCATGATGCAGGTGAACACCGTGCTGCGTCATTGGTTCAGCGCTTTGCCGCTCCAACATTGCCGTTCCTTGCCCGAGTCGCGTCACGATCTGAAATCCGCGAAGAGTACCCGGGAGATTACGATACCAGCACAAAGTTGGTTGAGTATTTCGCTCGCCGTATTGGTGAGGTCAGCGAGCGTTACCCGGCACTGTCGAACATTTCGCAACTGGATCTTGGCGATGCTCGAATCATTGCGCTGGATATGGAAGAGGTTGTGCCGGCCGGTGATAAGAAATCAGACTTTTCGCTTAAGAAGCAGGGCGCCATTTTTGTAACTGTGGCCGCGAGGATACTGACCAGCCGGTTCTTCTGGAAGGAAGACCGCCTGGCCTACATTCCCGAGCGGTACCGGGCATATTACTCAGACTGGATCCGTTCCATTCGTCAGACGACGAACGTGTTCATGGAGGATGAGGTGCAGCGTACTGCCGGTATCCCACAGGCAGACTCTATGCGTACCAAGATCACCAACGAAGGCCGAAAGTGGGAAATTGGTATTATCCTGAGTTCCCAGGACGTGACTGAGATGCCGCAGCGTGTTATCAAGTTCTCTACCTGCAGGATCATTTGTGGATTCACCAAGAAGTCCATTGATGATGCTGCTAAGAGCCTTGAACTTACGGATAACGAGCGT
Organism: Marinobacterium stanieri; assembly: GCF_900155945.1. GTDB lineage: Bacteria > Pseudomonadota > Gammaproteobacteria > Pseudomonadales > Balneatricaceae > Marinobacterium > Marinobacterium stanieri. The sequence goes on from NZ_FTMN01000013.1 coordinate 71,809, forward strand.
GAGCTTGTTATCAGACGCATACGCCCACCATCTAAAGAGGGCGCGTGGATCCTGCTAATGATGGATGCTGATGAAGGCTATTACTCGCAGCTGGTAAACGTGAAGATGGGGCCACAAAAGTTGTGGGGGCTTTCAACAAAGAACCGTGATTCACGAGTTCGTGATGCCATCTACCAGGAGTTCGGTGATGAACCAGGACGCCGACTGCTGGCCAAGATGTACCCCAGTGGTTCGATCGAAGATGAATACCAGACGCGGCTACACCGATTGAGTGAGTCAGAGGATATGGGCCTGATGACGCTGGAAGAAACCCAGGACAACAAGAACGTATTGGAAGGCCTGAAAGACAGCATCATTGAGCATGGGCGTGCTATCTACACACAGGAGATCCGAGAGGGCCTATGATTGATCAAACAAGCACTGAGTCAGCTCTGGAGCCCACAAGCCAGATCACGGTTGAAGCTCACGATCTACACCAGGCCGAACGATTGCTGAAGGAGCATTTCAGTGACGAAGGTCTTGATGTAATCAGCATACAGATGACGAGATCCTGGATCACGGATACGGGGCTCGTTGAATACGTCTTTGACGTTAAGCACTACGTTGGCCCTAAGCAGGCGCGTAATACCTTCAGGCCTTAGTCCGTTAAAGCGTAAGTAAGGGTCAAACTGCGCGGTATAGGCCCGCGAGTGCCTGAATACCAAGCGCAGTAATAACCGGGTAGGCTTCACCGTGAACACTGGGCGTATGTTTGCAAACAAAGCCAAGTTCGGTGAGCCTATTCAGCTTTGTAAAAATGACACTTCTATGCGTACGAAGTACACCTGCTATTTCAGCTGCAGAGTGCATTCCTGATAAAAGTAGTAGTAATACTGGGATAAGCCCCAACCGGCCATGTGACCAGTGTTGTTGGTACCATGTGAACGGGGGAGCAGAAATGTCCTCGTACCATTCACGCAAATGAAACAGAACTTCCTTTACCGACTTCAGTACTTCCATCCCTTTAGTGGTTAACTGCTTTGCAGGGGCTTGACTCGTTTTGTACTCCTCAACATATCCGTTGTTAACCAGGTCATAGAACCGATTGAGTATATCCTGGCGTGCAACTTGCAGGTCACTCTGAACGTGTCGGAAGGTTAGGGCCTTATCTTTGAAACAGCCAAGCACCAACAGCGAGCTGCAGCTGATACTGTGCAAATCCAGCAGGTTCACGAATGTTGTTATAGCATTGGCGAAATCTTCAGGGAGATCTTCGGCTGGTAGTGAAACCAGATTGCGGGGTAAATCGGTTGGGGCAAAAGACCCCAAAAAGCGATCACGCTCTTTTCGAGCATGAATCAATGAATCCTTTAACCCTCCTGGTTCTGAAAAGCTGATCCTGCCGGAATATCCAAGGGGGGCAGGAATAGCCAGAAGGGTACGTGTACCGACCCTTTTCAAGTACTGGTCAGAATCAGAACTGGTGCGCAGCGCAATGGTATTTAGTACTGGAGTAGATTTCATCAATATCATTTCAATTAGCCCACTCGATATGTTTTGAGCCGGTTGGAATTAAATGTAGATGCACCGCCCGCAAAACCGAATCCATCCGGGTCAAAGTCCAACCAATGATTCGTAATGTATGAGGCTTCAGGTCCATAAAGATGGTTCCATTGCCTACCATTCAGGTTTAGGGACTTTTCGGTATCACAGAATGCTAATTGAATTGCACCATTCTTAACGATGGCTAGGAGTTTCACATCCGGTCGATAACGTTCTGGTTGGTCTGCAATAAACCTATGATTTTCAATCGACTCCATCATAAAAAAGTCCAAGTTAGATTCGTGTATTCCCGCAGCGTTGGCTTTGGAGTTGCTGGTGCCAGCTGCTTGATGGAATCAATGTTCGCGGTGCAGTCAGGATGCAATATTAGGAGCCTTTATTTAACAGTGAATGGTTGCTTTTGATTGGTGTTGAAATAGTTGAAACTTGTAAGATTCATACCTTTAACTGCATTGCGGGCTTCCGATTTTGCATCAAGGGATTGCTATAGCTCTTATAGTCGCACTTCACTCTGTTAAGGGGGTAGATCAGGCATTATTGCACAGATAGTTAGTGTATATATGGTGATAGGTTAATTAAATAATCGGAACTTCTATATGGTTGAGCTTACAACGTTAGCTGATGCTCGACCATAAGCAAGGGCGATTAGAGCAGCTCATGCCCAATACGGCCAACAAGAGAAAAACGAATTTGTTGTAGAGTGGTTTCGCCTGTTCGATTGCGATCAGATTCATGATCATTTGAATCGTGAGCCTCGTATTGAAAAGTTTTCTCGGTAAACCATTGCTGAAATTACGCAAGCTAAAAAATGGGTACATTTAAACTTCGCAGAATTGCATTTGTAGGCCAATATGATGCAGTCTGACTGCACTGCATACTGTTGTTTCACAACCCAGAGATGGAGCTGGAATACGGAAAGCGAACGCCTTTTGTTCAATGAGTAGCGCTGGTATCAAAGTTAGCTCTACTACCCTGCGAGCTGTAGAAAGGCAGTTTCACTTCTAGCCTCGACTTTACGGGGGCTAGGGATAAGGCCCGGAAAGTTCTGTAGGGGTCAGTGTTTACAAATTGAGACTAACAAAGCGGGACATATCCCGCTTTGTTGAAATTCCTTGTGTTGCCTGCTTGCTAATTAATAGCCAGCGGCTTGAGCAAACTGGAGACAGGTCTCAAGGGGTAAAAACAGGCGGGTTTGTCCATCAGGAGCTTCAAATTCAACGAAGCCAAATTTCTGATAGAACCCGTCTGCACCGTCTTTTGGATCTACGACTATACCAATAAAGGGCGGGATGGCAGGGTGCCGGTAACATTCAGCAACTTGCAGTATTACAGAGGTGATTAGATGCTTACCCAGGGTTTTGCCCTGGTGTTGCTGAGCCACACCCATGCGAGCAAGCAGAAGTGCAGGGGCAGTATTGTTGGGCGGGTTTGAGCGGCCCGGCACCTTTGTGCCTGGTGCAAAAACAACCTCAGAGTTCTTCAGTGTCATGAAGGCCAGAATTTCGCTAGGATTCTGCTCATCCACGAGCACTTGCGTTTTGGCTAGGCCCCGCTTATCCATTGCGGCGGCCTGTTGTTGCAGAAATTTGTTCAGCTCTTCTGAGCCGCAGTCAAATCCATTTCGATCATGTACAGATTTATCAAGCTGAACCTGTGTCAGCTTGGTTTTAGAGTTGGATGTTGATTCCACCATTTTCTTTCATTTTCCTCGCGATATTCAGTAGTTCTTCATTAATCGGAGGCGGATTCATGATGGCGTCCATGATTTGAGCTTGCCCCTTTAAGGAGAGTTCAAACTTTTCATGTTTGGTTACCACTTCCCGAGCTCGCTCAATGGCGATCTCACGGAGGAAGTCTGAAACGCTGGTGCCCATAATGTCCGCCGCATCTTGTACTAGCTCGATCACTTCCGGTGCAGCACGACTTACGAGCCGTGATGATTTTGAAGCTTTCTCAACTGTTGCCATTACAAAGATTCTCACTCTTTTCATTCATCAAACCGGGGCGTAGTGCGCCACGGGGAGTAGGCATGTGCGTAGTGTCTCTCTGACTTGTGCTCGATACCTGTATGCCATATTGGCATACGAACCCCAGAAGGTCAACAATGTGTGCCACTTTGGCATACGTTGGAGCGTATGCGTCTTGATGGCAGAGGTGCCCAATGCTGAAGCCCAGTCATACCCACGCTATGTACCCTCGGGAAGTGATTCGTATTTGAAGGATCGGACTTGATTCACATGCGTGGATGGGTAAGAACGGAAATCAATGGATATCGATTGATAATAATTTACCGTCTGTAGGTGAAACGCCGCTCTTTTGGAGTGACGAACATCGCTGTTTCGACAGGCATGGTATCAGGGCTAGGAGCCTTGAATCGTCAGACACCCTTCAAACTGAAGGCCTACCTGCAAACACGCAAGCTAACATAATGGCAACGGGTAACTTGCCCAGGAAAAAGTTTGATTTATCGTCGGGAGAATTGTGTCTGAATCAACAGAAAGAGTTAAAAGTGTACCAGCACCCTTGTTTGGTAGTGCTATTTGGATTTCCATGTATGAACTCAATCAGTTGGTTTGCTAGTTTCTACGGCGATAAGTAGTAGCTGCGAGCTGATAAGGAAAAGATTGTCAATGGAAAACAAAGTCTGGGGAATAGCCAAAGTTAGAGATCATGCGCCTGAGCCTTGTACGTACGAACCGAGCATCTGAAAGAACGGGTATGGTGTAGGTTATATGACCATCGACCGCAGAGCCTTAACTCCCACCCAGTTGCAGGAGATTTGCTAATAAGAGGTGGGACGGCCGCGTTCGAACATCAACCGAGAGCCTTGCACTAGGCACCATGTAAGGGTAAAGGGTAGAAAATGGGAACTCATGGAAATGGAAGCTCAATGACTAACACTCTCTACGGACTGACTCGGATTCTGCTCCACAACTCCTACTTCAATGGCCTGACAGTCTGTTTCAATACCGATGGGCACTCGAACGCCAGTGGGGGCAATGGCGCCGGCAAGACCTCAGCCCTCAACCTCATTCCAATTCTATACGGGGCAGAACCCAACCAGTTGGTCAGTCAAGTCAGCGGTAAGCTACCCTTCATCGACTACTACCTGCCAACCCAAGCCAGCGCACTGGTGTTCGAGCATCTGAGGGAAGACGGGCATCGCTTAGCGCTCATGTACCGACACACCACCGGCGTCAGAACCATTTATCGTTTTGTCCACGGGTCCCTGGAGGACACGTTCCTTCGAGATGATATTCGGCCCCTGCTGAATGCCGGTCGACCGATAACGGAAATCATGGGTGTGTTGCTGGCACAGGGTATAGAAGTCAGTCGGCAGATCGACAATATCACGGACTACCGGGCGATTATCCAAAACGATAGACGCCTTCTCAGACGTGGCGGAAGCAATCGAAACCGCGACATGGCGCTAGCCCGGCAATACTGTCTCGGTGGCCCCGATTCTCACATGAGCCACTTGGATCGAATGAGTTATTCGGTTTTGAAGCGGGAGGACATGTTTAACCGCCTTCAACAGATGATTGCCGACACCCAATTCGGTGACATCCACATCGATGATAAACCTGCCCACCTGCGTGATAAGTCACTGGTCGATGATATCAGCAGCCTACGTAGTTTCAGTGCTGCGGAAGGGGATATACGTCAATGCGTGGAACTGCACCAATCACGCTCGCTTCTGTTGCAGGACCTTGATCAGGCTGCAGGCCAGTTGAAGTCGGCCGTTGTCGCGGGGGAACAAAGACGGGTTCAGCTGGGAGGCAGGATCAAGGCCCTAGAGGCAGATCTCACCGAATTGAGCCAATGCTTTGAAGTCGAGCACAGGGATCTGCTGAACGAACGTAATCGCCTGCAATCCGAGGTTGAGCAGCTTGATATCACGATCAAAAATATTCATGAAGAGCATGCCGACTGGCTGGGACAGGATATCACGCAGAAAAAGGCCGACTTTAAGAATCTTGAGCAACTAACGCAACGCGAGTCAGAGCTGAGCAGAGCGCTAGACCAGCTCACCACGAAAGTTGTAAATCTGGAGTTAGAGCGGGCAAAGGCAAGCACCGAAGCGGATCAGGCATATGAGCAGCATCGCAGTAAGCTCGCCGCACGCGAGCTGGCGCTCACCCAGCAACAGGGGGATCTGGACCGGCTGCGTCATGAAAATGCCCAGCAGCTCACCTGTGAACGCGATCAGGCACTCGATGACTTCGAATCGAGTGACATTCACTCGGCACTGGAACCGCTGAACCAGAAGATCGGTGACTTGGCGGCCCAAGCCCGAACGGCGTCCCGCACTTCGAACGAAGAACAAACGTTGACTCGCCTGGAGCAGGGGCACCAGCTGGCAGTTGATCAGCAGACACTGGCCCGAAAGAAGTGGCAGGATGCAGAAGAGCAAACCCGCCAGCATCAAAAACTGATTGACCAAGCATTGGAGGCCCTCCAAGCGGCCAAGCAGGCTGTGGCTAAAGCCGAAGAAAAGTGCACCTATCTGACCAACCTTTTGCACCCAGTGGATGGAACATTGCTTTCCGAACTGCGCCAGCACCATCCTGGTTGGGCGCACTCGATCGGGCGTGTTATCAACCCGGATCTACTGGCCCGCAAGGATCTCGAACCCCACTTTTTGCCTGAGCAAGAGACCTTCTACGGCTGGTCGCTGGCGCTGTCAAAACTAGATCCGGTCCCCGCGGCCGCCAGTGAAGCAGTTCTGAAAGAGCGACTTGAGCATGCTGAGTCCGTCCTGCGTAATGCCAAAGAGACTGAAAAGAACCAGCAACAGGGATGTGAACAACTGACCGCGAAAATGAAGCCTTTTCAGGAGGCACAATTAGCGGCCAAGCACGAACTCTACCGAATTCAACGGGAAGCGGAAGCACTGCAGGCACGCTACAGCACCTATAGGGCCGAGACCCAGACTGCAGCTGAGCAGCGTCAAGTAGATGCAAGACAAGCCCTGAAAGAAGTCGAAGGGGAAATACGGGCAGTACGAGAATCGATTCGGGAGCGCAAGCAAGCAATTCGGGAGCGATTTGATGAACAGGCGCGGGAGGCGGATGCGCTTTACCAAAGCAATCGCCAGGTGATTGAGGACGATATCAAGCGGGTCAAGGCCCAGCTGGCACAGGCTATCCGTGACCATGATGTTGATGTGGCCCTTATTGATCAATGCTTCAGCGAGCAATGCCTGCGTGAAGGTGTCGATCCTAGACAGATCCGGGCGGCCCGCGAGGCCTTGAAAGCCCAATCTGTCCGGATCGAAACGGTGAAAGGGTATGAAACCGACCTGTTGCGGTATGACGTATGGCTCAAGGAACGTTGGCAAACGCTGGAGGCCAAACAGTCACGCTTCCACCAACTGAGTCTGGCGCGGGATGAAGCGCGTGAGCGGGTGCTCGCACGGGAAAGGCGCTTCAAACAGGAGGAGCATCAATTTCGGGAAACACTGCATACCCAGCAGTCAGCCCTGGATACCTTGAGCCAGGCGCTGTCTCGCGCTCAATTGGTCCTGCAGCGTGTGGGCACCGTCGAAAACGGTGTGCATGAGGATGACTTAGCGTATCTCGACCCGCTTGCCGATTCACTGGAGGGCATGCTGGAAGCCGAGAGTCGTCTGCGACAGCAACTGCTGCGCAAAGTTGAACGCATCGGGGATATTCTTCGCCAGTATGGCGACTCCAAGATACACAACGCCTGGGTATACCTCCTCGAACAGCGCAAGGCCCGAACAGGATTGGATGAGTTCGATATGGAGTTCAAGCTGCAATTACCGGACGATCTGGCCTACCTGGTTGATGAGCAGTTACCGGACCTGCGTAATTCACTTTTTGAACAGATTCGTGCCGTGGGAGATAGCCTGTCGCGTTACCACGGGTCGCTCAAAGTGCTGAATGATGAAGTCATCAAGGTATCCCGCCATCTTCGTGAGAAGATCAATACCAATCAGCGTATCGACAGCCTGACGAATATTGAGCTGCATGTGACATCCAAGGTTGTTGAAGGCGACTACTGGGAGCGACTCAGTGCATTCAATAAGCAGTGGATCGAGTGGCGTGAACGACGTGACTCAGGGCTTCCCTCAGACAGGCTGATGGCGGCGCTCACCGATGCCAACGATGCGTTGCAACATGCCGATATACGGCAGGACCTGAAATCTCTTATAGGCTTGCGTATTACGGTAGTGGAGAACGGCCGCATGGCGGTAGTGAACAATTCACGTGAATTTGATGAGTTGAGCAGCAACGGCCTGTCATACCTGGCCCTGATCGTGATCTATATCGGTATGGCTCGGTATCTCTGCCCGAATCCGAACATTGCGCTGCACTGGCCGGTCGATGAGCTCGCCAATCTTTCGCCGGAAAATATTGCACGGGTGTTCGAGATGTTTGACGAAGCGGGCCTGTACCTCTTCTCGGCATTCCCCAGCACAGACCCGAACCTACTTAAGTTCTTCAAGCATCGGACCCTGATTGACCGTCAAACCGGCATTAGAGCCGTGGCCTTCGTAGAGCTGGGCGAAGATGATCCGGCGCGCCAGCGCATGAAACAAGCCATGATGGAGGTGAAGGGTTGATATGGACACACATGCGTTTGCTCAAACCACTCAATTACTCTTGTCCGGACGTGTGATCTGCGAGGCCTCAGCCCCTATGCCCTACAGTTTCTTGCAAATGGAAAGCAACCTGGAAGTAGTGCGCGACTACCTGACCCGAATTGACCGTACGGTACGGATCACCGGGGACGGTAAGGCCTATTTCTGTGCCTACCTGGATCTATCCGAAACCGGAGCTAAAACAGCGGTGAAAGGCCTGTTCCGCGAGTTCATGCGTGACCTGGAGCCGTTGGTGAAATGGCTTCAATTGGCACGCGAATGCCACCCCTCAGGCCGCCCTTTGGAAGCAGGTGAACTGCTGAACGGCAGTGAGATGTTGGGGTACATAGAGCGCTCCCCAGTATTGACGGAGATGCTGACAGAGCTGACGAAGAACAAGCTGTTTAAGTCCCAGGCTCAGGATGGCAAGGGCCGTATCCGGCAAGTTTTGGAGAAGCTTGTCGAAGAGGGATATTTGATTAAGCTCGACACGACAGGCTCACGGTTCAAAGCCACGGGCCGTTTCAGTTACCTCTACGATGTACTGGACACAGTGAGGACGCTTGAGAATCTCGATCTGGAATCGGATGACCAGATTAGTGACCAAGGGGAGCTGATCTAATGGCCCGAATGGATGATGCGGCCGATGGGTTGCGTGCGATTGGCCTTCATCGCGATGCGCTGTTGGACGCCTACTTGAACCATCATGGCGCGATTTCTGATAGTGAGGATAACAAGCCCGTCATTCGAGCTTTATTAAAGCACCACTTGGCCTGGCGTCTGGAAGAGGATGAACCCGTCCAGATCAGCAGCGCCCTAATCCCCACTTTGTCGGCAGTGACTCGAAGCTATCGCATGACAACAGCGGATCTGTCGATTGCCCACCTGTGGCGAGAGATACAGGAAGCGATTGAGGGATACCGCGATGCCAAGCAACGTGGTTCCCACATTGACTGCGAAACCTATATTGGGACGGCCTATGACTTGGGGCACCAGCTGATCGAAAACCTGAGGGAGGGGGTCGCGCAATTCAGCCATCATATCAGCAGCGGCTTTACCTATATCCATGATCTCAAACTCCGGGCGAGGGAGAACCGGCGCGTCATCCGCCGCGCCAGTCAACTCAACGATGTCCTGGAAACCTTCGACCACGCTTCCTTGCAGCAACTAGCCGGGGTTGATCCCCAGCTCAGGCGCCTGCTGCTCCGCGCCTTGCCAAAAGCGCTTGAGGCATGTGGCAAGGAGCTGGTGCATGCGATCGCCCGGCTGACCGAAATGCTACATACCATTACCCGTCATCAGCGGCTTTCCCAGCTCATTGATGCTATTGCCGGGTTGTACCAGACCGATCATGCATACGTGCCGAGCATCGAGTGGCTGGAGGATGTACCACCTGCCTTGAACATAGCGCCTCCCTTACTTCAGCGTTCGATGGTCGATCCGCGCAACCCCGAGCATGAGGATGACCTGATCGCCATCGTGAATGGATTACCTCGACTGGATCCCTTGGAAGAGGAAGCATTTACGCCAACATTGATACAGGATGGGCTGGAACAGGTAACGGAGGTTATTGCCCCCCATCCTGTTCAAATCGCGGCCAACTTGATGATCGAACTGGCACTTGAAAGCTCTCGCCCCGTGTCGGCAAGGCAAATTCATGGTGCCTATCCCGTCGAGTCAGATCTGGAGATGTGGCTGCTGACGCTTGTGAATACGGTGAATGCACTGTCAGACAAGCAACGACAGCAACTCGACATGATGTTTGTCGAAGCCATTGATTCGGTCCTGTCCGGTAATCGTTGGGTGAGCGATATAGTGCTTCGGCGAAAGGAAGGGCGTGTCCATGCGGCGTGAATTTGAAGTCGTTCAACGTGCCCTACAGAGGGCTGAGAGCAAAGTAAAGTTGAACGTCACTTGGCGGCGCATTCATGAAGAAACGGGCATCGGTGACCTTGTGGGGGCATCCCTGGTGCTGTCTCATGGTGATCGTGCCCAGTTGAGGGACTGGCTAAATCGTAAGACCGGTGTCGACCCTCTGTCGAAGGAAAAGCTCGGTGCTACACGCATGGACCTTGCGCAACAGGGGAGGGATGAAAAACTGGCGATGGAGCCTGTTTTCGGGGGCATGATCAAGGTGGCGCGTGCCGATGGTACTGCTCTCAAATTAACAGCTGGCCCAGCCATCGTACCCCCCGGCTCCCTGCTCAATGTGGAGTCCGAAGCCCTGATCGTGGCGCAGGAACCTGTTGTTATCGTGGAAAATGGCGCCGCGATGCGCAACTGGCAGGAAATCAATCTACCGGACCATATCAAATCAGCCATACTCATCTACCGGGGGCATGGGGGCGATGCGCAGCATGTGCTGAACCTATTGAAAGGCGGAGGAGCCGCCTGCAGGGTGGGGTTCTTTGATTTTGATCCTGCTGGTCTTCAGATGGGCCTTACGCTACCCATTGATGGGCTGCTGATTCCGGCTGATTGGCCGGCCCTGACGGCTGATGCCAATTGGGTCAGAGACTACAATAAGCCAGAGTCTTTTTGGCATCAAGGCGTTGCTCTTCAATACTTAAAGCAGCATGCGCCAGCTTCGCTAACTACACTGATTCAGCACATCGAGCTAAACCAGCTGGCGATCACACAAGAACATATAATCAAGCATCGTATCCCATTACAGCTAATCTCATTGATTTAGCAACGGCGCCCACCACTAGGAAGTTGCTTATGCTGAAGAGGCATGGAATTCAGCGCTGAATCAGGTACTAGATCGGTAATGTTTGCGTACTAAACAGAAACTGTAAAAGCTCTGATGCTTCGCGCCTTCAAGCTCTGTCTGGAAGAAGTTGCCGAGCTTAATACTGACTGAAATACCATCTAATGGGAGTAAACACTCAAATGCAGGGCATAGCTACCATGACTGAAAATAAATTGCCTCTCACACTGATCGGTGAAGATCCGGTACGGAGTGAAAAGCTCTAAGATTACTTAGCTCCGTTTACTAGAAGTTATCTGTTTTAGATGAAGTCCAAAGGGTATGTAGGAGTCGAAAAAACTACTGTTACTACCCTTGAGAGTATTGTGCAGGTTCCAAGCGGTAGCGCACAGCGTTTCTTAGTTTATCGTCATTCACAATTTAACAGTAAGAAAAATGGAAGAACAATATTGGCTAACTCAAGGAGTGAGCTTTGACTGAGCAGGAGAGCATTGTCCGTTATTGGCATGCTGTTGAGTTACTGCAGCCGCAATCCGCCCCCAAGGTAAAAAGACGCAGCAATCACTACAGTGCGTATATTCACGATTTGCGAATTGGGGAGGTTATCCCGCCATGGTCGGCAGCAAGTATCGTTTCAAGACAGTATTTGCCCAAGCGACGTGTTTGGAGTCATACGCTCTTTGCCCATCTCTATGACAGTCGGAAGGTTGCTGAACAGTTAAAAAAGGCTTTTGGCGCTGACCAAGGCTATCGAGAACCGCAGTCTCGAGAATCGGCGCTGTTCGCTGCGAAGTTCACCATGGAGGGGCAGTTCGTCAATGACAGTTTCGTCCTCTCCAGCGAGGCATGGTTTCTGGGGCGTGTGTTGGCGGGGAAGGATTGGACCCATGGTTTCGACGATGATCAAAGGGCTCTAGGCGATAAGGCCAAAGAGTTATTAGAGGGTAGAGTATCCGGCGACGCGCTGCGTGAATTGACCCTCTGGACTCTCCAATATCTCGGTCTAGCGGGTTTCTTTCGTGACATTGATCTCCAAGTCTTCCGTTTTCGTTCCCAGCCCGTTAATCCCAATAAGTTAGAACCGGAAGATGATCCACTTAATAGCTTCTTGCTAGACGATCTTGCCACAGTCGCCAGCAGCATAGCTAACGACGTGAAAAGCGAACCGCTGAATCACTATTTGCGCCAACACGATTCGCGGCAGCGTTTGCATGTAGACGATGACCGCTTATCACTGTCACTGATCAACCGCCTTATGCCAGATGCCTATGCTGTGAGCTGCTGGCCTTCGGAGCGACATCTGGGACTGGTGCACTCCCAACAACTAGCCGTCAATACGATCCTGGGAACCCTTGGCAATGCCCAAGGACTACTAGGAATCAACGGCCCCCCTGGCACCGGGAAGACGACACTGCTCCGCGACTTGATTGCTGCAATTGTGACCGACCGAGCCGATGCGCTCTCCAAGCTGAAACGTGCCTCCGATGGCTTCATCGGTAACGGGCGCGAAGAAGCCAACGACGGAGGTAAACAACATGCTTGCTTCAAACTCAATCAGGCGTTGTATGGCTTTGAGATCGTAGTGGCGTCGTCCAATAATGGCGCAGTTGAAAATGTCACGCTCGAGTTACCCCAGCGCGACAAGATCGACGAAAGCTGGCTGCCTGAGGCGGAGTATTTTGCCGAGCTGGGCGAACTGGTGAGCGGGAAACCCGCGTGGGGATTGATTGCCGGTGCGCTGGGCAGCAAGGCGCGGCGAACTAAGTTCGTGGAGCGCTACTTCTACGGTCAGCGCCCGTTCGGTAGCGACGACAAGGCGGCCCCTGAAGCCGAAGATGAGGCTGAGTTAGACGATGAATTTGGCGATGCTTTGAACGCGTTTCTTTCCACGCCCTCCACGGCGGAGGAGAATCCTGGTACAAAGGAGGACCTCGCCGAGGCACCGGCAGACAAGGAGGAAGGGCCGAAAGGCTTTCTCGGATGGCTCAATGTATGCGCTGAGGTCAACAAGACACGCTCTCCGGAACAACGCCAAGAGGTGTGGCAGCTTGCCGTCGCCGATTACGAAGCCTCTAAAATAGAGGAGCACAAGGCACGTGCCGTTGCCATCCGTATTCGCGAGTTGATCCAAGCCCTCTGCAAGACAAAACAGCAGGTTACGGATCAATCTGAATCGCTACGCGCTATGGAAATGGAACTAGCCGATGCGGTCAATCAACTCTCTCGCCTGGATGCTGAGGAGAGCCGTCCTGCCAGCATTGCGCTCAAGCACTGCTTGGATGAACTTGAGGAACATCAAGCGCGCAAGCCAGGATTCTGGGTAAAAGTTTTCAGTTTGTGGGGCGCGAAGCGAGACTGGGATGCCAAACGGAAATGGCTCGAAGGCCAGCACGACTTGGCCAAATCCGAGTTCAGCCGGATAGCGCGCCTCACCAAGCAATTGGATGCCACGCGAGAGAGTCTGGAAAAGCAGATTACCGATACGCAACGTGGGCTTCAGCGCTTGCGCGATCAATGCCAAGCACATATACAAGCTGCTATCGACGTGGCAAGGGACGGCCAAGCCGATCACCTGCTTACCTGGCTGCAAGACGGCGCTATCGGTCGCGGTGGTGCCATCGAGCTGGCCGAACCTTGGTGTATTGAGGGATGGCGCCAAGCACGCGCTCGCGTCTTCATTCAGGCACTCAAACTTCATCGGGTGTTTTTTGAGTTGGAGGCATCCCGCATGCGCTCCAACCTGTTCCTTATCAATGGAATGTTGACGGGCACGCGCTACCAAGGCCCTTCGCGTGATGCTATTCGTTCGGCCTGGGCCTCGCTATTCATGGTCGTGCCGGTATTGAGTAGCACCTTTGCGTCGTTTGCGCGCTCATTCGGCTCGTTGGGAGCTAGCGAGATTGGCTGGCTGCTGGTGGACGAGGCAGGCCAGGCTGCCCCCCAAGCGGCGGTCGGTGCGTTATGGCGATCTAGGCGTGCATTGTTGGTGGGCGATCCCCTGCAACTCAAGCCGATCGTCACCGTCTCCGACGCAGTGCTCGAACACATGCGCACGCGCTACCAGGTCGATACCCATTGGCTCCCCAATCGACAATCCGCACAGACCTTGGCCGATGAAGCCACCCGTTGGGGACGTATGGCGGGTCCGGCCGATGGCAAAACCTGGGTAGGGTTGCCGCTGGTAGTTCACCGCCGTTGCGACAAGCCTATGCACGCGCTCGCCAACCGCATCGCTTATGACGGAGCGATGGTATACGGAACGTTTGCACCTCGCCCCGACAAGGAAACGCCTGCCAGCCTCCCAACAGGATGGATTCAAGCGAGCGGAACGTCGCAAGGCAACTGGGTGCCCGCCGAAGGCAAAGCCCTGCAGGAGCTGCTTTCACTGCTACATGAGGATGGCGTGGAGGCTAACGACATTGCGGTTATCACGCCCTTCAAAACCGTCCAAGAGAATCTCAAGCGCATGCTTCGCAACAAGATGGTGTTCGGCACGATCCATACCATGCAAGGCAAGGAGGCATCCGTCGTTATCGTGGTGTTAGGCGGTAATACGGTGAGTCCAGCTGCCCGAGACTGGGTTGTATCGGAACCGAATCTCCTGAACGTAGCGGCAACACGTGCCAAACGGCGCTTATATGTGATTGGTGATAGAGAAGACTGGAGGAATCGGGCTTTGTTCTCTGATGTCATGGACATACTGCCATTGCAGACAGTCCTGGAGCAAGAGTAGATGAATACGCCGTTTGTTCTGTATCCTCAAATTTGGCTCGATGAAGCCGGTCTGAGGTGCACTTGGGCCGTTGCTCGAGAGTACCTCTATACACACTAATAGTTTTTTACTGAACAAGGGAAACATAGGTATGCAACTCTTCAAGCGCATAGCTGCCTCGTTTTTGACTAGGCGTACACGGCACCTACATGACTTGAGTGATTGGGTGCTTGCTCCCCTTGGCACCATCGCGTTCTTGATTGCCGGGTACTGGACAATGGCGGTGACTGAAGTTTTGCCGGACTTGGTTACCACTACGAATCAAACCGGATTGACCTGGATTGGCGTAGCAGCATTTACGTTCCTTGGCGGCCAGGGTTTGACAATTTGGTTCTACGGCTGCTTGGCGGCGCGTTGCCATAGTATTTTATTCGATCGTCATTTCCGTTGAGGCTAAACCCTCAGACAAGCTACTTCTAGTGTTAAAAGCTATCTAAAATGGGAGGCCTCGCAGGCCACTCCCACAGGAGCTGCAAGTCATGCACCGCTCTTGACGGAGATATGATAAAGGAAACAGTAAGATCTTATATCCACCTGCACCAGAGCTTCCCTGAGCCGCAAAATGATGGCCTCTTTGGCGCGCCTTGGACATGGGTTGCTGATGGCCTTGCTGTAAGACCAAATTACCAGCCGTTACTTAATCGCATTGCGGGTCGGAGCGATGTACTGCGCTCCATGGACTGCCCACTCTGTAAGTTAAATCTTGGCCATAACTCACCTACTGAGAAGGACCGTTTCAGAAGCATCGGGAGTTTAGCACACCGAGGCAGGATCAAATTTCAGAGATAAGCTGGTTGGTCTAGTTAGATTTCAAAACAGCCGCTTTGCGCACAGGCTGTGTGAAAACCATTCCATAATCCAAATTTGACACTTCAAATATGATATTTGACTACACTTAGCAGCGAGCCAGCCAAGGTATCGCTGATATGTCATGCCATATTCAAGGACAGGATCGATCCCAAGTCACCTTGTTCCCCGAAGCTCTTGATGACTTCGTAACGGAAGATAACCCGATCAGAGTCATTGATGCTTTTGTGGATCAACTCGACCTACATAGTCTTGGATTCCTGAGAACAAAAGCGAAGTCTACCGGTCGCCCCGGCTACCACCCAGCTACACTGCTGAAGCTATATATCTACGGATACCTGAACCGCATTCAGTCATCACGTAGGCTTGAGCGAGAAGCTCATCGCAATGTTGAGCTGATGTGGTTGATGGAGCGACTGACTCCGGATTTCAAAACTATTGCCGACTTCCGAAAAGATAACGGCAAGGGTATCAAGAACGCATGTCGGACCTTCATCGAATTGTGTCGAAGCATGAATATGTTTTCCGAGGCCGTGGTCGCCATCGACGGCAGTAAATTCAAAGCGGTTAACAGTAAACAGAACAATTACACACCACAGAAAGTACGAGCGCATATCGAACGCTTCGAAAAGCACATCGAACAATATCTTGCTCAACTCGACCAAGCTGATGCCGCAGATTTTCACCGGGAAGACGAAGTCACAGTCGCTCAGAAGATTTCATGGATGAAACAGCGCATCTCTGAACTAAGGATCATCGAAGACCAAGTCAATCGACACCCAGAAAAACAGGTTTCAACGACAGACCCAGATTCTCGTCTACTGAAGACTAAAGGTATGACTCGGCAGGTGTGTTACAACGTTCAAAGTGCTGTTGATACCAAGCATCACCTCATCGTCGCCCATGAGGTCACGAATACCAATGACCGAGGCCAGCTCACCCATGTGGCTAGGCTGGCCCAATCGGCTTTTGCCAACGATGAAATTACAGTGATTGCCGACAAAGGTTATTACAGCCGCCAGATATCAAAGAGGCTCAGGATACGGGCGTCACTGCCCTGGTTCCCAAAGGGGATACTTCCGGGTCAGAGAAAAATGGCTTTTTCAACAAGTCGTTATTCCGCTATGAACAGGAACGGGATCTCTATACCTGCCCGGCAGGCCAGGAACTACAGTATCGTTTCGAGTCCCTTGAAAAGGGACAGGCTTTGAAAGTGTATTTCAACGGCGCAGCGTGCAGGGACTGTTCGATCCGGGCCAAGTGCACACGCTCAAAGAAAGAGCCGCGGAAGATGCGTCGCTGGGTCCATGAAGATGAAATGGAGGACATGGAGCGACGGCTACAAGCGGCACCTGACACCATGTTGATACGAAAGAGTACTGTTGAGCACCCCTTCGGCACCATCAAGGCCTGGATGGGAGCGACCCACTTCCTGACCAGACGATTTAAAAATGTCAGCACAGAGATGGGGCTGCACGTGCTCGCGTATAATCTGAAGCGAATGCTCTCCATAACGGGACCGAAAAACTTGTTGAGAGCGCTGAAAGAATAGCCGTTTCAGCGGCTTTTCCTCGCCGCCGCCGTCTGTATAAGCGACGGGAGGCCCCTGGATGCCATCTAACAGAACAGGATCGATGCGAGCGGCATGTCATCTGCCATATGAGACCGCAACTATCGCGTCACACCGGCACCACCAGTCACTCGCAGACGTGTTGTTTTCACACAGCCTGCGCACAAAGCGGACATTAGGCGGAACCTACCAGCCTCTCCTTACATCATGGATGACTGTGGACAAGCTGCTCTGATTTCTTGTGATTCCATACAGTATATTGATGGTTAAGTGGACTGAGTGCTTATTTTGTCACTAAGCTGTCCTCATTTGTGACTGGCACCACGAGGGAAAATCGTTCAGCATCAGAGATGTATGAGTTGGCTTAACGTTAGGTAAAAGCGTACTGTTTTTGGTTTCGTCGCTGCGCTCCGGCGCTGGCTACCATCAGCGTTATGCCTTCCCTATCTAATCGGGTCGTAACGGCCCAAGCAAGGATGAAAATCTGGAGATGGAAGTGAGCAATCGCGGTTCTGAATGGCACAGGTGGGAGCCCCATATCCACGCGCCTGGCACTATCCTAAACAATCAGTTCGGTGTATCTGAACCTTGGAGTTCCTACCTCTCGACGCTAGAAACCTTGACGCCGAAGATCGAGGCGGTCGCGGTCACTGACTACTATGTTACCGACACATATGAGGAACTCCTTCAGCATAAGGACGCAGGCCGATTGCCCGATGTGTCGCTAATCTTCCCTAACATCGAGCTGCGCCTCGATGTGGCAGCGAAAACAGGCTTCGTGAACGTCCATTTGTTGGTAAGCCCTGAAGACCCTGAACACCTCTCTGAAGTGAAGCGCATCCTGAAGCGCCTTCAATTCCATGCTTTTGGTGATCGCTTTGACTGCACGCGCGAGGAACTAATACAACTGGGCAAGCGTGCAGATACGACCATCACTGACGACGGCGCTGCGCTCCGACATGGCGCCACACAGTTCAAAGTCAACTTCGATCAATTGCGAAAGGTTATCGCTGAGAGCGAATGGGCGAAAAAGAACATTTTGATCGCTGTTGCCGGTGGCTCCAGCGACGGCACTTCTGGCGTCCGTCAGGCTGCGGACGCGACTGTGCGCCAGGAGATAGAGAAATTCGCCCACATCATCTTTTCGAGCAGCCCCGCACAACGTGAATTCTGGATCGGCCAACGGAACCTCAGCATCGAAGAACTGAGCTCGCGTTATGACGGGTGCAAGCCGTGCCTCCATGGCAGCGATTCCCACGACCAGAAGTCCGTAGGGCAGCCAGTCGAAAACCGCTTCACGTGGATCAAGGGTGCACTGACATTCGACGCCCTACGGCAGGCCTGCATCGACCCGGAAGGCCGGGCCTATGTCGGCGAGAAACCACCAAGCTCGGCCATGCCATCGCAGGTCATCTCGTATGTACACATTGAGGGCGCGGATTGGGCGGTCTCGCCCGATATTCCGCTCAATCCAGGTCTAGTGGCTATTATTGGCCCGCGGGGATCGGGTAAGACGGCTCTGGCCGATGTGATCGCCGCCGGTTGCGATGCAATAACTCCAGCTGGCTGGGAGGCTGACGAGAACGTCAGCCCATCGTTCCTTGCACGCGCACGCAAACTGATTGGGGACGCCTCAGTGACACTGACTTGGGGCGGTGGTGCGACGGAGAGGCGTGCTCTTGATGGCAGTGACGCGAATGGCCATATGTCGTTCCCTCGTGCGAGATATCTCTCTCAGCAATTCGTCGAGGAGCTATGCTCGGCTAAGGGTGTCTCCGATGGTCTCGTTGATGAGATCGAGCGCGTTATCTTCGATTCCCACTCGCAGGACGACCGCGAGTGGGCGCTTAATTTCAACGAACTCCGCGAGCAACGGACCGCTCGCTTCCAGCAAGCCCGCGAGCGAGAGGCGGATGCGATCGCCGACATCTCCGACCGCATTGCTACCGAGCTAGAGAAAGAGAGCATCGTGGCCAACCTGAGCAAGCAGGTTGAGCAAAAGAAGAAGCTGAGCGCCGGCTATACCGCTGACCAAGCTAAGCTGGTAGTCAAGGGTACCGAAGCACAGGTCGCAAGGCACACCCAGCTCAGCGAGGCGGCGCAGAAGCTAAGGAACAAGATACAAGCGTACAACAATCAGCGCCGAACCTTTGTAGCTTTACAGGACGAAGTTCGCAGTATGCGCGCCACCGGCGCGCCTGAAATGCTCCGTCAGATCCAAGCGCGACATAACAACAGTGGCCTAGATGCCAACCAATGGGATGAGTTCCTGCTGATCTACAAGGGCGATGTCGACAAGATCCTCACGGACTACACCGCATGGGCCGACCGCAAGCTTCGCAAACTAAGCGGTGCTCCGCCAGCGCCCGGCGATCCAAATGTTGCCCTGATTGCTGATGACGAAGATCTTGCGATGCTTTCGCTTGCTCCGATCGAAGCAGAAATGGCACGACTCGAGGCGCTGTTCGGCGCAGACAAGGTAGTTCGTGAGCAATACGCAGCGCTTACAAAGCGGATTGCACAAGAGAACTCGGCACTTCAGACCTTGGAAGAACGGCTCACTGACGCCAAGGGCGCAGCAGCGCGACGGAAGGACCTGCAGGCAGAACGCGACGACACCTATGGCCGCGTGTTCGAGGCCATCATAAACGAGCAAGACACACTAGCTAGCCTGTATACACCGCTCATGGAGCGCCTTTCTTCATCATCGGGTACGCTTAAGAAGCTGAGTTTTTCAGTCCGCAGAATTGCCGATGTTGAGACTTGGGGTGCTCTTGCCGAAGAGGAGCTCCTCGACCGACGCAAGGCGGGGCCATTTTACGGGCGCGGCTCATTGATCGCGGCCGCAACGGATGCGCTCAAACCTGCATGGGAAAAGGGCTCTGCCGCTGATGTTCAGGCTGCCATGACGACCTTTATGGGAAAATACCTGAAGGATCTTTTATCGCACGCGCCTTTTTCCCCGACGCAGCAAACTGAATTCCGCGCGTGGTCGAAGCGGTTCGCACATTGGCTTTTCGGAACCGAACACATCACCGTCCGCTACGAGATTTCCTACGACGGTGTCGACATCCGCAAGTTGTCGCCAGGAACGCGGGGGATCGTCCTACTACTGCTCTACCTTGCGCTCGACGATTCCGACGACCGACCGTTGATTATCGATCAGCCAGAGGAAAATCTAGATCCAAAGTCGGTCTTCGACGAGCTGGTGGCGCTGTTCATCGCAGCGAAGGCGAAACGCCAAGTGATAATGGTGACACACAACGCCAATCTCGTGATCAACACCGACGCGGATCAGATCATCGTTGCCGAAGCTGGACCACATCTTTCAGGTGGTCTGCCACCGATCAGCTATGTAGCGGGTGGGCTAGAGGACGTTGCGATCCGCAGGGTGGTTTGCGACATTCTTGAAGGTGGTGAAGCTGCTTTCCGGGAACGGGCGAGGCGGCTTCGCGTCCGACTCGATCGATAGGTTGGACTATGTGGGCATAGTCACCTTACAGTCAGTGGCTGTGTAAAAAACGGCTACACCGCGACCGACTTTCCGCCGCTGCACGGATACAGTGGTGCCACAAAGCGCACATAGCGGACCTTAGAATGGCCGAGCTACAATTTTAGCAATCGGCTACATGTGGATGCTAAACACGTTAAAACACGTCAAATCAGAAATGCTAACTTGACCCCGATGCGATAGCCAGTCTGGTTAACATTGCTTAAATAAGTAAGAATAAGGATACAAAAGCCTGAAGATATTGAGTTCGATTCCTCAAGTCGGGATGTATAGTTTAAAATCAAACGTTTAAGGCACTAGGTCTTACTAGGGGAGGCTACATTGAAAGGGAACGTACTAGGTGATATTCGGGCAGAGCAAGATCAAAATATGCTTGATACAGCTTTTTGGGAATCTGCTGATTATAAGTCTTTACTGGAGTCATATGATCGACCAATTGTAGTGGGCCGAAGAGGTACAGGAAAGAGCGCCTTAGCATATCGACTGTCAAAACATTGGAGCTCAAAGCCGAAGACATTGGCTTTATCTATCTCACCAGAAGAAGAGCAAGTTATTGGCTTGAGAGATATTTTCGAACAGTTTGGTGAAAAGTATCTTCACATAAAAGCTGGAACAAAAATGGCTTGGAGATATGCCATATACATGGAAATTCTTGTCGAGCTTGTAGGCCACTATAAATATAAAAATAATGTTGATATCAGCCAGGTTCGTGATCATTATACTTCGTGGGGTAGTAGGCGTCAGTCTATTTCTACGAAAATCAGAAAGAAGTTAAAATCAGTATTGAATGAATCTGATTCTCCTCAGTCTAGGATTGCTGATCTATCAGATAATCTTGAGCTTGATCTTTTAGAAGAGGTTCTATTAGAGGCACTAGAAAAATCTGAAGTGCAGTACGTTGTTTTTGCAGATCGTCTAGATGAAGGCTATAGCCCTGACAACCTTGGAGTAGGCATAATTGATGGTTTCATTCAAGCTGCGATAGACATTAAGTCGCGCATGAAAGAGAAGATCGTAGCTTTTGCCTTTGTACGTGACAATATATATCG
This sequence comes from Marinobacterium stanieri, assembly GCF_900155945.1. GTDB lineage: Bacteria > Pseudomonadota > Gammaproteobacteria > Pseudomonadales > Balneatricaceae > Marinobacterium > Marinobacterium stanieri. Next base: position 93,377 of record NZ_FTMN01000013.1, read on the forward strand.
CGCAATTTCCAAACTAGATCCTGACTTTACAAGAAACATTGAAGGACAAACATTGCGTCTCCATTGGGATGAGTACAATTTGTTTAACTTGGTTTGCTTTCGACTAAAATCAGCTTTCAATTGCGAGCATGAGAATAGCGTACGAATATGGAATCACTATGCTGCAAAAGAACTCAAGGGTAGAGAGGGGTTTAGGCTTGCTTTAAAGCTCACTTTGTATAGACCAAGAGATATCTTAGTTCTACTAAATGAAGCCTTTTTGAAAGCGAACTCCAATGATAGAAATCAAATAATTCTGGAAGACATTGAATATACTGCTAAGACAATATCAACAAACAGACTAAATGATCTTCATAAAGAATATGAATACATATTTCCTTCAATAGAAGAATTCACAAAGTCCTTTTATGGCTGCGCATCTGAAATTTCAGTTAGAGATGCAAAGCCTCTTATTGATAACGTGCTTTCTCAGGATCGTTTTGAACGAAGAAAACAACAAGATATTTTTATTTTTAGCGATTCTCGACAAGTACTGCAGCGCTTGTATAGCGTCGGTTTTATTGGGATTCACAATGAGCAATCAGCATCATTTGTTTTTTGCCATGACGGTAAGGACCCCGATAGAGAATTTTCAGAAGAGACCCGAATTCTAGTACATCCATGCTATTGGTTATCATTGGCAATAGGTAAGTCCGGAATTAAATTGGAGGAGGCTGAAGAAATCCATGATGAATATGAAATCGAAATTACATCAGAGTCTAAAGCGATAAGAAATAGGCGAATTGAGTCACTTGTTCAAGAGCTTCATGAGATCAAAGAGGGACGGGAAGGTGCGTATGATTTTGAATCTTGGTGCATGAATGCTATTAAGATAATATTCGCCGGAACTTTGTGTAATGTTGAAGCCCATCCAAATAAAAATGCTCTCCAGCAACGAGATATTGTTGCAACAAACTTAGAAGAAAGTAAGTTTTGGAAAAGGGTGTTTAATGATTATAAAACTAGGCAAATAATTTTTGAGATTAAGAATTACAAAGAGATCGGGGCAGTAGAGTACAGACAGTTGAATTCTTATTTAAGTAATGATTATGGTAGCTTTGCATTCATTGTTACACGTGCATTAAATAATAACCTTGAAAAAGGAAAAGAACTAAATTGGGCTCGCGAACTTTATTATGAGCATAAGAAAATCATAATTGTATTGTCTTATAAATTTATTGAGAAACATCTTAAGAAGCTTAGAAATCCTCAAAAACATGATGCGCTAGATAAGGAGCTTAACTCTCTCCTTGACACATATGTAAGAAGGTATTTCCCAAACAAGTGCAAATAGATGTTTAAAGTTGAGCATCGGTTTTTTTGAAAATCAAAAGGTCAAACGCTTATTAAATCACATCTCCCCTCCTTGCATCCTAATTCATATGGACACAATAAAAAACAGGGGGGGGGATGTAGGTTTTTGAATTTTTAGTTAAGGATTCTGACTGTGATCAGGCCCTAATTCATACATGTGGATTACGCAGTTGGGTTGAAACACTATATGTACCCCCTGTTCCAAATATCGAGACTTGTATATTGGCAGCCCTGACCGGAGTGGAACAGTTCACCTTGTGGCTCGCCACGGGATGCATAGGCGGTTGTCAGAGCCTTTTTCACTAGCGCGGTGTTTGGTGACACAGACATGGCCCAGCCAGCAGGATTGCGAGAAAACAAGTGCATCAATTGACAAAAAACATGGCGATATTTTTGCAAAGAAAATTTGTGACATGTTTTTGTGGGTAGGTGCATTGTCGGCGTACGCTCATTAGAACTCCATAAAAGTCTGCAAAGGGCCAGCGTCTGAAGTCATGGTTACACTGGCTATATAGGACAAGGACGGAGGCTTCAAGTGAGCTTTGGGAAAGTTGCAATTTATATATCTGACCGTTTGTTCTTTTACATGACTATGCGCATTTGTAACCGACAACAGGTGTGAGAATCGTCCAACATCAGAGTTATGCTCTAGGCATTGCTGGATAGTGCTTACGACAACTATGTAAAACATGAAGTTTCACGATTGAACACGTAAATGGATTTATGACGAAGTAGGTGTGATGAAGAAAATTGCAGTCATTGGCTCTAGCGGTTCGGGAAAATCTACATTTTCGGCTTTATTAGGTAAAGAATTGAATTTACCTGTTCATCATCTTGATCAGCTGTATTGGAAGCCGAATTGGGTTAAGCCTCCTAAAGAAGACTGGATAAAAGTTCAGAGCAGCATCTGTGATAGCGAATATTGGATTATCGATGGCAATTACCAGAGCACTCTCGATATAAGGCTAAAAGCCTGTGATACAGTAATATTCTTGGATGTGAATCGGTATGCCTGCATTTATCGAGTACTAAAGAGAATTATTTTTAGTAGTAAGCGTCAGTATTTAGCAGATGGTTGCAACGAGAGATTTGATATCGATTTTATTAAGTTTATCTGGGAGTATCCAGAAAAATCAAAACCTGTAATCATGGATAAACTCAAAGCACTTAAAAGCAAAAAACGTGTAATTATTGCAAAATCGGGAAAGCAAGCGCTTCGTCTTTGCAGGTAGCAATCTTCAGCACACCCTATGGTCTGCTATGGGCCAGCGCATGCCGGCCCTTTCAGCCCCCTTAAACATCAGTTTGTTCGGCCAGAACTAGAGCGTCATCCAATTCCACTCCCAAATAACGGATAGTGCTATCCAGCTTCGAATGACCGAGTAGTAGCTGGACAGCCCTCAGGTCATGCGTACGTCTGTATATCAGAGTTGGCTTGGTCCTTCTCATTGTGTGCGTCCCGTAGTCACAGACATCCAGACCAACACTTGTAACCCACTGATCGACGATGCGGGCATATTGCCGTGTAGTCAGAGGTCGGTTGGATACCACCCTACTGGGGAACAGAAAGTCGTTGCTCGTCAGCCGTTTTTGGCCGATCCAATCGCGTAGAGACTTTCGGGTCTCCTTTGTGATTTCGAACTGTACTGGCTTACCTGTTTTCTTTTGGATGATGATGGCTCTACTCTGGATCGTTGTACCGTGGCTGATATCTTTTACTTTGAGGTTCATCAAGTCACAGCCGCGCAGCTTACTATCGATCGCGAGGTTGAACATCGCCAGGTCACGCGTTTTGCCGGCAAGCTCAAGACGAATGCGAATGCCCCAAATCTCTTTAAGTTTCAGAGGGCGCTTTTGGCCCAGTAGCTTTCCCTTATTCCAAGGTGAGTTCAGATGCCCTGCATCAAGACTGTGTTCGATCATTGTTCTATCCTCTTCACACTGGGGAGGCTAAGTATTGACCAGCCCGCAGGGCTACGCCGGAGCGCAGAGCGGATTTAACCGAAGAAGCACCTACTGATTGTTAGGTGGCTGCTATCACAGAAGGGTGTGCCATCTTCGCTTTTTTGGTACACGCAGTAACATATTTGGCCATGAGCTATTGTCTTACATCAGGCGAATTTGAGATAACGTCAGTGTATTCCAACAGTCGTGTAGCTTTCACTACTGTCCTCAATAGACAAAATTCAAATATTTGTTTTATTGTGTACATTACCTACTCTGGCTTCACTGATATCATTCCAAGGCTCTTTGCTGCACCTCAAGAGAGAGTCGAGTACCTATGGAAGAGGATTGTTCATCACCATGGACGGACATCAGCCCCATATACCTCGTGTCATCTGGTTCACCGGTCTGAGCGGCAGTGGCAAAACTACGCTGGCACTTGCTCTGCAGCAACGCCTGACTGCTTTGGGAGTTCACAAAACCTACCATCTTGATGGCGACCAGCTGCGCAAGGATATCAATTCAGATTTGGGCTTTAGCCTGACCGACCGCGACGAAAACCTGCGCCGTGCCGCCCATATTGCCCGCATGTTTCTGGATGAGGGCTATTGGGTGTTGGCATCCTTTATTACGCCGCTTAACCGACAGCAGGCGATGGTAAGGGAGTTGTTACCGGAAGGGCGTTTTATAGAAGTCCATCTCAGCACGCCGCTTGAGGTGTGCCGGCTGCGCGACCCGAAACAGCTGTATGCCAAAACCGCTACCGGCGCTGTACCCCAAATGACCGGGGTGAAATCCCCCTATGAGCCACCGCTCAGGCCTGAACTCCGCCTGGATACAGCAGCGTTCAGCATTGATGCCTCTGTGCAGCACATTTTAGCTGGTATAACCGATGACTCTGATAAAAACGGACAGTTGAATAATGGATGAGAAGACACCTTTGACAACAAATAAACCGCTGAACGAATGGACACCATCTGGTCTGAAAAAATCGATCTTTAACGAGGAAGGTGAGCGCACGGATGAAATTTTTAAAGAAGCAGATCAGTCTCAGTTTCATCTATCTCCACAGTTTGATCAATGGCTAAAGGTGACAGGGGGCTTCTTTGTACTATCAACCTATCAATCCGGCTATATTATCTTTCTGGGTATGAGTGAAGAGAGTAAGGGGTATTTTATTGTTCGGGCGGTTGGGACGGCAATGGGCTTAGCTATTGTTGCCGCTCGTGACCAGGTTTGGCCTCTGCCGGGAGCATTTGCCGGGGATATTCAGGCCCATGAAAACCGTAAACCCTATTCATGCGTCCCATTTTGTATTGTTTTGGAAGGGATTTTCGCTACCAAGTAACTAACCTAGAGCTTGTGACTGAAGCGTCCGACGCCCTTAATTATATTTTTAATTTATTTATTAGATTGCCCTTATATGTCAAAAAAATTGTATTTTATTTCCGGGTTACCCCGTTCTGGCTCTACATTACTGGCCGCAATATTACGGCAGAACCCTCATTTTCATGCTGCTATGAGTAGTCCGTTAGCGGCACTGTTTTCATCATTGTTAGAGTCTATGAGCAGCCGTAATGAAGGTTCTGTGTTAATTAATGAGCAGCAACGTAAAGATGTGCTCAAAGGCGTTTTTGATAGCTTTTATGCCAGTCAGGAAGAAGCGGTTATTTTTGATACCAATCGGCAGTGGTGTGCCAAACTTCCTGCGCTAAAGCAGCTATATCCCGACGCAAAAATAATTTGCTGTGTACGTAATGTCGCTTGGGTTATGAACAGTTTCGAGAAGAGTTTTCGTAAAAACTCTCTGCAAAACAATAAGATGTTTAATAACGCTGTAGAATCGAATACGGTCTATAGTCGACTTGATACCCTCGGGCAGAGAGACCGAGTGGTGGGCTTCGCATGGTCAGCATTAAAGGAAGCCTTCTATAGTGACCACTCTTCCTCTTTATTACTGGTTGATTATGATCTTCTGGTACAGCAACCAGAAAAAACGCTTTCGCTAATTTATCATTTTATTGATGAACCTTATTTTCAACATGACTTCAATTATATCAGCTACAGTGAAACCGCTTTTGATCAAAACCTAGGTATTCCCGGGCTTCATAATGTCGAAGGTCCTGTTCGTTATCAAACGCATCAATCGGTGTTGCCGCCAGACTTATTCGAGAAATATAGCCATATGGAATTTTGGAAAGACACAACTGGCAGTCAGGCGAATATCATTCGAATAAAGGATAGTGATTAATAAAAAAGAGTGGTGTGTTTATGGTCGCGTTATCTATTGTTGCAGAAAAAAAGGATTTTTTATGGCGTTGTCTTCTACCTTTAATGCTCTCAATTTATATATTGAAAAATTATTATAGATGTATGCTAACAAGTTATTTATTATGACTGTCTATAAATTTCCCATAGCAGTATATCCAATAAAATATAAGATAATATCAAGGATGTTTCCATGTCTTCTGACTCTAATTCTCAAGATAAATCTGTTACCACAGAGGCTCAAAAATTGATCATCGTTGATGCTCGTTTACCTAACTATCAGGCTTTACTTGACACGATAGATGGCGATGCTGAAGTACTCGTATTGCAGCCTGAGTTAGATGGTATCCAGCAGTTAGCTGAGATGCTAGAGGGGTATCAGAATCTGGATGCACTGCATATTATTTCCCATGGTAATAGTGCAGAGCTGATCCTGGGAACGGCACGGGTTACACGAGATAACCTGTCTGAGTATCAGGAAGAGTTTGCCAGTATTGGCCAGTCACTAAGCGAGCAAGGGGATATTCTGCTCTACGGCTGTAATATTGCTGAAGGAGACGAAGGGCAAGCATTGATCTCAGCGCTATCAGAAGCGACTGGGGCCGATATAGCCGCATCCAATGACCGTACGGCAGCTGAAGCCTTGGGTGGTGATCTCGAACTGGAGATCACCACCGGCGCTATTGAAGCCTCTGGGGCAATTAATCAAGAGGCCTTGCAGGCATATGACTATTCATTAGCGACGCTAACTGTAACCAATGCTAATGATACTGGTGCCGGGTCATTGCGCGATACCATTGCCAGTGCAAGTGCGGGCGACACTATTGAATTTAATGCCGGTGTGACGACTATCAATCTCGCTACTCTTGCTCAAGATAAGGCGGGGGTAAATGATGATAGCCTGCTATACATTAATAAAAACCTCTATATCGACGGTGATCGGGATAACGACGGCAATGCTGATATTACGCTAGCCGGTGGTTATAACGGCCGTATTCTGGAAATTGCCAGTGGTGCTGACGTTACTCTGGATGGTTTAACCATCACTGGAGGCCTACTGGCGGGTGATGGTGGAGGGGATGCCGAAAATGGCGGTAGTGCCTTAGGCGCCGCTATTAAAAATGCTGGTACCCTGACTCTACTGAATAGTGTGATCACTAAAAACTTTGCCTCCGGCGGCGGCGGCGGCGGCGGCGGTCAAGATGCTGGGGATTATGGCGGTGCCGGTGGCGGCGGTGGCGGGGGTTACGGTTCAGGTATTGGTGGCACTGGAGGTGCCTCTCCAGAAAATGGTGGAACTTCGGGCAGCGCCGGTTCTGGTGGTAATGGTGGTAATTCGTATTACAACGGTCGAAAAGGTACTACGGGGGGATTAGGGGGGACTACAACTGGAGGTCTTAATGGATATGGTACTTTCAGTGGTGATGATGGTGGTTTAGGTGCAACGGCCAGTGCTGGTGCTTACAGTATAGGCGGCGGTGGCGGTGGCGCTTCATATAACGGCGGGAGCATAAACGGTGGAACCGGAGGACACGCAGTTGGTGGTATTTACAGCAGCGGCACTCTAAATATTGCGGATACATCCTTCAGTGTTAACCTAGGGGCTGGCGGTGGTGGCGGCGGTGCTTTTGCTACTGATGGCGTTGGTGGTGATGGCGTTGGTGCCATTTGGACAACCGGAACGCTGAATTATGCTGCTGGTAGTACGACTATTACCAATAACGATGGGGTCGGTGGCTCCGGTGGTGGAACGGCTGTTGCGGGTAGTTCAACCGATCAGATTAAAGGCACGGTGACCAGTAATAGCTGGGTTGCACCGAGTTCGAATGCCGCCCCCACAGTAACCGGGGCGCCTACGGATATCACCACACTAAGTGAAGATACCCAGGGCAATATTGATCTATCGGCAGTGACCTTTGCGGACGACGATGACGATACGCTGACCGTAACCCTGACCGCTTCTGCCGGCACTTTTGCCGCGCCTGCGGATGGGAGCAGTGTAGGAAGCGGCGTGACTGAAACCCTGAATAGCAGCTCGGGCAGTAATATCATTACGCTGGTCGGTTCAGCGACAGACATTAACACCTACCTCAATACCGCTTCCAATATCCAATACACCGGCGCTCAAGATGCCAGTGGTGACAATGCGGCTACGATAACGATTGCTGCTAATGATGGTAATGGCGGTAATTTATCGACGAATCCAACCGTGAATCTCGACATTAGCGCCGTCAACGATGCGCCAACCGTCTCCGCCACGGGCGATAGCGGCGCAGCAACCGGCGCAGGCTCTGCAGTTTCAGTATTTTCCGCTACCGCCATTGATCCGATCGAAGCTGAAAATATCGCCAGTGTCACCTTTACCGTCAGCGGCCTGGCAGATACCGGCCATGAAAAGCTGAATTATGATGGCACAGCGATTGATCTGCTGACCGATACATCCGGCAGTTTTACGAATACAGCAACTTCCGGGCTGATCTCCTACGCCGTTTCGGTGAGTGGTTCAACGGCAACGGTTACCTTTAAAGGTCCAAGTGAAGCGACGGCTGCCAATACTGTCTTCCAGGCAGCACTGAATGGCATGACCTATGAGAACACTCAGGGGGCCGTCACAGCCGGGGACCGCGTCTTTACCCTCACCAATGTGACCGATGAGGGAACAGGCACCAATAGCTGGACCACCGCCGATATTGCCGCCACCATCGCGGTCGCCAATGGCGATACGCCGACCGCCAGCAACGCCACCAAAGCGGGCACCGAAGATACACCGTTTACCCTGACCACCTCGGAAATTGTGGTTGGCCAGGAAACCAATGCTACCGATGCGCTGGAATATATCACCATCGGCAGCGTGTCCGGCGGCACCCTGGCCTTTACGGGCACGGCAACAACAGCGGGCACCACATCAACGGCCGGATCAGGCAGTGTGACACTGGTTGATGCCGCCGCCACTCTCACAGCGGGGCAGCATGTCCATGTTGATAATATTGCCAATATCCAGTTTACCCCGACCGCCGACGCCACCAGTGATGCATCCGTTGTCTATACCGTGACGGATGCCGGGGGTGATGTATCCAGTGCCGCAACACTGACCGTGACCCTGGCCGCCGTTGAAGATGCGCCCACTCTGAGTGGTGTCACATCGCCCATCACTGCACTGGAAGACACCGCCACTAACCTGATTACCGGCACCCCGGTGTTTGCCGATGTAGACACCACGGGTGATGTGGTGGCAACGCTAACGGCAACGGATAATTCAGCCGTATTGACCGCCTCTGATGCGAGCGGTGTCGTCGTCAGCAATAGCGGCACCCATGCCATTACGCTGACGGGTACCGCCACGGAGATCAACACCTTCCTGGCAACGCCGAGTAACATTACCTACACCGGCTCCACCGATAACACCACCACCGATACGGTGACGGTTTCAGTGAATGACGGTGAGGGTGGCACGGACGCGTCCACAGCGACTATTACGGTTAACTTTACCCCGGTCAACGATGCGCCGGTGATTGTGGGTCTTGACGGCGACGCCGTTACAGCCAGCCTGGCTGGTTCTGAGTATATTGATGACCAAACAGCAGCTGTTGCTGGTGTCACGGATATTGATTCTGACGATTTCGATGGCGGTTATGTCCTGATTACACAAACCTCAGGCACAACCGACGGCTCATTCCTGAGTGACACAGGCGACGAAACAATCAAGTTTGGTACCACTGAGGCAGGCGCTGATGGCACACCTGCAGCGGGTGATACGGTTTGGTACTCTGGTGGCGGTTCCTTTGTGGCCATCGGCACCGTAGATAACACTAAAACCGGCCAGAACGGTGCCGATTTCCAAATCAATCTGAACGAGACAAGTACCCCAGCAACAGCTGGGTATTTTCTCAGTTACCTTAAATACGGTGCACCCACCGAAGGCGCTCGTACCTTTAGTGCTACGGTGAATGATGGCGATGGTGAAACCTCCGCTGCGGCGAGCTTTAGCGTGACGGTTATTGATGACACCAAGCCGGTTGCCACCAGCTACACCGACAGCGGGAATGAAGACACCCCGGCCAGCCTGTCTGCAACCGAACTGCCGACCACACAGGACTCACAGAGCACCCCTGATGCACTGGAATACATCACGATTGATATATCCACCGTCACCGGCGGTACACTCTCGCTGGATTCCACCGGCACTTCAGGTACATCAAGCGTTGGCGGTGTCAGCTACTACACCACGCAGGGCAATCTGACCGGTACCGTACATATCAATATCCTGGATATTGGCAAACTGGACTTCACACCGACGGCGAACCTGGCCGGTATCGGTGCTGCCAGCTTTGACTGGACTGTCACCGATGCGGGCGGCCATATCTCGCCAACCGCGACCTACACTCTGGATCTGACGAATACTCCGGATGACCCTGCTGGCACTGACAAGACACTGTCACTGACCCGAGGGGCTTCGCATACCTTCAGCGCCAGTGACTTCGGTTTCACGGATGCCGATACCGGCGACACCCTGGCCCGCGTACAGGTCAATGTGCAGAGCATCAACAACGGCACACTAAAACTGGATGGCGTGGCAGTCACGGATGGACAATGGATAGCACTGGCCGATATCGGCAAGCTGGTATACACCTCCACAGCCACCGGAGGCGACAGCTTCACCTTCACGGTTGAGGACAGCACCAACACCAGCGACCCAACGCAGAACACGCTGACGGTCAATGTCACAGCGCCCCCGGCACCCCCTCCCACGCCGGAACCCGAGCCAGAACCTGAGCCCGAGCCCGAGCCTGAGCCGGAACCAGAGCCGGAACCGGAACCCGAGTTGCCGGATACCGGTGACTGGGATGATTTGCCGGATGAGGATGGCGATGGTGTACCCGAGTCGGTCGAGGATTTTGTCCCGTCAATCGGCGGTGGTGCAAGCAACGGTGACGGTAATGGCGATGGCATCGCCGACCGCAACCAGCAGGATGTAGCTTCCGTGCCGTTCCGGGATACGCCTCTGCCGTCACAGCAACCGGATGCCAAGCCAATCTTTGTTTCACTTGTCGGTGGCAGTGGAGACGGCAAGTCCACAGGCAGCGGCACCAAGCTGACCAACGTGCATCAGCAGGATCGGCCCGAGAATGCCCCCGATGAGCTGGATATGCCACTGGGCCTGATCGCATTCGATGCCGACATCGAGGAAGCCGGCGCAACGGAAACCTTCAGCCTCTATGTTGAAGGCTCGGTCGCCGTGAACGGCTACTGGAAGCAAAATGCCGTGGGGGACTGGGTTAATCTGGCGTCCGCCGACAATGGCGGCAAGATCGTGCTGGAAGGGGATAAACTGCGCCTGGACTTCGAGCTGACCGATGGCGGCGAGTTTGATGCCGACGGCATAGCCAATGGCGTGATTCAGGACCCGGGGGCGCTGGGCTTTGGCAGCGATGCCTTCAGCGAACAGATTCAGGCGCTCTACGTTGCCTATTATCAGCGTCCGGCCGACAGCGGCGGTATGGCCTACTGGCGTGGGCAGTTGGAACAGCAGAACGGCAACCTGGATGGCATTGTCGATGCTTTTGCCACTTCAGCCGAGTCTCAGGATCTGTACGGCAATATCAGAAATACCAGTGTCAGCGACTTTATCGGTGATCTCTATCAGGCCCTGTTTGATCGCGTGCCAGAGTCTGGTGGACTGATGTTTTATCGTAACGCTTTCGTCAATGGTACTTACGAAGATGGCCGTCCGGCTACTGCCGGTAGTCTGATGCTGGATATTCTGGAGGGGGCCCAGGGTGAGGATGCTGCTGCCATTACAAACAAGCTGGACGCGGCCCAGACTTTCACATGGCTGCTAGACCCGGATGCGGATGGCGAAGTACTGGCGACATTTGACGCCGGTGATCTCGACAGCGTGCGTCAGTGGTTGCAGGGCATCACCGCCGATGTGGAAGCCCCGGGCACTGGCGCTACCCACAGCCTGATCCGTGATGATGTGGCAGACACGGGCGACCCCATTATTCTGATCGGTGAGGGAGGCGTCAGCGAACTGCTCTTCTAACCACACGTACCCGGCTGCCTGAATCTCTTGGGGCAGCCGGCCTTTCACTAAACCGCACCAAACAAATCATAACTTGTATCCGCAAGACGGTGTTCGCCTATTAAACCGGATCAAAAGGCACCAGTAGCTGTTACTATATTTAACGTCTGCTATGGGCCATCACCTGGTGTGCTAGCTACCTGGACACTTGCCGAAGCAATAGGTAGCCCCTTCGCGCACATAGCGGACGTTGGTGATGATCAGCCAGTCGTTCCGCGCACCACAGCACCTGTGGGCAAGCTGCTTTGAATTTCTGTGATTACATACAGTGTACTGAGGGTCATGTGCCTTGAGTGCTTGTTTTGTTACTTTGCTGTGCTCATTTGTGACTGGTAACAGACCGGAAAATCGTTCACCATCAGAGAACTATGGACTGGCCGTTGTATGATAATGCGCACGGCAAAGCAGCAAAACGCGCATGCTCGTTTTCAGGGAGTGAATGGCTGTGATATCTCGCTTTATCCCTTCTCTTCATATATTTAGATACGGCCCTACTAATCTCTGGCTGAGACAGATATGCGCATGCGTATTATTAATATGTTGGTCGCCATGTAAGGGAGAGTACTAATTTCTATGTCTATATCCGTTGCATCCGCTGTTGTTGGTGGTCTGATTGGTACCGTATTAGGTCTAATCCCCATCATGAAGGAATACGGTGAGCAGAATTGGAAAAAGCAGTTTCGCCGTCAACTTACCGAGGGTATAGCCAACGGAAATCTCAAATACCCTGACATCCAGCACATAGCAGAGCGTTGGTCGCAAGATAGAAAGTCTGTTCTTCTAAGCCTTCGCGTACTACTTTCGCAGGCTGTATCCGGTGATGAAGATAAGCTTAGGGAACACAGCGATGCGCTTAGACAGCTACTTCATGAGCATGAGCAGGCAGAGCCTTTTGCTGAGCTTCCCGAAAATGTCAGCTTGCAGTTGTCAGCCCTTTCATCGGCAGAAGGCAACATTTCCACTCAAGCGGCCCAACTCGCAAATTCATTAAGCGAGCTATATGCGTCACACCATAAAAAACTCAGGATTCAAACCATGCTCGCGGTTTGGAGTGTCGTGTTTGGGATAGCTGGAATTATCGTGGGTATTGTTCTGTGAGCCGCTTAGCACTTTCGCCCAACAACACGTTGCAGGTGACGTTTGACCCGCTGCGCACTTTTGCTACCGCAAAAGCGGTTATAGCGTTTAAAGAAAGTGGGCGCTGGGCAACCGGGCGCAGGCAGAGCGAGCGAGGACCCCGGCCATGAGCCTTTTCAAGACAACGACGCAGCCGCTGAAGGAGCCCGCAGTAGCCACCGTGGCGCCAACGCCTGCGAGCAGTGCGATTGTGCCCGCCATCGACCTCCTGCGCGTCTTCTCCCCAGGCCAGTGGGAAGACTTCGCTCTGGAGTGGGCCCACAGCCTGAAGAGCCGGTACCAACGTGTTGAGCGCTGCGGCGGAGCGGGCGACCTCGGCCGCGACGTTGTGGCATTCGTCTCCGACGACGAGTGGCACAACTACCAGTGCAAGCACTATAAGGACCCGCTGCAACCGAACCAGGTCGTCCTCGAGCTGGGGAAGCTCTGCTACTACGTTCACGAAAGGGCGTATTCGGCCCCAACCGAGTACTACTTCGTAGCTCCCCAAGGGGCAGGGAACAGTCTGTCACTGCTCTTCAAAAAGCCCGAGGAGCTCCGCGAGCGGCTAATCAAGGACTGGGCGACAAAGTGCGAGGAACACATTACCTCCACGAAGAAGGTCCCGCTGACCGGCGAGCTCCTGGACCTCGTCGAGGGCTTCGACTTCAGCATCGTCAGCTACGTCCCGCCGATGGATCTCATTGAGCAACATGCGCTCACGCGATGGCATGCCGCTCGATTTCCAGGGGGCCTACCGCCTCGACCGCCAACCGAAGTCCCGCACATCGACGAGGAAAGGTTTGAGAGCCCATACATTAGTCGACTCCTCGAGGCATACTCCGATCACACCGGCATGGTCCTCAGCGCCGTGGACTTGGCCGCGCACGAGCCTCTCCTTCGGCATCTGCTGCGGAGTCGCGAGCGCTTCTTTCATGCTGAATCACTTCGCAACTTCTCCCGCGAAAGCCTTCCACCAGGGCAATTCGAAAATCTCCAGGAGGAGTTCTTCGATGCAGTCATCGACACCGTGGAGGACACCAGCCACACTGATGGATTTCAGCGGGTGAAGGCCGCGACAGGAGTCGCTCAGCAGCTTGACCCGACGAACAACGCCCTGCGACAGGTGCTCGGGGTCAAGGACAAGGCTGGCATCTGCCACCAGCTCGCCGACAACGCTCGACTCAAGTGGGTTCCGTGATGGGTACGCTGGATGCAACAACATCCTGGGTGTTCAACTCGCCAGTCGAGCTAGGACTGCGCTCGCTGTGCGTCCTTGTCGAACTCGACCCTCACCGCCACGACCTTCAGCGGCTCGTTCTGCTCGACTACCTGCTGGTCCACTCGGCCGACGTGGACGGAGGCCCCGAGAGTATCCATCCTGCAGTGCCACAACGCGGAGCTGAGGTTCTCGTGCGACGTGCCATGCTGGAACCTGGCCTTGCCCTGTATGCCAGGCGTGGTCTTGTCTCAGTGACGATGGACGCGAACGGTTTCAGCTACGGCGCGACGGATCGGGGCGGTTGCTTCCTGGACTCGCTGCGCAGCAGGTATGTCGAAGCCTTGCGGAGCCGCGCAAGCTGGATCGCGGCGAGCTTCGGGGAGTTGGAAACCAGCGAGATCACCCGATACGTCAGTAGCGAGCTCGACCGATGGGGTGGGCAGTTTGCCGAGTATCGTGGGTCGGGGAGGACACCATGACAAAAGAGCGCGCACGACACGGGTTCGAGCTTCGGGAGCTTCGTCTCTGTGGCCCAGGTCAGGAGTCCGGGAGTCTTAACTTCGCGCCCGGGCTCAACGTCATCGATGGGGCGTCGGACACGGGGAAGTCGTATGCGCTAAGCTGTATCGACTTCGTGATGGGTGCTAGCACGCCTCCCGAGGAAATCCCGCAAGCTCGAAAGTACGATGTTGCCTATCTTTGCATCCAAGCGGCGGACGGCCAGATCTACACCCTGAAGCGTCCGCTTGTTGGCGGGAAAATCGGACTCTATCATGGGCGGATTGATGAAGCGCTCGGAGCCGACGACAAGTGGGAGGTAATGGGCGAGACCACCAACGCCAAAGAGTCTGTCTCGGGCTTCTTGCTGGGCCTGTGTGGCCTTGATGGCAGGCGAGTCCGCAAGAACGACAGAGGGACGACTCAGGAGGTTAGCTTCAGGGTCCTATCCAAGGCCTTGCTCGTCGATGAAGAACGAATCATCGCGAAACGCTCCCCCCTCTTCGGTTCCCAGAAAACCGGCAACACCGCCGCCGCAAGCACGATCCGGATGTTGCTTACGGGCGTCGATGACTCCGGCATTGTCCAGCTAGAAGATCCGAAGACGTCCGCGGGCCGCTTGGCCGGACGGAAGGAGGCGATTGAGGGGCTGCTAGAACGCGATCAAGCCGTGCTTGACGAGCTCCTTGAGAACATGGAGGTGACACCGGAAGAGGTGTCCGAACTTGAAGCCAAACTGCGTGAGCTGGGCGAGCTGTCGAGTACGGCCTTGGCTGATTTGCGCGCTGCTGAGTCTAAGCGAGGAAAGCTTGTGAACGAGCAACGCGAGCAGCGTAGACGGTTGGATGAACTCGACGGGATGCTTGTACGTGCTTCGTTGCTCGATGCTCATTACGAGTCTGATCTGCTTCGGCTCGAGGCGATGGGAGAGTCTTCCTATCTCCTGCAGATGTACCGCGACAAGTCGTGCGACTACTGTGGTGCTGAACCAGAACATCAGCGGGACGCTGATACGCACTCACCCGAGTCCACACTCCAGGCCGCTCAAGCGGAAGCGGCCAAGGTCAAGCGCCTCCGAGCGGAACTTCGCGTTGCATCGGACCAGCTGTCCACCGAGCAGCGTGTTTTGGCGGCGAGCCTGAAGGAGATCGAAGCAGCGATCCAAGAGATTTCCGAAGAGATTGAGGTAGCCCTTGCACCGAAAGTCCGAGCCACGGCCAACGAGCTACGAACGATCCAAGGCAGCTACGGAGCGTTTGTCAGGGTGGAGCAACTGCGCGCCCAGATTGACTCGCTCAAGAGCCAAATATTCGACCTGGATACCATTCCTGACAAGAAAGAGAAGCTTGAGTTCATCAAGCTCTCAGCGAACACCATGTCCGACGTGTGTTCGAGGATCAGGGCGCTCCTCATCGCATGGAGGGTGGCTGACGACATTACCGTGGCATTCGACGAGAAAAGTGCTGATCTCGTTGTGAATGGTCGGAAGCGAACTAGCCATGGCAAGGGCGTGCGTGCGGTCATGTGCGCCAGCTATGTGATCGGACTTATGCAAGAGGCACTCGTGGCAAACACGGGACACCCTGGCTTCGTTGTCCTGGATACCCCGTTAAACCCGTACAAAGAGGCTGACGCCGACGACGATGGCGAGGTCGCCACCTCGGTGAAGGATGCCTTCTATCGGAACCTCTATTTGTCGAGCACGATTGGCCAGGTGGTCGTCTTCGAGAACGTTGCTCCCCCTGCTGATGTGCAAGCGTCCTGTAACCACATCCACTTCTCGAGGAATTCTGTGGGGCGGTACGGCTTCTTGCCGGTTTCCGCGAGGCCGTAATGCTTCAACTGCATGTAAGTCGGGCTGAACGCGAACCTATTTCCTCCGAAGGTCCGAAATACGCTTGCCAAACAAGTCGTTCGAGCGGACGCGCTGGCTCGCGCCGCTCAACTTTGACGTAAATGACGACATTGAACAGCGTGCATATTAAGCTATATTCACAACTTGGTTAAAGTTTGCAAAGGGCCAACACTTGGTGTTCTGGCCACTTTGACGGTTGCCGAATCACCAGGTACCCCCTTCGCACACAAAGCAGGTGTTATCAAAAAACGGTTCCCATCTATCGTTATCTGACCAGGATCGCCTTCTGCTGGCTGGATTCGAAATGGTCTTCATCATCGAGTATTGAAGATACCTCTTAACCAAAGGAAATCAGGGATGAAAATAGAGCAGATAAGGCTAAAGAATTTTCGTTGTTTCGGGCATGAGGTGGTCAAGCTCAATTTCGAGGAAATTCTAACAACACTTGTTGGCGGAAACGGCTCCGGAAAGACTGCAGTACTGCAAGCTGTGTCCAGGTTGTTTGGCATATCATCAGCACAACGAGCGGTACAGCGCCGTGATTTTCACATATCGGTTGAACGGCAGGAACTGCAGTCCGGAGATATCCTGTTTGTTGAGGCGGTACTTGCTTTCCCTGAGCTGGCAGAACAGGACAACTCTCTTCTTGATGCTATTCCAGAGTTCTTCAATCAGATGGCTGCTTCAGGTGCAGGAGAGCCCCTTAAGGCCCGGATACGACTTCAAGCAACATGGACGGATGACGGTACGCCGGAAGGAGCAATCGAGGAGGATATACGCTGGATAAGAGCCTTGGATGATAATTTTGAATGGAATGACTGTTCTAGGGTTCAGGCTGTAGAGCGCTCTTCAATCCAGTTTATTTACTTACCGGCAAATCGTGATGCGACGACGCAGGTGACCGCACTTCTAAAGGGGCGGTTATGGCAGGCTGCCAAATGGTCGACAGCATTTAGGGATGCAAGCTCTAATAATGCCGGTCAGATCCAGAGCAGTTTTGAGGAGGAAGAGCCGTTAAGGGTCTTGCTGGGGCGTCTTTCAAGACGGTGGCAACAGGTCCATGAAGCCGATACAGACAGTCAGCCGCGTTTAAGGCTTATCGAAAACCGTTTTGAGGAGCTTGTTCGTAAAGCCGAATTTACGTTTACGCCTGATGAAGAAGGTCAGGAGCGCGGTTTGTCCGAGCTGAGTGACGGTCAGCGCTCTCTGTTCCATATTGCACTTACAGCGGCAACGCTCGAAACCGAGCGGGAAGCTTTTTCTTTGCCTGCTGATGCCAGCTCATTTGAACAGGATAAGTTACGCCGTGTTCACCTAACAATCCTTGCCATCGAAGAGCCTGAAAATAGCCTTTCACCGTTCTTTTTGTCTCGTATTATCAGGCAAGCGAGGGAAGTAGGCGCACTACCTTCCGCACAGGTTCTGCTATCTAGCCATTCACCGGCGATTCTGAGCCGAATAGAGCCGAATGAAGTGAGATATCATCGTATGGATCGAGGCGCCCGATGCTCCTCGATTCGCGAGCTCACCTTACCGGAGGATGGTACTGAGGCAAGTGTATATGTCAGGCTGGCCGTAAAGGCATATCCCGAACTTTATTTTGCGCGATTTGTAATCCTAGGTGAGGGAGACTCAGAGCGAGTCGTTATTCCAAAAATTGCGGAGGAAATGGGTGTTCCCCTTGATCCATCATTCGTTCCCGTCGTTCCGCTCGGCGGGCGATTCGTGGCGCATTTCTGGCGGCTGCTGAATGATCTTGAGATTCCACATGCCACATTGCTCGATCTTGATCTGGGGCGCAGGCATGGTGGGGCGAACGCCATGAGGAGTTGTCTTCAGAATCTGGCTGATATTGGGAACGATTGGGGGAGCAGAAGTAGTGCAAATGCTGCTCAGCTTACCGACCAACAGCTTTATAACGAAGGTCCGCAAGGTCAATGGCTTCAAGCTTTCAATGAGCAGGGAGTTTTCTTTTCCGCTCCCATTGATCTCGATTTTGCCATGTTGCTTGCCTTTCCAGCCGCTTATCAGGTCGCCAATTCAGGTGGCAATGGGCCTCAGGGTAGTGCTGACGCTATTCAGGCCAAAAAGGTCAGCACGCTGAAAACAGGTGGTAATCCTGACCTGTATACCGCGCATTATGATGATGCTTTTAAATGGTATCCGTATCTGTTCCTGAGCCGCAGTAAGCCGGAAACTCATCTGGCGGCGTTTTCCCGTATCACGGAAGGCAATGTTGCTACGTCCGCTCCTGCTGAGCTGAAGGCTCTCATTGAATACGTTACGCATAAACTCAATCTGTCAGGAGAGGATGAATGACCCGCGTAAGCAGGCACGAGTGGGTACCTCAGGGTGTCGATCTGCTGGAAGACAGAGCGTGGGAGGCTTTACGTGAAACCGATAGGAGCATCCTTGTGACCGCTGGTGCCGGTGCCGGAAAAACTGAGTTTCTGGCACAGAAGGCGACTTATCTTTTGCAGACAGGTATTTGTCCAGCACCCAAACGTATTCTGGCTATCAGCTTTAAAAAAGATGCCGCCCGAAACCTTGCCGAAAGGGTTGCAAAGCGTTGTCCGAGAGATCAGGCAAAGCGCTTTGATTCAATGACCTTTGATGCTTTTACCAAGGGGCTTTTGGACCGGTTCCGCCCTACCATACCAGAGCCGTTCAATGCTTCGGGCACGTATCATATCGTTACGCCGTTTCGACGGGATTATGAGGATTTTCTTGAACGTTACGGATATCGCAGCGTTAGTGCTCAACGTCTTGAGAAAAGAGTGCCGCTGACAGACTTGCCAATTGATCAATCTAATGGCTCTGAACTACATCGCGCCTTAGCAGATTACTGGCATGACCAATTTTTCGGGGGAGAGGAAATATCCCTGTCCTTCCCGATGATAAACAGGCTTGTGAAACTGTTGCTGCAGGAAAATTCATATATCCGCTGGGCCTTACAGGCAACATATCCCATCGTATTTTTTGATGAGTACCAAGATACCACATATGCTCAGTACGACATGCTGCTAACGGCGTTCGATGGTAGTGATGCTGTCTTTACGGCAGTCGGCGATGATAAGCAGCGAATCATGGGGTGGGCGGGAGCTATAGATGACGCCTTTGGCCAGTTTGAAAACGACTTTGATGCCAGACGTATAACGTTGCTTTCAAACTGGCGCTCACATGTGGATCTGGTTCGTATTCAGCACGAGATTGCCCGCCGGATAGACGACAATGTGGAAGAAGTGCAGGCACAAGGGACCCGTGAAATCGAAGGTGAGGTTTCTGCTATCTGGCAATTCCGGAGCGCAGATGACGAGAACAATTATCTGGCTGAATGGGTGAGCCGTGAGGTTCAGTCGGGGCGTGTTGCACCACATGATGTAGCTATTCTGATCAGAATGCGGGCAGATCAGGTAGAGACTGAGATCGCCCCTGCTTTTGCGGCACGAGGTCTCAGGATTAGAAATGCGGCCCGGTTAGCCGGTGAAATTCAGATACAGGACCTTCTTGGTGAAGAGCTGACCGGCATCTTCGTTCCTTTGCTCCGTTTGGGAGCGACGGACCGAAGTCCGGAAAATTGGGAGCAAGCCCAGCAGAACTATCTGTTTTTGGAGACTGCCGATCCGGATAACGACCTCACTCAGGAGCGATTGCTGGTTAAGCTTGAAGCATTCGTTCGTCAATTAAGAGCAAAACTGGCGTGCCGCCAGACTGACCCGGAGTCGGCGGAAGAGGTTGCACAGATGCTTCTTGAGTTCGTCGGGAGGCCCGTTTTGCGGCAATCCTTTCCTGCTTATCAACGGGAAAGAGATTTTGAGAGGGTGTGGCGTGGATTTGTCATACTCCTGAAAGAGTGCGCAGAACATAGCAGTAGCTGGACGGAAGCGCTGGATGAGTTCGAAGGTGTTGGCCAGGTGGCTCTGATGACGGTCCATAAAAGCAAAGGTCTTGAGTTCCATACGATGATATTTTACGGACTCGACCATCAGACTTGGTGGAGCCTTAAACCGAATAGTGGTGAAGAGCTGAATACCTTATTCGTTGCCTTTACCAGAGCAAAACAGCGTGCGTTCTTTTCTCAATGCGTTGAAAGAGGACGTGCTATTGGTTGGATACAGCAATTGCTTGCTCCTGCGGGAGTAGAAGTTTTAGATGGGACAACCATAGTTGAACCCCACTGCGCATAAGCAAGATGGCAAACGAAAACTATCACCCATCGAGCGCAATGCTACGCGTAGAAAACTTTACGGAAGCCTCCCTTTACTTTGATCGCGTACTTCCTTTGCACATTAGGCGGATGCGTGGCTATTCAGCTGTTGGAGGCGTCTTCGTGGACCATCGAGTTAAGGTCCGCTTTGGGCCATTGTCAGGCATAGCATTTCAACGCGGGATTCCATGGCAAACCAACCACTTCCTACTGCCTGCACATATTAAATCCACACAAAGGCCGGTATAGAGATTGCAGATTTCGGAGGCACCCTTCCAATCCTAGAAAGTAAATAGCAAACTACGTCATCGTCTTGGTTCTAAAAGTTAGGTTACGAAAACTCTGTACGACCACACATGCACTAAGTTGAATATCAAAGGATGAGGATTTTCCCGAAATGGACCCCAACTACTCGGCTTCAGTAAAGCTGCTTTTGGATTACGCTCTTAACCAGTCAGGGAGTGGAGCTAGTACAGCTGCTCAGGTTCTACTCTCAACCTATAACTCATATAACTACCACGTCGCTTTGGTTGATCTGACATTGCTTGACGAGAAAGGGTACAACGCAGCTCTTTCGGTTATTCGTGGTCGTGCAGAGTCTCGCATGGAGCCCCATTCTGTCATTGAAAATGGTGATGACCTGTTTGAAAAACTGGAATCACGCTGGCGCCATCTCGGGACCGGGTTTCGACACAGAGATCTGTATATACGGAAGCCCATCATTCAATGGCAGTGCCCGGATTGTGGAGCTATCACTGACGACTATGCACATGGGCCGTACCCTGGCCGAATCGACGGGCGTCCAGTGTGTGATAGCTGGTCTGACGCCCATCCGGAGGATGAATACTCCGTCATGTCACCACTTGCCCCGAAGTAAAGCTCAAGGGCGTCATTAGAATTTGAATACTGGCATGTTTGATTTCAATCAACTCACTGGCTCCAATAGAGTTTGGCTGTTGTTCAGAGACGGCCGCGACGGTGGCACGATCCGAGATTGGGGGCCTATATGCTCTGACGAGCTTGTACGCAGTATCTGGGCACAGTATAGAGAGCTTGCCATAGGGATGTTGGTTAATGATCGCTTTCATCCCTCACGCTAGCTTGATTGGAATTTTGGTTTTGGCAAGTATCACGTTCAGGATGCTGCGGTTGATGCGGAATCAGGATGGCGGTCCTATCGAGAAAACCTAATGCGCTCACGTTGTCGCCACTAGTCTCGAACACATCTGATAATCTATTTGTTGTATATTCTGTATAGTGGAAATATACGCATTTTCATTGCGGCTAACACTACCGACAGCAGACCAGAGTATGCAAACAGTTCACTTCATAACAGAAACGCTCCCTGGTGAGCCAGACATCTTGCATGATGTAAAGCACTCGGATCTTGAATACAGAGGCCTTTATGGCAGACTCCTTTCGACTACACAAGCCCCAGAATGTGGCTGGAATCATACGTTGCTAACGTCCCAGATCCCCCCGGAGATACCAGCAGGAGAGGGGATTGATGCCTTCCTCGGTGACATGTGGATAGGCAGCACTGAGGTATAGCAGTAAATACAGAGCTGCTTATATCTTGATCAAATATGTTATATTAGGGTAATACACAGAATAAGGTGATAGCCCTAATGTCCGACTATTCTTCCCCAGTACAAAACTCCCCACGAGCCGGCGATCTGGCATTGGAAAGGCGTGCAGCTGAGTATGAGGCTCGCGTTCAGCACGATATTGATGTCGCCCGGTTGAATCTCGTTACAGGTATGCTGTTTCGGCCTCAGAAAACTGTTTCAGAGGCATTGAGGCTGGGTTATTCCATCTTCTCGGCCTTTGGGATCCTCGTACTTGCTGCAATGGCCAGTGAGTCACCCATCATTAATGTCGTTGGTGTTGATAGCCTGGCGGCGGCTGTCGCCAGCAATGCTACGAGTACGCTTTCTGTTTCTATTTTGATGCTGGTGCTGGTCCACCAGCTATGTCGAATTCTTGGAGGGGGAGGGAGCTTGCGAGCTTTCGCATTTGCTTGGGGTTTGAGCTCAATGCCCACGATCCTCTTGGCTGCAGTATCAACGGTAGTGTATTCCCTGAACGGGGGACCTGTAATCGCTTCGGATTTAACAGATATGGCCCAGATGACACGTCAGCAGCAGTCGGTACTCACTGTTCAGTACTGTGCACTGGCTTTGTTGCAGGTCTGGACGGCAATCATTACGGTTTTTTCTGTTAAATTTGTTCATCAGTTTTCATTATGGAGATCGATAGCAGCTTGTTTTGCGGGACAGGTTATTGTGATTGTTGTTGCAGTCTCTATTTCCAGTCTTTCATTAGTTTAGATTCCCGAATATCCCTATGAGCAAGTCCTAACTTGCTCATAAAATGCCAAACCAACCTTCGAGTTTTTGCCATAAATTAGCAAATTAACATGGTTTAAAACAATGTGAATAGTACATACTGAATGAAATCGTTTGAATGAGGTGGATATGAGTATTATTGATACAATTTTTAATTTCAATAATCGAAAAATTAGATCCATAATTGGCACTATGGATTTTTCCATGTTACTTGACCTATCCCACCCATTAGGCAGCTCGTATCCAACCGTTTTTTCCGAGACTCGTTGTGCCCTTGAAAAAATACCAAGTATGGATTTTGGTAGTTACAATTGGATATCGACTGGGGCGAATGTAACAATTTCAGCTATATTATCGGATCTTATTCATGCCGATGAGTTTGATTCAGAATTGGTAATATCTAAACTCGATGGCTGTTTTGCATGCAAGTCTTTCGCCCATCCCAGGTCCCCACGGGGCAGTGCTCGTAGTATGGCCGAGATGGGAGCGATAATTAATGATTTGCGTGATTTGAACGGTCTAAATATTGACCAGCAAATACAGCGCTGCTTTGAGCATACAGGAATTATTTCTGGCGATACTCATGTAATCACTGACCGGTGGCACAACCGAGATTATTGGCTAAATGAGGGAGGCGGACATCATGCTGCAGTACTATGTACAATGCTGAGAGAACATGATCCTGAACGATCAGTTGAGGCAACCTGGACGCGGTATAGTGTGAATCTGCCCGTATTGGAACTTATGGGAAATGTTGCCTGCTATGTTGTGCAGTCTGAATCAGATATTACGCCCACGCAACTGATGGGAAATCGTTTTTTGAATGCTGATATTGATCCCCAGCAGTTTGGCATAGCGACACAGCCCATGTCGCTCAATCGGTATGAGTGGAGCACGGATCCGCTGCGTGATTACCATTTCGTATGGATCGACATGTCTAGACCAGCGGGTGAGTTAGTTCGGGGTAAATTTGAGGATGTAGCAGCATCTGGGCAAGCAATGGGTATAAAAGAGTTCTTTCGCCGGTTTTGCTAGTGATAAGTTGATGCCGATAAATCCAGTTATCGGCATTTATGTCTTCATACTATGTTTGAGAAATGGTTATTTATTTTACCAAATCGATAAATTATATACTTAATTGACATATATCAATTTAATTATTATCAGTAATATAATATTTTAATCACTATCTACCTCGTAGATATCAGCAATATGGAAGTCGTATTCTAAGGAAGCTACGAATAAGTCCGATCCAAGGCTCTGAAATGTCGTTGTCACCGCCTCAGAGGCGAAAATTCAACACTTTTAGCCCTTTTTAACCAGCTGCAACCACCTTTTTAGGCAGTGCAGACGGATTAACCCCGTGCTCTCAACATCTGATCCACCCGCACAACGTTGGCCAGTGCGAACAGCATGGCCAACTTGCAGTCGTTTTTCTTCAGGCCACGGTAGCGGGCTTTTACAAAACCAAACTGGCACTTGATGATCCGGAACGGATGCTCAACTTTCGCACGGATACTGGCCTTCAGGTACTCTGTCTGAATCCTGACTTTGTTGATACGAGGGCGTCGTTTCAAGGCCTTCAGTCGTCCCGGCTGTTCGGCAATATGCCAGTCAGCCTGATAGTGCTTCAGTTCATCTCGCTTCTCAGCACCACGGTACCCGGCGTCCGCAAAAATGAATGCTTCTTCACCGTGCAGGAGCTGGTCAGCTTGATTGAGGTCGTGTTCGTTTGCCGCAGTCGTCGTAAAGCTGTGCGTGATGCCGGTGCGGGCATCAACCCCGATGTGGGCCTTCATCCCGAAGTGCCATTGATTCCCTTTTTTGGTCTGGCGCATCTCCGGATCACGCTCACCCGTTTTGTTTTTGGTAGAGCTGGGAGCTTCGATGATAGTGGCATCGACCAGTGAGCCCTCTTTCAGTAGGACTCCGGCTTCAGACAGCCATTGGTTCACCTCCTCAAAAACCTGCCGAGCCAGCCCGTGGCGTTCCAAAAGATGGCGGAAGTTCAGGATGGTGGTGTGATCGGGAATGGCCTTATCCAGTGACAACCGAGCAAACAGCCGCATGGACGCAATCTCATACAACGCGTCTTCCATGGCGGGATCACTGAGGTTATACCACTGCTGCATGCAGTGAATGCGAAGCATGGTAGACAAGGGGTACGGTCGGCGGCCATTCCCGGCTTTGGGATAGTGAGGCTCAATGACGGCTTCGAGACGCGCCCACGGGATCAGCTTGTCCATTCGGCCCAGGAACTTCTCCTTACGGGTCTGACGGCGCTTGTTGCTGAACTCACTGTCCGCGAATGTAAGTTGCTGATCCATCGGTGCGGCCTCAATCGTGTGCAGCGGGCATTATCCCATGCGGCGGACTTATTCGCAGCTTCCCTAAGCTATTGATGTGAACTTCATCAAAGAAAATGGATTATAGAAATTAAAGGAAATAATAATGAGTACATTTTTTGAATTTAAGGATAATACTGTTGATATTTTTACTTCCCCTAGCGGTAACACATTCACTGAAGTTTGGAGCTACGGTGGAAATGACCAGCTGACAGGTAATTCAGGCTCCGATTATTTCCATGCGGGAAATGGAAATGATTATTTGAACGGCATGGCAGGAGATGATGTCCTCGATGGTGGTGCTGGGCATGATGACATAAGAGG
This sequence comes from Marinobacterium stanieri, assembly GCF_900155945.1. Classification (GTDB taxonomy): domain Bacteria; phylum Pseudomonadota; class Gammaproteobacteria; order Pseudomonadales; family Balneatricaceae; genus Marinobacterium; species Marinobacterium stanieri. The sequence continues at coordinate 118,939 of NZ_FTMN01000013.1, forward strand.
TGGTAGTGGTGATGACCTTCTCTTCGGTGACAGTGGCGATGATACCCTATACGGCGGTACCGGTAATGATTTGCTGCGTGGCGGAGAGGGAAATGATGAGTATGCGCGGATTCAACTACGAAGTGCGACACTCGCCTATGCAGCCTGAAGGTATTCCCGAAACACGACTTCAGGCTGCCTGAACCCAAGGCACTTGCG
>NZ_FTMN01000020.1 GCF_900155945.1 Marinobacterium stanieri
CAGCATATCTGGCATGAGTCGTTCGGCTTCAACCACTTCCGCGGCGATGACTGGATGCAGGAGCCCTGTCGTTCCTGTGACGAAAAGGAAAACGATCTGGGCGGCTGTCGCTGCCAGGCCTATATGCTGGCCGGTGACATGAACGCAGCGGACCCGGTGTGCAGCAAGTCACCGCATCACCAGAAGATCCTTGACGCCCGAGCGGCGGCTGAGCAGACTAGTGCGGATGCGCCCATCACCTTCCGAAACGACCGTAACTCCCGTGTATTCGCCCGAGGCTGAGCCACTGCTCAGCGCCCAAGAGGCAGTTGCAACCATTCATGACTACTCCTCTCTCTGTTTTTACCGGGGAGAGGTGATGGGCGTGAGTTTTGATGCAAGTAGTGGCCTCAATCGACTGTGCCGCTTCGTCTCAGGTAAAGCTGTTAATCTGTTGCCGGACAATTTCAGCGTACGCAGCCGTGTGCATGAATATGGCGGCGGCGCCTGGTGCTTGGCGGGCGATTTGGCTTGCTTCGTTAATAACGAAGATCAGGCCATCTGGCTCAAGTCGCTGGAGACGTATGAAGACCCCCAGCTACTCACGCAAGCACCCCAAACACGCTTTGCTGATCTGCAGGCAGATACTCTACGCAACAGGTTGTTGGCAGTCAGTGAAACGCACCAGGAGGACTGTGCGGAACCGATCAATCGGTTGGTCGGCATTGATCTAAATTCCGGGCAGGTTAATACACTGGCGGAAGGTGCGGACTTCTATAGCTCACCTGCACTCAGCCCTGATGGACGTCAGCTGGCCTGGATTGAATGGGATCACCCGCAACAGCCCTGGCGCTGCACACGTTTAATGCAGGCAGAGTTAGGTGCCGAGGGTGAAATCATTGAGTGCGTGCAGGTATCCGATAAGCAGGAGGCCGCCTGGGCACAGCCGCGTTTTTCACCTGCAGGCCAGCTGCATGTCGTGGTGGACCGCCAGAACTGGTGGCACATCGAAAGGCTAACCCCTGAGGGCCTTGTGCCTTTGGCCGGGGATGCACCCGCCAATACCGAATTTACCACTGCACCCTGGCAATTGGGTTTAAGTACCTATGGCTGGAATCATGAAGATGAATTGCTGGCGCTGGGGCAGTCTGAAGGATATACGCGGCTATGGCGGCACAACGGGCATGACTGGGAACCGATGGAGCTTGGGGTTATGCCCGCCCGCCTGCATGCGCTTGCCTGTAATGGACAGCACCTGGCCTGTGTTGCTGAATTCAGTGATCGTGAACCGGCCATCCTGCGCATTGATACCGAATTGACAGCAGATGACCCTGACCAGACACTCGTATTATCAGGTGGTTCCGCGCCGGCCTTTCAGGTAAGCCTGCCACTGAGCCTGAGTGCGACTGTACAGAACCAGCAGGTGCCATACTTCCTATATCGGCCTGCCGGTGTGCCTGCCAACCAGCCTCTGCCTTTGGTCATCTGGACCCATGGTGGTCCAACAGCAACCACTGCGCCCATACTCAAGCCGGCAATCCAGTACTGGACCCAACGGGGGTTCATGATTGCAGACGTCAATTACCGTGGCAGTACGGGCTACGGCCGCAGCTATCGGATGCAGCTTGAGCAACAATGGGGGATCAGTGATGTACAGGATGTGGAAGCGGTCGTCCGATCGCTTATTAAACAGGGACTGGCAGATGCCAAAGCCGTGTTTATTCGTGGTAACAGCGCAGGTGGGTACACAACACTGAGTGCGCTTTGCCATTCCAGCCTGTTTCAGGGCGGTGCCAGCCTCTATGGTGTGAGTGACCCGGCACGTTTGAATGATCTGACACACAAGTTTGAATCCCGCTATTTGCATTGGCTGATCGCTGACCCGGATGCTAATCCTGAACGCTACCAGCAGCGCGCCCCGCTGAATCATGCCGAACGCATCCAGGTGCCCGTTATTTTCTTCCAGGGTGAGCAGGACCGAGTCGTGCCCCCCGAGCAAACAGGCGCGATGGTCGAGCGCTTACGGGCCAAGGGACTGCATGTCGAAACCCACTATTTCCCGGATGAAGCCCATGGCTTCCGCCAGCCTGAGAACCAGGCCAAAGTGCTTGAAGCAGAGCTGACGTTTTACCTGCAGCTGATCAACCGCTCCCTGTCCTGACCGGTTGCAAAGCGTCATAGGGCAGGGCATTCTGAAACCAATGCCAGCAGGAAGTCGGCAGCCTCAAGCATAGGGAGCTAAGTTGATGCGCCAAAAACACTCGTCTTTAGTAGAGCCTTTGCGGTTCGATTTTACTGCCTGTTGCAGTCTTAATACCTTTCTTTCTTAGCTTCAAGGGCGCTTTTTACCTTTTTGAGTTTGATAGGATATTTTTTGATTTTTATTTCCTATTAAATCAATAGGTTATGAATGAAGCGCTGCTGTTTGAAAAATTTAAAGGTATACCCGCTAATAATTTTTATGAGGTGCGGTATCTCATAAATAAGCTGTTATGTGCTTCTCCTGAGTGTACGAATCTAAATTGAAGGTATAAAATTGTCATATTTATTAATAGTTCTAGCTCTTTTAGCCACTGTTGTCGGTATTAGGGGAGATACTTGGAATCATCAAAGACAAGGGTTGCGTAAAGTATCTATTACAGGTTGGGTGGCGTTTGCATTAGCTTGTTCTATAGCCGCCTTTTCTATTGTTAAAGAGTATCAAGAAAACAGTGAGAAGCAGGAAAATGAAAGAAAGCTATTGTTTAAACGGTTAGATGGACTCGACTCTCTCGCTACACAGTCGTGGTATTTGAGTTCGATGTTTAAATCTATAGCCAAGGATATAGATGATAGGCCGGAACTTTATGAGCTATCATTGAACCAACTTAGGTTTATGAAGGATGAACTTTCTCGTTCTCAGAGTAGCTATGCTCAGGTATTAGATCGTAGCGAAAGAATAGCTTTAGAACATTTAATGCTGCAGGTAACTGGATCTTTACATGGCTTAACATTAGAGAAACAAGTTACAAATTCTAGCGACTTTGAGTATTTAGCTACAGAAGCTTTAGAAGCAAATATTACATTTTGTCAGTCTATAAAAGAAAAGAACCCCCTGTGCTATATGGGTGAGACAGTTGGTGCTAATTAATTGATCGTACATAAATAGGCTGTTAGCTTTCATGGAGATTTAGGCAAATATGAGAAGAAGTAGAGTTTTCGGAGAAAGAGAGCTAAGGGACTTTCTTGAGGCAAGCAAATCGAATGTTGCTCACTCTATTGAATCCGAAAGGGATGATTACATTCTAAACGTCAACGAAGATGATTATGTGGCCCATAAAGTATCAGAGGCGACTGTCGAATATTTAGAAATTCATGTTGATGACATCTACGCTTCTTCTAGCGAACAAATGATACCTGCCGAGAATTTCCCTCGCGATTTTCACGTCTATTCAGGTAAATCCTATAAAAAGGATGTGATTAAATTTCATGTTCCAATAAGTGGCAATATTCAATTACTACACTGCATGCCCAGTACTAGAATTATGTGGACTATGGAGATCGAGGTTAGTCGTGATGAGTTTTGCTTTGAAATAGTCAACTTCAGAGATGATGCTGATGAGATAGTTCGTAGAAAGGACGAAAACATCAGAAGTATCATGCAGCAATATGAAAACGTGAAAGCTGAGGTGATAAAAGCGAACGCTAGCTTGGAACAACATATTCGTAATGCATTTAATATGCGAAAGCAGAGAATTCAAAAGAGCACTGGGGTGCTAGCTTCATTAGGTGTTCCAATAAAAAAATCTAGTGCGGCATCAGAAACATTCTCTATTCCTGCGCCTCAGAAGCGAAAGAAACCTATTTTAAATAGGCCAAGCGTACAGGAGGCGGGCTTTTCACCAGAACCAAGCCTTGATCAGTCTACATATATAGACATCTTGAAATTAATCCACGATGTGGGAAAAGAATTTGAACGGCTGCCTAGCTTGTACGCAGGAAAAGAAGAAGAGCATCTTAGAGATCACTTTTTAATGATGTTAGAACCAAATTTTGAAGGTTCTGCAACTGGAGAAACATTTAATAAAACTGGTAAGACAGACATATTGCTTAGGCATGAAGGCTCAAATGTATTTATTGGTGAGTGCAAATTCTGGAAAGGTGAGAAAAGCTTCTTAGCCACAATTAGTCAGCTATTGGGTTATCTTACGTGGAGGGATTCAAAGGCTGCGGTTATTATGTTTGTGCCGAACAAAGACTTTACCAGCGTGGTTGAAACTGCCAAAGAAGCATCTCCAAAGCATTCCAATTTTCTCAAGTACGTTGATGAAAAAGATGAAACTTGGTTTAACTACGAGTTTCATCTTGATGGTGATAGAAACAGAGCAGTAAAGCTGGCAGTTATGCTCTACCACACGCCAAGGTAAAAGCTAACAAGTGACTGTGGTGTCCAGCATAAATAATCAGGCTGTTTTATGACGCCAAAGCTCTTCGTTTTTGAGCATGGTATTTAGCACTACAATGAGCTTGCGCATGCAGGCGATGATCGCCACTTTGGGCAGCTTACCCTCAGACTTCAGGTGTTCATAAAAGCGCTTGAAGACGGGGTTACATTGGATGGATGACAGCATCGCCATGAACATGACCGTGCGGATACGGTGACGGCCTCCGCGAATACGCCGTTTGCCATTCCAGGTGCCGCTTTCTCGGTTCATGGGTGCGACACCGACGAGTGCGGCGATCTCTTTACGGTTGAGCTTACCGAGCTCCGGAAGCTCGCTGAGCAAGGTGTACGCGAGGACTTTACCGACACCAGGCACGCTGGTCAGGATCTCGGTTTTGGTACGCCAATGCTTGACCTGTATAACGGCTTCATCGATCTGTTTGGTGATAGTCTTTATCTGAGTTTC
>NZ_FTMN01000008.1 GCF_900155945.1 Marinobacterium stanieri
CTTTTGGTTTACGTATTCGGCGGTTCAAGCGTTCGAAAATGGCTCGTTTGTCGGCCTCGCTGCTGAAAACGCTTTACCGGACACTCCTGCGCCTGTTCCTCAAGTCGATTCTTCTGGTACTGGGCATGCTCCTGGTGTCGTTCCTGCTCCGAGTGGGCCTCAAGCTTCTATTTCTGTAGTCGAATCCGCTGATCCCTTCCAGGCATTAATTGATGCAGGGGCCCAGCCCTATGTATCGGCCGTTGTCTATGTCCGTTCCACCGGAGCCGTTTATTACCGTGTTCATGTGTATTTTGATGATCAGCTCCTGGACGTATTCGATCAGGATGCACTGGAAGAGTTGGGATACCTTGCCCAGTACCGCAAATCCGGCCTGCTGTTAAACAAACACGGAAACACCATCTTATTGCGCGAGTACTACGGCAGCGCGGGCACCCGTCGCGAGGAACCTATGGGAGGAGCAGAGGGTGCCCGCGCGGCCCCCGTCCCGACGATCCTGTAGCACGTCTCAAATGATTACAACCAGTGGCTGGTTAGACAGCTATACACCCTTGTTACATCAGGTGCAGATGATGAAGAAAGAATCCTTAACCCGTAGAAACCAGAATTTTGAACCCTGTGAAGATGGTCGTTTCTTTGTAACCCCCACATTGGAGACCGTAGACCTTTCGGGTGTCCGTGTTATTGATTGCTCCGTTGATACGGTACGTCAGTTGTATAACGGGATGCTTGATCATGACCTCCTGGACAATTTGGAGGAAAGGTTAGAGGCAGAACACCGTCCAGTGATTGAGTACCAGGGGCATCTATGGCGACTCAAAAGAGGCGGTAAGGCTGGTTTCAAATTCCTGCTGCAGAATGCTGAATTCGGCGTGATTATCATGGTGAAGAACAACCACACCACGGCTGACTGTGTGGGAAGTCACTGTAAGATTGAAGTTTCACCCAAGCTGATACGAGACCGATCCCCTGATGTACTGCAACACCAGATGGATGAACTGGCAGCAGGATGGTTCGTAATAGCTCCGTCCCCCTGTGGTGTGGCTATTCACCTGGCTACCGACTGGCAAGGATGGGTTCCCCCGTCTGATTTCGTGGACCGCCTTACCTGTCGATCCCAGCGGGTCAATGATCGTAACGGCTTCCAGTCCCTTGAAGTTACCACTGGTGAAGTCGCCAGCATCTACGGCCGTGGTCAGTCCTACACCTTTGGCACCGTCTCCAGCCTGCAGGCAGCCTTATACAACAAGTCACGGGAGATCGTTGCCCATGACAAGATCGACTACTTCCACGGCATCTGGAGTGCCAAGGTTGATCACGACCTGACAACTCCTCTCTGGCAACCGGATCAGGACGTATGGCGTCTGGAATTCCGTTTCTCTCAAACGGTGCTCCGTCAGTTTGCCGACTACAACACCACTGAAGAGAAGAAGTGCAATCTCAGTACCTATGAGGCTGCATCCGAGTATTTAGCGAACCTCTGGGCCTATGGGCTTGATCGTTTCCGGTTGGACCTGAATAGACGTTACGTGGACCCGTTCTGGACCCTGCTGAATGAGGACACCGACTGGATCAAGCCGGCGTCTGACTTCATCCCCAAGCGGAAATACAAAACGGCCGGTGTCGGCAATGAACGAAACGTAGCCCTTGCACTGGGAAACCTGCTCTCCATTTATGCCAGGAACAACATCACCGCTCGCAAGGCGTGGAGCTGCCTAAAAAAGTCCGGCCTCTGGCGTGATCTGATGGGGTATATCAAGGCCAGAGAGCTCACAAAGGCTGACCTCTTTGATCTCATTGAGCGGGGCCTGTTGGAACGGCGACTGACGAGCAAGGTGGCTGCATAGTGGCAATATCCCCTCTGCCGGATGGACGCTGGAAGGTCGATATCGAACCGATCAAAGGGCGTCGTTTCCGCCGCATACTCAAGACCAAAGCTGATGCAAAACGCTTTGAGCTGGTTTGCAAGCAGAAAATTACCCTGGAACCTGAATGGTCGCCCAAGGCCAAGGACCTGCGGAAACTGAGTGAGTTAATCGAACTCTGGTATGACCTGCATGGCCACACCCTGCGCGATGGTGTACGCAGGAAAACCGCGCTGCTCAATATGGCGGCTCGCCTCAAGGACCCTGCAGCCATAAAGCTGACACCGACGGCGTATATGAAAGACCGTCGCAAACGGTCCGAGGCTGGGATTACCGGCAAGACACTGAACAATGAGCTGACGTATATCCGTGCGGTGTATAACGAACTCTACTCCCTGGACCAACTCGATTACGAAAACCCACTGGCCAAGGTGAAACCGCTACGACTTCAGCAGAAGGAATTGTCCTGGTTAACGCAGGACCAGATTCAGGAGTTGTTGGCTGCTATCCGCTCCCGATCGGCAGGGGCAAACCCCCACCTGGAGCTGATTGTGCTGGTGTGTCTGGCAACGGGTGCCCGTTGGTCAGAAGCCCAGAACCTGAAACCGTCATCTGTACGGAATAGGGCAGTGACCTTCAGTAACACCAAAAACGGCAAGGTTAGAACCGTACCCATCTCCCAGGAACTCGAACAACGGCTAAAACAGCATTGGAAAGAGTACGGACTGTTCACCAGCTCAATCGGTGCATTCCGCAGGGCATTGGAGAAAACCACGATAGAGCTACCCAAGGGCCAGGCAGCTCATGTACTACGGCATACGTTCGCCAGTCACTTCATGATGAACGGCGGGAATATTCTAGTTTTAAAAAAAGCACTTGGGCATTCTTCTTTAGCAATGACATTACGTTACTCACATCTTGCCAAAGACCAATTGCAAAGTGTTGTTGCAATGGCTCCTGTCTGATTTTAAAAAAGAGCCATAGTACTTTCTTTTTTGGCTGATGATTCTATAAGTGAATCTAAATCATTTTTACAGTGTGCATCAATTTCAAAATATTGATCTTTGTTCTTAAGGATCGTTATTCTTTCTAATGAACCTTTAATAGTGTTTAGATAGTTTGATTTTTCAATATCAGAGCTGTTTATTATTTTTAGATTACCTTCTATCTTGGGTTCTTTGTTCGCGATATCCTTAGGCGTTGGGTTGATCACGATAAGCCTCCTGCCGTATTTTAGTGCCGCTTTGCTGGCATGCAAACTACCTCCTTTTATGTCGGTTTGAACCAAAAAGGTAGCCATGCTTAAACCTGCTTGTATGCGGTCTCTTTCAACAAATGCTGACCGATATCCTTTTGATTGATAACCGTATTCCGATATGATGAGACCGTTTTTATCAACTATCTCATGCGCTAAATTTTTGTTTTCAGCCGGATATGTTTTGTTCAGGTGAGTGCCAAATACAGCGATGGTTTTTCCATTAACGGATATACACGCCCTGTGCGCCTCTGTGTCAATTCCTTTAGCGAGACCGCTGACTATGCACCAACCATTATTTGAAAACCATTTAGATACTCTATTGGTAATTTCAACCCCGTGCTCTGTCGGTTCTCTTGTGCCAATGATTGCAATGCATTTGTGTTTCAATAACTCCACATTTCCGTTGCAGTATAGTATTGCCGGTGAGTCGTGAGTAAATTTCAAAGAGGTGGGGAACTCAGTATCCAAAATAGATACTATTCTGTGCTGGCTAGTTTCAGCTATAGCGCAGTCGTCTAAAGCCTCATTGATTGCATTCTTGGAAAGTAATAGATCCTTTTCCAATTCGTTAATTACTTTGTGCTTAAATGTTGTTCTATCTTGGGAGATAGAGTGAAGAAAAGCCTTTCCACGGCCTTTAAGCTTCGAAATTGAAAGCAAATAGAATGTGTCTTCAGAGATTATTTCTGAAGACACATTTAAACTTAGTCCAAACTTTCTGAGTAGTTGCATGATGGTTCCAAGTTGTATCCGCTGCAAGATAGAAAATAAACTCCATCTTTTCGCCTACGTTTTTTTACCATTCCTCTTCCACACATTGGGCAATCTTTCTCAATATAATTTTCGGTATTTTTACATTGAGGGTCCTCATGATAACCAGTGCAGCCCCAGAAGTATATGTCAGAGTCTTTACGTTTTATTATTTGCATCATCCTTGAACATTCAGGGCACTCTTTTTCTTCTAAGCTTTTAATTGTGACGGTTTTAGCTATTGCTAATGCTTTTACTGATGAAGGCTCTAACGCTTCAAGAAGCTCAATTGCAACTCGGAGTGTTGCTCCAGTAGTGATAACGTCATCAATGATTAGGATATTTGATCCGTTGATAGTATCAATATGGCTCTTGTTAACAGAGATAGAGCTTTTTGCGGAGTCGTAGCGCTCATCTCCTGCAAGAGTCTTTTGAGAGCCTGCATCCTTCGAGAACTCAAAGATGTCGGGAATAAATAATATTTTACTATCATTCAGCTTAGCCTGAACTCTACTTAGAAGGTCTTCAAGTCTTTGTGGGCGTCCACTCTTAGCAGGTATAACTGTTACGATATCGTATTTATCAAACTCATGGTGATAGTCAGGAATTTTTTCGACGCAGTGGCTAATCAGGTCAACCCAGTAATCAGGAGCTTTAAAATTTTCATTTGAGTTTTTTTCGGCAATTTTTTTTGACAGTTTATGATTATGGTGATATTCGATGGTGTCAATAGATTTCTGGCTAAAATATCGGCCGAGAACAAATATCTTCATGTCGTCCTTTAGTGTGACGACATTGGCAGAAAGATCAACCGGTAAGAAATAAAGACGTTTTTTGCTGAAGTCAAAAGACTCGTGTTCTTCAGTCAGTTCGGCGATGAGCTTAAGGTTTTCTGGTGAGTCAATTTCATCTAGTAAATATTCAGTACTAAGCTCAATTGATGGCGACTGAGATACAGGGTATCTATGAGCCCAGGAACAAATAGCAGGTTTAACTTTCGCTCTGTAAGCAGCAACTATGTCTTTATAGTTGTCACCGATATAGATAATGTTTTCGTTAGCTTCTAATTCAAGCTCATCTACTGCCTTTAGAATCCCATCAGGATTTGGTTTAGCCCCCTTCCTGCCAACATCGTTATAGGTAACTATTACATCAAAGTCTGGCAATCCTATGTGATCCAGAACCTTTTGGGCATATGCACGGGCTGAGTTGGTAACGATGCCAACCTTTACCCCTTTCTCTTTTAACGCAACGATCAGGTCATGGCATTTTGGGTAGGCATGTACATTCCGCAGCGTTTCCTCATTCAGAAGGTCATAGTTTCCTCTCTCGCGAATTTCTTCAATTTCTTTTGTGTTAGCCAGAGTGTTGTCTAGATCAAACAGGACCGCTTGCAGCATGAGGCACCTTTTCCCTAAGGGTTATTCGATAGGTTGGATCGAGGTTAACAAAAAGAGGCCGGGAGTTGTAAGTTCTTAAGGCTTTCGGCGTAGGGCGTTTTCGACACTTTTTCGACACTTTTGGGGAGTTGCTGGGTCCAGAAACGAAAAAAGCCTGTAAAAACAGGCTTTTAACGTTAGCAATTTGGTGGAGGTGGCGGGTTTCGAACCCGCGTCCGCCAATCCTCTGCCTCAAGATCTACATGCTTAGGCATCTCTATTTAATTAACCCGTCACGACCCGAGAGCCAGGGTGTTATGGGCGAGCTCTTTTAGTTTTAACCGTTCAGCTTAGAGCAAAGCATCCAGGCGATTCTGTCTCGAATGACACCGCAAAATCAATAAGTTACAGACACCTTAAAGTGCGGCGCTAGCTGGCTTATGCAGCTAGAGCGTAGTTATCGTCGTTTGCAACTATAACTGTGTGATGAGGGATTTACGAGAATCATCACGTTCTCGGCATGCACCTAAGGGTTCGTAATCGGCGTCGAAGCCAAGTCACCCCCAGATTTGAACGCGCTATTGTAACGACTTAATAGACAGTACGAAAGGGGGCTGGTTCATCTAACCGCAACAGAAAGTTCACGTTGCTTCTGACGATTCCAGTCTTTTTCTTTCTCGTCTGCGCGCTTGTCGTGCAGTTTCTTGCCTTTTACCAGCGCGATTTCACACTTCACCATACCCTTCTTCCAGTACAGTGCCAGTGCAACGCAGGTGTAACCCTTGGCTTCCACTGCCGTAATGAGTTTGTCGAGTTCGCGACGGTTGAGCAGCAGCTTGCGGTCACGACGCGGGTCTGTTACGTAGTGCGTGGACGCAGAGATCAGCGGTGTGATGTGCGCACCCACCAGCCAGGCTTCACCGTTTTTGAAAATGACGTAGGAGTCCACCAACTGGCCGCGGCCTTCACGCAGGCTTTTCACTTCCCATCCCTGCAGGGACAGGCCAGCCTCGACGCGGGTGTCGATGGTGTATTCGTGCTTAGCACGTTTGTTCAGGCAGATGGTGTTTCCGCCCGGAGCCTTCTTTTTCTTTGCCATGCGCGGATTATATAGAGGGGCGCGTGGCAAGAAAAGCGGCCCGTGTAGCGAAATAGCATGGATCTGTTGCGCTAAATCGGCGAATAAGGTTGTCACCCCTGTCGTAAATATGAACAATTGCTGGTTTCCGAAAATCTGACTTGAGAGCACTATGGAAACTAAGCAGTCTATTCACGGCTCCTGGGCGAACCGATGGATCTTCATCCTCGCCGCGACAGGGTCGGCTGTCGGACTGGGTAACATCTGGAAGTTCCCGTACATCACCGGTGAAAATGGCGGGGGCGCCTTCGTTCTGGTTTATCTGTTCTGCATCCTGCTGGTCGGTATTCCGATCATGATGGCGGAGATTCTGGTGGGTCGCCGTGCCCGGCAGAGTCCGATCAATGCGGTACGCGAAACGGCGGCTGAAGCGGGCCGCAGCAAGCATTGGGGCCTGATCGGCTGGCTGGGTGTTCTTGCCGGCTACATTATCTTTTCCTTTTATTCCGTCGTAGCCGGCTGGGTGCTGCACTACATCGCGGGCATGGGGACAGGGCAGCTTGTCGATATCGGCAGTGAACAGGCCGGGCAGCGTTTTACCGATCTGCTGGCCAGCCCTGATCAGATGCTGATGTGGCATACCGTGTTCGTATTGATGGTGGTCGCGGTGGTTGCTGGCGGCGTGAACAAGGGCCTGGAGCGTGCTACCAAGGTGATGATGCCGGCACTGTTCCTGCTGTTGATCGTGTTGCTGGGCTATTCCGTTAACTCAGGCGGTTTTGCCGAGGGCTGGTCTTTCCTGTTCAGCTTCTCGCCGGAAGCGCTGACCTGGGATGCGGTACTGGTTGCGCTGGGTCACTCCTTCTTTACCCTGTCGCTGGGCATGGGCGCTATCATGGCCTACGGTTCCTACATGGGTAAGAAAGACTCCATCGGTTCCACTGTTATCACTATCGGTGTACTGGATACGCTGGTCGCGCTGGTAGCAGGCCTGTGTATCTTCCCGATCGTATTTGCCAACCAGATGGACCCGGCTGCGGGCCCTGGCCTGATGTTTATCACCCTGCCGGTGGCCTTTGGTCAGATGCCGGGTGGACAGGTATTCGGCTTCCTGTTCTTCACTCTGGTCGGTGTAGCGGCCTGGACGTCTGCGATCTCCCTGCTTGAACCGGCGACGGCCTGGGTTGTCGAGCGCTTTGGCATGCGTCGTCCGCTGGCGGCTCTGGTGCTGGGCGTCATTATCTGGTTGATGGGTATCGCATCCCTGCTGTCGTTCAACCACTGGGCAGAAATCAAGATCTTCAGCCTGAGTGTGTTCGACTTCCTCGACTTCCTGACGGCCAATATCATGCTGCCATTGAGTGGTTTGCTGATTGCGCTGTATGCAGGCTGGGTACTGACCAGTAACATGACCCGTGATGAGCTGGCGCTGGGCTGCAACAAGGTATACGCGGCCTGGTGGTTCGTGATTCGCTACATTGCGCCCGTTGCCGTAATGATCATCTTTGTGGTCAATTTGTATGACAAGCTGGCGGGCTGAGGCTGGCTGAAATAGGTAGGTTATGACGCAGGTAAAACGCAGCGCACTGGTGTTACACACGGCCGAGCAGATGTTCGACCTGGTAAACGATGTGCGCCAGTACCCTCAATTCCTGCCCTGGTGCTCGGCGACCGAAGTGGTCGCCGAGTCCGATCAGGTGCTTGAGGCGACGCTGTATCTGGCCAAGGGTGGTTTAAAGTACAGCTTTACCACGCGTAACCAGTTGGATCGTCCGCGCCAGATGGATATTGCGCTGGTTGAAGGGCCTTTCTCCTCCCTGCATGGTATCTGGGTGTTTACACCGCTCAGTGATGAGGCCTGCAAGGTGGAGCTGACCATGGAGTTCGAGTTCCAGGGCAAGCTGACCGGCATGGCCATGTCCAAGGTGTTCAGCTCGGTTGCAACGACACTGGTTGATGCTTTTGTCACCCGTGCTGATGAAGTCTACGGTTGAGGGAAAAGATGATTCAGGTTGAAGTAGCGTACGCACTGCCGCATGAACAGAAGATCATTGCGGTACAGGTGGAAGAGGATTGCACGGCGCGTGATGCCGTGATTCGCTCTGGCATTGCCGAAGTATTTCCTGAAATTGACCCTGACAGCATCCCGATGGGGATTTTTGGCAAGGCGATCAAGGATCCGGGCACAACCGTGCTGCGGGAAGGCGACCGTGTGGAGCTTTACCGCCCGCTCATCGCTGATCCCAAAGAAGTACGTGCCAAGCGTGCAGCCAAAATGAAGGCGCAGAAAGAAGCCGAGCAGAAGGAAAAGTCAGAGAAGGATGCCTGACATTCAGGGCCTGGCATCCGTTGTAGCGGTTACTGCTGGTCCTGACCCTGATTGGGCTGGAAATCACCGGTGAGGCGATGCAGCTTGCCGTCCTGGAAGAACAGCGTGAGGCGCTCGCGATAGCGCTGGTCGTCCCCGTCCTTGATGGTGTAGATGTAATCCCAGCGATTTTCGCTGAAGCTATCATTCACCAAAGGGGTGCCCATGATGTACCGTACCTGCGCAGGGGTCATGCCAGGGCGGAGCTGGTCCACCATTTCCTGAGTGACGAGGTTACCCTGAGGGATATCAATCTTGTACACGCCGGGGAATTCGGTACAGCCGGTAATAATAACGGCAAGGATGGCGCTGATAAAAACCTTTTGCATCGGACAATGACTTCCGTTTTTCAGCCTAAACAAAGATAATGGAGTCTAACATTGCAAATCCCGAACAGCATAGTGATTGAGGCCTAATATGGCACTGGAAAATCAGGAACTGCGGAAGGCCGGATTGAAGGTCACACTGCCGCGGGTAAAAATTTATCAGATACTGGAGCGCGCCGGAGAGGGCGATCACTTCAGTGCTGAAGATATCTACAAGCTCCTGATGGAGCAGGGTGAGGATGTGGGTTTGGCCACGGTATACCGTGTACTGACTCAGTTTGAAGCAGCAGGTCTGGTGTCACGTCACCACTTTGATGGCGGTCATTCCGTATTTGAGCTGGCCCGTGAAGAGCACCATGACCATGTCGTGTGTGTGAAATGCGGCCGTGTCCGCGAGTTTACCGAGCCGCAGGTGTCCGAGATTCTGGACAAGGTAGCCGACGAGCTGGGCTTCAGCATCACCGATCGTACTCTGTACCTCTACGGCGTCTGCAAGGGCGGCTGTGAGGAAAGCGGCAAGAAGTAAGTCGCTGAATTCGATACTGTCGGCATCAGGCCGACAGCATCTCCTGCGCGTGTGTGAGGGTAGTGCGGGTAATATCGACCCCGCCCAGCATGCGCGCCACTTCTTCCACTCGCTGCTTGTCACTCAAGCGACTGACGCGAGTTTGTTTCCCAGTTGTTTTACCGTTCTTGCTGACGAACAGGTGCTGATCGCCCTGTGCCGCGACCTGTGGCTGGTGGGTCACGCAGAGAATCTGTACGCGTTTGCCCAGTGCGTGCAGCATGCGGCCAACCACTTCAGCAATGCCGCCACCGATACCGACATCCACTTCGTCGAAGACCAGTGTGGGTGTGCTGCTGCTTTGTGCGGTAATGACCTGGATCGCCAGGCTGATACGTGACAGCTCGCCACCGGAGGCAACCTTGGCCAGTGCACGGGCCGGCTGGCCTTCATTGGTGCTGATCAGGAATTCCACTTCTTCCAGCCCGTTGGCGTTGTAGCGCTCCTCATCCAGCGGGGTCAGGCAGGCTGTAAAGTGTGCAGCAGGCATGCCCAGTGCGTGCAGTTGCTCATCGACGCGTGTGCCCAATGTTTCGGCCGCCTGTTGGCGCGCCAGGCTCAGCTCGGCAGCGCTGCCGAGATACTCGTCGCGTGCGTGTACCACCTCGGCTTCCATTTCGACCAGCGCTTCGTCACTCTGGGTGAGCCCGGCCAGTTCCTGCTGCAATGATTGATGGAAAGCAGGAAGTTCTTCCGGTAGCAGGCGGTGCTTGCGGGCCACGTCATAGATGGCCGACAGGCGCTCTTCTACTTCCTGTTGGCGCTCGGGATTGATTTCGATGCCGTCGATAAAGTGACGTACCTCGCGGCTGGCTTCTTCCACCTGAATCAGGGCGCTGTTGAGCATCTCGTCGGCCTGGCGCAGACGTTCATCCTGGGCATCCAACTGTCCCAGAAGTTGCAGGCAGTGGTGCAGCATGGACAGGCAGTGAGTATCGTCGCCTTCGCTGCTCAGCTGCAGCAGCTGATGGCCGCTGGAAAGCAGACCGTCGGCATTTTCCAGACGCTGCTGCTCCTGCTCCAGTGCTTCCAGCTCACCGGGCTGCAGGGCCAGCTGGTCCAGCTCTTCAACCTGATAGCTGAGCAGCTGTACGCGGGCGTTGCGCTCTTCGGATACTTCGGTGAGGGCGCGGAATTCGGAGTGCAGGCGGCGCCATTTGTGAAAGTGGCGGCGAACCTGGTCCGACAGCTCGCCCTGGCCGCCAAAGGCATCCAGCAGCACGCGGTGGTGATCCTTTTTCAGCAGGCGCTGGTGCTCGTGCTGGCCGTGTATATCCACCAGAAACTGGCCGAACTCCCGCATCAGGGTGAGGGGGACGGGCCGGCCGTTGATATAGCTGCGGCTGCGTCCTTCTCGGGTAATGACGCGCCGCATGAGGCATTCGCGCGGATCGCATTCCAGCTCATGTTCCTGTAGCCAGAGCCGGGCAGAGCCCAGTTCGCGGATATCGAAGCAGGCGGTGAGTTCGGCACGATCGGCGCCCTTGTACAGGCTGTCGCTGTCGGCACGGTTGCCCAGGCACAGCCCCAGCGCATCCAGCATGATGGACTTGCCGGCACCGGTTTCACCGCTGATCACGGTCATTCCGTTATCCAGTTCCACTTCCAGAGCATCGACAATCGCGAAGTTGCGGATCGTAATCTGCGTCAGCATGGCGAATACCTACGGGTTGGTTCTAGTGGTTTTATATACAGTGGTTATTTATACAGTATTTACTGTATAAGTCATTTTTGCCATTGCTGCAATCCTTGAGCGAAAAAATACAGCTGAGCGCTTGAAGCCGAACAAAGCAGCCCCATATAGATGAGCAACGAGGTGAAACCCGAGATTTCAGTTGGAGAGACCTGATGGCGAAAGAGCAGCAGAACACCCAAGAGCCCCTGGAAGGGGTTCAGGACGCAGTCGACACTGCGGTTGAAGCAGGCGCGGCAGAGCCGCAGGCTGCGGATGATACTCAAGCGGATGTGCTGCAGCAGTTGGAAGAGTCCCGTGCCGAAGTTGATGCGCTGCAAAAGGAACTGGCTGAGCTTCAGCCGCGCGCGCAGGCCGAGATTCAGAACATCCGCCGTCGTGCCGAGCAGGACGTGGAAAAGGCCCACAAGTTTGGCCTGGAGAAGTTCGCCAACGAACTCCTGCCTGTTGTCGACAGCCTGGAGCGTGCCATCGAGGCGAGCCAGGGCGAAGGCGAGCAGCTGCAAGCGATCCGTGAAGGGGTCGAAATGACGCTGAACCTGTTCCTGTCCAGCATGGAGAAGTTCAACGTCGAACAGGTGAACCCGGAAGGCCAGCCGTTCAACCCTGAGCACCATCAGGCGATGTCCATGGTGCCGGCTGAAGGCGTAGCGCCGAACACGGTAGTAACCGTGGTGCAGAAAGGCTACCTGCTGAATGGTCGTCTGATGCGCCCGGCGATGGTGATGGTCGCAAAAAGCTGATCGGGGCGTTGAATTTCTTCAACGCGTACCCATATAAGTAGCAACCAAATTTTTAAGACTTGAATTCTCGCCCCGAGGGGCGACAGCAATATCGGAGCAGAACATGGGCAAAATTATCGGTATTGACCTGGGTACTACCAACTCTTGTGTAGCTATCCTGGACGGTGACAAGACCAAGGTAATCGAAAACGCCGAGGGTGATCGCACCACCCCGTCCATCATCGCGTACACAGATGATGGCGAAACGCTGGTCGGTCAGCCGGCCAAGCGCCAGGCAGTGACTAACCCGGACAACACTCTGTTCGCGATCAAGCGATTGATCGGCCGTCGTTTTGAAGACAAGGTCGTACAGAAAGACATCAAAATGGTGCCTTACAAGATCACTGCGGCCGACAACGGCGACGCTTGGGTCGATGTTAAGGGCCAGAAAATGGCACCGCCGCAGGTGTCTGCTGAAGTGCTGAAGAAGATGAAGAAAACCGCCGAGGATTACCTAGGCGAGAAAGTGACCGAAGCGGTTATCACCGTACCGGCCTACTTCAACGATTCTCAGCGTCAGGCAACCAAGGACGCAGGCAAGATCGCCGGTCTTGAAGTGAAGCGTATCATCAACGAGCCGACAGCAGCTGCGCTGGCGTACGGCATGGACAAGTCCAAGGGTGACAAGACTGTTGCCGTATACGACCTGGGTGGTGGTACCTTCGATATCTCCATCATCGAAATCGCTGATGTAGACGGTGAGCACCAGTTTGAAGTACTGGCGACCAACGGTGACACCTTCCTCGGTGGTGAAGATTTCGACCTGGCTGTCATCAACTACCTGGCGGACGAGTTCAAGAAAGAAAGCGGCATCGACCTGCACAACGATCCGCTGGCGCTGCAGCGTCTGAAAGAAGCGGGTGAGAAAGCGAAAGTCGAGCTGTCTTCCGCTCAGGCTACTGACGTGAACCTGCCGTACATCACGGCTGATGCGACCGGTCCGAAGCACCTGAACGTGAAGCTGACCCGCTCCAAGTTGGAATCTCTGGTAGAAGAGCTGGTAATTCGCTCCATCGAACCGTGCCGCATCGCGATCCAGGACTCCGGTGTATCCGCGTCCGAGATCGATGAAGTGATCCTGGTGGGTGGTCAGACCCGTATGCCGCTGGTACAGCAGAAAGTTGCTGACTTCTTCGGCAAGGAACCGCGTAAAGACGTAAACCCGGATGAGGCCGTTGCTATCGGTGCCGCTATCCAGGGTGCGGTTCTGTCCGGTGATGTTAAAGACGTACTGCTGCTGGACGTAACCCCGCTGACGCTGGGTATCGAAACCATGGGTGGCGTTGCGACACCGCTGATCGAAAAGAACACCACGATTCCGACCAAGAAGTCTCAGGTGTTCTCGACCGCTGATGACAACCAGACTGCGGTAACCATTCACGTGGTTCAGGGTGAGCGTAAGCAGGCGTCTTCCAACAAGTCTCTGGGTCGTTTCGACCTGGCTGACATTCCGCCGGCACCGCGCGGCATGCCGCAGATCGAAGTCACCTTTGACATCGATGCCAACGGTATCCTGAACGTGTCTGCGAAAGACAAGGCCACTGGCAAAGAGCAGTCCATCGTAATCAAGGCCTCTTCCGGTCTGAACGATGACGAGATCGACCAGATGGTTCGCGATGCCGAAGCGCACGCCGAAGAAGACAAGAAGTTCGAGGAACTGACCGCTGCCCGTAACCAGGGTGACGCGATGATCCACACTGCTCAGAAAACTCTGAAGGATGCCGGTGACAAGGCAACCGACGAAGAGAAAGAGAAGATCGAAGCAGCGAGCAAAGAGCTGGAAGAAGCGCTGAAGGGCACCGACAAGGATGCCATCGAAAGCAAGACCGAAGCTCTGACTGAAGCACTGTCTGCAGTGGCCCAGAAAATGTACGCCGAAGCAGCCCAGGCTGAAGAAGCGGCTGGCGGTGCTAACGCTGACGCCGGTGCCAAGGACGCAGCAGACGACGTTGTCGATGCCGAGTTCGAAGAAGTGAAGGACGACAAGAAGTAAGCTTCGCGGTTGTCGATCCTTGCAGTGTGACAGCGCGGGCCCCGGCCCGCGTTGTCATGTCCGGCTCAAGTGAGCCAAACCCTGACGAGTCAGATTCGGATCATGTCAAAGCAGGACTACTACGAACTTTTGGATGTGCCCCGTGATGCATCTGATCGGGACATTAAAAAAGCCTACCGTCGCCTGGCGATGAAGTACCATCCGGATCGTAATCCGGATGACAAAGAGGCTGAAAACAAATTCAAGGAGATCAGCGAGGCCTACGAGGTCCTGTCTGATGCTCAGAAAAAAGCGGCCTATGACCAGTTTGGTCATGCCGGTGTCGATGGCCAGGGCGGCGGCTTTGGCGGTGGCGGATTTGAAGGCAACTTCTCCGACATCTTCGGCGATGTATTCGGTGACATCTTCGGTGGTGGCGGAGGCGGCGGTGGTCGTCGTCGTTCCAGCGTTCAGCGCGGCGCTGATCTGCGCTACAACCTGGAGCTGAGCCTCGAGGAAGCAGTGCGTGGCTGCGAGAAAACACTGGAAATCCCGACGCTGGTCGGCTGTGAAACCTGTGACGGCAGCGGTGCCAAGCCGGGTACCAGTGCCAAGACCTGTAACACCTGTGGTGGTATGGGCCAGGTACGCATGCAGCAGGGTTTCTTCTCCGTACAGCAGACCTGTCCGACCTGTCGTGGCGAAGGCAAGGTGATCTCCGATCCCTGTGACGACTGTCATGGCCAGGGACGTGTCGAGAAGACCAAAACCCTGCAGGTCAAGATTCCGGCCGGTGTTGATACGGGTGATCGTATCCGCCTGGCAGGCGAAGGTGAAGCGGGCTCCCATGGTGGTCCGGCGGGTGATCTCTATGTTCAGGTTCATGTGCGCGAACATCCGATCTTCCAGCGCGATGGCAAGCATCTGTACTGTGAAGTGCCGATTAGCTTTGTCGATGCCGCCCTGGGCGGTGAGCTGGATGTGCCGACACTGGATGGTCGCGTCAAGCTGAAGATCCCGGCGGAAACCCAGTCCGGCAAGTTGTTCCGTCTGCGTGGCAAGGGTATTACCCCGGTACGCGGTGGCAGCGTTGGCGATTTGATGGTGAAAGTGGCGGTGGAAACGCCGGTCAACCTGAATAGTCGTCAGAAAGAGCTGCTGCGTGAGTTTGCCGAGACCACGGAAGAGGGCAACAGCAAGCACAGCCCGAAAAAGCACGGCTTCTTTGACTCCGTGAAGAAGTTCTTTGAAGATATGACCTGATCGCAGGCCCTGCGGGGCCTGCATGTGCAGACGGATACAGGAAAGCAGCATGACCAGAGTAGCGGTGACCGGCGCGGCCGGCCGTATGGGCAAGACCATTATTGAAGCACTGCAGCAGAACGATGCTGTGTCACTGAGCGCAGCCATTGTTGAACCGGACAGCTCCCTGATCGGCGCTGACGCCGGTGAGCTGGCAGGTGTCGGCAAGCTGGGTGTCGCCCTGGCGGGCAGCCTGGAAGCCGTGGTTGACGATTTCGATCTGTTGATTGATTTCACTGCCCCTGAAGTCACCATGCAGAATGTGGCCTTCTGTGCTGCTCACGGAAAAAAGGTTGTCATTGGAACTACCGGTCTCAATGACAGTCAGAAAGAAGAGTTGCAGCAGGCTGGCGAGAAAACCGCCATCGTGTTTGCGCCCAACATGAGTGTGGGTGTGAACCTCTGCTTCAAGCTGCTGGAAATTGCGGCCAAGGCATTGGGCGACGATAGTGGCTACGATATTGAAGTAATTGAAGCGCATCACCGCCATAAGGTGGATGCACCTTCAGGTACCGCACTGCGCATGGGTGAAGTGGTTGCCGATGCACTGGGACGTGATTTGAAGGAATGTGCCGTGTATGGCCGTGAAGGCATTACCGGTGCGCGTCCGGCCAAGCAGATCGGTTTTGAAACCATCCGTGCCGGTGATGTCGTGGGTGATCATACAGTGCTGTTTGCCACAGAAGGCGAGCGTATCGAGATTACCCACAAGGCGTCCAGCCGCATGACCTTTGCCAAGGGAGCGGTGCGTGCAGCCGGTTGGCTGCAGGATAAATCGACCGGTTTATTCGACATGCAGGACGTTCTCGGCCTACACTGAATCCCAACCTTGTTGTTGTTCCCTCTGCCCGCCTCTGTGCGGGCTCTTTTATTTGTGCGCTGCGGCAATGTTTTTGTCACTTCCTGCCGGCAAAGTATAAATAGGCTTGCTGCTCCCCTGTCTTCACGGCTATGGTTATTGCGTTTCGGTAACGTATGGAGGCGGAATGTACAAGCTGTGTTTCTTCGTACCTGAGCCCGATGCCGAACCCGTCAAATCAGCTTTGTTTGAGGCGGGTGTGGGTAAAATCGGCGATTATGACCAATGCTGCTGGCAAACCCTGGGGACAGGTCAATTCCGCCCGCTGGAGGGTGCCAACCCGCATTTGGGGCAGCATAACCGTCTTGAACACGTGGCTGAACTGAAAGTGGAGATGGTGTGCCGTGATGACCTGATTCGGCTGGCCGTTGCCACCTTGAAACAGGCGCACCCCTACGAGGAAGTCGCTTACGAAGTCTATAAGCTGGCCGATTTCTAGGCGAGCTGGCAGCAAAGGGAGGTCGCTGTGACACAGCTACTGGTGCGTTACTCTCGAATTCTCGAAATCGTCGGCGATATTGTGCGGGTGCACGTACCCTCACCGGCGGAAGGCGATGTCAGTGCCATTGGCTTTGGCGATCTGGCGCTGATCGAAAATATCCTCGACCCGGATCAGCCGCCCTATATGGCGCAGGTGATCCAGCTGGACGACGACAGCGTGTCGCTGCAGGTGTTCTCCGGCACCAAGGGGCTGTCCACCAAGGCCGGCGTGCGTTTTCTGGGACACCCCATGCAGGTGACCTTCTCTCCCAATATTCTGGGCCGTGCCTTCTCCGGTTCCGGTCGCCCCATTGATGGCGGGCCGGCGCTTAGCGAAGAAGCGCGTATCGATATCGACGGTCCCACGGTGAATCCGGTGCGCCGTATTCTGGCATCGCGCATGATTCGCACCAACGTGCCCATGATCGATGTGTTCAACTCTCTGGTCGAAAGCCAGAAAATCCCCATTTTCTCCGTGGCCGGCGAGCCCTATAACCGCCTGCTGGCCCAGATCGGTGCCAATGCTGACGCCGATGTGGTGGTGTTTGGTGGTATCGGTTTGATCTTTGATGATTACCACTTCTTCCGCCGTGCCTTTGAAGAGGCCGGCGTCAGTGCCCGTACCGTGACCTTCGCTCACCTGGGTTCAGACCCGGTGGTAGAAGGCCTGCTGGTGCCGGATATGGCGCTGGCGGTGGCAGAACGCTTTGCGGTAGAGGAGGGCAAGCGTGTCCTGGTGCTGCTCACCGATATGACCGCCTATGCCGACGCGCTCAAGGAAGTGGGTATCTCCATGGAGCACGTGCCGTCCAACCGTGGCTATATCGGCGATCTTTACTCCCAGCTGGCACGCCGCTACGAGAAGGCCTGTGATTACAAGGGCGCCGGTTCGGTGACCATCCTTTCCGTGACGACCATGCCGGGTGATGACGTCACCCACCCGGTGCCGGATAACACGGGCTATATCACCGAGGGTCAGTTCTACCTGCATAACGGTGTGCTGGACCCCTTCGGTTCCCTGTCGCGGCTTAAACAGCATGTGATCGGCAAGGTAACGCGCGAGGATCATGGCCAGATCATGAATACCATGGTCAGGTTCTATGCCGAAGCACGGGATGCCCAGCAGAAACAGGCCATGTCCTTTGATCTGACCGAATATGACGAGCGTCTGCTGCAGTTCGGCGCACTCTTCCGCGATCGCTTTATGGATATTGGCGTGTCACTGCCGTTGGAGGAGGCGCTGGATCTGTGCTGGCAGACGCTCTCTGAATGCTTCCAGCCGGAAGAGCTGTTGATGAAACAGCAGCTTGTGGATAAATACTTCCCTCAGCGTCAGGCCGGGTGATTCACCATGGCGAAGCTGGCGCTGAACAAAAGCACGCTCAACCATGAGCAGCAGCGGCTGAAATCCTTCCGCCAGTTTGTGCCGGCACTGGATCTCAAGCGCAAACAGATCCTGGCGGCGCGGTTGAAGGCAAAGCATCGCCTGGCTGACGTGCAGCAGCAGATTCTGGATATCGAAGCACAGGTTCGGGTGCAGCTGCCCATGCTGGCCGGTACCACGCTGGCGCTGGGTGATCTGGTGAAGCTCAAGGGTGTTGAGCAACGCACCGAAAATCTGGTCGGTATCGAGCTGCCGGTGATTGATCACATCGAAATTGACCGTGCCGAATATTCCCGTCTGGCATTGCCGCAGTGGGTGGATGTGCTGGTGGAACACCTGGCAAGCGTGATGGCACTGAAGCTGGAATTGCGTAACCAGGAGGTACGTCTGCAGCGCCTGGAAGCAGGGCTGCAGAAAACCACCCAGCGCCTCAACCTGTTCGATAAGGTGTTGATTCCGCAAACAGAGCGCAATATACGACGTATTCGTATTGCCCTCTCGGATGCCGAACGGGCCGGGGTTGTACGCGCCAAGATTGCCAAGAGCAAGCGCGCAAGGATGGCCGTCCAATGAGTATCCAGACACTGCATAAAGCGACGCTCATCGGCCTGACCGGTGATAAGGAACAGGTGCTCGACCGGCTGCAAGGGCTGGGTCTCATGCATATTATTCCCCTGCGTGATGATCCTGCCTTCGATATTGAAGCCGGTTGTACACAAGGCGTTGCGCCGGATGCGTTGCAGCAGGCCATTCGTTACCTGCTAAGTTGTCCGCAAAAGCGTCGTCAGGTGACGGCCGAGCGCCATTTCCGCTTGCCGGATGTGGTGGCAGAGGTGCTGGATAACCGCAAACAGCACCTGCAGTTGAGTGAACGTCTCGACTTCCTGTGTAAGCGTATTCGTGATCTGGAACCCTGGGGCAACTTTGAGCTGCCCGGTGATGAGAGGTTGTTGGGCTATCGGCTCTGGTTCTATCTGGTCCCCAACTACCGCATGCACGAGCTGAAACACACCGAGTTGCCCTGGTCACTGGTGCATCGGGATAACCGTCACGCTTACGTGGCCGTGATGGCAAAGGACGAGCCGCGCACCAATCAAATGCCGGTGGCACGTACCCATACCGGCTCGGTGCCGCTGAATCAGCTCAAGCGTGAGCTGGAAGATCTCGAGATTGAAATCGAAGCGCTCAAGGCTGAGCGTGAAGCCCATACCCGCTGGCTGTATCTGCTGCAGCGCTCCATGGCGGGCAGCGAGGATATGGCCGAGCGTGAGCGGGTGTCTCGTCAAACCCTGGATGATGACAAGATTTTTGCGTTGCAGGGCTGGCTGCCCGCTGCGCGAGCGGACGAGTTGCAGGCCTTTGCCGACGCCGAAGGGTTAGTGTTGTTGCTGGAAGCGGTAGCGGATGACGAACTGCCGCCAACTCTGCTGGATAACCCGGCCCAGCTGGCGGGCGGTGAAGAGGTGGTGCGTTTTTATCAGATGCCCGGTTATCGGGCCTGGGACCCTTCCCGCGTGGTGTTTTTCTCCTTTGCCGCCTTCTTTGCCCTGATTCTGTCGGATGCCGGTTATGCCTTGCTGCTGGGGCTGGTCTTGCTGTTTTACTGGAACCGTATGGGACGTTCTGAAACCGGCTGCCGTCTGCGTGTATTGGGTGCTACCCTGGCGCTGTTCTCAGCGGGCTGGGGCGTGCTGGTGGGCAGCTACTTTGGTGCTCCACCACCAGGGCCCCTGGCGGTCCTGAAGCTGGTGGATATGAACGACTTTGACAGCATGATGCGCATCTCGGTGGTGATGGGCGCCAGTCACCTGATTCTGGCGAACCTGATCACTGCCTGGCGTGCCCGGCACCGGCTGACGGCACTGGCCCCCCTGGGCTGGACGCTGGTGATTGTGGCGGGCCTCAGTGCCTGGCTGCGACAGCAACTGGGACTGGAATGGGGGCTGCTGGGGCTGGGCTTGTTGATGATTCTGCTGTTCTCCAGTGAGCGTCCCATGCAGGGAGCATCGTCCATCGCCTGGCGCCTGGTAGATGGCCTGCTGGCCCTCACTGGTGTGTCCAAAATGTTTGGCGATGTGCTGAGTTATCTGCGCCTGTTCGCGCTGGGGCTTGCCAGTGCTTCGCTGGCCGTCACCTTTAACCAGCTGGCCACCGATGTGGCGGCTGCCGTGCCCGGTATTGGCCTGTTCTTCGAGGTACTGATTCTGCTGGCCGGACATCTGCTCAACTTTGTACTGGCGGTGGTCAGTGGTGTGATCCACGGCCTGCGCCTGAATCTGATCGAGTTCTATAACTGGAGCCTTGCTGATGAAGGCTACGCTTTTCAACCGTTCACCAAGCGGGAGGTCGACCCTTGGATAACCTGATACTGGCACTGGGATGGGCGGGGCTTTACGGCCCCATGGCATTGGGCGCGATCGGCAGCATTATCGGCTGTGCGCTGGCGGGGCAGGCAGCCTGTGGCGCCTTGCTGGAAACGGAAACCGGACATGGGCGCTACGTGGGTATCGCCGCTATGCCCTCGTCGCAGACGATCTACGGCATCGTGGTGATGTTCTCATTGAACCGGGCGGTGACGCTGGATAACGCACCCGGCCTGTTCGCCATCGGGATTCTGGCAGGGCTGGCGCTGATGTTCAGTGCCATTCGCCAGGGGCAGTGCTGTGCCAGCGCGATTAACGTGTCCAAAATCAAACCGGAGATCTTCGGTATGTCGGTGGCGCCGGCGGCCATCGTTGAAGGCTTCGCCGTATTCGCCTTCATCTTTGCTCTGGTGATCAGTGCCGGCATTCCGGGCTAAGGGGGCGCCATGAGTGAGCAACAACAGCAGGCCGCATCCGGCGTTGAAAAGCTGATCCAGCAACTGCGTGAGCAGGGTGTGGAGCAGGGGCAGCAAAAAGCCTCGGAGCTGGTGGAAGAAGCCGAGCGTCGTGCCAACTGGCTGGTCGAACAGGCGCAGCAGGAAGCCGAGCAGCTGCGGCGCAAGGCCCGTGAAGACGCCGAGCGACTGCGCCGTGCCGGCGAGGATGCCCTGAAAATGGCAGCACGGGACATGCAGTTGCAGCTGCGCGAGCAACTGGCGCATACCTTTGCCGACCGGGTGCGGATGCAGGTCAGCGAACAGCTGGACAGCGAGACCTTTATCCGCGACGTGATTCAGGAAGTGGTGCAGCAGGCCTGTCAGGATGCGTCCCTGTGCGCCATGCCAAGAGTTGAGGTGCTGTTGCCGGCCGGTGTGGTGGGCCTGGAAGAGCTGCGCCGCAACCCCCATGCCTATCGTGAGGGCAAGCTTAGCCAGTTCGTTCAGGAGCAGCTGAACGTGCAACTGCGTGACGGGGTGACGCTGGATCTGCATGACGGGCGTGGCATCTGTATTCGCTGTAACGGTGAGGATGCGGAAATCGATCTCAGTGACCGTGCCCTGGCTGAGCTGCTGCTGCGCCACCTGCAGCCCCGTTTCCGTGCCATTCTGGAAGGGGTGATTCGCTAGTGTCGCTGTACTACACCCTGGTCCCGGCTTTGCCTGCCCTGCCGCCATCCATGAGTCAGTTGAAGGAGCTGCCGATTTCGGTACTGCAGCTGGAACAGCGTCTGACCATGCTGAGCGAGGATGACCGGGCAGTACTGGAGCGGGCGCTGCGCCTGTTCCAGCGTGAGCGCAGTGGAGACGAGGGTTTCTCTGACCGGGATGAAGTACTGCACTGGCAACAGGAGCTGGCGGCGATTCCGGACAAGCCCTTGCGGCGTGTATTGGAAGAGAATCTTGAGTGGCGCAGCCTGATTGCGGCGCAGCGCTACCGTCTGGCAGGTCAGGCCGAAGGTGGTAGCTTTCAGGGCTATGGTCGGCGTGTATGGATTATCAAACGTGACTGGCAGCAACCCGACTTTGGCCTGGGGCGTCGCTATCCCTGGTTGATCGAATCCCTGGCCCAGCTCAAGCAGGGGCAGTGCCTGGAGCTGGAACAGCAGATTCTGGAACGGCTATGGCGCAAGTTGCGCCTGTTGGAGCAAAGCCACCCCTTTACCCTGATGGCCATTGCGGCCTATCGGCTGCGCTGGTCGCTGGCCGAGTATCGTTTGCGCTGGCAGGGTGACGCCGCGCAGACCCATTTTTCGCAACTGGTCGACCGCGCCCTCTCCGGGCTGGAGCTGGATGAGCCGGTCGACGCTGTGACAGAGGCAGGTTAATGAGCATGAACCAGACCCCCAGTGCACGGGTAATAGGTGTCCATGACGACATCGTCAGTATCCGCATGCTGAAGGATGACGAGGGCGAGTTTTATCCCATTACCAAGAACGAGGTGGTGCTGATCTGTCCACAGCGCAGTGATGGCGAGCGGCTGGAAAAACTGCAGGCCGAAGTGCTGCGTGTACGTCATGGTGAAGCTGATGTGCAGGTGTTCGAGACCACCCGAGGTGTGTCCGTTGGTGATGGCGTTGAGCAAACCGGCCAGATGCTGTCGGTATCGCTGGGGCCGGGCCTGTTGGGACAGGTCTATGATGGTTTGCAGAATCCACTGGAAGTGATTGCCGGCCAGCATGGTTTTTTCCTGCCGCGCGGCCTGGAAGTAGATGGCATTGACCAGCAGCAGAAGTGGTCATTTCAGCCCAGCGTGAAGGTAGGGGCCAGGGTTAAGGCAGGCGACCTGCTGGGGCGTGTGCCCGAAAGCCGCTTCAGTCACAAGATCATGGTGCCGTTCAATTTGCGCGGGGAAGCCGAGGTCACCTGGGTGCAGGAGGGCAGCTTCACTGTTTCAACGCCCGTGGTGCGCCTGCGTCTGGCCAATGGCAGCGAGCGTGAAGTCAGCATGCAGCAGCGCTGGCCGGTGCGCGTACCGGTCAACCGTGACCTGTTGCGAGAGGGTTATAACCAGCGCCTGTTTCCACAGCAACCGATGCTGACCAGTATCCGCTTGATCGACACCTTCTTCCCGGTTGCGCTGGGCGGCACCGCCTGTATTCCGGGACCGTTCGGTGCCGGTAAAACCGTGCTGCAGGGCCTGATTTCGCGCTACTCCAATGTGGATATCGTGGTCATCGTGGCCTGTGGCGAGCGTGCCGGCGAGGTGGTGGAAACCATTACCGAGTTCCCCAATATGCCGGACCCGCGTGGCGGCACCCTGATGGACCGCACGGTGATTATCTGTAACACCTCGTCCATGCCGGTTGCGGCCCGTGAAGCCTCCATCTATACCGGTATCACCATCAGCGAATACTACCGCCAGATGGGCTATAACGTGCTGTTGATCGCGGACTCCACTTCACGCTGGGCTCAGGCCATGCGTGAAACCTCGGGCCGTTTGGAAGAGATACCGGGTGAAGAGGCCTTTCCGGCCTATCTGGACTCGGCAGTACGTGCGCTCTATGAGCGTGCCGGCCTGGTACAGACCAATGATCGCGAGCAGGGCAGTCTGACCCTGATTGGCACGGTATCGCCCGCCGGCGGCAACTTTGAGGAGCCGGTGACCCAGTCGACGCTGCGTACGGTGAAAACCTTCCTGGGCCTGAGTGCCGAGCGTGCCTACAAGCGCGCCTACCCGGCAGTGGATCCGTTGATCTCCTGGTCACGCTATCTGGATCAGCTGGAGAACTGGTACAGCGATGAGCTGTCGCCACAGTGGGTGGCACAGGTGAAGCGTATGCTGAGCCTGATCCGCGAGGGCGAGCGGGTGCAGCAGATGATGCAGGTGACGGGCGAAGAGGGGGTTACGCTGGAGGATTACCTGATCTGGCAAAAATCCCAGTGTCTTGACCAGGTCTATCTACAGCAGGATGCCTTTGACGATGTGGATGCTTCAACGCCCATCAGTCGCCAGCAGGAACTTTTTGGTCTGTTGATCGACTGCCTGGATAACCCGCCGGCGATGACCGAAAAGGAAAATGTGCGAGCGCATTTCGTCAAACTGGCAGGCCTGTTCCGCAACCTCAACTACAGTCGCCATGACAGTCCGGACTACCGACGTTATCTGGCTGACATCAAGGAGATGGTGTACCACGTGCAGGCCTGAACCGGTCAGGTTTGCAGTAACAGCTCGGCGTAGCCCGGCTCAATCTCCAGATGGCGCAGGGGAAAGCTGGGCTCGGCCTTGGCGCGATCGGCAAAGTAGTACCTCAGGGCGTTGCCGATAGTGGTGAATGCCAACTCATCCCAGGGGATCTCGTCTTCACGGAACAGGCGTGTTTCCAGGGTTTCTTCACTGATGCCAAACTTTTCTTCCGGCAGGTCTGCCAGATAGATCATCTGCACCTGGTTCACGTGCAGAATCGAGGTGACCGTATACAGCTTGCGCAGCACAACCTCGGCCTGAGCTTCTTCGCGGGTCTCGCGCAGGGCAGCTGTTTCAGTGGACTCGCCGTTTTCCATAAAGCCTGCGGGCAGCGTCCAGTAGCCGTAACGCGGCTCGATGGCACGCTTGCACAACAGCACACGATCACCGTGCACCGGCAGGCAGCCGGCGATAATGCGCGGATTCTGGTAGTGGATGCTGCCGCAGTTGTCGCAGACATAGCGCTCCCGGTTATCGCCCTCGGGGACTCGTACGCTGACCGGATGGCTGCACTGGCTGCAATATTTCATTTCAAACCCTTGGTTGTCGCTTGCCGAAGCTGAATGTGAATTGTGGCATTTTACGTGGGGTCGCGACAGGTCGATTACAGCGGTATTATAAATGCCTCTTTTTCGCATTGGTTGTCTGCATGCTGGATCAGTTACGTAAGCGTTTGCACCATCACCGTCCTTGGCGCCTCAGAACCCGTGGCCGTGAAGCAGGTGTTCTGGTGGCCCTGACGGACCGCCCCGACCCGGAAGTGATCTTGACGCTCAGAGCGGCTACCTTGTCGACCCACAGTGGTGAAGTTTCCTTCCCCGGCGGCAAACGTGACCCTGAAGATGCTGACCTGTTGGCCACGGCTCTGCGAGAAGCGCATGAGGAAGTTGACCTGCACAGCCGTGATGTGGAAATCATCGGTTCGCTGGGGCAGGTGGTATCCAAGCATCATCTTCAGGTTATGCCCTGGGTGGGTGTTGTGGCAGAACAGCAGCCGCTGAAGGCCAATCCCGGCGAAATTGACCGTATTCTGCGTGTGCCGCTGAGTTTCCTGCTGGCGCCGGAAAACCGCCGCATGGATCGGCTCGACTTCGCCGGCCAGACCCGTTATGTTCCGGCCTGGAGCTGGCAGGGGGATGTGATTTGGGGGCTGACCGCCTACATTCTGGCCGAGCTGCTGAACGTGGGCTTTGATGCCGATATTCCGATGAAACCCCGCCCCGAACACCTGGAGGCCGAGCTTTGACCGATACCACCGATAACCGTCCTGTGCCCAGTCCCTGCATTGGCGTCTGTGCTCTTGGAGAAGGCGATATCTGTATTGCCTGTCACCGCAGTGGCATGGAGATCAGCCACTGGGGCCGCATGAGTAATGAAGAAAAGCGGGCGGTTTGGGCGCTGGTGAGGCGGCGAGAGCAGGGCGAAGCCTGCTAACGCCACCTATACCGGTTAGAGGGTTTCCCGTGCCTTGGCCGTCTTGCTGGCACGCACGGTTTTGACCAGGTTGTCACAGATCTGCAGGGTTTCCATACGATAGCCGTTTACCTCAAGGCAGACATTGGCATCGGGAATGGATTCCAGAATCTCCGTAATCAGACCGTTCAATGTCTTGGGGCCATCCGTGGGCAGCTGCCACTTCAACGCCTTGTTGATTTCGCGGACATAGGCGCTGCCGTCGATAAAGTAACTGCCATCTTCCTGTGGGTGGATGTCCTGGTTGGTGTCATCCTTCTCGTTGGACAGCTCACCAACGATCTCTTCCAGAATATCTTCCAGCGTTACTACGCCTTCGATATCACCGTATTCATCCACTACCACGGCAATGCGGCGGCTGTGCTTCTGGAAGTTCAGCAATTGGGTCTGCAGCGGTGTGCTTTCCGGCACGAAATAGGCTTCATGCACCACCTGCATGATGGCCGGCTTGGTCACCTTGCCCTGCTGGATCAACTGCGCCAGGTTGCGCATGTGCAGGATGCCGACAATGTTGTTGATGTCGCCGCGGTACACCGGCAGGCGTGTGTGGCGGGTCTTGGACAGCAGCTGGAGGATCTCGTCCATCTCCAGATCCAGGTCGATCCCCTCGACCTCGTTGCGCGGGATCATGATGTCGTTGACGGTGACCTCGTTCAGCTCCAGTACGCCCAGCAGCATGGACTGGTTGCGATGCGGCAGCAGTGAACCAGCTTCGTGCACGATGGTGCGCAGCTCTTCGGTACTCAGGTGTTCATTGCCGGCGTCGTTGACGTTGACGCCAAACAGACGCAGGAAACCGTTGGTGATGCCGTTGATGATCCATACCAGCGGGTATGCGATTTTCAGCATCGGTTGCAGGATATAGGAGGCCGGAAAGGCAATTTTCTCGGGGTGCAGTGCCGCCATGGTTTTCGGCGATACTTCGGCAAAAATCAGGATAACCAGTGTCAGGCCTGCGGTTGCGATGGCAATACCGGCGTCACCCCAAAGGCGTACCGCGATAACGGTGGCGATGGCGGATGCCAGGATGTTGACGAAGTTATTGCCGATCAGGATCAGGCCGATAAGGCGGTCAGGGCGCTCCAGCAGGCTGTTGGCCTTGCGTGCAGAGCGGTGTCCGCTCTTGACCAGATGGCGCAACCGGTAACGGTTGAGCGACATCATGCCGGTTTCGGAGCTGGAGAAAAAAGCTGAACAGAAAATCAGCACAACTAGAATGATCGTCAGTGTGCCTATCGACGCATCGTCCAAGGGACAAAACCTTATCTTAATTCGGGGCGTTCATTTTCTGGTCAGGCCCTGCGGGTGTCAAGGCGTGTTTAGTAGCAACTCCAGTACCAGTTTGGAGCCGAAAAACGCCAGCATCAGCACAATAAAGCCGCCCAGTGTCCAGCGCACGGCCGTGCGGCCACGCCAGCCCAGGAAATATCGACCGCCCAGCAAGATGGCATACACCACCCAGGCAAGGATAGAGAGCGCAGTTTTATGGGCCAGGTGCTGGGCAAACAGGTTTTCGACAAACACCACGCCGGAGATGAGCGAAGCGGTGAGCAGAATGAAACCGGCCCAGAGTGTGTCGAACAGCAGGCGCTCCATCATCTGCAGCGGTGGCAGGGAGGCAACCAGGCCACGGGTATGATGGTGCTTCAGCGCACTTTCCTGACGCGACAGGAGAATGGCCTGCACTGCAGAAATGGTAAACAGGCTGTAGGCCAGCAGGGATAGCAGGATGTGGGCGATCAGACCACCGGCATAGGGCTTGGCCTGGGGCTCTTCAATACCAGTGATGGACAGCAATGCTGTTATGGCCGCCAACGGGAAAACGCCAATAAACAGGTTGTCCAGTTTCTGTCGCAGGCTGCTGATCAGAACCAGTCCGGCCACAACCCAGGCGATAAGCGAGCCGACCGGGAAGAAGCCCAGGTCGATGCCACCCGGCTGGTGCAGGACCTGATACACTGAGTATCCGTGCAATGCAAAAGCACCCGCGCCCAGCATGCGCAGCGTCGCGCCACGGCCGTCATTGGGTCCGGTGGACAGGCGTTGCCATTGCATCCAGGTCGCTAGGGAATAACACAGAGCGGCGACAAGCGTCGTAATGATCAGCATTCCTATCCTCCTTAATGGCGGCTAAGTGTGGCACAAATGCCGGGAGGAGGAAATATGAGGTGCCCCACCGGCGGGGGCTCCTGTATAATATGTCGCCAAAGCGTTTTAAGGCAGGTGTCGGGGCGGCAGCTGCGGCCAGATAGAGGTATTCGATGTTTGATAATCTGACAGAACGGTTAACGCATACGCTGCGCAGTGTGACCGGTCAGGCGAAACTGACCGAAGACAACATCAAGGGCACTCTGCGTGAGGTCCGGATGGCACTGCTGGAAGCCGATGTTGCGCTGCCGGTGGTCAAGGAATTCATCAACAGCGTGAAGGAACGTGCTGTTGGTCAGGAGGTCAGCAAGAGCCTCAGCCCCGGTCAGGTGTTCGTCAAGATCGTTAACGAAGAGCTGGTCAAGGTCATGGGCGAGGCGAATGCCGAGCTGGACCTGGCGACTCAGCCGCCTGCAGTATTGATGATGGCCGGTCTGCAGGGTGCGGGTAAAACCACCTCTGTTGCAAAGCTGTCGCGCTACCTTAAAGAGCGCAAGAAGAAAAAGGTGCTGGTGGTATCGGCGGATGTCTATCGTCCGGCCGCGATTCGCCAGCTGGAAACCCTGGCCGGTGAAGTAGGGGTCGAGTTCTTCCCCTCCAGTGCTGACCAGGACCCGGTGGATATTGCCGAAGCGGCGATCCAGCATGCCCGTATCAAGGCGTTTGATGTTCTGATTCTCGATACCGCCGGTCGTTTGCACGTCGACGGCGACATGATGGATGAGATCAAGCGTCTGCATGCCTCCGTCAAGCCGGTGGAAACCCTGTTCGTGGTTGACTCCATGACCGGTCAGGACGCGGCCAACACGGCCAAGGCGTTCAACGAAGTCCTGCCGTTGACCGGTGTCATCCTGACCAAGACCGATGGTGATGCCCGTGGCGGTGCCGCGCTGTCCGTGCGTCATATTACCGGCAAGCCGATCAAGTTCCTGGGTGTGGGCGAGAAAACCGATGCTCTGGAGCCCTTCCATCCGGACCGTGTGGCTTCCCGTATTCTGGGCATGGGCGATGTGCTCTCCCTGATCGAGGAAGCCGAGCACAAGATCGACAAGGACAAGGCCGAAAAATTTGCCAAGAAGGTCACCAAGGGCAAGGGCTTTGACCTGGAAGACTTCCGTGAGCAGATCCAGCAGATGCAGAACATGGGCGGCATGATGTCCATGCTGGAAAAACTGCCGGGCATGGGTCAGATGGCGCAGGCTGCACAGGCGGCCCAGGCGGAGAAAGGTATTCAGCAGATGTGTGTCATCATCAACTCGATGACACCGCATGAACGCCGCCACCCGGATGTGATCAGTGGCTCGCGCAAACGCCGTATTGCCATGGGCTCGGGTACCCAGATCCAGGACGTCAACCGTCTGCTGAAACAGCACAAGCAGATGGCAAAAATGATGAAGAAGTTCGGTTCCAAATCCGGCATGGCCAAGCTCGCGCGTGGCATGAAAGGCATGATGCCGCCGGGCATGGGCGGAGGCGGCGGTTTCCCGCGCATGTAATGCCCCCTAAGGGTGTTTAAAAACTGAGCTTTTTGCTTTCCAAGGGCGGCGCTTTCCCGTAGAATTGCCGCCCTGTTTAATTTGGCCTTCGTTTATCCTGGGCAGTATGGCTGGGGAAACGGAGAATTCTAATGATGGGCGATCTCAAAACCCATCCGGCGAAATAAAGGGGTCCAGCGCATGGTCACTATTCGTTTGTCTCGCGGTGGCGCTAAAAAGCGTCCTTTCTATCACATCACAGTAGCTGATTCGCGTAATGCGCGTGACGGCCGCTTTATTGAGCGTGTTGGTTTCTTCAACCCGCTGGCTCGTGGTCAGGAAGAGCGTCTGCGCGTAAACCTGGAACGTGTTGAGTACTGGGTTGGCAAAGGTGCTCAGGCTTCTGAGCGTGTTGCTCAGCTGCTCAAAGACGCACGCAAAGCAGCAGAGTAAGGTCGGATTCAGGCCGTGTCAGTAACAAGTGAAAACGCCGATGATCTGGTTGTACTGGGTCGTTTCACCGCTCCTTACGGCGTCAAAGGGTGGATCAAGGTCTACTCTTACACCGACCCGATGGAGAACATACTGAACTACAGCTCATGGCAGGTGGAGTGCGACGGGCGTCTGACGCCAGTCAAACTGGAAGCTGGCAAACGCCATGGCAAGGGCCTGATCGCCAAATTGGCCGGTGTGAATACTCCGGAAGAGGCACGTCTCTGGAACGGTCGTGAAATCAAGGTTTCCGCCTCCGAGCTGCCACAACTGGAGACCGGTGAGTATTACTGGAGCCAGCTGGAAAACCTGTTGGTATACACCGAATCCGGCGTATTGCTGGGACGGGTAAGCCACCTGATGGAAACCGGCGCCAATGATGTGCTGGTGGTCAAGGGCACAGCCGAGAGCATCGATCGCCAACAGCGGTTGATCCCCTGGTTGCCTGATCAGGTGGTAAAGGAAGTAGATCTGAACTCGGGAAGCATGCGGGTCGATTGGGACCCCGATTTCTGAGTCATGTGGTTCGGAATTGTCAGCCTTTTTCCGGAGATGTTCGAGGCGGTTACCCGCTACGGCGTCACCGGAAGGGCAGTGCGCAACGGACTGGTCAGTGTGGAATGCTGGAATCCCCGCGATTTCACCCATGACCGCCATCGCACCGTGGATGACCGCCCCTATGGCGGTGGTCCCGGCATGTTGATGAAGGTCCAGCCGCTGCGCGATGCAATTCACGCTGCCAAGACTGCTGCCGGCGAGGGCGCCCGGGTGATTTATCTGTCACCTCAGGGACGCAAACTCGACCAGGTGGGAGTCTGTGAACTGGCTGCCAGCGACAAGCTGATACTCGTGGCCGGGCGTTATGAAGGTATTGATGAACGCCTGCTGCAGAGTGAAGTGGATGAGGAGTGGTCACTGGGTGACTTTGTCCTCAGCGGTGGTGAGCTGCCGGCAATGGTAATGGTGGATGCCGTGTCTCGCATGGTCCCGGGAGTACTGGGGCACAAGGATTCGGCGATCGAAGACTCCTTCTTTGAAGGGCTTCTGGATTGTCCCCATTACACCCGCCCTGAAGAGCTGGATGGCCAAACGGTGCCGCCGGTTCTGCTCAGTGGCAACCATGCGGATATCCGCCGCTGGCGCCTGCAGCAGCAGTTGGGACGTACCTGGGAGCGTAGACCGGACCTGTTGGAAAAGATCGAGCTGAACCCCGAACAGCAGACGTTGTTAAGCGAATATATCCGCCAGGCCCAAGGGGCCGGCGGGGGCAAAATTTAGGAGCAAGCAATGAGCAACAAAAGCGCTATTATTCAGCAGATCGAAGCTGAACAGATGAGCAAAGAAGTCCCGGCTTTTGCACCGGGCGATACCGTTGTCGTACAGGTACGTGTTGTGGAAGGTTCTCGTAGCCGTCTGCAGGCGTTTGAAGGTGTTGTTCTGGGCAAGCGTAACCGCGGCCTGAACTCTGCTTTCACCGTTCGTAAAATCTCCCACGGTGTGGGCGTTGAGCGTACTTTCCAGACTTACAGCCCGACTGTTGAACAGATCGAAGTCAAGCGTCGCGGTGACGTGCGCCAGGCTAAGCTGTACTACCTGCGTGAGCGTAGCGGTAAGTCTGCGCGCATCAAGGAAAAGCTGGGCTAAGCACGAGTTCTCTCGTGTCCAAGCAAAAAAAGGCAGCCTCAGGGCTGCCTTTTTTGTTGCCCCCTGTTTACGGTTTTTCTTGATCTGACCCCTCGCAATTAACATAAGCACTACCTAGAATTGAACCTTTAGCAACTGAATGGAACGAGGTGTTGCATGCGCAGGCTCGGAACTCTGCTTGTGGTGCTGGTATTACTGGTAGGCGCTGCTTATGGAATCTACTGGTACAAGGTGAAAACCAGTATCGACGATCTGGTGGAGGCTGCGGCACCCTTTGCTCAGGTCAGTTATGGCGCCATCTATGCCCACCCCGATGGCACCGTGGGTGTAAACAAGCTTGAAGTGACCCCCTCAGGCTCCTATGAGCCCATTACGGTTGATGCCGTGCGTGTGCGTCCCGGTAGTCCCATGTACTGGCTTACCGGTGGAGATGAGCCGCCGGAAACCCTGAATGTGCACTTTCAGCGTCTGGAGCAGGGCCTGAACAGCGGCGTTCTCAAGGCGATGCAGCAGCAGATAGACCTGCAGCGTGAAGCCAATCCTTTACATGTCAGCCCCACGGCACTGGCCTGCGGCGATGTACGTCATCTGGATGTGAACGCCCTGCGCGGCATGGGCTACCGTTCACTGGAGACCGATCTGAATCTGCATTACAGCGGTGACCAGCAGACTCGCAAACTGGAATTCTCCATCTTGGCCGATATCGATGGCCTGGCTGAGCTCAAGTTTGATATGCGTTTCAGCGCCGACCCGGATCAACTGCGTAACCCCATGCAGGCGACCGGCACTGCGCGTCTGGAAAAATTTGAGCTGAACTATACCGATAAGGGCTATAACTCGCGTTTGGCTGTCTTCTGTGCCCGTGAAAGCGGTGTCACCGCACCGGAATATCGTGCCGAGCATTTCCGTCTTTATCGTGCCTGGCTGGATTCCAACGGTATCGAAATTCCTGACAGCTGGTTCCAGGCGTATCAGGACCTGCAGGGCAAGGGCGGACGTCTGACGGTGTCACTGAATCCGATTGGTGGTTTCGGTGCCGGTGAAATGATGATGGCGCAGGATCCGGTATATCTGATTCAGAAGGCCAACCCGGCGGTTGAAGTGAATGGCAAGCAGCTGCCACTGGACGGTGTTGACTGGATGGCGCTGATCACTCAGGTCAGCCAGGCCGGTAATGCAGCGGCCATCGCGCGCGAGAATGGTGCCAGCGAAACCGTTGAAGAACCGGGTGCTGAAGTTGAAGCAACAGACGCCGAAAGCGTTGCAGACAGCGCCGAGGCACCGGCTGAAGCGGCGCCGGCAGCGGTATCTTCGCGTTCATCCCGCCGCCAGCAGCCTGAAGCGAGGGGCTTTAAGCTGACGCCCAAGGAACAACTGGGGGACCACCTGGGAGCTCAGGTGCGTATCTTTACCTACTTTGGCCGTGATGTGTCCGGTCAGCTGGTGTCGGTTGACAGTGATGGCATTCGCGTTTCCCAGCGCTTGGCGCAGGGTAAGGCCGAGTATCCGCTGGAGTTCTCACGTATCGAGCAGGTTGAGGTTTATCGTTGAGCGTTGACGGGCGTAAAACCCGTCAGCGTCCCGCTGCCGCTGATCAACAACTGGTCGAGCTTTGGCTCAACAGTCTTTGGCTGGAAAAGGGGCTCAGTGATAATTCTCGTGCCTCCTACCAGCGCGATCTCTGGCAGTACGCTGTCTGGCTCAATACGCGTAATACGGGCCTGCTTCAGGCAGGCCGCAGCGAGTTACAATCCTATCTGCACTGGCGCCTGGAGCAGCAGCTGAAAAGCAGTTCGACCTCGCGCCTCTTGTCCTGCCTGCGCGGCTTCTATCGTTTTCTGTTGCGTGAGCGCTATCTGGATGTTGACCCTACATTGAATCTGGATAACCCACGCCCGGCGCGTCCGCTGCCAAAAACACTCAGTGAAGAGGAAGTGGAACGGCTTTTGGCTGCGCCTGACTGCAGCGATGTGTTGGGCTTGCGTGACCGCGCCATGCTGGAAGTGTTGTATGCTTCAGGGTTGCGCATCAGTGAGCTGGTCGGCTTGCAGCTGGAACAGGTTAACCAGCGCCTTGGTGTCATTCGGGTGGTTGGCAAGGGTGACAAGGAGCGACTGGTGCCGGTCGGGGATGAAGCGCTGCGCTGGATTGAGCGTTACCTGCAGCAGTCACGCGGGTTGCTGGCTCAGAATACCCGGGAAGAGGGGCTGTTCTTGAGTCAGCGTGGCCAGATGATGACGCGCCAGGCATTCTGGTACCGGATACGACGCTATGCGGTGGAAAGCGGCATCGACAAGCCCCTGTCACCCCATGTGCTGCGCCACGCCTTTGCTACGCACCTGATCAATCATGGCGCTGACTTGCGCGTGGTGCAGATGTTGCTGGGCCACAGTGATCTCTCGACCACTCAGATATATACCCATGTGGCCAATCATCGTCTCCAGAGCCTGCATCGGGAACATCACCCGCGCGGTTAGGAACTATCTGGAGCGAGTATAATCAAACTCTCAAATCAATACGGAAATACAGAGGCATTCATGCGATCCCTTACCCTGACATCTGCGCTCATGCTGGCCATGACCGGCACCGCCTGGGCGGTTGATACCGCTGAAGAAAAGATCAAACAGCAGCTGAACCAGGTGGACAGTCGCCTCAAGGTTGAAAGTATTGAGCCCGCACCGCTGGCAGGTCTGTATGCGGTAACGCTGAATAGCGGCGAA
Source organism: Marinobacterium stanieri (assembly GCF_900155945.1). Classification (GTDB taxonomy): domain Bacteria; phylum Pseudomonadota; class Gammaproteobacteria; order Pseudomonadales; family Balneatricaceae; genus Marinobacterium; species Marinobacterium stanieri. Next base: position 34,061 of record NZ_FTMN01000008.1, read on the forward strand.
ACCCTGTACTCCGACGGTCAGGGACAGTATCTGCTGGCCGGGCAGCTGTACAAGGTAGAAGAGCAGGGGCTGGTGAACCTGACTGAAGAGAAACGTGCCGAGCAACGTGTTGCTGCCATGCAGGCGCTGTCCGAAGACGATCAGGTTGTGTATAAGCCGGAAGGCGAGGTGAAAGCCACCATTCATGTGTTCACCGATGTGGATTGCCCTTACTGCCGCAAACTGCATGATGAAGTGCCCGCCCTCAATGAGATGGGCGTACAGGTGAATTATCTGGCGTTCCCTCGTGGCGGTCAGGGCTCGCGCGCCTTTACGACCATGAACAGCATCTGGTGCGGTACGGCTGAAGAGCGCCGCGAGCGCATGGATGAAGCCAAGTCCGGTGGCCGTGTGGATGTAGACGATTGTGAAACACCGGTCATGGAGCAATTTGCCCTGGGCCAGAAGCTGGGTGTCACCGGTACACCGGCGCTGGTACTGGAAGATGGTCGCCTGCTGCCGGGTTATGTGCCAGCAGAACGGCTGAAACAGACGCTTAAACTCAACTAAGCGTGAAACAGGCTGTATCCGAGGCGGGCATGCGTAGTGCATGACCCGCCTTTTCGCTATACTGGAGCCCATTTTTTAACCGCCGGCTGGCGGTGACACTCTCTGACCGAACATTCTGCGAGGTGTGGCTTGAAACCTGTAAAAGTAGGGATCTGTGGCTTGGGTACCGTCGGTGGCGGTACGTTCAATGTTCTGACACGAAATGCGGAGGAAATTTCCCGCCGTGCCGGACGCCATATCGTGATTGAACAGATCGGGATGCGTAGCGAAAACCCGAGCTGTGATACCACCGGTATGCAACTTACCGCAGATATCTTCGAGGTTGCCACGAACCCGGAAATTGATATTGTCATTGAGCTGATCGGTGGCTATGACACCGCACGTGATCTGGTGATGACTGCCATCGAAAATGGCAAGCACGTAGTGACAGCCAACAAGGCGCTGATTGCTGTGCACGGTAACGAGATCTTTGAAGCGGCGCAGGAAAAAAACGTCATGGTGGCGTTTGAAGCCTCCGTTGCCGGCGGTATCCCGATCATCAAGGCGATCCGTGAAGGCCTGTCTGCCAACCAGATCAACTGGCTGGCTGGCATCATCAACGGTACCGGCAACTTCATCATGACTGAAATGCGTGAGAAGGGCCGCGAGTTTGCCGATGTACTGCAGGAAGCTCAGGCACTGGGTTACGCTGAAGCCGACCCGACCTTCGACGTTGAAGGCATCGATGCCGCGCACAAGCTGACCATCCTGTCATCTCTGGCATTCGGTATCCCGCTGCAGTTCAGCAAGGCCTACACCGAGGGTATCAGCAAGATCACCCCGCAGGATATCCAGTACGCTGAAGAGCTGGGCTACCGCGTCAAGCACCTGGGTATCACCCGCCGTACCGACAAGGGTATCGAGCTGCGTGTACACCCGACCCTGATTCCGAAAAACGTCCTGCTGGCCAATGTGAATGGCGTCATGAACGCGATTCTGGCTGACGGCGACGCTGTGGGCCAGACCATGTACTACGGTCCGGGCGCCGGTGCTGAAGCCACGGCTTCCGCTGTCGTTGCCGACGTCGTGGATGTGGTCCGTACGCTGACGGCTGACCGTGACAACCGTGTACCGCACCTGGCCTTCCAGCCGTCTGCGCTGTCTGATGCGCCGGTACTGCCGGTGGAAGAAACCACCAGCGCCTACTACCTGCGCCTGCAGGCTGTCGAGCGTCCGGGTGTACTGGCCCACGTGACCCGCATCCTGGGCGAGAAGGGCATCAACATCGAAGCGATCATCCAGAAGCAGACCACCGAAGCACAGGTGCCTGTGATCATGCTGACCCAGCGTGTGGAAGAGCGCATGATGAATGAAGCGATCCGCGAAATCGAAGCGCTGCCGGATATCCTGGGCGAAATCGTCCGTATCCGTGTCGAGCTGCTGGCGGACTGAGGCTGATTTAGGAAGACGAACATGAACTATATCTCTACTCGCGGTCAGGCACCGAAACTGAAGTTTGCTGATGTTCTGCTGGCTGGTCTGGCCAGCGACGGTGGCCTCTACGTCCCGGAAGAACTGCCCAAGTTCAGCCAGGACGAAATCGCCTCCTGGGCAGGTCTGTCCTATGCCGAGCTGGCGTACAAGGTAATCAAGCCGTTCGTGGATGACTGCATCAGCGACGCCGATCTCAAGCGCATGGTTGACGAGACCTACGCCGCGTTCAATCACAGCGCGGTGGCACCGCTGAAAGAGCTGGGCACCAATGAATGGGTGCTGGAGCTGTTCCACGGTCCGACACTGGCGTTCAAGGACTTTGCACTGCAGCTGCTGGGCCGTCTGATGGATCATGTGCTGGCCGAGCGTGGCGAGCGTCTGGTGATCATGGGCGCGACCTCCGGTGATACCGGTTCTGCAGCCATCGAAGGCTGCCGCCATTCCGATCACCTGGATATCTTTATCCTGCACCCCTACCAGCGTGTATCTGAAGTACAGCGTCGCCAGATGACCAGCATCCTGGAAGACAATGTGTTCAACATCGCGCTGGAAGGCAACTTCGACGACTGTCAGGAGATGGTGAAGGACAGCTTCGCCAACCAGGACTTCCTCAAGGGCATGAAGCTGGGCGCAGTAAACTCCATCAACTGGGCGCGCATCATGGCCCAGATCGTTTACTACTTCTCCGCCTCTCTGGCCGTGGGTGGTCCGCACCGCCCGGTATCCTTCTCGGTTCCGACCGGTAACTTCGGTGATATCTTCGCCGGTTACCTGGCCAAGCAGATGGGTCTGCCGATCCAGCAGCTGGTCGTGGCAACCAACCGTAACGACATTCTGCACCGCGTCATCAGCGGTAACGACATGTCCAAGGGCGACCTGGTGCATACGCTGTCTCCGTCCATGGATATCATGGTCAGCTCCAACTTCGAACGTCTGCTGTTTGATGTTTATGACCGTGACGGCGCGGCCATCAACGACCTGATGGCGCGTTTCAAGACCGAATCCGTGCAGCTTGATCCGGCGCAGTGGGACAAGGTACGTGAACTGTTCGACAGCTATGCCGTGAACGACGACAGCACCTGTGACGTGATCAAAGAGGTACACGCGGAAACCGGTTACCTGCTGGATCCGCACACTGCGATCGGTGTCAAGGCGGCGCGTGAATGCTGGCGTGACAAGTCCGTGCCGATGATCACCCTGGCGACGGCGCATCCGGTCAAATTCCCCGAACCGGTGGTCAAGGCCGGTCTGGAATCACCGCAGCTGCCGACGCACATGGCGGATCTGTTCGAGCGTGAAGAGCGCTACGAAGTGCTGGCTAACGACCTGTCCAAGGTCCAGGACTTCATCGCGGGCCACGTGCACCGCGACTGATCGGCACAACGCCTGATCTCTGGCCTGTTCCGGCGCTCTGCCGGTCAGGCATACCGGGCCTGCGTGGCCCGGCTCTCCTTTCCTTGCCCCTTCTGGCGGATCTGTGTGCATGAGTGTGTCTGACCCGATCATTGAACAGCGGCCGTTTCAGGTCGACCCCAGCCATCCCGGTTTGGCCGGACTGGACCCGGTACTGGCGCGAGTCTACGCCGCCCGTGGCATTGATGACCCGGCCCTGTTGGGACGTCGCCTTCAGGAACTTCTGCCTGACAGCCAGATGAAAGGGGTGCCGGCAGCAGTCGAGCGTTTGCTCAAAGCTTTCGAGCAGCAGGAAAAGATCCTGATTGTCGGTGATTTCGATTGCGACGGTGCGACCAGTACCTCGGTGGGGCTGCTGGGCCTGCGTATGCTGGGTGCCGCCGAAGTGGACTATCTGGTGCCCAACCGCTTTGAGTATGGTTATGGGCTCAGCCCGGAAATAGTCGATGTGGCGGCACAGAACAAGCCGGATCTGGTGATTACGGTAGATAACGGCATCTCCAGTATCGAAGGTGTGGCCCGTGCCCAGTCACTGGGTATAGATGTCATTGTCACCGACCACCATCTGGCGGGCGCCGAATTGCCGGATGCCTGTGCTATCGTTAATCCGAACCAGCCCGGTTGCGACTTCATAGCCAAGTCCACCTGTGGCGTAGGCGTGATTTTCTATGTCTTGATCGCCCTGCGTCGTGCGCTGGATGAGCGTGGCTGGTTTAACGGCAAGGCGCCCAATCTGGCCAGCCTGCTGGACCTGGTGGCACTGGGTACGGTGGCTGATGTGGTGCCACTGGAGCGCAATAACCGGGCGCTGGTCTGGCAGGGGCTGCAGCGCATTCGTGCCGGTCAGGCACGACCGGGCCTGCTGGCGCTGATTGAAGTTTCCGGCCGTAACCGCAGCCGTCTGGTCGCCAGTGATCTGGGCTTCGCCATCGCGCCACGGTTGAACGCGGCCGGGCGCCTGGAAGACATGTCCATCGGCATTGAATGCCTGCTGGAAGAGGACTATGACCGCGCACTGGAAATGGCGCGCTCGCTGGACGATCTCAACAAGGAACGTCGTGGGATTGAGCAGGAGATGCAGCACCAGGCACTGGAACTGCTGGGCCAGCTCAGCCTCAATGATCAGGAACTGCCGTTCGGCCTTTGTCTGTATGACGAATACTGGCATCAGGGCGTGATCGGTATTCTTGCCTCCCGTATCAAGGAGCGTGTGCACCGTCCGGTGATCGCTTTTGCGCCCGGCGATGATGGCGAGATCAAGGGATCGGCCCGCTCCATCAACGGTTTTCATATCCGTGACGGCCTGGATGCCGTGGCTGCCAAACACCCGGGCCTGCTGAAGAAATTCGGCGGCCATGCCATGGCGGCTGGCATGACCATAGCAGCCGATGACCTGCCGGCCTTTCGTGACGCTTTCGATGTCGAAGTGCGGCGGCAACTGGATGCTGCCGACCTGACCCAGCGTATCCTCACCGATGGTGAACTGGCGGAAGCCGAATTCAGCATGACGCTGGCGGAAGAGCTGCGCAACGCAGGCCCCTGGGGGCATCAGTTCCCCGAGCCGCTGTTTGAAGGCCGCTTTCACCTGCTGCAGCAGCGTATCGTCGGCCAGCGCCACCTGAAAATGGTAGTAATGCCCGAAGGCGGCACCCTGGCGCTGGATGCGATCGCCTTCAATGTGGATACCCTGGCCTGGCCGGATGAGTCCGTACAGCGGGTACGCCTGGTCTATCGACTGGATGTGAACGAGTTCCGTGGCCAGCGCACCTTGCAGCTGATGGTGGATTGGATAGGGGCTGAGGTCTGACTTGCGCAGAGGCAAAGGCTTGCCGCTGCTCCGCATTCGTTCAGTATAAGTTTTTGATTTATAAGACCATGTAATTTGGCACAGGCCTTGCTGGTGAGGGGATGACCTCACCACCGCAAGGAGTGCGATACATGACCAGCATTACTCAGTACACCAACACCTACCCCCAATCCCGGCCCGCTGCCGCTCACACCCAATCGGCGAGTGAGGAGAAGGGACAGTTCAAGCTGCCTGATGAGGCGGTAAGTAATCCGCGTACATTTGATCTCAGCCAGACAACTCCGATGTCCGAGCTGCCTGAGGAAGACTATCAGATGTTACTGGACGGCATGCAACGGATGCTGGAGAGCATGCATACCCGGATCCAGCCGGGAGACCCCCGGCTGCTTGAGCCATATGCCGAAATTGTGGTGGATGGCCGGGTGATCGCCACCGTGGATAACAACGGCTATATCGGCAGCGATGTCAATCTGCACTATCTGGGGATTGATATGGACGCAATTAGTGGTGGCAATCTGCCCAAGGGGCCCGAGCGGGCACAGGTGCTGGCGGAACAGCTGGCACGTGCAGCGGGCGGTTCCGTGTGGGTGAGATCAGACACTGCGCTGGATCAGGCGACCTACGACCGTCTTGAACAGCCTCGGGCCGTGGTCGACTGGCTGGCGATGCAGGCTGATCCTTATAACCTGAACCTGCTCAAAATTATGCAGGCGCGTGCGGAATACGAGCGGCATAGTACCGCCCCTGCTGTTGTTGGAAAACAGGAAGGCACTGCAGGCTGAGCGAATAAAGAGGCTTTGATACAACACGTCAAGGTGTCGTTTTACAGCCTGTTAGGCTAGGATACGCGCCCTGTTTTGATCGCCCATTTAACCGGCCCGACCCTGGCCGAGGAGTATTCCCATGCATGAACTGACTCTTGATGAACTGACCGCACTGCTGAACGTATTTGATCGTGCCGGCGACACTCAGGATGCAGTTGAATCCGACCTGCTGACCCGTCTGAAAGCGCATCATGCCGAGAAGGAAGAGCTGGCGTCGATGGATTTTGATGATTGCCTCGGCGGCGCTTGTAAGCTCTGAGGAATAGAGGATGTACTATATCGGTGCCCACGTCAGTGCTGCCGGTGGTGTTGAAAATGCGCCGCTGAACGCTGCCAAAATCGGGGCCAACGCCTTTGCCCTGTTCACCAAGAACCAGCGTCGCTGGGAAGCCAAGCCGCTGACCAGCAAGAGCATCAAGGCGTTCAAGGCCAACTGTGAGCGTCTGGGTTTCAGTGCGGATCAGATTCTGCCCCATGACAGCTATCTGATTAATCTGGGTCACCCGGAAGAGGAACCTCTGGAGAAATCCCGTGCGGCCTTTCTGGACGAGATGCAGCGTTGTGAACAGCTGGGGCTGAAACTGCTTAATTTCCATCCTGGCAGTCACCTGAAGAAGGTGGATGAAGCGACCTGCCTGAGCACCATCGCCGAGTCGATCAATCTGGCGCTGGCACAGACGGAAAACGTGGTCGCGGTGATTGAGAACACCGCCGGCCAGGGCTCCAATCTGGGTTTCCGTTTCGAGCAGCTGGCCGCAATCATCGATCAGGTGGAAGACAAGTCCCGTGTGGGCGTCTGTCTGGATACCTGCCATACCTTCGCGGCAGGCTATGACCTGCGCACGCCCGAGGCCTGTGCTTATACCTTTGCCGAGTTTGAACGCATTGTCGGATTTGAGTATCTCAGGGGCATGCACCTGAATGATTCCAAGGGTGCGCTGGAAAGCCGTATCGATCGTCACCACAGCCTGGGGCAGGGTGAAATTGGTTGGGCACCCTTCGAGTTCATCATGCAGGACAGCCGTTTTGAGGGCATCCCTCTGGTACTGGAAACCATCGAACCTGAGATCTGGGCGGATGAAATCCAGCACCTGAGAGCGCTGGCTGCGGCCTGATGTCATTTTCCTGTCATTAAACTTCAATAGGCTTCTGCCCTCGATTCAACAGGGTGGAAGCGGGCATGCAGTTAGCCTATACACAACAGTTTCCTCGACGGCAGGACCTTGAGCGACAGGAGCTGGAACGCATCCTGTCGCGTGAGCTGCTGCGTCCCCACTTCCAGCCCATTATGGATCTGCGCAAGGGCGAGCTGATCGGTCATGAAGCGCTGATACGTGGACCTGAGGGCAGTCCGCTGCAGATGCCGTCGGAACTGTTTCGCTGTGCCATCGAGCAGGGCCGCCAGCAGGAGCTGGAGCTGCTGAGCCGCAAGTGCTCGCTGCAGGCCTTTGCCGATTTCGAGCCCGGTCACAAGCTGTTTCTCAATGTGACCGCCTCCCTGCTCAGCTCACCTGACCATCAACATGGCTTCACCGCCGATCTGCTGCGTCAGCTGGGTATTCCCATCGAGATGATCGTCATCGAGCTCTCCGAGCAGCATCCGTTTGATCAGCACGGTCTCACCCGAGCAGCCGTTGAGCACTACCGTAATATGGGCTTCAGCATCGCCATTGATGACCTCGGGGCTGGGTATTCAGGGTTAAAACTCTGGTCGGAGCTGCAGCCGGAATACGTCAAAATCGATCAGCACTTCGTGCGCGGCTTGCACCAGGATCCGGTCAAGCGCGAGTTTGTCCATTCCATCAGCCGTATTGGCCGCAATCTGGGCTGTCATGTACTGGCCGAGGGCATTGAAGAAGTCGCCGAAATGCGCACCTTGCAGACCCTGGGTATCGAGTTGGGGCAGGGCTATCTGCTGGGGCGGCCCGAGCAGCAGCCCAGAGCCCGGCTCAGCCGAGCACAGATCCGTCGCCCGCTACCGGGCCGCTGGCAGCAAAGTATCCAGCGCGGCCTATACTCAATGCTTCCGCCTCGCAGCTGGTTCGGTTTTTAGCGGCGCTTCGCTAGTGGTATAGTCGCGTTTTCATAATGCGACGCGAGAGCACCAATGTCTGAGAACTGGGCGCCGACATTCGACGAGCGCGATGTCCGACTGGAGCAGGATGAGCCTCTGTATCAGGGCTTTTTCCGCTTGCACCGACTGACCTTGAGCCACCCCCGCTTTGAAGGCGGTCGGGTGCGTATTCAGCGTGAAATACTGGACCGTGGTGATGCTGTCTGCGTACTCATGTACGACCCGGTTGCCGATGCGGTGGTGCTGGTGGAGCAGTTCCGTGCCGGTGCTCTGGGCAAGGCAGGCAGTCCCTGGTTGCTGGAGCTGGTCGCCGGCATTGTCGAGCCCGGTGAAACCCCGGACGATGTGGCCCGTCGCGAAAGCGTTGAAGAAGCTGGTGTTGCCCTTGGACAGGTGTTTCCCATCACCGGTTATCTGCCCAGCCCGGGCGGCTGTGATGAATGGATCGAGCTCGTCTGTGCGTTGGTGGATTCCCGAGGGGCAGGCGGCGTGCATGGACTGGAGAGCGAAGGCGAAGATATTCGCGTGCATGTGATCAGTGCTACCGATGCCTTTGCCCTGGTGCGTGATAACAGGCTGATGAACGCCGCAGCCATCATTGGCCTGCAGTGGCTGGAACTCAACCATGGACGGCTGCAACAGATGCGGATGTCCGATGAAACGTAAGTATGTACCCGACCTCAAGCGCCAGATGGCGCAGGGGGAAGCCAATTATCTGCGCCTGCTGAAACTGCTGCCGGACCTGGACAGCTGTGACCAGCGCGAATTTCTGGTAGAGCTGGATGGACAGCGCGTGCGTGTGCGCCTGGAAATTGATGAGCGCTTTACCTACACCACCAGCGTGGTGGTATCTCAGCAGTATGAAAACGCGTCTGTCTGGCTGGAGTCTCCGCGACTGGTGGTACGGCTCTACCATGATGCCCGTGTGGCGGAAGTGATCTGCACCCGCCAGCGCCGCCAGTTGTCTGGCGTATACAGCTACCCCAACCAGCAGATGCGTTACCCCGATGAGAAGGCCCAGCTCAATGCGTTCCTCGGTGAATGGCTCAGCCACTGCCTGGCCCACGGCCAGCTGCTGGAAGAGGTGTTTGCCGAGTGAGTCAGCGCGTTCTGCAACTGAGCGACTGTCACCTGCCGGCGCAGCCGGGCACTCTTTATCACGGCCGGGATGCTGACCAGACGCTGACTCAACTGGTTCAGCAGCTGGGCCAGATGCCCCGTTTTGATCTGACCCTGCTGACCGGTGATCTGGTGCACCATGCCGGGCCGGATGCCTATCAACGTTTGCTGGAGCAGGTTGCACCGCTGCGGTCCCCTTGCCATTGGTTACCGGGCAATCATGACGACACTGCCGCCATGGCGGCGGTAGACGCTGGTCGCATGCCGGGCGGGAAGCGTCTCGACCTGGGGCGTTGGACTATCCTGCTGCTGAACAGCACGTCCAACCCGGACGGGCGTGGCAGCGGTGATCTGGCGACTGAAGAACTGAACTGGCTGCAGGCAAGGCTGCAACAACTGCAGGACCGTTTTGTCCTGCTGGCACTGCACCACAACCCCACAGCAACAGGCACGCCCTGGCAGGATGCAACCCGGCTGGGTAATCCCGACGCGCTGGAAGCCCTGGTGGCGGCCGCACCCCAGGTGCGTGGTTTGATCTGTGGTCACCTGCATCAGGCGCACGCATTGGAGTGCGCTGGTCGCCCGCTCTGGTCGGCACCGTCCACGGTCGTGCAGTTTGTCGCCGGCAGCGACAGGCTGGAGGTAGAAACACAGCCGCAGTTGTCCACACCCGGCTGTCGCTGGTATGAATTACAGGATGATGGGCGCATTGATGCCCATCTTGTTCGTTTATCCACAATTGAAGAGAGCATGACGCATGGCTGAGCCCCTGATTATTTATGCACATGGCTTTAACAGCTCGCCACAGTCAGCCAAGGCGCGGTTGATGCAGGCCGTGATGGATAAGCAGGGCTGCGGTGATCGACTGCGTGTACCGGCGCTGTCGCACTGGCCGCAGGAAGCCATGGCCCAGCTGCAGACCGAAATTGATCAGGCGGATGGTCCGGTTACACTGGTGGGCAGCTCACTGGGTGGGTATTACAGCACCTGGCTGGTGGAACATAATCCCGGTGTGAGGGCGGTGCTGGTGAATCCGGCGGTACGTCCTTACGAGCTGCTGGAAGAGTGGTTGGGCACCAATACCAACCTCTATACCGATGATAATTACGAGCTTACCGAGACCCATCTGGAGCAGCTCAAGGCTATATACTGTCCACAGCTGCAGGATCCGTCCCGCTATCTGCTGCTGGTGCAGACTGCCGATGACACCATCGATTACCGTGAATCGGTGGATAAGTTTGCCGGCAGTCATCAGTTTGTGCAGCCCGGTGGCAGCCATGGATTTGAACAGTTCGAGGCGCTGATTCCGGCCGTGCAGGCATTTGCCGAGGGCAGAGTGGAACTGCCCGAACCCACGCCCTTGCCGGTCGCCTCTCTCTGAACAGGAAGATTCAATGTCGAAGCAATACAATGCCGAAGCGATAGAAGTTCTCAGTGGTCTGGATCCGGTGCGCCGCCGTCCGGGCATGTACACCGAGACGGATCGCCCCAACCACCTGGCTCAGGAAGTGATCGATAACTCGGTCGACGAGGCGTTGGCAGGTCATGCCAGCCAGATCGAAGTGACGCTTCACGATGACGGCTCACTGAGCGTGGCCGACAATGGCCGTGGCATGCCGGTGGATATTCACCCTGAAGAGGGTGTCAGCGGGGTCGAGCTGATCCTGACCAAGCTGCATGCCGGCGGCAAGTTCAACAACGACAACTACAACTACTCCGGCGGTCTACACGGTGTGGGGGTGTCCGTAGTGAACGCCCTGTCCAAGCTGCTGAACGTTGAGATCAAGCGTGGTGGCCAGGTGTACCGTATCGGCTTTGCCGACGGTGACAAGGTCTCCGAGCTCGAGGTTACCGGCACCTGTGGCCAGCGCAATACCGGTACCAGTCTGCGCTTCCTGCCGGACCCCAAGTACTTCGATACGCCCAAGTTCAATACCACTCGCCTGAAGCACAACCTGCGCGCCAAGGCCGTGCTCTGCCCAGGCTTGAAGGTGATCTTTACCGATCTGAGCAGCGGCAAGAAAGAGCAGGAAGAGTGGTACTACGAAGATGGCCTGGAAGCCTACCTGCGCGGTACCACCCAGGTATATGAAACTCTGCCGGCGGAGCCGTTCACCGGTAGCCTGCAGGGCGAGGAAGATGCCGTGGAATGGGCGGTGCAGTGGCTGGCCGATGGTGGTGAAGTGACTGCCGAAAGCTACGTGAACCTGATTCCTACCGCGCAGGGCGGCACCCACGTCAACGGCATGCGTACCGGCTTGCTGGAGGCGATGCGCGAATTCTGCGAGTTCCGCAACCTGCTGCCCCGTGGCGTCAAGCTGAGCCCGGACGATATCTGGGATCGCTGCTGTTACATCCTGTCGGCCAAGATGCGTGACCCCCAGTTTGCCGGTCAGACCAAGGAACGCCTGTCCTCACGCCAGATTGCGGCCTTTATCTCCGGTGCAGTGAAGGATGCCTTTTCGCTCTGGCTTAACCGCCATGTGGAAGAGGGCGAGAAGCTGGCTGAACTGGTGATCGCCAGTGCCCAGCGTCGCATGCGGGCCGGTCGCAAGGTGGTGCGCAAGAAGGTGACTCAGGGGCCGGCGCTGCCGGGCAAACTGGCCGACTGTTCCGGTGCCGATGCCAGTCAGTCCGAACTCTTTCTGGTGGAGGGCGACTCCGCTGGCGGTTCTGCCAAACAGGCACGTAACCGTGAATTCCAGGCGATCATGCCGCTGCGCGGCAAGATCCTGAACTCCTGGGAAGTGGACCCCGGTGAGGTACTGGCGTCGCAGGAAATTCACGATATCTCGGTGGCTATAGGGGTCGATCCCGGCTCGGACAAGCTGGATGGGCTCAGGTACAACCGTATCTGCATTCTGGCCGATGCCGATTCCGACGGCCTGCATATCGCTACCCTGCTGTGTGCGCTGTTTGTGCGTCACTTCAAGCCCCTGGTCGCAGCCGGGCATATCTTTGTTGCCATGCCGCCGCTGTATCGCATCGACTTCGGCAAGGAGGTTTATTACGCCCTGGACGATGCCGAGAAAGACGGTATCGTCGAGCGCATTCGAGCCGAGCGCAAGAATGCCAAGGTGGGTGTGCAGCGCTTCAAGGGGCTGGGTGAGATGAACCCGCTGCAGCTGCGTGAGACCACCATGTCGCCGGATACACGCCGCCTGGTTCAGCTGACGCTGGATGCCGGCGACGATACGCTGGAAATCATGGATATGTTGTTGGCCAAGAAGCGTTCGGGCGACCGCAAGCGCTGGCTGGAAGAGAAGGGTAACCTGGCGGAAGTGATCTGATTCCTCACCCTTCTTCTTAACGAAAAACGCCGGGCAATGCCCGGCGTTTTGGTTTTCATCCTGAAAGGTTCGTGATCAGGAACGTGGTACGTAGTGGAACAGGCTTTCGCTCTCGTCATCGCTGTACATGCAGCGGAAGCCTTCATCCATCGGAACCAGTACGCACTGGCTGCTGATCAGCTCGTCGTTGTTCCACTCCTGGTCGCAGCTGTCACGGCTGACGCTTTCCTGAGCAGTCATGCTGAACAGGTTGCCGTTCTGGCTCCAGGTGTACTGGCTACGATAGAGGTCACACTGACCGTCGTTGTAGCGGTATTCACCGGTACCGTCTTCACGGATCTCTTCAGTGCCCATGGGCTCGCCGCCCTGGCAGTCGTAGCTCTGATCCAGAATCTGGTAGTTGCCGACCGGATTCACGCTGGCCAATGCCTGAGGATCAATGCTGAACGCCATGTTGGTGCTCAGGCCCTGCTCGGCAAAGTCCAGTGTGTAGTTCAGGTTGGCGCCCTGCAGACGCAGCATGTTGGCTACCTGTGCCTGGGCAACACAGCCGCTGGCGGTGCCGGTTTCCAGCTCGCCGGCGAACTGTGACGGGATGCGGTCGACCAGATCTGCCAGACGGCCGTAGTCCGCGCCAAAGCGGGTCAGTCCATTGGCATCCAGGCTTTCATCTTTCAGGCTCTCTGCGGCACGGCTGGCCTGTTCACCAGTGAAGGCGACCAGGTGCTGCCCCTGCATGCCCGCTTTAAGGCTCAGGCCCGGTGCGACAAAGGACAGGTCCACATCGGTGAGGCTGCCATCGGTCGGGATCTGGATCTGGCGGCCCATGGGCGACATGGCCAGCAGGCCCAGCAGCGAGTTGGGATTATCGGTGGCCACACTGAACAGGAAGTCCAGGTTGTTCGGCTGCAGTGTATTCGGATCGATATCCAGGTCATACAGTGAGAAGCCAGCACCTTTGGTGCCCTGTACCATACCGGTGAACATGCCCATCATGGCCGGGTTGGCGCTGCTCAGCTGCTGTTGAGCCTGTTGCAACTGGGCGCAATCGGTCTGGTAACCCTGGAAACGCTGCATCAGGCTGGTGGCCGTCGGGATCAGGTTATCCACATTGATGCCAAAGCCCATGTTGAAGATCGAGTCGCTGCCCGCGGTGTGGCCGGGCAGGTGACCACGCAGACCCTGCAGGGACGTCAGTACCTCCTTGTTGGTCAGTTCCAGTACGGACAGGCTGTCGATCGCCAGGGTATCGCCGGAGGCGACACGGGTATTACCGGCTACCAGACGCGGCACATTGGCCACCAGTGAGGTCAGGTCACTGCGGCAGGCAGCGTCCAGGTTAGCGGTGGGCAGGGTTTCGCCCTGGGCGTCCATCAATGCCTTGAGGTCTCGGCCCAAATCGTTGCTGTTGGGGTCGAGCATACCCTGTGCCAGGCGCTCAAAATGGATCAGCGCCAGCATGCTGTTGTCGAAACCGTAGGTTTTCTGCATCTTGTCCAGCTCACCGCTGTCGGCCAGTGACTGCTCCGGTGCGGTCATGGCCAGACGCTGCAGCTGGTCGGCTTCCTGGTCGAGGAAGTGGAAGGCAGAAAGGGTCGCGACGCCATCGCGCACATTTACGGCCAGTTCCAGCGCTTTGTCATCTTCCTTGGTGAGGCGCCAGAGTTTGACCGTGCTGCCATCCAGGGTGACTTCACGCGGCTGCAGGCCACTGCTCTCGGAGGCGCGCTCGAACACCTGCCAGAAGGTCTCTTCGTTTTTGACACCGAAGCGCACAACCGGGATCAGGCCATCCATGTAGATCGCCTGGGGTTTGGTCAGGTCCAGCCCGAAATGATCCATGAACATGCCATAGTTGGTGGCATTGCTCAGGAAGTCACGCAGCAGCTCTGTGGCGAAGCGGGCCTGGGGTGTTTCTTCGCGACCCCAGTTGTCCATCTCTCTGAGCAGCTGCTGCATCTGAAACTGTGACTGTGCCATCAAGGGCATCTGGCGGAGCTGTTCAACCTGTTTGGCCTCAGCCTGGCCGCCCAGATACAGCACGGTGTCAGCCGGTACAAAATCGGTCAGTTGCGCGCTGCCCGCCGGGGCTTCGCCGAACCATCCCTGCTGCCATGCCAGTCCTGCCCCTGCGGCAGCTACAAGCACACCCGCGCCTATCCATTTATTCATTAGAAACTCCCTTGCTTCGGGTTGTGTTGGAGATTGACGACGACCTTGAAAACCCCGCCGTTACAAGCGGTGAGCATAGCATTATCCGAGAACAGGCTATAGTGAAGATGTTGCGCCAAAGGGTAGAAACGATGATGGCTGGATGGCAAAAACTGAGGGGCGTTCTGGTGCTGTGCCTGTGGCTACTGGCCCCGGCTGTTGCACGCACCGAGGGGTTGAACCTGCCCCCGGGCAGCGCACACTTGTCAGAGCAGTCGGTCGACCAGTCTGACCTACAGACTTTCTATCAGGCGCTGGGCGGGAGCCGCGTCTGGTTTGATGAGCAGGGTGAGCCTTTTCTGCAGCGACAGCAGCAACTGGAAGCCTGGGTCATGCTGTCCTACGAGCAGGGGCTGGATCCACAGACGTATGGGTTAAAGGAGCTGTCAGCAGGCCATTTGGCCAGGATGGGTCCACAGCGCGAATATTGGCTGACGCAGCAGTTTCTCAAGCTGGCGCGTGACCTGAATGGTGCTGCCCAGGTTGGTAGCAGTGATAGCCAGTGGCACTTTGTGAATACCAGACTGGGTGTGGCGCAGTTGGCGCAACGACTGGCTCAGGGGGAAACGGTGGATCAGCTGCTGCGTTCCTTGCTGCCCCTTGCACCTGAGTATGTGCGGCTGCAAACCCTGTATCGAGATCTGTTACGCCAGCAGAGTGCCTATGTGCCAGAGTTGCCACTGCCGGATCAGTTGATTCGTCCGGGACAGCGGCATCCGGTCGTGCCCCAGCTGCGTCGATGGTTGATTTGGCAGCACTGGCTGGCACCGGTTTCGGCGGTGGATAATCCAGAGATATATGACGAAGAACTGGTCGCCGCCGTGCGAGAATTCCAGCAGCGCAACGGACTCAAACCCGATGGCATTCTGGGGCCGGAAACAGGCGCGGCGATGCAGCGCTCGGTAACGGACCGGCTGCAGCAGGTCCGGGCCAACCTGTTTCGTTGGCGGGCACTGCCGCGGCAGCTGGGCAACCAGTATGTGCTGGTCAGGACCGGTGCGTATAACCTGGATCTGGTCGAACAGGGGCAGCCGATACAGCGCCACTCTGTCATCACCGGACAGCCGCGGCGGCCGACACCATCTTTTGCGGCCAGCATCCGACGCCTGACCTTCAATCCCTATTGGACGGTGCCCTTTCGCATCGCGGTGGAAGATCTGTTGCCGAAACAGCAGGTTGATGAGACGTACCTGACTGGAAAACAGATCGATGTTCTTCAGCGCAGTGAAACCGGCCAATGGCATGAGGTGGCCTCATCAGAGGTGGATTGGAGCGGTCTATCAAGGCGCAACTTCGACTACCTGTTGCGACAGCGCCCGGGGCCGGGCAACAGTCTGGGGCGCATGCGGATGGATATGCCCAACCCGTACAGCATTTTTCTGCATGATACGCCGCAGCAGCACCTGTTCGATGAGTCCCGGCGCGCATTCAGTTCCGGCTGTGTCAGGGTGTACCGGATTGGGGAGCTGGCACAAAGGCTCGCGGGTGAAGAGGCTATTGCCGAGGGGCTGGCCCAACCGGATCGGCGTTACCTGTCATTACCCACAGCCATCCCTGTGTACCTGGTCTACCTGACGACCTGGGTGGACGAAGCAGGCAAGGCGTATTATCACCCGGATGTGTATGGCCGTGATCAGGCGCTGCAGCAAGTGCTGGGTCCTATACCTCAGGCACCGGCGGCGGAATTGGTGAAATTGGCACGGAATGTGATTAAAAAGTAGTCAGCCGGTTGCGCATTGGTTAAAATTCGCACAATTGTGATTTTTCCAGCTGTAACCGAGGTGACTGATGCTGTTGACCCCGCGCCGATTCCAAGTAGATCCCGATGCTCAACCTGAATGCCGTCAGCGGCGCCGCATCCTCGGAACAGTCGCAGCAACGGCTGCGGTGATGCAGGTGCCGGCGGCGCGGGCCAATATTCGTCCGCTGCAGGGGCGGCATCTGAAGTTTGACCACTTGCACACCGGCGAGCGCCTGGATACGACTTACTGGTCAGAGGGCAGCTACTTGCAGCGCAGCCTGGCAGATATCAATCATCTGCTGCGTGATTTCCGCACCGGTGAAGTGCACCCCATTGACCCGCGCCTGCTGGATCTGCTGCATCATCTGCAGCAGCAGACCGGCAACAGCAACCCGTTCCAGATCATTTCGGGCTACCGTTCCCCCAAAACCAATGCCCAGCTGCGTTCATCCAGCAGTGGTGTCGCCAAGAAAAGCCTGCACATGCAGGGCAAGGCACTGGATATCCGCTTGCCCGGCACCTCTCTGTCACACCTGCATCAGGTTGCCTGTGAGGCCAAGGTCGGCGGCGTGGGGCTGTATACCGGCTCCAACTTTATCCACATCGATACCGGGCGTGTCCGTTACTGGGGCAGCTGATCCGGTAACAATCGACCCAGTTTATCCTTCAGGCTGGCTGCCGAGAGTTCACCCAAATGTGAATCCCGCAGCTGGCCCTGGGCATCAATGAACAGTGTTGTGGGCAGCGCGCGTGAACCGTAGTGCTGGCCGATGGCATTGCGCTGATCAAGCAGGACGTTATCCAGCTCCACGCCCAGCTCCATCAGAAAGGCATCGATGGTGACCGCATCTTCCCCCAGGTTGGCGAACAGGAAGTGAACCTCGGGATGTGATTGCTGAGCATCCTGCAGCACCGGCATCTCACGCACACAGGGCGGACACCAGGTAGCCCAGACATTGAGCACCACCGGCTTACCGGCATAGTCCTGCAGGTTTACCTCCTGCCCCTGTTGCGACATCAGCACCATATCCGGCAGGCTCTGCTGGTTCTGCTGGATATGAGCCAGCGGCACCGCCGTAGTACCCCAGGTGATGCCGCCACAGAGCAGGGCGATACCGAGCGGTCGCCGCAGCGCCGGCTGGCGCCAGAAACAGAACAGTGTGGTGGCAATACCGGCCGCCAATCCGCTGACCCACCAGAAGCCACCGTCACGAATGTCGATGATTTGCACCGGGTCGGCCAGATACTCCTCACTGTAGCGCAGTACGAAGCCGAGACGTGCACCCAGGGCTGCAACCAGTACAATCAGAAACAGTGCACTTTCCGGGTTCTTGCCACCTTTGCGACTGCTGACCCAGCCGGCAAACAGGGCGATCACCAGGGCGATCAACAGCAGCAGGTGATCCATTGAAAGTGCGAAGGGGCCGAGGGCCAAAGATTGCATGAGGTTCTCCTTGAGGTGGTCCAGCTGCGCAGGACTGAAAAAACATGGATGCCTGTGAGACCCCACTCAATGGCGGGGGTTCAGCTAAGCTTCATTCAAGCGCGCCTTCAATGGCAAGCATATCAAGTTCGGAGGTAGGACGTGCAAATACAACTGCGTGCAATGGTGGCGTTAATGGTGCTGCTGATGACGGGCTGTGCCGGTATTCAGCCGACACAGGAAGCCCCCACAGTAGATGTGATCGGTGTGCGACTGGATCCGCAAAGCCAGGGCGCTGTGCCGCGTTTTCTGATCAGCCTGCGCGTGTTGAACCCGAACCGCCAGACGCTGGCGCTGGAAGGGGTTCGTTATCATCTGTATCTGCAAAACCAGCGCGTGCTCAGTGGTGTGAGCAACAATCTGCCCGCCATTCCCGGTTATGAAGAAACCACTCTGGAAGTGGGAGCAACGCCAGCATTGTTTGGCAGCGTGCGTTTGCTGCAGGAGCTGGCGGGTACGCCGGGCCTGAAGGCGTTGGACTACCGGGTAGAGGTTAAGCTCGACAGCGGTGGCATGAGCTGGCCGGTCAATGTTGAGCGAGAGGGTAAGCTGTCACTCATTCCCTGAGGAGGCCGAGTGTTGGGATGCCAGCCCGGCACAGTAATCCTGTTGGGGAATGGCGTGGGTGAACAACAGATAGTCCACCGGTGTGAACCCGCTCAAACCCTCGGGAATATAGTCCTGTGGACTGGATTTGTCCGCTTCGATGGACACCATCAATACACTGACCAGAGGTCGATCCAGCCAGCGTGGAATACCCAGGTCATTGCGCGCATGGATGCCACCGGTCAGCATCACGCCGGTGCGCTCCGGTGTCGAGTAGCGTCTTAGCTGTTCGGCCATGGCCTGATCGCGGGCCAGTTGCACCTGGCGCATGCCATCCAGCCCCGACGTGGGCATCTGTCCACAGTGGCTTTCGTACAGGAGATCTCGCATGAAGTTGCTGTGCTCGGTCTCCAGCTCACCTTCTGGAGCCCCCTCGCGGTAGGCCCGTCGCTGGGCATCGCGGGGCAGATCGGCGGCTACCACGGCGGGCGAAAGATCCAGCGCTGTGCGCACCACGGATTCATACAGATCCCAGTCCCACCCTTGCTGCCATTGCAGCTCGTCCGGTGATACCTCTTTGCCGCGGCCCAGAGCGTCATCCAGGGCATCCTGCTGCGTCTGATCGGCCATTTCCAGTGCAACGGCACCCAACTGCTTGCGTTTGGCCAGCTGCTGCAGCCATTGTGTCTGAATTGCATGATGTTGCGGGTGGTCGTGCTGTTCACCCAGCAGCAACCAGCCACCGGCAGGCAGCTGATCAAACAGGGTTGCAACAGGCAGGAAGCGTGCTTCCTTGAGGCTCCAGAGCTTGCCTTCCAGCGGCTCGGCCTGCACCTGTAGGCCCAGTAACATAACCATCAGGCAGCACAGATAGCGGATCACGAATGGCTCCGCCCGCTTTTAACGTCCAGATAGTCGCGAGAGATGACACTCTCCAGTGCGTTAACGGCATCGACCAGCTCCTGGAAGGTTTCACGGCGGTGCTTCAGTTCCTTGATGGACTCGGGGGCCGGTGATTCACCCTCACTGCCATCGGCAATCGACAGCAACGTCTTGATGTAGTCGGCGCGGGCGTGGGCGACCATGGCAAGGACCGGCTTGAGGTCAGCCAGTGCCAGTTCGGGCAACAGTGGGTTGATCACCTCGCGATTGATATCACGCCGATGTTTCTCCAGTTCCAGCAGCAAACGGTTATTATCGGTAGACATGGATCTCTCCTTGGCATGAGGCGGAGGAGCGCCATGTGCCTCTTGATCAGGCTGAGTTATGCACAGCGCACCCGTATGGCTGTTTATCTGTGCAGACAGTTTTCAACAGCCCCTGAGTTGAATCTAGCATACCCATCCGGGATGGGAAGCCCCCTCGGGGCGGGGGCTGGTTTGCAGGTGCTTGGCTGAGCGTTGCCAGTGTGCTGTTGTCGGCATCGGCCAGCCGCTCCGCCGGCGAGGGACTATGGTCAGTCAGCATAAGTGCCAGCAGGGCAGCAAAGACGATTAACGGCCAGTGAAGTTTCATGCGCAGGCTCGCTCCGGTTTGAGGGTGGATTCAGCCAGTTGGCGCCAGGCATTGGACTCGGGTTTACCCGGCTGACGGACGCCAAGGAATTGGGCGGCGGTGTTGCCGTTGTCGGTATAGAGTTCAAGTGAGGTCAGGGTGCCATCACGAGAGGGTTTGCGGACCAGCCAGGCAGATGCAATTCGTTCCATATCCAGGTGCAGGTTGAACTCGGGGTCCAGCACATTGAGCCAGTTCCCGACCATTTTGACCCTGTGGATAGGGCCGGAATGTATCTGGATATTGCCGCGGCTGCCGACAAAGCACATCAGTGGCAGTGCGTCGCGCGCTGCCTGCTCCAACAGCGGCTTGATACGGCCAAGGGCCACGGGTTCGGCCCAGGGGGCGCCCACCAGACGAAACGCCTGCTGGCGTGAGACACCGTGCTCCTTGAGCAGACCAAAAAACTGATGTTCATTACTGAGACTCGACCAGCTGCGGGTCAGTGCACGCACATCCACCCGGCTATCGGCCAACTCGGCAACAGCAGGCTGCTGAGGCTCAAAGGCCAGTGGCGTTGTCTGATCTTCTGCACGAAATTGTTCCAGTAACTGAAAATAACCCTCAAAGTGGGTGTCGGGCTGGAGAAATATCTTTTGTACGGCAACGCCGTACTTGTCGAAGAACTGCAGGCTGTAGCGCATGCCGCTCGCCAGCGCTTCGGCTACAGCAAAACCCTGGTGCCAGTGATTGAACAGCAGGCGCAGATCGATCTTGCGATCATTGCCGATCACCAGGCCCACGGGTCGTTGGATATGGGCGTGAGGGTAGTGACCCTTGCGCTCATGCACGGCAGCCTCGTTTCGTGTCAGCGTGAGAATAGGGCCCAGGCGATGTAACTGTTCAACCAGCTGCGGAAAGTTGTCTTTGAGGCGCAAGCGTTTGCACCCCAGTTGGGCGTCGGTCAGCTCCGCTTCTGTCAGGTTCAACTCGGCCGCCAGTTCGCGTCGGCGCAGGCGGCGTCCGCTATCGACCAAACTGGTGTAGGCGTGCTGGAGTTCGGCAAAGGGGGAGGTGTAATCAAACAGAGTATTCATACCAGTCGCTCTCCTTGCGCGGCAATTGGGCTGCGCCGGGGTGGTGCTTTGGCTGGCATGGCAAAACATGCTGGCTAGTCGCAGTCGTTTGGGTGGGTTACTTGGTCAGGATCAGTTTGCCCTTGCGGGTTACGCGCAGGCGGTAGAGCTCATCATTGTGCATGATGATCAGCCCGGACGGGTGTTGTACCAGTTCATCACTGCGAACCCAGGTGTTGGATGGGGCGGTGCTGTTGGCTTGAGCTGATTTGTCGAACATGATTTCCGGTCCTGATTGGTGATCACTTTATGCAAATGAGAATAATCCGCATTAGCGATAAATGCAAGTCCCCGGAGAGGATGAGGAGTGCAAGATGCGCTCCTTTCACTGAGCTGGCATACTGCCGCACTAATCACAATTGTTTGCCACGCCAGTCTGCGGGCACATCTGTGCAGGGATCAGTTGATGAGTGTAGAAACCACCTTTGACGGCGAGACGGAAAAGCTGTCGCTGAGAGACTTTACCGAAAAAGCCTATCTCGATTATTCGATGTACGTCATTCTGGACCGTGCCTTGCCCCACCTTGGGGATGGCATGAAGCCGGTGCAGCGTCGAATTGTTTATGCCATGTCTGAGCTGGGACTCAAGGCAACGGCCAAGTACAAAAAATCGGCGCGTACCGTCGGTGATGTGCTGGGTAAATTCCACCCCCATGGTGACTCCGCCTGTTATGAGGCGATGGTGCTGATGGCCCAGTCGTTCAGCTATCGTTATCCGCTGATCGACGGTCAGGGGAACTGGGGGTCGGCTGATGATCCCAAGTCCTTTGCGGCCATGCGTTATACCGAGTCACGTCTGGCGCCCTATTCCGAAGTGCTGCTCAAGGAGCTGGGGCAGGGCACGGTCAACTGGGTGCCCAATTTTGATGGCACCATCAATGAGCCCGAGGTGCTGCCGGCACGTTTGCCCAACGTACTCTTGAATGGCGGCACCGGCATTGCCGTGGGCATGGCAACGGATATTCCGCCACACAACCTGCGCGAAGTGGCCAGGGCCTGCTGTTATTTGCTGGACCACCCGATGGCTACGCTGGAGGATGTCTGTGACCTGATTCCGGGGCCGGACATGCCGACCGAGGCCGAGATCATTACCCCTGCCAAAGACCTGCGTGAGATCTACAGCAAGGGGCGCGGCAGCTTCCGCATGCGGGCCATCTGGGGCAAGGAAGACGGCGAGATTGTCATTACCGCGCTGCCGGCGCAGGTGTCCGGTGCCAAGGTGCTGGAACAGATTGCCAGCCAGATGCAGCAGAAAAAACTGCCGATGGTGGTGGATCTGCGCGATGAATCCGATCACGAAAATCCCACCCGTCTGGTCATTGTGCCCAAGCGTGGCAAGGATCTGGATGCCCTGATGGCGCACCTGTTCGCCACCACGGATCTGGAGCGCAGCTACCGCGTTAACCTGAACATGATCGGCATTGACGGTCGTCCTCAGGTGAAAGACTTGCGCCAGATTCTGGTGGAGTGGCTGACCTGGCGTACCAGTATCGTGCGCCGTCGGTTGGAATACCGTCTGCAGAAGGTGCTGGATCGCCTGCATATCCTCGAAGGCCTGATGGTGGCTTACCTCAAGATCGATGAGGTGATCGCGATCATTCGTGAAGAGGACAAGCCCAAAGACGAGTTGATGCGTCGCTTCGAGCTGACCGATGTGCAGGCGGATGCCATTCTCGACCTGAAGCTGCGTCATCTGGCTAAACTCGAAGAGTTCAAGATCCGCGGTGAGCAGGATGAGCTCAACGATGAGCGCAAGTACCTGGAAGAGACGCTGGGCTCCGATGAGCTGATGCGCAACCTGGTGCGTGAAGAGATTGAATCCACGGCCGAGGAATTCGGGGATGAGCGTCGCTCGCCGCTGGCCGAACGTGCCGAGGCACAGGCGTTCAGCGAAAAGGATCTGCTCAGTGCTGATCCGGTCACCGTTGTCCTGTCCAAGCAGGGCTGGGTACGTGCGGCCAAGGGCCATGATATCGATGCCGAAGGCTTGAGTTACAAATCCGGTGACGGCTTCAAGCTGGCCAGCCCCGGGCGCATGAACCAGCCCTGTATCCTGCTCGACTCTACCGGCCGCAGCTATACGCTGGAAACCCACAAACTGCCATCGGCCAGGGGCCAGGGCGAGCCGGTCACCGGTCATGTCAGCCTGCCCAAGGGCGCGGTTGTGGATGGTCTGGTGTGTGGGCGTGACTCGGATGCGCTATTGCTGGCATCCGATGCGGGCTACGGTTTTGTCACCCGCATTGACCAGCTCACCAGCAAGACCAAAAACGGCAAGGCGGCACTGACGCTGCCGAAAGGCGCCAAGGTACTGCCGCCAGTATTAGTACCGGATTCGGAAGCGCTGCTGGCGGCCGTGAGCAGTGAAGGACGTTTGCTGGTATTCCCGGTAAGTGAATTGCCGGAGCTGGCGCGCGGCAAGGGCAACAAGGTTATCAATATCCCCAGCGCTCGTGCCGCGACCGGTGAGGAGCTGATGAGCCACATCACCCTGATGGGGCCGGAAGATACGCTGGTGGTGAATGCCGGGCGTCAGCACCTGAAACTCAAGGGCAGCGAGCTGGAGCGTTACCGTGGTGAGCGCGGACGCCGTGGCAGCAAACTGCCAAGGGGCTATCAGCGAGTCGATAGCCTGGAAGTCGTCAGCGACTGACCCTCGAGGCCGGTAACCTGATCAGTTGCCGGCCTTGCTCCTTTCTGCCAACTTGGTCAGCAAGTGGCGTGCCTGCTTCTCCAGCAGGTTCTGGTAGGACTCATTGACCGCCAGCAGCAATACCTTGTCTTCATCCTCACGGCGTATATCTGCCTGACTTAACAGGGATTCCTTCAGCAGGGGCGCCTCGGTCAGGGCCGTATGGCTGATCAGGGCATTGCTTTGGGTGGTGCGGCTGAGGAAGTGGGCTTCCTCCTGCATGCGTTCGACCTTATCCAGTGCACCGCGAACCAGTGACATGTGCAGGTTCATCACCGGCTGGAAAGCACGGATCTGCTGCTGGTTGTAATGCTGGTAGAGGTAGGTGAACAACATGGCGCAACAGATGGCGTTAACGCCATGGCTGTCCTTGTCGTCGGATTGGGTAAACAGGATACGCAGGTTACCGTCCTTGAGTGCTTCCAAACGGCCGCTGTAGATGCGGGCCACGGAGTTGGCCAGCGTGCGGTAGTTCTTCAGCAGGGCTTCCCGTTCAGGGCCGTCCAGGTTCTCTGAATGGGCACTGCGGGTATCGATCAGGAACAGGTAGCCGGCCTCTTCCGGCGTCAGCAGCATCTCCAGTTCCTGCTCAAAGGTATAGAGTCCCAGTTGCTCTTCATCGCTGAGGCGCAGCGGGTTGTCCGAATCATCCTGGGGCTCGTCCAGTGTTTCCCTGGGGGAACTGTCCAGTTCGGTCAGTTCCATGTCCGGCACCATGGCTTCATCGCTGTCATCATCTTCGACATGGCCCACCGGTTTGGGAGTGAAGCGCGGCATGCGTTCTGCAGCCTGTTCCGGTTTCAGCAGGGACACCAGATCATCGGTATCGAAGGACGGCTCGCGGCGTCCGCTGGTCGCTGCCGGAGAGGGGGCAGGTTCAGGTGCCGGCTCAGGCTCGGGTTCGGTTTTCGCCTCCTCTTCAGGCTCGAAGTGAACCGCTGAATCTGAGGTGCTGGGCAGGCTGGGCTCTGTTTCAAACTCTGCTTCAGCAGGGCGAGCTGGTGTTTCGGTCAGGGGCTTTTCAGGTGCTTCGGCGACCCGGGATTCAGACACGGAGGTCGGTTCCGGTGCAGTGGTTCGCGGCGGAATATCCAGTGCCGGAATATCATCGGACGCAGGCTTGGGTGCCGGCGCTGGCTTAACCGGTGCCGGTTTATCCTCTGCTTTTACCTCGGTTTTTTCTGCTGGCGACTTGTCAGGCGCGGGGCTGCTGGCCTGTTCCGGTGGCTGGCTGAAATCGAATTCGGGAATGCTGTCGCGGCTATCGCGATTCACTACCTGACGTGCGACCTCACCAAAGCTGGGGGCTTCGGGTGCATCCAGTCGGGTGCGCTGTTTCAGGCTGAAACCGATCAATATGGCCGTGATGCCCAGGCTGCCGGCCAACAAAAGCGCTATTTCATAGAGCTGCTGCTGCAATGAGGCGGCAAAGGGCTGGGCATTGCTCCACAGGGTGAGCTGTCCGATTACCTCATCGCCCTGTGCCAGTTCCAGTGTGTGGCCTCGGCCCTGGGGTTGGCCCGCCAGGGCAATCAGGGTCTGGTCCGGTGCGGTCAGGCGCAGGCCATTGATCATTGGCTGACCTGCCAGCTCATTGAACAGGTAGTTCAGGCTGATACGGTCATCGGCCAGCACCAGAGGCTGAATCAGAATGGCACTGCTGCGGCCAAACATCAGACTCAGCTCCGAAGCCTGCTGGGCGGCATGGTCTCGACTGCGCAGGTATTCAAAGGTGCCGCTCAACGCCAGGCTGAGCAGCAGAATCAGGGCTGCCGAGAGCAGGGCGCGCAGAGACAGGGTCGAGGTACTTTGCTGAGGGATGTCCTTAGGCTCCATCCTGTTTGGGTCCGAGGCTGGCTGATGACGGAATAGTCGTCTCGATGATAGCAATATTCGGATGCAGGGCACAGTGCCCGGCGCCGAAGAGAGGGCGGCAAATTCATGTGGATCCGCGCCCTCAGGCAAAGACCTTTGCCCCCTGCTCGGGTTATACTGTGCCGTTAAAGTGATCGCCGCGGATATATAAGATGAATGTAGCTGAATATATGACCGAACTGGGTGAACAGGCCCGCGCCGCGTCCCGCGAAATCGCGCGTGCTGACACCGGAGACAAGAACCGTGCCCTGCTGGCCATGGCGGATGCCATTGATGCCAGTCGTGAGGCGCTGGTTGATGCCAACCAGAAAGACATGCAGAACGGCCGTGACAAGGGCCTGGATGCAGCCATGCTCGACCGTCTGGAACTGACCCCGGCGCGTATTGACGGCATGATTGAAGGCCTGCGTCAGGTTGCGGCGCTGCCGGACCCGGTTGGCGGCATCACTGATATGAACTACCGACCATCCGGCATCCAGCTGGGCAAAATGCGTGTGCCTCTGGGCGTTATCGGCATCATTTACGAGTCTCGTCCCAATGTGACCTGTGAAGCGGCCAGCCTGTGTCTGAAGTCCGGTAATGCCACCATTCTGCGTGGCGGCTCCGAGGCGATTCATTCCAACCAGGCTATCGCTGCCTGCATCCGCCAGGGGCTTGAGGCCGCAGGTCTGCCGCAAACGGCGGTCCAGGTGGTGGCCACGACTGACCGTGAAGCCGTTGGCCAGTTGATCACCATGCCGGACTATGTGGACGTTATCGTACCGCGCGGCGGCAAGGGGCTGATCGAACGTATTGCCAATGATGCCCGTGTTCCGGTGATCAAACATCTGGATGGCATCTGTCATGTGTATATCGATGCCGAGGCGGACAAGACCAAGGCGCTGAATATCGCTATCAACGCCAAGACACACCGCTACGGTACCTGCAACACCATGGAAACCCTGCTGGTGGACTCGGCCGTAGCCGCTGAAACCCTGCCGGAGCTGGCGGACCATTACGCTCAGTTGGGTGTCGAGCTGCGTGGCTGTGCACGCACACTGGAAATTCTGCCCAACATCAACGCGGCTACTGAAGAGGACTGGGCGACGGAATATCTGGCGCCGGTACTGGCGGTCAAGCTGGTAGACGGCATGGATGAGGCGATTGCGCACATCAACCGGTATGGCTCGCACCACACCGATGCCATTATTACCGAGAACTACACCAAGGCGCGGGCGTTCCTGCGCGAGGTGGATTCCAGCTCGGTGATGGTCAATGCGTCTACCCGTTTTGCCGACGGTTTTGAATACGGTTTGGGTGCCGAGATCGGTATCTCCACCGACAAGATCCATGCCCGCGGCCCCGTGGGGCTGGAGGGTCTCACCTCGCAGAAGTATGTCGTGCTGGGTGATGGCCAGGTTCGCGTTTAATGCAGCCTCTGGTATTCATGGGTGGGACCTTCGATCCCGTCCACAACGGACATCTGCGCACCGCGCTGGAACTCAAACAGTGGCTCGGGGTCGATCAGGTCTGCCTGATTCCCTCTGGTGCACCGGTGCATCGGGATGAGCCGGGCTGCACCCCGCAACAGCGGCTGGAAATGGTCCAGTTGGCCGTGCAGGACGAACCGGCACTGGCGGCGGATGCCCGTGAAATTGAATCGGATGATCCTTCCTATTCCCTGCTGACGCTGCAGGCGTTGCGCGCGGAGCGTGGGGCGGATTGTCCGATTATCATGACGATGGGCATGGATGCCTATCAAACCCTGCCCAGCTGGCATCAGTGGCAGTCCTTTCTGGACTATGCCCATATTCTGGTGCTGGCACGTCCCGGTTATGACGGTGGCGATGCCAATGCGGAGCTGCTGGACTTCACTCGGTGCCATCAGGCGCCGGCGGTGGACGAGCTGCTCAAGGCGCCATCAGGCAGGGTATTTATTCAGGAGTTGACCCCCTTGGGGATCTCGGCAACCCAGATTCGTCAGTTGATCGCCCAGGGGCAATCACCGCGTTATCTGATGCCGGAGCCGGTATGGCACTATATTCAAGACAACACACTCTATGGTTATCACTAAAAAAGGTACTTTCTCGTAATGGAGATCGAACAGCTGCGTGAAGTGGTGCACTCTGCACTGGAAGATATGAAAGCACGTGACATCACGGAACTGGACGTGCGTGGCAAATCCAGTGTCACGGATTACATGGTGATTGCCAGCGGTACGTCCAAACGGCACGTCATGTCGGTAGCGCAGGAAGTGCTGGAAAAGGTAAAAGCGGCCGGCCTGCTGCCGGTGGGTACAGAGGGGCAGGGCGTAGGTGACTGGATTCTGGTCGACCTGGGCGACATGGTCGTGCATGTGATGATGCCGGATGCCCGCAGCTTCTATGATCTGGAACGCCTGTGGCAGTTTGACGCCGACGACGAAGCGGCGGCGGAGTAACGGCACCCCATGCGTATCCGTTTGCTGGCGGTGGGTAACCGCATGCCGGATTGGGTGACGGCCGGGTATGAAGAATATGCCCGCCGTCTGCCCGCCGATTTTCAACTGGAATTGATCGAGCTGGCCCCCGGACACCGAGGCAAGAATGCCGACCTGGCCCGCGCCATCCGCAGCGAGGGTGATGCCATGCTGGCGGCTATTGGCAAGGGGGACCGGGTGGTCGCGCTGGATGTGAAAGGGCGCCCCTGGTCTACTGAACAACTGGCTGAACAGGCTGAGAACTGGCGCATGGATGGGCGCAATATCAGTCTGCTGGTGGGTGGTCCTGATGGTCTGGATCCACGCTGCCTGGCGCTGGCCGACCAGAAGTGGTCCCTGTCGGCGCTGACACTGCCTCATCCGCTGGTGCGGGTGGTGCTGGCCGAACAGCTCTACCGTGCCTGGAGCATTCTCCAGGGCCATCCCTACCACAAGTAGTCGTCAGGCATGGCACCCTTCGAGCGTTTAAAAGATTACACCCGCGAAAACATTACCTTCACCAACAGGTCTATCCTGGCCTTTGTGATCGTGGTGTTGATGATGCTGGTGCTGGTGTGGCGTATCTATTATCTGCAGGTAATAGAGCATGATCGCTATGCCGCCATCTCCGAGGAAAACCGGGTGCAGTTGCAGCCGGTTGCGCCCCGGCGTGGCCTGATTTACGACCGTAATGGCGCCTTGCTGGCAGACAACCGTCCTCATTTCAGCGTGACCCTGCTGAAGGAGGAAGTAAAAGACCTGGATCAGACACTGGCACGGCTGGGAGAGCTGATCGAGCTGACCCCGCGTGATATCGAACGTTTCCGGAAGCGCCTGAATCAGCGGCGGCGTCCTTACGAAACTGTGCCCCTGCGTTTCCGTCTGACTGAAGAAGAAATTGCCCGCGTTTCTCTCAATTATCATCGCCTGCCCGGTGTTCAGGTCGAGGCTGACCTGATTCGATATTATCCGCACGGGGCGTCTCTGGTACATGCACTGGGGTATGTGGGGCGTATCAACGAGCGTGAGTTGGGCCGTGTCGATGAGAAAAACTATGCCGCCACCCATTACATCGGCAAGCTCGGCATAGAAAAATTCTACGAAGATATCCT
This sequence comes from Marinobacterium stanieri, assembly GCF_900155945.1. Taxonomy (GTDB): domain Bacteria; phylum Pseudomonadota; class Gammaproteobacteria; order Pseudomonadales; family Balneatricaceae; genus Marinobacterium; species Marinobacterium stanieri. The sequence continues at coordinate 63,337 of NZ_FTMN01000008.1, forward strand.
GCACGGCCAGGTGGGCTTCCAGAAAGTCGAAACCAATGCCCGTGGTCGTGTGCTGCGAGTACTGGAACGACAGGACCCGGTACCGGGCAAGGATCTGCAGCTGAGCCTGGATCTGCGTCTGCAAACCTTTATCGAAACCTTGCTCAAGGGGCAGCGTGCCTCGGTGGTGGCACTGGACCCGAATACCGGTGAAATTCTGGCGCTGGTCAGTACGCCGACCTACGACCCGAACATGTTCGTAACCGGTATTTCCAGCAAGAATTACAACGCCTTGCGTAACTCGCCGGACCTTCCGCTGTTCAACCGCTCCTTGCGCGGCAGCTATCCGCCGGCTTCAACCATCAAGCCTGTCATCGCACTGGCGGCGCTGGAAACCAATACCTTCACCGCTGAGGACAAGGTGTGGGATCCGGGCTTTTATCAGATCAACCGGAATGGCCGCCGTTATCGCGACTGGAAACGCTGGGGGCATGGCTGGGTGGACCTTAATGACGCGCTGGCCGAATCCTGTGACGTCTGGTTCTATGAGGCTGGCCACCAGATGGGCGTCGACCCCATGTCCGAGATGCTGGGCAAATTCGGTGTCGGCCAGGATACCAGTCTTGACCAGCCCGAGGCGCTGGCCAACTTCCTGCCCTCCAAAGAGTGGAAGCAGGGCAGCCGTAGTTTGCCCTGGTACCCGGGGGACTCTATCAACCTCAGTATCGGTCAGGGCTTCCTCGTCATGACCCCGCTGCAAATGGCGACCGCCACCGCTGTCATGGCCAACCGCGGGCGCTGGGTGCAGCCACGCATGCTGCAGGGATTGATCGATCAACCCGGCGATGACCCCCAGCCTTACGCCCCCATGCTGAACCGCAAGGAAAAGCCGGCCAATATCAACCTCAAGAACCCGGACCACTGGGATCAGGTGATTGAGGGAATGGTTTCCGTAATGCATGGTCCCAAGGGGACGGCACGTCGCTCGGCGACGGGAACACCTTACACCATAGCGGGCAAGACCGGTACCGCGCAGGTGGTCGGTATCGCACAGGACGCCGAATATGACGCCGAGGCGTTGGCTGAACGGCACCGTGACCACGCCCTCTTTGTGGCCTTTGCGCCGGTGGAAAACCCCAAGATCGCGTTGGCCGTGATCGTCGAGAATGGCGGTGAGCGTGGTGGTGGTGGCTCCAGTACAGCCGCGCCCGTGGCCCGTGAGGTGCTGGATGCCTGGCTGTTGGGCGATTACGAAAACGATTTGGAGAACAAGTGATGGTGCCGCGCGATTTTCAACGCACCATGCCGGGCAGTAATGTTCACCTGCAGCGTCCGTCCGGGCTCTGGTCCTATACCCACCTGGATGCCTGGCTGTTGGTGCTGCTGCTGGCCCTGTGCGGCTTTGGCCTGTTCGTGCTGTACAGCGCCTCGGGTCAGGATATGGGCTATGTGGTCCGTCAGGCAGTGCGTATGGGTGCCGGCTTTTTTGTGCTGATTGTGTTGGCGCAGCTGCAGCCAAGGACCTACAGACGCCTGGCCCCCTGGGGCTATGTCGCGGGCGTGGGACTGCTGGTGGCTGTGTTGCTGATCGGGGTTGGGGCCAAGGGCGCTCAGCGCTGGCTTGAGCTGCCCGGATTCCGCTTCCAGCCATCGGAAATCATGAAGCTGGTATTGCCGATGATGGTGGCGGCCTGGCTGACCAAACATCAGTTGCCGCCGACCTTCCGCCACCTGGTGCTGGCACTGGTGCTGCTGGCGATTCCCACGGCGCTGATCATGAAACAGCCTGACCTGGGAACCTCGCTGTTAATCGCGGCGTCAGGTGTGTTTGTTATTCTGCTCTCGGGCGTGTACTGGCGCTGGATTTTCGTCGCGCTTGGCTTGGCTGGGGCAGCCCTGCCGGCACTTTGGTCAATCATGAAGGACTATCAGAAACAGCGTGTACTGACGTTCCTGGATCCGGAAAGTGACCCTCTGGGCGCGGGCTGGAACATTATCCAGTCGAAAACGGCCATTGGCTCTGGCGGTTTATCCGGCAAGGGCTGGCTGGAAGGAACCCAGTCCCAGCTCGATTTCCTGCCCGAATCCCACACCGACTTTATTATTGCGGTGATTGGTGAAGAACTGGGCATGACCGGTGTGCTGGTGCTCTTGCTGATCTATTTGATGATCATTGCTCGCGGGCTGATTATTGCCGCCCAGGCACAGGACAGTTTTTCTCGCCTGTTGGCGGGGAGTATTACGCTGACTTTCTTTGTCTACGTATTCGTTAACATCGGTATGGTATCCGGTTTGCTGCCGGTGGTGGGGGTTCCTCTGCCAATGGTCAGCTATGGCGGCACCTCGATCGTGACACTTATGGCAGGATTCGGCATTCTGATGTCAATCCGCACTCACAGACAGATGCTGACCCGATAGGGAGATTAAAATGCGCAACACACTGGGAAGCTGGCTGCTGGCCGGTACATTGCTGACGGGCACCTCCAGCGCCATGGCTGGCAGTGGATATGAGGAGCACCCGCTGGCAGACGAAGTGGTCAGTACACTTGAAGCGGAAGGCTTTGATGCTGCCGAGGTCCGCAAGGTGCTGGCCAAGGCCGAGCGCAAGGACTCCATTCTGGAAGCGATCTCACGTCCGGCGGAGCGTCGCCTGACCTGGGGTGAGTATCGCAAGATATTTGTCGAGCCCAAGCGCATTCGTCAGGGTGTGGCATTCTGGAACGAGCAGGCCGAGACACTGGCGCGTGCCGAAGAAACCTATGGTGTTCCGGCCGAAATCATTGTTGCGATCATCGGGGTGGAAACCCGCTATGGTCGCATCATGGGCCGTTATCGTGTGCTGGATGCGCTGGCGACACTGGGCTTTGATTATCCCAAACGCGCTGATTTCTTCCGTGGCCAGCTGATTGAGTTCATGCGCATGAGCCGTGAAGAGTCGCTGGACCCCACCGGTCCCATCGGTTCCTATGCCGGCGCCATGGGCTATGGCCAGTTTATTCCGTCCAGCTTCCGTGACTTTGCCGTGGACTTCGACGGTGATGGCAAACGCAACATCTGGAGCAATAAGGTCGATGCCATCGGCAGCGTGGCAAACTACTTCCACGCCCATGGCTGGCAGTCCGGTGAGCCGGTACGCTCCAATGTGGTGATGAACAAGGCCGCTGATGAAAGCTGGTTTAATGCTGGCCTCAAGCCGGAAGTGAGCCTTGCTGAATGGGCCGAGCGAGGCATTGCCACCCGCAAGGATCTGTCGCTGGATCAGCCTGCCACACTGATGGAGCTGACAATGGCAGACGGTGAGCATTACTGGTTCGGGTTGCAGAACTTCTATGTTATCACCCGCTATAACCACAGCCGACTCTACGCCATGGCGGTCTATGAGCTGAGTCAGGCGATCAAGGAGGCCCGTGAGGCCGCCACGGAGAACTGATGGCATGAAACGGCTCTCTCTCCCTTTGCTGGCTGTGCTGGTGCTGTTGTCGGGCTGTGCTTCCAAGGAAAGCAGCCGCTACAGCATCAAGCAGGACCGTGGCCCGGATCAGGCCGTGGACCTGTCCAAGGTGCCTGATGCGGTGCCTCGGCCTGAACCCCACAGCCGCTGGGGTAACAAGAGCCCTTACCAGGTACTGGGCAAGCGCTATTATGTGCTGCCTACCGCCGAGGGCTATCGGGAGAGGGGCATTGCCTCCTGGTATGGCAAAAAGTTCCACGGCCATACCACATCCAACGGCGAAATTTACGACATGTACCAGATGAGCGCGGCCCACAAGTCCCTGCCGCTGCCCAGCTTTGTGCGTGTAACCAATCTGGATAACAACCGCCAGGTGGTGGTACGGGTCAATGACCGCGGGCCCTTTCATGACAAGCGCCTGATTGACCTGTCCTACGCCGCGGCTTACCGGCTGGGAGTGCTGCAGCATGGTACCGCCCGTGTGGAAATCGAAGCGATTACGCCGGGCAGTGCCGCGGATGCGCGTCTGCTGGCTACCGAAAAACTCAGCCCCGTCTCCAGTGATCGTGCTGCCATCACCGGCCGCACCCTGCAGGTAGCGGCTCTGTCGAATGAGGCCAATGCCCAGCGTCTGGCGGCACAACTGGGTGCACAGCTGGAGGAGCCGGCCATGGTGGTACCGGTGGAGCGAGGCGACCGCATTTTGCACCGGGTACAGCTGAGTCCGCTGACCGGCCGCCATACATTGAACTGGCTGCTGCAGCAGTTGTCACAGGCGGGGTACCCCGGTGCCCACCTGGTGGACTTGCCCTGATGGCGCGGGTAGAGTTTAGCTTTCTGCGTGTCGAGAGGCACTTCGTCACCCAAAACCCTTCACTTCAACCAAGATGTAACTGACCGACTATGGCGCAACGACAGACACTTACCAACGCATTCCTGTACCTGGCCCTGATGCTCGCGCTGCTGGTGGCAGCCACTGCCCAGGCAGCTTCAGCCCTGATCCCGGCCCCGCCGCAGGTTTCCGCCCGCGCCTACCTGGTCATGGATGCTGATACCGGCCATTTGATTGCGGCTGATCGCGAGGGTGAACGCTTCCCGCCGGCCAGTCTGACCAAAATGATGACCAGCTACATCGTTGAGTACGAGATCAGCAAGGGCAACATTGCCGAAGATGATCTGGTGCTGGTCAGCGAAAAGGCCTGGCGTACCGGTGGTTCGCGCATGTTTATCCAGGAGGGTACCCAGGTGAAGGTGGGTGACCTGCTGCGTGGTGTTATCATCCAGTCCGGTAACGATGCCTCAGTGGCATTGGCTGAACACATTGCCGGCAGCGAGCGCGCGTTCGCCGACCTGATGAACCAGCATGCGCGTCTGCTGGGCATGGAAAACTCCCACTTTGTAAACGCCACGGGCCTGCCGGCCGATGATCACTACTCATCAGCCGAAGATCTGGCCAAGCTGGCCAAGGCCCTGATCACGCGCTTCCCTGAGCATTACGCCATCTACGCGCAGAAATACTTTACCTACAACAACATCCGTCAGCCCAACCGCAACAAGCTGCTGTGGCGTGACGACAGTGTTGACGGTATCAAGACCGGTCACACCGACGCGGCTGGCTACTGCCTGGTATCCTCTGCCAAACGTGATGGTATGCGTTTGATCTCGGTTGTGATGGGCACCGACAGCGAAGAGGCCCGTGCCCGCGAGAGCCAGAAGCTGTTGTCGTACGGGTTCCGCTATTACCGTACCCACCAGCTGTATGAAGCGGGTCAGGTTCTGCAGGACACCAAAGTCTGGGCCGGTGCCCGTGACCAGGTACGTCTGGGCCTGACGCAGGATCTGGCAGTGACCGTTCCGCGTGGCAAAACCGACCTGCTGGAAGCCTCCCTGGAGCTGGACAAGGTGATCAAGGCACCGGTTGAACAGGGGCAGGAATTGGGTCAGGTACGTGTCACCCTGGATGGTGAAACAGTTACCAGCGTACCGCTGGTGGCTCTGGAGCCGGTACAGGAAGGCAGTCTGTTCAAGCGTATCTGGCACGCCATCATGCTGTTCTTCATCGGTCTGATCAGCTGATCGCGACTTTACCCTTGAAATCGGTATATGCTGCCCACATCTCAATGACAGAGTGTTGAAGACGTCATCGAGGCCGGCGAGACAAGGCAAAAACAGGCGAAAAAGCGCAGTTTAGTAAACTAAATGAGCATTTTGAGCCTGTTTTTAACGCAGTATTCGGCCACGCAGATAGATGTTCAACGCTCTGTCCAAGGTGTGGGCAGTTGCACTTATGAATACTGATATTGTTTATCTCAATGGTCGTTATCTGCCTGCGAATGAAGCCCAGGTATCGGTCTTTGACCGTGGCTTCCTGTTCGCGGACAGCGTCTACGAAGTGATCCCCTACTATCAGGGTGTCGGTTTCCGTCTTCAACAGCATCTGGACCGCCTGGCTTACAGCCTGCGCGCCATACGTATTGCCGCTGATGACGACTGGCGCAGTATTCTGGACGGCCTGGTAGAACGTAACGGTGGCGGTAATCTGTCAGTCTATCTGCAGATCAGCCGTGGCAGCGCCGGCAGCCGTACCCATGCCTATGATCAGAGCATGACGCCGACAGTGTTTGCCTGCTGCTCGCCAATCAAGGATATCTACGCGCTGGGGGCGGATCAGGTCAAGGGCTATACTGTGATTGTATCAGCCGACCTGCGTTGGCACCGCTGTGACATTAAGTCCACAGGGCTGTTACCCAATATTCTGGTATTGCAGCAGGCCCGTGAAGCCGGTGCCGATGAAGCACTGCTGGTGCGCGATGGACTGCTCAGTGAAGGGACCTCATGTAACCTGTTTGTGGTGCGCCAGGGGGTGATCTATACACCCAAGCGCAGCTCGGAAATTCTGGGCGGCACCACACGCGAGTTGATTCTTGAACTGGCCGCCGAGGCCGGTATCCCCTTTCAGGAGGTGGATATCCGCCCGGAAGAACTGGCCAATGCAGATGAAGTCTGGGTCTCCAGCTCCACTCGGGGGGTAATCCCGGTGATCGAGATCGACGGCACTCCGGTGGCCGATGGTCAGAAAGGCCCGCTGTGGCAACAGATGTTTGCCCTGTTTACACGTTTTCAACACCGGCTAATGACCGGAGAGAAGTAATGAGTAGCGAACCTCAAGCACCCAAAATTGAATTCCCCCATCCCGATTACACCCTCAAGATCATCGGTGACAACCATGACGACTTCAAAGGTCTGGTTGTTGAGATTGTGCAGATTCATGCACCGGATCTGGATGTCGAGCAGGTGGTGGTACAGGAAAGCGGCAAGGGCAACTATAGCTCAGTGCGCCTGAGTATCACCGCGACCAGCCATGAACAGCTGGATAATCTGCACCAGGATCTGAAAGCAACGGGTCGTGTGAAAATGGTTCTTTAATGGCCCTGTCCGAAGAGCTGATTATTCGCACACCCGAGGGGCTGCAGCCGTACTCATCGGTGTGGGAAAAAATGCAGGCCCTGACGGCCAGCCGTGACGCCTCGACGCCCGACGAAATCTGGCTGCTGCAGCATGAACCTGTATTCACCCAGGGGCAGGCAGGCAAGGCTGAACACCTGCTCAGTACCGGCGATATTCCTGTGGTTCAGGTGGACCGAGGTGGCCAGGTGACCTATCACGGGCCGGGTCAGCTCATCGCCTATCTGATGCTGGACCTGCGCCGGCGCAAGCTGGGCGTGCGTGATCTGGTCGATATTATCGAGCAGTCCATCGTGGCCTTGTTGGCGGATCTGGGGGTGGAAGCCTACCCCAAGCCGGATGCGCCGGGCGTATACGTCAACGAACAGAAAATCTGCTCGTTGGGGCTGCGCATCCGTCGCGGTTGCTCCTTCCATGGGTTGGCGCTGAATCTGGATATGGATCTGGAGCCCTTTTTGCGCATCAACCCCTGCGGCTATGCTGGCCTGCAGATGACGCAGGTTCGTACCCAGGCACCCCAGGCTGATCTGGCCGCTGTGTCCGATAACCTAGTAAAACACTTGGTTAAGAAGTTGGGGTATACTGTACTGACACGCACACATACATGGGATAACTGATTAAGTATGGCTGAATCCTCCGAAAAGAAAGCAGGCCGAGTCGAGCAGGGCGTGAAGCTGCGTGGTGCTGACAAGGTTGCCCGTATCCCGGTCAAGGTAATTCCGACCGAAAAGGACGAAATGCTGCGCAAGCCGGACTGGCTGCGTGTTCGCATGGGATCAAATGCGGAAGTTAAGCGGATCAAGGAGAAGCTGCGCAAACACAAACTGGCCTCTGTTTGCGAAGAAGCCAGCTGCCCCAACCTGGGGGAGTGTTTCAGCCATGGTACCGCCACGTTCATGATCATGGGCGATATCTGTACCCGCCGTTGTCCCTTCTGTGATGTTGCCCACGGCCGTCCCAATGCGCTGTCGGAAGATGAGCCGCGTGAACTGGCTGAAGCCATTGCCGACATGCAGCTGAAATACGTGGTGATCACCTCGGTCGACCGTGATGACCTGCGCGATGGTGGTGCCCAGCACTTTGCCGACTGCATCCGTGAAACGCGTCAGCGCATCCCCAGTATCCAGATAGAAACGCTGGTGCCGGACTTCCGCGGCCGTATGGATGTGGCGCTGGATATTCTGAACCAGACGCCGCCGGACGTGTTCAACCACAACCTGGAAACCGTTCCGCGCCTGTACCGCAAGGTTCGCCCCGGTGCCGACTACCAGTGGTCACTGGATCTGCTCAAGCGCTACAAGGCGTTGCAGCCGAATGTACGCACCAAGTCCGGTTTGATGGTGGGTTGTGGTGAAACCAATGAAGAGATCATCGAAGTAATGCGTGACCTGCGTGCGCACGATGTCGATATGATCACCATTGGTCAGTATCTGCAGCCAAGCCGTGACCACCTGGCACTGGACCGCTACGTGACCCCGGACGAGTTTGCCGAGTACGAGCGCATTGCGCGTGAACTGGGCTTCAGCCATGTGGCCAGTGGCCCTCTGGTACGCTCCTCCTACCACGCCGATCTGCAGGCGAAAGGGGAAAAGGTCGGTTGACCCGTCCTTGTCAGGAATGAAAAGCGCCTCAGGGCGCTTTTTTTATGTCTTGCGATGCGGTGCACAAATTCTTAATATTAGTAATATCTTAACTAATAGTAAGGGTAGCGAGATGAGTGCGGACAAGCGTGTTGCGGTACAAGCATCCATGGAGCAGGGCTTTCTGGTAAGTGCGGATATTCGTGGCCACCAGGTGCAGATCGACCAGCCGGAGGCGGCGCGGGGAACTGACCAGGGGCCGACTCCGCTGGAGTACTTCCTGTTTTCACTGGGCGGCTGTATCTGCACCATCGGCCGTATCGCCGCCATGCAGCAGAAAATCGACCTGCGTGGCATGAAAGTCAGCGTAGAAGGGGACTACAACCCGGCTGGCCTGCTGGGTAAACCCAGTGATGACCCGACCGGCTTCAAACAGATCTCGGTGGCTGCCGAAATCGACGCGGATATGAGCGATGAGGACAAGCAGGCGTTTCTGGATGCTGTCTGCGAACGCTGCCCGCTGCATGCCAACATCAAACTGGAAACCCAGGTAACCCACCACCTGATGGAACCCAGCTGCGTGATCTGAGGCGCAGCCGGGCTTGTTCTTCGGGCCGGTCAGACTTCCAGCAGGAAGGTGACGGGCCCGTCGTTGAGCAGTTCCACTTTCATATCCGCACCAAAGCGGCCGGTGGCGACCGGGTTATGTTGAGACTGAGCCTGTTCGACGAAGTAGTTGTAGAGGCGTTCACCCTCGGCAGGCGAGGCGCCGGATGAGAAGCTCGGCCTCAGGCCTTTGCGCGTATCCGCGACCAGTGTGAACTGGGAGACTACCAGCAGGCCACCGCCGGTATCGGTAAGGCTCAGGTTCATCTTGTCGTCCGCATCGGCAAAAATGCGGTAGTTCAGCACCTTCTTCAGCAGCTTGTCGGCGCTGGCCTCGTCATCTTCTTTTTCCACACCCAACAGCAGCAGGATACCGTTGTCGATGGCTCCGGTGATCTCGCCGTCCACAGTGACACTGGCATGACGAACCCGTTGAATCAGTCCTTTCACTCTCAGGCGCTCCTTTCAGCGAAACGGTCGGTGGCGTGCACCAGATTATCGATAATGCCCGGTTCCAGTGCCGAGTGGCCGGCTTCACGGACAATATGCAGCTCGGCATGAGGCGCGGCCTGCTGTAGAGCCCAGGCCTGCTCCAGCGGGCACACCATATCGTAGCGGCCATGCACGATAGTGATGGGGATATCGGTCAGCTTGTCGGCGTCACGCAGAATCTGGTTCGGCTCCAGAAATGCCTTGTGGATAAAGTAATGCGCCTCGATCCGCGCCATTGCCAGGGCAAAGTGCGGGTCACCAAAATGATCGACCACGCTGGGGTTGGGAGTAAGGGTTGAACAGCGGCCTTCCCAGATAGACCAGGCCTTGGCCGCCTGCATCTGTGCCAGTTCGTTATTGGAGGTCAGGCGCTGATAATAGGCGTTCAGCAGATCGCCGTGCTCCTCGGTCGGGATCAGTGCCAGGTAGTCCTGCCAGTAGTCCGGGAACAGGGCGCTGGCGCCTTGCTGGTAGAACCACTGAATATCGCGATCACGGCACAGGAAAATGCCGCGCAGGATCAGACCCAGGGTGCGTTCGGGGTGTGTCTCGGCGTAGACAAGGCTCAGGGTTGAGCCCCAGCTGCCGCCAAACAGTAGCCATTGCTCGATACTGAGGAACTCGCGAATGCGCTCCATATCAGCGACCAGGTTGCTGGTCGTGTTGTCATCCAGAGTGGCGTGTGGGGTCGAGCGACCACAGCCGCGCTGATCAAACAGGATGATGCGGTAGCGCTCCGGGTTAAAGTAGCGTCGGTGCACCGGGCCGCAGCCGCCACCGGGGCCGCCATGCACAAACAGGACCGGAATGCCGTTCGGATTACCACTCTCCTCCACGTACAGGGTATGCCCCTGACCGACTTCAAGGTAGTACTCGTGGTTGTGGCCGATCTCCGGATAGAGGATACGCATGCCGATCTCCTGACGCTTGGGTGAGCCGCCAGTATATCGACCCTGTCTGGGCAGGTGAACCGACCCCGTGAAGGCGTGCTAAAATCCGGCCATGAACATTGATGAAGCTCAGCTGGACATGCGCAGTTACCCCGGCGAAGTCCATGCCCACCAGCATGATCACTACCATCAACTGGTGTTGCCCTGTGAAGGGGCGCTGGAAATGCAGGTCGGCAGCCGTGAAGGTCAGGTCGGTCATGGTTACCTGGCGGTCGTGGCTGCCGGTGAAAGCCATGCGTTTGCTGCCCGGGGGGATAACCGCTTTCTGGTCGCTGATTTGCCGCTGGCCAACACTGATGCCTGGCAGGCATTGCCTCCTTTTCTGCCCCTGTCGCAGCCGCTGCGCCAGTACATCGGTTTTTTACAGAGCTGGCTGGCGTCCGGGCATACGGCCAGCGTACCGGGCAGCGATCAAGTACTGTCCGAGTTGCTGATAGCAGGCGCTGAGTCGCCGGTGGTGGATCGGCGCATCGAGCCTGTCAGGGAGTGGATGAGCCAGCACTTTGCCGAGGCCGTCAGCTTGCCGCAGCTGGCAGCGCTGGCCTGTCTCAGTGTGCGTCAGTTCAGTGCCCGCTTTCGTCAGGCGACCGGTCAGTCGCCCCAGCAATACCTGATCAGCCTGAGGCTGGAGAAGGCGCAGGCGCTGCTGCAACAGACCGATATGAGCCTGCAGCAGGTCAGTGATGCGGTCGGGTATACCAGCCTGTCGGCGTTCAGCCATCGCTTTCGACAGCGTTTTGATGTCAGCCCCGGCTACTATCGCCGAAACGAGCAGGCATAGCGCCGAAACGCGCACCTTTAACCTGCTCGAATCAGGCAGACTGCTGGTTTTTGGCAATGGAGACCCGCTGCATGTCTGCAACGTTGAATGCCACCTTGATCGGCACTGTATCGATCTGGCTATGGGGCGCGCTGGCGCTACTGACCCGTCTGACCGAAGGGCGTATCCCGCCTTTCCAGCTGCTTGCCATGACCTTTGCGCTTGCTTTCCTGCTGATGTGCGGTAAGTGGTGGCGTGAAGGACATCTGGGGCTGAAACACCTGCGACAGCCGCCACTGGCCTGGCTGCTGGGAGTGGGCGGCTATTTCGGCTACCACTTCTGTTATTTTCTCGCCATGTCACAGGCACCGGCGGTGGAGGTCAGTCTGTTGGCCTACCTTTGGCCCCTGTTGATTGTGCTGTTTTCGACTCTGTTGCCGGGGCACCATTTTTATCTGCGTCATCTCAGTGGTGCCCTGCTGGCGCTACTGGGCTGCTGGCTCCTGGTCGGGCGCGGAGGCACCGGTTTTGCCTGGCAGTACCTGGACGGCTACCTGCTGGCGCTGGCCTGCGCGTTGATCTGGTCGTCCTATTCGGTGGCCAGCCGTCTGGTCAGTCACGTGCCGACCGATGCGGCGGGCTGGTTCTGCGGTGTTACGGCACTGTTGGCGCTGCTCTGTCATTGGCAATTTGAACAAACCGTCTGGCCGGACTCGGGCACTCAATGGCTGGGAGTTATTGGTCTGGGGCTTGGGCCGGTGGGCATCGCCTTTTTCACCTGGGATCATGGCGTCAAGCGGGGCGATTTGCAGCTGCTGGGCGTGCTGGCCTACGCCGCGCCCTTGATCTCGGTGGTGTTGCTGGTGCTGACGGGGCTGGCGGATTCCAGTAGCGAAATCTGGTGGGCCAGTGCTGCTATTGTTGCAGGCTCTCTGTTGGCGGGCTGGCAGACCGGCAGGCGAACCGCTGAAAAACAGGAGGTAAGCGCGTCCTGATAAGTAAGCAGGACAGGGTGCCCGAGGGAGGTTAAGGCCCGGCTCAGTGGTGGTGTGATGTAATTCATGCTCGCACCGCACAAAATACCGGCCTATACTTCTCTGCTGTGAGCGGGCCTGTGTGTGCTGGAAACTATCCAGTGAGGTGCAATGACCCGGTCATGAATCGAGATTAGCCTGTTGAAGAGGTGCTTCCAGATAGTAAGGATGTGCTTGTTCGGTGTGGCCGTTAAGACAGGAATCATTACACTACAGGATATTCCATGCAGTATGACAGGACGTCCAGGCGGCTCCCCCGGCCACTATTGACTGAAAAAGGGCTTATCCTGTCCCTGTTCGCGCTTTATATTCTCGCCACATCCGCTATTACCGTTCTCAGCTTCAACACCTCCCAGGCTCAACAGCTGGCAACTACGCGCTCCATGCTGCTGACCGCCGCCCGCGCCGGTGGTCACATTGTCGGCAAGTATTTTCATGACACCTATCGCCAATCCAGCCCGCCAGGGCAGGACCATTACCGCTTGCTGGTCGAGGCGCTGGACAGCCTGGTGGATGACCTGCCCGGTGTCGAGTATGTGTACTCGATGGATGTGATCGAAGGCGAGGCCTACTTCGTGATCAGCAACGAAACCCAGGAAGATCTGGAACGGGGCACCCCCAGCCGGTTCTACAATCCCTACCAGTCGGCGCCGGATGAGCTTTACACCGCCTATCGTAACCGGGAACCGGTGTTCACACCGGTATACAGCAATGAATGGGGCTCCTTTCGCTCGGCGTTTGTACCCACCAAACGCTTCGATGATACCTATTACATTATGGCGGCGGATATTAAGGTCGATGGCCGACGTGACCTGTTTATGCACAGTCTGGGTACGGCTGCGACCATTAGCCTGATTGCACTATTACCGGTCTATCTGCTGTTCCTGTTCTACCGGCGTCTGCAACGATTGCGCGCGGAAGAGTTGGAACGTCAGCTCTATAGCAATGCATTGACCGGCTTGCCCAATACCGCCTGGTTGATACGGGAGGAGGGGGAAGCCTTATCCGGGGTTAGCGGTATCCTGCTCAACCTGAATAACTTCCATGCCATCAATATGTTGTTTGGCCGTGAAGCCGGAGACCAGTTGATACAGCGTATCGCGCCGCGTTTACAGGAGCAGTTGCCTCAAGGGGCCCAGCTGTATCACCTGGAGGTGGACGAGTTTCTCGTCGTCTGCCAGGTGGCCGAGCCGGATACTCTGCTCGGCCTGGCCCGGCAGTTGCTGGCAGCGGTTTTCTCGCAGTCAGATGAAAGCACCAGCGCCCGCTTTTCCGTTTCAGCACGGGCCGGAGTTGCCAGTGGCTGCGATTCAATCAAGTCACTGCTTAGCCGAACCCAGCAGGCAATGAAACAGGCATCGGTCATGGGATTGCCCTATCGTGCTTATACAGGCACTGACTCGCCTGATCAGTACTACGAGCGCAACCTGCACTGGCTGAATGAGGCCGGGCAGGCACTGGCAGAAGGGCGTCTTAAGCCCTGGTTTCAACCCATTCGTGATATCCACAGTGGCGGTGTAAAGCACTTTGAAGCGCTGGCACGCCTGGTGGGGCGCGATGGCGAGGTCTATCTGCCGGGGCAGTTTCTGCCTGCCATTCGCTGCAGTCATCTCTATCCCCTGCTGACGCGTAGCATGATCGAACAGAGCCTGGCCAGCTTCAGTGATCGTGACGAAATGGTGGCGATCAATATGAGCAAGCAGGATCTGCTGGATGAGCAGACCATGGCGTACCTGTTTGACACCCTGCATGCCTATGGCATGGAGGGGCGGGTACTGATTGAGGTGCTGGAGTCCGATTCCATCGAATACCAGGACGATGTGGTGGATGTACTCAGCCGCTGCCGCCAGATGGGGGTAAAAGTCGCCATTGATGATTTCGGCAGCGGCTATTCCAATTTTGACCGCATTCTCAAGATAGAGCCGGATTATCTCAAAATAGATGGCTCGCTGATCCGTCGAATCGATGAGGATGAAGCGTCTCGCGTGCTGGTAGCGGCCATCTGCCAGTTTGCGGTCAGCCTCAATATCCCGTTGATTGCCGAGTTTGTTGAGTCCGAGCGGCTGCTGCCCCTGCTGGAGGAGATGGGCGTGAGCTTGGCGCAGGGGTTTGGGATTGGTCGCCCGGCACCTTTGGTATCAGGGTCCGAAGCCAAATCAGAGTGAGGCGGCGGGCATAAAAAAACCGATGGCAGTACCATCGGTTTTTTTTGTCCACAAGGGAGTTACTTACTTCTTGTTGGCGCGCTTGCGCTCGTTTTCTTTCAGCAGCTTCTTGCGGATACGGATGCTTTCCGGTGTTACTTCCACCAGCTCATCGTCTTCGATGAAGTCCAGCGCCTGTTCCAGCGAGTACTTGATCGGCGGGGTCAGCACGATGTTTTCGTCAGTACCGGAGGCACGTACGTTGGTCAGCTGCTTGCCCTTGGTCGGGTTGACCACCAGGTCGTTGTTACGGCTGTGGATGCCCAGCACCATGCCTTCATAGACTTCGATGTTCGGGTCGATGAACAGACGGCCACGTTCCTGCAGGGTAAACAGGGCGTAGCCCAGCGCTTTACCGTTGACCATGGAAACCAGTACGCCGTTATGACGGGATACCACATCACCCTGCTTGACCGGACCGTAGTGGTCGAAAATGGAGGTCATGATGCCGGTACCGGAGGTCATGGTCATGAACTGGCTACGGAAACCGATCAGGCCACGTGACGGCATCATGAAGGTCAGACGCACGCGACCCTTGCCGTCCACTTCCATGTTGGTCATGTCGGCCTTACGCTTGCCCAGTTCCTCGATAACCGAACCCTGGTGATCTTCTTCAACGTCGATCATCACAACTTCGTACGGCTCGTGGATTTCGCCATCCACTTCTTTCTGGATAACTTCCGGACGGGAAACACCCAGCTCGAAGCCTTCACGACGCATGGACTCGATCAGTACGGACAGGTGCAGCTCGCCACGGCCGGATACACGGAATTTCTCAGGAGTATCACCCGGCTCGACACGCAGGGCCACGTTGTGGATCAGTTCGCGATCCAGGCGGTCCTTGATGTTACGGCTGGTGATGAACTTGCCTTCCTGACCGGCGAACGGAGAGTCGTTGACCTGGAAGGTCATGGACACGGTCGGTTCGTCTACAGACAGGGCCGGCAGAGCTTCGATCACTTCCGGGTCACACAGAGTGTCGGAAATGTTCAGCTCGTCCAGGCCGGTGATGCAGATGATGTCACCCGCCTGGGCAGAATCAACTTCAACACGCTCCAGGCCATGGTAACCCATGATTTTCAGCACACGGCCGTTACGCACTTTGGCGTGGCTGTCGATAACTTTAACCTGGGTGTTGGTTTTGACGCTGCCGCGAGATACGCGGCCAACACCGATAACACCGGTGTAGCTGTTGTAGTCCAGTGCGGAGATCTGCATCTGGAAGGGGCCCTCAACGTCGACGTGAGGCGCATCTACGTGCTTGACGATCGCTTCGAACAGCGGCGTCATGTCGTCTGCCATGGCTTCGGGGTCATCACCGGCGATGCCGTTCAGGGCAGAGGCATACACAATCGGGAAGTCCAGCTGCTCGTCAGTGGCGCCCAGGTTATCGAACAGGTCGAAGACCTGATCCATGACCCAGTCAGGACGCGCACCCGGGCGGTCGATCTTGTTGATAACAACGATCGGGCGCAGGCCACGGGCAAATGCTTTCTGAGTTACGAAGCGGGTCTGCGGCATGGGGCCGTCAACCGCATCCACCAGCAGCAGTACAGAATCGACCATGGACAGAACGCGTTCAACTTCACCACCGAAGTCGGCGTGTCCCGGAGTGTCGACGATGTTGATGCGGTAGTCGTTCCACTTGATGGCCGTGTTCTTGGCCAGGATGGTAATGCCTCGCTCACGCTCCTGATCATTGGAGTCCATGATGCGTTCGGCACCTTCATCGCGGCGGCCCAGTGTTCCTGACTGTTGCAGCAGCTTGTCGACCAGTGTGGTTTTACCATGGTCAACGTGGGCGATAATGGCAATATTACGTAGGTTATCGATCACGCGAAGTACCCTGTGATGTTGTAAAGCGCGACATTATACGGAAGGGATGTGAAACATTCGATCATTTGGTGATCATTATTGCAGAAACCCTGTTCGGGTCATCAGTTTTCGGTAGGCCTCACTGGCTGTGCAGTACTTGTCGCTCAATCCGGAAAAGTGCTCCTGCAGTGCTGGGTCCTCGGTGTTGGCCAGGCGGGTACGGTAGCGTTCGCAACGTTCATCCAAACGGTTTACGGCCTGCAGACGGCATAAAGGGTACATGTGGCTTTGGCGAGGATAGTTGTAACAGATGGTGTCCAGACGAATGTGGCCATTGTTCTCCAGCCATTGGGCCGGGAAACGTTTGGCATATTCGTCATCAGCAGCGACCGGGCTGGCCAGCAGGCTGGTGAAGCATAACAGGGCGATGGTGCCACGCACTGTCTTGAAAGCAGTCATGATCCTTGAGGTCCTGTATATATAGGGGGCTGCATCAGCATACGCCGAATGCGGTATGCGTTGAAGCAAGGTTGGCCGAGAAATCCTGTGGGCTTTGCACTATGATAGGCTCGCTTCAGGGGAGTGTTGCCACTGAATGGTGCGCCATGCACCATATGTGGGCAATAAGCGTGATATATGCACCATTGTAGTGCCTTGTCGCGATTGCTTTCGGTGCGTGCTACCGAAAATCAACAAGTTAGCTCGCATTAAAAACTGGCACATCCCTTGCTTTATCAAGCACAAACCGGTTTTCCGGATCCTAATGTAATGATGTTTTGCCAAGGCAAACTGATAACGAGTGGGGATAGCCAAATGTCAGAGAAGACTCTGAATCTGATCAAAGAAAGCGGCGCAAAGTGGATCGACATGCGCTTTACCGACTTTAAAGGCAAAGAACAGCACGTTACCATCCCGGTAAGCGACATGGGTGACGAGTTCTTTGAAGACGGCAAGATGTTCGATGGTTCCTCCATCGCTGGCTGGAAAGGTATTGAAGAGTCCGACATGATTCTGCTGCCGGACGACAGCGCTTCTGTACTGGACCCCTTCGCTGAAGATGCCACCGTTATCGTACGTTGCGACATCATTGAGCCGGCTACTGGCCAGGGTTACGAGCGTGATCCGCGTTCCGTTGCCAAGCGCGCAGAAGAGTACCTGAAGTCTACTGGTATTGCTGATTCCGCCATGCTCGGCCCGGAGCCGGAATTCTTCGTATTCGACGGTGTTGAATGGCACGCTGACATCAGCGGTTGCGGTTACAGCATCCAGTCTGAAGAAGCTGCGTGGGCGTCCAACCACAAGATCGAAGGTGGCAACACCGGTCACCGTCCGCGCGTTAAAGGCGGCTACTTCCCGGTTCCGCCGATCGACTCCCTGCACGACCTGCGTGCCGCCATGTGTGATGCCATGGAAGCCATGGGTCTGACCATCGAAGTTCACCACCACGAAGTGGCAACTGCCGGTCAGTGTGAAATCGGTGTGCGCGGTAACACCCTGGTAGACAAGGCTGACGAAGTACAGATCCTGAAGTACTGCGTACACAACGTTGCTCACGCATACGGCAAGACTGCGACCTTCATGCCGAAGCCGCTGGTTGGCGATAACGGTTCCGGTATGCACGTCCACCTGTCCATGAGCAAAGATGGCCAGAACATCTTCGCTGGAGACGGCTACGGTGGTCTGAGCGAATACGCGCTGTACTACATCGGCGGTATCGTTAAGCACGCTAAAGCTCTGAACGCGCTGTGCAACCCGTCTACCAACTCTTACAAGCGTCTGGTACCGGGCTTCGAAGCACCGGTAATGCTGGCTTACTCTGCCCGTAACCGTTCTGCTTCCCTGCGTATTCCGTACACCACCAGCCCGAAAGCGCGTCGTGTAGAAGCGCGTTTCCCGGACCCGGCAGCTAACCCGTACCTGTGCTTCGCAGCACTGCTGATGGCTGGTATCGACGGCATCAAGAACAAGATCCACCCGGGCGACCCGGCTGACAAGGATCTGTACGACCTGCCGGCTGAAGAAGCTAAAGAGATCCCGACTGTTGTCAGCTCTCTGACCGAAGCTCTGGACGCTCTGGAAGAAGACCGTGAGTTCCTGACTCAGGGCGGCGTGTTCACTGACGACATGCTGGATGCTTACATCGCGCTGAAGCGTGAAGAAGTAGCCAAGGTCAACATGACTACTCACCCGGTCGAATTCGACCTGTACTACTCTGTTTAATCCAGAGTTGTGAATTGAAAAAGGCTTCCCGAGGGAAGCCTTTTTTGTTTCTGCGTTTTGCCCCAACCTGGGGCGTGAGTAACCTTATTTTCTTTTATGCACTATATTGGTGCATATGGGTTTTGGCTCAGATGGGTCAAGGCCTTAAGCTTCGGTAATCGAGCTCTTGGCAAAGTTGGCGCTTTTCTTGCTTGCACTGCTATGAGGCATGATTGGAATACCTATGGTGAACGCAAACACGCATAAACAGATCCTGGAAAATCTGACCGGCGCCGTTCTGGTGCTGGATGATGAGCTGTGTATCCAGTACATGAACCCGGCGGCGGAAATGTTGCTGGAAGCTTCTGTCAGGCGGCTCAAGGATCGTCCCATCGAGGACTGGCTGTCGTCCAGCGAAGAAGAACTGGCTGTGTTGCGCCAGTCGTTGGCCAGTGGTCACCCGTACAGCAAGCGCGAAGCGCGTCTGGTGACCCAGAGCGGGCGTATTCTGACGGTCGACTACAGCGTTAACCCGGTACCAGAGGCCGGTATTCTGCTGGAAATCCAGGCGCGTGATCGCCTGATTCGTATCGAGCGCGAAGAAGAGCTGTTGGCACGTCATGCCAGTGCGCGTGTACTGGTGCGGGGCCTGGCTCATGAGATCAAGAACCCGCTGGGCGGGATCAGGGGGGCGGCGCAGCTGCTGGACAGGGAGCTGGACCGGGATGAACTGCACGAATATACCCAGATCATCATCGAAGAAGCAGACCGCCTGCGTCACCTGGTGGACCGCCTGTTGGGGCCGCACAAACTGCCGGTGATCGAGCTGCTCAATATCCATGCCGTGCTGGAGCACGTTTGCCGGCTGGTCAACGCCGAAACCGATGGCCGCATCGAGATCGTGCGCGATTACGATCCCAGTATTCCCGAGTTTGAAGGCGCCCGTGACCAGCTGGTCCAGGCGGTGCTCAATATTATCCGCAATGCGATGCAGGCGATGGAAGAGTCCGCGACACCCGAGCCGCGTATTACCCTGCGTACCCGGGCATTGCGCCAGGTCACTCTGGGCGCGGAACGCCACCGCCTGGTGTTGGCCCTGGAAATCGTCGATAACGGCCCCGGTATACCGGAAGAGCTCAGCGATACGCTGTTCTACCCGATGGTCAGCAGTCGTGCTCAGGGGTCGGGGCTGGGGCTCTCCATCGCTCAGTCCATTGTTAATCAACACCGAGGCCTGATTGAGTTCACCTCGGTGCCGGGCGAGACCCGGTTTAACCTGTTTATACCGTTGGAGTCAGGTCATGACTGAAGCTGCTAATGTCTGGATCGTCGATGACGACCGTTCCATCCGCTGGGTGCTGGATAAAGCACTGACATCGGCCGGATTGAACACCCAGAGTTTCGACCGTGCTGATGGCTTGCTGGATCGGCTTGACCATGAAGTACCGGATGCTGTTCTTACGGACGTTCGCATGCCAGGGATGGATGGCCTGCAGCTGCTGGACAGGTTGCATGAGGCGCATCCCGATCTGCCGATCATTATCATGACGGCACACTCGGACCTGGAAAGTGCCGTTGCCTCTTATCAGGGCGGTGCCTTTGAATACCTGCCCAAGCCCTTTGATGTGGATGAAGCGCTGGCACTGGTCAAACGTGCGGTAGAGCATGCGCGTGAGCAGCGTCAGGAGCGTGCCGAGCCTACACCGGAGCGGGCCACTGAGATCATCGGTGAAGCTCCCGCCATGCAGGAGGTGTTTCGCGCCATAGGCCGTTTGGCACATTCCAACATCACCGTATTGATCAATGGTGAGTCCGGTACCGGTAAGGAGCTGGTCGCCCACGCCTTGCACCGCCATAGCCCCAGAGCCAAGAATCCGTTTATCCCGCTGAATATGGCGGCGATTCCCAAGGACCTGATTGAATCTGAGCTCTTTGGTCATGAAAAGGGTGCGTTCACCGGCGCTGCGGCCAGTCGTCGCGGTCGCTTTGAGCAGGCCGATGGCGGCACCCTGTTTCTGGACGAAATCGGTGATATGCCGGCGGATACCCAGACACGTCTGCTGCGTGTGCTGGCGGATGGCGAGTTTTACCGAGTTGGTGGTCATACACCGGTGCGAGTGGATGTGCGTATTATCGCCGCGACTCACCAGAATCTGGAGCAGCTGGTACAGGAAGGCCGTTTCCGTGAGGACCTGTTTCACCGCCTCAACGTGATTCGTATCCACATTCCTCGCCTGGCCGAGCGTCGTGAGGATATTCCGCGTCTGGCGCGCCACTTCCTGGCCAGCTCGGCCAAGGAGTTGGCGGTGGAGCCCAAGATACTCAAGCCTGAAACCGCGGCATTCATGTGCGACCTGCCCTGGCAGGGTAACGTACGTCAGCTGGAGAATACCTGTCGCTGGCTGACCGTGATGGCGTCCGGCCGGGAAGTGTTGGTGTCTGATCTGCCACCTGAGCTGCTGTCTCAGCCTTCGGCGCCGGTCAGCGGCAGCTGGCAGGACAGTCTCAAGGCCTGGGCCGAGCAGCAGATCAGCTTTGGTGCCGAAGGGCTGTTGAACGAAGCGGTTCCGGCGTTCGAGCGGGTCATGATCAGCGCTGCCCTTAAAGCGACCCATGGGCGCCGCCGGGATGCAGCCCAACTGCTGGGGTGGGGACGCAATACCCTGACCCGTAAGATCAAGGAGCTGCAGATGGATACCGCCACACTCGCGGAAGATGAGGGTGACGAATAGGTTACGGCCGGTATAATGGCGGGCCGATTCAATGGAGGCCCTGATGCTGGATCTGGTGCTATATCAGCCTGAAATTCCGCCTAATACCGGCAATATAATCCGTCTGTGTGCCAACACCGGCTTTCGCCTGCATTTGATCGAGCCGCTGGGCTTTGATCTGGATGACAAGCGCCTGCGCCGTGCCGGGCTGGATTACCATGAGTGGGCCAGTGTCTGCCGGCATGCGGACCTGGAAGCCTGTCTGCAGGCTATCCAGCCCAAGCGGGTCTGGGCACTGACCACCAAGGCGCAACGCAGTCACAGCGATGCCGACTTTCAGGCCGGAGATATGCTGCTGTTCGGGCCGGAAACCCGTGGCTTGCCACCTGAAGTCAGGGCGCGCTTCGACGGTCTGCGCCTGCCCATGCTGCCCGATAGCCGCAGCCTTAATCTGTCCAATGCCTGTGCCGTCGTTGTCTATGAAGCCTGGCGTCAGCTCGACTACGCAGGAGCTGTCTGATGGCGGATGCTCCCTTGCGCATGTCGCATGCGCTGATTCTGACACGCCTCTCCAGCCATGATCACCGCGCCGGCATTACCTCGGAACTGATTGGTGTCACCAGTGAAGGTCAGAGCCTGCTGGTGCGCAGCGATGAAAGTCAGCGGGTGAATGTTGCACTGCTGGAGCATCAGCGTTTGCCCTTGGTGGTGCTCAGTGATCGTCTGCTGCCATCCACCGAAGCCGACTATGAACTGCCGGCACAGGCGCTGATCAGCCCTATTCCACTGCCGTCGGCGGAAGTAGAGGCGTTGATTCGATCAGGGCGTGAGCAGACCTTGCTCAATCAGGTGCGCGAACAGCTGGTGTGAATCAGTTGGCTTGAGGTGCACGCGGGCGGCGCGAGTGGATAAAGTCGGAAACGGCATCGGCCTGCTCATCGCTTAGCTGAGGGAAGCTCGGCATCCCCTTGTGGCCAAGGTCATAGCCGTGCTTGATCATCAATACGATTTCGTAGATGGCTGGGGCATCCGGGCCGGCCGGGAGCTGCTCCAGATAGGGACCCAGGCCCTTGTTTTCATGGCAGCTGCGGCAGTAGTACTCATAGAGTTCATCGCCGGCCTTCATGCGTTCGGGTGGGGTGTCGCCGCAGCCGCTGAGCAGGGGCATCACAACAAGGCCGATGAGCAGGGGGCGCAGGTCCATATGGCTATCCGTGAATGGGGCGTGGCAGATTCAGCTGGCAACCGGACAGCTCCAGCGTCAGCACCGACAGCAGTAGCCAGGGGTCGGTCTTGAGTTGTCCCTTGATCGCCTGATCCACATCCTGACACAGGCCCAACAGGGATTCCAGCTGGCTGGCCGGGGTCTGTTGACTGGCCTTGCGTACCAGCGCCTTGCGTTTGCCCCACACCTTCTCGCGCTGACAAAGCGTGTCGTAATTGACGCCGCTGGCCAGACCGCGCTGGACGTTCAGCAGGGTGCGGATCTCGCGGCTGAGTGCCCAGAGTACCAGTGTCGCTTCGACCCCTTCCTGGCGCAGTACCAGCAGGATCTTCTGACAGCGGGCCGGGTCGCGGTGCAGCACCGCATCAGACAGGGCGAAGATATCAAAGCGGGAGCTGTCGGCCACCGCCTCAATAACCTGCTCTGCATCGATGGTCTGGTTGGCATATAGCAGGCTGAGTTTGTCCAGCTCCTGCCGTGCTGCCAGCAGGTTGCCTTCGATACGGCTGGTCAGCAGCTGAACAGCGTCCGCGGTCAGTTCCAGGCCCAACCGCTTGGCGCGCTGGTTCACCCAGCCGGGCAACTGATCCACATCGATCGGCCAGATCTCGACCACTACGCCGGCTTTTTCTACCTGTTTGAACCAGGCGCTTTTCTTGGCGCCCGCATCCAGGCGATCCGCCAGAATCAGCACCACATTATCGGGGGCAGGGTTATCCAGATAGCGCTGCAGCAGCCCGCTGGCTTTCTTGTCCAGCTTCTGGCTGCCCAGGCGTACTTCGATGATTTTGCGTTCAGCAAACAACGACAGGGCGTTGGCGCTTTCCAGCAGTGATTCCCAGCTGAACTGGGCATCCACATGCATGACTTCGCGTTCGGTGAAACCGTCATCACGCAGGTAGCGGCGGATGCTGTCACAGCTTTCCGCATGTTGCAGGGGCTCGTCACCGGTCACCATAAATACCGGAGGCGGTGACGATAGCCGTTTCAGCTGGGCATCCAGCTGGTCGGCGCGTGTTTTCATGCGCCGGGCCGGATACTGATGTACTGACGCAGGATCTGTTGTGCCAGTTCCTGCTGCATCTGCTGGCGGATCAGGTGCTCCTGGGAGTCACTGGCCGTAATGTTGTCCGGGTTGTTGGAATACACCCGTTCAATCATCACGCGTTGCTCCGGTATCAGCGCCCGGTTTTCGTCCTGGGTATCCAGTACCCGGAACCAGGCTTCGGAGCGCAGTTCGTACTCGGCTACATCCGCGTTACCGGTCAGCGTTGCCGCGCGTCGGGTATGACGCTCGCGCGTCAGCTCGATGCGATAGCGCCCACCGGCATCCAGCTCAACGCCGTTAATGCTGAAGGTGCGGCGCAGTTCGCGCTCCAGCTGGCTGGTTTTGGAATCAACCACCAGTTGCGCCTGGCGCAGAGGCTCCGGTACATCCTGCAGGCCGCGCAGCTGGAAACCGCAGGCGGACAGCAGCAGGCTCAGGCCCAGCAGAGCAACGGGTAGCGTCAGGCGCTTGTGCATGCAGTTCTCCTTAACCCACAACCAGGTTCAGCAGCTTGTTCGGCACCAGGATCTTCTTGCGAATGGCCTTGCCTTCCATGTGCTTCTGAACATTTTCAGTGCTCAGTGCGGTGTGCAGGATCACGTCCTCGTCGGCATCGGCGGGTACGTTGATCTTGGCGCGGACCTTACCGTTTACCTGCACCACCAGCTCAACGCTGGCACGGGTCAGAGCGGCTTCATCCACCTGCGGCCAGGCGCTGTGCAGCAGATCATCGCTGTGGCCCAGTTCACGCCACAGCTGATGGGTCATGTGCGGCACGATCGGTGCCAGCAGACGAATCGCGGCTTCCAGTGCTTCACGGGTAACGGCGCGGCCCTGATCGCTGACATCAACAAATCGACCGATGGCGTTGGACAGTTCCATCACAGCGGCGATGGCGGTGTTGAAAGTCTGACGGCGCTCCATGTCATCGCTGACCTTGGCGATGGTTTCATGGACCTTGCGACGCAGATCACGTTGCTCGTCGTTCAGAGCATCCGCATCCAGGGCCGGGCAATCGGCACCGCTCTGCAGGTGATCGTGAACCTGTTTCCACAGACGGCGCATGAAGCGGTGAGCACCTTCAACACCTGAGTCCAGCCATTCCAGTGACTGTTCCGGCGGAGCTGCGAACATCATGAACAGGCGCACGGTGTCGGCACCGTAGCGGTCGATCATCACCTGAGGATCGATACCGTTGTTCTTGGACTTGGACATCTTCGACATGCCGTCGTGGTTCAGCTCACGACCTTCGGCGTCGGTGGCGCGAATCACGCGACCCTTGTCGTCCTTTTCGGTGTTGACGTCGGCTGGCGAGATCCACACCTGGCCGCCTTTTTCATCTTCGTAGTAGAAGCTGTCGGCCAGTACCATGCCCTGACACAGCAGACGCTTGAACGGCTCGTCGGAATCCACCAGACCTTCGTCACGCATCAGCTTGTGGAAGAAGCGGGAGTAGAGCAGGTGCAGGATCGCGTGCTCGATACCGCCGATGTACTGGTCGACCGGCAGCCAGTGGTTGGCCTGTTTCGGGTCCAGCATGGCGTCCGGGTTCATGCTGGCGTAACGCGCGTAGTACCAGCTGGATTCCATAAAGGTATCAAAAGTGTCGGTTTCACGTTCAGCCGCACCGCCACATTTCGGGCAGGTGGTGTCGATGAACTCACGCATTTTCTTGATCGGAGAGCCGGAACCGTCAAATTCCACGTCGGTCGGCAGTACCACCGGCAGCTGGTCTTCCGGTACCGGAACGGCGCCACAGCTCTGGCAGTTGATTACCGGAATCGGCGCACCCCAGTAGCGCTGACGGGAGACACCCCAGTCACGCAGGCGGTAATTGATGGTAGTACGACCCTTGTTCTTCTCTTCCAGTGCCTTGGCGATCGCCTTGAAGGCAACGTCGAATTCCAGGTCGTCGTAATCGCCGGAGTTGATCAGGGTGCCTTTTTCGGTGAAGGCTTCCTGTTCCAGATCGACCACTACGTCCGGGTTGGTCGGGGCAATCACCTGCTGGATCGGCAGGCCGTATTTACGGGCAAATTCCCAGTCGCGCTGGTCGTGGCCCGGTACGGACATGACGGCGCCTGAGCCGTAATCCATCAGTACGAAGTTGGCGGTCCAGACCGGAACGGTTTCGCCGGTCAGCGGGTGAATCGCTTCGATACCCAGCGCCATGCCTTTCTTTTCCATGGTGGCGAGATCAGCCTCGGCCACCTTGGTGTGACGGCACTCTTCGATGAAGGCAGCCAGTTCAGGATTGTTCTCGGCGGCTTTCAGTGCCAGCGGGTGCTGTGCTGCCACGGCTACGTAGGTCACGCCCATCAGGGTGTCCGGACGAGTGGTGAACACTTCCAGTTCGCCGTAACCGTCAACGTGGAAGTTCAGCTCGACGCCTTCTGAGCGACCGATCCAGTTGCGCTGCATGGTCTTGACCTGCTCGGGCCAGCCATCCAGCTGATCCAGATCATCCAGCAGCTGGTCAGCGTAATCGGTAATCTTGAGGAACCACTGCGGGATCTTCTTGCGTTCAACCAGCGCACCGGAGCGCCAGCCGCGGCCGTCGATGACCTGTTCGTTGGCCAGAACGGTCTGGTCGACCGGGTCCCAGTTCACCTCGGCTTCTTTCTTGTACACCAGCCCTTTTTCCATCAGGCGGGTAAAGAACCACTGTTCCCAGCGGTAGTATTCCGGGTGGCAGGTCGCCAGTTCGCGATCCCAGTCGTAACCAAAGCCCATCTGCTTGAGCTGGTTGCGCATGTAGTCGATGTTTTCGTAGGTCCACTTGGCCGGCGGGACGTTGTTTTTCATCGCTGCATTTTCAGCAGGCAGGCCAAAGGCATCCCAGCCCATCGGCTGCAGCACGTTGCGACCTTTCATGCGCTGGTAGCGCGACACCACATCACCGATGGTGTAGTTACGAACATGCCCCATGTGTAGTCGACCGCTGGGGTAGGGGAACATGGACAGGCAGTAGAAGGGCTCGCCTGCGGCGCTTTCATCTGCCTTGAAGCTGTCCTGTTCTTCCCAATGTTTCTGTACCTGGGGTTCGATATCCTGGGGATTGTATTGTTCGTTCATTGTGGTTGGTTGCAACTCTTGGTAGCTGGGATGTCGGCGTCAGACTCCGCTGTCGGGAGGGCCGTTGGGGCCACGCCGTAAAAAAGACGAATGGCGCATAGCATACAATATTCGCCCTGCTGTCAACAGAGCCAGAGTGTGCTTGAGTGGGCGTCATCTTACTGCAACCTGAAGTCTTTATCCTTCCGCCCCATCTGACCTGCCCCTAGGGAAGCTGTGAACAAGTCTATAGCGACTCAGCGTGGCCTGAGATGCCATGGACTTATTCATAGCTTCCCTAGGCGGCGGGAATCTGCAAAAACCGGATCAGGGATAAGACCGAACGTGAATACCACCCTCTTCGATCTGCTGTGGCAGCTGAAGCACGAACTGGAACGTCAGGGCGCCGACAAGATCGATATGCCCAAGTTTATCGATGACGTAGAGTACCGCCGTCGTCTGCTCAAGGCGGCGAATGCCAAGGCGCTGAATCCGGCTTTTCGCCAGATCCTGCCGGAGTTGCTGTCCGGCAACCCGCTGGAAATTACCCGCCAGGTAGCAGCGGTGCCACGCACCCGTGAACCTCAACAGGCGCGCCAGGTGCACAGTCTGGAAACAGGACGCAAGGGACCGGGCCTGTTCAGTGGCGGTATTCTGGTGTTGATCCTGCTGGCGTTTGCCGTGGCTGTGGTGGAACTGACCAGTGACTCCGTCGTTTCGGACCTGATTGCCAGTGCCGGCCTCAAACCGGGCAGCAGCGTGCAGAGCACCGAGGTGTCTGGCACAACACCGACGCCGTCAGCGCCCGCTCCCAAAGCGCCGGTCGAGACCCAGGTGGCTGTGGCGGCCCTGACCTCGTCCGAGCAGGAGGTGGACACTCTGTTCCGCCTGCATGGCTCCAACACTATTGGTGAGGCGCTGGCGCCGGCCTTGCTGAAAGCCTATTGGCTGCAGCAGGGCGCCGACAATATTCGCGTTGAACAGCAGGAATCTGAAGTTGAGCACGATGTGCTCTTCCAGCTGCCGGGGGAAAAGGCACTGCAGCGTGTTGAATTGAAGGCCCATGGGTCCAGCACCGGCTTCAAGGGACTGCATGCTCGCCAGGCCGACCTGGCAATGGCATCACGTCGTATCAAGGGCAAGGAGATCGAACGTCTGGCGCCGATCTACGGTGATCTGAGCAGTGTCCGTACCGAACATATCGTGGGTATGGATGGCCTGGCGATCATTGTTAACCCGCGTAACCCGATCAGCAGCCTGAACACCGAGCAACTGGCGAAACTCTTTGCCGGACAGATCAGCAACTGGAAACAGCTGGGCGGTGCCGATGTGCCGGTGAGTATCTACAGCCGTGATGAAAACTCCGGTACCTGGGACTCCTTTCGCAGCATGGTGCTGAAAAAGCATGGCGTGAAACTCTCACCCAAGGCGCGTCGTTACGAATCCAGCATGGAACTGTCGGACCGTGTCAGCCAGGAGCCGGGTGCGATTGGCTTTATTGGTCTGCCCTATGTGCTGCGTGCCAAGGCGCTGGCGGTGGCCGATGAGGAGGGTGCGCTGCCGGTGTTCCCAACCACCTTCACCATCTCCACGGAAGACTACCCGCTGACCCGCCGTCTCTACATGTATGAGCCGATGACGCTGGCATTGAACAGCCCTGCGCATGACTTTATCAACTTCGTCACCTCGGAAGAGGGGCAGGAGATAGTGCGCAAGACCGGCTTTATCTCACAGAACATTCAGCGTATTCAGCCGGTGCTGAGTGAAGAATTGCCCAAGGAATATCTGGAGCTGGTACAGGGCGACAGCCGTCTTTCCCTTAACTTCCGTTTCAACAGCGGTACCTTTGATCTGGACAACAAGGCGCAGCGCGACCTTCAGCGTGTGATCCGCTTCTTTGAGCAGCATCCGGGGCAGCGTGCTTTCCTGATCGGTTTTTCCGACAGCACCGGCAATGCCGAGCATAACCGCCGCCTGTCGCTCAAGCGCGCGGAAGTGGTGCGTGACCAGCTGCTGTCACGTGGCATCAACGTGGCGGATGTGCATGGTCTGGGGTCGCTGGCACCGGTCGCGTCCAACGCAACTCCCGCCGGGCGTGAGCGTAACCGTCGTGTCGAGGTCTGGATTCGCGATACGGCGGGCCGTGGTGTGGCCAGCGCTCGCTGAAGCCTGATTGATCTCGGCCCATTACTTTCCTGAAATCAGCGATATACTGAAGGCAAAGGCGGCGGGTGTCCGTCGCCGGTGCCAACAGGAGTTCGCCCATGACTAAGCAAGATCCGCAAACCCCGCAACATTCTGCCAAGGCTCCTGCTGCCTATGACCGGGTGCTGGAGCAACTGCGTAAACGCCTGGACGATGCCGGTGAGGTCAGCTGGGACTTTCTGCAGCAGCAGATTGAGGAAGCTGCGGAGGTCGAGCTGGCGGCTGAAGAGATGACGCGGGACGAGGTCGAGCTGCTCAAGGCCTATCTGCGTCGTGACCTCAAACAGCTGGGCTACTATGCGCAGGGAACCGGCGAAGGCCTGGCGGCCTGGCTGCATTTCGATCTGGATTACCTGGAACTGAAACTGAAGCAGAGTCTGCTGGATCTGGCCGACAAAACCCGCGTGCAACATGAGCTGCTGCGTGAGCAGCTGGCCCATGCCGAAGACCAGTACCTGGCGGGTGAAGTAAGTGCACCGGGTACCCTGCGTTGCCTGCAATGCGGTCATACCCAGCAGCTGCGCGCCACTGATCGCATTCAACCCTGTGGCAACTGCTCTGCCGTCGTGTTTGAGCGGGTGTCTCTACCCTGGTCGCCGAGCGGCAAATAATCCCATCAGCGTCAGCAGTCCCGCCAGTGGCCAGACACCCAGATACTGCCAGGGCGTCTGGCCCGTCATCATGTCCACTTCGTGGCGCAGGATAGCCTGCTCATCCACCGGTGCCTGAGCCGCCAGGCTGCCATCCGGGCGGATAAAAGCGGTCAGGCCGTTATTGGTCGCGCGAATAACCCAGCGGCCATTTTCCAGCGCGCGCATGCGGGCGATCTGAAGGTGCTGGTCGGGCGCGATGGAGCGGCCGAACCAGGTATCGTTGGAGACGGTCAGGATCACCTCGGCCTCACGTCCAAGTTCTGCCACCAATTGTGGATAGGCGATCTCGTAACAGATGGCGGGTGCTATTTTCCGGGTGCCCAGGCTCAGGTTGTCCGTGTCCTGCCGGGGCAGGGTAAAACTGGACATGGGCAGGTCAAAGAAGGCAATCAGGCCACGTAGCTGGTCTTCAAAGGGCACATACTCGCCAAAGGGCACCAGTCGCTGTTTGTGATAGATATCCTGACCGGCGCCAAATATCCCCAGACTGTTGTGGAAGCGCACGCCTCGCGGGCGCTCAGGGTCGGCCTCGACGTAGGGAAAGCCGCTGATCAGGGCAATATCATCCTGTTGCAACAGGTTCAGGAAGGGTGTCAGGCGCTGGCTGGCGCGGCTGAACGTGGCGGGTATGGCGGTTTCCGGCCATACAATCACGTCAGCGTCCGTAACGCTCAGGCTCATGTTGATCTGGCGCTGCAGGATGCCATCCAGTTGGTCCGGCTGCCATTTTGCCAGCTGGGGGATGTTGGGCTGAATCATCACCACATCCAGACTGGCATCCGGTTTCGGCTGGGTCCACTGGGCCGGTAACAGCCAGGCGGCTGCCGCGAGAACAACGCCCGGAATCAGTGTCGGGATATGGCGGTCGGCCAGCAGGCGTGCCAGCCCCATGGACAGCAGCAGACTCAGCAGTGACAGAGCCCAGACCCCGCCGATGGGTGCCCAGCTTTTGAACGGTGTATCCAGCCAGGCATAGCCCAGATAGAGCCAGGGAAAGCCGGTCAGGAACCAGCTGCGCAGCCACTCAAAGCCAAGCCAGGTGAGGATAAACATCAGCCAGCGATGACGGGCGTTGTTCGCCATGCGGGCAAAGAGCCCGCCCTGCAGGGCAAACAGCAGTGCCAGCGCGGCCACAAAGAGGAAGGTCAGGGTGCCCGCCAGCCAGGGCGGTGCACCCCCGTAACGGTCGATGCTGACGTAGACCCAGGAAACCCCGGCGCCCCAGAAGCCCAGACCAAAAGCCCAGCCGCTCCAGGCTGCCTGACGCACGGACTGGTGACGCTGCAGCAGGTACAGCAGCGCCGGCCCCAACAGGGCCAGCGGCCAGAGATTGAAGGGCGCCAGTGACAGCGTGATGCTGGCGCCGCCAAGCAGGGCCAGCACCGCAGTGAGGCCGCGCGGGCGGCGTTTTGACTGAGCGTTCACCGGCTTAGCGTCGGGTGACCTGCAACAGACGAAGACGGCGGTTGTCGGCGGCCAGTACCTTGAAACTGAATCCGTCGATGTCGATCTGCTCGTCCTTGGCTGGCAGGTGTCCGAAATGCTGGGTGACGATGCCGCCGATGGTGTCGAAGGCGTCATCGGACAGGCCGACGTCGAAGTAGGCGTTGAAGTCCTCAATCGGCGTCAGAGCCTTGACCAGAAAACCGTTGTCATCGAAGGGACGGATGTTGCCGTCGTCATCGTCGGCATCATGTTCATCTTCGATCTCGCCGACAATCTGCTCCAGCACGTCTTCGATGGTGATCAGGCCGGCAACACCACCGTATTCATCCACCACAATCGCCATGTGATTGCGTGTGCCGCGGAACTCGTTCAGCAGCACATTGAGGCGTTTGCTTTCGGGAATGAAGGTGGCCTTGCGCAGGCACTGGCGAATATCGAACTGGTCCAGAGTCCCTTCCAGCATATAGGGCAGAAGGTCCTTGGCCAGCAGGATACCCAGCACTTCGTCCGGGTTCTCGCCGCACACAGGGAAGCGGGAGTGGGCGCTGGAGATGATGACCGGCAGGAATTCCCGGGGTGTCTGGTTGACCTGCACCATGGTCATCTGAGAGCGTGGAATCATGACGTCGCGCACCTGCATTTCGGTAACCTGCATGGCTCCTTCAATAATGCCGTGGGCATCATTGTCCAGAATGCCGGAGTCGCTGGCCTGATACAGGATCTCGCGGACGTCCTCAAGACTGCGGGGTTCGTCAGAGAAGGCTTGTGTCAGTTTCTCAAGCCAGCCCTTGGACGTGCCGCCCGATCGGTCTTCGCTCATATGTGTCCTCTAAACGGAATAGGGATCGGCTATATTCAACCGAGCCAGGAGGGTACGTTCCAAAGCCTCCATTTCCTCGGCGTCGTCGTCATTTATATGATCGAATCCGAGTAGATGCAAGGTCCCGTGTACCACCATGTGTGCCCAGTGATCGAACAGGGCTTTTTCTTGCTCATCAGCCTCAGTCGCCACAACCTCGGCGCAGATCACCAGATCGCCCAGCAGCGTGACGGGAATGCCCGGTGGCACCTCGAACGGAAAGGACAGCACATTGGTGGGCTTGTCCTTGCCACGGTACTCGGCATTGAGGCTTTGGCTCTCTTCGGCATCGACGATGCGGATGCAGACTTCGCCATCGACCTTGCGATCCTTGAGCACGGTTTCAACCCAGCGGCTGAAATCGCCCTCAGCGGGCAGGCCGGCGGCATCGATGGCGTATTGAACGTCTACGGCGATGCTCATCGTGCGTCTCCGTCCGGCTGTGCCTCTTCATGACGCTCGTAGGCTTCGACGATGTGCTGTACCAGCGGGTGACGCACTACGTCCTTGGAACCGAAGTAGGTAAAGCCGATTTCCTTGACGCCATCGAGGACCTCCATGGCGTGCAGAAGGCCGGATTTAACGCCCTTGGGCAGGTCGATCTGGGTCTTGTCGCCCGTGATCACGGCGGTGGAACCAAAGCCGATACGGGTCAGGAACATCTTCATCTGTTCGCGCGTGGTGTTCTGGCTTTCATCCAGAATGACGAAGGAGCCGTTCAGGGTGCGACCACGCATGTAGGCCAGCGGCGCGACTTCGATCACGTTGCGCTCGATCAGCTTGGCGACACGCTCGAAGCCCATCATTTCGTAGAGGGCGTCGTACAGCGGGCGCAGGTAAGGGTCGACCTTCTGGCTCAGATCGCCGGGCAGAAAGCCCAGCTTCTCGCCGGCTTCAACGGCCGGACGCACCAGCAGGATACGGCTGACCTCTTCGCGCTCCAGCGCTTCCACGGCACAGGCAACGGCCAGGTAGGTCTTGCCGGTACCGGCCGGACCGATGCCGAAATTGATATCGTGGGTGCGGATCTGGTGCACATAGTCCTGCTGCTTGCCCGGGCGCGGCTTGATCAGCACCTTGCGGGTACGGATGCCAAAGCGCTTGTCATCTTCGCTCTGGGCCTTGTCCTTGCGTTTGGGCGGCTGTTCGATGCCGGAGTCCTGCAGCAGCAGGTGGAGGGCCTCGGGGGTGAGCTCTTCACCCTTGAGAGCCTGTTGGTACAGCTGTTCCAGCAGGCGGCCCATGGCACGGGTGGCGGCTTCGGGGCCGACCAGCTGGAAACGGTTGCCACGGTTGCGGATCTCGACACCGGTGCGCTCCTCAAGCAGTTTGAGGTGGGCGTCAAACTGACCGCACAGGTTGATCAGTGCGGTCGGGTTGTTGGGTTCCAGCAGAATCGTGGCAGTTTGTTGTGAGGTCAAAAAAACTCTCCCTGTGTTATCAGGCATCAAGCTCGGAACTGATCAGTTCGCCGAGCAGTGAGTTGGCATAGGCCTGTTCAATACGCACATCGGCAAAATGGCCGATCAGGTCCGGATTATCGCAGCGGAAGTTGACGACACGGTTATTCTCGGTGCGACCGGACAGCTGGCCCGGATCTTTCTTGGAATAGCCGTTGACCAGAATGCGCTGGGTGGTGCCGACCATGCGGCGGCTGATCTGGAAGGCCTGGGCCGTGATACGGTCCTGCAGGATCTTCAGGCGCTGCTTCTTGGTTTCTTCATCCACGTTATCCGGCAGGTCGGCGGCGGGCGTGCCCGGGCGACGGCTGTAGATAAAGCTGAACGAGGCATCGAAACCGATATCGGCGATCAGGTTCATGGTCGCTTCGAAGTCGGCATCGGTTTCGTTGGGGAAACCGATAATGAAATCGGACGAGAAGCTGATATCCGGGCGCAGTTTCTTGATGCGGCGCAGCTTGGATTTGTACTCCAGCGCCGTGTGGCCACGTTTCATCGCCATCAGAATGCGGTCAGAACCGCTCTGGACTGGCAGATGCAGGTGGCTGACCAGCTCCGGCACTTCGGCGTAGACGTCGATCAGGCTGTCGCTGAACTCCACCGGATGTGAGGTGGTGAAGCGGATACGGTCGATGCCGTCGATGGCGGCAACACAGCGGATCAGCTCGGCCAGGTCGGCGTGGTCGCCATCATGGGTAGCACCGCGGTAGGCGTTCACGTTCTGGCCCAGCAGGTTCACTTCACGCACACCCTGTTCGGCCAGTTCAACGCACTCGGTCAGTACATCGTCCAGCGGACGGCTGACTTCTTCGCCACGGGTGTAGGGCACTACACAGAAGGTGCAGTACTTGCTGCAGCCTTCCATCACGGAAACGAAGGCTTCCGCACCTTCTACCTTGGGCGCGGGCAGGTGGTCGAATTTCTCGATCTCCGGGAAGCTGACATCGACGATGCCGACACCGCCGTTACGGCTTTCGGAGATCATCTCCGGCAGGCGGTGCAGTGTCTGCGGGCCAAAGATCATGTCCACGTAGGGGGCACGGTCACGGATGGCTTCACCTTCCTGGGAGGCAACGCAGCCGCCGACCCCGATCATCAGGTCGGGCTTTTCTTCCTTCAGCTTGCGCCAGCGGCCCAGCTGGTGAAATACCTTTTCCTGAGCCTTCTCGCGGATGGAGCAGGTGTTCAGCAGCAGGACGTCCGCGTCATCCGGGTTGTCCGTCAACTCCAGTGCGTGGCTTTCGCCCAGCAGATCCGCCATGCGGGAGGAGTCGTATTCGTTCATCTGACAACCATGTGTCTTGATAAACAGCTTTTTCGCCATGAATCACCTGTGTACTGAGGAGGTTTTAAAAGGGTGCGGAATTCAAAAGGTGCAAAATTATACCCAAGCACTGAGGCTTAGGCTAGAAACTGGTTAAAAAATGTCCAGTCTTGTTTTCTGACCAGTTGCCCCCATATCCGCCTGCATCAGAGTGATGAAGAGTGAGTCTAACCATGGCGAATGACGAGCGTTTGTATCGCGTCAGTTTCGTGAATCAGGATAAGGTGTACGAAGTCTATGTGCGCCATGTGTATCAGAGCGACATGTGGGGCTTTATTCAGCTGGAAGATTTCGTTTTCGGCAATCGTTCAGAGTTGCTGGTCGACCCCAGCGAAGACAAGCTGAAACAGGAATTTGCCGATGTGAACACCTGCTACGTACCCATGCAGGCGATTATTCGCATTGATGAGGTAAAGCGCGAGGGCGTGGCCAAGATCAGCGATGCGAAGGGCAATATCACCGCCTTTCCGATGACACCGCCCCGCAAATAAATCTTACTGTGCGGCGGTGTTCAGGCCGTCGCCGCCACAGGCGCTATTGCGGAATGCGCTCTGGTTCAGCAGCGCCATACGCTCTACGCCATGATATTCCACACTCTGGTCGGCAAAGATCAGTTCAGCACCTTCAATGCGGAAGCAGCTCAGATCGGGGTGCTGCCAGACCTTCGGCCAGACCTTTTTGCCTACCACTTCGTTGGGTGCAAATGGACCGGCCACTCGCAGCCAGGCATTGGGTCGACCGCTTTTCTTCGAAGGTACCAGGTCTCCTTTGCCGGTATAGGCAGTGGTCTTGAACATCACGTATTGCAGGGTTTTGTCGGTACCGTTGGTAAAGTTGATCTGGGCGGCGCTGTTGTCCTGCGGAGCGTGGAAGCTGATCAGCAGAACCGGTTTCGGTTTCGGCGGTGCAACGGGCTTCTCGGCAACGGGTTCAGGTTCGGGCTTGCTGGCACAGGCTGCCAGCAGCAGGGTGGCGGCGAACAGCCCCCCCAGCTTTAGGAGGTTCGGTGTAGAGGGGGTCTGAGTATTCATGGAGCTCCTGATCCGTTACATCTGGGGTTAATTCGGACCGTCAGACTGGTTCCACCAAGCTGAACCTGAGCTGACTTCAGTCCTCGGGTGCGATCGGCAGCAGCAGCGTCTTGGACGGTTTGCCCGGGATTTCCCGCGCCAGGCGTGGCACCAGATAGCCAGGCAATTCTGCCTGCAGGCGTCCCACAAGGCGGCGTGCACGTTCGTCGCTGACATCAAAATGGGCAGCCCCGGCGACTGCATCAAGGACAAATAGATAATAGGGCAGTATACCCTCGCTGAACAGGGAATCGCTGAGTGTTTTTTGTACACTCAGGCTGTCGTTCACGCCCTTGAGCAGCACCGCCTGGTTGAGCAGCGTCACACCAGCCTGGCGCAACGGGCGCAGGGCCAGGCGTACGCTTTCATCCACTTCCTGCGGGTGGTTGATATGCAACACCAGCGTGCTGGCGAGACGGCTGCTGGCCAGCATCTCAGTCAGCTCAGACGTAACGCGCTGTGGAATCACCAGCGGCAGGCGTGAATGGATGCGCAGACGCTTCAGGTGCGGAATCTGCTCCAGATCGGCCAGCATGCGGGCCAGACGCGCATCGGGCGTGGCCAGAGGGTCGCCGCCGGAGAAAATCACTTCGCTGACGTTGGGTTGCTGACGGATATAGTCCAGAGCATCCTGCCAGGCGGCACCGCCCAGCTGGTTTTCGCCATAGGGAAAGTGGCGGCGGAAACAGTAGCGGCAGTTGATGGCGCAGGCACCGGACAGCACCAGCAACACCCGGTCCTTATATTTGTGAATGACGCCGCTGGATTGCCTGGCGGCGGCTTCGGCGAGAGGGTCGGTGCCAAAGCCCGGCACTTCCAGCAATTCCTGCTGTAACGGCAGTATCTGCTTCAGCAGCGGGTCCTCGGGGTCGCCCTTGCGGATGCGATTCAGGTACGGACGGGGTACACGCAGTTCAAATGCACGCTCAGCCATCTGTGCGCCTGCCAGCAGGTTCGGCGGCAGTTCCAGTGCCTGCAAGAGTTCGGCAGGATCGGTGACCAGGTGACGCAGTTCGGTCTGCCAGTCAGTATCAGCAGGGTGCAGCAGATTCATCGGAACGGGATGCTCGGGGCTGGTTGTGCGGGATGGATTTGCCAGCATTCTCCTTTGCAGTAGAATGGCTGTCAATTTTCTGACCGCCCACTGCGCGGTCTCCTTCGAATTATTGAGTGCGGAACCTTCTATTTATGGCTAACTACTCCAGCAACCAGTTCAAAAACGGCATGAAAGTGATGATCGACGGCGACCCCTGCTCCATGGTCGACGTGGAGTTCGTTAAGCCGGGTAAGGGCCAGGCATTCACCCGCGTACGTCTGCGTAACCTGCTGACCGGTCGTATCTGGGAGCGTACCTTCAAGTCCAACGAATCCGCTGAAAGCGCCGATGTTATGGATATCGACATGGAGTACCTCTACAACGATGGCGACATGTGGCACTTCATGGACCCGAACTCCTTCGAGCAGGTAGCGGCTGACAAGAACGCTGTTGCCGATGCTGACAAGTGGCTGAAGGAACAGGACAAGTGTGTTGTGACTCTGTGGAATGACAACCCGATCAGTGTTACCCCGCCGAACTTCGTTGAGCTGGAAGTGACTGAAACCGATCCCGGCCTGAAAGGCGATACAGCACAGGGCGGCTCCAAGCCGGCAACCCTGAGCACTGGTGCCGTCGTGCGTGTACCGCTGTTCATCGAACAGGGTGAAACCCTGCGTATCGATACCCGTACCGGCGAGTACGTGAGCCGCGCAAACGGTTGATCAGGTCGCAAGACAACAGACTCTTTTGAGTTTGAGATATTACGGCAGCTTCGGCTGCCGTTTTTGCTTCAGGTTTCCGCTTCTTTCCTCTGGTGATCCTTCATGCAGCAAGATCTCTGGCGTCCCAATGCCTCCATTGAAAACCTGCGTGCCCGTGCTCGGGTACTGGCGCAGATTCGCAGCTTCTTTGCCGAGCAGGATGTGCTGGAAGTGGAAACACCAGTGCTGTCCAAATGCGCCGTCAGTGATCCGTTTCTGGACAGTCTGGAGGTCAGCTTCGGTTTTCAGCCGGGCATAGAGGACGAACGCCTGTACCTGCAAACCTCTCCCGAGTACGCCCTCAAGCGCCTGCTGGCCGCCGGCAGTGGTGATATCTATTCCATGGCCAAGGTGTTTCGCAACGGCGAGTTCGGGCGGCGCCATAATCCGGAATTCACCATGCTGGAGTGGTATCGGTTGGGGTTTGATGATCGCCAACTGATGGCTGAGGTCGCGGCGCTGGTCAGGACTGTTGTGCCAGAATTATCGGTGCAATACCTCAGCTATGCCGAGCTCTTTGAACGTGAGCTGGGGCTGGACCCGCACCAGGCATCCCTGCAGCAGCTGCAACAGGTTTGCCGTGAGCATGTGGATGCGCCTTTTGAGGATGATGACCGCGACACCTGGCTTAACCTGCTGATGTCGCATGTGCTGGAGCCACGTTTGCATGGGGCCGTGTTTATCCACAGCTACCCGGCTTCCATGGCGGCGTTGGCACAGGTGCGTGATGACGAACAGGGGCGTCAGGTGGCGGCGCGTTTTGAGCTTTTTGTCGACGGAGTCGAGCTGGCCAACGGCTACCATGAATTGACTGATGCTGCTGAGCAGGCGCGCCGCTTGCAGGCTGATCAGCAACAACGTGCCGCCCTGGGGCTGCCTCAACGCCCGCTGGAGCAACGGCTTGTAGAAGCGCTGGAAGCAGGTCTGCCCGAGTGCGCCGGGGTGGCACTGGGCGTCGATCGGCTAGTGATGCTGGCGCTGGGTGTGGACAGCCTGGATCAGGTGGTGTCCTTTATGCATGAGCGGGCTTGATACTGTTTGAGCCCCCTCAACTGCTGAGTACCAGGCCAGCCTGCTGATACTTTTCCGGTCTGTTCTGTCGACCAGTCCACTCAGGTAGCTCGAGCACTCGAAAATGTGACTTCAGGTTGCCAGCTATCCATCTGTCCACTAGCTTGCAAGGGTGACAAGGTCCGGGTTCAACCCGGCTTGGCCCCTATTTGGCAAGGAGTGACAGCGTGACATCAGAAAACCAAACGCCCGCAACCATGGCCGCCGTTCAATTGGTTGGGCATGGCGGTGTGGATCAATTGCAGTACAGCACTGAGGTGCCTGTGCCTAAACCGGGCCAGGGTGACGTGCTGGTTCAGGTGACTGCGACTGCCAAGAACAATACCGACCGTAAGGCGCGGGAGGGGCTTTACCCTACCAAGGACAAAGGGGATGTCACCTCCTTCCAGATGGGCGGCGAAGCCACGCTGACTTTTCCTCGTATTCAGGGTGCTGACATTGTCGGGCGTGTTGTGGCCGTGGGCGAGGGTGTCAGCGAGTTCCGTATTGGCGAGCGCGGCCTGCTGGATTTCAATCTCTATCCTGACAACCGACGCGACATCAATCTGACGCCGGACTATTACGGCCACGGCGCCGATGGCGGCTTTGCCGAATATGTGGCCTTGCCGTCTGATCAGTTTCATCGGGTTGATAACCCAGAGCTGGCCGATGCCGAGCTGGCGTCCATGGGGATGTGTTCCTATCAGACGGCCTACCACATGCTCACCGTCGCCGGGGTTGCGGCGGGGGAGCGGGTGCTGGTCAGTGGTGCCAGTGGTGGTGTGGGCACGGCTCTGATTCAATTGTGCCGCATTATCGGCGCCATCCCCTATGCATTGAGTCAGCAGGACAAGGCCGATGCCTTGCTGGCGCTGGGGGCTGAAGCGGTGCTGGATCGCTCGGATATGAGCCAGTTCACCGAGCAGGTCAAAGCGGTAACGGGTGGCAAGCCGATTGATGCGGTGATGGATCTGGTGGGCGGTGAGATGACCGATGCCTTCATCGACACCATGATTTTCGATATGAAACAGCGCTCCACCTATCCCCGTTTAAGCATCGCCGGGGCCAGTGGCGGTAATCTCTCGGAAATCATGTGGACCCGGGTCTATCTTTATCAGGTGCAGATTTTTGGCGTGTCCCATGGCACCCGCGAAGAGGCGGAGCAGCTCATTGCCTGGATCCGTGAGGGCGCCTTGAAACCGGTGTTGCACGCGGCCTTTCCCCTGTCACATCTGCGTGAAGCGGAAGAGTATTTCGTACACCGTGGCAGTAACTATCTGGGCAAGATTGTCATTGTGCCCGATAGCCAGTGGGATACCCATGGCAAGCCATTTGCCTTGACGTGATAGGGCTCAGGCCTGTCCACCTCTAGCCTCAGGTGCTGCTTGTGCAGCGGGAGGATGTTATGCAGCACCAGGTAAAACTGGAACTCATGGATACCCATGCCGGCGGTGATGTCAGCCGCATCGTGACCGGTGGCATCATGCGCTTGCCCGGCACCAGTGTGCGTCAGCAGATGGAGTTCTTGCGAGATCAGGCTGACGGTTTGCGCCGGCTGTTGCTGGAGGAGCCCTACGGCATTCCAGAAATGTCGGTGGATCTGATCGTCCCCGCCAGCCATCCGGATGCCGACTGGGGCTATATCATCATGGAGGTAATGGGGTATCCCATCTACTCGGGCTCCAACACCATCTGTACGGCCACCGCACTGCTGGAAAGCGGTCTGATTAAAAAACAGGAAGGCGTACAGACGTTTACCCTGGAGGCGCCGGCCGGGCTGGTGCAGATTGAAGCCCGGATACAGGATGGGGTGGTGGAAGCCATCACCTGTGAGGGGCTGCCCAGTTATATCCACACCTACAAGGCCAGTATAGAGGTGCCGGGCATTGGGCCTGTCACCTACAGCATCGCCTATAGCGGTGGTTTCTACGCGTTGGTGGAGGCGGCCGAGCTTGGTTTTGTGCTGGAGGCTTCCGAAGAGCGTGCACTGGCTGATACTGCCCATGCCATTGTGGAAGCGATTACCGCCGAGACTGAGTTTGAACACTATGCACTCGGGAATGTTGGGCCCTTGCCCTTTCTTCATTTCATGGGCCCTGTGTTGCAGCTCAGCGATACGACTTACCGCTCTCGCTCGGCAACCTATGTGCACCCCGGTGTGATCTGTCGCAGCACTACCGGAACCGGTACATCTGCGCGGCTGGCACTGATGCAGTATGAGGGATTGATTGAGCCGGGGGATTCCCTTGAAACCGTCTCCTTGCGTGACACCCGCTTTGTTGGCACCTATACCGGCCTTGCCAATAAGCAGGGGCAGGATGTCGTTGAAAACCGCATCACCGGGCGCAGTTTTGTACTTAATCGCGCAGAGGTGATTGCCAACGAAGATGATGCCATGCTCAGCCCGGAGGTGGTGCAAAGCCTGCGTGTACTCTCGACACAGCGAACCTGATACTACCCTGGATGCCTGAGTGCTCTACAAGGCAGCGCGACCGGTACGAAAAGGTGCACAATCTCTGTGCACTGCCTTGAATCGGTGCGCTGCTGCCGGCCCGTGCATTTTACCTTCCTCTCGCGCTTCGCTCGTAAACTGATGTTTTAAAAATACTTTCAATGTTAAGTAAGAAAACTTCCGATTTTTGGCACATTGGTTGCAAAAGTTATTCGTGTTGAATCTTTTGTTTCAGAAACGTGAAGCCGTTTGAGGATGTTGCCATGAAGAAAATGTTGAAAGGTTTTAAGCGTAGTTTGGCCGTTGGTGCGGCCGCTGTCGGGATCGTGATGTCAGCCGGGGCTCAGGCCAGCCTCTTGGGTGATATCGAAGATCGTGGCGTCATTCGTGTTGCCGTGCCGCAGGACTTTCCCCCGTTCGGGTC
This sequence comes from Marinobacterium stanieri, assembly GCF_900155945.1. GTDB lineage: Bacteria > Pseudomonadota > Gammaproteobacteria > Pseudomonadales > Balneatricaceae > Marinobacterium > Marinobacterium stanieri. The sequence goes on from NZ_FTMN01000008.1 coordinate 104,650, forward strand.
TGTGGGAACCGATCTGAAACCACGTGGATACGACATCGATATGGCGAATCACATTGCCGAAGAGATGGGCGTTAAGCTCGAGCTGATTACCGTGACCAGCGCCAACCGTATTCCCTACCTGCAAACCGGTCGCGCCGACCTGGTGATCTCCAGCCTGGGCAAGAACGCCGAGCGTGAAAAGGCGATCGACTTCACCGATGCCTACGCGCCTTTCTTCCTGGGTGTATTTGGCACCCCTGATATCGAAGTGGCTGCACCTGCTGACCTGGAAGGCAAGGTTGTTGGTGTTACCCGTGGTGCCGTCGAAGATATGGAGCTGGAAAAAGTGCTGCCCGAAGGGGCCGAGATGAAGCGCTTTGAAGATAACAACACCACGCTTTCGGCTTATCTCTCCGGCCAGGTGTCCCTGATTGCGACCGGTAACCTGGTAGCCGCAGAAATTGCAGAACGTCGCCCGGAACAGGCTCCGGTGACCAAGTTCATGCTGCGTGACTCTCCGTGTTACATCGGCCTGAAAAAAGGTGAAGCCGAACTCCAGGCCCGCGTGAACGAAATCATCGCTCAGGCACTGGCAAGCGGCAAATTGAACAGCATTTCAGAAACCTGGCTCAAGGCGCCGCTGCCTGCCGGTTTCGGGAGCTAAGGCCTGCTCATGTTGAACTTCAGTGATCTCTTGCCCTATACGGACCTGCTTCTGCAGGGGCTAGGGGTCACCGTTTTGCTGACACTCTATTCCACGCTGGGCGGGGTGGCCATAGGCACCGCCTGTGCAGCAGGTCGGCACTACGGTGGCAAAAAGACGCGTTGGGTGATCGGCAGTTATGTCGAACTTATCCGCAACACTCCCTTTATTGTGCAATTATTTTTCATTTTCTTCGGGCTGCCCGCCATTGGCCTGAAATTAACCGCCTGGGAAGCCGGCTTGCTGGCCATGCTGATTAACCTGGGTGCATACAGTACCGAAATTATCCGTGCCGGACTGGCGGCTACGCCAAAAGGGCAGGTCGAAGCAGCACGGGTTTTGGGACTGAGCTCAAGACAGATTTTTTTCCGGGTAATTTTGAACCCGGCATTTGAAAAGATTTATCCGGCTCTGACCAGCCAGTGCATTATCGTCATGCTGGGGTCGGCCGTGGTATCGCAAATTTCCGTGATGGATTTGACCTATGCCGCCAACCTGATTCAGTCCCGCAACTTCAGAAGTTTTGAAGCCTATCTGGTCGTGGCCGGCATGTATCTCCTGCTCGCAATTCTGATGCGACAGGTATTTGAGTGGGTGGGCCGACGTGTATTTCGCCACCGGAGGACAGCCGCATGATCGATTTTTCAAACTGGGACCTGCTACGCAACCTGTTACTGGCGACTCGCTGGACCATCGCACTTTCTCTGACGGCCTTTGTCGGTGGCGCCCTGGTTGGCCTGTTGCTGACGGCCATGCGCCTGAGCGGCCGCTCTGCACTGCAGTATGTGGTGCGCGGCTATGTTGAGCTTTTTCAGGGGACACCGCTGTTGATGCAGCTGTTTCTGGTGTTCTTCGGACTGTCGATGCTGGGTATCGATATCTCGGCCTGGGCGGCGGCGGCCATTGCTCTGACCTGCTTTACCAGCGCCTTCCTGACGGAGATCTGGCGTGGTTGTATCGACACCCTGCCCAAGGGGCAGTGGGAAGCCTCACGTTGTCTGGGACTGAGTTTCACACAAACGCTGACGCGGGTGATTTTGCCACAGGCTGTGCGCGTGGCCCTGGCACCGACCATCGGCTTCTCGGTGCAGGTTGTGAAAGGCACGGCGCTAGCCTCCATTATCGGTTTTGTCGAACTCACCAAGGCCGGCACCATGCTGAATAACGCGACGTTTGAGCCCTTTAAAATATTTGCCATGGTAGCGCTGATCTATTTCGCACTCTGTTACCCGCTGTCACTGGCTAGTCAAAAACTGGAGAAGAAATTCAATGGCGCTCGTTAATATTGATCAGGTCCATAAATATTATGGTGACCTGCATGTACTCAAAGGTGTCGACCTTAAAGTAAAGGCCGGTGAAGTTGTCTCCATTATTGGCCGCAGCGGGTCCGGGAAAAGCACGCTGCTGCGTTGCATGAATGGTCTGGAAGAGTATCAACAGGGTGGTATCACCCTGGATGACAAGGAAGTCTGCAGCGACGAAAAACAGGTCAGACTGCTGTCGCGCAGCGTGGGTATGGTATTTCAGAGCTTCAACCTGTTTCCGCACCTGACAGTGGGTGAAAACATCATGCTGGCGCCCAAGCTGGTGTTGGGTGTGGCCGATAAAGAAGCACGCGCGCTGGCGGAGGACAAGCTGGCGAAAGTGGGGCTGGTGGACAAGTTTGACCAGTATCCCGACCGTCTTTCCGGTGGTCAGCAGCAGCGTGTGGCGATTGCCCGTGCACTGGCCATGTCACCCAAGGTGCTCCTGTGTGACGAGATCACCTCGGCACTGGATCCGGAACTGGTCGGTGAAGTACTGAAAGTGCTGGAACAGCTGGCGGCGGAAGGCATGACGCTGATCCTCGTCACCCATGAAATGAACTTTGCCCGCGATGTGGGGGATCGGGTGGTCTTCATGCACCAGGGCACCATCTGGGAAAGTGGGCCTGCACAGGAAGTGTTTGCCAATCCGTCGACCCCTGAGTTGCAAAGTTTCATCAACGCCGTGCTGTAGGGAGAGGGGCTGTGCGTCAGATTACCGAAACGATCCGGCAAAATTATGACCAGCTCTCGCCCAGTGAGCGGCGAGTGGCCGGTTTCATCATTGATCATCTGGATGATCTGGCAACCTATAACTCGGTTGAATTGAGTCGCCAGTGTAATACGTCGAAAGCGACAATCAGTCGGCTGTTTCGTCGTCTGGGGTACGACAGCTTCAAGCAGGCCCGAGAAGAGCTGCGTCGACTGCGGCAGTCGGGCGTGCCCTTGCCCGGTTCCATGCAAGCCGGTGTCAGTCTGGTGGATCGCCATTTCGCCAGTGAGCAGCAAAACCTGCAGCGTCTGGCTGCATTGGCACAGTCCAGCCAACTCAGTGATATCACCGAGCAGCTGGCCGAAGCCAAAAATGTTGCCGTGATCGGTTTTCGCAACAGTTACCCGATTGCCTTGCACCTGCGTCAGCAGCTGCAGCAGGTGCGTGCATCCGTGAGGCTTTTGCCTCAGCCGGGGCAGACGCTGGGCGAAGAGCTGGTCGAACTGACGCCCGATGACCTGGTGATACTGGTGGCGTTTCACCGCCGCCCATCCGGTTTCCGAACCCTTTTGAACACCTTGCAACAGCAGCAGATACCGACCGTTCTGCTATGTGAAAGCAATAGTGGCTTGATGGCGGGTGGAAAAGGCATGGTGCTGGAACTGCCGCTGGATACCGTATCCGCATTTGACAGCTATGCCCTGCCCATGAGCCTGGCCAGCCTGCTCAGTAACCTGCTGTTGCACCATCAGCTGGAGCAGGGCCGATCAAGAATTGAGCAGATTAACGAACTCTATGATCTGACCGGGGAGTTGGACATCAGTTATTGACTGCCCGAGCCGAAGCCCCATCCGACGAGCGGGGCCTTGGCGGGCTCAGTGGTTTTTTGGATCAAGCCGGCAGTTCATTGAGAAGGGCGCGGCGCATCCGATCGACGGCCTGCTCCAGCAGGGCTCTTGGGCATCCGAAATTGAGGCGCATGAAGCGATCATCGCCAAAGTCACGCCCCGGTGACATGCCCACGCCGGCTTTTTCAAAGAAGTGCGGCGGGTTTTCCAGGCAGGCAGCGGATACATCGATCCAGGCCAAGTAGGTGGCCTCAATCGGGTCCAGCCTCAGGCCGGGCAGGGCGTTAATGGCTTCTACCAGATAGTCGCGGTTGCCGCGCAGGTAATCGAGCTGAGCCCGGTTCCACTCATCTCCATCCCGATAGGCCGCCAGCGCGGCGGTAAAACCAAGCAGGTTCACATCCGGCACTATGCCCTTGCGTACGCGCTGGAAGCGTTGGCGCAGTTCCGGGTTTTGAATCACCGCAAAGGAGCAGCCCAGGCCGGCAATGTTGTAGGTTTTGCTCGGCGCCATCAGGGTAATGGTGCGGGCAGCGATCTCATCCCCCAGCGAAGCAATGGGAGTGTGCGTCAGGCCTTCTTCCAGAATCAGGTCGCAATGGATCTCATCGGAGCAGATGACCAGATCATGGCGAATGATGATCTCGGCCAGAGCTTCCAGCTCTTCGCAGCGATACAGGGTGCCGCCCGGGTTGTGCGGGTTGCAGAACAGCATCAGCTGCGTTTCCGGGGTGATCGCAGCTTCCAGTGCCTCCAGATCGATCAGCGTGCGGCCATCCTCGTTGCGCTTCAGTGGCACCTTGATCAGGCTGCGGTCCGACAGCCGCGGCGCTGACATGAACGGCGGATATACCGGAGAGGGGCTGATCACGGCCGAACCACTCTCGCCAGTGGCGCGACAGGCCAGATTCAGGCCACACACCAGGCCCGGCAGCCAGACCAGATCGTTGGCTTCAATCTGCCAGCCATACAGCACCTGCATGCGTTCAATGACCAGCCGGTTCAGTTCCGACGGGGTGTTGGTGTAGCCGAACACGCCATGGTCGATGCGCTGGTGCAGAGCATCGATCACCGGCTGAGGCGCCATGAAGTCGGTATCGGCGACCCACATCGGCAGAATCTCGCTGTCGGCGTACTTCTCCCATTTCTGGCTGGAGGTGGCGCGGCGGTCGATCTGTGCATCAAAGCGGGTCGCATTCATGTCCTTGCTCCTTAACGGCGATAGCGTGTTTGGTGTTGCTGCTTGATGATACAATAAGCCTAACTTTGACTGCCTTCCAATCGGTGCGTTAGAGGCAGGCCTTATTTCGCCGGACAGGCATCGTCCGCAGCTGACGGGAGTAGTGAGCATGAGCCGCAATGATGATCGCGTAATTATTTTTGATACCACCCTGCGTGACGGGGAGCAGAGCCCGGGCGCATCCATGACCCGTGACGAAAAGCTGCGTATCGCCAAACAGCTGGAAAAGCTGCGTGTAGACGTAATTGAAGCCGGCTTTGCCATTGCCAGCCCGGGTGATTTCGAGTCGGTAAAAGCGATTGCCGACAGCATCAAGGACAGCACCGTCTGCTCTCTGTCCCGTGCGCTGGATGCGGATATCGACCGTGCCGGTGAAGCCCTGCGCGGTGCCAACTCCGGTCGTATTCACACCTTCATCGCCACCTCTCCGATCCACATGCAGTACAAGCTGCAGATGGAGCCGGATCAGGTAGTCGAGAATGCCGTAAGGGCCGTCAAGCGTGCCCGTAACCTGATCGACGACGTGGAGTTCTCGCTGGAAGACGCCAGCCGCTCCGAGCTGGACTTCATGTGCCGCATCATTGAGCAGGTAATCGATGCTGGTGCCACCACCATCAACATTCCGGACACCGTGGGCTACGCGGTACCCCAAGAATATGGTAACACCATCGCGCAGCTGATCGAGCGTATCCCCAATGCGGACAAGGCGATCTTCTCCGTGCATTGCCATAACGATCTGGGTCTGGCGGTCGCCAACTCGCTGGCAGCGGTCAGCGCCGGTGCACGTCAGGTGGAATGTACCATCAACGGTTTGGGCGAGCGTGCCGGTAATGCGTCTCTGGAAGAGATCGTGATGGCGCTGCGCACCCGTGAAGACATTCTGGGCCTGAGCACCGGCATCGATACCACCCAGATCGTGCCGGCATCGCGTCTGGTCTCCAGTGTGACCGGCTTCCCGGTACAGCCGAACAAGGCGATCGTGGGTGCCAACGCCTTTGCCCATGAGTCCGGTATCCACCAGGACGGCGTGCTCAAGCACCGTGAAACCTACGAAATCATGACCGCTGAAGATGTGGGCTGGAACACCAACCGCATGGTACTGGGCAAGCTGTCTGGCCGTAACGCCTTCCGTACCCGTATGGAAGAGCTGGGTACCAGCTTTGCGTCCGATGCCGAGCTGAATACGGCGTTCTCCCGCTTCAAGGAACTGGCGGACAAGAAGAGTGAAATCTTTGACGACGACCTGGTGGCACTGGTCAGCGATGCTCGCGCATCCGCCGGGCACGAGAAGTTCAAGCTGAGCAGCCTCAACGTGACTTCCCAGACCGGCGAAACGCCGGTGGCCAGCCTGGTCGTGTCCGTTGATGGTGACGAGCACTCTGTCGAGTCCTCCGGCAGTGGCCCTGTGGATGCCGCCTTCAAAGCGCTGGAACAGCTGGCCAATTCCGGTGCCAACCTGCAGTTGTACTCGGTGAACGCCATTACCAGCGGTACCGACTCTCAGGGTGAAGTGACTGTGCGTCTGGAGAAGGCCGGTCGTATCGTCAACGGTCTGGGGGCCGATACCGATATCATCATCGCGTCGGCCAAGGCCTACATTCATGCCCTGAACATGCTGGATGCCAACATCCAGAAAGCTCATCCCCAGGTTTAAGAGGCATTGATGTCGGTACAGGCTCAGGAGCAGCAGCGCCACCAGTGGCTGGAAGCAATCGGCATCGACAGCTGGTTGCCACGTCAGCCGCTGCCCGGTGCCGCTGCGCCGGCTGGTTGGGTTGCCGACTTCCGCTATCCGCAGGCTGATGGAGCGGCGGATTTCGCCGATTATGAGGACAGTGCTGCTGAATCCTCATTGTCAGGGCCCGCCCAGGGAGCTGCACCGGCTCGAAAACCCGGTGGCGGCTCGGGTATCGATACCCAGGCATTGCTGGGTGATATCCAGACCAGGTCGGCGCCCAAACCCCAGCCCAAACCGCAAACACCGCCACCGGCTGCCAGTGCCGATCCAGCGCCTGCAGCGGATGCTGCTGCCCCGACGGCACAAAAGCCGGTGGAGCCTGCACCGCACTTCAAGTTGGCCTATCTGGTACGGGGTGATCTGTTGATTATCGACTCCCTGCCACCGCATCATCGCGAAGGTTTCAGCCGCCAGCACAAGCGTCTGCTGCAGGGGGTTACCACTGCACTGGGCTTGACGGCTGAGCAGGAACTGTCTGATCCCGCCATGTTGCCCTGGCCCATGCTGGCCAGTAAAACGCTGGATCAGGGGCCGACCGAAGCAAGGCTGGCCGTGGAACACAAGCTTAAGCGTACGCTGGAGTTTCGCCCGGACATCAGCCGCATTCTGCTGCTGGGTGATGCGGCCATGCACTGGGTAACAGGTGAGCCCTTTAAGCAAGGCGCCTTGCCGTCGTTGTCCGGACGTACTTGTGTGGCATCGATCAGCCTGAGTGAACTCCTGCGCCTGCCGGAACGTAAAGCTGAACTCTGGCAGGATATTCAGCCCATCCGGAATACGGCCTCATGACGGCAGAACCGAACCTGCTGGCTGAGGGGGATATAGAAGCGTTGATCAAGCTGGATGAGCGCTGCTTCCCGGGTGAGCCTTTTGCATCCAGCTGGTGGCTTAAGGCGGCACAGCAGCGTGGCGCCAATGCCTGGGTGCTGCAGCAGGGGGCTGAGCTGGTGGGGTATGCCCTGTTCAGTCGTGTGCTGGATGAAGCGGAGCTGTTACGCATCGCTGTGGCACCTGAAGCCCGTCGACAGGGCTTGGGCGCACTCCTGTTGCAACATGCCGAGCAGGCCTTGCTGGCGGCGGGTACTGTGCAGCTTTACCTGGAAGTACGGGCGTCCAATACACCTGCTCAGGCGCTGTACCAGGCTCAAGGGTGGCAGCTGTCAGGGCGACGGGCCGATTACTACCCGGCCGAAACCGGGCGCGAGGATGCGCTCTTGTTCAGTTTGTGTCGAGGAAGCGTGGATTAAACATGAGTCTGACTCAGGGGTTGATCAGTACTGGCTGGCTGTGGGGCACTGGCTTGCTGGCCGGTCTGATAATTCTGTTGGCGTTGATTCGCGCTCCCTGGGGCGTTCTAACCGGTGAGCGCCGCCTGCAGCATTTGCTGTTTGGGGCCACCGTGGTGCTGATGTTGATGTGGACCATGCGGGCGGGGTTGTCACCAGGCCTCAGTATTCATTTCCTGGGCATGACCACACTGACGCTGATGTTCGGTTGGGATCTGGCGATCCTCTCGGGCAGTCTGGCTTTGGTAGGTATGGCCATTATCGGTCAGGAAAGCTGGGACACACTGAGCGTCAATGTACTCTGCTCAGTGGTGGTGCCGGTGCTGGCCAGTCTGGGCGTGTTACGGCTGGTAGAAGCCAAGCTGCCGCCCAATTTCTTTGTCTATCTGTTTCTCTGTGCGTTCTTTGGTGCGGGCGTTGCCACCGCAGTGGGCGGTATGGTGATGGCACTGCTGCTCTGGGTCGACGGCGTCTATCCCTGGATGAAGATTTATCTGGAGTACGTGCGCTTCCTGCCGCTGATCATGTTCCCGGAAGGGCTGCTGAACGGCATTCTCATGACCGGCATGATGGTGTTTCACCCGGACTGGATCCGCACCTTCGATGCACGCCGCTACATCGACGAGCAATAAATACTGCAGATCGGCGGCTAGCGTCTGACCGGGTGTTTGGCCAGCTTGCGTTGCAGGGTGCGGCGATGCATGCCCAGTGCCCGCGCCGTGGCAGAAATATTACCCTCGTGCTCGTGCAGCACTTTCTGAATATGTTCCCACTCAAGCCGGTTCACCGACAACGGGGTGTCCGGGATATCCGAGTCGCCGGGTTCCGAGTCCGGCTCAGCCTGTAAGGCTTTCAGGATCTGATCGGCATCGGCTGGTTTGGGCAGGTAGTTGTCGGCACCGGCCTTGATGGCATCCACGGTAGTGGCAATACTGGCATAGCCGGTCAGCACCAGCAGACGGATATTCGGGTTGAGTGCCCTCAGTTGCGGAATCAAGGCCAAACCTGAAGGACCCTCCATTTTCAGATCGACGCTAGCGTAATCCGGTACCTGCTGCTGGGCCATCTCCAGTGCCTGCTCCACATTGCGTGCCACCTGGGTGACAAAACCACGCCTTGTCATGGCCCTAGCCAGTACGCGGGTAAAAGCAGGGTCGTCATCGACAATCAGAAAGTGTTCAGCCATCCGTTGATTCCTCTTCCAGCAGGGGCAACAGCACCTCGGTCAAGGTGCCACCCGCCGGGTGATTGTACAGGCGCACCTCGCCCTGGTGTTGTGACAGGGTGGTCGCCGTCAGGAACAGGCCGATGCCCAGGCCGCGTCCCTTGGTGGTTACAAAGGGTTTACCCAGTTGGTCTGCCTGCTCCAGCGGCAAGCCGGGCCCCTGGTCGTGAATATGCAGTCTGATACCGGATGTATCCCGCTCTACACTGATCTCGATTCCTTTAGGGCTGGCATCAGCGGCATTGTTCAGCAGATTGAGCAAGGCCTGCTGCAGGGACACGGAGGTCAGCAGTCGGGCCTGTTCCAGTTGCGGATTGAGAGGCTCCAGTTGGAACTCGACCTCGGGGCGCATCAGACTCCACTCTTCCAGTACGCGCGTGAGCAGTTTGCCAAGCGCTTTGGCCTGGGGCTGGTCGTCACGCACCTGATGTGCCAACTGCTGCAGGCGTTGGCTGCAGCGTTCCACCTGCTCCTGCATCAACGCGACATCCTCCAGCAACTCTGCATCATTCGGATGCGTGTGGGCCAGCTCGCTGAGCGTGATGCGTAGCGTCGACAGTGGAGTGCCCAGTTCGTGAGCAGTACCTGCGGCCATGGTTGCCAGCCCCAGTAACTGCTGGTCCTGAATGCGTTTCTCCCGCTCCCGTTGCAGGTTGCTTTCACGCTGCTTCAAGGACTGCTGCATCTGGCTGATGCTCCAGGTCACCAGTACCGCCGTGAACAGAAAATTGATCCACATGCCGGTGACGTGCAGGTCCAGCAAATTGAGCACACTGTGCTGATGGGAGGTCTGTGGAGCCAGCAGGGGCTGGTATACCTGCAGCAACGTGGTGTAGAGCAGGATGACAATCACCGCCATCAAGGCAACAAAACCCCGAGACAGCGTTGCGGCGGCACTGAGCAGAGGAACCAGCAATAGAAAAATGAAGGGGTTGGTAGCACCGCCGGTCTGGAACAGCAGAAAACCGAAAATGACCGCATCGGCACAGAAATGGCTGAACAACTCGATCTCGGTCACGGGCCAGGGTGAATGCAAACGGGCAAAGGTGACCAGGTTGAGAATGGCAAGGCCTGCCAGTGCGGACCCGATCAGCCAGACATCCAGAGGCAGGTAGAGGCCGTATACAGCGAACAGCAGTGCGCAGCTGAGCAAAAAAAGAACCAGCGTGCGTACATACGTCAGTTGCAGCAGGGCAGAGTGAAAACCGTTCAGCAGGAGCCTCCGGAGCCGTTTGGATAGAGACTGAAAAGTATACCGCGACAGCGACAGAACAGGGTGCGACCAAAGGTCGCAATTCAACCTTAATAAATCTATGGTTGCGAGGTAAGTGACGGATTTTAGATACTATTGTATGAGAGGGCGACGCAAAGTAGTGTTCAGTCGTCTAATCTACAGTTGGAATAAATGAATAACCTGAGGGAGAAAGTCCATAATGACGGACAATAAAGATCCTATGATCCCCGATGGTGATGTCAATCCTATCGATACGGATTATCAGATCGGACAGGATAACATTGTTGTCAACGTGGGCCCGTTCGGGCTCGACATCCACAACCGCGTATTCGCTATCTCCGGCCTTGCCGTTGTAGCGTTCGTGATCCTCACGCTAGCCTTTCAGACTCAGGTCGAGCCCATGTTTACCGGGCTGCGCAACTGGCTCACCGGGAACCTTGACTGGTTCTTCATAGGCGCTGCGAATATTTTCGTTATTATCTGCTTTGTGCTCATCTTTACGCCGCTTGGCCGGGTGCGCCTGGGCGGTACCGAAGCTCAGCCGGATTATGGCTATCTGGGCTGGTTCTCCATGCTGTTTGCTGCAGGTATGGGCATCGGTCTGATGTTCTTTGGCGTATCAGAGCCCATGTCACATACGCTGAGCTCCTTTGGCGGCACCAGCCTGGGTGAAAATGGTCTGCGTACGGACTGGGCGCCTCTGGGAGCTGCCGGCGGTGATCAGGAAGCGGCACGTCAGCTGGGTATGGCGGCGACCATTTTCCACTGGGCACTGCATCCCTGGGCGATCTATGCCGTGATGGCGCTGGGTCTGGCCCTGTTCTCCTTCAACAAGGGCTTGCCGCTGACCATTCGCTCCGTGTTTTACCCGCTGCTGGGTGAGCGCGTGTGGGGCTGGCCGGGTCATATCATCGATATTCTGGCGGTACTGGCGACCCTGTTCGGTCTGGCCACATCGCTGGGCTTCGGTGCGTCTCAGGCCGCATCGGGTCTGAACTACCTGTTTGATATCCCGCTGGGTGATACCACCCAGATCCTGCTGGTTATCGGTATTACCGCCATCGCGCTGGTATCCGTACTGGCGGGCCTGGATGCCGGTGTTAAGCGTCTTTCCGAGATCAACATGATTTTGGCGGTGCTGTTGCTGCTGTTCGTGATCTTTGTGGGTCCGACACTGCTGATCCTGACCGGCTTCTTCGAGAGTCTCTGGGCATACATCACCAACCTGCCGGCGCTGTCCAACCCGGTTGGTCGTGAAGACAGCAACTTTGCCTCTGGCTGGACTGCCTTCTATTGGGCCTGGTGGATTTCCTGGAGCCCGTTCGTCGGCATGTTCATTGCCCGTGTATCCCGTGGTCGCAGTGTACGTGAGTTCATCATCGCGGTACTGCTGGTACCGTCCACTGCCTGTGTTCTGTGGATGAGTGTCTTCGGCGGTACTGCGATCGACCTGTACTTCACTGAAGGCTACACCGCACTGAAGGAAGCAGCGCTGCCGCTGCAGCTGTTCACCATGCTGGACGCGCTGCCGCTTGCGCAGATCACCTCCTTCATCGCTATTGTGCTGGTGGTGGTATTCTTCGTGACCTCGTCTGACTCCGGCTCGCTGGTAATCGACGTGATCGCGGCGGGTGGTAAGGTTGATGCGCCCACACCTCAGCGTGTGTTCTGGTGTACCTTTGAGGGTCTGGTGGCAATCGCCCTGATTCTGGGGGGCGGCCTGGCTGCTCTGCAGGCGATGGCCGTATCCACCGGTTTGCCGTTTACATTGGTGCTGTTGATGGCCGCCTTCTCCATGGTGAAAGGTCTGGCCTCTGAGCCGCGCGGTTAAGCGCGACTGACCGGATAACAGGCGGGGCGGCCTAGTGCGGCTCCGCCTGTTTTTGTTTTGACGATATGAGTGTGTAGCCATGCATGCCGAACAGTTGGAAGTTGCAGAGTTTTTTGCCCGCCACCAGCCATTTAATCTCCTGCCCGAAGATCGGCTGGAACAGCTGGCAGGCGAAGTGGATGTGGCCTATTTCAAGGCCGGTACCCAGATCAAGGAGTTCGGTGACGAAATCAGCGACTGGTACATCATTCGCAGTGGTGCGGTGGAGGTTTATCGTCGCAACGGCGATCTCTATAACCGGCTCAGTGAAGGCGGCTTCTTTGGTGAGTTCGGGCTGCTGCGGCATGGACGGGTACGCTTTCCCATCAAGGCGTTGGAAGACACCCTGGTGTACCTGATACCGGAAGATGTCTTTAACGATCTGTTTGATAACAATGAAGCCTTTGCCGATATTGTCGAGGTTGAGGACCGCACCCGCCTCAGGCAGGCGGTGGCACGGCGGCGAGAAGATGCCAATGAGCTGATGACCGCCAAAATCGAAACCCTGGTAGGCCGGGATGCAGTAACGCTGCCGCCCACGGCCAGTGTGCGTGAAGCGGCCATTCGCATGAGTGAGGAAGGTGTTTCCTCGGTGCTGGTGCTGGATGAGCAGATGGAAGAGGAGCCGGTGGTGGGAATTATCACCGACCGGGACCTGCGCAACCGCCTGATCACCCCGGGGCTCAGTTTTGATACGCCGGTCAGCGAGATCATGACCTCAGAGTTGATTTCGGTGGAGTATGGCCAGTTTGTATTCGAAGCCATGCTGTTGATGCTCAGGCACAACGTGCACCACCTGCCGGTGCTCAAAAAGCAGCGTCCGCTTGGGGTGATCGCCATCTCGGATATTATCCGCTACGAGTCCCAGAACAGTCTCTTTGTGGTCAGCAGCATCTTCCGCGCGCAAAGCCTGGAGGAGCTGAGTGCCCTGAAGAGTGATGTAAGTGCTTGCTTCTTGCGCATGGTCAATGAAGATGCCAACTCGCAGATGATTGGCACCGCCATGTCGGTGATCGGACGCAGCTTCAAACAACGCCTGCTGGAGCTGGGTGAGGAAAAGCTGGGGCCACCCCCGATTCCCTACTGCTTCCTGGCGCTGGGGTCCATGGCGCGTGAAGAGCAGCTGATAGTTACCGACCAGGACAACGCCATGATCCTGGATAACCGCTATGACCCTGACCAGCATGATGAGTACTTCAAGGCACTGGCGCAGTTTGTCTGTGACGGTCTGGATGCCTGCGGTTACACCTATTGCAACGGCGATATCATGGCCACCAATTCGCGCTGGCGTCAGCCGCTCAAAGTCTGGGAGCAGTATTTTACCGACTGGATTGAAAAGCCGACCCCCGAGTTTCTGCTTAACAGCTCCATCTTCTTTGATATTGAAGGGGTCTGGGGTGAAACCCGTTGGGCAGTGATGCTCAATGACCTGATTCTGCGCAAGGCGCGCAAGAACCCGCGTTTCCTGGCCTGTATGGCGCGTAACGCCCTGCAGCGCACGCCGCCGCTGGGATTCTTCAAGGACTTTGTGATGGAGACCGACGGTCGCCACAGCAACTCCATCAATATGAAACGCCGGGGTACAGCGCCTCTGGCCGATCTGGTGCGCGTGCACGCCCTGGCGATAGGCTCGCGGGAGCACAATACCTTTGATCGTCTCAGGGACATCATCGACTCCGACCTGTTGCCGCGCGGGCGGGGGCCTGACCTGCGAGATGCGCTGGAGCTGATCGCCATGGTGCGTATTCGCCACCAGGCGCTGGATGTGGAGGCAGGGAATGAGCCGGACAACAACGTTGAGCCGGAAAACCTGTCGGACTTTGAGCGCAAGAATCTCAAGGATGCATTCCAGATACTGTCCAATGCACAGAAATTCCTGAAGTACCGTTATCAACCGGGGCGGGTGGGCTGATGCTGTATCTCAACAAGGAGAAACTGCAAAACGAACCCTCGATGGCGGTACAGGATCCGGATGTCACCGACTGGCCGCAGCGGTTTTCCGAGCTGGCTTTCAGTGCCGGTTATCCGGCACTGAAAGCCTACTATGCGGCGGGCGTCGTCGCGCCGGATACGCCTTTGGTGGATGTCCCTCTGGTGGCACTGGACTTTGAAACCACCAGTCTGAACCCTCAGCAGGGCGGCATTGTCAGCATCGGGCTGGTGCCGATGAGCATTCACCGTATTCAAAGCTCTGAAGCTCGTCACTGGGTACTCAAGCCACGTGCGCGGCTGAGCAGCGAGTCGGTGGTGGTGCATGGCATTACCCACTCAGAAGTGGAAGCCGCGCCGGATCTGATTCGTATTCTGGACGAGCTGCTGGAACAGCTCAGGGGCAAGGTGGTAGTGGTGCACCACCGTGGTATCGAGCGGGCCTTCCTGAATTCAGCCCTCAAAGCGCGGATTCGTGAGGGAATCGAGTTTCCGGTCATCGATACCATGGAGCTGGAAGCGCGCCTGTACCGCAGCAAGCGTCCCAGCCTCTGGGCTCGCTTGATCGGCCGCAAGCCGGTATCCATACGGCTGGCGCAAAGCCGGGAACGGTATCACCTGCCGTTCTATCGCCCTCATCATGCCCTGACGGATGCCATTGCCTGCGGTGAGCTGCTGCTGGCACAAGTGGCCAATCGCTTTGATCCAGAGACGCCCATTTCGGAGCTTTGGCGTTAACGCAAAAGGGCCAGAGTTGTTCAGTACTCGGCTCTTGCCTTGGCAACCCGGCAGGGTGTTATACCCTGAACCGGCCCACCTGCTGTTGCAGAGACTGCGCATAGCGATCCAGTGATTGGCTGATACTGCCGATCTCCTGAGAGCGCTGGGCACCGGCCGCTGCCAGGTCATTGACCTCGGTGATACTGCGGTTGATCTCGTCGACCACCTGGGTTTGTTCTTCAGTGGCGGATGCCACACTGGTGTTGACGTCACTGATGTGGGCAAGTCCCTGAAGAATGGACTGCAGCTCGCTGTCGGCCTGTTCCGACAGGGCTTCGGTGTCACGGGCCTGGCGGCTGCCGACTTCCATCAGGTTGACCACGCTGCCTACACCGGACTGCAGGGCCGTGATCATTTTCTGGATGTTCTCGGTGGATTCCTGAGTGCGTTGAGCCAGGGTACGAACTTCGTCCGCGACAACCGCAAAGCCACGTCCCTGCTCACCGGCTCGGGCCGCTTCAATGGCTGCGTTCAGCGCCAGCAGGTTGGTTTGATCGGCGATATCACGGATGACATCCAGCACGGTGGAGATATTGTCGGAGTCCTTCGCCAGTACCTGAACGGCTTCTACCGCCTGAGCGGCCTGATCCGCTACCTGACGTACCTGTTGTGAGGACTGGTGGATAATATCGGCACCACGGGTACCGGTATCATTGGCGTCCTGTGTCAGCTGGGAGGCCCGGGTTGCATTGCCGGCTACCTCTTCAATGGCGCTGTGCATCTCGTTGATCGCGGTGGCGACCATGGCGATGGAGTCCGTCTGGCGGCTCACGCCTTCGTCGTTTTCATGAGCTGCACGGGCCAGGTGGCTGGACTCCTGGCCCAGGTCGTTACTCAGTTTCTGTACGCTGGCAATCATCTGTTGCAGGTTGTTGAGTACCTGGTTAAAGATGCTGGCGAGCTGGCCCAGGTCATCATTCGATTCCACCGGGATACGCTGGGTCAGGTCACCTTCACCCTGTGCAATGTTATCCAGCTGGTCACGCAGGCGGGTGATGGACTGAATGATCAGGCGCATGAAGACCACAAACAGTCCCAAACTGATCAGTATGGCCGCAAGAGTGACGAGCGTGGAAATCCACAGGGCATTTTCACTCTGAGCTGCCGCTTCATCGGCATGGGCGTGCGTTTCTTCTTCAAGGTGGGCACCCACAGTGTCAAAGTGGTCACGCAGGCTGCTGAACAGTGGTGCCGTCTCGGTTTTGGCTACGGCAATGGCCTCGCCGGGCTGACCGTTCTGAGCCAGCTGCAGCGCCTTGCGTGCAGAGGCTTCCCAGCGATTGAAGTCCTGCTGAAAACGCTGCTCTGCACTGGCAACTTCTCCGGCTGGCAACAGCTTTACGGATGCCAGAAAACGGTCACGGGCCTGATTCAGGTTTTCATCGAAGCTGTCCAGTTGATCAGTTGCATTCTGCTGCTGAAACTGGGCATCGATATAGGCATTCTGAGCGACGAGGGCCTGATAGAGATCCCTGTCACCGTTGAGGATGGCACTGACCGCAGGCAGATAGTCGTCTGTAATGACGAGGCTTTCGGATACCAGGTGGCGCGAAGTATAGCCATTCAACAGGCCCGTCAGCACGAGTGCGATGGCGGTAAGTGCGAAGGGGAGAGCGACACGGGTTCTGAACCCGAATTTATTCAGAATAGACATAAGTCTGACCTCTGGATGACACCGAAGTGACGCTTATAGTTATGAGGGCATTATAGGCATGAGAAGCGGGTCGGGTGTTAACCAACATCAGGATTTCGTGAGAGTTTTTGCCCGGTTTGGGCTAAGGTTTAACCTGTGTCACTATGGATCGCATTCAAAGAGACAAGGGGTATGTCTCGACTCAATTTTCATTGGCGCTGCAAGGGAGCTTAAGCGCAGGTGTCTAAGCTGCCAGGGGGCCTTCGCCTGATGGTTGTACGCTGGATGTTGGCAAATGAACAGGCTGTAAGCGGATCTGCCCTGTTGACGGACGGGGGGCAGGGCTGATGCCGGGCTCGGTCAAGCCTCTTCGCGGCGCTATACGAGTACTGGATCAATACGTCGAGCAGCTCTCCAGCAGGCCAACGCTCAGAGCCATACGTGATGGGCTGCTGGGGGTTGTGCCTTGTCTGATTCTGTCGGCAACCCTTCTGCTGATCTCGGTGTGCCTGCAAATGGCTGGCGCTGATCAAAGCCGGGTCGCTGTGTTCAGTGAGCTGCATTCACGTATCACTGTTGCCATTCCCTATCTGGTTACCGCTTCAATCGCCTACATGATTGCTATTCAACTGCACTTGCCTCGCTTGCCGGTGCTGTTTTTGAATGTCGCTTACCTGATCTGTGTGGATCAGCTGATGGAGCAGTTCAACGGTGCTGCGCGCATGCTGTTTCTACTCAGTGCACTGCTGATTCCCATCTGGGCCACCCGTGGCCTTGCGATTCTGCATGCTCAGTCATGGTGTCAGCTGACACGTGCCGAGGGGGCTGGCAGCCAGGTCAGGGATACGCTGAATTTTATTATTCCCGGCATGCTGGTGGCTGCTGCCGTTATTCTGGTGATGCTGGGTGTCATCCTGGTACTACCCGACCCCAAGTGGATTAATTACTACCTGTTTCTGGATGCGGCCAACGAGCCCTATGAAGTGGGGCTGACCTACAGCATTTTGAATTCCCTGCTCTGGTTCTTTGGTGTGCATGGCTACCATGCGCTTCTGCCGGTGCTGGAGGGCCTGAACCAGGCTCTGATGCTGAATCACACCACGGTGATGGCCGGTGGCTCGGGCCTCGAGTATCCAATGAATACCTCGTTTCTCGGCGCTTTCGTGTTTATTGGCGGCAGCGGGGCGACCCTGTCTTTGGCGTTGGCACTGCTGGTGACCACTCGGGTCAAGGCCCTGCGCGTATTGGCACTGGCCAGCCTGCCGTTTGCGTTCATGAATGTGAACGAGCTGCTGCTGTTCGGTCTGCCGATCATTTTCAATCCGCGCCTGCTGATCCCTTTTATGCTTGTCCCGGCGGCGAATGTATTGCTTGGGTTGGCCGTGATCCAGGCCGGCTGGGTGCAGGCTCCTTTCATGGATGTGCCTTTCAACAGTCCTATAGTATTGAATGCCTATCTGGCGACGGGGGGCGATGCAGGGGCTGTATTGCTGCAATTCGCCAATCTTGCGGTGGGCATGTTGCTCTATCGTCCCTTTGTTCGAGGCCTGGAAGCCCGCTTTGAAGAGGGGCAAGGGGCTGTCATGCGCTCAATCGAAACCCTGTTTTCACGACGTTTCGAGGAAGCGCAATATCAGTCCCAGGATCCTGTCACCGATGGCCTGCGTGAGCGGCAGAGCAAGATCCAGTTGCAGCGTGATCTTGGTGAGCTGGGTGATTATGAGTTTTTGCTGGAATACCAGCCGCAGGTGGACCCCGTAACGGGGCAGGTGACCGGGGTAGAGGCGCTGGTAAGAGCGGAAAGCTCCGATGGCAGGCTGTTGTCTCCGGCACAATTTTTACCGCAACTGGAAAGGGGCGGAGTCCTCAAAACGCTGGACCTGTGGGTGGCAGAAGAGGCCTGTCGTCAGGCTGATGAGTGGGCCGATCGGGGCTACACATTTCCGGTCAGTATCAACATCTCGGCCGAAGGTTTGAGCTCGCCGGAGGTGATCGATACGCTGACCAACCTCCTCACCGAGTGTCATGGCCGTGTGGCGGTGGAAATCACGGAAGATTCGCTCTCGGCCAGTCCCGAGACAGTGCGACATCACATAGAACGCATTCGTGAGCTGGATGTTCAGGTGCACATCGATGACTTCGGTACAGGGTTTTCCGCGCTGGGCTATCTGAGCCAGTATCCGATAGATGTGATCAAGGTCGACCGCAGTTTTGTAAATGCGTTGGAAACCGATAAGGGCTCCAAGGTGTTCAATGGCATTCTCAGTTTTGCCGAAGCCCTTGAACTGGGGGTGATTGTCGAAGGGGTCGAAACCGAACAGCAGCTTGCATATGTGCTGAATACGGATCGTGTCTCGGTACAGGGGTGGTTGTATAGTCGGTCGCTACGTGCCGAACAGATCCCGGCGTTCGTTGATCAACATGCTGAACGTGCGCTCCCTGCCACCGCCTCCGCATGAAAGATATCCGCAAGGGCGTTGTTTCACCGGGGCTGATCGGCGAAAATAGGCCTAATTCACGACTAACCGCACACAGGGGGCTTGTGCCCCTGTCCCTGTTCAGAGCATAAGACCCGAATTCATGTCCATAGCCCAGGAAGTATCCAACCGCCGCACTTTTGCGATCATTTCTCACCCTGACGCCGGTAAGACCACCATCACCGAGAAGTTGTTGCTGCTCGGTCAGTTGATCCAGGTGGCCGGTACCGTCAAGGGGCGTGGCAGTGACCGTCATGCTACCTCTGACTGGATGAGCATGGAGCAGGAACGCGGTATCTCCATCACCTCTTCCGTGATGCAGTTCCCCTACAATGACCGTACTGTGAACCTGCTGGATACACCGGGGCACGAAGACTTCTCGGAAGATACCTACCGTACTCTGACCGCCGTGGATTCGGCGCTGATGGTGGTGGATGGCGCCAAGGGTGTCGAGGAACGCACCATCAAACTGATGGATGTCTGTCGTCTGCGCGACACGCCGATCTTTTCCTTCGTCAACAAACTGGACCGCGATATCCGCGACCCCATCGAACTGTTGGACGAGATCGAAGAAGTACTGAAAATCGAGGCGTCACCGATCAACTGGCCGATCGGCTCCGGCAAGTGGTTCAAGGGGGTGTATAACCTGTACACCGACACCATCCACCTGTTTACACCGGGCCAGGGACATGCGCTGCCGGAAGACAAGCGGATCCAGGGGCTTGATTCCGATGAAGCCCGCGCACTGCTGGACGATGAGTACGACGACTACGTTGAAGAGATCGAACTGGTGAAGGGTGCCTGTCATGAATGGGATCAGGATGCGTACCTGGCCGGTAAAATGACTCCGGTATTCTTCGGTACCGCGCTGGGTAATTTCGGCGTTAAAGAGATGCTGGACGAATTTGTCGAGTGGGCTCCGGCACCGCCGGCCCGCGCTACGGAAACCCGTGAAGTCAAAGCGGATGAAGAGGGCTTCAGCGGTTTCGTGTTCAAGATCCAGGCAAACATGGACCCGAAGCACCGTGACCGTATCGCCTTCATGCGTATCTGTTCGGGTTCCTACACCCGCGGCATGAAAATGAAACATGTGCGTATTGGTAAGGATGTGCGCATCGCCGATGCGGTGACCTTCATTGCCGGTGACCGCGAGAATGTGGAAGAGGCCTGGTCGGGCGATATTATCGGCCTGCATAACCATGGCACCATCCAGATCGGTGACACCTTCACCTCTGGCGAAGCACTTAAATTTACCGGTATCCCGCACTTTGCGCCGGAAATGTTCCGCCGTGTCCGCCCGACGGATCCGCTGAAGATGAAGCAGTTGCAGAAAGGCCTGCAGCAGCTGTCCGAGGAAGGTGCGGTACAGCTGTTCCAGCCGGTGAAGAACAACGACCTGATTCTGGGTGCGGTTGGTCAGCTGCAGTTCGATGTGGTGGTGTTCCGCCTCAAGGACGAATACAAGGTTGATTGCCTGTACGAGCCGATCAGTGTGCAGACGGCGCGTTGGGTTGAGTGCGATGACAACAAGATGCTGGGTGACTTCGAGCGTAAAGCCTACGAAAACCTGGCCTACGATGGTGCCGGTTTGCTCACCTATCTGGCACCGACCCGCGTAAACCTGTCTCTGACCGAAGAGCGCTGGCCGGAGGTTCGCTTCCGCGCCACACGTGAGCACTGATTGCTCGCCGGCACAGGCCGTTCAGGCCTGTGCCATACTTTCCTCATGCTGATTGATACCCATTGCCATCTCGACTTCCCGAATTTTTCTGTTGACCGCGCTGCGGTGATAGAGCGTGCGCGTTCTGAGGGTGTTGAGCAGATTGTGGTGCCGTCGGTGACTGTGGATAACTTTCAGTCCGTTCTGGACGTGTGTGCGGGTGCGCCTGCACTGTTTCCCGCATTGGGGCTGCATCCCTGTTTTACCCATGAGCCTGCTGCAGCCATTGAACAGCTGGGGCAGGTGCTGACTAGCCATCACCCGGTTGCCGTCGGCGAAATAGGTTTGGATTTTCGCCCGGGGCAAGCGCCAGCCGAGATTCAGGTGCCGCTTTTCGAGCAGCAACTGACACTGGCCCGTGAGCACGACCTGCCCGTCTTGCTGCATGTGGTTAAGGCCCATGACGAGGTGCTGAAACGCTTACGCCAGTGCCAGTTGCCCAGAGGCGGCATCGTGCATGCCTTTTCCGGCAGTGAGCAGCAGGCGCGTGAATATGCAAAGCTGGGGTTCAAGCTGGGGTTTGGCGGGGCTTTTACCCATGCCAGGGCGCGCAAGTTACAGCGTTTGGCCGCGGAACTACCATTAGAATGGCTGGTGTTGGAAACCGATGCGCCGGATATGCCGTTGGCCGGCTATCAGGGAGAAAGGAATGAGCCGGCCCGTGTGGCAGAGGTGGCACAGCAACTGGCGTCACTCAGAGGGGTAAGCCTGGCGCAGGTTGCCGAGCAAACCTGCGCCAACGCTCGTCAGATACTTCACCTGCCTCAGTGATACATCTGTTCTGAGCCGGACTTCATCAGTGACCAGACGGTGTTGGTCTGGCTATTGACCGGCAGGCGGCGGTAACGGCCTTCTGCATCCAGACGCTGACTGGTGTACGCCTCGTTGGGCGGGCTGATCAGCATGCGGGTCAGGTCCAGCGGGTAATTGGGGCCACGAACCGAACGTCCGAACTTATCCTCAATAGGTCCCAGCTCATGCTGCATGGATACAACCGTGATCAGGCTGACGCAGTGTGTACTGGTGCCCTTGCACAGGCGAAAATCGCGGGTATCCAGTGAATAGAACTCACCGATGGACTCGTCTTTGGTACCGCCCAAACTCATGCAGCCGCCCAGCAAAACCATTGCGACCAGCAGACTCAAATGCTTCATGGCAACATCCTGTTTAATCAGTGGATTGCGTGCGAGTGTAGCAGAAAACAAAGGGGCTCAAGCAGGCCCCTTTGTACCAGGTATCAGCAAAAATCCTTGTAGGGATTATTCACCTTGAGCGAGATCGGCTTGGCGTAGCCTGGCAGGCGGATCTCATCGGCACTGATCTGCAGGTCTTCACCTGTGAGTACATTGTGATCGTAACGGTAGATCGGGCGTGCCAGACCATTGACGGCAGACTGGTTATAGGCCTCGGCCTGCTCGCGCACCTGCTCACGGCGCTGGCGCCAGCTGTTCATGGCGGCTTCGCCATGACGGCGCGTCAGCATCTGTTCGACCACGTGAGGTGCCAGTACTGCGGCGCTGGCATTGTTGCCACCAAAGCCCTTGGCATTGATCAGGACCGAGTCCTTACCCTCGGTACCCACCTCCAGGTGTTGTAGCGGCAGGTTCAGGTTGGAGCTGTGCACGTCGTCGGCAATCGCCGGAGTTGTAGTCAGACCGGGCACGATACCGTGTTTCCAGACGCCCAAGGAGGCAAACAGCTGGTCACCACCGGCGGTTCCCTGAGAGTGGCCCAGGTAAGCCTTAACGGCGCTGGTGGTCCAGGCAGGAATATCGAATGCCTTGGCTGTCTCATTGATGACATGGGATTCTGTCACCCGGTTCTGCGGGGTGCTGGTGCCATGTGCCTGAACGAAACTGCGCTGGCGCAAGGATTCTTCACCCAGCAGGTCGCCGACCAGAGACGCGGCTTTGCCCAGTGTCATATAGTTGCCGACACCCGGTGCCGAAATCGATTTTTTGTGGCCGTCAGCATGCACGAAAACATCGGCCACCGCGCCCTGAATATCGGCGCCCAGCTCCAGGGCCAGGGTATCGCTCATCAACACCAGGAACTGGCTGGACTCACCGATGGTGAAGCCGCAGTTTTGACCGAAGGGACGGCAGGCCTGACGATAGTGTTCTTCTGCCAGCTCGGCCAGGTCGTCCAGTGCCATCAGCTGTTTGTCTTCTGCCAGTGCGCCCATGGCACGGAAGCCTTCAATGATTTCCGGGGTAACCGGAGCATCACTGCCGCCGACCAGTACCAGCTGACACTGGCCACTGCGAATGGCTTCCACACCGTTTTTCAGGTTGTACAGGAAGGTTGCGCAGGCGCCCAGCGCACCGCCAGTCGTGCCGACATTGCCCAGCAGATAGGCATTGATGAAATCAGCCGGCATCTGCGCGTAGCCCAGCGGCATCTGCTTGGAAGAGGTGCGTTTGCCCAGTGCCGGGAACTTGGTCAGGCCGCCAAAGCCCAGGTCGTCCAGCTGGCCGATCGAGTTGCTGGCAAACACGCCAATCTGATCCGGTGCCAAACGATTGACCAGTTCATCGTAATCGATACCCACCGAGCGCAGAGCGTCGGATGCAGCGTATACGGCCATCTGCAGGCCACGGGGGTGGTTACGGGACTGATACAGTTTGCCCGGTTCGAATCCTGTTGGCAGCATGCCGGCGCTTTGTACCAGCGCGGTTTTGGTATCCGGGAAAATCAGGTCGCAATTACCATCGATGGTCACTTCCGATTGGCCGGAACCCAGGTCCTGAACCTGCCAATTGGAGGGGATCACCTGCGGCAGCTGGCGATTGCGTAAACGGAATGTGATGGCCTGCTCGGCGGGTTTGGCGGTAGCGGGGCGGTTGAACAGTACCGCATTAACATCAAACCAGTCGGCATGGATGCGTCGGATCAGTGTCTGGTTGCAGACCTGCTGCTCCACGGCCGCGGCCAGGGCGTCTTTTTCCAGCAGGGCTTCACCCAGCAGGAAACGACCGCTATCGTCACGGCTGGCTGTTCCGGTCAGCGTCGCCAGATCGACCAGAGTTTCCTGGCGGCTGGCCGAATCGAGCTGATCCAGAACCAGGCGACGGTAGCCTTGATGAAAGGATGTACGACCAGCAGGGCTGATACCACCAAAACCGACAATGACAGGCAGTTGTGACAAAAGAAACTCCTCGGAGTGGTGACGCGATGACAGTAAAGGATAACAGCGTATTTTATCGCCTGAGGTCATTACTGGCCAGCTTTGTGGCGGCCTTCAGGACCATAAATCAACTCTGCTTTTAACGCTCAGTTCAGCTAAGCTAAGGTACATAGTCGGGCGCAAAGCTCCCGAGAACGGAGCGCTCAAGCATTCAAGGAGATAACATGAAAAAGCTCATTCTTGCGACGGCAGTGGCCGCCATGACACTGGGGGGCTGTACTACGATGGACCCTTACACCCAGGAGTCGAAAACCGCCAACGCCACCAAGGGGGCAGGAATCGGCGCACTGGCCGGCGCGGTTATTGGTGCGGCTGCCAATGACGACGATCGAGGTCGTGGTGCTCTGGCTGGCGCTGCGATTGGCGGCGCTGTGGGCGGTGGCATTGGTTATTACATGGACCAGCAGGAGATGCTGCTGCGCCAGGAACTGGAAGGCACCGGTGTTCGGGTGGAGCGTGTCGGCGACAGCATCCGCCTGATTATGCCGGGCAACATTACCTTTGCTACCGACAGTGACCGTGTCGACCCCGGTTTCTACTCGGTACTGGACTCGGTGGGCAAGGTGCTAATGAAATTCGAGAAGACTCAGGTTGCAGTGGAAGGTTTTACCGACTCCACGGGATCGTTTGAGCACAACCAGGGGCTTTCAGAGCGTCGAGCCAACAGTGTGGCACGCTACCTCAATTCAGTGGGCGTAAACGGTTTGCGTCTGGAAGTGCGTGGCTATGGTGAGCGCTATCCGATCGCCAGTAATGAAACGGCATCAGGGCGTGCACAGAACCGCCGGGTGGAAATCAAAATTCGTGGCAGCCGTTCCTGATCAAAAGGCGGCTTTAAAGTACGGGCACCTGCACAGGCGGGTGCCCGAAGACATCACAGATTGGCGCTGTCCTGCAGGCGGTCAAACTTGCCCAGCATGCGTTTCAGCTGATCTTCTGTTTGCGACTGTTCCTGTTCCAGAGAAGCCTTGCTTTCGCGCAGCTCGCTGACTTCCAGTCGCAGCAGTTCGACCTCTTCGATCAATCCTTCAATTTTCCCTTCCAGTTCCTTAAAGAGTTCGCTCTGCATGGAATCAATGCTCCTTTCGTATCGGACAAAAGGGCAAGACTAAGCGGCCTAATGCGCAATTACAATATCGTCACGTTGAATGTTGATGCCGGCGGCGGGTAATTCCAGCAGACCGCGTCCCAAGTGCGGCTGAAGTGTCTCCAGAGTCAGGCTATAGCCGGTATTCTCAAGTTCAGAGCGCGTCTCGCCATCGAGGCCGTAATGGGTGAAACGACGGTATACACTCAGGCGATCACCTGTCTGCAGACCGTCCAGACTACCGGCATTAATCCAGACCTGGCGGTCACGTGTCTGGGTGATACGGGCTCTGAATGGCTCACAGGTCAGTTGCAGCTGAATATCATTGCTGAGCGTACGAATCAGCGCGCGTACCTGTTTACCAAAGGGCTGCTGCCAGAACTCGGGGGTGCCGAATCCCACCTTGGTGTGCATATCGGCAGTCCAATCGGCGGTCAGGTGATAGCGCTGCTGGTGCTGCAGGGCACCGGTAAAGGCATCATGGATGAAAAGCTCAAGCACCAGGTCGCGCTTCGCATAGCCTTCATCAAAGTAGTCGACCTGACGGTAGATGTCGGTCAGAACATTGGGCGAGCGGGGCTCGGCATCATGGTGCGGAGTCATATTGCGGATCACGCCGCTGACAAGGTACTGGACATTGTGCTGCTCGGATCGATCCAGCAAGGTGGTCAGCGTCCCTTCGGGCAGGATACGGACAGGTGCCCGCTGAGGATCGCCGATAATGTTCAGCTCACCCACGTCGAGTGCATTGAACGTGCTGCTGCGTCTCAGCTCATAGGAAAGCAGAGTGGCAAGGCCTCCTTGGATATCCTGCAGATAGCCATAACTGGCGTCCTGGGGGCGCTGCAGCGGGAAGTGGGTAACGGCCAGGGATTTGCTGTAGGCCGTATCTGGGTGGCTGTCCTTGCAGCCCAGGGCGATGTCGACATCAGCGATGATCGTGACACTGATTTGCCCCTTATCGACCTCCTCGTTGATCACGCGTACATTGTTTACCTGGCCCAGGCTGCGCAGCCTGATGGTATCGATTTCCAGGATGCCATCGCGAGCCTGACGTGTTGAGCCGAGCCATGAAGACGCCTGAATGCTGGCCTGCTGCATGGCCCGTTGTAAGGCTTGCTGTCGCGAGAGGCCAGGGTCATCCTCTGAATAGGGTGCCTGGCCGGTAGCCTCAATGGCAACGGCATTGGCCAGTCCAGGCAGCAGCATCATGACAAACAAAAAGCATTTGAACAGGGCCTTGGCGGGCTGTTTCATGTATTCATAGCTCGGCTGATAAAAGTGTATGAATTCGATTGTAGCGGGGAAGGCTTGCTTGTAACAGGCGTGCGCGTATGACGGCAATCAAGGTGATGTGGGCTCAGTGGGCTTTGCTGGCAGTACTGGTATTGGGGTCATCCTGGCTTCATGCAGCGTCCGATGCCGTGATGGTGCGTGACCGTATTAATGCGAACCCCGGGGCAATGTCCTCAGGAGAATTCGAGACGGTGTGGCAGCAGCTGCAAGGGCTTTCCACTACCCGGATAATCGAACTCTCGAGCAGTCAGGACAACAACTACTTCGAACAGGGGTGGTTTGAGCTGGCCAAAACCTACCGGCTGGCTGCCAGCGGGCAACGTCAGCAGCAGCTTGAAGCCTGGCGTCGCGACTGGTTTCACCATCCGGCTGTTGCCTGGCTGGAGCGTATCGGTGTCGCAAACGTGCTTTCAGCAGAAGTGCCAACGAGCGTGCGCCAAATGGGAGTGCTGCTCCCTTTGAGTGGGCCTTTTGCTGAACAGGGGCAGGCTGTATTGGAGGGTATCCGTGCTGCACAAAACTGGGATATGCGCAGAGGTTTTGCTGTGCCGCAGCTGCAGGTGTTTGACAGCCAAACTGTAGTCGAACCAACCGAATTCATCCGGCAGGCTGCGCTACGCCATGAGTTGGATTTACTGGTAGGTCCCATGCAGCAATCACTCAGCACACGCCTGGATCAACCCTTTGCAGTGCCGGTACTGACATTAAACCGCAGTGGTGGTCGGCGTTTTAATGGCTTTCAGCTTGATTTGGCTTCCGATCAGGAATTACGACAACTGGTTGAGTTGATGCGCCGGGAAGGGCAGCGGCGTGTGCTGGTGTTGGCACCGACTGATGAGGCCTGGGTGGAGCCACTTCTACTCTGGTTGGGGCAACAGATGCGCACGGCAGGGCTGCGTCAGGTGGGACCATTCAGGTTTGGCTCCCGGCTGCCAGAGTTGAGGCGCCAGCTAGGCTCCTGGCTAGCTATCAAATCCAGCCAAAATCGTGCTGATAATCTGGGGCAAGTGTTGTCAGGCAAGCCTCAATTCATTCCGCGACGTCGCCAGGACATCGATGCGGTGCTGCTGATAGCACGGCCTTGGCAGGCGCGGCTGCTTAAGCCTGTACTAAATTATCATCACGCCAATACCCTGCCGACCTATGGCAGCTCACACCTGTTTGAAGGCACGCCTGATCCGGTTAAGGACAGGGATCTGGAGGGTATCCGGTTTTGCGATATGCCCTGGCGTCTGTTGAAACGGTCTGGGCCGGTTTCATCCAGTGTGTTCTTTGCTCTGGGTGTTGATGCAGGGTCAATACATCGAGCGTTGCCGAAGCTGCGTGCAGGTGTGCCGGGATACTTTGAAGGAGAAACAGGCAACCTGCGGTTGTGGAACGCATCAAGATTGGAGCGAACGCTGTTGTGCGCTCGCTTTAAACAAGGTGTGCCAGAACCTTATATGTGGGGGGATGGGCGCTCGGCTCAGTGAAGCCTGTCACCAACCGCTGGTGTTCGTTGCGCGCTAAGCACAAGGGCCAAACTGAGTTCCCGACCCGCTTCAAATACCATCGCCCAGCCAGCTGCGTGGCCGGGGAACTCCATCGCATTGCCACTCTCTGACTCGACCGGATTGCGTTGATGGAGTTTGAGCAGTGCACCGGGAGCCAACCCTTGTCGAGCGCCCTTGTCGAGTAAAAGGATATAGCCACCCGATTGTTCATAGAGTGCTTTCAGCACCTCTACGCTGGTGTTTTGGGCCGGGTAGTGGGGCTCTATGACAGTGGTTTTTGTATTGATCGGCAGTAAAAGCGCGTTTTCCTGAGGGGGCTTCAAGCTCGAGGTCACATGAAAGCCGGCCAGAGATCCCTGCTGCAGGGCAAGTTTGGCACTGCCAATGCGAGTCAACTCTGTAGTGGATGAAGTGACAGGCTCGGCGCTGGGTTCAAAAATTCCGTACTGCACCCCCTGTGAAGTCTGTTGGGTGTAGCCAGGCGAATAAAGGTACAGGCCATCCTGCTCATGTCGAACGGCATGCAGGTGTATGGCATTTCGGGGGTTATCAAGCAGCCGGTAGTTTTGTCTCAGGCGGCGGATATTGCTGCTTTTGATTTGCTCCAATGCAAGCTGATAGGCAGGGTCTGTTTCAATGGAATCCTGCTGTTTTCCACCCTGGGCTGAGGGTTGTGTGGCTGTGGTGCTGGTGCCCGCTGAGGGCAGGCGCAGTGTCGCACCGGCTGCCAGCTGTTCGGGGCGTCGAATGCTGGGGTTTAGCGCCCAGATTTCACGCCACCGATTTGCGGCTCCCAGTTGCTGAGCCGCAATGGATGACAGGCTGTCGCCCCGCTTTACAACATAGCGCTGCTCGGCAGAAACGGCTGTGGAAGTGAGCAGGCATGCCATCAAAGCGGCAGCCGCGCAGGCCGGTTTAAGCATGAGTGCTCCTTGTGCAAGGCATGAGCGAAGAGGTCCTGACCGAATTTAGGGCCGCATCAATAATGCGGCAGGAACAGGCCCCCGTCATGGTAAGCGGCGCCATCGGGCAGGTGGCCACCTCTTGCGTGCCAGAGTCGCTCACGCTCCAACTGCTTGCGCATTTGGCTGCGGCTGATTTTCAAAGACATTTCAGTCGTCGCCATGCCGTCCGCCTCGAAATCCTGGCGAATGATGGCAGCGCCCTGTACGAAACTGTTGATATAGGTGCGCAGTCGATCCCGGTTGGTGATGTAGTCATCCACTCGGGTGTCACCAACAATGTGTAGACCCGAAACCTGTTCGGTAATCTTGCGGTAGGCATCCAGCTCTGAAGCGCGCAGGGCCATCAGGCGGCGCTGGGCCAGGTTTTCAAAGGTGCTTTTGGGAGCGCCATAGCCAGTAACGCTGATAATCTGGACATCATTGTAAAGGGCTTCAGCTGCTCTCTCCGCCTGGGCCGCAGCTTCGGGAGAGCCTCCGCGTCCTGGCTGAATGGCACTGACGGAAACCGCCGGAACAGTGAGAGACCACTCGGTTTGGCCACAGCTACCACAAGTGGTTTGCTTGGCGCAGCCGGCAATCAGAGTTGCGGCAATCGCGGTGATTGTAAGTTTGAGTAGATTATTCATAAACCACGCGTTCCTTATCGTCGTTTGACCGAAGCAGCAGCTTTAAGAGTTGCACCCAAGCGATTGTTTCGGCGAGATGTCGCGCAACTTTAGCAAAAAAGCGACGCTTGCACGTGGTTTAATGCACGTGCTGATCCAGTTGCTGGCAAATCGCCTGTTGCAGTTCCCGGCACAGTTCCGGGTCGCTGATGGGCTGATTCTGGCTATCGGTGATGAAGAAGAAGTCTTCTACGCGCTCGCCGATACTGGAAATTTTTGCCTTGCGCACCGAGATGTCGAATTCGACAAAGATGCGGCCAATGCGGGCCAGTAGACCCGGGCGGTCGGGAGTAATGATCTCCAGAACAGTCTGCTGCACGACGGGGTCGTTGCTGATGGTCATGCGTGTCGGCGTGGTGAACAGTTTGAGCTGGCGTGGTACGCGGCGCTGGATGATGTCCGGGTAGTCTTCGGGGTCATCCAGTTCTTCGGTCAAGTGCTGCTGGATATGGGCCAGGTACTCGGGGTTTTCCGATAGTGGCTGGTTATCATCGGTGAGAACCGTGTAGGTGTTCAGGGTGCGGCCATGGTCGGTTAGGATGATGCGCGCATCCTGGATGTTGAGGTTGAGCTGATCCATGGCGGCCACGGTGGCCGGAAACAGGGTCGGCAGATCTTCGCTGTAAATGAAGATCTCGGTCGCGCCCTCAAACACCCGATAAGACGTCTTGCGGATCAATACCAGGGGCAACGGGTTGTCGCCGTGCTCGATGATGGCGCGAGTGTGCCATGCGATGTTGTGTGCATCTTCGCGCAGGAAGTAGTCGTCGCCCAGAAGTTTCCAGTAATCCAGCACTTCCTGTTCAGGGACGCCCTTGCGAGACAGCAGCAGCATGGCTTCATGCTGTACCTGCTCGATACGGTCTTCCTTGTTGACCGGGTTTTCCAGTCCGCGGCGCAGAGCGCGCTTGGTGTCCATGTAGAGCTGACGTAACAGGGTGGCGCGCCAGTTGTTCCACAAAGTGTTGTTGGTGGCGTTGATGTCGGCCACGGTCAGAACATACAGGTAATCCAGGTGCACAAGATCGCGTACATCCATGGCGAAGTCGTGAATGACTTCAGGGTCGGAAATATCACGGCGCTGAGCGGTCATCGACATTTTCAGGTGGTTGCGAACCAGCCAGGACACCAGATGGGTATCCCACTTGCCCAGGTGGTGGCGGCGGCAGAAACTGATCACGTCTTCTGCACCCAATTCGGAATGGTCACCGCCGCGGCCCTTGGCGATATCGTGGTACAGGCCGGCGATATACAGCAGCTCAATCTTGGGCAGCTGGTTGACGATGCGGTGGGCGATGGCGAACTGCTCGCGATACTCGCGATGGCGGAACTGGCGCATCTTCTGAATGACCTTCAGGGTGTGCGCGTCCACGGTATAGATGTGGAAGAGGTCGTGCTGCATCTGGCCGACGATTTTGCCGAACTCTGGTAGGTAGCGGCCCAGAATACCGTAGCGGTTCATGCGTTTGAGCTCGGTCGATACACCTTCCGGTGAGCGCAGCAGCTCCATGAACAGCGAGGTGTTACGGATGTCGTTGCGGAAGTCATCGTCGATCAGGTGGCGATGATCCCTTACCAGGCGGATCGTTGAGGCGCGTACACCCTTGATCTCCGGGTGCTGTGCCATCAGCACGAACAGCTCCATGATGGCGAATGGGTGGTGTTCAAACACCTTGTCGTAGACGGTTTCCAGGAAGTCGTTGCGCACCTGGAAGCGGTTGTTCAGAGGACGAATGCTCTGTTCATCATCCACGCGCAGAATGGCTTCGTCGAAATGCTGCAGCAGCATGTCATTGAATTCGGACATGGCCATGGCGACGCGGTAGTACTTGCTCATGAACTGCTCGACCGCCAGTGAGCCTTCCTGGTCTTCGTAGCCGAAGTAGGCCGCGAGCGTGCGCTGGTGATCGAACAGCAGACGGTCTTCACGGCGGCCACACAGCATGTGCAGTGCGTAGCGGACGGTCCAGAGGTAGAGTTCGCCCTTGTTCAGGGTATCCAGCTCGGACTCGGTCACAAAACCGTGATCCACCAGGTCGCGAATATAAGTGGCACCAAAATGCCGTTTGGCGACCCAGCCCACGGTCTGAATATCCCTCAGGCCCCCCGGGGAGGTTTTGAGGTTGGGCTCAAGGTTGTACTCGGTGTTGTTGGTCTTTTCGTGGCGCTCTTTCTGCTCGGCCAGCTTGGCCTTGAAGAACTCCTTGTCGGTCCAGGCGCCTTCAGAAGTCACACGTTCGTACATCTCGGCCTGCAGCTCAGGGTCACCGGCCAGAGTACGGGACTCGATCAGATTGGTGGCGATGGTGATATCGTTGCGGGCTTCGTCGTAGCACTCTTTCAGGGTGCGCACACTGGAGCCCAGATCCAGGTTGATATCCCAAAGCAGGGTCAGGAAACCGCTGATGCTGTCATGCCAGTCCTGAGGATCAACTTCGTTAAACAGGAGCAGGATATCCACATCGGAAAACGGGTGCAGCTCACCGCGACCATAGCCGCCCACCGCAACCAGCGATGCCTGGTTTTCGGCTGGCCAATCGAACTCATTCCAGGCCAGGTTGAGGATGCAGTCCAGAATCCAGGCGCGGCCATAAATAAGACGGCGAATGTCTTCGCCGGCCTTGAAGGCTTCGTCCAGGCGCGCCTGGGAATCCTTGAGTGCCTGCTTGAGTATTTTGATGACCGGCTGCTCACCGGACTTGAGCTGAAGCTCCAGCTGGGCTGGATCGAACATTTCGGGGATAGCTGCAAGGGAGTGAGCAGGAAGGGTCATGGCAGATACTCGTATCAATCAGGCGGATTTTTCTTCGTTACGCAGAGTCAGGATCTCGTAGCCGTCAGCGGTGACCAGTACGGTGTGTTCCCACTGGGCAGACAAGCGGCGGTCCGATGTTTCCACGGTCCAGCCGTCACGCTTGTTCAGTTTTACCTGACGCTTGCCGGCGTTGATCATCGGCTCAATGGTGAAAATCATGCCTTCCTTGAGTTCTTCACCGGTGCCGGCCTTGCCGTAGTGCAGTACCTGAGGGTCTTCGTGGAATTCGCTGCCGATACCGTGGCCGCAGTATTCACGTACCACAGAGTAATGCATGCTCTCGGCGTATTTCTGAATCACTTCACCGATATCGCCCAGGCGCGCACCCGGTTTAACCAGTTCGATACCTTTCAGCATGCACTCGCGTGTCACTTCGCACAGGCGCTGGGCGTGCGGGGCTACATCACCGACGTAGAACATCTTGCTGGTGTCGCCGTGGTAGCCATCCTTGATGACGGTGATATCGATGTTGATGATATCGCCATTCTTCATTTTCTTGTCGTTGGGGATGCCGTGGCAGACCACCTGGTTGATTGAGGTGCAGATGGACTTGGGGAAACCGTGGTAGTTGAGCGGTGCCGGGATTGCCTTCTGTTCGTTGACTATATAGTCGTGGCAGATCTGGTTCAGCTCGTTGGTCGTGACACCCGGTTTTACATGCGGTTCGATCATTTCCAGAACCTCGGCAGCCAGGCGGCCGGCGACGCGCATTTTTTCGATCTCTTCGGGGGTCTTGATTTTGATAGTCATAACGTCTCGCGTGTTGGCAGAGAAGGGGGTGCGCAGCTGTAACTTGAGCCGCCCTTTTGATATTGGCCAATATTGTACCCAAAGCCTGGGCATAGCGCCAAAGAGTACTTCAAATGCAGAGTCGTCTATGCTATAAATCGCGCTCCCGAAAGAGGTGCTCCGGCATTTCTGAATTTAATCAACAAAACACACACATATCGACACATCCGTCCTGGGTGCCGCTTTGCGGTGGGGCGATGGGATATGTGGAGGTTATAACCCGTCAGAGGATTTACCACAATGGCAAAAGTATCTATGCGCGACCTGCTGAAGGCAGGTGTACACTTCGGTCACCAGACTCGTTACTGGAACCCGAAGATGTCCAAATTCATCTTCGGCGCGCGTAACAAGATCCATATCATCAACCTGGAGCACACTCTGCCGGCGCTGAACAACGCGCTGGACGTAATCCAGGGTATGGCCAGCAACAAGAACAAGATCCTGTTTGTCGGCACCAAGCGTGCAGCAAGCAAAGTGATCAAAGAGGAAGCCTCTCGTGCAGGCATGCCTTACGTTAACCACCGCTGGTTGGGTGGTATGCTGACCAACTACAAGACTATCCGTCAGTCTATCCGTCGTCTGCGTGACCTGGAAACCCAGGCTCAGGACGGTACTTTCGAGAAGCTGACCAAGAAAGAAGCCCTGATGCGCACCCGCGAAATGGAAAAGCTGGAGCTGTCCATCGGTGGTATCAAGGACATGGGTGGTCTGCCTGACGCACTGTTCGTCATCGACGTTGAACACGAGCGCATCGCTATCAACGAAGCCAACAAGCTGGGTATCCCGGTTATTGGTGTTGTTGATACCAACAGCAACCCGGATGGCATCGACCACGTAATCCCGGGTAACGACGACGCTCTGCGTGCGATCCAGATCTACGCGAAGTCCGTTGCTGATGCCTGTGCTGAAGGCGCGTCTGCTAACGCTGGCGAAAAAGGCGAGTTCGTTGAAGTTGACGCTGAAGCTGCTGCTCAGTAATCGACCTGACAACTTGAGTCGCTAGTGTGACTGGATATTGAAAGGGGAGCCCTGGCTCCCCTTTTTTGGATTTAATACAAGCGAATTATAGAGAGGAATGCGACATGGCAAATATCTCTGCGAAGATGGTTAAGGAACTGCGCGAGCGTACCGGCCTGGGCATGATGGAGTGCAAAAAAGCACTGGTTGAAGCTGAAGGCGACATCGAGAAAGCGATCGATGATCTGCGCAAAGCGTCTGGCATGAAGGCTGCCAAGAAGGCTGGCCGTACCGCTGCTGACGGCGTTGTTGCTGTTAAAGTATCTGACGACAACACCTACGCTCTGGCAGTTGAAGTTAACTCCGAGACTGACTTCGTTGCGCGAGACGACAACTTCCTGAACTTTGTAAACACTGTTCTGGAAAAGGCGTTCGCCGACAAGCAGGCTGATGTTGCTGCCCTGATGGAAGGCGAACTGGAATCTGCGCGTGAAGCGCTGGTTCAGAAAATCGGCGAAAACATCAGCGTGCGTCGCGTCATGCTGGTAGAAGGTGAGCAGGTTGATGCTTACGTTCACAGCACTAACCGTCTGGCAGCTCTGGTTGCTCTGAAAGGCGGTAATGCAGAAGTAGCTCGTGATGTTGCCATGCACGTAACCGCGGTTAACCCGCGTGTTGCCCGTCCGGAAGATATGCCGGAAGAAGAGCTGGCGCGTGAAAAAGACATCATCATGGCTCAGCCGGATATGGAAGGTAAGCCGCAGGAAATCAAAGAGAAGATGGCTGGCGGTCGTATCAAGAAGTTCCTGGCTGAAAACAGCCTGGTTGAGCAGCCGTTCGTTAAAAACCCGGATCAGACTGTTGGCCAGATGGTCAAGGAAGCTGGTGCCGAGGTTGTATCCTTTGTCCGCGTAGAAGTGGGTGAAGGCATCGAAGTTGAAGAAAAAGACTTCGCTACTGAAGTTGCTGAACAGCTGAAAGGCTAATTCGCAACCTCCCTTCGGCCGGACGCTCTCGCGTCTGGCCGTTCGCTTTCCTGCTACACTTTTGCCATTTCATCCGCGCGGAGACTGAACATGCCTGCCACTGATAAACAATCTTCCCGATACAAGCGTCTGCTGCTGAAACTGAGCGGTGAAGCCTTGATGGGTGATGAAAATTTTGGCATCGATCCCAAGGTGCTTAACCGTATGGCGCTCGAAATCGGGCAGCTTGTGGGTATTGGGGTCCAGGTGGGTATCGTGATTGGCGGGGGTAACCTCTTCCGTGGTGCGGCGCTGAGTGCGGCTGGCCTCGATCGAGTGACCGGCGACCATATGGGTATGCTGGCAACAGTTATGAACGCCCTGGCCATGCGTGATGCGCTGGAACGCTGTAATATTGCGACGCGTGTCATGTCAGCGATTCCGATGAGCGGGGTGGTTGATCAGTATGACCGCCGCAACGCTCTGCGTTATCTTAGTCAGGGCGATGTGGTGATTTTTTCGGCGGGAACCGGTAATCCGTTCTTCACAACAGACTCTGCTGCCTGTTTGCGCGGCATCGAGATTGAAGCGGATGCGGTTCTCAAGGCCACCAAAGTGGATGGTGTCTACACGGCAGACCCGATGAAAGACCCTGAAGCGACGCGTTACACGCACCTGAGCTTCGATGAAGTGCTGGAAAAACAGCTGGGTGTGATGGATATGACGGCCATTTGCCTGACGCGTGACCATGACATGCCGGTGCGTGTGTTCAACATGAACAAGCCCGGTGCTCTGGTTAACCTCGTGGTAGGTGGTGATGAAGGAACACTGATTGATAGCGGCTCGACTGCTGGAGAAAACGATGATTAATGAGATTACAAGTGATGCGGAAAGCCGCATGCAGAAAAGTGTCGAATCCCTGGTAGAACAATTCAAGAAGATTCGTACCGGGCGTGCCCATCCTAGTCTGCTGGATTCGATCACCGTTTCCTACTACGGCTCTGATGTGCCGATTCAGCAGGTTGCCAACGTGTCGGTTGAAGATGCGCGTACGCTGACCATCATTCCCTGGGAAAAGCAGGTTGTCAGCGATATCGAAAAGGCGATCATGAAGTCTGACCTGGGTCTGAACCCCAGCTCGGCCGGCGATGTTATTCGTGTTCCCATGCCGCCGCTGACCGAAGAAACCCGTAAGGGCTACATCCGTCAGGCGCGCACCGAAGCTGAAAACGCACGTGTCGCAATCCGTAACATCCGTCGTGATGCCAACGGTGACATCAAGGATCTCCTGAAAGAGAAAGAGATCTCTGAAGATGACAGCCGTCGTGGCGAGGATCAGGTCCAGAAACTGACCGA
Organism: Marinobacterium stanieri; assembly: GCF_900155945.1. Taxonomy (GTDB): domain Bacteria; phylum Pseudomonadota; class Gammaproteobacteria; order Pseudomonadales; family Balneatricaceae; genus Marinobacterium; species Marinobacterium stanieri. The sequence goes on from NZ_FTMN01000008.1 coordinate 140,903, forward strand.
CAAGTACGTGGCCGAGGCTGACAGCCTGCTGGCGCTGAAAGAAAAGGACCTGATGGAAATCTAAACGGACAGGCGGGGCATGCCCCGCTACGGAATTGCATGGCTTCTGAACAGCAATTGACCATACCGCCGGGGCGCAGTATGCCCCGTCACATCGCCATCATCATGGATGGCAACAACCGTTGGGCCAAGGCACAGCGACTGCCGGGCCTGGCGGGACACAAGGCGGGCGTGGACAGTGTTCGTGCCGTCATCGAGTGCTGTGTGGAGCAGGGTGTTGATGCTCTGACACTGTTCGCTTTCAGTAGTGAAAACTGGAAGCGTCCGGCGCTCGAGGTAAAAGGTTTGATGCAGCTGTTTATGCGTGCGTTGAGCCATGAGGTACGCAAGCTGGCGCGGCATAATATCCGTCTGCGGATTATCGGTGATGTGACTCGCTTCAGTCCCGATCTCCAGGCCAAGATCCATGAGGCCGAAGCCCTGACGGCTGGTAATACGGGGCTTACGCTCAATATTGCGGCCAATTATGGCGGACGCTGGGATATCACTCAGGCTGCGCAGCATCTGGCTCAGCGCTGCCTGGATGGTGATCTGACACCGGACCAGATTGATGAAGAGCTGCTGGGTAGCTGTATGGCGTTGGCTGACCTGCCGGCACCGGATTTGTGTATCCGTACCGGTGGTGAGCAGCGCATCAGCAATTTCCTTATCTGGCAGATGGCGTATACCGAGTTTTACTTCACTGACTGCTTCTGGCCAGAGTTCGGCAAACAGGAAATGTTTGCCGCGATACAGTCGTTTTTGACGCGGGAGCGCCGTTTCGGTCGTACCAGCGAGCAGCTGGAGGCCGATAAACCGTGTTGAAACAGCGCATATTGACCGCACTGGTGCTGGCGCCCATCGCGCTATTGGCACTGTTCGTACTGCCGCAGACCTGGTTTATCTGGGTTCTGGCGGCAGTTTTCATATATGGCGGCCTGGAATGGGCCAACCTCTGTCGACTTTCTGTGCCGGGAACCGCCCTCCTGCTGGCCGCTCTTGGCGGTCTGATGTGGGGGCTGCTGGCCGTGCCGGAGCTGGCGCAACTGGCGGTATGGCTGGCGGTCGCTTTCTGGTGTTTCGCCCTGTTGCTGGTGTTGGCCTATCCGCGTACTGCGAGCTGGAGCGGCATGCCACAGCGCGTGCTGTTTGGCTTTCTGGTGCTGGTGCCTGCCTGGTATGCCATGCTGGATCTGCGTGCCGGTGAGTCGGGCCTGACCATGCTGTTGATGTTACTGATGCTGGTGTGGGGCGCCGATGTGGGAGCCTATGCCGCGGGCAAAAGCATGGGGCGGAACAAGCTGCTGCCTGCCGTTAGCCCCGGTAAAACCCGTGAAGGCCTCTGGGGCGGGTTGCTGACCTGTGTGCTGATCGGTATCGGTTTTTCGGTTTGGCTGGAACTCCCGCTGTCGAGTGGAATCAAACTCTGCGTATTGGCGCTGCTGACCGGTCTGGCATCGGTATTGGGTGACTTGCTTGAAAGCATGCTCAAGCGTGAGCGCGGCATCAAAGACAGCGGGCGCCTGCTCCCGGGGCATGGCGGCGTTCTGGATCGTATCGATAGTTTAACGGCTGCCGCACCTGTGTTCGCAGTCGGCCTGACACTGATTTGAGGTTAGTTACACACTGATGGACTTGTTGCAGACGTTGCTTGCGACCTTGGTCGCGCTGGGTGTTCTGGTGACCATTCACGAATGGGGACACTTTTGGGTGGCGCGGCGTTGCGGCGTAAAGGTCCTGCGTTTTTCTGTCGGTTTCGGGCGTCCGTTGTGGATGCGCAAGGGGCGTGACGGTACCGAGTATGCCGTGGCGGCCATCCCGTTGGGCGGTTATGTCCGCATGCTGGATGAGCGTGAGGGTGATGTGCCCGAGTCAATGCGCGACAAGGCCTTCAATAACAAGTCCGTGTATCAGCGCATCGCCATTGTTGCAGCGGGCCCGCTGGTCAATCTTATTTTTGCCGTTCTGGCCTATGCTTTCCTGTTTCTGTCCGGTATCAGCGTTGTTGTTCCGGTGATCGGTGAAATTACACCGGGCTCGCCGGCAGCGCGGGCGGCGGTGCCTGTCGAGCAGGAAGTGCTGGCGGTCGATGGGCGGGAGGTACAGTCCTGGAACGAGATCAACCTGCGTCTGGCCTCACATGTCGGTGAGACGGGAAACATCGAGCTGACAGTGGGTGAGCCGGCCCGCGGCATGGCGCGCAGTTACACGGTGCCGATTGATCAATGGCAGGTGGACCTGGAACGTGAATCGCCACTGACTGCGCTGGGCATCACGCCCTGGCGCCCAGAAATTCCTCCGGTGATTGGCCAGCTACTGCCTGACGGGGCCGCAACCGCGGCAGGCCTGCAATCGGGTGACCGGATTCTGGCGGTTGATGGTGAGCCTGTGCAGGACTGGGTAGCACTGGTGAAAATCATTCAGGCCTCACCGGAGCGTCAGCTGGAAGTGTTGATCGAACGTCAGGGACAGGAGCAAAGTCTGCTGCTGACGCCTGCTCGTCGCCAGTTACAGGATGGTGCCGTTCAAGGCTACATCGGCGCCGGGGTGGCCGAGTTTGAATTCCCACCGGAAATGCAGCGTACCCTCAGCTATGGCCCTGTCGATGCCCTGGTGGCCGGAGTGGAAAAAACCGGACAGATGATCACCCTGACGCTGGAGTCGATCGGCAAGATGATCGCGGGCGTCATCTCGGTAAAAAACTTGAGCGGTCCGATAACCATTGCTAAAGTGGCGGGGACTTCGGCCGCCTCGGGTCTGGAGTCGTTCGTCAGTTTTCTGGCCTATCTCAGTGTCAGTCTCGGTGTGCTGAATTTGCTGCCGATACCGATGCTGGATGGTGGTCACCTGCTTTATTACGTTGTTGAATTGGTTCGGGGTCGCCCGGTCAGTGAGCAGGTGCAGATGCTGGGGCTGAGAGTTGGCATGGCATTGCTGTTCAGCCTGATGGCGCTTGCCATCGTCAATGATCTGGCCCGGCTTTTCTGAAGCAAGCCAGTTTTCCTATCAGTCAGCCATAAAAGTAAGAAGTACAGCATGAATCGCAAGCTGGGTCTGTTTTTTGTATCGATGCTATGGATGGCGCAGGCGCAAGCTGCGGCTCCGCTGTTCGAAGTCAGTGATATCAAGCTGGAAGGCTTGCAACGGGTCGAGCCCGGCATTGTATTCCGGAACTTCCCGGTCAGCGCCGGGGATCAGTTGCAACGGGAGCAGCTGTCCGATGCGCTGCGTCAGCTGTTCAAGTCCGGCTACTTTGCCGACATCCAGGCTGAACGCGAGGGCGATGTGCTCCTGCTCAAGCTCAAGGAGCGTCCTTCAGTTGCCTTGATCAACCTTGAAGGCAACGATGTCATCAAGGAAGAGGACCTGATGCGCGGGCTGGAACAGTCCGGTCTGCAGGAAGGTGATGTGTTCCGCCGTGCCGCGCTGGACCAGATCCGTCTGGATCTGCTGCGTGTGTATACCTCACAGGGTCGCTATGGTGCTGACATTTCCACCGAGGTGGAACCGCTGTCCGGCAACCGCGTTCAGCTGAACATCAATATCAACGAAGGCGAAGAGTCCAGCATTCAGCACATCAATATCGTCGGCAACACGGTATTCAGTGATGAAGAGCTGAAAGAGCTCTTTACCCTCGATCTGCCCGACTTCTGGTCGTTCTATACCCAGGACGGCCGCTATGCCCGTGAAAAAATGACCGGTGACCTCGAGCGTCTGCGCTCCTGGTACTTTGATCACGGCTACGCCAATTTCAGTATCGATTCGGCCCAGGTTTCCATTACCCCGGATAAAAAGCATATCTACATCTCCATCGCCGTGAGCGAAGGTGAACAGTATCGTGTGCGTGATGTGGCCGTTGCCGGTGAAATGGTTGTGCCTCAGGATGTACTGGATGGCGCGGTGACTCTGGCGGAAGGCGAAGTCTTCTCGCGCGAGAAAATGACCCGCAGCCAGGAAAAACTGGTGCGCCTGCTGGGTGATGAAGGCTACATGTTTGCCAACGTGAGTCCTGTACCCGAGCTTCAGGACGACAACACCGTGTCCGTGCGCTTCTTTATCGAGCCGGGCAAGCGTACCTATGTTCGCCGTATCGCCATCAAGGGCAATACCCGTACCGCTGACCACGTTATCCGCCGTGAGCTGGAGCAGATGGAAGCCAGTGTCGCCTCGACCAAGGATATCGAACGCTCCAAGAGTCGCCTGGATAAAACCGGTTACTTCCGCAGTGTAAACGTGGAAACCCGTCCGGTGCCCGGTACCGATGACCAGGTGGATCTAGAGTATGCAGTTGAGGAACAGCAGTCCGGCCAGTTTACGGCCAGTGTGGGCTTCTCCCAGAACGATGGTCTGATTCTGGACCTGGGTGTTCAGCAGGACAACTTCCTCGGCAGTGGTAACAAGGTTGGTTTCAATATCACCAACAGTTCCACCACCACCGAGTACAGCTTCAATTATCTGGATCCTTACCATACGGTTGATGGTGTCAGCCGCGGCTTCAACGCGTTCTACCGTGAAAAGGACTACGAAGAAGACGATATCAGTTCCTACACCGCAGATGAGGCGGGTGTTGGTCTTACTTTCGGTTACCCGATTGACGACTACCAGCGCCTGAGTTTCAGTGGTGATTTTGAATTCATCCGCCTGAACACCTATGACGAAACCGCAGATGAGGTGTTCGAATTCATCGAAGATGAAGGTGAAGAGTTCATGAACTGGAAGTTGACGGCAGGCTGGAGTGATAACCGCCTCAACAAGGGTCTGTTCCCGACCCGTGGTTACATGCAGAGTGCTTCCATGGAAGTGGCTGTGCCGGGCAGTGATCTGGCCTACATGCGCGCCAACTACCGCAACAAGTGGTATCGCCCGCTCAATGATGACGAAACCTGGGTGCTCAGCCTGCGTGGCCGCCTGGGCTACGGTGACAGCTTTGGCGATAACGCCTACCCCTTCTTCAAGAACTTCTATGCTGGCGGTTTGAAGACGGTACGTGGTTTCTCCAACAACTCTCTGGGCCCGCAGGATTCCAACTCGGATCCCTTTGGTGGCAACGTGATGGTGACCGGTGCGGCCGAGCTGATCTTCCCCATGCCGTTCATGGGTGACAAGAGTGCCTGGCGCAGCCTGATTTTCCTGGATGCCGGTAATGTGTATACCACCAACTGCTACAGCAGCCAGACCAATTGCTCTGAAGATATTGATCTGTCCGAGCTGCGTTATTCTGCAGGTCTGGGTGTCAGCTGGCTGACCCCGATTGGCCCGTTGTCCATGTCCTTGGGTATGCCGTTGAATGACAAGGACGGTGATGATACTGAAGTGTTCCAGTTCGCGCTGGGCCAGACGTTTTAAGGTTTTTAAGGAGATTGTATGAAGCTCGTAACCCGAATTGCTGCACTGGTAGTGGTACTGTTCAGTGCTCAGGCCATGGCCGAAAAGGTTGCTGTACTGGGCGTGGAAGAAGCACTGCTCAATTCCAATGCGGCCAAGTCGTTTCGTGAAGAGCTGAAGGCGGAATTTGCCGACGAGGAAAAGCAGCTGGTTGCACTGGAAAAGCAGGCGCGTGAACTGCGCGACAAGCTGCAGAAAAATGCAGGACTGGCCTCTGAAGAAGATCTGAAACAGATGCGCATGCAGTTCCAGAAAGCCTTTGGTGAGTACCAGCGTCGTGGCCAGGCGATGCAGCAGCAGCGTGGTCAGCGCGAGCAGGCGTTCATCGCCGAAATGCGCCCGCGTCTGGATAAAGCGATTCGTGAACTGCTGGACACAGAAGGTTATGACCTCATCCTGTCCAAGCAGGCTACGGTCTATGCCAACAAGGACACTGACCTGACCCCGCGTGTCATTGAACTGCTGAACAAGCAGTAATCATGGCAGGCAATACAACCTTCCTGCTGGCCGAGCTGGCCACCCGCCTGGGTGGCACGCTTGCCGGCAACCCCGATACCCCGATCACGCAACTGGCCACCCTGCAATCTGCCGGCGACAATGCCCTGTCTTTCTTTGCCAATGCTCGTTATCTGAACCAGCTTAAGGACACCAAAGCGGCTGCCGTTCTGATTACACCGGCGCTGAAAGACGAATGTCCGGTTGATGCCATTCTGGTGGAAAACCCCTATCTCGCCTTTGCCCGGGCCAGTCAGTTGTTCGATTGGCGCGAGGACGTGCAGGCGGGCATTCATGCCAGTGCCGTTGTTGCCGAAGGTGCCCAGATTGACCCCTCGGCAGAAGTCGGGCCTCAGGCGGTGGTAGAAGCGGGTGCCGTCATTGCGGCCGGGGCCGTGATTGGTGCCGGTTCCGTGGTGGGACGTGGTTGTTACATTGGCGAGAACACCCGCCTTGAAGCTCGGGTTACGCTGTATCCCAATGTCCGCATCGGCTGCCGCTCACTTATCCACAGCGGTGCCGTGATTGGCGCTGACGGTTTCGGATTTGCGCCGACGGCAAAAGGCTGGGAGAAAATCTGCCAGCTGGGCGGTGTGCGCATTGGTGATAACGTTGAGGTTGGCGCCTGTACTACCATCGATCGTGGCGCTCTGGACGACACTATAATCGAAGACGGCGTGAAGCTTGATGATCAGGTGCTGATTGCCCATAACGTGGTTGTCGGGCGTTACACCGCCATTGCGGGCTGTACCGCAGTGGCCGGAAGCACTAGAATTGGCGAGCGCTGCACTATTGCAGGTCATGCCGGTATTACCGGGCACCTGCAGATTGCGGATGGTACGCATGTGACGGCCATGTCCCTGGTCAGTCGATCCATTACCCAGCCTGGTGTGTACTCATCCGGAACCGGCATGGAGCCCCATCGTCAGTGGAAACGCAATGTTGTGCGTTTCCGACAGCTGGATGAGCTGGCTCGCCGGGTCCGTAAATTGGAACAGGCTACAGAACAGCATTCTACTGAAGGTCCAAACACATGATGGATGTTAAAGAGATCCGGAAATACCTGCCTCATCGTTATCCTTTTTTGCTGGTGGACCGGGTCTTGGCTCTGGAACCGGGCGAGTCAATCACGGCAATCAAGAACGTGACCGTGAACGAGCCTTTCTTTAACGGCCATTTCCCCGATCATCCGGTCATGCCGGGTGTTCTGATTGTTGAGGCCATGGCACAGGCCGCAGGCGTGCTGGGCTTCAAAACCATGAACAAGGGCCCTGAAGACGGCTCTATCTATTACTTCGTCGGTGCAGACAACCTGCGCTTCAAGCGTCCGGTGGTGCCGGGTGACCAGCTCAAGCTGGAAGCCAAGGTGATTTCCGAGCGTCGCGGTATCTGGAAGTTTGATGTGCGTGCCAGTGTGGAAGGTGACACCGTCAGCAGTGCAACCATCCTCTGTGCAGATAGAAAGGTGTGACATTGATTCACCCGCAAGCAATTGTTGACCCCTCGGCTCGTATAGCCGAGGGCGTCGAAATCGGCCCCTGGAGCCTGATTGGTCCTGACGTCGAGATCGGTGCCGGCACGCGTATCGAATCTCATGTGGTGATCAAGGGGCCTACTCGCATTGGCGAAGGTAATCGCATTTTCCAGTTTGCGACCATCGGCGAAGAGTGTCAGGACAAGAAATACGCTGGCGAACCGACCCGCCTGGAAATTGGTGACAATAACGTCATCCGTGAAGGCTGCACCATTCATCGTGGCACGGTACAGGATGAAGGCCTCACCAGTATCGGCAGTAATAACCTGCTGATGGCGTACGCCCATGTGGCCCATGACTGTCGTGTCGGCAGCAACATCATTCTGGCCAACAACGCTGCGCTGGCTGGCCATGTTCATGTCGGTGATCATGCCATTCTGGGTGGTTTCACTGCCGTGCATCAGTTCTGCCGCATCGGCGCGCATGTAATGTGCGGTGCCGGTACCGTGGTACTGAAAGATGTGCCTGCGTACGTGATGGCCAGTGGCAATAGCGCCAAGCCGCACGGCATCAATCTGGAAGGGTTGAAGCGCCGAGGCTTTGAGCGTGATGCACTCAGCACCCTGCGCCAGGCCTACAAGCTGATTTACCGTAAGGGCCTGACCGTTGAGCAGGCGCTGGACGGGCTCAATGAGTTGCTGCCAGGCTGTCCCGAAGTCGGACTATTGATCGAGTCACTGGAAGCATCGACCCGTGGCATCATCCGCTGAGGCTGTGATGCGGCCTTTGCGAATCGGAATAGTGGCGGGTGAGGCATCGGGTGACATTCTTGGTGCCGGCCTCATTCGTGCCCTGCGGCAGCGTTATCCACAAGTGCGTTTCGAAGGCATCGCCGGTGAGTTGATGCTGGAGGAAGGCTGTGAGCCCCTGTATCCGCTGGAACGCTTATCGGTGATGGGGCTGGTCGAAGTGCTGGGCCGCCTACCTGAACTGCTGCGCGAACGTCGCCGTCTTGTGCGTTACTTCATTGATAACCCGCCTGATCTGTTTATCGGTATCGATGCGCCGGATTTTACTCTCGGCATGGAGCGCAAGCTCAAGGATGCCGGCATTCCCACCGTGCACTATGTCAGTCCGTCCGTGTGGGCGTGGAAGCGCAAGCGCATCTACAAGATCAAGCAGAGTACCGATCTGCTGCTGTCGCTGTTTCCGTTTGAAGCAGAGATCTACCAGCCGACTCAGCAAAACCTGAGGTTCGTGGGCCATCCCTTGGCCGACGAGATACCGGCTGCAATCGATTTCTCTGCGGCCCGAAAGCGCTATTGCTCGCCGGCTGGAGATGAGCGCCCCATGGTAGCGCTGCTGCCGGGTAGTCGGGGCAGTGAAATCAAATACCTGGCGCGCCCGTTTCTGGAAACGGCACGCTGGTTGCAGGCACAACGACCTGAACTGCACTTTGTGCTGCCGGCGGCCAACCAGTACCGTTTTGAACAGCTGCAGGATCTGGTAAATGAAGATTTTAACGACCTGAATCTGTCGTTGGTCCTGCAAGGCTCCCGTGAAGTGATGGCGGTTTCGGATGCCATCCTGATCGCCTCGGGTACGGCAACGCTGGAAGCCTGCTTGCTGCAGAAACCCATGGTCGTTGCGTATCGCATGGCCAGCCTGACCTATCGTATCTATTCACGTTTGATTAAAAGCCGATGGGTATCCTTGCCCAATGTGCTGGCCGGTGAAGAGATGGTGCCCGAAGTACTGCAGGAGGGTGTTGAGCCTGAAGTGCTGGGGCCGCTGGTGTTGCGTGCACTGGAAGACGAGCCTTACCGTAAGCGTCTGGCGCGGGTCTTTGGCGTCATTGGCGAACAGCTGCGCCAGGATGCCAGCGAGCGAGCGGCGGATGCCGTGATTGAATTGTTGGAGAGTCGCCGTGCAGAGCGCTGAATTTGATTTTCGTCCGGCAGGCCATACGGCCGGTGTAGACGAAGTGGGGCGCGGCCCCCTGATTGGAGATGTGGTGGCGGCGGCTGTCATTCTTGATCCGGACAACCCGATTGAGGGCCTGGCAGACTCCAAGGCACTCACTGAGAAGAAGCGCGAACGCCTGTATGGCGAAATCAAGGAAAAAGCGCTGGCCTGGTGTGTGGCAGCAGCAACGCCTGCCGAGATTGATGAACTCAATATCTTGCACGCCAGCATGCTGGCCATGCAGCGGGCAGTGGAAGGGCTATCGATTGCACCTGACTACGCCCTGGTCGATGGTAACCGCTGTCCCGCATTGGCCTGTCCCTCTGAGCCTGTCGTGAAGGGAGATGCCAAGGTCGCCGAGATCAGTGCGGCATCCATTCTGGCCAAGGTTGATCGTGACCGGCAGATGCTGGCACTGCATCACCAGTATCCGGATTATGGCTTTGACCGCCACAAGGGATATCCGACCCCGCAACACCTGGAAGCGCTGGAGCGGCTGGGGGCCTTGCCCGAGCACCGTCGCAGCTTCCGTCCGGTTCGATTACGTCTGGAGCAGTCATCTGATGTCTGAACCTGCATTTGTACACCTGCGTGTCCATTCCGAGTACTCCCTGTTTGATGGTCTGGTCCGCATCAAGTCATTGGTCAATACGGCTGCCGCGCAGAATATGCCGGCGGTGGCGATTACCGACCAGACCAACCTGTTTGCACTGGTCAAGTTCTACAAGGCTGCACTGGGAGCCGGCGTAAAGCCTCTGTGCGGTGTAGACCTCTGGGTTGAAAACCCGGAAGAGCCCGAGGGCGAGCCGTTCCGTATCACGTTGATGGTGCGCAACGGTCAGGGCTATCGCAATCTGATGGAGCTGGTATCGCGCGCCTATGCCGAAGGGCAGAACATCGTGCCCGAGCGGGCCCTGGTGCGTAAGGACTGGATTGCCGAGAAAGCAGATGGCCTGATCGCGCTGTCCGGTGGCCGTTTGGGGGATGTGGGCCGTGCTTTGCTGTCGGGCAACCCGGACCAGGCGGAGATTCTGCTGGCTGAGTGGCAGGCGATGTTCCCGGATAATTACTATCTGGAGATCCAGCGCACCGGCCGTGCGGGTGATGAGGCGCTGGTGCATGCCAGTGTGGAACTGGCGGCCCGTAAAGGCTGCCCGCTGGTGGCAACCAATGAGGTGATGTTCCTCAAGCAGGAAGACTTTGAGGCCCATGAGGCCCGCGTCTGTATCAACCTTGGCCGCACCCTGGAAGATCCGCAGCGTCCGCGTAATTACTCGGATCAGCAGTACTTCCGCAGCGCTGAAGAGATGGCAGAGCTGTTCAGTGATATTCCCAGCGCGCTGGAAAATACAGTCGAGATTGCCCGTCGCTGTAATATCGAGATAGAGCTGGGTACCTATTACCTGCCGCGCTTCCCGGTGCCGGAAGGCATGCTGATGGATGACTTCTTCCGTCAGGTATCCTGGGACGGACTGGAAGAACGTCTTGAGTTTCTGCTCGACAAGAACGATCCCGACTATCAGGAAAAGCGCAAACCCTACGAGAAGCGCCTCGAGTTTGAACTGGATATCATTATCCAGATGGGCTTCCCCGGTTACTTCCTGATCGTAATGGACTTCATCAAGTGGGGTAAGGAAAACGGTATACCCGTAGGGCCAGGACGAGGCTCGGGTGCCGGTTCCCTGGTGGCCTACGTACTCAAGATCACCGATCTGGATCCGCTGGAATACGACCTGCTGTTCGAGCGCTTCCTGAACCCGGAACGTGTCTCAATGCCTGACTTCGATATCGACTTCTGCATGGATAACCGTGACCAGGTGATCGACTACGTGGCGCGCAAGTATGGCCGTGATGCCGTATCCCAGATCATCACCTACGGCACCATGGCCGCCAAGGCGGTGGTGCGAGACGTGGCGCGTGTACAGGGCAAGCCTTTCGGTTTGGCGGACCGTCTGTCCAAGCTGATTCCGTTCGAAGTGGGCATGACCCTGAGCAAGGCCTGGGAGCAGGAAGATGCGCTGCGTGATTTCGTTAACGGCAATGAAGAAGCCGAAGAGATCATGGAGATGGCCTACAAGCTCGAAGGGGTGACACGTAACGTCGGCAAGCACGCCGGGGGCGTGGTTATTGCACCCACCAAGCTGACCGACTTCGCCGCCACCTACTGTGACGAAGAAGGTCATGGCCTGGTGACCCAGTTCGACAAGAACGATGTCGAAGAAGCGGGGCTGGTGAAGTTCGACTTCCTGGGTCTGAGGACCCTGACCATCATCGACTGGGCGCTGAAAACGATTAACCACAAGCGCGAGAAGGAAGGCGAAGGGCCGCTGGAGATCGAATCCATCGACCTGGAAGACCCGGCCACCTTCAAACTGTTGCAAAGCGCCCAGACCACCGCCGTATTCCAGCTGGAATCCAGCGGTATGAAAGACCTGATCCGTCGCCTCTTGCCTAACCGCTTCGAGGATATCGTCGCGCTGGTGGCCCTGTTTCGACCCGGGCCGCTGCAGTCGGGCATGGTGGATGACTTCATCAACCGTAAGCACGGTCGCGCGCCGCTGGCCTGGCCGCATCCGGATTATCAGCTCGACAGCCTGCAGCCGGTACTGGAGCCCACCTACGGCATCATCCTGTACCAGGAACAGGTCATGCAGATCGCCCAGGTGATGGCGGGCTATACCCTCGGTGGCGCGGATATGCTGCGTCGTGCCATGGGTAAGAAAAAGCCCGAGGAAATGGCCAAACAGCGTGCCATCTTCCTCGAGGGCTGCGCCAACCAGGGTATCGACAAGGATCTGGCCGGCAACATCTTTGACCTGGTAGAGAAATTCGCCGGCTACGGCTTCAACAAATCGCACTCCGCAGCCTATGCACTGGTTTCCTACCAGACCGCATGGCTGAAGCAGCACTACCCGGCGGCCTTTATGGCGGCGGTACTGTCTTCGGATATGCAGAACACTGACAAGGTGGTGATCTTCATTGAAGAGTGCCGCCAGATGGGCCTGACCGTGCGCCTGCCCAACGTCAATGACAGTGACTACATGTTCACCGTCAATGATGCGGATGAGGTGGTCTATGGTCTGGGGGCTGTTAAGGGCGTGGGTGAAGGTCCGGTTGGCGCGATCATGGCGGCACGCAAGGAAGGCGGTCCGTTCAAGGACCTGTTCGACTTCTGCGAGCGTGTGGGTGCCGGTCGCCTCAACAAGCGTGTGCTTGAAGCGCTGGTGCGCTGTGGTGCACTGGACAGCCTGGGTCCGTCCCGTGCCGTGCTCTGGGAAGCCATTGCCTCGGCGCTGAAGGCGGCTGATCAGAGCGCCCGCAATGCGGACGCCGGCATGATGGATATGTTCGGTGAAGTGGAAGCGGAAAGCCCGGGAGACCCCTATGCGGAGTTCGGCAAGGCCCGTGACTGGACCGACAAGGAGCGCCTGCAGGGCGAGAAGGATACCCTGGGGCTGTACGTCACCGGTCACCCCATTGATGAGTATGAATCCGAGCTCAAACGCCTGGTGAGCCGCAAGCTGGTCGAACTTCAGCCCAACCGTGGCGCCACCCAGAAGATGGCGGGGCTGGTAGTCGACATGCGCCTGAAGAAAACCAAAAAGGGCGATACCCTCTGCTTCCTGACGCTGGATGATCGCAGTGCACGCATGGAAATTACCCTGTTTGGCGATGTCTTCGACGCCGCCCGTTCCTTGATCAACAAGGATGCGGTGCTGGTGGTGGAAGGCGAGGTGGCCCAGGATGACTACAATGGTGGCTTGAAGGTGCGCGCCAGCAAGGTGATGAGCATGGCGCAGGTACGTACCGGTGCTGCACGCTGTGTTGAAATCCTGTGTGACCGTAACCAGCTGGGCCGCCAGCAGATGAAGCAGCTGGGCGATACTCTCAAGGCTCATCGCAGCGTATTGCTCAAGTTGCCGGTGGCGCTGAACTACCAGCGTGAAGACGCCGCAGCGCGTCTCTGGCTGGATGAAAGCTGGGCCGTAGAGCCCGGGGATGATCTCCTGTTGCAGCTGAAGTCTCAGTTTGGCAACGATAACGTCAGCCTTTGTTATGACTGACAGGGTGGAGATCAAACCGCTCAGCCGTTAGAATTGATTGATTATTCCGTGCCCTGTTTACCGGGCCCCAAGTTACTGAATAGAAGCAGACACGCATGAATCCTAACTATCTGGATTTCGAACAGCCGATTGCCGAGCTGGAAGCCAAAATCAGTGAGCTGCGCCATGTCAACGAGGACACGGCGGGGCTTAATCTGGGCGACGAACTGGAAAAACTGCAGGAAAAAAGCCGCAGCCTGACCGAGTCCATCTTCAAGGACCTGTCCGCCTGGCAGATTTCGCAGATCGCCCGTCACCCTCAGCGTCCCTACACTCTGGATTATGTGAAGCACATCTTTGATGACTTCGATGAAATCCACGGTGACCGTCACTTTGCCGATGATCAGGCAATCGTGGGTGGTCTGGCGCGTCTGGACGGCCGTCCGGTAATGGTAATCGGGCACCAGAAAGGCCGCGAAGTTAAGGAAAAGGTGCGTCGCAACTTCGGCATGCCGCGTCCCGAAGGCTACCGCAAGGCGCTGCGCATGATGGAAATGGCCGAGCGCTTTAAAATGCCGGTTCTGACCTTTATCGATACGCCGGGTGCTTATCCGGGCATCGATGCTGAAGAGCGTGGTCAGTCAGAAGCCATCGCCTTCAACCTGGCCAAAATGTCCCAGCTGAACACCCCGATCATCTCCACTGTTATCGGTGAGGGTGGTTCCGGTGGTGCACTGGCGATTGGTGTCTGCGATGAACTGCTGATGCTGCAGTACGGTACCTACTCTGTAATTTCGCCGGAAGGCTGTGCGTCTATCCTGTGGAAAAGTGCCGAGCGTGCATCCGATGCCGCCAAGGCCATGGGTATCACCTCTGACCGTCTGCACGAACTGGGCCTGGTTGATCAGGTGGTCAGCGAGCCGCTGGGCGGTGCGCACCGTAACCTGGAACTGATGTCTGCCAACCTGAAGAAGCATCTGGTTGAGACGCTGGACCGCCTCAGCGAGTTCGAATCCGACGAACTGCTGGAGCGCCGTTACGAACGCCTGATGTCCTACGGTGTCTTCGAAGAATAAGGCTGAGCGGGCAGCGTCGACGCTGCCTGAACTGCTGGAGGTTCTGGCTGCCGAACTGGCTGCCGAACCGGATGTCCGCCGCTGGGTTCTGGCCTTCAGCGGCGGGCTCGATTCCTCCCTTCTGCTTGAACTCTGTGCCCGTCTGAACCTGCCACAACCCTTGCTGGCTGTGCATATTGATCATCAACTGCAAGCAGTCTCCCGCCAATGGCGTGATCACTGTCGTGATCATTGTGAACGGCTGGGGGTTCCCATCCAGATCGTGCCAGTCAATCCGGCATCGAGCTCGGAAGCCAGTGCGCGCTCAGCTCGGTATCAGGCTTTCGAGGCACTGCTGCAACCCGGCGACTGCCTGTTGATGGCACAACACGCCGATGATCAGGCGGAGACTCTGCTACTGCGTCTGCTTCGTGGTTCAGGGGTGGCCGGTCTGGCTGCCATGCCGGCGGGGCGGGCTTTGGGAGAGGCGCGCTTGCTGCGTCCTCTTTTGAGCCAGCCTCGAGCCCGACTGGAAGCAGCCGCGGCAGAACTGGGCCTTGCTCCGGTTGAAGATCCGACCAATGTGCAGGATCACTATGATCGCAACTGGTTGCGCCTGCACATCCTGCCGCGCCTTAAGCAGCACTGGCCGTCCCTGTTGCAGCGCTGCAAGGACACAACGGCGCTGATGAGTGATGCCGACCAGCTGTTACAGGAACGCGCTGAAGAGGATCTGCAGCACTGCCGGCAAGCATCGGGCGGGTTGTGTCTCAGTCAATTATGCCAACTCTCCTCAGCACGCCAGCGTAACCTGTTGCATCATTGGATAATGCGGCAGACGGGTCATCGATTAAGCCGCCAGCGCCTGCAGAATCTGCAGCGGTCAATGTTATCCACACGATCGGATGCCAGTCCCGAAGAGCGTTTCCCGGGGTATCACCTGCGCCGCTACCGTGATGAGTTGCACTTTGTGCCTGATCCGCTGCCGGTTGTCGCGTCAGATTCGGTTGTGGCTGTGAGGGTGGGGCAGGACCTGGAGTTGCCGACGGGCCGACTAAGCTGGCATCGTGAAAGTGCAGGGTTGGCAGAAGGTACCATTCTGGAGCTGCGTTACCGCCAGGGCGGTGAACGTTTGCGACCTGTTGGGCGGGGCGGTTCGGTAGCACTGAAACAGCTGCTGCAGGAGTCTGGCTTGCCGCCCTGGTTGCGTCCGCTGCAGCCGATTCTCTGGTCCGATGGAGAGATTCGGGCAGTGCCCGGCATCTGCCTGTGTGAGCCTGGCCTGGTTGAAAAGGGATTGGTGCCGCATTGGCACGCTTTTGGTTTGTCCTGAGGGGCGCTTTTTGCTATCCTGCAACCCCATCTTGAGTACGTTTTCTCCTCCCATACATCTCGATCTGACAGGTTCCGCATGACGCGTTATATTTTCGTCACAGGCGGTGTTGTGTCCTCATTGGGCAAAGGCATCGCATCAGCTTCTCTGGCGGCTATTCTCGAGGCCCGTGGCCTCAAAGTAACAATGCTCAAGCTGGACCCGTATATAAACGTGGATCCGGGTACCATGAGCCCCTTCCAGCACGGCGAAGTGTTCGTCACCGATGATGGTGCCGAAACTGACCTGGACCTGGGCCACTATGAGCGCTTCATCCGCACCACCATGAGCAAGCGCAACAACTTCACCACCGGACGTGTGTACCAGCACGTGCTGAGCAAGGAGCGCCGCGGCGACTACCTGGGCGGCACCGTGCAGGTGATTCCGCACATCACCAACGAGATCAAGCGTCGCGTGATCGAGGGTGCCGGTGATGCAGATGTCGCTCTGGTCGAGATCGGTGGCACCGTCGGTGATATCGAATCCCTGCCGTTCCTGGAAGCGGTGCGTCAGCTGAAGGTGGAAGTGGGTGCGTCCCGCGCCATGTTCATGCACCTGACGCTGGTGCCGTACATTGCCACCGCCGGCGAGACCAAAACCAAACCGACCCAGCACTCCGTTAAAGAGCTGCGCTCCATCGGTATCCAGCCGGATATCCTGGTGTGCCGTTCCGAGCAGGAGCTGGACGAGTCTTCACGCAAGAAAGTGGCCATGTTCACCAACGTGGATGAGCGTGCGGTTATCTCTCTGCCGGACGCCGATACCATCTACAACATCCCGGCCATGCTGTGGGAACAGCATCTGGACGAGATTGTGACCGAGCGCTTCCGCATCAACTGCAAGCCGGCAGACCTGAGCGAGTGGAGCCGTGTGGCCGATGCGTTCCTGCATCCGGAAGGTGAAGTGACCATCGCCATGGTCGGTAAGTACATGGAACTGCTTGACGCGTACAAGTCGCTGATCGAAGCGATCTCCCATGCCGGCATTGCGCTGCGCAAGAAGGTGAAGATCGAGTACATCGACTCCGAGCGTGTTGAGCGTGAAGGCAGCCAGATCCTGGAAGGCTTTAGTGCCATTCTGGTACCGGGCGGTTTTGGCGAGCGTGGTGTTGAAGGCAAGATCGAAGCGGTCCGCTTTGCCCGTGAGAACAAGGTTCCCTACCTGGGTATCTGTCTGGGTATGCAGGTTGCCGTGATTGAATACGCGCGCCATGTGGCCGGATTTGAGGGCGCCAACTCTACCGAATTTGACCAGCAGTCCAAACACCCGGTGATCGGCCTGATCACTGAATGGACCGATCGCACCGGTGAAGTGGAAGTCCGTGGCGAGAACTCCGATCTGGGCGGTACCATGCGCCTGGGCGCACAGACCTGCCACCTGGCTGAAGGCTCCAATGTTGCTGAGGCTTACGGCAGCACTGAAGTGCGTGAGCGTCACCGTCACCGTTTTGAGGTGAACAACAACTACGTGCCGCTGTTGGAAGAGGCTGGTCTGAAAATTACCGGTCGCTCCGTGGATGGCGAGCTGGTTGAAGTGGTGGAAGCCCCGGATCATCCCTGGTTCGTGGCCTGTCAGTTCCACCCGGAATTTACGTCCACCCCGCGCGACGGGCACGGCCTGTTCACCGGATTCATCAAGGCCGCGCTGGCACGTCAGGCGCAGCAGTAACCTTTTTACGAGTTAACTGGAGACACAGATACAATGGCTCAGATTGCGAATATCAAGGCACGCGAAGTTCTGGATTCCCGTGGTAACCCGACTGTAGAAGCGGATGTCATCCTGGCCTCCGGTGTCATGGGCTCTGCCTGTGCACCCTCAGGTGCGTCTACCGGTTCCCGCGAAGCGCTGGAACTGCGTGACGGTGACAAGTCCCGTTACCTGGGCAAGGGCGTTCAGAAAGCGGTTGCTGCGATTAACGGTGCAATCCGTGAAGCCCTGGTTGGCATGGACGTAACCGACCAGCGTGCACTGGATGACAAGATGCTGGCGCTGGACGGTACCGAAAACAAATCCAACCTGGGCGCCAACGCCATTCTGGCGGTGTCTCTGGCAGCGGCGAAAGCGGCTGCGACCGAAAAAGGCATTCCGCTGTACGCGCACATTGCCGACATCAACGGCACCGCGGGTCAGTTCTCCATGCCGGTTCCGATGATGAACATCCTCAACGGTGGTGAGCACGCGGATAACAACGTTGATATCCAGGAGTTCATGGTTCAGCCGGTGAGCTTCGACAACTTTGGTGATGCCCTGCGTTGCGGCGCCGAAATCTTCCACGCCCTGAAATCTGTACTCAAGGCTCGCGGCCTGAACACTGCAGTAGGTGACGAAGGTGGTTTCGCGCCGAACCTGGGTTCCAACGAAGAAGCCCTGGTTGTGATCAAGGAGGCGATCGACAATGCCGGCTACAAGCTGGGTACCGACGTGACCCTGGCGCTGGACTGTGCATCTTCCGAGTTCTACAAGGATGGCAAGTACGACCTGGCCGGTGAAGGCAAAGTCTTCGACGCTGAAGGTTTTGGTGACTACCTGGCGCAGTTGTGCGAAAACTATCCGATCGTCTCCATCGAAGATGGCATGGACGAATCCGACTGGGACGGCTGGGCCAGCCTGACCCGCAAGATCGGTGACAAGGTACAGCTGGTCGGTGACGACCTGTTCGTGACCAACACCAAGATCCTGAAGGAAGGTATCGACAAGTCCATCGGTAACTCCATCCTGATCAAGTTCAACCAGATCGGCTCTCTGTCCGAAACACTGGATGCGATCAAGATGGCCAAGGATGCCGGTTACACTGTTGTTATCTCTCACCGCTCCGGTGAAACCGAAGACACCACGATTGCCGATCTGGCAGTGGGTACTGCAGCGGGCCAGATCAAGACCGGCTCCCTGTGCCGCTCTGACCGTGTTGCCAAGTACAACCGTTTGCTGCGTATTGCTGAAGAGCTCGGTGCCGATGCGGTATACAAGGGTCTGAAAGAGATCAAAGGTCAGGCCTGAAGCCTGAAAGTATGATAAAAAGGGGGCTCTTGGCCCCCTTTTTTGATTTTTGACCCTGGGCCCTGTGCAAGCAAGAGGAAACTGCGTGTATCGCTGGTTGTTGTTGATTTTGCTGGTGATGCTGCTCGGTTTGCAGTACCGGCTCTGGTTTGGAGAAGCCAACCTGCGCCAGGTGTGGCAGCTGGAAGACAAGATTCTGGAGCAGCGAGAAATCAATCAGCAGCTGGCCGAGCGCAACAAGCGCCTTGAAGCCGAAGTACAGGATCTCAAACAGGGACTGTCTGCCCTGGAAGAACGTGCCCGCAGTGAAATGGGCATGGTTCGCAAGGGGGAAACCTTTTTTCAGCTCATTGAGCCCGAGCCGGAGAACCCGCGACGTTGAACTTTTCACTCGCCACTGAATGGCTGTATGGCGAACCCTCATCCCAGGCCCAGCTTCGTTCCCAGCCCGAAGACTTTCAGGTATTTGAACGCCTGCCGTTCACGCCGGACGGGGAAGGCGAGCATGTCTTCCTGTATATTCGCAAAACCGGTGAAAACACCGATTGGGTTGCCCGTCAGCTGGCGAATTTCTGTCAGGTGAGTCCGCGCGATGTTGGCTATGCCGGCAAAAAGGACCGCCATGCCGTGACCGAACAGTGGTTCAGTGTGCGCCTGCCTATCGGCCGTTCGCTCACCTGGTCCCTGTTCGGGGGCGACAGCATTGAAGTATTGGAATCGGTTCGTCACAGTCGCAAACTGCGTCTGGGGGCCCTTGAGGGCAACCGTTTTGTACTGCGCCTGCGTGATGTAACCGATGAGCAGGCGTTTGCGGCGCGGGTCGAACAGATTCGCGCCGGTGTGCCCAACTATTTCGGCGAGCAGCGTTTCGGCATTGAAGGCGGTAACCTCGACAAGGGTCTGGCCATGCTGGAGGGGCGCCTGAAAGAGCGTCAGCGGCATAAGAAGGGACTCTATATCTCCGCGCTGCGTTCCTGGCTGTTCAATCAGGTGGTCAGCGATCGTATTCGCCAGGGGTACTGGGAGCGTATTCTGCCGGGCGATGTATTGATGTTGAACGGCTCGCAGAGCTGTTTCCGTGCGGAGCCCGAAGCCAGTGACCTGGCCGAGCGTCTAGCCGCAGGTGATGTGCATCTTACCGCACCCATGTGGGGGCGAGGTGAGCTGATGACGCGTGACGATGCCGCAGCTTTTGAACAGCAAGTACTGGAGCCCTGGCAAGCCTTGTGTAATGGGCTGGAAGGCCTGGGTCTGAACCAGGAGCGGCGCAGCATGCGTCTGCTACCGCTTGGCCTCAAGGCTGAGCAAGAACAGGAACAGCAATGGCGACTGGAGTTTGAATTGCCCTCCGGAGCTTTTGCCACCAGTGTTCTGCGTGAACTCTGTCAGTGGCGCAACGCAAATTTTCAGCAGGAGTAATCGGGAAAAATGCTGACCTTGATTTCCAATGATGATGGTGTGTACGCGCCAGGCCTGGCAACTCTGGCCGAGCGCCTGGCACAGGATACCGAAACCTGTGTGGTCGCACCTGATCGCAACCGCAGTGGTGCCAGTAACGCTCTCACGCTAGACCGCCCTTTGGAAGCGCACCGCCATTCCAGCGGCTATTTCGGCATTAACGGTACACCGACCGATTGTGTCCATCTTGGCAGCTCCGGTCTGTTCACTGACGAGCGCCGCCCCGACATCGTCGTATCGGGTATCAATGCAGGTGCCAACCTGGGGGATGATGTGCTCTATTCGGGCACTGTTGCCGCTGCAACCGAAGGGCGTCATTGCCGTCTGCCGCCAATTGCGGTGTCCATGCACAGCTTCCATCCCAAGCATTACGAAACCGGTGCCGAGATTGTCGCCACGCTGGTAAAGCGTCTGGAGGCACTGGTGGTGGCACCACGGACTGTACTCAATATCAATGTACCAGACCTGCCGCTGGATCAGATCAAGGGTATTCACGTTACCCGTCTGGGGCACCGCCATCGCGCAGATCCGCCGGTAGCGATGGAAGACCCTCGTGGTCGTACCCGTTACTGGATTGCCGGTGCTGGTGCGGCAGCCGATTCGGATCCGGGAACTGACTTCTTTGCCGTCGAGAACGGCTTTGTGTCAGTCACGCCTCTGCAGATCGATATGACACATTATTCAGGCATGGATAACCTGGGCGAATGGCTGGAGGATTTGATGTGATCGACCGCGATCTACAGGGAATCGGCATGACCTCCAGGCGTACCCGTGAGCGCCTGGTACAGCGTCTGCGTGATCAGGGCGTTGCGGATGAGCGTGTTTTGAATGCAGTCATCGATACCCCGCGGCATATCTTTATTGATGAGGCGCTGTCCCATCGTGCCTATGAAGATACGGCGCTGCCGATCAGCTACAACCAGACCATTTCTCAGCCGTATATCGTTGCCCGCATGACAGAGCTGCTGCTGGAAGGCGGGCCGCGCAACAAGGTGCTGGAAGTGGGGACCGGTTCGGGCTATCAGACGGCCATTCTTGGCCTGCTGGTTGATCAGGTGTTCAGTGTTGAGCGTATCCGCCCGCTGCAGGAAAAAGCCCGTAAACGGCTGCAGCGCCTGAAACTGCACAATGTGATGTTGCGGCACACAGATGGTGGCATGGGCTGGCCTGACAAGGCGCCCTTTGACGGTATTCTGGTGACAGCGGCTCCGCGTGAGGTACCTCAGGAACTGCTGTCACAATTGGCGATTGGTGGCTGCCTGGTGATTCCGGTCGGGGATGAAGAGCAGGCACTTAAGCGCATTACGCGTACTGCGGACGACGAGTACACAACGGAAGTGATGGAAAAAGTACGCTTTGTGCCACTGCTCAGTGGCACGGTGCGTTGACGACAGGAGTAAGCGTGCGTAACAAACGCGATTATCTGGTGCTGTCCGCCAAAGGCATGATGATGGGGATTGCCGATGCGGTGCCCGGGGTGTCGGGCGGAACCATAGCCTTTATTACCGGCATTTATGAAGAGCTGATCGACACCCTGAAAAGCTTTAATACCGAGGCCCTGCGCCTGCTGTTTTCGCAGGGGCCGGTGGCCTGCTGGCGCTATGTGAACGGCAGCTTCTTGCTGGCGGTGCTGGCCGGTATTCTTCTCAGCCTGGTCAGTGTAGCTCACCTGACGCTATATCTGCTGGAGCACCACCCGATCTTGATCTGGTCATTTTTCTTTGGCCTGATCCTGGCATCGACCTGGAGCGTGCTGCGCCATATTCGTGGCTGGAGCACCAACCTGGTGTCCACCTTTGTGCTGGGGGGCATGCTGGCCTATTTCATAACTTCACGAGGGCCGGCCATGCTGGAGCCCACCACGCTGATGACTTTCCTGGCCGGCATGATTGCGATTTGCGCCATGATTTTGCCGGGGCTTTCCGGCAGCTTCATTCTGCTGCTGATGGGCATGTATGCGCCCGTACTTGAAGCGGTGAAGGAACTACAGTGGGGCACCCTGGGTCTATTCTGCGCGGGCTGTGTACTGGGACTGCTAAGTTTTTCCCGGGTGCTGAGCTGGGCTTTCCACCATCATCGCATGACCACACTGGCTCTGCTGGGCGGGTTCATGCTCGGCTCATTGAACAAGGTATGGCCCTGGAAATATACCCTGGCCTACAGTATCAATGGCAAGGGAGAGGAGGTGCCGTTGATGCAGGATAACCTGCTGCCCAGCAGCTATGAGGTCCTGACCGGACTGGATCCCCAGTTCTGGCCGGCACTGGCACTTATGTTCATGGGAGCCCTGCTGGGTGTGCTGATGGATCGGCAGCAGGGCTAAGGAGGCGCGAGTGCCCTGGCGGCTGATATTGACAGGATGGCTGATTGTGCTGCTGGGGGGCTGCTCCTCCGGTTATGCGCCTGTCACGGACCAGTCGCTGGGGGCCCGCTCTGCCAGTAAAGGGCCGGCGCCTGCCAGTTATCGCGTGCAGAAAGGCGATACACTCTATTCCATCGCTTTCCGCTATGGGCTCGACTACCGTCAGGTTGCCCGCTGGAACGGGATCAGCAGTCGTGACTACATCTACCCCGGTCAGCGTCTGCGCCTGGCCCCGTCCAGTCAGCGTTCCAGTAGCGGTTCCGCATCTTCATCCAGCTCTTCCAGCAGTGGCGCGAAAACCACCGCTTCAAGTGGCAGCAACTCACCAGCTGCCAGTAAGCCCCAGCCCACAAGTAAACCCAAGCCCGCGCCCGCACCTGCCTCAACCGGCCCGGTGCGCTGGCAATGGCCACATCCTGGACGAATCCTGTCCGGGTTCGGCGGTGGTCAGCCGGCCAACAAGGGTATCGATATCATCGGTAAACAGGGTGATGCGGTGAAAGCGGCTGCCGCCGGGGTGGTGGTCTATTCCGGTAATGGCCTGCTTGGATATGGGAATATGGTTATTCTAAATCATGACAACCAGTACCTGAGTGCCTACGCCCATAACAGTCGCATTTTTGTACGAGAGGGTGATAAGGTTAAAGCAGGCGAAAAAATAGCCGAAATAGGTAGTACGGGTGCAGCACGCACAATGCTGCATTTTGAGATCCGGCGGGATGGTAATCCCGTAAATCCTATGCGCTATCTGCCTAAGCGCTGACGATAACAATAATAACAACATACATAGATGGCTCAGACCATCGTCCAAACTGGGGGTAACACATGGTGAGCGTGGATAAGGAACACGGGGCCAAGGTTCCGGTGGGTGACAGTGACTATGACCAGGATGTCGAGACACTGGAGCGTGATGATGAAGAGGAAACGGTTGAAGCCTCGGATTCTGACGCTGAAACGGAAGAACTGCCTGCATTCATGAACAGCGGCCGTGGACGGGGTTCCATGGCGCATAAGGATCTGGTGAACGCCCGTTCGCTGGATGCCACTCAGTTATATCTCAATGAAATCGGCTTTTCTCCCCTGCTGACAGCAGAGGAAGAGGTCTATTTCTCACGCCGAGCGCTCAAGGGAGATGAAGCTTCCCGCAAGCGCATGATCGAAAGTAACCTGCGTCTAGTGGTGAAAATTGCACGCCGCTACATCAATCGAGGGCTGACCCTGCTCGACCTGATTGAGGAAGGTAATCTCGGCCTGATTCGCGCGGTGGAAAAATTCGACCCTGAACGCGGATTCCGCTTCTCAACCTACGCGACCTGGTGGATTCGCCAGACCATTGAGCGTGCCATCATGAATCAGACCCGCACCATCCGTCTGCCCATTCATGTGGTCAAGGAACTCAATGTCTACCTGCGTGCCTCCCGTGAGCTGGCGCAGAAACTCGATCACGAGCCCACCGCGGAAGAGATTGCCGCACTGGTGGATAAGCCGGTGGCGAATGTGGAACGCATGTTGGGGCTCAACGAGCGGGTAAGCTCGGTCGACGTGCCTGCAGGCCAGGGGGCCGACAAGCCGCTGCTGGAAACCATTGCCGACCACGAAGCGGCGGACCCTGAAACCCTGCTGCAAAGCAACAACATCAGCGGTAACCTCAATCGCTGGCTGGATATGCTGCCGGAGAAGCATGCGGATGTGTTGTCCCGCCGCTTCGGTTTGCGTGGCCACGAGATGAGCACGCTGGAGCAGGTGGGTAAAGAGATCGGGCTGACCCGTGAACGGGTACGCCAAATCCAGGTGGAAGCACTGCGTAAACTCCGCGAGATTGTTGAAAAGAATGGCCTCAGCGGTGAAGATCTGCTGCAGTAGCAGCAGGTCCGGGCCGGTATCAAGACCTTTTCAGTATTTTGATTGCCGGCGCTTCAGCGCTCCAGATACTTGAGCTTGTCTGGAGTGCCATTCCACTCTTCAGCATCATCCAGTGGCGGTTTGCGCTCAGTGATATTGGGCCAGACTTCTGCCAGCTCGGCATTAATCTTGTAGAACTGATCCTGTTCAGGACTCAGGTCATCCTCATGCAGTATGGCTTCAGCCGGGCATTCCGGCTCACAGAGGCCGCAGTCGATACACTCGTCCGGGTGAATCACCAGGAAGTTGGGGCCTTCGTAGAAGCAGTCCACGGGGCAGACCTCAACACAGTCGGTGTACTTACAGCGAATACAGTTTTCAGTGACGATGTAGGTCATCTTGCAGCTCTCCTTGGCTCAGGTCTGCCTGCAGTATAGTGCGCTTGTTGGCTCAGGCCAGCGCTGCTCAGGACATCATGTCCCGCAGCGCGTACAGTTGTTCCAATGCCTGGCGGGGCGTTAGGTCATCCAGATCCAGCTGCTTCAGCTGACGCTCCACCTGTGAGGGCTGGCTGACAAACATGTCTCCCTGCAGCGGCGCGTCTGCCACTGCGGCCGTATCCGGTTCAGGGTTGCGCGGCACGTTATCACTGGGGCTGCGGCTGTCCTGTTCCAGAATCACCAGCTTATCGCGGGCATTTCTGATCACCTTATCCGGAATACCGGCCAGTTGCGCCACCTGTAGGCCGTAACTCTGGCTGGCCGGCCCTTCCTGAACTTCATGCATGAAGACGATATGGTCATTATGTTCAACGGCGGTGAGGTGCACGTTTACCACGCCACTTTCCCGTTCCGGCAGGCTGGTCAGCTCGAAGTAGTGGGTGGCAAACAGGGTGAAGGCCTGGGTTTCACGGGCGAGGAACTCGGCGCAGGACCAGGCCAGTGACAGGCCGTCAAAGGTGCTGGTGCCACGGCCAACTTCATCCATCAGCACCAGGCTGCGGTCGCTGGCATTGTGCAGAATATTGGCCGTCTCAGTCATCTCCACCATAAAGGTGGAACGGCCGCCGGCCAGATCATCCGAGGACCCCATGCGGGTAAAAATGCGGTCCACAATCCCGATATTGGCTGACTGGGCAGGCACATAGCTGCCGATATGCGCGAGCAACGTGATCAGTGCGGCCTGGCGCATGTAGGTGGATTTACCGCCCATGTTGGGGCCAGTAATCACCAGCATATGGCGCTGTTCGTCCAGGCGCAGGTCGTTGGCCACGAAAGGGGTGTCCAACACGGCTTCCACCACCGGATGGCGACCGCCTTCAATCTGCAGGCAACGCTCGTCCACCAGTTGTGGACGTTGGTAATCCAGCGCCAGGGCGCGCTCAGCCAGGTTGCAGAGTACATCAAGCTCGGACAGGCCGGCGGCACTTTCCTGCAAGGGAGCGAGTTGTTCGGCCAGCTGCTCCAGCAGTTCGTCGTACAGGTGCTTTTCCCGTGCCAGAGCCTTGCTCTTGGCACTCAGGGCCTTGTCTTCAAACTCTTTCAGTTCGGGGGTGATGAAGCGCTCGGCATTTTTCAACGTTTGGCGGCGGATATACTCGGCCGGCATGTCGACCGCTTGAGCCTTGCTGACCTCGATGTAATAGCCATGCACGCGGTTGTAGCCCACCTTCAGCGTGGAAATATCGGTGCGGGCACGCTCACGGGCTTCCAGCTGCAGCAGGAACTCACCAGCGTTTTCGCTCAGGCCGCGTAATTCATCCAGCTCGGCATCATAGCCTGCCGCGATCACACCGCCGTCACGGATCACGACGGGCGGGGCATCAATGATGGCGCGTGCCAGCAGGTCTGCTTCTGTGGGGAAGGTCGCGATCTGTTGCGACAGGGATTTGATGCGGGCGGCATCGGTAGCCTTGAGTGAATTCTGCAGCTCGGGAAGCGTGGCCAGCGCATTGCGCAGGCGCTCCAGGTCGCGCGGACGTGCTGAACGCAGGGCTACTCGGGACAGGATGCGCTCCATATCGCCAATGGGTTTGAGTTGTTCGGCAATGTTGTCACTGCAGTCCGGACGCATCAGCCAGCGAATGGCGTCCTGGCGCGCTTCCAGAGTACTGCGATCACGCAGGGGGCGGTGCAGCCAGCGGCGCAACAGGCGGCTGCCCATGGGGGTGCCGCATTTATCCAGTACCGAGGCCAGGGTGTTGCTGCGGCCTCCGGACAGGTTGACGTCCAGCTCCAGATTGCGGCGCGTGGAAGCATCCAGAATAACGGCTTCATCATGCTGCTCGACCTGGATGCGGCGAATATGAGGCAGGCTGCTGCGTTGCGTATCGCGGGCATACTGCAACAGACAGCCGGCCGCGCAGATCGCCAGACTCAGGTGGTCGCAGCCAAAGCCGCTCAGGTCGCGGGTCTTGAACTGGTCGCACAGCAGACGGCGAGCGGTATCGTCTTCAAATTCCCAGGGCGGGCGTGCATGGGCTCCGGGGCGCTTGCTGACCGCTTCGGGAACCTCGGCATCATCCGGGTATAGCAGTTCGGCAGGGCGAAGACGCTCCAGCTCGGCCAGCAGGGCGTCCTCTCCCTTCACCTCGAACAGGCTGAAGCGTCCGGAGCTGATATCGATCATCGCCAGGCCAAACTGGTCCTGATAGCGTGCAATGCCCATCAGCAGGTTGTCCTGATGTTCATCCAGCAGAGCTTCATCACTCAGCGTACCGGGGGTGACAATACGCACGACTTCACGTGCGACAGGCCCCTTGCTGGTGGCCGGGTCGCCAACCTGTTCACAGATCACCACGGACTCACCGGCTTTAACAATGCGGGCGATATAACCTTCGGCAGAGTGGTAGGGAATACCGGCCATGGGAATCGGCTCGCCGGCGGACTTGCCCCGTGCCGTCAGTGAAATATCCAGCAGCGCAGCGGCCTTCTTGGCATCGTCATAGAACAGCTCGTAGAAATCCCCCATGCGGTAAAACAGCAGTTGATCCGGGTGCTGTGCCTTGATGCGCAGGTACTGCTGCATCATGGGAGTGTGCTGGGTGCTCTTGCTTGCTGAAGACATAGTTGACGCTGTCATCCTGTTGCGGGGATTGAATCGGATTTGGCTCAGGGTTTTAATGGGGGAATTGTACGTTAAACACGGCAGCCTGCGTAGTCGCGGCTTGGGAGTAACACGATGAAAAACCTGGCACAAAAAGTAGGGCAGGCGCTGTTGAGCAAGGGCCTGAAAATGGCAACGGCGGAGTCATGCACCGGGGGCTGGGTGGCCCAGGCAGTGACGGCAGTGCCGGGCAGTTCAGGCTGGTTCGATTGTGGTTTTGTGTCCTATTCCAATACGGCCAAGCAGAAAATGCTGGGTGTGGATCTTGAGGTTCTGGAAAGCAGTGGTGCAGTGAGCGAGCCGGTGGTCGCGCAGATGGCGGAAGGTGCACTGCGGAACAGTGATGCCAATATTGCCGTGGCTATCAGCGGCATTGCCGGTCCGGATGGGGGCTCGGAGGACAAACCCGTGGGGACGGTATGGCTGGCCTGGGCTATTGAAGGGCACCCGACCGTGAGTTGTCTGAGTTTCTTCAACGGTGACCGTGATGACATTCGTCAGCAGGCGGTTGAGCAGGCGCTGGAAGGCATCATGGCCTATCTGCCGGAGTAATCTCAGGATGGTTGCAATCTGATCAGGTTGTGGAATAATACTGTTCAGACATACAGTATTTAACCCTCGGCTAATGAAAGGTTTCCCGATGGACGCAAACAGAAAAAAAGCACTTGATGCCGCCCTGTCACAAATCGAGCGCCAGTTCGGCAAAGGCGCTGTGATGCGCATGGGGGACCAGCCCCGTGAAGCGATTCCGTCCGTGTCCACCGGTTCCCTGGGTCTGGATATTGCCCTGGGTATTGGCGGCCTGCCCTTTGGTCGAGTAGTCGAGATCTACGGTCCGGAATCCTCCGGTAAAACCACGCTGACCCTGCAGGTCATTGCGGAGGCGCAGAAGCAGGGTAAAACCTGTGCCTTTGTTGACGCCGAGCACGCGCTGGATCCGGTTTACGCCGAGAAGCTGGGTGTGGATGTGGATGCCTTGCTGGTGTCCCAGCCGGATACCGGTGAACAGGCCCTGGAAATCACCGACATGCTGACCCGTTCCGGTGCGGTTGATGTCATCATCGTCGACTCCGTAGCGGCACTGGTGCCCAAGGCCGAGATCGAAGGTGAAATGGGTGATTCTCATGTAGGTCTTCAGGCGCGTCTGATGTCCCAGGCGCTGCGTAAGCTGACCGGTAGCGTCAAGCAGTCCAACTGTCTGCTGGTGTTCATCAACCAGATCCGTATGAAGATTGGTGTGATGTTCGGCAACCCGGAAACCACTACCGGTGGTAACGCGCTCAAGTTCTATGCCTCCGTGCGTCTGGATATCCGCCGTACCGGTGCCGTGAAGCAGGGCGACGAAGTGGTCGGTAACGAGACCCGTGTCAAAGTGGTCAAGAACAAGGTATCGCCGCCGTTCCGTCAGGCTGAGTTCCAGATCATGTACGGCCAGGGCATCTACCACATGGGTGAGGTGGTTGATCTGGGTGTGCAGCAGGGACTGGTGGACAAATCCGGTGCCTGGTACGCCTATAAGGGTGACAAGATCGGTCAGGGCAAGGCCAATGCCGCCAAGTACCTGGAAGATCATCCGGAAATCGCCAACGAGATCGAAGGTGAAATCCGTGCCAAGCTGCTGAATGTGCCCAAGCCCAAAGAGCAGCCGGAACAGGCAGAAGAAGCGGGTCAGCTTGATCTCTGATCCGTTGTTGAACAGATGACACCGAACAGGGGCCTTGTGCCCCTGTTTTGCGTTTGCGGGATGCGTATTGCCAATCTTTAGTTGGCGATGGATGTATTTTGCTCGGGAAAGGTTTTCAGCAGTGAAAGCAGGGCCTGTTCTGTTTGGGCGGTCAAGCCTTCTGCATAGTTGAGTCGCATACAGTTACGGTATTTGCCGGAGGCAGAAAACAGGGCTCCAGGTGCAATGCAGTAGGGTTCTCCCTCCAGGCGACGATTCAATTCGACGCAGTCTATTTCTTCCGGCAGTTCCAGCCAGAAAATATAACCGCCAGTAGGATGGCTTATACGGGTGCCGGCAGGGAAGTGTGCCTCCAGCCATGGCAGCATCCTGTCACGGTTACGCTGATATTGCCCCCGCATTTTGCGCAAGTGACGTTCATAACCACCTTCCGAAATAAAAGCGGCTACCGCCTGTTGGGGCAGCGTGCTCGAGGCTGCAGTGGCGACAAACTTACTGTGTACCACTGCGCTGCGGAAACGTCCGGGGGCGATCCAGCCAAGGCGCAGGCCTGGCGCCAGTGTTTTGGAAAATGAACTGCAAAGTAGCACGCGGTCATCGGTATCCAGTGACTTGATGGTGATGGGGCGAGGCCAGGTGTAGGCCAGGTCTCCGTATATATCATCTTCGATGATGGCGATATCGAATTTTTGCGCCAACCGGTAGAGTGCTTGCTTGTGGGCATCACTGGCGGTGTAGCCCAGCGGGTTATTACAGGTTGGCGTGACCAGAATCGCCTTAATCGGCCACTGCTCCATAGCCAGTTCAAGCGCGTCAAGGCTGATACCCTGTTCGGGGTGGGTAGGAATTTCCATAACTTTCAAGCCGTTGGCCTTAATGGCTTGCATGGCCCCGTAAAAACAGGGGGAGTCTACGGCAACTACATCGCCGGGTTCGGTCGTTGCCTTGAGCGCACTGAAAAGAGCTTCCTGACAGCCAGTGGTGATGACGATATCGTCAGGGTCCAGTTGGTTACCGCTGTGTGTTGCCAGTCGCGCTACCTGCTCACGGAGCTCCAGATTACCACGCAGGCTGTCGTACTCGAGTAGGCTTAGATCACCCCGCCGGGCAATCCGAGCCCAAAGGCGAAGCAGCGGCGTCAGCGTATCACTGGTAAGGTCGGGCATGGCATGGCCCAGGGAGAACGCCGGTGCTAATTTGTCTGCACCCAGCATTTGCAGAATCCCTTCCCACTGGGAAACCTCCATAGGCCGCTTGGCAGCACGTGCTGTAGTGGGGAGTGGGTGTGACGGTGCTTGCCCCCTTACAAAGTAGCCGGATTTGGGACGCGCCACTACCAGGTTGAGCAACTCCAGTTGTCGATAGGCCTCCTGTACTGTTGTGATGCTGACTTTATGCTCTCTGGTCAGACTGCGAATGGAGGGTAGCCGATCGCCCGGGACAAATATTCCCTGATTGATCTGACCGCGCAGATGCTCAGTCAAGGCTTCATACAGCTTCATGGAATGTCCTCAATAAAACAGTACAGATAGAGAAAAAATCAGCGTACAGATAAAAAAATCTACATCTGTGTATCTAAATTTAAAATTATCTTAGTCTGTATTCAATATTGCCCTGTTCGTATTCTGATTCTTTGAGAAATAACCAAAGGGGCAAATCATGAAACTATTTGAAGGTTTGAAGCGGCTATTGAAGCTCTATCGCCAAAATCAGTCACGCAAGGAGTTGCTTACAATGAGCCGTGAACAGTTGAAGGATATAGGCCTGACTCGATGCGAAGCCCAGCAGGAGGGAGCAAAGTGGTTCTGGCAAAAGTGAGTCCAGGCCATTAGAGAGAGTCTGTTAGTGGAGCATCGAAGATTGCCTGCCTGCACGTTACTATAGCGCCATCACTAACTGAAAGAGTTTATGTACTGGCATGGCAAAAGCGCTGGAAAACGA
The DNA here is from genome assembly GCF_900155945.1 of Marinobacterium stanieri. Taxonomy (GTDB): domain Bacteria; phylum Pseudomonadota; class Gammaproteobacteria; order Pseudomonadales; family Balneatricaceae; genus Marinobacterium; species Marinobacterium stanieri. The sequence continues at coordinate 172,120 of NZ_FTMN01000008.1, forward strand.
GGCAGATGTGCGTGCCGCAGCGATCAACCTGCTGGCGCGACGTGAGTACAGTCGCGCCGAGTTATGGCGCAAACTGAGTCCGCGTGTAGAGGAAGCAGGACTGTTGGAGCGTGCACTGGATGGGCTGCAGGAGGCGGGCTACCAGAGCGATGAACGCTTTGCTGAAGTGTTCACGCGCAGTCGCCTGGGTTCTGGCTATGGTGCCATGCGGGTGCGTCAGGAGCTGCGTCGCAAGGGGATCGACTCTGACCTTGTGGAGCAGGCTCTGGAAAGTCAGGAAGACGACAGTTATGCACAGGCACTGGATGCCTGCCGCCGCCGTTTTGGCGAAATGCCGCCGGACACACCGAAGGAGTATGCCCGTCGCATGCGCTTTCTGGTTAACCGAGGCTTTGGCTTTGATGAGGCCAAAAAAGCGATCAATACCCCTGCCGAAGACTGAATTCTCGGTCTTCGCGCCACGCCAGACTATCGTACATTTTTTACCCGCGTTATATACTATCCAGCTATTTTTTTGCGTACAGATCGCCGCTGCCCAGCCGGGGTATGCGGGACAGTCGTGCCAACCAGTACAGACGCAACGGACCTGATATGAAATACATGACAAGTGCGGAAATCCGCCAGGCATTTCTCGACTTCTTTAACCAGCAGGGGCATGAAATTGTTGCCTCCAGCCCGCTGATTCCGGGTAACGACCCGACGCTGTTGTTCACCAACGCGGGTATGGTGCAGTTCAAGGATGTCTTCCTCGGGTCAGACAAGCGTTCCTACAGCCGTGCCACCACCTCGCAGCGCTGCGTGCGCGCCGGTGGCAAGCACAATGACCTGGAGAACGTCGGCTATACTGCGCGTCACCACACGTTCTTTGAAATGCTGGGCAACTTCAGCTTTGGTGATTACTTCAAGCGTGAAGCGATCAAGTTTGCCTGGGATTTCCTGACCAAGCGCCTGGGGCTGCCGGAAGAGCGCCTTTGGGTCACGGTTCATTACACCGATGACGAAGCGGAAAAGATCTGGAAAGAAGAGATGGGTATTAACCCGGAGCGCTTCTCCAAGCTGGACGAAGACAACTTCTGGGCCATGGGCGATACCGGCCCCTGCGGTCCCTGCACCGAAATCTTCTTCGACCATGGTCCTGATGTAGCCGGTGGCCCTCCCGGCAGCCCGGATGAAGATGGTGATCGTTACATCGAAATCTGGAACCTGGTATTCATGCAGTACAACCGTTCCGCTGACGGCAACATGGAGCCGCTGGCGCGTCCGAGCATCGATACCGGTATGGGGCTGGAGCGTGTAGCGGCTGTATTGCAGGGCGTGCACAGCAACTATGAAATCGATCTGTTCCAGAACCTGCTGAAAGCAACCGCCAGCGTTCTGGGACTGGATAACATCGACAGCAAATCCCTGCGCGTGATTGCTGACCACATCCGTTCCTGCTCCTTCCTGATCACCGATGGTGTCATGCCGTCCAACGAAGGTCGTGGTTATGTACTGCGTCGCATCATGCGCCGTGCTATTCGTCACGGTAACAAGCTGGGTGCCAAAGAGCCGTTTTTCCACAAGCTGGTTGCACCGCTGGTGAAAGAGATGGGTGAGGCCTACCCTGAACTGGCGAAGATGCAGGAGCAGGTTGAGCGTATCCTGCTGAAGGAAGAACAGCAGTTTGCCAAGACTCTCGACCACGGCATGCAGCTGCTGGAGCAGGCGATTGCCGACCTGGATGGCAAGGTTATTCCGGGTGAAACCGTATTCCGTCTGTACGATACCTATGGTTTCCCGGTCGACCTGACAGCCGATGTGGCCCGTGAGCATGAGTTGAGCCTGGATATGGACGGCTTCGAGTCTGCCATGGAAGCCCAGCGTCAGCGTGCCCGTGCCTCCGGTCAGTTCAGCGTAGATTACAACGAACAGATTAAACTGGACGGCAGCACGGAATTTAACGGCTATGACAGCCTGGAAGATCGCTCTGAAGTGATCGCTCTGTTCCGTGAAGGCGAAGAAGTGCAGCAGCTGTCCGCCGGTGAAAACGGCGTGGTGGTACTGAAAAATACCGCTTTCTATGCCGAGTCCGGCGGTCAGGTGGGTGACCAGGGTGTACTGCGCTGGGATCGTGGTCAGTTCGATGTAAGCGACTGCACCAAGGAAAGCGGCCATCACCTGCACCACGGCAGCCTGAGTGAAGGTGTACTTCAGGTCGGTGACCAGGTGGTCACTGAAGTGGACATGGCCAAGCGCCAGGCCACGGCACTGAACCACTCCGCCACGCACCTGCTGCACGCTGCCCTGCGCACGGTCCTGGGTGACCATGTACAGCAGAAAGGTTCTCTGGTTGATGCTGAACGTCTGCGTTTCGACTTTGCCCACTTTGAAGCCATGAGTGCCGACGAGATTGCGCAGGTTGAGCGTATGGTCAACGATCAGATTCGTGCCAACTCGGCGGTGGAAACCGAGTTGATGGAGCTGGATGCCGCCAAGGAAAAAGGTGCCATGGCGCTGTTTGGCGAGAAATACGATGACGAAGTACGTGTGCTGAGCATGGGTGGCGACTTCTCCGTTGAGCTCTGTGGCGGTACTCACGCCAAGCGCACCGGTGATATCGGTCTGCTGAAAGTGGTTGCCGAAAGCGGTATCGCTTCTGGCGTACGCCGTATCGAAGCGGTGACCGGCATGCAGGCACTGCAGTGGATCAACAGCGGTGAGCAGGTTCTGAGCGAGATCGCTTCACTGGTGAAAGGCAATCGTGAAACGGCGCTGGACAAGGTCCGCGGCCTGAACGAGCGCAGCCGCCAGCTGGAAAAAGAGATCGAGCGACTGGCCGCCAAGCTGGCCAGCGCCCAGAGCGGTGATCTGCTGAATCAGGTTCAGGAAGTTGGCGGCATCAAGGTTCTGGCTGCACAGCTGGAGGGTGTTGAGCCCAAGGCACTGCGTGACATGCTGGATCAGCTGAAGAACAAGCTGGGCAGCGGTATTGTGGTATTGATGACCGCTCAGAATGACAAGGTCAGCCTGGTGGCGGGCGTCACCAAGGATCTGACCGGTCAGGTCAAGGCGGGCGATCTGGTACGCGAGCTGGCTTCGCGTCTGGGTGGCAAAGGGGGCGGGCGCCCGGACATGGCGCAGGGCGGCGGTACCGATGTTGGTGCCATGCCGGCTGCGCTGAGTGCGGTGCCCGAACTGGTAGCGGCAAGCCTGTAACAACAGGCACTGCCGGCGCTGTTTCGGTGCCGGCAGCCGATTGGAAGCTGTGAAATGGCATTATATGTGCAGAAATTTGGTGGCACTTCGGTTGGCTCGATAGAGCGAATCGAAGCGGTTGCCGAGAAAGTGAAAGGCTTTCGCGAGCAGGGGCACGATGTAGTTGTGGTTGTCTCCGCCATGAGTGGAGAAACCAACCGGCTGATCGCCCTGGCCAATGAAATTCAGTCACGCCCCGATCCGCGTGAAATGGACACTCTGGTGTCCACCGGGGAGCAGGTCACCATCGCCCTCTTGAGCATGGCGCTCAAGGCACGGGGTGTGGACGCCAGCTCTTACACCGGCGCGCAGGTCCGCATTCTGACTGATCGCGTGCATACCAAGGCACGTATACAGGATATTGAAACCAGCCGCATGCGCGCTGACCTGGACCAGGGACGCGTTGTTGTCGTAGCCGGTTTCCAGGGCGTCGACGAAGACGGCAATATCACGACCCTGGGGCGTGGCGGTTCGGATACCACCGGTGTGGCTCTGGCAGCGGCGCTCAAGGCTGATGAATGTCAGATCTATACTGATGTGGACGGCGTCTACACCACCGATCCGCGTGTGGTTGAAGGCGCTCGCCGTCTGGAAAAAATCACCTTTGAAGAGATGCTGGAAATGGCCAGCCTGGGCTCGAAGGTGTTGCAGATCCGGGCAGTTGAGTTTGCCGGCAAGTACAAGGTCCCGCTGCGGGTACTGTCCAGTTTTGAGGACGGCCCCGGCACACTGATTACGATAGAGGATGATGCCGCTGTGGAAAAACCGGTTATCTCGGGTATTGCGTTCAACCGTGACGAAGCCAAACTGACCGTGCAGGGCGTGCCGGATATCCCCGGTGTGGCCTCCCGCATTCTGGGGCCGATCAGTCAGGCGAATATCGAAGTCGATATGATTGTGCAGAACATCGCGGCTGACAAAACCACTGACTTTACTTTCACTGTGCATAGAAACGACTATGATAAAGCGGAGCAGGTCTTGCAGCAGGTCAAGCAGGAACTGGGAGCTCGCGAAGTAGTCGGAAACAATAAGATCGCCAAGGTGTCCATAGTTGGCGTGGGAATGCGTTCCCATGCAGGGGTCGCCAGCAAGATGTTCGACGCGCTTGCCGCCGAGAACATCAACATCCAGATGATCTCGACTTCCGAGATCAAGGTGTCCGTGGTGATCGCCGAGAAATATCTGGAGCTGGCTGTACGCGGCCTGCATTCTGCGTTTGACCTTGACGATTCAGATACAGTCAGGGAATAACGACAGTACCGGATGACGGGGGTATGCAAGTGTTCTATCATTACGCGCATGCCCCCACGATCGGCTTGAGAGGGTCGCCGCTGTACTACCTGTATGGTCGAATGGACGATTAGGAGAAAGTGCGACCGCTTTCATGAAGAGAACTCAGCGCCCCAGGACAAATTAAGGAGAGCCACAAATGCTGATTCTAACCCGCCGTGTCGGCGAAACTCTGATGGTCGGTGATGACGTCACCGTCACTGTGCTCGGTGTTAAAGGCAACCAAGTCCGCATCGGTGTCAATGCGCCCAAGGATGTATCTGTTCATCGCGAAGAGATCTACCAGCGCATCCAGCGTGAAAAACAGCAAGACGAAGATCAGGAATAATTTTTTTCAATTAACCCTTTTCTTTTTAAAATCAGTCTTGTACTATTTGCGCCGTTGTTGACGAGGTGAGTTGGCCGAGTGGCTGAAGGCGCGCCCCTGCTAAGGGCGTATACCGCAAGGTATCGAGGGTTCGAATCCCTCACTCACCGCCATCACGATGTGCGCCCGTAGCTCAGCTGGATAGAGTACCTGGCTACGAACCAGGCGGTCAGAGGTTCGAATCCTCTCGGGCGCGCCATCTACTTCAACGACATGAAAACATGTGTGCGCCCGTAGCTCAGCTGGATAGAGTACCTGGCTACGAACCAGGCGGTCAGAGGTTCGAATCCTCTCGGGCGCGCCATCTTTTCTCCCCATCGGTATGCGCCCGTAGCTCAGCTGGATAGAGTACCTGGCTACGAACCAGGCGGTCAGAGGTTCGAATCCTCTCGGGCGCGCCATCCCCTCTTGAATTAAGCTTTTCCTCCCAGGCCGGATGCCTAAATTAAACGCTATCTTCCGGAACGACCATGAAATTCATCGCTAAGCTGTTTCCCGAAATCACGATCAAAAGTCGTCCTGTTCGTCGTCGCCTTATTCAGCGCCTGCAAAGTAATCTGCAGATCGTGCTCAAGCGTCTGGATGACGATATCAAGGTCAGTGGCTTCTGGGACAAGGTTGAGGTGAGCTACCCGGGTCAGAACGAAGCACTGTGCGAGCAGATCATTGATGCCATGGCACGCGTGCCGGGCATTCAGAGCTTCCTGGAAGTGCGCGAGTATCCCCTGGGTGATTTCGATAATGCCTTTGAGCTCACGCGTGAGGCCTATGCAGAGCGCCTCAAGGGCAAAACGTTCAAGGTACGCGTCAAGCGCAGCGGCAAACATGATTTCACCTCTGTAGAGCTGGAGCGCTACGTCGGTGGCGGCCTGCGTCAGCACACAGAGGCAGGGGGTGTTGATGTCCGTAACCCCGAGGTTTGGGTTGACCTGGAAGTGAAGGACAACAAGCTGTTTGTTGTTACTGCGACACACCAGGGGCTCGGCGGTTATCCACTGGGCACACAGGAAGATGTGCTGTCCCTGATCTCCGGTGGCTTTGATTCTGTTGTCGCCTCCTACATGACCATGCGTCGTGGCAGCAAGACCCACTTTCTGTTCTTCAACCTGGGCGGTCATGCCCATGAGATCGGGGTAAAACAGGTCGCGCTATACCTGTGGAACCGTTATGGCTCTTCAGCACGTGTGAAATTCATTACCGTGCCTTTTGAAGAAGTGGTTGGCGAAATTTTGCAGTCAGTTCATCACTCTCATATGGGTGTGGTGCTCAAGCGCATGATGATGCGAGCGGCCGATAAGGTGGCCGACCGTATGAAACTGAATGCGCTGGTGACCGGCGAGAGCGTGGCCCAGGTATCCAGCCAGACACTGCCTAACCTGCGTTTGATCGATGAAAGCTGTGACCATCTGGTATTGCGTCCGCTGGTTACCATGGACAAGCCGGATATCATCGAAATTTCACGCCAGATCGGTGCTTTCGAGTTTGCCAGCGCCATGCCGGAATTCTGTGGCGTTATCTCTGACAAGCCGACCACACACGCGCGTCGTGAACGGGTTGAAGCGGAAGAGAGCAACTTCGATTATGAAGTACTGGAGCGCGCGCTGGAGCAGACAGAAGTCATCCGCATTGATGACATAGTGGAAAATCAGAATATCAATTCTGAGATTGAAGCGATGACACGTGTGGCAGACAACCAGACGCTGGTGGATATCCGTCCGCCGCGTGAGCAGGAGCGCAAGCCTCTGAACATGCCCGGTTGCGAGGTTCGCGTGATTCCCTTCTACCAGTTGGAAGCCGATTTTGCAGCCTTGCCGCAGGAGCGGGAGTACCTGTTGTACTGCGATAAGGGCGTGATGTCCCAGATGCATGCCCAGCATTTGCATGAATTGGGTTTCAATAATGTGAAAGTTTTCCGTCCAGCCACTCAATGAGTGGCTTTTTTGTTTCCCTTCCTTGTAAATTAGCCGAAAGGCTAATGTCTTATTGTTGCCATTATCGGCATTACTAGTACCTGTATCTGTTTGATTGTCGCACGTTGAAGCCAGAGAGGCCGTTTCTGTAAAAAAATTACAGATTGTCGACAATCTTGCATTGGCCCCCTGAGTTTGCGTTAGAATAGATTTGATTGATTATGTGAGTCAGGTCGATAGCTATCAGCCAACCTGCTCACAGAGTCAGAACATCAGCCTGTGACTCATCTCTGATGCCAGAGGAGGTGAGTGCGGCCAAAAGTCGCTGACAGGTTTAAGGGTTTCAACTACACAGGAGCACCCACAGATGGATAGTCTGTTCTCGGAAGGCCTTACGCTCATGGCCTTCGGCATGGGTTTCGTCTTCGTCTTCTTGACGTTGCTGGTGTTTGCAACCGGCATTATGTCGCGATTGGCCACACGGTTCCTGCCAGAACCGGTCGCCAAGGCGCCCCAGCCTCGTCCCCAGCCGGCAGCCGCCGGTGGAGCAGCCAGCAACAACGATGAAATTGTTGCCGCGATTACAGCAGCAGTACACAAGTACCGCTCCAAGTAACGCAGCTGAATAACAAGAACATTTTGCTAGATAAAGGCTAACTCATGTCCGACGTAAAAAAACCGCTAGGCATCACCGACGTCGTACTGCGTGACGCGCATCAGTCTCTGTTTGCGACACGTCTGCGACTCGATGACATGCTTCCGATCGCCGAGAAACTGGACAAGATCGGTTACTGGTCCCTGGAAAGCTGGGGCGGCGCGACCTTCGATTCCTGCATCCGTTACCTGGGCGAAGACCCCTGGACACGCATCCGTGAATTGAAAGCCGTAATGCCGAACACCAAGCAGCAGATGCTGCTGCGTGGCCAGAACCTGCTGGGCTACCGTCACTACGCTGACGATGTTGTCGACAAGTTTGTTGAACGTGCTGCGACCAACGGCGTAGATGTTTTCCGTATCTTTGATGCCATGAACGATCCGCGTAACCTGGATCGTGCCATCAAGGCGGTGAAGAACTGCGGCAAGCATGCACAGGGTACTATCTCCTATACCACCAGCCCGGTGCATACGATCGAGACATGGGTCGACTACGCCAAGAGCCTTGAAGATCTGGGCGCTGACTCCATTGCCATCAAGGACATGTCCGGCATTCTTACGCCCTACAATGCCTTTGACCTGATCTCCCGCCTGAAAGCGCAGACCGGCCTGGAAGTTCAGTTCCACGCTCATGCCACTGCGGGCCTGTCTGACATGACTATCCTCAAGGCCGTTGAAGCCGGCGTTGATCGTGTCGACACTGCTATCTCCTCCATGTCCATGACCTACGGCCACACTGCGACCGAGTCCGTGGTTGCTGCTCTGGCGGGCACCGACCGTGATACCGGTCTGGATCTGCTGGCGCTGGAAGAGATCGCGGCCTACTTCCGTGAAGTGCGTAAGAAGTACGCCAAGTTTGAAGGCTCCCTGCGCGGCACCGACTCCCGTATTCTGGTTGCCCAGGTACCGGGCGGCATGCTGACCAACATGGAAAGCCAGCTCAAGGAGCAGGGCGCTGCAGACAAGTTTGATGACGTGCTGGCGGAGATCCCGCGTGTACGTGAAGACCTGGGTTACATCCCGCTGGTGACACCGACCTCCCAGATTGTGGGTACTCAGGCAGTTATCAACGTCCTGATGGGCGAGCGCTACAAAACCATTTCGAAAGAAGTTCAGGGTATTCTCAAAGGCGAATACGGTGCTGCACCGGCGCCCTACAATGCCGAGCTTCAGGCCCGTGTACTGGACGGTCAGGAACCGCTGACTTGCCGTCCGGCCGATCAGCTGCAGCCGGAGGTCGACAAGCTGACCACCGAACTGAAGCAGATTGCCGGTGAAAAAGGCATCCAGCTGGAACAGGGTGACAATGAGATCGATGACGTTCTTACCTATGCACTGTTCCCGCAGATTGGCCTGAAATTCCTGGAAAACCGCGGTAACCCTGACGCCTTTGAACCTGTACCGACTCTTGAGGACGCAAAAACCATGGCAGCCCCGAAAAACAACGGACCGGAAGTCTACACCATCAACGTTAACGGCCAGAACTACGTGGTTCAGGTGACTGAGGGCGGCGATGTGTCCTCCATTCAGTCGGCTCCGGCTGCCGCGCCTGCCGCTGCTCCGGCAGCTGCACCTGCAGCAGGTTCCGGTGAGCCTGTGGGTGCACCGCTGGCAGGTAACATCTGGAAGGTCCAGGTTGCTGCTGGTCAGGCTGTTCAGGAAGGCGACGTGCTGGTCATCCTGGAAGCGATGAAGATGGAAACTGAAGTCCGTGCCGCGCGCGCCGGTACTGTGGTCTCCGTAGACGTGAAAGAGGGTGATGCCGTTCAGGTCGGTGACTCTCTGGTCACCCTGGCCTAAGGTAACGCTGCATGGATAAGCTACTCGATCTGTGGCTGGCCTCGGGGGTATACAATATCTCCTTTGGCCAGCTGACCATGATGATTATTGGTCTGGTGCTGCTCTTTCTTGCTATCCGCAAGAATTTTGAGCCGCTCCTGCTGGTTCCGATCGGCTTCGGCGGTATTCTGGCGAATATCCCGGAAGCGGGTCTGGCGATGTCGGCAGTGGAAAATGCGATCCACTTTGCCAAACCGGAAGTGCTGCAGGGCCTGGCGAGTGTACTGGGTGTCAACAGTACCGACGTGCACGAGCTGGCGCATGCATACCACAACTCCAATGCCAGCACCCACGCGGCCGCCAGTCTGGTTGCGCAGGATAATGGCTACAACAACGGTATGCTGTACAACTTCTATACCGTTGCGATCGCCTCCGGTGCCGCTCCGCTGATCATCTTCATGGGTGTTGGTGCCATGACCGATTTCGGTCCGCTGCTGGCTAACCCCAAGACGCTGTTCCTTGGCGCTGCGGCTCAGTTCGGTATCTTTGCTACCGTATTGGGTGCTGTCGCGCTGAGCAGCTTTGGCATTCTGGACTTCAGCATTCAGGACGCAGCGGCTATCGGTATCATCGGTGGTGCTGACGGTCCGACGGCGATCTATGTGGCGAGCCTGCTGTCTCCGCACCTGCTGGGTGCCATTGCTGTGGCAGCTTACTCCTACATGGCTCTGGTACCGCTGATTCAGCCACCGATCATGCGTGCCCTGACCACCGAGTCCGAGCGCAAGATCAGCATGAGCCAGCTGCGTCACGTATCCAAGGTCGAAAAGATCATGTTCCCGATCCTGCTGTTGATCCTGGTAGCCATGCTGCTGCCGGATGCGGCACCGCTGCTGGGTATGTTCTGTTTCGGTAACCTGATGCGCGAATGTGGCGTTGTGGACCGCCTGAGCGATACCGCCCAGAACGCACTGATCAACATCGTCACCATCTTCCTGGGTCTGTCTGTAGGCTCCAAGCTGTCTGCCGACAAATTCCTGGATGTGCAGACACTGGGTATCCTGGTGCTGGGTATTGTTGCCTTCGGTATCGGTACCGCCTGTGGTGTGCTCATGGCCAAGGGCCTGAACAAGCTGCAGGGTGGCAATGCCATCAACCCGTTGATTGGTTCAGCCGGTGTATCCGCGGTGCCTATGGCGGCGCGTGTATCCAACAAGCTGGGTCTGGAAGCCAACCCGCAGAACTTCCTGCTGATGCACGCCATGGGCCCGAACGTGGCCGGTGTTATCGGCTCGGCGGTAGCGGCCGGTGTGATGATCAAGTTTGTCGGCTGATACAGCGACAGAGCGTTGAACGAAAAACGGAGCCCCAGGGCTCCGTTTTTTTATGCCTTTTTACAGGCGGCAACGAGAAGAAAGGAAAGGTCGGATCAGAAACCGGCCAGTACTTCCAGGTGTGCCTGTACGCTGAATGCCAGTGCGACAGGGTTGTATCCGCCTTCCAGCACGGACACGATGCGGCCTTGTGAGTGGCGTTCGGCTACGGCCTTGATCACTTTGGTTACCTGGCGGTAGTCCTCTTCATCAAGGTTAAGGTCGGCCATGGGGTCTTCCTTGTGTGCATCGAAACCGGCGGAGATGAAGATCATGTCCGGTTTGTGTGCATCCAGGGCCGGCAGCCAGTGCTCTTCCACGGCGCGGTGGAAAATATGTGGTTCGGTGTGCGCCGCGATCGGGCAGTTAACGATGTTGGGGCGATCGATCTGGTGGTAGCGCTCCGGATAATAGGGGTGCTGGAAGGTCGAGCAGACCAGTACCTCGGGGCGGTCCTTGAAGATATCCACAGTGCCGTTGCAGTGGTGCACGTCAAAGTCGAGGATGGCCACGCGTTGAATATCGGCTTGCTGCAGTGCATGAGCAGCGCCAATGGCCACATTGTTGAACAGGCAAAAGCCCATGGCGAGGTTGTACTCGGCGTGATGGCCGGGTGGGCGCACGGCACAAAAGGCATTCTCGGCCTTGCCGGCAAGCACACGGTTAACCGCCAGAATAACACCGCCGGCCGCGAGCCGTGCAGCATTCATGCTGTCCGGGCACATGGCGGTATCATCATCGGTATAGACAATGCCAGAGCCGGGTTGCTGGGCATCCAGACGTTTGCTGTGCAGCTGATGGTGTGCCAGCGAAATCTGCTCTTCGGTGACCGGTACTGCGGTGATCTGGTCCAGCTGGTCGATCAGGCCGGTACGTTCCAGTACCTTGTGAATCGCCGCCAGGCGAATGGGGCTGTCCGGATGCTCAGGACCCAGGTTGTGCAGCTGGCAGTCCTTGTGTGAAATCAGGGCCGTAGTCATTGTCTTTATTTTTCTCCTCGTATTGTCGACATTTTAGAGGAAAACGGCAGGCAGGCGTGTTAGGCGTTGGTATTAATTGATGCGGGTCAGTTCGTTGCAGCGCAAAAATTGATCGACATCATAAACGCCCACCCGGTGATTCTCTATAGTGAACCCACAGCATAGAACTGTCTTTGATGCCGAGCATGCTCACCCGATGCTCGGCGTTTTTTTGTTTGTCGCCCCCCTAGTCTTCTGCGCCCGCACCTCCCTCTGTATACTGTTAGCAACCCCGCCCGATAAGGGTTCCCAGCGTTTGGTAATAGGTAAACAGCCACAGTGGCGTCCAGGACAGTCGACTACTCTAATAAAAGCGTACTCCTGATCGACAGCAGCGGTAATCTGCGGTCGACCATTTACTATATGTTGCGCGAACTGGGCGTTAAAAACCTTCTCGCCACCACGGTGAACGACAAGGTGCTGACGCTGATTCAGGAGTCCTCCTACGACATTATTCTGCTGGGCCACAACAGCAGCGATTCGGTCACCGGTATGCAACTGCTCGAAGAGGCACGTTACCGGGGTTATATCCGACCTACCGCCGGCTGGATTTTCATGACCAGCGATGCGTCTCAGGAAGTGGTGTTGCATGCCATCGACAGCCGTCCTGACGACTTGCTGACCCGACCCTTTACCATCGACGAACTCAAGAGTCGTCTTGATCAGCTGGTCCTGCGCAAGCAGGTACTGCGACCGGTGGAGCAGTCCATCGAAGTCGGAGATCTGGAAGGTGCTGTCATCGCCTGTGACGATATCCCGCGTCAGGACACTAACTACGACTACGCCTGCCGCCTTAAAGCCAGTCTGCTGATACAGCTGAAACGACCGGACGAAGCCTATGAGGTGCTGGAACCCCTGTTCTGGCAGACTCAGGACAAGGAAATAGGCCTGGTGATGGCCGAATCTCTGGCGGCCATGAACCGGTTGAATGAAGCCAAAGAGCTGCTGGGCAGCCTGATTGAAAACTTCCCGTTGCTGATCTCGGCCTATGATCTACTGGCCAAGGTGCATGAGAAAAACGGTGATCTTGATGACGCGCGAGATATCTTAAAACAGGCGACGTCCAAATCCCCCATGGGGATTCCGCGCCAGATGGAACTGGGACGAGTCGCGACCCAAACCCGTGTGCTGGATATGGCCGAAGGAGCCTACCGCAAATCCATCCAGCTGGGGCGCCGCAGTTGCTACCGTTCCCCGGAGCCCTATCTGCGTCTGGCCAATATTCGACGCCTGGAAATGCTGGACGCGGACAGCCGTCGCCAGATTGATCTGCGTAACGACTTCGATGTGGTGCTGAATAACGCCGAGTTTGCTTTCCCGAGGGATAACACGCTCAAGGTGCGCTCCAACCTGCTCAGAGCCAAGATTTGTGAAGACCTGGGGGAAGCTTCCCAGGCACAGCAGTTTCGTTCTGTTGCCAATGAGCATAACCAGTCACTTGAGCAGCCTCTGCAACTGGATCGAGAGCAGTTGCTGCTGTCCGGTGACAAGGTACCCATGCTTGAGCCTGAAACCACTCAGGAGCCTGCAGCCAAGGGTGGTGTGCGTCGCGACCATGCCATGAGTGACAAGGTTAATCGTCTGGGCGTTAAGCACTATCTGGCCGGCAAGTTGTCTCAGGCAATCCGCTATTTTGGCCTGGCCATCGAGTACGACCCGGGTAATGTACCGGCGCTGTTGAATCTGGCCCAGCTGTTCCTGGAGGCGGCGCGCGATAATGCCAGCAAGCGCGACGAGCGTTTCCGCATGGTGGACCGCTATCTGCGACTCACGGACCGACTACCACTGGAGCCGGCTGAGAAATTGCGCCAGACACAGCTGCTCAAATACCGCAAGCAACCCTTGGATACCCTGCCGCCCGGCTCACTGGGCAGCTTGCTGCGCTGATTCAGTCCAGCTGCTGCAGAAAGATACGCGCACTCTCCTGAATGGCTTCCCTGGCATCGTCTGACATCTTGTTCAGGTTGCGATAGGCCAGCCCCAGGCGCGGATTCTGTTCCAGCTGTTCCCGGTTACGTGCCAGAAAATCCCAGTACAGATAATTGAAAGGGCAGGCTTTGGCGCCCGTTTTCTGTTTCACGTCGTAGCGGCAGTGTTGGCAATAGTCCGACATGCGGTTGATATAGGCACCGCTGGCTGCGTAGGGTTTGCTGGCCATCAGGCCCCCATCGGCAAACAGGATCATGCCCTGCACGTTGGGCATTTCCACCCATTCATAGGCATCGGCATAGACCAGCAGGTACCACTCATTCACCTCCGCGGGGTTGGCCCCTATCAGCAGGGCGAAGTTACCCAGCACCATCAGCCGCTGGATATGATGGGCGTAGGCATGGCGACGCGTATCCTCCACACATTGGTGCAGGCAGTTCATGGCAGTGGTTTGCCCCCAATAGAGTCCGGGCAGGGGGCGGTCGGCCTTCAGGTAGTTGCCTTCTTTATATGCCGGCATCTGCAGCCAGTAGAGGCCACGCACATACTCGCGCCAACCCAGAATCTGGCGGATAAATCCCTCGACGGCGTTGAGAGGTGCCTTTTCCTGTTGATAAGCCGTTTCAGCCGCTTCGATCACCTCGCGAGGCTCCAGTAATCCCAGGTTGATATAGAAGCTCAGATGGGAATGAAACAACCAGGGATCCTGCTGGCGCATGGCATCCTGGTAGTCACCAAACAGGGGCAGGCGTTCACGGATGAACTGGTCCAGTACCTCAAGTGCCTGGGCACGGGTGACGGCATAGTGAAAGTCATCCAGCTCTCCAAAGTGGTCGGGAAAGCCTGTCTGAATCAGGTCGATAACGTCTTGGGTGATGCTGTCAGGCTCAAAGCGGGCGGGGGCGGGTGGTGTCAGGTCTGCGGGCATTGCCTTGCGGTTGGAGCTGTCGAAATTCCATTGCCCACCCACGGGTTTGCCCTCATGCATCAGAATACCGTAGCGCTTGCGCAGGTTGCGGTAAAAGTACTCCATCCGCAGCTGACGCCTGCCCTGAGCCCAGTCTCTGAAATCGTCTGTTGAGGACAGAAAACGGTCATCTTCGCGCAGTTCAATATGTGCGTCCGAGGTCTGTTGCCACTGCTGAAACTGTTGCAGCAACCTGTATTCGCCAGGTCTGGTGATGACACAGTGGCGGCAGCCTGAGGCGTTGAGAATATGCTCAACTTCCCGGATAAAGTCAGAATACCGGTCCGTATCGTCGAGGCGTCGATAGCAGACGCGATAGCCTTTTTCCTTCAACGTCTTGGCAAAGTGCCGCATGGCTGACAGCACCAGAACCAGTTTCTTTTTGTGATGTGCCACATAGGTTGCTTCGCTGTGCAGCTCACACATCAGAATCAGATCCTGCTCGGGATCGATATCTTTGAGGCTGCTAATATTCAGACTTAGCTGATCACCCAGGATCAGCCGCAAGCGGGGAGAAGGCACAGGTTTGCTCCGTAGACGTAGAACTGAGATTTACGTGAGAGAAACCGGGATGGATTTTTGCGGCAGGTACAAACGACAGGCGAAAAAAATGCCCACAGGCAGAACCTGTGGGCATCAAACAACAAACAACAGATAAGGAATCAACACCATGAAGTGAAGATCGTGCGTTACGCCTTGCAGACGTGACGCGGTGCGCCAATACGGCAACCATAAACACCGACTTCCCCTTTCCAACGCATCCACGTCAGCAGGTCGGCCAGTTGGTTGAACAGCTTGGCAACAGCACCCTGGCTTTCAGATGCCTCGGCATCCGTGTAACCCATGGCCACCAGCTCCTGGTGGATACGACGATCTTCATTGGCAAGACCGGTGTAGTGCTTCTGGTTCATAACAACACTCCCCAAAATGTGTGTTAGACCTTAGTAGTATACATAGAGTTAATATGTGAAGCAATTGTCTGTTTAGTGATCAACAGACAATTGCAGGAAAAAAACAGATCGGCAGATGCTTGAAGCCTGAGCAAACCCTTATATTCTTTAAGGAGTCTTCAAGAGTGGGAAATGGATGCAACTGCGCCAGCTGTTCCTGATCAACCTTATCGTCGTGCTGCTGTGCAGCCTTATCGTCGGCTTTTCCTGGCTGGTGAATCGGAATGCGCTCGAAGGGGCGGGTTTGTCCGTGTTCCAGGCCCAGGGGCGTGCGGCGTTCGAGTTGATTCGGGCTGCACGTCACTGGAATGCTGATACGGAGGGCGTCTATGTTCCAGTGTCCCCTGATATTCATCCCAACCCCTACTTACACCTCCCGGATAGAGACATCACAGATAACCATGGCCGCCAGCTAACACGTATCAACCCTGCTTATATGACGCGGCAGATATCGGAGCAGCTTGAGGGTCAGGATGTGGCCCTGCGCATTACCAGCCTTAAACCGCTTAACCCTACTAATGCACCGGATGAATGGGAGCGCTCTGCCCTGACCTGGATGGAGCAAAGCGGAGAGCTGGAGCGGGTGGAGTTGTTTGAAGGCCGTTATCGCTATATGGCAGGGCTTAATATTGTCCACAGCTGCCTGCCGTGTCATGAGCAGATGGGCTACAAAATCGGGGATCTGCGTGGCGGCATCAGCTTCAGCCGCGATGCCAAACGCATGGACCCTCTGGTCAATGGCATGCTTGAACGGGTGGATAACATGCATCTCTGGGTTTGGGCGGTTCTGGTGGTGTGTGCGTCTGTGCTGGCGAGCCTGACCTTCGGCTTCTGGCAGCGCCTGATGGGCAGTGAATCGGTGCAGCAACGACTGAGATCACTGGTCGAGACTGATTATCTGACCGGTGTGCTAAGCCGTCGAGAATTGATGAGTCGGCTGGAGCAGGAAGTCGAGCGGACACAACGTTTTGCTTCACCCCTGGCACTGATGATGATCGACCTGGACCACTTCAAGCAGGTGAATGATCGTTTTGGTCATGCTCAGGGTGACAGGGTGCTGATTGCAGTGGCTCAGGCACTGCGGCATGAGTTGCGCAAGGTGGATAGCATCGGTCGTTACGGTGGTGAGGAGTTTACCGTGATTTTGCCGAACACGGACGCGGGTGAGGCATCCAAACTGGCCGAGCGCCTGCTGCAACGGGTGCGTGAGCTGGAGGTCAGGACCGAAACCGGTGAACTCCTTAAGGTCACTATCAGCATTGGCCTGGTGTGTAACCGGGATTTGTCACAAATAATGACAGCCGATTCATTGCTTCGAAGTGCTGATCAGGCGCTTTACAACGCCAAGCATGCCGGGCGAAACGGGTTTGAGCAGGAACAGTTGCCTGCATAACAGATCAGTTTCGGGTTCATCCGGGCTTTGCATGCATTCCGATAGGTCTTGCCTATCGTTGCCATTAGAAATGTCACTTTGGCTAATCCACAGCCAGCGTCTAGTCTGAAGCTAACCAAAACACAACAGGTCCAACTCAAGGTTGAGAACGGTGTTTCCTGAGCAATCAGGCACTTATGAACACCGGTTTGTGAGTCTTTGGATAACAAGCAGAGGAAATGGAAATGAGCCAGAACAACACAGGTAAATGCCCCTTCATGCATGGCGGCAACACCGCCAGCGGTAACGATAATATGGAATGGTGGCCTAATACGCTCAACCTGGACATCCTCCACCAGCATGACACCAAGACGAACCCTCTGGGCGAAGACTTCGACTACGCAGAAGAATTCAAGAAGCTCGACCTGGAAGCGGTCAAGAACGATCTCAAGGCGCTGATGACCGACAGCCAGGACTGGTGGCCGGCCGACTGGGGCCACTACGGTGGCTTGATGATTCGTATGGCCTGGCACGCTGCGGGTTCCTACCGTGTGGCCGATGGTCGAGGCGGTGGTGGCACCGGCAACCAGCGTTTTGCCCCGCTCAACAGCTGGCCGGACAACGGTAACCTCGACAAGGCGCGCCGCCTGCTGTGGCCGATCAAGAAGAAGTACGGCAACAAACTGTCCTGGGCCGATTTGATCATCCTGGCCGGTAACATGGCCTATGAGTCCATGGGCTTCAAAACCTTCGGCTTTGCCGGTGGTCGCCCTGATATCTGGCATCCGGAAAAAGATATCTACTGGGGCTCCGAGAAAGAGTGGCTGGCGCCGACCGGCAGTGAGGGGTCGCGTTATTCCGGTGAACGTGATCTGGAAAATCCGTTGGCAGCCGTGATGATGGGCCTGATCTACGTTAACCCTGAAGGGGTGGATGGTAACCCTGACCCGCTGAAAACCGCTCAGGACATGCGTGTCACCTTTGAGCGTATGGCCATGAATGATGAAGAGACCGTGGCTCTGACGGCCGGTGGCCATACAGTGGGTAAAGCACACGGTAACGGTAATGCCGATGATCTGGGGCCTGAGCCTGAAGGCGCTGACGTAGAAGAGCAGGGCCTTGGCTGGAACAACAAGGTGGGGCGTGGTATCGGTCGCAACACCGTGACCAGCGGGGTTGAAGGTGCCTGGACCAGCGAGCCGACCAAGTGGGACTATGGTTACTTCGATATGCTGCTCAACCATGAGTGGGAGCTGACCAAGAGCCCGGCGGGCGCCAACCAGTGGAAGCCTGTGGATATCAAGGAAGAGGATATGCCGGTGGATGTGGAAGACCCTTCCATCCGCTGCATGCCGATGATGACCGATGCCGATATGGCACTGAAAATGGATCCGGAATACCGCAAGATTTCCGAGCGTTTCTACAAGGATCCCGAGTATTTCGATGATGTCTTTGCTCGTGCCTGGTTCAAGCTGACCCACCGTGACATGGGGCCAAAAAGCCGTTATCTGGGTGCCGATGTACCAAGCGAAGACCTGATCTGGCAGGACCCGATTCCGGCTGTGGACTACACCCTGACAGACGCTGAAGTAGAGGACATCAAGGGCAAGATTCTGGCCACTGGCCTGAGTGTGGGCGAACTGGTTGCAACCGCCTGGGACAGCGCGCGTACCTTCCGTGGATCCGACTTCCGCGGTGGCGCCAACGGTGGTCGTATTCGCCTGGCACCGCAGAAAGATTGGGAAGGTAATGAACCTGCCCGCCTGGCCAAGGTCCTCAAGGCGCTTGAAGGTGTGCAGTCTGGTCTGAGCAAGCCGGTCAGCATGGCCGACCTGATTGTACTGGGCGGTACTGCAGCGGTTGAGAAGGCCGCTCAGGATGCAGGCGTCAGCATCAAGGTACCTTTTGCACCGGGTCGTGGTGATGCCACAGACGAGATGACCGATGCCGATTCCTTCCAGTACCTGGAGCCGCTGCACGATGGCTTCCGCAACTGGGTGAAAGGCGACTATGTGGTCAGCCCGGAAGAGATGATGCTGGACCGTACCCAGCTGATGGGCCTCACCGCACCGGAAATGACTGTACTGGTTGGTGGTATGCGCGTGCTGGGCACCAACCATGGTGGCAGCAAACACGGTGTCTTTACTGATAAGGAAGGCGTGCTGAGCAATGACTTCTTCGTCAATCTTACCGACATGCAGTACAGCTGGAAGCCGACCGGCAAGAACAGCTACGAGATTGTCGATCGCAACAGTGGCGCCGTTAAATGGACAGCCACCCGTGCCGACCTGGTGTTCGGTTCCAACTCAATCCTGCGCGCCTATGCTGAGGTTTACGCTCAGGACGATAACAAGGAGACGTTCGTCAAGGACTTCGTCGCGGCCTGGACCAAGGTGATGAACGCGGATCGCTTTGATCTGAGCTAAACCTGCCCTGGTTGAAGTGAGCTCAAAAACAAAACGCCGGCTCCTTGAGAGTCGGCGTTTTTGTATGGCTGCAAAAGTCTGTGGGAAGCCCGTCTGCTCAAGCCTCAGTCAACAGAAACCGGCTCAGTGCCTCTTTGGCCTGAGATGATAGCGGCTGGGATTTGCGTGTTGTTTCGTTCATCTGCACGATGATTGTCTCAGCTGTGGCGACGCACTGCTCGTTCTGATAAAGCTGTTGATAAAGCGTCATTGAGCTGTTGCCGACTTTCAAAACGCCTGTGCCGATATCCACACGTCCTGGCCAGCGGACCTCACCCAGTAACTGCAGGTCCAGTTTGGCGATCACATAGACGGCACCCTCTGCCACCAGCGGGGCTTCGGCATCGTAGAGCATCTCGGCACGGCCCGTTTCCAGAAAGGTGGAAAACACGGCACTGTTCACGTGCCCCTGACTGTCGGTATCGGCAAAGCGCAGCTTGTCGTAGGTCTGCAGGGGGAAATCGCTGAGTGTATGCGTCATAAGTCTGTCCTTGAACATCAGCAGTTAGGATCAAGCGAGTCGTAGAGCGTCGCACAGCCTTGGCTGCAAGTCATTACCATTTCACGACAGTTCCATATCCGATCACAAGCCTAAAGCGAAAGCCCGTAGGTGGGTTTATCCCGATCCAGCTGGCGCAGAAGCTCGCTGATAATGTGCCGAACTTTCACCATTTCGGGCCTCTCCTCTCGGTCGATGCGGGACCAGAGTGCCAGGTCACGCCGGGGGCCGGGCTGGCCGTCCACTTCCAGCAGTTGCTCCGGTGATACCTGGCCGGTCATCAAGGTCAGGCGTGCCGGCAAACGCACCAACAGGTCGGTGGTATTCAGCAGGTGCAGCACCGAGTGTATGCTGCCGGTTAGTGCCATGCGTGCCGGCAAGGGGGCGGTCAGGTTTTCTTGAGTATCGAGGAAACCTGCGCTGGCGCCCGCAATCATCCAGTTGTGTTCTGCCAACTGGTTGGCGTCTATCTGTGTGTGAGTACTTACAAGCTTGCTCTTGCGGCCGGCAAATACACCGGTGCGATCCCGGAACAGGATGTCACGATTCAAGCGCCCCTGGGATACGGACAGATGGGCATGAGAAATGAGGAAATCCAGCTCTCCCGCTTGCAGCAACTGGATCTGGGTGGCAGCCGATGCCGTCCTCAGGTGAAATACGTAGCGGCTTTCCTGCAGAAGTGCGGAGGTCATCTCCTCCACCGCCGCGAACTCCCAGAGTGGGTCGATCCCGATCACAAACTCCTGATGGTAGCCACTGTGCCATTGCCGGATCACTTCGTCGCCATGATCGGATTCGGCCAGAATGCGCTCCCCGATCCGGGCCAGCCGCGCACCGATTTCGGTGGGTTCCACTCCGTAACGGGAACGGGTGAGTAAGGGAGCGCCCACTTTCGCTTCCAGCTGCTTGATACTGCGGGTCAGTGTCGGTTGGGTCACATAGAGGTGCTCAGAGGCACGACTGATTGATCCCTGTTTCACGACAATCGCCAGTTGTTTCAACAGGTTGGGGTTCATGTATGCAAATTCTTTTTATCTGGGTATAAAAATCTATTTTTGCTGATATCTGAAGCTGTTTAAAGTCTTTCCCATAATAATGAGAGGAGAGTACCCCATGCAGTTTCACGTTGATGGTTTCTACCCGGGCGACCCGCGTTTTTCAG
Organism: Marinobacterium stanieri; assembly: GCF_900155945.1. GTDB lineage: Bacteria > Pseudomonadota > Gammaproteobacteria > Pseudomonadales > Balneatricaceae > Marinobacterium > Marinobacterium stanieri. Next base: position 193,090 of record NZ_FTMN01000008.1, read on the forward strand.
ACCCTCAGGACCGAGTTGTTCCTCCGCCGATTAAGCGTCCCTTGCCGGAAAAGGTCGATGTGCTGATCGTGGGCTGTGGCCCGGCCGGGTTGAATCTGGCGGCACAGCTGACCAAATTTGCCGGTATCCAGGTGGCCATTATTGATCAGAAGGACGACAGGCTATTGGTTGGGCAGGCCGATGGCATTGCCTGCCGTACGATGGAGATGTTCCAGGCGTACGGCTTTGCTGATCAAATTATCCAGGAAGCCTATCAGGTCAATGAAGCGGCCTTCTGGAAACCTGATGTTGACCAGCCCGGCCATATTACACGCAGCAGCAAGGTGCAGGATGTGGCCGATGACCTGTCGGAAATGCCGCACCTGATCATCAACCAGGCCCGTGTGCACGACATGTTTCTGGATGTGATGCGCCAAAACCCCGGTAAGGTGGAGCCCCATTACCAGCGTAAACTGCTGGAACTGGAGGTTGATCCCGATGCCGGGGACTACCCGGTGACGGCGCGAATCGAACGGCTGGTGAACTACTCCCAGTACTCGCAGGAGATTGAAACCGTTAAAGCCCGCTATGTGGTGGGCTGTGATGGCGCTCGCTCCAATGTCCGAACGGCCATTGGCAAGGAGCTGGTGGGTGATGCACTGAATCAGGCCTGGGGTGTGATGGATGTGCTGCTCAATACTGACTTCCCGGATATTCGTCTGAAATCGCTGATCCATTCCAGTCACGAAGGCAACATGCTGATCATTCCGCGTGAAGGCGGCTACATGGTGCGTATCTATATTGAGCTGGACAAACTGAAAGCAGGCGAGCGTGTGGCCCGTGATCAGATGACCCCCGAGGTGCTGATCGCAGCCGCCAACCGCATCCTCCAGCCCTACAGTATCGATGTAAAAGAGGTGGCCTGGTGGAGCGTGTACGAGATAGGTCAGCGCATTACCACTGCGTTTGATGATTCTACCGATACCCGCGCGGCTCGGGTATTTTTGGCAGGAGATGCCTGCCACACCCACAGCCCTAAAGCGGGACAGGGGCTGAATACCTCGGTGATGGATACCTGGAACCTGGGCTGGAAGCTGGCGCATGTGCTCACCGGTCGTGCGGATGAGTCAATTCTGAAAACCTACTCCGATGAGCGTCGTGAATACGGTCAGGCACTGATCGATTTTGATCGCGAGTTCTCGCGTATGTTCAGTGCCAAGCCCAGATCGGCTGAAAACCCGGACGGTGTCGATCCGGAAGAGTTTCAGCGCTATTTCCAGCTGTTTGGCGAATACACCGCCGGCGTCTCCATCCAGTACCGTCCTTCCATTATGGTCGGTGAAGGGCAGCATCAGGCGTTGGCCAAGGGTTTTACGGTTGGTAAGCGCTTCCATTCGGCCCCTGTTGTGCGCCTGGCGGATGCCAAACCTGTGCAACTGGGACACTGTCATCTGGCCGATGGTGCCTATCGCCTCTACGCCTTTGCCGGTAGTGCCGAGCCCATGTCAGAGAACTGTGGCGTGAAGGCACTCTGTGAGTTTCTGGACAGGGATGAGCGTTCTCCGCTGAGGAAACACACGCCCGCGAATGCGGAGCAGGATGCGGTGATCGATGTGCGGGCGATTTTCCAGCCGCATCATCAGACGATTGAAACCGGCAGCCTGCATCCGCTGCTGACGCCTGAGAAAGGCAAATACGGGCTGCGTGACCATGAAAAGGTGTTCACGGTGGATAACCGACCGTCGTCATCCGGTGGTGGCATGAACATTTATGAGATGCGCGGCATCGACAGGGAGAAAGGCTGCATCCTGATCGTGCGACCCGACCAGTATGTTGCTGAAGTATTGCCACTGGACGATTATGCCGGGGTGGCCAACTTCTTTAGCAGGGTCCTGCTGGACGCCTGATTAGACTCCTGTGTGAGACTACGAAAAAGGCCGGAACATTTCGCATCCGGCCTTTTCATATCGTGAGCTGAAGGGCTTCAATACTCTTTCAGTTCTTCGTAGGGCAGCCCCACATACTGTTCGGCAATGACCTTGCGGCCGTGCTCCGAGTTCAGGTAGTAATCAATCTCGGAGGTCATGAAGCGGCCGAACATCTGGCCTTCCAGTCCGCTGTTGCTCACCTCGGTGCCAAAATCGTGCATCATGTTGGTCATCCACCAGCTGAAGCGCTCGCCGTTCCACACCCGGCGCAGGGCGATCTCGGAATACTGCTCGATATAGCGACGATCACCGGTTTCATATACGCGGGTCAGAATCTTGTACAGGGTGGCCACGTCTGATGCGGCCAGGTTCAACCCCTTGGCTCCGGTGGGCGGGACGATATGTGCAGCATCGCCTACCAGAAAAAGGTTGCCGTACTGCATGGGCTCACAGACAAAGGAGCGCAGCGGGGCGATGCTTTTTTCCAGACTGGGGCCGGTCACCAGTTTGGCCGCAATTTCTTCAGGCAAGCGTTTCTTCAGCTCGTTCCAGAAATCGTCATCCGACCAGTCTTCAGCCTTGTCGGTCAGAGGCACCTGCAGGTAATAACGCGAGCGTGTAGTTGAGCGCTGGCTGGCCAGGGCGAAGCCGCGTTCGCTCTTGGCGTAGATCAGTTCATCGTGGCAGGGCGGAGTGTCAGCCAGCAGGCCCAGCCAACCGAAGGGGTAGACGCGTTCAAATTCGGTACGTACATCTTCCGGGATGGTCTGGCGGGATACACCATGGAAGCCGTCACAGCCGGCAATGAAGTCGCAGTCCAGACGGTACTCTTCGCCGTTGTGCTCAAAAGTGACAAATGGCTGATCGCTTTTGACGTCATGGGGCTGAACCTGGGCAGCTTCGTAATAGGTATCCAGTCCGGCTGCCTGACGTGCTTCCATCAGGTCGCGCGTGATCTCTACCTGTCCATAGCACACCACCACATCACCACCGGTGAGTTCTTTCAGGTCGATGCGGGTGCGCGTGCCGTCCACCACCAGCTCCACACCTTCGTGGACATGCCCTTCGGCATCCATGCGTTCGGCGACACCGGCTTCACGCACCAGATCGGCGAAGCCCTGTTCCAGAATACCGGCGCGGATACGGCCCAGCACATAGTCCCCGGTCACGCGTTCCAGAATGATATTGCTGATACCCTTGCGTGCCAGCAGCTGTCCCAACAGCAGACCGGAAGGGCCTGCACCAATGATGGCAACCTGAGTCTGAATCGTCTTCATGGCGTTCTCTTATTCTTGGTTAATATGAATCGCGTATGGCCTTCATGATCGGGGATAGTGGTCAGACGATGAATGGAATAAAGCAACGCTTGCCGGTACTTTTTGAACACTTGAGGGACGTGGGAAAGGGAACAGTCCTAACCGAAAAGGCCCCGTGACAGTTGCCTGTCGACGGGGCCTGGAAGGTGGAGCTTTCGAAAGCTCTGTTTACTGCGCGAAATAGTCCAGCGCCAAGACGTAGCCCAGCGTACCCAGACCGGCAATCACGCCTTCGGCACGGCTGGAAACATAGGAGTGATGGCGGAAGGCTTCACGCTTATGGATATTGGATATATGCACCTCTACCACCGGACCTTCAAAGGTGTTGAGCGCATCCAGAATAGCTACTGAGGTGTGACTATAGGCGGCCGGGTTGATCACAATACCGGCGGCTTGTTCACGCGCCTGGTGAATAATATCCACCAGCTCCCCTTCGTGATTGCTCTGGAAAAACGCAATCTCCAATCCGAGTGCATCCCCTTTTTTTTCCATGCGCTTCTGCACATCGGCCAGGGTTTCATGGCCATAGATTTCCGGCTGGCGCTTGCCCAGCAGGTTCAGATTGGGGCCGTTCAACACATAAATCAGCTTGCTCAAAATCCGATCTCCAAGTTAATAACCAAACAGGCGTGGCAGGAAGGTTACGGTGTCGGGGATGAAGGTGACAATTGCCAGAACGGCCAATTCAACCAGGAACAGCGGCATGATCTTCCTGGAGATGGCACCAACCCCCACATTGGCGATGGAGTTCGACACGAACAGACATATCCCCATGGGCGGCGTGACCAGGCCTATCATCAGGTTGAAAATCACCACAATGCCGAAATGAACCGGGTCCAGCCCCAGCTGCATGGCGATGGGGTGCAGAATCGGCAGCAGGATCAGCATGGCGGCAATCCCTTCCAGGAACAGCCCGATCACCAGCAGAATCATGTTTACCGCCAGCAGGAACATCCAGGGGCTCGAGACCTGCTCCAGCACGATCTCACTGACTTTCTGCGGTACCTGCGAGAAGGTCAGCAGCCAGTTGGCCACTGAGATCACCGCGATAATGATCAGAATCACCGAGGAGTCACGCATGGCCCGCACAAAAATGCTAGGCAGCTGGTTCAGGTGCAGGCTTTTCAGGATGAACATGCCGGCAAAGAGGGCATAGCCTGCCGCCAGTGCAGCTGCCTCTGTCGGTGTCACGATACCGGTGAGGATTGAGCCGACAATGAAGATCGGCATGAACAGCGGAATCCAGGCATCCTTGAGTGCGATCAGACGTTGCTTGAACGGCATACGCGGATGCTGGGGCGCATAGTGGGCAGCCTTGATACGGACATAGATGGACAGGCCGACAGCCAGCAGTAACCCTGGTACAACACCGGCCAGGAACAGCGCTGGCACGGACACGCCCGACGTGATCAGAGCATAGATAATGACGGGGATACTGGGCGGAATCATGGGGCCGATCACGGATGAAGCGGCGGTGAGGGCTGCGGCGAAGTCACGCGGATAGCCCTCTTTTTCCATCTCGGGGATGAAGATGCGGCCCAGTGCCGAGGTGTCGGCAACAGCGGAGCCGGACAGGCCGGCGAAGATCACCGAGGCCCAGATGTTGACCTGAGCAAGGCCCGCCTTCATGTGACCGACACAGGCATTGGCAAACTTGATGATACGACCGGTGATACCGCTCTCGTTCATCAACTCACCGGCCAGCACAAACAGGGGAATCGCGAGGATGGCAAAGGAATCCAGACCGGAGAACAGGCGCTGACTGATCAGGCTGATGGGAAAAGGTGTCTGGGTCAGGTAGCCAGTGACTGCCAACAGAATGGCAAACGCAATGGGGCTGCCGATCAGCAGCAGAAACAGGAGAATCAGAAAACCGGTCATATCATTCTTCGCTCTGTGCTTGCTTGGCGCGCAGGTGGTCGGGCAGCTTGAGCAGTGCCGCAATGGCCAGGCCCACGCCGGCGACAATCATGGCGGACTGGAACAGGCTCATGGGGAGTCCGGTGCCGGGCGCATCGATACCGCCGCGCTTGAGCACAAACTGATAGCCGGACCAGGCCACGATAATGCCGGTTCCCAGTGCAATCAGGTCTGATGCCAAATGGAGCAGGCGCTTCACAAAGGGCGGTACGCTGTGCTCCAGAAAGCCGAATTTGATATGCAAATCCTGCAGGTAACACAGAATCGTGCCGAACATGGCGCCATAGATCATGGCGTAGCGGGCAACTTCTTCACTCCATTGAATCGGGTAGTTAAGCAGGTAGCGGGACAGGCTGCTGCACAGCACGACGGCGAAGACGATGAACAGAGAGCCCCCTGTCAGCCAGGCCAGCAGCTTGGAATATAGAAGTTTCATCGGACTATCCAACACATAATAGGGCGTCAAAAAACCGGGAATGGATGGGGCTCCATCCCCGGTTTTTGTTAATTACTTCCTGTGGCTGGAAGTTTAGTTGGATTCAGCGGCCTTGACGGCGTTCTGGGCTTTATCGATCCAGCTGCTGTCGATTTCGCCTTTAAGCCACTCGATAACTGCGGGCTGAGCGGCCTGGCGGAACTGGGCCATCTGGTCAGCCGTCAGTGAGGTGATCTCCATACCTTCAGCTGCCAGTTTGGACAGGCCTTCGGCAGAGTTGAACTGCTGGATGGCACGGCCAACGGTGCCGGCAACCTTGGAAGCGCGGTCCACGATGGCGCGATCAGCATCGGACAGGCCCTGATAGATATCATCGTTGATAACCAGGAAGTCGGTGCCGTACACGTGTCCGTCCAGGGTCAGGTAGTCCTGCATTTCATAGAATTTGGCGTTGTAGATAACGCCGACCGGGTTTTCCTGACCATCGACAACACCCGTGGTCAGTGCGGAGGGCACTTCAGGCCAGGCGATTGGTGTGGGCTCACCGCCCATGGCTTTGACCATTTCCACGTACAGCGGCGTGGTCATCACGCGAATCTTGAGGCCATCCAGGTCGGCCGGGGTTTTGATCGGGCGCTTGGAGTTGGTGAAGTTACGGAAACCGGTTTCACCGTAGGCCAGGGTGCGCAGGCCGGTTTTGCTCTGGCAGTGCTGGCTCAGGTTTTTGCCGAACTCACCGTCCAGTACTTCCCAGGCGACTGGTGCAGACGGGAACAGGTAGGGAATCTCCAATACGGCAGCTTCCGCGCAAAGCTTGGAGAAGGCGCCGGACACCATGGCCATGCTCAGTGTTCCGTCCTGTGCGGACTGCAGCAGTTCGGTTTCACCGCCGAGCTGACCGGCCGGGTAAACGTTCACCTCAATACGGCCGCCACTTTCGGCTTCGACCAGGTTTTTGAACACCTGAGCAGCAGCGCCTTTCTTGGAGGAGGTCCACTCCTGAGGATCAACATGGCCCAGGGTAAGGGTGAGATCGGCAGCCTGTGCCTGGAAGGAGATAGCAGCGACCGCAGCCGCAAGTCCCAGTTTTATTTTTGTTGTGGAAATTTTCATGCTTCGTTCCATCTCTGTTTGTTGGGCAGGTATGCCTGCTGATTGTTGTTTTGGGTCGATCAACTGTCCGAATCGATAGGTTGGAGGCTAGCAACAGGATTGGGTGAGGTCAATATTATGGGGTTAAAAGAAAAATATCCTATACTTTTGCGTATTGTTCCTTTGGCTAATTAACTACTAATAGGTCATAAATCCAAAATTTGTCAGCAATTTTGCGATTTTAAGCGGTTTTTTGCGGGAAAAATGTAGCACTGGCACGGAACCGGTTGGAAAAAAGCAGTTGTCATTAAGTGTAAAAATATAGGATGATTTTATAAATATCCTATCAATGGGGCGGATGAGTGCCTTCCGTACATCCGAGAGGCCAGGCCCACAACAGAATAATAAGCGGACAGCCCTGCTACAGGCTGTAAGGGGACTGCCGCATGCACGATGGAGACACAAACATGTTGAAGCTTGGCCTGATCGGGCAGTCCATTGCTCAATCCCGAGCGCCTGCCCTGCATACCATGCTGGGTGAGTTGCATGGACTGGAGGTGAGCTATGCACTGCATGAGCCCAAAGATGCCAGCTCTGGAGCCTTTGCTGACACACTGCGGGAGCTGCAACAGGCTGGTTACCGTGGCTGTAATGTCACCTTTCCCTACAAACAGATTGCCGTCAGCCATGCACAGCAGATGAATAAAGCGGTGCAGCGGGTAGGATCCACCAACACGCTGGCCTTTGGCGAGCAGCTGTTTGCCGGCAATACCGACTACACAGGTTTCATTCGTGGCTATCAGGCGCGCATGGGCGATAAGGCTGCCGGCTCAGTGCTTCTGCTGGGCGCAGGTGGTGTCGGGCGAGCGGTTGCCTTTGCATTGCTGGAGCTGGGTGCCACGGAAATTGCGGTGTATGACCTCAGCCATGAAGGGGCCGAATCCCTGGTCGCAGCGCTCTGTGCAGCCGGTATCAAGGCCACTGCCGTCAGCGACGATAAACTGGGGCAGGCGGCACGGCAGGCAGACGGGCTGATCAACTGTACGCCGATTGGTCACTACAAGACGCCGGGCATTCCGCTGCCTGCCGAGTACATTCAGGGACAGCGCTGGGCCTTCGATGCGGTCTACACGCCGCTGGATACGCCGTTTCTGGTGGCTGCCAAGGCGGCCGGTCTTGAACTGGTTACGGGGTTCGACCTGTTCTTTTTCCAGGGGCTGGATGCGTTCGAAATTTTTGCTGATATGAAGGTTGATCCGGCACGCGTACTGGAGCCTTTCAAGGCGCGTTTTGACATCAAGAGTGCGCTGATCGACTGATCTAGCGGTTTTGTGGTTTTGCGGTGCTCAAGCCAACGTGTATCGGTTGCAATGTTGGTTGCTTGGGGTGGCAGGTACACCCCTTTTTTATATGAGGTACGGCGCCGTTCCGGCAAAGGTGGCGCGACGCTGGGCCTGATGTAGTAACATACCGCCGGTTGGTGACATTCATTTTGCAGGACAGAGTATGAACAGCGACCTTGATCGCAAACTTGTAGGGCAGTCAGCGTACGAGCAGTTACGCAATGACATCATGAGCGGTAGCCTGATGCCGGGTGAGAAGCTCAAGCTGAATGCGCTCAAGTCACGCTATAGCGTGAGTGTGAATACTCTGCGCGAGACCCTGATGCGCCTGGTATCCGATGGCTTTGTCGTTGTTGAAGAGCAGAAAGGCTTCAAGGTTAAGCCGGTATCCGTTGCCGATCTGGAAGAGTTGATCGAGCTGCGTGTGGTGCTGGAAACGCTGGGACTGCGCAAGTCCTTTGCCAACGCCGATACCGGCAATCCGGTGGAATGGAAAGCACACCTCATCAGCGCTCACTACCGACTCAGCTGCATGGAAAAGCTGATGATGGAAGACGAGACAGTCAATGTCAGCGAATGGGAAAGGGTCGACCGTGACTTTCATATGGCGATTGTATCCAATTGTGGCTCCAACCAGCTGATCCGCTATCACGCCTCCGTGTTGGAGCAGTTCATGCGCTATCAGCTGTTGGCGCTGAAGAAGCGCCCCTTCCGTGGTCAGGAGGTCGCCGATGAACATCGTGCCCTGCTGGACTGCCTGGTAAATGATGATGTCGAAGGCGCTGTTGCGGCGCTGGAAGCCCATATCCGCAAGGGCAGTCAAGTCCCCGTATAAGCCTGTTCAAGGCTGGCTCACCCTCCTGTAGCTGATTTATCGCTATTCCGAACATGCAGGCCGCTCTGGCGAGTGGTCGTGTGTCGCGTGCCTGCTTGGGCTGTTTCCCCCTGTACACAACACTGAGTTATCCACATACCGACACCAGGCAGGTGCTACTGGGTGCCGCTGTTTGTCTGAGTGCAATCGATGTCTTTGTATCCTATGATTTATAAAAATATAGGGTATTATTGGTTTTGTCAGATAATTAAAACAAGATGCCAGCGGCTGACCAAAGGACGGCAGGCTGGTGAGCATCTGCACAATCGGGGTAGCAAACAATGAAAACTGCACTGGCGACAGTAACCCTGTCCGGCACCTTGCCAGCCAAACTGGAAGCTGCTGCGGCGGCCGGATTTCAGGGCGTCGAAATCTTTGAAAATGATCTGCTGCAATATGAAGGCTCGCCAGCCGATGTTCGGCGTATGGCTGAAGGGCTGGGGCTGGAGATCATCGCTTTGCAGCCATTCCGCGATATGGAAGGCATGCCCGAGCCCTACCGCAGTCAGAAATTCCGCTACCTGCAGCGCAAGTTTGCCCTGGCTCATGAGCTGGGCACCTCGCGTCTGCTGATGTGCAGTAACGTGTCACCTCATGCCAGCGGTGACCGCGAGCAGTGTGCAGCCGATCTGCATGCCCTGGCGGACATGGCAGCTCAGGAAGGGCTGACACTGGGGTATGAGGCCCTGGCCTGGGGGCGCTTCATAGCCGACTATGAGGATGCCTGGGATCTGGTCAAACGTGCCGACCATCCCAATCTGGGGATCAACCTGGATACCTTCCACATGTTTGCCCGCGGTAATACCCTGGATTGCCTCCGGGATGAAATTCCGGTGGATAAGATTGCACTGGTGCAGATTGCCGATGCACCGATCATGCAGATGGATGTGCTCCAGTACAGCCGTCACTTCCGCTGTTTCCCCGGTCAGGGGGATCTGCCGGTGGTGGATTTTGTGCGTTGTCTGCAGGACAAGGGCTTCAACGACTACCTGTCGCATGAAATCTTCAATGATGAGTTCCGCTCTTCGTCGGCGAAAGAGAAGGCGGTTGACGGCATGCGCTCGATGATCTGGCTGCAGGAGCAGGCGTCACAGAAAGAGCCGGAGCAGGCCAGTGAGATCACCGATATCGAATTCGTGGAGTTCGCTGTTGAAGGCGATACGGGAGAAGAGCTGATTGGCCTGCTTAACCAGCTGGGCTTTCGGGAAACCCATCGCCATCGCTCGAAAAATGTCAGCCTCATGCGTCAGGGTGACATCAACCTGATCCTCAACCGCGAGCCGGAGAGTCAGGCACATGAGCATTTTCAGCGTCACGGGGTGTCCGTCTGTGCGCTTGCTTTCGCCAGCAGCAATCTCAAGTCGACCCTGGCCCGTGCCGACCGCTATCACCTGCAGCGCTTTGAGCATCAGGCCGGTCCCGGTGAGCTGAATATACCGGCGATTCGAGGCGTGGGTGACAGCCTGGTGTACTTCGTCGAACGCAACGGCGCTTATCGTTTCTTCGATATCGACTTTGTTCCGGTTGAAGCTGAGCAGGAACAGCTGGGGCTACAACGCATTGACCATATGGGGCAATCAGTCGCCAAAACCGATTTCCTGTCAGCCTCGTTCTTCTACAAATCCCTGTTCGATTTTGATATTGAACCCAGCCAGGACCTGCCCGACATCTTTGGTCTGGTGGTCAGCCGCACCGCTAAAAGCGCCAACGGCCGGGTGCGTATTCCGATCAACATGACAGACGCCCGTGAGGCATCGCCGCAGCGCTTTATTCAGCGTTCCAAGGGGGCAGGCTTCCAGCAGGTTGCCTTCGAGTGCGAGGATATTTTCAAGGCAGCGGCCGGTGCCGGGCCCGAAAATCTGCTGCCGATTCCGGCCAACTACTACGACGATATCGAAGCGCGTTTTGCGCTGGAGCCAGCGTTTGTGGCCAAGCTGAAAGCTCACAACCTGCTGTATGACCTCAGCGAAGAGGGCGGTGAGCTGTTCCACTTCTACACCCGGGAAACCCACGGGGTGTTCTTTGAAGTGCTGCAACGCACTGGTGGCTATAGCCGCTATGGTGAGGCCAACGCGCACATACGTCTGGCGGCGCAGTCGCGTCAGTATGCGTTGGCGCAGGCCTGATTTCTCCACACCGCCCTCACTCGAGGGCGGTTACCCCTTTCCCTATCGATCGCCTCAGGTCAGCAAACCAATCATCAGTGTCAGCGTAAAGAAGGACATCAGCGTGGTGATGATCAAAATGCTGGCGCTGGTTTGGCCAAAACCGTAGTTACCGGCAATGATCGGGAAGACGCTGAACATGGGCATGGAGGCGAGCAGCAGCATGGAAAGCCTCAGGTCCGGGTCCATCCCCGGTACCAGCATCAGCAGCAGGAACACCAGCAAGGGGTGCAGCAGCAACTTGCCCGCTACGACCGCCGGAATAGCCGAGACATTACCTCGAATGGACGTACCCACCAGAACACCCCCGATACTGAATAGCGCGACCGCTGCCGAGGCCTGAGCCAGCATGCTGAGGGTCTTGTCGATGACCTGAGGGATAGGCAGCTGTAGCAGTGAAACCAGCATGCCGGCACCGATGGCCAGTACCAGCGGATTCTTCAGCACGCGGGCAAACACGGCAGTGAAATGCTGGCGTCTGGAGGTGGCGTCATCCCGTCCACCCGATTCGATAATGATCAGTGCCAGTGGAATGATCAGCAGATTCTCCACCATCAATGACATGGCAAACGCCTGCGCGGGCGGCTCGCCAAAAACCTGCAATAGCACCGGATAGCCGATAAAGGCACTGTTGGAGACGGCCATACCCATGCCTTTTACGCCGCTTAACGGCAGCGTATTGCCCACCAGTTTGCGGTGCAGGGTGACGCCAATCAGCAGTGCCAACAGGGATGCGGTGGCATACACCAGCAGATAGCTGGGCTCGATGACCTCACTGAACTCCATGCGCGACAGCGTCCCGAAAATCAGTGCCGGCAGGCTGAAATAGAGTACAAAACGCCCCATGCCCGGGGCAGCAGCTGCGGGCAGAATGCCGCTTTTGACAGCCAGGTAGCCCAGGCCAATCAGGATGAAAATGGGGGCGGTAATGGACAGCACGCTCAGCATGCAGCAACTCCTTTTGTGTCAGTTGTATCAGGGTGTACCAGAGGCCGCTGACGCGGTGATGACACTAACCTGTCAGGCCTGTTCACGGTGTTCCCGGAAGATACTAGGTGTAGTCCCCACCCGCCGTTTGAAGAAACGGGCGAAATAGGCCGGGTCGGCAAAGCCCAGCTCATAGGCGATCAGGGATACCGGGGCCGAGGAGTATATCAGCATGCGCTGGGCTTCCAGCGCCAGGCGGTCTTGCAACAGGTCACCCAGGCTTTTTCCGGTCGTGGCTTTGCAGGCCCGGTTGAGGCCAATCGGAGTGGTACACAGGGCATCGGCATAGAACTGGGACGGCAGATGCTCACGGTAGTGCAGTTCAATCAGTTCGCTCAGTTGCTGATAGCGGGTATCGTAATGTCCCTCGTGGCGCTGGCGATGGTGGGCGTGCAGGTGACGCCCCAGCTTGATCAGCATGGCGAACAACAGGCACTCGAACAGCTGCTGCTTGCCCGGTTCATTGTTGTTGTATTCGTTCAACAGCTGATTGATGGACTGGTCGATAAACTGTCTGTCTTCAGGGTGGCTCTTTAACCTTATCACCTGTGCCGAGCGCATGAGTTCATCATGGACGGCCGAGTTACGGCTCAGCCGTTCATCACTGAGCAGCAGCTGAGACAGGGTAATGACATAACCGAGAGTGACATCGCGCTCGAACTCAAAACCATGGGGCACCGAGGGCGGCAAGGTAAACAGGCAGGGCCCTTCCAGACAATGCTCCTGACCATCAAGGTGTGCCTTGACCTGGCCATGGCTGACATATACCAGCTGGTACATGCGCGGGTGTTGGTGAATACCAATATTCCAGTTGAACAGGCGGGCGCGGGACTTGATGTCCTCAATGTGGAAAAACTCGGGATCCTGCTGGGAAGGGGCTTCCCGGTAGAGGGCATAGGTTGAGATACCTGCCTTTGATGGGCGATGACCGCTGTCTGGTCGGGTGGTAGAGGGCATGCCGGGTGCCTCCTGTGAACAAATACTGACCCCGGAGACCGGGGTCAGTCAGGTGAGGACTAGAGTAGCCCCAGAGCCAGTGCCGGGAAAGTGATCAGCAGAGCCAGGCGGACCAGATCGGAAATCACAAAAGGCATGACCCCCTTGTAAATGGAACCGATGGACACGTCCTTGGCAAAGGCCTTTATCACAAACACGTTCATGCCTACCGGAGGTGTGATCAAGCCCAGCTCCACCGTAATCACGGCGACAATGCCGAACCAGATGGGGTCAAAGCCGGCGGCTTCCACCAGTGGGTATACCACGGGCACGGTCAGCAGCAGCATGGCGATACTGTCCATGACGCAGCCGAGCAACATAAACAGCACCAGTACGCAGATCAGAATCATGAACGGTGTCAGCTGAAGGCTATCTACGAAGCTCACAAGCTCGAAGGAAATTCGGGAGACACTGAGGAAATACCCGAAAATCTCTGCACCGATAATCATGAAAAAGATCATCGCCGAAGTGGTCAGGGTTTCCTGAATGGCGCTGCGAAAACCTTCAAAGTTCATCCCGCGAATGACCGCCATTACCAGCGTGGCAAAGGCTCCGATGGCAGCGGCTTCGGTCGGCGTGAAAATACCCAGGTAGATACCACCAATGATGATGGCGAATACTGCCGAGAAGGGGACAAGTCCCTTGAGCCCCAGCAGTTTTTCTTTCAGGGAAGTCGCCTCACCCGGTGTGGCCAGTTCGGGCTTGAGTTTGACCAGTACACTGATGGTCACACAGTAGAGCACCAGGCCGAGAATGCCCGGAATCAGGCCGGCGATGAACATGTCACCCACCGACTGTTCGGTGATCAGGGCATACAGCAGCAGCGCAATGGAGGGCGGAATCATGATACCCAGGGTACCGCCGGCAGCCAGAGTACCGGTGGCGAGAGAATCAGCGTAACCATGCTTGCGCATTTCCGGCAGGGCTACGCGTGACATGCTGGCCGCAGTCGCTACTGAAGAGCCCGAGATGGCGGAGAATATGCCGCAGGACAGGATCGCCGCCAGGGAAATACCACCACGCCAGGCACCGAACAGGGAGCGTGCGCCACTGAACAGCTGGTCCGACATCTTGGCCCGGGAGGCAAACACGCCCATCATGATGAACATGGGAATGGGGCTGAAGCTGTAGTTGGAGAGGGTCTCGAAGGGGCCTCCTTCCAGAATGGCCATGGCCGGATCAAAGGCGATAATCCAGGCAAAGCCGATAAAGCCAACAGAAGCCATGGCCAGCGCGATGGGTGCGCGCAGGGCCATCATGACCAGCATCAAGGCGATGCAGGTCAAACCGATCATGGCAGAACTCATGCGTTAAACCCCATTGCAGTGCAGAAGCGTCGTTGTGCCGTCAGCAGGGCGCGAATACCCAGCATGGCGGTGCCAAAAACGGTGGCTGCGTAGATGTAACTCATGGGCACCAGCAGATCCTGAGTGGTCTCGCCGGTCATGTTGGCGGCATGGATCGCTTCAAAAAAGCGGATGGTCATACCCAGCGCCAGTAACATGTAGCCCAGAAAATAGATGCCTTCGAGGAAGGCTTTCTTGCGTTCACTGAGTCGTTCGGTAAACAGGTCCACCACGACCTGAGAACGGTCAACACAATAGGGCAGCGAATACAGAATCGTGAACAACAGGCCGAACTTGATGATTTCGATGCCACCAATGAAGGTAAGATCGATGCCACCGTCGGTAACCCCGAACAGGAAGCGGGTGGTGACGTCCAGAAGGACCGTCACCATCATTGTCACGATCACAACGCCACTCAGCTGCATCATCCAGAAGGCGATGGCATCAATCAGGTGTGCGATCTGTTTCATGTTTGACTCCAGGGCGCAGGCTTACTGACAGCTGTCAGCCAGTTCGAGTGCACGGGCGTACACCTTGCGTGCCGGGAGACCCTTGTTTTCCAGTTCGGCCAGGTAGTTTTCGGTTGCCGCGGCGACGACCGGTTTCCAGGCCGGGTTATCCACACCGCCTTCAATGGTGAGGATTTCATGACCGGCATCCACAGCATCTTTACGGCCTGCTGCATCCTGCTGGTCGAACACCTTGCCGGCATTAGCGGCCCAGAGCTGACCCGAGTTGTCATCGATCACTTTCTTCAGGTCATCCGGCATGGAGTTGTACACACGCTTGTTCATGGTGACCACGAACGACAGGCTGTAGAGACCCACTTCTGTGTGTTTGGTGGCCAGTTCATTCAGGCGGAAGGATTTCTGACCTTCCCAGGGCAGGGAGACGCCATCAATTACGCCACGCTGCATGGACTGGTAAGACTCGGGTGCCGGCATGCCCACCGGCTGGGCTTCAACCTCTTCCAGAATCTTGGCGACCACCGCAGTGGGGCGACGGATACGCATACCGGCCAGGTCAGATGGCTGCTCGATCAGCTTTTCCTTGGTGTGAATGTGACCCTGACCGTGGGTGAACATGAACAGCGGTTTGGTTTCCTTGTACTCGTCGGCAACCAGGCCTTCATCGTACAGGGACTGGATCACACAGGAACCCTGCTGGGCATCGGTCACGATACCGGGCAGTTCCACGATCTGGGTCAGCGGGAAACGGTTGGCAGTATAACCCTGCACCGTGGCGCTGATATCGGCGATGCCATTGGCGGCTGCATCATACAGAGCCGGTGGTTTGGCCAGGGTGGAGGAAGGGTAGAGCTCTACTTCAATGCGACCGTTGGAGTCGGCTTTCACCTTGTCGGCCCAGGCAACGAACACCTCTTTATGGGGGGCCGCAACGGGCGGGAAGAAGTGAGCAAAACGCAGGGTGTAGTCAGCCGCCATGGCGGTGGGTGCGGTAACGGTTGCAGTGGCAGCCAGAGCAGCCGAGAACGCAGCGGTCTTGAGCATCTTTTTCATGGGTGGTTGCCTCGGTTTTTATTGTGTTTCTTTTTGTCTTTATTGCGTGCTTGTTATATCGAGCGTTGTTGCAGCGGTGTACGGGTGGAGCCGGTTCGCCTGTTATCAGGCGAACTCTTCGGTATCGATTTCAGCCTGCTGGGCCGCGCTGTAACGTGGGCCATGCACGGTGCTCTGGTTAATCAGCGCATCCAGGCGCGCCACCAGTGCCCCGTCCAGGCTGACCTGATCTGCCAGCAGGTTTTCCTGCATATGCTCGACCGAGCGTGTTCCCGGAATGGGAATGATGTGATCGCCCTTGGCCTTGAGCCAGGCCAACGCCAGCTGGGCGGGTGAGCAACCTGCTTCCTCGGCGATGGCAACATAGCCGCTCAGCAACTGCAGGTTCTGTGGGTAGTTGTCCTCATTGAAACGTGGCATGTTGCGGCGAATGTCCTTTTCCACCAGTGACGTCACATCCTGCAGGGTGTTGGTCAGGTAACCACGGGCCAGCGGACTGAAGGCAACAAAGGCGGTACCGCTGTCGCGGCAGGCATCCAGTACGGCAATCTCGGCGTTACGGGACCAGAGTGAGTACTCGGTCTGCAGCGCCGCAATCGGGTGCACGGATTGGGCGCGTTTCAGGGTTTCGGCCGACACTTCCGACAGTCCGATGGCGCCGATCTTGCCTGCCTTAACCAGCTCCGCCAAAGCGCCTACACTCTCTTCGATGGGCGTGTTGAAGTCGCGACGATGCAAGTAGTAGAGGTCGATATGATCGGTCTGCAGGCGGCGCAGGCTGGCTTCACACTGAGCCTTGAGTGTCTCCGGGCGGCCATCAATCTCCTTGACGCCACTTTCCTGGCCGATGCCCATGCCGCACTTGCTGGCCAGAAACAGGGACTGGCGCTTCTCGTTCAACGCCTTGCCGACCAGCGTCTCGTTACGGCCACCACCATAAAGCGTGGCGGTATCGAAGTGACGGTAGCCCATGTCGAATGCCTGCTGCAGGGCGCGAACTCCTTCAGCTTCCGAAACGGGCGTTCCGTAGGCATGGGACAGGTTCATACAGCCCAATCCAATGCCGGGGGGGTTGAAGTCTTGGCTCAGCAGCTTGCTCATATGAATATCCCTGTGTTGTAAAAATCAGGTCCGGAAAGTCGAACCGCTTAGCGGTCCGCTTCCAGGCACTGTTCCAGCTGGTGCAGGGTTTCCATGGCCGGCAGACACTGGGCCACGCTGGAGTTAGGTTCACGGCCTTCCTGAATGGCAGCGATGAATTCACGGTCCTGCAGCTCGATACCGTTGTTGGAGACTGCAACACCGGTCAGGTCGATCTTGTTCTCGTTGCCGTCAAAGAGATCGTCGTAACGGGCGATGTAGGTACCGTTATCGCAGATGTAACGGAAGAAGGTGCCGAAAGGACCATCGTTATTGAATGACAGGGACAGAGTACAGAGTGCACCGCTGCCGGTTTTCATGCCGATGCTCATGTCCATGGCGATGCCCAGATCCGGGTGATGCGGGCCTTCCAGTGCCTGCACCTTGGTGGCGGCTTCACCGGCCTGATACTGGAACAGGTCCACGGTATGGCAGGCGTGGTGCCATAGCAGGTGGTCGGTCCAGGAGCGCGGCTGACCCTTGGCATTGGTGTTGGTGCGGCGGAAGAAATAGGTCTGAACATCCATCTGCTGGATCTTCAGTTCACCGGCCTGGATCTTGTTGTGAATCCACTGATGGCTGGGATTGAAGCGGCGGGTATGGCCGGCCATGGCGACCAGACCGGTTTTCTGTTGGACTTCGACCAGCTTGCGGGAGTCTTCGATGTTGTCGGCCATGGGAATCTCGACCATCACATGCTTGCCGGCTTCCAGGCACTGAATCGCCTGAGAGGCATGCATCTGTGTCGGGGTGGCCAGGATCACGCCATCCACATCGTCACGGGCCAGGGCTTCCGCCAGATCGGTGGTGTAGTGCGGCACGCCACGCTCTTCGGCAAACTCACGAATCACGTCGATTTTTGTACCCACAACCGAGGTAACGGTCGCGCCGTCGATCGCATCGATGGCGTCCATATGTTTCATGCCAAAAGCGCCGCTGGCGCCTGCAACACAGAGTCTCATCAGCTTGTCTCCTGCTACTCAATGCAAAAATTCTGTTGTCCGCTGGCAGCGACTGACTGCCTCGAGACGTTAGATTAGTACAGGAAATCTAACACCGACCTCGGCAACTGAGTAATTGAATAATCTCTTCAGGTATTCAATTTTTGCAAAGCAGGGTGGTTTTGCTAGATGTCGGAGTAGCGCAAGGCGGCCTCTTTCAGCATCTCCAGAAAATGACTTTGTGTGGGTGTGGGCTGCCAGTCACGACGTACCGTAATGCCGATAGGCCGGCGTGTGTGGCTCAGGGAGAAGGGGATGACACTGAGGATGCCCTGACGTAATTCATGCTCCACCTGATGGGTGGAAATCAGGGTCAAACGGTCACTGCCTCTTAAAAGTTCTCGAATAAGTATTTGTGAACTGGTTTCGACGAGGCGGGTGGGGGTGGCAATGCCCCTGTCACTGAACAGGGTATCAAAAAATGCACGTGTAGGGGTTCCACTGCGGGGCACAACCCAGCTGCACTGGGCCAATTGCTCCAGGCTGAGCGCACTGGCCTTGCGCAGCGGATGGTCCTTGCGTGCCACGATAGCCAGCGGTGGCGACAGCAGCTCTTCCTGGATGATGTCGTCGGCGGGCGGTGGAAAGCGCAGGGCACCAATCAACAGGTCCAGATCGCCTGAGCGCAGGTGGAACAGCAGGTCATCATAGGGAGCATCAACCACATTGAGACCTATATCCGGATGCGCTTCGCTGAAGCGGTTGATTACATCCGGGAGAATCGAGGTACGGGCCAGGGGCATGCTGCCCATGACGATCTTGCCCACCTCCCGAAACTGCAGGGCGCTGATCTCGTAGAAGCCCTGTTCAATTTCGGAAAAGCCCAGCTTGGCCGCACGGGACAGAATCTCGGCGGCGCGGGTGGGCACTATACCGCTGCGAGTCTTTTCGAATAATGTGATACCCAGCAGACTTTCCAGCTCTCGTCCGGCCCGGTGCAACGATGACTGTGACAGCTCCAGATGACGGCTGGCGACACTGAAACTGTGGCTCTCGGTGACGGCTATAAGCGCCCTCAGTTGCGTCGTGGTGAGCAGGGGCAGCAGTTGTGCCGGGCTGCCCGTTTGCGCCTGGCTGCTCTTCAGGGCAGCACGGATACCTCGTTCCAAGTAGTCCATGCAACGCCCCACACGGTTACGCCAGACCTCGCCCGATGGCGTCGGAAACATGCCGTTGGAGTGGCGCTCGAACAAGTCCGTTTCCAATAAAGCTTCCAGTTTTCCTATCGCCTGGGTAATCGCCGGTTGAGACAGAAAAACCTGAGGCGCAGCCTTGCTGATACTGCGGTATTTGGCGACTTCCATGAATACGCGCAGGTGTCGCAGGTTGGGCATTGAAAACTGCATGGCGGCTCCGGAAAGGTTGAGTTATCGACGAGGCGTTCTCAAAAATCAATAGTATTGCGGTCAAATTGAAATGGCCAGTCTCCATTTTAGTGCCAATACTAGGGGGCATCAGGAAACGCTGCGTTCATTTACGTGATTCAGTCGTGCGATTCAGTTAAAGCAATTCTATTGAAGGTTGTCTGAGATGATTATCGATTGTCATGGTCACTACACCACCACGCCGCCGCAGGTAGGTGAGTACCGAGAAAAACAAAAAGAAGCGGTCGCCAAGGACCCCGATTTCATCGGTGAGAAAGGTCAGATCATCATCAGTGATGATGAGATCCGTGAAACCATCGAAAAGAACCAGCTGCGCCTGCAGCAGGAACGCGGCACCGACCTGACCATCTTCTCGCCGCGTGCGAGCTGGATGGGTCACCATATCGGTAACGAGCATACCAGCCAGTTCTGGACCGAACATCAGAACGATCTGATTCGCCGCGTCTGTGATCTGTTCCCGAAAAACTTTGCCCCTGTTGCGCAGCTGCCGCAGTCGCCGGGTGTTGATCCGGCCAAGTCCGTACCTGAAATCGTGCGGACCATTGAGCAGATGGGCTTTATCGGCATCAACCTGAACCCGGACCCCAGTGGCGGTCACTGGAACGGTTCCTCTTTGGCGGACCGCTCCTTCTACCCGATCTATGAAAAGATGGTCGAGTACGATATCCCGGCCATGGTGCACGTGAGTGCGGCCTGCAACGAGTGCTTTCACACCACCGGCTCACACTACCTGGGTGCCGACACTACCGGCTTCCAACAGCTGATGATGTCCGATGTGTTCAAGGACTTCCCCGAGCTGAAAATCATTATCCCGCATGGCGGTGGTGCTGTTCCCTATCACTGGGGCCGTTTCCGTGGCATGGCGCTGGACCAGGGCTTCGAGCTGGAAGAGCGCGTACTCAACAACATCTACTTCGATACCTGTGTGTACCATCAGCGCGGTATCGACCTGTTGCTTGATATTGTCCCCACCAAGAACATCCTGTTCGCCTCCGAAATGATCGGCGCGGTCCGCGGGGTCGACCCGGAGACAGGTCATTTCTTCGATGACACCAAGCGTTATATCGACGGCAATACTGCCCTGACTGCTGAGCAGAAGCAGGAGATCTTCGAGCACAACAGCCGTCGTGTATTCAGTCGCCTGCAAATTCCGGCCTGAGGGAGGAGTCGAGCATGAGAGAGAATATTGTCGTACAGAATATTGAACGCGCCGAGCAGAGCGTGATCGATGGTCTGGCCGAATGTGGCGTGGCCACCATTCATGAGGCTCAGGGCCGTGTCGGTTTGCTGGCGCATTATATGCGTCCTATCCAGCAGGATGTGGCGGTCGCCGGTTCTGCCGTGACGATCTCCGGTGCTGCCGGTGACAACTGGATGATGCATGTAGCCATCGAGCAATGTCAGCCCGGTGACATGATGGTGTTTGCGCCCACATCTCCTTCGGTTCATGGTTTCTTCGGTGACCTGCTGGCAACCTCGGCACAGTCCCGCGGCGTTGTTGGTCTGATCATCGATGGCGGCGTGCGTGATACCCGTGACCTGCGCCAGATGAACTTCCCGGTCTGGTCCAAGGCGGTCTTCGCCGAAGGCACCATCAAGGAGACACTGGGCTCGGTGAATATACCGATGGTGTGTGCTGATGCGCTGATCCATCCCGGTGATGTGATCGTGGCCGATGATGACGGTGTTGTCGTTGTACGCCGCGAGAAGGCTGCCGAAGTGCTGGAGCTGGCGCAGAAGCGTATGGCGCTTGAAGAGTCCAAGCGCGTGCGCATGGCCAACGGCGAGCTGGGTCTGGATATCTATGACATGCGCCCGCGTCTGAAAGAGAAGGGCCTGAAGTATGTCTAAGGGCATACGCTGCATGTGGATGCGCGGCGGTACCTCCAAGGGAGGCTACTTCCTCGCATCTGATCTGCCCTCTGATGTGGCCGAGCGCGATGCCTTTCTGCTGGGCATGATGGGCTCGCCAGACCCGCGCCAGATTGATGGCATGGGCGGCGCTGACCCGCTCACCTCAAAGGTCGCGGTGGTGAAAGCGTCCGAGCGTGATGATGCCGATGTGGATTACCTGTTCCTGCAGGTATTCGTGGATCAGGCCATCGTCACCGATGCGCAGAACTGCGGCAACATCCTCGCCGGTGTGGGCCCCTTCGCGATTGAACGTGGTCTGGTTAAGGCAGAGGATGGCGAAACTGAAGTGCGTATCTATATGGAAAATACCGGTCAGATCGCCCGTGCCCGTGTCAGTACGCCCAACGCACAGGTGAGTTACTCAGGCGATGCCCGTATCGACGGTGTGCCGGGCAGTTCAGCGGCGGTGCCCATTACCTTCGAGGATACCGCCGGTTCCAGCTGTGGTGCCTTGCTGCCGACCGGTAATGCAGTCGACGTGATCGATGGTGTTGAGGTTACGTTGATCGACAACGGTATGCCGGTTGTGGTGATGCGCGCCGAGGATATGGGCATCAGCGGTACTGAGTCTCGCGAAGAGCTGGAAGCCAATACGGCCCTGCGAGAAAAGCTGGAGTCGATTCGGCTGCAGGCCGGTCCAATGATGAACCTGGGTGACGTAAGCGAGAAATCGGTCCCCAAAATGAGCATGGTCAGCCCGGCGATCAATGGCGGCGCCCTTTCTACGCGTACCTTTATTCCGCATCGCTGCCATGCCTCCATCGGTGTGCTGGGCGCAGTGAGTGTGGCCACGGCTGCCGTGCTGACCGGTTCACCCGCTGCTGCCGTGGCTGATATTCCCGTTGGTGCCCGTAAAACCCTGTCGGTGGAGCATCCGATTGGCGAAATGAGCGTGATTCTGGACATGGACAGCACTGGCCAGGTCACTTCTGCCGCCATCCTGCGCACGGCGCGCAAGCTGTTTGATGGCGTCGTATTTGCCCATAATAATTAACTGAGAACCAGGTGTAGCAAGATGATGGATCCTGATTACCTTCCGTTCCATGCCAACCCGAGCAAGCCTGCGTTCAAGGCGCCCGAGGGTGCCGTGGATGCCCATTGCCACGTGTTTGGTCCGGCGGACAAGTTTCCCTACCACCCCAAGCGCAAGTACACGCCCTGTGATGCGTCCAAGGAAAAACTGTTTGAGTTGCGTGACTACCTGGGTTTCTCCCGCAATGTGATCGTGCAGGCCTCCTGCCATGGCACCGATAATGCAGCGCTGATCGATGCGCTGGAAAGCGCCGGTGAGTTGGCCCGCGGTGTGGCGGTGGTTGATCCGGCCATCAGCGAAGACGAACTCAGGGCGATGGACGCAGCCGGTGTACGTGCCGTGCGCTTCAACTTCGTTAAGCGTCTGGTGGACACCACACCCAAAGAGGTATTCCTGTCGATTGCCGAGAAGATCAAGCCGCTGGGCTGGCATATCGTGGTGTATTTCGAAGCACCGGACCTGGAAGAGCTGACGCCCTTCCTGAATGAGCTGAACACCACGATTGTGGTTGATCACATGGGGCGTCCCGATGTGACCAAGGGTGTGGACCATCCGGATTTTCAGCGCTTTATCGACCTGATGAAGAACAACGACAAAATCTGGACCAAGGTGTCCTGCCCTGAGCGTTTGACCCAGACCCCGCCGGACTATTCCGATGTGGTGCCGTTTGCCAAAACACTGGTGGAAACCTTCCCGGACCGCGTGCTCTGGGGCACCGACTGGCCGCACCCGAATATGAAATCCCATACGCCGGATGATGGTCAGCTGGTGGATGTTATCCCGCAGATCGCCCCCACGGCCGAGTTGCAGCAAAAGCTGCTGATCGACAACCCGATGCGACTTTACTGGTCGTAACTGAGGAGGGTTCAGTATGAGTTCCAAACATCGCGACATTCCGGGCACCATTTTCTTTGACGGTGCCATGGCCACCAAAGGCTATGCACTGAATAAAATGTGCTTTTCATTCAACAACGCCGAAGGCCGTGAAGCGTTCAAGCAGGATGAAGCTGCCTATTGCGACAAGTTCGGACTGACCGAGGTCCAGAAAGAAGCCGTGCTTAAACGTGACATCATGACGCTGGAGCGCGAGGGCGGCAGCATCTACTACCTGGCCAAGTTTGCGGGTGTGCTCGGCCTCAACGTGCAGGATGTCGGCGGCATTCAAACCGGCCGCACCACAGAAGAATTTCAGGCCTATCTAGACAGTCAGGGCAGGGGGAAAAACAATGGCTAAAATCATCGGTGGTATCACCACCTCCCACATTCCGGCGATCGGCATCGCCATGGATAAGGGCATTGAAGACACCCCTTACTGGAAAGATTTCTTTGCCGGCTACCCGCCCATTCGCGAGTGGCTGAACAAGGAACAGCCGGATATTGCCATCGTGTTCTACAACGATCACGGCCTGGAGATGTTCCTCGATAAGAAGCCGACCTTCGCGATCGGTTGTGCACCCCAGTATGAAAATGCGGATGAGGGCTGGGGTATCGCCACTATTCCACCGGTGACCGGTGAAACCGAGCTGTCCTGGCACATCATCAATGAGCTGGTAGAAAACGACTTCGACCCGACCGTGTGTCAGGACATCAAGGTGGATCATGGCCTGACCGTACCGCTGTCGATCATGTACCCCGGTCGCAACTACCAGCACATGAAAGTGATCCCGGTGTGCATCAACTGCGAGCGTCACCCCATGCCCAAGCCTTCACGCTGCTTCGCGCTGGGTCAGGCGATTGGCCGTGCGGTAGAGTCGTTTGAAGGCGACCAGAAAGTTGTTGTCTTTGGTACCGGTGGCCTGTCCCACCAGCTGGACGGTGAGCGTGCCGGCATTATCAATGCTGACTTCGATATCGAATGCATGGACAAATTGGTGAGCGATCCTGAAGCTCTGACCAAGTACAGCATCGACGACCTGGTCGAAATTGCTGGTGCTCAAGGCGTAGAACTGAATATGTGGATCGCCATGCGCGGCTGCATGCTGGGTGATGTGGAAGAGGTTCACCGCAACTATGTGGCGCCGATTTCCAATACCGGTGCCGGTACTCAACTGTTGCTGAACAAGTAATAGTTACCCAGAAATCATCGCTCAACGCCCCGTCAGCTGCGGGGCGTTTTTTTGCGTATTACTCTCTGATTACCGGCCACCTAAGACAAGAGCGGCCATTTAAATAGCCTTCTAATTTATTTTTTAGAGAGAAGGGCAGTAACCATCTAATGACGATGTGAATTGTCCCCAGCTTGGTAACAACCGAGCTTCACGTGCCATATCCAAGCAGTCACTGTAGCTAGGCTTGGAATCGTTTAAGCAGGAACGTGTTTGCATAGCGTCTGATTTAAACAGCTCACTATTAAGTACGTGTCTTAAAAAATCCACATATATTAAGTCGAGGTTAGACTCTTTGCTCTCTGCAAGCACCTGAAAGGACAAAACGAATGAAAGCCTTAGGTGGCTGAACTTATCCTCAGGGTAATTATGTGGATAGATGAAACTGTTCATGACACCTGCAGTAATATCAGCAAGTGCCTCAGGATCCTTTGATTTAACCAAAGGCCAGGCGGTACACCACGCCTGTTGTGTGTTACCATTATTGACTTGGCTTAACACACTGTCTTGAATATCACGCCATTTTTCCTTTTCGCCACCATAGGAAAATGCTGAAAAAAATATCAACGAACTTGCTATGAGATTTTTCATATTATTTTATAAATGGGATTACTAATTTATATATTTCAATGTCAGGCCAGCCATCACCTCTGAACCCATGCATGAGGTAATAATAATCTCGGATCATTTGTGCCTGCTGCTCTATACCTAAATCATTAAAGTTTGTATCGGGACTTAATGGTAGGTAATCGTATGATCTCTCAAAAGTGCCTCTTAACTTTACATTTATTTTATTTTGATGTTGCCATACATGTCCCAATTCATGTATGAATGTTGCCCTTTTATGAATGTCGGCGTTGTAAAAATTACTGCTGTATTGATTACTGCCTTGTGGATAATAGATGTTTCCATTAGGTGCCATTGCTCTATCTTTTGGCTGAAAAAACTGCCATTTTCTATTGTAAATTCTTATCTTGGAATAATCTATTTCATTAAAGAAAACACTTCTTGCTAGCTCTTTTTCACCAGGTGTGAGATATCTGAAATCCATTTAAATTCCTTTTTAAAAATGGTGATAAAAATATCTTATAAATATTACTATTATATTGATGAATCTTTCAACTGTATGAAAATTGCAACGTGATTTTTGAAAATTTTCATGCATTTATATGATGATCAAGACGCTTAATCTTAATGAAGACGACCTTCGACTAAATAGACATACATTGCCCAAAAATCATCGCTCAACGCCCCGCCTGCTGCGGGGCGTTTTTTGTCCAGGGCTGCACTTCTTTGGTGCTGAACCTGTCTTTTTCTCATATTTCCGTGCACAAACCTGAGTGTTCCTATAGGTCCTGTTGGCTAACCGACTGAAACCAAAGACTTTCATTTTTAGTGTTGTTGGATGGTCACACTGGTTGATCTGAAGGCCTTTGCTAGCCTTCCCTAGCTGTCTGCTTCCTGTGCCAGGGGGCAAGCGACAGGCTCTATGGGCCATAAATCGAATACTGTATTCAGGGGATAGGGAGTGTGTGATGGCTGATTATGATGGAACCAATGCTGCGGACCTCATTGAAGGCTCTGATGAAGCTGACGTTATCAGCGGCGGTAATGGCGGTGATGAAATCTATGGCCGTAAAGGCAAGGACAAGATAGACGGCGGCAACGGCAAGGATGAAATTCGTGGCAACTGGGGTGCGGATGAAATTCACGGAGGTAATGGCAAGGATTTGCTTCTGGGTGGCCGCCATGCCGACGAAATTTACGGCAATAATGGCAGTGACGAGATAAACGGTGGCCTGGGCAAGGATAGCCTTTATGGTGGTCGGGGGGATGACCTGATCATGGGAGGCCGTGGCGACGACCAGATAGATGGTGGCAAGGGGGATGATGTTATCTACTCCGGCCTGGGTGAAGACATGCTGAGCGGTGGCAAGGGCTCGGACCTGTTTGTCTTCGATGAGGTGGATGATACAGAGCCCGTGAATGTGGATTTGGGTGATCTTGGGCCAGGAGGCCTCGCTGCATATCTTGCATATTTAGCTTCACTTGATGAAGGCGTCATTCAAACCAAAACCATCACTGATTTCACCTCAGATGTAGACTCGGGCGATAAGCTGAATGTCTCTACTTATGACAGTTTTGATGAGGTGGTGTGGGAATACAGCGAGGATGCCGGTGGCGTGCTCATGCAGTTGGATGTGGATGAATATGTGTTGCTGACCGGCGTGATGGAGTTGGTTGAGACCGACTTTATATTTATCTGATCCGAAAGAAGGCTCTTAAGAGCAGAAACTGGCGGAAGGGGAGCGCCAGCTCCTGCACTGCGTTACTCGTCGTGATTGACCGCTTTGCGAAACGAACTCAATGCACTGCCCAGGTCCGTACCTGCCGAGCGCAGTTTGTGGGTGCCAAACAGCAGCATAATGATTGCAAATACAATCAACAGCTGCCAGATACTGATACCAGCGAGCATGGCGATTACCTTTTTAAGCTGTCGGGAACGAGAGGGCCTGAGCCCTCTCAGTTTCGGTTATGACTTGACCAGTGTAGGGTTGGTTTGTGTCAGCTTTGCGGCTTGCTCATAGGCATGCGCGATTTTGAGTACTTTGAGGTCTTCCTTGTTTCGGCCGATCAGCTGAATACCCATGGGACGACCTTGGCTGTCGAAGCCGGCCGGCACATTGGCTACAGGGCAACCGCTCAGCGTGCCCGGAGTCACGACTTCCATCCAGCGGTGATAGGTGTCCATGGTGCGGCCGTTGATCTCTTTGGGCCAATGCGTGTCGGCGGAGAAGGGGAACAGCTGCGCTGATGGCAGCGCCACCACATCGTAGGTGTCAAAGAGTTTATCCAGCGCGTGATACCAGCTGGTGCGTGCCTTGGAGGCTTTATACACATCCATGGCCGACAGCTCCAAACCGCCTTCGATTTCCCATATCGCTTCGGGCTTCATCAGTGCACGGTTGCTTTCCTTGGAATACAAGCCACTGGCGATCCCGGCTATCAGGAAGTGTCTCAGGGTGAGCCAGGTCTGCCAGACTTCTTCCATTGGGTACTTCATATCCACCGCTTCCACGGTGCCGCCAATGGTGTTGAAGTGCTTGAGCGCCTGTTCACACACGTCCAGTACACCTGGCTCCGTGGCCAGGTAGCCGTTGAAATCGCCTAGCCAGGCAACCTTGAGGCCTTGGGTATTGGTGTCCAGGTTACCAGCGAAGGAAGTTGGGTTGGACTTCTGTGACAGGGGAACGCGTGAGTCGTAACCGGCCATGGTAGACAGCAACATGGCGGTATCCTGTACGGTGCGACCCATAGGGCCTTCATAGCCCAGCTGCTGATAGAACACTTCCTTGGTGGGGCCAAAAGGTACCAGGCCTTGAGACGGGCGGAAGCCTATGATGTTGTTATAGGCTGCCGGGTTACGCAATGAACCCATCATGTCACTGCCGTCCGCCACCGGGACCATACCCGTGGCGATGGCCACGGCGGCACCGCCACTGCTGCCACCGGCACACAGGTCCGGATTATAGGCGTTGCGGGTTACGCCAAACACGGAATTGTAGGTTTGAGAGCCCAGGCCGAATTCAGGGGTGTTGGTTTTGCCGATAATGATGGCACCTGCCTCGCGCAGGCGTTCAACGAAAATGGCGTCATGACCCGGAACCCAGTCTTTCAGAATGGGTGAGCCAAGGGATGTTTTCAGCCCTTTGGTGGCGGCCAGATCCTTAACGGCATGGGGGAAGCCATGCATCCAGCCACGATACTGGCCCCGCTGCAGCTCGGTATCGGCACGGGAGGCTTCATCCATCAACTGCTCGCGGTCACGCAATGACACTATGGCGTTATAGGTGGGGTTGTACGTCTCGATCTGGTCCAGATAGGCCGTCATTACCTCGGAACAGCTGACACTGCCGCCTCGAATGGCCTGCGACAGGTCGACCGCAGACAGAGATAGTAGCTGCTCGGGAGAGTTGACGCTGACTTTTGTACCCTTGCCTGTAGCCCAGGCCGGGGTGATCTGAGATGCGGCTGCGAGAAGCCCCAGGCCGCCGCCGACCTTCAGCAGGCTACGGCGTGAAAGAGTGCTGGAAGATGCCATGGTATTACCTCGTATCAGAATTTCACGGTGTAGTTCAGGTAAATCCGGTCGGCGTGATGCGTAATGATGCCGGCAGGGGTAAAGGGAAGAGAGGTGCGGCGCACGCCATCCGGCGTACCTTCGGTGTCATGTTCGACATGAAGCCAGGCCAGGTGCAGTCCTTTCAGCGCACCATCAAAGCGGTATTGCAGGACGCTCTGCAGTTCTGTGCGTTCAAAGTCATTAAAGCCGGCTGCATCGTCAGACCAGGCATAGTGCGCATCCCAACGCAGCTGGGGAATACCAAGGTCAGCAAAACTCATACCGCCGCTGAGCTTGATCATCTGTTCATCTTCAAGGCCGAACCAGTAGAAGTTTTTGGCGGCACTGCTCCAGTGGCCATAGTCTTCGGCAAAAAATACACGGTCATAGTCATCGCCACGGGTCTTGG
This sequence comes from Marinobacterium stanieri, assembly GCF_900155945.1. Taxonomy (GTDB): domain Bacteria; phylum Pseudomonadota; class Gammaproteobacteria; order Pseudomonadales; family Balneatricaceae; genus Marinobacterium; species Marinobacterium stanieri. The sequence goes on from NZ_FTMN01000008.1 coordinate 222,102, forward strand.
TGACATGGGCACCCAGATAATAGGGACCCTGACTGTATTTGCCGCCTAGTTCATAGAAGGTTGCATCGTGATCAGATTCTGCCGCGTAGGGGCCTGCACCCGTGGTTTCAAAAAGATCACCGGCGTCCTGCTGGTTGCCGTATTTGAAATGCAGTTGGATTTTGGCGTCATTATTGAGGGTGAAGGATTTGCTCAGACTGGCAAAAGATGATTTTAGATAATCTTTTGACTCGGCGTGCTCCAAATTGGCGCTTATATTAAAAGGAAGCTTTAAATTGGTGCCTAAAATGCGAAGGTGGTCAATTTTATCACCATTGAAGTTTTCCAATGAGTTGGAAGAAGCTGAAGTATTCCTTGGACTAAAGCCTTCAATTTGAGTGAAATAAACTGACCCGTGTTTGAACGCATAATCCAGGTCGGCACCTGTAGTGCTGGCTGGAAGGATACGGGTAGTATTGTCGGCATACTGAGTTCGAGACCTGACCTTCTTGCCGATACCCAGTTTAAGCCCCGTATTGTCGGCTCCCAGAGGCTGGAAGCGCAGGTAGGCTTCAGTCAGCTTGCCAATTCCGTGAGGGTCCTGAATACTTGTGTTCGGGCTCAAGTTGGTCAGACTGTTGGCCTCGCCGCCTACGTTCAGGTCCCCGGCCAAAGCGGCACTCAAGTCCAGACCGACTCGGTCAGCGAAGTAGCCGGATTTGAAGGTCGCCTGAATGGCATGTACCCACTCATCACGGGTAGGGCCGAATCCTTTATCAGGGTCTTCATCCCAGTAATATTGCGCATACCGAATAGATGTTTCGGACTGATCTATAAAATCGCTTGCGCTTGCAAGCACAGGAGCCGCCAGTGCCAGAGCGCCCCAATATAAATAATTTTTTTTCTTCATGTGTCTGCTTTTTAGTTTTAGGTCGAATCAAAGGGGGCGTATATCGATCCTATGGAAAAAGTCGGCAGAGTAAACAAACCATGGTTCCATAATGTGGAACAAGAAAATGAATTAACAAAAAGGATAAAAGCGTTACATTATAAAACCACCAGTTACATGCGGTTACATTCGAGGTGCTATACTGCAGTGATGTCTAAAAGAGCATCTGGCGATGACAACCAAAGCAACGGAAAAAGCCAAAGCCCTGATTGAGCTTCTTTCGACCTCCGGTCTGGATTCGGCAGGCCTGGAAACCCTGCATATTTTATCCGGCTACCCCAAGCCAACAATCACACGCATCATGGATGACCTCCAGGCGCTGGGCGTTGTTTACAGACGGCTGGGGGATAAACGCTATGTGGTACTCAGTATTGATAGCGACAACTTTAATCCCCTGCATTTGCTGGCGCGCGATATAGCGCCAGTCTTACGTCAGTTGCATCAGAATACCGGGTTGTTATCTGACTTTGTCATGGCCAGAGCGGGAAGGCCTGAAATCATCGAGAGCAACTTCAGCCTGTCCAATATTCGTACCGCCGCAGGGACCGTGATTGGTGCCAGACCATCTCCTCTGGTATCAGCTGCCGGACGAGCATTGTATGCAGAACGGCAGGATATCTGTGTTCAGGCGGCAGCAGGGAATCAGGATTGCTTGTCGTCACTGGATCGGGAAAAGCAGCAAGGCCTCTATGTTCGCATCGACAATACCTGGGAATACAACTTCGCCCAGCCCTTCGTAATTGCTGCCCGAGCGGTTCCGGTCCGTTACGAGGGGCAAACGCTGGCTGCCCTGAGTCTTTATGCGGATGCTCAAAGCCTGAGAGTTGCCGAGCAAAAGTGCGATTTGGCAGGCCTGCTGCAGCAGGCCCGTGCCAGTATTGAGCACCTTTTAATTGAACGCAGTCGGCTATATCAACGGGCAGCCTTGGCATTGAATTACTAGCTTTGCCCTTTGTGTAATTTCTGTCGGCTTCAATCGTCCTGCTTTATACCCTGCATTCTCCCGTATTCCCTTTTCAGTGCCCTGTAGAGCCCGCCATGTAGGTCTGAACTACACTTACCTGCACGACTTGTCAGTTGCCAAAACTTGCTGGCAAGCGGTCAGTAGTACCCGAGCAATAGAAAGCAGGGCAGTAAAATGAAAACGTTAATAGGCAAATGGTTGGTCATGGCAGGACTGGCCGCAGTCACTGTGTCAGCGCAGGCCGAGGATCACGGCGCTTTGATAGAGCTGGCACGCTCTGCAGCACCTTCAATGGTAAGTGCAGATGCAACGGTCATGTATAGAGGAGAAGTGCTGGCAGAAGGCAGCAATGGTTGGGTGTGTTTACCCGAAACAATGCCCGATGATGGTTCCCCCATGTGTAACGACGCTGTATGGATGGAGATGATGCAGGCGGTAGGAACCAAGGCGCCCTATGAAGCCAGTCAAATGGGGTTCTCTTACATGTTGCAGGGGGATGGGGAGAAAGGTGGCGTCAGTAACTCCGATCCTTACCATGCCGATCATATGAATGCGGATGATTTCATCAGGGAAGGCCCTCACCTGATGCTTATTGTTCCCGGTGATCTGGCCGATTCGATTACCGATAACCCTGATGCAGGTGGACCCTATGTGATGTGGAAAGGGACGCCCTATGCCCACATCATGGTGCCAATTGGAGAGCGGGATTGACTTGACTGCGAGTGATTAGGAGCCTAAACGGGGAGCCTGGCGTGTCACCGGGCTCCCCGTTGCGGGACTCAGGCAGCCAGGCCTTTCCAGTAAGTATAAAGCGCAGCAATATCACCCGAGCACAGCAGTGGCATGGCACCCTTGAGCTGCTCCTGCGACCAATCCCACCACTTCATTTCCAGAAGCTTTTCAATTTCGTCATCCGAAAAGCGTTGCTTGATCACCTTAGCCGGGTTGCCGCCGACAATCGTGTAGGGCTCAACATTTTTGGTAACCAGTGCGCGGCTGCCGATAACAGCGCCATCGCCCACCTTGATACCGGGCATGATCATGGCTTCAGCACCGATCCAGACATCATTGCCAATGACCGTATCACCCGCCGGTTGATAGGCATTGATGGCGTCGGCAAAGGCAGGTTCTTCATCCATGAAGAAAAACGGAAAAGACGTAATCCAGTCATGACGGTGGCCCTGATTGCCGGCCATAACAAAAGAGACCCCGGTTCCGATGGAGCAGAAGCTGCCGATGATCAGCTTATCCACATCGTCACGGTCCGGCATCAGGTAGCGTGCACAGTCATCAAACGAGTGACCATGGTAATAGCCGGAGTAGTAGCTGTAGCGGCCGACCTTGATATTCGGGTTGGTGACTTGCTCGGTCAGTGGGACGCCCTTGAATGGGCTGTCAAAATAGTTGCTCATCTGTTCCTCGTGGGGGGGCTCCGGGCATTTGCCCAGTGGTATTAGAGGCTATTGCGTTCCATAACGTCGGGCAGCCAGATAAGGTCCGTTACGCCGCAATCCTGTCCGGCCTGGCTCAGCAGGGTGGTGAGCTGGCCGCGATGGTGGGTCTGGTGGTTAAAGAAGTGTGCGACCGCCAGCCACATTTCATAGCGACGGGGCTGAGGATTAACCACACTTGTATATTCCAAAGTGCCCTGCAGGGATTCGTCTGTTAAGGCGTTGGCCCAGCCTGTAATCCGGCGATCGGTGGCTTCACGGTCAGCCAGCAGGGCGTCGAAATCGGCATGCAGTTCCTGGTCCAGGCCGGTGATACTGAAAGGCGTATCAGTGAAGCGGCCCAGCCAGATTTTATCGCCCACCAGCAGGTGGTTCAGCGTGCCATGGATGGAGCCGAAAAAGGCACCTCGGTCCTGCTTGCGCTGCTCATCTGAAAGTTGTGCACAGGCTGAGTATACACGCTCATTCATCCAGCGGTTGTAGGCGGCCATATCCCGCGCCTGAGCTGCGATCATCGTATGATTCCTTCTGGAGGTTAGGTTAGCCGGTGACTTCGATAAACCACTTTGGCTTGATGCGGCCGAAATCCTTTCGGGTATTGGATTTAAGTGCCTGTTTGGAGTCCAGTACTCTGGCCACGCCATTTTCTCTAACGAATACCACCCAGTGCCAGAACGGCGTGTCTTGCTCCAGGTGCCATTTGATCGCCAGCAGGGCTCGATCAGGCAGGGCATCCCAGGATGTGAAGGCAGTTTCTGAAGATGATGCCGAGATATCGAAGGCCGCCAGCAGCCTGCGCACATATTGGGTATCGGACCAGAGCGCCTTATCGGCTGCTCGGATACCCAGAGTGTCGGCAAGCTGTTTGGCTTCCTTGTAGCTGACGCCGGCAAGCGCTGCGCAGGCAGCAATGCCGCAGCCGGTGGTTTCTTCCTGAATAACGGGCTTCATCGTGTGTCCTTTCGCCTTGAACCGCTCCTTGGCGGCAGACCCACCAGAATGCCGCTGTTTCAGCGACTTTTCAACAGGGTCTGGCCAGACGAAAAAGGCGTTCAGCCTTTGGCAAAGACACGGGAGTTGCGGTCGTTTCGGAAGGTGATGGGCGCATCCGCACTAGTCTGCTCAGCCGCCGCGCGGGCGTCAAGGATCTTCTGGTGATGCGGTGACTTGCTGCACACCGGGTCTGCTGCGTTCATGTCACCGGCCAGCATATAGGCCTGACAACGACAGCCACCCAGGTCGTTTTCCTTTTCGTCACAGGAACGACAGGGCTCCTGCATCCAGTCATCGCCGCGGAAGTGGTTAAATCCGAACGACTCATGCCAGATATGCTG
>NZ_FTMN01000021.1 GCF_900155945.1 Marinobacterium stanieri
GCGAGCCTGGGCTTTGACCTGGTGTGGTTCGGTATAGTCGTCGTAGTCGTGACCGAGATCAGTTTGATCACACCGCCAGTGGGTATGAATGTATTTGTACTCAGTGCGGTGCTGCGCGATGTGAAAACAGGGACTATTTTCAAGGGAGTCACACCTTTCTGGTGTGCGGATATCGTGCGTTTGGCGTTGATCGTGTTCATCGCCCAGATTGCACTGTTTCTGCCGGAGATGCTGTACCGCTAAGGCGGTGCAGCAGTTCTTCATGTATCAAAAACTTAATGGTATAAGGGTAGGGCCAGCTACTCTGATCTAGCCTGAAAAAGGTAGACATTAGTAGAGAAATGCTACCCGCAAGTCTTGCTTGATGTGACAAAGTGATACAATATCGGAACAAGATCGATCTCTTGAGTATCGCAATACAATAAATCAATAATAAACAAACGCAGGAGCAACACGATGATTAAAACTATAAAAGCTGCAGGTTCTGCTGCCGTACTGGCTGCTGGTCTGTCTGTTTCCTTCAACGCCGCTGCCGCTGAGACCACCCTGATCGTGGGTACCTGGCTGCCGCCGACCGCTCCGCAAAACGCGGTTGTATGGCCGACATGGGCCAAGTGGGTTGAAGAAGCTACCGAAGGCCGTGTCGAAGTTAAGATCGAATACGATGTAGGCCACCCCAAAACCTACTTCCAGCTGGTTGAAGATGGCGTTATCGACGCAGGCTTCAGCTACCACGGTTACGTGCCGGGTCGATTCAAGCTGCCGATCGCGGCTGAACAGCCGGGTATGGGTGTAAATGCCGAAGCGGCATCCGTCGCTCTTTGGCGTGTACACGACAAGTACTTTGCTGAAGCCGGTGAGTACGAAGGTCTGGAAGTGCTGGGTCTGTTTACCCACGGTCCGGGTCAGATCATGACCACCTTCCCGGTCGACAACCTGGGTGACCTCAAGGGCAAGAAAATCCGTATCGGCGGTGGTGTTCAGGCCGCAATCGGCGAGCGTATGGAAATCACGCCGGTATCGGCTCCGGCCACCAAGGTATACGAAATGATGCAGCAGGGCGTTATCGATGGCGCATTCCTGCCGGTCGGCGAGCAGAAGTCTCTGCGCCTGGCTGAAGTGACCAAGGATCTGAACATGATCCCGGGTGGCATGTATCTGGGCACCTTCTCCATGTTCATCAACCCGTACTTCCTGGAAGACCTGGATCCGAAAGATGCTGAAGCCATTCGCAGCGTTTCCGGTGAAAAACTGTCTGCACTGGCCGGTCAGGCCTGGGAACAGGGCGATATCGATGGCTTGGCTTTCGCACGTGAAAAAGGTGTGAACGTAGTTGAGCATGACGCTTCTTCTGCATTCGTACAGCAATTCAAACAGCTGACTGAGGGCATGGATCAGGCCTGGATCGACAGCGTTTCTGATCGCGGTGTTGATGCTGCTGCAGCCTTGGAAGAGATGCGCACCATTGCTCGCGAGTACGAAGCTCAGAAGTAAGGTAGGAGTCATCCATGTCATTTAGTGCCTGGTTTAATGCGCACTATGACGAGAAGGGGCCGGCCAAATGGCTGGCCTTTTTTCTCGAAGCCGTTTCCTCATTAGTGCTGTTCACCCTGATGGCGTTGACCTGTGTCGACGTGGTTGGGCGTTATCTCTTCAACAGTCCGCTGCATGGCGGTACCGAGCTGACCGAGATTGGTCTGGCGGTGATGGTATTTGCGGCCATGCCGGTGATTACCTGGCGCGGCGGTCATATCGTGGTTGATCTGTTGGACCGCTTCCTGGGCTCCAA
>NZ_FTMN01000005.1 GCF_900155945.1 Marinobacterium stanieri
CGTCGGACCGCCCCCTGTGAGAGCCGCTCATCGCCATGCCAGGCATTGAATTAAGTGAAAACCCCGGTCTCGTTGAGATCGGGGTTTTTGCGTTATGGCGAACGGGAAAGCATAGGCAACAGCCTGCTTCTCTATACGTGAAGTCTGTCTGGACCGGTTACCGGGGAGTGTAGGCTTGGCTAGAGGACGGCTGGGCAATGGTGGGGGCTACCATTACCCTCAGAGGTCAGTTTAAAGCGTCGATCAACGACTCTTTGATATTGAGGTAGTCGTAATCGGTGAGGGCAAGGCAGGCCAGAGCCAGGTTGACGCGCGGTGCCAGGTCGCTGGGCTGGATACGCCAGTAATAGCGAAACTCGGCACTGATGTCCTGGGCCAGGGTGAGCAGGGCCAGCAGGTCACGGGTACGTTCATCGACCTTGATTCTGTCACTGAGTACTTCTTCCAGCTGTGGCTGGTGGCGAATGCTGTCCGCAATATACTGCGGCAGGAACCAGCGCTCGGCCATGCGGCTGCCAACCTGGTAGTGGCTGAAGCCATATACCTGCTGCTGCAGTACTTCCATCTCCCGTGCGTTATAACAGGGTGCTTTCCTGAGTGTGTCACGAAAATCAGGGAAGGCTTGCACCATCAGGGGCAGGCCACAGTCATGCAGCATCCCCAGCGTATGGATATCATCCCGACTTAACTTCAGGTTCATCCGTGTATGCAGACGCAGAGACAGGTCCGATACATCCTTGGCGGTATCCCAGAAGCGCTCCATACGCCCTGTCTTCTTCAGCGTATTGCGCATGATGGTCAGGCGGACAAGGTTGAACACCTGGCCTGTTCCGAGAAGGTTGATCGCGTGCTCGACGGACGTAACGGGTGCCTTCAGACCATAAAAAGGGCTGTTGATTGTCTTCAGGATGAGGGCGTAAAGCGCCACGTCCTGTTTGATCAGGGCACTGATCTTTTTGAGGTCAGGGTCTTTATGTCGGAACAGCTCAGCCAGCTTCAACAGGATTTCGGGCTGGGGGGGGATGAGTGAACGGAAATTATCTACGTTTGTCATGCAAGTAGGTCATCCAGAAGTGACTGGCTTGTTTGGCTACAGACGGAACAGTATAGTGCCGCCTTTATCGAGTTGCAGCAGGTCCTGGTCGTGAAAATCGAAAACCCTCCCCGTAAGCCGTTTGTTGCGCGTGGCTCAGGCGTCAAACGCTGTGATGACTGCCGCTTGCCGGAAGAGGTATGTATCTGTGAATGGCGGACTCAGGTGGATGCTGGCTGTCATTTCTGGCTGCTTACACATCGTTATGAGTTCTACAAACCGACCAATACCGGGCGCCTGATACAGGATACCATTAATTATACCCGGGTATTTGAATGGTCCCGTACCGAGCCCAGCCAGGAACTTCTGGATGCACTCGATGACAGCCGCTATGCCCCCTGTATCGTGTTTCCGGCAGGCGAGGACTATCAGGAGCGGATGCTGGATGACGTAAGCCGCACGGACGGCCGTATCCCGGTGTTTATCATTCTGGATGGTACCTGGCGTCAGGCCCGGCGCATGTTCCGTCATAGCCGCTTTCTGCAGCATCTGCCGGTAATAGAACCGAAGACGGACCGTTTGAGCCGCTACAAACTGAGACGTTCCAAAATAGACCATCATCTGTGTACGGCGGAGGTGGCGATTGCCTTGCTTGAGCAGGTTGGGGATCTGGATGCGGCGGCGCATCTGGAGGGGTATTTTGATCGCTTCAACGCCAATTACATTGCAACCCGTCGGCGTTGGGCAAAGCGGGAGTCGGACGAGTCCTGACCCCCGCTCAGGGCAATCAGAGGCGCCTTAGTGGGCTTCTGCGTTGCCTTCCTGAGCTGCACGCTGCTGCATCTGCTGAGCATAGAGCGCGTCAAAATTGACCGGAGCCAGCATCAGCGGAGGGAAGCTTGCCTTGGTGACAAAGTTGTCAACGGCTTCACGAGCGTATGGGAACAGCAGGTTCGGGCAGAATGCACCCAGAGTGTGATGCAGTTCCGGGCCTTCGATACCGGCGACCAGGAAGATGCCTGCCTGCTGAACTTCAACCAGGAATGCGGTCTCTTCAGCGTTTTTGGCAGTGACGGTCAGGGTCAGCACAACTTCGTGGTGGTTTTCGTCCAGCGCGTTGGTGCGGGTGTTCATTTCCAGGTTCACTTCCGGCTGCCAGGGCTGAGTGAAAGCCTTGGCGCCTGCCGGCGTTTCCAGAGATGCATCTTTCACGTATACGCGCTGCAGAGCGAACTGGGGCTGATTGGCTTGCTGGTTAGCGGTTTCAGTATCAGACATTGATAAATTCCTTGGGTTTTATTGTTTCTCAGGCGCTGAGCAGGGCATCAAGCTTGCCTTCACGTTCCAGTGCGAACAGCTCGTCGCAGCCACCGACATGTGTTTCGCCGATAAAAATCTGCGGCACGGTCCGGCGTTCACTGCGCGTCATCATCTCCTGACGCAGTGCCGGGTTGGCATCCACGTCGATGGCGGTGTACTCCACCTGCTTGCTGTCGAGCAGCGCAATGGCACGGGTGCAGAAAGGGCACCAGCGCGTCAGGTAAATAGTCGTATCAGCCATGGGGGTCACTTTACGATTGGCATGTTCTGGTTTTTCCACTCGGTCATGCCGCCGGAAAGGCGCACAACCTGCTCAAAACCGGCTGCCTTGAGTTTCTTGGTTGCGGTACCCGCAGCCTGGCCCAGGTTACACACCACGACGACAGGCTTGCTTTTGTACTTGTCCAGCTCATTGAGTCGGCGGTCAAGGTCGGCCAGCGGGATATGGTGCGCGCTGGTGATATGCCCGGTATCCCACTCCTTGCGAGTGCGAATATCCAGAACCACCCCGGACTCCTTGTTGATCATGCGGGTGGCTTCTGCCGGCGTTACGGACTTGCCGGATTTGCGTTTTTCGGTCGCCAGCAGGAGCAGAAGGGTCAGTACCCAGGCTCCGACCAGATAGTAATGCTGTATAGCGAATTCGATCAGGCGTTCCATAAGTGTTCCGATCAGGTGCACGGATATAAGAAGATAGCAAGTATACATGCCCACTGTGACAGCGATAAGAGCAGTGGGGCAAAACAGCGGCACAGTGTTAGCTAATCGACGGCCAGAGCGTTAAAATGGCTGCCTGTTTTTTAACCGACCCGGACAGATAAGCACACCATGACTGATGCTCGCGCAACCAAGGCACTGATTATTCTTGATGGCTTCGGCGTGGAGGTTACCCCCTCCTCGGCGGTGGAAGCGGCCCAGACCCCGACCTGGGATCGTCTGCTGGCTGAAAACCCCAACTCCCGTATCGAAACCTCCGGTATGGCCGTAGGCCTGCCTGAAGGGCAGATGGGCAACTCCGAAGTGGGTCACATGAATATCGGTGCCGGCCGCACCGTGTATCAAAACTTCACCCGTATCTCCAAGTCGATCGAGGATGGCGATTTCTTCGAAAACCCGGCTCTGTGCCAGGCGATGGATGCAGCCATTGCCGCTGATCGAGCGGTACATGTCATGGGCTTGCTGTCACCGGGCGGTGTGCACAGTCATGAAGAGCATATCTTCAGCCTGCTGGAAATGGCGGTCAAACGTGGTGCCAAGCAGGTCTACCTGCATGCGATTCTGGATGGCCGCGACATGCCGCCGCGCTCTGCAGAGCCTTCACTGAAGGCGGCTGAGGCGGTTTTCGAACGCCTGGGAACCGGTGGTATTGCCACGGTTGTTGGCCGTTACTTTGCGATGGACCGCGACAACCGCTGGGATCGCGTTGAGCAGGCCTACAACGCCATGACGCTGGGCCAGGCTGAAGTCACAGCGACCAGCGGGCCGGCAGCTCTGGAAGCGGCCTATGGTCGTGACGAAAACGACGAGTTTGTAAAAGCCACCGTAATCACGGATGCAGAGGGCCAGCCGCTGGCCAGCGTGCAGGACGGTGATGCCCTGATCTGTGCCAACTTCCGCCCGGACCGTGCCCGCGAGATCACCCGCTGCTTCGTCGAAGATGACTTTGACGGGTTTACGCGTCAGGCGCGCCCGGCACTGAGCGGCTACGTGATGATGACCGAGTATGCGGCCAGCATCCCGGCTCCGGTGGCCTACCCGCCGGAAGCGATTCACAACGACCTGGGTGAATACCTCTCATCTCTGGGCCGCACCCAGCTGCGTATTTCGGAGACCGAGAAGTACGCCCATGTCACCTTCTTCTTTAACGGTGGCCAGGAAGCGGTTTACCCAGGTGAAGACCGTATTCTGGTGCCTTCTCCTCAGGTAGCAACCTATGACCTGCAGCCGGAGATGAGTGCGCCTGAAGTCACCGAGAAACTCTGTGACGCTATCCGCAGCCGCAAATACGATCTCATTGTCTGTAACTATGCCAATGGTGACATGGTAGGTCACACTGGCAGCTTTGACGCTGCCGTGAAGGCGGTGGAAACCGTGGATCAGAGCCTGACTCAGGTGCTGGCAGCCCTGGCGGATGTTGATGGTGAAGTGCTGATCACAGCGGATCACGGCAATGTGGAAATGATGCAGGACCCGGAGAGCGGTCAGCCGCATACCGCGCACACCATCTGGCCTGTTGCCCTGATCTATGACGGCCCGCGTGCCGAAAGCCTGTCCCTCAAGAATGGTGCCCTCTGTGATCTGGCACCGACATTGCTGGATCTGATGGGGCTGGAAGCACCCGCCGAAATGACCGGCCACAGCCTGGTTGCGAAGGACTAAGGGTGCGGGCCCTGTGCCTGCTGCTTCTGTGCTGGCTGTTTGCTGGCACTGCCCTGGCAGCGCCGGATCCGGCTGCGACTGAACAGCAGCTGGAAGCAGTCAAGCAGCAGATCGGCAAACTGCAGAAGGCTCTGTCTCGACGTGAGCAGAAGCTGGTAGCGGCCGAGCGTGAACTGAAGCGCCATGACAAGCGTATCGGCGAAGTAAGGGCTCGCCTGCAGGAGTTGGGCTCTGAGCAGCAGAGCCTGGAAAGCCGGCGTGACACGCTGGGGCAGGATGAAGACCGTCTGTTGGCGGCGCTTCAGGCCCGCGAAAACCAGGTACGGGCGCTGCTGCGAGAGCAGTATCGCCTGGGTCGACAGCCCGCCATCAAGCTGTTGCTGTCTCAGGAAGATCCTCAGGAACTGTCGCGCATGCTGAAATATTACGATCAGCTTACAGCGACCCTGAATGAGGAACTGGTTGAATACCGTGAGGCATTGAATGCGCTCACCGAAACCCAGTCAGCCATCGCGCAAACGGATACCGCCTTGCTGGGGACGCGCGAGCAGCTCGAACAGCAGCGCCAGGAATTGGCCAAGGCACGTGAGGCCCAGGCGAAAACGCTGGCCAGCCTGCGCAAGCAGCAGAGCAGCGATCGCAGCCGTCTGGGCCAGCTGGAGCAGGATCAGGTGGAGCTGGCAGCGGTATTGAAGGAGATCCGTCGTTCGCTGGAAGAGGTTCGCCTGCAGCAGGACGGCCTCAAGTTTAATCAGCGCAAGGGCAAACTGGGCTGGCCGGTAACAGGGCGGGTCAAACGTGCTTTTGGCAGCCAGGTCGGCAATGTCGACTATGAAGGCCTGCTGATCGATGCTGCTGTCGGTACGGAAGTTAAAGCGGTTCACCACGGCCGAGTGGTGTTCGCGGATTGGCTGCGCGGCTATGGTCTGGTATTGATTATTGATCATGGAGGTGGTTACCTGAGCCTCTACGGACACAATGACAGCCTGCTGCGGGAACCGGGCGAGTGGATCGGCGCCGGAGAAACCCTGGCGCTGGCTGGCAACAGTGGCGGGAGTACCGAAACCGGGCTCTACTTTGCCATTCGTTACAAGGGCCGCTCAATCGACCCCATTGCCTGGTTGCAGCGACGCTAACCTACTTTGCAGGGAATCAGATCATGAAGTTTTTCAGTCGCACACCGCTCACCACTGCCTTGCTGGGTTGCGTCCTGGGGCTGTCAACGCCCATTCAGGCCCAGGAAGAGGCTGCTGTCGAAACCAAACCCTTGCCGCTGGCCGAGTTGCGCATGTTTGCCGATGTGTTTGATCGTATCAAGCAGGCCTATGTGGAGCCGGTGGATGACCGGGAACTGCTGGAAGATGCCATTCGCGGCATGCTGACCGGTTTGGATCCGCACTCGGCCTATCTGGAACCCGAAGCGTTTGAAAGCCTGCAGATTCACACCAGTGGCGAGTTTGGCGGCCTGGGCATCGAGGTGGGACTGGAAGACGGTTTTATCAAAGTGATCGCGCCCATCGATGACACTCCCGCCCAGCGCGCAGGCGTAAAGGCCGGCGACCTCATTATGCGGCTGGACGATACGCCGGTGCAGGGCATGGATCTGAGTGAAGCTATCGACCTCATGCGCGGTGAAGTGGGTACACCGATCCGCCTGACCATCATGCGTGAGGGCCGTGACCAGCCACTGGAGCTGGAGATCGTGCGCGATGTCATCAAGGTGCGCAGCGTGCGCCATGAACTGCTGGAGCCGGGCTATGGCTACCTGCGGGTGTCCCAGTTCCAGTCACACACCGGCGAAGATCTGGTCGAAGCGATTGCCGAGATGCAGCAGGACGAGGCGCTGAAGGGACTGGTACTGGATTTGCGTAACAATCCGGGGGGTGTGTTGCAGGCCGCCGTAGCGGTCAGTGATGCCTTCCTGGACGAAGGGACCATCGTCTATACCGAAGGACGTCTGCCCAACTCCGAACTGCGCTTTAACGCCAGTGCCGATACCGCAGCACCGGATACACCGCTGGTGGTGTTGATTAACGGCGGCAGTGCGTCGGCTTCGGAAATTGTGGCCGGTGCGTTGCAGGACCATCAGCGTGCGCTCGTAATGGGCACCGACAGTTTCGGCAAGGGCTCGGTACAAACCGTGCTGCCGCTGGGGCAGGAGCGAGCCATCAAGCTCACCACCGCACGCTATTTCACGCCGGGCGGCCGTTCCATACAGGCACAGGGCATCAAACCTGATCTTCATGTCGATGAAGCCAAACTGACCCTGTTGGCAGAAGACGGGCGCATCAAGGAACGGGACCTGGCCGGTCATCTGGAAAATGCAGCAGGTGAGGCAGCGCCTGAAGCCTTGCCCAGCGATGGCTTGTCCGCACGCGACTTCCAGCTGTTTGAAGCCCTGAACCTGCTCAAGGCGATGCAGATCCTGCAACGAACTTCAGCCGTGAGCGAATAAATGAAAGCCACGAGCGAATAAACAAAAAAGGGGCCATCAGGCCCCTTTTTAATGTCTTAATGCTGCTGTATCACCAAGCTCAGGCAGCTCTGAACAGGCCGCTGCCCAGGCGCGCCCATTGTTCGGGCCAGTGTTCGGTCGGGCGACGTTTGAACTCCGAGCGGACAAACTGGCGAATCCGGCCTTCAGCCGCGGCCAATGCCAGGTTGGCGGCAGAGCCGGCCGGAATCTCGGTACGCAGGCCTTCCTTCAATTCCGCTTCACGCATCACCTGCTTGAGCTGGGTTTCCAGGCGCTCAAACAGCTGGTTAATGCGAACCCGCAGACGGTCGGTTTCACCTGAGAGGGCGTCACCGGTGAGGATGCGGGCCATACCCGGATTCTTCTCCACAAATGCCAGCAGCAGGGTCAGAATCTGCTCACACTGGCGGGTCGCGGGGGTATCCGAGTTGATAATGCGCTTGATGCGGGAAAACAGGGTCTCCTCGATAAAGCCGATCAACCCTTCAAACATGCGCGCCTTGCTGGGAAAGTGTCGGTAAAGGGCGGCTTCTGACACGCCGACCTCCCGTGCCAGCGCAGCAGTGGTGATGCGCTGACCCGGGTTGTTCTCCAGCATGCGAGCCAACGCCTGCAGGATCTGCTCCCGCCGCGAGATTTTCTGCTCTTTATCGCTCATGCGGACGCATCTACTCCGATGTCATCGTTGCTGATCAGGGTACCCACGCCTTCGTCAGTGAAGATCTCCAGCATGCAGGCGTGCTCGACACGGCCATCGATGATGTGGGCGCTGCGCACGCCGCTCTTCACGGCACCAAGGGCACAATCGATCTTGGGCAGCATGCCGCCGTAGATGGTGCCATCGGCGATCAGCGCGTCCACCTGCTCAGTAGTGAGGCCGGTCAAAACCTGACCTTCCTTGTCCAGCAGGCCGGCGATATTGGTCAGCAGCATCAGCTTTTCTGCCTTGAGGACTTCGGCAACCTTGCCAGCGACCAGATCGGCGTTGATGTTGTAGGCGTGGCCGTCTTCCCCCACACCGATGGGCGCGATGACCGGGATGAAGTCGGAGTGGACCAGCATATCCAGCACCTGGACGTTAACACTTTCTACTTCGCCCACATGGCCGATATCGATGATTTCGGGGGCTTCCATCTCGGGCGTTTTGTGCTTCACCTTGAGCTTGCGGGCACGCAGCAGTTCACCGTCCTTGCCGGTAAGGCCGATCGCCTTGCCGCCGGCGGTGTTGATCAGGCCCACAATCTCCTTGTTGACCATGCCGCCCAGCACCATTTCCACCACATCCATGGTCTTGGAGTCGGTGACGCGCATGCCATTGATGAAGTGGGACTCGATCTTCAGCTGCTCAAGCAGGCTGCCGATCTGCGGGCCGCCGCCGTGCACGACAATCGGGTTGATGCCGATCAGTTTCATCATCACGATGTCACGGGCGAAACTGGCCTTGAGCTTTTCGTCGATCATGGCGTTGCCGCCGTACTTGATGACGACGGTTTTGCCAACAAAGCGCTGGATATAGGGCATGGCCACGGACAGCACATCGGCGGTCGACATGGCTTGGGTACGGGACAGAGGCATGATATCTCCTTGTATCGTGCTGGCGGTTCAGGCGTCTGGAATCAGCAGCGTGGAATCAATGGCGCTCAGACGCGACTGGAACTCGGACTTGATTCGGTTAAGGGCAGCCTGGCTTTCGGCTTCAAAGCGCAATACCAGCATAGGCGTGGTATTGGAGGCGCGCATCAGGCCCCAGCCGTCGGCGTAATCGACACGGACACCGTCGATATGGCTGACACTGCCACCCGGGAACTCGGCCTGTTGCAGGGCTTCGACCAGGGTGAATTTGTTGTCTTCACGCACTTCGATGTTGATCTCGGGCGTGCTGATGTCTTCCGGATAGGCGGTGAAAATGGCATCGGCATCTTCACTGCGGGCCGACAGGATCTCCAGCAGGCGTGCGGCACTGTAGAGGCCATCGTCAAAGCCGTACCAGCGCTCCTTGAAGAAGATGTGGCCACTCATTTCACCGGCCAGCAGGGCCCCTGAGGCCTTCATCTGGCGCTTGATCAGGGAGTGTCCGGTCTTCCACATGGTGGCCTTGCCGCCGGCCTGTTCAATCACCTGCGGCAGAAGGCGGGAGCACTTCACGTCGAACAGAATCTCGGCGCCCGGATTACGGCTCAGCACATCCTCGGCAAACAGCATCATCACCCGGTCGGGGTAGATGACATGGCCGCTGGGCGTGATCACCCCGACGCGGTCGCCATCGCCGTCAAAGGCCAGGCCCAGATCGGCCTGGTGCTCGGCTACAGCGGCGATCGCATCCTGCAGGTTTTTCAGCTTGCCCGGGTCGGGGTGATGGTTGGGGAAGGTACCGTCCACATCACAGAACAGCGGAATAACCTCGCAGCCCAGCTGTTCGATCAAGGCGGGGGCCAGGTTACCGGGAATGCCGTTACCGCAGTCCACCACGACCTTCATGCCACGCTTGAGTTTAACGTCACCCAGAATCTGCTGCAGATAGGCCTGTTCCACCTCGTGCGATGCCGACTGGCCCTGGCCGTCAACATAGTCGCTGCTCTCAATACGGTTGGCCAGCGCCTGAATCTGATCGCCGGACAGGGTCTCGCCGCCCAGCATCATCTTGAAACCGTTGTAGTCGGAGGGGTTGTGGCTGCCGGTAATCATGATGCCGGTCTGGTCGGCCTGCTGATGGGCCGCGAAGTAGAGTACCGGGGTGGGCACATAGCCGGTGTCCAGCACCTGGCAGCCGCTGTCGGTGAGGCCTGCAATCAGCAGTTCCTTAAGGCGCGGGCTGGACAGGCGACCATCGGCGGCTACCACCACCTGAGTGATGTTGCGTGCAGCGGCTTCGGCGGCAAAGGCACGGCCGATATGATACACGGTGGGCTCGGTCAGCGACTGGCCGACAATGCCGCGGATATCGTAGGCACGAAAGATATCGCGGTCGAACTGGTCAAGCGGATAAGGCATGAGCAGGCTTTCCTGTAGTCTGTAAGTACTTACAATCAGTGACGGCCGGAGGAGCCGAAGCCACCGGCTCCGCGCTCGGAATCACCAAATTCATTCACGATTTCGAACTCGGCCTGGACCACGGGTACCAGTACCATCTGGGCAATGCGCTCACCCGGCTCGACAGTAAAGGTGGTCTGGCCGCGGTTCCAGCAGGATACAAACAGCTGGCCCTGATAGTCGGAGTCGATCAGGCCGACCAGGTTGCCCAGTACGATACCGTGCTTATGGCCCAGACCCGAGCGCGGCAGGATCATGGCGCACAGGCCCGGATCTTCGATATGGATCGCCAGGCCGGTGGGGATCAACTCGGTCTGGCCCGGCTCCAGTGTCAGCGCCTCATCGAGGCAGGCGCGCAGGTCGAGGCCGGCGGAGCCGTCGGTGGCGTAGGCGGGCAGCGGAATGTCGCGGCCGATGCGGTCGTTCAGGATTTTGACTTGCAGTGCTTTCATTGCGTGCTCTGATGGTATTGCTGTGCGATCTGTTCAATCAGCTGGCGGGCCAGCTGACGCTTGGAAGTCTGGGGCAGGCTGATCTCGTCATCGGCACTGACCAGGGTGACGGCGTTGTCATCGCTGTTAAACCCGATCTCCGGGTTGGAGACGTCGTTGGCGACGATCAGGTCGAGCTGTTTGCGCGCCAGTTTGCTGCGGGCATAGCCCACCACATCCCGGGTCTCGGCGGCAAAGCCCACGGTGTAGGGGCGGTGTTCCTGCAGGCCGGCGACGGTGGCGACAATATCCGGGTTCTTGACCAGCCGCAGCTCCATGATCTCTTCGCTGCCTTTCTTGATCTTGTGCTCGGCAACGGACACCGGGCGGTAATCGGCAACGGCCGCGGCGGCGATAAACAGGTCACACTGGTCGATACCGTCCAGGCTGGCGGCCAGCATCTCCTCGGCGGTCTCCACGGACGTGACTTCTACACGCGCCGGAGCGGGCAGGTTCACCGGGCCGCTGATCAGGCGCACGCTGGCGCCGGCATCGGCGGCGGCTTCTGCCAGAGCGTAGCCCATCTTGCCGGAGCTGTGGTTGGAGATATAGCGCACCGGATCCAGCGGTTCGCGGGTCGGACCGGCGGTAATGCAGACACGTTTGCCGGCGAGTGCGCCGTGCTGGAACTGTTCGGCGGCCAGCTCAGCCAGCTCGCCCGGCTCCAGCATGCGACCGGGGCCGGTATCACCACAGGCCTGGGCACCGACACCGGGGCCAAACAGCTTGATGCCCTGGGAGGTGAGCTGGTGCACGTTGTCCTGAGTGCGCGGGTCGCGCCACATGGCCTGATTCATGGCCGGAGCCAGACAAATAGGCGCTTCAGTGGCCAGGCAGAGCGTGGTAAGCAGGTCGTCACCCATACCGGCACAGAAACGGGCCATGAAGTCGGCACTGGCAGGCGCGACCAGAATCATGTCGGCCCACTTGGCCAGTTCGATATGGCCCATGCCGGCTTCGGCTTCAGGGTCCAGCAGCTGCAGGTGCACCGGGTGGCCGGACAGCGCCTGCAGTGTCAGCGGCGTAATGAACTCGGTAGCCGCCGGGGTCATGACGATACGAATATCGGCGCCGGCACCCTTCAGCAGTCGGGTCAGCTCGGCACTCTTGTAGGCCGCGATTCCGCCGGTAATGCCGAGCAAAATGCGCCGGTTAGTAAGTCTATGCATACCCTGAGTATCCGGTTGTTTCTCATCTTGGGACAGGGCGCTAAGATACCACTTCGGCTGGCCAAAGCGTAGGGAGGTTCAGCCAACATACAGTCACTCACAGGGAGGTGAGACATGGCAATCAGGGATTGGCCGGCCGAGGAACGGCCGCGTGAAAAGCTGCTCGCGCGCGGTGCTCAGGCACTGTCGGATGCGGAATTACTGGCCATTTTTCTGCGTACCGGGGTGCAGGGTTGCAGTGCCGTGGATCTGGCACGACAGCTGTTGGAGCACTTTGGCGGCTTGCGACCACTGCTGGAATCCAGCGAACAGGATTTTTGTCTGGCGCACGGGCTGGGGCCGGCCAAGTATGTCCAGCTGCAGGCGGTGCTGGAAATGTCGCGCCGGCACCTGGAAGCGCAACTGGTGCGGGACTCGGCGCTGGAGAGCCCGACACAAGTGCGACGCTACCTGACCAGTCGGCTGCGTCATGAGCCGCGTGAGGTGTTTGCCTGCCTGCTGCTGGATAACCGCCACCGGGTAATCCGTTTCGAAGCCCTTTTCTACGGCACCATCAATGCCGCCAGTGTGCATCCGCGCGAGGTGGTCAAACTGGCGCTGGCGCACAATGCAGCGGCCCTGATTCTGGCGCATAACCACCCTTCCGGTGTGGCCGAGCCGTCTCAGGCAGACCGGCAGATTACCACGCGCCTGGTCGATGCCTTGGGATTGGTGGATATACGGGTGCTGGACCATATCGTCATTGGCGATGGCGAAGCCGTGTCCTTTGCCGAACGAGGCCTTATTTAAAAACTGGTGAAAAAAGCAACAATTTGCTGGCGCCGGTGTACAGGTGGCTGTATAATGCGCGGCCTTCTGTCCCTTAATGGTACGGTATTTTGTCCAGAGTACGTTTTTGGATTGGACGCTCCGCCTGAGGCTACGCCGGTTGCGCAGCCAATAAACATCGGACAGAGGTAACTTAACCCTGTAAAAAAGGTTTTTCACAATGTCTCGAGTTTGCATGGTAACGGGCAAAGGCCCGGTAACCGGTAACAACGTTTCCCACTCAAAGCGTAGAACGCGTCGTCGTTTCCTGCCGAACCTGCACTGGCACCGTTTCTGGGTAGAAAGCGAAAACCGTTTCGTACGTCTGCGTGTTTCCTCCAAGGGCATGCGTATCATCGACAAGAAGGGTATTGATGTGGTTCTGACCGAACTGCGTGCCCGTGGCGAGAAAGTCTGAGGAGATTGAATCATGGCAGCTAAGAGCGCTCGCGAGAAGATCCGTCTGGTATCCTCTGCTGGTACTGGTCACTTCTACACCACTGACAAAAACAAGCGTAACACTCCGGATAAGTTCGAATTCAAGAAATACGACCCGGTTGTTCGCAAGCACGTGATCTACAAGGAAGCCAAGATCAAGTAATTGATTCTGGACTGGAGATCCCGGAACCCCGCAATGCCTCGTGCGCTGCGGGGTTTTTTTATGCCTGCGCGCTGTTAGGATAACGGTCATTACACTCCTGTGAGGCCCAAGACCATGTCACTGCCCCCCGGCGTTATTCGTTTTGTCCCGCTGATCTTTGTACTGCTCTGGAGTACCGGTTTTATCGGTGCCCGCTTTGGCCTGCCCTATATCGAACCCTTTTATCTGCTGCTGATTCGCACCCTGATTACCCTGGGCGTGTTTCTGGGGCTGATTCTGATCTTTCGAGCCAAGTGGCCCGCACCACGTCAGGCCATGCACCAGATGGTGACGGGAGCGCTGGTGCATGGCTGCTATCTGGGCGGTGTCTTTGCTGCCATCAAATGGCAGCTGCCGGCCGGTGTCACCTCGATACTGGTGGGGTTGCAGCCGGTGCTGACTGCAGTGCTGGCCTGGGGCGTAATGGGCCAGGCGCTGCAGGGGCGTCAGTGGCTGGGGCTGCTGCTGGGGTTGTTGGGCGTGATGCTGGTGCTGGGCACAGGGCTGCAGCCCGGGCAGTTTGAACTGCGCCCGGAAGCCGTAATATCGGCCTGCATTGCCCTGTTTGGCATCTCCATCGGAACCCTGTATCAGAAGCGCTTTGGCGCGGGCACGGACCTGCTGACCGGGTCTTTCTATCAATACCTCTCCACCGGCCTGATGATGGCGGTACTGACGCTGGCTTTTGAGCAGCATCAGATCATCTGGCACCCCGAGTTGATCGGTGCGCTGGCCTGGCTGGTGTTTGGCCTGTCGGTCACGGCGATTCTGCTGCTGATGCTGATGATTCGGGAAGGGGAAGTGGCACGGGTTGCCAGCTATTTCTACCTGGTGCCGCCGGTAACCGCGCTGGAGGCCTGGCTGCTGTTTGACGAACAGCTGTCGCCGCTGGCGGTGGGCGGTATGGTACTGGCCGTCGCCGGGGTGTACCTGGTGCTGCGTGTGCGGACGCCGAGCGCGAAGTGAAGCTGATATACTGCGCTGAACGACATCCGAGGAGAATACATGCCCGAGTTGCCTGAAGTTGAAACGACCCGCCGCGGAATTGCCCCTCATGTGGAGCATAAACGCATTACCGAGTTGCAGGTTCGCCAGCCGCGCCTGCGCTGGCCGGTACCCGAGCAGCTGGGGCAGTGGATTCAGGGTGATCAGGTACAGTCGGTGGAGCGCCGGGCCAAATACCTGCTGCTGCGCTTTGCCCGTGGTACTCTGATTCTGCATCTGGGCATGTCCGGCAGCTTGCGGATCCAGCCAGCCGGCAGCCCGGCGGGCAAGCATGACCATGTGGATTTCATTCTTGAAAGCGGCCAGTTGCTCCGGCTGACCGACCCGCGTCGCTTCGGTGCCGTGCTCTGGCAGGAAAACGGTACCTTGCACCCGTTACTGGCGTCGCTGGGGCCGGAACCGCTGGATAATGCCTTTGATGCCGAGTATCTGCAGGCCTGTTGCAAGGGGCGCAAGACGGCCATCAAGTCGCTGATCATGAATGCCGAGGTGGTGGTGGGGGTTGGTAATATTTATGCCAACGAAGCCCTGTACCGTGCCGGCATCAATCCGCGCCGTGCGGCCGGGCGCATTGCCGCAGCTCGATTGGCGTCTCTGGTGGATGCGATCAAGGTGGTGCTGGCGCAGGCGATAGAGCAGGGTGGCACCACACTAAAGGATTTTGTTGGCGGCGACGGCAAGCCCGGCTACTTCAAACAGGAGCTGGCGGTTTATGGCCGGGCAGGTGAGCCCTGTCTGAGTTGTGGCGAACCCCTGAGTGAAGTAAAACTGGGTCAACGCAGTACGGTTTTCTGCCGTCAGTGTCAGCGCTAGGCGCATAAACAACCGGGGTGATCATGAACTGCAAGACCGATTTGGATACCGACCAGCACCGCCGTGTGCTGAGAGAGAAGCTGGGCATCAGTCACCTGCTGGCGCAGCGCCAGTGTGCCGACATTGGCGATGTGCCACTGCATACCGAATATTATTTCCATGCCGATGATGCTCCGTTACTGGTGTTTGTGCCGGGAATAGGGACGTACTCCGAGCTCTACGCGGATCTGCTCAGTCGCTTCTCGAAGCTGGGCTTCAATGTGGTGGGGCTGGATCTGCGTGGCCATGGCTACTCCGGCGGCCCTCGTGGGCTCTACACGGTGGAGCAGTCTGTCAGTGACATCCAGGCAGTCATTGATCATTACCAGGCGTCCCCGGAGCAGCCGGTCTATCTGTATGGCTACTCCATAGGCGCACTGCTGGCGGTTGCGGCAGCGGAGGCCGATGCGCGTATTCAGGCGGTGGTCTGTGGCACCTTGCTGGTACCAGCGCTGGCGCCGGATATGGTGCACCATCTGGGCTGGTCCTGGATCTGGGGCAGTGCCCTGTTGATGCCGGGGGTAGCCTTGCCCATGCAGAGCTTTATCGATTACGAGCAGCTGCTGGCCGGCCATCCGGCCGGTGAAGAGATCAACGCTGATCCTCGGGTCGTGTTTGATTATCCGTTGGGGACGCTCTCCAGCCTGTTTACCTGTCACCTGGGGTCGCTGACTCGGCGCTATCCGTTTCGGGGCTTGATTGTGCATGGTGATCGGGATGAGGTGCTGCCGCTGAGTTATTCCCAACGTGTGCAGGCGACATTGACCCAACCGTTCGAGCTGGAAGCGGTGCCCGGTGAGGGGCATATGCTGCCCTGGGACCGACCCGGCCTGCTGGCGCACCTGATCGCCGACTGGCTGCATGCCGGGGCTGTCACCAAAGCTTAAAGGCGCAGTAACCGGCCTGTCACCCGCCAGCGGTCACAATGCCATCCTGTAGAATAATGACAGGGTGACTGCCATGAACCGTCTGCAGAAGCTAAACGCCTTTGATGCCCGCGCCTTTTACTGGTTTAACGGGTATGGTCGTTCAATACCGGTCATGACCAGCAGTCGCTGGATCTCACGGCTGGGTGATGGCAGCCTGTACCTCCTGTTGGGAGTCGCGCTGGCACTCTGGGAGCCCGAAGACGGGCTGGCCTTTCTGCAGGCAGGTCTGACGGCTTATGCGCTGGAGCTGCCGCTGTATCTGTTGCTGAAAAATACCATCCGGCGCGACCGCCCCTGTCACCTCGATGATGGCTTCAAGGCTGCTATCGAACCCTCCGATAAATTCAGTTTTCCCTCGGGTCACGCTGCGGCAGCATTCGTGTTCGCCACCCTGTTGGCCGAGTTCTATCCTTCATTGGCGGCGCTGGGTTTTGTCATGGCGGCGCTGGTCGGTGGCTCACGCGTGATGCTGGGCGTGCACTATCCGACTGATATCCTGGCGGGTGCCTTGCTGGGCATGAGCGCAGCCTTGCTGGGCATCGGCTTGTGGGAGGCCTTTTGATGCGAATTCTGTATGGCGTACAAGCGACGGGTAACGGCCATATCACGCGGGCGCGAGTGCTGCTGCCGGCATTGCAGGCGGCGGGTGCCGAGGTGGATATGCTGTTCAGTGGTCGTGATCAGGCACGCCTGTTCAACATGGAGCCCTTCGGTGATTATGCCCACCGTGAAGGGCTGACGTTCGTGACCGATGCGGGCCGTGTCCAGCGCTGGCAGACATTGACCCATAACCGTCCGCTGCAACTGGTGAAGGATATCCGGGCGCTGGATCTCAATGGCTATGACCTGGTGCTGACTGACTTTGAACCGGTAACGGCCTGGGCGGCACGTCGCAGTGGTGTGCCTTCGGTCGGCATTGCGCATCAGTATGCCTTCCTGCACCGCATACCCGGCACTGGTTTCATGCCCTGGCTCAAGCCCTGCATACGCTTCTTTGCCCCGGCCGACGAGATGATCGGTCTGCACTGGCATGCCTTCAATGCGCCCATACTGCCACCGATGATTGAACCGGTGCAGGGTACGCTCAGTGAGGACGAAACCAAGGTATTGGTGTATCTGCCGTTTGAAGCTCTCGATGAGATCATCTACTGGCTGTCCGGCTTCTCCGATTTCCGCTTCCGCGTCTATGCCGGTGTCGATCAGCCACGCCGGATCGGCAATATCGAGCTGTGCCCCTTCAGTCGTGAAGGCTTTCAGCAGGATCTGTACAGCTGTCGTGGTGTGATTGCCAATGCCGGTTTTGGTCTTTGCAGCGAGGCCATTCAGGCGGGTAAAAGTCTGCTGGTGAAGCCCTTGCGAGGGCAGGTTGAGCAGATTTCCAATGCGGCCGTGCTGGAGCAGATGGGGCTGGCCTGGGTGATGCCGCGGTTCGGCCAGGAACCGATTGAGCGTTGGCTGGAGCTGCCTTCAGGCGCTCCCATGCCCTGGCCGGATGTGGCCGGTACTCTGGCCCGCTGGATTACCACGGGGCGTCAGGTGCCGCTGGATAATCTTGCCCGTGAACTCTGGCATCCCCGCCCTGATATGAGTGTGTCACCCGCCTAACAGGCTGTCGAAAATCTATCTGCGTTGTCGAATGCTTCGTTAAAAACAGGCTCAAAATGCTCATTTAGCCTACTAAACTGCGCTTTTTCGCCTGTTTTTGCCTAGCCTCGGCTGCCTCGATAACGTTTTTCAACAACCTGCTAAAGCACCCTGACGCCAGATCAGGAGGGGGTTAATCTTCAGCAACGAGAATCAGACATTTGAGGCTATATCGGGTTTCAAAGGCTGGTGTGTGTTTGATAGCAGGTGAAACGGAAGACAGGCGTTTACGTAACGCCGAACGAAGAAAGAAGGTGGGGGCCAAATATCAGGGACGGATAGGAAATGTGGGGGCCGGAGCGAAAGGAGTGCAAAGATCCATCAAAGCACTCCTTCCTCTGGCTTCCTATCCGTGCGGTTAAACAGCATCCTGCCGGTGGAATCCTTTCGTCCTGTACCGCTACTGGGCCATCCTTGTATTCGTTCCCTGAACAGGAGATCCACACTGCTTATTATGCGCATCAGGAAAAATCTGGATATAGGAATTTTTCCTAATTTAAGATCAGGCTAGACTGATTACCTCATCAACCAGCTTGTTAATGCCGGATGCCGCTTCTGAAATAGAGCCAGCCAGCATATATGCCGGCGTGGTTACCACTTTCTGTTCCTGGTCGATGACAATTTCTTCAACGCTGCACAGCTGGTGTTTGCCGCCCATGGCTTCAATCGCACCGGCAACCCCTTCGTCACTGCCGACGGTACACTGGATGCCGGTACCCAGCAGCTTCGGTGTCATGGCCGGGGCAATGCAGATCAATCCCACCGGTTTGCCGGCCTCGTGAATGGCGCGGGCAAAACGGACCAGGTCTTCATTCAGCGAACACTCGGGGCCATTGACGGCAAAGTCACTGAGGTTCTTGGCGGCGCCAAAACCGCCCGGGATGATCAACGCATCGAAGTCGCCGGCATCGGCATCGGCCAGATCCTTTACCTCGCCACGGGCCAGGCGTGCGGCTTCCACCAGTACATTGCGGGTTTCGCCTTCAGCAATTTCGCCTGTCAGGTGGTTGATCACATGCAGCTGCTCGACATTGGGGGCAAAGCACTGATATTGGACGCCATGGTGCTCCAGGCGCAAAAAGGTCAGGACGGACTCGTAGATCTCGGAACCATCGAAAACGCCGCTGCCGGACAGGATCACTGCAATCTTTTTCATGCTGGTATGACTCCTTGATAGGTGGGTCTGCAAAGTGAGTCGGAACGTCTTGATACGTGCCATGTCGAAGAGGCTCAAGAGTACGTTAAGATGTAAGGCATTACCAAATGCATTGCGGCGCGAACAGGCCCTCTGTCATCTCGCTGTCATCTTTTTGTCGTCAAATGCACCCAGCTATAAGGAAAGAACCGTGGCGTTTACCAATAGTCAGCGTTATTACCCGGAAACCCGCATGCGTCGTATGCGTGCGGATGACTTTTCCCGTCGCCTGATGCGAGAGAACACGCTCAGCACCGACGACCTCATCTATCCGGTATTTGTGCTGGAGGGTGATGGGCAGGTGGAAGATGTCCCCTCCATGCCGGGCGTCCGCCGTTACAGCATCGACCTGCTGGTGGAAAAGGCGCGCGAGTGGCATGCCCTGGGCATTCCTGCGCTGGCGCTGTTCCCGGTAACACCACCCAGCGCCAAGAGCGAGCTGGCAGAAGAAGCCTATAACCCTCAGGGACTGGTACAGCGCACGGTACGTGCTCTGAAAGCGGCTCTGCCGGACTTGGGGATCATGACCGACGTGGCGCTGGACCCGTTCACCACCCACGGTCAAGACGGCATCATCGATGAAGATGGCTATGTGCTGAACGACCGTACCGTCGATACCCTGGTCAAGCAGGCCCTGTCCCACGCCGAGGCCGGCGCCGACATTGTTGCGCCCAGTGACATGATGGATGGCCGCATTGGTGTCATTCGTGAAGAGCTGGAAAGCCACGGCCTGGTTAATACCCGCATCATGGCGTACTCCGCCAAATACGCCAGCGCCTACTATGGTCCTTTCCGCGATGCGGTGGGCTCTGCCGGTAACTTGGGCAAGAGCAACAAGAACAGCTATCAAATGGACCCGGCCAACTCTGATGAAGCCCTGCATGAGGTCGCTCTGGATCTGGCTGAAGGGGCCGACATGGTGATGGTCAAGCCGGGCATGCCGTACCTGGATATCGTCCGTCGCGTCAAAACCGAACTCAAGGCACCCACCTTTGCCTACCAGGTCAGCGGTGAATACGCCATGCACATGGCCGCCTTCCAGAACGGCTGGCTGGATGAAGAGTCCGTTATTATGGAAAGCCTGCTGAGCTTCAAGCGCGCCGGTGCCGACGGCATCCTGACCTACTTTGCAGTCAGGGCGGCCGAAATACTCAATCGCTAATACCCCAGAGCAGATGGACGTCAGCCTGGAACTAGGAGGTCAAGATGAACGACAGCGTACAGGTACTTGAGGAAGAGCAGCTGGCGCAGCCAGAGCAGCAGGAAGCCACCGCCGCGCTGGTGGAAAGCCGTGAAATACTGCCCACGATCGACCCGATCGAGGAAGTGCCGGTCGACCTCAAGGCCCCCGAGCTGTACATCAACCGGGAGCTGAGCCATCTGCAGTTTAACGTGCGTGTGCTGGAGCAGGCGCTGGATGAAAGCTATCCGCTGCTGGAACGGCTGATGTTCCTGCTGATCTTCTCCAGCAACCTGGATGAGTTCTTCGAAATCCGGGTGGCAGAGCAGTTGCGTCAGCTCAAGTATGGGCGTGAAGCGGTGGGGCCGGATGCCATGCATCCGCAGAAGGTGCTCGACCGCATCAGCGAGATCTGTGCCATCAACGTTGATCGTCAGTACAAGATCCTCAACGACATCATGTTCCCGGCGCTGGAAGCGGAGAATATCCGTTTCCTGCGCCGCGCCAACTGGACCGAGGCGCAGCGAGCCTGGGTACAGGAATACTTTGAAGACCAGGTGCTGCCGGTGATCAGCCCGATTGGTCTGGACCCGTCGCATCCGTTCCCGCGCCTGGTGAACAAGAGTCTCAACTTTATTGTTGAGCTGGACGGCAAGGATGCCTTTGGTCGTGAAACCGGCATGGCCATCATTCCGGCACCGCGCTCGCTGCCGCGTCTGATCAGGCTGCCGGATGAACTCTGCGAGGGCGGTGATAACCTGATCTTCCTGTCCTCCATCATCCACGAATTTGCCGAGGAGCTGTTTCCGGGCATGAAGGTGGATGGCTGCTTCCAGTTCCGTATCACCCGTAATGCCGACCTCAGCTTCGACTTCGAAGAGATCGAGGACCTGGCCCGCGCACTGCGTGGTGAACTGCATTCGCGCAAGTTTGGTGACGCCGTACGTCTGGAAGTGGACAGTCGTACCCCCTCGGAACTGATCCAGTTCCTGCAGGATGAATTCAAGCTGGCAGACAGCCACGTCTACCGCGTTAACGGCCCGGTCAACCTGACCCGTTTGATGGCGGTGCGAGACCTGGTGGAGCGCCCCGAGCTGCGTTGGAAGCCGTTCTCACCCGGTATGCCCAACAAGCTCAAGAACAATGAAGATATCTTTGCCGTGCTGCGCAAAAACGATCAGCTGCTGCAGCACCCGTTCCAGTCGTTCACTCCGGTGGTGGACCTGTTGCGTCAGGCGGCCAAGGACCCTCAGGTGGTGGCGATCAAGCAGACGCTCTACCGCACCGGTGTTAAGTCCGACATCGTCAATGCGCTGGTAGAAGCGGCCCGCAACGGCAAGGAAGTCACCGTGGTCATCGAACTGCGTGCCCGTTTTGATGAAGAGAGCAACCTGCAGCTGGCCTCCCGCCTGCAGGAAGCCGGCTGTCTGGTGGTGTACGGCGTGGTGGGCTACAAGACCCACGCCAAGATGATGCTGGTGGTACGTCGCGAAGGGCCGGATCTGGTGCGCTACAGCCACCTGGGTACCGGCAACTACCACTCGGGTACCGCGCGTCTCTACACCGACTACAGCTACATGACCGCCGACGATGAAGTGGGCGAGGATGTGCACAAGATCTTCCAGCAGCTGACCGGCATGGGCAAGATCCAGAAGCTGCAGAAACTCTACAACGCGCCGTTTACCCTGCATGCCAAGATGCTGGAGCTGATCCAGAACGAGATCCGCAACGTCAAGGCAGGCAAGAAAGGGCATATCATCATCAAGGTGAACGGTTTGACCGAGCCCAAGCTGATCCGCGCGCTCTATGAAGCCTCTCAGGCGGGTGTGCAGATCGATCTGGTGATTCGTGGCATGTGCCGTCTGCGTCCGGGGCTGGAAGGTGTATCGGATAATATCCGGGTGCGTTCCATCATTGGTCGCTTCCTTGAGCACACCCGTATCTACTGGTTTGCCAACGATGGCGGCAAGCCGGTGGTGATCGGGTCCAGTGCCGACTGGATGGAGCGCAACATGCTCAACCGTGTCGAGACCGGCTTTGAGCTGTTCGGCAAGCACGCCGAGCGCATTCGCAACGAGCTGGAATACTACCTGCGCGACAACGTACAGGCCTGGGAACTGCATTCTGACGGCAGTTACAGCCTGGTGCAGCCCAAGGAAGGCGAGGAGCGTTTCAGCGCCCAGCAGATGCTGCTGGACGATCTGGCCGTGTCCTGATCAACGTTGCAGCAGTGCCCGGTAGCCGCTCTGGTAATCCGGGTACTGAAAGCGATAACCGCTGGCGCGCAGTCGGCGGTTACTGCAACGTTTGCTGCCCCCGCGGCGGACCTGTTCACGACGGGTAATGGTCACGCCCAGCTGCTCCGCTATCCACTCCATCACTTCATGAATTGGTGTCGGTGCATCGTCACTGGCCAGATAGACCGGTTTGAGCGCATGCCCATCCTGATGCAGCCGCAACAGGTGACGTAATACCCCCACACAATCATCCCGATGGATCCGGTTGCTGTAATGCAGCGGCTCGGCGGGCGCGGCAATACCCTCCAGCACCCGGCGCTGAAGGTGGTCACGACCCGGGCCGTAGATGCCACTGAAGCGCACAATGGTGGCGGGAATACCCGAATGCAGCGCCAACTGTTCGCTCTCCAGCAGACAGCGACCGCTGTCCGTGGTCGGGTCGGTGGCGGACTGTTCATCTACCCAGTCGTGTTCGTGCTGGTGGTAGATACCGGTGCTGCCGGTGACGAACAAGTGTCGTGGCGGTGATGGCAGAGCGGCCAGCAGGTTGCGCAGTCCGTCCACATAAGTCTGTCGATACACGCCGGGTTCACGGCTTTTGGCCGCTGCGGTGAAGAACAGGTAATCGCATTCGGGCAGGTTGGCCAGGCTGGCGGGGTCGGCCATATCCGCCGCAATGCCGTGGATGCCGTCCGGAAGCTGGTTTATAGTACGGCGAAGCCCGAACACCTGCGCCCCCTCGGCCGCCAGTTTCAGCCCGAGCCGGGTCCCGATATCGCCACAGCCGGCGATGAGCACGCGTTGTTCCTGCATAATGACCCCTAAGATACGATTTGTTTCATCCTAACAGAGGTACGTCCTGATGACGCTGACGGAGCTGCGATACATTGTCACCCTGGCGCGGGAACAGCATTTCGGCCACGCCGCCGAGCGCTGTTATGTCAGCCAGCCGACGCTGTCGATCGCCGTCAAGAAGCTGGAAGAGGAACTGGGCGTCGCCCTGTTTGAGCGCAGCAAGAACGCCGTCCGCGTGACACCGGTGGGTGAGAAGGTCGTGCGCCAGGCCCAGACGGTACTGGAGCAGGCCGAGGCCGTGAAAGAGCTGGCCCGCGAAGGCAAGGACCAGCTGGCCAGCCCGCTGCGTATCGGTGCCATCTACACCATCGGACCCTATCTGTTTCCCCAGCTGATTCCGCAGATCCAGCGCCTGGCGCCGGACATGCCGCTCTACATTGAAGAAAACTTCACCGATAACCTGCGCACCAAGATCCGTAATGGTGAGCTGGACGCCATTATCATCGCGCTGCCGTTCCATGAAGCTGATGTGCTGACCCGTCCGCTGTATGACGAGCCCTTCATGATGGCGATCCCTAAGGGGCATGAGCTGGCACAGCAGGACGAAATCGACTCGCGGCAGATGAATGAAATTCGCATGCTGTTGCTGGGCGAAGGCCACTGCTTCCGCGATCAGGTTCTGGAGGCCTGTCCCACTCTGAATCAGTCTTTCCATGATCAACACACGGTCACCGAGGGCAGCTCGCTGGAAACCATTCGAATGATGGTCGCGTCCGGGCTGGGTACCAGCGTGTTGCCGCTGTCGGCGATTCAGAACCACCCGGCAACGGATCTGGTCGAGATTCGCCCGTTCAAGCAGCCACAACCCATGCGCACCGTGGCGGTGGCCTGGCGTGCCAGCTTCCCGCGCCCCAAGGCGATTGATGTGCTGGTGGAAGCCATTCAACACTGCCAGGTAAAGGCCGAGAGTGATGTCAGCTCCTGAAGCAGGGGTTCCGGTTACTGAACTGAAAGGGGTCGGAACGGCCCTGGCTCTGAAGCTTGAGCGCCTGGGCATTCATACGGTGCAGGATTTGCTGCTGCACCTGCCGCTACGCTATCAGGACCGCACCCGCGTCGTGCCGATCGGCAGCCTGAGGCCGGGCGACGAGGTAATGATCGAAGCCAGCGTACGCGCCGCCGATATCCTGCAGGGGCGCCGTCGCAGTCTTATGTGCCGGGTACAGGATGGCAGCGGCACCCTGAGCCTGAGGTTCTTCCATTTTCGGGCGGCACAGAAAAACAGCTTCCAGCCCGGTGCTCGTTTGCTCTGCTTTGGTGAGGCCCGTCCTGGCCCGGGTGGTCTGGAGATGGTGCATCCCGAATACAAGCTGCTGAAGGGCGAAGAACCGGCCGTCATGTCCGAGGAGCTGACGCCGGTATACCCGCTCACCGAGGGCCTGACCCAGGGGCGTATTCGCAGCCTCATAACCTTGGCGCTGGAATGGATGAAGACAGAAGGCTTCCAGGATCTGCTGCCAAAAACATTGCTTGAACAATGGTTAATGCCAAGCCTGCCGGATTCGCTGCTGTATCTGCATCACCCCCCGGTCGATGTGGATCAGGAACTGCTGCTGGAAGGTAAGCACCCGGCCCAGCGACGTCTGGCGATGGAGGAGCTTCTGGCGCATCACCTGTCGCTGCAGAAAGCACGTCAGCGTGTGCAGCAGCAGGGCGCACCGGCACTGAAAGCCAGTGGCGAGTTCAGTCGGCCGTTTCTACAGCAACTGCCCTTTGAACTGACGGCGGCCCAGCTGCGCGTGGCGCGGGAGGTGGCCCGGGATCTGCAGCAACCGCTGCCCATGCTGCGTCTGGTGCAGGGGGACGTGGGCTCAGGCAAGACGGTGGTGGCCGCGCTGGCGGCCTTGCAGGCGGTCGAGAACGGGCTGCAGGCGGCAGTCATGGCGCCGACCGAAATCCTCGCTGAACAGCACCATATCAACTTCACCCAATGGCTGGAGCCGCTGGGCATCAAGGTGGCCTGGCTGGCCGGCAAGGTGAAAGGCAAGGCCCGAGAGGCACAGCTTGAAGCAATACGCACAGGTGAGGCCCCTGTGGTGGTGGGCACCCACGCCCTGTTTCAGGATGAAGTGGTGTTTGCAGATCTGGGCGTTGTGGTGATCGACGAGCAGCATCGTTTCGGCGTGCATCAGCGCCTGAGCCTGAAAGAGAAGGGGCGTAATGGTGAACGCAGTCCGCATCAGCTGATCATGACGGCTACGCCCATTCCGCGCACCCTGACCATGAGTGCCTATGCGGATCTGGATTGTTCCATCATCGATGAACTGCCGCCGGGACGCACCCCGGTGCAGACGGTGGTGATTGCCGACTCGCGACGTGACCAGGTGGTAGAACGTGTACGTCAGGCCTGCGCCGAAGGGCGACAGGCATATTGGGTGTGTACCCTGATCGAAGAATCGGAAGCCCTGCAGTGCGAGGCGGCTGAAGTGACCGCCGAGCGACTCAAGGAACTGTTGCCCCAGTTGCGTATCGGGCTGGTCCACGGGCGCATGAAGCCCGCCGAAAAGGCGGATATTATGGCGCGCTTTAAGGCCGCCGAGCTGGATCTGCTGGTGGCGACCACGGTGATTGAGGTGGGTGTTGATGTGCCCAATGCCAGCCTGATGATCATCGAAAACCCCGAGCGGCTGGGGCTGGCGCAATTGCATCAGCTGCGCGGGCGTGTGGGGCGCGGCAGTGTCGAAAGCTACTGTGTCCTCATGTACCATGCGCCGCTGTCAAAGCAGGGGCGAGAACGCCTGGGCGTCATGCGTGAAACCACCGATGGTTTTCGCATCGCCGAGAAGGACCTTGAGCTGCGGGGCCCGGGTGAAGTACTGGGCACGCGTCAGACCGGCATGATGCAGTTTCGCATTGCCGACCTGCAACGGGATGCAGACCTGCTGCCACGCATCCATCAGGTGGCGGCAGATCTGGGAACTCAATCGGCTCTGAACGAAGCCCTGATCCGGCGCTGGCTGGGAACTGGAGATGTATATGCACAGGTTTGATACCCGCCGGCAGGTGCCGACACCGCAACAGCTGGAACTGATCGAGCAGCAGATAGGCCGCGAGCCCCGCGGTATTGAAGCGGTGGCCTGCGCCACCGATACGGGGCTGCCTCTGGTACTTCAGATGCGTACCCTGGTGGCTGACCAGCCGTTTCCGACTTTGTACTGGCTGAGCGGGCGAGACTTATGCCGTGCTATCGGCCGGATTGAAGACTCGGGTTGGGTCAAACAAATTGAGCAGGCGCTGCAGGAAGATGATGAACTGCGCGCCACCTATCTGGCACAGCAGCAGCGTTACGTGGACAAGCGCTGGCAGCTGATGCGCGATGAGGATCGTCAGCGTATTGAGCAGCTGGGCTTCAGCGATCTGTTTGATCGTTACGGGATTGGCGGCATTGCGCAATGGGACAAGGTGCGCTGCCTGCACATGCAATATGCCCACTGGCTGGCTGAGGGCGACAATATCATTGGCGAACGGCTGGAACAGGAGTTCAGTCTCAGTAAGCAAGCATACCGGCTGTAAACGAAAAACGGCGACCCTGGGGTCGCCGTTTTACTACCTGCTGAAGGGCAATCAGCTGCCGGTCAGCTTGTGGTACTTGTCCATCAGCATGTCTTCACTTTCGACATGATCCGGATCTTTCGGGATACAGTCGACCGGGCAAACCTCAACACACTGAGGTGTGTCGTAGTGACCCACACACTCGGTGCACTTGCCAGGATCGATCTCATAGATCTCGTCTCCCGGGGAGATCGCCTCGTTAGGGCATTCCGGTTCACATACATCACAGTTGATGCATTCATCAGTAATCATCAATGCCATGACTGGCTACCTCACTCAATCTGACAGGTTCTTTATTGCTGGCTCAGGTGCTGCTCAAGCGCACGGGACACGGCAGGATGAACGAACTGGCTGACATCTCCGCCCAGCGATGCAATCTCCCGAATCAGAGTCGAAGAGATGAACGACAGGTGCTCGGCAGGTGTCAGAAACAGACTTTCTGCCTGAGGTGCCAGTTTGCGGTTCATATTGGCCAGCTGAAACTCGAATTCAAAGTCCGAAACAGCTCTCAGTCCGCGCAGGATAATGTTGGCTTCCTGATCACGCACCAGGTTGGCCAGCAGGCAATCAAAGCCGATAACCTCGACGTTTGGCAGATGGTCGAGGGCTGCCTTGGCCAGATCAACCCGCTGCTCCAGTGGCAGCATGGGCTTCTTCTTGGGGCTGGCAGCAACGGCGACCACGACGTGATCGAACAGACGCGCCGCGCGCCCTACCAGATCGGAATGGCCGTTGGTGATCGGATCAAACGTACCGGGGTAGATTGCCGTGTTCATAGCGGTTCAGCTGACCTTGTAATGGCGAATGGGCAACACTGTTGAGCGGGATGTTAGCCCAATTGGCACAGGGGCACAAATAGATTAGAGGAATGATAAGTATCAAAATGGTTATTAATAAATTATTTTTTATCCACAAAGGTTATATTGAATAGCTGTAAATATGACACTTGTATGAAGCTTGTCTTACAGCCCTTGCCAGCTTGATATGGTGGCTCTAGGGTCTATCTTCTTTTTATACCTTGGACAATGTAAATAAGGACATCACCATGGCGCGACGGACCCGAGAGGAGGCCGAACAAACACGACAGAGCCTGCTGGCAACGGCATTAAGGCTGTTCAGTGAGCAGGGCATTACCGCGACCACCCTGAAGCAGATAGCAGCGGAAGCCGGGGTAACCCATGGTGCCCTCTACTGGCACTTCAAAAATCGCGCGGACTTGCTGGAGCAGATCCATCTTGAGTACATGCTGCCCTTTGAAGCTCAGTATCTGGAACAACGCCAGGCGGTACAGCAGGACGCCCTGGCCGCACTGGAACTTTATTTTCTGGGCGTTCTGGACGCTTTCCGGCGGGACGTTCAGGCACAGCAACTGTATCGCGTCTTCTATATGCAGGCGCAGCCGTTGAGCGATCTGGCGCCGTTGCAGGAGCGCCTGATGGCCAATCGGGAGTTGTGGCTGGAGCAGCAGAAGTTCTTTATCAAGCAGGCCCGCAAGCAAAAGCAGGTGCGCAAGAAGACAGTGCCCGCAGAGCTGGCACAGTCGCTGCAAATATTGCTGGATGGGCTATTGATGCATTGGCTGAATGAGCCCGAAACAGACCTGGTCAGTGAGGGCAAGCGGCTGCTGGCTCTAGTCCAGCAGGGGCTGCCGCAGAAATAGCCGATAGGCCACCTGGCCGGCTTTCTTTTCCCGGTGTAACTGCCAGTTCTCCGGGATACCTTCCAACGGCAACTCCGCTTCGGTTTCGATATAGATCATGGCCTGTGACTGCAGCAACTGGCGTTGTTCCAGCAGTGTGCAAATAGGCGCAACCATCCCCTTGCGGAACGGCGGGTCGATAAAGACCAGATCATAGCGTGCCTCTTCTCCCGTTTTGCGCTGCTCCAGCCAGTCCAGTGCCGAGGCTGTCACACATTCCGCATTCTGTGCCTTGAGCACATTCAGGTTGCTGCGCAGCTGTCGGACGACCTCTGGTGCACGGTCCACAAAGGTGACGCTGGCTGCGCCACGTGACAATGCTTCCAGCCCCAGTGCACCACTGCCGGTAAACAGGTCCAGACACTGGGCGCCGGGCACATCCGTCTGCAGCCAGTTAAACAGGGTTTCGCGCACCCGGTCCGGTGTCGGGCGCAGGCCTTCAATGGCGGGGAAGTCCAGTTTGCGGCCGCGCCATTGGCCCCCGATGATGCGAAGACTGGTGCGGGAAAGCTCAGGGCCATTCTGCGGACGGCGGGCGCGTTGGTTGTTATTGCGACGGGGCATGAGGGTCCTCGGTGACCGGGAGAAAATTCAGCCGACGATAAGTATCAGAGCCTGCCAAACGCTGCAAGTGTTGCTGAATATCGCTGCGTGGCAACTGCTCCAGCTGCGAAACCAGCCTGTCGGGTGTTTCGGCCGGCAACCTGTGGCGGGCCAGTAACAGCAGCCAGGTACTGGCGTCTGCC
This sequence comes from Marinobacterium stanieri, assembly GCF_900155945.1. Taxonomy (GTDB): domain Bacteria; phylum Pseudomonadota; class Gammaproteobacteria; order Pseudomonadales; family Balneatricaceae; genus Marinobacterium; species Marinobacterium stanieri. Next base: position 29,240 of record NZ_FTMN01000005.1, read on the forward strand.
GCCAATCGCCCCTCCCAGTATTCAGCCAGTTGCTGGCGCAGTTGATCATAGCGGTCCTGGTCGGGGCAGCTGAGTAACTGTTCCGGCTTCAGTGCCGTCTGTTGCAAAAGCAGATCAAGATCGGCGAAACCGTGCCAGGCTCGCCAGCGCAGGCGGAAGTTACCCTGACTTATTAATGACAGTTGTTCCTGTACACAGGCCAGAGCCAGCTGAGTACGTGCCAGACCTTCCAAATCGGCTGGCGCAGACCAACGCCAGTGATGCAGTACGCCCTGGCCCGCAGGGTCCGCGCTGGGCAGCGGTGTGGCGGTCACCGTAGTTGCCGGTCCGGTTTTGGCATCCGGTACGGCAGGCGCGGTGAGTGGCAGGAACTCGGGTGTTTGCAGGGTCATCAGCAGTCGCTCGGATGTTACCCACTCATCCAGCAGCGAGGCAGGGGTCACCTGCCATGGGCGCGGGAATGTCCCCGGCTGCAAGGCGGCCAAAGCTGCCTCATCGGGGGTATGCAGGTTCAGATAGCGAGTGGCCAGGCTGGTGTTGACCCGCTGTGTCCAGTCCATATCGACAGGGGCGGTCAGGTGCTGAAGCAGGGAGCGCAGTTGTTCATTATCAGGGGGAGCGGATGTCTGTATCAGCAGTTGCCACTCCGTATCGCTGTTACTGCTGACAATTTGCCACTGCTGTTGCTGAAGCCATTGCTGTGCTTCTGGAGTACTCAGGCGCTGCTTCATGACATCGGGTAAAAGCCTGTTTACCAGCCAACGTTCTGCCGTGTCGGGTGCCGGTAATGGCAGCAGCAGCTGCAGTTGATAGTCCTCACGAGACTGGCGCATCTGGTACAGGCGACGGTCTTCACTGATTTGCAGGTCCTGACCGCCAGGCAGGGGGCCCAGCAGTGACAGCAGCAGGATCACCCCGGGCAACAGGATGATGAGGAGCCAAAGCTGACGTCGATTGAGAAAGGGTCGGGACATTTTCCGGGTCCTGGATTGGGGGCTGCCGGGTTGGTCATGGGGGGCTCTGTGCTAAGATAGCCGCCCATTGGGTTTCAACTCGCAGGCCTGTCAGAACAGGCCCTCTACCGCGGATATTACAGACTATGGACGCGCTCTACACCTGGATGACTGAACAGGGCCTTGATCCTGCCATCTTGCCCTATCTGGCCGGTGCTCTGGCCATCGTATTTTTGTTGATTGTAGTACGCGCAATGCGTCGCCCGTCGGCAGCGGACGAACTGCCGCAATCCGAGCAGAAACCGACCGTTGCTACCGAGCCTGAAGCGAAACAGACTGCGGAAGTAGAAGAGGCTGCACGCCAAGCGGCAGCTGAAGCCGAGCAACAGGCCCGTGAAGAAGCCGAGCGCAAGGCAGCCGAGGAAGAGACTGCGCGTAAGGCAGCAGAAGCGGCTGAGCAGCAGGCCCGCGAAGAAGCCGAGCGAAAGGCGGCTGAAGAAGAGGCAGCGCGTCAGGCAGCAGAAGCGGCTGAACAACAGGCCCGTGAAGAAGCTGAGCGCAAGGTGGCCGAGGAAGAAGCGGCGCGTCGGGCAACAGAAGCAGCCGAACAGCAGGCGCGCGAGGAAGCCGAGCGCAAGGCGGCTGAAGAAGAAGCGGCGCGTCAGGCAGCAGAAGTGGCTGAGCAGCAGGCCCGTGAAGAGGCCGAGCGCAAGGTGGCCGAGGAAGAGGCAGCGCGTCAGGCAGCAGAAGCGGCTGAACAGCAGGCCCGTGAAGAAGCTGAGCGTAAGGCGGCTGAAGAAGCGGCCCGTAAGGCAGCAGAAGCAGCTGAGCAGCAGGCCCGTGAAGAAGCTGAGCGCAAGGCGGCTGAGGAAGAAGCGGCGCGTCAGGCAGCAGAAGCAGCCGAACAGCAGGCGCGCGAAGAAGCAGAGCGTAAAGCCGCTGAGGAAGAGGCAGCGCGTCAGGCAGCAGAAGCAGCTGAACAACAGGCTCGCGAAGACGCCGAGCGTAAAGCAGCTGAGGAAGAAGCAGCCCGCCAGGCCGAAGAAGCGGCAGCCAAAGCGGCGGCCGAAAACCCTGAAGAGAAAAAAGCCGGTTTCTTTGCTCGCATTAAAAATGGCTTGAGCCGAACCAAGGCCAATCTCACCGAGCAGCTGGGAGATCTCTTCCTCGGTGCCAAGGAGATCGATGATGATCTGCTGGAAGAGATTGAAACCACCCTGCTGATGGCGGATATCGGTGTCGAAGCCACGACCGAAATTATCAACCGCCTCACCGACCGTGTTGAGCGTAATCAGCTGAAAGATGCGGATGCGCTGAAAGAAGCACTGAAGGAAGAATTGGGCGATCTGTTGGGCGGTGTTGAGCACCCGCTGCGGTTGCCCGAGAAAAAGCCGGCCGTGATTCTGATGGTAGGTGTCAATGGCGTGGGTAAAACCACCACCATCGGCAAGCTGGCCAAGCGTTTCCAGGGCGAAGGCAAATCGGTGATGCTGGCAGCCGGGGATACCTTCCGTGCCGCTGCGGTTGAGCAGCTGCAGGTGTGGGGCGAGCGTAACAACGTGCCGGTGGTGGCTCAGCATACAGGGGCTGATTCAGCCTCCGTTATCTTTGATGCCCTGCAATCGGCGCAGTCCCGTGGCGTGGATGTGCTGATTGCCGATACGGCCGGTCGTCTGCAGAACAAGGACAACCTGATGCAGGAGCTGGAAAAGGTTGTCCGCGTGATGAAGAAGCTGGACCCGGATGCCCCGCACGAAGTGATGCTGGTGCTGGACGCGGGCACCGGCCAGAATGCGATCAGTCAGGCCAAACAGTTCAAGGATTCCGTCGGCGTGACCGGCATTACCCTGACCAAGCTGGACGGCACAGCCAAAGGTGGCATTATCTTCGCCATCGCCAAACAGTTCGGTCTGCCGATCCGCTTTATCGGTGTGGGTGAGCAGGTGGATGATCTGCGTCCGTTCGAAGCGGATGAGTTTGTCCAGGCACTGTTCGAAGACTGATTTAAGGAGCCGGTATGGCCGCGATTCGCTTCAGCAACGTGTTCAAGCGCTACAGCAGTGGTCAGGATGCCCTGCTGGGCGTCAACTTTGAGCTGGCGTCCGGGGAGATGAGTTTTCTGACCGGGCACTCAGGGGCGGGTAAAAGCACCCTGATGAAGCTGATCATGTTGATGGAGCGGCCCAGTCGTGGCCAGGTGTGGGTGGGGCAGCAGGATCTGTCCCGGCTGCATCGCTCCCAGATTCCGCTGCTGCGGCGCCAGGTGGGGGTGGTGTTCCAGAACCACCAGCTGCTGTTTGATCGCACCGTGTTCGACAACGTGGCGCTGCCACTGCAGATCAGCGGCTATGATCCGGCCGATGCCGCCCGCCGTGTGCGCGCTGCGCTGGATAAGGTAGGCCTGTTGGACCGGGAAAAACACAACCCGATCATGCTTTCCACCGGTGAGCAGCAGCGTGTGGGCATTGCCCGTGCCATCGTGCACAAGCCGCGTCTGCTGCTGGCGGATGAGCCCACCGGTAACCTGGACCCGGAACTGTCTGAAGACATCATGCGCCTGTTTGAGCAGTTCAACCAGATTGGCACTACCGTGTTGATTGCCAGCCATGACCATTCGTTGATTAACCGCATGCACCACCGCGTGCTGACGCTCAGAAACGGACGCCTGATAGCAGATGACTAATAAACGTAGCGCTCCCGACAATACGCCAAGACGCGGTGCCCGGCAGCACCGTGTTGAATCTGCCGACCGCCGTCGCAGCTGGCGCCGGCACCATGTCAGCGTAGCCAAAGGTGCCCTGTTGCGGCTGCGGCAAACGCCGGTGGCCTCGTTCATGACGCTGGCGGTACTGGCGATTGCCCTGGCACTGCCCGGCTTCCTGCTGGCTGCGCTGAGTAACCTGCAGGCACTGACGTCGGGCTGGGATACCCAGCCGCGCATCGCCCTGTATATGCAGACCGAACTCAGCGATGCCGCCATCGACCGTTTCAGCCGCGAGCTGCTGCTGCGTGACGACCTCAGTGGCGTGGAGCTGATCAGTCGGCAAAAGGGGCTGGAGGAGTTTCGCGAGTACTCCGCGTTCGCCGATCTGCTGGAGCAGTTGGATGCCAATCCGCTGCCGGCGGTCATCATGGTGACGCCCCTGTCTGATAACCCGGTGCAGTTGCCGCTGCTGAAAGAGGAGCTGGCGGCCATGTCGCAGGTTTCCGATGCGGTGCTGGACATGGAGTGGGTGCAGCGTCTGGATGCGGTGCTGGCACTGGCGCAGCGTGGCAGCTATGTGCTGGGTGGCCTGCTGGCACTGGCGGTGTTGCTGGTGGTCGGCAACACGGTACGCATGACCATTGAAAGCCGGCGCGATGAGATCCTGGTCAGTAAACTGGTGGGAGCTACCGACGCCTGGGTGCGCCGTCCCTTCCTCTATAGTGGTTTCTGGTTTGGCTTGCTGGGCGGTGTGCTGGCCTGGCTGCTGGTGCAGGTTGCCTTGTCGCTGCTGAGCGACCCGGCCCAGGCGCTTGCAGAGCTCTACCTGAACCGTTTCCAGCTGCAGGGGCTGGGGCTGGAAGGTTCGCTGTTGATGCTGGGGGCATCGGTCCTGCTTGGCCTGGCAGGGTCCTGGCTGGCGGTGGCACGTCATCTGCGCGAAATCGAACCGGGCGAAGTGTAAAATAACCGCAACCCTTGCCCTATACACTGAATCGCGTTAAATTTTTCAGTCCTTTGCGCGTACGCCGACGCTAAAAGCGGAACTTTAGCCGCCAGTTAGCGTCACAAGCATGAATTTAGTGAAAATTGCGAGGTCATTCCTGAATGGGCACAAGCTTGCAAGTTGTTGAACAGCTGTCACCGGGCCGCAATGTCGACGCCTATGTTCAAACTGTGAGTGCCATTCCCATCCTCACGGCTGATGAGGAGCGGGAGCTGGCAGAACGCCTGCATTACCAGAGCGATCTTGAAGCGGCACGCCAGTTGGTTATGTCGCACCTGCGTTTTGTGGTTCATATTGCCCGTAGTTACTCCGGATACGGTCTGCCGCTGGGCGACCTGATTCAGGAAGGCAATGTTGGCCTGATGAAGGCCGTTAAGCGCTTTGATCCCACCATGGGTGTACGTCTGGTGTCGTTCGCCGTGCACTGGATCAAGGCCGAAATGCATGAATTTATTCTGCGCAACTGGCGTATCGTTAAAATCGCCACCACCAAGGCCCAGCGCAAGCTGTTCTTCAATCTGCGTTCGCAGAAGAAGAAACTGAGCTGGATGACCAATGAAGAGGTGGAAGCGGTTGCTGAAGATCTGGGCGTTGATGCCAAGGTTGTGCGTCAGATGGAAGGCCGTCTGGCCTCCAATGATACCGCCTTTGATGCACCGGCAAGCGAGGATGAAGACGCAGCCTATCTGTCACCGTCTGCCTACCTCGAGGATCACTCCGCTGATCCGGCTACTCAGCTGGAAGAGGCTAACTGGGAGGAAGATTCCCAGCGCCGACTGCTGAGTGCGATGGAAGGTCTGGATGATCGCAGCCGTAACATTCTGGCGCGTCGCTGGCTGGCCGAAGAAAAGGCAACCCTGCACGAGCTGGCGGCCGAGTACGAAGTGTCGGCCGAGCGCATTCGTCAGTTGGAAAAGAATGCCATGAAAAAGATTCGCGGTGCGATGCTGACGGCCTGAGCCCGGCATCCACTGCTCTAAAAGCCGCCCTGTGCGGCTTTTTTCGTTTCGGGCCTTAGTCCGAGCCATTATAATGCCACCACGGAATACCGCATGTCCGCACGTCTTATTCTGATTCTGGCCGCCTTGATGGGGGCTTTGGCTGTGATGCTGGGCGCCTTTGCGGCCCATGGTCTGCGCGACCAGCTCAGTCCGCGTCTGCTGGAGGTGTTTCGCACCGGGGTCGACTACCAGTTCTGGCATGTACTGGCCTTGCTGGCGGTGGGTCTGTTGCAGCAACACCAGCGTCGCCTTGGCTTCAGCATCAGTGCCGGCGCTTTTTTGCTGGGTATCCTGCTGTTCAGCGGCAGTCTCTTCGTACTGGCCTTGAGTGGCGTGCATTGGCTTGGGGCCATCACCCCGCTGGGGGGAACCGCATTCATCATCGGCTGGCTGTGTCTGGCCGTGACATTGGTAAAACAAGGTAAAGAGCATGCAGATTCAGGTAAACGGTGAAGCACTGGAGATCAGTGAAGACGCCACGCTGAATGACCTGATTGAACAGCTTCAGCTGGTGGGCAAGCGCATTGCCATCGAGCTGAACCTGGAAATCATTCCGCGCAGCGAACATGCCAGCACCCGGCTCAAGTCGGATGACCAGGTCGAAATTGTACACGCGATCGGCGGCGGCTGAGCGATAGCGCTGCTGGATCAGGTCGCAACTCACATTCATTCTCGGGGTATAGATGATGTCAGAACTGGAAACGAACGACCCACTGGTAATTGCCGGACAGACCTTTAAATCGCGCCTGCTGGTGGGTACCGGCAAATACAAGGATATGGCCGAGACCGGCGCTGCCATCGAAGCCAGTGGTGCCGAGATCGTCACCATGGCGGTCCGCCGTACCAACCTGGGTCAGAACCCGGACGAGCCCAACCTGCTGGACGTGGTCAGCCCTGACCGTTACACCCTGTTGCCGAACACTGCCGGCTGCTACACCGCCGATGACGCCGTACGTACCTGTCGTCTGGCCCGTGAGCTGCTGGATGGCCATGATCTGGTCAAGCTGGAAGTACTGGGTGACCAGAAGACGCTGTACCCCAACATCATTGAAACCGTGAAAGCCGCCGAAACCCTGGTCAAGGATGGCTTCAAAGTGATGGTGTACACCAATGACGACCCCATCGTCGCCAAACAGCTGGAAGAGATCGGCTGTGTTGCCGTGATGCCGCTGGGCTCCCTGATCGGTTCCGGCCTGGGTATCCAGAACCCGCACAACATCCGTTTGATCATGGAAGAGGCCAATGTACCTATCCTGGTTGACGCCGGTATCGGTACGCCTTCAGAGGCCGCCATGGCGATGGAAATGGGTTGCGCCGGTGTGCTGGTGAATTCGGCCATTGCCGGTGCGCAGAATCCGGTGTTGATGGCCAAAGCGATGCAGAAAGCCGTGCAGGCCGGTCGTGAAGCGCACCTGGCCGTGCGCATGCCGCGCAAAGCCTACGCCAGCGCATCCTCGCCGCTGGATGGCCTGATCAGCAAATGAATTGAACCTGCGGGGCCTCTGGCCCCGCCAAGTAATAGACACAAGATGACAGACGAACAGAAACCGATTCGCCGGATCCGCAGCTTTGTTGTGCGTGCCGGCCGTATGACCGAAGGTCAGCAGCGTGCCATGGACGAGAACTGGCCCAAATACGGGCTGGAGCTGAAAGATGGCATGATCAACCCGGCAGATGTCTTCGGCCGTGAAGCACCTCTGGTGCTGGAGATCGGCTTCGGCATGGGCGATTCGCTGATCGAGATGGCACGCCAGGCGCCGGAAAAGAACTTCATCGGCATCGAAGTCCACCCTCCGGGCGTGGGACGTTTGCTGTCTCGTGCGGTTGAGGCCGGGCTGACCAATATCCGAGTCTACTGTGATGACGCGGTGGAAGTATTGGAGCAGTGCATCCCGGATGAGAGTCTGGAAACCCTGCAGCTGTTCTTTCCGGACCCCTGGCACAAGAAGCGCCATCACAAGCGCCGCATCGTGCAGCCTGAGTTTGCCCAGAAAATTCGTCAGAAGCTGGCCGTTGGCGGTTGTTTCCACATGGCGACCGACTGGGAAAACTATGCCGAGCATATGATGGAAGTGATGAGCGCTGCCGAGGGCTATCGCAACCGCCAGGGCGAGGGCGAGTATGCGCCTCAGCCGGAATGGCGTCCGGTAACCAAGTTCCAGCAGCGCGGTGAGCGTCTGGGTCATGGTGTCTGGGATTTGATGTTCGAACGTACTGCCTGAACCGACTGGAGTCCGATTATGACCACCCCTATCAGCGTACAACAGACCAGCCTCGATTACCGTGCCGCTCTGGCCGCCGTCACTGCTGCTGCCGAAGAGGCAGAGCGTCTGGGTGTGCGTGTCAGCATTGCGGTGGTGGCACGTTCCGGCCAGCCGCTGGCCCAGCTAAGCCTCAACGATGCACCGCCGCAAACGTCCCAGCTGGCGCTGCGCAAGGCGCGTACCTCAGCCGGCTTCAAGGTGCCCAGCAGCTTCTTCCGTAACAAGAACCCGGACGACGTGCATCTGCTGGCGGCCCTGGATACGCATCCGGACCTGCTCATGCTGGGCGGTGGCTTGCCACTGCTGCTGGATGGGGAGTGCATCGGTGCCGTAGGGGTGTCGGGCGCGTCTCAGGATCAGGATATCGCCTGTGCGCAGGCGGCATTGTCTGCATTGGCGCTTAAGGAATAGCTGACAGATGTCTGAAGCGAACACACAAGGGGCTGGTTCAGCCCCTTTTTTATTGATGGCGGTCGCCTCGGCTGTGCTGATGGGCACCATCGGCGTGATCTCGCGCTATGCGGGGCTGAGTGCGGAAACACTGACCTTCTATCGATTGGGCTTTGGTGCCCTGCTGATGCTGGGCTACCTGCTGGTAATCGGGCGCTTCAGCCTGCTGTTGTGCTGGCCGGGCTGGCGGGTGCTGATCAATGGCGGGCTGTTGGCGGCGTTTATCGTCTGTTATGTCCAGGCGATGCTCTATACCAGCATGGCCAATGCCATCATGATGGTGTATCTGTCACCGGTCACGGCTTCGGTGGTGGCGCATTTTTGCCTGGGTGAGCGCCTGCGCCCGGCGGGCGTCGGGTTGATTCTGCTGGCGCTGTTCGGCTTTGCCATGATGATGGAATTCCGCCTCGGCTTTGATAATCCGGACGATGCCACCGGCATGCTGTTTGCGACCCTGGCCATGCTGGCCTATGCCGGCTTTATCCTGATGAACCGTATCCTGCCCCTGCATGTACACAGCTATACCCGCTGCTGGTATCAGTTACTGGCCGGAGCCTTGTGCATGCTGCCGCTGATGTTGCAGCAGAATGAAAGCATTGTGGCGGTGCAATGGGGCTGGTTGCTGCTGGCGGGACTGTTGCCGGGCTTTCTGGCGATCCTGTTTGCCGTGATCGCGTTGCGGGAGCTACCGGCGGCCACCTTCGGCACGCTGGCGTATATGGAGCCGATTGCGGTGGTGACCTTCGGTTGGGTGCTGTTCGGCCAGTCACTCAACGCGCTACAGCTGTCCGGCTGTGGCCTTATTCTGGCGGCAGGGGTGGCTCAGGCGCTGTTGAACCAGCGCACTGAGCGACGTCAACGCGAGCGACTCCAAGTCGCGTCTTAACAGGCTGTTACAGAATTTCCTTGTCTGCGCCACGGTGACGGTGGTGCGGGCCGTCACCTCGGTGGTGTTTACCATCGCGGTGATGCTTGCCCTTGCGCTCGCGCATCTCAGCCAGCTTCTCTTCCTGCTCCGGTGTCAGAATGGCGTAGAGCTCAGCCTTGAAGTTGGCGCGACGCTCGACACGTTCGGCCAGTTGTTGCTGCATGTCGGCGATGCGTGCCTGCACCTGCTCGTTGTAATCCGCGGCATTGGGATCCAGCTGTGCCAGCCCTTTCATGCCTTTGCGCGGCTGCTCCGGGCGTTGCGCGGCCTGGTCGGCAAAGAGTGCCTTGACCGAGGCGGTCTGGGCTTCGTCCAGTTCCAGGTGTTTGGCCATACGCTCGACACGCTTGTCGGCGCGGTCGGCAGCACTGCAGTTCTCTTTCTGACCGGCATAGGCCAGGGCGCTGGTACCGGCAACCAGAGAGGCGGCGAGAACGGATACAATCATCTTGCGTGTTTTCATGGAAACTCTCCTGTGTTGATCTGGTGTCCAGTATTGCCAATGTCAGCGCAAAGTTGTGTGCACAAGGGGTAAAGTTAGGTAAAGCCTGCCTGACGCCCGTGATCAGCGGGCTAAAATGGCGCCAGGAGGATTGCTGATGCAAACAGATGCGCAAACATTGCTGTTGGTGGATGACGACCCTGATCTCTGTGCCATGCTGGCCGAATACCTGGGGCATGAAGGTTACAAGGTCGAGACCGTGCATTCCGGGGCTGCCGCGCTGGAAGTGCTGGAGCGGCTGACGCCGGACCTGATGGTGCTGGATATCATGATGCCGGGGATGAGTGGACTGGAGCTGTTGCAGCAGCTGCGCCCACGCAGTGCCGTTCCGGTCCTGATGTTGACCGGTCGCGGAGAGGCTATTGATCGAATTCTGGGGCTGGAAATGGGCGCGGATGATTATCTGTCCAAACCCTGCCACCCGCGTGAACTGCTGGCACGTGTGAAGGCGATTCTGCGCCGCTGTGACGGTGCTCAGCCGGCAGCAGAGCCGGAGCAGGACGGTACTTTTCCCGCTCACCGCCTGGTATCCGGAGAGCTGATGCTGGACCCGGGGCAGCGTGAGGTGCAGTTTGCTGGCCAGCCATTACAGCTGACCAGTGCCGAGTTCAATGTGCTGGCCTATCTGATGCAACATGCCGGCCGTGTTCTGAGTAAGGAAGAGCTGACCCGCTGGGTATTGCACCGCGAACTCAGTGCCTATGATCGTGCCATCGATGTTCACGTCAGCCGGGTGCGTCAGAAGCTGGCGGCGGTGATGGGAGATGATCAGGAAATGATCAAGACCGTGCGGGGCCAGGGGTATCAGTTCGTGCGGGGCATGGCATGAAGATTCGATGGTACCAGCGTCTGTTCTGGAAGATGTTTCTGGTGATCTGGCTGGTCAGTCTGGTGGGCATGGGCAGCGTCTTTCTGGTGCTGTCCAGCCGCTACGACAAGGATCATAAGCTGGAACTGCTGGAAGCCCGTGCCAGGGGACAGGCAATGCTGATGCTGGAACGCTACGAAGATGGCGTACCGGACTGGCACAAGCTGCCGGGGCGGCGCCATTCAATACCTGTCTGGCTGTTTGAGGCTGACAGCCGCGAACCACTGATGTCCGGCATACATGAGCCACCGCGACGGGCCCTCAGGCTTGCACTCACCACTGACAGTGGTCGTGAATACCTGGCCAAGGTGGGCTTGCCGCGTGAGGCCTTCTTCGTGGAGCGCATGCTCGGGCGCCTGTTCTCGTTGCAGATGGTACTGATTCTGCTGGTGTCGGGACTGGCGGGGCTGGTGCTTAGTGGATTGGTGGTGCGGCCGATTCGACGGCTCAGCCATCATGTGCGGGATCTGCATCAGGAACAGGATCTGACCCTGAGAGCCGATGCCGGCTTGAGTCAGCGGCGCGATGAAATCGGGGAGCTGACCCGTGAGTTTGATGCCATGGTGGCGTCTGTGGAGCAGACCCTGCTGGCGCAGCAGCGGTTGTTGCAGGACGTGTCCCACGAGCTGCGAGCTCCACTGGCGCGGCTGCAGGCGGCTGCCGGTCTGGTGGAGCAGCGGCTGGCGGAGGATGACCCGCTGATGCAGCGTATCAACCGGGAGTGCGAACGTCTGGATGCCCTGATCAGTGAAATCCTCAGTTTCAGCCGTCAGCAGAACAAAGAGCGTCCGGTGGAGTTTTCGCTCAACGAACTCTGTCAGGAATTGCAGGAAGAAGTGCGGTTACGCCAGCCTGCGAGGCCGTTCACACTGGATCTGCCGGATGTCGCCGTACATTACCGTGGCGCCCGTGAATTGTTGCGGCGTGCGTTACAGAATGGGGTGGAGAATATTCTGCGTCATACGCCTGAAGAGACGCCCGCCAGCCTTCAGTTGCAGGCCTTGCCTGGGGGCGGACTTCAGGTCAGTCTGAGCGATGCAGGCCCGGGCGTAGATGAAGCGCTTCTGCCTCGTCTGTTTGAGCCCTTTGTTCGGGACGACAGCACCTCTGCAGAGGGCTTTGGTCTGGGCATGAGTATCGCGCGCCGGGCCGTTGAGCAGCTGGGCGGCCAGATCAGTGCCCATAACCGGCCCGAGGGCGGCTTTGAGCTCAGGATTCAGTTACCGCCGGCAGGCTGACCAGTCGAACCCGGTCGCCAGTCTTGACCTCCAGGCAGGCGGCAACCTCGGAGGTCAGAGCCACCCGCCGACGCCCGGGCTGCAGGCGTGCCTGAGTACAGCGGAAATCCACACACTGGGTATTGCTGACCAGATAGGAGCGTGCGCCCTCGGGCACCGCCTGGTCATCAATCACCACCTCCAGCGTGCGGCTGCGCGCAATGGCATGCACCTCCTCGGGGCGTGCGGCCAGTGTCGGGCCGGCATCAAAAATATCCACGTAGTCTTCAAAGCGGAATCCCTGTGCCTTCAATAGCTTGCAGGCCGGGCGTGTATTGGGATGAACCTCGCCAATGATCGCCTGCGCCGCCGGGGGCAGCAGGTGGATATAGATCGGGTGCTTGGGCATGAGTTCGGCAATCACCACCTTGTTGCCGGAGCCGGTGAGGAAGTCTGCCTCACGGTAGTGCATGGAGAAAAAGTGCTGCCCCAGCCCCTCCCAGAACGGATTGCTGTCATCCTGGTCGGTAAAACCGCGCATTTCAGCAATGATGCGGTCGGCAAAGCGGGCGCGGTGCTGGGCGATAAACAGGAAGCGTGAGCGTGACAGCAGGCCGCCACCGCCCCGGCCACGAAAATCCGGCCGCAAGAACAGGGAGCAGAGCTCGCTGCTGCCGGTGTAGTCGTTGCACAGGTAGAGGGTGCGAAACTCGTTGTAGATCCCCAGCTGGTGCGAGGCATGCACAATGGTGCCGATATGGTAGTGATACCAGGGCGCATCCAGACCCACCGCCGCGGTAATGCCGCTGGTGCCCAGCACCTCACCGGTTTCGGTATCTTCCAGTACAAACAGATAGGTCAGCGGGGCCGGTTCGGGTGCGCTGCGAAAGGCACTCACCGCCTGCTCCAGCTTGCTGACCAGCAGGTCATGGTTATCCGGCAAAGAGGTAAAGCCGGGGCCGGATTCCCGGGCAATCTGGTGCAACAGGCTGTCGTCTGTCGATGCAATCGGGCGTACTCTCAGCATCCTGGCCTCCAGTGGTCACGATTATGACTGCAGTATAGATGAGCCGGGCCGGGGTAATAGCACTAAAAGCAGGCTAGAGGTATGATCTTGGCATGCCTGAATGAGGAGCAACCATGGGTAAGAAACTGATTACATTGATCGCCAGTGCAGGGCTGTTGCTGGCGGCCGGCGTGCAAAGCGGCTGCAGCACCATTGAGGGTGCCGGCAAGGATTTGACCAAGGCGGGTGAAAAGATTCAGGAAGTTGCGCGCGACGCGAAGAACTGAGGGACAAGGCCGACCTGAGGCAGGTCGGCCCAGTGCAAGGCTGGCCGTTACAGAGCGTCCGGGCCAGTCTCGCCAGTACGAATACGCACCACCTGCTCCAGCGGCATGACAAAAATTTTGCCGTCGCCGATCTTGCCAGTGTTGGCGGTTTTGCTGATTGCTTCGATGACCTGATCGAGCATGTCGTCATCAATGGCGACTTCGATCTTCACCTTGGGCAGGAAATCCACCACATATTCCGCGCCGCGGTACAGCTCGGTATGGCCTTTCTGGCGGCCGAAGCCTTTCACTTCAGTCACGGTTACACCCTGGATACCGATCTCGGACAGGGCTTCGCGAACGTCATCCAGCTTGAACGGTTTGATCACCGCTGTGACGAGTTTCATCATTCAACTCCTCGCAATATTGGGGCAGTCCCAGTGTACCCACCGTCGTTCGGTGGAGACTCCTTGGACGCCAGTATACCCATAATCAAAAGGCTGCGCATATTCTGCGCAGCCTGAAGGATGGAACCTCTGGTGTGTTTACTTCTTGGTGCCAGAGAATTCCGGGTAGGCTTCCATACCGCACTCGGCGAGATCGACGCCTTCGTACTCTTCCTCTTCGCTGACGCGGATGCCCATGACAGCCTTGAGGATCAGCCATACCACCAGGCTGGCAATGAAGACCCAGCCGAAGATGGATACGATACCCAGCAGCTGAGCACCGAAGGTTGCATCAGCGTTGCTCAGCGGCACTGCCAGCAGACCCCAGATACCGACCACACCGTGCACGGAGATGGCACCGACCGGATCATCCAGACGCAGCTTGTCCAGAGTGACGATAGCGATGACAACCAGAGCACCACCGATGGCACCGATCAGGGTAGAGGCCAGCGCGCTCGGCGACAGCGGGTCAGCAGTGATGGCAACCAGGCCAGCCAGTGCACCGTTCAGTGCCATGGTCAGGTCAGCCTTGCGGAACCACAGGCGAGCTACGATCAGGGCCGCGATGACACCACCGGCAGCAGCCGCGTTGGTGTTAACGAAGACTTCAGCAACTGCGTTGGCTTCACCGACGTCAGACAGTTTCAGCTCGGAACCACCGTTGAAGCCGAACCAGCCCATCCACAGGATGAAGGTACCCAGGGTTGCCAGCGGCATGTTACAGCCCGGAATCGCGTTGATTTCGCCATTCTTGCCGTATTTGCCCTTACGTGCACCCAGCACCAGGACACCAGCCAGAGCAGCAGATGCACCCGCCATGTGTACGATGCCGGAACCGGCGAAGTCAGAGAAGCCGGCTTCGCTCAGGAAACCGCCGCCCCAGGTCCAGTAGCCGGATGTCGGGTAGATGAAACCGGTCATGACAACAGCGAATGCCAGGAAGGCCCACAGCTTCATGCGCTCGGCAACGGCACCGGATACGATGGACATGGCAGTTGCCACGAACACGACCTGGAAGAAGAAGTCGGAGCGAGAAGAGTAGTAAGGCGCGTCATCGCCACCGGCCAGAACCGCGTCGACGGAGTTTTCACCACCGATCAGCGCGCCCAGGCTCGGCATAACGCCGCCGGCATCAGAGCTGTACATGATGTAGTAGCCACACAGCAGGTACATGGTACAGGCGATGGCGTAAAGCGCGATGTTCTTGGTCAGGATCTCGGTGGTGTTCTTGGCACGCACCAGACCTGCTTCGAGCATGGCGAAACCGGCCGCCATCCACATTACCAGTGCACCACACACCAGGAAGTAGAAGGTATCGACCGCATATTTCAGCTGGGTCACATCCCCGGCTGTCGAGTTGAGCAGTTCTTCCATTGTCTTATCCTCCAGAGATAAACGGAAACGCGGAAACAGGCCTGATTACAGGGCGTCGTGACCGGACTCACCGGTACGAATGCGCACAACCTGCTCCAGCGGTGTAACAAAAATCTTGCCGTCACCGATCTTGCCGGTGTGCGACGCCTTGCTGATCGCCTCCAGTACCTGGTCGACGATGTCATCGGCCACGGCCGCATCGATGCGAACCTTGGGCAGAAAGTCGACGATGTACTCGGCACCACGGTAGAGCTCGGTATGGCCCTTCTGGCGGCCGAAGCCTTTTACTTCAGTAACGGTAATACCCTGAACGCCGATGTCCGACAGGGCCTCACGTACATCATCCAGCTTGAATGGTTTGATGATCGCTGAGATCAGTTTCATCGTTGTGTCCTCTAGGCTAGCGTTGGTCCGAGCACCCCGTTTGCCGGATGCTGGCGCGTTGTAATTCCCTATAAGCGAAGCACGTGCCAACTTGTGATTTTTCTTTCTAAACAGTTAGTTAGTGACTGTTGGTGGGAGATAGGGGCAGGTTTGATGCACGGCGGGGCATGTTTTGGTGCACTGTTTTGGTGCGTGAACCCATTTGGTGCACAGGTCTGGTCTGACCTGAGCACCAAACTGGTTTATAGTGGAGCCTGATACGAGTCAGATGCGGAGACCCCGATGATCCACCAGAAACTGATCGACAGCCTGTCCGGCCAATTCGGCCAGCTGCTCAGCAACCGTCCTGATATTCCCGGTCAGCAGGAGCTGCAGGACCAGATGCGCACCATGCTGCAGGGCACCTTTGCCCGCCTGGACCTGGTGACACGTGAAGAATTTGATGCCCAGCAGGCCGTGCTTCTGCGCACCCGCGAGCGTCTGGAACAGTTGGAAGCACGCCTGCAGGCACTGGAAACGGACTCCGCACCTGCTGCCGAGGATAACGACAGCACGCCCGCTTAAGGGGCACTCGATTTACACTTCGACACAAGGATAGTGTCATGTCACTTGCAGTCATTCAGACCCGGGCCCAGCTCGGGATTGCCGCGCCTCCGGTGACGGTAGAGGTCCACCTGTCAGGTGGCCTGCCCTCCATGTCCATTGTCGGTTTACCCGAAACCGGCGTGAAAGAAAGCCGCGAACGGGTGCGCAGTGCCCTGATTACCGCCGGCTTCGAATTCCCTCAGCGGCGTATCACCATCAACCTGGCACCGGCAGACCTGCCCAAGGAAGGAGGGCGCTATGATCTGGCCATTGCCATCGGCATCCTGTCAGCTTCGGGGCAGTTGAAAGGCTGGAAAGCCACACCTGCGCTGGAAATGCTGGGGGAGTTGTCCCTGTCGGGCGAGATCCGCTCTGTACGCGGCGTACTGCCGGCTTCCGTCGCCGCCGGGCAGCTGCAGCGTGCTCTGGTGGTGCCCCGTGACAATGCCGAAGAAGCACTGATGGCAGGGGATACCGAGGTGCTGGCGGTGTCGCACCTGATTGAGCTGGTTGAGCACCTGATACGCCGACAACCCCTGCAGCCGGCGGTGGCCGAGGAGGTTGCTGCCGAAGCGGGTGCCATGCCGGATCTGGCCGAGGTGAAAGGGCAGTTTCAGGCACGGCGAGCACTGGAAGTAGCGGCTGCCGGTGGACATAACCTCTTGTTTTCAGGGCCACCTGGCAGCGGTAAAAGCATGCTGGCGGCACGTCTGCCGGGCTTGCTGCCTGAGCTGCAAAGTCGGGAACGGCTGGAGGTGGCCGCGATCGCCTCCGTATCCGGCTATGACGTGACCCCGGCCTGTGCCGGTATCCGCCCCTTCCGCTCGCCACACCACACCGCTTCGGCGGTGGCACTGGTGGGTGGTGGCAGTTACCCCCGGCCCGGTGAAATTTCGCTGGCGCATCAGGGTGTGCTCTTCCTTGATGAACTGCCGGAATTTCCACGTCGGGTACTGGAAGTACTGCGCGAACCCATGGAAACCGGCGAGATTCTGATCTCTCGAGCGGCCCGGCAAACCCGCTTTCCGGCTCGATTTCAATTGGTAGGCGCGATGAACCCCTGCCCCTGCGGTTATCACGATGATGGTACCGATCGCTGCTACTGTACGCCGGATCAGATTCGGCGTTATCAGCAGAAAATCTCCGGGCCGCTGCTGGACCGTATCGATCTGCAGCTGCATGTGCCGGCATTACCGCCGGATGCGTTGCTGGCACCGGCACAGCCGGGGGAAAACAGTGCCCACGTGAGGGCGCGGGTGAGGCAGGCGCATGAGGTGCAGTTGTCGCGCCAGGGCACCATGAATCGAGAACTGGGAGGCACTGAGCTGGAGCAGGTATGCGGTCTGGATGATGCCGGACGTGCGTTACTGACGCAGGTGATGCAGCGCTATCAGCTGTCGGCGCGCACCTGTCATCGCATTCTCAAGGTTGCCCGTACTCTGGCCGATCTGGCGGGTCAGCCTCGGGTAGAAGAACCCCAGTTGCTGGAAGCGCTGGCGTTCAGAGGCTGCTCTGCTTCTGGCGACGGCTGACCAGAGTCAGGAACTGGTCCAGCGGCACCGGGCGGCTGAAGAAGAAGCCCTGTACCTGGTCACAGTCGTGACGGATCAGGAATTCCAGCTGGGCGCGGGTTTCCACGCCTTCGGCGATCACCTGTTTGTTGAGGTTGTGCGCCAGGTTGATGATGGCGCGCACGATCTCCTCGTCATCCGGGTTGCCGGGAATGCCATCAACGAAAGACTTGTCGATTTTGAGCGTGGTGATCGGCAGCTTCTGCAGCAGGCTGAAGGAGGAGTAGCCGGTGCCGAAGTCATCCAGCGAGAACTCCACGCCGCGTCGGCTCAGTTGCTCGATGGTGTTGCGGACGTGCTCCTCGTCGTTACACAGCGCGGTTTCGGTCAGCTCGAACTCCATGGCCTGGCTGGACATGTTGTGTTCGTCGAGCAGGCGCTCGATGGTGCTGGCCAGATAGGTATCCTGAAACTGGCGGAACGACAGGTTGATGCCGATGCGGCCTTCCATGCCGGCTTCCTGAATGGCCGGCAGGGCGCGGCCCGCTTCCTGGATGATCCAGTAGCCCATGGGCACAATCAAACCTGAGGCTTCACACTGTGGAATAAAGGTATCGGGTGATTGCAGGCCTTTTTCCGGGTGTCGCCAGCGAATCAGGGCTTCGGCACCGCAGATCTCACCCTGGCGCAGGTCGATGCGCGGCTGGTAGAACAGCTCGAATTCCTCTTTCTGCAGGGCACGCCAAAGCTCTGGGTCATAGCCACTGAGTACCTGGTCGGTCAGGGGGGCCGGTTCCGGCTTGGCCGGGGTGCGGAAGTGCAGGCTGCAGTAGCGGATAATGCGGCGCACGGTATCCGGGTTGCTGCCACACAGCTGCAGATAATCATTGAGCGGATTGTCGAGCAGCTCCTCCCAGGCGTCCAGATCCGGCGTGTCTTTAAACAGGAATACGGCGGGCAAGGGCGACTGGTGTGTTCTCAGCTGTTCCAGGTCGGTTTTTGTTTGTTCTGGATCAGAGACATCAAGAAGGAGGATTGGCTGGTGTAGGTGCTGCAGAACGGAGACGGTTGATTTAATGGAGTCGAAGCAGTGTAGCTGGCCTTGCCACCAGGGATACAACCAGTCTTGCCAGCAGGCCTCAAGCGAGGGCGAGGAGCTGACGAGTACTAGCGTGGGCATCGAAACACCCGATCGAGACTGTGCGCATTCTGCCTGCATGGTACTTCCTCCCCTCGGGCGAATGGATGCTCAGGGAACTGAATTTCATCAGGGGGCCATGTCATAATAGGCGACAACAATGGATCGCCGAGCGAGGTTAGCACGCTTTGAGGGCGTACTGAACCTGGCGGTAGGTGCGTAAACGATCCATGTTTCTTCACACGCAGTATCAGGCTATCGGCAGCTTTACAGCCGGGTTTAATATTTTCGAGGTGTCATGAGCAAATTAAATCCACGTCAGCGGGAAGCGGTGCACTACATCGGAGGGCCGTTGCTGGTATTGGCAGGGGCTGGTTCCGGCAAAACCAGTGTCATCACCCGCAAGATCGCCTGGATGGTGCACGAGGCCGGATTTGAGGCCCGCCGCATCGCTGCCGTGACCTTCACCAACAAGGCCGCACGCGAGATGAAAGAGCGTGTGGGCCAGCTGCTGAAGGGCAAGGAAGGGCGCGGGCTGACCGTATCCACCTTCCATAACCTGGGGCTGTCGATCATCCGGCGCGAGCGCAAGCATCTGGGCCTGAAGTCCGGTTTCTCCCTGTTTGACGACCAGGACAGCAAGGCCCTGCTGCGCGACCTGCTGCTGCAGAATGACGAAGACACGGATCTGCTCAACGATATCCAGCATCGCATCTCCAACTGGAAGAACGATATGCTGACCCCGGATGACGTGCTGGCGCAGGCCCAGGGGCCGGACGATATTCTCACCGGCCGCGCCTATGAAGCCTATGAGCGCCACCTGCGGGCGTATAATGCCGTCGATTTTGACGATCTGATTCTGTTGCCGGTGCAGTTGTTCAACGATCACCCGGATGTGCTGGAGCGTTGGCAGCGGCGTATCCAGTACCTGCTGGTGGATGAATACCAGGACACCAACCTGTCGCAGTATCGCCTGGTGCGGCAGCTGGTGGGCCACCGCGGCGGCCTCACCGTGGTGGGGGATGATGACCAGTCGATCTATGCCTGGCGCGGTGCGCGGCCGGAGAACCTGGCCCAGCTGCAGGTGGACTTTCCCAGCCTCAAGGTGGTCAAGCTGGAGCAGAACTACCGCTCGACCAGTCGCATTCTTAAGGCAGCCAATACCCTGATTGCCAACAACCCCCATGTGTTCGAGAAGACGCTCTGGAGCGACATGGGCTACGGTGACCCCATCCGGGTACTGCACACCCGTAACGACGATGCCGAAGCCGAGCGGATCGCCACCGAGATTCTGGACCGTCATTTGCGTCAGCGCATCGGGTTCAAGGATTTTGCCATCCTCTATCGTGGCAACCACCAGTCGCGGCTGATCGAAATGAAGCTGCAGAACTATCAGATTCCCTACAAACTCAACGGCGGCACTTCGTTTTTTGCCCGGGCCGAGATCAAGGACCTGATGAGCTATCTCAAGGTGCTGATCAACCGTGATGACGACAACGCTTTCCTGCGCATCATCAATTTGCCGCGTCGCGAAATCGGTCCCAATACCCTGCACAAGCTGGGTGAGTATGCCTCGGCACGTGAGATCAGCCTGTTTGAGGCCTGTGGCGAGCTGGGACTGGAGCAGCAGCTGCAGCCGCAGGCCGTGGAACGCTTGCGTCGTTTCTGTGACATGATCGACCGGCTGTTTAATCGCTGCCGTGAGGGCGATCCGATAGCGGCGATTCACGACCTGATCGAGGAGATTGATTACGCCGGCTGGATTCGCCAGAACGCGTCCAGCGATGTGGTGGCCGAGAAGCGCATGCAGAATGTCTATTTCCTGATAGAGTCGCTGGGCAAAACGCTGGAGCGATTGCAGGAGGATGATGAAAACGCTGGCATTGAGGAAGCGATTGCCCGGCTGGTGCTGCTCGACATGCTGAACCAGCAGGATGAAGACGATGATACCGACAAGGTACAGCTGATGACGCTGCATGCCTCCAAGGGCCTGGAGTTCCCTCATGTGTTCCTGCTGGGCATGGAGGAGGAGCTGCTGCCGCACCGTAACAGCATCGAGATGGACACCATCGAAGAAGAGCGTCGTCTGGCCTATGTGGGCATCACCCGTGCCCGGGAGACCCTGACCATGACGCTGGCCAAGCAGCGGCGCCAGTTTGGTGAATGGCAGGAATGCATGCCCAGCCGTTTTCTCGATGAGCTGCCGGCGGACGATCTGGAACACGAAGGACGCGGTGATGATCGACCCGAGCAGAACCGCGCCCGGGGGCGTGCCACCCTGAACAGCCTCAAGGGGATGTTTGACGACCTCTGATATCCAGTGGCAGCCGCAGGGTGAAACAGGTGCCCCGGCCGGGTGTGCTATGGATGCTGATGCCGCCTTGCAGCACTTGGGTGATCCACTGATGCACCAGGTGCAGGCCCAGCCCGGTATGGCCCTCGCTGCGGCCACTGGTGACGAAGGGATCAAACAGGGTATTCAGCCGCTCCGCCTCGATACCCCGGCCGTTGTCCTCCACCTGAATCTCCAGTTCTGTGCCCTCCAGTAAGCGTCCTCTCAATTCGATCCTGCCAGGAGTGTCAGTATCAAAGCCATGTTGCAGGGCGTTTTCGATCAGGTTTTGCAACACCTGCGACAGTATCCCGGGATGGCTGAACAGCTGGCACTCCGGCAAGGTGATATCGAGCTTAACGGGACATTTTTTCAGTTGCGGGCGCAAACTGTTGGCCAGGTCGTCGGCGCAGGTTTGCAGGCTGAAGTTGACCGGCTCGTCCAGGCTGCGGTCAACGGCCAGGCGTTTGAAGCTGCGCACCAGGTCCGCCGTACGCTGGAGGTTGTGATGGGCCAGCTGCAGCCCCTCCTCGGCATGCTTCAGGTAATCCTGCATTTCACCCTGGGTGAGTTGCCCCTGCGCGATGGAGTCTTCCAGTTGATGCAGGGATTCTTCCATGGAGGTGACGGTCACCAGGGTGCCGCCTGTCGGGGTATTCAGCTCATGGGCCACGCCAGCAACCATCATCCCCAGGGATGACAGCTTGCGCGTTTCCACCAGTTCGTCCTGAAGTCGCTGCTGGCGCTCCAGTGATTCGCTGAGTTGCCGGTTGGTCTGGCGCAGCTCTTCCTGTTCTGCTTTCAATTCCTGCAGCAGGGTCAGTCTGCTCTCTTCCCCACGGGCTACACGCCATAAAAATGCACCGCCAATCAGCAGAACCAGTGCGCTGACTGCCAGGGTTGGCATAAGGATCTGATAGCGTATACCAGCCAGCTGGTTGGCATTACCGGACAGGATCAGGTGCCAATGGCGATCCTCGGATTGCAGTGGCTCAATGCGGCTATGGCTCCAGATACGGTTTTCCGACAACACGCCCCTGCGACTGGCCTGCTGTTGCACCTGCTGCCATATACGAGGGGCTGTGTGGGCCAGTGTAAGCCTGTCCTGGCCGAGAACATGTCCCCATTCCCGGGCGGGGTCAGGGTGGAGTAGCCAGTAGCCATCCTGATTCACCAGTTCCAGCCGCTGGTTTTTTGTCTGCAGGGCACGCAACTCGTTGAACAGACCGGACAGGGAAAAGTTGATTACCAGCACCCCCGCATGCAGGCCGGATGCCCGCGAAGTGCGCATGGCGGTGCGCAGAGTCGGCTCGAGAGGCATGACCAGCACGCCATGCTCGATGTTGAGATCCAGTGGTGAGAAATACAACTCTCCGGGTGCCAGCTTGAGTGCATCACGGAAATAGTAGCGGCTGGATTTGTTCTGCAGTTCTGATTCTGGCGTACGTTGGGCGCCGTTTGGCGTCAGGTTAACCCTGACCTGCTCCTGCCCGTACTGGTCCAGCCAGCGCACTTGTGCAATCAACCCCGAGGTATCGCTGAAGCGGGTAAAGTGCCGGGCCAGCAGCCGTTTGTTGGGCGGTCGGTCTCCGGCCAGGGCCTCTTCCAGCGCGATACTGCTGCGCAGCATGCGGGTGAGCTGGCCCAGATACCCCAGCTCGCGGTGAATACGACTGCTGAGGCGATCAATCAGGGCCGTTTGCGCACTGATGGCGGGCTGTAATTTGAGGGCATAGAGCTCGGTATAGGCAAGCCAGGCCGAGGTGGTTGTGATCAGCACCAACGGCAGGAACAGCACCAGCCAGATAAGAAAACGCCTGCGCAGCTGTGGTTTCATGGCAGGCTGTCAGTTGTGCTGAAACAGGCTGGTGCGATGGTGCTCTTGTGCCCACTGCAATGCCTCTGCAACCGGCATGGGGCGGGCAAACAGATAGCCCTGGCCCAGCTGACAACCCCTGGCCTGCAGCAGTTGCAGTTGTTGCCGGGTCTCGATTCCCTCGGCGACCACGTCAAAGCCGAAACGCTCACTCAGGCGCAGAATCATCTCGACCACGTGCGTGGCTTCTTCCGATTCGCCCAGACGCCTGACGAAGGTCTGGTCAATTTTCAGCGTGCTGGCGGGCAGGTCCGTGATGTGTGCCAGTGATGAATAACCGGTACCGAAGTCATCAATGCTGATGCCAATGCCCAGCTGGCGCAGAAGCGCCAGCTGCTCTGCCGTCTGCTCATATTCTTCCATCACCTGGGTTTCGGTGATTTCCATATCCAGAAGGTGGTGTTCAATCCCGGATTGCTCAATGCGAGTCAGCAGGACCTCCATATAGCTGGTATTCAAAAGGTCCAGTGTCGAGGTGTTGAAAGCAACGGGTAAGGGTGTGTCCTGGGCAATCAGCTGTTGAATCACGTCCAGTGTCATGTCGAGTACCTGAAGGTCCAGTTCGGTAATCAGGCCGGCGGTTTCGGCCAAAGGCACAAATACCCCCGGTGATACACTTGAGCCGTCGTCGGTGGTCCAGCGCGCCAGCGCTTCAAAGCCTTTCAGTTGCCCGCTTTTGAGGCAGACTTTGGGCTGCAGGGCCAGGCTGAAGGCCTGGTTTTCCAGTGCTGATTTGAGTTTGTCGAGCAGGGTCTGGCGTTTCCGCACGGACTGTTCCTGGCCCGGGTTATAGAAGGCAAAACGTTTGCCATCCCGTGCGGCGGACGCGACTGACAGCTCGCCCAGGCGCAGCAGCTGCTCGGGAGGACACCCCGGGCAGTCGCTCAGTTTCACCAGGGCGGCGATATGCTGAATACGGTGGGTTGCACCCTCAATAATCAGGGGCGCCTGCAATGTTTCCGGCAGTTCGGAGGTAAAGCTGTCGATGGGGGCGAGCAGCGCAAAATCGTATCGATCCAGTCGGGCGATGAGCGTGGGATGAGTGGACAGGGCGCGGAGACGTTCGATCAGTGCGCTCAGCACCTTGTCACAGAAGGATTCACCAAATACCAGAGCAGCTTCATTCAGTTCGTGCAGTTTCACAGCCAGCAGCTGATGTTGCTCTGCTTCGGCCTGACTCAGGTCCCGAATCACCCGTTTCAGGTAGTTGCGGTTGGGGATATCCAGCAAGGGGTCCTGATAGGCGAGCTTGTTCAGCCGTTTGTAGAGCGACAGGTTACGGAAGCCGCTGTCGATGTTCTCGCAGAACACTTCCAGCAGGTTGATTTCGGACTGTTCCAACTGGCGGCCTGTTTTGATCAGTACCAGATAATGACTGTCGTTCAGGTCTGACTGAGCGAAGTTGAGCAGAGTGTGGGTAGGGGCAAAAACATGCTGATGGGTCTCCAGGGCCTGTGTCAGAGAGCGGCGCATATCCGGGTCTCTAAGCTGATGCAGCGTGTAGTTGCTCAGGCTGCCAAAACTGCCGGTGGCCGCAACAATGCGGGAGCTTTCCAGGTCGCCTCCGGCCGGTTGCAGGGCACAGACAATGCCGCCTTCTTCCACATCCAAAAGAATGCTCAGATGCATCAACACGGCTTGTGTGTATTGATGCAGGTCGCGCTGGCGGCTGAGTGACTGCGAGGCTTCAATCAGAATTTGCAGGCCCTGCCGCGCCTTCTCCAGCTGGCGTGCACGCTCCCAGGTACGGATGTTGCCGTTGAGGATGGAGATCAGATGGTCGTGGTCCAGTTCGGATTTGCACCAGTAGTCATCAATATCGAGATGGCTCATGACATCGGTGCGGGGGGCCATGCCAGGCTGGCCGGTCAGCAGCACGATCCGCACCAGGTGATTGCCAATGGTCTCGCGAATGGTACCCACCAGTTTCAAGCCGGCATCATCGTCCTCCATCACCACATCCAGCAGAATAACGCTGATATCAGGGTGGTCAGGCAGGATGCGGGCGGCCTCCATGGCTGAGCGCGCCTTTAATACTTCAACAGGGCGCTGCTCGACTCTGAGTGTCGACAGGGCGTGGCACAGGGAAGACTGGTAGCCGCCATCGTCTTCTACACTGAGGACTTTCCAGGGCCGCACCGAATGTTCGGGTGGTGACTGGCTGCTGGCCTTGAACTGAAACAGTTGGTTCCTTGGCATCGGGGGTACCTTGTTTTCCAGTAATGTCTATTGTTGATGGATACCTGTGTTTGCTTCTTCTAGTCGTTATTTATAGACAGTGTTTGCCCCTTTTGCACGCTGTGCAATAAATGGGTGCAAATACTTGCACGATTTTGGTGCGTGTCTAGTCTGGTGCCCGGGGGTGACCGAGTGCCCAGGCAAGTGCCTTCTCGGGTGGCATGGGGCGGGCAAACAGATAGCCCTGGCCCAGCTGGCAGCCTCGGCTGGCGAGGTATTGGCGCTGGCTTTCGGTTTCGATGCCTTCGGCAACAACCTGGAAGCCGAAAAAGGCGCTCATGCGCAGGATCATATCGACCAGGTGTTGTGCTTTGGGCGAGGTTTCCATGCGGGCAATGAAGGTGCGATCAATTTTGAGCACTGAGGCTGCCAGGTCAGT
The DNA here is from genome assembly GCF_900155945.1 of Marinobacterium stanieri. Lineage (GTDB taxonomy): Bacteria > Pseudomonadota > Gammaproteobacteria > Pseudomonadales > Balneatricaceae > Marinobacterium > Marinobacterium stanieri. Next base: position 54,668 of record NZ_FTMN01000005.1, read on the forward strand.
GATATGGGCAAGCGAGGAGTAGCCGGTGCCGAAGTCATCAATGCTGACGCCCATGCCGGCATCCAGCAGCTGACGCATCTGCTTTGAAATCACCTCGTATTCGGCCATGGCCTGGGTTTCAGTGACTTCCAGTTCCAGCCGGTTGAAAGGCACGCCGGATGTCCTGATCAGCGTCAGCATTTCGTCGAAATAGCCGGGTCTTAGCAGATCAATGGAGCAGGTATTGAAAGCGATGGGAAGGTCGATGCCTTGCTGTCGCAGCTGCCGGCTGGCGTCCAGTGTTTTCGCCAACACGCTCAAATCCAGCTCGCTGATCAGACCAGCCGATTCGGCGACCGGAATGAACTGGTCGGGGGGGATATAAGAGCCATCAGCCTGTTGCCAGCGTACCAGCGCTTCAAAACCGGCCAGGTGCCCGGTCGCCAGGGCTATCTTGGGCTGCAGAGCAATGCTGAGTTGATCGTATTTGAGGGCTCTGCGCAGATTCAGCAGCAGTTGGTAGCGTTCGCGCATCTGCTGTTCCTGCACGCCATCGTACATCAGCAGACTTTCTCGTGCGTGACGGCGGGTATCCAGTGAAAGCTCGGCAAGACGCAGGATCTGTTCCGGGGTATGGGCGTCACAGACGGATAGCGGCAGCTGCAGTGCCCGTGCCGGAATCAGGTGTTCGCTGTCATCAATGAGGACCGGTGCGTCCAGCAGTTGGTTCAGCGCCTCAGTGGACGGTGCTGACTGGCTGGGCAGCAGCAGTGCAAAACTGTTGCGGTCGATGCGTGCCAACAGCTGAAGTGCCTTGAGCTCGGTCGCCAGTCGGTCGGCCATGCTGCGCAAAACGCTGTCGCTGAACAGTTCGCCAAAATTGAGAGTAGCTTCGTTGAGTTCGTTCAGCTTGATAACAATCAGCGTATGTTCGCTGCGTGCCTGCGCGGGCAGTTCCCTGAGGGTCTGCTTGAGCGCATTCCGGTTGGCCATGCCCAGTTGAGGGTCCTGATAGGCCAGATGGCTCAGCTGGTCATAGAGCGACAGGTTGGTGAGCCCGGTACCGATGTTTTCACAGAAAACATCCAACAGGTTCTGCTCGGCTGCCGATAGCGGCTGCTGGGTTTTCAGCACGGCTAGGTAGCAGCCGGGTGGTGTGTCAGCCTTACTGAACAACAGAACGGAGAGGGCGCCCTGTTGCTGATGACGGCCCTGTAAGCATGCCTGGCGTATCAGGTCTGCCAGCATCGGTTCTGACTGCAGGTAAGGCTGGAGTGAGACAGGCCCCTGAGCTGAATAGTTGCCCTTGCTGGCCAGGATTTCCATGTCCTCCGGCAGGCGGGTGCCTGAGAGGCTGTGGCAGATCAGACCGCCATCCAGGCTGGGCAGCAGCAGCTCCAGTTGATCCAACAGCGCACTCAAGTACGGCTTAAGGCTGCGAAGCTGGCTCAGTGCCTGTGAGGCCGTAACGATCTGTTGTAACCCCCTGCGCGCATTCTCCAGTTGAGAGGTGCGCTCCCAGGTGCGTAGATTGCCGGTGATGACAGACGTAAGATGCTCGTGGGTCAGGTCGGATTTGCACCAGTAATCGTCGATATCATAGTGCTTGAGTACGTCAGGGCGGGGCGCCATGCCGGGCTGACCGGTGAGCAGTACGATACGTACCTGGCTGTTGCGGATGACATTGCGGATGGTGTTAACAAGACGCAGGCCGGCATCGTCCTGCTCCATGACCACATCGAGCAGAACAATGCTGATATCGGGGTACTCAGGCAGCAGACGCGCCGCTTCAAGTGCTGAGCGCGCTTTTAATACCTGGAGCGAGCGCCCGTCAACCTGGATCAGCGACAGGGCATGAACCAGTGAAGCCTGGTAGCCGGCGTCATCCTCGACACTCAATACCTTCCAGGGCTTTGCGGCAGCAGCGGGGGCCTGCTCCGGCTGGAATACAAATGGCTCTTGAGCCGACATGCGCATAATCCTTTCGTGAGTTGCATGCTTGTACTTCACATCCGGTCGCTAACAGCTTGGTTCAGCCCCCTGTCTTTGTAAACCCCGATATATTCCTAAAATATATCTCCCTAGCCGTACACCAGCTCCGGCAGCCAGGTGGCCAGGCCGGTCTGCCAGGCCAGCAATCCCAGTACCAGCAGCTGGATCAGGATGAACGGCACTACGCCCTTGTAGATCTGCGTGGTCGACACATGCGCCGGTGCTACCCCGCGCAGATAGAAGAGCGCAAAGCCGAATGGCGGCGTGAGGAACGAGGTCTGCAGGTTGATCGCTAGCATCACGCCGAGCCAGACCGGGTCCAGCCCCATACTGAGCAGAATGGGCGCGACAATCGGCACCACCACAAAGGTGATTTCGATGAAGTCGAGGAAGAAACCCAGCAGGAATACGATCAGCATGACGATGGCCATGGCACCCACGACACCACCGGGCAGGTCATGCAGGAAGTCGCGCACCAGATCGTCACCACCGTAACCGCGGAACACCAGCGAGAAGATGGATGCACCCACCAGAATGATGAACACCATGGAGCTGACCTGGGTGGTCGAGCGCATCACCTCGTTCAGTGTTTTCAGGTTAAAGGCGCGACGCATCACGGCCAGGCCAATGGCACCCACAGCGCCGACAGAGGCGGCTTCGGTGGGGGTGGCGAAGCCGCCCAGAATGGAGCCCAGTACCAGACCGATCAGTACCACCGGTGGAACCAGTGCCTTGAGGGCTCGCAGCCACAGGTTGGTGATCTGGTTCAGCTCCTCTTCGGGAATGGCCGGCACCGCCTGAGGACGGGTGATGGCGACAAACACCATGTAGGCGATGTAAGCCGCGACCAGCAGCAGGCCCGGAATCAGTGCGCCGAGGAAGAGATCACCTACGGTGACGGTTTCCGGCGAGAAGATACCCTGGTCGATTTGTGACTGCTGATAGGCGTTGGAGATAACGTCGCCCAGCAGCACCAGCACGATGGAGGGCGGAATAATCTGGCCCAGAGTACCCGAAGCACAGATGGTGCCGGTGGCGACCGCCGGGTCATAGCCGCGCTTGAGCATGGTGGGCAGTGACAGCAGGCCCATGGTGACCACGGTCGCACCGACGATACCGGTACTGGCCGCCAGCAGCATGCCGACCAGGGTCACCGAGATACCCAGGCCGCCACGCATGGAGCCGAACAGCGCAGCCATGGTGTCCAGCAGTTCTTCGGCGATACGGGATTTTTCCAGCATCACGCCCATGAACACGAACAGGGGCACGGCGATCAGCGTCTCGTTGTTCATCACGCTGAAAATACGGTTGGGCACCGCTTCAAGGAATACACTGTCGAAGTGCCCGGTCATGGCACCGATAGCGGCAAACAGCAGGCCGGTACCGGCCAGTGAAAAGGCGACGGAGTAACCCATCAACAGGACAACCACCGCACCGACAAAGAGCAGCAGGGGCAAAAACTCAATCACAGGGCGTGCTCCTCTTCGGCAGGCGGCAGGTGGCTTTTACCCGCGAGGACCATCAGGCTGCGCAGCAGCTCGGCAATGGCCTGCAGGATCATCATGGCCGGCATGGCCAGCAGGGCTGTCTTGAGGATATAGCGGTAGGCCAGGCCACCGGCCTCCTGAGAGCCTTCCTTCAATTCCCAGGAAGTTGCAACATACTCCCAGGAGATCCAGAACAGGAAGATGCACACCGGCAGCAGCAGGAAGAGGGTGCCGAAGAGGTTAATCCAGGCTTTGCCCTTTTCGCTCAGCGGGCGGTAGATAATATCGACGCGGACATGGCCATCGTGTTTGAGGGTGTAGGCGGCACCCAGCAGGAACACGAAGCTGTGCATGTAGACAACTGATTCCTGCAGCGCGATATTGCCCTGCTCAAATACATAGCGCATAACCACGACAACAAAGGTCGCAATGACCATGAGTAAGGTCAGCCAGGCGATCAGGCGGCCGGTCCATTCGCTGAATCCGTCCAGAAACCGAATCAGGCCCGTCACGGGATGGGGTTGACTCATTGTTCTTCTCGTTATCGAAATGAATAATCGCGCCTGAGTATATCAGGTATAACTCAGGGGTCAGCAGCCAGGCCCCTACTGCTTGCGGCGTCAAAGCCGTACAATGCACATACAGACACCAAGTGGAGATTTCCCATGACCGAACTGCTGAACCTGGAGCCCGAACTGGAGACGTTTGAGCCCTGGCAGCTGACCGCTTTCTCGGCGGCACTGACCGAGCGCATGTACCCCAACTTCGCACTCTTTTCGCGTTTGGTGGAGTTCGGTGATGCCGCCAAGCTGCGTCAGGTGCTGGACGGTGTCTGGGACAGCCTGACCGGGCGTGCCGGCAAAATGAACTTCGAGGTGCAGCAGGAAGCCGTAGAAGCCAATATGCCGGACCTGGAAGAGTTCGACATGTACGGTGCCTTGCCGGCACTGGATGCCGTGGTCGCCCTTAACGCAACGCTGAGCTGCATTCTGGAGAAGGACCTGACGGCTGCAACCAGTATTGGTCAGCTCTCCCGCGAGTGTGTAGCCACCTTCCTGGAAGTCACTGAAGGGGATGACCAGCTGTCGGATGAAGAACTGGTCAAACTGATCAATACCCATGATCTCATGCTGGCCGAAGATGACTTCCGTGAAGAAGTGATCGAGCGCCTGCGGGGCCAGAAAACACCCACAGCCGAGTTTGTCTCGTCACTGCGTGAACTGGCACGTAACGAGGGTGTCAGTAACATCGGTATCAGCGACGAAGACTGAACATGCTCAAACTGGGACTGATTTTACTGGTAGTACCGGCGGTACTGTTGATGGGCGGGTACATGTACGACCTGTCTCTGGCCGATGCCTGTCTGGATCAGGGCGGCTCCTGGAATTATGAGCTGGCCGAATGCGATGCCGCAGGTGCCAGCCATCCCTTTGTACCCTTTATGGTGCGTCACCCCCTGTGGGTGAACGGCGGCATGCTGCTGTCGGTGGTGGGGCTGTTCATGTGTATCGCCGGCCTATACCGTCGCCGTTAAAACGGAGTTTTCAATGCTGAAAAAAATTATTCTGGCGCTGGTGCTGATTCCAACGCTGGTGGGTGTGTTTTTGTGGCAGGTGCAGCCGGCCTGGTGGGTGGAAGCCAAGGCGGAATGGCTGGCCGATTTTAACGCCGAACGGGAAGAGCTGGCGGCGACCTGGCGCAACGATGGCCTGGACTTTGGGCGTGAGAATGCTCAGGCGGCCTGTCTGGACAAGGCGCTGAATGACTTTGATGGCTGCACCGGTTTTCAGTGCACCGTCAATCATGGGCGTTTCCTCAATGCCTGCCTGGAAACGGCCGCCGCGACCGAGAACTTTTGCGAGGGTGTGCCCGCATTTCGGGAAGAGCCCACCGAAGATGACAAGAGCTGGGCCAAGTATGCCTGCTGGGATCGTAACATTCGGGGTGAAGGCTGCCGTTTGTTGATGCGTCAGCAGCAGCTGTTCTGCTCGGATGGTAAAGCGGCCGACGCCAGCGACGCGGCCGCACCTGCATCAGCGGACGGATAACACCAGTTTGCCGCGGATGTGGCCCTGGGCACTGAGGCGGTGTGCCTCGGCGGCCTGATCCAGTGGCAGGCTGTCCGAGATGTTCAACATGACCTTGCCGCTGGATGCCAGCATAGCCAGCTCATGCAGCTGTGCGGCATCGGGGCGGGCCCGGATACCACTGACTTTCAGTCCCTTGGCTTCGCCGGCTGCAATCACTTCGGCTGCCGTTACCGAGGGCAGTGTCACCATACGGCCATGCGGATTGAGGCATTCCAGCGCCTTGATCGCGGCCTCGCCTCCCACACCATCGATGATCAGATCGGCATCATGGATCAGGTTTTCCACCTGCTGGCGGGTGTAATCAATGACATCGTCACAGCCCAGGCTTTGCAGGAATGCCTTGTTGGTGCCGGATGCGGTGCCGATCAGGTGAGCGCCTTTCCACTTTGCCAGCTGCGCCGCCAGGTGGCCGACCCCGCCGGCTGCCGCCAGTACCAGAACGGTCTGGCCGGATTTGAGTTCGCCCGCTTCAAACAGGGCCTGCCAGGCCGTCAGGCCAGCCAGGCCAAGACCCGCCGCTGACACCGGGTCCAGCGCCGCCGGACGCAGGCAAACCTGGTCGGCAGGTGCGATCAGGTATTCGGCATAGCAGCTGGCCGGATGCGGGAACTTGATAAAGCCCAGCACTTCGTCACCTGCGCGAAACTGCTCCACACCCTCTCCGAGGGCTTCCACGCTGCCGGCAAACTCCCAGCCGGGGCAGAAGGGCAGGGCGTCGATAAAACTGCTGGCGCCACCGCCGGAACAGGTTTTCCAGTCGATCGGATTGACCCCGGCGGCACGGTTGTGAATCAACACTTCACCGGGCCCCGGCGCTGGGCAGTCGATCTCCTCAAGGCGCAACTGCTCAGGGCCGCCAAAGTCATGGATGCGAATGGCTTTCATGTTAACCTCTCCGGTCTTGTTGGCCTGCCTGCGGGCAGGGCCGGTCATTCAGTTGTCATGCTGCAAGAGTAAATGGATCTGGCCTGACCTGGCAAACTTTCGTTGAGGAGGAAAGATGAAAGGAAACCCTGTACGTGGCGCCAGTTACCTGCTGCGCGGAGCGGCCATGTTGCCCCAGCCCGGCTTGCGCCGTTTTGTGCTGGTGCCGCTGGTGGTGAACGTGTTGCTGTTTATCGGGGCCATCTGGTTATTGGTAGACCAGTTTAGCGTACTCATTGATTATTGGCTCGGTTTTGTGCCGGATTGGCTGGACTTCCTGTACTGGCTGTTTTGGCCACTGTTCGCCCTGCTGGTGCTGGTCGGGGTCTATTATGGCTTCTCCATTGTGGCCAACCTGATTGCGGCGCCCTTTAACGGCTTCCTGTCGGAAAAGGTCGAAAAGCGCCTGCGCGGTGATCCCATCACCGATGAAGGCTGGATGGAAGTGCTGGCCATGATCCCCCGTTCACTGCAGCGAGAGCTGCAGAAGCTGGCCTATTACCTGCCACGCTTTCTGCTGATTCTGGTCATCACCTTTATTCCGGTGGTCAACCTGATGGCACCACTGCTCTGGTTCCTGTTTGGGGCCTGGATGATGTCGATCCAGTACTGTGACTACCCGATGGATAACAACAAGGTGAGCTTCCCGCAGATGCGTCAGCTGATGAAAGCCAAGCGCGTCACCTCAGTGGGCTTTGGTGCGCTGGTGCAGGTGGGCATGCTGATACCGGTGCTCAACCTGTTCGTGATGCCGGCAGCGGTTATCGGTGCCACCCTGTATTGGGTTGAAGAGTACGCTGGCGAGAGCCGTGAGCTCAGGGACGTGCGGAATTAATCCGCGTCCCTGACCGGTACCACCATGTCGGGCGGGAAGTGGCAGGTAAAGGTGCTGCCCTCGCCCGGTGTACTGTCGATGGTGAGGTGGCCATCATGGCGTACCAGCACGTGCTTAACGATGGCCAGCCCCAGGCCAGTGCCCCCGCTGGCCGATGAGCGGCTTTCATCGATACGGTAGAAACGTTCGGTCAAACGCGGGATATGCATGGGCTCTATACCGATGCCATCGTCGGTGACAGAGAAGTGCCCGCCCTCCGTATCGGCCCACCAGCGCAGGGTGATGGTGCCGTTATCCGGTGTATAGCGCACCGCATTGAACACCAGATTGGAAAAGGCGCTCTGCAGCTCGTTTTCCTGCCCCAGCAGGTCGTAATTTGAATCCACTTCCACCACAAACGAATGGCCACGGTCCATGGACAGCGCCTGGGCATCTTCATGCATCTGGCGGATCAGTGACTGCACGAAAATCGGGTGCTCATCGCTGATGTGCTGGCTGGCCTCCAATCGCGACAACAGCAATAGATCAGTGACCAGGCTTTCCATGCGGCGTGCCTGCTGCTGCATCTGGTTCATGCCGCGCGCCAAGGGACGGGGCAGGTCCTGATCCAGGAAGGTCTCAAGGTAGCCGCGAATCACCGTCAGCGGGGTACGCAGTTCGTGAGAGGCGTTGGCGACGAAGTCCTGACGGGTCTGTTCCAGACGCACCAGACGGGTGATGTCGCGGGCCACCAGCAGGCGGTCGCCTTCACCGAAGTGACTGATCTGGTATTGCAGACGGATATCGCCATTGACCGGTGACGGCAGCTCCAGAGGTTCCTGATAGTGCCCCTTGCGGTAGTAACGGACAAAACGCGGGTCACGCAGCAGGTTCATCAGCGGTTTGCCACGGTCAGAGGCGGCGCGAAGACCCAGTAAACGGTCGGCGGAGCGGTTCCACCATTCCAGATTGTTCTGGTTGTCGACGATGACAATGGCATCTGTCAGGGCGGCGGAGGATTGCTGGAAACGGGAGATAATGCCGCGCAGGTACTGTTCGCGGGAGCGGCCACGCTTCTGGGTGCGAGCCAATTCATCAAAAAGATCGCCCCAGGCACCCTTGGCCTCCGGCGGCTCCGAGCCATCTTCGCGTTGTAACCATTCGCTAAGCTGGCTGAAACGTTGAGCGTGGTAAATGCTGCGAACCAACAGGCCCACGGCCAGGCCGGCCATGGGATAACCAAACAGAGCGCCCAGCGCCAGCGAAGCCAGCGCACACAGCAACAGGTTGATCAGCATTGCATGTCGAGATACATGCATAAGCGGGCTCCATCCGGTGGAAAATCAACGGTGCACAGGTATCAGGCGACCTGTGCCGAGAAACGGTAGCCGGTGCCACGGACCGTTTGTACCAGATAGTCGTGGCGGCTGCCCAGTGCCTTGCGCAGACGGCGGATATGCACGTCGACGGTGCGTTCTTCGACGTAGACATTACCGCCCCAGACCATGTCCAGCAACTGGCTGCGGGAATAGGCGCGGTCCGGGTGGGTCATGAAGAACTGCAGCAGGCGGAACTCGGTCGGCCCCAGCTCCAACGGTGCTTCGTCAGCCGTGACGCGGTGTGACACCGGGTCCAGAGTCAGGCCATCAACGGTGACCGGCTCTTCAACACCCTTGGGCGTAGTGCGGCGCAGAACCGCCTTGAGGCGTGCAACCAGCTCACGCGGGGAAAAGGGTTTGGTGATGTAGTCATCGACACCCGTCTCCAGGCCCTGGATCTTGTTGTCTTCGTCGGTCTTGGCAGTCAGCATGATGATCGGGATATCCGCGGTCACCTCTTCCTTGCGCAGACGGCGGGCAAACTCGACACCGGTGGTGCCGGGCATCATCCAGTCCAGCAGAACCATATCAGGCTTTTGGTCGATGATCTGGGCGTGCGCATCCTGAGCATTGTCGGCTTCGGAACATTCGTAACCGGCCATTTCCAGGGCCACGGCAATCATTTCGCGGATCGGCGCTTCGTCGTCGACGATCAGTACGCGTTTTGATGCAGACATCGTTTCTGCCTCATTTACAGAAGTTATCGGAGGCTAGTATTACAAGACGTTTCGGTTACATTAATATGACAAATCCGGTTTTTGTCCAGTCACGCTCTTATTACAATGCGTAGTCTGCCGCCAGGCCCACCAGTACTGCCAGCTCGGCATAGTGGTTGTTGAGGAAGGCGCGGAAGCAGGGCATGCGTTCGCGATGGCGAATCAGCCACTGCTGGAAGATGAAGAAGCCCAGCGCCACGACCAGTCCCAGATGGAACCAGATCCCCAGCTGCTCGATGGCGCCCACCCACAGCAGCAGGCCCAGCGCGGCCAGTTGCAGTAGCCCTACCATCAGTTTGTCCAGACGCCCGAAGAGTACGGCGGTGGATTTCACCCCAATTTTGAGGTCGTCATCCCGGTCCACCATGGCGTACTGGGTGTCGTAGGCCACGGTCCAGAGCAGCTTGGCGGCGTACAACAGCCAGGCGGTCAGCGGCAGCTGTTCCTGTACGGCGGTAAAGGCCATGGGAATGGCCCAGCCAAAGGCAGCCCCCAGCACCACCTGCGGCAGGTGGGTATAGCGTTTCATGAACGGATAGACGAACGCCAGTGCCAGCCCGCCAAAGGACATCAGGATGGTCATCGTATTGGTAAACAGCACCAGTACAAAGGACGCCAGCATCAGGCCGACAAACAGCCAGATTGCTTCACGCTCTGTCACCCGGCCCGAGGGCAGGGGGCGTTGGTGGGTACGTTTGACGTGGCCATCGATGTGGCGGTCGGCAAAATCGTTGATAACACAGCCGGCAGAGCGGGTCAGGAATACGCCCAGACAGAAAATCAGCAGCAGGTGCAGCGGTGGCAGACCTTCAGCGGCGATCCACAGCGCCCAGAGCGTGGGCCAGAGCAGCAGGTAGGTGCCGATCGGCTTGTCTGCCCGCATCAGGTGAACATAGGCCTGCAGGCGTGCTTTCAATGGACGTTCGGCTGACATCTCCACGGTGGAACTCCGGCTCACAAGATCAGAGCGGGTATTGTACGTGCTCCATGGCCGGTAGAAAAACCTCACACACCAGCAAGGGTTTGTTGTGCAGGCGGAACACCGAGCGTCGTGCCCAGTATCCCTGGCCGTTTTCGTCGCGCATGGGCGCCGAGACCAGCGGACTGCGGCTGAGGCTGGGGTCACGGAACATCAGCGAGCCCAGCGAGCGGCTGCCGATCAGGCGCAGGCGGCGTTCCCGACCGGTCAGGGTGCTGGCGGGCAGAACGGAGCGGGCGTAGACCCAGGGCACGCCATTGCGGCCCAGCAGCTCCACTTCGCGGATCAGGGCGATCTGGCGTGGCGGCATGCCCAGCGCACGGGCCTCGTCGGCACTGGGGCAGGCCCAATGCTGTGACAGCACGCGCACGGCAAACTCGCCTTGGGCAGCGCGGGTCAGGCGTTGTGTCAGGGAGCCTTCATCCTGCAGCCAGGGGCGCCAGTGGTGCGGCACCTTGCGTGGGCAGGCGGCGGGGAGCCAGCGATGTGCAGTCTGGGGTTGGATCAGGGCGGTGCGGGCAGACACGTACAGACTTCCGTGAGATCGAAAGCGCAAGAGTGTATCACCTTGGCGGATTTGCTGCCTGGGGAGCGCTGCAATCTTGCTGGGGTTCGCTCACGGAGTGAGCTCCCACAAACGGCGCAAATGAGAGAGTTTATAACGATGAAAAATCGCACACAGAGTGGGCTCCCACAAAAGCTTGTGCAGGAAATATCGTCTTCAGAGTGGGCTCCCACACAGGGTTGTAGCAAGTGTGATTGTGCAGGACAGGTCGCGCACAGAGTGCGCTCTCACAACAGTTTCAATCGGGCATGAGGGTGCAGGATAGATTACGAATAGTGCTCGGTCCCATAGCCGGCTGAGGTGGGCACAACACAGTGTAGGAAAGCTCGCTCACTGAGTGGGCTCCCACAAAAGCTTATGCAGGAAAGATTGTTCTCAGAGTGGGTTCCACACAGGGCTGAGGCTGAAGGGAGAGTATAGGCAAGGGTGCCTAAATAGGATTAAGCAGGCTGGGTGAATAGGAAAAAAGCGCTCCCTCAGGGCTGGTGGCCAGCCCCTTGTGGGAGCGCACTCTGTGCGCGAATGCCTGTGTCGGCACCGACGGGCTTACTGCTCGTCGGCATCCTCAGAGTCATCGCCATGCGTTTCTTCGCGCACGGTTTCCTTGATCTGCTTCAGGCTCTGGTGGCGCACGTCGGTGCCGCTGACCTGATAGATCAGGTGCTCGGACAGGTTACGGGCGTGGTCACCAATGCGCTCAAGGCTGCGCAGTGCCCAGATGACGTTCAGCACGTTGGAGATGGCACGGGCATCTTCCATCATGTAGGTCACCAGAGAGCGCATGGCGGTGCGGTATTCCTGGTCCACACTGCGATCCTGCTTGGCGACGCGGTACGCCATTTCCAGGTCGTTGCGGGCGAAGGCGGTCAGCACGTCCTTGACCATGTCACGGACCAGGTTGCCGATATGACGGACTTCCTGGAAACCGCGCTGGTTGGCGCCGTTGTCGGCCAGTTCGATCGCCATCTTGCAGATGCGGGTCGCTTCGTCACCGATGCGCTCCAGATCAGACACGGCACGGCTGATCGATACGATCAGGCGCAGGTCGCTGGCGGCCGGCTGACGGCGGGCGATGGTAGTGGTGCACTGCTCATCGATCATCAGTTCCATCTCGTTGGTCTGCTGGTCGATGCGGCGGGACTGTTCCGCCAGCTCCACATCACCGTTCAGCAGCGCCTCAACGGCGTCGGATACCTGACGTTCCACAATGCCACCCATGGTCAGCATCTGAGTGCGGATTTTCTCCAGCTCCTCATTGAACTGCTGCGAAATATGGGTCGAGTAGTTGTCGTTTTCGAGTTCCACGGTTGCTATCTCCGTTGCTGGCCCTGGAATTAACCGTAACGGCCGGTGATGTAGTCTTCAGTCTGTTTCTTCTCGGGGTTGGTGAACAGCGCATCGGTGGCACCAAACTCGATCAGGTCACCCATATACATGAAGGCGGTGTAATCGGATACACGGGCCGCCTGCTGCATGTTGTGGGTTACGATAACGATGGTGAAATCGTTTTTCAGCTCGTGGATCAGTTCCTCGATCTTCAGTGTGGAGATCGGGTCCAGTGCAGAAGCGGGTTCGTCGAGCAGCAGGACTTCCGGTTTTACCGCCACGGTACGGGCAATAACAAGACGCTGCTGCTGACCACCGGACATGCCCAGTGCGCTTTCGTGCAGACGATCCTTCACCTCATCCCAGAGTGCCGCAGAGCGCAGCGCCCATTCCACGGTTTCGTCGATCACGCGCTTCTTGTTGATGCCCTGGATACGCAGGCCGTAGGCCACGTTCTCATAGATCGACTTGGGGAAGGGGTTCGGCTTCTGGAACACCATGCCCACACGGCGGCGCAGGTCGGCCACGTTAACGGTACGGTCGTAGATGTTTTCGCCGTCCAGCAGCATTTTGCCGGTGATGCTACAGCTGTCCACCAGGTCGTTCATGCGGTTGAAGCAACGCAGCAGGGTGGATTTACCGCAACCGGACGGCCCGATGAACGCGGTTACGCGGTTCTTCGGGATATCCATGTTGATGCCGTGCAGGGCTTCCTTGTCGCCATAGCTCAGGCGCAGATCCTGCACCTGCAGGGTGATCTGCTCGTCGTCCAGGTTCAGCTGACGGTCGTCACGCTGCATGGAAGAGATATCGATAGCGTGGGTTTTGGCTTCGCTAGTCATGTTGTAAACCTTCAATTCAGAATTCGTGAGCCGTCAATTACATTTCAAGCGCTTTGTATTTTTCGCGCAAGTGGTTGCGGATCGCAATGGCCGAGAAGTTCAGCAGGGCAATAACCACAACCAGCAGGAATGCAGTGGCGTATACCAGCGGGCGTGCCGCTTCTACGTTGGGGCTCTGGAAGCCGACGTCGTAGATATGGAAGCCCAGGTGCATGAATTTCTGGTCCAGGTGCAGGAACGGGTAGTTACCGTCCAGCGGCAGGCTCGGTGCCAGCTTGACCACACCCACCAGCATCAGCGGGGCAACTTCACCCGCCGCACGAGCAATCGCCAGAATCACACCGGTCATCATCGCCGGGCTGGCCATCGGCAGCACTACCTTCATCAGGGTTTCGAACTTGGTCGCACCCAGGGCCAGAGAACCTTCACGTACGGAGCGCGGAATACGGGCCAGGCCTTCTTCGGTGGCCACGATCACCACCGGCACGGTCAGCAGCGCCAGCGTGATGGATGCCCACATCAGACCACCGGTACCGAAGGTCGGGGCCGGTTTGGCTTCCGGGAAGAACAGGTCATCGATGCTGCCGCCCAGGAAGTAAACGAAGAAACCGAGACCAAATACACCGTAGACGATGGAGGGTACACCGGCCAGGTTGTTTACCGCGATGCGGATCAGGCGGGTGATAAAGCCCTGGGTCGCGTATTCACGCAGGTAGACCGCAGCGACTACGCCGAACGGGGTGACCAGCACGGACATCAGAATCACCATCATCACGGTACCGAAGATGGCCGGGAAGATACCGCCCTCGGTGTTGGCTTCACGCGGCTCGTCGGAGAGGAACTCCCACAGCTTGGCGCCGTAGTGAACCAGTTTGTCGCCGGTGCCCATGTTGTTGGGCAGGAAGGCACGTACCACCTTGGCAATGTCGATCTCCACTTCACGGCCGTCGGCAATTTCGGCGGTGAAGCTGTCGCGGTTGATGCGACCGTAGAGCTCGATCAGGTCCTGCTGCAGCACTTCATAGTCGGCGTTCAGCTCGGCACGACGGGCTTCGATTTCAGCATAGGCATCGGCATCGGTGGACTGTTTCAGCTCCAGCGAACGCTCTTTCAGACGCAGGCGCTCGATCTCGTAGTTGATGCTGCCGATCTTGTGTTTTTCGATCTCCAGGATCTGGTCACGGATATCAAGTACACGGTCGATACGGCGCTGGAACTCGTCCCAGACCTCCATATAGGCGTCGGACTTGTCATAGCCGTCGTGGCGGGCCACGGTTTCGCCGTTCTCGCGCACTTCGCGCAGGTAACCGTAAAAGTTGCCCCACTCCAGGCGCTCGGCGGCCATGATCATTTCCGGGTAGGTCTTGTCGACGACCCAGTCATCCATGGCCCAGAAGAAGTCGGCCGGCAGGAAATCACGGTTACCGACCTTGAGCAGGTCACGGCGCATGGCTTCGACACCGTCTTCAACCTGGACGCCGGCGCCACGCAGCTGCTCGGCCGGCACCATTTCCTGTTGCACCATCTCGCCCATGATGCGGCGATTCTGGTCATGGGTGTAAGTGGCCTGCAGCACATCGGCGGGCCAGAAGTGAGCCAGACCGCGGATCGCGATCAGACCCAGCAGGCCGACGACCATGATCACACAGATCGCCACGGCACCGGCGTTGAGCCAAACCCAGGGAGAGCCGGATTTGGTCCATTCACTGACTGAATAACGCATTTATCTAATCCTCACTCTCAGCGATCACAGGGAACCGTATTTCTTGCGCAGGTGCTGACGGATCCCTTCCGCCAGGGTGTTCACACAGAAGGTGAACAGGAACAGCACAAAGGCAGCCAGGAACAGGGTGCGGTAGTGAGTACTGCCGACCTCGGATTCCGGCATTTCCACCGCGATGTTGGCGGCCAGGGTACGCATGCCTTCGAAGATGTTCACATCCATGATCGGCGTGTTGCCGGTGGCCATCAGTACGATCATGGTTTCACCCACGGCACGGCCCATACCGATCATCAGCGCCGAGAAGATACCCGGGCTGGCAGTCGGCAGTACCACGCGGGTCAGCGTCTGCCAGGCAGTGGCGCCCAGTGCCAGAGAGCCATAGCTCAGGTGCTTGGGCACGGCGAAGATGGCATCTTCGGTGATCGAGAAGATGGTCGGGATCACGGCAAAGCCCATGGCGATACCGACAACCATGGCGTTACGCTGGTCGTAGGGGATGCCCACTTCGTTGCTCAACCAGGTCGGCATATGGCCGCCAAAAAAGGCTTCTTCCACTGGACCGGCCAGACCCAGGCCCAGCCAGGTTGCCAGAATAACGACCGGCACCAGCAGCGCGGCATCCCAGCCTTCCGGAATCAGGAAGCGGATCTTGTTGGGCATGTTGTTCCAGGTGAAGCCGAACAGCACGATGGCGATAGGGATCACCAGCAGACACACGAAGATACCCGCCAGGTTGGCTTCCATGAACGGCGCCAGCCAGAGACCGGCGAGGAAGCCCAGGATAACGGTCGGCAGTGCTTCCATCAGCTCGATGAACGGCTTCACCTTGCGGCGCATGGCCGGCACCATGAAGTAAGCGGTGTAGATGGCGCCACAGATCGCCAGCGGGGTGGCCAGCAGCATGGCGTAGAAGGCTGCTTTCAGGGTGCCGAAGGCCAGCGGCATCAGGCTGTATTTCGGCTCGAAATCGTTGTTGGAAGCAGAGGACTGCCAGGTGTACTCAGGCTCTTCATAGCCTTCGTACCAGACTTTCTCCCAGTACGCGCTCCAGGAAATTTCCGGGTGCTCGTTATCAACGTGCCAGAAGCTCAGGCGGTCACCGTGCTGCACCAGCAGTGCGTTGGCACGCGGCGCCAGAGCGATGGCATCAGCAGCACCGTCAAACAGCGGTTCACTCAGAACCTGGCGGTTGGCGGTACTGTTATAGATGTTCAGCATACCGTCAGCGGACAGGGTAATGATGCCCTTGCGGCGCTGTTCGGTGGTCAGGTTGGTGATATCACTGGCGTGATGGTCAAAATCACGGATATGGGTCAGCTGATATTCGTTGGCATCATCGCGCACGAAGAACCACTGGGACAGACGGCCCTTGCTGTCACCGATGATCAGGGAGTTGCCGCCCAGCAGCAGTTCAAAGCTGGTCAGGTTGCCCTTGCTGGCTTCCAGCAGCTGGCTGACTTCCGGTTCGTTACCCAGTGTCATCACGCCAATCTTGCCCTGCGGCAGACTGGCCAGCAGCCAGCGATGATCAGGTGTCATCACCAGTTTGTTGGGTGCATTGCTGAACGACGGCAGGTTACGACGGCTTTCTTCGATCTCCACCTCGCCGGTGAGGAAGTTTTCCGTCATTTCCAGGCTCAGCTCGCTCAGTGTGCTTCCGCTCTGAGCAATCAGCGCCCACTCGTCCGAGTTGCCGTTGATGGCCAGGTGCTGGATCGGGCCGTCTGCTACTTGCAGCGGGGCTTCACCGACCGGGTACACCAGCTCGGGTGTCAGCACGCGCTGGCCATTGGGGTAGCTGGCCTTGTAGTTGTGCTTGATCACCTTGGCGCTGCCGTCGCTGAGGCCAAAGGCAAAGGTCTGACTGGCTTCGGAGAGCAGGCTGAAACTGGTAATTTCGACACCTTCCGGCAGCGCCAGCTGCTCGGTCAGGCGCACCTGACCACTGGTGGTGTCAAAGAAGATCATTTCACCCGCATCGCTGACACGAAAACCGATCTCGGCCTGTTCTTCGACGGCGAGATAGAGTGTCGAACCTGTGCCAGGCACGGCATAGCTGACTTCCTGCTCGCCACCCCAAGGCGCTACTTCCGCAGAACGGAACAGCGGGGCAACTTCATACAGCAGGTAGAAGAAGATCATCACAACGGCGAGGATCACGCTGATACCGCCGATAGCGATGCTGCTGGCGGCCAACTTGTCCTTCAGCATGCGCGCCTGGCGGAGGCGGCGCTGAGCCGGGGTGTTGAAGTCCAGCTCCGGCACAGTGTTGGTTTGCTCAATACTCATGTCGAGGGTCCTGAGAAGTGTCGAACTTGGTATGGCGGGTACAATAAGTCAAACATGTGACAGCTCTGTTACATCTGTAACAAAACAAAAAGGGGAGTCCTAAGACTCCCCCTCGATGACTCAGGTCGGGTGCGTAATGCTTACAGACCCAGATCCTTCATCTGCTTTTCAACAACCTTGGCCGGCAGCGGGATGTAGCCGTCTTTCACGACCACTTCCTGACCGATCTTGGACAGTACCAGCTTCAGGAACTCACGCTCCAGCGGCTGCAGGTCCTGACCCGGCTTCTTGTTGATGTAAACGTACAGAGAACGTGCCAGCGGGTACTTGCCAGCGATGGCGTTTTCCGGAGTCGGCTCTACGAAGTCAGTACCTTTCTTGGACAGCGGCAGGGCACGAACAGACGCAGTCTTGTAACCGATGCCGGAGTAGCCCAGAGCGTTAACAGAAGTAGAAACAGACTGAACAACAGAAGCAGAACCCGGCTGTTCGTTTACGCTGTTTTTGAAGTCACCTTTACACAGAGCGACTTTCTTGAAGTAACCGTAAGTACCGGATACAGAGTTACGACCGAACAGCTGGATGCTCTGGTCAGCCAGAGAACCGCTTACACCCAGATCGCTCCACTTGTTGGCATCGGCAGCAGAGCCACACTTGCGAGTAGAGGAGAATACAGCGTCAACCTGGTCGATGCTCATGCCCTTGATCGGGTTGTCCTTGTGTGCGAACACAGCCAGGGCGTCGATGGCAACGGCAACCGGAGTCGGCTTGTAACCGTATTTCTTCTCGAAGGATTCGATTTCCTTGTCCTTCATCTTACGGCTCATCGGACCGATGTTGGATGTACCTTCGGTCAGAGCGGGCGGCGCAGTAGAAGAACCGGCAGCCTGGATCTGGATGTTGACGTTCGGGTAGTTACGCTTGAACTCTTCAGCCCACAGCGTCATCAGGTTGGCCAGAGTGTCGGAGCCAACGCTGGACAGGTTACCGGATACACCAGAGGCTTTCTGGTAAGTCGGCAGGTTCGGGTCCAGCAGGTCACTTGCCTGAGCGGTGAAGCAGGTGGCAGTCATTGCCACAGCAGCAAACAGCTTTTTCATCGGTTTCATCATCGGCTCCTGGTTAGGAATCGGGTTAGTGATTTGACATGCGTGCACTATAGGGGTGGTTTATGACGGAAAAGTGACAATGGACGAATGAGTTTGACGGATTTGTCCAGATTAGGAGACGGCTGCGATTGGGTTCGACCTAGGTATTATGTGCGATGCACAATCGGGGTATCATTTACCCTGAATAACCCAATGCACACGTGACAAGTGGCAGAGTAACCAGAAGAGATCAGTCACAATGACAATAAATGATGATCAGGTTCAGCAGCCGGAGGGCGAGCTGAGTCTGCAGCTTCCGGCCGGTCAGCAGGCCGTTAACATGTTTGGCGACGTATACGGTGGCTGGGTGGCATCCCAGCTGGTACTGGCCTGTGAAATCCGTGCCGGGCAAGAAGCAGAAGGCCGTGTGGCGACCGTATCGGTGGGGCCGATGAGCTTCATGTCACCGGTGATGCAGGGCACGATACTGAGCTTTTACACCCAGGTGGTAGAGCGCGGTCACAGTTCGCTGCGTATTCAGGTGGAAGCCTGGGGACGTTGCCCGGATGGTCAGGCGCCGCGCAAGGTGAGCCGCACCGAATGTGTGCAGGTAGCCATCGATCCTCAGGGCCGTATTCGCGCCTTGCCAAGGCAGAGCTGAGCGAGTGCGGGACTAGCCTGCACCCGCCCAGAGGGCAACCGCCTTGCCTTACAGCAGTGCCCAGGCGCCGCCGGCAATCACGGCGGTCATCATGATGTTCAGCACGACACCGGCACGCATCATTTCCCGCTGTGGCAGGTAGCCCGAGCCATAGACGATGGCGTTGGGCGGTGTTGCCACCGGCAACATGAAGGCGCAGGACGCGGCAATGGCGATCACCACGGCCATTACATCCTGTGGCAGGCCCATGCTGCCGGCAATACCGACAAAGATGGGGACCAGCAGGGCGCTGCTGGCGGTGTTGCTGGCAATCTCGGTTAGCATCACCACGAAGGCCGCCACGACCAGCAGGAACAGGGGTGCCGATGCACCCGCCATGAGTTCGCTGAGACCGCCGGCCAGGAATGCGCTGGCGCCGGTTGCCTTGAGCATGGCCGACAGGGTCAGGCCGCCCCCGAACAGCAGCAACACACCCCAGTCCGCCGACTTTTCGATCTGTTTCCAGTTCACCAGCTGCAGCATGCACAGCAGCAGGATGGCATTGAGCGCGATAATGGAATCCAGTCCCTTGCTGATACCGATCAGCCCCGCCAGCGGTTTACTGAACAGCCACATGGCCACGGTCAGCGCAAACACACCCAGGGTCAGCCACTGCTGGGTATTCAGCGGGTCGTGACGATGCACTTCACGGAAACGGTGGCTCAGCTCCGGCTTGCAGAGGAAATACAGCGCCACAATCATCAGCGGCAGTGACAGGATCACCGTGGGGATGCCGAACTTGAGCCAGTCGGTGAAGCTCAGCCCGACTTCTGCGGCTGCAATGGCGTTGGGTGGTGAGC
The DNA here is from genome assembly GCF_900155945.1 of Marinobacterium stanieri. Classification (GTDB taxonomy): domain Bacteria; phylum Pseudomonadota; class Gammaproteobacteria; order Pseudomonadales; family Balneatricaceae; genus Marinobacterium; species Marinobacterium stanieri. Next base: position 74,361 of record NZ_FTMN01000005.1, read on the forward strand.
CGACCAGGGTGCCGATGCCGCCAATGTTGGCGGAGTAGGCGACACCGAGCAGTACAAACCAGTAGGTGCGCTGGTTGTCCTCATAGGGCAGCTGGCGCAACAGGCCCAGTGCCAGCGGCAGCATCATCGCCGTGGTGGCGGTATTGGAAATCCACATGGACAACCCGGCCGCAGTCAGGAACAGCAGCAAGGCGGCTGCGCCCAGATGGCCACGGGCCAGGCGGACCACATGACCGGCAATATATTTGTCCAGGCCCTGTGCATTGAGTGCCGCGGCCAGGCCAAAGCCGCCGAGGAACAGGAAAATAATCGGGTTGGCAAAGTTCTTCAGTGCATCGGCGACACCGAAAACGCCGGTCACCACGGTCAGTACCGGCACCAATAGCGCAGTGACCGTGATGTTAAACGTCTCGGTCATCCACAGAATGGCAATCACGGCCAGTATGGCCAGGCCTGTGCGCAGTTCGGCTTCCAGTGGTGCCAGAAACCAGATACCGGCAGCGCTGAGGACTGCCAGCAGAAAAGTGATCCACTTGCCGGACATCTATCTCTCCCAGGGCGAGTTTGAAAAGCGCGAATTCTACACTCGCAAGTGCGCACGGACTACTTTAGTCGAAGCGATTTATTCAGTGTAGCCAGAGAGAGGTCTGAGCACCTTGAGGTGACGGCAAATGGCGAGGGAAAAATCGGCCGGTGATAGGCTCACCGGCCGGCAGTGTAACGAGGGCAGGATCAGTCGAGCTGATCCAGATCGCGTACGGCGCCCTTGTCAGCGGAGGTGGCCAGCTTGGCGTAGGCCTTGAGCGCAGCGGATACCTTGCGCGGACGTTCCTGAGCCGGCTTCCAGCCCAGCTTGTCCTGTTCGGCACGGCGCTTGGCCAGCTCTTCGTCGGATACCAGCACTTCAATGGTGCGGTTGGGGATGTCGATACGGATCCGGTCGCCATGCTGGACCAGACCGATAGCACCACCTGCAGCGGCTTCCGGAGACACATGGCCGATGGACAGGCCTGATGTACCGCCGGAGAAACGACCATCGGTCAGCAGCGCACACTCTTTGCCCAGACCCTTGGATTTCAGGTAGGAGGTCGGGTACAGCATTTCCTGCATGCCCGGGCCACCTTTCGGGCCTTCGTAACGGATGATGACGACTTCACCGGATTTCACCTGGTCGTCGAGGATCTGTTTAACCGCATCGTCCTGGGACTCAACTACGTGTGCAGGGCCTTCAAAAACCAGAATGGACTCGTCCACACCGGCGGTTTTGACGACGCAGCCATTCAGCGCGATGTTGCCGTGCAGAACGGCCAGACCACCTTCCAGAGAGAAAGCGTGTTCGATGGAGCGGATGCAGCCGTGCTCGCGGTCACCGTCCAGTGTCGGCCAGCGGGTCGACTGGCTGAAGGCGGTCTGGGTCGGGATACCGGCCGGTCCGGCCTTGTAGAACTCGATCACCTCGGGCGTCGGGTTGCGCATGATATCCCACTGATCCAGCGCTTCTTTCATGGTCGCTGTGTGGACGGTCGGGACATCGGTGTGCAGTTTGCCGGCACGGTCCAGCTCGCCCAGAATCGCCATGATGCCACCGGCGCGGTGTACATCTTCTATGTGGTATTTCTGCGTATTCGGCGCCACCTTGCACAGCTGGGGCACAACGCGGGAGAGGCGGTCGATATCCTTCATGGTGAAGTCGATCTCCGCTTCCTGGGCGATGGCCAGCAGGTGCAGGATGGTGTTGGTGGAACCGCCCATGGCGATATCCAGCGTCATGGCGTTCTCGAATGCCTTCAGACCCACCGCACGGGGCAGGATGCGCTCGTCGTTGCCTTCGTAATACTTCTTGGCCAGCTCAACGATGGTGCGGCCGGCACGCAGGAACAGCTGTTTGCGATCAGAATGGGTCGCGACCACGGTACCGTTGCCCGGCAGGGCCAGACCCAGGGCTTCGGCCAGACAGTTCATGGAATTGGCGGTGAACATGCCGGAGCAGGAACCACAGGTGGGGCAGGCAGAGCGCTCGACGGCGTCGACCTGTTCGTCAGACGCATTGGGGTCTGCAGCCAGTACCATGGCATCGACCAGATCCAGTTTGTGCTCGGCCAGTTTGGTTTTGCCCGCTTCCATCGGCCCGCCGGTAACAAAAATGACCGGGATATTCAGGCGCATGGAGGCCATCAGCATCCCCGGCGTGATCTTGTCACAGTTGGAGATACACACCAGTGCATCGGCACAGTGAGCGTTGACCATGTACTCCACGGAGTCGGCGATGATGTCACGGCTCGGCAGCGAGTAGAGCATGCCGTCGTGGCCCATGGCGATGCCGTCATCCACGGCGATGGTGTTGAATTCCTTGGCGACGCCGCCTGCCGCTTCAATTTCGCGTGCGACCAGCTGACCCATGTCCTTCAGGTGTACGTGTCCCGGTACGAACTGGGTGAAGGAGTTGGCAACGGCGATGATCGGCTTGTGGAAATCGTCGTCCTTCATGCCGGTGGCGCGCCACAGGGCGCGGGCACCTGCCATGTTACGGCCGGCGGTAGAGGTCTTGGAACGATACTCTGGCATGGGGCTCCCCTCGGAATTCGGGTTTTTCAAATAAGCCCGAGTATATCAGATAAAGTCCCGTCGCCGAGGGGCGCTGAAGGCTGTCGCGATCAACTACACTGGAAAGCATGAACAGGCTGGAAAAGGAGTCTCACAATGCGTGTCGGTATCCCCAAAGAGATCAAGAACCATGAATACCGTGTCGGCATGACCCCCATGGGCGTGCGTGAGCTGGTCGAGCAGGGCCATCAGGTCCAGGTCGAGCAGAATGCGGGGGCTGCTGCCGGTTTTGCCGACAGTGCCTATGAGCAGGCTGGCGCCGTGCTGGTGGATGATCCGCGTGCCGTCTTCTCCTGGGCCGACCTGATTGTGAAGGTCAAGGAGCCGCAGCTGAGTGAATGCGCCTGGCTCAGTGCCGATCAGGTGCTGTTTACCTATCTGCACTTGGCAGCCGACCGGCCCCAGACCGATGCTCTGCTGGCCAGCGGCTGTACCGCCATCGCCTATGAAACCGTGCAGGATGCGCATGGCGGCCTGCCGCTGCTGGCGCCCATGAGCGAGGTGGCCGGGCGCATGGCCGTCCAGGCCGGTGCCCACTGCCTGGAAAAGGCCCGCGGCGGCCGTGGTGTGCTGTTGGGCGGCGTGCCGGGTGTGAGCCCCGGGCGAGTGTTGATCATTGGTGGCGGTGTGGTCGGTGAAAACGCGGCGCGCATCGCTCTGGGCATGGGGGCGCAGGTCTGTTTGCTGGACAAGTCGATCTCGCGCCTGAAACAGCTGGATGAACAGTTCGATGGCCGTCTGGTGACCCTCTATTCCACCCAGGAAAATATTGAGCAGCAGCTTTCGCAGTCGGATCTCGTGATCGGTGCCGTGCTGCTGCCGGGGGCAGCCGCGCCGAAACTGGTGACACGCAAGATGCTGGCGGTGATGGCACCGGGCGCGGTGCTGGTGGATGTGGCGATTGACCAGGGCGGTTGTTTCGAGACCAGCCATGCTACCACGCATGCCGACCCGGTGTTCGAAGTGGACGGGATTGTCCACTATTGTGTTGCCAACATGCCGGGTGCAGTGGCGCGGACATCGACGCTGGCACTGACCAATGCTACTTTGCCCTATATTGAGCGACTGGTGGAGGATGGCTGGCGCCGTGCGCTGCAGGATGTGCCCGGCTTTGTATCCGGTCTGAATGTGCACTCAGGCCGTATTACCTGTGCCGGCGTGGCACGGGCCTTTGATCTGCCGCATGCAGACCCGTTGAAGGAACTCGGCGGTGCTTGATTGCACCCTTCGACCATTCTAAGCTCGGCAACCATATAAGGAGATTCTGATGCAACAGAAGGCAAGTATCCACTCAGACCCCTGGCTCAGGCGCTGCATGAAGCTGGGTATTCCGCTGGCTATTCTCTGCGTGCTCAGCCTGTGGCTGGGGCAGACGATGGGCAGTCCGGCACTGGGGTGGATTTTTGTCCTGACACTGCCGCCAGTGCTGTTGCTGGGACTTACCTACAACCTGCGTTACCTCCTGCTGTGGCAGCGTGCCCGGCAGTCTGACTCAGGTTAATCACCGAAAGCGAGGGAGCTCTCTCATGGAACAGAATATCGGTATTTTGGATCAGCTGGTACGTGTACTCATCGGTCTGGTGTTCATTATTATGATCTACTTCGGCCCGCAGACCTGGTGGGGGCTGATTGGCGTGCCCATCATTGCGATCGCCATCTCGGGTACCTGCCCACTGTATAGCCTGCTGGGATTCCGCACCTGCCGTCGCTGTGACTGAATTCAGACAGTATTCATGCCCGGCCCTATAGCATTTCGCTAATTTGAACCCCTGTGCCCTTAGCGGGCACGGGGAATGGACAAGGACGTCTTTTATAATGGAGATCAATCAGGTGTCTGCGCGTACGCCTCGTCTCATCTTCGGTTGCTGCGGTATCTGCAGCCTGTTGGCAGGTCTGGCCTGGGCAGATGTGGATAACCTGGCCCCGCCGGCAGCCGGTACGAGTGCTCTCAAGGGGAGCGGCGTTAATCTGGTGCAGGCGTCCGAAATCGCCCGTGAGCAACTGGGTGGCGAAGTCATTCGCGCCGAGTTGACCCGTTTTCAGGGTGGACGTGTCTATAAGGTGCGCCTGCTGGAACAAGGACGCGTGCGAGATGTCTTGATTGATGCTGCCAACGGAACCCTGTTGCAGCCTGAACAGCCGGAGCAAGCTGAATGAAAGCGTTGATTGTTGAAGATGATGCCGATCTGCGGCGCCAGCTCAAGCAGATGCTTGAGCAGAAAGGTTACACCGTCGAAGAAACCGAGAGTGGCCGTGAGGCCAGCTATCTGGGTGAAGAATACGAATATGATGTGGCAGTGGTGGATATTGGCCTGCCGGAAGTGTCCGGACTCGACGTAATCCGTCACTGGCGTGAAGCGGGCATTAGCCTGCCGGTGCTGATTCTGACTGCCCGTGGCGACTGGCAGGATAAGGTTGAAGGCCTGGAAGCCGGTGCTGACGATTACCTGGCCAAGCCGTTCCACAGCGAAGAGTTGATGGCACGTCTGAATGCATTGGTACGCCGTGCCTCCGGGCATGCCAGCCCGGTACTGAAGTTTGGCCCGCTGGAACTGGACACCAGTGCCCGTGTGGTGACCTTGAATGATGCAGAGGTCCGCCTCACCAGCTACGAGTACCGTACGCTGGAATACCTGATGCTGAATGCGGGCAAAACCATTTCCAAGGCCGAATTGACCGAGCATCTGTATCATCAGGACTATGACCGCGACAGCAATGTATTGGAAGTGTTCGTGCGTCGCCTGCGTCAGAAGATCGATCCTGAGCAGACACTGCAGCCGATCAAAACGGTGCGCGGCTTGGGTTACCGTTTTGCGCTGGAGGCGTCTGCCTGAGCGTGTCTGAAGCCGCCGTTCCGCTTTCCCTGCGTGGCCGACTCCTAAGGGCGTCGGCCATTATTTTGCCGCTGGTGATTGTGTTGGCGGGCCTGGCCCTGCTCAAGGCGTTCAACTCCAGTCTGGAAAGTGCCGAAGCGTCTCAGGCCCGGTTGCAGGTATATCTGCTGCTGGGTGCTATCGAAGTCGACAGCGAAGGCCGTATGAACCTGCCTGACCATCTGCTGGACCCGGGCTTCAGCCGTGTCAGTTCCGGCGTTTATGGATTTATACATGGTCAGGACGGCAGCCTGTTCTGGCGTTCCCGTTCCAGTCAAACCCTTCCTCCCGAACTGGTGCAGCGCCTGCCCAGCCGAGCCCTGCAGCCGGGGCAATCCCTGTTCAGTCACCTGCCGGAGCAAAAGCTCTACCTGTTTCAATACCCGGTAGTCTGGGAAAGCGGTAACGGCGAAACACGTTTCCTGATATCAGTCTTGCGCAGCGATGAGCAGGTGCGCAACGAAATGAAAACCTTCAGCCTGCAGCTGTTGGGCTGGCTCAGCGGTATCTGCCTGGTCGCGTTGCTGGCGCAGTATTACATCATGCGCTGGGGCCTGAGGCCGCTGGATCTGCTGGCCAATGATCTCAAACGAATTGAGGCCGGCGATGCTGAGCGCCTCGAAGGGCGTTACCCGGTGGAAGTACAGGATGTCACCTCAGGTCTGAACCGGCTGCTGGAAACCGAGCGGCGTCAGCGTGAGCGCTACCGCAATACCCTTGGAGATCTGGCGCACAGCCTGAAAACACCGCTGGCGGTGATTCGCGGTGCAGGTATAGAGCCTCAGGATGAGCAGGAATATCGCCAGCAGGTGGAAGAACAGGCCTTGCGCATGCAGCAGATCGTGCAGTATCAGCTGGCGCGCGCCGTAAAAAGTCAGGGCCAGAATCTGGCACGGGCGATACCGGTTCAGCCCGTCGTTGAGCGTCTGTTGGGGGTCATGGCCAAGGTTTATGCCGACACGCCCCGTGAAGTACTCAAACAGCTGGAGCCGGGCATCGGCTTCAGCGGCGATGAGCGCGACCTGATGGAGCTGCTGGGCAACCTGATTGATAATGCCTACAAGTATGGCTTCCGCCGTGTAGGCGTCATGGGGCGCCTGGAAGGGGATGAGCTGATTCTTGAGATCAGTGATGATGGCAGCGGGGTGGCACCGGAGCAGCGTCAGGTGATTCTGGAGCGCGGCGCCCGTCTGGACACCCGGCAGCCCGGCCAGGGCATAGGCCTGGCCGTGGCGGTGGATATTATCAGCAGCTACGATGGTGCGCTGGAAGTGCAGGAATCGCGCTGGCAGGGCGCCTGTTTCCGCCTGACCCTGCCGGGGGCTCCGCTCAACCTAAAGACTTGATGAATACCTTGGAATTACGCTGCAGGTTGTACAGCGCCTGCTTGCCGGCGGGCAAGCGGTCCTTGTCGGCGGCATTGAAGCCTCGCTCCACAAACCAGTGGGCAGTACGGGTGGTGAGCACGAACAACTGGTCCAGCCCCAGCGCCTGGGCCTGATCTTCAATGGCATCCAGCAGGCGGTCACCCCTCTGGCCGCCCCGATAACTGTTATCGATGGCCACACAGGCCAACTCGCCGATCCGCTCTTCGCTGAAGGGATAGAGGGCAGCACAACCGATAATGGCACCATCGCGTTCTACCACCGTAAACCGCTCAATCTCCGCTTCCAGCAGTTCGCGGGAGCGACGTACCAGTACCCCTTTCTCTTCCAGCGGCGCAATCAGTTCCAGAATCCCGCCTACATCCTCGATGCTGGCCTGACGGACCTGCTCGTAGGAGTGGCTGATCACCATGGTGCCCTGGCCATCGCGCGTGAACAGCTCGTTCAGCAGGGCGCCGTCCTCGCTGTAGCTGATCAAATGGCAGCGGTTAACACCCTGCTCACAGGCGGTTGCGGCAGACTCCAGCAGGTTGGCGGTTTCGGTGAATGGCAGTTCCGGGTCGTCGATCTGGGCGTGGTACTGCTGTACCAGGCGCCGTGCGGTCTGGGCCAGCAGTTCGCTGCGCAGCTCGCCACGGCTATCAAGAATACCGCTGTTGGCACCCAGCAGGATCAGCTTGTCGGCCTTGAGTGCAATTGCCGCCTGGGTGGCCACCTCTTCCACCGGCAGGTTGAACACCTCGCCGGTAGGTGAAAAGCCCAGGTTGGACAGGAGCACGATCTGGTTCAGGTCCAGCATGCGGCGAATGCCGTCATGGTCGATGCGGCGCAGCTCGCCGGTATGGCCCATATCGACACCGTCCAGCACTCCCACAGGCCGTGCAGTCACAAAGTTGCCGCTGCACACTCGGATGCGAGCACCATGCATGGGGGTGTTGGCCAGTCCCATGGACAGGCGGGCTTCGATATCGGTGCGCAGACAGCCCACGGCTTCGATCACGCAGTCGAGAATTTCCGGCGTGGTGATCCTCAGATCGTGGTGCAGTCGGGTTTCCAGGCCACGTGCCTGCAGGCGCTGTTCGGCCTGAGGGCGAGCCCCATGGACCAGTACCAGACGTACGCCCAGACTGTTGAGCAGGGCAATGTCGTGCACGATATTGGCGAAATTGTCGTCGGCAATGGCTTCACCGCTCAGCATCAGCACGAAGGTCTTGCCCCGGTGTGCATTGATGTAGGGTGACGAGTGACGGAACCAGTTGACGTAATTGGTGGAGGCGTTGGTGGCGCTCAAGGTCGACTCCCGATCGGGCTTAGCATCAACCTGCATTGTGCAATCTTTGGCGCGGCGGGTCCATGTCCGCGGACGGCCCGCAATGCGGGCCGTCCATTCGGATCAGGAGAACATGCCCTTGAGCATGAAGAAGAACATGATGGCCAGAATGGCACCGGCCGGCAGAGTCACGATCCAGGACACGAAAATAGTGCCTACAACCTTGAGGTTCAGGGCTGCCAGGCCACGGGCCAGACCTACACCCAGTACCGCACCCACCAGGGTATGTGTAGTGGAGATCGGCAGACCTGTGCCTGATGCCACAACAACGGTGGTCGCGGCTGCCAGTGTTGCGGCAAAGCCACGGCTGGGCGTCAGCTCGGTGATGTTCTGACCGACCGTCGCGATTACCTTGTGGCCGTACATCACCAGACCAGCAACGATACCGCCGCCGCCAAGCAGCAGAATCCAGGCCGGCATGGCGCTCTTCTGAGCCACTTCACCACCGGAGCTGACAACACCGACAATAGCTGCCAGCGGGCCAACAGCGTTGGCGACATCGTTGGAGCCGTGGGCAAAAGCCATGGCACAAGCAGTGAACAGCATCAGAACACCGAACACCTTTTCCACGCTGGTGAAGTGGAAGTCACGGTCAGCACTGGGATCGATCTGGATCTTGCGCTGCATCATCACGCCCAGGCCCATGGTAAAGAGGCCAAAGATGACGGAGATGCCGGCACTCTGGAACCAGCTCAGGTGCAGGCCGATATGCTTGAGGCCCTTGGTAAAGGTCACCATGGCGATAATGAAGCCCACCAGGAAGATGTAGTAGGGCACATAACGCTTGGCGTTGGTAAAGGGGTCTTCGGTATCCAGGATCAGTTTCTGCACGCTCCTGAACAGGAAGAAGGCTATAAACCCTGCCGTCACGGGTGAAACCACCCAGCTGGCAACGATTGTGCCCACCTTGGTCCAGTGCACCGCATCCATGGAGATACCCACGGCCGCGAATCCGACAATGGCACCGACGATGGAGTGCGTAGTGGATACTGGCCAGCCGAAGTGAGTGGCCACTAGCAGCCAAATGCCCGCAGCCAGGAGAGCTGCCATCATGCCGTAGACAAGCAGCTCGGGGTTGGCCGTGAGTAACGAAGGTTCAATTATGCCTTTACGGATGGTTGAGGTAACCGCTCCGCCCGCCAGATAGGCGCCGGCAAATTCAAACAGGATGGCGATGATGATCGCCTGTTTCAGGGTCAGTGCGCGGGAGCCGACCGAGGTTCCCATGGCGTTGGCCACGTCGTTGGCACCTACACCCCAGGCCATAAAGAAGCCGAAGACGCAGGCCATGATGATCATGATGTGGCCGTACTGAGCAATGATATCCATGTGATGTAACCTTGTTCAGTCTGTTTAACGGGCAAGCAGCTGCTGCAGACGGTTGCCGACCTGCTGCGACAGGTTGGCCAGATCGCCAACCCACTGAATGATCTGGTACAGGAACATGACATCGATCGGGTAGAGGTCACGTTCTACTGCAAACAGGGAGGAACGCAGCTGACGCTCATGGGTATCAGCGTCGTGTTCCAGCTCGTCCAGTTCGGTGATCAGACGCTCGACGATATCGACTTCGTGACCACGGAAACCGGCATTCAGCAGCTCATCCAGCTCGTTGAGCGCGCTGACGGCCTGCTCACTGGCTTTCAGTGCCGTGCGCAGCAGATCCAGCAGCCCCGCCTGAATCGGCTCGGGGATCTGCATCTGGCGACCCAGCATCAGACCGGAAATATCCTTGGCGCGGTTGGCCAGCTTGTCCTGCAGGCGCAGCATCTCGAGCAGATCGGTACGCGGCACTGGCAAGAACAGGCTGGCGGGCAGACGCTGGCGAATATCACGCTTGAGGTCGTCTGCCTCATGTTCAAATGAAGTGATGCGTTTTTGAGCGGCCTCGGCGGCCTCCCAGTCATCGGCAATCACGGCTTCAAAAAACGGAATCAGTTCAGCGGCGCCTGCCTGCGCCTTGACGATGTGCTCCTGCATCGGCTTGAACGGAGATCGTGCAAACATTTGCAGAATCGGACTGTTGACCATGGAAATCTCGTAGCAGGTTGGCTAAAAAACAGGCGCAAGTATACGTGCTGAAGTCATGGATCTGTAGTCGTATCGTCATAAAAAATACCCATGGCTGATGTCCGTCAGCTCACATCCTTGGGTAGACTGGTACAAAGCAAGCTGGGAGGTGCATACGATGGCGACTGAAACCGAATTGAAACTACGACTGGACAGCGAGGATGTCGCGGCACTCCGGCAGCATCCACTGCTGCAGCAGGCAGACCACCGTGCGCCCCAGACCCTGTTCAACACCTATTACGACACCCCCGCACTGGATCTGGCCAAGGCGCGTGTTGCCCTGCGCATTCGACGTCAGGGTGAGCGCTATATCCAGACCCTGAAAACCCGCGGGCAAAGCATCAATGGTTTGCATCAGCGTGGTGAGTGGGAATGGGATCTCGATGCGGCGCAGCTGGATCCGACCCGACTGAGTGCCGATATCTGGCCCGCAGCGCTGCCAGCGGCGGCCGATCTGACCCTGCTACCGGTCTTTACCACCGACTTTGAACGTGAGATCTGGTTGCTGGACTATGCAGGTGCTCATATTGAAGTTGCCCTGGATCGAGGCGCAGTGCTGTATTCGGGTGAGGGCGCACATTTGGAAGACCCGATCATGGAACTGGAGCTGGAACTTAAGTCCGGGGACGCGGATGCTCTGCTCAAGCTGGCCGATGCCCTGGCATCAGAATTGCCCCTGCACCCCTTCGACCTGAGCAAGGCTCAGCGTGGCTACGCCCTTTTTCGGCAAGCCCAGGCAACCACCGAGGATAGCGAATGACTTTGATGGCAAGCGTTCTGGCTGAAGTGCCGGAGCAACTGAATGACCTTCTGCAGCGTAATCTGGCCAAAATCGAGACCGCTCTGGCTGAAGTAACACTCTCCGAAGCCCTGCAGCGACAGTTGGTGCGTGCGCTCATTGGCAGCGACTATGTCGCGACCCAGCTGCAGGCTCACCCGGAGTGGCTGCAAGACCTGCTGGCAACGGGCGACCTGGCCAATGACTATGAAGAGGCAACCTATGCCGAGCGACTGACACAGCGTCTGGCCGGTGTGGACGATGAAAAGGTCCTGCACCGCGAGCTGCGCCAGTTTCGTCAGCGCGAAATGGTGCGACTGGTCTGGCGTGACCTCAACCGCCTGACGGACATGCGTGGCACCACCCGTGAACTGTCCTGGTTTGCCGATGCCTGTATCGATGCCGCGCTGGAATGGCTGTACCAGCAGGCGTGTCAGCGCTGGGGCACGCCGCATTCACGACCGGATGCCGAGGGCAAGCGCCACCCGCAACGCATGGTGGTGCTGGGCATGGGCAAGCTGGGTGCCCATGAGCTGAACCTGTCATCCGATATCGATCTGATCTTTTCATTCCCCGCCAATGGCGAGACCGATGGCGAGCGCAAGAACCTGGATAACCAGGATTTCTTTATTCGTTTGGGACAGAAACTGGTGCAGGCGCTGGATAACCAGACCATCGATGGCTTTGTGTTCCGCGTGGACATGCGCCTGCGCCCCTTCGGCTCAGCCGGTCCCCTGGCGTGCAGCTTTGCGGCGATGGAGGGCTACTATCAGGACCAGGGTCGTGAGTGGGAACGCTACGCCATGATCAAGGCACGGGTGGTGGCCGGTGACAAGGCGGCGGGCGCCGAGCTGATCAGCCTGCTGCGACCCTTCGTGTATCGCAAGTACATTGACTTCAGTGCCTTTGAATCCCTGCGCGACATGAAGGCGATGATCAACCGTGAAGTGCGACGCAAGGGTTTGACCCAGAACGTTAAGCTGGGTGCTGGCGGCATTCGTGAAGTGGAGTTCATCGCGCAGGCGTTCCAGCTGATTCGTGGTGGCCGTGATGCCGAGCTGCAGCAACGGGAACTGCTCAACATTCTGCCGCAGCTGCCGGAAAAAGTAGGTATGCCTGAAGATGCGGTTAAAGAGCTGGTGGATGCCTATACCCTGCTGCGCAATGTCGAGCACGGCATCCAGGCCATTGCCGACAAACAGACGCAGGAACTGCCGGGCGATGACGAAGGCCGTGCCCGTCTGGCCTTTGCCCAGGGAGAGGCAAGCTGGGATGCGCTGGCAACGGCCCTGGATCAGCACCGCCAGAGTGTATCGCGACATTTTGCCGATGTGATCGCACCCGCGGATGAAGGCGAAGAGCAGGATGATGATCTGCGCTCCGAATGGCTAACGCTCTGGCATGGCCTGATGGACGATGAAGATGCCATCGGCTTCCTGCAAGAACAGGGCTATGATCAGGCGCCTGAGGCACTCAAGGCGCTGCAGGACCTCAAGTCGTTGCGTACGGTGCAGATGCTGCAGCAGGTCGCCATGGAGCGACTGGAAGCGGTACTGCCATTGCTGCTGACGGCAGCAGGGCAGGTCGACAATGCCGCAATCACGCTGGAGCGGGTACTGGTACTGGTGCAGGCGGTGCTGCGGCGCTCTGCCTACTTTGTGCTGCTCAGTGAAAACCCTGCCGCGCTGCAGCAGCTGGTGCGGCTTTGTTCCGCCAGTGCCTGGTTCGCCGAGCAGCTGTCAAAACAGCCGGTATTGCTGGATGAACTGATCGATCCGCGCACGCTCTATGCACCGCCCAACCAGGAAACCCTGAGGGCTGAATTGCGGCTGCAGCTGCTGCGCATACCGGAAGATGATATCGAGCAGCTGATGGAAACCCTGCGCTACTTCAAGCATGCGCACATGCTCAAGGTGGCAGCTTCCGACATCACCGGCGTGCTGCCGCTGATGAAAGTGAGCGATTACCTCACCTGGCTGGCCGAGGTGGTGCTGGAAGCGGTGCTGGAGATCGCCTGGCGTAACCTCACCGAGAAGCACGGTGTGCCGCAGAAAGCGCCGGGTGTGCCCTGCGACCCGGACTTCGTGATTGTCGGTTATGGCAAGGTGGGGGGCATCGAACTGTCCTACGGTTCGGATCTGGATCTGGTCTTCCTGCACGACGCTTCACCCAACCTGGAAACCGATGGTGACCGCTCTATCGGCAACAGTGTCTTCTTCAACCGCCTGGGCCAGCGCATTATCCATATCCTCAATACCTTTACGCCCTCCGGCATGCTGTACGAGGTGGATATGCGCCTGCGGCCTTCCGGAAACTCCGGCCTGTTGGTCAGCTCGCTGAAAGCCTTTGATGACTATCAGCAGAAGGACGCCTGGACCTGGGAGCATCAGGCGCTGGTCCGTGCCCGAGTGGTGGCCGGCAGTCCGGCACTGGCAGAGCGCTTCGAGCAGTTGCGCCAGTCCATACTCTCGGCGCCTCGTGATGAAGCAAAACTACGTGAAGACGTAGTGGAAATGCGCGAGAAGATGCGTCAACACCTGGGCTCCAAGGCGACAGGGGGCACCGAAGATCGTGTCTTCCACCTGAAGCAGGATCGAGGCGGCATCGTTGATATCGAGTTCATGGTGCAGTACCTGGTGCTGCGTCACGCCCAGGATAAGCCCGAGCTGCTGCGCTGGACCGACAACATCCGCATTTTGGACAGTATCGAAGCCGAAGAACTGCTGTCGGCGGAGGAGGCAGAGCTGCTGCGCGAAGCCTACAAGGCCTACCGCGCAGCAGGCCACCGCTTGAGCCTGCAGAACCAGTCCGGTGTGCTTGGGGATGAAGAGATGACCGAGTATCGCCGTGGTGTGGCCGAGATCTGGCAACGTGTGATGCTGGACTGAGGTGCGCAAACGCCAGACGCAAAAAAGCCGACCTGAGGGTCGGCTTTTTTAATCGGTAAAAGGCGTGGAGTTAAATGGTTTCCAGCCAGCCGTGCTTATCGTCTGCCTTACCCCACTGGATATTGTTCAGCGCGGTGCGCAGCTTGACGGTGGTTTCACCGATGCCGCCATTGCCGACCTGATATTCCTGGCCGTTGTGAATCAGGGTGCCCACGGAGGTCAGAACCGCCGCGGTACCGGACAGTGCTGCTTCACAACCCGGACGTGCACTGCGCTCAAGCAGCTCATCGATGGTCAGCTCGCGTTCCTGCACATCCATGCCCATGTCGCGGGCCAGGGTCAGGATGGAGTCACGGGTAACCCCGTGCAGGAAGCTGGAGTCCAGCGCCTTGGTGATCACTTCATTGCCGTCAATCAGCAGGAAGTTGGCGGCACCGGTTTCCTGTACGTCACCGCCCGGGCAGAACAGAACCTGGTCGGCCTGGTGCTCGGCGCGGGCTTTCATGATCGGCTGCAGTGCGCTGGCGTAGTTGCCACCGGACTTGACCATGCCCATGTGCGGCGGGCAGCGCATGCCCTTGTCGTCCAGCAGGACGCGCAGCGGCTTGTCACCACCGGTGAAGTAATCGCCCACCGGTGACAGCAATACGTACAGGCAAGAGGTCAGTGAAGGTACGGCCGCCTTGCCGATAATCGGCTCGGTACCGATATGGGTCGGGCGGATGTACATGGAACCCGGAGGCGCCGGCACTTCGCTCTTGAAGCGGGTGAGGATGTCACGGGTCATGGCTTCCAGCATGTCTTCATCAAAAGACGGCAGGGCCAGCAGTTCTGAGCTCTGGGCCAGGCGGCGGATATTGCGGTCCATGCGGAATACCTTCACCGAACCGTCTTCGTGGCGGAAGGCTTTCAGGCCTTCAAAACAGGTGCTGGAGTAGTGCAGCACATGGGCGCCGGGGTGCAGCTGCAGGCTGTCGCTGGGGACCACTTCCGGCTCGCTCCACTGAGAACCATCAAACCAGGTGATTGCCATCTCGGGCATGAAAACGGAACCAAAAGCAGACATAAAACCTTCCTAACAAACTGGATAGAAACAGGCCGGTGGGCGACGCACAAAGCTCCCAGGCGCGGTGCATCCCTAGATTGTATGCTTTCGCCCGAAAAATGGAATTGCCCAGAAGATAAATACTGTTGCGAACTTCGTAGCAGTTGTTCGGCAATGATACCATAGCGCCTTCAGGGGTCAGAAGTTGCAGGTGGGAAACGCCGGGTGAACAGTGAAGCAGAACCGCTTGATATCTGGATAGTCAGTGATGGCAAACCGGGTCATCTGAACCAGTCACGTGGGCTGGCGGAAGCGATAGCCCGCCATCGCCCGGTCCGTATCACCGAGCAGGCACCCATGGGGCGTTTTGAAGCCTGGCGTCTGTGCTTTGGTATGGGCGTGCCACAACTGGATGAGCGCCCGGCGCTGATCATCGGTGCCGGCCATGCGACCCACATGACACTGCTGGCTTTGCGCCGTCTGCACCGTGCCCCCGCCGTGGTGCTGATGAAACCCTCGATTCCGATGGGATTCTTCGATCTTTGCCTGATCCCCGAGCATGATCAGCCGCCACAACGCCCCAATATCCTGCCCACTCGCGGTGCACTGAATCGCATGCGACCGGGTGACAAGGTCGCCAACAGCGGTGTCATGCTAATCGGTGGCCCTTCCAAACATTTCAGCTGGAATGAATCCCGCGTGCTTGAACAGGTAGAAGCCTTGCTGCAACAGGTGTCTGCCGATTGGACGGTCGGTTCATCCCGGCGCACCCCCGAGAGTACCGAGCAGGCGCTGGCTACATTGGCAGGCGAACGTTTTGTCCCGGCAGCCAATACCGGCCCCGACTGGCTGCCACAGCAGCTGGCGCGTACAGAAACCTGCTGGGTGACTCAGGACAGCGCTTCCATGGTGTATGAGGCGCTGACAGCCGGATGCAAGGTGGGGGTGTTGACGCTGGATGAACAGGCCGATAACCGTATCAGCCGTGGCGTAGATACCTTGCGGGAACAAGGTATCGTCAGTGCCGCGCCGGATTGGCAGCTGGAGGCTATCACCTCGACCGCAGCCGACTTCAATGAAGCGGAGCGCTGTGCCGAGGTGATCCTGAAGAAAGGCTGGCTGGGCAGCGACTAGCGTCGGCTCAGCAGCTCGCGATAGAGCTCATCATAGGCGCTGACGATGTGCTGCTTGCTGTAACCCTTGGCGTACACCTCTGCGGCACCCTCCACCAATTTAGTGCGCAGCTCGTTACTGTCCAATACCGAGCGAATCGCCTGCGTCAGTGCTTTGGCATCATCAATGGGGGTCAGCAGGCCGCTTTCGCCGTCGGTGATCACTTCTCCCGGCCCCTGAGAGCGGGTTGCCACAATCGGGCAACGGTGTGCCCAGGATTCCATCACGATCGATCCCAGTCCTTCATGACGGGACGGACAGACAAACAAATCCGCCGTGCGCATCAGCGCGGTCACATCGCTACGCCAGCCGAGGAAACGGACGCGCTCGTCCAGTCCCAGCTGATGACACAACTGCTTCAATGATTGCTCTTCCGGACCAGACCCGGCCAGCCAGAGAATGGCATCGGGAATTTCGGTCAGGCTCTGCAGCAGCACATCAAAGCCCTTGTTCACGTGCAGACGGCCTGCCGCCAGGATCAGCGGGCGATCCGTGGGCGTGTTGAAGCTGTCACGGGGCAGGGGGTCAACGTCGCGTTCATCGGCAAAGTTGGGAATATGGAACACGCGATCCGCCGGGAAGCCCCCGTCGATCATATGCTGGCAGATGCCCTTGCTGATGCCGACCCAGTAGTCCGAGTGCTGGTAATACTTGAGCTTGTAGTAGTGGCCCAGGCGGTTGATCAGAATGTAGTCGTCTGAGTTGGGTGTGTAGCCGCTGGCGCGGTTCATCCAGGTCATGACGATATCTGGCGCAAAGGCCTTGAGTTCACTGCGAAAGCGCAGACGGTCGGGCAGGTCCAGCGGCGATCCGAAACGGTAGCCCTGGGTATCAACACCGGCCTGAGTGAGTGCGTCGATGCGGTCCTGATGGTTACGGATAAACGCCCGTACCTGCATATTGTCCAGCTCGTTCAGGCCCGCCACCATACGGACAAAAAAGTTCTCCGCGCCGCCCTGGGCAGCGCCGGCCAGTACTTGTGCTACGCGCATCTTGGAATCGGTCATCTGTCAGCCTTTGTGGTTATCCTGGGGGTGATGGGCGGTGGCCATGCCGTGATAGCCGGGTTGTTCGCCGCGTGCCTTTTTAGCCAGTGTCTGCTCGATACGTTGCTGCAGGTTGGCCAGCTTGCGCTCTACCTTGGCAGCTCTAAGCGGCGCAGGCAGACGGTTGAACGGAATCAGATTGGGGCTGCCGAGACCGTCGATGACGACAATGCGGCGCACCTTGCCTTCGCTGTCCTTCTGCACCAACAGGTTGTGCAGCAGCAGGTCGCGTGAGGGGATCTGCAGGCTGCGCCATTGTTGGCAGAAATGCTCAACCGCTGCCTGACAGTCCGGGGTGTAGCCTTCGCCCCAGATCTGGGCTTTCAATGTCTGTGAAATCTGGCCATCGGCATCCCGCACCAGCTCGAGAACGAGGCCCGGGCCAAGGTCCGAGTCTTCAAACCCGTAGCAGCGGCTGATCAGCTCAAACACCGGCTCACCGTGCTGCTGCGCCAGGCCTGTGATCACCTCGTGCTCTTCACGGTTGTCATCGAAATAGTGCAGCGGCAGCAGCGACTTGGGAAAGCCTTTCTTGCGGCGCAGGTCCTCCAGCGTGAAGTCCGGTCGGCGTACCTTGATGCAGCGATCAGCATGCTCGGGGTGGACGAAGCAGAGGCGGTTGCCACCCTGGGCAAAGGCCTGCTCGTCGGCCAGCGTCAAACTCATTTCAGGCTGCCGTCCAGGTTGATGTCCTGTGCCCAGCAGTAGTCATGGCTGAACGGAGTCAGGGTGCTGGCTTCGGCGATGTACTGGGCGTAGAGCGTCGAGTTCATCTCCTGATGGAAGAAGCGACGCGCGGCGCTGGCCCAGGCTTGACGCTTGGCATCATCGGCGTGGAATTCACGAATCTTGGCGATCAAATCTTCTTCTTCATCGAAGTAGACCACTGTTTCCGGCGGCAGCAGTTCGTCGAAGGCGCCGGAACTGTGGCTGAACTGCAGGATGCCGTTACCGGCCAGCTGTGCCATACGGGCCGAGGAGTACCAGTGCAGGCCTTCCTGACGATTGAAATTGAGGCCCATCTTGCTCTGCATCAGAGCGCGGTCGTAGTCGCGACCCCAGACCGGCGCTTCGCCGAAGCTGCCAAAGGTCTTGAAGGTCATAATCGGGTCCAGCTGCTCTTTCATGCGGCCGACCATTTCCAGACGCTTGGTGAAATCCTTGCTGTTGCTGCAGAAAATCAGGTCGATCGGCAGCTCGGCATCGGTTTTGACCGAGTTGTCGAAGCATTCTACCGAGGGCTCGACCGGGTTGGGCATGTGGTAGATACGGGCGCGGGAGCCTGCAAACTGGCTCAGTTCACGGCGACCGGTGGAGACGAATACGGCATCGGCGACTTCGGCGCGGTGATGGATGCGTTCCACGTTGGACGGTACGAACAGCGGGTCATTATTGCAGTGGGCAATAAAGCAGTTGGGCTGGCGCTTGCGAATTTCGGCCAGGGTCGCGTTGGTAATCATGTCGCAATGGCCGGCGATGACCAGGTCTGGCTCGAATGAGTCCACGGTTTCCAACAGACGCTGGTTGGCCTTTTTCTTACCCAGATCGCGAATGCCGAAGGGCGCTTCGAAAGACGCCACATCACGGTCACTGAACCCCTGTACCAGATGGTCGTTCTTGACCAGGCCCGAGGTAAGCTTCTGCGCCCAGCTGACACGGGTATGGCCGTAGCGTTTGAGCTGTTGGTAGGCGATGTGGAGAATTCTCATAGTTAAGCCAAATCCTGAGGGTTCAGTGGGGCTGAAGTCATCGCTTCGCCGTGTAATTAGTTGTGCTGCGCCACCGGCTGGTCCAGCAGACGGTAGTATACCCCGAGCGTCGCCTCGGCCTGCGCCTTGAGGTAGAAGGCGTCGGGCAGACAGATTTCGCCGGGCGGCTGGTTCAGCAGCTGATCAATACGCTCGACAAAGGCGTCTATGTCATCCGCCGGAACAAGCCCGTCGGGGAAGGCCGCATGCAGGGATTCACTGGCACCGCCGCGGTCATAGGCGATTACCGGACAGCCGGTTGCCAGCGCTTCGGGCACGGTGCGGCCAAAGGGCTCGGCCTTGCTGGACAGGTGGCAGGTCAGGTCACAGAGATTGTAGAACGCCTGAATATCGCTGCGATGGCCGGTGAAGGTGATCGCCTGCTCGATTCCCAGGGTGCGACAGCGCTGTTCCAGCTCCTCGCGGTAGCTTTCCTTGTTGGCTTCGGCACCGCCAAGGATGATGCCGTGGCAGTCATCGCGCTTCTGCAGCAAGCGGTGCATTACTTCAATGAAGTCCAGCTGGCCTTTCCAGCGCGACAGCCGGCCCGGCATCAACAGCAGTTTTTTGCCCTCGAACTGCGGAAACTCGTCGCGCAGGCCATCGGTATCGGGGTTGTGGTTGAACGTATTCGGATCCAGGCCGCGGTAGATGCGGGTGATTTTGTCTTCAGGTACCTGATAGTTGTCGCGGATGTACTGCTCGACACAGTCGGAGATGGCGATTACCTGCTCGGCCTTGGCCATGATGGCGCTGTAGGCGTTGACCGAATACATGCCATGGAAGGTGCTGACCAGACGCGGGCGCGTGGCCGGATCCATCTTGCGCCAGGCCAGCCAGGTGATCCAGGCCGGTGCGCGTGAGCGCACGTGAAGAATGTCGGCATTCAGCTCGGTGAGCAGGCGGCGCAGTGGGCGCACTTGCGTCAGTGACCAGAGTGACTTGCGGTGAATCGGCAGCTGGATATGGCGCGAGCCCTCCTGCTCCAGTCGCTCAACCTGACGGCCGCCGTTGGAGACCACAATCGATTCATGACCAAGGCGCACCAGTTCGCGGGCAAATTCCACGGTGCCACGCTCGACGCCGCCCGACTCGAGAGCCGGTAATAACTGAACAACCTTCAACGGGCGTGCTAGGGGCATGGGTGCGCTCTGTACCTGAATGAATGAACCCGATTAGAATATCAAACTTCACCTCTGTTGTGTCTCGTCATCACCGGAACCCCACATGTCCCTGTTGAACACCTGGAAGCTCGAAAAAAGTCGCGATCGCCTCAACTACGCCATCCACGGCCTGTTGCATGGTCAGCGTATTCGCACCTATTGGTGGGGTTCAAAAAAGAACTTCGGTGACCTGATTACCCCGGCACTTCTACTGGCGTACGGCTACACACCGGTGTACGAGAAGAAACACCGTGCCGAGCTGCTCAGTACCGGCAGCATTCTGGACGGGGTCAAGGACAGCTTCAGTGGTCAGGTGCTGGGCTCGGGGCTGATTCGAGACCATCAGGTGCGTCTGCCCAAAGCGCAGTTTCTGGCGGTGCGAGGTGAGCTGTCGCGGGATCGGCTGGGGCTGGATGAGTCCCTGCCGCTGGGCGATCCGGGGCTGCTGGCGGAAAAACTGCTGAAATCACCGGTGACCAAACAATACCGATTAGGTGTGATTCCCCATTACGCCGATAAGCAGGATACGCGGGTGCTGGCGCTGCTGAAGCAGCAGGGCGATGCCGCCTGCCTGATTAATCCCGAGGCTTACCCCGAGGCCGTGATTCGTCAAATCGCCGCTTGCGAGCGTGTCATCTCATCCTCGCTGCATGGCGTCATCGTGGCCCATGCACTGGGGATTCCTGCGGTGTGGATGCAGTTGTCAGAATCGGTTGCCGGGGGCGGCTTCAAATTCCACGATTACGCCTCCTCCGTGGGTATCGAGCTGCAGCCGGTTGAGCTAAAGGCGAGCATGTCGCTGTCCGATATGGATGATCTGGCCAGCCTGGCGGATGCGGAAAAGCTGGCGCAGCGGAAAGCTGCTTTGGATGATTTGTTCGCGTCCCTGCGAACCGGCAAGTAGCGCGCTTACTCGCTCTCGTAACGTCCCAGTGACAGGTTCACCATCACCTTGTTGCCCAGGTTAATGTTGGCCTTGATCAGCATGGGCAGAAACTGCAGCAGGAACAGGTTGATCACGCGGCGCTTGTAGCCGATGCGGATCAGGTAGTGTGACCAGTGCTTGATCGAGTGCTTGATCCGCTTGTGCTGGGCAAAGCCGGAGCCGCTGACCTCCAGCGGATGGTGTTTGAACAGCCCGCGCCCCTGAGCGATACGTAATCCGGCCGCCTGCCACCAGGGCTCGATATTGGTTTCCAGATTGTCGAACTCGGTGAATTCGCGCTGCAGGAAATGTTCGCGCAGAAACTCGGTGCGATACAGGCAGGGGTTGTTGGTGAAGTTGGCAATACCCGAGTCAGCGACAAAGAAGGTGCGGTTCAGGTGCTCGACGCGCTCGATCTCGTCGTATTCACGGTCCGGCTCGTTGAACAGGTAGGTGGCGTTGAGGTTGGCCTGCTCGGCACTCTTGCGACCTTCCCAGACCTTCAGCAGCCAGTAATTCGGATCGCCATAGTGGTGTTGGTGACGCAGGCGTACACAGGCGATATCCGTTTCTACTGCCGCCATGGCCGCTTGCAGCTCCTGCTCGCAGGTGGCTTCATCTTCCACCAGCATGAAATCGTTTTCCAGAAACAGGAAGTAACGGCCGCTGGCCGCCTTGATCAGCTCCTGAAACGGTTTGGCGATGCCGATGTTGCGCTTCGCCTGCAGCACGGTGAAGCCGTATTTCTCGGCAATGCGGCGATCTTCGCCGGTGCATTCATTGAAGAAAATCAGCTTTTCTTTGGCCATATCCAACAGGCCCTGGCGCTGATAGCTCTCCAGCGAGTGCTTGAGGGTGCGGGGCTGGCGCCATGACAGCATGGCCAATGTCAGATCGTGTTGCATGGGCGTTCCTGCAGACAGGGGTGAATTGGACATATCAGGCCGACGGCTCGGTGGTGCGCAGTGCGGGCAACGGGTGATTCTCGTCACCGAACAACTTGCGCTTGGCGCGGCGGAAGGTGCCCGGCATCTGGCCAAAGTCGATGGCCTGATAACCGCGCTGGGCCAGGTCATAGGCCAGTACCGTAGCGGTGGGGCCGAGTACCGGCATGATCAGGTATTCCGCCGGATCATATTCGCTGATGCGGGCGATAATATCATCGTATTCGGCAAAGGCGTTCTTGGCCGGTGCATAGAGGAAATCCACCGAGGTGGCGTTATTGAACAGTTCTTCCTCAAAGGTAAAGCGGCTGTTTTCGCCCACTACCAGCAGTACCTTGCGGCCCTGCCACACCTGTTTGATCAGCTGTACCCGCTCCACCAGTGCAGCTTCCGATTCATCCGGCAGGACGCGGAAAGCGCCCATGGAAGGATAGCTGCGCTGGCCATCCAGCAGTGCCAACACCTCGCGACCGATACGGATAATGAATTTCTGCCAGATGCGGCCCAGGCCTTCGTAATCCCGTACCGGGTGAATGCCGATCAGGATGTTGGGCTCATCGCTGCCCAGCACCTGCTCCAGACGTGCATTAAGCTCAGGGTTAACGTCCTGAAAGGATTTGTGGCGCTCGCCCACCATCAGCTTGAGCTCGCCATCGCCAAAGCGGCAGATACTGCTGCGGTGCTCGATCAAATGGCGCAGGGTCTGCTCTTCGCTCCATACCTCCGGGTAATCGCGCACGAAGGCTTCGATATCATCCCGAAACAGCTCAATAATGCGGTCATCGAAAAACTCACGGAAGCGGGTACGGCCTGCCGAGGTGAGCATGAAAGGCGCACCGATAATGGCGATCTGGCGGTAAATGGCGCGCAGCAGGCGCTTGCGGGATGCGGACATGTCAATTCCTTGGGCGGTTAGCAGTCGTGATAACGGCGGAACCAGTGAACAAAGCGGTCGATGCCAGCCTCAATCCCGGTATCCGGGGTGTAGTCGAGGCTTGCTACCAGGTCATCGATATCGGCATAGGTAGCCGGCACATCGCCCGGTTGCATCGGCATCATCTCCTTCACGGCATCACGCCCGCAGGCACGCTCAATGGCAGCGATAAAGTCCAGCAGGCTGACCGGGTGATGATTGCCAATATTGTACAGCGAATAGGGCGCTTCTGCGTGGGAGCCGGGGGCTGGAGTGCGAGCGGGCGGGCGTTCAAGCAGGCGGTCGATACAGGCCACGATGTCGTCCACGTAGGTGAAATCCCGCTTCATGTGACCGCCGTTGTAGACGCGAATCGGCTCGCCGGCGAGGATAGCGCGGGTAAAACCGTAATAGGCCATATCCGGACGCCCCCAGGGGCCGTACACGGTGAAGAAGCGTAGCCCGGTGGTGGGTATGTCGTACAGATGGCTATAGCTGTAGGCCAGTAGCTCGTTGGACTTTTTGGTTGCCGCGTAGAGGCTGACCGGGAAATCGGTACGGTCGTGTGTGCTGAACGGGCTTTTGCTGTTCATCCCGTATACCGAGCTGGAAGAGGCGAATATCAGGTGTTTGACCTGTTGCTGGCGGCAGCCTTCCAGAATATTCATGAAGCCGGTCAGATTACTGTCGACATAGGCATGCGGGTTATCCAGCGAGTAGCGTACCCCGGCCTGGGCGGCCAGGTTGATCACCACATCAAAGGTTTGCCGTGTAAACAGCCGAGCCATGGCGTCACGGTCGGCAATATCCAGTTGAAGCCAGTGCAAGCCCGGATAGGCCTGTTGAAGCTGGGCGATGCGGTCGTGCTTCAGCTGGGGTGTGTAGTAGTCATTGAAGTTATCGACGAGAGTGATATCAAGCCCTCGCTTCAGCAGGGCCAGGCTCAGGTGAAAGCCGATAAAGCCTGCGCCGCCGGTCAGTAGTATCCGCATCCTGTTTCAGCTCCCTGTGAATGTCAGTTGCGGTGTGCTTCGGCCAGCCGCAGGAACAGGTCCTTGTACTGCTGCAGAATCACCGGTTGGGAAAATTCGTCACGGAATTTCTGTGCGCCCTTTTCCGTGAGTCGGGCAGCGAGAGTTTCATCTGCCAACAGCCGGTTCACGGCTTCGGCGCACTGGGCATGGTCGTCGATATCGAACAACAGGCCGTTCTCTTCATGATCAATCAGCCAGGCTGGGCCTGTACTGGCCGCCGCTACGATGGGAGTGTTGGTGGCCCAGGCTTCGAGTACCACATTGCCCAAGGGCTCAAAGCGGGACGGGAACAGACAGATATCAGCCAGTTCAAACAGGTTGCGCACATCCTTGCGCAGGCCCAGAAAACGTACACGGTCGGCCACGCCCTCAGATTCCGCCAGCGCTTCCAGCTCAGAGCGCAGTTCACCGCTGCCTGCGATCAGCAGGGTGGCATTGGGAATCTGCTTCATGGCTCGAATGGCGGTGTCCTGTGCCTTCTTTTCGTGAAGGCGCCCCAGCGTGAGCAGGACCTTGTGATCGGCCGGAATCTCCGGCAAGGGGTCGGTAACGTTGAGTGTTTCGGGCAGTTCACCGAAGTTGGAAATCATGCTGACGCGGTCCGCCGGCCAGCCGTTTTCCGTGACATGGCGCACCAGGTCCGGGGTGTTGACGATCAGATGGTCGCATTTCCGGTAATTGTTGATGTCGTAGTAGCCGCCCAGGCGGCCAATCACCACGGCATTGCTGGGCGGGCACTTGCGAGAGGCCCGATTCACCCAGGTCAGGATGACATCTGGATCAAAACGGCTGACATGCTGTTTCAGGCGCGTATTGTAAAGCAGCGGCTTGCTGATTTTTCCCATCGGCAGAGTGCGGTAGGTGACTCCGGCACTGTCCAGTCGGCGCTGCCGAGAGGGTTGCTCTTCAATGATCAGTTCCTGCTTGAAGTCCGGGTCGGTGGCAAAGGCTGCGGCCACTTTCTCGAAGTAGGTTTCGGCACCGGCTTCAGACTGGGACAGGAGTATTTGTGTCAGCTTCATGTTGTTGTTTTGCCTGGTTGATGCTGTCAGCGGAGCGAAAAAGCATACCCGATAGTGCCAGGGGGAACCATGTCAGCAGCCAGAGGAAGTCAGGATGAGTAAGCAGTGAATGGCCGATGCTGAATCCGGTCGCGGCGCAATAGACAAACACGGGCGGCCAGAAGGCGGCCAGCTGGCCTGCATGACGATAAAGTGCCCAAAGGCAGGCTGCCAGCAGAGCCACACCGATCAGCCCGCCATAGAACAGCTGTGACAGCCAGAGACTGTGCGGGTTGGCGTAATGGAACCCCTGAGCCTGAACGTCAAAGTCATATCGGTTGCCACAGCCCAGCAGCAAGGAACACTGCTCCGACATTGTGCCGGCAACGTTGCGCCAGATGTCAACGCGCACGAATTCGGCGGTAAAACGATCGATCATCAGAACCAGAACCAGGCCGCCAGCAGCCAGCATCAGGACCCAGCAGGCCAAAGCAGTGAAGGCTCTCAGCCTGAACAGGTAGTAGCTGTGTGCCAGCAACAGTGCCAGAATGGGGGTGCGGCTTTGCAAGGGAATGGTCAGCAGAATCAGGCCGCAGACCAGCATGCTGGCGAGCCAGGGGTTGGTGACCTGGCTGCTGATCAGAATGAAGCCGAACAGGCCAACCGCCAGCGCCAGATAGACCGCATTGAGGGGGCCGGTCAGCTGGTCCAGGCGAGGGAAGTCTCGGGCCCAGCTCTCCAGTCCGACGCTGGCAATCAGCGTGTACAGGCTGTGTGCCTCCACCACCAGGCTGATCAGCAGCCCCCAGGCGGCAATCCACTTGAGACGTTCAGGCTGTGCCATCACCTGTTGGGTAATGGCGGCGAACGCCAGAATATAGACAACATATTTGAGGTGTTTGGCGCTGTCGCCGGGGTCGGCATTGTTCCAGAAAGAGCTTAGCGCCACGTAGAGCAGGTAGCCCCCCAGCAACAGGCAGGCGCGGGTCGGACGCAGCTGTCGGCGTGCCACCAGCACCACTGCCGGCAGCATCAGAAATAGATAGAAAAAGTTGTTGGTCAGCTTGGTGTTCTCAGCCCCCAGCAACAGGGCGATAAACAGCAGGTATGCGGCCAGCAGGAATCGGCCCCACCGGTTGTTGGCGTCCGGCAGGCAGTGTGCTGGCTGCTGAACTGTCACTTGTACAGGCGTCCCTTGCCGTCAGGCTGGGTCTTGAAACGACGATGCACCCACATGTACTGGCTCGGGTCCTTGCGGATTGCTCGTTCCAGTTCGTCGTTGATGCGCTGGGCGTCGGCTTCATCATCGCCGGAAGGAAAACCGTCCACCACCGGGAACAGTTCCAGCTCGTAACTGCCATCGGGCAGGCGGTGCTGGGCCAGCATCAAAATGGGCGAGCCGTTCAGCTTCGCCAGGCGAGAGGTTGCGGTGATCGTTGCGGCCGGTACATTGAAAAAGCGGGCAAATACTGACTGCTTGCGGCCGAAATCCTGGTCCGGGGCATACCAGATAATGTGGTTCTTGCGCAGTGCCTTGATCACCGAACGAATATCGGAGCGCTCGATGGGCTGGCCGAAATAGCGACGACGGCCGCGGGTGATAATCTCTTCCATCAAGTCGTTATTGTGACGACGGTACATGGCGTCGACCGGATAAAAACGGGAGAACAGCAGACCACCCAGGTCCAGGGTGGAGAAATGTGCGCCCAGCAGCAGCACGCCCTTGCCCTGTTCCAGCGCAGCATCCAGATGCTCGCGGCCCTTGAAATGAATACGATCATCGAACAGGCGCTTGGGGCTCCACCAGGCCATGGCGGTTTCGAACATGCCGATACCGTTGTTTTCAAAGATGCGCCGTACCAGTCGTGCCTGCTCTTCCCTGTTCAATTCGGGGAAGCAGAGGCGCACATTCACTTCGGTTACATGGCGGCGCTGGCGGTTAAAACGATGCAGGAAACGGCCCAGTATGCGGCCCAGCAAAATCTGTGCGCTCAGTGGTAACCGGTTCAACAGCCACAGCAGACCGGTACCCAGCCAGATATGCCAGTAGCGGGGTGCCAGAAATTTCGTGTGTGCAGAGGTCGTTTTTGTCGTCACGGTGCAGGGTCTTCAGAATGGCGATGGGGTTATTGTAAGGTCCTGCCTGAGCACGGGCAAACCATGTTGGCCTGATGTGGGTCTTGGCAAGGGGATCATTTCCCGTGCATTGTGGGACCCTGTGGTATGATGGTCGATTCGACCTGACACGATAACCGTGAAAGAGAACCGTGATGAAGATAGCCGTAGCCGGGACCGGATATGTCGGTCTTTCCAACGCAGTCCTGTTGGCACAGCACAACGAAGTGGTTGCGCTGGACATAGTGCCCGAGAAAGTGGCGCAGCTGAACCGGGGCGAAGCGCCCATCGAAGACGTCGAGATCAGTGAATTTCTTGCCTCCGGCAAACTCAACCTGACGGCGACGCTGGACAAGGAAGCGGCCTACAAGGATGCGGACTTTGTCGTGATCGCCACGCCGACCGACTATGACCCCCAGACCAACTACTTCAACACCGGCAGCGTCGAGGCCGTGGTGAAGGATGTGATGGCGCTGAACCCGAACGCGGTCATGGTGATCAAATCCACGGTTCCGGTTGGCTTTACCGCCGAACTTAAAGAGCGCATGGGCAGTGACAATCTGATGTTCTCGCCCGAGTTCTTGCGTGAAGGCAAGGCTCTGTATGACAACCTTTACCCGTCACGCATCATCGTCGGTGAGCGCTCTGAGCGTGCGCAGCAGTTTGCCGACCTGCTCAAGCAGGGCGCGGTGAAAGAAGAGGTGGCGGTACTGTTTACCGACTCTACCGAAGCCGAAGCGATCAAACTGTTCGCCAATACCTACCTGGCCATGCGCGTCGCCTACTTTAACGAGCTGGACACCTACGCTGAAAGCCATGGCCTGAACACGCGTCAGATTATCGAGGGCGTGGGCCTGGATCCACGTATCGGCACCCACTACAACAACCCCTCATTCGGTTACGGCGGTTACTGCCTGCCGAAGGATACCCGTCAGCTGCTGGCCAACTACGATCAGGTGCCCAACAACCTGATTCGCGCCATCGTCGACTCCAACACCACGCGCAAGGACTTTGTCGCCAACGCCGTGTTGAGCCGCAACCCCTCCGTGGTTGGTATCTACCGCCTGGTGATGAAAGCCGGCTCCGATAACTTCCGTGCCTCCGCCATTCAGGGCGTGATGAAGCGCATCAAGGCCAAGGGCGTTGAAGTGGTGGTGTACGAGCCCGTGCTGGAAGAGGACGAGTTCTTCCATTCGGAAGTGATCAAGGATCTGGACGCGTTCAAGCAGCGTTGTGACGTAATTATCGCCAACCGCTTGACCGACGACATCGAAGATTGCTGTGACAAGATCTACACCCGAGACCTGTTCGGCGTGGATTCTTGATGTTCGACAAACCGACATGCCCGGTGGAACGCGATGCAGCCTAACGCAGTGAAAGCGCCTGTACCTGAACGTGACAAGGGACGTCTTGAATCCGCCAGCGTATGGAAACTCTATCGGCGTTTGCTGACCTATGCCCGCCCGCTGTGGCTGGCGTTTCTGGTCAGTTTTATCGGTTTTGCCATCTATGGCCTGGGTCAGGCGCTGTCGGCCAAATGGCTGGAAATGGTGGTGGATACCGTTCAGGCCAACGAATATGACAAGCGCTGGTTTCTGGCACTGGCGGTGCTGGGGATCTTCCTGTTGCGGGGCGTGGGAGCCTTTATCGGCAACTACTGCATCGCCTTTGTCGGACGTGAAGTGATTCACACCCTGCGTACCGAAGTGTTCGAGCGCCTGCTCAAACTGCCGTCGCACTACTATGCCCGCAATTCCAGTGGTGAGCTGCTGGCCAAACTGACCTACAACGTGGAGCAGGTTACCGGCGCGGTTACCAATGCGCTCAAGACACTGTTTCGCGAAGGTTTGACGGTCGTTGGCCTGCTCGGGTACATGCTGTTCCTGAATTGGAAGCTGACGCTGATTTTCATTGCGGCCGGGCCACTGATTGCACTGGTGGTGTCCGTTGCTGCCAAGCGTATGCGTCGCCTGAGTCGGCGTATCCAGCAGTCGGTAGGCGATATTACCGAATCGGCCTCGGAGTCGATCAAGGGCTATCAGGTGGTACGGATCTTCGGCGGCGAAGAGGCGGAGAAAGACCGTTTTCAGCAGGCCAGTCTGAAGAACAAGCGCCAGTTCATGAAACTGGTAGTAACCCAGTCACTGAACACGCCGATTATCCAGTTCCTGGTGGCATTGGCGTTGTCGGCACTGCTGTTTCTGGCCATGCACCCGGACGTGATGGGTACACTGACCACCGGTGGTTTTGTCGCCTTTCTTACTGCAGCAGGCATGATCACCAAGCCGCTGCGCCAGTTGACCAATGTGATCTCGATTGTACAGAAAGGGGTCGCGGCGGCCGAAAGCCTGTTTGAAGTGCTGGACGAGCCGGCAGAACAGGACCAGGGCTCCCGTGACGTGGAAACGATCGGGGATATCGAATTCCGCCACCTCAGTTTCAGCTACCCGGGGACCGAGCGGGCCGCCTTGAACGACCTGTCTTTGCTGTTACCCCAGGGGAAAACCGTGGCGCTGGTGGGGCGTTCCGGCAGTGGCAAGTCCACACTGGCCAGCCTGTTGCCACGCTTCAATGATGGCTGGAGTGGTGAGCTGTTGTTGAACGGCCTGCCGCTGCAGGACTTCAAGCTCGATGGTCTCAGGGATCAGATTGCACTGGTGAACCAGAACGTGGTGTTGTTCAACGGTACCATTGCCGAGAACATTGCCTACGGCAGCATGGCGGATGCCAGTGAAGAAGCCATTCTGGCGGCGGCCGAAGCAGCTCATGTCACCGAGTTCGTCAACAAGATGCCGGAAGGCATTCATACGCTGGTGGGCGAAGACGGTGTCATGCTGTCGGGCGGTCAGCGTCAACGCATCGCCATTGCCCGTGCCATCCTCAAGGATGCACCTATCCTGATTCTGGATGAGGCCACTTCGGCACTGGATACCGAGTCCGAGCGCCACATTCAGGCAGCGCTGGAAGAGGTGATCAAGGGGCGCACCACGCTGGTGATCGCACACCGCCTTTCCACCATCGAACGTGCCGATATCATTGTGGTGATGGAAGACGGCCAGATCGTCGAGCAGGGGTCGCACTCCGAACTGCTGGAGCAGCAGGGGGCTTACGCCCGTTTCCATATTTTGCAGACCGACGCGGACTCGGGAGCCTGAAGCCTTGGCTCGGCATCTCTATACCCTTCTGTTTTACCTGCTGACCCCGGTATTGCTGCTGCGCCTCTGGTGGCGTGGCCGCAAGGCGCCGGGGTATCGTCGCAACTGGTTACAGCGTCTAGGCCTGGGCGCCCCTATCGAACAGCCGGTGATCTGGGTGCATGCCGTTTCAGTGGGCGAAACTGTTGCGATCGCACCGCTGGTGCGACGCTTGCTGGAACGCTACCCCGACCACCGCATTCTGCTGACCAATATGACTCCGACGGGGGCCGAACAGGTGCGCAAGTTGTTTGGCGATGCTGTCGAACAACGTTTCTGTCCCTGGGATCTGCCACTGGCGTTGACCGCTTTCCTGCGCCGGATCCGCCCTGAACTCTGTATTGTGGTGGAAACCGAACTCTGGCCCAATCTGGTTAACCAGTGTGCCCGTGCCGGAGTGCCGGTCGTGCTGGCCAACGCCCGCCTGTCGGCCCGTTCGGCGCGGGGCTATGAGAAGTTTTCCGCCCTGACCCGTCCCATGTTGCAGCAGCTCAGTCTGATAGCGGCGCAGGGGCAGACCGATGCCGACCGCTTCATCGCGCTGGGCATGCCGCCCGAGCGGGTGGATGTCACTGGCAGTATCAAGTTTGATCTGCAGCCGGACCCAACGCAGGTGTCTGCAGGGCAGGCGTTACGGGCACAATTGGGCCCTAAGCGGCCGGTGTTGATCGGGGCCAGCACCCATGCCGGCGAAGACGAAATCCTGTTGCAGGCCTGGCAGCAGTTGCAACAGGCCCAGCCGGACCTGGCACTGATACTGGTGCCGCGCCACCCCGAGCGTTTTGATCAGGTAGCCGAACTTTGTAGCCGCTTCAGTGAGTCTGTTGTAAGGCGCAGTGCAGACCAGGTGCCTGATGCCAAAACGCAGATCCTGCTGGGCGATACCATGGGCGAGTTGATGCTGTTCTATGCTGCGGCTGACCTGGCCGTAGTGGGAGGCAGTTTCAGTGGCACCGGGGGGCACAATCCGCTTGAGCCGGCGGCGCTCGGGTTGCCGGTGGTGATGGGACCGGACTGCTTCAACTTTCAGGCGATCACCGATGCCCTGATTGAAGCCGGTGGTCTGACGCGCGTGGAGAGTGACGCAGAGCTGGCGCCCTGTCTTGAACGTCTGCTGGCGGATAGGGCACTGCGCCAACAGCAGGGTGCGCAGGCGGAAGCCTTTGTTGCGGCCAATCGTGGCGCGCTGGAGCGGCTTGAAACCGCTGTCGCACGCCTCTTGTCCTGATTTCCTGTCCGGATCTCCTCAGCGGGTGCTTACTGGGCCAGGGGGCTGAAATCCAGTGTTTCGCCCGCCTGGTCAGCGAACGCAGCGGTCAGTACCTCACTCAGGCTGGCACCGTCGGAGTCACGCAGCCACTGGCTTTGATCAGTGTTGTAGTCAAAGTGGAAGCCGCCGTTACGGGTCGCGACCCACAGCTGCTTCACCGGTGGCTGACGGGTGAAAATGATCTGGCTGCCATTCTCGCAGGTCACTGTCATCATGCCGCCCTGGCCTTCGTAATCGAGATCGCCTTCGGCGTCGTCCAGCACCTCTTCGATCTGCTCCAGGGTTTCGTCTACCTGAGTCATGAACTCGGATTCGGTCATTTCGGCATTTCTCCGCAGGTTGAATTTCAGTCGATGAGTATAACTCAGCCGCGGGCGGTACTCAGCCCTTCTGGCTACGGGTATAATCGGGTCATTCATTGCCCGGCACAGGTCCGGGCCTAACCAGACATGAAGGGATTGATGATGCTGAAACGCTGTTGGCCGCTGCTCCTGATGGGAGCACTGATCATCTCGGGTTGTGGCCAGAAAGGCCCGCTGTATCTGCCCGACGAATCGGCCCAGCAACATCAATCGGAGTGAGATTTTGATGGACAATTTTGAGTACCACAACGGCCGTCTGCACGCCGAAGAAGTGCTGTTGAGCCGTGTTGCCGACGAGTTTGGCACCCCCACGTACGTGTATTCCCGCGATGCCCTTGAGCGCGCTTACCTGGATTATGCCCAGGCACTGGAAGGACGAGATGCGCTGGTGTGCTATGCCGTCAAGGCGAATTCCAACCTGGCCGTGCTGAACGTGCTGGCCCGCCTGGGCGCCGGTTTCGATATCGTGTCGGCAGGTGAGCTGGAACGTGTACTGCGTGCCGGTGGCGATCCGGCCAAGGTGGTGTTCTCGGGTGTGGGCAAACAGCCTGCCGAGATCCGTCGCGCGCTGGATGTGGGTATCTTCTGTTTCAACATCGAATCCGATGCCGAGCTGGACCGCGTCAATACCGTGGCGGCCGAGATGGGCGTCAAGGCGCCGGTGTCCTTCCGTGTGAATCCGGATGTGGACGCGGGCACCCATCCCTATATTTCGACCGGCCTGAAAGAGAACAAGTTCGGCATCGGCATCGATACCGCTGCTGAGGTCTATCGTCGTGCTGCGGCCATGGACAACGTCGAGGTTGTGGGTATGGACTGCCATATCGGCAGTCAGCTCACCGAGATCAGCCCCTTCCTGGATGCGCTGGATCGCCTGCTGCAGCTGCTGGATACATTGGCTGACGAAGGTATCCAGATCCATCATCTGGATCTGGGTGGTGGTTTGGGCGTGTGCTACACCGACGAGCAGCCGCCGGCCCCGCAGGAATACATTGCTGCAGTACTGGAAAAGCTGGGTGAGCGTGAACTCAAGCTGATCTTTGAACCGGGCCGCTCCATTGCTGCCAACGCCGGTGTGATGCTGACCCGTGTCGAATTCCTCAAGCAGAATGGTGACAAGAACTTTGCCATCATCGACGGTGCCATGAACGACCTGATTCGTCCGTCCCTGTACAGCGCCTACCAGGAGATCATTCCGGTGGAGCTGCGGGAAGAGGGTGAAACCAAGGCATGGGACCTGGTGGGCCCGGTCTGTGAGACCGGTGACTTCCTGGGCAAGGATCGTCAGCTCAACCTGCAGCCGGGCGACCTGCTGGCTGTGTGCTCTGCCGGTGCCTATGGCTTCGTCATGGCGTCCAACTACAACACCCGTCCGCGTCCGGCCGAGGTAATGGTGGATGACAACCAGGCGTATCTGGTACGTGAGCGTGAAACCCTGAATGACCTGATGCGTGGCGAACAGCTGCTGCCGGAACAGGGCTGAGCGGAGACACGGGGTATGCAGGTACGTTTCACCAAAATGCACGGGCTGGGCAACGATTTCATGGTGATCGATGCCCTGTCACAGCGGGTCAAGCTGACGCCGAAAATCGTGCGTAAGCTGTCCGATCGCAATCTGGGCATCGGTTTTGACCAGCTGTTACTGGTCGAACCGCCCAGCCGTCCGGATATGGACTTCCGTTACCGCATCTACAATGCCGATGGCTCAGAAGTGGAGCATTGCGGAAACGGTGCGCGCTGTTTCGGTCGCTTTGTCCGCGATCGTCGCCTCACCATGAAAGACGAAATTCGGGTGGAAACGGCCCGTGGCCAGGCGGTTATCTATCTGCTCAAGGACCGTCAGGTCGATGTGGATATGGGCTCGCCAGAGCTGGTGCCGGCGGAAATCCCGTTTCAGGCCGAGCAGCAGGCCGTCATCTACCCGATCGACGTGGATGGCCAAACGCTGGAGCTGAGTGCAGTCTCCATGGGTAACCCCCACGGTGTGCTGGTGGTGGATGATGTGGACACTGCGCCCGTTGAAACTCTGGGGCCGGCGCTGGAATCTCACCCGCGCTTCCCGCAAAAGGCCAACATCGGTTTCATGCAGGTGGTGAGCCGCAACGAGATTCGTCTGCGGGTCTATGAACGCGGTGCCGGTGAAACCCTGGCCTGTGGCACGGGTGCCTGTGCGGCTGTGGTAGCAGGTCGACTGCGTGGCCTGCTGGATGAAGATGTGCTGGTGCACCTGCCGGGCGGCGAACTGCGCATTCGCTGGGCCGGAGAGGGGAAAGCCGTACGGATGATCGGGCCGGCAACAACGGTATTTGAAGGACAGATCTATCTATGAATGACGCGAGCGAAGTACTGGAACAACCCGCCCTGAGTGCCGACCAGGTAGCCGAATACCTGGCGCAGAACCCGGATTTTTTCACCGAGCACACCTGGCTGTTGGAAAAGCTGTATGTCCCGCATCAGCGTGGCACTACGGTGTCGCTGGTGGAGCGCCAGACTTCGCTGTTGCGCGAGCGCAATCAGCAGTTGCATGGCCATATGGCCGAACTCATTGATGCCGCCAAGTACAACGACGTACAGTTCGACAAGACCAAGCGCATGGTCCTGGCCCTGCTGGAAGCGGCGACGCTGGATGATGTGGCTGTCGCCATTGAAGAGAGCCTCTGCCGCGACTTCTACGGTGATGAAACCGAGCTGCTGCTGTTTAGCGAAAAAGCTCTCAAGAGCAACGGTATTCGTACCCTGGCCCGTGCTGAAGACTCGCTGGTGCAGCCGCTGATCGAAACCAACCTGCCCAGCTGTGGCCAGTTGTCCGAAGCGATGAATCGCTTCCTGTTCCAGGACCGCAGCGTCAAGGTGCAATCCGCTGCCGTGGTGCCGCTGGTCAAGGGTGAAACCCTGGGCCTGCTGGCGATCGGCAGTCACGATGCCAACTACTTCCAGAGCAGCCAGGGCACCCTGTTCCTGAGTTATGTCGGTGAAGTACTCAGCCGCGTGCTGTTCCGGATCCTGCGGGAGCAGGAGGCCTGAGATGAAACAGCCGGCCGTGAGTGACTGGCCGACCCATTTCCTGCATTACCTGCGGGTGGAGCGTCAGCTGTCCCCGCATACCCTCAGCAATTACCGCCGCGACCTTGAGCGTCTGCAGCAGCTCCTGAGCGACCATCAGCTGGCCAATTGGCAAACGCTGGATGAAGCCGCCCTGCGTTACGCCATTGGCCAACTGCATGCCGAAGGCCTGTCCGGACGCAGTCTGCAGCGCCTGCTGTCCGCCTGCCGCGCCTTTTACCGTTTTCTTTCCCGTGAAGGTTGGTGCACACGTAATCCTGCATTGTCGGTACAGGCACCCAAAGCCCCACGACGCCTGCCACAAACCCTGGATACCGAACAGGTGGGTGCGCTGCTGGATGTAAAAGGTGACGAACCCCTGGATATTCGTGATCGTGCCATGATGGAGCTGATCTACTCGTCGGGGTTGCGCGTATCTGAGCTGGTTGGCATTGAGCTGCGCGACCTGGATCTGGCGGAGGGCGAAATCACCGTGCTGGGCAAGGGCCGCAAAACTCGACGCCTGCCGGTGGGGCGTCTGGCGGTTGAGGCAGTCCGTGCCTGGCTGCCGGAGCGCAACAAGCTGGCTGCGCCCGATGAAACAACCCTGTTTGTGGGTCAGCGCGGCCGACGTCTCACCACGCGAGCGGTGGAGCAGCGATTACAGCAGCGGGGCGCCGAACAGGGCACTCAGGGACGGGTATATCCACACCGTTTACGCCACAGTTTTGCCAGTCATATGCTGGAATCCAGCGGTGACCTGCGCGCGGTGCAGGAGCTGCTGGGGCACGCCAACATCAGTACCACTCAAATCTATACCCATCTGGATTTTCAGCACCTGATGGAGGTATATGAACAGGCTCACCCACGTGCGAGGCACAAACGCGATGATTAAATGCGTCACTTTCGATCTGGATGACACCCTTTGGGCGGTGGATCCGGTGATCCGCCAGGCCAACCAGAGCCTGTGGCAGTGGCTGGAGATGAATGCTCCCCTGTTTACAGCCATGCATGAAGTCAGTGACATGGCCGAAGGGTCAGAATTGCGCCGCTCACTGTTGGAGAAGCACCCCGAAATTGCGCATAGTCTCAGCCTGATACGCATCAAGCTGCTGGAGCGTGGCTGCGTCGCGGCCGGTTACAGCGAAGCCGAGGCGATCAACCTGGCCGAACGCGCTTTTGAGGTGTTCATGCAGGGGCGCCATCAGGTCGAACTGTTCGAGCATGCGCAGGCAGCGCTGGAGCAGCTGCGCCAGCAGGGTTATCTGATCGGTGCGCTCAGTAATGGCAATGCAGATGTCAGCCAGACACTGGTTGGGCACCTGTTTGATTTCCAGTACAACGCGGATACCGTGGGCTCGGCCAAACCTGAGCCGGAGATGTTTCAGCAGGCACTGCACCATACCGGACTGCGACCGGAACAGGTGGTGCATGTGGGCGATCACCCGATCAATGATGTGCAGGCTGCCCGTCAGCTGGGCATCTGGACCGTCTGGGTGAACCTGCCCGGGCAGGAGTGGCCGCAGCCGGCAGTGGCCGATCATACAGTGCAATGCCTGTCGCAGTTGCCCGCGGCGGTAGAAGGCTTGAAAGGCAGGGCTGCGCAGCGCGCGACTCTGTAAAGAATCGGTCAACCTGATGGCGTAAGCGGCACCCTCCCGGAGACAGGAGGGGCCGTATGTCACACTCAGGTACGGAAGCTGGACACGGCGTCCTGCAGCTCCGATGCCTGCTGCGCCACCATCTGGCTGGCATCCGCGTTCTGGCCAACCTGGCGGTTGGCATCTTCCATAATGCTGCGAATGTGGTCGATGTTGCGGGTGATTTCCGCCGCTACCGAGGCCTGTTCTTCGGTAGCCGAGGCCACCTGGGTGGTCATATCGACGATGCTGGCAGCGCCGTTGGTGATGGTATCCAGCGCGCCAATGGTTTCGCTGGCACGTTCGGCGCTGGCTTCACTGTCCGCTACACTGGCCTGCATCAGCTGGCTCACATTCTGGGTC
Organism: Marinobacterium stanieri; assembly: GCF_900155945.1. GTDB lineage: Bacteria > Pseudomonadota > Gammaproteobacteria > Pseudomonadales > Balneatricaceae > Marinobacterium > Marinobacterium stanieri. The sequence goes on from NZ_FTMN01000005.1 coordinate 111,267, forward strand.
TGGTCCTGAAGGCTGTGCACCAGTTTCTCGATTTCCGATGCTGAGGTCTGTGAGCGTGCCGCCAGGGTGCGCACCTCATCGGCCACCACCGAGAAGCCACGGCCCTGTTCACCGGCACGCGCGGCCTCAATGGAGGCGTTCAGTGCCAGCAGGTTAGTCTGCTCGGCGATATCCTTGATCACATCCAGCATGGTGCCGATTTCACCGCTGTTTTGATGCAACTGCTCGACCACATCAGCGGTCTGGCGTGCCTTGGTAGCCAGCTCGTTCAGGGCATCAATGCTGCCGGCGACACGTTCGGTGCTGTCGGAGGCATCCTGTTGCGCCTGACGGGCGGTATGTGCGGTGGTTTCGGTGCTGCCGGCGATCTCCTGCATGGAGCTTTCCATCTCCTGTACCGCCGTCGCAACCTGCATTACCTGCTCCTGCTGGGTGTTGAGGCCGGATGAGGTGTCCTGACTGGTCGCCGACAGCTGTTCAGCGGCGGCTGCCAGTTGGGACGAGGTACCCGCCACACGCGCGATCAGGTCGCGGAAGCTGTCCATCATCAGGTTGAAGTCACGTGCCATTGCAGCTACTTCGTCCTTGCCGCTGGCATCGGTGCGCAGGGTCAGGTCATGCTCGTCGCTGGCGCGCTTCATGGTGTCCGCCAGCGTCTTGATGGGCTGCAGTATGCTGCGACCCAGCAGCAGGGCAGGTACGGTAGTGAGTAGGATAAACGCCAGTACAGCGATCAGAGCGATCAACTGCAGGCGGTTTTCCTGAGTTTCAATCAGCTGGTTGAGTTCCTGCTGCAGCTGCTGCTGGATATCGTCCGTACTTTTCACGGCCGCGCGCATCTGTCCCATCAGGCCCTGATCAACGGTCAGGCCCAGCTGCTGGAAACTGTCCACCAGGGCTGTGAACCCTTGGCGGTATTGCTGCAGCAGGCCTTTCAGCTGCTCGGCATCATCCGGCAGCAGGGCGATATCGATCTGCAGGTTGATGCTGTCGATCTGCTTGTTAAAGCGGTCCAGATACTTGGTATTCAGACGCAACAGGAAATCCTTTTCATGCCGACGCAGCATCAACAGCTGGCTCAGCAGGTCGTTGTCGCGGGTGGCCTTGACCTGTTCTTCCGCGTTATGCACCGCGCCGCGCAGGGTGCCGCGAAGCCCGCTTTCCTCATCCAGACCAATCCGGGTGCGCAGATCGGCAACCTGCTCAAAACTGCTGCGGTAGGTCTGCATGCTCTGAGCCATGGTGTTCAACTCATCATCGAGACCAAGACCATCGAGCAGCGTTACCAGGTGCGAGAGCTCATCAGTGAACTCGTTATAGGTGTCTGAAAAACGCTGTTGGTATTTCGGGTCCAGGCGGGCCAGGAAGTCTTTTTCATGGCGACGCAGGTCCAGTTTGCGTGCTTCTACATGGCTTATTGCCTGGCTGGTTTCTACCAGCGTGCCGTAGCGCTCCAGCGTGTAGGTGAAGATGACACCCATGCCGATAAAACCGGCCAGGATGAGGGCGATAAGGGTGCCAAGCTTTTGCTTGATGGTCATTGCGTGGGTCTCCAGACGCATTCACGACATCAGACATCCATGAGTGTGCTGAAGGCCAGGTTCAATCCAGGAACAGGGCCAGCAAGTCATTTAAAAACAGTCGACCCTGACGGGTGGGGGCTAGCCGGCTGTCAGAATTATCCAGTAATTCAAAGGCGTACGCTTTATTCAGTATCGGCTGTATCTCTGAAAAGTTAACCCCTGTGCGCTGGGTAAACAAGTCGACTTCAGTGCCATACGTCAATCGCAGGGCATTCATCATGAATTCAAAACTGCGTTCGTCGTGGGGGATGGGTTGCTGTCCGGCCAGGCGCTTGGACGGATCCATGTAGCCCTTGGGCTGGCGCAGCTTGTGGCGACGCTCAATCTGTAATTGTCCTTCGGCATCAAAATGGCTCAGCTTGCCGTGGGCGCCGGCCCCAATGCCAAGGTAGTCACCAAACTGCCAGTAATTCAGGTTGTGCCGCGCCTGCTGGAGCGGTTTGGCATAGGCCGAGACTTCATACTGATCATAGCCATGATCTGCCAGCAGTGCCTGGCCCTGCTCCTGAATCGTCCACAGCGTCTCATCCACCGGCAGCTGAGGTGGGCGGGCGTGGAATTCGGTATTGGGCTCGATGGTGAGCTGGTACCAGGACAGGTGGCCGGGGTCGAAGGCCAGGGCCTGCTTGAGATCGCTCAGGGCCTGCTCGGTGCTTTGTCCGGGCAGACCGTGCATCAGGTCCAGATTCACGCGGGGAAAAATGGCAACAGCTGCTTCGGCGGCTCGGCAGGCTTCGTCCGGGTTGTGAATCCGCCCCAGTTGCTTGAGATGCTCGGCGTTGAAGCTTTGAATGCCGATGGAAAGCCGGTTGATGCCTGCCGCATGATAGCCTTCAAAGCGTTCCCGCTCGAAGGTGCCGGGGTTGGCTTCTAGCGTAATTTCAGCATCCTCCGCCAGTGCAATGCGCTCACGCACGCCGAGCATCAGGCGGTTGATGGCATCGGCGCTGAACAGGCTGGGGGTGCCACCCCCAATGAAAATGGACTGCAGCGGGCGATCACCGGCCAGGGGCAGGTCGCTTTCCAGGTCATCCAGCAGTGCGGCCACGTAGTCCGCTTCCGGCAACTCTTCCGGCGCGGCGTGGGAGTTGAAGTCGCAATAGGGGCATTTGCGTACACACCAGGGGATGTGTACGTAGAGCGAGAGGGGCGGCAACAGGCTCATGTATGCGAGAGCCAGGGGCCGATGGCATCCATGAACTGGCGTACCGCCTTGCCGCGATGGCTGTAGCGCTGTTTCTGCTCAGGGCTGAGCTCGGCGCTGGCGCAGTCGGTTTCCGGTACGTAAAACAGCGGGTCATAGCCGAAGCCGTTATGACCATGCGCCTCGGTGAGGATACGACCATCCCAGCTGCCCTGACAGATCAGCGGTGTGGGGTCTTCGGCATGACGCATGAACACCAGCACGCACTGGAAACGGGCGCTGCGCTTGTCCTCAGGCACGTTGGCCAGGGCTTGCAGCAGTTTGGCGTTGTTCTCGTCATCACCACAGCCTTCGCCGGCGTAGCGTGCCGAATAGATGCCCGGGGCGCCGTTGAGAGCGTCTACTTCCAGGCCGGAGTCATCGGACAGTGCCGGCAGGCCGGTGATGCGGGCGGCGTGGCGTGCCTTGATGATGGCATTTTCCACAAAGCTCAAACCGGTTTCGTCGGCATCATGGACGGCAAAATCCGACTGCGGCATCACCTCAATTTCGAGGGGAGCAAAGATTTCGCTGAACTCTTTCAGTTTGCCGCGATTACCGCTGGCCAGAACAATCTTGTCTATCATGGGGCGTCCTAAGCGTGAATTGGCTGCTCAATCGACGTAAAAACGTTGGTCGAACTCAATGGTGTAGGCCGGCTTATTCGGGTCCGGCTGCACATTCAGATTGATTTTGAGCTGCTCATCTTCGGTGAAACGGAAACTGCCGATGTAGTACAGGGCATCGCCTTCATCGATCTGTTTGAACTCCAGCGTCTGAGCCTGGTTCAGCAGATTGGATGCCTGCCCGGAGACGATGGCGCGGACCGGTTGCTTGCTGCCGTCGTCCTGCATTTCCAGCACGGAAACGTTCACCAGAGCGCGGTATTTACTGCGCACCAGGTTGTTGGCCTGTGCCACTTCCGGGGTGACAAAGCTGGAATTGAAGGCGTTGTAATGGATCTCGTAACGACCATCGGAGATCGACTGTTCGGCCAGTGCGCTGGTACTGGCCAGAAGGGCTGCCAGTGCGACAGCCGGGCCCGACAATAGATTAAACAGGCGCATGGTGTTCTCCTCGTATACTCAGGGTCCTTGCAGGGTCTGGGCGTCCTAGCGGGTGATACGGTAGATGGCGATTTCGCCGAGCATGTTCGGCCACAGCTTGATCCACCAGCGGTGCCGATGGGTGTGGTCGACTACCGTGCGTTCAAGAATTTCGATGTTGCGATCCACGCAGAGTTCCTCGAAATCCTTGAAGGTACAGAAATGGATGTTCGGCGTGTTATACCAAGTATAGGGCAGAAATTTGGACACCGGCATCTTGCCGCGGAACGCCAGGTAGCCACGGGCGCGCCAGTGGGCAAAGTTGGGGAAGGTGACAATGCATTCGCGGCCGATGCGCAGCATTTCGTCCACGATCTGGTCCGGGCGGTGCATGCTCTGCAGCGCCTGAGTCATGACAACCGTGTCGAAACTGTCATTACCGATGGAAGCCAGGCCATCGTCGATATTCTTTTCGATCACGCTGACGCCTTTTTCGACACAGGCGGTCAGGTTGTCGTGATCGATCTCCAGGCCGTAGCCGCTGACATTCTTGTCCTGCTTCAGCTGCGCCAGAAATTCGCCATCACCACAGCCCAGGTCCAGTACGCGTGAGCCGGGGTGAATCCACTCGTTGATAATTTCCAGATCAGCGCGCATTGGGGGCACCTCCTTCAGACTGGGGCAGGGCATCGGCAATACGGTTCATGTAACCGCTGAACACTTCCATATAGCGCGGGATGGGAATCAGGAACGCATCGTGCCCCTGAGGCGCATCGATCTCGGCGTAGCTGACCGGCTTGCGGGCGGCTACAAGCGCATCTACCAGTTCCCGTGAGCGCTCCGGCGAGAAGCGCCAGTCGGTGGTGAATGAGACCACCAGGAAGTTGCAGGTGGCTGGCGCCAGGGCGTCGGCCAGGTTGTGGCCGTGTTCGCCGGCCGGGTCGAAGTAGTCCAGCGCCTTGGTCATCAGCAGGTAGGTGTTGGCATCGAATGACGAGGAAAAACGCTCACCCTGATACTGCAGATAGGACTCCACCTCGAACTGGGGGTTGAAGTCGAAACTGAGCTTGCCGTCCTTGAGTTCGCGGCCGAACTTGTCACGCATGCCGTCGTCGGACAGGTAGGTAATGTGGCCTACCATTCGCGCCAGCATGAGGCCGGTGCGGGGCACAATGTTGTGCTCGTAGTAATGGCCGTCGTGGAACTCGGGGTCCTTGCTGATCGCCTGCCGAGCGACTTCGTTGAAGGCGATGTTCTGGGCACTGAGCTTGGCGGCCGAAGCGATGACTACGCAGTGGCGCAGACGGTCGGGGTAGGTGATTGACCACTGTAGTGCCTGCATGCCGCCCAGACTGCCACCCACCACGGCAGCCCATTGTTGAATGCCGAGGCGGTCGGCCAGACGTGCCTGGCTGTGCACCCAGTCCTGCACCGTCATGATCGGGAAATCAGGACCGTAAGGCTTGCCGGTGTCGGGGTTGTTGCTGTTGGGGCCGGTGGAGCCGTGGCAGCCGCCCAGATTATTCAGGCTGACCACGAAGAAGCGGTTGGTATCGATCGCCTTGCCGGGGCCGATGGCGGAATCCCACCAGCCGGGCTTGCGTTCGTCCATGCTGTGATAACCGGCTGCATGATGGTGGCCGGACAGGGCATGACAGATCAGGATGGCATTGGACGCATCGGCGTTGAGCTCACCATAGGTTTCGATCATCAATTCCCAGTGATCAAGGCTGCGCCCACAACTGAGCGGCAGTGGTTGATCAAACTGGAGGCACTGGGGGGTGACCAGGCCGACGGAATCTTCGGGTATGGCTGCGGGCATGGTGGTATCTCGCTGTCAAAAAGGCATGGAAATCGCGTTGACGTGACGCGGGGCGTCGGCAGTTAACGCATCACATGTCGTAGTGCAGCACCCGGCAGTGCAATCGAAACCTGGAGGTAAACAAAGCGGATTCCTTATTCGTCCCGTGAAATATCGAGGCTTGCGGGCAACTGCCCCGGCGCTTGAATGCGCACGCGCTTCTCCCGTCCCAGCTCGCCACTGATAATGCTGACGTCGCGCTTGGCCACGCCGAAGCTTTTGGCGAGGAATTTGATCAGGGCCGCGTTGGCACGGCCCTCGATGGGCGGTGCCGCTATGCGGATCTTAACACTGTCCCCATGCCGCCCGGAAATTTCATCCCGGGATGCCTTGGGTTGCAGATGGCAGTGCAGGATCAGGTCCTCGCCCTGCCAGCGGTAGTAAGGTGCGCCCATGTCAGATAATGACGAAGGGTCTGAGATAGCTCTGTGCCAGCTGAATCAGGATGAAAATCAGGATCGGCGACAGGTCCAGGCCCCCGATGGGCGGTATGACCTTGCGGGCCAGTCCAAACAGCGGCTCGGTGAGCTGCAGCAGCAGCTGTGGGGCCGGGTGATAGCTGTCCGGGGCGACCCAACTGATGATGACCGCGCCCAGAGTGGCCCAGAAATAGATGGTGAGCAGCGTGTTAAGGGTGCCGGTCAGGGCAAAGATCAGCATATGCACCGGGTTAACGCCGGCGGCGGACGCAAACATCGGCGAGAACTGCACCATCAGGAAAATGGCCGCAGCCTTGACCAGCACCGCTACGATCAGGGTGGCAAAGTCCAGTCGACCGATGGGACGCAAGACCTTTTGCAGAGGGCTGACCACCGGTTGGGTGAAGCGCACTACCGATTGTGAGATCGGGTTGTAATAGTCAGCCTGAGAAAGCTGTAACGCAAAGCGCATCAGCAGCAGGAAGGAAAAAATCCCTCCCACCAGGCTGATGATCAGTGTAATCGGATCCTGTCCCATGGTCAGTCCTGTTTATCCGGTTGAAATCAGTCTTTGCAAAGCTCGGCGGCCATCGCCTCGGCGCGGTCACGGCAGGCGACCATTGCTTTTTCCACGATCGCTTCCAGCCCTTCTGCCTGGAAGGTCAGGATAGCCTGTTCGGTGGTGCCCTTGGGTGAGGTGACACGGCGGCGCAACTCGGCGGCATCCACGTCACTGCTGCTGGCCATGCGGGCCGCGCCCAGAGCCGTCTGCAGGGTCAGGCCACGTGCAGTTTCCTCACTCAGGCCCAGTTTGGCGCCGGCAGCGGTCATCGCTTCCATCATCAGGAAGTAGTAGGCCGGGCCCGAACCGGAGATGGCCGTGACCACGTCCAGTTCGGCTTCGTTCTGAACCCAGAGGGCGATACCCACGGCTTCCATCGCCTGAGTCGCCAGATTGCGCTGTTGCTCGCTGACGCGGGCGTTGGCGAACAGGCCGCTGGCACCGGTCTGTACCAGCGACGGCGTGTTCGGCATGCAGCGTACCACGGCGGCATTACCGCCCAGCCAGCGATCCAGCGCATCCAGGCTGATGCCGGCCGCAATGGATACAAACAGTGGCTGATGTTTCTGCGCTGCGTCAGCCAGCTCGGAGGCCACCGCCTGCATGATCTGGGGTTTGACCGCCAGAATCACCATGTCGGCCGCGGCCACGGCTTCGTTGTTGTCACAGGTTGTCTTCAGTCCCTGTTCGGCCAGGTCCTGCAGGCGGCTGGCATCGGGCTCGGCGGCCCAGATGTTGGCGGCGGCAAAGCCGTTTTCGAGCAGCCCACCAATGATGGCACGGGCCATGTTACCGGCACCGATGAATGCAATTACGGGTTGTTGGCTCATGAAACGACTCCTGTACTCAAGCCTGGGGCTTGGCTGATGTGTTGGGGTAATGGCGCGGGCCGAACAGGGCGGTACCGATACGGACAATGCTGGCGCCTTCGGCAATGGCCGCTTCCAGATCACCGGACATGCCCATGGACAGGGTATCCAGCTGTGGCAGATCGGCCTGCAGCGAGGTCATCAATTCGCGTACGCGGGCAAAGGTAGCACGCTGGCGGGCCGGGTCGGTTTCCGGTTCGGGGATAGCCATCAGGCCACGCAGCTGAATATTGGGCAGTGCGGCAACCTCTCTGGCCAGTTCGGGAACCTCTTCAGGCAAACAGCCGGATTTGCTGTCTTCGCCACTGATATTGACCTGCAGGCAGATATTCAGAGGCCCCAGCGCATCGGGACGCTGTTCGGAGAGGCGGCGCGCGATTTTGAGACGGTCGACACTGTGTACCCAGTTGAAGCTCTCGGCAATCGGGCGGGTCTTGTTGGACTGGATGGGGCCGATGAAATGCCACTCCAGCGGCAAGTCCTGCAGCGCCTCGATCTTGTCCAGCGCTTCCTGCAGATAGTTTTCGCCAAAGGCGGTCTGGCCACAGTTATGCAGTTGGCGCACTTCGTCGGCGGCGCGAGTCTTGCTTACGGCCAGCAGCTGCACTTCGTCCGCATCACGGCCGGCTGCTTTGCAGGCGTTGCGGATCTGCTGACAAACGCTGTCATACTTCTCTGCTAACATAATCACCTATGATACATGACATGACGGCTGTCATTGGCAGGTTATGCCTATTCTGTTAGAACACTAAAGTTTAATAGAAGCTGCTCCGGAACTCGACTGCTTATGGATATTACAGAACTTTTGTCTTTTGCCGTGCAACAGGGTGCTTCCGACTTGCACCTGACTGCCGGCATGCCACCCATGATCCGTGTCGATGGTGACGTACGCAGGATCAAGTTGCCTGCGCTTGAGCACAAACAAGTGCACACTCTTGTTTACGACATCATGAACGACAAACAGCGCAAAGAATACGAAGAAAATTTCGAGGCTGATTTTTCGTTTGAAGTGCCCAACCTGTCACGTTTCCGTGTCAACTCTTTTAATCAGCATCGTGGTGCGGCGGCTGTTTTTCGAACAGTACCCAGCAAGGTTTTGACCATGGATGATTTGGGTATGGGCAAGGTGTTTCAAGATTTGTCGGAAAAGTCGCGGGGATTGGTGTTGGTAACCGGACCGACCGGTTCTGGTAAGAGCACCACATTGGCCGCGATGGTAGACTACATCAATGAAACTCGACCAGATCATATACTCACGATTGAAGACCCGATTGAATTTGTTCATGAAAGCAAAAAATGTCTGATTAACCAACGTGAGGTGCATCGAGATACTCACAGCTTTTCAAACGCATTGCGCTCCGCCCTGCGTGAAGACCCTGATGTTATTCTTGTGGGCGAGATGCGTGATTTGGAAACCATCCGTCTGGCACTGACGGCTGCGGAAACAGGTCACCTGGTGTTCGGCACCTTGCACACCACCTCGGCGGCCAAGACCATTGACCGTATTATCGACGTCTTTCCGGCGGCCGAGAAAGACATGGTGCGCTCCATGTTGTCCGAGTCTTTGCAAGGTGTTATTTCTCAGAACTTGTTGAAACGCCTTAAAGGGGGGCGGGTTGCTGCACATGAAATCATGATTGGCACTCCAGCAGTACGTAACCTGATCCGTGAGGATAAGGTTGCACAGATGTATTCAGCGATACAGACAGGTGCTGCCTACGGCATGAAAACCATGGATCAGTCACTTTCGGAACTGATGCAGAAAGGGATTATTTCCAAGGAGCTGGCGCGAGAGAAGGCTAAGAACCCCAGCGCATTCTGAGTTTGAGATGACAGGAGCAACATTGTGGACTTTACCCAACTGTTAAAAGTAATGGTTGACCGGGGTGCGTCGGATCTTTTTGTGACGGCTGGTGCGGCGCCATCGATTAAGGTAGATGGTACTCTCCGACCGTTGACTAAAGAAACTTTGAAAGCTAGCCAAACCCGTGCTTTGGTGTACAGCACGATGAACGACAAACAGCTGGCGGAGTTTGAAGGTACAAACGAGTGTAACTTTGCCATCAGCGCGCCCAGCATCGGCCGTTTCCGTGTCAGTGCGTTCATGCAGCGCAACTCGCCGGGCATGGTGCTGCGTTCCATCAACACCCATATTCCAAGCATGGATGAGCTGAAACTGCCGAACGTGATCAAGGATCTGTCCATGACCAAGCGTGGTCTGATCCTGTTTGTCGGTGGTACCTCCACCGGTAAGTCCACCTCACTGGCGTCGATGATCGACTACCGCAACGCCAACCATGCTGGTCATATCATCACTATCGAAGATCCGATCGAGTACATTCATAACCACAAGAAGAGCATCATTACCCAGCGTGAAGTGGGGATTGATACCGAATCCTTCGATGTGGCACTGAAAAACACCCTGCGTCAGGCACCGGACGTGATCCTGATGGGTGAGATCCGTTCTGCCGAGACCATGAAATACGGTCTGGCCTTCGCGGAAACCGGTCACCTCTGTCTGGCCACCCTGCACGCCAACAACGCCAACCAGGCGCTGGACCGTATCATCTCCTTCTTCGGTCCCGAGCATCATGACCAGGTGTGGATGGACATGTCGTTGAACCTCAAGGCGATTGTCGCACAGCAGCTGCTGCCGACCGTGGATGGCAAGGGCCGTCGCGCCGCCATTGAGGTAATGATCAATACACCGCTGATTCAGGACCATATCCGCAAGGGTGAGGTGCACGAGATCAAGGAAGTAATCAAGAAGTCCACCAACCTGGGCATGCAGACTTTCGACCAGGCCCTGTTTGCGCTCTACCGCGACGGCGTGATCACATACGAAGTCGCTCTGGCCCACGCCGACTCGGCCAACGACCTGCGCTTGATGATCAAGCTGGATGCGGAAACCAGCGGCAAGCCGGACTCTAAAGATGAAGATATGCCCAGTTTTACTCTGCAGGATGACGACGACAACTTGAACTTGAAAGGTGAATTGGACGTGAAGGGCATGTAGCCCTTGCCGCCAATCTAAGCAACAAAAAGGGGAGCCTCCAGTGGAAGCTCCCCTTTTTTGTCGAACCGGGCTGGCCGTTATCGACGGAACACGATACGGCCATCCATCAGGGTGGCGTTAACCTGTCCTTTCAATGTCTGCCCCAGGAAGGGGGTGTTCTTGCCGGCCGAGCGCAGGCTGTCTTCGCTGACAACCCATTCGGCTTCAGGATCAAACACGCAGACATCAGCTTGGGAGCCGATAGACAGAGTCCCGGCTTCAATGCCCAGAATACGGGCCGGTGCGGCGGTCAGGGTTTCGATCAGCTGGGGCAGGGCAATCAGCTGTTGTTCCACCAGTGACAGGCTCAGCGGCAGCAGGGTTTCCAGACCGGTCATGCCGGGTTCGGTAGCGGCAAAAGGTGCCTGCTTGGCAATGGGATCATGTGGCTGGTGGTCGGAACAGATCGCCGAAATGGTGCCGGTGACCAGGCCCTGACGCAGGCCGGCGCGGTCCAGCTGGCTGCGCAAAGGCGGTTGCAGGTGATAGGCCGCGTTGAAGCCGTTTACGCTCTCGTCGGTCAGCAGCAGGTTCTGGATTGCTACATCGGCGGTCACGTCCAGACCACGCTCACGGGCGGCTTCGATCATGCGTACTGAACGTTCACAGGACAGCTGACCAAAGTGTGCGCGTACTCCGGTCTGTTCCACCAGCAGCAGGCAGCGCGAAACTTCGATGGTTTCCGCCGCTTCCGGAATGCCGTTCAGGCCCAGGCGGGTGGAGGTGGTGTCATCATGCATGCAACCGTTGGTGGCCAGGGTGCGGTCCTGGGCCTGGAACACCACCAGCAGGTCATGGGTCGCCGCATATTCCAGGCAGCGCAGCAGTGTTTGGCTGCTGCTGAACGGGTTGCGCATGTTGGTGAAAGCCACACAGCCGGAGCTGGCCAGGCCATGCAGTGGCGCCAGTTGCTCGCCGTTAAGGCCCTGGGTCAGCGCGCCCATGGGCAGCACGCGGGTGAAACCCACATCGGCGGCACGGTCCTGAATCATCTCGGCCACCGCGGTGGTTTCTACCACCGGCTGGGTGTCCGGCGTTACCACCAGCGTGGTCACACCGCCTGCGGCGGCAGCAGCGCTTTCACTGGCGATGGTGCCCTTGCGGGTCAGGCCCGGCTCACGCAGAGTGGTGCAGAGGTCGATCAGGCCGGGGCAGACGATCTGACCGGTGGCATCGATCACCTCGTCGGCACTGAAGCCCGCCGGTGCTTCGCCCAGTGCGGTGATTTCACCGTTCTGAATATACAGGTCTGCGTGTTCATCCCAGTGCTGGGTCGGGTCGATAACGCGGCCGCCCTGAATTACGATATTCATGCCTGCTCCTCCGCGTTGTTCTCGCCCTGTTGTGACAGCTGACCACTCATCGCTTTGGACATGACCGCCATGCGCACGGCAATACCGTTGGTGACCTGGTCCAGAATCAGGGAGCGCGGGCCATCGGCCACTTCTGACTCGATCTCCACACCGCGGTTGATCGGCCCCGGGTGCATGACAACGGCATCCGGCTTGGCATAGGCCAGCTTGTCGCGGTTCAGGCCATACAGCTTGTAGAACTCGGATTCGCTCGGCAGCAGTGCACTCTGCATGCGCTCTTTCTGCAGACGCAGCATCATGATCACATCCACATCGCGCAGACCCGGTGCCATTTCGGTGTAGACCTTCACGCCCAGTGCCTCGATATGACGCGGCAACAGGGTTTTGGGTGCGATCACACGGATCTCGGCGGCGCCCAGTGTACGCAGGGCATGAATCTGGGAGCGGGCCACACGGGAGTGCAGGATATCGCCGACGATGGCCACTTTCAGCGGCGCAAAGTCACCCTTGTGACGGCGAATGGTGAGCATGTCCAGCATCGCCTGGGTCGGGTGCGCATGGCGACCGTCACCGGCGTTGATCACCGCCACATTGGGGGTCACGTGCTGGGCGATAAAGTGGGCGGCACCGCTGTCGGAATGGCGCACCACGAACATGTCGGAGTGCATCGCTTCCAGGGTCATCAGGGTGTCTTTCAGTGTCTCGCCCTTCTTGGTGGAGGAGGTGTTGATGTTCAGGTTCAACACGTCCGCGGACAGGCGCTTGGCGGCCAGCTCGAAGGTGGACAGGGTACGGGTACTGTTCTCGAAGAACAGGTTGGCAACGGTCTTGCCGCGCAACAGCGGGACTTTCTTCACCTGCTGTTGGCTCATGTCGACAAAGGAGTCGGCAGTATCGAGTATCTCGGTCAGCAATTCCTTGGGCAGGCCTTCCGTGGTCAGGAAGTGGCGCAGCTGTCCGTCGGCGGTCAGCTGAATGCTGTTCGGGTCGTTGGCCTCAAACATGATGCAGTCTCTTATTCGGTTCAGTCGCGCTGGCGGATCGTCAGCGACAGGGGATCGGGGCCGTTCAGTTTGACCAGCTGGTCCGGGCCCAGGGCCAGGGTGCCGCCGACGACATCGGCCTGAATCGGCAGTTCGCGGCGTTGCAGGTCCAGCAGGGTAATCAGGGCAACCGAAGCCGGGCGACCGTAGTCGAACAGCTCATTCAGCGCCGCACGGATAGTGCGACCGGTCATGACCACGTCGTCGACCAGCAGAATGTTGCGGCCTTCGGTGGCGCAGGGCAGCTGGGTGGGCTGTACCTTGGGATTGATGCCAGCCTGGGTGAAATCGTCGCGGTAAAAACTGATATCCATGACTCCCAGTGGGCTTTCCAGTTCCAGCTGCTGGTGCAGGCGTTCGGCCAGCCAGACACCACCGGTACGGATGCCGATCATCAAGGGGTCGTCCAGGTTACGCTGGCTGATCAGGCCACGGGTTTCGCGCGACATCTTGTCGAGCAGCGCGTCAACGCTCAGGGTGCTCGATACCATAAAGGTCCTCCAGTCGGGTGTGGCTCGGAATGCGGTCGGGTGAATTGAACCAGTCCTGCAGAATCAGCTGGGCGGCCAGTCCGTCCACCGACTCCTGCTTGAAATTGGTGCCGCCACCGGCGTCCAGATGAATACGCTTGGCTTCGGCCGTGGTGAGGCGTTCGTCGCACAGGAAGCAGGGCAGTTGGTAGCGATCCTGAATGCGGTTGGCAAACTTGCGTGCCCGGCGTGCCATCTCGCTGATGGTGCCGTCCATATTGAGCGGAATACCGACCACCAGCACATGGGGCTGCCAGTGTTGAATCACGGCGTCCAGGCTGTCCCAGTCGGGTTTGCCGTCCCGTGCCCGTATGGGGTCAATGGGGTTTGCGCTGGCGGTCAGGCTCTGGCCAATGGCCAAGCCGATGCGGGTGGTGCCGAAGTCGAACCCCAGCACCAGTTGGGTGTCACTGCTCATCCGGTCGCTTCTGTCAGGCGTGTCCGGCGTGTACCGGCAACAGGTTCAGGTTGATGCCCAGAGTGGCCGCTGCCGCTTGCAGTCGGTCCTCCAGTGGCAGGTGGAAAAGTATATCCGAATTTGCCGGGCAGCTTAACCAGAGGTTGTCGCGCAGTTCCTGTTCCAGTTGCTCGGGGCCCCAGCCAGCGTAGCCCAGTGCCACCAGGAATGTATCCGGGCCCTGATCGCGGGCGATGGCTTCAAGGATGTCGATGGAGGTGGTCAGGCAGAGCTCGTCATTGATGCTGTGGCTGGAAAGCCATTCCTGTCCGGGCTGCGGCTGGTGCAACACAAAACCGCGGTCATCACGTACAGGGCCGCCATTGAAAACAGGTCTGCCGGAATAGAGGCCGGGTTGGTGCTCCAGCTCGAGATGATCCAGCAGGTCACACATGCGGATGCCGCTGGGCTTGTTGACCACGATGCCCATGGCGCCGTATTCGCTGTGATCGCAGAGATAAACGACGGTTTCAGCAAAGGTGTCGTCCTGCAGGTGCGGCATGGAGATCAGGAAATGATCGCGCAACGATGTAGGTGGCTGTGTCATGGTCGGGGCTCTGCGTTGCTTGAGTACAGCTTAGGCTTAGTACACCCGTGCATGTTTCTCAAATTTCCAGGTTCGAATAATTTCAAGTCGGTCCACTTTCTTGCGCATTTCCACCGGGAAACTCTGGAAGGGAGACGCCAGTTGCACGATGCGAATGGCGGCATCGTCCAGCACGGCATGCCCGGATGAACTGAGGATCTCCACGTTGACCACCTTGCCGCTGGCATCCAGTGCCACCAGCATGCGTAACCGGCCCTGGATGCCCCGGCTGCGGGCCTGTTCGGGGTAGTTCAGGTTGCCCACGGTTTCGACGCGGCGGCGCCAGTTATCCAGGTATGACGCATATTCATGCTTGCGCGTGGCGGCAGAGGTCAGGCGCAACACCCGTGGTTTACGTGCGCGGGTTTCCCGCTGCAGATCCACCTGGGCCTGCAGGCTGGCCATCTCCAGGCTGCGTGACAGCAGTGACGAAGAGCGGGTTTGCGAAGTGGGCGTGCTGGCGCCGGCCTGCTCCTGGCGTGGCTGGGGTTTCGGCTTGGGTTTGGGAGCCTGGGTTACCAGCTGTTCGGGCGCAGGCTCCTTGCCGGTCTCGGCCTTGGGCTGTTCGGCTTTACCCGGCAGAGGCACCGGCGCCGGTGGCTTATCGACGCTGGTCTCCAGTGAAGGTGCTTCACGAGCCGCCTGCAACTTGGGTGAGTCACTGGCCAGGGGGGCTTCTTCGGTGGTGGTCGGGGTCGACACCGCTTCTTCAGTGCCACTGCCAACCTGGTTGTGCTGGGCAATAAAGTCTGCCTGTTCCGGCGCTTCCTTCTGTGGATGCTGGGCCAGGGTGACATCCAGCGTATGCTGGGGCGGCTTGGGTTCGGGCAGGGTGAAGCCGAGTGCCAATAACAGGACGCCATGCACAGCCGTGGCCAGGAACAGCATAAACCCGAAGCTATCGCTGTTCAGGTGATGCCAAAGCGGCAGGCGGGCGTCCTTTTTGATCATCGTTGTGCCAGTTCCTTCTCGATACAGTCCATCAGCTCCATGCCGATGTCGAGGTTAAACTGGTCGTCCAGTTCACGGATACAGGTGGGGCTGGTGACGTTGATCTCGGTCAGGTAATCCCCGATCACATCGAGGCCGACAAACAGCAGGCCTTTTTCGCGCAGGGTCGGGCCGACCTGTTCGGCGATCCAGCGGTCGCGGTCGCTCAACGGGCGGCCTTCGCCACGGCCACCGGCAGCCAGGTTGCCACGGGTCTCGCCGGCCATGGGGATACGTGCCAGGGCATAGGGCACCGGCTCGCCGTTGATCATCAGGATGCGCTTGTCGCCCTGCTTGATCTCGGGGATGTATTTCTGCGCCATGATGGTTTCAGTGCCGTGTGCGGTCAGCGTCTCGATGATCACGCCCAGGTTGGTGCCGTCTTCGCGGATATGGAAGATGGAGGAACCGCCCATGCCGTCCAGCGGCTTAAAAATAACGTCTTTGTGCTCGGCGTGGAACTGGCGCAGCAGATCTTCACGGCGGGTTACCAGCACCGGCGGGCAGCACTGCGGGAAGTGGGTGGCAAACAGCTTTTCGTTAAAGTCACGCAGGCTGCCGGTACGGTTTACGATCAGGGTGCCCTGAGCTTCCGCCATGGCCAGCAGATGGGTGCTGTAGATGAACTCGTTATCGAACGGCGGGTCCTTGCGCATCAGGATAACATCCAGCTCGGCCAGGTCGCGAACCTCGTAGTCACCACGCTCGAACCAGTTGTCCGGGTCCATGGCGACCTTCAGTGGTGCCATCTGTGCCTTGACGGTGCCGTCGCGCAGGAACAGGTGCTGCTGTTCCATGTACTGCAGCTCCCAGCCCTTGCGCTGGGCGGCCCAGAGCATCGCCAGTGAGCTGTCTTTCTTGTAGCTGATGGCTTCGATCGGGTCCATCACCACGCCGACTTTGAGTGTCATACCTGAATGTCCTGTACTGAATGTGGTGTCAATCTTACCCCAGGTCGCCCCAGAGGTAGTGCAGAATTGCGCAAGCGGCCACGGGCGCGGTTTCGGTGCGCATTACGCGCGGGCCGAAGGCTACCGGTTGAAAGCCTGCGGCGAGGGCTGCGTCGACCTCGGCCTCGGTCAACCCGCCCTCGGGGCCGATCAGTAGAGCAACCGACCCGGGCGGGTCCATGCTTTGCAATGGCTGCGCAGTATGGTGGTGCAGCACCAGTTTAAGGTCGGCATCCACCTGCTCGATCCATGTCTGCAGCGGGCTGACCTCTTCGATACTGGGCACGCGGGTGCGCAGACTCTGTTCACAGGCGCTGGTGGCAACCTGCTGCCAGTGACGCAGACGCTTGTCCTCACGGTCGCCCTTGAGTTTGACCTCGCAGCGCTCGCTGGTCAGCGGTGTAATCTTGCTGACCCCCAGTTCGGTGGCTTTCTGCACGGCATAATCCATGCGCTCGCCCCGGGACAGGGTCTGGCCGACATGGATCTGCAATGGCGATTCGACCGCTGGTGTGGCCGGTTGTTCCAGTATGGCCCAGGCACTGCGCTTGCTGACATCGGCCAGCTGCGCCAGACACTCCTGGCCTTCACCATTGAAAATACAGATACGGTCGCCGTCGTTCATGCGCAGGGCACGCACAACATGCTGGATACTGGTGTCACCAAGTTCAATACGAGCGCCGGCACTGAGCGGCTGAGGTTCGAAAACCCTGGGGATACGCATGCACAATCCTGCCGAGTGAATTTCTGTCGGTGAGTATTATGTCGTATGGCGGGGAGGGGATGCCAGTGAGCAGGGCAGGGATTGGGACTGAGGTATTCGCTCGCGGAGCGAGCTCCCACAGTCAATACAGCAGGTGGCTCAGGAACAAACTGCGAGTGCAGGAGGTTTGGCGTCAGACTGGGCTGAGTGGACTGAGTTGTGGGCGATTTATGGGAATGCTTTGTGGGAGCGCACTCTGTGCGCGAAGGGGGGAGCAAAACAAAGTTCAGAGTTCGCTCACAGAGTGAGCCCCCACAGTGTACCACCAATGAATGATGACCGAGATTGTGGGAGCGCACTCTGTGCGCGAAAGAAGCGGCACTAAGTCTTACAGACCCGCGGCGCTCTTCAATGCGTCAGCCTTGTCGGTCTTCTCCCAGGGGAAGGCCAGGAAGCTGTCGCCGGCAACGGTCATCTCGAACGGGTCGCGCCCGAAGTGGCCGTAGGCTGCGGTCTGACGATACATCGGGTGCAGCAGGTCGAGCATGTTGGTGATCGCGTACGGACGCAGATCGAAGTGCTCGCGCACCAGTTCGATGATCTTGTCATCGCTGATCTTGCCGGTGCCGAAGGTGTTGATGGACACGGAGGTCGGCTCGGCGACGCCGATGGCGTAGGACACCTGGATCTCGCAACGATCCGCCAGACCGGCGGCGACGATGTTCTTGGCCACGTAACGGCCGGCGTAGGCGGCGGAACGGTCAACCTTGGACGGATCCTTGCCGGAGAAGGCGCCACCACCGTGACGGGCCATGCCGCCGTAGGTGTCGACGATGATCTTGCGGCCGGTCAGACCACAGTCTCCCACCGGGCCGCCGATGACGAACTTGCCGGTCGGGTTAATGTGGTACTGGGTGTCCTTGTGCAGCAGCTCAGCTGGCAGCACGTGCTTGATGATCAGCTCCTGTACCGCTTCGCGCAGGTCGGCCTGGGATACATCCGGGTTGTGCTGAGTGGACAGAACCACCGCATCGATGGCCACCGGTTTGCCGTTTTCGTAGCGGCAGGTCACCTGGGATTTGGCATCGGGACGCAGCCAGGGCAGCAGGCCGGATTTGCGTGCTTCGGCCTGACGCTCCACCAGACGGTGGGAGAAGGTGATCGGTGCCGGCATCAGTACGTCGGTTTCGTTGGAGGCATAACCGAACATCAGGCCCTGGTCGCCCGCGCCCTGGTCTTCCGGCTTGCTGCGGTCAACGCCCTGAGCGATTTCGACAGACTGCTTGCCGATGATGTTGATGACGCCACAGGTTTCACCGTCGTAGCCAACATCAGACGAGGTGTAGCCGATATCGCAGATGACATTACGGACCAGGTCTTCCAGGTCGATCCAGGCCGAGGTGCTGATCTCGCCAGAGACGACGGCAACACCGGTCTTGACCATGGTTTCACAGGCAACACGGGCGTACTTGTCTTCGGCGATGATGGCATCCAGCACCGCATCGGAGATCTGGTCGGCAATCTTGTCCGGATGTCCCTCGGACACGGACTCGGAGGTGAACAGGCTGTATTCGCTCATTTCCGGAAACAATCCTCACTGGGTTCAGGCGCAGCCGGGTCGGCCCGGGCTGATCCATGGATGTGATGTTAAACCGGGCATTTTAACGCCAGTGTCGCACCCCTGCATAATGATCGACCGATTTTTGCGTGAAAATTTTGCGCCTTGGGTATGAAAAACGCTCTATTTGCGCATTTGGATTTGAAGCTGGTCGCTATCTGGGCGAAAATTGCGCCTTTAATTTCCCGAATCCGTAAACCTCAAGGTTGGGTCCAGCCCCAGGAGTAGATTGATGTCCTCTCGCCGAGAACTTGCCAATGCGATTCGCGCATTGAGCATGGACGCCGTACAGAAAGCCAAATCCGGTCACCCGGGTGCCCCCATGGGCATGGCGGATATCGCCGAAGTGTTGTGGAACGATTTCATGAAACACAACCCCGGCAACCCGCACTGGTATGACCGTGACCGCTTCGTGCTGTCCAACGGCCATGGTTCCATGCTGATCTACTCGCTGCTGCACCTGACCGGTTACGATGTCAGCATCGATGACCTGAAAAACTTCCGTCAGCTGCACAGCAAGACGGCGGGTCACCCGGAATACAGCTACTGCCCGGGTGTTGAAACCACCACCGGCCCGCTGGGTCAGGGCATCACCAACGCGGTGGGCATGGCGGTTGCCGAAAAGGCGCTGGCGGCCCAGTTCAACCGTGACGGTCACGACATCATCAATCACTACACTTACGCATTCATGGGCGATGGCTGCCTGATGGAAGGCGTATCCCACGAAGCCTGCGCACTGGCCGGCACTCTGGGTCTGGGCAAGCTGATTGCGTTCTGGGATGACAACGGCATCTCCATCGACGGTGAAGTGGAAGGCTGGTTCACCGACGATACGCCGGCACGTTTTGAATCCTATGGCTGGCAGGTCATCCGTGGCGTCGACGGTCACGACAGCGACCAGATCCGCGAAGCGATCGAACAGGCACGTGAGAACACCGAGCAGCCGACCCTGATCTGCTGCAAAACCATCATCGGTTTCGGTTCCCCCAACAAGCAGGGCAAGGAAGATTGCCACGGTGCGCCGCTGGGCCACGACGAGATCCTGCTGGCGCGTGACATGCTGCAGTGGGCTCACCCGGAATTTGAAGTACCGGAAGAACTCTACTCTGACTGGGATGCGCGTGAAGCCGGCACCCATGCCGAGAGCGAGTGGAACGAGCGCCTGAGCGCCTACACCGCGGAATACCCGGAACTGGCTGAAGAGCTGCTGCGTCGCCTGTCCGGCGAGCTGCCCGCGGACTTCGGCGAGAAAGCCGATGCCTGGATTGCACAGGTTGCCGAGAAGGGCGACACCATCGCTTCCCGTAAAGCTTCGCAGAACGCCATCGAAGCCTTTGGCCCGATGCTGCCGGAGTTCATGGGCGGCTCTGCCGACCTGGCCGGTTCCAACCTGACCCTGTGGTCCGGCTCCAAGGGCCTGACCCGCGACGATGCCAGCGGCAACTACATCCACTATGGTGTGCGTGAGTTTGGCATGAGCGCGATCATGAACGGTATCGCTCTGCACGGCGGTTTCATCCCGTACGGCGCCACCTTCCTGGTGTTCATGGAGTACGCCCGCAACGCGGTGCGCATGGCGGCCCTGATGAAGCAGCGCGCGCTGTTCGTCTACACCCACGACTCCATCGGTCTGGGTGAAGACGGCCCGACGCACCAGCCGATCGAGCAGATTGCCAACCTGCGTCTGACCCCGAACATGGAGACCTGGCGTCCGTGTGACGCGGTTGAATCCGGCGTCGCCTGGAAAGCCTCTGTACAGCGTACTGATGGCCCCAGCTCCCTGATCTTCTCCCGTCAGGGCCTGCCGCATCAGAACCGCGATGGTGACCAGATCGCGGCCATCGAACGCGGTGGCTACATTCTGCGTGACTGCGCCGGTACCCCGGATGCGATTCTGATCGCCACCGGCTCCGAAGTGTCTCTGGCCGTGGATGCGGCTGAAGCCCTGACTGCCAAAGGCAAGCAGGTACGTGTTGTCTCCATGCCCTGTACCGAGCGTTTCGACAAGCAGGACGCTGCCTACAAGGAACAGGTACTGCCGGCTGCCGTGACTGCACGTGTTGCAGTGGAAGCCGCACACGCTGACTTCTGGTACAAGTATGTCGGTCTGAACGGTGCCATCGTCGGCATGCGTAGCTTCGGTGAATCCGCACCGGCTGCTGAGCTGTTCAAACTGTTCGGCTTCACCGTCGACAACGTTGTCAGCACGGTTGAAGGCCTGCTGTAACAGCAGGTTATCCGCCGGGCACGGCCTGTGTCCGGCGGCTTACTGACATGAGTTATCGAATCGCGATCAACGGCTATGGCCGTATCGGGCAAGGTGTATTACGTGCCATCTACCAGCGCGGGCTTGAGGCCGAGCTGCAGGTGGTGGCGATCAATGAGCTGTCCGATCTGGATACGCTGACCTACCTGACCCGCTACGACACCACCCACGGTCGCTTTCCCAAGCCCGTGGATAATGATGGCGAAGCACTGCTGATCAATGGTGATCGGATTCGTGTGTTGAGCCATGCCGAGCCCGAGCAGATTCCCTGGGGTGAGCTGGACGTGGATCTGGTGCTGGAGTGCTCCGGTGCCTTCAAGACCCGCGCCGATGCCGAACGGCATCTGGCCAGTGGCGCCCGGCGTTTGCTCTATTCGCATCCGGCCCAGCCCGACATCGATGCCACTCTGATCTTCGGTTACAACGAAGGCAACCTGAAGGCAGAGCATCGCATCGCCTCGGCTGCCTCCTGTACCACCAACTGCGTGGTGCCGGTGCTGGACCTGCTGGATCGCCATTTCGGTATCGACAGTGGCGTCACCACGACCATTCACTCGGCGATGAATGACCAGCCGGTGATCGACAGCTATCACCGTACGGATCTGCGTCTGGCGCGCAGTGCCATGCAATCGATCGTGCCGGTGGACACCGGGTTGAGCAAGGGCATCGACCGTCTGTTGCCGCACCTGGCCGGGCGTTTCGAGTGTCTGCATGTGCGGGTGCCGACGATCAACGTTTCGCTAATGGATCTGTCGATCAATTTGCAGCAGGATACCGACCCCGCCGAGGTCAATGCCATGCTGCGCGCGGCGGCAGGCCAGGAACTGGCCGGTTTGCTGGGCTATACCGAAGAGCCTCATGCCTCGGTGGACTTCAATACCGACCCCCGCTCGGCGGTGGTGGACGGTACCCAGACCCGTGTATCACGTGGGCGACTGCTGAAGCTGCTGTGCTGGTTCGATAATGAATGGGCGTTTGCCAACCGGATGCTGGATATCTCCCGGTACTGGCTGCAGCTCAAAGACTGAATTACTGACTTAACAATAAACAGGAACTCCTCTCATGAGCGTATTGAAGATGACGGACCTGGATCTGGCCGGCAAGCGTGTGCTGATCCGTGAAGACCTCAATGTCCCGGTCAAGGATGGTCAGGTGACCTCCGACGCCCGTATCCGTGCCTCTATGCCGACCATCGAGCAGGCGCTGAAAGCCGGTGCCAAGGTTATGGTGATGTCCCACCTGGGTCGTCCCACCGAAGGCGAATACGAAGAGAAATACTCGCTGGCACCTGTAGCTGAACATCTCAGCAAGCTGATGCAGCGTCCGGTTCCGCTGGTCAAGGACTGGCTGGACGGCGGCTTCGACGTGGAAGAGGGTGAGCTGGTCCTGCTGGAAAACGTGCGCTTCAATGCGGGCGAGAAAAAGGACAACGAAGAGCTGTCTAAAAAGATGGCCGCGCTGTGCGACGTCTATGTGATGGACGCCTTCGGTACTGCGCACCGCGCCCAGGCGTCGACTCACGGTGTTGCCAAATTCGCTACCCAGGCCTGTGCGGGCCCCTTGCTGGCGAACGAGCTGGATGCGTTGGCCAAGGCACTGGACAACCCGGCGCGCCCGATGGCCGCTATCGTGGGTGGCTCCAAGGTTTCCACTAAGTTGGAAGTGCTGAATGCACTGTCCGAGAAGTGCGATCAGCTGATCGTGGGTGGCGGTATCGCCAACACCTTCCTGGCGGCGGCTGGAAAGCCGGTGGGCAAGTCACTGTGCGAGCATGACCTGATTCCGGCGGCCAAGGCGCTGATGGAAAAGGTTGATATCCCGCTGCCGGTGGATGTGGTCGTGGCCAAGGAGTTCGCCGAGTCCGCTGAAGCAGTCATCAAGTCTGCCGATGACGTGGCCGACGATGAAATGATCCTGGATATCGGTCCGGAATCTGCCAAGAACCTGGCGGCACTGCTGACCAGCGCGGGCACCATCATCTGGAATGGACCTGTTGGCGTATTTGAATTCGACCAGTTCGGTGAAGGTACCAAGGCGCTGTCCCTGGCGATTGCCGACAGTGCCGGTTTCTCCATCGCGGGCGGTGGCGATACCCTGGCAGCGGTGGATAAATACGATATCGCTGATAAGATTTCCTACATCTCTACCGGTGGCGGTGCTTTCCTCGAATTCGTGGAAGGCAAGGTCCTGCCGGCGGTTGCTGTATTGGAAGCGCGCGCAGCGAAGTAAAAGACTGCGGTCTGACACGACACGGATACCGGCGCAGCCTGTATCCGTACACCCAAGGCTCACAAGGCCGGGTGACGACAACATTTGATGAACCAATTCAAAGGGTGAAACCATGGCTTTGATCTCCATGCGTCAGCTGCTGGACCATGCCGCCGAATATGGCTACGGCATTCCGGCGTTCAACGTCAACAACCTGGAGCAGATGCGTGCGATCATGGAAGCGGCGGCCAAGACCGACTCGCCGGTGATCGTTCAGGCTTCTGCCGGTGCGCGCAAATACGCGGGCTCCAACTTCCTGCGTCACATGATCCTGGCGGCGATCGAAGAGTTCCCGGACGTGCCGGTGTGCATGCACCAGGACCACGGTACCAGCCCGGCTGTGTGCCAGCGTTCTATCGCCATGGGCTTCTCCTCAGTGATGATGGACGGCTCTCTGGGCGAAGACGGCAAGACCCCGACTGACTATGCCTACAACGTCGATGTGACCCGTCGTACCGTTGAGATGGCGCACGCCTGCGGTGTTTCCGTGGAAGGTGAACTGGGCTGCCTGGGTTCTCTGGAAACCGGTCAGGCCGGTGAAGAGGACGGCATCGGTGCCGAGGGTACGCTGACTCACGACCAGATGCTGACCGACCCGGATGAAGCGGCTGACTTCGTTACCCAGACCAACGTGGATGCGCTGGCAATTGCCTGCGGTACCTCCCACGGTGCCTACAAGTTCACCAAGCCGCCCACAGGCGACATCCTGGCGATCGATCGCATCAAGGCGATCCACGAGCGCATCCCGACCACCCACCTGGTTATGCACGGTTCCTCTTCCGTGCCGCAGGAATGGCTGGCCGTGATCAACGAATTCGGTGGCGAGATCCCGGAAACTTACGGTGTGCCGGTTGAGCAGATCGTTGAAGGCATCAAGTACGGTGTTCGCAAGGTCAACATCGATACTGACCTGCGTCTGGCGTCTACCGGTGCCGTGCGTCGTTTCCTGGCAGAGAACCCGGCTGAATTCGACCCGCGCAAATTCCTCAAGGCGACCATGCAGGCGATGAGCGAGATCTGTATTGCCCGTTATGAAGCCTTCGGTACCGCCGGCCATGCCAGCAAGATCAAGGCGATCTCGCTGGAAGACATGTCCGAGCTTTACATGACCGGTGAGCTGGACGCTAAAGTTAACTAAATCAAAGCGTTAGCAGTTCAAGAACCCGGCCTCGGCCGGGTTTTTTTGTGCTGTCTGGCAGGGGTGTTTCCAAATAGAGACTATGTAAGCTATTGTTTTTAAATGATTTTGTGTTTTGCTGTTTCATGTGTCTGCAAATCGCCAACACTTAACTGCAGATGAACAGGTTTGATTACAAAAAAAACCGAAATTATTTTTATAAATTATTGAAAATAAAGGGATAAATAATCTTTGGCACAGGTTTTGATATGTAAGGGCCAAGTGTAATTAACGGAGTAAACACCATGCTACGCCTGACTCTGGCCCTGACCCTGATGCTGACCTTCGCCGGCCTGCCGTTGGCACTGGAACCTTTCCTGTTTCAGTCTGAGCCGCGCCTGGTCATGCTGAATGTCGAAGAGGAACGTCCTGTCATTAATGCTCAGAGCCGCAGCCTGTCTCAGCCTGAAGTCGAGGCTGATGCGCAGATCAAGCCGCTGTCCGTATTGGAAGGGCCGCAGTTGACTGCCTATCGCCCCTTCGCTGAAGAGCTGATGGCCGCAGATTCCTGAGGAGGCCGCCATGCAACTGATGACATTGAAACGACCGCGTAGCCTGGCGCTTGCCCTTGTCGCCACCCTGTTTCTCAGTGGCTGTGGCACCGTTCTCTATCCTGAACGCAAGGGGCAGGTGAGTGGGCGCATTGATCCGGCTGTCGCCGCACTGAATGGCGTCGGTCTGCTGTTCTTCTTTGTGCCCGGTGTGATCGCCTTTGCCGTG
This sequence comes from Marinobacterium stanieri, assembly GCF_900155945.1. Lineage (GTDB taxonomy): Bacteria > Pseudomonadota > Gammaproteobacteria > Pseudomonadales > Balneatricaceae > Marinobacterium > Marinobacterium stanieri. Next base: position 136,466 of record NZ_FTMN01000005.1, read on the forward strand.
GACTTCAACAACGGCACCATCTACCTGCCACCGGGTCAGACTGCAGCCCTGGACAGTGCAGATGAAGGCATGACCATCAGCTTTGAAGGGCGTCCGGACCGCGAAGAGCTGGAGCAGTTGCTGCGTCTCGAGGCGGGTGTCGAGGTCGAGCTGGACCAGGCCATGATGCTCAGCTCCGAGCAGTATCTTGCCATGACTCAAAACGGCGACATTGAGAGAGTGGTGCTTTAATCTCGTACCCCAGACGTCCAGACGTTATCCTTATCGGCTCGATTCCGTACCGATCAAGGAGCTTCAATGCCGTACCTGGTTGCCGTCACCCTGCTCTGGGCCATTTCCTTCAGCCTTATCGGCGAATATCTGGCGGGGCAGGTGGACAGCTATTTCGCTGTCCTGACCCGAATTCTGTTGGCCGCCCTTATTTTTGTGCCCCTGCTGCGGCCTCGCCGATTGGCACCGGGGCTGATGGCGGGCATCACCCTGGTGGGCGCGTTACAGTTCGGCCTTACCTATATCTGTCTCTATCTCTCATTTGAATACCTCAGCGTGCCTGAGGTACTGCTGTTCACCATCTTTACCCCGCTCTATGTGGCCTTGATCGATAACCTGCTGCAGCGCCGCTTTAGTCTGGCACCGTTAATCTCGACGGCTGTAGCGGTAGTAGGGGCCGCAATTATCCGTTACGACGGCGTCAGTGATGACTTTATCCGTGGTTTCCTGTTGCTGCAGCTGGCCAACCTGGCGTTTGCGGCCGGTCAGGTCGGTTATGCTCACCTGGTGCGCCATTACCAGGTCGCAGGGCGTGAGCTTTGGCACAGCTTCGGCTTCTTCTTCATCGGTGCTTTCCTGCTGGCACTGCCGGCCTGGTTGTTGCTGGGCAATGCTGAGCGTCTGCCGCACACCAGCCTGCACTGGGGCGTTTTGGCCTGGCTGGGTCTGGCAGCGTCCGGGCTGGGGTTCTTTTTCTGGAACAAGGGCGCGACCCTGGTGGATGCAGGGACCCTGGGCATCATGAACAATGCATTGGTGCCGGCAGGGCTGATAGTCAATCTGCTAATCTGGAACAGGGATGCGGATCTGCCGCGTTTGTTGATTGGCGGTGCCGTGATTATGCTGTCACTCTGGGTCAATGCCCGCTGGCAAGGCTGGGTAGGGGCCAAATCCAGGTGGGCCTGAAACGCTAATCCTGCGTAGAAAAGGCAAACACCAGAACGGGAGGCCGTGATGGAACGTTGGCGAATGGACTTGGGCAAGGGGCTGCAGCTGTCGGAGCTGATCAGCGCACTGTCCCACGCGTTGGATATGACCGAGGGGCAGCCGCCCGGGCATTGCATGCGCTGCTGCTGGATCGGCATGCAGCTGGCCGACCACCTGAAGCTGAGTGCTGAAGAACGTTGGGAGCTTTATTACACCCTGCTGTTGAAAGACCTGGGCTGCAGCAGTAATGCGGCGCGTATATGTGAGCTGTATGGCACCGATGACCTGAGCTTCAAGCGCGACTTCAAATGGGTGGATGGCAGCCTGGGGCAGGTAGTGCGTTTTGTGCTGCAACACACCGGCAAAAACGAAGGGGTTGCCGAGCGCTTACGCAAGCTGATGCGAATTGCACGTGAGGGTGAGGAGCTGGCGGATGAGATTATCTCAACCCGATGCGAGCGCGGAGCCGCCATTGCCCGGGATCTGGGGTTCAGCGAACAGGTCTGTGCCGGCATTCATAGCCTGGATGAACACTGGTCCGGTGAGGGCCGGCCCGAGGGGCTCAAGGGCGACCAAATCCCGTTGTATGCCCGTGTCGCCTTGCTGACCCAGGTGGTGGATGTGTTCCATACCGCTTCCGGCGGGGAACCAGCGCTGCAGGAGGCGCGTGCGCGCAGTGGCCAGTGGTTTGATCCTGAACTGGTACAGGCGCTGGAGCAGGTGGCGCAGCAGCCGGGCTTCTGGCAAACCCTGGCGGGGCCGGATCTGCCAGCGGCCGTTTTGGCACTGGCACCACAAGGGCATCAGGTGGAAGTGGATGATGACTACCTGGACCGGGTGGCAAGGGCGTTTGGTCAGGTGGTGGATGCCAAGAGCCCTTATACCGCGGGGCACAGTGAGCGCGTCTCCCTCTACACCGATATGATTGCCGAACAGCTGGGGCTGAGTGAGGATCGCCGTCGCTGGCTGCGTCGCGGTGCCTTATTGCACGATGTTGGCAAGCTGGGGGTGAGCAACAGCATTCTCGACAAACCGGGTAAGCTGGATCAGGACGAATGGATCCAGGTACAGAACCATGCCCGTTTTACCGAGGAAATCCTGGGCCGTATCGGGGCGTTTGCCGAGCTGGCAAAGGTGGCCGGCGCCCATCATGAGCGGCTCGACGGCAAGGGCTATCCCTATGGTCGAAAAGCTGAAGATATTTCACTGGATACCCGCATCATTACGACGGCAGATATTTTCGATGCGATTACGGCCGAGCGGCCTTACCGGGGTGCAACGCCAATTGCCAAAACGCTGGCGATCATGGAAGAAAGCGTGAATACGGCGATTGATGAGCGTTGTTTCGAAGCCCTGAAACAGGCTGTGGCGATACTGGAAGGATCCGGGGAAGAGGTGTTGGCGAGTTGAGGAGGAGCAGGCAGAGCCTGCTCCAGCATCTACTCAGTTGACCAGTGCAGACGCACCTGCCAGCGGGCGGCGCGGTTTCAGCAGGCCGGTGATACCGCGATACATGGACTTGATAGCGGAGGCCAGCAGTGCAGCACGTTCACGACGCGCCTGTTCAACATAGTAATCCACGTCTACCAGACCATTCTGTGTCATTACCATGCGGTTGAAGTCGGACATTTTTGAGTAGAGCTCCTTAATTGGCTGTTGATTTCGACGCATATACTAAGGTCTAATCGCAAAGACGACAAAAGATTGATTTTCAGGCTATAGTTGAAAAAAACTAAACTATTCGAGGAGCGCCGCCATCCGTCGCCTGCCACCCCTCAATGCCCTGCGCAGTTTCGAGTCTGCGGCCCGCCTGCAAAGCTTTAACGAGGCGGCGGAGGAGCTGTGTGTTACCCCGTCTGCCATCAGCCACCAGATCAAGTCACTTGAAGAATTCTTGAACTTGAAGCTGTTTCGGCGTGAGCGCCGCCAGGTCAGCTTGACTGCGGCCGGTGAACGCTATCTGCCCTCGGTGCAGCTGGCACTGGATGAAGTCGAGAGTGCCACTCGGCGTTTGATGACTTCGCCCAACCTCAGTGCAGTGAATATCAGTGTTGCACCTGCCTTTTTGTCTCGTTGGCTGGTGCCGCGTATCGGTCGCTTTCAGGAACAGTACCCGGATGTTGAGCTGCGTTTCAGCGCCACCACCGGTTATGTCGACTTTGTGCATTCCGATACGGACATGGCGGTCTACTACGGTGAAGGCAACTGGCAGGGGGTGGATATCCACTTTCTGCGTCATCTGGCGTCTACGCCGGTCTGCAGTCCACGTTTGATGGAAGGCCCTCAGGGGCTAAGTAATCCGGAAGACCTGCTGCAGAAAACCCTTATCCATGTCAGTGGTCGCCGTCAGGAATGGCCGCAAATTCTGCGTCAGTTGGGTGTTCGAGTGACCGGGCTGACCCGCACCATGTCCTTCTCCAGTACCGCATTGGCGGTATCTGCGGCGATTGAAGGCATCGGGGTCGCGCTGGCGGACAGGGCGCTGGTGCAGCGAGAGCTGGAGTCGGGCCAGTTGGTGGTGCCCTTCGATATCACGCTGGATAAGCCCAAGGGGTTTTATCTGGTGTACCAGGAAAAACGCCCCCTGACCTATGGCATGGAGGCGTTTCGAGACTGGATTCTGGCTGAGATGCAGCAGGATCTGGCCCCGGCAAGCGGGGCCGGTCAGTCTACACCTTGAAGCGGCCCAGCTGTTCGCTCTGTTTCTGGCTCAGCTCATTCATGGTGTGACACAGCTCGGTCTGCTGCTCAGCACCTTCGGAAACCTGCTGGCTCAGATCGCGAATATTAGTGGTGTTGCGGTTGATCTCTTCCGTGGTGGAGCTCTGCTCCTCCGCAGCCGTAGCGATCTGCACCGTCATCTCGTTGATGGAACGGATGCTGTCGCGGATGCTCTCCAGTGAATTACTGGCCGTGAGCGCATGACTCTGCGTATCCAGTGCGCGCTCGGTATTGTCGCGAATACTGGTTTCGGCGGTGGCAACTCCCTGTTGCAGCTGCTCGATCATGCCGCGGATTTCGGTGGTGGACTGCTGGGTCCTTGACGCCAGTGCCCGCACTTCATCTGCCACCACAGCAAAACCACGGCCCAGATCACCGGCTCGGGCGGCTTCAATCGCGGCGTTCAGGGCCAGCAGGTTGGTCTGCTCCGAGATATCCACAATGGTGGTCAGGATGGACTCGATGTTGTTGCTGTAGTGGGTCAGCTGAGTGATATTCTCCATCGCCTGATTCATTTCGGTGACCAGCGTGTCGATGGACTGGCGCGTCTGCTCCATCACCTGGGTGCCGTCCTGTGCCGATGTGTCGGCTTCACGTGCGGCTTCTGCCGTGGTTTGTGCGCTCTGAGCCACCTGATGGGCGGTGGCAGACATCTCATGCATGGCGGTGGCAAGCTGATCCAGCTCATCCAGCTGCTGGCGGATATGCGTGGTTGAAGTGGAGGCGGAGGATGCCGTGTCCGAGGCCTTGTCCTGCATTACCAGCGCCTCCTGTTTGACCTCGCTGATCAGGCGCTGCAGGAAGGAGATAAACTCGTCGAAGGACTTGGCCAGGGCGCCGAATTCATCCTTGGAATCCAGGTTCAGGCGCTGGGTCAGGTTGCCACCGCCCTGGCTGATCTCGCCAAGCGTGGCGCTCAGACGGCCCAGCGGGGCCAGAATGCGTTGCATCAGGAGATACAACACTACGCAGCTGAGCAGGGTGCTGATAATGGCACCGGCAATGGCCCAAAGACCGAATTCGTTGGCGTCGGCCATCACCTTGCGTTCATCCAGCATCACACCCACCAGCCAGTCACTGCCGGGCAGGTCCTGCACCGGGCGAAAAGCGATCAGCTGGGTGCGTCCGTTGACCTTAATCGGCTGCAGAGTCGCACTGAAAGAGGGCACTTTCTGCCCCAGCAGTGTGCTCAGCGGTTTGCCGTTAAACTCGGCATTGGGGTGGCTGATGATGTTGCCATCGCGATCAATCAGGAAGGCATAACCGGTTTCGTTGAAGGTGATGGAGTTCACGGTTTCGGCCACGGATACCAGGCTTATATCGCCGCCAAAGGCACCCATGAACTGACCTTTGTCTGTCAGCTTGGCCACGGCGGAAATCAGGATTTCGCCGGTGGTGGAGTCTTCGTAAGGCGCGGTCAGCACGGCTTCATTGTTGTCGCGTGCATAGGGGTACCAGGGACGTTTGCGTGCATCCCAAGTGGGCGGGGGGTTCCAGCTATCGTCGTTTTTGATCGCCTTGCCGTCACTGTCCAGACCGCCGAAAACGAGGATGAATTGCTGTTTCAGGACGGGCGAAGAAAAGATCCAGTCAATGGTGTCGCGGCTGAAGTCCTGATCGATGGTCTGGGCCATCAGGTTGATCAGGTCCAGACGCGCATTGAGCCAGTAACTGATCTCGTTACTCAGCGAGGTGGAAGCTTCCTGAACGCTATCTTCCGCCTTGCTATAGAGCGCCGAGCGCACCGAATTGTACTGGAACAGTGAAAAGGCGGTGAATGCCAGTATCACAACCAGAGAGGCCGCGAGTGCGACCTTGTGAGCTACCTTCATGGGGAACCCCTTTTGAATCCTTGAACTGGATACAGGCATTACCATCCATGACCGAGCCTGGAATCTGTTTGTTACTATGCTGCTACATAAGCAGCTAATATGCCAAGTGTAGTTCTTTAGTACAATAAGTCATTCCTGTTGCGCTTTGGTTGCACTGGGCGGAGTGCAGTAGAATGCAGGTCCAACTGCGCAAAGGTGCCCTATGCAAGACAACAGCCAACCCTTTTATCAGCTCACGCCCGATACCGTCATGGATGCGGTGGAGTCCAGAGGGTATCTCTGCGATGGCCGCATACTGGCACTCAACAGTTATGAAAACCGGGTGTATCAGGTGGGTATCGAGGATGAAACGCCGCTGATCGCCAAGTTCTACCGCCCCAACCGCTGGAGCGATGAGCAGATTCTGGAAGAGCATCAGCTCTGCTTTGAGCTGGATGAGCAGGAGCTGCCGGTGGTCGCGCCGCTGCGGGACGAGCAGGGCGAGAGTCTGTTCCAATTTCAGGAATATCGCTTTTCCCTATACCCGCGCCGCGGTGGCCGGGCGCCGGAGCTGGGTGACCCCGATCATCTTTATCGTCTGGGCCAGACGCTGGGGCGTTTTCATCTGGTGGGTCAGGCGCAGCCGTTTCAGAGTCGCCCGGCACTGGATATTCAGACCTACGGCCTCAACAGCATTGAGCTGATCGGTCGGGACTTTATTCCCTCATCCCTGCGCGAGGCCTATCTGAGTCTGACGTCAGACCTGATCGCCAGTATCGAGCGCTGTTATGCCGCCGCGGGCGATGTGCGCCGCATTCGAGTGCATGGCGATTGCCACGGCGGCAATATCCTTTGGCGCGATGACACGCCCAATTTTGTCGACTTTGACGATGCGCGGATGGCACCGGCTGTACAGGACTTGTGGATGCTGTTGACCGGCGATGACCGTCAGCAGCAACAGTTGCAACTGGCGGAAGTTGTGGAGGGCTATAACGAATTCGCCGACTTTGACCCGCGCGAACTGCATCTGGTGGAAGCTCTGCGCACCCTGCGCATGCTGCACTACAGTGCCTGGCTGGCGCGTCGCTGGGAAGATCCGGCCTTTCCGCGCAACTTCACCTGGTTCAATACCGAGCGTTACTGGGGTGAGCACATTCTGCAGCTGCGCGAGCAGCTCTCGGCCATGCAGGAGCCGCCGCTGCAGCTGCTTTAACCCGGATTAATGGGGCGGGTCGATCTGGTTGTTAAGACTGGCATTGACCCTGAACCAGCCGGCAATGCTGAAACGGTCGGTGCTGGCGGGCAGCACTTCGTGCGGAAACTGTTCACTGAGGAAAATCACCAGCGTACCCATTTGCGGCACCACGCGGGTCATCACCGTTTCGCTGTCCGGCTCGGGCCAGATCAGCAGTTCACCGCCATTCTGTTCATCCCAATCGGGATTCAGATACAGCACGGTGGTCAGCACTCGGTTGGTTTGACCGCGGAAAGCATCCAGGTGGCGCTTGTAGAAAGCCCCGGCCGGGTAATGGGCAAAGTGGGCCTCGTAGTCGAACAGCCCCATGAACAGGCGGCGATTCAAGCCCTCACGCAGACCTTCCATCCAGTCCAGATAGGCTGCTTCAACCGAACTCTGCTCACGGCCGAGCCAGCGGATCTGGTCGCGGCGCACCTTGCCATGTAATTGATGGTCCTGCTCACGGCCGATACCGGCACGCTGGAACTCATCATCACGATGGGCTCTCAAATGCTGATAAAGGTCGTATGCCATTGTTTCCGGCAATGCGGAAGGCAGGATCAGATAACCGGTATCAACCAGGGCATCGGCAATGCGATCATAAAGGCTGGCTGTCAGGTCGAGTTCGAGCTCGGGGGGTGAATACACGCATGCATCCTCCTCATAATGGAAAACGATATATACTTTGTACTGGGTCGATTGTCATCAAAAATTCATCATTGTGGGTGTAAATGTCATCTTTTGTTGCTAAGTGTCTGATTTGTATGTTGCCCTTGGCGTTGTTGGCCGGAGCCGGTTCTGCTAGTGCGGAGCAACGGCTGAAAGTAATGGCCTCGGCCTACAATTCGGTAGCCGACCAAACCAACGATCAGCCCAACATCACGGCCTGGGGTGACAAGCTGAAGCCGGGCATGAAAGTGGTGGCGGTATCCCGTGATCTGATCAAGAAAGGGCTGACCCACAACACAATGATCGAGATTGTGGGCCTGCCCGGGCGTTACCGGGTACTCGATAAGATGCACCGCCGCTGGGACAAGAAAATCGACATTTACATGGGCACGGACGTGGATGCCGCACTGGAATGGGGTGTTCGCCCGGTTGAAATCCGCTGGGTGGAAGACGACAGTTAACTGCCTGCACAGCTTCTCAAGGTGTAATCGGTTGCCCGTCCCAGGCAAAGACCTGGCCCGAATCCTCAGGCGTCAGGCCATCCAGAACCTTCAATAGCGATTCGGCACAATAATCGGGTGTGAACAGTTTCCCTTCCGGCACCCGTGCCTGAAAAGGTGCGGAGAGTGAGGTATCAACGGTGCCGGGGTGTAAGCCGGTCACCACCAGCTGGGGCCAGCGTCGTTTGGCTTCAATCGCCGTGCATTTCAGCAACATGTTCAAAGCCGCCTTGCTGGCGCGATAGCTGTACCAGCCTCCCAGACGGTTATCGCCAATACTGCCGACGCGCGCTGACAGCGCGGCAAACAGTGCCGGCCGGTCCTTCGGCATCTTCGGAATCAGGTGTTTCGCCAGCAGTGCCGGCGCCAGGGCATTGATCTGCATCTGCTGGTGAAAGTAATCCTCATCCAGCTGCCGCCAGCTTTTTTCCGGCATCCGGGTTTCGGTATACAGCAGGCCACTGGTAATCAGTACCAGATTGGGTGAAACGCTCTCCAATTGTGCCATGGCCGCTGCAATGCCGGCTTCATCACTGAGGTTGATGCTGTGCAGGGAGAGGCGCTGGCTGTGCTCCATGGCCAATTGCGACAGGTGAGAAGGGCGTTTGCGGGTAAACGCATGAATATGTTCGACCGCGGGATTATTCAGCAATGCGCGTAACATTGCCTGCCCAATACCGCCGCTGGCACCGATGATAACGGCCTCGATGGGATGCTCCAGGCGTGATAGTTGCGGTGATGGCTGCGTCATAACAGCTCCCGGTATCGGCTGAAAATGGCATGCACGTCGACAGACGCACCCAACTGTGCGGCCAGCATGAAAAGGCCACCCATCTTGCGGTGCAGAAAAAGTACATCCGCCGGTGGTGTATGCCAGGCCTCTGGCGTGCTGCTGATGGCCATGCCGCGCTGATGAATCCGTTGTGCCAGGTCCGAGTGGCCAAAGTCATAGTCACCGGGTGTACGCAGAGGCTCGGTAGCTTCGACGAATATATCCAGCACCACCTGACGGTTGGCGGCATCATGGCGCTGGCTGAAGAACCTCAGGGTTTCCAGCGCTTCAGCCAGTGTTGCGGTATCCCGGTCGGTGGCAGCGCAAATAGCGCGATGGTATTGGCGGACAAAGTCGCTGGAGAACTGACGCACGGCACCAAAGTCCAGCAGTACCAGCTGCTCCGAGCTCAGGTTGTACTGGTAGTTGGCCGGATTGGGATCAGTCTGCACGCGGTGCAGCTGGAAGAGTTCGCAGAAGAATAGCTCCAGCAGCAGGGCTGGAATCTCATGGCGCAAAGCATGCTTTTGTTCCGCGGCCTGTATCAGGCTGACACCCTCGACGAAGTCCATGCACAGGATCTGCTCGGTGGTGAGCGCCTTGTCCACACCGGGTATGAGCAGTGCACCTGCATGGCGAAAGCTCTGCAGCGCCTGGGCGTATTCCTGCAGTTGTTGCTGCTCGTGCAGGTAGTCCGTTTCCAGGTACAGCTGATGTTTGGCCTCTGCTACCAGAGGATCAATATCCAGCTCGCGGGGCAGCAAGCCGCTCAGTCGCAGCAAGGACACGACGTTATCAATGTCGCTGTCGATACTGCGCCTCACACCGGGATACTGAATCTTGATCGCCAGTTCGCGTCCTGCATGGGTGCGGCCCTTGTGAACCTGACCGATGGATGCTGCGGCAACGGGATCAAAGCTGAACTGGGCCAGTGTCTGGTCCCAGTTACTGCCCCAGTTATGTTCGAGGACATCGACCAGCTGGGCGGCGGGCATGATGACCGCATCATCGCGCAGCCGTGACAGTACGTTGGCCAGCTCCGGTGGCAGCAGGGCGCCGGAGTCCATGGAGATCAGTTGCCCCAGCTTCATGGCGGCACCGCGCATGCGAGCCAGCTTGGCCGCTACCTGCTCCAGGTTCTTGGCACTGAGCAGCAGTTCGGACATGGCGGGCCGCTGGCCTTTGAGCCATTGTCGGCTGCCGTCGGCCACCAGGTTGCCGGCCACCCGTCCGGCCAGACCGGTCAGGCTGGCCATGCGGGACAGGCGACTGCTGGGCACAGCAGCCGAAGCGCGTTGTTTGGGCTTGGCGTCGTCCATCCGATCTCCTGATCATTCTTCCCTGTTAGGGTTAGGGTATCATGTGCGTTTACGCCGACTGGCCGGAATTGGATGTATTGAGGGGTGTACTGAGTGGAGTACGAATTCAGACAGGATCTCTATGATCAGCCCGAGGCGATCGTCGAGTATGAACAGGCATTGTTCGGCCGCTGGCTGGGCGAAGAGCTGGGAAACAACCCTGAGCAGGCGTCCCGTGTGTTAAAGGAAGCCGAACGTCTGGCAGTGCAGAAGCGTGGTCAGTTTGAGTGGCATGGCCGTGAGTTGAGCCTGCGCCTGGACAGCGAAAGCGCTCGGGTCTGGGTGCAAGCTGAAGGCGATGAAGATGCCCTGGAAGAGGGTTTTGGCTGGAGTGATGCAGTGGCAGAAGCCGGGCTGGAAGATTTTATCGCCCTGTTAAGCGGCTGGATTGGCTATATTGAAGGTGGCCGCTAGGCAGGAGGCTCGATTCACTGCTAGAATCCTGAGCAAATCACTCAACTATAGTGTAATGGAGAGCAGATCATGAGCATTCAGATCGGTGATACCCTTCCCAATGTAGAACTGCGTGTGATGGGCGCGGACGGCCCTGAAGCAGTGAACACTGCGGACCTTTTTGCAGGCAAGAAAGTTGTTCTTTTCGCGGTACCGGGTGCTTTTACCCCGACCTGTTCTGCTGCTCACCTGCCGGGTTTTGTGGTTAAGGCTGACGAGATCAAGGCCAAGGGCGTCGACAGCATCATCTGCACCGCTGTAAATGATGTGTTCGTAATGGATGCCTGGGGCAAGGCGCAGAACGCTGACAACATCACAATGCTGGCAGACGGTATCGGTGAATTCGCATCGGCGCTGGGTCTGGAACTGGACCTGACCGGCATTCAGTTCGGCAAGCGCAGCAAGCGTTACGCCATGATCGTCAACGACGGTGTGGTTGAGCTGCTGAACGTGGACGAGAAAGACTTCGAGAAGAGCAGCGCTGAAGCGGTTCTGGCCGCACTCTAAGCGTCACGCGACCTCATACGAAAAACGCCGACCGGCTTGCGCGGGTCGGCGTTTTTTTGTGTCTGTTTCAGACCGCGATTCAGCTTACGCCCAGTGCCTTGGCGTGATGACGCAGGTGGTCTTCGATAAAGCTGGCGATAAAGAAGTAGCTGTGGTCATAGCCCGGCTGCAGGCGCAGCTCGAGCGGGTGGTTCGCAGCTTCGCAGGCCGCCTGCAGGGCTTCCGGCTTGAGCTGTTCCGCCAGGAAATCATCGGCTTCGCCCTGATCCACCAGCAGGTGCAGTTTCTCTTCCGCATTGGCAATCAGCTCACAGCTGTCCCAAGCCTTCCAGCTTTCGCGATCTTCACCCAGATAACCGGTCAGGGCTTTTTCACCCCAGGGGCAGTTGATCGGGTTGGTGATCGGCGCGAAAGCGGATACGGAAGCATAACGACCCGGATTCTTCAGTGCGCAAATCAATGCACCATGGCCGCCCATGGAATGGCCGCTGATAGCGCGCTTATCGGTCACCGGGAAGTGCTGTTCGATCAGTGCAGGCAGTTCCGCCGTCACGTAATCGTACATGTTGTAATGCGCTGACCAGGGTTCCTGGGTCGCATTGACGTAGAAGCCGGCGGCAGAGCCGAAGTCGTAGCTGTCATGCTCACCCGGCAGGTCGGTGCCGCGCGGTGAGGTGTCCGGTGCCACAATGGCGATACCCAGCTCGGCGGCGATGCGCTGAGCACCGGCTTTCTGCATGAAGTTTTCATCGGTGCAGGTGAGGCCGGACAGCCAGTAAAGAACGGGCACCGGTTGCGTCTGGGCCTGTGGCGGCAGGTAGATGGCAAAGATCATCTCTGTGCCGGTTGCCGGCGACAGATGTTTGTAGCGCTTGAGCCAGCCGTCGAAGCATTTGTTGCTGGCGATCAGCTCGGGGGCTGCTTGTGACATGTGCGTTCTCCTTGAGCCTTCGGTGGTTTGCCGTGTTGTGCTTGGGTGCTGGGCTCAGGAGAGGACAGTGTTGCTCGACACGCCGTAAACCCTTCCCTGGGGGCTCGATGGCGCCGTCCATGGCGCCATACGGTCGATCAACCCTGTCCTCTCCACGCCTGCAACTGTGGGTGCCAGCGTCTGGTTATCGTTGATGACAACCGGAGCCGCACTGGGTGCCCGCAAAGCCGACCTTCAGCGCCAGGGATGGCGCTGCAGAGCCTCCATGGATGGATTCACGGCGTGTCGGTGTGCGGGTGCCCAGTGGGGCGGTAGGCACCCAAAGCGTCCAATTACTGATCGAACAGAATCACCGAGCGGATGCTCTTACCTTCGTGCATCAGGTCGAATGCCTTGTTGATGTCTTCCAGGCCCATGGTGTGAGTGATGAACGGATCGATCTCGATCTTGCCGTTCATGTAATCCTCAACGTAACCCGGCAGCTGGCTGCGGCCTTTGACGCCACCGAAAGCGGAGCCTTTCCAGACGCGACCGGTGACCAGCTGGAACGGACGGGTGGAGATCTCTTCGCCAGCACCGGCAACACCGATGATGATGGATTCACCCCAACCCTTGTGGCAGCACTCCAGTGCGGAACGCATTACCTGTACGTTACCGATACACTCGAAGGAGTAGTCCACACCACCGTCGGTCATGTCGACGATGACTTGCTGGATCGGGTCAGAGAAGTCTTTCGGGTTAACGCAGTCGGTGGCACCGAACTGGCGTGCCATCTCGAACTTCTCTTCGTTGATGTCGATGGCGATGATGCGCTCGGCACCGGCCATGCGGGCCCCCTGGATACAGGACAGGCCGATGCCGCCCATACCGAAGATGGCAACAGTAGAGCCCGGCTCAACCTTCGCCGTGTTCAGTACCGCACCGATACCGGTGGTGATACCGCAGCCCAGCAGGCAGACTTTTTCCAGCGGTGCATCCACGTGGATTTTCGCTAGGGAGATCTCCGGAACAACGGTGTATTCGGAGAAGGTAGAGGTGCCCATGTAGTGGTACAGGGTTTCACCGTTCAGGGAGAAACGGCTGGTGCCGTCCGGCATCAGGCCCTGGCCCTGGGTCGCGCGAACAGCCTGACACAGGTTGGTTTTGCCGGACAGGCAGAATTTACACTTGCCACACTCGGCGGTGTACAGCGGGATTACGTGATCACCCGGTTTCAGCGTGGTAACGCCGGGGCCGACTTCTTCAACCACGCCCGCGCCTTCATGGCCCAGGATGGACGGGAAGATGCCTTCCGGGTCTGCGCCAGACAGTGTGAACGCGTCGGTGTGACACACGCCAGTGGCAACGATACGCACCAGAACTTCACCGGCCTTGGGGCCCTGAACATCTACTTCTTCGATAGTGAGAGGATCGCCAGCTTTCCAGGCAACGGCAGCGCGAGATTTCATGAGAGGTCTCCTGTATTCGGTTTGAACACAGTCTAGACCCGGTTGGCGTCATTGATAATGGCACCAATCGAAAAGTATTTTTGCTCAGTAGCAATAATCGAGGGAAAATAGGCCTGCAGTGAACACCACAGGCCGGCAGGTCATCAGTCTTCGACGGCTGCGGTCACGGTCAGCTCGACCAGAATTTCCGGGCGGGCCATGCGTGCTTCAACACAGGCGCGAGCCGGTTTGGGCAGGTCAGCAACCCAGGCATCCCAGACTTCATTCATGGCAGCGAAGTCCTTCATGTCGCGGATATAGATGGTGACTGACAGCATGGAAGCCTTGCTGCTGCCGGCTTCGGCAAGCAGGCCTTCAATCTTGGTCAGGCACTGACGGGTCTGTTCGGCGATATCCCATTCCGCCTGGCCGGCGGTCTGGCCGCACAGATAAACGGTGCCGTTGTGCTTGACGATGCGGCTCATGCGGTCGGTGGAGTGGATGCGTTCGATGGACATGGGGCTCTCCTGTTGTGCGGATTATTGGATTCATCTGTGGGTATCGATCTTATGTCGACGCCACAGGCGGATAGCTACATTTTCTAAAGTTTCTTGCCGAAGGTGTGGCTTTTTTAAATGATATATAAAGCAATTGTCAGAAAATATTTCTGATGTATGTTGGTTTTGCAGAGTAACACCCGCTTGGGCGGCTGTTCGGGGTAGATCTAAATGCGTAATTGGGATGCGATTGAAGCCTTTGTCGAAGTCGTGGAGCAAGGCAGTTTCTCGGCAGCCGCCAAGAAGCTGAAAGTCTCGCCATCGCATATGAGCCGATTGGTGGCGCGGCTGGAAGCCGATCTTAATACTCCGCTCATGTACCGCACCACGCGCAAGTTTCGCCTCAGCGAAGCGGGTGAGCATTACTACCAGCATTGTCGCGATCTGCTGCAGGGGTTTTCTGCAGCAGAAGAGGAGTTGTCCAGCTTTCAGGCCGAGCCTTCGGGCAAGCTGCGCGTGACCTGCGCCACCACTTTCGGTGAGCGTTTTCTGGCACCCCAGCTCAATGACTTTATGCTGGCCTACCCCAAGATCAGTCTGGATCTGCATCTGACCAACCGCCAGACCGACCTGATTACCGAGGGTTACGATCTGGCCATACGCATGGGGACGCTGAAAGATTCCAGCCTGCTGGCGCGGCGGTTGTGTGATCGGCGTGAATATCTCTGTGCCAGCCCGGAATACCTGCAGCGCTATCCCATGCCGCATACGCTTTCCGAGCTGAGCCGGCATAACTGCCTGCTGGGCTCCAATACCTTCTGGCTGTTCAGTGACAACGGCCAGCGCCGTGAGCTGCGGGTGAACGGTAACTGGCGCTCCAACTCGGGGCCGGCGCTGATGGATGCGGTGAGCAAGGGGTTGGGCATTGCCCAGTTGCCGGATTATTACGTGGAGCCGGCGCTGGAGCGGGGTGAGCTGGTATCCATGCTGGAGCAGTACCGCTATCCGTTCAGCGGCGTCTGGCTGGTATATCCCCAGGCGCGGCAGCGCTCTCCCAAACTGCAGTTGTTGTGCGATTTTCTGGTGGAGCGCTTTGGCCAGGGACTGCCCTGGTAGGGCTTATTTAACCTTGAGCATATCTTCGGACAGCTCGCGCGGGTGCTCTTCCCAGCGGATACGGATATTGAGCTGGTTACGGGTTTCATCTTCACTGGCGGACACCTTCAGGTGCAGCAGACCTTCCGGTGTCAGCACCAGATCGGTATCGCCATCGCTGAATTCCAGTTTGCCCTTGCCCAGACCGCGGGCAATGGACTTGAGCAGGGTCTGAATCGTTTTGCCATCCTGGTAGGACTCGTAAACGAACTCGTTTTTCGCTGCCATAAATGCAGGTTACCTCGCCGGGTTAAGAGGAGCAGGACGGAACACCTTGGCGAACGGGTAGTCGTTGCTGATGCCAATGATATGCCGACCGGGATCGATGATCGTGGCACCACAGCCGACGCCGCGCAAGCCTTCCTGGCGCCGTGAGTTGCGGTCCAGGGTGATATCCGCTTCCACATGCAGCAATCCCTGACGTAGGGCCAGACGCTGGCCGCGGGTGCGGTTGATATGGCCATGGACCAGTGCGCGCACGCCACAGCCATGAATCTGCTGCACGCCGGCATCGCTCAAGGGCAGATCGGCGGCCCGGTACTTGGTTCTGAAAGTGTTGGCCAGGGAGCTGTAATAGAAGCTGAACAGGTCCTTGTGCAGGGCCTTGCGAAAGCGCTTGTTGACCTTTTTCAGGCCGCGCTCGGCAATGTCCCGGCTCATCACATCATCCAGCCCGGCATGCAGGAACAGGAAGGAACCGGTGCGGCGTACCAGCTGCATCTTTTTGAAGAACCAGTAAAACTCGCCCTTGGGGTGTAAGAACAGACGCTGACAGTGCCGTGCCACGGCATACACGGTGCGGATATCCATGCCTGCATTGAGGCAGTGGCGCTCAAAACTGCTGGCCTTGCTGCGCATTTTCTTCAGCTCGCGGGCCACGCCGGCTTCGGTCAGTATGCCTTCGGCGTGGGCGGGAAAACGCTCGAACCAGTCATCCGCCGGCAGCAGCAGGCTGCGGCAGGTATCGGCATCGGGCACACCTTTGAGCCAGTTGCGCTCCGGCCAACTGTCGAACACCTCACGGAACAGCGGAATCACTTTCTTGCCCATGCGGGCGAACAGGTGCTCGTTACCGGTATGACGCTTCTGCTGCATGGCGAGCAGTCCCATCATCAAGCGCAGGTCATGGTTGCCGGCCAGCAGGGTCACGCGCGCGCCCAGATCATACAGGCGCTTGAGACTGCGCAGCATTTGCAGGTTGCTGGGGCCCTTGTCCAGGCAGTCGCCCCCGATGATGAACTCGGCCTTCTTGCCCTGTTTGGTCAGCTTGAAACGGCCCTGTCCCGGTGTATCGTTCAGTTGCACACCGCCGCTGGCAACCAGTGAGGCTTCAAAGGCTTCCGCATCGGCGTGGGTATCGGAGATGAAAATCACCGGCCGCTTGGGCCAGCGCCAGTCGTCGGCAGGATAGGGGTCAATCAATGCCTGCTGGCGCATTTCGTCATCGCGGAGACGGCTGTCGGCAGAGCCTTTTTCCAGCGGCCAGACACAACTGGCGGGTGGCAGCGTTGAGCGGATGCCGGCGTGGCTGGGCAGGTCTTTGATGGTGGGCAGAAGGGTGCGCGACATGCTGTCCTCTGGGCGACCCGCTCAGTCGGGGCGCTCGCTTTTTTGTCTGATTTTCCACTCACCGCTGTGATGGCTCCAGCCGGTCAGGGGATCCTGTTGCAGCACCACCGGATGTCCGTGATACATGCTTAACCGCTTAATATCGTCGAATTCGATGACATTTAGATGATAGGCCGCATGACGAAAGGCAGCGCCGTGGCCGAATACCAGCTGCAAACCGCGTTCGGGTGCGGCGGCACACAGGCGCAGATGGCCAGCCACACGGGTACCGGCATCCATCAGCGACTCGGCGCCTTCCAGTGGCAGGCGGTAGTGGCTGTCGGATTTCCAGCCCTTGGGCGCGGGCTCGAAGCGCGGGTCCAGTTCCAGAATGCGTTCGATCTCACCGGTGCTCAGGTTGGCAACGGAGCCAACGCGGCGTTCGCACAGGTCCGGGAAGCTTTGCAGTTCCGGCGTTGAGCTAAACAGGTCGGCCAGCTCTTCCATATACAGTTGCGCGGTCTGCCAGGCCCTGAGCAGGGTGGAACAATGTACCTCGGCGCTGGGGCGAATGTCCTGCTGCTCAAGCCAGTCACGGAAGCGGCGTGCCTGTTGGCGCACCTCTTCGGCACCCTCATCGGTCAGCGGATAGGGCTGCAACGCACTGGGTGTTTTCGCCAGCTGCTCATAGTCACCGTGGCGGATCAGGGCGATCAGTTTAGTCATGGCCGACCCGGGCACGCAGCTGCTGGATGAAATGCCCCATGCCGTTGATCACACAGGACGGTGCGGCAGCTTCCGGGCTCAACCACTGGCAGAAGCGTTTATCGTGCCACCACTGGTCTTCGGCGGGTGTTGCGGTTACGCGCATGGCGAACAGGCGCAGGTCACACTCGCCACCCCATTTGGCGTGACGGGTATCGCCCAGCGGCTCGGGGTCCACTTCGCCACGAATGCCCAGCTCTTCCCAGGCTTCCTTGGCGGCGGATTCGGCGGCGCTCAGGCCAGGCTCGATGATGCCCTTGGCCAGCTTCCACAGCGGGTTGTTCAGGGTTTTGAACATCAGCAGCTGCAGCTCGCCTTCATGGATACGGTAGGCCAACACGCCAGACTGTTTGTAATAGTAGGCCGGGCGATCACGCCAGACGGTCAGGCCGTTCTCTTCAAAGGCAAACAGGCGTGGCAGAGTGCGCGGGCGGATCAGTTTTTCCAGCTGCCAGTGGCCCGGCGTCGGAATGCTGGCATCGGTGCTCAGGTGTGCCAGAGCGGCTGTGGGCATCAGCTTGCCATCATCCGGAATCGCCAGCGGCTCATCCAGCAACTGTTGCAGCAACTGCTCCAGGCCGGGATTGTGTGCCACCAGCATAATGCGCTGATAATGCTTCAGGCGTGGCTGCAAATGCTCCCACAGGGTCTCGGGCGAGCCCAGGTAGAGCTCGTCATCGGTTTCGATATTGGCGGCCGGAATGCCCATGACCTTGGCGCATTTTTCGGCCGTCAGCAGTGCCCGCTCGGCCGGCGAGCTGATAATGCAATCCGGCTGCAGATCGTGCTGTTGCAGCCAGTGGCCAATGCGCTGGGCATCGCGTTTGCCGCGCGTTTTCAGAGTGCGTTCGGAATCATCCTTATCGGCACCCACTTCAGCCTTGCCGTGTCGCAACAGCAGCAGTTCAGCCATTTTTCATGACCTCCCGAGAGTACCAGTCCGCGACCTGATCAAAGTCGGCGCGGCCGGTCACTTCATAGATATTAAGCCCGCCCAGTGACTGCAAATAATCGGCTTCCGGCGGCAGGGCGGGGCGGTCCAGAAATGCGCCCTGGGCATCCTGATAAAACGCGCCAGGGGATTTCATGATGCCGGGTAACAGCTGAGGCTCCTGGGCCAGATCGACCTGGCGGATCTGGCAGGGCTGGTCACTCTGATGCGACCAGTTCAGCAGAATCAAATCGTGCAGCGGGGCGCTCATGCAGAGGCTGTCGGCGCCGTAGTAGTCTTCCACCGGCACATCGGATTTGAACTCCAGCTGCCAGAGCTCATCCTTGGGCAGTGCCGCAAAGCGCGCCTGATTTTCCTCGCTCAGGACTGGTCGCAGGCGCTCGTTATTCAGGAGCGTCCCCGGGTTTACTCGGGGCAGCTTGGCTACGCCTTCGCCCTGAGTACCGCTGTCGCTGCGGGTAACAAACAGGCGGTCGTTGGTGATAAAACGGGCTTCTGGCAGCTCCATCAGGCGCAGCATCAGGGTAGACTTGCCGCCACCGGAGCTGGCCGCCACTGCTACACCGCGTTGACCCACTGTCAGCGCCGCTGCGTGGCAGATCAGCCCGCCTTTATGCTGCAGATGGTTGATGTGCTGGTTGTTGATGAAATTGACTGCCTGCGCCAGATTTTCCTGTGCCGGGCCGATCAGCATCGGATCTTGCAGGCGCTGCAGCATCAGCATGCCGGTTTTTACCTTGTATACCAGACGCTGGCCTGCGGGCAGATCGACGATGGCTTCCTTGAGACCGCTTTTGCCGGTTTCGCGGGGCCAGTCCTGCCAGTCCAGATCCGGTTTGATGGCCGGCTGATCGACCATCCACAGCTGAAGGTTCGGTGTGGCCTGCTCGGGTTGCGGGTAGCTGCGGTAATAGTCACGCAGGGCCGCGATCAGCGCTGGCGCATTGCTGCCGACGCGCACAACAAAATCGTCCAGCTGCAGCATAAAATGGTGTTGGCAATCGGCGATGGCCGTTTCCAGTTGTTGCGTGTTGAGCGGGTCGTTCAGCATGTGCGTGTTGTTTCCAGTGTTTGCATAATCCAGTCCAGATAGGACGCCGCGGCATCAATGCCACAGCCTTCCAGCGCGCCGCGGAAGCCTCCAAAGGCGGACACCTCGAACACGACCGGACCGGTGTCCGTGAGGGCAATATCCACGGTGGTGAAATCGAGATCAAAGCAGGCCTGTGCCTTACGGCCCAGTTCGATCAGTTCAGCATCGGGTTCAAACGGCTCGTAGCGGCCGCCACTGTGAATGGTGGTGTTCCAGGCATCCTGACTGCCGACGCGGGCATAGGTGCAGAGGTATTGGCCACCCACAAACACCATGCCCAGATCGCGCCCTGACAGGTCCAGCTTCTTCTGAATGTAGAGCATGGGGTTGCCGGCTGCAAAGTCCGCCAGCTGGGTGGTCAGGTTGGCGTCATCGGCTTCAACCAGTGTCATGCCCCGTGCCTTGGTGGAGTAGAGCGGCTTGAGCACGGCGGCGCCAAACTCATGCACGGCCTGTTCGGCGGCTTGCAGCGACTCGGTGACACGGGTCAGCGGCATGGGGATACCGGCGGCAGACAGGCTCAGGGTGCCACTGAGGCGGTCGATCAGCTGCATCAGGCTGCGGGTCGGGCTGAACACGCGAACTCCCGCGCGTTCGGCATGGCGCAGCAGCTCAATGCGGTCGAGCGTATGCGGGGTGTAGGTCTCACTGATCTTTTTCACCACCAGGGCGTCCAGTTCAGTCAGGTCCTGACCGCGATACAGCAGACGGTTGCTGTCCAGCTGCAGCTCCACGTCCGCCATGTCGATCACCAGGCGAAAACCGGTGCGTGCTTCAATGGCGTCGGCCAGGGCTTCAGTGGACCATTTGCCGGGAATGCCGACAACGCCAATACGCAGATTACTCAAGGAACAACTCCTTCAGGGGCAGTTTGTAACGGTCTTCCTGGCCGGGTTTGACGGCGCTGATCTGCTCCATCAGGTAGAGGGCACGCATGTACATGCGACCGGCCAGGGCTTTGTCGAAAATAAAACGAGTCGAGGTGATAAACGAGCGTGCCAGACCAATGGCCAGGCGCAGGTCAAAGCTGTCGTCCTTCTCCTGTTTGGCGAAGCGACGGCAGGCCATGTAAATGGTTCGGGCGACGGCCATCAGACGACGACGGCGGTCGCGCTCCAGAATCTTCAGACGGTAGATGGAGACCATCAGCACCGAGATATCCTGGCAGTAATCCAGGTAGCGCGAGCGGTGCAGGTCGATAAAGAAAATACGCTTTTCCGACGGGTCGTAGATGATGTTATCCACATTGAAGTCGCCGTGGATGTAGACCGAAAATGGCGGCTTGCAGCGCGCTTCCACTTCAGCGGTGTCGTCGACCAGCGTTTGCAGTGCGGGCAGGGTTTCACCGCAGATCTGCAGCTGTGGACGATCAAACTCGGGGTGCACCGACAAAATTGAAGGCAGGCGCTTATCCAGCTGGCGCATGAACTGGGCCGGTTCCGCCTTACGGTTGCGCGTTTCCCGCCAGATGCTGCGCAGGGTTCGCATCAGCTGCCGACTGGCTTGTTCCAGCAGAGCGCCATCATCGGCAAACAGCAGCGACTCGAAGGTCTGGCCCGGCAGATGCTCGATCAGCATGGACGCCGAGCCGTCCTTTTCCGAATGCGCCAGAATGCGCGGTGCCAGGCCCGGATAGATTTCGTGCCAGCTTTCCACGCCCTGTACTTCTTCATCCAGCTTGCCGGGGTCGCCTTCCTTATAGATGGCGAGATAGCGGCTGGAGCTGTTCTTGCGAATGCCGGCGATGGTGCTGCCGGATCGTGTTTCCGCCAGGGTGCTCACATCCAGTTTCTTCAACGGACGTTTCAGCTCGGCGGCCGCCTGGCGGATATGAGCAAGGTTTGACAGGTTAATCGCCTGCCCCAGGTTGGCCGCCAGAATGGCCTCCGCCATCTGTTCCAGTGACAGCGCCATCTGGCGCAGGGAATAGCAGGCAAAGAGCGTCGGCAGCAGCGCCGTGCGTTTCTCACTGGGCGGCTTCTCGATCAGCTCGGCCTGGAGATTGTCACAGGTGAGCTGCAGGCGATCACTACGCTGTTTCAGGCGGACTGCAGCATTGGCATCGGCATCGAACAGGCCCGGCTCGACCAGCTCCAGTGCCAGGGTGATGCGCTTGAGCATGCGGCGAAACTGTTTGCGCTTGGGCGGCTGTGGCAGGTCGTCATCGGCATGGCGGGCAAACTCGCTCAGACAACCGCGGGCAGAATCGGTCAGCAGCTCCAGTGCCTGGGCCAGGTTATCCACTGCCCGCATGCGCACTTCCTGCTGCACAGGCTTACGGCTGCGGCTGAGCAGGCGGATGGTCTCGCGCTGGATACGCATGCGCAGGTTACTGACGTAACCGCGACGGGATTCCAGGGTCGCCAAATGCTTGGGGGAAGGGTTACGGAAAAACTCGGCAGCCTGCTGCAGCTGGGTCTCGACCTCGCTCAGCAGAAAGTGAAGGTTTTCCTGTATGATCTGACTCAACGCGCTCATGGATGCCGGCTACCGCATAATTTCGGGTGTCACTATACGTTAATGCTTTTGCAGCTAACATGACAAAAACATGACGTATCAGTGACATAGACGTCACGGCTTGCCGGCCACAGAGAGGATAAGATGCCCCGCATATTGATGACGCGACCGGTCAGTATTCCGGACTCGCTCAAGCTCACCCGTTACTCCAAGTTGCCCGAACTCGGCCCGCGTGTGCTCTTTTTCAGCGGCGGTTCGGCACTGAACGGGCTGTCGCGCACGCTCAAGCGATACACCCACAATTCCATCCATCTGGTATCGGCGTTTGATTCCGGTGGCAGCTCGGCGGTATTGCGTGAGGCCTTCGATATGCCCGCGGTGGGTGACCTGCGCTCGCGCCTGATGGCACTGGCCGATGAAACGGTGCTGGGGCACCCGGAGATCGTGCGCCTGTTCAGCTACCGTTTGCCCAAAGACGATGATGACGCCAGTTTGAATAAACAACTGGAACGGCTGGCGCAGGGCAAGGACCCGCTGGTGCGACGCATCCCCAACCCCATGCGCAGCCTGATCTGCAACCACTTGGGTTATTTCCAGCAGGCGATGCCGCACGATTTTGATCTGCGTGGAGCCAGTATCGGCAACCTGATCCTCACCGGCGGTTACCTCAACAACAACCGCTCGTTGGACCCGATCATCTTCCTGTTCTCCCAGCTGGTAAACGTGCGTGGCACCGTGCGCGCGATTACCGGCGATGAACGCCAGTTAATGGCGCGTCTGCAGGATGGCACCCGCGTGGTAGGCCAGCACCTGCTGACCGGCAAGGAAGTGGCGCCGATCAGCAGCCCGGTGCAGCGCCTGAAACTGGTGCACTCCCAGCAGGAACCCAAGCCGGAAGGCTCCAAACTGCGCAAGGCCAACCGCAAGCTGCTCGCCTCGGCTGAGCTGATCTGCTACCCGCCGGGCAGCTTCTACAGTAGCCTGATGGCCAACCTGCTGGTGGATGGCGTGGGCTCTTCCGTGGCCGACAACCCCTGCCCCAAGGTGTACATCCCCAACCTGGGCTCGGACCCGGAACAGTTCGGCATGACCCCGCAACAACAGGTGGAAGCGCTGCTGCATTACCTGCAGGCGGACCAGGAAGACCCGGTGGCGGTATCGCGCCTGCTCAACATCGTGTTGCTGGACAGCCGCTTTCTGAATGATGTGGATGCCGATTTCAAGGCGCGCCTGGCAGAGCTGGATATTCAACTGATCGACATGGACCTGACCGACCCGCACCAGCCGGAGCAGTACGATAACGAGAAACTGGTATCGGCGCTGCTGTCGATGACGTGATCAGCCTCCATACTACACGCAAAAAAGCCGCCCCGAAGGGCGGCAAAATCAGCTAGGTCGCTGAAGAGAGATAAGGACGCAATGTCTAACGGTGGATCAGTTACGGATCAGGTGGTCGAAGGCACCCAGTGCCGCCGTTGCGCCTGAACCCATGGAGATGATGATCTGCTTGTACGGTGTTGCCGTCACATCACCTGCCGCGAATACGCCCGGCATGGACGTGGCACCGTGGCCGTCGATCACGATCTCGCCGCGCTCGGTCAGCTCCAGGCTGTCTTTCAACCATTCGCTGTTCGGGACCAGGCCGATCTGAACAAAGATGCCGGCCACATCCAGTACGTGCATTTCATCGGTACGACGGTCCTTGTATTTCAGACCGATCACCTTGTTGTCATCACCCAGCACTTCAGTGGTCATCGCCTGTTTGATGATGGTGACGTTGGGCAGAGATTCAGCCTTTTTCACCAGTACATCATCGGCACGCAGGGTGTCGGAAAACTCCAGTACGGTGACATCTTTCACGATACCGGCCAGGTCGATGGCGGCTTCGATACCGGAGTTGCCACCCCCGATGACGGCGACGCTTTTGCCCTTGAACAGCGGGCCATCACAGTGCGGGCAGTAGGCCACGCCCTTGCCACGGTACTCCTGTTCGCCCGGCACGTTCATTTCACGCCAGCGGGCACCGGTAGCCAGAATCACGCTGCGGCTTTTCAGGGTCGCACCGCTGGCCAGTTCCACTTCGATCAGCTCGTTTTTGCTGATTTTGGCGGCAGATTGTTCAGTCATTACATCGACTTCGTACTCTTTAACGTGCTGCTCCAGGCTGGCCACCAGTTTCGGGCCTTCGGTGTAGGGCACGGAAATGAAGTTCTCGATGCCGACCGTATCCATTACCTGGCCACCAAAGCGCTCAGCAACAACACCGGTACGGATGCCTTTACGTGCAGCGTAGATCGCGGCAGATGCTCCAGCCGGGCCACCGCCCACAACCAGTACTTCGTACGGATCTTTCTCGCTCAGGGCGGCTGCTTTCTTCTCCGCAGCACCGGTATCCAGTTTGTTGACGATCTCTGCCAGCGTCATGCGGCCCTGACCGAAGTGCTCGCCATTCATGTATACAGAGGGCACGGCCATGATCTGACGCTCATCCACTTCCTGCTGGAACAGGGCACCATCAATCATGGTGTGGGTGATGTTCGGGTTCAGTGTCGCCATCAGGTTCAGCGCCTGCACCACGTCCGGGCAATTCTGGCAGGACAGCGAGATGTAGGTTTCAAACTCGTAGGTGCCCGGCAGATTACGGATCTGCTCCTGCAGTTCGGCATCAGCCTTGGACGGGTGACCACCGGCCTGCAGCAATGCCAGTACCAGCGAGGTGAACTCGTGACCCATGGGGATACCGGCAAAGTTCACACGCGGTGCCTGGCCAGCGGCGCCCACAGCCATGTTCGGTGCGCGACGGTCGTTACCTTCCTTGACGCTGATCTTGTCAGACAGCTCGGCAATCTCCTGAGTAAGGGTTGCCAGCTCATCGGACTTGTCAGTGCCGTTGGTGGTCAGGGTCAGCTCAATCGGAGTCACAATGTTCTGCAAGTAAGTGTTCAGCTGCTGCTTCAGGTTTGTATCCAACATGGTGTCTGTTCCTTCAAGGTCAATAAGTCGATCAATCAAGTCAGATGGCGGTCCGCCTGTGGATCTCCTGTGCGGCGGTGAAGCTCATCTCGAATATGTGTTTATAGTACCGAGCGAGTTTTTATGCGTGAAATTAATCGTAGTTAATAGGCTGATAGCTTTTGGCTAATGATGGCCTATAGAAGGAAGCAATCGCCCGACGCTGAACCAGGTAAACGAGAGTTGCGGCAAGCACAAACAAAAACGCCGCCCCGAAGGGCGGCGCCTGGGCCTGTCGCAGCCGAAGCCGGACAGACCGAGCGATGATCAAGCGCCGGCCAGTGCAAGCCGACGCGGAAGATCAATCTTAGATTTTGCCAACCAGGTCCAGAGACGGAGCCAGAGTTGCTTCACCTTCTTTCCATTTAGCCGGGCAAACTTCACCCGGGTGAGCGGCAACGTACTGAGCCGCTTTAACCTTGCGCAGCAGGTCGTCAGCGTCACGGCCGATGCCTTCAGCAGTGATTTCAACTGCCTGGATAACACCTTCCGGATCGATCAGGAAAGTAGCGCGGTCTGCCAGGCCCTGGCCTTCACGCATCACGCCGAAGTTGTTGGTGATGTTGCCAGTCTGGTCGCCGACCATGTAGTAGTTGATCTTGCCGATAGTCTCGGAAGAATCGTGCCACGCTTTGTGGGTGAAGTGCGTGTCAGTAGACACGGAGAAGACTTCAACGCCCAGCTTCTGCAGCTCTTCGTATTTGTCAGCAACGTCGCCCAGCTCGGTCGGGCAAACGAAGGTGAAGTCAGCCGGGTAGAAGAAGAATACAGCCCACTTGCCTTTAACGTCCGCTTCAGTGATTTCTACGAACTCGCCCTGTTTGAAAGCGGTAGCCTGGAACGGTTTGATCTCGGTGTTAACGATACCCATGTGATTGAATCTCCTGCACATTTGAGTAGTTGCTTAAGAAGTTGGAAGCCATAGTACCGGCGTGAGCTGGATTCGTAAAATTGATGGTAGTGATTGGGGTGATAGTTTTTTGCTATTAAAAAGGGCGTCCCCTGTCATCCCATCACATTGTGATGGATTGTTCAATTATAGGCTTAATATATTATGAGCCTTTAGTCTCTTTGATGCCGCAGGAGGGGAAGCTAACCCCCTCCCCATTTCCTCAGGAGAGGACGATATCTTCCGTTGCATCATAGATGGACGAAACATCTTTCCATTTTATTCGGAACTGGTTTCGCTTTTTTGCTTTCCATTTGCTGTTTGTTAATTTCATGTTGATACCTGGATCGTAGTAAACAACGCTGTCTGCTAAAGCTGAAACGTAGCTTTTGATGTTCGCTCCTGTGCATAATCGAATGTTTGGGCCATATGAAAAATAGGGAACTTCTTCTCGTAATTCCTTCTGGTAGCTCACATAACAGGTGTTGGCGTGCTTGCGCTTCCAGTGGTTTAGAAGCTTCTGAAAAGACCAGCCGGCAGCAATGTTCTCTTGCGGGTCCATGAGGACCATCCCGCCCTTTGGATCGGTGATTTCCGATTTGGAGTAATCGAATCCGGTAAGGGTCATGGTCAATGAGCTTTTTTCATTCGGCTCATTCATACGATGAATGCTTGCAAAATTTATTTTTCGTGCAGTCCTGCTTGTTGCATAGGTATCAAGGAATGTATAGAAATCATCAAGGTAGGTACCCATATCAGGCTCAGGAGTCATAAGGGTAACCACGCCCGATGAGTGTGCCTTTAGTTCCCAGTCAAGAAAATCTGGCTCAGACTTTCCGTTAGGCGTTATGCCAAAAAAACTTTCAAGAGTAAGGCCTGCACCGTTTTGGGCCTTATACGGTATACGATTACCAGCTGCATCCAGGCGGCAAGATCTGATAAATCCCATGTGGTGGATTTCGTTGAGGCGCTGAATGAGTTTGGTACGCGTGGGAGTCTTACTCAGGGTTTCAGAATATTCATAGAATACAGAAGTGAAAAGTTCGGACTCACCAGAATCTATTCTATGGGCAGCTTCACGAGACAAGGCTGAGTCCCAAGGGCTGACATAAGCCAACACACTGTTTTGGCATATGCCAAAGACAAGGCACCGGTTGAGGTTTCCTGCTAGCCTTTGCTCACGCTCCTCGGGGGTCGGTGGTTGCATTAGATGGCTTGGTGCAAGCCCACAACCCTTGAGAAGGCCTGAAAGGCGTACTTCAGGGTACTTGGGGTAAAGAATAAACTGGGATCCACTGGCTTGCTGGATGTTATCGTTAAGGTCGATCCAGCTTAGGGAGACTTTGGCTTTGAAAATCGCGCCTTTCTTTTCGCTGTATCCATCTTCGTAGATATCCCCGGTCGGTACATTTCGCAGAATATCGAAGTCTGACCCGCAGTAAACTTGCTGCTTGGAATTGTCATTATTTGCCATGAGCTTGAAAAGGACAGTATGAGCGCCATGACTGCGCATGATTCGTGCAACGTCTTTCAGCTGAGCAGAATAATTCATTACGTTCCCTTTAAATCTTAATCCTTTCAGTTTTGGGATACAGTTATTTTAAGACTGTCTGAATCTGTCAAATTCAGCTGGTATCAGGCTGAAAAAGTCTTCTGTACTCATGGCAAAGAGATCATAATTTACTTTTAACTGCTCCATCCAGCTTATATATCTGGCAATACATCCCGCACTTTTTCTCGCTGCTGCGCCCTTCTTATAGGTTGCGCGTTCAGAATCGTAGTAAAGCAGGCTTGCGGTTCTTATAGCACCGTCGCAGCTGAGGAGATACTGTCTAGCCATCAGCTGTTCAACTAGCTCCCCCCTAACAGGCAGGGCACCGCTGAGAAGAAATTTTGAATCCTCACCGTAACGTGAAACCAGTTGCCATGTAGTGAAAACGGCATGCCGTGGGCGATGATTGTAGTTTTCACTCAAAATATAATTGTATTCCTTGCTGGGCTTTCTTGAGCCGTCCTCCTTGGCCGGACAGAATTGATCAAACCAGTAGAGTGCCAAAGCGCTCCAAAAGCCTCTGTCACCAAGAAAGCGTGCAGCATCAGAAATGCCTCCCAAGGCATCTACGAGATGTTTGCCCAAAGCATATCGTGTTTCAAATGCTACATTTTCGAGTAATAGTGACTCTCCGATTGGCTCAGATGTTGAGTCCTCAGTCAGGAGATACAGTGGGGTGCTCGGGGTGCCCTCGTTGCGAAGCTCCAAAATGAAGTTTTCAAATTCAATTAGCCCCGCTTCATTAAGTTTGCGCTCAATCATTGTTCCCTCTCCATTGAATTGGTGAGCAGGTCACAGAGTTCAAACTGTTTGCTGAAACTGTCCACGACATCCTCCACCCAGTTGTTCAGAGTAAGAGGATCTTTTTCTGATGGTCTTTCCGTAGCGATGTGTTCAGCAAACCGGAGCCAACCGTCTGCCTCTTGGTCATCGTCGTCATCGTTCCATAAGTAATGGAGAAGAACATGTCGTAGAGCCGCCGGGAGTACTAGGGATTGAAACAATGGGTTGCTTTTGATCTGTTCGACTGCATTGGGGATCTTGCTATTAATACAAAGTTGGGGCTTGCCGCCAGTTTCAAATTCGACTCTCCATGTTACTTGCCCTAGAGGCCCGGAACGGACAGTAAGAAGACTTGCTTTATTATCCTCATCATTATCTCCCTCTGGTCGGAGAGCCTCAGCTTTGGCGATCAGGCGGCCAACATGCTCACGTTCGTCGACAATTAGTGCTCGAAACAATACTGGTCCACTAAGATCAAGCTGATCCAGCTTTGTACTTGCAGGGGCTAAAATACGGCCTACCCGCCCGAATGGAAATCGTTGGAGCGTATTATTACGATATGCCTCGATATAGATCTGGGCATCTTCTGGTAGGCCTTTTTTGTTCAGACTAAAATCCACACTGAATTCTGGCACACCATCCGGCTGAGTTTCGATATTTATTCTGAGCTCACTGAGTTCGATCCTGCGACGTCCTGTATGGTTTATCGTTTTCTGCATCAGGTCAGCCCTCCTTGGTCAGCTTAATTTTCACATCACGATTATCATCGAATCCGGTCACATGTAGGCCGAAAGGGGGACTTTCCACTTCT
This sequence comes from Marinobacterium stanieri, assembly GCF_900155945.1. Classification (GTDB taxonomy): domain Bacteria; phylum Pseudomonadota; class Gammaproteobacteria; order Pseudomonadales; family Balneatricaceae; genus Marinobacterium; species Marinobacterium stanieri. Next base: position 165,563 of record NZ_FTMN01000005.1, read on the forward strand.
ACCAGCATGGTATTTTCAGCTCTGCTTACTATTTTCCCAGTTCCCTTGGTAAGCGCGATTTTCAGGTTTCCACCCTGTCCCAGCTTGAAGTCATGTGGGGAGTATTTTTTAAATGGGTTCCCAGCCCCTACATCGTAGGCGACCTCAATCTTGACCGTCTGTGGATAATTCTCAGTGTTGGCATCTTTCGGTGTTACAACGGAAAAACCACCTTCAATTTTGGAAATACTGAAATGCCTCGGGCGGGGTTTATGCTCGGGGGGTATTGGGATTGGAGTTTTTTTGGGTTTTTTTTGTGATGGCCCGTCCGCTTCAGGTTCATCTACCCAGAAAAAATTGCGAAGAGCTTGTTCGTCCACCTCTTCGATTTCTTCGGATAACAGGTCGTAAAGTTGAACAAGCGACTGCTTAATAGCTTGGATGGGCTTATTGGGGCTTTTGTAGCGTTGTTTCAGTTTTTCAGCACTACCTACCCACTTAGTGTGTGCCGCGTTCTCTGCATATCCTAGGAAAGAACAGATTTCATCATCATCAGCGATCATTGCTCCGAGAGCTTTACGGTCCCGAAACTTTTCCTCACCGGGTAGGGTTAACCCTCCTCGGACATAGAGGTCTATCCCCTTGTTAAGGGCCGTGGGCTTCTTCAGAAATATAGAAAAATATGTACTAACCTGGTTGCCGTTTTTCTGTTTTAAGGTGATCGGTAGTCTTAGACTGACCAGCTGGCCTTCAACATATCTTGTGCGGATAGAGTCGAGGACTTCCGGTTCAAAGTCCTCCTCGTCAAGTCGGCCATCATCAAGCCAGCTTGGGCGCATTTCCTGTATCTCTTTATCCTCAAGCTTGTAGGCTTCTTCGATGAAGTCAAATAGAGCATCAATATCTGCAAACTTATCCTTGGCATGCTCATATGCAAGCTCTCTAACATTGGAGGAGTTCACCTCTAGATGATCAAAGCGCAATGTGAGCTGTTTGGTAATAATTGGGTAAAAATAGTTTGCAATGGCAGTACCGATCATTGCTCCTATGTGAAAGTTCGGATTTGGAAACGGTATGATTATTGAGAGTCCATTCTGTCCCGGTGATCTTTGTACGCCGAACTGCTGAATAAATGTGTCAACTTCATCCTGATCCTTTCCCGGGACTGGAAACTCCTTGAGTCGGTCACCCTCATTCTCAACGTGAGCAAAAAAAGCATGAGGGGGATACTCATAGCTATCAACCTGCCGTAGCTTGAGGACAGTCTGGCCCATGAGGTGTGGCATGCTGTCACCATCTCTAAGGGTCAGTCCGAAAAAAACGCCTACTTGGCTGGTTGCTGAATATACCAGTTTCCCAAGGCCCCAACGTCCCCGGCTTTTACCTGTTTTGTGAGATTTGCCGTGACGTCGCCAGAAATCTGAAAAGTTATCGTTATCCTTACTGCTGACACACCCGGTAAGACCTTTGGTTCCAAAGTCCTCTATTAAAAGGGCTGATGGAGAGTCAAATGGCACTTCGCTTAGATCAAGATCTGCAGCGCGGGCATGTACCAGCTGTTCATCAAGAATGCCAGCCAAGAATGATTTGTCCAGGCCATCTTTAGTCGTTTGCATCCTGATGGATACGTGTACTTTAGGAGGGTCGTCGGCCGCTGCATCAAGCGAGTTCTGAATAGCTTCGCGGATAATCGTTTCTGACAGTTCAACCTCATCATTGCTGAACTGATCCCGCTGGGTAACTTCGGTTTCGACTTGGCCGGGGAGTTGCGGAGAAAAGAACCACCTCATGTAAAACCTCCATGTCTTGGTGTTGCGACAAAGGTAACTTGATATAAGGACGAATTCAAAATATTAGGGTGACTTAATACGAGGGGCCAAATGGTGCTCGGCCAACACAACACATTTGTCCAGTTCAGACTTAATCTGATGTTACCAAAACGGTAAAACTTCCGGCCCTTGCAGCTGTAGGCTACGTGTGGCCACCTCCAAATCCCTGTCGGTATTGCGGTTTTTTTGTTTAGCCAAAATTCGGTGATGGTCTCTGGGCTGACAAAGTGCACGGGGAATTTGTGCCAGAAACAGCTATCTACAAAGATCACCAAGCGGCTTCTAGGAAGCACTGTGGTCGGGCTTGCCCTCGAAATTGATGCTTATTCTATAGCGCTATCCAAGTGCCCAAAGTACTTTGCGTAAAGTCTGCTCAGGCTTAGTTTTTTACCTTTAATGCGGGACATGTAGTAGGCGCGCTGCCTGGACGGAAAATCCTCAATCGAGGTCAGCCCTCTGATATGTAACTTTCCTATCACCTTGTGGGCAACAAACAGTACTGTTGTTGCTTGTCGTGACACTGGCATCGATTCAGTAGGTAGGCTAGAGGCCCGTCAATCGCTACGTGCAGAGCTGGTAAGAATATTTTTACTGTATAAAAAAACAGTTTTTTGTTGGAATCTACACTTTTTATGCCTAATATGTGATTGATGAGTGATGTTGAGTCACCTAATAAACACATATAGGGGTGTCGTATGGATACGTTATCAATTCTTGAAGACATAAATGCACGGAAGCATATTGTCTCCAGGGTAGAAGAGCCGGTGGCTTCAGATCTTTCTCTACGTCAAACTGTTATCTTCCGTACAAAAATTGCGCAGCTTTGGATGGAGGAGGATTTCAGGAGGGGAGTTTTACCTGAAAAGATTGAGACCTTTTCCGAAGTACATGACTACATGGATGCCAACGAGTACTTGATGGATGAATTTCATCCTGTAGAGAGGCTCCGTTCCGTTCTTCAGTGGAACCTCCCGTTTTTCGACTTCTATGACCAGTACCACATCATGGTTGCTTCGCTGGATAAGTGGCTGAGTATTGGCAGAAAAGGGATGGCTGTTGACTATTTAGAACAGGCTGATTGAAACAGCTTGCAGACGTCAGGGGATATAGCGAGAATACGGATCGTTTTCGTGACCCCTGATCACCCATGTGACCCAGGGAGCGATTGTCATGAACAAACAGGTGCAGCTGGAACTGATGAATAGTTTTAACCCCGATATTCCAGAAGACGGATTCTGTGCGGAAATGCAGTTACTGCATCGGCTTTCAGAAATCTATGATCAGAAATTCATAGCAGAAGTTCTTTCCAAGACTTCTCCCGGCTACTGGACGCGGGAAACTATCAACCGGGCGCTGAAAGGGAAGGCAACTCCGCGCGTAACCTTTACCGAGTATCAGATTTTGCAGGGGCTTTTGCCCAAAAAGCCTGCGCATTACGACCAGCCAGCGTTCAGGTTTATTGACCTGTTCGCAGGTATTGGGGGGATACGCAAGGGCTTTGAGCAGGTTGGCGGCAAGTGTGTATTTACCTCCGAATGGGATAAGAATGCTCGCCGTACTTACTTGGCTAACCATTACTGCGATCCAGATGAGCATGTGTTCAATCACGACATTCGTGATGTAACTCTCTCTGCACAAACTGATATTTCTGAAGAACAGGCCTATGCGCATATAGATCATGCGATTCCTGACCATGAGGTATTGCTTGCGGGCTTCCCGTGTCAGCCTTTCTCTCTTGCTGGTGTATCTAAAAAGAACTCACTGGGCAGAAAGCACGGTTTTGAGTGTGACACTCAGGGGACCCTCTTCTTTGACGTAGCCCGTATTCTGGCAGCCAAGCGCCCAGCCGTTTTTCTGCTGGAGAACGTTAAGAATCTGAAAAGTCACGACAAGGGTAAAACCTTCAGAGTCATCTGTGAAACGCTGGACGAGCTGGGCTATGAAGTTGCTGATGTAGAGGCGCCCAAGGGGAGTGATCCAAAGGTGCTGGATGCTCGACATTTCGTGCCTCAGCACCGAGAGCGTATCGTGCTGGTCGGTTTCAGACGCGACCTGAAGCTTCATGAAGGCTTTACCCTTAAAGATGTGGCGAAACTCTATCCCCAGGATAAGCCCTGCTTTGGTGACATTCTTGACCCCGAGGTTGATGACAAGTACATCCTGACGCCAAAGCTTTGGGAATATCTCTACAAATACGCCGAGAAGCATCGTGCAAAAGGTAACGGATTTGGCTTCGGGCTCACGGGACCAAACACGGTTGCACGTACACTGTCCGCGCGTTATCACAAGGACGGGTCTGAAATTCTCGTAGACAGGGGGTTTGACCCTGAAAGTGATTTCTACTCTGAGAAGAACATGATCAACCGGCCACGTCGGCTGACGCCACGTGAATGCGCCAGGTTGATGGGCTTTGATGAAGTGGGCGAGAGTAAAATGGTCATCCCTGTGTCAGATACTCAAGCTTACCGACAGTTTGGTAACTCGGTTGTTGTGCCCGTTTTTGCAGCTGTTGCTGAACTACTCAAAGAGCGAATTCCAGCTGCGCCTCAAGTAAAGACTGAACAAATACCAGACTCATCTTTGAAGCAACTTGGGATGCAACTCCCAATTCCTGACTAGAGCATAGCAGCGGGGACCGCAGCAGGGTTAAGAACTGTTGTCGCCGGTATTGAATTGCCATGAGGGCCGGGGAGGTGTCGCCGGCCACTCCAGCAACTTTGTGTCACTGTTGATGATTGGTGCAATCTCTTCAATCATTTGACTTAAATGTTTTAACCCACACTCCCAGATAACCAGCACACGCCACCCCATATCTAGCAGTTGTTGCTGCTGTACCTGATCCCGTTGTCTGTTCCCTTCCAGTTTTGCCTTCCACTTTTCACTGTTCGATGCCGGAGTGTATGCATAGTGGCATCCTGGATGCTGATGCCAGAAACAGCCATGTACAAAAATAACCAGGTTGTATTTTGGCAGGACAAGGTCCGGCTTCCCTGGCAAGTCCTTGCGATGAAGGCGGTAGCGGTAGCCCTGGGCATGAAGCCATCGTCTCACTGCCATTTCAGGTTTTGTATTTTTGCCTTTGATGGATGACATCATTCTTGAGCGTGTGGCCTGATCTACGATATCAGTCATCGTTTGCGGTCCGAAACTTGATGGGTGTTGATGAGCTGCTCTCACATTATCATGTCCGGAATGTTTGTTTAGAGGCTGTTTGTGCCATGCGTTGGTTCTCTATTCATCGCCGGAGATGAATGGAGTAGCCTGAGTCATTACTCTAAACATCAAAGTAGGGCCTGCTTCCAATGGACTCTGATCTCATCCCCTTCCTGATATTCGCCGGCTTTGTCGTAGCTATCATTCTGCGTGTTCGTTCCCAACGGGCGGCTCGGGGACTGACGCCTGAGAAGCGTAAAGGCAGAGGGCGGCCTTCCGGTAGATCCCGCGCCAGTGAGGCGGGTGGCAGTGAGATGGGCGGTGGTTCTGAAAGTGGTGGCGACGGCGGTGGTGATGGCGGTGGCGACTGAGCTTCCTGCTTATACTCCCTTTAATCTTGCTGACAGTATTGAGGTCGTTGTGATGAAACGATGGGGAATGGGTTTGTGCGCGCTGTTGTTTGCGGCCGGGCTTCAGGCTGAGACGATGCATGACACCGGGCATCACCATCAGGCAGCCCATGCACATGCCGAGCACATGGGGTCCAGTCCGGTGAATAACCTGAAAGAGCCGGGTCAGTCTGCGTTTGCGGCGATTCAGGAGGTGGTGGCAACGTTGATGGCGGACCCGGATACCGATTGGAGTCGTGTGAATATCGAGGCGTTGCGTCAGCATTTGATCGATATGGATAACGTGACGCTGAGGGCCGAGGTTGTTACGGAAGCCTTGCCAGGTGGCGCGCGTTTTACTGTGACAGCGCAGGAGGCGCGAGTAGCCCGCTCGATTCAGACGATGGTTTCCGCGCATGCCGGGGCCATGAATGGGGTTGAAGGTTGGGCGCTATCAGCCGACCTGATTGAGAATGGCGCGGTGCTGGCGGCTACCGGTGAGGATGTTGAGCGTATTCGCGGGCTGGGCTTTATCGGCTTAATGACGGTGGGTATGCACCATCAGGCGCATCATTTGGCGCTGGCGAAAGGGCTAAATCCACACGTGCACTGATCTCCCTGTGGGCTCTGTGAGTAATTACACCAATGGCCCCTGAATCTCCATTTATACACAGCCGTGTATTTCTTCTGCTTTGTTGATATCTTCCTTGACTTACCCATCTTCAACTCGATGAAAGTGCAATGCTTTCGTAACTTACCCCCATTTTCTCTGTATAGTTCTGTGGAAAACCTCATAGCAACAGGTCCGCACATCTCGCTTAAGCCCTTGAAATACGGGGTCTGTAAAACTGGTCAGTGAGTACCCATATGCCTGTATAAATCTTTTCGATGTCGTTGCGATGGGTTGTGGGTATCGCCACTGCCCTGTGGGTATCTATGTGGCTGCCTGTGTAGCATCCTGTTAATGAAATTTTCCACTGGTCAAATTATGAGCATGAAAGCTGAGGGTTATGCTGAACGTTGTATGGCCTGATGCGCGACAGCATTGGCTTGTTTGGAATAGTTAATAGCTATCAATAATAAATAAAGAATAAATTTCTAAAACATAAGCCGGCGGATTAACCTGATTCCATCACTTTCCCAACGGAGCAGGAACATGGCTAACATCTTTCGTTACATCGACACCACCGCCAGCAAGCCGGCTACACGCAACCAAGCCGAGAAGCCTCAGGGTTGCCCGCAATGTAACTACAGCAACAACTACTACGGTGATCAGGTCTGTACCACAGCACCGCGTTGATCAGGGTCTTCGCCCTCGTCCGGGGCAGTGAGTACCCGGTTACGACCGCTCTGTTTGGCACGGTAGAGCGCCTGGTCAGCCTGCTGCAGCAGTGTGTCTGCGTCGATAGTGCCGGCGCGGCCACTGCTGACCCCTGCTGACAGGGTCACCGAGCCGATCCGGTCGCCTTCAATCACAATCGATTTGGCTGCCATGCCCATGCGTAATTGTTCGGCCCGAACGCGCGCATCTTCCAGGCAGGTATCAGGCAGTACCACCACAAATTCCTCACCGCCATAGCGGCAGATAATGTCACTGCTGCGAAAGGCTTGTCGCAGTTGCTGGGCAACGATCTGAAGTACATGGTCGCCAGCGGCATGGCCGTAATTGTCGTTCAGTTGCTTGAAGTGGTCGATGTCACAGATCACCAGGGCGATCTCGGTCTGGGTGCGCTCGCCTCTTGCCAGCTCATGAGTCAGCATCTGGTCCAGGTAACGTCGGTTGTGCAGTTCTGTCAGCGCATCCTCATAGGAGAAGCGGTTCAGTAGCTGCTGCAGTGCGACCTTGGACAAGGTCAGGTTGATGCGCTCGATGGCGCGCGTGAACAGCAGTTGCAGAGTGTTGCGGCTGAGTTCGCCTACCAGTGCGCTTTCTTCATTGAAATCGAGCAGCAGGATGGCTTCCAGCTTGCGCTGCTCCAGTGGCGTGTCGTACTGAATGCGCAGCATCAGGTGCCGGTTGCCCAGGCTTGTATCAGCCTCAATATCGAGGTTGGTGGGAAAGTCACGGGCGTCGCCCCAGCGTTGGCTTTCTGGCAGCAGAGGCTCATCTGCATTGAGTTTGTAGAGTGCGCCGGGAATAGGGGCGCACAGGTCTTCAGTGCGGCGGTACAGACACGCCAGTGCTTGCTCGATATCAGCCCGGCTTTCCATCTCGCTAACCAGTTCATCCAGCATGCTGCGTTTGAGGTTGGCAAACTCCAGCGCCTTGACCCTCTGGGCTTCGCGCCGGGCCAGCTCTTCCAGTGCCTGGGTACGCTCAGCCACCCTGACTTCCAGCGTGGCATTGAGGCGGGCCAGCGCTTTCTGAGTACGGGAAAAGTGGTTCAGCGACAGCACCACCACGGCAAGTGAGAACAGCAGGGAGCCGATGCCCACCGGTACCTGGCCCCAGGGCAAAAGGCTATGGGCTACGGCCATATCGAGCAGCAGCAGAAGCGTCATGATGCTGGTGGCCAGTAACAGCAGGCGTTGATCCCGAGTGGCATGGGGCCAGTGGCGCGCGACTACCAGCAACATGCTGGGTACGCAGATCGCGAACAGCATGTCGAAGGGCGGGTAGGTATTGGCCAGGCTGGTAATGCCGGCTAATGACAGCCCCAGCGCGGCAATGAAATAGGCACCGAACAGGGCGACCAGGCGGTTGAACAGTTTCGGATAGCGCTCGTGGTACCAACTGCGCAGCAGCAGGGCCAGGGCAACCGGCATGATGTAGTAGCAGCCGGCGCTGATGTATTCCCACAGCAGGGGGTTATGGAACAGCAGCTGTTTAGCCTGGCTGGCGCTGATGGCGAGGCCTGCGTGGGAAAAGGAAAATAGCGCCAGCGACAACAGACTCAACCGCTCCCGATTGAACGGCGCGAACAGCAGGCACAGCAGCGCCACAATAAGGCTGAAGGCGCCGATCGCAAGGTTGTGCATGGAGCCTTCCAGAATGCGTTGATAGAGCGCGGTGCGTTCCATCACTTTCACTTCGCCCCAGAGGCCGATATCCAGGTAGTTGCTGAACACCCGGAAGTAGATGGGCTTGCCCGCCGCATCTTCGGGAAGGGTGATCATGTGCCAGGGCCAGCCTTCGAACTGGCCACGCCCTTTGGCATCAAATTCGCCGTAGTGATAGATCTGCTGCCCATCGATATAGACTTCGGTAATCAGGTCGACGCTGAAGATATACAGCACCGGGTCACGCCAGTCGGCATCGGGGATCAGGGTGCGATACCAGACCTGCTCTCGGCCATCACGACCGGGCGGGTTGGACGGGAAATCGATGGGTTTCCAGGCCTCGGGGGCTGGCTCCAGGGTCCAAGTGGGCACGCCGTTCTGGAACGGGGAGTCACCCCAGCGGTATTCCCAGTTCTGGTTCAAATCCAGGGTTTCGGCATGCAGAAAAGAGGTGCACAGCTGCAGCAGCAGGTACAGACACAGGGCCAGACTTGATCGTGTGGCCTGTTGGAAGATGCCTTGAAGGCCAAGGGCAAACCTGAACATCAAACGGCCGCCATTCAAATCGCTGAATACCCACACAGTATATGCAGAGTTCTGTGATCTGTGGGTTAAACAAGCGTTTTTATAGCTTAGTGTTGATGTGGATACAGTTTCTGCGCCAGTTCGTTAAAGCCCAGACCGCCGTTGGCACTCAAGATATGCCGGGGATGATGGGTCATGTCGGGCAGCCAGGGGCGGATATTGGCGACGCCAAAGGTGTGCTGCAGGTAGGCAAACATGGGCTCGTCATTGGCGGAATCACCGACATAGGCAACCTGCTGCTGGATAGCCGCGTCGTTGAGGCCGAATTTCTGTTTCAGCAGGCGCTCGGACATGGCCTGTTTGCTGTAGTCGCCCAGCCAGGCGTTGATATGGATGGAGCTGGCGCGTGCCTGGGCACCGGCCTGGTGAAAAAGTGCCAGTACTTGATCGCGCTGTTCGGCGCTGATACCGCTCACGTCCTGGTTGTAGTCCAGTGCCACATCGGCCAGGCGGTAGGGCTGGTCCTTGGCCAGCTGCATCTGGGGTACCTGTTGCAGGGCCTGTGTGGCCAAGGCGAGTAACTGTTGCTGGCGCTCGCTGCGGGTCTGTTCACTGTCCCAGCCGTGATATTCCACCCGGCCCGCTTCATCTCTGTCGAAGTAAAAGGCGCCGTTCTCGCCAATCACCGCGGCTACGGGCCAGAGACGGATCATCTGATCACACCAGCCGGCACAGCCGCCGGTGACGGGCACGACTTGAATGCCAGCGGCTTCCAGTTGATAGAGCGCGGCCAGGGTTTCCGGCAGTAAACGCCCATCGGTCGTGAGAGTGTCGTCCACATCGGTAAAAAGGTAACGAATCTGGTCATCATCGGGTGTGGCGGGCATCAGTGGGCCTGTCCTGTCTGGATGAGTTCGATGCCCAGATCCTGCAGGGACTGGCCAAGTTCAGTCGTGGGCAGGCGGTCGCACACCATCAGGTCCAGGCTGTCGAACCCGGCCACCTTGACCATGGGGCTGCGGCTCCATTTGCTCAGGTCGGCCAGCAGCACCCGCTGGCGTGCGTTGCGCAAGATGGCGCGGCTGACGTCGGCTTCCTGCGGATCAAAGTCGAGCAGGCCGGCGTCCGGGTCCAGGCCTCCGGCACCGATGATGCCGAAATCGACCCGGTACTGATCCAGGCTGCGGGTAACGGCTTCGCCCACCATATCGCGGTCGTTATGGCGCAGGGTCCCCCCGATCACCAGTACTTCGGTGTCCGGTTGCTCACAGAGAATGCCGGCCACATCCAGGTTGTTGGTGAGTACACGCAGGCGCTGATGGCCAGATAACGCGCGCGCCAGGTGCGCGACCGAGGTGCCGATGCCCAGCATCAGGGTCGAGCCGTCGGGAATGCGGGCGGCCAGTGCCCGCGCCATGCTGTGTTTCACCCCGGCATTGAGCTGCTCGCGGCTGCCAAAGGACAGGTTGAGTGCACTGGCGGGCAGGCTGACACCGCCATGAATGCGGCGTGCCAGGCCCAGTTCGCACAACTGGTTCAGATCCTTGCGGATGGTTTGGCTGCTGACCGAGAACTGCTCGGACAGGCTGTCGACCTCAAGTTCACCCTGACGATTGAGCAGGGCGAGGATGCGGTCCTGACGTTCATTCAGATTCATGGATCTCGTTAAACCGTTGCGGATAATCAGTGATAACGCCGTCCAGCCCCCAGTGCCAGAGCGAGGCGATCTCGTCGGGGATGTTGGCGGTCCAGCAGTAGAGTTTCAGGCCCGTATCCTTGATCGCTTTCACCTGCAGGTAGTTAAGCTGGCGCCAGTGGGCGTGCAGGCTGAACAGATTAAGGTGTTGTGCCTGGGTGTGCCAGTCGCAGGGCAGGTCATCCACCAACAGACCGCGTCGAATCTCAGGAGCCTGGGCCTGACATTCCGCCAGCAGGTCACGGCTGAAACTGGAGATCAGTAGTTGCTCGATGGGGAAGTCGGTCATGCGAACGGCCTCGATAACCGCCGCGACCACCTGCTCTGCCGGCAAGCCATGATGCTTGATCTCCAGATTCAGGCCCATCTCCAGATGGCACAGCAGATCCAGCGTATCCGTCAGCAGGGGGAGCGGCTCGTGGGGCCAGTCCGGGTGCAGCGCGGCCATGTTCATATTATTCAGCTCATCGGCAGCCAGTGCCTGCAGCAGATCGTTGCGGTTGCCACAGCGGCCAGTGGTGTCGTCATGGCTGACCACCGGGGTGCCATCGGCCAGAAGGGTGACATCCAGTTCGATCCAGCGCACACCAATCTCGGCGGCCTTGCGAAAACCGCCCAGGGTATTTTCCGGGGCCAGGCTGGGAATGCCGCGATGACCGGTGACGCGGGCCGGGTTCAGGTAGGTGGTCGTCATTTAATTGATCCGTTGTTGGCTGTTGGCACAGAACAGATGTAGTTCGTCGCAGTGAAACCCCAGTGACAGGCGGGTGCCGGGTTCACAGGGGGCAGCTCCCTTGAGGCGCACGATCAGCTCCTGATCCAGCCCTGGCACCTTGCCATGTACCAGCGTATCGGCGCCCAGCTGTTCCAGCAGACTCACATCCAGCTCAATGCGATGTGGATAATCTGTGCCCCGGTGCAGATGCTCCGGGCGCAGGCCCACAATCACCTCGCCGTTGAAGTCCACTTTCTGCTTCAGCGGAATCCTGAGCTCACCCAGTTGTAGTTGATGATGGTCCAGGCGGCCAGTGATGAAATTCATGCTGGATGAACCAATAAAGCCGGCGACAAAAGGTGTCTGCGGGCGGTGATAGACATCCAGTGGTGAGCCGATCTGTTCCGCACGGCCGGCGTTCATCACCACCAGACGGTCGGCCAGGGTCATGGCTTCGGTCTGGTCATGGGTCACGTACACCGTGGTGGTATTGAGGCGGCGCTGCAGGCGTTTGATCTCGATGCGCATCTGGCCGCGCAGCTTGGCATCCAGGTTGGACAGGGGCTCATCGAACAGGAACACCTTGGGCTGGCGCACAATGGCACGGCCCATGGCCACGCGCTGACGCTGACCACCGGATAGCTGGCGCGGCTTGCGCTCCAGCAGTTGTTCCAGCTGCAGCATTTCCGCGGTGGATTCCACCTGCTGACGAATCTGCGCCTTGGGCGTACGACGGTTGCGCAGGCCGTAGGCCATGTTGTCGAACACGCTCATATGCGGGTACAGGGCGTAGTTCTGGAACACCATGGCGATATCGCGTTGCGCCGGTTCCAGCCGGTTGACCTGTTGCTCGCCGATATGCAGCTCACCGTCGGTGATCGTCTCCAGCCCTGCGATCATGCGCAACAGACTGGATTTGCCGCAGCCGGAAGGGCCGACCAGTACGATCAGTTCGCCCGGCTCCACATCCAGGTTGAGGCTGTGAATGGCCTGATGGCCGTTGGGATAGGTTTTGCCAATATTGGCCAGGGATAAATTGGACATCATTATTTCTCGGTTTCGACCAGGCCCTTGATAAACAGGCGCTGCATCAGAATGACCACCAGCACCGGCGGCAACATGGCCATCAGGGTGCTGGGCATGACCAGGTGCCAGGCGACTTCGGCATCGCCCACCGACAGCATGCGCTGAATGCTCATCACCACGGTGTAGTAGTGTTCATCGGTGGTGATCAGCAGCGGCCAGAGGTATTGGTTCCAGCCGTAAATGAACATGATCACGAACAGCGCCGCCAGATTGGTGCGCGACAGCGGCAGCAGGATATCGATGAAGAAACGGATCGGCCCTGCGCCATCCATGCGGGCGGCTTCGATCAGCTCGTGCGGCACCGTGAGGAAGAACTGGCGGAATAGAAAGGTCGCCGTGGCGCTGGCGATCAGCGGCAGGATCAGCCCGGAATAGGAGTTGAGCATGCCCAGATCTGCTACCACTTCAAATGTTGGCATGATGCGCACTTCCACCGGCAGCATCAGGGTGATAAAGATCAGCCAGAACGAGAGCATGCGAAAACGGAAGCGGAAAAACACGATGGCGTATGCAGCCAGCATGGAGATCAGCAGCTTGCCGATGGTGATGCCCAGCGCCATGACCAGGCTGTTGCCCAGCATGCTGATCAGGTTCACGTTGAGGGTTTTCTGCCCGGTTTCCAGCCCCAGCGCCATGGCGTAGTTGAGCAGAAAACGGTCGCCGGGCCAGAGCGGTACAGTGCCGCTGTTGAGGGCTTCCGGCGCATGGGTGGAGGCAACAAAGGCAATCCAGATCGGAAAGGCCACCACCAGCACACCGAGGCAGAGAGTCAGGTGGCTGATCAGATTCAGCAGAGGACGGTTCTCGATCATCAGTACTGCACCTTGCGTTCGATATAGCGGAACTGCACCACGGTGAGTGCACCGACAATCGCCATCAGAATCACCGACTGGGCGGCGGAGGAGCCCAGATCCAGCCCGTTGAAGCCGTCATCGAACACCTTGTACACCAGAATGCTGGTGCTGCCGCCGGGGCCACCCTGGGTCACGGCGTGGATGATGCCGAAGGTATCGAAGAAGGCGTATACCACGTTGATCACCAGCAGGAAGAAGCTGGTGGGCGAAAGCAGCGGGAACAGAATGGTCCAGAAGCGTTTCATCGGCCCGGCGCCATCCAGTGCCGCAGCCTCGATCAGCGAACGCGGAATCGCCTGCAAACCGGCGAGGAAAAACAGGAAGTTATAGCTGATCTGCTTCCAGGCGGCGGCGATAATCACCAGCAGCATGGCCTGGTCGCCATTCAAGAAATGGTTCCAGTCGTAACCCAGCTGCTCCAGCAGGTAGCTGAGAATGCCGATGCTGGGATTGAACATGAACATCCACAGCACACCCGCTACGGCAGGGGCTACGGCGTAGGGCCAGACCAGCAGGGTGCGGTACACGCGGGCACCGCGAATCACCTGATCGGCCATCACGGCCAGCAGCAGTGCGCCGCCCATGGACAGGGCGGTGACGCCGATACTGAAAATAAAGGTGGTGGTGAAGCTGCGGTGATAGATCTCATCCTGCAGCAGCACACTGAAATTCTCGAACCAGACAAACTCGGTGGACAGGCCAAAGGCGTCTTCCATCAGGAAGGACTGCCAGACCGCCTGGGCGGCGGGCCAGAGAAAGAACACCAGTGTGATCGCCAACTGCGGCAGCAACAGCAGCCAGGGCAGCCAGCGATGGTTGAATACGGGTTGGCTTTGCATGGAGTCTCCGAAACGTGCAGAAACGGCAGGGCCGGATGGCCCTGCCTGTCACGGTGTTAGCCGTTCTGACGCTCGAACTTGCGCAGCAGCTTGTTGCCACGCTCTACCGCACGGTTCAGGGCGGCTTCGGCGCTGTCCTTGCCGGACCAGACGTTTTCCAGTTCTTCGTTGATGATGTCGCGAATCTGCACGAAGTTACCCAGACGCAGGCCCTTGGAGTTGGCGGTCGGCTCAACCGAGGTCATCTGAGTGATTGCCACATCGGTACCCGGGTTCTGGTTGTAGAAGCCCTGTTTGCGGGTCAGATCAGCGGCTGCGTGGGTGATCGGCAGATAGCCGGTGAACTGGTGCCAGTCGGCCTGGATTTCCGGGGAAGACAGGAAACTGTAGAAACGCGCTACACCTTTGTAGTCAGCCTTGTCGTGACCCTGCAGCGTCCAGAGGGTGGCGCCACCGATGATGCTGTTCTGCGGCTGCTGGATCGCTTCACCCCAGTTGGGCAGCTGCGCCACGCCGAACTCGAAGCCCTTGGCGTTGTTTTTCACACCCGCGTAAGAGGCGGAGGAGTTCATGTACATGGCACATTCGCCGCTGTAGAACTTGGGTGCGCTGTCAGAACGGCGACCGCCATAGCTGAAGATGCCTTCTTTCTGCCAGTCGGCCAGCTGCTGAACGTGTTTGACGTGCAGCGGGCTGTTGAACGCCAGCTCGGTGTCCAGACCGGCAAAGCCGTTGTTTTCCGTGGCGAAAGGCACGTTGTGACGGGCGCTGAAGTTCTCCAGCTGCACCCAGGACTGCCAACCGGTAGTGAAACCACATTCGTAACCGGCATCCAGCAGCTTACGGCCAGCTTCGCCCATCTCTTCCCAGGTTTTGGGCGGCTCGACACCAGCCTTGGCCAGGGCATCCTTGTTGTAGTAAAGCACCGGGGTGGAGCTGTTGAACGGCATGGACAGCATCTTGCCGTCGTTGCTGGTGTAGTAGCCGGTCACGGTAGACAGGTAGTCGGACGGATCAAACGCCTGGCCGGTATCTTCCATCAGCTGATACACCGGATAAACCGCACCTTCAGCGGCCATCATGGTGGCGGTGCCCACTTCGAATACCTGCACGATGTGCGGCTGTTCCTTCGCGCGGAAGGCTGAAATCGCCGCCGTCATGGTCTCGGTGTAGTTACCCTTGAACACGGGGACAACCTGATAGTCATCCTGGCTGGCGTTGAACTTGTCAGCGATCTCGTTGACCTTTTCGCCCAGCTCGCCGCCCATGGCATGCCACCACTGAATCTCGGTTGCTGCCTGTACCTGTGCTGCCATCACTGACAGTGCCAGTGTTCCCAATGTCTTGCGCAACATGATTTGCTCCATCACTTGTTTGGTAACCGTAGTGAAGGGCGAGCAACTGCCGGCACCGCCCGATTCCGAAGAGCATTGCAACAAAGGGATGTTTCATTTGATTGTCAGTCTGCTTTCAAATGAAAGTCATTCTGGTGACAGCGGGTTTAAAGTGAAACCTTTGGCAGGTGAGGTGAGCCTGTCCAGCTGGCCCAGCGTGGCCTGCAAAACCGGCGCGATAGGGGCATCCAGCTTAAGGTTAAGCAGTTCATCGGCGCGGGTTTTTCCGAGGGTAAGGGCCGCAATAGGCTTGTTCCACTCATTGGCGCGGCGGCAGAACCGGAAGCCGGAGTAGACCATCAGCGAGGAGCCGATCACCAGCAGGGCGTCGGCCCGCTGCAGCGCATCCAGAGCATCCAGAACCCGTTGTTTGGGCACGTTATCGCCAAAAAACACCACATCGGGCTTCAGAATGCCGCCGCATTGGGGACAGTCGGGAATCTGAAAACCACTGAAATCCACTTCCAGGTCGGCATCGCCATCGGGGGCGGTGTCAGCGGTAAAGCGGGTGAAGGCTGGATTCAGCTCGGCACTGCGTTGATGCACTTCATCCCGACTGCAGCCGAAATCACAGCTCATGCAGATGACCCGATCAGAGCGGCCGTGCAGATCGATCACCTTCTGACTGCCTGCACTCTGGTGCAGACCATCCACATTCTGGGTCACTAGCAACTCCACATGGCCTCGTGTCTCCAGCTCCGCCAGTGCTTCATGGGCCTGGTTCGGGCGAGCATCGCGCATCACGGGCCAGCCCACCAGAGAGCGACCCCAGTAACGCTTGCGGGTGTGTTCGCAGCGCATGAAATCCGGGTGCTGCACGGGCTGTTTGCGTTTCCAGTCGCCGTTTTTATCGCGGTAGTCGGGAATGCCGGAGTCGGTGCTGATACCGGCACCGGTCAGAATCAGGAGGCGTGGGTGGCGCTGGATGAAGTCGCTCAATGCCTGGTGGGACATGGTTGGGTCTCAAGCGGAAAAAGGATCTTTCTAGGATACGTCATTGTGCGGGAAATGAATCACGGGGGCCAGAATGGGGGGAGTTGTAGAGTCTGAGTTTTCGACCTCGGAGAGGCCTCCCACAGAATGCCTTCATCAAGACTATCCACAGAGAAATTTCAGCGTGGCATGTGGCCTGGATGTCTTCGTGAGTGTGCAAAGGGCTTCTGTTCAGCGCGCATCTGAGGAATGTTCTATTGATTATCTAAATGATAACAATTAGCATTAATATTAAGTGTTTGGTGCTTTGACCCCTTCCAGAGCACCGCACGCTCTCACTGTACTCAAGAAGCCCTCTGCCTTAAGGCCAAACAAAGGGCCAACACACATTCTTACAGGGATAAGACAAGATGCATCCTTCGAAGCCGATTCGGGCATTTGCCCTTTCTACGCTTTCTGCCGGGTTGATGCTGGCGCACCCATCTGCATTTGCCGCGACTCAGGAAATGGACACGGTCGTCATCAGTGCCTCGGGTACCGAACATACCCAGATGACCGCACCGGCCTTTACCACCGTGATCGATGCCGATGCGCTGCGCGACAATCCGACCGAAAGCGTAGCCGATCTGGTCAGCCGCAGTGCCGGTGTGATCAACACCACCGACAGCGCCGGCCGTGATGAAGTGCGCATGCGCGGTCTGGATGCCGGCTATACCCTGATTCTGGTGGATGGCCGCCGCATCTCCTCCGGCAATGCCCTCTGGCGTGGCGGTGACTTCGACTTCAGCGCGGTGCCGCGTGCCAGTATCGAGCGGATCGAAATTGTGCGTGGTCCCATGTCGTCGCTTTATGGGGCTGATGCCATGGGCGGTGTCATCAATATCATCACCAAGAAGGGGGCGCAGGATTGGGCCACCAATGTGGACGTGGTCTACGAGCACATCACCGAGGGTGAAGAGGGTGACCAGTTCCGTACCAACCTCTCCACCGCCGGTTCACTGACGGACAACCTCTACCTGCGCCTCAGCGGTGAGTTCTACAACCGTGACGCCTGGTATATCAACGACGCCGATACGGTGCCGGAACGTGAAGAGAAGGAAGCGCGAAACTTCTCCGGCTCGCTGAGCTGGGATCTGGATGAGCGTCAGACCCTGAATGCGGATCTGATGATCAACCAGGATGAGCGTCCTTACGACAACTATGCCAGTGGCTCCTATCGTGAGCAGGAGATCGAGCGCACTACCTACGCCCTGAGCCACGAGGGTAACTGGGATTGGGGCCGTACCCTGCTCAGCGCCAATTATGAAGATGGCGAGATCGACGACTACAACAGCCGCTATCCGGACCCCAAGCAGCGCAACCTGGAAGAGACCAACCTGACGCTGTCCGGTAGTGCCGGCATGAATCTGGGCATCCACGGCCTGAGTATGGGCTACGAATACCGCAATCAGGAAGTCAGTGACAAGGTTGCCTTTACCCAGTCCGGCAGCAGCGATGCCAGCCAGCAGGCCCTGTTTATGCAGGATGAAATGCAGTTGACCGACAAGTTGCGCCTGACCCTGGGTGGCCGCTATGAAGACCACGATGACTTCGACGGTGAGTTCACCCCGCGTGGTTACCTGGTGTATGAGCTGAACAACGCCGTCTCCATCAAGGGTGGTGTCAGCAAGGCGTACAAGGCACCGCGTCCGCACCAGATTATCGAGGAATACCAGATCGTCAGCTGTGGCGGTTCCTGCTTTATCCCGGGTAACCCGGACCTGACGCCGGAAACCAGCGTCAACTATGAGCTGGGTGTGGAAACCCGTGCTGATGATTGGCGCATGTCTGCAGTGGTGTTCCGCAATGATGTGGAAGACATGATCACCGCTACCTACGATGCCGCGACTCAATCCCGTGCCTGGGTCAACCTGAATGAGGTTCAGGTCACCGGTCTGGAGGTGGAAGGTCAGGTTGATCTGAACCACGCCTTGAGCCTGGATGCGGCCTACACCTACATGGATACCGAAGAGAACGGCGATGCCGAGCTGGCCTTCCGCCCGCGCCACAAATTGAACGCCGGCTTGAACTGGCAGGCCATCGCCGATACCGGCTTGCGTCTGGGTGTGGATTACTTTGGTGAGCAGAAAAACTGGGATAACGAAGCCCAGTCGGCCTATACCCTGGTGAGCCTTGCGGCCAACTCCCGTGTCACACCGGATCTGACCCTGCGTGGCGGTATCAACAACCTCACCGACGTGGACCTGAATGACGACGATGATGACTACTACAGCAATGTGGTCGGTCGCAGCGTCTACGTGGGCCTGAGCTACGATTTCTGATTATTTGTCTCTCCCCGGGGCGGTGTTCCTGTTAACTGGGCACCGCCCTTTTTTATGAGTGAACCTATGTTGAAAAGGATGAATAGGCTGGCGCTGGCCGTGGCAGGTACCGCGCTGGTGACAACGGCTGCATGGGCGCTGCCGCTGCAGCAAACGCTGTCCCTGCCGGCCGGCGAAACACGGGTGGTGGACCTGGATTTGGCACAGGGGGATTACCTGCGCGGGCAACTCAGTGGCAACGGCCCGGTCAAGGCACTGCTGGTCGATGCCGAAGGCGCGCCGGTACGCCACCTGACTCGCACCGGTGATGTGGATGCACGGGTGGCCTTTCGTGCGCCTCAGGGGCAAGCCTATCAGCTGGTATTGAGTGCCGGTAATGCACCCGTGCAACTGTCGCTGGCGCTGGAAAAGGCACCCTTGTTGGCACCGGGGGAGGTGAATACGCCCGAGATGGACAGCCCTCAGGTACGCCGGGCATTGGCTGCATTGAAAGCAGGGCAGAGTGTCGATGAGGTCTGGTCTGGATTGACGGCCTCAGGCACTCCCCTGATCGAATGGCCGCAGGATGTGCCTGAGGCAGAATTGGCTGCGAATGAACGTCTGGTCACCTTCCTTTGGCGCGGTGCCCGTGAGCGGGTATTGATGCTGGGCGCACCGGGTTATGAACATGATCCGCTGTTTCGCCTGGGTAACTCGGATATCTGGTTTCGCAGCTATCGCCTGCCCAGTGATACGCGCATGAGCTACAAGCTGGCGCCGGATGTGCCGCAGGTGGCGGGGACGGAGCGCGAGCAGCGGGTCGCCATTATGGCGACAGCACAAAGAGATCCGCTGAATCCGAATCAGTGGTCGCCGGATGGTCTGAATGATCGCTATAACCTCAACTCCATTCTGGAGCTGGATCAGGCACCTTCCGACCAGCTGCTCAAGGGGGATCGACCGCTGCCAAATGCCCGGCACTACCGCTTGAGCAGTGAGCGTTTGGGCAGTACCCGTGATGTGGATATCTGGCTGCCCGAAGGCGTTGAAGCGGGGTCGGGTGATCAGGTGCCGCTGGCCATTTTCTTCGATGGTGCTGAATACCAGTCCCGTATCCCCACGCCCCGTATTCTGGCGAATTTGATCGAGTCAGGTCAGATACCGCCCACCGCAG
Source organism: Marinobacterium stanieri (assembly GCF_900155945.1). Lineage (GTDB taxonomy): Bacteria > Pseudomonadota > Gammaproteobacteria > Pseudomonadales > Balneatricaceae > Marinobacterium > Marinobacterium stanieri. The sequence continues at coordinate 185,429 of NZ_FTMN01000005.1, forward strand.
CGGTCTTTGTCAGTAACCCCAGTCGTGCAGCACGGCGTACGGAGCTGCCCTGCAACGCAGACTTTGCTGACTTCATGGCAGAGGAGCTGCTGCCTTTTGTTGTGGATAAAACCGCTTTGCGTTTCTCTGGGGATAAAACCCTCTTGGCCGGTGCCAGTTTCGGTGGTTTGGCATCTGCCTGCACGGCCTACCGTTATCCACAACACTTTGGCCTGGTGCTGAGCCAGTCAGGGTCGTTCTGGTGGAGCCCGACGGATGCGGAACGTCCTGAATGGCTCAATGCGCAGTTGGCCAAGTCCGAGCTTTTGCCTATCCGTTTCTACCTCAGTGCCGGTCGTTTCGAAACCGATTTTGGCGAAAGCGGTATTCTCAATGCCAACCGCCAGCTGGAGCAGATCCTGCAGATAAAAGGCTATCCGGTGAAACTGGAAGAGTTCAGCGCTGGCCATGACTACTTCCACTGGCGTGCCACCCTGGGACGGGGGCTGGTACATCTGCTGGGTGACTGACCACCGGGCAGTTGATTGCAGTATCAGGCTGGAGGCTGATTGTACTGGCGTGCCAGCTCCACAAAGGCGTGCAGGTAATCCACCTGCACGTCGTCCTTGCGCAGGCCCAGAAAGATCTGCTTATCCACACCGGTTTCGCCTAGTCGCAGGGGGTGCAGCGGCAGGCGTTGCTGATATTCCTCCACCAGCCAGCGGGGCAGGGCGGCGACGCCACGTCCGGCGGCGACCATCTGCAGCATGATATCCGTGGTTTCAATCTGCTTGTGCCGCAACGGGCTACAGCCTGCAGGGGTCAGAAAGCGGTTGAAGATATCCAGCCGGTCAGGCTCCACGGGGTAAGTGATCAGGGTTTCGGGAACCAGTTGCTCGGGCTCCACTCGTGTCTGACCAAACAGGGCATGCTCGGGGCCGACGACCAGCACCTGTTCGTAATCGAACACCGGCTCGAATACCAGGCCGCTGCGATGCAGGGGGTCCGGTGTCACCAGCAGGTCGATCTCATGGCCGTACAGAGCGCCCATGCCGCCGAACTGGAATTTCTGCCGCACATCTACATCCACGCCCGGCCAGAGTTTCAGGTAGGGGCTGACCACTTTCAGCAGCCACTGGTAGCAGGGGTGACACTCCATGCCGATGCGCAGGGTGCCACGCTGACCGCTGGCAAACTGCTGCATCAGATCTTCTGCATGCTCAAACTGCGGCAGCAGCCGTTCAGCCAGTTTTAACAGATATTCACCGGCCTGGGTCAGGCGCAGGCGGCGGCCTTCCTTCTGCCAGATCGGCGTGCCCAGCTGTTGTTCCAGCTTGCGCACCGAGTGGCTCAGTGCCGATTGTGTCAGACAGAGAGTGTCGGCGGCGGCGGTGAGAGAACCCTGCTGGTCGACGGCGCGCAGGATCATCAGGTGGTGGCGTTCAAGCATATCAATCCATGATTTGAGCTAATTGGTTGATGAGATAATGCCATTATTTTTCATCATTCATAAGGGCTAGCATCTCTCTTGAATTGAATCATGGAGAGAGTCATGCGCCGTCCCACAGAACACAAAACCCTGCTGCATAACCTTGGTTTCCCGCGTATCGGGGCTCGTCGTGAACTGAAATTTGCCCAGGAAGCTTTCTGGAAAGGTGAGGCGACCGAGGCGGCGCTGCTTGGCACGGCAGCCGATCTGCGTCAGCAGAACTGGCAGCGTCAAGCCGGGCTGGATTTCGTGCCGGTGGGGGACTTCTCTCTGTATGACCAGGTGCTGGATATGAGCTTTACGCTGGGTAACCTGCCAGCGCGTATTCAGGGGCTGGAAGGCTCGGAGCTGGACCAGTATTTCCGCGTTGCCCGTGGCCGTTCTGCCAACGATGCCGACGACAACGCGGTTCATGCCGGCGAGATGACCAAGTGGTTCGACACCAATTACCACTACATCGTGCCGGAATTCAGTGCCGAAACCTGCTTCAGCCTGAACCCGGCCCGCCTGCTGACACAGCTGGCCGAAGCCCGTGAGCAGGGCCATAACGCCAAACCGGTGCTGATTGGACCGATTACCTATTTGTTGTTGGGCAAATCCAAGGACGAGACCCAGCCTCTGAGCCTGCTGGCACAGTTGCTGCCGGTGTATGCTGAACTGCTCGATCTGCTGGCAGAGCAGGGCGTGGAATGGGTACAAATCGACGAACCCGCACTGGTGACGGATCTCTCACCGGAATGGCAGGACGCCTTCCGCACCGCTTACGCGGCATTGTCTGACAGCGGTGTGAAGCTGCTGCTGACGACCTACTTCGGTCAACTTGGCGACAACCTGGAACTGGCGTGTAGCCTGCCGGTGGCGGGCTTGCACCTGGATGCCGTGAATGCCCGTGCGGAGGTGGCATCGGTCATCCGTCAATTGGCTGCCGACAAGGTGCTGTCGCTGGGGGTGGTGAACGGTCGCAACATCTGGAAAACCGACCTGAGCGCATTGCTGGATTGGCTGGAACCGGTCGCACAGCAGCTCGGGAAGCGCCTGTGGATCGCGCCGTCCTGCTCCCTGCTGCATGTGCCGGTGGACCTGTCCAGCGAGCAAACGCTGGATGCGGAATTTCACTCCTGGCTGGCTTTTGCCCAGCAGAAACTGGATGAGCTGAGGGTTATCCACAGCGCCTTGAACCATGGCCGCGATTCCGTCGTGGCAGAACTGGCAGAAAACCTGGCGGCACTGAATAGCCGCCGTACCTCTCATCGCGTGCACAACCCGCGTGTGCAGAAGGCTGTCGGTGCTATTGATGCGGCTTTGGGGGAGCGAAACAGCCCCTATCCGCAACGTGTCGCGGTGCAGCGTGAAAAACTGAAGCTGCCGTTGTATCCGACTACGACCATCGGTTCTTTCCCGCAGACCCAGGGGATTCGCCAGAACCGTCGGGCCTTCAAGAGAGGCGAACTTGATGCGGGTGAATATGAGATCCGCATGAAGCAGGAGATTGAGTTCTCGGTAAAGCAACAGGAAGCGCTGGGTCTGGATGTGTTGGTGCACGGTGAAGCCGAGCGGAACGATATGGTGGAATACTTCGGTGAACAGCTGGATGGCTACGCCTTCAGCCAGTTCGGTTGGGTGCAGTCCTACGGTTCTCGCTGCGTGAAACCGCCCATCCTGTTCGGTGATATCAGCCGCCCCAACGCGATGACGGTGGAGTGGATCAAGTACGCCCAGTCACTGACTGACAAGCCCATGAAGGGCATGCTCACCGGCCCGGTCACGATCCTGAACTGGTCTTTCGTGCGTGACGACCAGCCACGCTCGCTCAGTTGTCAGCAGCTTGCACTGGCGATCCGTGACGAGGTGCAGGATCTGGAAGCCGCTGGTATCAATATCATCCAGATCGACGAAGCCGCCCTGCGTGAAGGCTTGCCACTGCGTCGCAGCCAGTGGAACGAATACCTGAGCTGGGCGGTGGAATCCTTCCGTATCAGCGCCAATGGCGTTTCCGATACCACCCAGATCCACACCCATATGTGCTATTCGGAGTTCAACGACATCATCGAGGCGATCGCACAGATGGATGCGGACGTGATCACCATCGAAACCTCCCGTTCCGACATGGAGCTGCTGGATGTGTTCGATGCCTTCCACTACCCGAACGAGATCGGCCCGGGTGTCTACGATATCCACAGCCCTAACATTCCGTCGGTGGAGCAGATGGTGAAGTTGATGCGTCTGGCCGCTCAACGCATACCGGCTGAACGTCTGTGGGTAAACCCGGACTGCGGCCTCAAAACCCGCCAGTGGAGTGAAGTGATACCAGCGCTGCAGAATATGGTGGAAGCGGCCAGGGTTCTGCGCGCCGACAGAGCTGCTGCGGCTTGATCACGAGGGTTCTCAGAGGGCGGAGCCGGGCTCCGTCCTCTGCTTGGGGGAGGTTGTCAGGTGAATGATTCATTTTTTTGATCAATTCGATAATTACGGCCCGATTGATGGTAAGTGGTTGCTGTATGACTATTACCTCATCAGGCCGCGACATGATTTGAACTGAATTTCCGGTACGAACATCGGCTTTCCGAACTCAGAGGAGTAGGTGATATGACCGCTAAACAACCCACTGTTTTTGTTCCCCATGGTGCCGGCCCCTGTTTCTTCATGGACTGGAACCCGGCTGATGCCTGGGACAACATGGCTGCTTACCTGCGCAGCATTCGCGATACCCTGCCGGAGCAGCCCAAGGCGATCCTGATGGTGTCGGCACACTGGCTGGAGACCGAATTTCGGGTTACCAGCGGTGCCAGTCCTGAGCTGATTTTCGACTACTACGGTTTTCCGCAGCATACCTATGAGCTGACCTATCCGGCGCCGGGCCATCCTGAGCTGGCACAGCAGGTGGTTGAGCTGCTGCGCAATGAAGGTCTGGCTGCGGCCAGCGACGATGAGCGGGGGTACGATCACGGCATGTTTATCCCGCTGAAGCTGATGTTCCCCGAGGCTGAAATCCCGGTGGTGCAGCTGTCTCTGCGTCAGGATATGGACCCTGAAGCACACCTGCAGGCCGGTCGTGCCCTGGCATCGCTGCGTGAGCAGGGTGTTCTGATTGTGGGCAGCGGCATGAGCTTCCACAACATGCGCGGCTATGGCGATCCTCGTTTTGGACCCATCTCGGACCAGTTCGATGCCTGGCTGAAGCAAACCGTAGAGGCGGAACCGGAGCAGTGCTTCCAGGGGCTGAGTCAGTGGGAACAGGCCCCCATGGCGCGCCAGTGTCACCCGCCCCGTGCCGAAGAGCACCTGATTCCGTTGATGGTCACGGCAGGTGCCGCTGGTGAAGACAGAGGCCAGCGTGACTTTACCGACCGCGTGCTGGAAACAACGCTGTCCGGCTATCGCTTCGGCTGAGGCTGTAAAATCCAGCCAGTACCCCTGCCTGACCCCTTCTCAGGCAGGGTGCTCCCTTCCTTTCTCCTTGTAGCCGGGTCCCCTTCTGCTTGCCCCTACGCATGATTCCAACAGCGGGATGATATGTTTCACAGTTTGATATTTTATGTATGAAATATTAGTGTTTGAATCATTATCAATGCTCAGCTGAGGGAATGGACCAAGTAATGGATAGCGAACTGGCACTCAAAACCTGGTTTCGGATGCTGTCGAACACGGCACTGATTGAACAGGAACTCCGCACGCTGTTCGTGAACGAGTTCAATGTAACCCTGCCTCAATTCGACCTCATGGCAGCGCTGCACCACGCCGGTGGCAGCGAGAAGATGTCGGCCCTGTCCAAGTGGATGAAGGTGTCCAACGGCAATATCACGGGTGTGGTGGATCGCCTGGAACGGGATGGTCTGGTGGCACGCCAGGCGCTGCCGGAGGACCGCCGCGTCAAAATCATCCACCTCACCGAAACAGGAAGTGAAGTATTCACACAGATGGCGAAGCGCCATAAGGAATGGATTTCGACACTGCTGGATGAGATCAGCGAAGGCGATCTTGAGCAGTTGCATCTTCAGCTGATGCAGTTGAGCAAAACAATAAAAAGAAAACTTCAGTAGCCTGATGGAGCCCACTATGCGGTATTCACGCGAAGAACTGATCCGCTTCAGACACTGCGATCCCGCCGGGATCGTGTTCTACCCCCGTTACCTGGAAATCGTTAACGATACCGTCGAAGACTGGTTTGAACACATAGGATTTGCGTTCAAAACCATGCAACAGCGCTTCGGTGCCGGGGTTCCCACCGTCAACTTGAATATCCGCTTTGCGTCCCCCTGTCGCCAGGGTGATCGTTTGCAGCTGTCACTGGTGTGTAACCGAATCGGTGACAGCTCCATTGTGCTCAGCATCCGCTCCGCTCAAGCGGACAATCCGGTATTTGAAGCCGAGGTGGTGCTCTGCTTTACCAGTATCGGTGAGCGGGTGGAGAAACTCAGCATCCCGGCCGAGATTCGCCACCAGATACAGCAATATCTGGACGAGACGGTCGCTGCGACGGCCTAGCAGCCGCTGCCAACCCAACAATCTGCACAACAATAATAAGAGAGACACACTATGGACACTGTCCTGGAACAGCCTCGGCCAGCTCTGGCCAAGGGGTACTACCACCGGTTGCTGACCGGCTGTGGTGTGCTTGCGGCGCTGATGTTTGCCCTGATGGGAGCGCTGGTGTGCACCGATATCTTCCTGCGTAACCTGACCACTGTCTCCATGCCCTGGACCGTCGAGGTCTGTGAATACCTGCTGATGACGGCCACCATGCTGGCCGCACCCTGGCTGCTGTATCAGGAAGGGCATATCCGTATCGATCTTCTGCTGCGAGCACTGGCGCCGGGTTGGCGCGTGTGGGCGGATCGTCTGATCAGTGCCCTGGGCCTGCTGATCTGTGTGCTACTGACCTGGTTTGCCATCGACGTGGCACAGGACAAGGCACAGCAGGGTAGCCTGGTGTTCAAGGTACTGGTGTTTCCCGAGTGGTGGCTGAATCTGCCGATGATTCTGGGCTTTGGTTTGATGACGCTGGAGTTTGCGCGTCGCTTGTTGCCGCTGTCTTCCGCTACATCTGATGAGGAGGTGCTGTGATGGAGTGGTATCACGCACTGATGATCATGCTGGGGACGCTGTTTACCCTGATGCTGGTCGGGCTGCCGGTCGCTTTCGCGTTCCTCGGCGTCAACCTGCTCGGTGCCTGGCTGTTTATGGGCGGAGAGGCGGGGCTGGCGCAGCTGGTGCGCAACTCGGTCAGTGCCATCAGCAGCTTCTCCCTGACACCCATTCCCCTGTTCGTAATGATGGGTGAGCTGCTGTTCCATACCGGCCTGGCCTTCAGAGCCATCTCCAGCATTGAACAGCTGATCACGCGTCTGCCGGGTCGGCTGTCGGTGGTGTCCATTCTCGGTGGTACCACCTTTGCTGCGCTGTCCGGTTCAACGATTGCCAATACCGCCATGATGGGCAGCGCGATGCTGCCGGAAATGCTCAAACGCGGGTATCACCCGACCCTTGCCATGGGGCCGATCATGGCTGTGGGCGGCATCGCCATGCTGATTCCCCCGTCCGCGCTGGCGGTAATGCTGGGCAGTCTGGCCGGCGTCTCGATCAGTGGCTTGCTGGTGGGTGGCATCATTCCGGGCTTGTTGATGGCTGCAGGTTTCCTCGCCTATGTGATCTTGCGTTCACGCAAGGAAGAGGCTGATCAGGGTGATGAAGACGCACAGCTGGATATCGGTCAGCCCAGCCATTGGCAGCGCTGGTGGCCTTTCTTCCGCGATGTGGTGCCGCTGCTGGGAATCTTCGTCGCGGTGGTGGGGTGCATGCTGGCTGGCTGGGCGTCGCCCACTGAATCGGCCGCCATCGGTGTACTGGCCTCGCTGATCGCGACCCTGGCCTATCGCACCCTGACGCTGAAAAACCTGATGGTTTCGCTGATGGAAACCACCAAGGTCTCCGTGATCATTCTGTTCGTGCTGGTGGCTTCTACCGGTTTCTCCCAGCAGCTGAGCTTCTCCGGTGCCACCGGTGGTCTGCTGTCGCTGATCACGGATTATGAGCTGTCGGCCTTCTGGCTGACGGTGGGCATGCTGGCAATCATTCTGATCATGGGCTGCGTCATCGATCAGGTCAGCATGATGATGATCACCCTGCCGTTCTTTATGCCGCTGGCCGCTGCCGCCGGGATCGATCCGGTGTGGCTGGGCGTGATGATGCTGATTGCCATGGAGCTGGGCCTGCTGACGCCACCCTTTGGCCTGCTGTTGATGGTGATGCAGGGGGTGGTGCCCAAGTCCATTCGCCTGCCACAGATCTATGCGGCAGCGGTACCTTTCCTGCTAATCGAGGCGCTGGTGCTGGTGTGCATCCTGTTGCTGCCCTGGTTGGCAACGGGGCTTCCAAGTCTCATGAAATAGCTCAACCAAGACCTGATAACAATGAACGGCCCTGAGCCGACAAAAAACGACATCCAATACCCAACACAATGGTGAAGTGCATGAATAATAAATCTAAGAAATTGCTCTGCGGTAGCCTGCTGGTTCTGACCCCAATGATGACACAGGCGGCTGAGGTCACGCTGAAAGCGGTATCAGCCTTTGGCCCGGATACCTACTTCAATCAGCGTTTTGCGCAGTTCGTCGAGAAGGTGAACGCTGAGGGCAAGGGGCTGGTGCAGATCAATCTGGTCGGCGGCCCTGAAGCAATTCCGCCGTTCGAGATCGGCAACGCCGTGCGGGCCGGTATCGTCGATATCGCCAACACCACCGGTGTGTTTCACGCCAATATGGTGCCGGAAACCCTGGCCATGACCCTGACCAACAAGTCGATGGCGGAGCTGCGTGAAAACGGCGGCCATGCACTTATGGACCAGCTGCACCGCGACAAGGCCAATATGTTGTGGCTGGCGCGCCTGTCCGATGGCATCCAGTACCACGTGTATACCAACAAGGAAGTCGATTCGACCAACTTCTCCGGTCTCAAGCTACGCAGCGTGCCGGTCTATCGTCCTTTCTTCCAGGCACTTGATGCCACACCGCTTCAGGTTGCGCCCGGCGAGGTGCTTACCGCGCTGGAACGTGGTGTGGTTGATGGCTATGGCTGGCCGGCCACAGGGATCTTCGATCTGGGCTGGCAGGAGAAAACTGCCTACCGCGTGGAGCCCGGCTTCTACAACGTGGAAATCAGCCTGTTCATGAACCAGGACAGCTGGTCCAAACTGGATGACGAGCAGCGTGCCTTCCTCAACAAGCAGGTTGCCTGGGTGGAGTCATTGAATGCCAAGGCGGCACAAAATGCCGAGCTGGAAAAGCAGAAGCAGGCGGAAGCGGGCATTCAGGCCATCGAGCTGAGCCCGGAACAAGGCAAACGTTTCCAGCAGCTGTCCCAGCAGGCCGGTTGGCAGGCGCTTGAACAGATCAGTCCGAAGCAGGTTGGCGACCTGAAAGCGCATTTCGGCAGTTAATCCAGCCTCGGCCCGTCCTGGTGACGGGCCACTTAAGGCTTCCGAATTTTCACAGATCTGTCGGGTGATCCCATGTCAGACAAGAGATTGATGAGTCGATATCCCTCTTCGACTTATCTGCAGCGTCGTGCGCGCCGTCGCCTGCCCGGTTTTGTATTTGATTATCTTGAGGGCGGCAGTGGCCGTCAGGCTGCGCTGGCTCGCAATACGCGCGGGTTTGATCAGGCCGATCTGACGCCGCGTTACTTCAATACCTGCGGTGCAGTGGATCTGGGTACTCGCCTGTTTGGTCAGCACTACCAGGTACCTTTTGGCGTCGCGCCCATTGGCATGGATGGGCTGATCTGTCCCCTGGCGGTCAGTCACCTGGCACGTGCTGCACGTGCACATGGCTGCCCGTTGGTGGCCAGCACGTTTGCGACCACATCGCTGGAAGAAGTGGCTGAGCTGGCCGGTCAGCAAGCCTGGTTTCAGCTTTATCCCTTCAGCGATGCGGCGATTGAAAGTGACATCCTCGATCGGGCGGAACGAGCGGGTTATCAGGTGCTGGTGGTGACGGTCGATGTGCCGGTGGGCGGCCGCCGTGAGCGTGATATGCGCAATGGTCTGTCCCTGCCGCCACGTCCCGGTCTGGGTGTTTGTGCGGATGTGATGCGTCACCCCGGTTGGGCATTCAGGCAGCTGAGTAAGGGGATGCCCAGCTTTAGCAACCTGCACCCCTACAAGCGCGCATCCAATGACTTTTTGCCGGCCAAGGTGGAAGGCGCTGTGTCCTGGCAACGGTTGGAAGGCTTTCGCCGCCGCTGGCCAGGCACCTTGTTGGTGAAGGGCGTGCTGCACCCCGAAGATGCTGTGCACTGCCAGAGCCTGGGGGTCGACGGCATTATCGTGTCCAACCATGGCGGTCGCCAGCTGGATGCCTGTCCATCGACGCTGGAAGCACTGCCGGGCATCCGTCAGGCGGTCGGGCCAGCGTTCCCGCTGCTGGTGGATAGCGGTATCCGGTCGGGGCTCGATGTAGCGCGTGCACTGGCGGCGGGTGCCGATTTTGCGTTGCTGGGGCGCACCTTCATGTACGCCATGGCGGCGCTGGGCGAGGCGGGGGCAGATCACAGCATGCGGATGCTGCGGGAGGAGCTGGAAAACGCTCTGCAGATGATCCGCTGTCCCGATATTGATGAATTGAAACACTGGCATTCGCAGTCTGCGGTGCCTACGGCAAGGGAGACTCACCATGGCTGAGCGCTCATTCAAGAAAGAGGTCAAGAAACTGCACGCCGGAGCGGGTGAAACCTTCCAGGGGGAAGGCATTCTCGCCGTGACCAAGGCGCTGCTTCAGTCTGGAGTGGCGTATGTTGGCGGCTACCAGGGCTCGCCCATCTCTCATCTGATGGATGTCCTGGCCGATGCCAAGGATGAAATTCTGGATGACATGGGTGTGCACTTCGAGACCAGTGCCAGCGAGGCTACAGCTGCAGCCATGCTGTCAGCATCGGTGCACTATCCGCTGCGCGGTGCTGTGACCTGGAAGTCTACCGTGGGCACCAATGTGGCCTCGGATGCCCTGGCCAATCTGGCCTCCGGCGGTGTCACCGGTGGTACTGTCGTGGTCATCGGTGAAGACTACGGCGAAGGCTCCTCAATCATGCAGGAGCGCACCCACGCCTTTGCCATGAAATCGCATATCTGGCTGTTGGACCCTCGGCCCAACCTGCCCAGCATCGTGGATGCGGTAGAGAAAAGCTTCGAGCTGTCCGAGGCCAGTAATACCCCGGTCATGTTGCAGATGCGCATTCGTGCTTGTCATGTGCATGGTCATTTCACGGCCAAGGACAATGTGAAACCGTCGTTTACTCTGGGCGATGCGCTGGAAAACCCCCAACGGGATCTGAGTCGTATCGTTTTGCCGCCGTCTACTTTTGTACACGAGAAAGAGAAACTGGAGGACCGGTTGCCGGCCGCAATTCAATTTATCAAGGAACACCGTCTCAACGAAGTGTTCGATGGGCCGCGCAAGGATATCGGACTGGTGGTACAGGGCGGTTGTTACAACACCACCATTCGTGCGCTGGAACATCTTGGTTTGGCCGATGCCTTTGGCAACTCAGAGATTCCGCTCTATGTACTCAACGTGGCTTTCCCATTGGTGGATGACGAGCTGCTGGCGTTTGCACAGGACAAATCGGCGCTGCTGCTGATTGAAGAGGGCGGCCCCGAATTCATAGAACATGAAATCAACAGCATCTTTGCCCGTGCCGGCTGTACCACCCGACTGCTCGGCAAGTCGATGCTGCCGCGATATGGCGAGTACACCTGTGATGTGATCAAGGACGGTTTGCGCCAGTTCCTGCAGCAACAAACCCCGGATCTGCTTCAGGATGAAGTGGGCATAAAACTGGTGCCTTCAAAACCCCTGTCGGTCGAGGCGCTGGACCAGGCGGTCCCGGCCCGGCCGGCCGGTTTTTGCACCGGCTGTCCGGAGCGGCCGGTGTTTTCCGCAATCAAACAGCTGCAGCGAGAGCAGGGTGACTTCCACATCAGCTGTGATATTGGCTGCCACCTGTTCTCCATTTTGCCGCCATTCAATATCGGCGCCACAACCATGGGCTATGGCTTGGGTGGCGCGTCTGCGTCGGCCTTCAATGTGCCATCCAGCAAGCCCGCGATTGCCATCATGGGGGATGGCGGCTTCTGGCATAACGGCCTTACCAGCGGTATCGGCAACTCGGTTTTCAACAAGAGTGACGGCGTTAACCTGATCATCGACAACGCCTACACTGCGGCAACCGGCGGTCAGGATATTCTCTCGTCCAAAGCCGATAACCCGGAGCGTTCGACTCAACATTCCATTGCTCGTGCGGTGGAAGGTGTGGGGGTGAAGTGGGTGAAAACGCTGACCCGTACCTACGACGTCAAGGCGATGAAGCAGGCACTGAAGGAAGCCGTCACCACCAAGGGCGTGGGCCCCAAGGTGATCGTGGCCCAGTCGGAATGCATGCTCAATCGCCAGCGACGCGAGAAGCGTGAACGCCGCAAGGAGATCCAGGACGGACAGCGGGTAGTGGAAAGTCGCTTTGCCATCGACGGTGACACCTGCACCGGTGACCGCGCCTGTATCCGCCTGTCGGGCTGCCCGTCGTTGACCGTCAAGCCCAACCCGGACCCCTGGCGCAGTGATCCCGTCACCCATATCGATAACAGCTGTGTCGGCTGCGGCCTCTGTGGCGAGAACGTGCATGCCGACATCCTCTGCCCTTCATTCGTCAAGGTTGAGGTGGTGCGCAATGCCGGCTGGCTGGAGCGTCAGCGTCGTCGCCTGTCACAGGCCGTGATCGGCTGGCTGCAGCGTCGCGCCGTGAAGCGACAGGAACTGGATCTGCTGGAAGGAGTATCCCGATGAGCACGAACAACAAACAACGGATCAACATCGCCATTACGGCGATGGGTGGCCAGGGCGGCGGTGTTCTGGCGGACTGGATCATCGGCATGGCCGAGCACTCGGGCTGGATTGCCCAGACGACTTCGGTACCCGGTGTAGCCCAGCGAACAGGGGCGACCATCTATTATCTGGAATTGTTCAAACCGGTTAGCGGTCAGTTGGAAGCGCCGGTGTTGTCCCTGTCCCCGGCCAGTGGCGATGTGGATCTGGTGATTGCCGCCGAACTGATGGAGGCCGGACGAGCCATCCAGCGTGGCTTTGTGACACCGGATCGTACAACCCTGATTGCCTCTTCACACCGAGCCTATGCGGTATCGGAAAAGGAAGCGCTGGGCAATGCGTTGTCTGACCCTGAGGTTATCCACCAGGCGGCCGGTGAGATGGCACAGCGTTATCTCTGCTTTGATATGGCGGCGCTGGCAACGCAAACGGGCAGTGTGGTCAGTGCTGTTCTGTTCGGTGCACTCTGTGGCAGTCGAGTACTGCCGTTCGAGCGTGATGCTTTCGAGCAGGCGATCCGCAACGGCGGGGTTGGTGTTGATGCCAGTTTGCGTGCCTTTGCAGCCGGTCATGATCAGGCACTGAAGGGCGATGGCTGTACCGACCTGCCGCAACAGGCACCTCAGGTGTATCAATGGATCTACCAGGGGCAGGATGAAGGAATCAGGCAGCTGTTGGCGCGCGTGGAGCAGGCGTTCCCGGCTGAACTGCAGGCGCCTTTGACAGAAGGCGTGCGTCGGCTGCTGGATCATACAGGGCTGACATATGCTGAACTCTATGTGCAGCGCATGCAGCAGGTTCTGCAGCTGGAGCAGGCGAATCAACCGGATGGCGGACGCTTACTGAGCCAGCGAGTGGCGGCTCGTCTGGCAGTGTGGATGGCCTATGAAGACACCATCCGCGTCGCTGAGATCAAAACTCGTTCACGCCGCTTCCAGGGGCTGTATCAGGAAGTGGGTATCGATGCGCAGCAGGTGTCCTATTTCCACGAGTACCTGCACCCTCGCATTGATGAGGTAGCGGAAACCCTGCCGGCGGGGCTGGGGCGTTGGGTGCTGAAAACGGGCTGGGCATCGTCGTTGCTGAATCGGTTGTTTGCCGGTCCCAAAACGGTTTCAACGCAAAGCCTGCGCGGTTTTCTGCCGCTGTATCTGGTCGCGCGCATGCGCCGCTGGCGTCATCGAACGCTGCGTTATGCGCTGGAACAGGAGCGCATTGAGCAATGGCTGGCGCTATTGACCGAGCTGTCGCGTACGGACGCGCCCCTGGCGCTGGAAGTGGCGCAGTTGCCTGAGCTTATCAAGGGTTATGGCAAAACCCATGCACGCGGGCTGCGCAACTTCAGCATCCTCTGTCAGGCGGCTAAACATCTGCAGGGGCAGACAGACTCCGCTGGGATACTGCTGGGTCTGCATCAGGCAGCTCTGCAAAGTGAAGCCGGCACAGAGCTGGCCGCTGCGCTGCGTGAAGCAGGAATGGACGCGCTGGCGCATGAGCTGGGGCACCCGAATGTGCAAGCGCAGGTAGTGCAGGTGATGGAGCCGCAAGCGGCCGGTTAAGCCTGCTTTGGCTGCAGGCACCTCAGCCCTGCAGCCACTCCTCCACCCATGCCCGCACATCGGAGCCCTGGCTCAGGGCTTCTACCGCGCCCATGCGAAAATGTTCGGTGTAGGGCTTGAATCCGGCACCGAGCATGCGGTCGTAGGGACAGGTTTCGGTGGGGTCCACATAGAGAATGATCGCTTCACCACCACTGCCCTGATAGGCCTGCAGGCAGAACTGCACCACGGATTCACTGCTGCCGACCACCAAGACCAGGTCATCGCTGCTCAGTGAGTTCATCAGCTCGAACAGATCCCGGTAAACCGGCGCGACTTCACCGAAAAACACCACATTGGGTTTGAAGTGGGGCGGGTGTGCGGCGTGATCGAAGGCTTCATAACCGATCGGCTGGATCTCACCTTCGGCCAGATTCACCAGTTCCAGCAGGTTGCCGTGGATATGCTCGACGACAGGGCTGCCGGCACGTTCGTGCAGATCGTCCACGTTGGTAGTCATTAGCCGGACACGCTCGCCATGTTGTTGCTGCAGGTCGGCGATGGCCTGGTGGGCCGGGTTGGGGTTAACACCTTGCAGGGCGGTGCGGCGGGCGTTGTAAAACTCATGCACCAGATCGTAGTTCTGCTCGAAGGTGTCGATATTGCAGACATCCTCGATACGGTGGTTATGCCAGAGGCCGTCGGGGCCGGTACGGAAGGTGGGAACACCGGACTCGGCGGAGATGCCGGCACCGGTGAATATGATCAGACGTCGATTGTCAGGGTGTGTCATCGTGCGAGCCTCTCGGTCATTGCTGGTGTCAGTTTACCAGCCCAAACCGGGAGAAGGGCACCGGCGACAGTCTGTTGCCGGTGCCCACCCGCGCCTTATCAGCTCAGGTTATAGAGGAACACCACCAGTACGGCGACCGGCGTGATGAACTTGAGGGTGTTGTACCAGAGGTTGAAACCGCCTTCGGACAGGGACAGCTCGTTCTGCAGTGCCTGCTTCGACATGAACCAGCCGACCAGTACAGCCACCAGCAGGCCGCCCAGCGGCAGCAGGATGTTGGCGGTCAGGTAATCCAGCAGGTCGAAGATGGTTTTGCCCTCGAACATGGCGAACATGCCTAGCGGTGCGACATCCGACCAGAGGTTCAGCGACAGGATGGACGCGATACCCAGCACCCAGCACACCAGACCTGCGATCAGCGTACTGACAGTACGGTTCATGCCTTTCTGTTCTTCCAGCCATTCCACCAGCGGTTCCAGCAGGGAGATGCCAGAGGTCCAGGCAGCAAATACCAGCAGTACGAAGAAAAGGGTGCCGAACAGGGTGCCCATCGGCATCTGACCGAAGGCCAGCGGCAGTGTCTGGAAAATCAGGCCCGGACCTGCGCCCGGCTCCATGCCGTTGGCAAATACGATCGGGAAGATGGCGAGGCCAGCCAGCAGGGCAACACCGGTATCCATCACGGACACGGTGACGGAGGCTTTGGCGATAGATACGTTTTTCGGCAGGTAGGAGCCGTAGGCCATCATCACCGCCATACCCAGGCTCAGGGTGAAGAAGGCGTGGCCGAGGGCAACCAGTACACCGGAGGTGGTGAGTTTGGAGAAGTCCGGCTGGAACAGGAAGCTGACCGCTTCACCGAAATGACCGGACGTCATGGCGTAGCCCACCATGATCAGCAGCAGGACAAACAGGCCCGGCATCAGAATGCTGGTGGCGCGCTCCAGACCCGAGCTGACCCCACGGGCAACCACCACCATCACCAGTGCCATGAACAGGGTATGCCAGCTGAGCAGCGTCATCGGATCGCTGAGCAGGCCGGAGAAAATGCCGCCCACGGCGTCGGCGGTTTGACCGCTGAACTGGCCCGCGGCCGAAGTGCCGACGTAGGACAGGGCCCAGCCGCCGATCACTGAGTAGAAAGATAGAATCAAAAAGCCGGCCAGCACGCCAATGGCGCCGACCCATTTCCATGCCGGGTTCAGTTTGTCCCGCTGCGTAATCTGACGCAGGCTGTTGACCGGACTGTGACCGCCGCGACGGCCGATCAACACTTCCGCCATCATGATCGGTATGCCCACGACGGCGATACAGATCAGGTAGACCAGTACGAAGGCCCCGCCACCGTTTTCACCGGTGATATAGGGGAATTTCCAGATGTTGCCCAGCCCCACGGCGGAGCCGGTGGCGGCCAGAATAAAGGCCAGGCGTGACGACCAGAAGCCGCGTTTGCTGTGTGCGCCTTCCTGAGCGCCAGTTGCAGTGGCGGAAGAAGAGTAGGACATAACTGTCTCCTGCTTGGGTTTTCTTGTTTTCGGGGGACAGGAGCTGACCTGGAACCGATGGACGGTCCTGAATCAGCTCAAGTGGTTTCCAGGGAACTGAAAATCTATCTGCGTTGCCGAATACATCGTTAAAAAACGGCTCAAAATGCTCATTTAGTTTACTAAACTCCGCTTTTTCGCCGTTTTTTGCCTTGTCTCGGCTGCCTCGATTACGATTTTCAGTCCCCTGTATCAGGTTGCTAATTAGCCAGCCTTGGCCAGAGAACCATCCTGCTGCGATGGAACAAAATCGAAGCGCTCTTCGGCCAGTTCGTTGGCGATGATGCCGGTGGGGCGGCTATCGCGATCGGAACGGGTAAAGATCTCGCTCAGGGTGTCGCCGATGGTCTCGACGTGGGCGCGCACCTTCTCGGGCTCGTAGCCGGTGCGGCCATGGAAGACGTCGATAATGCCGCCAGCGTTGATGACAAAGTCGGGGGCGTAGAGGATGCCGTGCTGCATCAGCAGAGCGTCATGGTCGGGGCGTTCCAGCTGGTTGTTGGCAGCGCCGGCCACTACCTTGGCCTGCAGCTGAGGGATGCTGGTGTCGTTCAGTACGGCACCGAGGGCACAGGGTGCGACTACATCCACCGGCAGGGTGAGGATCTCTTCGGCACTGACCGGAGTGGCGCCGAACTCTTCGACAGCACGGTCCATCTGGTCCTGATGGATGTCATAGACCCAGAGCTGAGCACCGGCTTCATGCAGATGACGCGCCAGACGGTAGCCGACATTGCCGATGCCCTGAATAGCCACTTTCAGCCCGGTCAGATCTGTACGGCCCAGCTTATGCTGTACGGCCGCCTTGAGGCCGACGAAGGTGCCATAGGCGGTGGCCGGAGAAGGGTCACCATCACTGGGCTTGCCATCGAAACCGATGTGAGTGGACACACCGGCCACCTGAGTGGTGCAGCGGCCCATCACTTTCAGGTCCGGTACGCTGGTGCCGGAGTCTTCAGCGGCGATATAGCGACCGCCCAGCTGTTCCAGACAGCGGCCCATGGC
The DNA here is from genome assembly GCF_900155945.1 of Marinobacterium stanieri. GTDB lineage: Bacteria > Pseudomonadota > Gammaproteobacteria > Pseudomonadales > Balneatricaceae > Marinobacterium > Marinobacterium stanieri. Next base: position 202,651 of record NZ_FTMN01000005.1, read on the forward strand.
TTCCATCAACTCTTCCGTCTTGTGCTGGCGCGGATCGCCGATGATCACCGATTTGCCACCGCCCAGATCCAGGTTGGCCAGTGCCGACTTGTAGGTCATGCCCTTGGACAGGCGCAGCACATCGCGCAAGGCTTCTTCATCGCTGGCGTAGGGGTACATGCGGCAGCCGCCCAGTGCCGGGCCGCGGGAACTGTTGTGCACGGCGACAATCGCCTTGAGACCGGTCTTGGGGTCGGTGAGGAAGCAGACCTGTTCGTGGTTGTCGAATTCGGGATGTGAAAATACGTTCATCTTCGTTGCCTTCTGAATCGGTGCCGGGCGTGCCGCGCAGGCACACCGCCGGACTTAAATTGGGTATCGAATAGTGTTTTATGCAGCGGCGCTGGCAATATCGGCCTCTTCGGCGCGGATGGCGTTGCGCAATTGCTCGCGCTCCTGCCGTGCCGCCTCATAGGCCTTTTCCTTGACCGGTCCATAGCCGCGAATCCGGCTGGGCAGTGCTGCCAGCGTCCGTCCGGCTTCCAGCTGGCCGCGTTCCAGATGCTGCAGTAGCCAGTGAATATCAGCTTCGTACTCGCGGATCAGGCTGCGTTCCAGACGACGGTCGGCACCATAGCCGAAGGGGTCCAGCGGTGTGCCGCGCAGGGACTTGAGTCCGGCCAGCAGTTTGAAGCCCTGCTCCATCCAGGGGCCGAACTTCAGCTTGCGTGGGCGGGCGCCGTCCTTGCCGCGACTCAATAGCGGCGGTGCCAGGTTGAATTCCAGCTCGTAATCACCCTCGAACTCTTCCTCCAGCTGGCGGCGCAGGCTGCCGTTGCTGAACAGGCGGGCCACTTCGTACTCATCCTTGTAGGCCAGAACCTTGGCGTAGTTTTCGGCGACCGCGCGGACCAGAATGGCATCGCCACCCAGCTTGGTGTCGGCAGCCTGTTTTACCTTGTTCACCAGAGCTTCATAGCGCTGGGCCAGACGGGCGTTCTGGTACTCGGTCAGGTGGCGCTTGTTGCGCTCGATCACCTGCTCCAGCGACTCCAGAATCTGCAACGGATTGCCCTTGGGCTGCTGTTTTGGGAAAGCCAGTGCCTTGACCGCTTCCAGGTCATGAGCGGCGCGACGGCCCCAGAGGAACGCCAGCTTGTTCTTGTCGACCGCGACATTGTTCAGCTCGATGGCACGTTCGATGGACTCGGCCTGCAGTGGCAGCAGGCCCTGCTGATAGGCGAAGCCGACGGTAAACAGGTTCACCGCCATGCCATCGCCCATCAGCGCCTTGGCCAGGGCGCCGGCATCCAGGAACCAGCTGCCATCTGCCTTGGACGCCTCACGAATAGTGGCTTCCATCGCTTCGCCCGGGAATTGCAGGTCCGGGTTGCGGGTGAAGGCCGCAGGCATGGCCGCTTCGGTGTTGACCAGACTGCGCGAGAAGCGGTTATCCAGCTTGGCCAGTGCCTCGTCACTGGCGGCGACCATCAGGTCGAATGCCAGCATCAGGTCGGCCTCACCGGCGGGGATGCGCACGGCATGGATATCGTCCTGACGGTTGCCGATACGGATATGGCTGACCACAGCGCCGAACTTCTGCGCCAGGCCGGCCTGGTCGAGAATCGCCACGCCCTTGCCTTCCAGGTGGGCAGCCATGCCGAGCAGGGCACTGACGGTGACTACACCGGTACCGCCGACGCCGGTCAGCAGGATGCTGTAGGGATCATGCTCGCCGACAAATTTGGGCTCCGGCAGCTCGGAGAAATGGACGTCCTGGCTGACGCCAGCCGGCTTCTTCAACTTGCCGCCTTTTACGGTCACGAAGCTGGGGCAGAAACCGCGGACACAGCTGAAGTCCTTGTTGCAGGCGGACTGGTCGATGCTGCGTTTGCGGCCCTTGTCGGTTTCCTTGGGCAGGATCGACAGGCAGTTGGACTGAATACCGCAGTCGCCGCAGCCTTCGCAGACATCGGCATGGATCATCACGCGCTGGTCCGGGTCCACCATGCTGCCGCGCTTGCGACGACGGCGTTTCTCGGCGGCACAGGTCTGGTCGTAGATCAGCACCGAGCAGCCTTGGATTTCGCGCACCTCGCGCTGCACCGCATCCAGATCGTCACGGTGATGGAAGGTGGTGCGGTCGGCAAAATCGGCCCGTGATGGGTACTTGTCGATATCGTCGCTGACCACGGCGATGCGGCGCACGCCTTCGCCGTACAGCTGATGGCTGATCTGCTGCACACTCAGGGTGCCGTCCACCGGCTGGCCGCCGGTCATCGCCACCGCATCGTTGTACAGGATCTTGTAGGTGATGTTGGCGCCGGAGGCGATAGAGGCGCGGATCGCCAGCAGGCCGGAGTGGAAATAGGTGCCATCACCCAGGTTCTGGAACACGTGCTTCTGTTTGGTAAAGGGCGCCTGACCCAGCCAGGTTACGCCCTCGCCGCCCATCTGGGTGAAGGTGTCGGTGCCGCGCTCCATCCAGGTGGCCATGTAGTGGCAGCCGATACCACCGAGGGCGCGGCTGCCTTCCGGTACTTGGGTGGAGGTGTTGTGCGGACAGCCGGAGCAGAAGTGCGGGGTGCGCTCCAGACGCTCCTTCGGCTGCGCCAGACTGGATTCCTTCTCGGTGAGGAAGTCGAGGCGCTCGCGCAGCTGGTCGGTGCAGAAACGATCTTTCAGACGGCTGGCGATGGCGCGGGCCACCATGGCCGGCGTCAGTTCGGACACAGACGGCAGCAGCTCGGCTCCCAGCTCATCGCATTTGCCGATGATGCGCGGGCGCTGCTGGTCCTGCCAGCTGTACAGCTGAGTGCGGATCTGGTCTTCGATCAGGCCGCGTTTCTCTTCCACCACCAGAATCTCTTCCAGACCTGAGGCAAACTCGAAGATGCCTTCCGGCTCCAGCGGCCAGGGCATGGCGACCTTGTACACGCAAAGGCCAATGGCTTCACGTTCGGCTTCACCCAGCCCCAGATCGGACAGGGCCTGGATGACGTCCAGATAGGATTTGCCGGTGGTGACGATACCGATGCGCGGCTGAGCGGCGCTGAGGACGGTTTTGTCGAGGCGGTTGGCACGACAGAACGCCTTGGCAGCAGCCAGCTTGTAGCGGTGCAGGCGTTCTTCCTGCTGCAGCGGTTTGTCCGGCCAGCGGGCATTGAGGCCATCGGAAGGCAGCTCGAAATGCTCGGGGATCTTGATGTTTATGCGGCTCAGGTCCAGGTTGGCGGTGATGGAGGAGTCCATCACTTCGGCCAGTGCCTTGAAGCCGACCCAGCAGCCGCTGAAGCGCGACATGGCCCAGCCGTACAGGCCCAGATCGAGAATTTCCTGCACGCCGCTGGGGTTGAGGACCGGCATGGACGCATCCATGAAACCGTAGTCACTCTGGTGTGGCAAGGTGGAGGACTTGCAGGCGTGGTCATCACCGGCCACGGCCAGCACGCCGCCATACTGGGAAGAGCCGGCGGCATTGGCATGCTTGAATACATCGCCGGTACGGTCGACGCCCGGACCCTTGCCGTACCAGAGGGCGAACACGCCGTCGTATTCGGCACCTTCAAACATGTTGACCTGCTGGGAGCCCCAGACAGCGGTGGCGCCCAGGTCTTCGTTTACGCCGGGCAGGAAATGGACCTTGCGGTCCTTGAGGTATTGCTTGGCTTGCCAGAGGGTTTTGTCGAAATTGCCCAGCGGCGAGCCGCGGTAGCCGGAGATAAAACCGGCGGTGTTCAGGCCGTTGAGTGAATCGAGTCGGGCCTGCAACAGGGGTAGTCGTGCCAGTGCCTGGCTGCCGGTCATGTAAACCGGGCCGGATTCGCGCTCCCAAACATCATTGAGACTGACGTCACGCATAGGATCACCTTTTTCCACAAACGCCGGATACAGGCAGAGTGATGCCCTGACCGGACAGAAAACCGAATTGGAGTCGGAACGGATTCAGCAGCGAATCAGATGTAAATAATCCGAGGCGCAGGCGTTATGACGCCCATGAATCCAGAGGAAAAAAGCGAGGGTGCAGAGTGTGCGGATAGACCACGCCCGAAGCGCAGTCCGGCCGGGAAAGCCGTGTGCATTGTCATAGTGAAATCCTCAACCACCTGCCCGGATCACGGTGCGGTGGCTTTACTCTTTTTGTTTTTGTACGGATTTTGGCCGTTGTGGCGATTTCTCAGTTCGCTGCCCTTATGGGGAGAGAACAGGCCTCAAGCTAGAGACTTTTTGCGACAGGGTCAACGGTTGATTTGTAACCATGACAATCTCATAAAAGGTGTGGTTTTTTGCGGACGCCTGTCATTGTCATGCCGGTGTCATCAGCCTCTGGTTAGAATATTCTTAGTTGGTATAGACCAGATTTAAGGCGTTAAAGATGATGGAAAAAGAGTCGATCCTCGCGGAAATTGAGCAGTTGTATGCGGATATGGGGCGGAATACCTATGGCGAAGGCATCACCCAGACCGAGCATGGTGTCCAGTGTGCCGAGCTGGCCTGTCGTGCCGGAGAGAGCCCCGCACTGGTCACGGCAGCCCTGCTGCATGACATTGGTCACCTGCTGGAAGAGATCAGCACCGAGCATGGCAACTTCCGTCATGACAAGGTGGGGGCGGATTATCTGCTGCCGCTGTTTGGCGCCGAGGTGGCCGAACCTGTACGCCTGCATGCCCAGGCCAAGCGCTACCTTTGCACAGTGGAAGAGGGGTATTTTGAAAGCCTGTCAGCGGCATCGGTGCACTCGCTGAAATATCAGGGTGGCCTGATGACCGAAGCCGAAGTGGAGCAGTTCCGACAGCAGCCGCAGTTTGAAGCAGCCATCAAGCTGCGCCGCTGGGATGATGCCGGCAAGGATCCGGAGCTGGCGTCGTTGCCCTTCGAGCGCTACCGCGAGTATATGCAGGTGTCGCTGCTGGCCTGAGTCCCCTTACAGAAGAATCCGGCCTTGGTATCGATAGTATCGATGCCTGTAATCAACAAGGTTGCTGTGACGTATACTCTCGCCTGATTGATAACGGGAGGTTTGCATGCGGATCTGGGAAACGGCGCCACTGGCGACTGACAACCTGATTGAACAGCTGGAAATGCTCGGTGGACTGGTTGTTATCCAGGGGCCGGTGTTGCAATTGTCATTGCTGGATCTGCATTTTGCCTTTTGCTGGGTGGAGGATCTGGAGCGCTGGGTGAGGCAGCGACATGCAGAATCACCTGAGTTATCAATAATCTTTATTGATGCTTCTGCTTTAAGCAATGAGCAATCATTTTGGCAAAATAGTTCACATCAACTGGGTCTTGAATACACACCTGTAGCTGATGCAGATGCGGCATTTGCGCTGCACCGACGTCTGGTAGAGCAGGAAGAGGCGTTGGCTGGTGCCGGAAGAAAGGTGGAACGGATTCTGATCAGCCTCAGAATGAGCGATTCAGAACGGGTACTGGTGGCGGATTATATTCTCTGAGGAGAGGCGTGCTGCCCCGCTGTGAGAACCACAGGGGGCAGCCTTGCCGGTGAGCACGCGGGGCGCTTCAGGCGGATGCTTTGGTGTCCTTGTCTTCTTTGGGGTTGCCGGCTTCAGGCTTGTGCTCCGAGCCGAGTACTTCAGCCAGGGTGCCCCGCGTCAGACAACCCGCCAGTTGGCCCTGTTCATCCACCACCGGCAACGGATAGTCCGCATCCAGAGTGTTGGGAATGACCGTTTCCAGTACGGCCTGAGGCTCAACCGGCTCAATCTGCTCGTAGAGTGCATCGGTCAGATCGGCGTCCTTGTCGGCCTGGTAGGCCTGTTCCAGTTTCGCGGCTTTCACCGTGCCCTGATAACCCTCATCCGTGACGATATAGCCGTAGTCACGATCAAAGCCTTTCATCTGCTGGAGTGCGCCGCTGATGGTATCGGCGGTGATGCGATACGCCGGATCCTTCATCACGGTTTCCACGGTGAGGGCGCGTGCCCGGTTCACGTCGCGGACAAAGGCTTCCACGTAGTCGGTTGCCGGATGCAGCAGAATCTCTTCCGGTTCACCCTGCTGGACCACTTCACCGTCCTTGAGAATGGCGATGCGGTCGCCCAGACGCAGGGCTTCATCCAGGTCGTGGGTGATGAAGATGATGGTCTTGTGCAGCTTTTCCTGCAGCTGAACCAGCTGATCCTGCATTTCGGAACGGATAAGCGGGTCCAGTGCCGAGAAGGCTTCGTCCATCAGCAGGATCTCCGCATCCGTACACAGGGCGCGGGCCAGACCCACACGCTGTTGCTGGCCACCGGAGAGTTGTGCCGGGAACTGCTCCTCATAGCCGGCCAGACCCACGGTCTCCAGCCATTGGCGTGCCCGCTGCAGGGCTTCGCTTTTGGCCACTCCTTGAATACGCAGCCCATAGGCCACGTTTTCCAGCACGGTTTTATGCGGCAGCAGGCCAAAGCGCTGGAACACCATCGACATCTTGTGACGGCGGAATTCTTCCAGTTCCTTCTTGCCCAGCTGCATCACATCGGTGCCTTCCACCTTGATGACGCCCTCTGTTGGGTCAATCAACCGGTTGAAGTGACGGATCAAAGTGGATTTTCCCGAGCCGGACAGACCCATGATGACGAAAATTTCGCCCGCATTGATGCTGAGGTTGATGTTCTTCAGCCCCAGGGTATGGTCGGTGGCGGCCAGGATCTCGTCCTTGCTCTTGCCCTCATGCACCAGTGACATGTGCTTTTTGGGGTTGCTGCCGAACAGCTTGTACAGGTTTTCAACCTGAATCAGTGCTTCAGCCATGGTCTGCACATCCCAGATGACGCTGTGTCCGCTTGGCGTAGGCCTGAGACACACGGTCGAAGATGATGGCCAGTGCCACGATAGCCAGGCCATTAAGCAGACCCAGGGTGAAGTACTGGTTGGTGATCGATTTCAGTACCGGCTGGCCAAGGCCGGCGACACCGATCATGGACGCGATCACAACCATGGACAGGGCCATCATGATGGTCTGGTTGATACCCGCCATAATGGTTGGCATGGCCAGGGGCAGCTGTACCCCCAATAGGCGCTGCATGGGGCTGGCGCCGTAGGCGGTAGCGGCTTCCAGTACATCCTTGTCCACTAGCCGTATGCCCAGGTTGGTGAGGCGGATAACCGGCGGGATGGCGTAGATGATAACGGCGATAACACCGGGGATCTTGCCGATGCCCAACAGCATTACTACGGGGATCAGGTAGACAAACGCGGGCATGGTTTGCATCACATCCAGCACTGGCGTTATCAGGGTCTGCATGCGGTCGGAGCGGGCCATCAGAATGCCGATGGGGACGCCCAGTATGATCGCCATCAGGGTACAGACCAGAATGATGCTCATGGTGCTCATGGCATCTTCCCACATGCCGAAGTAGCCGATCAGGAAGAAGGATACAACGACGCCCAGGCTCAGCTTCCAGGAGCGGCTGGCCAGGTAGGCAAGCCCGGCGACAACGGCGATGACCAGCCACCAGGGGGTTGCCAGAAGCAGTTTTTCAAACCAGACGAGAAAGCTGAGAAGGGGATCAAAAAAGGCTTCGATCATTTCGCCGTGCTCGCGGGAGAAGTCGCGGTAGGCGGTGTCGAGTGTTTTGCGGATATCACGCAGCTCGCTGCGTTCAAGCTGCGGAATCTCTGTTAACCAGTTGGATTCAGCCATGGAGGGCCTCCAGTCAGGGCAGGACCTGGTCAGGTGACCAGGCCCCGGTCACGCGGTGTTCCGTTTAAACCAGTTACAGGGCGTCCTTGACCTTGTTGACCACATCTTCGGATACCCAGGCGGTCCAGATATCTTCATATTCCAGCAGGAAGTGCTCCATGGCGTATTCGCCATCGGCCTGGTTATCTTCCATCCAGGCCAGCAGGCCATTCATCTGGTTGTTGGTGAAGGCACGTTTGGTGAGGTAGTCATAGGCTTCCGGCGCGCGCTGGGCAAAGCCTTCGGTGGTCACGGTCTGTACCAGTGATGGCGGATACATGGTGACCACCGGGTCGGTGCAGTCCGCATTGGTGATACAGTTCACGTAGGCATCCTTGTCGACACCGCTACCGAAATCGACTTTGACCATGTCATATTTACCCAGCACCGAGGTGGGTGCCCAGTAGTAGCCGAACCAGGGTTCTTTACGCTCGTAGGCCTTGGCAATGGCGCCAGACAGGCCGGCACCTGAGCCCGGATCGATGATGTCAAAGCCGGCTTCATCCAGCTTCATGGCGCGGAACAGATTGCCGGCGGAGATCTGGCAGTTCCAGCCGGCCGGGCAGCTGTAGAAAGCACTCATGTCCGGGTCTTCCGGGTGTTCGAACAGTTTTGCGTTCTGCTTGATCCCTTCAATGGTGGCCAGGCTTGGGTCTTTCTCGACCATGTAGGACGGCACCCAGAAACCTTCTTCACCGCCATCAGACAGGGACTTGCCGGCATAGCGCAGGCGGCCCTCTTCAACGCCCTTGTCCAGGGCTTCCTTGAGCGAGTTGCTCCACATTTCCGGTGCGATATCGGGCTCGGCTTTTTCGATCATGGAGGTGCCGGTGGGCATGGTGTCACCGGGTACCAGGGATGCATCGCAGCCGAAGCCGTGTTCCAGGATGAAGCGGTCAACATTGGCGATCAAACTGGCAGAGCTCCAGTTCATGTCGGCAATGGTGACTTTTCCACATTCACTGGCCTGGGCCAGCGTACTGCCCATGGCTAACGGCAGGGCGGCCAGCAGTGCGGTTGTTGTAAGTGCCTTTTTCATGTTCTCTCCACTTGTGATGGTCAGAGCCTGAGGGTTTACAAACGGATGTTGCAAATGTGACATTTAAGGTACATGTGCTTTTTGCAACGATCAATCAGGTTTTTGTTATATAAGTGCAACGTTCTTATTACGTTCGCTGTGGCTTATTTCGATCATTGTTTAATCAAGCAAGAAATGAACCAGAATAACCAGGCCTTGGGACTAGGGCTCATGACTGGCGGGAGGGTGCTGTTTGTTTACGCCAGGTCATTTGGGGGAAGCAACCGGTGCAAGGGTTGCGATAGCTGAAGCTGCTGACGCTGTGGAGAGATCAGGCGTCGTGCAACGGGGCTGCGGACGCAGCCCCGGCAGGATCGAGGTGCTTACATCTGTGACTGCAGGTAGTTCTGCAGGCCAATCTTGTTGATCAGGCCCAGCTGTTTTTCCAGCCAGTAGGCGTGATCTTCCTCGGTATCTTCCAGCTGCTGGCGCAGCATGGCGCGCGTCTGATAATCCTGCTCCTGTTCACAAAGTGCGATGGCATCACGCAGGTTCTGCGCCACGCTGTACTCGGTGTTCAGGTCGTTCTGCAGCATCTCGGGAACGGTCTTGCCGACATGGATGGGGTCGCGGGTGACCAGATCAGGCGTGCCTTCCAGGAACAGGATACGCTCGATCATCAGTTTGGCATGGCCCTTTTCATCGTCGAATTCATGGGCAATGCGTTCGTACAGCTTGTTCAAACCCCAGTCAGCGTACATCTCGGAGTGAATAAAGTACTGGTCCATGGCGGCCAGTTCACCGGCCAGCAGTTTGTTCAGTACATCGATGACTTTCTGATTGCCTTTCATGGATTAGTCCTCCTCAATCGCAGACTGCAGATAATTCTGGATGCTGATTTCGCTGATCAGGTGCTGCTGGGCTTCAATCCAGTCAACATGCTCTTCTTCCTGTTCCAGGATCTCCACCAGCAGGGAACGGCTGACGTAGTCCTTGGCGGCTTCGCACTGAGCGATCACGTCGCGCAGGAGCTCGAGCTGCTCCATCTGCAGAGTCATGTCACCCTGAAGCATCTCTTCAGTGTCTTCACCGATACGCAGGCGTTCCAGATGCTGCAGGTTGGGCAGGCCTTCCAGGAACAAAATGCGTTCGATCAGCTTGTCGGCCTGTTTCATGTCAAGAATCGACTTCTTGTAGGCCTTGTGGTTGAGCTTCTCCAGACCCCAGTTTTTAAAGATGCGTGCATGCAGGAAATACTGGTTGATGGATGTCAGCTCCAGGGTCAGCACCTTGTTCAGTTGCTGCACCAGTGCTTGATCTTGCTTCATTCTGTTCCCCCTTGGTGACCGGTTTCCAGGACCAGCCCCGGCTAATTGAATGCGGAGTGTACAACGATAATGGCCATAGTGTAGCGGTAGATTTGCTGTTCTGCACGTTAAAAACATGTGTAAGTTATTGAAGTTAAAAGGGGAAGGCGATTGAAAATCAGAGTCGTTTCCATCCGTGGCGCAAGTGTTTGAAAAACCGAGCGAAATAATCGGACATTAATTTAGTAATAGTGTTGCAAATAAGAATGATTCTGTTTACAGTAGATCTTGTTCATTGACAGGTCTGACTCACTTACGGGCACTGAAGCCGTGTGTCCCAGGTGATTGGCGCCACCTCCCACTCCCCGGGAGGTGGCGATTTTTTTATCTGCACCACTCTTATTACGTTCATGTTCAGTTGAACAGTCTCTGTTTGACCTCACTCCCGCGACTGCCTATTATCCGCCCCAGCTTCCGGTGTGCTCTGCTCGCATGTTCAATCGCTTGAGCCCAGCACTTAAACGGGAAGTCGGTGCGCGGTCCTTCGCTTTTTGAAATCCGCAATCCCGACACTGCCCCCGCAACGGTAAAGGCGTGAGCCGATAACAGATGTCACTGTATCCACGGATATGGGAAGGCGTTATCGCTCAGGGTATTCAACCCTGCCGCCTGAGTCCGGAGACCGGCCTGAAGCTTGGGAAGTTATGAACAAGTCTATAGCGCCTCAGCGTGGCCTGAAGTGTTCAGATACAAGGCGAGCTTTGCAGGCAATGGCCGTAGCCCTTGGCAAAAAGCTCAACGCCGTAGATGGACACTTCAGGCCTCGCCCTTCGGGGCTTACAGGCCGACCCCCTCTCTGTGTTGGACTTTTTTGACGTAGCACCACTACGCCTGCAAAAGTCCGCCTTGAGAGTGAGACGGCCTGTGAGCCTGAGATGCCATGGACTTATTCATAGCTTCCCACACAGTCGGCATCGCGGTGGGCGATCAGCACTGACGCCATACCCCCGGTGCGTCTGTCTGTTCCTTGTTTCCCCCTGCGACCGTTAACCCAGAATGCGTGCGGGTGGGCGCGCAAGGAATCGAATACACAATGAAATACCTTTCTCTTCCGGCAGCCGTGCTGCTGGCCGGCTCCGCCGTGGCCGCACAGGCTCAGACCTCTTCAGACACCCTGCTGGTAACGGCAACGCGTACCGCGCAAACAGCAGATCAGGCTCTGGCCTCTGTCAGCGTGATTGATCGTGCTGAAATCGAACGCAAACAGGCGCAAACCGTTACCGAACTGCTGGAAAGCACACCGGGCCTGACCCTGATTAACAACGGTGGCCGCGGTAAAGCGACGTCTATCTCCCTGCGTGGCACCTCCTCTGGACATGTATTGGTTCTGATCGACGGCATCAAGGCCGGCTCCGCGACGCTGGGTACCACCGCATTTGAACATCTGGCGGTCGATCAGATTGAACGTATTGAAGTGGTGCGCGGTCCGCGTTCCTCTCTATATGGCTCCGAAGCCATTGGCGGTGTGGTACACATCTTCACCCGCAAGGGTGAACAGGGTTTCAATCCCCGCTTCAGTGTCGGCGCCGGCAGTGATGCCGCGCGTGAGGTCACGCTGGGTGCTTCCGGTGGCAACGAAAAGGGTTGGTACAACTTGAGCATCAGTGACTACCGCACCGATGGCTTCAGTGCCAAGCAGGAAGGCAGCTACGGTTACAACCCTGATGACGATGGCTATGACAACCGCTCCTACGCACTGAGCGGCGGTTACCAGCTGAGCGATCGTCTGGAAGGGCGCCTGAGCTGGTCACAGAACCGTGGCGACAATGAATACGATGGCGGTAGCGACTTCGACAACTACAGCAACGAGTCACGCCTGCAAACGCTGGGCGGGGAACTGCGCCTGGCCGTTAGCAACAACTGGGATCTGAGCCTGACCGCCGGCCAGAGCCGCGACAAGGGCACTGTATACGGTGATGGTGTCTACCAGAGTCATATCGAAACCCAACGCGATACTGCCAATCTGCAGAGTGAGCACAGCTTCTCCCACAGCCAGCTGACCTGGGGTGTGGATTATCAGCAGGATGAAGTTACCAGCAGTAGCGCTTACTCCGTTGGCGAGCGCGATAATCTGGGTGTGTTTGCCCTCTACCAGCTGTACCTGGGACAGCATGACCTGGCATTCAGCTTGCGTGAAGACGACAACGAACAGTTCGGCAACCAAACCACCGGTTCCATCGCCTGGGGTATGGAACTGCCCCACGCCCTGCGCCTGACCGCCAGCTATGGCACCGCATTCAGCGCACCGACCTTTAACGACCTTTACTGGCCGGGTTCGGGTAACCCGGATCTGGAACCGGAAGAGTCCGATTCCTGGGAGCTGGGCCTGTCCGGTGACCATGCCGGTATCGAATGGTCCGCCAACCTGTATCAGAACGATGTGGATAACCTGATCGCCTGGGCACCCAACGCTGAAGGGTTCTGGGTGCCGATGAACGTCGACGAGGCACGCATCCGTGGCCTGGAGCTGGCGGCATCTACGCGTCTGGCCAACTGGGATCTGAGCACCACCCTGGATCTGATGGATCCCAAGGATCGCAACACCGACGAGCTGCTGAGACGCCGTCCGCGCAAAACCCTGAACGTTTCGGCTGACCGTGATTTCGGTCGCTACTCGCTGGGCAGCTCCCTGCGTGCCGTGGGCGAACGTGAAGATGGCGGCGATGAGCTGGAAGCCTACACCCGCATCGATGTTCGCGGCAGCTACCAGCTGGGTCAGGACTGGGCGCTGAAAGCCAAGATCGAAAACCTGCTCGATGAAGAGTACGAAACCGCCAAAGGTTATAACCAGCCTGACCGTACCTACTGGCTGTCACTGCATTACGCACCCTGATGGCGTCTTTCTGAAGGAGAAGAATGATGATCAAACTGGCGCAACGTGACCAGATGGTGGTGGGCCTTGGCCTGATTTTGATGATGGCGCTGACCCGTGGACAGCACTTTGCGTCGGTTGATCATCTGCCCAGCGCATCCTGGGCAGTGTTCTTCCTGGCCGGTGTTTTCCTGCGCCCGCTGTGGGCCTTTCCGCTGCTGTTTCTGGAAAGTGTGCTGCTGGATATCAGCTCTTTGGGGCTGGGCGGTGCAGCATCCCATTGCATCACCCAGGCATACGCCATGCTGGTGCCGGCCTATGCGTCGCTCTGGTACGCCGGGCGCATGTATGCACGCCTGCATGTGGACAGCCTGAAAACGCTGGGGTCCCTGCTGGGCTGCCTGCTGGTGGGAGCCTTTGTCTGCAACCTGTTCTCCAGTGGCGGTTATTACTACCTGTCCGGCAATTTTGAAACCACCAGCCTGGCGGGGCTTTGGGGGCGTATCGAGCAGTATTTCCCGGCCAAGCTCTGGACTCTGTTGGGCTATACCGGCATGGCTGCCATGCTGTATACCCTGAGCCGTCAGTTCAAAACCTGGAAGGAGATCAACAGCCATGAGTGATGACTCGAATCACGACGAAAGCCGTGATCAGCGCCACAAGGCGCGAATGGAGCGCAAGAAAGCGGTGGTCGATCAGGCCATCGCCCGTGCCGACCGCGACCAGGGCGTGCTGCTGGTGCTGACCGGTAACGGTAAAGGCAAGAGCAGTTCCGCCTTTGGCATGCTGGCACGGGCGTTGGGCCACGGCATGCAGGTGGGTGTGGTGCAGTTCATCAAGGGCAGTTTCAGCACCGGTGAAGAGGCGTTTTTCCGTCGCTTCCCCGAGGTGCGCTACCACGTGATGGGCGAAGGCTTTACCTGGGAAACCCAGGACCGCGAACGCGACGTTGAAGCGGCAGCTGCGGCCTGGGACAAGGCCCGTGAACTGCTGGCCGATCCCGAAGTCTCGCTGGTCGTTCTGGATGAACTGAACATCGCACTGAAGTATCAGTACGTGGATCTGGATGAGTTGCTGACCGCCTTTAAAAACCGTCCGGCGATGCAGCATGTCGTGGTCACCGGTCGCGGTGCGCCTCAGGCGTTGATTGAGGCGGCGGATACAGTGACCGAAATGCAGGTCGTGAAACATGCCTTCAAGGACGGCATTCGCGCCCAGAAGGGCGTTGAGCTGTGAGTCATGCTTCATCCTCACCACGTCTCTGTCCGGCGCTGCTGATTTCGGCGCCTGCGTCAGGACAGGGCAAGACCACCGTCACCGCCGCGCTGGCCCGATTGCACCGCAATCAGGGGCGCAGGGTGCGGGTGTTCAAGACGGGGCCTGATTTTCTCGACCCGATGATCTTGAGTCATGCGGTCGGCTCTGATGTGGAACAGCTGGATCTGTTCATGGGCTCGCCAGAGTTGTGCAAACAGCAGCTGTGGGAAGCCGCGGCGGAGGCTGACCTGATCCTGATCGAAGGTGTGATGGGGCTGTTTGACGGCAGTCCGTCCAGTGCCGATCTGGCTGAACTCTTCGGCATTCCGGTGCTGGCGGTCATTGATGCCGGAGGCATGGCGCAGACGTTCGCTGCGCTGGCACATGGCCTGGCCAGCTTCCGTCCGCAGCTGCCGTTCAGCGGTGTACTGGGTAACCGGGTTGGCAGTGCCGGCCATGGCCAGATGCTGGCGGATGCCTTGCCTGAGCACTTGCGCTGGTACGGCGCCTTGCCGCGCGACGAAGCGATCAGTCTGCCCAGCCGTCATCTGGGATTGGTGCAGGGCGACGAAATCGCCGATCTGGAACAGCGCATCGAAGCGGCTGCCCAGGCTCTGGAGCAGAGTGCCGGCAGCGAACTGCCCGATGCGGTCAGCTTTGAGCCGCAGTCCATTCCGCCGGTCGAGCCTCTGTTGCAAGGTGTACGCGTCGGTATTGCTCGAGATGCAGCCTTTTCGTTTATCTATCCGGCCAATCTGCGCACCCTTGAGCGGCAGGGTGCGGAGCTGGTGTTCTTCTCGCCCTTGATGGATACGCAATTGCCTGACGTGGATGCACTCTGGCTGCCGGGCGGCTACCCGGAACTTCATCTGGAGGCGTTGGCTGGCAATACACAGCTCATGGATGATGTAAGGGCTCACTATCAGGCCGGCAAGCCGATGTTGGCCGAATGTGGCGGTATGCTCTGGCTGGGTGAGGCGTTGACCTCGCTGGACGAGCAGACGGGTTCACTCTGTGGCCTGCTGCCTGCAAAAGCGCGCATGCAGAAGCGTTTTGCTGCTCTGGGGCTGCAACGTCTGACCCTGGATGGATATGAACTGCGCGGCCACACCTTTCACCACTCGGTCACCGAGACCGAGCTGGAGCCGATTGCTCGAGGCGAGTGCCCTAATGGCCGCCGTGCAGCGGAGCCGGTGTATCGACTCAAACGACTGACCGCGTCCTATATCCATCTCTATTTCCCCTCCAACCCGGCGGCTGTGGCACAGCTGCTCAAGCCCTGAAGCCCGATGCTGGCGCTGCAGGTGATCGCTGCCGTTCTGATTGATCGCTGGCTGGGTGAGCCCCGTCGCTGGCATCCATTAATCGGCTTTGGTCGCTGTGCCGGCTGGCTGGAAGCGCGTTTCAATTCGGGGCAAAACTCTCGTGTGACAGGCTTGCTGCTGGTGCTCTTGCTGGTTGTACCGCCGGTCCTTCTGGTCGCGCTTTTGGTGCAGATTCCGGTGTTGGGTGACGTGATTGCCGTGCTGGTGCTCTGGTTCACTCTGGGGCTGGAAAGCCTGAAACAGCATATTCGCCCCATTGCCAAGGCTCTGCTGCGCAAGGACATGGAAGAGGCGCGGCGTCTGACGTCCTATATCTGCAGTCGCGATGCCGCTGAACTGGACGTGGAGCGCACGGCGGTGGAATCGGTGCTGGAGAACGGCAGTGATGCCGTCTTCGGCGCCATTTTCTGGTTTTGTGTGGCCGGTGCTCCGGGGGCATTGGCGTTTCGGCTGATCAACACGCTGGATGCCATGTGGGGCTATCGCAGCGAGCGTTTCCTGCACTTTGGCTGGGCAGCGGCACGGCTGGATGATCTGGCAGGGCTGGTGCCAGCGCGATTAACTGCCTTGAGTTACGCACTCTGTGGCCATACCCGTCGGGCACTGCGCTGCTGGCGTGACCAGGCCCCTCGGCATGACAGCCCCAATGCGGGGCCGGTGATGGCTGCCGGGGCTGGCGCGTTGTCCGTGCAACTGGGTGGTCCGACCTGCTATCGCGGTGTTTGGGCCAACAAGCCGGTGTTGGGGGAGGGCGCCAGCGCTCAGCCCCGTGATCTGCCCCGCGCCCTGCGTCTGGTTGAGCAAGCCCTGGGACTGTGGCTGGTTGTCATTACGGCTGCGACCTTGCTGGGGTATTGGCTATGAGATCGGATAGTCACATCGAGTGCCCTACGGCACCCTTGCATGGTGGCCGCCTCAATGGAGCGGTAGCGCGTTATGGCATTGCGCGCGAGCACTGGCTGGATCTATCAACCGGCATTAACCCCAACGGCTGGCCGGTGCCTGCGCTGCCTGCAGAGGTGTTTAACCGCTTGCCGGAAGAGGATGACGGCCTGCAGCAGGCGGCTGCGGACTACTACGGCAACCCGGAGCTGCTGTTGATACCCGGATCACAGGCCGCCATTCAGGCATTGCCTGCTTTGCGTTGGGCCGAGTCTGGTGTCGCGCGCACAGGCGTGCTGCATCCGGCCTACGCCGAACACGCCTTTCGCTGGCAGCAGGCCGGGCACAGGGTTGAACGGCTGGAAGCCGAGCAGATCGAAGCACGGCTGGATAGCCTGGATGTGCTGGTACTGATCAATCCCTGTAATCCAAGTGCGATCAGCTTTACGCCTGAACAACTGAGAGATTGGCATGCCCGGTTAGCATATCGCGGCGGCTGGCTGGTGGTCGACGAGGCGTTTATCGATGCCACGCCGGAACTGAGTCTGATCCAGGCGGACATGCCGGAGGGCCTGATTGTGCTGCGCTCGCTGGGCAAGTTTTTTGGACTGGCAGGCATCCGTGTCGGTGCCGTCTGTGCCGAAGCAGATATCCGCGAGGCACTGGCGCGACAACTTGGTCCCTGGGCGATCAGTCACCCGGCACGATACATCGCGCGTCAGGCATTGGCGGATGTTGAATGGCATCATCGCACCCGCGCGCAGCTCCGCCAGCAGCAGGCACGGTTGCACGCGCTTTTACACGAATATCTGAATGAGCCTGTGGTCAGTACGGCGCTGTTTGCCTATGTGGTGACCGAGCAGGCGGTGCAGATCGAGCAGTCTTGTGCCCGAGCCGGTATCCTTATTCGATGTTTTGAGCAGCCGGCCGCGCTCCGGTTTGGCTTGCCGGGTGATGAAGCCCAGTGGCAGCGGCTGCAACAGACACTTAACGAGATACGTGAATGAGTGATCGACAAAAAACGCTGATGGTGCAGGGCACTACCTCCGATGCCGGCAAAAGTACGCTGGTGGCGGGCCTGTGCCGGGTATTGCAACGACGCGGCGTCGCTGTGGCACCGTTCAAGCCGCAGAACATGGCACTGAACAGCGCCGTCACGGCCGAGGGCGGCGAGATAGGTCGCGCCCAGGCCGTGCAGGCCCAAGCCTGTGGACTGATGCCCCATGTGGATATGAATCCGGTACTGCTCAAGCCAAGCAGCGATACCGGGGCTCAGGTGATCATTCACGGGCGTGCTGTGGATAACATGGAGGCGCAGTCCTACCACGACTACAAAAGCGTCGCCTGGCAGGCCGTGGCCGAATCCCATCAGCGACTGTGCCGTCAGTACGAAGCGGTCATTGTGGAAGGGGCCGGGTCACCGGCCGAGATCAACCTGCGTGACCGGGATATTGCCAACATGGGCTTTGCCGAGCGGGTGGATTGCCCGGTGATTCTGATCGCCGATATCGACAAGGGCGGTGTATTTGCCCACCTGGTCGGTACTCTGGCGTTGCTCAGCGGGACCGAGCAGGCGCGGATAAAAGGCTTTGTGATTAATCGTTTTCGTGGCGATATTGCCCTGTTGCAGTCCGGGCTGGACTGGCTGGAAAACCATACCGGCAAGCCGGTGCTGGGCGTGTTGCCCTATCTGCATGGGCTGCACCTGGAAGCCGAGGACGCCATCAGCGAAGAACCCGATATCGAACGGGCAGACAAGGTGCTGGATGTGGTGGTGCCGGTACTGCCCCATATCAGTAACCACACCGACTTTGATCCCCTGCGTCTGCACCCTCAGGTACGCCTGCACTTTGTTGGGCCGGATCAGGCCAAGCCCGCGGCGGATCTGGTGATTCTGCCGGGCTCCAAGGCGGTACGGCCCGATCTGAACTGGCTCATATCCCAGGGCTGGGATACCTATCTGCAGCGCCATCTGCGTTATGGCGGCAAACTGCTCGGTATCTGCGGTGGCTACCAGATGCTGGGCCAACGGATTGCCGATCCCCAGGGCATTGAGGGCGAGGCAGGGGAAAGCAACGGACTTGGCTGGCTACCCATTCACACGGCACTGGAGGGTGACAAAGCCCTGCGCAATGTAGAGGGGCAACTTAGTCTGGCGGGCGAGACAGTGCCGGTCAGTGGGTACGAGATTCACTGCGGTGTGACGCAGGTGGATGCATCCTGCCCGGCGCTGGTTGAGCTGGCACAGGGGCCGGATGGGGCCTGTTCAGATGATGAGCAGATAGTGGGTACTTACTTGCATGGCCTGTTCGAAACACCGGAAACGACGCTGCTGATCCTGCGTTGGGCCGGTCTGAAAGAGGCTCAGATGCTCGATTACCACCAGCTGCGCGAGGATGGCATCAACCGGCTCGCGGATACGCTGGAGCAACACCTGGATATGGACGCGATTCAGGATCTGTTGAATCTGCAGGAGGGGCAGGGGAGCTAATGCGACGTTTGCGATGGCAACTGGCAATGCTGTGCCTGCTGGCAGTATCGGGTCTGGTATCCGCCCGGCCCGAGCGGGTTGTCTCGCTCGATCTGTGCATGGATCGCATGCTGGCTCTGCACGCCGATCGCGCGCAAGTCGCGGCCTTGTCACCCATGCACAAACGTTTCCCGCTGCCCTGGCCGTTGGAAGGTTGGCCCAGCCACGATGGCTCACTGGAGCAGGTGTTCAGCCTTAAGCCGGATCTGGTTATTGTCGGTCAGCACAACGCCCTGATGTTGCGTAAGCGCTTACAAACATTGCAACAGCCGGTAGAGCTGGTGACCTTGCCGCGCAGCCTGGATGCAATCGAGGCCTATGAGCGGCGGGTGCTGGGGCTGATCGGGCGTTCACCGGATGCTGCCCACCCGGCTCCCAACCCCATGACGCCTGCTCCCGATGCACCCCGCTTGCTGCTGTTGGGTCCCAACGGCATAGGCACCGGACCCAATACCTTTGAGGATCAGATCATACGCCAGGCCGGCTGGCGCAATTACCTGACCGGTGTGCGCTATGAGCGGCTGGATCTGGAGCGAGTGGTCACTGACCCGCCAGATGCCATCTTATGGAGCAATCCCGAAGCCAAGGCGCTGGCTAGTCGGTTTGCCGAGCACCCGGCCTTGCAGCACTCGATTGCAACAGCTGGCTGGCTCACAACAGATAACTGGCGCTGGCAATGCCCCGGCCCCTGGACCTGGGATCTGATCGCGCAGCTACGACAGCAGTTGCCACAGACGGCACACACCGCTTTACCAAACTCTTTATCAGACCCTTTAACAGACAAGAGGACGCAATGACCCCTGCACTGACCCTGTTGATGCTCCTGACCGCACTGGTCTCGCTGCATGTGGGCTCCACCGATATCGCGGTGCTGGAAGGGCTCTGGCAATGGCTGCAAGGTGCAGACAGTGCCGCCGCCATTGTCATTGGCGACATCCGTTTACCGCGTACCCTGCTGGCGCTCACCGTGGGGGCGGCACTGGGCATGAGCGGGGCGGCGCTGCAGGGCTTGTTGCGTAACCCGCTGGCCGATCCGGGTCTGACCGGGGCCAGCCAGGGTGCGGCACTGGGTGCGGCCAGCGTATTCTATTTCGGCCTGTTACCGGCCGCCGGTGCGGCTGCGCCGGCACTGGCAGGACTGATCGGCGCGGGTGTGGCCATGTCGTTGATGCTTTTGCTGGCAGGGCCG
This sequence comes from Marinobacterium stanieri, assembly GCF_900155945.1. GTDB lineage: Bacteria > Pseudomonadota > Gammaproteobacteria > Pseudomonadales > Balneatricaceae > Marinobacterium > Marinobacterium stanieri. The sequence continues at coordinate 222,700 of NZ_FTMN01000005.1, forward strand.
TCGCGCCAGGCGATGGTGATCATGGCGGGGCTGGCAATCTCCACGCTGACCGGCGCCCTGTTGGCAGCGGTGCTTAACTTCGCGCCCAACCCCTTTGCTCTATCGGAACTGGTGTTCTGGCTGCTGGGATCGGTCTCCGAGCGTGGACTGGATCATCTCGTTATTCTGCTGCCAGCGCTGTTGATCGGCGGTGGCCTGATCTGGAGCCAGCGCCGTTTACTGCTGGGTCTGAGCCTGGGTGAACAGGTCGCGCAGAGCATGGGGCTGTCCTATACCCGCGGCAGTCGTCTGATCATTTTGGGCGCAGCGCTGCTGGTAGGTGCCTCGGTGGCGGTTGCCGGTGCTATCGGTTTCGTTGGTTTGCTGGTACCCCATCTGGTGCGGCCGTTGGTACGTAATCGTCCTGATCGCCTGCTGATCCCGGCGGCATTGGCCGGGGCTATTCTGGTGTGCCTGGCCGATATTGTGGTGCGTGGCATGCCGCCCGGGCGTGAACTCAAACTGGGCGTGCTTACGTCTTTGATCGGCGCGCCCCTGTTTATCTGGCTGGTATGGCAGGAGCGTAAGAAATGGATCTGATCTCTGTCGACCAGCTGCAGCTGGATACCCGGCTGGCAGGTGTCAGCCTCAGCCTGGCATCCGGTGAGTTGTTGGGTGTGATCGGCCCCAACGGTGCCGGCAAATCCTCGCTGCTGGAATGCATTGCCGGACTTCAGCCCTACTCGGGTCGCATTGAGCTGGAGGGGGAGGAGCTGAGCCGGGTTGAGACCAGCAAGCGTGCTCAGCGCATCGCATTCCTGCCGCAGCGCTGCCAGAGTGCCTGGGCATTGAAAGTGGTGGATGTGATCGCATTGGGGCGTTTGCCCTGGGGCGATGAAGACGCCGGTCTGATTGAGAAGGCGGCACGGCACACCGGCGTCATCGAATGGCTCGACTCCCGTGTTGACCACCTGTCCGGTGGCGAGCAGGCGCGCGTCTGGCTGGCCCGTGTGCTGGCAGGCCAGCCCGATATCATTCTGGCCGACGAACCCCTTGCCAGTCTGGATCTTCACTATCAACAGCGGGTGCTGGAACTGTTGCGCAAGCATACCCGTGAACTGGGCAGTGTTATTCTGTCCATTCATGACCTCAACCTGGCGGCCCACTGGTGTGATCGGCTGGTGCTGCTGGATGCGGGCCGTATACATGCTGTTGGTACGCCCCAGCAGGTGCTGACACCCGAAGCGATTCGCCAGGTCTATCAGGTCGAAGCCGAGGTCGACTTCAGTGGTGAGCAGCCGCTGATCCGTGTGTTGCGCTGAGTCTGAAAGGAGAACGAAATGGAATCCAACCCCTGGCAATTCAGCGCCGCCGAGCGTGATGCGGTGTATCGTGCCATTCGTGAGCGCCGTGACATGCGCCACTTCAGTGGCGAGCCGCTGGATCCTGATATCCTCAAACGCCTGCTGCAGGCCGCCCACCAGGCGCCCAGCGTAGGCTTGATGCAGCCCTGGCGCTTTATCCGCATTACCGACAGCCAACTGCGTCAGCGCATTCGCGGGCTGGTGGAGCAGGAGCGCGAGGCAACGGCCGATGCCCTGAACGAGCGCGAAGCCGAGTTTCTGCGCCTCAAGGTGGAAGGCATGGACAAGTGTGCCGAAGTGCTGGTGGTTGCACTGATGGATCAGCGTGAAAAGCACATCTTCGGGCGTCGCACGCTGCCCGAAATGGACCTGGCTTCGGTGTCCTGCGCTATTCAAAACCTCTGGCTGGCCGCCCGTGCTGAAGGTGTCGGCGTGGGCTGGGTATCCCTGTTCGACCCTGATGCATTGGGCGCTCTGCTGCAGATGCCGGAAGGCAGCAAGGCAATCGCCGTGCTCTGTATTGGGCCGGTAGATGCGTTTTATGATCGCCCCATGCTGGAACAGGAAGGCTGGGCCGAGGCTCAGCCGTTAGAAGCACTGATGGCGGAGAATTGTTGGCCGCAGCAGGACTGAAACCTTTAGTCTTTCGCCTTGGCATTCAAAATGGTTCAGCATTGCTCCAATGATGGACCGGACGACATCTGAGTGTCTGAATTCAACACTGCACATATCGCTTTGGGAGAGCTGTTGCTATGAAAATCACCGTATTCTGTGGGTCCAGCGCGGGTAACAACCCGGTGTATGTCGAGGCGGCCAAAGAGCTGGGAACCGTGTTTGCAAAGCAGGGTATCGAGCTGGTGTACGGTGGTGGTCATGTGGGGCTGATGGGCACTATTGCCGATGCAGTGCTGGAGGCGGGAGGCCGCGTACATGGTGTTATCCCGGAATATCTGCAGTCCCGAGAGCTGGCGCATGAAGGGCTGACGACGCTTGAAGTGGTGCCGGACATGCACGCTCGCAAGGCGCGCATGGCCGAGTTGGCAGATGCCTTTGTGGCCTTGCCCGGTGGTGTGGGAACACTGGAAGAGCTGTTTGAGGTCTGGACCTGGGGGCAGCTGGGGCACCATGCCAAGCCCTGTGCGCTGTATAACCTGAACGGATTTTACGATGCCCTGTTGCAGTTTGCCCGCCATATGCTGGATGAGGGCTTTATCAAATCTGCACACCTGGAGATGATTCAGCTGGCGGATACGCCGGATACCTTGCTGGCGGCACTGAAAAACTATCAGGCACCCGGTGAAAAGTGGGCCTGATCACGGGGTTTCAGCGCACCGTTTCTGACTGAATCGAGCGCAGGTAGCGCTGCGCTTCTATCTGGCCCTGATCGGCGGCCTTTGCAGCCCATTCCATCCCCGCCTCACTCTGGCCGGACGCCAGAAGATGTTGTGCCAGTTGCCATTGTGCATCGGGTTCACCGGCATCGGCGGCCTGTGTGTACCAGTACAGTGCCTGCTGCTCGTCAGCTGCTACGCCGATACCGGCACGGTAGGCATCGGCCAGCTCCAGCATACTGATGGCATCACCGGCCTCGGCGCCGCGCTGGTACCACACAAAGGCCTGTTCCAGGTTCTGATCTGTCCCCAGCCCGTTGGCATGCATGTTGGCAAGGTTCAGCATGCCCTGGCGATTGCCGCTCGCGGCCAGCGCATGGTAACGGGTAAAGGCTTCCTCATACTGACCCATTTTGTAGACGGCATAGGCTTCCAGCACCTGAATCATTTCACGGGCAATGCGTTGTTGATCGGCTGTCTGCTCAGCCTGGACGCCGACAGTGGCGAAGAGCAAGGCGCCGAGCAGCAGCCTGCGTGTCAGTCGCAATATATGCATGATCGAGCTCCGTTTTGACTTTCACGCTAGCAGCCGGCCATCAATCACGTCTGTACTACCAGAGTACCGATTCCGCCAGAAGTGACGCAGTCTGGGGGATTTTGGTGCAGTGCAGCTTTATTTCCCTGTTTTATATCTGGTTAAAAAATAGACATTTTGTTTGACATGACTACCGCTATCTGTTGATTATTGTGCAGTGCACAAAAAGATGCGGGAGGCCGCTATGGAGTCAATGAAATTGAACCTGGCGCTGCAGGGAGGCGGTGCACACGGTGCATTTACCTGGGGCATGCTGGACCGGCTGCTGGACCAGCGCCCATTACAGTTGGAGGGTATCAGTGGCACCAGTGCGGGCGCCATGAATGCGGTGTTGCTGGCCGCCGGCTGGCAGCAGGGGGGTGCCGAGGGTGCACGGGAGCTGCTGGCCCGTTTCTGGCACGGTTTGATGATGCCGGGGCCGCTGGACCCCGGTGGCATGAGCCATCACTGGTCACTCTGGTGGCGGGATATGACCAAACACCTCTCGCCCTATGATCTGAATCCCTTCGATATCAATCCGCTGCGTGACCTGCTGGAAGAACTGGTCGATTTTGACGCTTTGCGGCGTAATCCGCCGTTCAAGCTGTTTATCGCCGCGACCCACGTTGAGTCCGGTCGCCTGCGCCTGTTCCGTGAACATGAACTCACCCCGGACCACCTGTTGGCTTCGGCCTGTTTGCCGGAGTTGTATCAGGCTGTGGAAATTGAGGGTGAACACTATTGGGATGGCGGTTTTGTCGGTAACCCGGTGGTCTATCCGCTGGTGTTTGACTGCCAGGCCCGTGACCTGATGTTGTTGCTGCTGCATCCGCGCAGCAGCAGCGGACTGCCGACCCACGCCCAGGGCATTGCTGACCGGGTTGCGGAGCTGGGATTTCAGACCACCTTCCTGCGTGAAATGCGTGCCCTGGCGGCCATGAAGCAGCGCATGAAAAACCGTCCCTGGCTGCAAAGCCGGTTGGCCCGGCGGATTCGACAGTTGCGGGTATATCGCCTGGAACCGGGCGAAGGGCTCAATAACCTGCATCGTGGCAGCAAGCTCGATACCCGGCGCGATTTTCTGTTGGCGCTGCACGGTCTGGGGCAGGATGGCATGCAGCACTGGCTGCAGCAGGATGGCACTCACTTGGGTCGCAAGGGCAATTGTGACCTGGAAGCCGAGTTCCTGTAGCAGAGTTCCTGTCATCAAGGATCAAGGGTAAACTGAACCTCCACGCAATTAGACTTTATCTGCATGGAGATCTTTCCGTGATCCGACTCATTTTGGGCGGTGCTCGCTCCGGCAAAAGCCGACAGGCGGAGCAGCTGGCTCAGGCCTCAGGTCGAGATGTGGCCTATATCGCCACCGCTCAGGCCTATGACGAAGAGATGCAGGCGCGTATTAGCCGTCATCGAGATGAACGGCCTGCCCACTGGCTCACGGTTGAAGAACCCCTGCAGCTGGCTGCCACTATCCTGCAGCACCAGGCACCTGATCGCTGTCTGCTGATTGACTGTCTGACACTCTGGGTCACCAACCAGCTATTGGCTGAGGCTGATATGCAGGCCGAGCGTGAAGCGTTGTGTGCGGCGCTATCCAATGCCCGTGGCGAAATCATTCTGGTCAGTAACGAAACCGGTATGGGCGTCGTCCCCATGGGTGAGCTGAGCCGCCGGTTCAGTGATGAAGCGGGATGGCTCAACCAGTCGGTTGCGGCACTGGCCGATCAGGTCGTACTGATGGTGGCCGGTATTCCGGTACCGGTCAAAGGGCCTGCGCCGGAGGTGTCGGCATGAGCTGGGTTGAGCAACCGGCCGCAGTCCTGGATCAGGAAGCACAGGCAGCCGCTCAAGCACGTCAGCAGCAACTGACCAAACCCCGTGGTTCCTTGGGGCAACTGGAACAGCTGGCCATTCGTCTGGCTGGCATGCAGGGGCGTAGTTGCCCCCGGCTGGAGCAGGTCAGCATCGCAGTCTTTGCCGCTGACCATGGTGTGACAGCGGAAGGGATATCAGCCTATCCTCAGGCGGTAACGGCGGAGATGATTCGCAACTTTGCCCGTGGCGGCGCCGCGATCAGTGTGGCAGCTCGCGCCCTGGGTGCCCAGCTGCGAGTCTGGAATCTGGGCACCGTGGTTGAGCTGGAACCACTGCCCGGTGTCGAATCTCGTCTTATCGCCCCCCAAACAGCCAACCTTTTGCACGTTCCCGCGATGACTGATGACCAGCTACAACAGGCATTGGGTGTGGGCCGCGAGGCGGTACTGCATCTGAGCTGCGACCTGTTTATCGGTGGGGAAATGGGGATCGGCAATACCACGTCGGCCACGGCTCTCGCTGCAGCGCTGACCGGGCAGACGGCAGCTACGCTGGCAGGCCCCGGAACCGGGCTTGATGATCAGGGTATTACCCACAAAACAGAGGTTATCGAGCAAGCACTGCAGCGTCAGGGCACCGCGAACCAACCGCTGGAGCTGTTGGCAGGCCTTGGCGGCTTTGAGATCGCGGCGCTTGCGGGAGCCTATCTAACCTGTGCGCAGCAGGGCATTCCGGCGCTGGTCGATGGTTTCATCTGCTCGGTTGCAGCCTTGCTGGCCTGCCGTATTCAGCCCGGTGTGGCGGACTGGCTCATTTTTGCACATCACTCGGCGGAGCCGGGTTACGCGGTGTTGCGCCAGGCCCTGCCCTCCAGCCCTCTGCTGGACCTGGGGCTGCGTCTGGGTGAGGGCAGCGGTGCCGCAACCGCCTTGCCACTACTACGTATGGCCTGCGCCTTGCACGCGGAGATGGCGACCTTTGAGGAAGCCTCGGTGTCGGAGAAGAATGAATGACAACACTGCATATCGACCTGCTGCGCCATGGCGAAACCACAGCGGGCAAGTGCTTTCTGGGTCGAACGGACGCCCAATTGACTCCGGAAGGCTGGCAACAGATGCTGAACAGCATGCAGGGCCGTTCCCCGGATGATTATGACTTGATCTTGAGCTCTCCCATGCGCCGTTGTGCCGATTTTGCCCGGGAGTGGGTGGGTGATCATCGCTGGCGCCTGGAACCCCGTTTACGGGAGTATGATTTCGGCGACTGGGATGGCTTTACTGCGGCCCAGATTCATGCCCAGTCACCCGATCTGTTGGGGCATTTCTGGAGCGACCCCTGGCATTCTGCGCCGCCCAATGCTGAGCCTATGGCCGATTTCTTTGCCCGTCTCACCGATCTGGTGGAACTGCTGCAGCAGGGGCGTCAGGGGCGTACCCTGTTGATTTGCCATGGCGGTGTGATTCGTGCCTTGCGCTGTATTTTGAACGGGCTGCCGGTCAGCGAAATGCTGGCGTTTCCGGTGGAACACGGCAGCTTGCACCGCTTGCAGGGCGTGTCACGGTGACCGCCCACTGGCAGGCGTTTCTCTGTGCACTCCAGTTCATGACGCTGTTGCCGGTGCGTCTGGCGGGCATGCCCGATGCTGCCACTCAGGCACGGGCGGCGCTCTACTACCCTCTGGTCGGACTCTGTCTGGGCCTGGTGCTGGTTGTGGCGGCAAACCTGCTGGCGGGCTTGCCCACGGCCGTTGCGGCTGCCGTTCTGGTGGCGCTCTGGGCCGGACTAACCGGAGGCCTGCATCTGGATGGTCTGGCCGACAGCGGTGATGGCTGGATGGGTGGCCTTGGGGATCGAGAACGCACCCTCAGGATCATGAAAGACCCGCATCTTGGGGCCAGTGGCGCCCTGGTGTTAATGCTGCAATTACTGCTCAAGTGGAGCCTGCTGAATGCCTTGCTGGAGCAAAGCCTGCTCTGGCCTCTGCTGCTGGCACCCCTGGTGGGGCGGGCCGGTGCTCTGGCTCTGATGGTAACCACGCCCTACGCGCGGGCAGACGGTATTGCCGCACCTTTTCTTGATCAGCTGTCACCGTGTAAGGCTCTGACGGTTGTTGCCATTGCAGGCCTGGCCCTGCTGTTGCTTCAACCGCTGGGGCTGCTGTTGTCCATAGCCTTGTTCTGGTTGCTGCGGCGGCTGATGATGCAGCGTTTGGGTGGCACTACCGGTGACACCCTGGGTGCGCAGATCGAACTGCTGGAAACCTTGATGTTATTCAGCGCGGCACTGAATCTGGCATAAGCCAGAGTAGGGATTAGCGCTAGAGGCAAGCCCTGTATAAGGGTAGACTGATATGATGTATCGATGTCCAGGGACGGGCGTAGTTGCTGTCGATCAGGAGAAGTTGCGCCCGTGAAAGCCCCCGGATATCGGCTGTTACCCCTGAAGGTGTTGCTCGTGCTGGCATTGCTGGCCGCAGGCATCTTTCTGGTGCTGCGGCCCGGCTACCAACATGAAGTCGAGCTGCAGGACCGTGCCCGTCAGCACCGGATGCAGCAGCTGAAAATCGCTTTTGACAGCTTTATCCAACAGCGTCGCCATGACCTGGAAGTGCTGGTCCACTCGCCTGCCCTCGCCCTTTATCTGAATCAAAACAGCAATTTCCATGCTGATTTGGCTGCCCATACTTTCCTGTCTGTATCTGCATTGCACGGTCACTATGACCAGATAAGATTTATCGATAATACTGGCCAGGAGCAGATCCGCGTCAATCGAGACATGGGCTACAGCTACCTGGTGGAAGAAACGGAGTTGCAGAACAAGCAGCATCGCTACTATGTACAAGCGGGTTTGTCCCTGGCACCGGGTGAGGCCCTGCTTTCCGAGCTGGATTTGAACCTTGAGCACGGACAGGTGGAAATGCCGCTGAAGCCGATGCTGCGCATGGTCGAGCCTGTATTTAATCTGAAAGAGCGTCAGGGCATAGTGGTATTGAACATCTATGGTGCCGATCTGCTGGAGAACCTGCAGTTGGCGTTGCCTGAGGCGCATGAGGTGGTGCTGTTGAACGCCAGGGGAGGCTGGCTCGCCGGTGGTGGTGACAAGGACTGGCAATTTATTCTTGGTGGCCCGGAGGCCTACCTGTCAGAGAAAAATCCGGAGCTTTGGCAGCACATTGAAGCCAGTGAAGAAGGGCAGGTTACCCATGCGGGTGATTGCTACAGTTACCGCTGGTATCGTGCGGAGGGACGTCAATTGCAAGCACCTCGCTGGTTACTGGCCGAACGTGCCTCGGGTCGTGCCTGTGATGCACTTTATACGCAGTACCGGGATCACGGTATTGGCCTGCTTCTCTTTTCTGCGATGGTGTCGTTGCCGCTGGTGCTGCTTTGGGTGCATTGGCGCCACCGTTATAGCCATGCTCGCCAGCGTACCGAAATGAGTGAACAACAGCTTCGGCTCATCACTGATCAGGTCGGGCAGGCCCTGATTGTTGTGGACGGTCAAGGAAATGTCAGCTGGATGAATCCCGAAGCCGAGCGTGTGCTAGGCTGGTCCGAAGGCGAATTGAGTGGGCGCAACCTGCATCAACTGGTTCATGTGACATCGGATGGCAAGATGCTGCATGAAGGCGAGTGTCCCACCATGTTGACCTTGCGAACCGGGCAGCGTCACCACACAGAACATAGCCTGTTTCGCAGCCGTCAGGGCGATATTCTGACGGTACGCTTGACCGTAACGCCCTACGGCAATGCGCTTGAGCGTGGTGCCATTCTGTCATTCAGCGACAACAGCCAGAACACCGAGCGCGAACGCCGGCTGCGGCACCAGGCCAGTACCGATGAATTGACCGGTGTGCTCAACCGCCGCGCCACCCTGGCACGCATGCAGTCATTGATGGATACAACCGGCCCGGTGGGAGTAATGCTGCTGGACATTGACCTGTTCAAGCAAGTGAATGACAACTACGGCCATGCCGCAGGCGACCAGGTGTTGATCCATTTTTGCCGAACTATCGGCACGCTGGTCAGACGAGAAGACCTGTTTGGTCGTATTGGTGGCGAAGAGTTTCTGCTGGTGCTGGCCGAGAGTGATCCTCAGGGCCTGTTACAGTTGGCCGAGCGGGTGCGTCAGGCTGTGCAGTACAGCCCCTGTCTGATGGATGACATTGAGGTACCGGTTACCGTCAGTATTGGCGCTGCCGTGCAACAGGGTGAAGAAGAGGTGGATACCCTGATTGCCCGTGCCGACCGTGCCCTTTACCAGGCTAAAAACCAGGGGCGCAACAGGGTCGAATGGAGCCCAATGTGAGTGGGCAAGCAAATTAATCAATGGACAATGCGATGACACGGAACTTGATAGGCCCCCTGTTAAGTCAGAGCAGTGATGGCATCTATGTAATTGATCCGGAGAGCGGCCGCATTCTGGATGCGAACCAGGCAGGCTGTGCTGTATTGGGCATGACGCTGTCGGAGCTTCTGGGCGAGAGTGTGCTCAGCCTGAACGAAGACGTCAAAAGTGGCGGGCAGTGGAGTGATATTGCCCGTGTGATACGAGAGCAGCGCAGTTTTACCTTTGTTGGCCGTCATCGTCGCAGGGACGGGAGTGATTTTCCTGTCGAAGTAGTGACCGATCTGGTTGAGCATGACGGCCAGGACTATTTCCTTTCCGTGGCACGTGACCTGAGCGGCCACCAGCGTCACAGTCAGCATCTGCTGGATAATGACCTGATCCGCACGCTGTTGATGAACGAATCCAGTGATGGGCTCTGGGACTGGAACCTCGAAGACAACAGCCTGTTCCTCAGTCCTCAGTGGTTCCGTATGCTGGGCTATGGCCCCCAGGAAATTGCCACGCCTACTCTCAAGACCTGGTCCGAGGCCGTTCACCCCGAGGATAAGAGCCGCGTCATGGCAACTCTGAGCGGTCACCTCAAGGGCAATACCTCGCGTTATTCAGCCAAATACCGTCTGCGCTCCCGTGATGGCGAATATATCTGGGTGCGTGACCGAGGCATGGTAGCGGCCCGCAATAACGCCGGTGAGCCGATCCGCATGATCGGGCTGGTGCTGGATATCAGCGAAGCCGAACAGCGTGCCGCTCAATTGATGGAGCAGGCCCGCCGTGACTACCTGACACAATTGTATAACCGCCGCGCAGGCTATGAGCAGTTTGAAGCTCAGCTGGCGCAGTGTCGGGACAAACAGTTGGCAATGCCGGTCGTTATGCTGGATATTGATCACTTCAAACAGGTCAACGATGCCAATGGTCACCTGGCCGGTGACCAGGTGATCTGCCAGCTGGCCGCTCTGGTCAGTGCCCACCTGAAAGGTGACGAGCAGTTGTTTCGCTGGGGCGGAGAAGAGTTTCTGCTATTGCTGCCGGGCCTGAGCCCTGAACAGGCTTGTGAACGTGTTGAAAGCATGCGCCGGGCGCTGCAGGAACAGGGCTGTGATATTGAAGGCAGTGGGCGCTTGGCGGTGACCTTCAGCGCCGGTATCAGCGCTTATCCACAGGATGGTGAAAGTATTCGTGAACTGGTGCATGTGGCGGATGCGGCTTTGTACCGCGCCAAACACGCCGGTCGCAATCGCGTGATAATGGGGGAGTCACAGCTTTGCAGTGCGTGAAGCGCTCCCGGTTCAGCCAGGTGAAACAGGCCGGCTAACATGATTGTGTGGTATCTGCGCCTGCCGATGCCACATTGCAGGATGCCAATGGACCGATGAAAACCTGTCTAAAACGCCTGATGTCAGGGCTGATTTGTGTGCTGATACCACTGGCAAGTGGACAGTTACGGGCCGACGAAACGCGGCTGGTACGGGTGGGCGTGTATGAAAACCCGCCCAAGATCCTGCTGGGGCCTGACGGACAGCCCTCCGGAATTTTCGGTGAACTGCTGCGCCATATCGCGGATGAGGAAGACTGGCAGCTTGAGGCTGTCTCCTGTAACTGGAAAGCCTGTCTGCAGCAGCTGAGTGAAGGGCAAATCGACCTGCTGCCGGATGTGGCGCGTACGCCCGAACGCGAAGGCTGGCTTGGCTTTCACGACATTCCTGCCCTGAACAGCTGGTCCCGAGCTTATGCTGATACCGAGATCGAGTCGCCGCTGGATCTGGATGGCAAGCGAGTGGCGTTGCTGGCCGGCTCTGTTCAGCTGAGCTATCTGCGCGGTTTGGCCGAAGGCTTCGAGGTGAAGCCGATATTTGTTCAAGTCGACAGCTACCCCAAGGCGTTTGCTGCCGTGCAGCAGGGCGAGGCCGATGTGGCCTTCAGCAACCATTTTTTTGGCGACTACTTTGCACCCGACTATGGGCTTGAGGGTACGGCGCTGATCTTCCAGCCCAGCCGCCTCTTCTTCGCTACCCCCTTGGCACAAAATGCAGAATTGTTGAGTCGCATCGACCATTGGCTCGGTGTCTGGCGAGAAGACAAACGTTCGGTTTATCACGATATTCTCAGCCATTGGGGCGAGGCAGGGCAGGCGGCAGAGCTGCCGCGCTGGCTGCAAGCGCTGCTGGCCGGGGCTGTTTTATTGCTGTCCATGTTGGTTGCCTTTGTCTTTTTGTTGCGCATCCAGGTACGCAGCCGTACGCATATACTGGCGACTCGGGAGGCTCAGCTGGAAGGCGTACTGGCGGGAGTTGAATCCTGTATCTTCAACAAGGATGTGCAGCTGCGTTATACCTACGTGAACCCCTTTTTCTGTAAAACCATGGGACAGACCGAGGCCGGGCTTCTTGGGCGAACGGATGCTGATCTATTTTCAGCAGAAGAGGTCGAAAAAATTCATTCAGCAGACAGGGCGGTGCTGCTCAGCGGTGAACGGAGTGTCTGTGAAGAAGTTGTCAGGCTACCGGGGTCGCAGGAAACTCGTACCTTTCTGTCGGTGCGCGTGCCCCTGAAACTGGCTGACGGCCGTATCTGGGGCCTGTGTGGCGTGTCTACCGATATTACCGAGACCTACCGTCAGCAGGAGCGTATCCATCAGCTGGCCTGGTATGACTCCGTTACCCACCTGCCCAATCGGCAGCGTCTGTTGCAGGAATTGGCGGGTGCCAAGCAACAGGCCGAGGATCGCAAGCAGGACGGAGCGGTCCTGTTTATCGACCTTGATCACTTCCGTGACCTGAATGATGCCCAGGGGTACGCTGCCGGGGATGAACTCCTGCGCCAGGTAGCGGCGCGACTGACGGACCGTGTCAACGAGCGCTTTACGCTGGCGCGGCTGGGAGGGGACGAGTTTGTGCTCCTGGTCGAAGGGCTTGAGGCGACCCGCGAACAGGCCATGAATGAGCTGCAGCAGTTGGCCCAGGCCACTCTTCAGGCACTGGCAGAACCTTTTATTCTCAAGGCGCAGCGTCATCGATGTGGCGGCAGTATCGGTATCAGTCTCTTTTCTGACCTGCATGAAGATGCCGAAGGGCTGCTGCGCTGTGCCGAGCTGGCCATGAACGATGCCAAAAGTGCCGGCAGTAATTGCTTCCGCTTTTTTGACCCCTCCATGCAGGCGCAGGTGCAACACCGTGCCGAGCTGGAAGCCGGTATTCGTGTCGGCATGGAACAGGGCCAGTTTGAACTCTGGTATCAGCCCCAATATGACCGTCAGCAGCAGTTGCTGGGACTGGAAGCGCTGGTGCGCTGGCGCCATCCGGAAAAAGGGCTTATTTCTCCGGCCGACTTTATTCCCGTTGCCGAGGAAACGGGCCTGATCGTGCCTTTGGGTGATCAGTTGCTGGAGCAGGCCTGTCAGCAGCTGGTCCACTGGCAGCAGCACTCTCAGCTGAACGGGGTGCCTGTGGCGGTTAATATCAGTGCCCGCCAGATTCATACAGCGGACTTTGCCGAGCGTGTCTGTGCCGTGCTGGATCGGACTGGCGCCAGTGCCAATACGCTGGAGCTGGAAGTGACGGAGAGCATGCTGGTCAAGGATGTGGAGCAGACCATCGACAAGATGCGCCGGTTGCGCCTGAGGGGCGTGCGCTTCTCGCTGGATGACTTTGGTACCGGCTATTCATCGCTGATCTTCCTCAAGCAGCTGCCGCTGGACAAACTGAAAATCGATCAGGGCTTTGTGCGGGATCTGCTGTCGGACAGTAATGATGCAGCCATCGTCAAAACCGTGGTGGCTCTGGGCCAAAGCATGGACTTAACGGTGCTGGCCGAGGGGGTGGAAACCCGTGAGCACTGCGATGCCCTGGCTGCCATGGGGTGTTATGAATATCAGGGCTATTACTTCAGCAAGCCCCTGCCGCCCGCCGAGCTGGAAGCCCGGCTGGCGGAGCAGGTCGTTGAAAGTGGCACTCTCTGATCAGGCGGCTACAGGAGCCGCCTGAACCAGGAAGTTACGCTTCCGGGCCAGCACCTTGAACAGGGTAGGCACGAAATAGAACGACAGCAGGGTGGTCATCAGGGTGCCACCGGCAATGGCCACCGCGAAAGGAGGCCAGAAGCCGCCACCGGCCAGAATAAGGGGCATGAAACCACCGATGGTAGTAATGGTGGTGGAGCTGATATGACGGGTACAGCTGGCCACAGCGCTCTGAATGGCGTTCTCGTCGCCCCGGCAGGCGGCACTGCTGGCCTTGAGCTCGGCGAGGATAACGATGGCGGCGTTGATCGCCAGCCCCATCAGGCCCAGCAAGGCGATGATCACGGTGAAACCGAACGGGTAGCCAAACAGCCAAACCGTAAGCAGGCCAAGGCCGGCTGCCTGAATCGCGGTGGCGAAGATCACCAGACTGATGCGGAAGGAGTTGAACGACAGCACCACGACCGCCACCAGCAGCACCACAATAATGCCCACGTTGGCCAGCAGGTTGCCCACGGCGCTGTCCCGCTTGGACGCTTCCCCGCCCACTTCCAGACGATAGCCTGCCGGCAGCTGGAAACCTTCCGCTTCCAGAGCCTGGGTGTAGTCAGCCAGTACCTGCCCCGGCAGCACGCCGAAGGCCGGATAGCCCTCAATGACATTGACCCGCTCGCCATCCCGGCGCGGAATGGCACCATGAGCCGATTCCAGACGCACCTCAGCCAGGGCGCCCAGCGGGATATTACCGGCTGCCGGCGTGCTCAGGTGCAGCTGTGCCAGTGCATCCGGCGCGTTGCGCCGTTCGGCGTCCACGCGCACTCGCACCGGCAGGGTTTCGGTGCTTTGCAGGACTTCACCGGCTTTAATGCCCTGCAGCGCACTACGCAACTGTCCGGCAATGTCCTGCAAGGCCAGCCCGGCCAGACGAGCACTGTCTTCATCAACGCTCAAACGCACCTGGGGCGTACCCGGCTGCAGCGTCGAACGGGTGTGCATTACATCGGGGACGGCCGCAAGAATGCGGCGTGCCTCGTCGCCCAGTTCGCGTAGCCGTTCCAGTGACGGGCCATAGATGCGCATTTCAACCGGTGCATTGAAAGGAGGGCCCTGATCGAGTCGACGTACCAGCACCTGGGCGTCAGGCAGGCTGCGATCCATCTGCGCCTGCAGTTCCGGTATCAGGCGGTTGGCACTGGTGAAGTGGTCACTGGTCACCATCGCCTGGGCGTAATTGGGCTTGCCCTCATTGAGCGGCATCATGTTGTAGTAAAAGGGCGGGGCGCTGGTGCCCATGAACCAGGCAGTCTGCTGTATCTCGGGATGCTGGCGCAGGATTGCATCGGCTTCCTGGCTCACGCGGCGCGTCTCGGCCAGGCTGGCCTGAGGTGGCAGGTGCAGCTCGATATGGAACATGTCACGGTCGGAAGGCGGGAAAAACTGCTCGGTCAGCTGTCCGGCACTCCAGAAGCCCGTAATCGGTAACGCCAGCGTCAGCAGCAGAGTGGCCCAGGGGTGTGCGAGCGCCCAGCGTTGCGTAGCGTTGAAGCCCCGGCTCAGGCGCGGCAGGTGTAAACCGGTGCGGTACCAGTGGTCATCACCACGGGTGCCGGGTTTGAGGTAACGCCCTGCCAGTGCCGCGATCAGACTATGAGACAGCAGCCAGGACCCCAGCAGCGCAAAGATAACGCTGATGGCAATACCCCCGACGAACTCGCCCGCCGGCCCCGGCATCAGTACGATCGGCATGAATGCCAGAATGGTAGTCAGGGTGGAGCCCAACAGTGGCAGCCAAAAGTGACGTACCGAGTTAAGCACGGCTTGGCGGGCGGATTCGCCCTGCTGGCGCCGATGCTGGATGCTGTCCACCATGACAATGGCGTTGTCGATCATGATGCCCAGCGCGACCACCAGGCCGGTGACGGACATCTGATGAATCGGCAAACCGTAGAAATTCATGCAGGCGAGGGTAAACAGGGTGGTCAGGGGCAGCGCCAGGGCGGTGATCAGTGCGGCTCGCACCCCCAGTGTCACCAGCAGCACCAGCAGGATGAGCACAAACCCCTGGCCTATATTGAGGACCAGTTCGCTCAGGCGCACCTCGGTGTAGCCGCTTTGATCGAACAGAATGCGCGTTTCGATATTGGCGGGGACACTGGCGCTGAAGCGCTCGATCTGTGCCCTTGCCTGCTCGGTCCATTGGTCGACACGCAGGTGCGGCAGCATGCGAATACCGACGACAATTCCCTGACGACCATCGATCCAGGCTTCTTCTCGGGCCGGGTCATGCACACCCATACGTACCTGGGCCAGGTCGCCCACACGGCTGATATTCCCTTGTTCATCGGTTTGCAGAGGGATACGACGAATGCGTTCCAGGCTGTCCAGCGCACCGCTGAGTTCCACCTGCAGTTGGGTACGATCATTGCTCAGCTCACCGGCCGAAATACGGCCGTCCGCTGCACCGATGGTAGCGGCAATGGCGGGCAGGCTGAGACCACGGGAGCCGGCCTGTTCCAGATCTACATCGACCTGAATCTCTTCTTCCTGCTCGCCATAGCGGTCCACATAGTCGGTGCCGGGCAGGGCACGCATGCGACTTTCAAACTCATCGGCGTAGCGGGTCAGCGTGGCCAGATCAGCCGGCTCCTGGCCACGCCAGTTGAGCCCGACCAGCAGCGTGAAAGCGTAGCCTCGCTTGTCTTCCAGATAGGGAATCGAGCTGCCACTGGGCAGTTCCGGGGCAACATCATTCAACAGATCGCGGGCGCGAGACCAGACGCTCTGCACATCGGTAACCCTGTCCTGCAGTTCAATGCTGACGATGGAGATACCCAGCCGGGAGGTGGAGGAGATCTCCTTGATCTCGGCCAGTTCGCGCAGGCTGTTTTCGATCGGTTCCGACAGCTGTGCTTCAACACGCTCGGCACTGGCGCCGGGCAGTTGTGTCATGACCGTGGCCATACGGGCCAGTACACGAGGATCTTCCTGGCGGGGCAGGCTGTGTAAGGCAGCCGTTCCGGCCACGATCAGCAAGGCGACCATCAGGGCCAGCAGGCGTCCGTTGAATAGAAGCTGTGCCATCATTGCTGTGCGCCTCCAGCGGCCACTTCCTGCAGTGCTTCAACCGCCTGGCCGGGCACAACGCGGTGCAGACCCCGGTTCAGCAGTTGCTCTCCCTGGCCCAGTGCACCGCTGATGTAGGCACTTTCTTCGGTACTGTGCAGAATGCGCACATCCCGTGCCTCGACCTGATTACTGTCACTGACGACGTAGACCTGCCAGAGGCCGCGCACGCTGTCGGTCAGGGCACTGATGGGCACCCAATAGCCGGATTCCGGGCGGTATTCGGGCAGTTGTAACCGCACCAGTGTGCCCTGGGGCAGGTTAAGTGGCTCTGTTGGCCGGAAACGGGCCTGAAGGGTACGGCTCATGGGAGCCAGTTCGGCCCCCACCTGAATCAGGTCAACGCTGAGGGTGCGTTTGCCTGCTTCCAGGGTATAGGTCTGCCCGGTTTGCAAACGCGTTGCCTGCTCGGGTGGCAGGCCGATGGTGAACTCGGTGCCGGATTCACTGAGCAACTGCAGCACCGGCTGCCCCGCAGACAGCACCATGCCTTCATCGGCCAGGCGCTGGCCGACACGGGCATCAAAGGGGGCGATCAGCACGGCTTTTTCCTGCTGCAGGCGGTTACGCGCCAGGTTGCTGCTGATCACGGCCATGGCGGCCTTGAGAGCATCGACTTCCGCTTCCAGCTCATCCCGGTTCTGGGTGGAGGCATAGCCGCGCTGTTCCAGTGCGCCCAGTCGTTCCAGGCTGGTGCGTGCCAGTCGCAAGCGGGCCTGTGTTTCCTGCTGCTGCGCCTTGAGTCGCTGCACTTCGGTATCCAGCAACTGGGTGTCGAGCCAGGCCAGCTGCTGGCCGGCTTTGACGTAGTCACCGCTATCGACCGCGATCGTTTTCAGCTTGCCGCGGGTCTCGAATCCCAGTGCGGAATTCTGTGCCGCTTCGACACGGCCGGCGTAGGTATGAATCAATTCAAATCCGGGGCTGGGCTCCAGTGCCTGGGTGCTGACGGCCAGAGGTCGTGCGGTTGCAGCCGTTTCCTCTGCTTCCTGGCAGCCGCTCAACAGCAGCAAACTGCTGAGTAAAACAAAAAGGTTGATCGATGCGGGCATCTTCATGGTTGTATTCCGGCTATAATTGTAACTAGACCTGTGAGTCCAGTTTAGTTTTATAAAACTGGACTGTCTAGTTTGATATGTTTTTGTCGGGAGAAAGATGTGAGACCCAGCAGTGCAGCCAAACGGGAGCAAATTCTCGAAGCGGCTTCGACGCTTTTTGTACAGAACGGATTCACCGACACCAGCATGGAGATGGTGGCTCAGGAAGCGGGCGTGTCCAAGCAGACCGTATACAGCCACTTTGGCAACAAGGATGAGCTGTTTATGGCGGCTATCCAGTGTAAGTGTCAGCGCTATGAGCTGGCGGACCTTTGTGCCGCAACCGAGGGCAGCCTGCGTGATCGCCTGCTTGTGATCGGACGGGGATTTATCCGTCTGCTGTTGTCTGAAGAGGCACGACAGGTACACAAAACCTGCATTGCCCAGGTCGATACACAGCCGCAGGCGGCGGTGCTGTTTTTTGAGGCCGGACCACGGGTGGTGATGGCTGCATTGACGGAGATGCTGGAGCGAGAGTGTCGGGCCGGCCAGATTCACGCCGACAACCCGCGCCATGCCGCGATTCAATTGCTGATGATGTGGCAGGGCGAAGCCAAGATGCGTTCAGAACTGGGTATTGAACCCCAGTTGAGCGATGACGAAATCGATACCTATATTGTCAGCTGCGTGGATCTGTTCCTGCGCGGCTATGCCCCCTGATATCGTCTACTGAACCACCTCCGCATTCATTACCTATACTGCAGGTAATAGCGGAGGTGTCCCATGTCTATCCTGCGGCACGTGCTGGTGTGTCTGCTGTGCTGGAGTTCCCTGTCGGCTTTGCCCCTGGTGCAGGCGGCTGCAGCCGATACCCCTGAGCATGCGGTCTGGGTACTGCGTCTTGAGGGAGTAGTGGGCCCGGCCAGTGCCGATTATCTGGTAAGGGGGCTGGAGCAGGCCGCCCAGTCCGGTGCCCGGGCGGTGGTGATCGAAATAGATACGCCGGGCGGGCTGGATCTGTCCATGCGGCAGATGATCAGTGCCATTCTGGCCGCACCCATGCCGGTAATCGGCTACGTTACCCCCGGTGGAGCCCGTGCGGCCAGCGCCGGTACCTACCTGCTGTACAGCTGCCATGTTGCCGCCATGTCGCCTGCCACCAATCTGGGAGCCGCGACACCTGTCAGTCTGGGCGCCACGCCTGGCCCTCAACCCTCATCTGAACCCGATTCCGAGTCTGACCAGCCCCCAGCGGGCAATGCCATGCAGCGCAAGATCATCAACGACGCCGTGGCCTATATTCGTGGTCTGGCCGAGTTGCGTGGGCGCAATGCCGACTGGGCGGAACAGGCGGTGCGTGAGGGCCGCAGCCTGAGTGCTTCGGCAGCACTGGAGTTGAATGTGATCGACCTGATTGCACCGGATAGAACGGCGTTGCTCACCCGCTTGCAGGGCCGCGAGGTCAGTCTGGCTGGCCAGACGCTCAAACTGAATCTGGCGGATGTTCCGCAATATGAATACTTGCCGGACTGGCGCAATGAGTTCCTGGCCATTATCACCAACCCCAATGTGGCCTACCTGCTGATGCTCATTGGCATCTACGGTTTGATCTTCGAATTTTCCAACCCGGGCTTCGGGGTACCGGGTGTGCTGGGTGTGATCAGTCTGCTGGTGGCGCTCTATGCCTTTCAGGTACTGCCGATCAGCTATGCCGGCCTGGGTCTGATGCTGTTGGGGGTAGGGCTGATTCTGGCGGAAGCCTATGCTCCCAGCTTCGGCATCCTTGGCATTGGAGGCTCCATCGCCTTCGTGGTGGGCTCGATCATGCTGATGGATACCGAACTGCCTGCCTACCGTATTGCCTGGCCGATGATTCTGGCCTTCGGGCTGGGCTCAATGGCCGCAGCCTTTGCCGTGGTGTTGATGGCGCTGCGCGCACGCCGCCAGCCGCAATCCATTGGTGTGGATGCGGCGCGAGGGCAGCAGCTGAGCGTTGAGGTCTGTCGTGATGACCAGGCGCTGGTGCGTTTTGAAAGCGAGCTTTGGCCGGTCCGGTCAGAGCAGTCTTTGCAACCGGGCGACCGGGTGCGAGTGGTCGGCAGTGCCGGCCTGCATCTGATCGTGGAAAAGCTGGAGACCTGATATGTTCGGTTTTCCCTATTTCATCACCACCTTGGTGGTGCTAGCGATTCTGCTGCTGCTCTCCATGTTCCGCATTCTGCGTGAATACGAGCGCGGCGTTATTTTCCTGCTGGGGCGTTTCTACCGTGTCAAAGGCCCCGGTCTGATCATTGTTGTTCCCATCATCCAGCAGATGGTGCGTGTGGATCTGCGTACACTGGTAATGGATGTACCCACTCAGGATGTTATCTCGCGCGATAACGTGTCGGTGCGCGTCAATGCGGTGATCTATTTCCGTGTGGTCGACCCGGAGCGGGCCGTCATCCATGTGGAAAACTATCTTGAGGCGACCAGCCAGTTGTCCCAGACCACGTTGCGTTCGGTATTGGGCCAGCACGAGCTGGATGAAATGCTGTCGGAACGTGACCAGCTGAACTCGGATATCCAGAAGATCCTCGATAAACAGACGGACGCCTGGGGGATCAAGGTAGCCAACGTCGAGATCAAGCATGTGGATCTGGACGAGAGCATGGTGCGTGCGATTGCACGTCAGGCTGAAGCCGAGCGCTCACGTCGTGCCAAGGTGATTCATGCCCTGGGTGAGCAGGAAGCCTCGGAAAAACTGCTCAATGCTGCGCAAACCCTGTCGCAACAACCCCAGGCGATCCAGTTGCGCTATATGCAGACGCTCACCGAAATTGCTGGCCAGAACAGTCATACGATCGTGTTCCCGTTGCCGGTCGATATGTTTAGCCAGCTCGGTGATATCCTGAAGAAACCCGATATCAAAGAGCCGGAGCAGAAGGCGGGTTCATGAAAAAGGTGGCTGTTTGCCGTATATTGGATTGATCTAATATTCTTGTAATGTCGCCAAAGCAGCTCATAATCATCCAGTAATTGAGCGTACAGGGCTAGCACAGGGGAATTCAGTGTGGACGAATCTCGGCAACAGGAAGTGGACCTCAGTCTGCATGAGTTGGACCATATTCTCGGTCTGCAGCAGCGCATCTGCGGGTTGGTCGCGTCGGCAACGCCTTATCTTGAGGTGATTGATGAAACCTGCCGTATGGCCGAGCGCCTGTTGCCGGGTTCGGTGGCGTCATGCATGCACCTGGACCCTGATACCGGGTTGATGAGTGTGATATCAGCCCCCAGTGTGCCCGAAGCCGGTATCGAACGCCTCAGCCAGCTGCGCCCCGGCCCCGAGGGCGGCTCCTGCGGCAACGCCGTGTTTCATAACGAACCCGCCTATGTGCAAAACACCTTTGAAGACCCGAGCTGGAAAGGGTTACGCAGCCTCGCGGTGGACTTTAATCTTTGCGCCTGCTGGTCGGTGCCGGTACGGGATGACCTTGGCACCGCCATAGGCTCATTCGCCCTGTCATCCTTTGAGCACCGCACGCCCTCGGCATTTCACAAGCGCCTGCTGGAAGTGGGGGCCGCGCTGGTGGCCATTGTGCTGGTGCGCCATGCCCAGCAGCAACGGCTGGAAGATGAGAAGGACGCTCTGATCGAACAACTGGGCCGTGATGCCCTTACGGGCCTGCCCAACTCACAAAGCCTGATCCGTACCCTGCGCGAAGTGCCAGCGACCTCGGCACTGATTCTGTTGAACCTGAATAACCTGGGCTTGATCAATACCCGCTACGGGCTGGAAACCGGTGACCGGCTGTTACAGGCCTTCGCCAGCACCCTGTCGGGTATTGCCGGCAGCGGCCGCCTGTTTCGAGGCAGCGCTGATCAGTTCGCCCTCTATTATGATCATTTGGACGACCCCGCCGCCGAGCTGGAACGCCTGCGTCAGCATTTCTTTGGCGAGCCGGTGTGCCTGCAGGAGATGAAGTTCTACCTGACCTTTAACGCCGGTGTCGCTACCGGGGGCGAGGATCTGCTGCGCCGGGCGATGGTGGCGCTGAAGCAGGCTCGCCTGCGTGGCAAGAACGCCACCAGCCTGTATCAACCGGATACGGACCAGCCGGCCCTGCAACAACAGGTAGATTACATTGGCTGGAGTGTGCGCTTGCATGAAGCCCTGCGCACGGGGGGCGTGCGTGCCTGGTACCAGGGCATTCGGGATAACAGCAGCGGCGAGATCCATAAATGGGAAGCGCTGGTGCGTTTGGAGCATGGCGGGGAAGTGTTCGGGCCGGGGCAGTTTCTGCCGGTGGCCGAACTCATCGGCCTGATGCCGGCGATTACCCGTGCCGTGATCGATCAGGCGGCCGAGCGTTTGGCCGTGCAGGCGGGGTGCATCTCGGTGAATATCACCGAAACCGATCTGGAGTTGGGCTACCTGCCGGACTTTCTGGAGCGCACTCTGCAGACACGTGGGGTATCACCCGAGCGTCTGATTCTGGAAATACATGAAGGTATCAGCAGCGGCAGCAAACAAACCTATATCGAACAGCTGCAGCAGTTGAAACGGCGCGGCTATCAGTTGGCCATTGATGACTTTGGCACCGAGTACTCCAACTTCGAGCGCATCCTCGAGCTGGAGATCGACATGATCAAGGTAGATGCGAAGTACATCCGCAACATCCATCAGGATGCCACCAGTTATGAAATCGTGCGTGCCATGGTGTTCTTTGCCCAGAACGCCGGTATCCGCACGGCAGCAGAATTTGTTCACTGCGCCGAGGTACAGGCCGTGGTGGAAGCGCTGGGTATCGATGAATCCCAGGGCTTCCTGTTCAGCGAGCCCGCGCCCCAGCCTCAGGCATAACCCTGGAAACCGGCTTACTGGTCGTCGTAGTGGATGACCGAGAGCAGCTGTATGGGCACTTCCAGCAAGACTTCAGGGCCGTGCGGAATCTCGGCATCGAAGGAGAGTGCATCCCCCGGTCCCATATCGTATAGATGGTTGCCGTGACGGTAGCGAATCTTCCCCTGTAATAGATAGATGAACTCCTGCCCCGGATGCGAAAAGGTGGGGAACACCTCGCTGGCATCATCCATGGTGATCAGGAAAGGCTCGTAGCTTTTCTTCTTGCCGCGGTGGTAGCTCAGCAACTGGTAGGTGTGGCCTTTCTCGGTACCGCGCCGGACCACTTCCATCCCTTCACCAGCCTTGGTCAGCTGAGCTGTCCCTTCGGGACGGTCGTAATCGGTGAACAGCTGTGAAATCGGCAGGCCGATGGCATCGCAGAGGCGACTCAGCGTATCCAGACTGGTGGACACCTGGGCGTTCTCGATTTTACTCACCATGCCCTGGCTGAGACCGGCGATACGCGCTACATCAATTATCTTCAAACCCTGCTCGGTGCGTTTGCTTTTCACCCGCATGGCGATGTACGACTCCAGGCGCAATCTTGGGCTGTCTTCTTCTTTTTCTTTCATACTCGCATGCTCCTTTTTTGTGCGGTCTGAACAGCTTTGGTGCGTTTTTGCAGGGCAAAAATGGCACCGGACCGGCACAATCCTGTTAGCGGGTAAATATTCCTATCAGGAAATATAGTTTCACAAGCCTTGATTTTACGGCCCTTTCACCCGAATCGAATCTTTTTTTTAACGCAAAGTGCAAAGTTGGCAAAGTGATTGCTTTTACCTTGGTGAAATAAATTTTCCCATCGAGAAATATGGACCAAGGTCATGGCTATCGAAACGCAAAACGCACGTAAATACCGCTTAACCGTCTCTTGCCCCGACAAGGTGGGTATCGTGGCCGCCGTTACCCAGTTCTTCGCCTCTCATAATGGCTGGATCAGTGAAGCGCACCAGTTTGCCGATACCGAAAACTGCCAATTCTTCATGCGCTATGAAGTCTTGGCGGACTCTCTGCCTTTCTCACTTGATGAGTTGAAAGCGAAATTCGCGCCACTTGGCGATGAATTCGACATGCAGTGGCAGATTACCGACTCCGCACAGCGCAAGCGTATTGTGCTGATGGTATCAAAAGAAGCCCACGCTTTGTCTGATCTGCTTTACCGCTGGCGCTCCGGGGAGATGAATATCGACATCCCCTGCGTCATCTCCAACCACGATGTGCTGCGTTCCTATGTTGAATGGCACGGTATTCCTTTCGTGCATGTGCCGGTGGACATGAGCAACAAGGAGCCGCACTTCCAGGCTGTGAAAGAGCAGATCGCTGCTGCCGAAGCAGATGCCATCGTGCTGGCCAAGTACATGCAGATCATCCCGGAAGAGCTGTGCGAGCTTTACCCAAGCCGCATCATCAACATCCATCACAGTTTCCTGCCGTCCTTCATCGGTGCCCGTCCCTATCACCAGGCGGCCGAGCGTGGCGTGAAGCAGATCGGTGCCACCTGTCACTACGTGACCTCCGAGCTGGATGCCGGTCCGATCATCGAACAGGACGTCCACCGCGTGACGCATCACAACACCACCGCCGACATGGTGCGTCTGGGTAAGGACGTAGAGAAGGCCGTGCTGTCCCGTGGCCTGCGTTACCACATCGAAGACCGTGTCCTGGTACGCGGCAACAAAACTGTTGTTTTTGCCTAGGAGAATCCCATGCCCTGGCGCCTGCTCAAATACGGCCTCAAGTCGTCACATAACGAGCCCCGGTTCTTTCCTGAAGCCAAGCCGCTCAAATCTCATTACGACGTAGTGATCATTGGCGGCGGCGGGCACGGCATGGCCTGTGCCTACTACCTGGCGAAGGAACATGGCATCACCAATGTTGCGGTACTGGAACAGGGGTATATCGGTGGTGGTAACACGGGTCGTAATACCACCATCGTGCGCTCCAACTATCTGACACCGGAAGGGGTCAAGTTTTACGACACCAGTCTCAACCTGTTTGAAGACCTGGCCGATGACTTCGACCTCAACATCTTCTACTCAACCCGTGGCCACTTCACCCTGGCCCACACCGACAGCGCCATGCGCACCATGCGCTGGCGTGCCGAGGTGAACAAGCACCACGGCATCGAATCGGAAGTGGTGGACCGGGACTTCATCGCCAAGGAAGTCCCCTACATGGACCTGGACTGTGCCGGTACCCATCCGGTGATGGGCGCGCTTTATCACGCACCCGGCGCAGTGGCGCGCCATGATGCCGTCGCCTGGGGCTATGCCCGCGGCGCTTACAATCGCGGTGTCGAGATTCACCAGAAAACCCGTGTTACCAGTATCCGTACTCAGGGTGACAAGGTGACCGGCGTGGAGACTGATCGCGGCTTTATCAGCTGCAACAAGGTGGTCTCCATGGTGGCCGGTTCTACACCGCGCATCACCTCCATGCTGGGGCTGGAAACACCGATCGAGATCTTCCCGCTGCAGGCCTGTGTGTCCGAGCCGGTGAAGCCGTTCATGGACACCATCGTGGTCTCCGGCAGCCTGCACGTCTATGTCAGCCAGTCGTCTCGCGGCGAGATGGTGATGGGTGCCTCGGTAGATCCGTCGGTACTGCATTCCACCCGCTCCAGCTTCAACTTTGTTGAAGGCCTGACCGACCAGATGATCGACCTCTTCCCGTTCATGAGCCGCATGAAAGTGATGCGCCAGTGGGCCGGCATGAGCGACATCACCCCTGACTTTGCCCCGATCATGGGTAAAACGCCCATCGACGGTTTTTACCTGGATGCCGGCTGGGGAACCTGGGGCTTCAAGGCCACGCCGGTCAGCGGCAAGACCATGGCCTGGACCCTGGCCAACGACCGCAACCATGAACTGATTGAACCCTTCCGCCTGTCCCGCTTCACCGACTTTGAACTGGTCGGTGAGAAGGGCGCAGCGTCGGTCGGGCACTGAGGAGAGGGGACGATGAAAGTATTCGACTGTCCCGTGATTGGCCCCCGGCCGATCAGCGAATTTGATTACATCGGTGAAGTCCGTCGCCCGCCGATGGATGCCGACGAGCCCACCTGGGCCGCGTATGTCTTCAACCGTCAGGGTGCGCCGGGCCTGCTGCGCGAGTGGTGGTATCACCGTCCGACCGGGCGCTGGTACGTCATGGAACGCGACACCCTGAAGGATGAAGTGGTGCGGTTTATCGATCTGGAGGAGGTGCGTTATGACATCCCGGCTTGATCCCCAGCCGCTGGAGTGGCTCGACCGCTCCGAGACGCTGAGCTTCGAATTTGAAGGCCTGGCCTTCACCGGTTTCGCTGGTGACAGCATCAGCTCGGCCCTGCTGGCATCCAACCAGACCCTGTTGGGTCGCAGCTTCAAATACCACCGCCCCCGCGGCGCGGTGACGCTGGCCAACCACGACGTGAACGCGCTGTTCCAGAGCAGTGAAGAGCCCAACATCCGCGGCGATGTCACACCGCTGGCGGCGGGCATGTCGCTGACCGCCTGCAACGTCAACGGCAGCCTGGAAAAGGACAAGGACCAGATTATCGGCAAACTGTCCCGCTTCCTGCCGGTGGGCTTCTACTACAAGTCATTCCACAAGCCGAAAAAACTGTTTCCGATGTGGGAGCGTGTGATTCGCGAAAAGGCGGGCCTGGGCACCATCGATACCCGCTGGGATGCGCGCCGCAAGGCCAAGACCTATGGCTTCTGCGATCTGTTGGTAGTGGGTGCCGGTGCCTCTGGCATGCAGGCGGCGCTGACAGCGGCGGAGCAGGGGCTGGATGTAGTCCTGGCAGACGAGAACCCGCATATCGGCGGCAGTCTGGATTACCAGCTGGCGAACGATGACAGTGCTGCACCGATTCGCACAGCGTTGAAACAGAAAGTACAGAGCCACGCCAATATCCGTGTGCTGCCGGGCCACCTGGCCTGTGGCTGGTATACCGACCACTACGTGCCGCTGTTGGGGCCGGAAGGCATCGTCAAAATGCGTGCCCGTGCCGTGATCAGTGCCACCGGCGTGATGGAGCAGCCTGCTGTGTTCCGCAACAACGACCTGCCCGGCGTAATGATGGCCTCTGGCGCCCAGCGCCTGGTGGCACGCTATGCGGTTAAACCGGGTCAGCGAGCTGTCGTGCTGACAGCCAACAGCGAAGGTTATCGTGCTGCGCTGGATATGCTGGCTGCCGGTGTCGAAGTGGCTGCGGTCGTGGATATGGGCAAGGCTGACAGCCGTGGTCGCTGGGCCGACGAGCTGAAGAGCAAGAATGTCAGCGTGCTGGAAGGCCACGCGGTGTACGAAGCCAAGGGCAAGGACAAATTGAAGCAAGTTGTCGTTGCTCCCTTTGATGGCTCGGCCTGCAACCTCAAGCTGGCGCGCGAGATTGATGCTGACCTGCTGCTGATGAGCGTGGGCTGGGCCCCGGCCGCGCAGCTGCTGTATCAAGCGGGCAGCCGTCTGGCTTACGACAGCACCCTGGAGCAGATTCTGCCTCAGGAACTGCCCAGCGGCATCTTCGCCTGTGGTCGTTTGAACGGTGCCTTTACGCTGGATCAGCGCCTGGCCGATGGTGAACGTGCCGGTACTGAAGCGGCGGCGTTCCTCAAGGATCAACCGCTGCCGGCCGAGCAGACAGACTGCCGCGACACTGAAGCGCACTCCCACCCCTGGCCGATTGTGGATCATCCCAAGGGCAAGAACTTTGTCGATTACGACGAAGACCTGCAGCTGAAGGATCTGGTCAACGCAGCGAAGGAAGGCTTCGACAATATCGAGTTGATGAAGCGCTTCTCCACCGTGGGCATGGGTCCGAGTCAGGGCAAGCACGCCAACATGAACGGTATCCGTGTGTTGGCAGCGGTCACTGGTCGCACCATCGACCAGACCGGCTCGACCACCGCACGTCCCATGTTCCACCCGGTTCCGGTGCAGGCGCTGGCGGGTCGACGTTTCCGTGCGGAACGTCTCACGGCCATGCATCAGTGGCACCTGGATAACGGCGCCCAGATGATGGAAGCCGGTGCCTGGCTGCGTCCCGAATTCTATGGTCGTCAGGAAGAGCGCGCTCAGGCGATCCTGCGTGAAGTGCAGGCGGTGCGAACCGGTCTGGGTCTGATCGACGTTTCGACGCTGGGCAAGATCGAGGTGATGGGTCCGGACGCTGGCAAGTTGCTGGATGGCGCCTACACCATGCGCATGTCCAACATTAAACAGGACATGACCCGTTACGCCCTGATGGTGGACGAAAGCGGCGTCATCGTGGATGACGGCATCGCAGCCCGTGTGGCCGAAGACCGCTTCTACGTGTCGGCCACCACCAGCCATGCGGACGCGACCTTCCGCACCCTGTCCCGCCACATTGTGGAGTGGGGGCTGGATGTGCGTCTGGTCAATCGCACCGGCACCTTGGCCGCCATGAACCTGGCCGGTCCTCATGCCCGCAAGCTGCTGGCACCGCTGACCGACATCGACCTGAGCGAAGAGAACTTCCCCTACCTGGGCTTCAAGGAAGGCAACCTCTGCGGTGTCCCCGTGCGTCTGATTCGCGTCGGTTTTGTCGGCGAGCTGGGCTACGAGATCCACCTGCCGATCGAGTCCGCACAGCTGGTCTGGAACACCCTGATGAACAAGGGTGCCGAGTACGGTATCCGCCCGTTCGGTGTGGAGGCCCAGCGAGTGCTGCGTCTGGAGAAGGGCCACATCATTGTGGGTCAGGACACCGATGGTCTGACCAACCCGTTCGAAGCCAACATGCCCTGGGCGGTGCCGCTCAAGAGCAAGCCTTGGTTCACCGGCAAGCCATCGCTGGCGCTGCTGAAGGAGCGCTGCCAGCGCACCCTGCGCGGTTTCATGCTGCCCAAGGGCTACAGCGGTGAGCTGCCGAAGGAATGCCATCTGCTGATCGACAGCGGCGATATCGCCGGTCGCATCACCAGTATCGCCTACAGCCCCTCACTGGGTCGCTACATTGGTCTGGCCATGGTGGACCAGCCGTTGGCCGGCAGTGATCGCATGTACCAGGTGCGGGTCGATTCCGGTGCGCTGGTTCCGCTCGAACCCTGTGCAATTCCCTTCTATGACGCCGAAGGCGAGCGTCAAACCATCGACCTGACGGAGGTGGCCTGATGATTGCTTTGCAAGTAAATGAAACGGAGCGGGCCAGCTATCTGCTGACCGGCCCCGAGAGCAGCGAAGCCCTGGCGAGTGCCGGTCTGCCGGTTCCCGAACAGGTGCTGAGTGCAGAGGAGCGCAGTGGTGCTCTGGTGGCACGCACAGGACGTGACGAATACATGGCGATGCTCAAGGCCGGTGTCACGGCGCCGCAGAGTGAATGGTGTTTCCGCCGTTACGACAGCGTGTTTGAGCTCAAGGGTGAAGGCTGGGTCGAGATGATGGCCCACCTGTGCCAGTACGACTTCCGCCAGCTTAAGCCGGGTGACTGGCTGATGACTTCCGTCGCCGGGGTCAATTGCTGGCTGTATCACGAAATCGAGAGTGGCAGTTTGTTGATCGGTGCTGATCCGGGCTACCGCCACTACCTCAACGAAACGTTCAGCGCGGTCCTTGGTGACCTTAGCGCAACCCGAAATCCGACAGGAGGTGCATCATGATGCCCGCAGAGATCGAACGCATTGTCAGCCAGAACGATATCAAATACGTACTGGCCCAGTTTGTGGATATCCACGGCGTTGCCAAAACCAAATCGGTTCCGGCCAGCTGCCTGATGGATGTGGTGGAAAAGGGTGCGGGTTTTGCCGGCTTCGCCGTCTGGGGCATGGGCATGGAGCCGCACGGCCCTGACTTCATGGCCCGTGGCGACCTGAATACCTTCAGTGTCGTGCCCTGGCAGCCGGGTTATGCCCGCATTGCCTGCGATGGTTATGTGAATGATGCGCCGCACCCCTACTGCAGCCGCGTCGTGCTAAAGCAGCAGCTGGCGCGCCTGGCCGAGAAAGGCTGGACCCTGAACACGGGGGTGGAGCCGGAGTTCTCCCTGTTCACCCGTGATGAAAAAGGCACTCTCAAGCCGGTGGATGAGAGCGACGTACTGGACAAGCCCTGCTACGACTACAAGGGTCTTTCCCGCTCTCGCGAGTTCCTGGAGCGCCTGGTGGAATCCCTGCAGGCAGTGGACTTCGACGTCTATCAGATCGACCACGAAGACGCCAACGGCCAGTTCGAGATCAACTACACCTACAGCGATGCGCTGACCTCCGCTGACCGTTTCACTTTTGTGCGCATGGCGGCCGGCGAGATCGCCAACGACCTGGATATGGTTTGCTCCTTCATGCCCAAGCCGTCTTCGGACCGCACCGGTAACGGCATGCATTTCCACCTGTCGATCACCGACAAGGATGGCCAGAACCTGTTCCATGATGCCGATGACAAGAGCGGCATGGGCCTGTCCAAGCTGGCGTACCACTTTACCGCCGGTCTGCTGGCACATGCCCCGGCACTCTGCGCTATCGCAGCCCCGACCGTGAACTCCTACAAGCGTCTGGTCGTGGGCGGCAACGCCTCGGGTGCGACCTGGGCGCCGGCCTATGTCTGCTACGGCGACAACAACCGTTCCGCCATGGTCCGTATCCCCTACGGCCGTCTGGAATTCCGTCTGCCGGACTCCGGCTGCAACCCCTACCTGGTGACCGCAGCCCTGATCGCCGCCGGTATGGACGGTGTCGAGCGTGAGCTGGATCCGGGTGAGCCGATGAACGTGAACCTGTACAGCCTGAGCCTGGACGAGATCAAGGAGAAGGGTGTCAGCATCCTGCCGCAGAACCTGAATGAAGCTCTGGACGCGCTGGAAGCGGATACCGTTTTTACCGAAGCCCTGGGTAATGAAGTTGTGTCCGAGTTCCTCAAGGTGAAGCGGGCCGAATGGGTGGAATACAGCCGCCATGTATCCGACTGGGAAGTCAGTCACTACGCCGAATTTTTCTGATCCGGTTTTGTTACGAGGAATTTGATTATGTGTGGAATTGTCGGGCTTTATCTGAAGAACCCTGAACTGGAAAGCCGGATCGGCGAACTGTTTAAACCGATGCTGATCGCCATGACCGAACGCGGTCCCGACAGCGCCGGTTTCGCCATCTACGGTGATGAAGTGGGCGATGGCTGGGTCAAGCTGACCCTGCGTCACCCGGATGCTGAATATGACTGGGAAGCGCTGGCCACCCGTCTGAAAAACGAGCAGCAGATGGAACTGAGCTGGTTCCAGAACGCCAGCGTTGCCGTGTTCAAGGTGCGTGCTGAAGAAGCTGCCCTGCGTGAATGGCTGGCGGAAGAAGCGGCTGATGTACTGATTCTCAGCGTGGGCCAGTCCATCGAGATCCTGAAAGAAGTGGGTTTGCCGGAGAAGATTGCTGAAAACTTCAACCTGGAAGGCATGAAAGGCAGCCACATCATCGGTCATACCCGTATGGCGACCGAGTCTGCCGTCACCATGGAAGGCAGCCACCCGTTCTCCACCGGCATGGACCTCTGCCTGGTACACAACGGCTCTCTGTCCAACCATAACCGTCTGCGTGATGCCCTCAAGCGCGAAGGCATCAGCTTCGAAACTCAGAACGACTCCGAAGTCGCGGCGGGTTACCTTACCTGGCGTCTGCAGAAGGGCGACAGCCTGAAGGAAGCGCTGGAGCATGCGCTGGAAGATCTGGATGGCTTCTTCACCTTCACCATCGGCACCCGCGACGGTTTTGCCGTCATGCGTGACCCCATCGCCTGTAAGCCGGCGGTACTGGCCGAAACGGATGACTATGTCGCCATGGCGTCTGAATACCAGGCCCTGACCACCCTGCCGGGCATCGAGAATGCCAAGGTCTGGGAGCCGGAGCCGGCCACTTTCTATGTCTGGGAACGCAGCAGCAACTGAGCCTGAGTCGAGGAGAAACAACGATGAAAACGATTGATCTGGCTGAATCCAGCATCCGTGAACTGAACCAGGCGCTGCACGACCAGGCCACCGAATGTACCGAGCGCGAGTGGGAAGTGCTGAACCCCAAAGGGCAGCACAACATCGCCTGCGGTCTGGACCAGAACCTGGCGGTGGATATCCAGGGCCACGCCGGTTACTTCTGCGCCGGCATGAACAAGAAAGCCCATGTGGTGGTGCACGGTAACGTGGGCCAGGGTGTGGCTGAAAACATGATGTCCGGCACTGTTCGCGTCAAGGGCGACGCGTCCCAGGCCGCTGGCGCCACCGCTCATGGCGGTCTGCTGGTGATCGAGGGTAACGCCGGTGCCCGTTGCGGCATATCCATGAAAGGTGTGGATATCGTGGTCAAGGGCAGCATCGGTCACATGAGCTGCTTCATGGGCCAGTCCGGCTCGCTGGTTGTATGCGGTGACGCCGGGGAAGCACTGGGCGACTCCATGTACGAGGTGCACATCTACGTGAAGGGCGAAGTGAAATCCCTGGGCGCGGACTGCATCGAGAAAGAGATGCGCGCCGAGCATATCGAAGAGCTGACTGACCTGCTGAACCGCGCCGGTGTGGATGAAGATCCGGCCAGCTTCAAGCGCTACGGTTCAGCCCGTCAGCTGTACAACTTCAAGGTTGATAACGCATCTGCCTATTAACGGACCGACAGGCCGTCATGGCCGCCCAATATGTGTGTATAGGGGCGGCCTCTGAAACCGATTTTTGAGGACTTGATTATGAGCAACGATATCAACGTCAACCCGGGCCTGCGTGAGTCAGCCACCTTTGACCGTACTACCATGGCCGAGATCCGCCGCGCTGCCGATAGCGGTATCTACGACATCCGCGGCTTCGGTGCCAAGCGTAAGCTGCCGCACTTTGATGATCTGCTGTTCCTGGGAGCGTCCATGTCACGCTACCCGCTGGAAGGCTACCGCGAGAAGTGCAACACCCAGGTCACCCTGGGCACCCGTTTCGCCAAGAAGCCGATCGTGATTGAAACCCCGGTCACCATCGCCGGCATGAGCTTCGGTGCTTTGTCTGCCAACGCCAAGGAAGCCCTGGGCCGTGGCGCCTCCATGGTGGGCACGACCACCACCACCGGTGATGGCGGCATGACGCCTGAAGAGCGTGGCCAGTCCAGCAAACTGGTGTACCAGTACCTGCCGTCTCGTTACGGCATGAACCCGGACGACCTGCGCAAGGCTGACGCCATCGAAGTGGTACTGGGCCAGGGCGCCAAGCCGGGCGGCGGCGGCATGCTGCTGGGCCAGAAGATCACCGACCGCGTTGCGCAGATGCGTACGCTGCCCAAGGGTATCGACCAGCGTTCCGCTTGCCGTCACCCGGACTGGACCGGCCCCGATGACCTGGCAATCAAGATTCAGGAACTGCGTGAAATCACCGACTGGCAGGTGCCTATCTACATCAAGGTGGGCGCGACCCGTACCTACTACGACGTGAAACTGGCGGTTAAAGCCGGCGCTGATGTCATCGTCGTTGATGGCATGCAGGGCGGTACTGCGGCGACTCAGGACGTGTTCATCGAGCACGTGGGTATCCCGACGCTGGCCGCCATCCCGCAGGCAGTTCAGGCGCTGCAGGAGATGGGCATGCACCGCAAGGTTCAGCTGATCGTCTCCGGTGGTATCCGCAACGGCGCGGACGTGGCCAAGTGCATGGCACTGGGCGCCGATGCGGTCGCAATCGGTACTGCAGCGCTGGTGGCACTGGGTTGTAACGACCCGAAATACAGCGAAGACTACGAGAAGATCGGTTCGGCTGCAGGCTTCTACGATGACTATCAGGAAGGTAAGGACCCGGCCGGTATTTCCACTCAGGACCCTGAGCTGGCCAAGCGTCTGGACCCGGAAGATGGCGGACGCCGTCTGGCCAACTACCTGCGCGTTCTGACCCTGGAAGCCCAGACGCTGGCCCGTGCCTGCGGCAAGAACGACCTGCGTAACCTGGAGCCGGAAGATCTGGTAGCCCTGACCGTTGAATCCGCTGCCATGGCGCGTGTTCCTCTGGCGGGTACTACCTGGGTGCCGGGCCAGAGCTTCTAACGGAGCATGCCACTGAAACCCTTCTAATCTGAGGCGGGGGCAACCCCGCCAGCAAGCAAACAAGGAGACACGCGTGAATCAGGCGCTGACTGTAAGTGACAAACGGATTGATGGTAAAGCCGTGGCAGCAGAGCTGCGTAAATCCATAGCGGCACAGGTGGCTGAACGGGTTTCAGCCGGTAAATCACGTCCGGGGCTGGCGGTAGTACTGGTGGGCGAGGATGCAGCGTCCCAGGTCTACGTGCGCAGCAAGGTTAAGGCCTGCGAAGAAGCCGGCATTATTTCTCGCAACCACAGTCTGCCGGTCGAAACGACCCAGGAAGAACTGCTGGCTCTGATCGATACCCTCAACGCTGACCCGATCATCAACGGCATTCTGGTGCAGCTGCCGCTGCCACCGCAGATCGATGTTCAGGCGGTGATTGAGCGTATCGATCCGAGCAAGGATGTGGATGGTTTCCACCCCTACAACCTCGGTCGTCTGGCGGGCAAGGCACCGACCCTGCGTCCCTGCACTCCCTATGGTTGCATGCGTCTGCTCGACGCCTACGGCATCGACCCCATGGGTAAAAAGGCTGTCGTGGTGGGTGCATCCAATATCGTCGGCCGCCCGGTCGCGCTGGAACTGCTGATGGCCCGTGCCACTGTAACGGTATGCCACTCCAAAACCGCCGACCTGCCGGCGGAACTGGCGCAGGCGGATATCGTGATCGCGGCGGTGGGCATTCCCGAGTTCATCAAGGGCGAATGGCTCAAGCCGGGCGCTGTGGTGATCGATGTGGGTATCAACCGACTGGATGATGGCCGCCTGGTGGGCGATGTGGAGTTTGAGCCGGCATACGAAAAGGCTTCAGCCATTACGCCCGTGCCGGGCGGTGTTGGGCCGATGACGATTGCCTGCCTTCTGCAGAATACGCTGGAGGCCTGCGAAGCTGCGGAAACCGCTTAATCACCAAGTTCCCCCTCGACGTTGTGTTAATTTGCCGCAGGCTCTTGATTGGGCCTGCGGTTTTTTTGCGTTTGCAAAAGCAGAGGTTGCCATATCTAAGCAAAGGGAGCGTGAAAAGCTGCAGGAATCACAGTAGATTAGCAGGGTGTTAGGCGTCCAATATAACAATCCGTCTTGGCCTCTGATGCTTGTCAGAGTGCTACAAGAGACAATACATGATGCACGAAAACCGGGATGCAAACCCCTTCCAACATGAAACGCTTGCCTTGATCGAGCGGCTGGTTCCCCTCAGTGGCTCAGCATTCTTTCTGGTGAACCCGGATATGCAGCATAGCGGGGCGTTGCTCTATAATCTCGCGCCCACAGCCGAACGTGAATACCGCACCGAGTTTGGTGCGCTGGACCCCCTCAATCCCGAGCGCTTTGCCGACAGCGATGAAACCGTGGTGACGCTGGATTCACGTATCGCGCCTCACTTTCTGCGTCAGACGCTCTACTACCAAAACTTTATGGTCCCCCATAATCATCGTTATGTGGCCGACATGTTCTTTCGCCGTGATGGTCGCATTATTGCCGGCCTGACCATTCTGCGGGAGGAGTCCATGGGAAACTTTCGCGCGGATGAACTGGCGTTGCTGCGCAAGGTGCAGCCCTTTATCGAGTTCTCGCTGAATCAAACCTACCTGCCGCAGCGAGACCGTGAACGTGAGGGGATTGGCAGCAAATATGATCTGACCGAGCGTGAGCTGGATGTGCTGGAGTGTGTGCTACGCGGTAATACCAACAAGGATATTGCCATTCAGCTTTCTCTGGGTCTGGCCACGGTCAAAACCCACCTGCACCATATCTTCAGGAAAACCGATGTGAGAGTTCGCAGCGAGCTGGTCGCCAAGGTGATGGCGGACCTCAACCGCTGAACTCAACCCTTTGATGGATGCCGCCAGCGGCCCTCAGCCCGAATACTGATGCCTGATTTCAGTCGTCCGTTTTGAGCAGAGGAGGTACCGAACACCATGGCTGACCATCAGGATCTTCTGGCCCGGCGCTACCGCGTTATGGGCCATCATTCTCCACTGTTTTATGACAAGCCGCTGCAACTGGTGCGCGGTGAAGGTGTCTGGCTGTGGGACGCCGAAGGCAAGCGTTACCTGGATGTGTATAACAATGTGCCGCACGTGGGGCACTGTAACCCCCGCGTGGTTGAAGCGCTGAGCCGTCAGGCTTCCACACTCAACATCCACACCCGCTACCTGCACAACAACATCGTCGATTATCTGGAGCGTCTGACCGGCACCTTCAATCCGGGGCTGGAGATGGCGATGCTGACCTGCACCGGCAGCGAGGCCAACGAGCTGGCGCTGCGCATGGCGCGTTTCTGCACCGGTGGCCAGGGCATTATCGTCACCGACTTCGCTTATCACGGTAACACCGAAGCGGTGGCAGAGATCGGTACCGGTTTCATGCCGGAAGCGCGAACCACCAGGCGTGTTAAATCCTTCCCGATCCCCGACTCCTATCGTCCGTTGGATGGCTTGGCCGGTGAGGCTTTGGCCGATGCCTATGCCGACCGGGTACAGCAGGCAATTGATGAGTTTCATGCCGAGGGGATCAAGGTCGCCGGTATTCTGGTGTGCCCGGACTTTGCCAATGAAGGTTTGCTCAATGTGCCGACCGGTTTCCTGGAAAAGGCGGTGGCAAAAGTTCGCCAAGCAGGTGGTGTGTTCATTGCTGATGAAGTGCAGGCGGGCTTTGGCCGCAGTGGCAAGCACTTCTGGGCGCACCAGTGGTATGACGTCACGCCTGATATCGTGACGCTGGGCAAGCCCATGGGCAACGGTCATCCGCTGGCTGGTGTGGTGGCACGGCCTGACATGATTGAGGCCTTCAGCAAGGAGGCGATGTACTTCAACACCTTCGGTGGTACCCCGGTGTCCTGTGCCGTGGGCATGGCGGTACTGGATGCACTGGAGGAAGACAATCTCATGCAGAATGCGATCACCACGGGGGCCTATGTCACCGAGGGCCTGCGCAAGCTGCAGCAAAAGCATGAGCTGATCGGCGATGTGCGTGACCTGGGCCTGTTCTTTGGTGTAGAGCTGGTAACGGACCGCCACTCCAGGGCACCTGCCAAAGTCATGGCGCGCAGGGTGATCAACCTGATGCGCGATCAGGGCGTGCTGATCAGCACCATCGGTGTGCATGACGCAATTCTCAAGCTGCGCCCGCCCATGCCGTTTCAGATCGAGCACGCCGATATCCTGCTGCACACGCTGGACACTGTGCTGACTCAGGTTGCTGTTAAGGAGGTGGTGTGATGTCTTTTGATTCTCTGACCCCGGAACAGCAAATTGCACATCTGGAGGAACTGGCGAAAAAGTCACTGCGACACTGGGATCTGCAGGGCAGTGAGCTGGCGCTGGTGAAGTACCGCGAGAACGCGGTATACAAGGTGACGGCTCCGGACGGGGTGCGTTACGCCCTGCGTATTCACCGCCATGGCTATCATTCCGATGCTTCCCTGCGCTCTGAGCTGGTGTGGATGTCGGCGCTGAACGAGAGTGGCATTGCCGTACCTCAGGTGCTGCCGGCCACCGATGGGCGTCTGCTGGTCTCTGAAACCACCACTGCCATGGTTGAGCCGCGCAAGATCGATCTCTTTGCCTGGATCGATGGTGAGCCTCTGGGTACCGACAGTGAAGGGCTTGGGGACAATGCGGACCGCGTCACCGAACTCTATACCGACCTGGGACGCTCGGCCGCCGAGTTGCACAACCAGTCCAGCCAATGGGAGCTGCCTGAAGGCTTTGAGCGCCACGCCTGGGATCACGACGGCCTGGTGGGTGAACAGCCCTTCTGGGGGCGCTTCTGGGAGCTGGAGCTGCTGGATGCATCCCAGCGAACGCTGATGGAGCAGATACGTGACCGCATCAGTGATGAACTGTCCCGTTATGACCGTTCAGCCCAGAATTACAGTCTGATTCATGCCGACTTTGTGCCTGAAAACCTGATGGTGGATCAAGACGCCCTGCGCCTGATCGACTTCGACGATGCCGGCTTTGGCTGGCACCTGTTTGAGCTGGCCACAGCGCTCTACTTCATTCAGGAAGAGCCCTACTACCCTGCGGCCCGGCAGGCACTGATCGACGGCTACCGTCAGCAGCGCCCGTTGTCTGATGAGGATCTGGAGCATCTGGAACTGTTTCTGGCGGCGCGTGGTTGCACCTATCTGGGCTGGATTCGCAGCCGTCAGGAAACCGATACCGCCCGTGAGCTGGCGCCGGATTTGATTCGTCGTGCCTGCAGGCAGGCGGAGCGCTACCTGGCATCCTGCGACGAATGACCGGTAAGCGGGCATAAAAAAGGCTCCGCCCCTTGTTAAAGGGGGGAGCCAAGAGCAACATCTCCATAGCAGAGAAGTTAGGGGTGAGGGGTTACTTGGGCGCGTTGATGACCTGCAGCTGGGTATATTCCAGCAGTCCTTCCAGACCGAATTCCACGCCAACGCCGGACAGTTTGCAGCCGCCAAAAGGAATATGGGGCAGCACTTCTGCATGGTTGTTGATCCAGGCTGTGCCGCACTCCAACTGGCGAGCGATCTGCCCCGCCTGTTCGGTGTCTGAGCCCCAGACCGAGCCGCCCAGACCCACGCTGCAGTCGTTGGCCAATGCGATGGCCTGTTCCACATCCTGGTAGGCAATCACCGGCAGTACCGGGCCGAACTGTTCCTCGTCGACCAGGCGGGTACCGTTGCACACATCGGCAACAATGGTGGGTGGGTAAAAATAGCCTTTGTCCGCTGACGGGCTGCCGCCACAGAGGATACGTGCACCCTGGTTGCGGGCATCGTCCACCAGTTCGATCACCTGACGGTACTGGTTGGCGTTTTGAACGGGGCCAAAGGTGGTGGTGTCATCAAGGCCGTTGCCGACAACCTGCTGCTCGGCAAGCGTGGCCAGCTTCTGGCACACCGCCTCGTACTGGCTTTCGTGTACATAGAGTCGCTTCAGTGCCGCGCAAGTCTGACCCATGTTGATGAAGGCGCTGTTGAACAGACCTTCAGCGATGGCATCAACGTCGGAGCCGGGCAGCACGATGGCTGCGTCGTTGCCACCGAGTTCCAGTGTAAGACGTTTCAGTGTAGTGGCCGAGTTGACCAGGATACGCTGACCGGTTGGCGTCGAGCCCGTAAAAATGACCTTGTTGATATCGGCATGACCGCTGATGGCACTGCCGATCTCGGCTTCGCCCAGCACACTGTTGATTACGCCGGCAGGTAACACCTCATTCATGATCTCTACAAGACGCAGGGTATTCAGCGGTGTCATGCCCGAGGGTTTGCAGATCACGGTATTGCCGGTCCGCAGGGCTGGCATGATGTGCCAGATGGCGATCATCAGAGGCCAATTCCAGGGTGTGATAGACGCCACGACACCCAGCGGTTTGCGGTGGCCGATTACACGTTTGCTGTCGCTGTCTTCGAATACCTGTTCCGGAATCTCCAGGTCGGCGTTATAGCGCGTCCAGCCTGCCGCCGCACCCACTTCCATCTGCGCAAGTGCCAGGGGTTTGCCCTGTTCCTGCACGATGATACGGGCCAGTTCGTCGGCGTTGGCTTCGAGGCGGTCAGCAATTTGATGCAGCAAGCGGCTGCGCTCGGCGTCCGGGGTGTCACGCCATGCCGGGTAGGCGGCACGGGCGGCCGCGACGGCCTGATCCAGCTGGTCAACGCTGGCCATATTGCATTGGCAGATGGCGTCTTCGGTGGCCGGGTTGATCACCGAAAATGCCTCGCCATCCCCCGTCACCTGGATGCCATTAATAAGCATGGAGTTTGTCATTGTCATGGAGTGCATAGCTCTGAAATAAGACAGGAGCCCGGTAGGCTC
Source organism: Marinobacterium stanieri (assembly GCF_900155945.1). Classification (GTDB taxonomy): domain Bacteria; phylum Pseudomonadota; class Gammaproteobacteria; order Pseudomonadales; family Balneatricaceae; genus Marinobacterium; species Marinobacterium stanieri. The sequence continues at coordinate 261,937 of NZ_FTMN01000005.1, forward strand.
CTGTTACAACCTTGGAAAAATGAGGCGCTTAGCAGATAGATTTTCGACAGCCTGTTAGAACGGAACGATCGCGATGACCTGTCCGTAGACATTGGTGTCGTCGCCACCGATCTGAGTGCCGTTGCTGCTGTCCGGCGTGTAGAAGCCAACCAGCGGGCTGATGATCAGGTTCGGAGTGACCACCCATTCCGCGTACAGGTCGATTTCCTGACCGTCCATGGCACCGCCAGCGGTGTCGCTGAAGTCAAAGAACAGCGCGCCCAGGCTCAGCATTTCGGTCGGTGAGGCTTTTACGCCCACGTGATGTACATCGGTACCGGAGTTGAACGGGCCGGCATAGTTGGCCGCCACTTCACCCTGGAACCAGGTGCCGTAGCCACGGTTGAAACCGAAGAACAGCGGGTCGAAGCCTTCGTCAAAGGAGGCGTAACGGTAGTTCACGCTCGGTGACCAGGGCACGTCAGCGAAGGTCCAGCCGGCTTCCATGTACCAGGCATCGGCATCCGGTGCAGAGTTATCGCCCTGATCCTGAGTGACGAACTCACCGGACAGGAACAGGTTTTCAACGCCGGCATTGCCCTGGTAGCGCAGGCTCAGGGTCTGCTGACCGTCACGGTTGGTGTAGCCGTAGTCTTCGTTGACATCCAGGCCTTCAATGAAGGCGGCACCGAAAGTACCTTCCGGCGTTACGTATTCGGCGTTGATACCGGCCAGCTCGGTCTCGGCCTGGGCACGGTTGTCCGATTCCAGCCAGAACAGGTCGGCACGCAGCCCTTCCGCACCACCGACACGTACAACTGCGGTACGGTCAAAGGCTTTACGCGCGGCCAGCCAGTAGGCGCCACCGCGGTTCATGTCAGTGCCGGCCAGTTTATCGATGGCATCACCGAAGTTGAGGGCATCACCATTGATCAGGAAGCCGTCGCCGATGGAAAAGTTCTGACGACCGAAAGAGATGTCCAGACCGTCCTGACCCAGCGCCGGGATGAGGCTGCCGGAACGCCAGCCCAGGTAAGCGTCTTCCAGATCGGTTTCAGATTCGTCACCGGAGGTGAAACCGCCGGCATCACCGTCGCCCCAGGTGGCGGAGCTGATCAGGTTCAGGCCACCGTAAACGCTGGCACCGGACTGATAGGCGTGGCTGCCGGACAGACCGTACTTGATGTAGCCTTCGCGCCAGTCGGAACCACCGGCTTCGCTCTTGGCACCCAGGTTGTAGTTTTCTTCACTGGTGAATACACCGAATACCGCTTCGATATCCAGATTCAGCTCGGAGCCCTTGTCACTGTACAGATTGTACGCAGAGGCTGAGCCTGAGACCGCTGCAATGGCAGAACCAAGCAAGACCGCAGATAGAGATGGTTTAAAGTTTTTGTTCATCCGATAGATCCTCGGTATTACGGTTTGGGGGTTTATATGCACTGATAGACGGAGTGAAGGGAAACCATCGACAGTACTCAAGGTATCTTAAAAAGGGGGACCAAAGGATCCCCAACAACCAAAGGGTGATTAGAGCTTAGTGAGGCCTTTGGCTAACCGTTGCAGGGCCAAACTCTGCCCTGTGAGGCGTGCGGGTACTGTTTGATGACCTGCACACCCGTGTTCATACCTTGCGCTGGCGCAGCTGACTCCAGGCGAAGACGCCGATGGACACCAGGATCATAATGAATAGCACCAAGCTGACCGGTCGCTGCAGAAAGATGGTCAGGTCGCCGCCGGCAACGCCCAGTGCCTGCTGGGTACGGGTGAGGAACAACGGCCCCAGTACCAGTCCCAGAATAATCGGCACGGCCGGAATCTGGTTGCGTCTCAGGACATAGCCAAAGATGGCAAACCCCAGGGCGATCAGGCAGTCGGAGAACTGGTAGTTCTGGCTGTAACTGCCGATGAAACCCAGCACCAGGATGAAAGCACCAATAAAGCGGCCGCGTACACGCGTCAGATTAACGATCCATTTAGTGGCAAAGGTGAGGTAGGTGAATACCACCACATTCATCAGCAGCAGGGAGATGTACAGGCCGGAGATGAATTCCGGACGCTCCACAAACAGGGTGGGGCCGGGAACATAGTTATGCACCATGAAGACGGCCAGCAGCATCGCCATCAGCGCATCTGCCGGAATACCAAACGCCAGCAGAGGTACCATCACGGAGGCGGTTACGGCGTTGTTGGAGGTCTCGGAGGCGATCAATCCTTCCGGGTTGCCGTCACCAAATTTTTCCGGGGTTTTGGAGAACTTCTGCGCAAGGGTGTAGGAGAAGAACTGTGAGCCGAACTCACCGACCCCCGGCAGCAGGCCCATCACCACGCCCAGCGCGGCAGAGCGCAGCACCGTCATCTTGTGTTTGAGCAGATCGATCACGCCGGAGAAGAATCCGCTGCCGGTCAGTTCGGTTTTTTGCGCATCGTTGCCACGCTGGGACAGGAGTACAAACGCCTGTGACATGGCAAACAGGCCAATTACGGCCGGTACCAGCGGAATACCGGAATAGAGCCAGCTCTGGCCAAAGGTGTATACCTGGGTGCTGTAGGACAGATCCAGCCCGACGGTGCCCAGGAAGATTCCCAGCCCCAGCATCATGGCGGCTTCCACCACATGCTTGCGGTGGGCGAGGACGACAAAGATCATGCCCAGGGCTGCCAGCATGGCGAACTCGGCGGAGCCGAACTTGCGCGCAATCTGGGACAGCGTGGGCGCCAGCATCACCAGCGAGAAGACGCTGATCAAACCGCCCACGAACGAGGAGGTGTAGGCGATGGACAGGGCGCGACGGGCTTCCCCGCGTTTGGCCATGGGGTAACCATCGTAGGTGGTTAACACCGCCACGGGGGTCCCGGGCGTATTCATCAAAATGGCTGGTATGGCCCCGCCGTACCAGGCGCCGCCGTAGACACCGAGCAGCAGGGATACACCGGGCAGGGGTTCCATGGCGAAGGTGATCGGCAGCAGAATCGCCATCACGCCGGCGGGCTCAAGCCCCGGAATGGAACCGATGGTGACGCCAATCAGGGCACCGATCACGATGGCCATGATGACGTCCAGCGTGGCCACTTCGTTAAGGCCTAATAGAATTGCATCCATGGTTATCGAATCTCTTAAAGGTAACTGTTGGCGAAATCAGCCATCGTGTCCGGCAGTAACGAGTACAGCCATACGTCCGGCAGCCACACGGATACCGCAACGCGAAAAATCAGCACCAGTACGATCAGCGTACCGATGGTGGCGAACAGCCAGGTACGGTTCATCAGCCGCGACAGCCACAGCAGCACCGTGACGAAAATGAACGTCGCGGGTACAAAGCCGATCAAGGACAGTGAGTGGATATAGATGTAAAACAGCACCGATGAGATTAGCGCTGTCCGGTAGCTGCCCAGGAGTTCAACCAGCGTTTCCAGCGGGTTCTGCTGGAACACGCGGGAACGCCAGCGATTGCCATGATCACGTGTCATCTGGAACACGCGATAGGCAGAAAAAATGGCCATAATGCCAAGGCCCAGCAGAGCGCCCATCATGGGCTGTGTGTACCATCCACGTTTGGTCTCGACCCAGGCCGCCTGATCTGGAATCAGGATCAAGAGCACCACGGATATGATGAGCAGAAGCCAGTAAATGTCGGCTTTGACTTGGGGTTCGTTGGACACGGTGAACGCTCTTTCAGGGTTAATCAAACTAGTCCTAGTCACTTCAAGGTAGCCCAGCGGCCCTAGTAAGGAGAGCCGCCGGGCGACAGGACTTACTTGTTCATGAACTCAAGCAGCTGCTTGGAGCTTTCAAAATCGTTGGCAACGACTTCTTTGGCAGCATCGCCTTCGATCCAGTAAATACCGGCACCTGTTGTCGCACTCAGGTCCTGCACCTTGTCGGACTTGAGGGCCGCCTGGGCAATTTCTGCAAGCTTGGCTTTAACCTCATCAGACGTACCTTTTTTAACGAACAGGCCGTTCCAGGTGGTCTGGGTGATGCCGGTCTGCTCAGCCAGCGTCGGAATTTCCGGCGCGATGGACAGGCGGTCACGGGTGATGGAGGTCAGCAGCTTCACTTCGCCGGACTTCAGGCAGGACAGGATCAGCTGAGTAGTGGTGTTGATGATGTCGGCATCGCCGGTTGCCAGCGTGGCACAGTTGTTCACGTCAAAGGCGGAATCGGATGCGATCTTGATGCCTTCCATTTCAGCCGCTTTGAACGTGATAGCGGTCGGCAGTGCCTGGTAGCCGAAGTGGCCCAGAGACACATCGTTTTTCTGGGAGTAGTCAGCCAGTTCCTGCAGGTTGTTGTAGGGTGCGTCGGCTTTGGTGGCCAGCACGAACGGGTAATCCAGGAAGATGCCGACCGGCTCAAAGGTATCCGCGCTGTACGGTGCATTACCGGAGTGGATATGGGTGGTCAGAATATCCGCGACAAATGAGCCAACGGTCTGGCCATCAGGACGTGCCTGGGATACATCCAGTGCACCCACGATACCGCCACCGCCGGGCTTGTTGATAACAGACGCTGGCGTACCGGTTACGTCGGTCATCTCTTCGGCAATCATGCGGGTGATGATGTCTTCCAGGTCACCTGGAGGCCAGGGGACGATGAATTTAACCGGGCGCTCAGGGTACTCCGCCACGGCGGTGGCGCTGAACATCAGGGGTGAGACGGCCAGTGTAGCGATGGACAGAAGTTTTGTTAGTTTTTTCATGGTTTCCCTCGTATTTGGCAAGGTTCTCTAATCCACCTGCTCAGTCCCGCAACGGAACGATAAGCACAGGAATGTCTGTCTGGTGAATGGCTTTTTGGGTTGTTGAGCCCAGGAAAATGCGGGATGCGGCAGAGCCGCCGCGGTCCCCCATCACAATCAGATCGGCCTGCCGTTCCCTGGCCACTTTTACGATCACCTGGTCGGGTTGTCCGATTTCAACCTCGATCTCAGGGGCTTCAGCCAACTGGATCTCCGTTGGAATTTCACAGTCCATGAAGGCTGAAATGCGTTGCTGAATCTTGTTGCGATACTGGTCCATCAGCTGTTGGGTATGGTTGAACTGCGCCTGCGACAGCAGGTAGTCGTGCACCATTTCATCAGCTTCCGTGCTCAAGGGCTGGATGGCGTGCAGAAAGATAATGTGAGCGTTGTGTTTAACCGCCTGCTCAACAGCCATGCGAAACGCCGGGCGGCTGCCTTCGGTAATATCCGATGCGTAGATGATGGTTTTTACAGTCGGCAGCATGGCATTCAGCCCTCTTGGTACTTGGATTCAGCTTGATTACACATTCATTGCAGTTGCCCGGATATCGACCAGATGGTTGATACCCGGCATGCGCTGTTTCATAACCGCCCGAACCGGTAGGGCGTCGGGTCGATCAGGGGAGCATCCCCCGCGACCAGGTCCGCTGCCAGCTGGCCGGCAGCCGGTCCGGTACCAAAGCCGTGCCCGGAGAAGCCGGTGGCGATGGTCAGGCCAGGGATCGATTCAATGTGGTCGATCACCGGGTTGGAATCCGGGGTCACATCCAGCAAACCCGCCCAGGCTTCTTCAATTTGTGCTTCATCGAACGCCGGCCAGGCTGCCTTGAGGTTGTTCAGGGCGTCCTGATTCAGGCGCATGTTGGGTGCAGGGTCATTGGTGCGCACCTGCTCAAACGGCGTCACCTGGGTCGATTTCCAGCGGCGCTTCATCGCCAGGTCGCGGAAGAAGGGTTTGCCAAAGCCGATGTTGAGGAAACTGCGCTGGGTACGCAGCTGATCGAGATAACGGTGGCCCACCAGCAGGTGATCAAGCATGAAGGGCGCATCCAGCTTACCGCGCTGGGTAATAATGTAGCCGCCATCCTGGTGTTTGCGGAAGGAGAAGTTCGGTCCGCCAACCGCTGTATCGGTCGGGCCTTGCATGGGTTTGGTGCGCAGCACCGAACAGATCAGCGGCAGGGTCGGCAGGGACACACCCAGATTGCCGAGGAAACGGCGCGACCAGGCACCGCCTGCCAGCAGCACCTGCTCGCACTTGATTTCGCCCTTCTCGGTCACGACGCCTGACACCTTGCCGCCAGAGCGGGACAGGGTACGCACGGCGCAGTGCTGAATCAGCGTGGCGCCTTTTTTGACGGCGGCCTCTGCCATGGCGCTGGTGGCCAGGGCCGGTTCGGCGTAACCATCAGACGGGGTATGAATGCCGCCAACCCAGTCGCCCTTGCCACCGGGAACCAGACGGTCAATCTCCGTCGGGGACAGCAGTTTGGAATCCAGTGACAGTGGCGCGACCGACTTGTGCCAGTCCTCATGCATGGCCATCTGTTCCTCGGTTTTGGCCAGGAACAGGATGCCGGCTTCACGGTAGCCGACGCTGCGGCCGACGCGCTCTGGCATATCTTTCCATAGCCGGTCGGCGGCCTGTGCCATGGGCACATCCGCTGCATGACGGCTGGTTTTGCGAATCCAGCCAAGGTTGCGAGATGACTGTTCACCGGCAATGTGTCCCTTTTCCAGCAATACCACCGGGATATTGCGTTCCGCCAGGGACAGGGCAGCCGCGACGCCAACGATGCCGCCGCCAATCACCACTACCTGGGTGGAGGAGGGGAGCTCATCAGCGGTCACAACGGGTTCCAGTTTCTTGGTCATATCAGTTTTCCTTGGCTGTGGTAGCGGAGCCGGGTCGTCGGCCCCGCTCCAAAGCGATTTATTGCGCGATGGTGATCTCTTCAACGTCAGCGTCTGCTGCGCCACGGTAAGCCGTGACTTCCAGCTCGACCTTGTAGACGGTTGAGCCCAGCGGCGGGCAGGTCACGGTAGTGGCCGGATTCACGCCACGGAATTTGGTGCCGATGAACTCCATCACCTTGGGGGTGTCTTCCGGGTTCTGGATAAACACGCGGGACATGACAACGTCGGCCAGTGATGAATCAACTGCGGCCAGTGCACGCTCGATGTTCTTGAATACCTGTTCGGTCTGCTCGATCACGTCTTCCGGAATTTCCTGAGTATCCGGGTTACGGCCAGCGGTGTTGGATACATTGATCCAGTTATCCACGGCCACTACGCGGGAGTAGCTGGCGATCTCTTCAAACTTGGAACCGGTTTTTACTTTTACAATCTTGGTCATGGCTATAACTCTGATAAATGTGGGGGGCAGAGCGGGCCGGCCGTGTTGGAGCGGCCCACAGAATAAGATTCAAATCAGCGCAGTGCCGGGGTATCCCAGAGGTTCAGCTTGACGCCAATCCCTTTCTCCAGCGCGTTCTGGTAGATGCGGGTGGCCCAGGCCACGTCTTCCACCGGCATGCCGCCAACCGACATGATGATGATCTCGTCATCGTTCTGACGCGCCGGGGTGTCGCCGGCGACGATAGCGCCCAGGTCTTCCAGCTCATCCTTGGACATGAGTCCGTCTGCGATCATGTCCATGAAGCGCATGCCGATAAGCGGAATCACGTTGTGAGCCGGCTTGGGTACTTCTTCATACCAGGCTTCGTACAGGCCGATGCTGTCCATTACCTTACGTACACCAGCGCCGCTCATGCCGTCGTCCAGCATGCAGCTGGCGGGCATGGCCAGGTACGCACCCGGTTTGACCCATTCGCGCTTGACGATCGGGTACTTGGAGGGGTCACCCACCTCACCGGAGTTGCAGTAGGTGACGATGTCGGCATCACGGACCACGTCTTCGTCGCTGTCCACGACTTTCACGTTGGTGATCTGCGGATACTCCTCCTTGATCCAGGCGAGGAAGCTTTCCAGGTTCGCCTTGCCACGGCCTTTTACCTTGATGGTGTCGATGTTCGGGCGCGCGGCCATGAAGGAGGCAACTGAGGTTTTACCCATCACGCCTGGGCCCAGCAGACCGATCACCTTGGCATCCTTGCGTGCCAGGTAACGTGCACCGACACCCGGAATGGCACCGGTGCGGTAGGCGGACAGCAGGTTCGCGGACATGTACGCCAGTGGTGCGCCGGTATCGATGTCATTGAGGATGAACATCAGGATTGAACGGGGCAGGCCCTTTTCGCGGTTGGCAATGTTGGAGCCGTACCACTTCACGCCGCAGGTCTGGAAATCACCACCGAGGTAGGCCGGCATCGCCATCAGGCGGCGGTCTGCTGTCGGTTTGGGCATGGTCGGGAAGGGCGATTCTTCCGGAAAGGTGATCATGGCACCATGGGAATCACTGTTGGGGCCGGCCATGCGGTAATCACCTTTGTGGAGCAGAACAAACATCTCCTCCATGGTATCCACGCAAGCAGACATGTCGGTCACACCCGCTTCAATCATGTCCGGCTCGGACAGGTAAATAAAATCGATCTTGGTATTTTCGGACATTGCATCACCTGTATACGTTGGGCGCTGTCCCCGATTTCGGTGCCGGTGCTCTGGAGCCCAGACGTGAAAAGTACCGGGGGGATGGCAGCTATCCTTTTCGATGCTAGCGAGCGGTTTTCAGTCCGTATTGAATTTTTGCGACAGGGATATGAAAAAATAGTTAATATATTATTGGAACGGATATTGCTTAGTACTTTTGGAATGCGTCCAAAATGGTACTTAGCATGTTAAGTGTTTCCGATGGTAACAATGTTACCGCTTCAGCCGGTAACAAAACGGTCACAAGCTACTCAGAGCAGCCCTGGTTTGTCCTGAGTGCGGCCAGGCATTATGACCTGCATATGTCTCAGGACCCGGCAATTTCGCACTTTTACAGCTTTGAAGCCGACCAGTCTGAAGGCCTGACGTTCGCCATACCGGATGGCTGCGTCGATATCCTGTTTGACTGTGATGACGCCAGACCGGATGCCCAGGTGTGCGGCTCTCCGCTTGAAGCACGTCATGCGGTGCTCAAGCACAAGCACAGTTATTTCGGCGTGCGCTTTGCCATGGGCGTAGTCCCTGATTTTCTTGATGTTTCAGCGGAAGAGCTGGTGAATCATGAATATGGCTTGCTGGAAACGGTGCCCGGTTTTGAACCCTTCTTCGAGCAAATTGTGGGTGATTCGACTTTTTCCAGTCAGGTTGAGTTATTCAATCGTTTTTATTCAGGGAAAATGCCCAGAAAAACCTCGGATACCACTTTAAAAGCGGTGCATGCAATTTGTCAGCAGAAAGGGGATATTCGCATCAAGGAACTGGAAAACCTGACTGGTTACAGCAGCCGTACATTGCAACGCCAGTTCCAGGCCGATATGGGCATGTCACCCAAGGCGTTCAGCCGTATTGTGCGCTGCCAGTCAGCCGTGCATGAAATAAATCATCAGAGCAGTATCGTGTTTTCCGAGTTGGCATCGGATCTTGGTTTCAGTGATCAGCCGCACTTTCTGCGTGAATTCAAAAAGCTGGTTTCGACAACGCCGATGAACTATCAGCGGCGGGTTCAACAGAGTGATTACCTGCATCGAATTCGGTATGCGTGACCTGAAACAGGGCAAAACCTGGTATTTGGCATCATCCTGGTGCGGTTTTTCATAAAGCACATGTGTAAAAAAGGCCGGATATCTCAGATATCCGGCCTTTTCGTTCAGATTAATACCCGCTGACCCAGTCCGGCAGGATGATGTTGTTGTCCTGACGGTACTCTTCCCACAGAGCCAGCATCTCGGCCAGTTTCTCCGGCTCGGATGCGCTCAGGTCCTGACTTTCACCCAAGTCTGTGCTCAGGTTGAACAGCTGGACTTCACCTTCACTGTAGGGTTTGGGCACCATGACCAGTTTCCAGTCACCCTGACGGACAAAGTACTTGCCGAACAGCTCTCCGCCCAAAACCCGGTCAGGATCTGCAGCTTCACCCTTGAGGATGGCAACGGCGGACTGGCCGGTAATGGGTTTGACGGCCTGCCCCTTGTATTCACCCTCCGGTGCTTGAATGCCGGTCATCTCCAGCAGAGTTGGGGTAATGTCACGCACCGATACCAGACTGTTGGTAATGGCGCCTTCCTTCAGGCCGGCAGCCTTGATGATGCCAGTGGTGCGGGTGCCGCCTTCGGTGGGGAAGCCCTTGTGCAGTTTGAATGTAGGAGCGCCTGCCCAGGCCCAGTTGGGGCCATAGAGGGTATAGGAGCCGGGGCGTCCCATCTGCTCGTAACTGAAGTCGTTGCTCTCGTCGATCACCTTGCGGATTTTCGGGAACTGGTCGGCCGGCCAGGTTTCGTCCAGATCGTGGCCTTCAGCGCCGTTGTCGGAAATGAACATGACGATGGTGTTGTCGTAGAGCCCCTGCTGCTTCAGGTAATCAAATACACGGCCGGTGTGCGCATCCATTTCATCGACCATGGCGGCATAGATTTCCATGGCACGGGCTTCAACCTTTTGCTGCTCCGGGCTCAGGCTGTCCCAGGGCTGGCCCTTGGGTGGTCGCGGTGCGCCCTCGGCATTGGCCGGAACCAGCCCCATTTCCTTCTGTCGTGCCAGGCGGTCGGCAAAGATCTGATCGTAGCCCTGATCGTAGCGGCCACGGTATTTCTCAATGGCTTCATCAGGCGCTTGCAGTGGCCAGTGGGGTGCGGTGTAGCTGAGCATGCCAAAGAAGGGCGCGCCGTTCTCGCGGTCCGACTCGATATATTCGATCATCTTGTCAGCGTAGAACTGGGACGAGTATTTGAAGCTGTCCGGCAGTTGGGTCAGCAACTGGCCATCTTCCACATAGGGGGCCTTGGCATCCGGTGTGGGTGCGTAGGCCGGTCGCATGTCAGGCCAATGGCTGGCGCCACCGACCAGCAGGCTGAAGGAGTGCTCAAAGCCGCGGGCATCTGGCGTTGTGCCTTCGCCGCGCCCCAGGTGCCACTTGCCGGACAGGTAGGTGTTGTAGCCCGCGTCCTGCAGCAGCTTGGTCACGGGGACCGCGCTGTCATTCAGATAGCCCTCATAGCCGGGTTTGCCCTGCTGGTTGGGGGCCGTTTCTTCAGCCATGTTGCCAAGGCCCACCTGGTGCGGGTCCAGGCCTGTCAGCAATGCCGCTCGGGTGGGGGAACAGGCGGGTTCGGCATGGAAGTTGGTCATGCGCACGCCTTCGCTGGCGAGTGCATCCAGATGAGGGGTTTCGATTTCACCGCCGTAGCTGCCCAAATCGGCAAAGCCCATATCGTCAGCGACGATGAGCAGAATATTGGGACGTTCGGGGTCGGTTGATGCAGCAAACGCAGTGCTGCAAGTCACGGCTGTTGCCAGCGCAATAGAAGTTGCCAGCGCCTGCTTGCCAAAGGAGGTCGGTTTCATGGGTCGAGATCCTGCCAGTCTTTTTGTCGTTATGAGTGCCGGGGGTCGCTTTAGGATAGTCAATCTAAATGGGGGAGCAGCGAGGGGTAAACTATGGTTTTCACAGAGTGAAAACTTTTGGTGAAACCAGGAGGGAGAGTGCTTGTTTTCAGTAGAGTTCATGTGTGAGCAAACGCTGGGCGATGGCGTCGGCGGCAGCTCTCAGCGCGGGCAGAAACACCTCTTCAAGTTGCTCTGGTTGTACCAGTTCTTCAATCCATGTCAGGTTCAGGCAAGCTTGGACTTCCTGCATGACAATAATGGGTATGGCAACAACATTAACCTCATAGCTGTTACTGTCATCCGGTCCGCCAAAGTAATTCCGGTCACGCTCGGCGTAGCCTTGTCGGCGGGTCTCCTCCAGTATCTTTTGTACCCACACCTCATCGTGCGCCAAGTTGGCATCAGGTCCTTCCTCCCGCTGTAGACGTTGCAGGATGACCTTGCAGTCATTCGGGTGACTCCAGGCCAGGTAGGCGCGACCGGTGGCTGATTGCAGCATGTATGGTTGATAGCCCATGAACCCCTGTGGCAAAAACAGGGGAGACTGGCGACGTGTGGTTTCGATAATTTCCATACGTTTGCCGTTGTAAATCATCAAGTCGGACGGCCAATGCAGCTTCTTCTGCAGTGCTTCCAGTATGGGTGAAGCCAGCTGCGCCAAGCTGTTTTCTGGGCGAATGTGTGTGCCCATTTCACGTAGCTGAAAGGTCAGGCGATAGCAGCCGTCACCAAGGCTGCGGTAAACCCAGCCTGCATCCATGAGAGTGGCCAGAATACGCAGCAGGGTTGCACGGTCCAGCTCGGTTAGCTGGTGCAGTTGATGCAGGCTGAGTGCTCGGTCAGCGTGGTTCAAGGTTTCAATTACGTTGAGAGCGCGTGTAAGTGAGCGGATCTGTTTTGTCATGGTCGGCCGGTTAATTCAGTGGCTGTGTTGGGATGTTGCTGGGGGCCTGCAAGGAATGCGATAACACAAGGTTAGCTGATCTACTTGCCTCAGTGTTAGTGCAGGGCGGTTACCACGCTCTGATGCCAGGCATTGGGTTCCGTACACTGTGTACTAACCTGCCGGTGCCCGCTCCCGCGTTAAAAAGAGTCGAAGAAATTTGTAAAAAGTCTGTTTGTGAAAGTGAAAATGTGATTTTCACACTCTGAAAAATACGGATAAATCCTGACAGGTTTAAAGAAACTAAGGTTTTTACAGAATGAAAACCTTAGTTGCCCCGTTCATGTTTTTGTAATCATATTCCAGCCAGTTACCTGTCGTTTATATGCGGACAGGCGCTGTACTAATTATAAAAAACGGTTACCAGGAGTATTTAGTAATGAATAGGGCTCGATTCATCGGTTATTTCATGCTGGCTGCGTTGAGCGGCTTGGCTAATTCACAGGTGTATGCGGAAGACAACCTCTCTTTGACCTTCCGTACCCACTATGGGCAGGTGGATCGACACTTTGGACCGGAAGACAGCGAGGAGATGAGCTTTGCCACCCGGCTTGATTATGTGTCGGATTACTATTTGGATCGTATCGGTTTTGACGCTTCTATCTATGCCGTTGCCAAGCTGTATGCGGACAAGAACACAGCAGGTCTGCCACTGCTGGATGAGGACGGGAAAGGCTTCACCAAAATCGGTCAGGCCAATATCAAATGGAAGCCGACGGACGAACTCGAGTTGCGCTTGGGCCGTATGCGGATCATTTCGCCGTTGATGACCGATACCGATGGCCGTTCCGAGCCGAGTACGCGTGAAGCATTCAAGGCGGATTTCCAGGTTGGTGGCGCCAAGCTTTATGGCATCTACAGTACGGGTGTGGCCACGACTGGGCAGGACAGTTTTGGCAGCTATACCGAGGGTGATGATGGTGTGGTGATTCTGGGTGGACGCTACCGTTTCAGCAATGGACTGGGTGTTCACCTGGCGCATGGTCAGTTGAAAGATGCAAAACGCCAGACATTTGTGAACGCGTCCTACGGCATCCCTGTTGGTGACGACAAGCTGTCTTTCGATCTGTATCACTATATGGCGAAGGGTATCGGGGACCAATCCAACCTGGCGGATGCTACCGGGTCGGATGGTGACCTGGATACCTACCTGAGTAGTCTGGCCGTCAGCTATACGCATAAAGACCTGACCTACTCAGCGGCTTATCAGCGCGTCGGTGATGACCTCTATGAACCCAGCTGGGATGGTTTTAATAACGACAGATCTGTGCTCTGGACCAACAACTCCGTGCAGATTCTTGATTTTTACAACCCCCATGAAGAGTCTCTGCAGCTGCGCGTGGACTACGCGCCTGCCGTTGTTCCGGGGCTGACGCTTATGACCCGATATACCGAGGGTGATTATAAAGCGGCTGGCGAAACGCTGGAGGACAAGGAGTTCAACCTGGAAGCGATGTATGAACTTCAACAGGGCTGGGCGAAAGGTCTGTCGCTGCAACTGCGCTATGCTGACGTGACCATTGGTGGTGTTGGCGACTTGGAGGATATGCGTCTGATCGCCCAGTACAAGCTGGTCCTGTAACCACCGGGCGATGTTGTTAACCTCATACAAGGGCGCCAACTGGCGCCCTTTTTGGTGGGGCTTCACTAGAAGTTGAAGCTCGTGTCCGTTGCAGATGGCCAGACCGGAGGGGCAGAGTATCGTTTTCTGCAAGTTTTCAAGGATCGATGTTACCCGCTGGGCCAGGCTATTCTGGGGTTGAAAGCATTGCGGATCGTCGGTTTCAATCCTGCGCAACGGCATCGATTGATAATGATAAACAGTGAGAGCAATAACGTTATCTGATCTCGGCACACGGCGAGAGACAGTTCCTGCCCCGCAATGGACCCCGTGCACTCCAGGCTGCTCTATTTTTGACCACCCCTGTCGGCTGTTACTGACGAACCGGCTTTTTGTACCTTAACAAACAATAAGTTACAAATCTGGCCCGCGCTTTGCTTATTCCCGTCAGGAAACTCAATATCCTTTTGATAAAAGTCAGCAATGCCCTCACAGGGCGCAGCTGACAGGGAAATCAAGCGACCTTCGGGAGAACGATATGGACGGCATGGTGCTGGAACTGGGGTACGCCCTGGATACGTTTTACTTCTTGATGTGTACAGCGTTGGTGATGTGGATGGCAGCGGGTTTTGCCATGCTCGAGGCTGGCCTTGTACGTGCCAAGAACACGGTTGAAATCTTGAACAAGAACGCGCTGCTCTACGGCGTGGCCTGTGTGGTTTATCTACTTGTGGGTTACAACATCATGTACCCCGCCAACCCGGTCAGCTCTGTGATTCCGGGCATCGACTTCCTGCTGGGAGCAGACAACACCACTGAATCTGTTGTGGCCGGTGGTGATGATGCACCTTACTACTCCGGTATGGCTGACTTTATCTTCCAGGCCGTATTCGCGGCAGCAACCATGTCTATCGTCTCCGGTGCCGTGGCCGAGCGTATGAAGCTCTGGCCGTTCCTGACCTTTGCGGTCGTTATGGTTGCGGTTATCTACCCGGTTGAAGGTTACTGGAAATGGGGTGGCGGCTTCCTGGATCAGCTGGGCTTCCAGGACTTTGCAGGCTCTGTGGTTGTGCACATGGCGGGTGCTGCGGCTGCCCTGGCTGCAGTTATTCTGGTCGGTCCGCGTAAAGGCAAATACGGCAAGAACGGCGAAGTCCGCGCCATTCCGGGCGCTAACCTGCCGATGGCGACTCTGGGCATGTTCATCCTGTGGATGGGCTGGTTCGGCTTTAACGGCGGTTCCGAGCTGAAGATCGCCAACGTTGAAGAAGCCAACGCCGTTGCCAAAATCTTCGTGAACACCAACGCCGCTGCGGCTGCTGGCATGATCGTCGCGGCCCTGTTTGCCCGTGCTCTGTTCGGTAAAACCGACCTGACCATGACCATCAACGGTGCTTTGGCCGGTCTGGTGGCCATTACGGCTGAACCTCTGCAGCCGTCTGCCGGCCTGGCATCCATCATCGGTGCCATCGGTGGTCTGGTTGTAGTGATGTCAGTTGTCACCTTGGACAAGCTGAAGCTGGATGACCCTGTCGGTGCCATCTCTGTACACGGCTCTGCCGGTATCTGGGGCATCTTCGCAGTAATGCTAAGCAACGATGATGCGACTTTCACAGGTCAGTTGATCGGTACTGTCGCAACCTTCGCCTGGATGTTCATAGCCAGCTTCGTGGTACTGCTGATCATCAAGGCAGTTATGGGTCTGCGTGTCACCGAAGAAGAAGAGATGGAAGGTATGGATGTCAGCGAATGCGGCATGCAGGCCTATCCGGAATTCGGCCCGGGCCACTCCTCCATGGGGCTGAGCAGCGGCTCTGACAAGTCGGGTACTGCCAGCAAGGGCCAGGCGGCTCCTGGCTACCAGGCCAGCCAGGCTGTAAGTAAATAGAGTTCCAACCTCCTCCAGAGACAAAAGGCCCTTAGGGGCCTTTTTTTTAGCTTTGGACTCAGCATGCTTAACGTCTGTGGTGCCGCAGAGCAGTAGTGAATACTGGCCAGAAGGTATCGATTTAATCTAAGGGCAGACCGCTATGCCGTTCACGGATAGCTGAATGGATAGCTTGGAGATGGGAGTCTGTCGGCAGCTGCCAGGTTTGCAGTAGCTGTTCAGGGAAGTAATTGCTGAGCGTTACTCAGATCCAGTGCATAAAAAAGGGGCTGTTACTGGAACAGCCCCTGTGCGTGCACAACGCTGAAAAGCGTACTTAGCCTTTTGCGGTGCGCTTTTTCTTCTCCGGGTCATCAAATGGCAGGGTATGGGCGATGGCCGATACCTCAAGGCTGCCTTTGACCTGAAGGGGTGTGCCCTGCTCGGCGTAAGGAACGGCCAGTCGGGCAATCGCCATGGACTTGTCGGTCAGGCGTGAGTACATGGCGCAGGTGATATCACCCACCTTTTTGCCATCGGCCCAGAGTTCATCGCCTTCGGCCGCGGCTTCTTTACCCTCCAGCAATACACCGAAAATCTTGAATCGCTCCTTGCCCTGCAGACGGAAGTGCTCGTAGGCACCGCAGAACTCGGTCTTGTCCTTGGAAACGGTGAAATCCAGACCCAGTTCCCAAAGGGTATCGCCAGCCGGTTCATTTTCGAACGGGTACATCTCGGAGTTATCGAACGGATAGAACAGCAGATAGCTTTCGGTGCGCAGCCAGTCCAGTGCGGTGAAAGAGCAGGGGATAATACCGAATGCCTTACCCTCTTCCAGAATACCGTCCCAGATGGTGGCGGCGTCGGCGGCCTTACAGAAGATCTCGTAACCGCGCTCGCCGGTGTAGCCGGTGCGTGAGATGGTGATCGGGCAGCCAAACAGTCGCGCGTGGGTGTGGTGGAAGTAGGCCAGATCACGAATGCCGGGGATATGTTCGGCGAGGAAATCCACCGCAGTGGGGCCCTGCAGGGACAGGTCATGCATGTCGTCATCAAATAATACGGCTACCTGCTTGCCGAGTGCGGCCTGGGTCAGGCGTTCGTAACCGGCGCCAGTACCGTGCACTACCATGAACGAGTTGGGACCCATGCGGTAGATAACGCAATCATCGATGAACTTGCCCCCTTCATTCAGCATGGTCGCGTAGACCGCCTTGCCGGGATAAAGCTTGGAAATATCGCGGGTGGTAGCCCACTCCAGCAGGCTCTCGGCGTGGGGGCCGACATAGTGCACCTTCTTCAGACCTGATACATCCATCAAGCCTGCCTTGGTGCGGATCGCTTCGTGTTCATCCGCCAGGGTGTAACCGCTTTTACTGTAGGTCCAGGCCGTCGGCAGGCCGTTCCAGTCTTCCAGGTTGGAACCCAGGGCACGATGTTTTTCAGCCAGTGCGGCGATACGCCATGAATTAGCCATTGTTCTCTCCATTCGTCTAGATAAGGCTTGATTCCTGTAAGGGAATTATTATTCCTGATAGGAAAGGCAAGTTTCGGGCCATGCACAAGCAAGCTGATGATTCCTATGGGGAAAAAATATTTCGTGGCCCTTGTTGCTGTGGCATGTATCTGAATCTGAGCATTCACGGCGCAGAGTGCGCCCCGTTTTAGGTCAACGCCCTTTTTTGTGAGCCCGTTTCCCTGCTGTTCTGTCTTTAGAAGGGGAGCCAGCCTGACCGCTCACTCACTATCCAGGCTCTGTATGCGGCGCATTTGACGTGGAGTCGACGGACGTTTGCCCTGAACTGAGTCACGCAGACATGGAGATGCACTGTTGCTGTGCCCCTATCAGCCTGTCTATTGGGTACGATTTTTTTAACTCTTTGAAATGCATCGAATTTATTTTTTTGGCAGAAGTTTTGCTTTTCCTGATAAGAAATAAATTATACCACTAATAAATTTTGGGTAACCCAAAAGGAGTAGTGATGCAGATCGATCCATCCATCAAGAGTCGTCCAAAATACGTGGCGCCCGAGCTGGTGGCGTCGGCGGGGTTGCAGCTGTTCGTCAGTGAATCCGATGCCGGTCACCTGCTGGAGCCGTTATACCGTCAGTGCTCGGAATCCGGTGCTCAGTGGCTGGTGGCAGAGCCGGGCAATGCGCCGGGTACGCTGGCTGATTCCCTGTCCGGTTACCTGCAGCGTGTCCTCAGTGATGCTCCTGTTACCACCCGTCTGTACGTAGCGGGGAGCGAAGGTTTTCTGTGGGACATCCGCAATCAGGCCCTGTCTGCCGGGCTGGTGGATGAGCAGATTCAGCTTGCTCCTCCGGTCACCAAGGCGCGGCGCCTGTTCTGCACCCATTGCTACACCCTGATGGAAGGGGTGACGTCCAGCCCGCACACCTGCAGTGGCTGTGGGCGTTTATTGCTGGTGCGGGATCATTTTGCCCGTCTGCACGGTGCCTATGTGGGCGTGCAGATCAATGCCGAAGATCCTGAGGAACAACTGGAACAGGAGGTATTGCAGTAATGAGTATCGACAGCATACCCGTGCGGGTCATGGCCATTGAGCAGGTGGCGCCGCTGATTCGAGAGTTCAAGCTGGAAGCGATTGAAGGCAAGCTGCCGGCGTTTTCACCCGGCAGTCATGTGCAGGTAATTATGCCCGGTGAGGCGCGTGAAATTCGCAATGCCTACTCGCTGTGCAGCGATCCAGCCATGCCGCGTCGTTACAGCATCGCGGTGCGTCTGCAGGAGGACTCTCGTGGGGGCTCCTCCTTCATGCACGGGGAAGTCAACGTTGGGGATGAACTGGCGATCACGCCGCCGGCGAACCTCTTCGCCCCCGTGATGGCGGCCCGCAAGCATCTGCTGATTGCCGGTGGCGTGGGTATCACACCGTTCATGTCCTATATCCCCGAACTCAAGCGCCAGGGTGCGGAATTCGAGCTGCACTATCTGTATCGGGGCAGTCAGACCGGTGCCTATCTGGATCAACTGCAGCAACAGCTGGGCTCTGCCTTGCATCGCTATGACTCGGGGCAGGGGAACAAGTGTGACTTGAGCACAGTGCTGAGCGATCAGGGGCCGGGGACGCATGTGTATATCTGTGGCCCTGAATCCCTGATTGAAGGTGTCTGCAGCACCGCAAAGGCATTGGGCTGGCCGGAAAGCCTTATTCACTACGAGGCCTTTGCCGCCCCTGAGCCGGGTGAGCCGTTCAAGGCCCAGCTGACCCGCAGCGGCAAAACCCTGGATGTGGCAGCCGATGAAAGCCTGCTGGAAGCGCTGGAACGTGAAGGCATTGCCGTGCCCAACCTCTGCCGTGGCGGTGTCTGTGGCCAGTGTGCAACGCCCGTGATCGAAGGCGCAGTGGAACACCGCGATGAGTTCCTTTCGGCCGATGAGAAAGCCAACGGCGGTTGCATCATGCCCTGCGTCTCCCGTGCCGCCGGCAAACACCTTACTCTGGATATATAGGAGCGACGTCATGCGCATGTCACCCAAACCCGTACAGACCTTTCGTGACGACTTCAGCTACAGCAACAGCCCCGGCGCGATTGCACGTTTTCCCTTTCCGTTTCCGGATGATGAATACCGCTATTCGGTGAATATCGAGCCGCATACCACGCCGGGTCCGGAAGGGTCGGTATATGAGTTCCTGCTGGATATCGACGAGCACTATCTATCGGAGATGGCCGAGCGCGATATCGTGCTCAAGGAAAACCCACAGCGCTGCCTGGCCATGCCGCATATGGACCTGGCCTGCTGGGACATGATCGAACGTTGCATGCAGTCACTGGCGGCTGATTATCCACAGCATTTCAGCCTCAGCACTGAAGGTGATCAGTGGACCTGGGAAAACCGTCTGCTCAACATCAAGGACAGCTTCACCTTTGGTGACAGCAGCACCTTGCCGTTGCCGCCGATGGAATACATGGGCCGCCAGCTGCAAGGCGACTTTGCCCTGCTGGATCAGCGTGATGGCGACCTGTTTCTGGATGCTGGCATTGTTACCTGTCCGGCGGACTGGTCACTGGCCTTTGATGCCGGCATGAGCTTCTCGGAATGGCACGGCCCCGTGCCGCTGGCGCATGAAATGGGCGTGTTCGAGCGTGCACTGAAATATCTGACTGCGATTCCGGTCGGCCGTCCGGTACGACGTCTGAACTGGACCCTCACTGTCAACGCCCGCATGGATACGTCTCCCGAAACCTATCCCAACTGGGGCACCGATCGAGCCAGTTTGACGGCGGATAATGTAGGCGAGAAAGTGCACCTGCGTGTGGAATTGCAGGTACTGGATCGTATGCCGCGCAGCAACGCTCTGATGTTCAGCATCCGCACCTTCCTGATCAGCTTTGATGATCTGGTCACCAACCCGGACTGGGCGCGCCGCATGCACCGCGTACTGAAAACACTGCCGCCTGAACTGGTTGAATACAAAGGACTGGGCCGCTATCACGATCTGGCGGTGGAATGGCTGTCTCAGTACGATCCGGCCAACTGACAGGAGATTCTATGGGCTGGGTATACTTGCTGATCGCCGGAGTGCTGGAGTGCCTCTGGGCGATCGGCCTCAAGTACAGTGATGGCTTTACCCGCTTCTGGCCTTCGGTGGTGACCGCCGTATTGATAGTGGTGAGCCTTGGGCTGTTGTCCTTGGCGATGCGCACCATTCCGGTGGGCACCGCTTATGCGGTCTGGTCCGGCATCGGCGCCTCGGCACTGGCAGTGGTGGGTATTCTGTTCATGCAGGAACCGGGCGGCCTGGTGCGAATCGGTTGTATCGGCATGATTGTGTTGGGGGTGGCCGGACTCAAATTATTCGGCGACACTGCGGTGTGATACCTGAGGGCGTAACATGGAAGAGAGGTGAAATATGACACAGACAGATCAACCTGTAGTGCTGGTAACGGGTGCAAGCAAAGGAATAGGGCTGGGCATTGCGCGGGTCTTTGCCGCCAAGGGATATCGCGTGGCCATCGCCGCGCGTCATCAGGAACAGGCTCAGGCGGCTGCAACCAGCCTGGGTGAAGGCCATTTGGGACTGGTGGCGGATGTCACCAGTCGCAGCAGTCTGGATCAGGCGGTAGCAACGGTGACAGAGACCTTTGGTCAGCTGGATGTGCTTTGTGCCAATGCTGGTATCTTCCCCTCGGCCAGTCTGGAAACCATGCCGGAAGAAGATTGGGACCAGGTGATGAATACCAATCTCAAGGGGCTGTTCAACAGTGTTCAGGCGGCGCTGCCGGCGCTGAAAAAAAGCAGCTGTGGCCGTATTGTGGTGACCTCCTCAATCACGGGCCCTGTTACAGGCTTCCCGGGCTGGGCACACTACGGGGCCAGCAAGGCCGGGCAGCTGGGCTTTATTCGTACGGCCTCCATCGAGCTGGCTCGTTACGGAATTACCGTGAACGCCGTAATGCCGGGCAATATCATCACCGAAGGGCTGGAGGACATGGGGGAAGATTACCTGCGCCAGATGGCCGCATCGATCCCGATGAAGCGTCTTGGGCAGGTGGAGGATATCGGCAACGCGGCGGCCTTTTTCGCGTCGCCCGAAGCCGGTTATATCACGGGGCAGACCTTGATCGTGGATGGTGGTCAGATTCTGCCGGAGTCCCTGGAAGCGGTAGGCTAAGCGTCAGCTGAGGGGATAGACTCTAAGCCTTGTCAGGGGGCGCCTCGACAAGGCTTTGTGTTTTCCTCGCTCCGCAGCCACTTTACCAATGGTCCTCCGATGAAGACGCCGTCTTTGCTTAGGGTAAAAGTCCCCGCGCTGGAGCCCTGGCTGGGACAATTGGCCCAGTTTAGAATCACGGTATTTTCTGAGCCAGGACAGCCACTTTTTTCAACCAGGAGTTCCTCTTGTCGCTGCTGGAATTTATTACCGGTCCGAAATAAGTCGATGACGTGTTTTTAATGCCGGAGAAATCCAAAATAGAGTTGTTCAACTGTTTGTATATTGCATTCCCTTTAATATATCTATACCAGAAGGGGGGACTATCAAGCGTGATTATTATTTCAGAGCTTCGTCCTTTTAATAACTGTTTTGGCATAGCCTTTCCATCAATGTATTCGAATGAAAAGCCGGGTAAGAAGGATCTATCAATAGCACCTTTGAATTTTGCTGGTACTGTCCCCCACCAAACGGGGCTGACAATGACAATATGATCTGACCATTGAATCTTCTTTTGAAAATCCACCAGGTCCGGTTCCAGTTCGGTAACCTTATCATACCCGTCGTCTAAGCTTATTTCGAAATTCAAATCACCAATATGGATTTGCTCAACTGTATGCTTCTCTCTTGCAACAGACGCATACTTCTCAGCCAAAGCCTTACACAGGCTACCGGGTTTTGGGTTTGCATTGATAACGAGTACTTTTTTCATAAGCCAACATCTCCCCTGCAGGTTAGGAAGTGCAGCTTAAACCCTCACCTAAAGGTCAGAGTCAAGGCTTCGAATGCAATTATCAATAGAAATTCGATAATCTATGATGCGCTGCTTTTTTAGTTCCAGATCTTTTATTTCATTGTCGACTGATTCTTGTTTTTTAACCAGAAGTTCACTCACGCGCTTCCAGTCAAAATCTTCTTCATTTTTTCTTAAAGCAACCATTTCGGAAAGTGAAATTCCAATAGTTTGAGCTTCCTTAATCATTTTTATTGTTTTTATGTTTTCTTGACTATAAACACGATACTTTCCTGATCTGTTAACACGCATGAGCCCGATGGATTCATATAACCTGATTGCGCGTTGAGTCGCGCCAGATTGTTTTGATGCTTCATTAATGAACACTAGAACGTCCTTATCCTGCATGTTGGCTCGGGAGAATAAATCCGCTTTAAGCGGTTGAGCGGTTATTTCAGCTTAATCGTAAAGTGCTTCAAGATCGAGGAGAGTTTAGCGCCCTGCAGTCGGCCTTGCCATAAGGCGGGAAACCCCGCCGACAGCTGGTCGGCGGGTGAATAATCACTTCGCAAACAGTGATTCGATGTTCGCAAACGCCTTGATTTCGATGGCATTTTCAGAGGGGTCCATGAAGAACATGGTGGCCTGTTCGCCAGCCTCACCCTTGAAACGTACATACGGCTCAATAATGAACTGGATACCCAGACCGGTCAGGCGGTCAGCCAGTTGTTGCCACTCATCCATCGGCAAAACGACACCGAAATGACGTGCCGGGACCTTGTGAGAATCGACATCGCTATACGCGTCACAGCCGCATTCCTCCGGCGCCTTGTGCGCGACGATCTGATGACCGTAAAAGTTGAAGTCGCACCATTCACCCGGAGCACAGCGACCTTCGGTACAGCCCAGTACTTCGCCGTAGAATGTGCGGGCTTCTTCGACATCACGAACCGGAAACGCCAGGTGGAACGGGGGGATGTTATGTGTGTTGCTCATAATCACTCTCACTTGGTTGGGCCTTGATGGCAGCTTTGAGTGTATGTAAGGCGTGACTTAAAACAAATCGAAATCTGTCGGATGGGGGCTGGGCGGCCCCGTTCCCTGGTTAACAAACCTGCAAGCGGATGGGAATGTTGGCTCGATTCGGGTGTTCAGTTCAGCCGGGTCGAGGACTGTCTTCCATTCCTTGCAAGATCAGAATATGGGCTTCGGAGCAGAGGATGCGCTTTTCCCGTGCCTGCTGATATTCCTCGGAGTGGTAGCAAGCGAGCGCCTGTTCATAGCTCTCGAATTCCAAGACAACCGCTCTTTGTGGAGGATTGTCTTCAAAGCCTTCCAGAGGGGTGAAGTTTTCACCCCGGGAAAGAATCTTCGCACCATATTTGGCCAGGGCCTGAGGAGCAAGTGCCAGGTATGCCTGATAGTCTTCTTCTTGCTGAATAGTGACGTGGGCGATCCAGTAACCTTTCATACTTAACCCTTGGCTTCCAAAAGGCCCAATTCTGTCAAAGTGGCGCGCGCTATGCGGAAGCACTCAACGCCCTGAGGTACGCCACAGTAAATAGCGATCACATGCAGGATGGAGCGAACTTCGTCCACGGTTACACCGTTGGAAATGGCGCCTTTGAGGTGTAGCTCCCATTCTTCCATCTTGCCAAGTGCTGCAATCATGGTGAGATTCATCATGGAACGGGTTTTGGCATCGATGGTGTCATCGCCCCAGCCGAATCCCCAACACCAGCTTGTCATTGCTTCCTGGAAAGGGAGGTTAAAGCTGTCAGCTTTCTCAAGATTCTTTTCTACATAGTCTTTTCCCAGCGTTTCTTTACGCTTTTGTAGACCAAGTTCAAACAGATCATCTTTCATGAGTTGTTTCCTTTCTCCAGTTGGCATGCGATTTCGTAGGCTTCTTTAAGATGACGCTCACAGATTGCACAGGCTTTATCGGGGTCGTGCTCCTCAAGGGCTTTGACCATTTCATACAGGTCTTTCGGGCCTGCGGTTTTACGCCCGACAGAACTCAGGGTCATGGCGCGCAACCGGGATATGCGAGAGTTGAGCTGTTCGACCAAGACCCAGGCAACATGCTTACCTGCGCTGTGAAAGATCAATTCATAGAAGTCTTTGGTGAGGCGTAAAGCGGTTTTGATATCGTCTTTAGCCAAGTGATCTGCGATCTGATCATGCAGCTGGTACAGGCTCTGAATGATTTCCGAGGTGATGACTTTGCTGCATTCTCGAACAGCCATGCATTCCAACAGGGTGCGTATCTCGTAGATCTCCTTCACTTCTGCATCACTGATAGATGCAACCGCAAAGCCCGCGTTGGGAAGACCCACAACCAGGTGCTCGCTTTCCAGATGACGGATACATTCCCGAACAACGGTGCGGCTAACGCCCAGCGTTTCACACAGGTTGCGTTCGATTAAGCGAGTGCCCGGTGTCAGTGAATTACTGGTGATGGCGTCACGCAGGGAATCGAGGGCGTGTTCTTTCAAGGTTTTGGGTCGTTCAACCTTCTGCATGTGTCTTCGTTCCTCTGAATCAGAATCCAGTTTTGCATCTTAGCATAGCGACCACTTGATTCAGTCGTGATTGTATGATTATCTTTGTGTCATATGGTATACCATATTACGAAAAAGATCATTATCACCTTGGGCGGGATCCGGAAATGAGTTTAGAGATACGCAAAATCGTCAGCTTTGAAGAAGAAACCCTGATTGAGGGTTATAAGAAGGCAGACAGGCCTCTGCGCATGTTTGCGGTGGCTGCTGTCGTCACAAACCCCTGGGCAGGGCGCTTTGTGCATGACTTGAAACCGGTTGTTCGTGAGTATGGTCCGCAACTGGGAGAACTACTGACGCAGCGCATCTGCGAACTGGCGGGTGGCGCGGAGAACATCGAAGCTTTCGGTAAAGCTGCGGTTGTAGGTCTGAACGGTGAAGTCGAGCATGCCTCTGCTCTGATTCATACGCTGCACTTTGGCAATTTCTACCGTGAGGCGGTAGAGGCTAAATCATTCCTCTCGTTCACAAACACCCGTGGCCCTGCCAACGCACCGATTTCTGTTCCGATGATGGACAAAAATGATGGTGGCAAGCGTTCCCACTATTTGACGCTGCAATTCAACATCGGTGACGCGCCTGCTGCTGATGAAATTGTGGTTGTTCTTGGTGGTGCAACTGGTGGTCGCCCGCATCACCGTATTGGCGACCGTTATCAGGAACTTCAGGAGCTTGGGCATGACGTCGATAACCCTGCCGCGGTTTAAGTCCCGTTCAGGGCTTGCCTATACCCGAACAGGACAAGGGCCGTCTCTGGTTCTCATCCACGGCGTAGGCTTGCGCCTGGAAGCATGGGTACACCAGGTCGAAGGCTTGTCGAAGTTCTTCACGGTGTATGCCGTGGATATGCCGGGTCATGGTGAGAGTGACATCATGGCAGAGTGCCTTGATATCCCGACCTATACCGACGCCGTTGCTGCATGGATTGACGAAGTCGTGCAGGCACCCGTGCTGATTGCCGGGCACTCAATGGGATCTATGATCGCGCTGAACTTTGCCATTCGTTATCCCCAACAATGTGCAGGTGTGGCGGCGCTGAATTCGGTTTACCGGCGGTCGGATGCTGCCAAGCAGGCGGTCTTTAGCCGCGTTCAGCAGATCAAGGAGAGTATTACGGCTGAAAATGTAACGGCTCCGGTTAAGCGCTGGTTTGATTTCCCCTTACAGGGTGATGATGAACAACATGCACGCATGTGTCGTGAATGGCTGAGTCATGCTTCCCTTGATGGTTATCGACAGGCTTATGAAGTCTTCTGTTTCAATGATGGCCCTTCAGATCGTGATCTTGAAAATCTGTCTGTTCCGGCGCTGTTCCTGACGGGAGAGGGAGATCCGAACTCAACGCCTGATATGTCCAAATCCATGGCAAGACTATGTCCTGAAGGCGAGAGCTATATCGTTCAGGCGTCTCGCCACATGGCCCCTTTAACTCACTCCGTAGAGATAAATCCAATAATAAAAGATTTCGGTCAGCGCTGTTTTGACCGGAACTAAGGAGATATTCCTGTGAATACCTTTGACCCCAGAGAGCTGCGTAACGCGTTTGGTTCCTTTATGACGGGCGTCACGGTGGTAACTGCCGTGAGCAAGACGGGAGAGCAAGTAGGCTTTACAGCGAACTCGTTTACCTCAGTATCAATGGATCCGCCGCTGTTGCTGGTATGTCCAGCCAACAAGCTCTCCAGTTTTGATGTATTCGAGCAATGCGAACACTTTGCTGTCAGCATTCTTGCCGAAGAGCAGCAGCATGCTTCCAACACCTTTGCAGGCTCCTCAGGCGACCGCTTTTCTGAAGTGTCCTGGACAGCCGACGAATTTGGTACGCCGCTGATTGATGGAGCGGTAACGCATTTCTCATGTTCGGCTTTCCAGAAGGTTCCCGCTGGGGATCACCTCCTTCTTGTAGGCAAGGTGGAAGCCTTCGCAACGACAGAAAAACTGGGTTTGGGATATGCCAAGGGTGGTTATTTCAGTCTGGGAATGGAGCACAAGGCGGAAGAAGTTGCACTGCAGTCATCGGCTCAGGTGGGTGCCTTGATTGAGTGTAACGACAAGCTGCTCGTGCAGAAAACAGACCAGGGCTACATCCTGCCTGTTGCAGACATGACGAAAGGGCAAAGCTCACACGAAACACTCGCCTCCTTTGTCAAAGAAATAGAGCCCGAGAGTGAAGTAGGCCAGGTGTTTTCCGTGTATGAGAAAGCCACAACCGGCGGCTTCATTGCGTTTTACCGGGTTGAAAGCGCTAAAGAGTCTGATCACCAGCAGTATGAATATGTGCCATTTGAAGAGTTGGCAGACCTGAATTTTGCGTCATCCGATCTTCAATCAATGGTCGGTCGTCTGGTCAATGAAAAGCAGAATGGCGTTTTCCGTCTGTACTTTGGGGATGAAACAAAAGGGGATGTGCGATGAAATTTTCACTCTTTGCTCACATGGAGCGCGTGGACGAACAGCAGAAACAGCAGGATCTGTACGACGAATTTATTTCATTATGCAAAATTGCTGATGAAGGTGGCATGTGTACAGTCTGGACCGGTGAGCACCATGGTATGGACTTCACCATCGCACCGAACCCTTTCCTCAACCTGATCGATCTTGCCCATCAGACGAAGAATGTTCGCCTGGGGACAGGGACAGTTGTGGCCCCCTATTGGCACCCGATAAAACTGGCCGGCGAAGCGGCCATGACGGATATCATTACGGGTGGTCGTCTGGATCTGGGTATCGCGCGAGGCGCATACTCATTTGAATATGAACGTATGGTGCCGGGTATGGATGCCTGGGGCGCGGGTGAGTGCCTGCGTGAAATGGTGCCTGCCATTAAAGGTCTCTGGAAAGGTGACCACACCCAGGAAGGCAAGCATTACAACTTCCCGAAAACCACATCATCGCCCAAGCCATTAACTGAAGATGGCCCTCCGATTTGGGTAGCCGCCCGCGATATTAACAGCCATGAATTTGCTATCAGCAACGGCTGCAATGTGCAGGTCACGCCGCTGTGGCAAGGGCTGGAAGAAGTAGAAGCATTGATCTCCAAATATAACGAAGCCTGCGAAAAGCATGATAAGCGCACCAAGATCATGATCCTCCAGCACGCCTTCGTTTCAGACAATCCGACTGAGCTGGACCAGGCTGCTCGAAAACTGCATGAGTTTTACTGCTACTTCGGTGCCTGGTTCAAAAATGAGCGCCCGATCAGTCAGGGTCTTATTCAGCCTCTTTCACAAAAAGAAATTGATGAGCACCCGTTCTATAAGCGCGAAGCTATCCGCAATGATCTGATGATAGGTACACCTCAGCAGATTATTGATCGTCTTAAGCACTATGAAGACCTGGGCTATGACGAGTTCGCTTACTGGAGTGATTCAGGCATGACACGCCAGGAAAAAGAAACGTCGCTGCGTCGTTTTATTGATGAAGTGATGCCTGCTTTTAATTAATGGATGGGATCCTTATGTCTGATTTAAATCTGCCCCACTATAAGCTGTTCATTGATGGTGAGTGGGTTGAAGGCGCAGCAAACAAGAAAATGCCGACGATTAATCCGGCAACGGGTGATGCCTGGGCCACTTTTGCTTGTGCCGAACCTGAAGATGTTGAACGTGCCGTAAAAGCGGCCCGTCGCTCTCTCAGTGATCCGCAGTGGGCCGGTATCACACCCTCAGAGCGAGGCGTGTTGCTGAATCGTTTAGCTGACCTGCTGGAAGAAAACTCTGCGGCACTTGGAGCTGTAGAAACCAGTGACAGCGGTAAGCTGGCGGCTGAAACCCAGTCGCAGGCCCGATACGTCGCCCAGTATTATCGATACTACGCAGGGCTCGCCGATAAAATCGAAGGCCACACACTGCCTATCGATAAGGCTGATATGCATGTGTTCACAAAGCCTGAGCCCATCGGCGTCGTTGCGGCGGTAGTGCCCTGGAACGCCCAGATGTTCCTGACCGCCACCAAGCTGGCTCCGGCCTTGGCCGCTGGTTGTTCGGTCATTATCAAGGCATCTGAGATTGCACCTGTTGCCATTCTGGAGTTCGCTCGCTTGATTGAGCAGGCAGGCTTCCCGAAAGGCGTGGTGTCAGTGATTACCGGTGATGCCGTCGGCTGTGCCATTCCGCTGACATCACACCCGGATATTGATCGTCTGGCCTTTACCGGTGGACCTGAAACAGCGAAGCATGTTGTTCGTAATACGGCCGAAAACTTCGCGGTCACATCCCTTGAGCTGGGCGGCAAGTCACCCATTCTGGTATTCGAGGATGCTGATCTCGAAAGTGCGACCAACGGGATTCTGGCCGGTAACTTTGGTGCTTCAGGTCAGTCCTGTGTCGCGGGCTCGCGAGTGTATATTCAGCGTGGGCTGTACAAGGAGTTGGTCAGTCGTCTTCTGAAGGCCACGGCTGAAATCCGGGTCGGTAACCCTCTGGACAGCACTTCTCATATCGGTCCGCTCTGCACAATGGCACAGGTTGAAGGCATAGAAGCGGCACTGCTCAAAGCGAAAGAGCAGGGTGCGTCGGTACTGGCTGGTGGACATCGCCTGGCTGAGTTGGGCTCAGAACACTATTTCGCCCCCACCATTGTTGAATGTCCTGATTTCGAGACCCTAACTCTGAAAGCCGAGTTGTTTGGGCCGGTGATGTCGATCGCATGCTTTGACACCGAAGAAGAGGCGATTGCGCTGGCTAATGATTCCGAGTTTGGTCTTGGGTCAGGTGTATTCACTGAAAACCTGTCAAAAGCTCTGCGTGTGTCTCAGCAAATCAAATCCGGCATCTGCTGGGTGAACACCTACCGCGCAATCTCGCCGGTTGCTCCTTTTGGTGGTGTCAATCAGTCAGGGTACGGGCGTGAAGCAGGTATCCAGGCGATTCAGGACTATATACGCGTGAGAACCACCTGGATTAATACCTCCAGTGAACCCATGGGTAATCCGTTCGTAATGCGATAACGGGTTGCTCAACAATAAAAATAACAGCTTCGGCTATTTTTGATGCTTAGGAGTTTTTATGAAACCCAGCACAAGAGCTTTATCCGGTGTTCCTGATGCCGGAAAAAGCACATTCATGAGCTACTGCTCCATTTTGATGGTAGCGGCGTTTGTACTATTCACAGTGCTTAACGTCGAACTTTCCAACGAAATTTTCAGTGGCTTCAATAGTTGGATTCTTCACAATCTCAGCTGGTACTACGTGGTCATTGTCAGCGCCGTTCTGGGGTTTTCTGTCTGGGTAGCATTTAGCCGCTACGGTGATATTCGTTTAGGCAACGATGATGAAAAGCCCGAGTTCGGGTTTGTGGCATGGTTTTCAATGCTATTCAGCTGTGCCATCGGTACAGGCCTGCTCTTTTGGAGTATTGGTGAACCCCTGATGCATTTTCAGGGGAACCCTTTCCTGGATATGAATGGCATAGAGGCCGCCACCGAAAGTGCTGCGCGTATGGCGGTTAAAATCACCATGTTCCATTGGGGGCTGCATGGTTGGGCGGTTTATATTCTGGTGGGCTTGTGTCTTGCCTATTTCTGCTACCGTCGCGGTCTTCCATTAACGGTTCGCTCCGGTCTTTACCCTTTACTGGGTGATAAAATTTATGGACCTATCGGTCACGCTGTCGACTTGTTGGCAATCTTCAGCACGCTGTTCGGTACCGCAACCACACTGGGTCTGGGCGTTTCGCAAATGAATGCCGGGCTGAACTATTTATTTGGTGTGCCCGTTTCCACGACCACGCAAGTTATTCTGATCGCATTTGTGTCGGTTGTTGCCACACTGTCGGCTATTTCAGGTGTTGGGCGCGGTATTAAAATACTGAGTATCTGGAATATCCGCCTGAGTCTGGTGCTTATTGCATTCTTTGTATTTGCAGGACCCACCGTATTTCTGATGGATCTGACGGTTTCCTCTCTGGGGGATTATGTGGCCACCTTTATCCCGATGGGGTTCTGGGTTGACCTGGATGCTGAGCGTCAATGGCAGGGCTGGTGGACCATCTTCTACTGGGGCTGGTGGCTGTCCTGGGGCCCGCTGGTCGGTATGTTCATTGCCCGTATTTCACGTGGTCGTACCGTACGTCAGTTTTTGCTCACGGCCCTGGTTATGCCGCCGTTGGGCGGGTTTCTCTGGATCATTGTCTTTGGTGGTACGGCGCTTAACATTGAGTTGCTGAATGCCGGGCATCTTACTCAGGTGGTTAACGAAAACATTACCCTGTCGCTTTACAGCACCATCGAAGCCATTGGTGTGGATTCTATGACCCAGGCGATGGCTGTGCTGTCGACACTGCTGATTGTGACCTGGTTTGTTACCTCTGCGGATTCGGGCACGCTGGTCATTTGCACCATTGTGTCTCAGGGGGATACTCACCCGGCCCGGTCTTTACGCATTATCTGGGGCCTGGGGCTTGGCGGTGTTGCTTTGGCGCTATTGTTAGCCGGCGGTCTCGATGCGCTGAAGACGGCCACCATTATTGCTGCACTTCCATTCTCTGTGGTGCTGACATTCATGTGCTGGGCGCTTGTTAAAGGCTTTCAAGATGAGCGGAGTGGGATTACCTACAATGCCAATGATCTGGCAAAGCCCGTTGTATCCACTGACGTCGTGACGAGCAAGCTTGCTGAAGGCGAGGCTGCTTTAGCTGACTAATGCTAAATATGGCTTTTAACAGGTGTACACAATGATTGCAGAGATGCTCCGAGACCCTTCACTGGTCAAAACGAAAGGGCTCATCAACGGGCAATGGGTTGAGGGGCTGACAACCTTTGAGGTTGAAAACCCCTCCACCACTCAACCCTTGGCAAGGGTTGCAAACCTGGGCGCAGAGGACGCGCAACGTGCTGTTGATGCAGCCCAGCAGGCTATGGAGCAGTGGCGGTCAGTCACTGCGAAGGAAAAGTCGAGCTTGCTGCGCAGATGGTTTGATCTGGTGATGGAGCACCAGGATGATCTTGCCACGCTGATGACTGCCGAACAGGGCAAGGTGTTTAGCGAAGCCAGGGGGGAGGTCGCCTATGGCGCCTCCTATATCGAATGGTTCGCTGAAGAAGCCAAGCGGATCTACGGTGATATTCTGCCCGCGACCACTTCAGATCGGCGTTCTCTGGTCATCAGGCAGCCGGTGGGTGTGGTAGCTGCTATCACACCCTGGAACTTTCCACTTGCCATGATTACGCGCAAGGTAGCCCCGGCGTTGGCGGCGGGTTGTTCCATTGTGCTGAAGCCTGCAGCGGAAACGCCTCTGTCTGCGCTGGCTCTGGCGGAGCTGGCGCAGCGAGCCGGCATTCCTGATGGACTCATTAATGTTATACCGGGCACGGATGCGGCTGCCATTGGGCAGGTTTTGACGTCTCATCCATTGGTTAAAAAGGTGACGTTCACCGGTTCCACGCGAGTAGGCAAAATCCTGATGGAGCAGTCGGCCAGAGGGGTTAAACGCACATCAATGGAATTGGGTGGCAATGCGCCGGTGATGGTGTTTGAGGATGCGGATCTGGATAAGGCCGTCGCCGGTGTGCTTGCCGTCAAATACCGTAATGCCGGTCAAACCTGTATTTGCGCCAATCGGATACTGGTGCAGCAGAGCATCTATGAGCGTTTTCTCGAGAAACTGACCGCTAAGGTTTCCGAGTTTGTGCTGGGGGATGGGTTTGATGCATCGGTCACAGCAGGGCCGTTGATAACAGGGCAGGCGGTTAACAGTGTCGATACCCTGGTGAAAGATGCTGTTGGTAAGGGCGCCGGCGTCTGTATTGGCGGCAAGCCGGCCAACGGTAAGGGCTACTTCTATGAACCGACTGTGCTGCGTGATCTCACGGCCGATATGCGCCTGGCGAAAGAAGAGGTATTCGGACCTGTGGCACCGGTATTCTCATTCGAGAATGAGGCTGAAGCCGTTGCAATGGCAAACGATACCGAGTTTGGCCTTGCTGCGTATGTGTTCACTAAAGATCCATCCAGAATATGGAGGGTCAGTGAGCGTTTGGAGTACGGGATGGTGGGAGTCAACGAAACCGGAATCAGTTCCGAGATGATCCCCTTTGGTGGTGTGAAAGAGTCTGGTCAGGGACGAGAAGGTTCTAAATACGGCCTGGAGGATTACACGGAGCTGAAATACATCTGTATGGGTGATATTGAATCCTGAGGGTATCTATCCAATAGAAACGCATACTGACTTCTGAAGGGTATGTACGGCAATAAACCCTGAGCGACCCAAGTCGCTCAGGGTTTTTGCTTTAAAGCCGCTTTACAATTTGTTGTTTGTGACCGAACAGCAAAAAGCTCAATGCTTTCCCAATTATTTATACCAGAGCCAGTAGGCCAAATCGGTAGTTGGTCTGGCTGATGTACTTGCCAGTGGCCAGGTGTTGCTTCACCCAAATAGCGAACCTATTGCGTCCAATATTCCTGAAAATATTGCAGAAATACCTTCTGCAAACATTTCGAAGACTCCCGTGACACATTCAATCGCTCCATCTGCATAAATTACGGCTGGAATAGCTAGTCCGCTGAATGCTGAAACCAGAATGACGGTCGAAATTGCATCAAACCCTGCAATCAGAATATATAAAAGGGTTAAAATAAGAAAAAGTGAAGATATTGCTCCAAGAATGACTACTGGGATTGGCTTTACGTCATTGCTCATGATTTATTCCTTTCACTGAATTATTTTATTTCATCGAAAATCGAATGCTTCTGACGCATGTCCATCTTCGATTGCTATCAGGTTTTTAAACCTGACACCTGCGCCATGTTCATCTTCCCAGTTACACCCAAATTCAATTCCGAATCTGTGGTTGCCTGAGTCATCGGGGGTATTAATGTGAACTGCAACTATGCCGCATAGACTCTTTAGATCTTGGGGAGCAGATATTTCCGGGACCACTTCACTGGGGTCTTCATCGACGAGGCATTCAAGAACGTACTCACGGTTTTCCCAATACTGGTCGACCATTGCAGATAACGCCGCATCAAGAATTTCAACGGCATGGTCACTGACCCATTTGGATTCGGTAAGGAAGGTCTCCGTACCCATATCCTTGTCGCCAGAATAGTGTACGGTGCCGTCTGATGGTTCGCAGCTGGAAAGTGCGCCATAGGGGCCGTTTCGAACATTAAGCCCGGAAAATCCATCTGACTTGATGGATGTGTATATGCAGTATTCATCAAAATTTATTTCTGGATACGGCGGAGCATCAGTGTTGTACATTTTGAGTCCCTTAAAGTCGAAGGCCCAGTATATACGGGGCTTTCAAATCGATTCTTAAAGCCTATAGTGAAGCTTTTGAGCCTTTTATTATATGGGTAGAGCTTCCAGGAAATATCTAAATCTCTTGAAATCCCAGGTTGGCTCATTGTCTAAATGTTTTCGAAGGAACCCTGTATTAACACAATTTATTGAGTCACATTCATACATAGGGTTTGTTTTTTCTTTTACGGATAATTCCTTTTGGAAGGCCAAAAGATTAAAACCAATTAAAGGGTGCTCTTCAACTAATTGCCCGGAAACTGTCGAATACTGTGCAATGCATCTAATGACTTCCATTTCATTCATAACCATAGGTAATTTGCTCACGAGTAGAGGCAACTAAGAAATACTAAGTGCTTGTATTGGAAAGATAAATGACGAGCCACAGCTATTCTCCTCCATTGAAAAAAGCCTGCGTGCTTTGTGCTAGACCCTGCACTGTATCCTGCAACGGTC
This sequence comes from Marinobacterium stanieri, assembly GCF_900155945.1. Lineage (GTDB taxonomy): Bacteria > Pseudomonadota > Gammaproteobacteria > Pseudomonadales > Balneatricaceae > Marinobacterium > Marinobacterium stanieri. Next base: position 296,198 of record NZ_FTMN01000005.1, read on the forward strand.
AATCCATAGTGCCTTGATATTGGACCAAACTGTCGTGTGTTGCCAGTCGGAAGTGGCAGTAATAAGGGCGGTGTGGGGAGGAACGGCTGGCGAGAACCGAGACATGTCCTGAGCTAAGGGTGCCCGGCCAAGGTGTGTGGGCCTGAAGCCGGGCGGTCGGGCTTTAAAAGGTTGAGCGGTTATTTCAGCTTGATCGTAAAGTGCTTCACGATCGGGGCGGTGATCTCCCAGGTACCCACGAAATCCTTTTCGATTACAAAGGCATCACCGGGGCCAACTTCTACGGGCTCGCCGCCGTCAGGAGTGATGATGGCGGAGCCTTCAATCAGGTGAATAAACTCCCAGCTTGCGTAGGTGGAGTGCCAGGTGCCGGGTGAGGCTTCCCACCAGCCGCTGATCATGCTGCCGTCATCGGCGGTGTATTCGATCCAGGTGGTCATGGTGGGTTCACCGGCGACAACGGTCCAGCCCGGCAGGGCGTCGGTCATCGGTTCCGCCTTGCGGTTCGGCAGGCGGGTAATGGGTGCATTACTCATGATCGGTCCTCGAAAGATGCCGGCCGGAGCCGGCATGGGGTGAGTTAGCCTGCCTTGCGGGCAGCGTCGGTCAGCGGTGCATCGGCCAGGTAGGCTTCCATGGAGTCGTCCAGCGCATCCAGCCAGGGGGTATGGTGCGGGGGCGCCATGGTGCCGGTCATCAGTGAGGCATAGGAGTGGTCACGGAAGGTCATGATGTTGTCCTTCTTGTGCTGTTTCCACTCAAGGAAGGTGCGATTGACGCCGTCGATGTCGAAGGTCGGGTAATCGGTCTGCTCGATCAGGTGCAGAATATAGGCACCCTGGAACTCGTACATCTCTTTGGCGGTTTCCAATGCCAGTTCCTGCTCGCGCCATTTCAGGCTGTCGGCGGTCATCTCGGCCTTGGACGGCAGGGCAATACGGCCCAGAATCACGTCACGCACATACCAGGCCTGGGCGTCGAACATGTTGAAGGAGTACCACTGGTCCTGCATGCCGATGTAGAAGAACTGCGGATTGTCTTCCCAGACCACACCCTTGTAGAGATTCAGCGGCCAGAGGCGGTTGTCGGTCTGAAGGCGCAGGTCGTCGGCGAGGAAGGGGAAGTGGTGCAGGTAACCGGTGCAGAGGATGATGGCGTCGATTTTCTTGCTGCTGCCGTCCTTGAAGTAGGCAGTGTCGGTATCCACATGGGTCAGCGCCGGCTTTTCTTCCCAGTTGTCTGGCCATTTGAAGCCCATGGGCTCGCTGCGGTAGCAGCTGGTGATGGAGCGGGCACCGTATTTATAGCACTGGGAACCGATATCTTCGGCCGAGTAGCTGGCGCCGACAATCAGAATATCCTTGTCCTTGAACTCCAGCGCATCGCGGAAGTCATGGGCGTGCAGTACGCGGCCACCAAAGGTTTTAAAGCCTTCATACTCGGGCACCTTGGGGGTCGAGAAGTGGCCACTGGCGCAGACGACATAGTCGAATACTTCGCTGTAGGTCGTGTCGGTGTTGTGGTCGTGCACCGCAACGGTGAACTGGCCGGTGGTTTCGTCGTAGGAAATGTTGCGTACCGGGGTGTTAAAGCGGATGTATTTGCGCACGCCGGCCTTGTCTACGCGCCCTTTAATGTAGTCCCAGAGCACTTCGCGCGGCGGATAGGAGGCGATCTGACGTCCGAAATGCTCCTCGAAGGTGTAGTCGGCGAATTCCAGGCACTCTTTAGGGCCGTTGGACCAGAGGTAGCGGTACATGCTGCCGTGTACCGGTTCACCGTTCTCATCCAGGCCAGTGCGCCAGGTGTAGTTCCACATGCCGCCCCAGTCATCCTGCTTCTCGAAGCAGACCAGCTCCGGAATTTCGGCGCCCTTGGCTTCAGCTGACTGGAAGGCTCGTAACTGTGCCAGGCCGCTGGGGCCTGCGCCGATGATGGCTACGCGTTTTTTCATGATGGTTATCTCCGCATCAATCCTGTTTTGGGATTCCGATGGCCACATCAGGTGGCCGTTGATAACCAAATTACCCCTGAGATCCTGTGGGCAAAATTCCCCGTTGAAGGTAACCCCGCGGGGCTACATTGGGGTGTGTGCGGAGGGGGTAGAGAAGGTGAGAACCATGCCTTCAACGCCCAGAATGGCGCCATTGTCGGCATAAATGCCCTGGCCTTTTTCAATCACGGGGATGAGGCGCCCATCAGCGTGCTGCAGGCGGTAATGCAGCTCGAAACGCTCGCCACGGCTGAGTGCATCCTGCACCTGTTCCCACACGGGATCAGCGTCCTCAGGGTGGATCAGGTCACCGTAGTTGAGGCTGGACTGGTTGGTCAGCACTTCCGGGGGATAACCGGTCAGCTCCAGCGAGCCGGCACTGACAAACGCCATGGTCCAGTCCCGGTTGTTGCGGCTGCGATAGAGCATGGCCGGTAATTGATTGACCAGCTGGGTGAGGCTGCGCCAGTCCGCATCACGCTGGCGGGAACGGGACATCTGGTCGCTGATATCGGTCAGCGTGATACTGATGGGCCAGAGCGTATTGCTGTCGACAGGCTGGTGTTTCAGCTCGCACCAGAGACTGTTGCTCTGGGCGCTCAGCACACGGGCCTGCAGGGGGCTTTCCTGTGTCAGCAATGCCTGTTGCCATAGAGGGCGATCACCAGGATGCAGGTGCTCATGAAACAGGGTGCTGCAGTTGTCGCCTTTAAGGCGCTGCCAGCCCTGATTGGCGGCCAGAATCTGTCCATGTTCGTTGACCACCAATACAGCGATATCCAGGCTGTCGAGTACCCGGTCGAGCGGAATGGGGTCAGGCGCCGGTTCTGCTGACCGGGCCAGCAGGCGGCTCAGCATGTCTCGTTCTCCGGCAGGGGATGGTTGTGTACCCAGGCCGCCAGTTCCAGGCGGGAGTGCAGATTGAGTTTGCGCAGCAGGCTTTTCACATACACCTTCACGGTGCTGTCGCTGATGCCCAGCTCCCGCGCGATCAGCTTGTTGCTGAGGCCCCGGGAGATCCAGATCAGCGTTTGGCGTTCGCGTTCGGTCAGCACTTCGTACCAGCGTTCATCCGCGACCACATTGGCGCCGGCAGGTGTGGCGGTGGTTTCGGCAGGCTCGCCCTGCTGGCGCAGCCCTTCACGCAGCAGCAACAGCATGTCGTCATCCAGTCCCACGTGCCCTTCCAGCACGTTATTGAGGCGTTCGATCATCATGTCGGGGGCGGTATCCTTGAGCAGATAGCCGTCGGCGCCGATACGCAGTGCATCCATAAGGTGGACGGGGTCATCGGAGGCGGTCAGCATCACTACGCGGATATCTACATTGAACTGCTTGATCTGTTGCAGCAGGTCGAGCCCGCTGCTGTCCGGCATCTGCAGGTCCAGCAGCACCAATTCCGGTGCCGCGCGGTGGATATGCTCCAGCACGCCGGCGGGGCCATCAAATTCCGCGACCACTTCAAAGTGATCGGTATCCTGCAGCAGTTCAGCGACTCCGCGCCGAAACAGCGGATGGTCATCGACCAGAATTACCGGCGTGTGTGTCATGAGCAGAGCTCCTCTGTAATCAGTTCAATGCAGGTGCCCTGGCCGGCGCGGGACTCGATGCGGAAATGGGCGCCGATGCGTTTGGCGCGTTCTTCCATGATGCCAAGCCCGAAACTGTCGGCGTTGCGCTCGCTGGGCAGGCCCTGGCCGTCGTCTTCAATACGGATGTGGATACCTTTCTCGCCGTGCGGCAGAAGCTGGATACGGACCTTCTGTGCATGGGCATGACGGACGGCGTTGCTGAGGGCTTCGCGCAGAATAAGCAGCAGTTCGACGGCGATCACCTCTGGCAGGTTGCGGTCACAGAGGCGGTTATCGAGCTCGAACATCAGGCCTGAATGGCGCTCGAATTCGGCGATGGCCGTTTGCAGCTCTTTCTCCAGGCTGTGGTGCAGGCGGATGCGGGAGCTGCTGATCAGTTCTCGTGTTTGCCGATAGGCCTGGCGGGCCTGTTGCCTGAGTCCATGCAGCCGGTCGCGCATTTCGTCATTGGGGAGCTGTTCGACCTGTTGCTCCAAACGGCCGGTTTGCAGGCACAGATAACAGAGCTGCTGGGCGACGGAATCATGCAAGGTGGCGGCCAGGGATTGCTGCAGACTCTGACGTTGCTGGCGTAGCTGGTTGCTGTGGGCAAGGTTGAGGTCCAGCCCCTCGCGGATGGCCTGGCCCAGGTCACAGAGCACCTGACGCCAATGGTCCGCCTTGTCCGCATCCGGGGTGGGTGCCAGTAACCAGAGCTGCAACCCACTCTCGCCATCGGGCATACGGATGCCCTGAACCGATAAATCGGCCAGTGTTTCCCGGGTTTGCAGGCGCGTCCGGTCACCACGGGTGGCCAGATCCAGCTGATATCCGAGCCGGCTGACCTCAAGTGCACTGGCAGCATCATCGGTGCCATTCAGGTGCCAGGTGCTTTGGTGATCGGTGCGCCAGGCCAGCCAGAGTGGCAGGGAAAAGCCGGATGCGACTGCACCCTGTCGGAGCAGGTCCGGCAGGGTGGCATCCAGATCATCACCACAGCGAATCAGGCTGAGGGTCATCCGGTGCAACAGCTCCCGCTGGGGGCGGTAACGTCGTTTGTCAGCGCCGGCCTCTGCCTGCGTGCGTCCAAACCAGCGTGTGAGACTGACAGCCACAGCAACCTCCTGTGCGAATGTGTTGTTAACGGGAAGCTAAATGCACACATCATGCCAGCAACAGATGGATTACCCCTGCAGGGGTAGCTCCTTTGACGCATTGCCCATTAATTCCTGTAAGTAAAGAATTTTTACCAAGAGTAGCGGCTCATACATGGGTTTACGGACCCGTCATGCGAGCCGCAAAACAGGGCAATGGGCCCCGAGCATGCACGCAATTGATGCATGTACAGCCAGGTAAGGCATTTACCGGGAGTGGTGTTATGAATATGCAAATGAATGACCTGCTGGGTGGAGGGCTGGCGGCCGGTGTGCGCCGCCGCCTTCGAGCCCAGCAGGCAATACAGCTGGTGTTGATGCCGGGGGAAGAGGTCTGCATTCAAGGGGCTGACGCCGGCCAGTGCTGCGAAATACTGGCGTTTGATGCCAAGGGGCAGTCGGCCGTTGATGCGCTTGAGCTGAATGGATATCAGGCGGGAGCGACAGTGACTCAGGCACAGCTTGAGGCTGGCAGACCCTCCGCCCAGCGTCTGTTACAGCAGCTCAAAGGGTTCAGCGTCGATCCGCATCAGCTCTCGGCTGCCGTGCACCTTGCGCCGGATGAGTTGCCTTGTGTGATTACAGCCAGTGAACGTAGTGGCCCGGTCAGTCTGGTTTTGATCGCGCCGGGTCTGGATATGCGCCCGGATGAGCAGCTGACCGTGTCGGAGCTGGATATCAGCATTCACTATCTGCCGGAGCGCACGCCGGAACTGCCTGAGCCGCTGGCGCAGCCGGTTCAGGACCTGCATATTCCGCACAGCAGTGCGCGCGTGTACCGGGTCAAGGCAGGTGAGTGGATCCAGATTATCGATGTGGCCGGCAAACAGTGCTCCGATTTTATCGCCTTTGATGAGGCGGCCCTGGAACAGGGTGAAGAGGTGACGCTGGATGCCGTGGCGACGCGTACTCTGGCCGGTCAGGCACTGCCCCAGCCAGGGCTCTATTCCCGTTTTGCCGACAGCCGCCTGCAGCCGATGCTGGAACTGGTGCAGGACACTGTGGGCCGCCATGACAGCTTTCTGCTGGCCTGCACACCGAAATACTATGAAGACGAAGGCTACTTCGGCCATGTCAGCTGCACGGATAATTTCAACCGGGCCCTGAAAGACTATGGCGTTAAGCCGCGTGCCGGCTGGCCTGCCATCAATTTCTTCTTCAACACTCTGATCGAACCCTGTGGCACGGTCGGCATGGATGAGCCCTGGTCCCGTCCCGGTGATTATGTATTGCTGCGGGCAAACCGCGACCTGATCTGTGCTTCTTCAGCCTGTCCGGACGACATCGACCCGGCCAACGGCTGGGCCCCCACCGATATTCATGTCCGCGTGTATGGCGCGGAAAACCAGTTTGAGCGCGCCATTGCCCATCGTGTGGTGCCCGAGGAGTTGCCGCGTATGACCCTGCAAACCGCTTTCCACAGCCGCACGTCAAAATTGACGCGCCACTTCGCTGAATACCGTGGCTACTGGGTACCCACCGAGTTTGAAGGCTGGGGCGCTCGTGCCGAGTATCTGGCCTGTCGCGAGAAGGTCGCGGTAATGGACCTGTCGCCGCTGCGAAAATTTGAGATCCTGGGGCCGGATGCCGAAGCGCTGCTGCAATATGCACTGACGCGTAACGTCCGCCGTCTGGCGGTGGGAGAGATTGTCTACTCTGCGGCCTGCTTTGAAACCGGCGGTATGGTGGATGACGGTACCCTGTTCCGTATCAGTGAGCAGGCATTCCGTTGGGTGTGCGGTGATCCCTGGAGCGGTACCTGGCTGCGGGAGTTGGCTGCCCAGAGAGGCGACCAGGTCAGTATTCGTGAGTCCACGGATCAACTGCATAACCTCGCTGTGCAGGGTCCGAATAGCCGGGAGCTGCTGAAACAGCTGATCTGGCAGCCGGAAACACGTACCCCCGTCAGCGAGCTGAAGTGGTTCCATTTCACGGTTGGCCGCCTGGGGGGGCCGGAAGGGATTCCGCTGATGGTGTCGCGGACCGGTTATACCGGCGAGCTGGGCTTTGAAGTCTGGTGTCACCCGGATGACGGCACTGAACTCTGGGATGCGATCTGGGAGGCCGGGCAGGATTATGGTCTGGCACCTTTGGGTTTTGATGCGCTGGATATGCTGCGTATCGAAGCGGGGCTGATCTTTGCAGACCATGAATTCTGTAACCAGACCAACCCCTATGAAGCCGGTATCGGCTTTACCGTGCCGATGAAAACCAAGGAAGAGGATTTCAGCGGGCGGACGGCCCTGCAGCGGCAGGCACCGGAAAGTCGGCACAAACTGGTTGGTCTTGTGCTGGAAGGCAATGAGCCTGTGCATCATGGAGACATTGTCTACGATGGGCGTATGCCGGTAGGGCAAATTACCAGCGCAACACCCTCGCCACTGATGGGCAAAATGATTGCGCTGTGCCGGGTGCAACCTGACTGGTCAGCCCCCGGAACGGAGCTGGAAGTCGGGCAGCTGGATGGTTTGCAGAAACGCTTGCCAGCCGCTGTTCAGGCACTGCCGTTTCATGACCCCGAACGGATCAAAGTGAGAAGCTGACTCCGTCGGCCCAAAAACCGTCCGTTCTCAACTAAAAAAGCGCCTTTTCAGGGCGCTTTTTTTATGCCTGGAGCCGCTGTTATGCACCGTAAAAGAACGCATGCGCACAAAAAAGCCCCTACATAAAGCACGATCAATTATTCACAAGGTGACAGGGTTTGATTAGAACGCGTCTGTATATTTTTTAATCTAAAAATAGTTCAATAAAAACAATATATTATGAATTACATCTGGATAAATCGTAAGTTATAAACAGGCATTGGCATAAGCTTTGCTTTTTCTTATCAGGAAATAAATATCACTGAAGGGCAAGGATGCTCGGGCTTAAATGCTGCGATGCAGCATAATAAAAAGCGGAGCATTTCCGCGCAGATGAGGACAAGCCTATGACTGTGGAAACCGTGGAGTCGCTCAAGGCGACATTCGAGATGCACCAGGCAATGAATGTGGAAGTGTTCTACTGGTGGTGTACCGCCATCATGTTCATGATCCACGCCGGATTTCTTGCTTACGAAATTGGCGCCTCGCGCGTCAAGAACGCGCTTACCTCCGGGATGAAAAACATCCTGACCCTGTCGGTGATTATCCCGACCTTCTACTTCTTCGGTTGGTGGATCTATAACGCCTTCCCGAATGGCCTGATTCCGATTGACGCTTCTGCTGCACTGCCCTGGAGCCTGAGCATGGGACCGGATGTGCAGGATATGGGTACCGGTATCTTCTTTGCCGCTTTCGCGCTGTTTGGTGCGACCACCGGCTCGATTTTGTCCGGTGCCGTGATTGAACGTATCCGTTTGAGCGCCTTCCTGATTCTGGCTGCAATCCTTGGTTCTGCCGTATGGATTCTGGCGGGCGCCTGGGGCTGGCACCCGGACGGCTGGCTGCTGACCGAACTGGGCTACCACGATGTGGGTGCATCCGGTGTTGTGCATGCCGTAGCAGGTTTCTTCGCGCTGGGCGTATTGATGAACCTGGGCGCTCGTGTCGGCAAGTTCAAGGACGGCGTGGCCATGTACATTCCGCCGCACAGCCTGCCGATGGCCCTGATCGGCCTGATGATGATCATTGTAGGCTTCTTCGGCTTCCTCGGTGGCTGCATCATCTTCAACGGCGGTGAAACCGGCTGGACCACCATCTACGGTAACCCGACCAACTTGTCCGCCTTCGGCTTCAATACCCTGATGGGCTTCGCCGGCGGTGTTGTGGGTGCCTACCTGACCTCCCGTGAGCCTTTCTGGACCATGTCCGGTGGTCTGGCCGGCATCATCACCGTGGCTGCGGGTCTGGATCTGTACTACCCGGGCCTGACCTTCGTCATCGCCGCCAGCGGTGGTGCACTGATGCCGATCGTCGGTCGCATGATCGAGAAAATGGGTGTCGACGATGCTGTAGGTGCGGTTGCCGTACATGGTTTCTGCGGCGTCTACGGCGTGATCATGGTGGGTGTCTTTGCATCGGCCTACCCGAACGTGGGTGACCTGCCTGACATCACCCTCAGCGGACAGCTGATCGGTGCCATCGTCATGGCCCTGACCGGCTTCATTCCGGGCTGGGGTATCTCCTACGTGCTGAAGAAACTGAACGCACTGCGCGTACCGCCGCATGTGGAAGCGCTGGGTCTGGACCTGGTCGAAATTCCGGCCAAACCCTACCCGGAATCACTGCCGGCGCAGGCAATTGTGGAAAACACTCTGGAACCGGGTCAGGAAAAACAACTGGTCTGATTCTGAAACGAAGTGGCGCTGCCGAGGTGGCGCCACCTTCATGTTCGATACCTTAAGACAGGTGCCCAAGGCACCGAGGAGCACAGCATGTTTTCAAGTCCAATCACCAGCTGGGAAAACGTAGCCGCGTACTTCACCTTCTCAGATAGCCCAATGGGCATTGCCATCAGCCTGGCAGCTGCAGTGGGGATCTATCTCTTTCTCAATGCCAGCATCATGAAACATGAGAAGGAATCCTTCGATAAGCATCAGTAAAAGGAACCAAAGAGCCGGCAGTTTGCCGGCTCTTTGGTGTTTGCAGCGAAAGTACTTGGGAGTCAGTGAGGCAGACGTTTAATTGTGTCTGAAGGCCGTTCGCCAAACAGCCGCTTGTAGTCGGTAGCAAATTGGCTCAGGTGGTAAAAGCCCTGGCTGGCAGCCGCATCTGCAATGGAGGTGTCATGGCAGGACAGCAGTTTGCGTCTAACCCGGTTCAGGCGAGTAGCACGCAGGAACTGGACAGGGCTGATGCCCAGGATGCTTTCAAAACTGTATTGCAGAGTCCTGCGGCTGACACAGGCCAGTTCACAAAGCGATGTGATGGTGACGGGAAGGTCGCCGGCGGTATGCAGATAGTCTCGGACGCGATCAACCACCGCCTTGCGGTGGCGATAGCTTGGAATCACGCTTTCGTTGATCTCGGCGTTACCCAGCAGGTGCAACAGTTGCTGAACCAGCAGGTCCTTGTGAATATCGGTGTCCATATCCGACCCTGCAGCAAGGATTCGGGATACCAGCAAGGTCAGTTCTTCCAGCTGCCGGGCGCTGCCACACAGGCGTGGATTGGTATTGCTTGCGTCCAGGTTCAATTCGATACCCTGACGTTCGGCCAACCCAAAGAGCTCCTCACGCTGCACCACAATGCTGAGGATATTGCAGTCGGCTGGGGTGACCAGCTCGAATGGAGTATTGCCGTGTCGCCAGAGCAGGTCATGCTGTTCGATCGCCTGGCCATTGATACGGAGCTCTTCCCGCTTATCCGGAATGCCGATCCAGAAGGATTCAGGCCAGACCAGACAATGCTGGTGCAGGCTCTGGTTGGTGAATTCGTTGATCAGCTGTACGCCTGCAAACTGACACTCATCGACACGACCTTCAAAGCGACCTGCGCTGTACTGGTTATATTCCTGATCCCAGTCGGTCAGGTTGAAGGCCTGCTCATTGATATCGTCCGAAACGGACACGCACCGCTGTGGTGCCTGTTGTTGTTTTTGGTGCACCTTGGCCTCGTTCTTATTTTTTCGATCCAGTATGGACGCCGTTTCGGCGTTCTGCCAAGTCTGCAGCATTGCTTCACTCTCGCTTCGGAACAGGTTTGCCAATTTTCGATAACCGCCGTTTGCAGGCTCTCGTTAGTCTGAATGAGCTAGCAATTTCCATTCCCTTTCGTTGGGAGGCAGCGAAAGGGAATGGGCATACGAGAACTGAAAACCTTGGTTATCGATCTGGAGAATGCTCATGGCAAATACAATCGATCAGGACTATCTGGCCAAGCGCCAGCTCAAGAAAGGTACGGCAGGCTGGGTCCTGCTGGCAGGCCTTGGGGTGTCCTATGTGATCTCCGGCGACTTCGCCGGCTGGAACTTTGGTTTGGCGGAAGCGGGTTGGGGTGGCTTCGCTATCGCCGCAGCACTGATGGCCACCATGTACTTCGCGCTGGTGCTCTCACTGGCTGAAATGTCGGCAGCGATTCCTGCGGCGGGCGGTGGCTACAGTTTTGCCCGTCAGACCATGGGCACCACGGGTGGCTATCTGACCGGCCTGGCGGTGTTGATTGAATATGCACTGGCCCCGGCGGCCATCGTGATCTTTATTGGCGCAGCGGTGGAAGAGCTGTTGGGCATCAACGGCCCGCTGGTCTACGCCGTGTTCTATGCCATCTTCATCGGTATCCATCTGGCCGGTGTGGGTGAGGCGCTGAAGACCATGATGATTATCAGTGGCCTGGCGGTGGTTGCCATTCTGGCCACGGCAGTTGCCCTGATCGGCGATTTCGAAACCGCTAACCTGTTCAACATTGCGCCGACCGAAGCCGCGGGTGCCAGCGAGATTCTGCCGTTTGGCTGGTACGGCGTTTGGGCGGCTCTGCCGTTTGCCATGTGGCTGTTCCTGGCGGTTGAAGGGGTTCCGTTGGCGGCTGAAGAAGCCCGTAATCCGGCCCGTGATGTGCCCAAAGGCATCATCGGTGCCATGATTTTCCTGCTGTTTACCGCTGCGTTGGTGATGTTCCTGCTGGCCGGTGCGGCCGGTGCTGATGTAATCAGCGCCAGTGGCGTACCCCTGGTGGATGCACTCAAGGCAACCGGCAGTGGCGAGCTGGCCACCGCAATCAACGTATTGGGTCTGGCAGGTCTGATCGCTTCTTTCTTCTCGGTTATCTATGGCTACAGCCGTCTGGTGTTCGCCCTGTCGCGTGCCGGTTATCTGCCGAAGTTCCTGTCCCTGACCAGCAAACGCAAGGCACCGACCTGGGCGCTGATCGTACCGGGCGTATTCGGCTTTGCAGCGTCCCTGACCGGTGAAGGTGATCTCATGCTGGGCATGGCGGTCGTAGGTGCCACCATCTCCTATGCCCTGATGTCATTGAGCCACATCCTGCTGCGTCTGCGTCGTCCGGAACTGAAACGTCCTTACAAAACACCGGGTGGCATCCTGACCTCGTCCATCGCGCTGATACTGTCTTTGGTCGCCATGACCGGTGTCTACGCGTTCGATCCCCGTGCCTTCAACTACACCCTGATCCTGTTCGTGATCGGTGCCATCTACTTCTTCGCCTACGGCAAGCGCCACCTGGTGGCCAAGTCGGCCGATGAGGAATTGGCACTGATTCTGGATGCTGAACATGATCTGGATGAGATGGATGCTGAGGCGAACACCAGCACCGAAGAACCGACTGTATCGCTGCAGGCCGAAACCCCGCGCGCCTGAACCGGTTGCCCGCACTCAAGGGTGCGGGTCTTGAAATGAGAACTGACAGGAGATGATCAGATGTATACCGATACTCTGGTGAATACTCTCAAGATGGAACTGGGACAGTGTCTGAACTACTGGCGCATGCCCACCGACGCGCGGGTCGATCTGCTGACCACCTCGGAGAATGCCACCTTCATTTCGCATGATTGTCATACGGATCGGAAAATAATTATCCGCGTGCACCGCCCGGATTATCACGAGCAGCAGGAGATCGAATCCGAGCTGGCCTGGATCTCGGACCTGCGCACCTCGGGTCAGATCGAAACACCGGCCCCGATTGAAACCACGCATGGATCGCCAGTGGTGAGTATCAAGGCCGACGGGCGCGAGTTTTTTGTGGTGGGGTTTGAGCATGTCAGCGGTGCCGAGCCGGATGTGGGGCAAAGCCTGCCCAACTGGTTTGAAAAGCTGGGAGCTGTGACCGCCACCCTGCATCAGCACAGCCGTGACTGGCAGCCGCCGGACTGGTTCATGCGAAAGCGCTGGACGCTGGATACCATGATTGCACCGGATGGCCTCTGGGGTGACTGGCGCGACGCACCGGGTCTGAGCGCCGATGATGAAGCGGTCATTAATCAGGCCATCGGGCATATCGAGCGTGAAATCGAGGCTTATGGGCTGGGCGATGATCGCTACGGGCTGGTGCACGCAGACCTGCGCCTGGCCAATCTGCTGGTGGATGGTGATCGAATGTCGATTATCGATTTTGATGACAGTGGTTTCTGCTGGTATGCCTATGATTTCGCCGCAGCAATCAGCTTTTACGAGCTTGATCCGATCATCCCCCAACTGCGCGAAGCCTGGGTCAAAGGCTACCGCTCTGTAGCTGAGTTCTCCGACGAGGATGAAGCCTTGCTGGAAACCTTCGTCATGATCCGACGCATCATGCTGACAGCCTGGCTGGCTTCTCATGCGGACAGTGAAGCGGCGCAGGAGTTGATCGATGGCTATGCCGAGGGCACGGCGCAGCTGGCCCGCGTCTATCTGCAAGGACGCCCCTGAGGCGAAAGGAGACAGAGATGAGCAAGATTCGTGGCATTCTGGATCAGAACGCCTTCAACATGGACAGTATCGACCAGGCCGACGCGCGCATCGGTGCGCTGGTGCGCAAGCGTCTGGAAACCGTTGGCCCGACCTCCATGCTGTTCTACGAGGAGCCGTTGCATATCGTGCGTGGTGAGGGTGTCTGGTTGTTCGACGATCAGGGCCGTCGCTATCTGGATGTGTATAACAACGTGCCCTCAATCGGCCACTGCCACCCGAAAGTGGTGCAGGCGGTAGCCGAACAGATGGGCACGCTGAATGTGCACACCCGCTATCTGCATGAAGGCATCCATACCTACTCCGAGCGTTTGTTGGCGACGCTGCCCGCACCGCTGAATCGTCTGGTGATGATGTGTACCGGCAGTGAAAGTAACGATATGGCCCTGCGTCTGGCACGCCGCTGGACCGGCCGTCAGGGTATTATCGTCACCGAGGCGGCCTATCACGGCAATACGTCTGCCGTAACCGAGGTTTCGCCTTCATCCTACAAGCAGGGTATGCCGCCGGACTTTGTCCATATCATCCCGATTTCACAGATGCCCGCGCAGGCTGACCCTGCCGCCTGGTTCGCGGATCAGGTACGCACCGGCGTAGAGCAGCTCAATGCGTTGGGGCATGGCTGTGCGGCGCTGCTGGTGGATTCCATTTTCTCCAGCGATGGTGTCTATGCTGATCCGGCTGCATTTCTGAAACCGGCCGTGGAATGGCTGCAGGCCGAGGGCATGCTGTTCATCGCGGATGAGGTCCAGCCGGGCTTTGGCCGCACGGGTTCAGGCATGTGGGGCTTTGAACGGCATCAGGTTACGCCTGATGTGGTCACCATGGGCAAACCCATGGGCAACGGTTTCCCCATGGCCGGATTGGTAGCGCGTGAAGAGTTGCTGGCAGCGCTTAATAGCGATGTGGGCTATTTCAACACCTTTGGCGGCTCTACCGTCGCCGTTGCGGCTGGTACTGCGGTGCTCAATGTACTGGAAGAGGAACAGCTGATGGCTAACGCGGCCAGTCAGGGGGAATACCTGAAACAGCAGCTGACCGGCCTTAAGTCCAGTTATGACGAAGTGGCCGATGTGCGTGGTGCCGGTCTGTTTATCGGACTGGACCTGTGCGACCCGACGCAGGCAGGCGCGCCGGACCCGGTGCGGACCACAGCTGTAATCAATGAACTTAAACGTAACGGCGTACTGATCGGCGCCGCCGGCAAGTCGGGCAGTACGCTGAAAATTCGTCCGCCCCTGTGCTTTGGCCGAGCCGAAGCGGATCTGTTCCTGGAACGTTTGCAGCAATCGATCAAGGCCACTGCGGGGTGAGTTGAATGAGCTATCAAATCGATATTGGCCAGACACGCTATACCTTTGCGGATCTGAAAACCCTGATGGCCAAGGCAACACCGCTTAGATCCGGTGATTGCCTGGCCGGTGTCGCGGCGGAGAACGCCAGCGAGCGAGTAGCGGCGCAGCAATGTCTGGCCGAGGTGCCGCTGAAGCGTTTTCTGAATGAGGCACTGATCCCTTACGAGCAGGACGAAGTGACCCGGTTGATCCTCGATAGTCATGATGCCGAGGCTTTTGCCCCCGTCTCGCATCTGACGGTGGGTGATTTTCGCAATTGGCTGCTGTCGGAGCTCGCCAGCACCGAGGCTTTAAAAGCGTTGGCGCCGGGTCTGACGCCGGAAATGGTGGCGGCGGTGTCCAAAATCATGCGGATTCAGGACCTGATTCTGGTGGCGCAGAAAACCGAGGTGGTCACCCGGTTCCGCAATACCATCGGTTTGCGAGGGCGTATGTCTACCCGTTTGCAGCCCAACCATCCCACCGACGACCCTGCGGGAGTTGCCGCTGTCGTGCTGGATGGTCTGCTCTACGCCAATGGTGATGCGGTGATCGGCATCAACCCGGCCACCGACAACTACCATGCGGTAACCCGTCTGATGAACCTGCTTGATGAGGTGATTCAGCGCTATGAGATTCCGACACAGTCCTGTGTACTGACCCATGTGACGACCCATCTGGAAGCGATCAACCGTGGTGCGCCGGTAGACCTGGTGTTCCAGTCGATCGCCGGCACTCAGGCGGCCAACGACAGTTTCGGCATCAGCCTGTCCATTCTGGATGAAGCGCACAAGGCAGCGCTGGAGCTGGGGCGCGGCACTGTGGGCCAGAACGTGATGTATTTCGAGACCGGGCAGGGCAGTGCACTATCGGCCAATGCCCATCATGGCGTCGATCAGCAAACCTGTGAAACCCGCGCCTATGCGGTGGCGCGCCGGTTTGATCCGTTGCTGGTCAACACCGTGGTCGGCTTTATCGGCCCTGAGTACCTGTATGACGGCAAACAGATTATTCGTGCCGGTCTGGAAGACCATTTCTGCGGCAAGCTGCTGGGACTGCCGATGGGCTGTGATATCTGCTACACCAATCACGCCGAAGCGGATCAGGATGATATGGACATGCTGCTGACCCAGCTGGGTGTGGCGGGGATCAACTTCATCATGGGCATTCCCGGCTCCGACGACATCATGCTCAACTACCAGACCACCTCCTTCCACGATGCGCTCTATGTGCGTGAGGTACTGAACAAGCCGCCGGCACCGGAGTTTGCGGCCTGGCTGGAGAAAATGGGTATCTTCGGAACCGACAACCGCCTCGCCAGCGGTTCAACCCTGCCCCCGCCTTTTGCTCATCTTCAGGACAGATTGTGAGGTATGCCGGTGGATAAAAAATCTGTGGATACTCATGCGTTTGTGACCTCAAACAGCTGGGCCAGCCTGCGTCGGCATACCGATGCCCGCATTGGCCTGGGACGGAGCGGCATCAGCCTGCCGACCGAGCCCCAACTGGAATTCCAGCAGGCGCATGCCCGTGCCCGCGATGCGGTGCATATTCCGCTGGACCTGACCCAACTGGAGTCGGATCTGGCAGCTGCCGGGCTGCAGAGTCTACGTTTGCACAGCCAGGCGCAGGACCGCGCGACCTATTTGCAGCGCCCTGACAAGGGCCGTCGTCTGGATGCGGATTCGGCTGCAGCGCTGAAGCAGTTCGGTGCCCAGCAGGTTCCGGCAGATGCCTGCATTGTGATTGCGGATGGTTTGTCGTCCACCGCGGTGCAGCGTCATGCAGCCCGGGTTGCCGCCGCAATTGACCAGCGCCTTGAAGCCGAAGGACTGACCCGCACGCCGGTCTGCATTGTGCAGCAGGGACGGGTGGCCGTGGGTGATGAAGTGGGCGAGTTGCTGGATAGCCGTGTGGTGATTCTGCTGGTAGGCGAACGACCAGGGCTGAGTTCCCCCGACAGTCTGGGTATCTACTACACCTACAGCCCGCGTGTGGGGCTGACCGATGCGGCGCGCAACTGCATCTCCAATGTACGTCCGGCCGGTATTTCGCCGGAAGATGCGGCAGACCGACTGATGTGGCTGGTGATGGAATCGCTCAAGCGCAAACTCTCGGGTGTGGATTTGAAAGACGAGTCCGGCGATGCCGAGGCGCTGGACGGGGAAGGGCGTCGTAATTTCCTGCTGGAATAACGCATCGGCCTGAAGCTGACCGGAGCGGGAGTGCTCCGGTCAGCCTGTTCATCAGGCCGGTTGGGCAACCGGCTGATTACCGCGCTCAGTCTGCAGCAGCGACTTGAGCATGGATACGCACATCAGGATCATCACCAGCGAGAACGGCAGGGCGCCGATCATCATCGCTTTCTGAATCGCACCCAGGCCGCCGGCCAACAGCAGAGAACCGACCATCAGCGTCAGAATGACACCCCAGATCACCCGGTGTTTGGCCAGGGCATCGCTGTTACCGCCGGCCATAATAGTGTTCAACACCAGTACGCCCGAGTCGGCTGAGGTCACCAGGTAGGTGATGATCAGCAGGATGGATGCCATCTTCACCACCTGTGCGACCACACCGGAATCGAGCAGATCGATGGTGACGAACAGCACCGAGGCGATGTTGTCGCTGGCGGCCTGGGCAATGGCACCGCCGGCCTGGCCGTTCAGTTCCAGATCCAGCCCGGTGCCGCCGAGGAAAGACATCCAGACAAAGCAGATCAGGCTCGGTACCAGAATACAGCCGACGATGAATTCACGGATGGTACGGCCACGGGAAATCCGCGCCAGGAACAGTCCCACGAAGGGGGCAAAGGCGATCCACCAGGCCCAGTACAGGATGGTCCAGCCGGTTTGCCAGGCACCCAGTTCGGTGCTGCTGTCCCACACCGAGAAGGTCAGCGGTATCAGATTCAGGGTGTAGTCCATCACACTGGTGCCGAACAGGGCGGCACTGTACAGGCTGGAACCGGCCAGCATGAAAAACGCCAGCAAGCCGATGGAAAGGTAGATGTTCACCTGGCTGAGCCACTTCACACCACGGGTCACGCCGGTCAGGGCCGATACGGTGGAAAGCAGCATCACCAGCAACAGGGTGATGATCAGTGCGGTTGCCGTCGGGGCACCCTCGGCATCGAGCAGCACGCCGGTGTTGGCAATAAACTCCACACCGGCGACCAGCTGGGTAACACCAGCGCCCATGGTGGTGGCGACACCCAGCGTGGTAGCCACGACCGCCAGGATATCAATCACATGCCCCAGCGGGCCGTTCAGCTTGTCGCCGAACAACGGGTGCAGGGTAGAGCGAATCGTCAGTGGCAGCCCCTTGCGGAAGGCAAAGTAGGCCATGCACAAGCCGGCGGAGACATAGACAGCCCAGGCGTGCAGGCCCCAGTGCAGCAGGGTGTAGCGCATGGCGCTGGGGACGGCAGCAGCGGTGCCGCCTTCCTGACCGGACTGGATCAGAGCCGGGTTGGACTGGAAGTGATACAGCGGCTCGCCGATGGAGTAGAACATCAGGCCGATGCCCATGCCGGCGCTGAACATCATGGCGAACCAGGAGAAAAAGCTGAACTCCGGTGATTCATCATCCCGGCCCAGGCGCACCTTGCCAAAGCGGCTCAGAGCAAGGCCGAAGCAGAACATCAGAAACAACGCCACGGCGTAGATATAGTAGGTGTTGAATGTTTTCAGCAGCAGCCCGTTGAGGTCACTCAGGGTACCTACGGCTGCTTCCGGAAACACAACGGCGTAAAGCACAATCAGGGCGATGATGGCTTTACTGGCCAGCGTGACGAAGGGATTGAGGCCGGCATAGAAACCGGCTTTGGACAGTCCGATCTGCATGCTGTTGGAGTGACTCATGGCTGCTCTCCCGTACGATTGGAATGGGAGCAGTCGTGAAGCACCGCGAAAAGGTTGGACGTGATGGTGTATGGAAGGATAACAGCCTCCTGTGAGCCGGTTGATGAAACCGTAACGAACCTTCCCTGTCCGTTACGTCCGTAATAGCAGTGTCTGGGCTAGCGCAGCAGTTCGTCCTCGAAGGGGAAACGTGACAGCACTTCGATACCGGTGTCAGTGACCAGCAGCTGGTCTTCCAGCTTGACCCCTTCACCCTGACCCTCGGCGCCGATATAGCTTTCGACACAGAGCGTCATGCCGGGCAGGATCTCGCCGTCATAGCCGGCATCCACATAGTCGGCATGGTGATAGAGATAGGGGTATTCGCCGGTCATGCCAACGCCGTGGGCCGACAGGTAATAACGGTTGGCGTGGTACTGCTGAGGGATATTCCAGGCCTTGTCGGAATACTCCTTGAAGGTCATGCCGGGGCGGATGATGCCGATGTTGTGCTGCACCTGTTCGTAGGCCAGCTTGTACAGCGTGCGCTGCGCTTCCGAAGGCTTGCCTGGCCCCGCGTGGAAGGTGCGGGAGAAGTCGGAGTAGTAGCCGTGGCAGCCCACCACATCCGTATCCAGCGCGATCAGCTCGTTTTCGCCGATCATCTTGGTGGCACACTCCTGAAACCAGGGGTTGGTGCGGGCACCTGAACTGAGCAGGCGTGTTTCGCAGTAATCGCCGTTGCCGGCAATGACGGATTGGTGCAGCACCGACCAGAGTTCGTTTTCCGTGATACCGGGGCGAATCGCTTCGCGCATTTTGCCGACGGCGCGTTCGGTCATGCGCAGTGAAGCGATTACGCACTTCAGTTCTTCATCGGATTTGATTGCCCGCGCCATCTCGATTGGCTCCTGGGCATCGACAATATCAAACCCCAGCTCGGCCATGGCGATGGCGGTGCCGGCGTTCATGCGCTCCAGACCGAGGCGGGCACGCTTTCCGGTCAGCGAGGTGATCAGCTCACCCATCTCTTTGGCCCAGGTACGTTCACGGTTGTGAATATCCTGGCCGGCGGCGACAAAGCTGGCCGTCGAGGATGCGCGCACCTCATCGATGGTTTCAAAACCTTCGCCCAGATGAGCGCAGCCGGTGAATTCAAACAGGATGGTTTTGGCGGGCGTCACCAGCAGATACCGCGAAGGCGTGTTGCGGGAGCAGAACACCTGCATGTTGCGGGCACCGCAGGTGTAACGGATATTGACCGGATCGGAAATGATCATGGCATCAATATCGCGTTTCGCCATTTCTCCGCGTACACGGCCCAGGCGATACTGGCGTACGGCCTTGAGGTCGATACCCGCGCTTTCGGGCGCCTGATCCAGCAATTGCAGGCCAGACAGGTCGGAACGTTCAGAGTGCCAATCGAGAACAGTCATTAATCAAACTCACCAACAGATAGAATCACCGACACCCGAAAACCGCCTCGCTGCCGACAGCAGCAGGGGTGAAAATGCCGATTAAAGTGAGCAGGGATTATAATTTTGATAACCTGAAACGAATATCCGTTAATATTTCATCAAAATAGATAACTACAGGTTATGAAAAGCCTCAGGCATCGTTTGCCCTCACCGAACAGTTTGCTGGTCTTTGAAGCCGCTGGGCGGACACTGAACTTCACCCGCGCAGCGGAAGAACTGCATGTGTCCCAGGCGGCCATCAGCAAGCAGGTGAAGTACCTGGAAGACTATCTGGAATGTGAGTTGTTCGAGCGCACCGGTCGCAAGGTAGCCCTGACCTCCATGGGCAAGCAGCTGCACCAGAAAGTCAGTGCCTCGTTCAACTATCTGGCCGGGGCGGTGGAGGAACTGACCGATACCGATGACCAGCCCGTGCTGACACTGGCGGCCAATACTGCGGTGTCGCACTACTGGCTGGGTGCGGCTATCAGCGCCTATCAGCAGCGTCATCCGCAGCAGGAATTGAATATCCGTGTGGTCACCTCAGACACCACCGAAGACCTCTTTGCCGAAGAGATCAATATTGCCATCGCTTATGAGCCGGGGCTCAGATCCGACTGGCAGATGGAGTTACTGTTTGCGGAAGAACTCTACCCGGTAACCAGCCCTGACTACCTGCAGCGTCACCCCTTTGAAGGTACCCGCCCCGAGGCGTTATTGACGCACAAGCTGCTGGATTTCGAGCAGATAGAGCCCAACTGGATCAACTGGAAGGTCTGGCTGGATGCGCTGGATATCGACCCGACCGGGCTGGATGTCAGCAGCCTGTTCAACAACTACATCATGCTGATCGACGCCGCCAAGCGGGGCCAGGGCATTGCCCTGGGCAGCCGTTACCTTCTGGATGACAAGCTTGCCAGTGGTGACCTGGTGCGGGTCGGCAAGACCAGCATGAAATCCGGTCGCAACTACTGGATCGCGCTGAACAACTCCCGCCCGCTCAGTCGCAAGGTGCTGGCGGTGTATGACTTTCTGCGCAAGTTCACCCCTGTCTGATGGTCTTCAAAAATAGGGTTTGAACACCATCAGCCCTACCACGGCGAGCATGGCGAAAAACGCCGGCACACCCAGCCAGAACCAGTAGCGGCTGTAGCGATGGTAGCTGTCCGGCAGCGGCGCATTATCGGCAGCGGCTTGTCGCGATAGTGCCTTCATTCGCAGCTGCAACCAGACCACAGGCAACCAGCACAGTCCTGCCAGCAGGTAGAGAGCGAAGGTCAGCATTACCCAGGGTGTGGTGATGGGCAGGCCTATGACCCAGAGCATCGCTAGACCGGTTAGTGGTTGGATCAGAATGGTCGGGGTGGTGAACAGCCAGTCGGCCAGCACCACTAGCCGGTCGGTTTCGGCAATGGCGGTAACCTGTCCACCTCGGTAACTCATGTACTTGTAAAAAGCGCTGCCCAGACCGGTGCCGAACAGCAGAAAAGCGCTGAGGATATGCGCGGATTTCAGGATCAGATAGATACTCATTGTGCGTCTCCTTCGCGAACATACAGCATCAGACTGGCGGCTATCAGTGGCAGGTTTTTACTGATCGGGCCGAAAGGGTGGAGCCAGAATTCGGGCAGGCAAAAGGTGAGGATCAGGCTATACCCGAGCACCATGGCGACTTGGGTCAGCAGCACGAGCCGAAGCCGATAATTCAGCAGCAGCGCCAACCCCAGCAGCGTATCCAGTAGCGCAGCCGTGTAGAGGGCGAAGGGCAAGGCGACACCTGACAGTCCCACTGCACCGAGCATCTGATAGCTCTCATCAACAGGGTACCAAAGGGCCGAGGTCAGCCCGGTCCAGATCCACATGAAAGCCAGGCTCAGGCGCAGCAATGGCCAGAGGAAGAACAGCCCAGCCTGCTGGCGCTCGGCAGGGCTGGCGGGTGTCTGTTGGATGCTGTGCTCAAAGGACTGAGGCGTAATTCCAAATGCCCGTGTAAAGGGCTCGACCGGGGCTGTATTACCCCGTTGCAGCATCTGCAGGCTTTCTGCATCCACCGGCAGCCGGCTGAAGGGTGCGCACACACGGACACCCGACTGGGCGAGGCTAAAGGGCACTCGCATTGATGGAGCGGTGGCTTTACCCAGCCACTTTCGCCAGCCGTTGAGCCAGTATTGGAAACTCAGGGCCCTTGGGCCGACACAGTCGATCCGTTGCCGAGAGGGCGACTTGCTTGTCAGAGCGGTCAGCACCGCTTTGACCAGATCATCGATATGAATCGGCTGCACTGGCTGTTGACCGTCACCGATCAATGGCGTGAGTGGCAGTGCGGCAAGGCCGGCAAAGAGCTCACTGCTGGTAGAGCCGGGACCGTACACCAGTGAAGGCCTGAGGATCAGCCAGTCCAGTGGTTGCTTGGCCAGAAAGTCATCGGCTTCCCGCTTGCTCAGGTGATAGGCGGTTT
The DNA here is from genome assembly GCF_900155945.1 of Marinobacterium stanieri. Lineage (GTDB taxonomy): Bacteria > Pseudomonadota > Gammaproteobacteria > Pseudomonadales > Balneatricaceae > Marinobacterium > Marinobacterium stanieri. The sequence goes on from NZ_FTMN01000005.1 coordinate 318,324, forward strand.
CGGCCTGCTCATCAGCCCCCAGTGCCGAAATCTGAATGACGCGGGTGATGCCCTTTTGAGCACAGGCGCCGAACAAGGCCTTGGGTGCCAGCGTATGCAGGGCGTTAAAACGTTGGCCCGAGCCTTCCCGAATAATGCCCACCGCATTAATGACGGCATCCACGCCACTCAGCCGGGAAAGCCAGACTTCGTGGCTCAGGTCATGTGCAAAATCACAGGGGAAAAAGTCCAGGCAGGGCAGGTCAGGGCGTCGCCGGGAGCAGGCGACCACCTCGTGGCCCTCTGCCAGCAATGCGCGGTGCAGGTGTTGGCCAATAAAACCGGTGGCGCCGGTCAGCAATACACGCATGAGATACCTCCAATGCAGATCCGTTGCGTGGTGGTTTTTGTTATTTCTGTCAAAACAGAAATAAACGGGTAAATTTTTTTACTTGCCCATCAGGCTCTGTACGCGGGCACCCAGCTTCATCAGTTTAATCAGTGTGTTGCGGTCGACCGACTTCATCTGGCCATACCACTCGATCAGCTGCTCCAGAAATTCCAGGGTGTCGTCGATACGGGCCTGGACCTCGGCGGGTGTTTCGCTGTCTTCCTTGCCTTCAACCGAGCAGTTGCGCAGGGTGGTCAGCGTCGGGTCCAGCTCGCGTTGTTTCCGGCCTTCCATGATAGTCATGAAGATGTCCCAGACATCCTGCTGGGAGGCGAAGTAGTCGCGTCTATCCCCCAGCTTCTGTGACACCTGCACCAGTCCCCAGGACTGAAGCTCGCGCAGACTGGTACTCACATTGGAACGTGCCACGCCCAGTGTCTCGGTAATGGTTTCGGCTGTGAGGGGTTCACCCGCCAGATAGAGCAGGGCATGGATTTGCGCCACGGTACGGTTTACACCCCAGCGAGAGCCCATTTCGCCCCAGTGAAGAATGAAGGTTTGCATGGTTGAGCTGAGCTGCATGACTATGCCTTTCATTTATTTCTGTCATTACAGAAATTAGTGCAACCAACAAATCCCGTCAATACCGGTTATGCACGATCGCATAAAAGTAGCCAAAATGAGTGGACAGCCAGACTGGTTGATGGCAATAATTAGACGGTCGTCTAATTAATTTTGGCCGCCGGCCGTTATGCTCAACCCGCAGGAGGATCTATGTTCAAGGCTATCGTGCTCGACAAGGTGGAAGACCAGCAGACCGTTGCATTCAAGGAGCTGGATGATGCTCAGTTGCCCGAGGGTGACGTGACGGTCCGGGTGGCCTACACCACCATGAACTACAAGGACGCGCTGGCGCTGACCGGCAGTGCACCCATCGCCAAGTCCTACCCGATGGTGCCGGGTATCGATTTTGCCGGGGTGGTGGAATCCTCCGACAACCCGGACTTCAAGCCTGGTGATCAGGTAGTGCTGAACGGCTGGGGTGTGGGTGAAAAACACTGGGGTGGTCTGGCCGAAAAGGTCCGCGTTCCCGGTGAATGGCTGGTACCCCTGCAGGCGCCGTTTACACCGCGACAGGCGATGGGCCTCGGCACCGCTGGTTATACCGCCATGCTCTGTGTGCTGGCGCTGGAAAAACAGGGTGTGAAACCTGAAGACGGTCCAATTCTGGTTACCGGTGCGGCCGGTGGCGTGGGCAGTGTAGCTGTGGCGGTACTGGCCAAGTTGGGTTATGAAGTGGCTGCCATGACTGGTCGTCCCGAAGAAGCCGATTTCCTCAAAATGCTGGGTGCCTCCAGCATCGTCGACCGTGCCGAGTACAGTGAAAAGGGCCGTCCCTTGGCGAAAGAGCAGTGGGCCGGTGCTATTGATGTGGCTGGTGGTCAGGTGCTGGCCAATGTCTGTGCCGCGATGAAATACCGTGGTGTGGTAGCGGCTTGCGGTTTGGCTGCGGGCATGGGTTTCCCGGCTACAGTCGCCCCGTTCATCCTGCGTGGTGTGACGCTGGTGGGTGTGGACAGCGTGATGGCACCCAAGGCTGATCGTCTGGAAGCCTGGCAGCGTCTGGCAGCCGATCTGGATATCGGCAAGCTGGAGCAGCTGGTCACCGACGTGCCGTTTGATGAGGTATTGGATAAGGCACCGCTGATGATGCAGGGGCAAATTCGCGGTCGTATTGTGGTACCGGTGGCGGGTTAAATCGGATATAAGTCCCGGGCACCCTCGGGTGCCCTTGGTGCTTCAGAGCACTTTTTCCTGTCCCAAAAGGTGCAAAAAGCCTTGAGTGAAGCGTTCCAGTGGCTGTGTTGAACCTTCCATCTTGGCCCTGAGCACAGCCCCTTCCCAGCCGGTCCAGAACCATTCGGCCAATTGTTCGGCATCCTGCTGGGGAGATATCTCACCCAGTGTTTGTGCTTCTTTCAGGCAGGCCGCCGTGCGGCTTTGCCAGTCATTAAACACTTCTTGAAGCTGTGCCCGGAAGGATTCCGGCAGCAGGCTCATTTCCTGCCCTAAATTGCCGATCAGGCAGCCTCTGCGGAACTGGTACCTGGCCATACCCTCGGCGGCGTCCGCAACAAAACGCTGGATTCGCTCAAGCGGCGTAAATGCGGTGTCCAACAGAAAGCGGTCGAGCTTGCGCGCAAAATATTGCCCGTAAGCACTGATCAGCTCCTGGCCGAACTCTTCCTTGCTTTTGAAGTAATGATAGAAGGACCCCTTGGGGACACCCACCGAGCGCAATATCTCGTCGATACCCACGGAGCTGTAGCCCTTCTCGGTCAGCATGGCCAGGCCCGCTTGAATCAGCTCGCCACGCACCTCGTCATAGGGGCGTGCACTGTGCTTGGGCGGGCGTCCACGGCGGCGGGGACGATCGGGTGTGTGGATGCTCATAAAGACTCGGCTGACAACAACTGCCTGAATTATCGGAACAATTAGACCGGGTGTCTAGTTTATGCACACCGGAAAGGCCTGATGACTGTATGTGGGAGAAGGCAGACCCATGCTGGGCCTGCTGACTATCATCAGGCCTTCACGGCCGCTATCACGGATACTTCAACCAGTAGCTCCGGACTGGCCATACGTGCTTCAACACAGGCTCGCGCAGGGGCATGTCCTTCAGGTACCCAGGCATCCCAGACTGTGTTCATGGCGGCAAAATCCTTCATGTCGCGCACGTAAACAGTGGCGGAAAGGATGTTTTTGCGGTCGCTGTTGACTGACTCCAACAGATCATCGACCTTTGCCAGCATGGTTTCAGTCTGCCCTGTGATGTCGGCGGTGCGGTCTTTGGCGACTTGTCCACACAGATAAACGGTGTTGTTGTGGACAACGGCGCGGCTCATGCGTGTTGCGGTTTCATGGCGAGTAATGGACATGGATAGTTCCAGTTAGTTTTGACAATTATTCGTGCAGATCTGCCAGCTCACCCAGGGTGAGTGGTTTGATCGGCATGCGGATTTGGTAATAGCCGACTTCCTCGACGGGTACACGGCGGTGCTCAGCAATCACCTGGGAAACGGTCAAGCCGCAAAGGCGACCCTGGCAGGGACCCATCCCGCTGCGACAGAACGCTTTGGTTTGATTGGGACCCCGGCAGCCTTCGTCCACCATCTGGCGCAGCTCTCCTGCGCTGACTTCTTCACAGCGGCAGACCAGTGTTTCATCCGAGGGAGATAGGAAGCTGCGTGCCGGCTGGTAGAGCGCATCCAGGAAGGGGCGGATGGCTCGCTCTTTAGCCAGATCCTTTAGGGCCGGGCATGCCTGCTCATCCCGCTGGGTTGTACTCAAGCGGTTCAACTGACGGGCTACTTCCAGTGCCACCAGGTTACCGGCCTGCTCGGCCGCCTTGGCACCGGCAATACCGGCACTGTCACCGGAGATAAACACTCCTTCGCGGGAGGTTTCGCCCCAGTTGTTGGTCACCGGGTGCCAGCACTGCTGCAGCTCGTGCCAGCGGTGCTCCAGCCCCAGTGCGCGGCTGAGCTGCACATTGGGTACCACGCCCTGATGGACCAGCAGTGACTGCGCCGGCAGGCGGTGGGTCGCATTCTTGGCGTGAAACTGAACCTGGTGAAGGAGGCCCTCTTTATTGGCCAGCGCTCGCAGATCCGATACCTGTGTGAAACGCTTGATACCGGCCTGCTTGAGTTCGCGTAGCAGTCCCAGGCCTTTCCACAGCAGGGGCAGGTTGCGCAGGGCACCCGGCAAATGCGGTAGAGCATCCAGGTAACGGCCGGCGGGTGTAGTATCAAGCACCGCTTCAATCGCAACGCCGGCACGGTGAAGCTGAGCTGCAATCAATAGCAGCAGAGGCCCGCTGCCCGCCAGTACCAACGGCTGTGAGGGTACCAGGCCACTGGACTTGAGCAGGATCTGGGCGGCACCGCAGGTCATCACGCCCGGCAGTGTCCAGCCTGGGAAGGGTACGGGGCGCTCCTGGGCACCGGTGGCCAGCAGGATACGCTTAGCGCGAATGCGGGTGCTGCCCTCGGGGCTGGATGCACAGAGGGTGTGGTCGTCATCCAGCGCCCAGACCGTCGTGCCGGAGCGGTATTCGATACGCGCATGATCCAGGTCGCGCACCAGTGTTTCGCCATGGTAGTAGTCCGGGCCCAGAATACGGCGATCTTCCGGCGCCGGGCGGCGGATACTGCGGTAGATCTGCCCGCCGGGAGCCGGTTGCTCATCCAGCAGGACAATGCTCAGGTCCTGTGCGGCAGCGGTGCGCGCCGCCGCCATGCCGGCCGGACCCGCACCCACAATGGCGAGATCGTAAGTGTCAGAGTTCATGACTGCCTGTCCTCATGGTCATGGGTAACCGGTTCAGCATGGCGTGCGCCTTGCTGGCGGCGAATCTGCATGCCGGGGCGCACTTCTGTCATACAGCCCTGTACATTTTCCATACCGTCAATTTCCAGTAGGCACTCGAAGCAAACACCCATCATGCAGTATGGCGCGCGGGGGCTGTTGTTGACCGGAGTTGAGCGCGAGGGTAACAGTCCGGCTGCAAGTACAGCCGCGGCTGCGCTGTCACCGGCGCGTACCTGAATCGGCTGGCCATCCACGTCAACTTCGACCCATTCGGCCGCCCCGGTTTCAATGCGAGGAAACTCAGAAGCGTTGGGCATTGAACACCTCCAATGGCAGATCGGTTTGATCGGTGGCAATCCAATCGGCCAGCGGCCCTGCATGGAATGCCCCCAGGGTGACGCCACTGTGGCAGGTCACCAGATAGGCGCCCGGGTGTTGCTCGGACGCCTGATACAAGGGGTAGCCATCTGCGGTCATGATGCGCAGGGCGCCCCAGGCGCGGACCATGCGCAGGCCGCGCAGAATCGGGAACATCCGTGTGGCGCGGTCGGCAATCTGGGCCATTACCTCGGTGGTGGTGCCACTGTCGAAGCCCACGTCCTCCTTGGAGTCGCCGACCTGAATGGTGCCTTCGCCGGTCTGACGCACGTGTCCCGTGGGGTAGTGCAGGAAGGGGCGCACCCGTTCCGCGATCAGGACCTGACCCCGGTTCGGAAACACCGGCGCGTCCAGGCCCACCATCGGTGCCAGCGTCCGGTTCCCCAGCCCTGCGCTGAGGACCACTTTCTGACATTGCCATTCCCCCTCGGGGGTCTGGATCTTGAATCCCTGAGCGAGCGGGGTAATCGACTCCACTCGACCGCTGTTGGTGATTTGACCGCCGTGCTTGAGAAACGCCTCGGTCAGCGCACGCATCAACTTGAGCGGGTTTACGTGTCCGTCTTCCGGGCACCAGGTGGCGCCTGCCACTTCCGGCCCGGCTTCGGGGATGAATTCGCGCACCTGTTTCAGGTCCAGACGTTCAAATGGATAGTCGCCGCCAGCTGCCTCTCGCATGCGGAACAGCATGGCTTCACGATCAGATACTTCCTGCTCGGTCAGAGACAGGTACAGTCCGCCTCGCTGCTGCAGCTCGACATCGATGCCCGTGTCTTCGCGTAGCTGGCATGCCAGATCGGACCAGAGCCGTGCTGACAGACGTGAGATCTGTGCGTACTCGGGCAGGGTGTCACCCTTGCCCTGTACCCAGACCAGGCCAAAGTTGCCGCGGGAAGCCCGCAGCGCCACGTCAGCCTCATCGAGGATGGTGACGTTCAGGCCATGCCGCTGCAGCCCCAGTGCGGTGGCAAGACCGACAAGTCCACCTCCGATCAGGCAAAGGTCTGCTGTGCGGGCACTGTGATGAGTTGCCTGCATGGATACTTACCTTCTGAATAATACAGGGCCCGACCGGTAGTCGAGCCCGGGAGAGTTACTTCATTACGCGGTCAAGAACGTCGTTCGCCCAGTCGGCACCGATGTCGTTGATCACTTCCGGCCACACCTGCTTGCGCACGATCTCGGCAGTTTTGTTGATCTGCTCATCTGACACCGGCAGGATGGTAGCGCCCGCTTCTTCCAGCAGCTTTTCGTTACGCGCCTGGTCGCCACGTGCCGTTTCCCAGCGAGCTATTTCAAACTGATCGGCTGCCGCACTCAGTGCCGCCTGCTGTTCGTCATCCAATTCGCTGTAGATCTCTTCGTTAATCAGCAGGTACCACATCTCGAAATGGGTATTCAGTGGCAGGTAGTATTTGGTTACGTCACGAAAAGAGGCGTAGTAGCCTTCGGCACCGGAGCCCATGACGCCATCGACAACACCGGTTTGTACGGCAGTAAACGCTTCAGAGAAAGGCAACGGTGAACCGATAAAGCCGATGTTGTCAGCAGTCAGCTGGAAGGTCTTGATCGGCGGTACGCGCAGTTTGGCGCCCTTGTCGGCGGTCGGATCGGCTGCATTGGCCACGTCCTGGTTCAGGGCAATGCCACCGAAGTATACCGGCCAGGCGCCTAACACCCGGATGTTCTGCCTGGCGTAGAGCTCGGACACGACATTACGCATGGGAGAACCTTTGGCGAATACGCGTTCTGCATCGTCCCAGTTCTTAACGAGGTAAGGCATATAGACCAGCTGGAAGCGTTTGTCTGCACTGGAAGCCGGCGGCTGTACGGCCATATCGATGGCACCAAGGCCAACACGCTCCTGTACGACGGTGTAGTCACCCAGGGCGCTGGCCGGAAAGATCTTGACCTTGACCTCGCCGTCGGTAGCGGCATTGACTTGCTCAGCGAAGCGTGTGGCATCAACATCGATAGCAGTATCCTGGGGCCGTACATGCGACAACTTCAATGTTGCGGCCTCGGCCATCGTCACGACAGATGCTGACAGTGCTGCGGCCAGTGCCGCGGTTTTGAACAGGGACTTTTTCATTGTTATCTCCTGGTTTGCGAGAGTCGAGCGGTAGATCAGTAACCGAACAGGCCGGGCAGGAACTCGGACAGGTCGGGCCAAACGGAAACAAGCACAACTACCGGGATGTAGCCGAACAGGATCAACATCATGGCCGGCTTGACCACCTCGGTGAACTTCACCTTGCCGATACGGGCACCCAGATACAGGATGCTGGCGTACGGCGGTGTCACACCTCCCATGGCTGTATTCACACCCATAATGGCGGCGAACTGGATCGGGCTGACGCCCAGAGCTGACATCAGCGGCAGTAGTAGCGGAGCCGTCAGAATGATGGCGGTAATGTCGTTGACGACCATGCCAATACCGAACAGGAACAGGTTGATGAGGATCAGCAGTACTACCTTGTTTTCTGTGATGGCGAAGATGGAATCCACCAGCGCCTGCGGAATGCCTTCGAGCACGTAGATCTGGCTCAGCATCAGGCTGAACAGAATCATTATCAGGATGGAGCCGACCGCCGTGGCGGACTCCTTGCCGGACTCCAGCAGGGTCCTCCAGGTCAGGCCACGGTAGATCATGAAGCCGACCGGCAGGGCGTAGATTACGGCCACGGCAGCGGCTTCGGTCGGCGTCATGATGCCGCCGTAGATACCGCCCAGGATGATCACGGGCATCAGCAGTGCGGGCAGCGCATTAAAGGTCCGCTTGCCGGCTTCGCGCATCAGTTTGTCGAACGGCAGCTTTTGATCGAGGATCAGCGGGAACTTGCGCGATACCACCAGATTGACGATGGAAAAGTTGAACATGATCAGCAGGCCCGGGCCGAGTGTGGCCAGGAAGCAGGCAAGGATCGAGGTATCCGTCACCCAGCCATAGACGATCATGGTGACGCTGGGGGGAATCAGCAGACCCAGAATGGAAGAGTTGGCGATCAGGGCCGTGGCATAGGCACGGGGATAGCCTTTGGCTTCCATTTCGGGGATCAGTAGTGGGCCGATGGCCGCCACACCGGTCAGACCACTGCCGGAGATGGCGCCGATAATGGCGCAGCTGATGGAGGCCACGACGCCGAGACCTCCGCGAACACGGCCCACGAATACGTTGACGAAGTTCAACAGGCTGCCGGCTATGCCACTGACACTCATAATGGTGCCGGCAAAGACGAACAGCGGAATCGCGAGCAGGACCGGGTTGGTGAGCTGGCTGAAGCCCCAAAGCATCATGCCACGCATGGTGGCTTCACCCACCAGGGTCATCACCATCAGGCCGGCACCGAAGCAGTAGGGTAGGGGGACACCCAGGGTCAGCAGAATGACCAGTACCGCGAAGGCAAGCAGTGCAATCTCAATCATCGTTTGGATTCCTCATGTGCATCGGAGAGCACCTGAAATTCCTGAACTTCGGGTGTTTCTGGGTAATCGTCATCTACCGGGTGATCCGGTGTCTTGCGCCAGCCCATCAGGAAGGCGATGTTGCGCCAGAAGTGCCAGGCGGTGAACAGGGTCATGAGCACCAGGCCGATAAACAGCGCGGATTCGTAGGTGAAGGTCGGGATGTAGAGGGTGGGGGTTTCCTTCCAGACCCGCAGGGCGTAGCTGAAATATTTCCAGGCCCAGAGGGTCATCCAGACCGAGACGATGATGCTGATCAGGTCCGAGATCGCCAGCAGCACGGCACGGCTGCGGTCGGTCTTGAGGAAGATCTCCAGCACGTTGGCACGAATCTGGGTATCTTCACGGGACGCGTTGACGCTGCCAAGAATGTAGAGCCAGATGGTGGGGATGACGGCCATCTCTTCCAGTCCCATGACGGGAAGCTCGAAGATGTAACGCGTCAGCACCTGCACAAACTGGAACAGCGCAACCAGACTGATCAGAGCGGTCAGTACATAACGGAACAGACGTTCCATAAGCGTTCTCCGGTTATAATTATTATTTGCCCTTAGGCAATGTGTGACTATGGATGAAATCTTGGGGATTTCATGCGATAACATCAAATCGTTTGTTTGTATTAATTAATAATATGATGTTATCAAGTTGTCGCAGGAGGAGGGGATGTGGCCAAGCTGACCTATCGACAGATCGAGGCGTTTCGGGCCGTCATGATCAGTGGCACCACCAGCGGTGCAGCGAACATTCTCTATATCTCCCAGCCCGCTGTCAGCCGTTTGCTGAGTGATTTCGAGGACACCGTGGGTGTGCAGATGTTCGAGCGCCACAAGCGCCGCCTTGTGCCTACCCCGGAAGCCCGGTTTTTTTACGAGGAAGTGGAGCGTGCTTTCGTCTCTTTGGAGCAGCTCTCGCGTGCGGCCGAAGAGCTGAGAGGCTTGCATCTAGGCTCATTGAGGATCGCGTCCATGCCGGCGGCCTCAGTGGAATTTCTTCCAGCGGTAGCTCGCCGGTTTAGCGAGGAACATCCTAATGTTTCCCTCAGCCTTCAGGTCCGTAGTACCCAGCAGGTGGTGGACCTGGTCGCCAGTCAGGATTTTGATCTCGGCGTGATTTCGGCGATTCACCTGACCGATTCGGCGATTGAAGAAGAGAACCTGGCCAGTAGCGCCATGGTGTGTGTGTTACCGCAAGGGCATGCACTGGCTAATAAGGAAGTGATCACGCCTCAGGATCTGGAAAATGAGGTCTTCATCAGTCTGGGGTCGGAGCAGGACCTACGTTACAAGATCGACAACGTGTTTGATCAGGCCGATGTGTCGCGTCAGCAGTTGATTGATACCCAGCTTCACTATGCTGCTTGTGCTTTTGTGCTGGCGGGCAACGGCGTTTCCATTGTCGATCCGATCACCGCGCTGCACTACCGACGTCTTGGCGTGGTGGTGAAACGCTTTGCTCCGCGCATTGATTATCGGTATTCCATCATTTTTCCTCGCCATCGTGCGCGTTCCGCGTTGACCCGTGCCTTTGTCAGCATGCTGGCCAGCGAGCTGGAAACTCTGTCTCATGCCTCAGAGGGGTTGTTGGAGCTGAGTGCCCGCTGAGGTGGTATCTTCCTCAGGGTTTAGAGTGATTGCATGTTGTATCAACAAGGGGCCCTGAATCTCCTGAGTGTTGTAGTAACACAGGTGCAGCTCGGTGATCTCCAGTGTGGGTAACTTGGCTGCCAGTTGCTGTAACTGTTCAAATCGCTGCGTCAGATCGGCCAGTGGATAACTGTCGCGATAGAATCCCAGGGTGATATGGGGCTGGTATTGCTGTGCCGGTGAATCTTCCGCAACGCCTTTGGATATTAGGCTTCTCAGCGATTCCAGTTGGTTATTCACGTCCTCGATACCCAGCCAGGGCGCGGTGGAAAAAGTGGATAAACAGGATGCTGTTAATAACACTGGGGATAGACTGTATAACTCCAGTGACTGGATTTGTGCAGCCTGCATGTCAGCGCTGTAGTGGTTTTTATCCACAAGTCCTGCTGCAAAGAGTGTGATGTGAGGCTGGCGTGCATAGCCGGGGTGGAGCCAGGGCGAGAGCTGGGTTTGTGCCTGGTCGATGAAGGCCAGCCACTGAGGGTCATTCACCGGCAGGCACCAGACGGCGTACTGGCGAATGCCACGGTGCCACTGGGGCCAATCGTCAAGGCTGACGGCGAGGGTATGCTTGGGCTGTTTCACTATAGAGAGTCTGTTACTGGCTTATCACTCAGCTCTGGTATGCTGGGAGCAACTATCCGTTGCTGCAGTTGATCGGAGCCCGCAGTATGCATGACCACTCCTTGCGTGACCAAATCGTGGCAGAAGTTCATGCCCGCCCGTTTCAGAAACTTCACGCGCCGCTGGCGCTGTCACACAAGGCGATCCTGTATGAGGATGTCTCGCCTCAGACGGTGGACCATGCCGTGCGCCAGCTGGTGGATACCTGGGGGCTGCCCCGGCCGGACAATGACGAGGGGTTTTTCTTCACCCGCAATGCCGAGTATGCCCTGCGTTTTGAACCGCACAGCGAGTTTTACAGCCTGACGCTCTATGCGCTGGAAACCCTGATGGTACCAAGCTGGCACCGAGGTGAGGAGGAAAGCCTGCCTGGTGCTTACCTTTGTGGTGTCGAAGTTATCTGCCAGCCGTATTCGGAAGCGGAACTGGAACCCCTGCTGGAACGCCATTTCGGTGACCATCAGGTATCCGGCTCTGCCGTGATGGGCGGTGCAGGCCTGGTCTACACCGATTTTCGCGAGCGTCTGGATAGCCGCATGAGCCGCGTACTGGTGCTGCAACAGCCGAAGATGATCGAATACCGCTGTGGGCGCCTGTTGCAGCGGGTATGCGAGATCGAAACCTACCGCCATATGGCGTTGCTGGGGCTGCCGTTAAGCACCGAACTGGTGCCGGAAGTTACACGGCTGGACCAGTCGCTGGCGGAGACGGTGGCATCTATTGCCGAAGCCCGTCGCGAGCCCGCCGAGCTGGTTCATGAACTCATGCAGCAGGCAGCACGGGTGGAAGAGTTATCGGCCCGCAGTGCAAACCGCCTGGCCGCATCGGAAGCCTACTTTGCGCTGTTGTATAGCCGCATTGAAGAGCTGCGCGAGGAGCGTCTGGAAGGGATACAGACCATCGAGCAGTTTATGGACCGGCGGCTGGATCCGGCACGGCGCACCTGTCGCACCACCGGTGAGCGGATCGAGCGGCTGTCGAAGCGTATCGCCCGCACTACCGACCTGATCCGTTCCCAGGTCGACCTGTCCATTGAAAGCCAGAACAAGGACCTGCTGGAAGGCCTGAACCGTCGCGCCAAACGCCAGATCCGCATGCAGGCCAAGCTGGAAAGCTTCACCGTTATCGTAGTGACCTACTATGCCTTTGACCTGATCGACCGCACCCTGAGAAATATCCTCGGCGACACCGAGCTGGAACGCCAGTTGTCACTGGGTTTGAGCCTGCTGGTGCCGCTGCTGGCGCTGGGTTTGTTCTGGTATCTGCGCCGCCTGCTGAAAGGTTATGACGACGAGTAACGTCTGGTCCTAGTCGATTCGTTTCAACTTGTTGGGGTATTCGGCCGCTTTGCCAACATAGGACTGGGCGTTGGCCTTGAGCGCGGCCACAGCCTCATCGCCCAGGGTTTTTACCACCTTGGCGGGGCTGCCCAAAATCAGGGAGTTATCCGGGAACTCCTTGCCTTCGGTAACCAGCGCACCGGCGCCAACCAGACAGTTCTTGCCGATTTTGGCACCGTTCAAAACGACGGCCTGAATACCGATCAGGGAGTTCTCGCCCACGCTGCAACCATGCAGCATCGCCTGGTGGCCGATGGTCACGCCTTCACCCACCTGCAGTGGAAAGCCGGGGTCGGTATGTAACACGGCACCATCCTGCACATTGCTGCCGGTGCCGATATGAATGGGTTCGTTGTCGGCCCGCAATACCGCCTGAGGCCAGATGCTGGCACCCGCTGCGAGTTTGACCTGCCCAATCAAGGTTGCCTGTTCATGTACGTAGGCGGTGCTGTCTATTTCAGGGCGTTGGCCGTCATATTCATAAATCGCCATAGTGGTCTCTTATATCTATTCTTGTATTCGCTCAGACCAAGGGTACTCGTAAAGCACGGACTTAATCCATGACAGGAGGTGCCGAATGGGGCCTGATTTTGACAGCCTATCGATCTCCACTAGGCTTAAACTCTCTTCACAGCGGTTCAACTTCAAGCTGTATTCATGGGCCCCCGGAGCCGCTATCAACCGAATCATCGGGGGCTAGTCATGAGCAGTTTGAGCACCAAAGTTGCCATTGTGCAAAAACCACCTGTCTGGCTGGATCTCCAGCAGACCCTCTCTTGTGCTATCGACAGTTTGAACGAAGCCGTTGGGCAGGGCGCCCAGCTAGTGATGTTCCCGGAGGCTTATCTGCCCGGTTACCCGACCTGGATCTGGCGCCTTAAACCCGGTGGCGATATGGCACTGGGCAATCAGTTGCATACCCAGCTGCGACATAACGCTGTGGATATTGATCGTGGCGATCTGGATGGCTTCTGTGAAGCGATCAAAGCGGCCGGTGCTGTGGTGGTGATCGGCATGAATGAACTGGACTCCCGCTACAGTGGGACCACCTTGTTCAACTCAGTGGCAGTGATTGATGCCGATGGCCAGATCCTGAATGTGCACCGAAAGCTGATGCCCACCAATCCTGAAAGGATGGTTTGGGGTATGGGTGATGCCTCCGGGCTGAAGGTCGTGCAGACCGCGGTGGGGCGAATTGGCTGCATGATCTGCTGGGAAAGCTATATGCCTCTGGCAAGGTTTGCCCTGTACGCACAGGATATCGAACTCTATCTGGCGCCCACCTGGGATTCGGGTGAGACCTGGCTGGCATCCATGAACCACATTGCCCGAGAGGGTGGTTGCCATGTTTTGAGTACCGCGACGGCGGTGCAGGGTTCGGATCTACCAGACAGTTTTCCTGAGCGGGATCGGCTGTTTACCCCGGATGAGTGGATCAATCCGGGTGATGCGGTGGTGGTCAAGCCCTTTGGCGGTGTGGTCGCCGGGCCCTTGCATCAGGAGAAGGGGATTGTCTATGCCGATCTTGATCTGGAAGCCGCCCGCTCTGCGCGCAAAGCGCTGGATGTGAGCGGGCATTACAACCGGCCTGATCTGTTCAACCTGGAAATCGACCGGCGGGCCAAGCCGCCGGTGCACTTTCAGGATGATACAGAGGGGTTATAGCTTGCCCTGTGGATGAATAAACGGCCAGGGTGAGCCTTCCAGGCCGCGCTCGGATTGGATTTCGATCAGGCAGGGCTGATTCAGTTCGATGCATTTCTCCAGCACCGGCTTGAGCGCCTGAGGGCTGTCGACGCGGTAGCCGCGAACACCAAAGCTTTCCGCCAGCTGCACGAAATCCGGTGTTTTTAGCTCGGAACCGCTGAAGCGGCTGCCGAAGCCCATCTGCTGGTCGCGGCGTACATTGCCGTAGGACTGGTTGTTGACCACGATGCTGACCAGGCCGATGTTGAATTCGGCGGCGGTCATCAGCTCCTGCACCCCGAACATGAAACCGCCATCACCGCTGACGGAGACCACGGCCTTGTCCGGATTGGCCACTTTTACGCCCAGCGCAGTGGGGAAACCAAAACCAAGCGTGCCTTGATAGCCGCCTTCCACATAGGTGCGTGGCTGCAGTACCGGCAGGCCACCGACCCAGGTGGTGAAGCCCATCTGTGACAGCTCCGGTACGTAGAAACCATCACGCGGCAGTACCTGACGAATCACATCCAGGTAGGCCATTTGTGGCTGGACCGTTTGCAGGGCATCCCAGGCGACGGCCTTGGCCTGCGCGATCTCTTCCTGGCGGTCCCTGTTGGGCGACACCTTATCCACAAGCAGGTCATGCAAGCCGCGGCACACCTGTGCCGAGTCACCCACAATGCCGAGGTCCGGCGCGAAGATCTCCATCTGCTCCGGGTCGATATCGATACGGATAAGTTGAGGGCCGCTGCTTGGCTTACGCTCGTACGCCATGTAGTTGCCCCAGCGCAGGTAGGGCATTTCCAGGCGGGAGCCGATGCCGATCAGCAGGTCGCAGTCATCCCAAAGCTGGCGTGCCGCCACGGCGGACAGGCCCAACGGATGATCTTCAGCGACCACGCCGCGGCCACTGCGAAACGCCGTGACCGGCGCATTCAGCAGTTCGGCCAGTGCGGTCACTTCTGCGGACGCATGCAGGGCACCGGCACCGCACATCAACATGGGTTTGCGGGCCTTGGCGATCATCTCGGCGGCAGACTTGAGTGCATCCAGATTGAGTTCCGGCAGTGTTTCCTCAACCGGTGTCAGCGCAGGAGAAGCAAACTCGGACTCGGTGGCCATGGTGTCCCAGCACATCTCCACGGTGACGGGGCCAGGCCGGCCGCTGCGCACGGTCTGATAGGCCTGGTTCATCACGGCAGCGGTGTCCTCTGCACGGTGGATGCTGAAGGCATCCTTGATGATCGATTTCAGTGTGCCGGCCTGATCCTTGAGTTCATGCAGGTGGCCACGCCCCTGACCAAGAAAAGTCGAAGGCACCTGGCCGGTAAGGCCAACGACCGGGCTGCAGTTGCCCATGGCGGTGCACAGGGCGGCGGTGGTGTTGAGAATGCCGGGGCCGGGGACCACGGCGAAGGTGCCGGTCTTGCCGGTGGATTTGGCATACCCCATGGCCATGTAGGCGGCGCTCTGTTCGTGGCGGGGCACGACCAAGTTCAGGTCCTGCTTGTAGATGCCATCGAACAGCGGATAGATCTGGGCACCGGGGATACCGAAGACGGTATCGACGCCGTTGGCAGCGGCGGATTCAATCATGGCTTCGCCGGCGGTCATGGTTTTCTGGGTGTTCTTGATTGCAGCATTCATAGGTCAGATAACTCCTGTCAGGTAAAAAGATGAAACCTTGATGAGTGATCTGGCCCGTCACCTTCCTTCCCAGGCTATTGGCAGCCTGTGTATGACACAGAGGGGGCGAGGGGGCTTTCCAAATGATCCATTTGATTGGCCAAGACACGGCGGGCATGCATGGGCAACACACGGAGATTGCCTGTGCCAATGCACGGATTCACGCTCAGCGAAAAAACCGAGTCAGTGTTTCAGCAGCCTGTCTTAACAGCAAAAATGGAGATGTAGAAAAGCGCGGCCAGATCAGATCTGTCCGTTGAAGCGGGGAGGCGGGATGGCGATACCACGAATACTGCGCGACCAGTGTTGGCCGATCGAGAGGCGCCATTGATGTTTATGCATGGAACGGTTGTGCATGTCCTGCAGCCATGGTTATTTTCCGTCCACCTTAGCCGGTTCGCTCGGATTAATCCAGTATCGTGCTCAGTCCGCGGGCCAGGGTATGCACCAGTCTATGCATGCTGTCTTCATCCGGGCGGGTATAACCGAGAATGAAACCCTCCGTCGGCTCGAGCGCCTGCTCCGGGTGCTGAAGCAGTTGCTCGGCAGCGCTGGCGTAGTGTGCAGAGAGAGGGTCCAGCCGGATACCCTTCTGCTGAAGCCGCTCGGCCAGCAACTGATCCAGGGGATCAGAGCCCAGCAACGGACGCAGTCTGTCAGCCGTTTCGGGCCGAAACCGAATGATCAGGTGCATGCCGCCATGCGGGGTGTGCCAGTGGAACCAGGGCTGCAGATGCTGCTTGGCCAATGCCAGCAGCTGATCCCGTTTGTGCCGGTAATGACGCCGCATACGGTTGATATGCCGGCCAAAATCACCGCTGTTCATGAATTCGGTCAGCACCGGCTGCATGGGCAGAGAGGCCGAGCCTCCCAACTGTGTCCGGCTGTGCAACAACGCCTGAGAATGCGCCGGCGGTGAGACGATAAATCCCAGTCGCAGGCCTCGGAACAGAACCTTGGAAAAGCTGCCGACAAAAAACACCCGGTCCGAACGGTCGGCCTGCATCAAGGGAACGCCGGTGCGTCCCTGATAACTGAACTCATTGTCGTAATCATCTTCCACCACCCACAGCTGCTCGGCTTGCAGCGCCTGCAGCCATTGCTGGCGCCGTTGTGAACTCAGGGCAACACCCAGTGGATACTGTCGATTCGGGGTCAGCAGCACCACCGGTGGCGAGCTGTCTGCCGGCGGCAACTGACAGCCTTCCTCATCCACCGGGAGCTGAAATGGCAGGGGCTGGGAACGCGTACTGTTCCATTCTGCCAACTGGTGCCGAATGGGTTGAAAGCAGGGTGTTTCGGTGCACCAGCGGCTGCTGGGACTGATCTGGTTGAAGGTGTGTCGGAGCAGGCTCAGGGCATCGCGATTACCGGCGGTGATGACGATTTGATCGGCCGAACACTGCAGGCCGCGCAGCTGGTACAGGTAGTCGGCAATGGCCTGCTTCAGGCCGGGATAACCACTGGGATAGGCGTCTTCCAGCACCAGCGGGTCTGGCTGTTGCCAGCTGGCGCGCATGCTTTTCTGCCAGCTTTTCAATGGGAAGGCCTTGGGGTCTACCCCCGAATCAAAACTGAGTAACGCGGGCGTTTCTCGCTGGGCCGGTGGTGCCTGTTGGGGCTGAATACGTGCGTGCGAGTGTTCAGCGACAAACACACCGCTTTTGGCGCGGCTGACCAGTATTCCCTCGGCCACCAGGCGTTCATAGACATTCACCAGTGTGCTGCGCGAGACGCCCAGAGACTCTGCCATGGCACGGCTACCGGGCAGGCGGTCACCCGGTTTCAGCTGGCCCTGCTCGATGGCCTGCGTGATCTGATCGATCAACTGGCGATACAGAGGCCCCTGATCCGGCGTCAGAGACAGGCTGAGGTTACTGATGCCAAGGTGGTTGGGTGCGGTCATCTGGTATGCAATAAAAAGTAAAAACTGGATATTTTTAAGAATACCTCATGCCGCTAGAGTTGGCCTCAGGTTATTCATTCATCCGGCTGACAGGCGATCACCGGAGCTGTCGATTGGAGCGACATCATGGCAACGCAGGCACCCGAGGCCACATTGGCCGATCAAGCGAAGACACTTTCAAACACAGCGCTCACACAGATCAAGCGTGGCGCCAAGCGCGCCATTTCCGAGCGTGAGGCGATGCTGGAATTTATCGACCAGTCGTTGCTCTGCTTTGTCGGCTTCCAGATCAATGGTCAGGTGCGTGTAATCCCCACTTTTCACTGGCGTGATGGTGATTACCTGTACTGGCATGGCCACAGCAAGGCGGCCAATATTCAGGGCGCGCACAAGGCCGAGGACAAGGTCTGCATTACCCTGGCCACACTTGATGGGCTGGTCATGGCGCGTTCGGCGTTTCACCACTCGGCCAACTACCGCTCGGTGATGGTGTATGGCGTGCCCGAAGCCGTGACGGACCCGGCAGAAAAGCAGTATCACTTTGAGCGTTTTGTGGAAAAGCTCAGCCCCGGCCGTTGGCCACAGCTGCGGCCGGTGACGGACACTGAAACCCAGGCCACCGGTATTTTGCGGGTGAAGCTGGATGAAGCATCCATGAAAGTAAGGGCTGCGGGTGTCGCCGATGATGCCGAGGACATGGACTGGCCGGTCTGGGCCGGTGTACTGCCGGTGCATCAGGTCTGGGGCGAGCCAGAGCAGGACGAAGCCCAGGCGTCAGCCGCCCATGAGCGGCTGGTGTATCCTGAGTGTGTGGTGCAGCAAAAGTGACAGGCGATTCAGACGCGAGCCACGTCCACGGAGACTTCCAGCGTCTGTTCACCGCCACCGTCGAAGATGACGCCCTGCAGGGGCGTCACATCGGCGTAATCCCGGCCCCAGGCTGTCACTATGTGTTGCCCGGCCGGCATGTTGTCGTTGGTCGGATCAAACTCGAACCAGCCGTCGCCCGGTGAATAGACGGCAAACCAGGCGTGGGAGGCATCGGCCCCGACCAGTTTCTCCTGTCCAGGCGGTGGCAGCGTTTCCAGATAGCCGCTGACATAGCGGGCCGGGAACCCCAGTGAGCGCAGGCAGCCGATCGCCAGGTGGGCAAAGTCCTGACACACGCCACGCTTGTGTTTGAGCACATCCTTCAACGGTGTGGCGATGGTGGAGAATTCCGGATCGTAGGTGAAATCCTCGAAAATGCGTCGGGTCAGGTCACGGGTGGCCGACAGCAGCGAGCGCTGCGGAGCGAAGCTGGGTTCGGCGTACTCACGCAGGGGCGCGCTGGCGCGGATCATGGCCGAATCGAGCAGGAATTCATGGGCGTCCAGGGTGGCCTCATCGGCGGCCAGCGCCAAGCGCTCGCGTGCATCTTCCACACTGCAGCCCAGATCCAGCGCGTTCTCGGGCTGCATCGGCGTGACCTCGATGCGGCTGGTGATATCGATCTCCAGGCTGCGATGGGGCTCGTTGAGCATGAAATAGCAGTAGCGGTTGCCGAAGTAGTCGGTGTGTTCCTGCAGCCAGTTGGCCTGGGGCGCAATGCTGATGCGACTGTCCAGGCAGCGCTGAGAGGGCGTGTTGCGCGGTAGCAGGTGCGCCTTGTTGTAGCACTGGCTGACCGGGTTGTCGTAGGCGTAACGAGTGATGTGGCGGATGCGGTAGATCATTCGTCGTCACTCCAGCTGGTGTTGACCAGCCGCTGCGGATTGCGCTGGTGCTCGAAATAATGCCCGGCAATCAGGTTAGAAGTCTCGGTCAGCAGGATGAACAACTGGCCCAGCATGATATCCAGCGCCACACGCTGGCCATCGCTGTCCTGCTCGGCCAGCTGGTCGGCATCGGAAAGCTGCAGCAGCGTGCGGGCTTCCAGCAGCTTGCGGCGCTCGGGGCTGAGCAGAGAGGTCGAGTCGCCACCCTGAAGTTCGTACAGGTGCTGGGTGAGCTGGCTGAGCTGATACTGCAGGGAGCGCGGGTTGCTGCGATCCAGCAGCAGCAGGATCAGGGCATTGCGCATTTCCGGCTGGCTGCGGTAGCGGCGACGGTAGGTGACCAGAACTTCGCCACACATCAGTGCAGCTTCCAGCATCTGCTGTTCCTGATCATCATCCAGTACCGGCACCAGCAGTGAACGCAGCAGCAAGGTGCTTTGCAGGGTGCGTTCCAGACGTCGTCCCATCTCCAGAAAACGCCAGCCAAAGCCGCGAATCATGCTTTCCTGTGACAGACCCGACAGGGCCAGCAGGCTGGTGATAACCGGGTCCAGTGCTTCTTCCGGTGCCGACAGGCTGCCGGGTTGCAGCTGCTGTGGCAGCTCACGAATGGTATCGCGCAGGTCGCTGAGCACGCGGTGGGTATCGCCGGACAGCATTTCCCGCGCTTCTTCGGTGCAGTTCAGCATGGCGTTGAGGTTGGAGCAGACACTGCCGTAGCGGTTGGCATCCAGTATCACGCTGATCAGTTCCGGCTCGGGGTCGAGCCCTTCCTTGGCCGGCGGTGCGAAAAAGCCGGGGCGGGTGCCGGTCACTTCGGTCACGCTCTGCAACAGCTGTTGGCGCACGCTGTCAGGCAGGGAATTAATGCTGTTCAGCTGCATGAACACGGTGCGCAGCAATCGGGTAGATGACTCTGCCCGCTCCGAGTAGCGTCCCATCCAGAACAGGTTTTCCACCACGCGGCTGGGCAGGTCGCTGCTTTGTTCGCCGGTGAGCGGAGCGGTCTGTTGGTCGCGCAGGGTGGTAAAGCGCTGGGGCTCGGAGGCCAGCACCCAGGTATCCTTGCTGGTCGCACCCAACTGGTTGCTGACCACAACCTGGCTGCCTTCGCCTGCCACGCGGGTAAGGGCGCCGGACATGACGGTATAGGAGCCTTCGTCGGCGACGGCAAAGCCGCGGATTACCGTGGGGCGGGGCGTCAGGTCGGTACTCTGCCACACCGGTACGGTGGACGGCAGGTTGGCTGACTGGGCAACCCAGCCGGCCGGGTTGCGCATCAACTCCTTGAGCAGCGATTTGCGCTGGGACTCGGACAACTCTGCACCGAAGATGCTGTGCTGACCAGGACGGCGCTGGGTGCCCTTGAACACCAGTTTATCCAGATTATCCAGCGCGAAATGACGGTCTTCAGGGTCGCCCAGCCACCAGGTTTGGGTGCTGGCCAGGGAAAGCTGGCGGCCGAGGAAAAACTCGCTGATCTGCGGCATGAACTTGAGCAAAGCCGGGTTCTCCAGCACGCCAGAGCCCAGCGGGTTGGCGATGGCCACATGACCGGCGCGCACCACTTCCAGCAGGCCGGGCACACCCAGGTGGGAGTCGCCGCGCAGTTCGACCGGATCACACCAGGTGTCGTCCACCCGGCGCAGCACCACATCCACCCGGTGCAGGCCATCCAGGGATTTCATCCACAGGTAGCCATCGCGCACGGTCAGGTCGCCGCCCTGAACCAGAGAGTAGCCCAGATAGTTGGCCAGGTAGGTGTGTTCGAAATAGGTTTCGCTGTACGCCCCCGGCGTCAGGATGACCACCCGTGGCGAGCCGCCGTTGGGTGACAGGCTGTTCAGCTTGCGGCGCAGGGCCTGGAAGAACAGGGCCAGACGGTGCACCTGGCTGTCACGGATCAGGCTGGGCAGGATGCGTGACATCACCATGCGGTTTTCCAGCGCATAACCGGCCCCGCTCGGGGCCTGGGTGCGGTCGGCCACCACCTGAATCTGACCGTCGGGACCGCGAACCATATCCACCGCATGCAGGATCAGCTGCTGCTCATTGGGCGCTCCCAGACCGGAACAGGCGCGCAGAAAGCCGCTGTGGCCCAGCACCAGTTCAGGTGGCAGGGTGCGGCTTTTGATCAGCTCACGGGGTCCATAGAGGTCGCGCAGGATGAGATCGAAAAGCTCGGCACGCTCGCTCAGACCGGCTTCCACATGGCTCCAGTCTTCGCTGCCAATCAGCAGGGGAACCGGGTCCAGCCCCCACTCACGGCTCTGCTGCTCGCCGCCGGTGGGGTTATAGTTGGCGCCATCATCACGCAAAATGCGCTGGGCCTTGCGCTGGCGACTTTCCAGACCCGCAGGGCCGAGCTGATCCAGTGCGTTCAGCACATATTGCCAGTGCGGCCGTACCTCACCGGTGTCGGTGTAGGCTTCGTCGTAGCGGCCCGCCCTGGGCCGGTACTCCAGCGTTGCAGACTGGGCGGCCACGGACGGGGGCTGCGTTGGGGTCAGGTTGTCAGTGGCCACGGCTCTGGGCTCTCAGGCTGGATGTTAGCGCGCATCATAGGTGAATTATTGAACACTTCAAGTGTACTTTCGCAGGTCCAGCGTCCAGGGGTACTCCGCCAGAATCTCCTCCCGTGGTGGCTGCATGGGCCGTGGCTCGGTGCCATGCGGGAAAAACTCGCGCAGGGCTTCATAAAAGGGCGGTGGCGTCACCGCACCGGGAGTGTGGTTGAACTGCTCGAAACGATTGACCCTGCGGGCTTCGGCCTCAAAGGCGTTAACCGGCTGGTTGTCGTAGCTACGGCCACCCGGGTGGCTGACATGATAGGTACAGCCGCCGATTGAGTGGCCGTTCCAGGTATCGATCAGATCAAAGGTCAGCGGTGCATGCACGCCAATGGTGGGGTGCAGCGCGGATGGCGGATTCCAGGCGCGATAGCGCACACCAGCGACAAACTCGCCCTGCACGCCGGTGCTCTTGAGTGGCACGCGGCGGCCGTTGCAGGCCAGCACGTGACGCCCTTCGGTGAGGCCGGTCAGGCGCACCTGCAGGCGTTCAACGGAGGAGTCCACATAACGTGCGGTGCCAAAGCTGGAAACCTCTTCACCCAGTACGTGCCAGGGCTCGATGGCCCAGCGCAGCTCCATCTCGATATCGTCGATCTGCACGCGGCCATAGTGCGGGAAGCGGAACTCCTCGAAGGGTGCCAGCCACTCCAGCTGGAAGGGCAGATCGTGGGCCTGGAGATCCTTCACCACATCCTTGAGGTCAGACCAGATGGCATGCGGCAGCATGAAGCGGTCGTGGAGCTGGGTGCCCCAGCGCACCAGCGGTTTTTGATAGGGTGCCTTCCAGAAGCGGGCCACCAGTGCCCGCAACAGCAGCACCTGCACCAGTGACATCTGCGCATGAGGTGGCATCTCGAAGCCACGGAATTCCAGAATGCCCTGACGGCCCGAGGCGGTGCCGGGGGAGTAGAGCTTATCGATGCAGAACTCGGAGCGGTGGGTGTTGCCGGTGATATCCACCAGCAGGTTGCGCATCAGACGGTCCACCAACCAGGGTTTGTCGACCAGTCCTTCCGGCATCTGCTGGAAAGCGATCTCCAGTTCATACAGGGCTTCGTCACGGCCTTCATCCACGCGCGGTGCCTGGCTGGTCGGGCCGATAAACATGCCGGAGAACAGGTAGGAGAGACTGGGGTGGTGCTGCCAGAAGGTTACCAGCGAGCGCAGCAGATCCGGTCGGCGCAGCAGCGGGCTGTCTTCCGGGGTGCGTCCGCCCAGTGTTACATGGTTGCCGCCGCCGGTGCCGCCATGACGGCCGTCGACCATGAACTTCTCGGTGCCCAGTCGTGACAGTCGGGCCTCTTCATAGAGCGCCGTGGTGTTGTCCACCAGTTCCTGCCAGCTGCCGGCCGGATGGATGTTCACTTCGATGACACCGGGGTCCGGGGTCACCAGTAATTTCTGCAGGCGCGGGTCACGGGGCGGCTCATAGCCTTCGATCACCACCGGCAACTGCAGTTCGGCAGCGGTATGCTCGATATGATTGATCAGATCGACATAGTGTTCCAGCTGAGCGATGGGCGGCAGGAATAGATGCAGGCGGCCGTGACGGGGCTCGATACAGAGCGCTGTAATGAGCACATCAGTAACAACAGGCGAACCCTCATCGGCGGAGGTTTCCATTATCTGGCGAATGTCAGCCGGATTGCTGTGCTGCTCCGGTGGCATGTCGGCAAAAGGACGGTATCCCGGCAGCGGCGCCTTGGCATCAAAGGGGTCGGCATCGGGTTCAAAGTTCAGCTTGTCTTCGGCCTGCGCCGGCAGGCTGTTCAGCGGCAGGCGGAACCCCAGCGGGGAGTCGCCCGGAATCAGGATCAGCTCGTCACTGCGCAGCTGCCAGGGAGTGGAACGCCAGCCGCCGCTGCCGTGATTCCAGCCCAAAGGCAGCACCAGTCCCGTGGGCGTATCCAGTCCACGGGTAAGCAGTCGGGCCAGACGTTTGCGGTCCAGGTCATCCTTGAGGTCAAACGTCTTGGGGTCCACATCTACCGGCAGTTGCTGCTCCTGGCGCAGGTAGTGCAGACTGTCTTCGAGGGCTTCCATCAGATAGCGCGAGGGCAGTCCCAGGTTGCGACACAGGGTGTGCATGAAGCGACGGGCGTCATCAATGTCGTGGCCATAATCCTTGTCGACCCGTGCCAGCAACGCGCTGTCCTGCCACAGGGGTTCACCATCGGTACGCCAGAAACAGCCCAGCGCCCAGCGCGGTACTTCCTCGCCGGGATACCATTTGCCCTGGCCGTAATGCAGCAGGCCGGAGGGGGCAAAACGCTGGCGCAGGCGCAGCAACAGATCCTTGGCCAGGCGCAGCTTGTCTTCACCCAGGGCTTCGATATTCCACTGCGCTGAGTCCATATCATCGATGGAGACAAAGGTTGGCTCGCCGCCCATGGTCAGGCGCACATCGCCCTGCTGCAGTTCCTGATCCACCATCTTGCCCAGAGCATCAATGCAGGCCCATTGTTCATCCGTGTAGGGTTTGGTGACGCGCGGATCTTCATGGATACGGGTGACGGTATTGCTGTAACTGAACTCGACTTCGCATTCGTCGGTGCAGCCAGTCATCGGGGCGGCGGATTCCGGTGAGGGCGTGCAGGCCAGCGGGATATGGCCTTCGCCGGCGAGCAGGCCAGAAGTCGGGTCCAACCCGATCCAGCCGGCGCCGGGAATATAGACTTCGCACCAGGCGTGCAGGTCGGTGAAGTCTTCGCCGGCACCTGAAGGGCCATCCAGGGCTTCCTGATCTTGCTTAAGCTGGACCAGATAACCGGAGGTAAAGCGTGCTGCCAGCCCCAGATGGCGGAAGATCTGCACCAGCAGCCAGCTGGTATCGCGGCAGGACCCCTTCTTCAGGCTCAGGGTTTCTTCACAGGTTTGTACGCCCGGCTCAAGGCGGATGCCGTAGCCAATATCCTGCTGCAGACGCTGGTTCACCTGCACCAGGAAATCGTTGATCGAAACCTTGTCTCGTGGCACGGCTTCCAGCCAGGCTTGCAGCAAGGGGCCTGCTTCACGCACCTCAAGATAGGGCTGGAGTTCCTTTTTCAGGTCCTTCTCGTAAGTAAACGGGAAGTGTTCGGCGTACTCCTCGACAAAGAAATCAAAGGGGTTAATCACCGTCATATCGGCGATCACCTCCACTTCAATCCGGAGCTTGTCGGCCTTTTCGGGGAACACCAGGCGGGCGATGTAGTTGCCGAACGGGTCCTGCTGCCAGTTGATAAAGTGGTTTTCCGGCTCAATTTTGAGGCTGTAGCCGTGAATGTGGGTGCGGCTGTGGGGGGCCGGGCGCAGTCGCAACTGGTGTGGGGACAGGTTCACCAGCCGATCGAAACGGTATTCGGTCACATGGTTGATCGCAATACGAATGGTCACGGTGCAGGCCTCTTATGGCGTTTCAGGCTGGGAACCAGGTTTGGGCAATACGGTTGCTGAGCTGACAGATCTGAATCTGCAAATCGTTCAGGTAGCTGCGGAAATCACGCCCCAGGTCGGCATCGGTTTCGATCTGGTAGCGTTCAAGGTCAATCTCCTTGACCTCATCTACCAGCGCCTTGCTGTGAGGCAGTTTGCCGGCGGAGATTTTCAGCTGGGTAAGGCAGGCGGCAACGCTGCGCGGGAAGTTGGGGTCCTGCAGCAGGTACCAGGCCACATCGGGCCCGGCGACAGACAGACGCACGCTGCGGCGGTAACTCATATAGGCACTGGCGGAGCGCAACACATTGCCCCAGACCACCTGGCGCAGGTTGACGCTGGAATCGCCATTGGCCTGCTGCAGGGCAGCGGCACCGGCATCCAGAATACGGGTGGTCATATCCGCGCGCTCCAGATCCCGCCCCAGTTTGACGAACTGCCAGGGCGCATCGTGGCTCATGGTGCCGGACAGCATGCCGAAGAACATCTGGCAGCGACACACGATCTGATCCAGAAACTCATGGCGCTGGCTGCGGTTGATGCCTAGACGGATATTGTTCTGCGCGTACAGGTAGAGCTCGTTGATATGCTCCCAGCTTTCCACCGGCAGCACATCACGACTGGTGCGGATGTTCTCGCGCAGCATGCTCAATGCGGTCAGCATGGAACTGGGGTTGGTATCGTCCGCCAGCATGAACTTGACCACATTGTGCTCGCTGCGGACCTGATAGCGTTCTTCAAAGGGGCCGGTGGCGCTGTTCAACTCGACCAGACTGTACCAGCTGATATTCACATCACGCGGCAGGTCGAACAGCAGCTTGTCGTAGACACCCACCAAGCGGGCAGTGTTTTCCACGCGCTCCAGATAGCGGGCGGCCCAGTAAAGACGTTCGGCAACTTTTGACAGCATTGTTTATTCCTCCCCGCTGGCAACAATCCAGGTGTCCTTGCTTCCCCCGCCCTGGGAGGAGTTCACCACCAGTGAGCCCTTTTTCATCGCCACACGGGTCAGCCCGCCGGTGGTCACGTAGGTCTCCTTGCCCTGCAGAATGAAGGGGCGCAGATCCAGATGGCGCGGTTCCAATCGTCCCTGTTCAACCAGCGTCGGCGCGGTGGAGAGCGCCAGTGTGGGCTGGGCGATGTAGTTGCGCGGGTTGTCCTGAATCAGTTTGGCGAACTGGGCCTGTTCCTTCTTGGTGGAGTGAGGCCCCACCAGCATGCCGTAGCCGCCGGATTCGTTGGCGGGTTTCACCACCAGCTTGTCCAGGTTCTCCAGCACGTAGGCACGCTGTTCGGGATCATCACAGAGGTAGGTTTCCACGTTCTTGATGATTGGCTCTTCGTTCAGGTAGTAGCGGATAATCTCGGGGACATAGGCATACACCACCTTGTCGTCGGCCACGCCGGCACCCGGCGCATTGGCCAGTGCGACCTTGCCTTTCTGCCAGGCCCGCATCAGCCCCGGTACGCCCAGAACGGAGTCCTTTTCGAATACTTCGGGGTCGAGGAACAGATCGTCAATGCGGCGGTAGATCACATCCACCCGCTCCAGGCCGCTGATGGTGCGCATGTAAACGCAGTCCTTTTCATCCACCACCAGGTCCGAACCCTCGACCAGCTCAACGCCCATCTGCTGAGCCAGGAAGGTGTGCTCGAAATAGGCGGAGTTGAAGATGCCGGGGGTCAGCACCACGATGACGGGTTTGCGCACATCCCGTGGCGACAGGGATTTGAGCATGTCGAACAGCTGGGCACAGTAATCGGTGACCGGCAGGATATCATCCTGTTCGAACAGCTCGGGCAGCACGCGCTTGGTGATCGCGCGGTTTTCCAGCATGTAGGACACGCCGGATGGCACACGCAGGTTATCTTCCAGCACGTAGAACTCGCCATCACCATCACGAACCAGGTCGGTACCGCAGATATGGGCCCAGACATTCAGCGGCGGCGAGATGCCGACACATTCCGGGCGGAAGTTCTTCGACTCCAGAATGATCTCGCTGGGAATGATGCCGTCTTTGAGAATCTGCTGATCGTGGTAGAGATCGTTGATAAACAGGTTGAGGGCTTTCAGCCTCTGCTCCAGACCGGCCGCCGTGGTGCGCCACTGACTGGCGGAAATGGTGCGCGGAATGATGTCAAAGGGCCAGGCACGGTCGATGGTGCCTTCGCCGGTGTAGACGGTAAAACTGACCCCCATCTCCTGAATCGTGGCTTCGGCCATTTGCCGGCGTGATTCGATCTCTTCGGGGGGGAGGGAGTCCAGGCATTGAATCAACTGGCGTGCCGGGGGGCGAACACCGCCCTTGGCATCGATTAGCTCATCAAAATACCCGTTCGGGTCGTACGCTTTCCAATCCATCGTCATAGCCAAACCTGCTTGTCATGCTGAGGCTCAGGAATGCACCAAAAAGAAGCAGTGCTGTCCGGTTGTGTGCACCCTTCAGGCTCTTGCTGGCCCGCGGGGCAGGGAAAACTTTGAAAACGCTAATTCCCCGGTTCACAGAAGGGTGATTAGGGTTTACTCAGCAATTTGCAGGCCATATTGATTAATCGTGACAGCCGCAGCTGTGTACGCGAACACTTCGCTACACTTACTCAAAGTAGTACAAAGTCCGATGACAGGCTGATGACGATGCAGGAACCCTTCTCACTGGAGGCCTTTATTCAGGCACAGGCAAGCGTGTATCCACAGGCGCTGGCTGAGCTGAGGGCGGGGCGTAAACGCAGCCACTGGATCTGGTTTATCCTGCCGCAACTGAGCGCACTGGGGCGCAGCGGCATGGCCAGGCGTTATGGCATCCCCGGTATTGAAGAGGCGCGTGCCTATCTGCAGCACCCGGTGTTGGGCGCCCGGCTGCGTGAGTGCTGCGAAGCGTTGCTGGCGCTGGAAGGGTTGAGTGCCCATGCGATTATGGGCTCGCCGGATGACCTGAAATTGCGCTCCTGCGCGACCCTGTTTGCGCAGGTGGATGAGGCCGGGTCGGTGTTTGAGCAGATTCTGGATAAGTACTACAAGGGTGAGCGTGACCCGCTCACCCTTGCCTGCCTGGAAGGCGAAGATCGCTGAGGTGGCAGTCTCGGTCAGTGACCGAAGTTGTCCGCATCCAGCATGTCAGGATCGTCACGTCCGAGCTGATCCAGCGCCGCCATCTCCTCTGTGCTGAGTTCAAAGTCGAACAGGTTCAGGTTTTCCGCCATGCGTTGCGGATTGGCGGACTTGGGTGCGGCGGCGATGCCCTGCTGCATGGCCCAGCGCAGCACGATCTGCGCCGTGGTGCGCTGGTGCTGCGCCGCGATGCCCGTGATCACGGGGTCGTTCAGCATGTCACCACCACAGCCCAACGGGCGCCAGGCCTGCGTCTGGATACCCTGCTGTTGGTGCAGGGCGATCAGGTCATCGCGGCGGTGGTAAGGGTCCAGCTGGATCTGGTTCAGATGCGGTGCCAGTCCCAGATCAAGCAAACGCTGCAGGTGGGCCGGCTTGAAGTTGGACGTACCAATCGCCCTGACCAGCCCCTTGTCGAGCAGGTTCACCAGGCCCAGAAAGGCTTCGACGAAACGGTCCTGATCCGGGTTGGGCCAGTGGATCAGCAGCAGGTCGATATAGTCCAGCCCGAGACGCTGCAGGCTGGCTTCGCAGGCTTCCCGCGCGCCATCAAAGCTGTGCCATTGGCGGTTGAATTTGGTGGTCACAAACACCTGGTCACGCGGGATGGACGCATTGCGGATACCCTCGCCAACACCGCGTTCATTCTCGTAGTTCTCCGCCGTGTCGATCAGGCGATAACCCAGCTCCAGCGCCGTGGTCACAGCCTGGCTGGCTTCGGCATCGTTCATCGGCCAGGTACCCAGCCCCAGCTGGGGGATTTCGACGCCGTTGGCCAGCGTCAGGGTCGGGGCGAGTTTAACGCTCATCTACAACTCTCCAATGTCGTTCCTGTGATAGTAGGCCGGATAGTACACGCCGCATCGGGGGCGGTACTATCCGTAAAAAAGTTGGTGGCTCAGGGCTTAATACGGTAGCCGGTGCGGAAGATCCACCAGACCACGGACAGGCAGATCAGCAGGAACAGCAGCGTCATGCCCAGGCTCAGGCCCATATGCACATCGGCCACGCCATAGAAGGCCCAGCGGAAGCCATTAATCAGATAGACCACGGGGTTGAACAGAGTCAGTGTCTGCCAGGGCTCGGGCAGCATGTTGATGGAGTAGAAGGCACCGCCAAGGAAAGTCAGCGGGGTGATCACCATCAGCGGGATGATCTGCAGCTGCTGGAAGTCGTTGGCCCAGACGCCGATGATAAAGCCGAACAGGCTGAAGGTGAGCGCTGTCAGCAGCAGGAACGCCAGCATCCAGACCGGATGGGCGATGCTGTAGTCCACAAACAGCCGTGCCGTGAGCAGTATCAGCGTGCCGATAATTAACGACTTGGTCGCGGCCGCCCCCACATACCCGGCGATGATCTCGAACGATGACACCGGTGCTGACAGCACCTCATAGATGGTGCCGGAAAACTTGGGGAAGAAGATGCCAAAGGAAGCGTTGGAGATGCTTTCGCTCAGCAGTGACAGCATCAACAGGCCGGGAATAATGAACGCGCCATAGCTGACGCCGTCGATCTCGCCCATGCGCGAGCCAATAGCCGTGCCGAATACGATGAAATAGAGCGAGGTCGACAGCACCGGCGAAATTACGCTTTGCATCAGCGTGCGGCGAGTGCGGTTCATCTCGAATTTGTAGATAGCGCGAACGCCATTGAGGTTCATGCGGACGCCTCCGGGCGGTGAACGAGGTTGACGAAAATATCTTCCAGAGAGCTTTGCCTGGACTGCAGATCCTTGAGGGCGATGCCCTGTTCGCTGAGGCTGCTGAGCAGTTCGGCAATGCCGCTGGTTTCCTGATGGGCATCAAAGGTGAAGGTTAGCTGGCTGCCGTCTTCACTGAGCTCAAGGTTGAAGCTCTGCAGGGGCGCGGGGAGGCTGTCCAGCGGCGTCTGCAGAATCAGGTGCAGCTGTTTCTGCCCCAGCTGGTGCATCAGCCTGTCCTTGTCTTCCACCAGAATCAGCTCGCCACGGGTGATCACGCCGATACGGTCGGCCATCTCTTCCGCTTCTTCGATGTAATGGGTGGTGAGGATCACGGTCACGCCGTTATCGCGCAGGCCACGCACCATCTCCCACATGTCGCGGCGCAGTTCCACATCGACCCCGGCGGTGGGCTCATCCAGAAACAGAATGCCGGGCTCGTGCGAGAGCGCCTTGGCGATCATTACGCGCCGTTTCATGCCGCCGGACAGGGCCAGCATCTTGGAGTTGCGCTTGTCCCAGAGCGAGAGCTGGCGCAGAACCTTTTCGATATAGGCCGGATCAGCCGGTTTGCCGAACAGCCCGCGGCTGAACGACACCGTATCCCAGACGCTTTCAAAGGCATCGGTGGTCAGTTCCTGGGGCACCAGCCCGATCAGGCTGCGTGCGGCACGATAGTCTGCGACGATATCCATGCCATCGGCCAGTACTCGGCCAGAGCTGGCGTTGACGATGCCGCAGATAATGCTGATCAGTGTGGTTTTGCCCGCGCCGTTGGGGCCGAGCAGGGCGAAGATCTCGCCGCGATGAATGTCCAGGTCGACCGACTTGAGAGCCGTAAAGCCGGACGCATAGGTCTTGCCGACACCCTGGATTTGAATGATGGGTTGCACGGGGGCTCCTTGTCATTTTGCAGCTACAACAGACCTCGAGTGTAGCGCGATCCGATACGCTATGAGAGTTGTAGCGTGAAATACAGTGTTGAGAGCGTGCAAATAAAGCCCTGTGGCCGGACCGCTTTAGCAGCTAAAATTGGCCGCTCAAAACGTATGGAAATGGCAGGAAGCACATGAAGGGAAGCGTCCTAGGGTTTGACAGGGACCGTGACAATGGCCTCATTCAGGGGGCTGATGGTGAGCAATATGAGTTTCGGCAGGCTGAGTGGATAGCCGATAACGGAATACGCACCAATATGGAGGTGGAGTTTATGCCGGTTGCCGGTGAGGCCCGGCAAATTTGCAGTGCTCGGGAGCCGGTCTCGTCTCTTGGGCAGGAAGCAGCACCGATTAAACGCTCACCGCTCGCCATTATTACCCTGATCTGCGGAATATTGTCTCTGGGCGGTGGTCTGGTGTTTCAAATCGTGGCCATTGTCTGCGGGCATATGGCGCGGTCGGAAATCCGTAAATCCAATGGCACGCTCCGTGGCGATGGCATGGCGATCACCGGCTTGATAATGGGGTATATAGGAGTGTCGGTTGCACTGGTAACGGTGGTGGTCGTGGTGGTGACGATGGTGTTTGGCACCTGATGTCACCTGGGCAGGAAGGGAGGGGAGACTGGCTCCCCCCGCTTTGATCACGCCTGAAACAGGAAGTTGGCGATCAGTTCCTTGCCGCCCTCGGTAGCGAAGGACTCGGGGTGGAACTGGATGCCGTGAATCGGGTGTTCGCGATGGCGTACGCCCATGATCTCGAAGTCGCCGCCCTGATGGATACGGGCATGATCGGTAAAACTGTCCACAGGCAGGTCGCCGACGACAGCCGTTACGTCCAGACATTCCGGCAGGCTTTCCGCCTCGGCCATCAGCGAGTGATAACGCATGATCTCCAGCTGATCCGGGGTGTTGGCGAACACGCCCTCGGCCGTGTGGCTGATCGGGCTGATCTTGCCGTGCATGGG
Organism: Marinobacterium stanieri; assembly: GCF_900155945.1. Lineage (GTDB taxonomy): Bacteria > Pseudomonadota > Gammaproteobacteria > Pseudomonadales > Balneatricaceae > Marinobacterium > Marinobacterium stanieri. Next base: position 350,250 of record NZ_FTMN01000005.1, read on the forward strand.
CAGCGGTGCCTTCACGACCTTGCCGCCGAACACGTGCACGATCCCCTGCATGCCCAGGCACACCCCCATCAACGGGATCTGCGGCCCCAGCTCACGTATCACCTCGGCACAGACACCGAAGTATTCCGGGTCTTCAGGCGAACCCGGCCCCGGCGAAATGATGATGCGATCCGGTGCAGCGTCGCGCACATCGGCAAGCGTTACTTCGTCGTTGCGTTTCACCACAATCTCGAAGCTCTCCAGACGGCCCTGATGCTGCTCGGTGCTCAGAATCTCGCCGATGTACTGATAGAGGTTGTAGGTGAAGGAGTCGTAGTTATCGATGATATAGACCTTCATGCCTGGCCCTCCGCCGCGAACTGATCCAGAACCTTTTTGGTGCCGGCGAACTTGCGCCGGATCTCTTCGTACTCATCTTCCGGGTTGGAGTCGTACACGTTACCGCCACAGGTTTGCACATAGGCGTTTTCACCATTGGCGAACACGGTGCGGATCGGAATGGCAAAGGTGCAATCACCGTTGAAGGAGAAGTGGCCCACGGCACCGCCGTAAGGGCCGCGACCGTCGGATTCCAGATCGTCGATGATCTTCATTGCTTCGATCTTGGGCGCACCGGTCAGGGTACCTGCAGGGAAGTTGCTGGCCAGTGCGGAGAACATGTCGTTATCTTCAGAGATGATGCCGACAATCTCGCTGGAGATGTGCTGCACATGGCTGAAGCGTTTGATGTCCATCAGGCTGCGCACCTTCACCGTACCGAAACGGGCCACACGGCCAATATCGTTACGGTGCAGATCGACAATCATGTTGTGCTCGGCGATCTCCTTGGGATCGTTCAGCAGGCCTCGGGCGTACTGGGTGTCTTCCACCTCATTGGCACCGCGCTTGGTGGTGCCGGCCAGCGGGAAGGTTTCCATCTCGCCCTGGCGAAGGCGGAACAGCAGCTCGGGGCTGGCGCCGATCAGCTTCTGCTCGCCGAATTTCACGTAGTACATCTGCGGGGACGGGTTCACCTCGCGCAGCTGCTCGTACAGATTGATACTGTCGCCTTCCAGACGGAAACGCTTTTTGAAGCCCACTTCGCACTGGAAGATCTTGCCGTCGATGATGTCCTGCTTCACCTTCATCACCGCCGCGGCGTGCTCGTCCTGCGTCATGGTTTCGCCCATGGGCGTGACTGTCAGCGGGCCGTTTTCCACTTCCGGCTCGGCCAGGATCTGCTCGATTGTCTCCATACGGCTGTCATCGTAATGGAAATAAATCACTTCGCCGGTCATCTTGTCGAGAATCAGACCATCCTTGAACACGCCGAAACGGAACACATCGAACATGTCGCTGTGCTGCAGATTCAGGCTAGGCTCAAAGTAGTTCATGCAGTCATAACCGATGTAACCGGTCAGGCCGCCCGCGTACTTACGCGAAATGATGTCCTGGGGCACGATATCGCGCAGCAGGTAATAGGGGTTGTCGCTGGCGTAGCTCTGCACCTCACCGTCACGGCCCTGCACATGCAGCTCACCCTCGGTAGCCCAGAGGATCTGCTCCGGATCAAAACCGATGATGGAGTGGCGGGAGAGAAAGCTCTCTTCACCCAGCGACTCCAGCATAAAGCAGTTGTCGAAGCGTTTTTCGATCTTCTTGAACAGGCCAAAGAAGTCGATATCCGCCGCCAGCGTCACATAATGTGGCTTGCGCGGCAGCGTAATGCGGGCCGGTTTCTGGCTCATGTTAGCCTCTGTTGCTGTTTGATCTTGAGGGCGCGCGCCCCGCGGGTCACGGTGGCGATACCGACGCCGAGCTGTTTGGCGATCTCCCGTTGGGGCACACCGGCTTCAAGCATGCGCAGAATCTGCAGCCGATTGCAGACCTCGGTCAGTTCAGCCGGAGTCAACAGATCGCGCAATGCGTCAGCCAGGGAGTCCCGATCCTGCATGCTGTGCAGGTGATCGAGCAGCTCATTCAAATGGGTTGTATTCATGTACTAGTACGGTATCACAATGCGGGCTGGGGTCAATTGGAAAGTGTCTCGATGATCGAGATGTTCTGTTACCGATCAAAGGGTATGTTATCCAGGCCGGAATATTGGGGTACTTAGGTTGAGTGGCCGGCTTACACTTAGCTGGCTATAGTGATGTGCGTGGATGACAGGAGTACCACGTGGGCTATTTGCGCAGTGCGGCGATGTTCGGCATTCAATAACGGAGTATCAGGGATGATGACACTTCTTCAAGTTTTACCTCTGATATTTTCTGATCTGTTGCTGTCGGCAGTACCCGATGAGTGCCTGTGTATAGCGAAAAAGTACCTTTTTATCAGTGGTAGCCGAAATACGTTTTTGGCAATCAAATAGTTACAAGTGCGCTTAAGAGTTAAAAGGTATACCCGCTAATAATTATTATGAGGTCGAAGACCTCATTAACAGACTGTTAGCATAATAAAAAGGAGTTTATCTTGGCATTCGAAGACTATACGGAATATGTGTCATCCAACTTTGAACTACTGAATAAAAGGGTGAGTAAACCTAGCGATCAGAAGAAATATATTGACTCATGGAAGTCAAAATATGCCGCGCATTTTAAAAGTAACCCACCCGAAGAGAATTTTCTATGGAATATAAGGGTGCATAAGGCTCTTAAAGAAATATTTACTGCTTCTACTATGTATCAAGAATCCTTGATCGCAAAAGAATCTCGTTCATGGACATCATTTTGTTTCTTAAGCTATTACTCATTATTTCACGGGCTTCTCAGTTGTGCATATTTGCTGCCAAGCGAAAACATTAATAAATTATCTGAGATAACACATACCAAGTTACTTAATATATTCAAATCAAATTTTGTCTCGGCAAAGCCAAATATAATAGATGAAGGTGTTTGTGAAGCTTTCGTAGTGTTTAAATATCTTCGGGAGTACTATTCTTATCATATGCCTCCCAATCATTTCTTATACGAGTATGAGGATAATATTAAACCAGATTTTGTGCTGCCCACATATTTAAAATCATGCTTTCAACTCTCTAGTTTACTTTCAGAAATTATTGAATCATCATTTAAGAAGCACCATAAAAAGATTCCAGATAGATACTCTTTCTATGATTATGTGAGAGAACATTACTGCAAAGTTAATAGTAGAGAGCATCCTGTCACTAAGAAACACTTACTTCACTATGTTGATGAGGTAAGACTCAGAGAAACATTCGAGTATCCTGCTCCTGTTCCATTTGTTATAGAGCTTGAGCACTTCACTGATGAATTCGGTCTATATGAAGACGCTGAATTTTCCCGTTTTGCTAACGGTGATGAGATATCTCCTTCAGGGTTTGTATATGATGCCATCTGTTAACAATGACAATACCTAACAAACGCCTGCATCGGAACAATTTTTCGTTGCTTCGCAACTAAAAATTGTCCGCTGAGGCGGGCGTTAAGTGCCAGGGAAGCATATGAGTAATACCGAAGATAGAATAAATCAAGAATGGGTCACACTTAATGCAATTAGAGGCATGGTTAAAATTGCCTCTAAAGGTAGTATGACGAAATCTACATATGATAATTCTCTAGACTTGGGCGGTGCGCTCTACCCGGAACTACTTGGGCCAGAAAAAAGTGTTCTGAAACGTGAGCGAGAGAGCGACACAACAAAAGAATATCGTCAAAAAGCAGAACTTAAGGCAATAAAGGATCAGGTAGAAGTAAGCCCATTAGATCTAGTTTTTAAAGATATAGAAGAATATGACTCCTTAATATCTATAGCTAAAGAAAATAAAAAAGATAAAAAACGAACTGATCAGTTAAAAAGAAAGTTGGGGCAGCTTCAGAAAGCAAAGTCAGAACTAGAGATCAAACCTCACTCTGAAAATCAGTTGATATTCAGAGATGCGTATAATGTCGAGAGAGACTTCCCTGAACTATCTAAAGGACATGCCCACAAAGATTTTCAACTACCTGACGGAAATTATTTGAGGCTTAGGGTGCTTCATCCTGATAGACCAGAGCACATTACTGGCGCGGATATTATTTATGAACGCCATAATAAGAATACAGATAAAGTCAGTATCGTTGTTGTTCAATACAAAATATGGGAAGACAAAAGGCTATATCTCTCCGACTCAAGGATGAAAGGCCAGATTGAGAAGATGAAAAGATTCACCTGCGATGAGAATATTTGCGAGCAGCGTAAGGGCGAGAATAGCTATCGGTTCCCCTGCTGCTCAGGGTTTCTTCGGCCAACGGATAAACTGCAGAATGTAGAGCAAAAATTTATTTCTACGGGCGAGCATTTGCCAATCTGTAGAATTGATGAATGTAAATTATCGGGCAGGAAAGGTGGTGAGCTTCTTGAATATGAAAAGATGAAAGAAGTATCCCTTTCAACCGAACTATTTGAGGATCTATTCAATAGGGGAAAAATAGGTTCTAAGGAACTGTCATTTGAAGAGCTTAAAAAGCTTTACGAAGCTGCATCGGTTATAGATTCGAGTGATACGGTTGTAATCTATGCACAGGAATTCTAAGCACTTAACAAGCGGCTGCTGTCGGACTAGTAAAAACTCCGGCTTCGCCTCCACTTTCACCAGCCGCAGAGCCGAGCGTTATACATCACAGGAGTAAAATTTGAAAAGAGGAATGTTTTCTTCAATATCAGATAACGAAGCCTATCTTGAAGCGGATAAAAAATGGACAGTAGAGCTTCAGAGGTTTCACCAATACTGGTATGACTTGGTGGTCAATCCCAATGAGGTCGCGGAATACTTCGATACACGAAAGCTAATTGTCGATTATCTGAAAGGAGTAAAGGAAGCTGTAGAAAAAAGCTTGGAAAAGCGATTTGTTTATTTTATTTGCTCTAGAACAAAAGTTAGATTTAATACCAAGAAAAAGCCTTTTTTCAATCCCTTTACCAAAGAAATAAAAATTCATATCTTAGTAGGCAAGAAAGAAAAGAAAAGAAGTATTTGGTGCAAGTTTTTCGACAGAGGGCTAGACAAGTTTTATAACCCAAAGATTGACTTAACTGATAAATACATAACTATAACGGACTCGAAAGGTGACCTTACGACTGCATCTATTCATGATTTTCTTGATGGTTCGAATATAAACTTAGGAATAAGCAGCAATGTTGAATATGTTGGGTACACTGAAAATCCTCATACCCGGCCTACAAATGGCTCTCACACAGGTCTGAGTGACACCCTCTACAAAGTATCAAACGAAGATTGTGACACCCTGATTTACTTTAACGTTTTTAATGTTGTCACAGAGGCAAACAGCAAGAACTCTATGTTTAATTTTATCATCCCTAATTCAATGACGGATGAGATTGAATCAGAACTGGAAGGTAAAATAATAGAGAAATGTTTTATTTTTTACTTTGATGCCATCAATCAGAGTAGAAATAAGAAAAAAGAGTTATCTGAGCTGAAAAACAGCCTTATAAAAATGGCCAAAAAAAACAAAATAGGCTCAATTACCTTTTACTACGAGTTTGAATATGTAAATGACTATGCAATTTTTTCGTCGTCATTAGTTAAACCTAGTTATTGCCATAGGTTTTCTGTGTGTCTAGAAAACGATAATGTTGCAGTTAAAAGATACTGAGGCACGCTTTGGGAAAAGGTATAACAAGTGACTGTGGTGTCCAGCATAAATAATCAGGCTGTTCTATGACGCCAAAGCTCTTCGTTTTTGAGCATGGTATTCAGCACCACAATGAGCTTGCGCATGCAGGCAATGATGGCCACTTTGGGCAGCTTACCCTGAGCCTTTAGGTGCTCATAAAAGCGCTTGAAGACCGGGTTACATTGGATGGATGACAGCATCGCCATGAACATGACTGTACGGATACGGTGACGGCCTCCGCGGATACGCCGTTTGCCATTCCAGGTGCCGCTTTCACGGTTCATGGGTGCGACACCGACGAGCGCGGCAATTTCTTTGCGGTTGAGGTTACCGAGCTCTGGAAGCTCGCTGAGCAAGGTGTACGCGAGGACTTTACCGACACCTGGCACGCTGGTCAGGATCTCGGTTTTGGTACGCCAATGCTTGACCTGTATAACGGCTTCATCGATCTGTTTGGTGATAGTCTTTATCTGAGTTTCCAGCGAGCGTAGCAATGTTTTGATAGAGCGGTGCAGGGCTTTTGGCAAGATCTGGAGGCGGTTTTTCTCCATGGTCTGCATTTCAAGCAGCTGGCTGCGCCGAATAAGTAAGTCTTTGATCAAGCGGGATTGTTTGTCGGGGATGGGTTTAATATCCGGCTGTATGGTTGCGGCAAAACGGGCGATGACACTGGCATCGATCTTATCCGTTTTAGCCAGTACACCGATGGCCTGGGCATAGCGCCTGATGCTGACGGGATTGACCACGACAATGGGCAGGTTTGCCTGGTCACAAGCAAACACGAACGCATGTTCATAGCGTCCTGTGGCTTCCGTGACAATGCGTGTGACATTTTGGGATTTAAGGATCTGAACGATCTTACGGATAGGCGTTTCTTCGTTCGGGATTTGGAAATGGAG
>NZ_FTMN01000001.1:0-449000 GCF_900155945.1 Marinobacterium stanieri
GAAACTCAGATAAAGACTATCACCAAACAGATCGATGAAGCCGTTATACAGGTCAAGCATTGGCGTACCAAAACCGAGATCCTGACCAGCGTGCCAGGTGTCGGTAAAGTCCTCGCGTACACCTTACTCAGCGAGCTGCCAGAACTTGGCAATCTCAACCGTAAAGAGATCGCCGCGCTTGTCGGTGTCGCACCCATGAACCGAGAAAGCGGCACCTGGAATGGTAAACGGCGTATCCGCGGAGGCCGTCACCGTATCCGTACGGTCATGTTCATGGCGATGCTGTCATCCATCCAATGTAACCCTATCTTCAAACGCTTCTACGAGCACCTGAAAGCCCAAGGTAAACTGCCCAAAGTGGCCATCATTGCCTGCATGCGCAAGCTCATTGTGGTGCTGAATACCATGCTCAAAAACGAAGAGCTTTGGCGTCATAGAACAGCCTGATTATTTATGCTGGACACCACAGTCACTTGTTACATTTTGACCGTAAAGCCATTGCTGATTACCTCTATCTGTCCGTTACCACTAAAATTGAATTTGTAGTGCTTGTACTCTTCTTGAGCACCGATCTCACCTTGCTTTACATGCTCTGCCAGCCATTTTGATTCGGTAATTACATGGCTTCGATCGTACTCTTCACCATCAATGAATGTTTCGATCATTTGCCACTTAAAGGCAACGGTATCTGGAAAGAACACTTCACGTTGGTTTTCTTGCCAATCCTGAAATCTAAGCACTAAGTCACCCTCATCAATATTGATGTTTGGGAACTCAGCATCTGCTGTAGAAAAACCTGGCTCTATTATCTCTGCTCGCTCCATGCTCGATCTATTTTGAAATTGCTCCTACCCACAAAAAGTAGACACTTTGATTATGCGCATTTGCGCTCGTACTCTGCCGGGCTGACATAACCCAAAGCCGAGTGCCTACGTATGCGGTTATAAAATACTTCGATGTATTCGAAGATCTCTGATTTCGCTTCGTCTATCGTCCGATACTGTTCAGCATAGATCAGCTCGACCTTCAGTCGGCTGAAAAATGACTCCATAACAGCATTATCCCAACAGTTTCCCTTCCGGCTCATACTCGGTTTACAACCGTGTTGCTCCATAAGCGTCTGATAACGATTGGATCGATACTGGACTCCACGATCCGAGTGAATAATCAGTCCCGGCTCGATATCGCGTCGCTTGAACGCCATATTCAGGGCATCCGCGATCAGTTGTTCCGTCATGTGTGTATCCAGCGACCAGCCGACGATACTACGCGAATACAGGTCCATCACCGTTGCCAGGTATAGCCAGCGATCACGAACCCAGATGTAGGTGATATCGGTCGTCCATTTCTGGTTCGGACCGTCCGCGTTGAAACGACGCTTGAGAAGATTTTCGGCGACGCCAGTCATCGCTTCGGTGTGCGGCGTGTACTTGAACGCCTTGCCGTTACGCGCCCGTGTGCCGTTGTATTTCAGGATATTGGCGACGTAATTAACCGAGCAAGGGATACCCAAGGCATTGAGCTCCTTGGCGATTCGGGGTGCCCCGTAGCGGGCTTTGTAGGTGGCAAAGGTATCCATTACCTGCTCTTCCATGATCTGTCGCCGACGTACACGAGCACTGAGGCCCCGGCCTAACCAGCGGTAAAATCCTGAAGCCGATACATCCAGAACTCGGCACATCAATCGTATCGCGTACTGCCCCCGATACTCTTGTATCAGAGCGTACTTTACTCGTGCTGACTCGCAAAGTACGGGGGCGGCCTTCCGTCAGCTGCCTTTTTTAGGAACTCAAGCTCCTTCTTCAGCGCATCCCGTTCGCGCTTCAGTTGCCGGACTTCATCACTCTCCGGCTTAGAGTAGTCCACCCCGTTCAGGCTGTTAAACTGTTTCTCAGACAGCCGGGTAAACTGACGTCTCCAGTTGTAAATCTGCCCAGGATGAATCCCTAGCTCCTTGGCCACTGAGGCCGCTGTATTTCCAGGTTGATCAGCACGCCTGACCGCTTCGCGCCGAAACTCTTCGGTGTAGTGCTGGTACTTTTTCCTGGCCATCTTGCACCTCCTCGTCAGGGGTAACCTAACTATAGAAGGTGTCTACTGTTCGTGGGTAACTCGGGAAGTTAACGCCTCAAACACCGGCTTGGTGAAGTTGGCGACTTTTTGGAACAAAAAAGGTGACAGCTTTGCTCAGTCCGTGTGCTTTGACTTGTTAACCGTTGCTTGGCACCAAACCATTTAATAACCACTCTTCTAGCGAGATGGCTAATTGATAAACCTCACTATCAGCTTCCCACTCTACTATTATTCTGCCGTCCGGATCTATTGCGATTGGACTTCCAGAACCATCCCATCCGATAATAAAGCAATTGCCAATAGTCCAACCGTTTTCGATTGCTCACTCTTCATCGAACTTGGTATGAGTTGAATGTAATTCATCTATACCATCAACCCACTCAGAACCAATGACGCCACCACCGCAGTTTAAAAGAAACCATTTATAGTCCTCAGGTACCTCTCGACATACGTCCTCGAAGTCTTCGATTTGCTCCTTGCTCGCAGGAGGGTACGAAATACCTGGCTCTCTGGCTTTCCAGATTTCGAGTATTATTTTCTTCGATTCTTCGCTGATCATATTTTTACTGTTAACGCCATGGCTTTGCGGCGCACCGGAGCGCCAGCGAAGGCGCGTCCGGCAACAGCCATTTGTTAAAAGCCTTCTCTTAGGCTGGAAAACAACTTTCTTCTCTCTTCATTTGAAATTGCCTTAAAAGCACTGTAAGAACGCTCAAATTCTGGATCACTTTCCATGACTTTTTCATCACCATCATAATGCCCTATTTGTATTCCCTTACTATTTGGCCCCCACAGTACAATGCGTTCTTCATCCTCATGCTCAAATTCGTCAATGTAAAAATCATCAACATTATTTATATAGTCATACCAATTTTCGCATATTTCGGCACCTTCAAATTCATCAATTTCTTCTATGGCAAATCTTTCGTAACCAAACCTTACTTTAAGCAATCTGAAAAACTCTTCCGCTTGGACTTTTGCAGAAACATTTTGAATGGCCTCTTCAGCATTCTCACTTGAAGTTGCTTTCAGCAAAACCTTGATTAACTCTTCAGATTTTCTGGTAGCAAGCGTAAGATCATCAAGGAGTTTATTTGTTACTTTTGAATTAGAAGCATCCAGCCTTCGATCCAGGAAATCATACATCATTCCGGCCCACTGCTTTTTCAGATATTGCTCCATGTCAGAGAAGTCCTTAAATGGAAACAGTGCATTATTTTCTGCCTGCTTCCTAACCTCGTCTATAAAATGAAAAATCTTTATATTGTCGCATGACGGATAAACGATACTTTCTGCAAAGCCAGGGTTTTTCTTAATATTAGTTTGATAAAGATAATGATCTGAGTATACGGATTGTTCTACCAGAGCAAATACAGGAATTTTATTTTTTATCGCCTCCCGGTATTCATTATTAGTTATCGAGTGACTACCTCCTTTAAATTCACCTCCGTACCTTCCTCCAATTATCAATACAAATATCTGGCAGGTAGAAACTTCCTTTAAGCAAGAATCGTGAGTATGAGACGATGGACTGTAAAAAACATCTCCCTCATCGGATAGGACTGGTTCATAGCCAATTGTACGAACAAAATATCGAAGATTTTCCCTAATATGCTTCAAGTCATAACATGTCGAGCTAATAAACACCCTTGGTATTGCCATGTTTTCCCCGTATTTTAACAGCCTGTTAATGAGGTCTGCGACCTCATAATAATTATTATCGGGTATACCTTTTAATTTTCACCTTAAATCTATAACCATCTGAAATTAAAAAATTATTCCAATTCAACATTTGGGTAAAAGGTACTTTTCTAGATATAGCGCCACCCAGCGGGTATAACGAACTGCATACATTTCATGGATGAGGTGTTGTACATGTCGAAATCTCCCTTTCTCAAGTCCGTAGAGGACTTTATGTTGGTCCAGCGCTATAGCCGGCGGACAATCAGCACATATCTGCATTGGATCAAATACTTCATTCTTTTCAGTGGCAAGCGACATCCTTGCCACCTGCATGATGAAGACATCATTCGCTTTCTGACTTTTCTTGCCGTCGAGCGCAATGTTTCTGCCGGAACGCAGTCCCTTGCTCTTAACGCGATCGTCTTTCTCAAAACCAAATTTCTTTGCCAAACCGTAGGTGATCTGTCCGGATACAGCTCGGCTCGCAAGCCTCGCAAGTTGCCAGTAGTGCTCACAAGGAAGGAAGTTGCCGCCCTTCTCAGCCAACTGGCAGGAGTTCAGTACCTGATGGCAGCGATGATGTATGGCTCGGGATTGCGTCGTATTGAGCTGGTGCGTCTGCGTGTTAAAGACGTCGATTTCGACTATGGGCAGATACGTGTGATAAACGGAAAAGGGGGTAAGCACCGGCTGGTGACGCTTGCGGAGGAGTTGATTCCATTGCTGAGACAGCAGGTAGAACGTGTAGAGAATTACTTCACACAGGATTTGATGTGCGAGGGTTACGCGGGTGTCTGGCTGCCGGACGCACTTGCTCGCAAGTACCCCAATGCGCCATTTGAGTCTGGCTGGCATTATCTCTTCCCTGCTTCTCGCCTGAGTATAGACCCTGCCGGCAAGCTCCTGCGCCGGCACCATTACGATGAGAGTAACCTGAACAAACTGATAAAAAAAGCAGCGCGAGACGCTAACATCCAAAAGCAGGTGTCATGTCATACTTTGCGGCATTCTTTTGCAACGCATTTGCTGCAATCTGGCGTAGATATACGAACAGTACAGCAGCAACTCGGTCATGCCGATGTAAAAACAACCGAAATCTACACGCATGTTCTGAAACAAGGCGCTCAAAGCGTCAGAAGCCCCTTGAGTACGCTACAGGGGTGACACTCGTAAAAAAGCCCGCAACCGCGGGCTTTAAACGACAACGAAGGGGTTTGTTACAACTGCGTGTGCAGGCCGCACTCGCGGGTTTCGATCGCTTTGGTGGGATCGAAGTAGTCGTGTTCGTTGGGCAGGTTATGTTCCGCCAGGTAGGCGTCCATATCCGCTTCCGTCCAGTTGAACAGCGGCGCGACCTTGATGATGCCGTCCTTGCTCGCCGATACGATTTCCAGCGACTGGCGGAACTCGGTCTGATCCTTGCGAATAGCGTTCAGCCAGAGGTCAGGCTTCATCTCTGCCAGTGCACGCTGGAACGGCTCCAGCTTGACCTGACGGGTGAATTCTTCGTGCTGAGGATCATCTACGTCCGGGATACCGCCCATCAGAACGTTGCGACGTGCCGCGCTCATCTCGGGGATGAAGGTGCGGATATTCAGGTTCAGGTCCTTGATCAGCTTTTCTGCAAAGCGGTAGGTCGCTGAGGTGTTGTAGCCTGAATCCACCCACAGCACTTCAATGTCAGGCTTGGCCTGTACCGCCATGTGCAGAATCACCGACTCGTATGGACGGAAGTTGGTCGTCACCAGCGGTTTGTCGCTGTTGGCGATTGCCCAGGCGATAATTTCCTGGGGTGTTTTTCCTTCCAGTGCCGCGTTGGCAGCTGCCAGATCGATGCTCATTCCTGTTCTCCTTGTCAGCTCTGCGGGTAGGCCGGGCGGGTTACGGATGCACCGCCCTGGTAACGCACACTTACTTCATCAAAGGCATTCAACACTTCATCTTTAAAGCGCTCTTCCGGTACGTCCAGTGCATCAAAGCCACAACGTTCCAGATAGGCCAGGCGGTCACGGGTCACATCACCCACGGCACGCAGCTGGCCCTGGTAGCCGGCACGACGCAGCAGACGCGCAATGCTAAAGCCTCGGCCATCAGTGAAGGCCGGGAATTCTACGGCGATCAGCTCAACCTGGCCATTCAGTGCCAGCACCTGCTCCAGATCATCTTCACCGTTCACCAGCACGCCAATTTCACGGCCGGTCAGGGCATCACGGTTTTCCAGCCACTGGGCCAGCTGCAGGATGACAGCACCTTCGGCAGGGATCGCCTGCTCGTCTTCAAGAGTGATCCACGGGTCGTTTTCGACCGGGGTGCGATTAATTAGCAGCGGCATAAACGGCCTCCTTGAAGGGCTGTACTCCGACGCGACGAACCACTTCCAGGAAGCTTTCCGCTTCCGAGTCGCGCTGGTCAATGTAGGTCAGCAGAATTTTTTCGATGGTGTTGGCAACTTCATCAGCGGCAACCGCCTTGCCGAGTACCTTGCCCAGAGCCGCATCCGCTTCGGAGGAGCCGCCCAGGGTGAACTGGTACCAGTCTTCACCTTTTTTATCGACGCCGAGGATACCGATGTGGCCCACATGGTGGTGCGCACAGGCGTTGATGCAGCCGGACATGTTGAGACGAATCTCACCGATGTCGTGCATGTAGTCGACGTTTTCGAACTTTTCGTTGATCTGTTCGGCGATATTCAGGGTTTTGGCGTTGGCCAGACCACAGAAATCGAAACCGGGGCAGACGATCATATCGGTCAGGGTGCCGATATTCGGACGCGCCAGGTTGTTGGCGTTCAGAATCTTCCAGACTTCCAGCAGGTCGCCCTGCTTCACATCCGCCAGCACCAGGTTTTGATGATGGGTGGCACGCGCTTCGCCGAAGGAGAAACGATCAGCCAGGTCAGCCACGGTTTCCAGCTGAATGTCAGTGATATCGCCTGGCGCCTGCAGGTAAGGCTTCAGGGATACGACAACAATGCGGTAACCGGCCACTTTATGCTGCACGGTGTTACGCTCGAACCAGACACGGAACTCTTCATTCTCTGTAAGCTGCGCGTGCAGATCATTGTTGGCAGCATCCGCTTCATAGGCCGGCGGCGCAAACTGGGCTTTAACCTTGTCGATCTCTTCCTGTGACAGGCGCAGATCGGACTCACGGATTTCAGCCCACTCGGCATCAACCAGTTCGCGGAAGGTATCGATACCCATGGCGTTTACCAGGATCTTGATACGTGCCTTGTACTTGTTGTCACGACGACCGTTCAGGTTGTACACGCGGATGATCGCTTCCAGGTAGGACAGAAGATCCTTCGGCTCCAGGAAATCGCGAATCTGCTTGCCGATGACCGGGGTACGACCCAGACCACCACCAACCAGCACTTCAAAGCCGACTTCACCGGCATCGTTTTTAACCAGGTGCAGGCCGATATCGTGCACCTGAGACGCGGCACGGTCTTCAGGACCACCGGTAACGGCGATCTTGAATTTACGTGGCAGGTATGCAAATTCCGGGTGCAGCGTTGACCACTGACGGATAATCTCACACCAGGGGCGCGGATCTTCCAGTTCGCTGGCAATTACGCCGGCGTAAGGGTCAGTAGTGGTGTTACGGATACAGTTACCGGAAGTCTGAATGGCGTGCATCTGCACTTCAGCCAGCTCGGCCAGGATATCCGGTACTTCTTCCAGCTTGGGCCAGTTGTACTGAATATTGGTACGCGTAGTGAAATGGCCATAGCCCTTATCATAGGTACGGGCGATATGAGCCATCTTGCGCAGCTGGGTAGAGGACATCAGACCGTAAGGAATTGCGACGCGCAACATTGGCGCCTGACGCTGTATGTAGAGGCCGTTCATCAGGCGCAGGGCACGAAACTCCTCATCAGGCAGTTCGCCGGCCAGGAAACGTCGAGTCTGATCGCGGTATTGCGCTACCCGTTCGTCAACCAGTTTCTGGTCCACTTCGGTGTACTGGTACATGTCAGGTCAACCTTAGTTAATATAAGCGTCATTGAAACAGGCGGCCATGGTACCGAGGGCCCTTTATAACGTAAAATACTAATTGATAATTTTGTTATTTCATTTATGAATATGCAGCACCTATGCTCTCCCCTGTCACTCTTAGACCTCTCTTGAATGACTCATATTCATTTAGAGCATATAAAAATTCATATTTATTCTTTTTTATTTTATAAACAGTTAGACATAATGCGCTCCAGTTATGAGCCCAAAGTGCTCTCTGTGCGTTAATCAACCGAAAGAGTCATACGATGAATCAGTTGCCGGAACACCGCCTGACCCATTTGAAGCAGCTCGAAGCTGAAAGCATTCACATCATCCGCGAGGTGGCTGCCGAGTTCGATAATCCGGTCATGCTTTACTCCATAGGCAAGGACTCTTCCGTCATGCTGCACCTTGCCCGTAAAGCATTCTACCCGGGCAAACCGCCCTTCCCGCTGCTGCACGTGGACACCACCTGGAAGTTCAAGGAGATGATCCAATTCCGTGACCAGATGGCCAAGGAAGCCGGCATGGACCTGATCGTGCACATCAACCCGGAAGGCGTTGAAATGGGCATCAGCCCGTTCGAGCACGGTTCAGCCAAGCACACCGACATCATGAAAACCCAGGGCCTGAAGCAGGCGCTGGACAAGTACCAGTTCGATGCGGCCTTTGGTGGCGCCCGTCGTGATGAAGAGAAGTCCCGCGCCAAGGAGCGCGTATTCTCCTTCCGTGACAAGCACCACCGCTGGGACCCGAAAAACCAGCGTCCCGAACTGTGGAACACCTTCAACACCCGTGTCGATAAGGGCGAAAGCATTCGTGTTTTCCCGTTGTCGAACTGGACCGAGCTGGATATCTGGCAGTACATCCACCTGGAACAGATCCCGCTGGTACCGCTGTACTTCTCGGCTGTGCGCCCTGTAGTTGAGCGCGATGGCATGCTGATCATGGTCGACGACGAGCGCCTGCCGCTGGCCGATGGCGAAGTCCCGATGATGAAGCCGATCCGCTTCCGTACCCTGGGCTGCTACCCGCTGACCGGTGCCGTGGAGTCCGAAGCCGACACCCTGCCTGAAATCATTCAGGAGATGCTGCTGACCACTACATCTGAGCGCCAGGGCCGTGCCATCGACCACGACAGCGCCGGCTCCATGGAGCAGAAGAAGATGGAAGGTTACTTCTGATCTGCAGCTGAACATTTATAGATGATGTGAGAGCTCACTCCGTGAGCGAATGGGAAAACCATCTTGGGTATTCGCGCGCAGAGCGCGCTCTCACAACAGCAAGCATTTAGATATATGGAAGCTTACTTGGTGAGCGAAGTGGGAAAGATGACTTGGGTATTCGCGCACAGAGTGCGCTCCCACAACAGGCTCCTGCAAAGCCCTTCCAAAGCATTTAGCCCGGGCGGCTTCCATATACAGACAGAACACGGGAAGAGATAACGATGTCACACCAATCAGATCTGATCGCAACTGATATTGATGCCTACCTGGATCAGCACGAGAACAAGGAACTGCTGCGCTTTCTGACCTGCGGCAGCGTAGATGATGGCAAATCCACTCTGATCGGCCGCCTGCTGCACGATTCAAAGATGATCTACGAAGATCAGCTGGCTGCCATCCAGAGCGACAGCAAGAAAGTCGGCACCACCGGTGAAGAGCTGGACCTCGCCCTGCTGGTTGACGGCCTGCAGGCCGAGCGTGAACAGGGCATCACCATCGATGTGGCCTACCGCTACTTCTCCACCGCAAAGCGCAAGTTCATCATTGCCGATACCCCGGGGCACGAGCAGTACACCCGCAACATGGCCACCGGCGCTTCTACCTGTGACCTGGCGATCATCCTGATCGACGCCCGTCACGGCGTACAGGTACAGACCCGTCGTCACAGCTTTATCGTTTCCCTGCTGGGCATCAAGCACACCCTGGTCGCCGTCAACAAGATGGACCTGGTGGACTTCAGCGAAGAGCGATTCGAGCAGATCAAGAAAGACTACCTGGAATTTGCCAGCGGTCTAGGCCTGAAGGACATTCACTTCGCGCCGATCTCCGCTCTCAAGGGCGACAACGTGGTGAATCCGTCCGAGAGCATGCCCTGGTACAAGGGCGAGTCTCTGATGGAAACCCTGGAGAGCGTCGAGATTGCCGGCGATGCCAACTTTGACGAACTGCGCTTCCCGGTACAGTACGTTAACCGCCCCAACCTAAACTTCCGCGGTTACTGCGGTACCCTGAGCTCAGGCGTTGTTCGCCCGGGTGACGAAGTTACCGTGCTGCCGTCCGGCAAGTCCAGCAAGGTCAAATCCATCGTTACCTTCGACGGTGAACTGGAGCAGGCGTTCGCGCCCATGGCTGTCACCCTGACCCTGGAAGATGAAATCGACATCTCCCGTGGCGATGTGATCGTTCACAGCAACCAGGTGCCTGAGACCTACAGCCGCTTCAATGCCAACCTGGTATGGATGTCCGAGCAGCCACTGCAGGCGGGTCGCAACTATGAGATCAAGCTGTCCACGACACGCACCGCGGGCCGTGTCAGCGCCATCCATCACGCGATCGACGTCAACACCCTGCAGCAGTCACCGACCGCGTCCCTGAACCTGAACGAAATTGCTCAGGTCGAGATCCAGATGGAAACTCCGGTGATCGCGGACGACTACAGCCGTCACAAGGGTACCGGTTCATTCATCATCGTTGACCGCCTGACCAACGCCACCGTGGCCGCCGGCATGGTGATCGGCGAGAACGCTGAAGGTGACTCCATCGAGCTGCACAACAGCTCAGCGCTGACCACCGAACTGCGCGCCCGTCGCTTCGGCCAGCAGGCTGCATTGGTTAGCCTGACCGGTGCCGACAGCGCGGCAGCCGACACTCTGCTCTATACGCTTGAGCAGCAGCTGTTTGCCCAGGGCCGTATGCCACTGGTTGTCCGCGGTGAAACCCTGGCCCAGGCCGATACGCTGAAAGCGGCTGGTCTGCTGCTACTCACCGATGCTGACGCCGCCAACGCCGATCTCAAGGTCGACCTGAGCGAATTGTCCGGCACGCCGACGGAACAAGTGCAGGCGCTGCTGGTCAAGATCAAGCAGGCTGAACTGATCTAACCGGCCCGTCACGACGGGGCTGTCACGCAAAACCAGTTGACCAGCCCCACCTCAGGGTTGCCCGGTATCAACACCTGGCCTATACCCTGAGGTTATTAATCCGGTAAAATTAAGCAGCATCTAATACTGCCCCGCAATTTGTGGGGCTCTGGCAGCGACAGGGGCTATGACCGATTTTCTGCTCATACTGATCAGCACCGTACTGGTAAACAACTTCGTCCTGGTTCAGTTTCTGGGACTTTGTCCGTTTATGGGCGTCTCCAATAAGCTGGAAACGGCCATGGGTATGTCATTGGCCACCACCTTTGTGCTGACGCTGTCATCGGTATGCAGTTATCTGGTCTATTCCACTCTGCTGGAACCTTTCGGGCTGGAATACCTGCAGACCATCGCTTTCATCCTGGTGATTGCCGTTGTTGTGCAGTTCACCGAGATGGTGGTGCACAAGACCAGCCCGCTGCTCTATAAATTGCTGGGTATCTTCCTGCCACTGATCACCACCAACTGCGCCGTACTGGGTGTGGCTCTGCTGAATATCAAAAAGCAGAACGGCTTCGTGGAATCCATTGCCTATGGTTTTGGTGCAGCGGTCGGTTTTTCACTGGCTCTGGTGCTGTTTTCGGCTATTCGCGAGCGTATCGCGGTTGCCGATGTTCCCGTTCCCTTCCGTGGCGCCGCCATTGGCATGGTCACGGCGGGTCTGATGTCGCTGGCGTTCATGGGTTTTGCCGGCCTCGTGCAGTTCTGAGGCGGAGTAAGCAATGACCACTGTAATTAGCGCAATCCTTATTCTATTTGGCCTGGCTGTCGTATTCGGCATCATTCTGGGCTATGCCTCCGTGCGTTTCCGCGTTGAAGGCAACCCCATCGTCGACCAGATCGACGGCCTGCTGCCTCAAACCCAGTGTGGCCAATGTGGCTATCCGGGCTGCCGCCCCTACGCGGAAGCGATCGCCAATGGTGATGCCATCAACAAATGCCCGCCCGGTGGTCAGAGCACTATCGAAGCACTGGCGGACCTGCTGGACGTGGAAGCCATCCCGCTGGATGACGAGCACGGCCAGGAACAGGCCAAGATGGTCGCCTACATTCGTGAAGACGAGTGCATCGGCTGCACCAAGTGCATCCAGGCCTGCCCGGTAGATGCCATTCTGGGCGCTGCCAAACAGATGCATACCGTCATTACCGACGAGTGCACCGGCTGTGACCTCTGTGTTGAACCCTGCCCCGTGGACTGCATTGACATGATTCCGGTGGAAACCACTATCGCCAACTGGAAATGGCCCTCTCCGACCGAATCCCCCAGTCTGATTGCCACTGACCGCGGTCGTGGCCAAGTACAGCAGCAGGAGGCCGTCTGATGGGCAAGGTATTCGCATTCCACGGTGGCATTCATCCGCCGGAGAACAAGAAGCAATCTACGCGCCAGCCCATCGGCCGAGTACCTCTGCCGCGTATGCTGTACGTACCCCTGCAGCAGCATATCGGTATGGCTGCAAGCCCGCTGGTGGAAGTGGGTGAAAAGGTTCTCAAGGGACAGCTGATCGCAGAGCCTGTAGGCCGCATCAGCGCTGCCCTGCATGCGCCCACATCCGGCACCATTCGCTCGATCGGTCCGCACCCGGTACCCCACGCCTCTGGCTTGGATTCCGACTGCATCTGCATCGAAACCGATGGCGAGGAACGCTGGGCTGAACATCAGGGCCTGGGTGACTACACCCAGCTGGAACGCTCTCAGGTGATCGAGCATATCCGCCAATGCGGTATTGCCGGCATGGGCGGCGCAGGCTTCCCCACCGATGTGAAGCTGCATTTGGGTGACGACCACATCGTTAACACCCTGATCATCAACGCAGCCGAGTGTGAGCCCTACATCACCGCCGATGACATGCTGATGCGCGAACGCGCTGAAGAGATTCTGGGCGGTATCCGCGTGCTGAACTATCTGCTCAAGCCGAGCCACATCATGATCGGTATTGAGGACAACAAGGCGCACGCCATCCATACGCTGGAGAAGGTTCTCAAAGGCTGCGAGCTGAACCTGGATATTCGCGTCGTGCCGACCAAATATCCTTCCGGCGGCGAGCGTCAGCTGATCAAGCTGCTGACCGATATTGAAGTTCCCAGCGGCAAGATCCCGGCGGATATCGGTATCGTGTGCCAAAACGTCGGTACCATGTCGGCTGTTTACCGCGCTGTTCATAAGGGCGAGCCGCTGATTTCACGTGTAGTCACAGTGACCGGCGATGCCGTGGCCCAGCCGCAGAACTTTGACACCCTCATCGGCACTCCTTTCGCAGACCTGCTTGATGCAGCCCATGTATACGAGAACAAGCTGTATCGTCTGGTCATGGGCGGTCCCATGATGGGTGTCACGGTGGAGCATGATCAGATACCGGTGATCAAAACCACCAACTGCATCATTGCCGCCAGCCAGGACGAAATGCCACCGGCTCAACAGGAACAACCCTGCATTCGCTGCGGCATGTGCGAACAGGTTTGCCCGGCTGAGCTGCTGCCGCAGCAGCTGTACTGGTTTGCCAAGGGCAAGGAGTTCGACAAGGCCAAGCATCACAACCTGTTTGACTGCATCGAGTGCGGTGCCTGCGCTTACGTCTGCCCCAGCAGCATTCCGCTGGTGCAGTACTACCGCTTTGCCAAGTCCGAAATTCGCACTGAAGAAGCGGAGCAGCGCAAGGCCGACCACGCGCGCCAGCGTTTTGAAGCACGTCAGGCACGCCTGGAGCGCGAGAAAGAAGAGAAGGAAGCACGTCGCAAGGCGCGTGCCGAGGAAGCTGCCAAGGCACAGAAGGCACGCAAGACACCTGAAGCCGAAGCGACCGCGCAGGCCCCCGACCTGGCAAGCCTTAAAACCGCAGCGGCCGTTGCCCGTACCAAGTTGAAAAAAGCGCAGAAAGCCCTGGATGCCGCTCGCGAATCCGGCGAAGGCGATATCAGCGAACTGGAAGCCGCTGTTGCCACTGCACAAGCCAATGCAGACAAGGCACAGCAAGCACTGGAACAGGCCGATACCGCTGCAGCCAAACCTGCTGCCGCAGAGGTGGATACCAAACAGCTTAAAACAGCCGCTGCCGTAGCGCGCACCAAGCTGAAAAAGGCTCAGAAAGCGCTGGATGCAGCTCGTGAATCCGGCGAAGTTGACCTTGCCACACTGGAAGCCGACGTCAACACGGCACAAGCCGCTGCCGACAAGGCTCAACAGGCTCTGGAGCAGGCTCAAGCCGGCGCAGCACCAGCCGGTGACGCAGACGTAAAACAGCTCAAAACCGCTGCAGCCGTGGCACGCACCAAGCTCAAGAAGGCCCGTGACGCCCTCAAGAACGCTGAATCCAAAGGCCTGGACGGGCTGGATAAACTGCGTGCAACCGTGGAAGCACTGGAAACCAAAGCCGATGCGGCTGACAAGGCTTACCAGAATGCCGAGAAAGCGGCTGGAGGTAGTGCACCCGGAGAGCCCAAGGCAGCGCCCGTAGACATGAAAGCCCTTAAACAGCAGGTTTCCATCATGCGAACCAAGCTGAAGAAGGCAGAAGCCGCGCTGGAAGGACTGGAAGGTGAAGAACGCACCCAGGCCGAACAGGCTCTTCAGGAACTGCGCCAGCGCCACGAAGAAGCCGACAAGGCTTTCAAGGCTGCCGAGCAGGCCCAGATTGATGCCGCTGCCGCCAAGGGCGTTGACCTCAAGCAGCTGAAAATTGATGCTGCCATGGCGCGCGCGGCCGTCACCAAGCTGGAGCGCTCGCTGAGTAAAACTGAAGAAGCCGACGCCCGCGCCTCACTGGAAAGCGAACTGGTCGCTGCCAAGCGCAAGGCGGATGCTCTGAACGAAACCCTGAAGCAGCACGAACCCGCCTGAGCCTCGGCTCGGCGGCCTGCTTAACCTTATGCCAACAGGATCGAATCCAAGATGTCCCTGATCCGGATGAGTTCACCTCATGTTTACAAGGCCAACAGCACGGCCAATGTGATGCGCCTGGTGATGCTGGCGATGCTGCCCGGCATTCTGGCCATGACCCTGTTTTTCGGCTGGGGCACGCTGATCCAGATCGCCTGGGCGGCGCTGCTCGCATTGGGCTTTGAAGCCGCCATGCTCAAGCTGCGCAAGCGCCCGCTTGGCTTCTACCTGGGTGATTACAGCGCTATCGTGACGGCCATGCTGATCGCAGTCGCCCTGCCCCCGCTGGCTCCCTGGTGGCTGACCGGTGTTGGCGTATTTGTCGCCATTGTGATCGCCAAACATTTATACGGCGGCCTTGGGCAGAACCCGTTCAACCCGGCCATGGTGGCCTATGCACTGCTGCTGATCTCGTTCCCGGTGGAGATGACCCGCTGGAACCTGCCGTTTGTACTGACCGGTGAAGGCTGGTCCATTGCGCCCTTCTTCGACACCCTGGGCGTCATCTTTGGCGGTGCCGAGCCGGTCTTCTTTGACCAGTTTACCGGCGCCACGCCGCTGGATGAAATTCGCCACCGCGGCGGCCTGACAACAGAAGAAGCCTGGCGTCAGTCTGAAGTACTGGCACAGGGCATTGGTGCCTGGCATGCCGTGAGCGCCGCCTGGCTGATGGGCGGTATCTTCCTTCTCTATCGCAAGGTGATCACCTGGCATGCGCCGGTTGCCATGCTGGTTACTCTGGGCCTGATCAGCAGCATGTTCTTCGGCTTCGATCCGGACAACTATGCCGATCCGCTGTTCCACCTGACCACCGGTGCCACCATGCTGGCAGCCTTCTTTATCATCACCGACCCGGTTTCCAGCGCTACCAGTAACCGCGGCCGCCTGGTATTCGGCGCCTGCATCGGCCTGCTGGTCTTTATCATTCGTACCTGGGGTAATTATCCGGACGGCTTTGCCTTTGCCGTACTGCTGATGAACCTGGCAGCACCCTTTATAGATTTGTATACCCAGCCACGCAGCTACGGTCACAGCCGGGCCAACAAGGGACGTGGAGGCAACTCATGAACGAACTGATTCATGCAATCCGTGGCAACGCCATCGCCATCGGCCTGTTTGCCATTGTCACCTCTGCCGTCATCGCACTGACTCAGGTTGCCACCCGCGACGCCATCGTGCACAACAAGGAAGCCTTCCAGGCCCGCGCGCTCTATGAGATTGTGCCGCGCGAGCTGGATCCAGATCTGCTTGACCATACTCTGAGTATCAATGCGCCCGAGCTTGGCCTCGATGAAGATGCCCTCATGTACCAGGCCATTCAGGATGGACAGGTGCGCGCTGTACTTATGCCCGTCATTGCCCCGGACGGCTACAGTGGTGATATCGAACTGCTGGTAGGCATTAATGCCGACAGCTCGGTGGCAGGCGTGCGCGTGCTCAGCCACAAGGAAACACCGGGACTGGGCGATAAAATCGAGCTGAGCAAGTCAGACTGGATTCTCGACTTTACCGGTGCCGAAAAAACCGTTGGCCGTGATGACAGCTGGGCTGTACAAAAGGATGGCGGTCGCTTCGACCAGTTCACCGGCGCCACAATCACCCCGCGAGCCATTGTCGGCGCGACTGCTCGCGCGATTGAGTTTTTCCGCGCCCATCGCGACCACCTGCTGACGCCGGTGACGAACACCACGCAGCCCCAAACTGCAGGAGTGACAGAATGAGTGTCGACTACCGCAAGATCACCCTTGATGGCCTCTGGCACAACAACCCGGCTTTGGTACAGCTGCTTGGCCTCTGTCCGTTGCTGGCCGTGACCGCATCGGTCGTGAACGCACTGGGCCTCGGCCTGGCCAGTACCATTGTACTGGTCTGCTCCAACCTGACGGTTTCCATTTTTCGTAAGCTTGTGCCCGAGACCGTTCGCCTACCCATCTTCGTGATGATCATTGCCTCATTCGTAACCGCTATCGAATTGCTGATGCAGGCCTTTACCTATGAGCTCTACCTGATCCTCGGCATCTTCATCCCCCTGATCGTGACCAACTGCGCCATCATGGGCCGCGCCGATGCCTTCGCGGTGAAAAACCCGGTGCGCGCATCGGTCGTCGACGGTCTGATGATGGGTATCGGCTTCAGCGTTGTTCTGGTCCTGCTGGGCGGAATGCGTGAACTACTGGGCACGGGCGCCCTCTTTGCCAACATGCACCTGCTGTTCGGTGAAGCCGCACGCAGCTGGCAACTGGTCATTTTCGATGACTATCGCGGCTTCCTGTTCGCAATTCTGCCGCCGGGTGCGTTTGTTGGCCTGGGCCTGATGATCGCGCTCAAAAACGTGATCGATGCACGCCTGGAAGAAAAGCGCAAAGCGTCCGCACCCAAGCCTGAAGATGCCCCACCCAGCAAACGCGTCCGCGTCACCGGCTAAACACCCGGGAGGCTATAGACTTATTGATAGCCTCCCTTTAATCGAAATCATTGTGTCAAGTTGCTTCACTAGGCTAGCATGTTCCTATTCACATGGACCTAGTGGGATGATTTGTGGGCAGCTCGATACCCGTTGTTATTTGTGACGATTCACGTCTTGCGCGCCGCCAGATGGCACGCGCACTGACACCCTGGAGCGTCGATATCACTGAAACAACCAATGGCCTTGAGGCCCTCGAAGCGATTCGAGCCGGCAAGGGTGAGTTGTTGTTTCTTGACCTGAACATGCCGCTCATGGACGGCTATGAAGTCCTCTCCCGTATCCGCAGCAATGACCTGCCCACACTGACCATTGTTGTATCCGGCGATATTCAACCCGAAGCCCGTGAGCGTGTCATGCAACAGGGCGCGCTGGACTTTATTCGCAAGCCCATCGATCTTCAGCAACTGAGCCAAACCCTGAAAAGCTTTGGCCTGCTGGAAGCACTTAATCAGTCAGAGCCACCACCACCTCCTCCTCCCGAGGAGACGCAGCCCTCACCAGCCGAACAGACGGATACTCAAACCGCGCTTGCGCTACGTGACAGCTATCAGGAGCTTTCCAACGTTGCCATGGGTGAAGCTGCCAACCTGCTGGCCAAGCTGCTCGACACCTTCATTGAACTGCCGATTCCGCGTATTCAGCTGGTCGAACCCTGTGAGCTGGAAGCCACACTGGCGCAGGCATTTCAGGCAGACAGCCTGACCACTGTCTGCCAGGGCTTTATTGCACCAGGCATTTCAGGGGAAGCCCTGCTGACCATGTCCACGCGCAACGCCGATAACCTGGCCCAGCTGCTCAATCATGACGGCAAGCTGACCGAGCAGGTTGAACGCGAGCTGGTGATGGATATTGCCAATGTTCTGATTGGCGCCTTCCTCAACGGCCTGGGGACCCAGCTGGACCTGCGTTTCAGCCAGGGCTCTCCCCTGATGCTGCGCAAGGAGAACCTGGCGCAAACGGAGTGCTGCCACGGCTCCCGACAAACAACCCTGAGTATCGATATCGGCTATCGCATTGAAGGCCAGGAGATCAATTGCGACCTTCTCTTGCTGTTCACTGAAGACTCACTGGCCAAACTGAATGAACTCGTGAGGCACCTCTGATGATGAATCACCCCAACACTGCACTCAACATGGAAGAGCTGCACTGGCAACTGGGGCTGCTGCAGAACCTGGATGTGGGCCTTATCGTGCTGGATGCCGATTACCGCGTACATCTGTGGAACAGCTTTATGGCTAACCACTCCGGCATTCGCGATGCTGCCGCTCAGGGCAAGCGCCTGGACGAGTTGTTCAAGGGCTTCCCGGCACGCTGGTTTCAACGCAAGCTGGAGAGTGTATTCCTGCTGCGCAGCCAGGCCTTCATCACCTGGGAAGAGCGTCCCTACCTGTTCAAGTTCAAGCCCTACCACCCGATTACCGGGCTGGCCGAGTTCATGTACCAGAATGTGACGCTGATCCCGCTGACCTCACCCAGCGGCACCGTAACCCATGTCGGCATCATGGTATATGACATGACCAGTGCCGCCATGAGTCAGAAAGGGCTGCACCAGGCCAATGAGGCACTTGCCCGTCTAAGCCGCACAGACCGCCTCAGCGGCCTTGCCAACCGCGGCCACTGGGAAAGCTGCCTGGAACAGGAATTCGAGCGTTTCATCCGCACACAGCGCCCCTCAAGCCTGGTCATGATGGATGTTGACCATTTCAAGCGCATCAATGACACCTACGGTCATCAGGCGGGCGATGAGGTCATCAAGGCCCTCTCCGCCATGCTGATGTCCCATGCCCGTACCACTGACCTCCCCGGCCGCTATGGTGGCGAAGAGTTTGGGGTTCTGCTCGTGGATACCACAAGCCAGAACGCGCTCAATTTTGCCGAGCGCTTGCGAAAAGCCGTTGAAGCCATGATCGTGCGCCACAACGGCAACACCATTCAATTTACGGTGAGTATCGGTGTTGAAGAGACGCGCAATGAGCATCAGTCCCATGAGGGCTGGATGCGTGCCACCGACAGTGCGCTTTACCACTCCAAGGAGAGTGGCCGCAACCGTACCACCCTGGCCGAGGATCTGGAATAATGGCTGCTTTGTTTGCCCAATAGCGACCGTTTTTCCATGAATGCCGACAAGCGTTACCAGATCTTCAGCCGCCTGCAGGCGGAAAACCCCAATCCCGAAACCGAGCTGGAATATAACTCCCCGTTCGAATTGTTGATTGCCGTTCTACTCTCGGCTCAGGCCACGGATGTCAGCGTCAACAAGGCCACCCGAAAGCTCTTCCCGGTTGCCAATACACCTGAAGCCATGCTGGCCCTGGGTGTCGACGGCGTGAAAGAGCACATCAAGACCATCGGCCTGTTCAACACCAAGGCCGAAAATGTGATCAAGACCTGCCGCATGTTGATTGAGCTGCACGGCAGCGAAGTGCCCCAGGACCGCGCTGCTCTGGAAAAGCTGCCCGGTGTCGGTCGCAAGACCGCCAACGTGGTCTTGAATACCGCCTTTGGTCAACCGACCATGGCCGTGGACACCCACATCTTCCGCGTCTCCAACCGCACCGGCATTGCCCCTGGTAAAACGGTACTGGACGTGGAAAAGAAGCTCCTGCGCCATGTTCCCAAACCCTTTCTCGTGGATGCCCACCACTGGCTCATTTTACATGGCCGTTATGTGTGTACGGCACGCAAACCCAAGTGCGGTTCCTGCCCGATTGAGGACCTCTGCGACTACAAGGAAAAGACCGAATTCTAGCCCTTCCGTTACTCACATTTTCTGTGGATAAAATAGTGGATAATGTTTGGAATAGCGGCCCCAGCCCAGCAATTTTAGGGCCTTCAGCGAATTGGTAATTTTTTGTTCAATTCGAAATAAAAACCAATAAAAACAATTAGTTATATATTACAAGACCGTTTCATATTTTTTTTTCGACGGTTATGCACCGGCTTCGTGCAAGGTCCGCCCTGCATGTGCACAATCCAAAAAAAATGCGCCCTGTCAAGGCGCATTTTTCTAAAATCACGTTGAATCATTGACCCACTTCAAGGTGTCCGGTTTCGCCTGTAAAAGGCTCAACTCAGTCCTCCGGCAGCTCCAGCTCAATGTGACTCACCGGCCGGCAGCTGCAGGTCAGAATTTCATCATCCTGAAGGTCAACCAGGCTGTCCTGAACATACTCGACTTCGCCATCCAGCAGCCGTGCCTTGCAGCAACCACAGTAGCCACCGCGACAGCTGTAGGCCGCCGGAATGCTCTGGGCTTCCAGTGCATCCAGCAACGAGAACTCATACTGATAGAAGAAGGTATGGTAATTATTAACCTTGATCCTTGGTATGCCTGACATAACCCGCCCTATTACAGATCGAAGCCGTCAAAGTCGTCAGTATCGACATCGTTGTCGATCTGACCCACCAGATAAGAGCTGATCTCTGCTTCCTGCGGCGCAACCTGGACGTTGTCGCTGACCAGCCAGCCGTTCATCCAGGGCAGCGGGTTCTGACGCGCCGGGAACAGCTCATTCAACCCCAGGGCCTTCATACGCACATTGGTGATGTACTCGACGTAGTCACCCAGGATGCGCGCATTCAGACCAATCATGGAGCCTTCACTGAACAGGTATTCGGCCCAGTCCTTTTCCTGCTCGGCCGCTTCACGGAAGATGGCATACACCTGATCTTCACACTCAACAGCAATCTGTTTGAAATCAGGATCATCAGCGCCGGATGCCATCAGGTTCAGCATGTGCTGGGTACCGGTCAGGTGCAGAGCTTCATCACGGGCAATCAGCTTGATGATCTTGGCATTGCCTTCCATCAGGGCGCGCTCGGCAAAGGCAAAGGAGCAGGCAAAGCTGACATAGAAGCGAATGGCTTCCAGCACGTTCACGGATACCAGCGTCAGATACAACTTCTTCTTCAGGTTGTAGAGGCTGACATCATAGGTCTCACCCTCAATACGATGGGTACCCTCACCGTGTACGCTGAAAACATTTACCAGCTGAATGAATTCGTCATAAAGGCGCGTTACCGCTTCCGCACGCTTGATGATCTCCGGGTTAGTGACGATCTGGTCGAACACTTCCGAAGGCTCGGTGATGATATTGCGGATAATGTGCGTGTACGAACGGCTGTGAATCGTCTCACTGAACGCCCAGGTCTCGAACCAGGTTTCCAGCTCGGGCAGGGATACAACCGGCAGGAAGGCCACGTTCGGCGAGCGGCCCTGCACGGAATCCAGCAGCGTCTGATATTTCAGGTTGCTGAGGAAGATATGCTTCTCATGATCCGGCATGCCCATGAAGTCTTTGCGGTCGTTGGTCAGATCAACCTCTTCCGGGCGCCAAAAGAAGGACAGCTGCTTTTCGATCAGCTTTTCGAAGATCGGGTATTTCTGCTTGTCATAACGCGCCACGTTAACGGGACGGCCGAAGAACATGGGTTCACGGGTGGCATCGTGATTGCTGGGGCTGAACGTAGAATATGACATGAATGCCTTGTCCTGAAAAAACACTACTACCCCGGGCAGAACGCCCGGGGCAAAACGCGAATCGCTTGAGAAGGTGCTGCTTTACAGCTTGCAGGCGCCGCCTTCACAGCCATCATCGGCTTTATCGGAAGCACCGGCACCATCACGGGTGTTGTGATAGTAAAGCGTCTTCACACCAAACTTGTACGCAGTCAGCAGATCCTGGAGCAGCTGCTTCATCGGTACTTTTTCGCCGGTAAACTTGGTCGGGTCATAGTTGGTGTTGGCCGAGATAGACTGGTCAACAAACTTCTGCATGATACCGACCAACTGCAGATAGCCGGTATTATTCGGGATATCCCACAGCAGCTCGTACTGATCTTTCAGCTCCAGGTACTCCGGCACCACCTGCTTCATGATGCCGTCCTTGCTCGCCTTCACGGAGACAAAACCACGCGGCGGCTCGATACCGTTGGTGGAGTTGGTGATCTGTGAAGAGGTTTCACAGGGCATCAGCGCTGTCAGAGTACTGTTGCGCAGACCAAACTCGCGGATATCTTCACGCAGGGTTTCCCAGAAGTAGTGCAGCGGCTCTTCACAGTAGCTATCTACATCACGCTTGTAGGTATCGATCGGCAGCAGGCCCTTGGCGTAGGTGGTCTCGTCAAATTTCGGACAAGAACCAAACTCCTTGGCCAGCTGGTTGGAGGCCTTCAGCAGGTAGTACTGAACAGCTTCGAATGTACGATGCACCAGACCATTGGCACTGCCATCGGAGTAGCGTACACCATGCTTGGCCAGGTAGTAGGCAAAGTTGGTAACGCCCACACCCAGGGTGCGACGCGCCATGGTGGCGTTGCGAGCGGCCGGGATCGGGTAATCCTGGTAATCCAGCAGACTGTCCAATGCGCGCACGATCAGGTCAGCCAGACCTTCCAGTTCATCCAGGTTTTCAAGAGCCCCCAGGTTAAAGGCCGACAGCGTACAGAGCGCAATCTCGCCTTCCGGATCGTTGACGTCGTTCAGCGGCTTGGTCGGCAGCGCAATTTCCAGGCAGAGGTTGGACTGCTTGACCGGCGCTACCTGCGGATCGAACGGGCTGTGCGTGTTGCAGTGGTCCACGTTCTGAACATAGATACGACCGGTGGATGCACGCTCGGACATCATCAGACCAAAGAGTTCGACGGCCTTGATGCTCTTCTTGCGAATGCTATCGTCCTGTTCGTATTTCAGGTACAGACGCTCAAACTCATCCTGATCGGCAAAGAAGGCATCGTACAGACCCGGCACTTCGTGCGGGCTGAACAGCGTGATGCTTTCGCCCTTGATCAGGCGCTGATACATCAGCTTGTTGATCTGCACGCCGTAGTCGATATGACGTACACGGTTTTCTTCAACACCACGGTTGTTCTTCAGAACCAGCAGGGATTCCACTTCCAGATGCCACATCGGGTAGAACAGGGTCGCCGCCCCGCCACGCACGCCACCCTGCGAGCAGGACTTAACAGCCGTCTGGAAATGCTTGTAGAACGGGATACAACCGGTGTGGAAGGCTTCACCGTTACGAATCGGGCTACCGATTGCACGGATACCACCGGCATTGATGCCGATACCCGCGCGCTGGGATACATATTTAACAATCGCAGCAGCGGTCGCATTGATGGAGTCCAGGCTGTCGCCGGTCTCGATCAACACGCAGGAGCTGAACTGGCGTGTCGGCGTACGCACACCGGCCATGATCGGTGTCGGCAGCGACAGCTTGAACTTGGAAGTCGCATCGTAGAAACGCTTCACGTAGTCCAGACGCGTCTCACGCGGATAGTTGGCAAACAGGCAAGCCGCCACCAGCATGTAGAGCTGTTGCGGGCTTTCATAAATCTCACCGGTCACACGGTTCTGGACAAGATACTTGCCTTCCAGCTGTTTAACAGCGGCATAGCTGAAGTTCATGTCACGGCTGTGATCGAGGTAATCATTCAGCTCATCAAAGTCTTCACGGCTGTAGTCGCTCAGCAGGTGCTGATCGTAACGCTTCTGTTCAACCATGTTGACGACATGGTCGTACAGGTGCGGCGGCTCAAAGTCGTTAAAGGCACGCTTGCGCAGATGGAATACGGCCAGACGCGCTGCCAGGTACTGGTAGTCTGGAGCGTCTTCGGAGATCAGGTCTGCAGCGGACTTGATCAGAGTCTCGTGGATGTCCGAGGTTTTGATTCCCTCGTAGAACTGCAGATGGGCACTTAATTCAACCTGGGATACCGACACATTTTCGAGCCCCTCAGCGGCCCAGATAATGACACGATGGATCTTTTCAAGGTCAATCAGTTCACGCCGACCATCGCGTTTGGTAACCATCAGATCTTGCTGCATTCTGCACGCTCTTCCAGTTCAAATATTTCTGATACACATGCCTCTGCGAGGCACCTTCCCTGCAACCGTCTCACTACATCCATGTTGAAGCGTCACAGGCAACGGGAGGCTTTGTACAGCAAACACCCGAACCGGCCAGTTTCAGAGCAGAAACACAAGATGTAGTACAGCACCGCTTACAGGGCACTAAATATAGATTCTGACGCGAGGATTTCAATATTGATTTATCGGCCTATCACGTGTAACCGGACCGACCCCATGCGTCTGAAAGGCGCGGATTATGCGGCCTTAGCGAAGCTTTTTCCATGGCATTTTGAATAAGATTTTTTTTCATACCAACTGCAGAAAACACGAAAACAGCGAATACTCAAATCAAGTCATTTTTCCCTGCAAGAGGGCTTTACAAAAGACGTTCGGATCAATAGAATGCGCTTCCGCTGGTGGGGTTCCCGAGTGGCCAAAGGGATCAGACTGTAAATCTGACGCGCAAGCTTCGGTGGTTCGAATCCACCTCCCACCACCATCGATTTTAACGAAAGAGCCTCGTCGATTGACGGGGCTTTTTTGTATCTGCGAAATCTACAGGTGGATGAGAACCAGCGAAGGTGGTTCGAGCCGAGGCACTTTGTGCCGAGACGACGTTGCGGCGCAGACGCAACGGCCCGAAGGGGAACAATCCACCTCCCACCACCATCGAATTTAACGAAAAAGCCCCGTCAACTGACGGGGCTTTTTCGTATCTGGCGCTTGTTGTTATTTCTGCGCTGCTTTCACCAGCCAGCGAAACAGGCGCAGATGCGAAGGCATGTACCAGAGGTACTCCGGGTGCCATTGAACGCCCATGATGTCATCGTGTTCAGATTCAAACCCCTGCACGATCTGATCCAGATCCCGACCCACAATACGAAGCCCTCGCCCGGCTGAACGCACGGCCTGATGATGCAGACTGTTCACCCGCAGGTGCTCCTTATTACAAACACTCGCCATGCGGCTGGGTGATTCCAGCTGAACCTGTTTGGTCGGCAATAGCCCGGGCCGGTTATAGGTGCGCTTACGCAACTCCCGCAGGTCCTGATGTAACTGACCACCCAGCATCACATTAATCAGCTGGGCACCACGGCAAATCCCCAGCATCGGCAAGCCTGATTCCAGTGCATAGCCGATCCAGCGCATCTCCAACTCATCGCGCTCAGGATCGGTACGTACCGGCGCTTCCAGATCACCACCGTAATGCTCAGGACTGATGTCATCGCCACCGCCAATGATCAGTGCATCGACGGAATGCTCCGGCACCTGATGACGCACACTGACCCTCACCGCCTCTGCACCGACCAGTGACAGTGCCAGGCGCGTACACCACCAGGATGGCGACCAGCGCCGACCGTTGCCGGTTACAGCCACCCTCGTTCGCGCAACCATAAACCCATATCCTTCACCCAATCTGAACGATTCACACCCAATAACGGGCGCGACCTCTCCTGCCAACGTGCCGTCAGGCGCTTGATCGCTTCGTCATCCGCAGCCAACTGTTCCACCATCCACCAGGTATTCCACTCCCTGGCAAGGTCCCAGCCGTCGCGTTCGATTTCACAATTGGGCAAACGATAGTGCAGCGCAGGACGCGCCTGGATACGGTCATCATCTACAGCTTCGCGGACACGGTCTGCATCGAGATGCATCAGCAGCGGCAGCAGGTCCAACGCCCTGTTGCGCGTGGCGTTGTAGGTCAGATAAAGCTCAAACAGCGCATCCTCGTCATCCACTTCCTGACGCAGCAGCCTGTCGATATATTCCTCCGGGTAGAGATCGACATAGGGCGACATCTTGCGTGTCAGATTGACATCGTGAGCATCCACCAGCCACCACTGCAGCAGGCTGTATGCTCTCAGATAGGACAGAATGGTGCGAGGCTCCAGATCCGGCATCTCGGCATTGATATGAACGCCCAACGCCGCAACCAGTGAGTCATCGGTGCCCTGAGCCCCGGCGTTGCGCAGGGTTGCAACCAGATCATCCAGGGAGTCCAGCTGGTCCAGCGGGATGGGCGGGCATACCAGCTCTACGGGCACCACCAGCGCAGCGGCTCGACTGAGTCCATCGAGCCAGTCCGGCGTCACCTTCTCCTCGGCATATTCCTTGGCAACCTGCTTCAGCAGAGCCCAATCCAGCTCAAGCTGAAAGCTCCCATGCTCGGTTTCTATGGTCGTTTCAACGGGTGAGTGGACCTGCTCCTCACCTTGCAGCACACCACGAATGGCTGCGCGAGCCTGAGCAAATGTCAGCCCGGTGAATTCCAGCTCAAACCCCACGCGCCGTGGACGACCGTCCGAGAGGGTCGCCCAGGTGGGCTGCCGGTAACTTTTCCTCATGCCCTACTCCTTAAGTTGCAGGTGTTCGAGTACATCCGAACCCCGCCAGGGTGAATCCGCATATTGCATCAAGGTCGTATGTCGTTACTATGCTCTAACCCGATAAAGCATGTTAGTCTTGCTTGAGAACACCTGTTCGACAGCCTTGTATGCATGAATAACGATAATAACGAATTGAAAATTGACCTGACACCTTACGGGTCCGGAACAGCCTCGGCATCGAGCCTCCTTAATGAGCATCAGATCATTCTGGACAATGCCGGCGTGGGCATCTGTTTCGTTCTGGACCGCCGTATCCAACGCTGCAACCACCAGTTTGCGCAGATTCACGGCTATGCATCAGCCGATGACATGCGCGGCATGACCAGTATGAGCCTCTACCCTGACGCTGCCAGCCACAAGGCCCTGGGCCAGGCGGCCTACCCCATACTGGCCCGCGGAGAGCGTTACCAGACGGAACGCCTGATGCGCCGTCAGGACGGATCCCGGTTCTGGTGTCGCCTGACCGGCAAGATGGTAGAACCCTCACAGCCAGAACAAGGCTCCATCTGGATCGTTGAAGATATCGACGAACAGCGCAAAGCCTCGGAAGAACTCAAAACCCTGAGCCACTACCAGCAACTGATTCTCGACCACGCAATGGTCGGTATCGTATTTCTGCAGAACCGTCATGTCACCAGCTGCAACCGGCGCTTTGCCGAAATGCTCGGTTACACGCCGCAAGAATTGCAAGGCGTCAGCAGCCGGACCTGGTATCCCAACAAGGACCGCTGGGAAGAGATGGGCCAGTATTACGGCAAGTTTCTCGCCAAGGGTCTCTCGTTTCGAACCGAGATCGAGCTGGTACGCAAGAACGGCAAACATATCTGGTGCGATGTCTGCAGCAAGGCTATCGCACCGGAAGATCCCAGCCAAGGGTCCATCTGGATCATGCTTGATGTGACCGACCGTCACGCCAGTGAACAGGCTTTGCTGGATGCACACCAGGCACTGGAGCAGCGCGTCGAAGAGCGCACACGGAAGCTGGAGCAGGTTGTGTCAGACCTGCATCACGAAATTGAAGAACGCATCCTGGCTGAGGAGCGCATTCGCCACCTGGCCCAACATGACGGCCTTACCGGCCTGCCGAATCGGGACCTGTTTCAACAGCGCCTGGAAGACCACCTCGAGCAATCGCGCGCGCGTGGCGAGCAACTGGCCGTTTTGTTTATCGACCTGGACCGCTTCAAGCATATCAATGACTCTCTGGGGCATCATGAAGGCGACATCCTGCTCAAGAGCATTGCCGAACGCCTGCGCCAGGCCATAGATGGTGACAATACTGTTGCCCGCATCGGGGGTGACGAATTTGTGGTCATGCTGCCGAATATACGCTCAGACCGGGAGATCGAAAACGCGGTCACCGCCTTACAAACAGCCCTGCAGCCAACCCTGAATATTGGCCTGCATGAGCTGCGCATCTCCTGCAGCACCGGTATTGCCGTGTTCCCTGCCGACGGGGCGACGCCACAGACCCTGATCCAGCATGCCGATACTGCCATGTACCGCGCCAAGGCTCAGGGACGAAACCGCTTCCAGTTTTACAACCACCAACTGGACCGCGAACAGCTGGAACGGGTTGAGCTGGAAAACGCCCTGTTCCACGCCCTCAAACATGAAGAGTTCGAGCTGTACTACCAGCCTCAGGTCGATATCAAAACCGGCCTGATCGATGGCGCCGAAGCCCTTATTCGCTGGAACCGGCCCGACCATGGCATGGTTTCACCCGGCAGCTTCATACCCCTGGCCGAGGAATGTGGCCTGATTGGTGATATCGGCGACTGGGTACTTGAGCAAGCCTGCGCCCAGATGCACCACTGGCAGCAAAATGGCATTCACCTGAGGGTATCAGTCAACCTGTCAGCCTTGCAGCTGGAGGATCCGGACTTTTGCGAACATGTGGCCGACTGTCTGCAGCGCTATGGACTGGAACCAGACCAGCTGGAGCTGGAACTGACCGAAAGCATTCTGATGAAACACGTGGACCAGACCACCAGCCTGCTGTCCCAACTGGACGCCATGGGTGTGCATTTGAGCATTGATGATTTCGGCACCGGCTATTCAAGCCTCAGTTACCTGAAGCGGTTCCCACTGGATAAGCTCAAGATAGACCAGTCGTTCGTGCGCGAAATTTCCGTGGACCAGGATGATGCCGTCATCTGCCGCACCATTATTTCAATGGCCGAGAACCTGAATTTGAAAGTGACGGCTGAAGGGGTGGAAGAAGCACAGCAACTGGCGTTGCTGGCCGAGTTCGGTTGCCACCAGTATCAGGGCTACCTGTTCAGCAAACCCCTGCCGGCCTCCGAGCTGCTGGCGCTATATCAGCAACAGCAGCGGGAAGCCGCACAGGTGTACGTGATCTGATTACTTGCTGAAGCCGCCCATAATGCCGCGGACAGCAGCCGGGATATCGCCCGGCAGCAGGACTACCTTGGCATTATCGGCCTGCGCCATATCCTTGATGGAGTCGACATACTTGTCACCCAGCAAGTACATCACCGGCAGCTCATTACCTTCAATGGCTGAGGTAACCTTCTCGATGGCAGACTGGGACGCTTCTGCCAGCACCACCTTGGCTTCAGCGTCACGACGGGATGCTTCCAGTCGACCTTCCGCCTCAAGAATCGCAGCTGCTTTTTCACCGTCCGCACGGGTCACGGTTGCACGGCGCTGACGCTCGGCAGCCGCCTGCTCTTCCATCGCCATCTGCATGGTCTGAGAGGGGTTGATGTCCTGAATTTCGACCGTCTTGAGCGTAATCCCCCAGTCAGCAATGTCGTCCGAAATCGCTCCTTTCAGTTTCGCCTTTATCTGGTCACGGTTGGACAGGGCTTCATCCAGCTTCATCTCACCGATAATTGAACGCAGGGAGGTTTGCACCAGGTTCTGAATGGCGAGACTGTAATCCTCAACCCCGTACACCGCTTTTTCCGGTGAAACAATATTGATGTAGGCAACCGCATTGGCGATGATCACCGCATTATCCAGCGTGATCACTTCCTGGGACGGGATATCAAGTACGATATCCTTGGTTGTTACCTTGTAGGCCACGGTGTCGATATAGGGGATGATCAGATTCAGACCCGGCCCCAGAGTCTTGTGATACTTGCCCAGTCGCTGCACAACGTGTTTGCTGCCCTGCGGTACCGTACGCACCCCCAAGAACAGGGTAACGATGACCAGCACCAGAAAAACACCCGCCATCACCAATCCATCGATGGAAACCATATCCTTATCCTCCCGTTAGAGTTAATCGCTGCACATGCGTGCAGGTTAGGCTCGTTTTTTGACAATCAATGTATTACCGGAAATATCGACGATCATGACGCGATCGCCCGTTTCCACCTCTTCATCACAGATGAATTCCCACTCATCCGCACCCAGCACCGGGGTTGAAAAGCGTACCTGTCCGCGCCGTGGCGACTGCGGAGCCAAAATCACCTGACCGGTTTCGCCCATGACAGCTTCACGCGCCACCCCTGCCTTGGTCCGGTCCACCATGCGCGGGCGCAGGAACTTGAACCAGGCCAGCGCAAAAGCACAGGAAACCAGTGCCCAGGCCACCATTTGAATGCTCAGACTCAAGTCCGGCAGAACCGCCAGCAAGGCCGCCAGCACCATGGCCCCCAGGCCAAACCAGAAGATGGTAAAACTGGGCACGACTATCTCGGCCATCATCAGCAGCATGCCGAACACGACCCAGTGCCAGTATTCAATTTGGAAAGTCATTATGTGTCCCTGTGTCATTGTCACAGGCTTGATTATGGAGCAGTTCCACCCTGCGGTCGACTGCGACCCACCCGACCTAAGACCCCCTACCAAAGAGCTGGTCAGATTGATACGCAGGTGCAGCATTTATTAATGGAATACCCGTACAAGCCTGTGATAAAGTTCTGCCCGTTCCGATACGGGCTGCAGGTTGATCGGCGCATGCTTTCCGATCGCGCCTGTTTCACCGCTTCACCTAACCACCTTGAGCTTTGGAAAGCTTCCAGCTCAGCGCCTCCCTCCGCCTGTACACGGAAATTCTTTTCTGTTGGCTGCTCCCTGCGTGGTCGCAGCAGTCATGGACACCGGTTTTGTTTAACCCGGCTGCTCCGGCGGTCAAACCGAGAAATCATAATGCCAACAACACAACTCGGTGCCTTTGCGCACAACTTCCTGGGGAATGCCCCCGGGTGGTACAAGCAGACCATCCTCATGTTCCTCCTGGTGAACCCCATCGCCCTCTGGATTCTTGGCCCCCAGGCCACCGGCTGGCTGCTGATCGGGGAGTTCATCTTTACCCTGGCCATGGCCCTCAAATGCTACCCGCTGCTGCCCGGCGGCCTGCTCGCCATTGAGGCACTGCTATTGGGTATGACCAGCCCCGAATCGCTCTACCATGAGGTAGAAGCCAACCTCCCGGTAATCCTGCTGCTGATGTTCATGGTAGCCGGCATCTATTTCATGAAAAGCCTGCTGCTGGTGACGTTCACCAACATCCTGCTCAACGTGCGCTCCAAATACCTGCTGGCCCTGCTGTTCAGCATGACCGCCGCCCTGCTCTCCGCCTTCCTTGATGCACTGACGGTAACGGCCGTGATTATCAGCGTGACGGTCGGCTTTTACTCGGTTTACCACAAGGTGGCATCCGGCAAGGGCCACCAGCACAAGGACCACAACCATGTTTCCGACCATGAAGTTGTCGATCTGCACCGTGAAGACCTGGAAGGTTTCCGTGCCTTTCTACGCAGCCTGCTGATGCACAGCGCCGTGGGTACGGCACTGGGTGGCGTTTGCACACTGGTAGGCGAGCCCCAGAACCTGCTGATTGCCAAGACGGCCGGCTGGAACTTCGGTGAGTTTTTCATGCTGATGGCCCCCGTTTCCATGCCGGTTCTGGCCGCCGGCCTGTTTACCTGTGTACTGCTGGAGAAGCTGCAGCTGTTCGGTTACGGCGCCAAACTGCCACGCCCGGTACTGCGGGTACTGAATGAGTTTGCTGAAGCCGAGCGCGCCAAGCGTACCCCGGCACAGAAGTCCGCCCTGATTATTCAGGCAATCGCTGCTGTCGTACTGGTACTGGGCCTGGCATTCCATGTAGCAGAAGTGGGCTTGATCGGCCTGCTAGTGATCATCCTGATCACCTCCTTTAACGGCGTCACCGACGAGCACCAGATTGGCAAGGCGTTTGAAGAGGCCCTGCCGTTTACTGCGCTGCTGGTGGTGTTTTTTGCCATCGTTGCCGTGATCCACGAGCAACATCTATTCAGCCCGATCATCAACTGGGTTCTGGCACTGCCGCCGGAACAGCAGCCAGGCATGTTCTTCCTCGCCAACGGCGTGTTGTCGATGATTTCAGATAACGTGTTTGTGGCAACGGTATATATCAGTGAGGTGAAGCAGGCGCTGGAGGCGGGTGAGATTACCCGTGCACACTTCGATCAGCTGGCGATTGCCATAAACACCGGCACCAACCTGCCCAGCGTGGCTACACCCAATGGTCAGGCGGCCTTCCTGTTCCTGCTGACCTCCGCCATCGCCCCGCTGGTACGTCTGTCCTACGGTCGCATGGTGATCATGGCACTGCCGTACACGCTGGTACTGGGTGGTGTAGGCCTGGCATCGGTAATTCTGTTTACCTAAGCCATTTACCTCCCAGCCAACCGCTGCCAGTAACCTGGATCTCCGGGTTACTGGCTCAGCGGCCAGCCCAGCAGCAGCGTCGTCAGGGTCACCACTGCAACCAGCAGATTCATCGGGACCCCTACCTTCAGAAAGTCGGTAAAGCGATAGCCACCCGGTCCGTAGACCATCAGGTTGGTTTGATAGCCCAGCGGCGTCGCAAAACTGGCGGATGCAGCAATCATGATGGCAAAGATGAAAGGCTCATGGCTTAGTTGCGCCTTCTCGGTGATCTCCAACACAATCGGCAGCATCAGCACAGCCGCAGCATTATTGGTGATGATTTCCGTCAGCACAGATACCGCCAGATAGGTCAGAATCAGCAATAGCCAGGGCGTTCCACTGCTGAGCTCAACAATTCCCCCGGCCAGCCAGGTGGCCACACCGGTTTTCTGCAAGGCTGCACCCAGTGCAAAAGACGCCGCAATCGTCAGAATCACCGTCAGGTCCAGGCTTTTCTCTGCCTGCATCACGCTGCAGCATCCGGTCATCACCATCAAACCGGCACCGATCAGGGCCGCATTCAGCATGCTGGTCAGACCTGTACCTGCGGCTAATACCAGCGCAGCCAGAATTCCCCAGGCCAGCCAGGCGCGCTCATGGCGGGGCTGGGTTTTATCCAGATCGTTAATAAGGAGAAAATCCTTGTTGTAGCGCTGACGGCTGACAAATGCGGGGCGCGCCTCCAGCAGCAAGGTATCACCCGCTTCCAGGCGAATGCTGCCCAGGTTGCCCTGAATACGCTCACCGCTGCGGGCGACCGCCAGCACGACTGCACCATAACGGTCACGGAAACGGGCATCACGAATAGCGTGCCCTACCGCATCACAGTGCGGCGAGACGACAGCCTCTACCAGGCAACGCTCGGCTCGGTCCTGATTCAGGGTATCGGAGTGGCCATTTTCCGGTGATGGCACCACGCCATTAATGCGCAGCAGGTCGGAGATGGCTTCGGTATCACCGGCAAACACCAGACGGTCACCGCCCTGGAGCTTCTCTTCAGAGGAAACCGCAGTAACGATATTGCCCCGGCGGTCAATTTCGACCAGGTACACACGGTCCAGACTACGCAATCCCGCCTGCTCGACGGTCTGACCGACCAATGGCCCATCCGAAGCCACGGCTACTTCAAGCGTAAACTCACGCAGGTTGCCAAAGGCACGCTTGTCGCTGCGATCCGGCAGCAGTCGAGGGAATACAACCCAGATGAACAACACACCGACGATAACAACCGGCAGAGCCACAGTAGTAATGGAGAACAGCGAAAAGCCTTCGCCACCGGTCAGTTCCTGATACTGGCCGTTCACAACCAGGTTGGTACTGGTACCAATGAGTGTCAGCGTGCCGCCCAGAATCGCGCTATAACTGAGGGGAATCATCAGCTTGGATGCAGGCACATTGATCTTGCGTGACCAGGCATGAATCGCCGGAATCATGGTCGCGACCACCGGCGTATTATTGAGAAAGCCACTGAGCAGCACCACCGGCGCAAAGATACGCCCCATGGCACCGCGCACACCCTCTGGCCGGCCCAGTACCTTATTGACCAGCATATCCACGCCGCCCGAGGAGTGAATGCCCGCGGCGATTACGAACATACAGGCAACCGTTACCAGACCGGAGTTGGCAAACCCGGCCAGGGCCTCATTGGGGGTGAGCACACCACTGATGCTGAGCATTGCCAATACCGCCATCATAACGATATGCGGCCCTGTCCTGGTAAGGATCAGAGCCGCCAATGCAGCTACCATTAAACTCAGCGCGAACCAGCCTTGCCACTCCACAGCGTAAACCCATATCCGGTGAAAAGGCCCTAAGATACAGGGTTATTTTGATTCCATAAAAGAATAAATATTAACAAATTTATACTTTAATGAAATATAAGACCTATTCAGCCGACGCGGTTTTCGCTTTATTTCGGGCCAGTGTGGGCAGCCCCAGGGAGATCAAAACCGTTAGCACCAACATCGCAGCGCTAATCCACAAACAGGCCTGCAGGCCAATACTGCCCTGGCCTGCCATTTGGAACACCCATCCGGACAGCAGCGTGCCGATCAG
Source organism: Marinobacterium stanieri (assembly GCF_900155945.1). Lineage (GTDB taxonomy): Bacteria > Pseudomonadota > Gammaproteobacteria > Pseudomonadales > Balneatricaceae > Marinobacterium > Marinobacterium stanieri. The sequence continues at coordinate 34,209 of NZ_FTMN01000001.1, forward strand.
GCGTCCCATGGCATTCGCCATGTAATAGAAGCCCACATCCAGTGACACACCATCCTGACCGGCATAGCTGACAATCAGGTAGCTGTGCAGTGAAGAGTTCACGGCGAACACCGCACCAAACGCCAGCAAACCGCCCATCAAGGCCCAGGCAGGATCCATCCCCCACATCAGGCCAAGCGCGATCAATGCCGGCAAACCTGCCAATAAGGCCGCCCAGCCAGTCGCTGCTCGCCCATCGGGGACCTTCCCGGACGCCTTGCCGGTGATGCGTGGCGCGACGGCCTGCACCATGCCATAACCGATCACCCAAAGGGCGAGAAAGCCGCCGGTCTGGCTATGATTCCAGCCCAGCGTTTGTGACAGAAACACGGGCAGCGCCACCACGAACCAGACATCCCGAGCCCCGAACAGAAACATGCGCGCGGCGGACAGGATATTGATCGCACGGCTTTTGGAGAAAATATCGCGGAACCTGGGTTTGCTTTTGGCCTTGCCCAGATCCTTTTTCAGCAGTACCAGACTGAGCAGCCACACCATTGCCAATGCAATCGCCATGGCAGCCACCGCACCGGCAAAGCCAAGCCACATCAGCAACGCGCCGCCAAGGAAGAAACCGGCTCCTTTGAGGGCATTTTTGGAACCGGTCAGAATGGCCACCCATTTGTACAGAGTGCCCTGCGCATTTTCAGGGACCAGCAACTTGATCGAGCTTTTCGCGCTCATCTTGTTGAGATCCTTGGCGATACCGGACAGCGCCTGTGCCGCCATCACCCAGGGCACCGTAAGCCAGGCCGCAGGCACCAGCAGCATCGCCAATGCCACCACCTGCAGGCCCAGACCGATGTTCATGGTGCGATTCAACCCCAGATGAGCACCGAGCCAACCGCCGACCAGGTTGGTGATGACCCCGAAGACCTCGTAGAACAGAAACAGCAGCGCGATCTCCAGCGGCGAGTATCCCAGACCATGAAAATGCAGCACTACCAGCATGCGCAAGGCACCATCGGTCAGGGTGAATGCCCAATAGTTACCGGTCACCACCAGATACTGGCGAATGGCAGGGGAAAGCTGGCTCAGCATGGTTATTTCTCGTTCATTGTATGCAGTTGGTGCTTCAACCTTGGGCATGTCGGCCGCTGGATAGCCGTTACCCGACACGCTGTCACATCCCTGTTCGCTTGAAAGGCGCCATCCATGGCGCCCTTCAGTCGGATACCGGCTGCCCATCACCCTCGGTAACCTGAGTGCCAAATTCAGGCCTGCCCGAAACCTCGCGCCCAACTCTCAGAGGCTAAAGGCAGGTCTACCGGTGACCGTCGGCGCCAGGGACGGCGCCGTCGAGCGGCATGGATGCCAATTGCGTGTCACCGGAAGGCCTGCATTTGGCCGGCGGCACCAGCAACCAGCAACCAGCAACCAGCAACCAGCAACCAGCAACCAGCAACCAGCAACCAGCAACCAGCATGATTAGGCCAGATCCAGTCGCCCAACCTTCAGCGCCAGTTCCGCCGTGCGGTTGGCATAACCCCACTCATTGTCGTACCAGAGGTACAACTTCACCTGAGTACCATTGACCACCATGGTGGACAGGGCATCCACCACGCTGGAGCGTGGGTCGGTACGGTAATCGATCGACACCAGCGGGCGCTCCTCAAAACCGAGCAGGCCATCCAGTTCTCCCTCTGCAGCCTGCTTGAGTAGCGCATTGACCTCGTCAACAGAGGTTTCACGCTCAACCTCAAAAACACAGTCGGTGATCGAGGCATTAGCCAGAGGTACGCGAATCGCGTGGCCGTTCAGCTTGCCCTTCAGCTCAGGAAAAATATGCGTAATGGCGGTTGCCGAGCCGGTAGTAGTAGGAATCAGGCTCATGCCACAGGCACGGGCACGGCGCAGATCCTTGTGCGGCGCATCCAGGATAGTCTGGGTGTTGGTGATGTCGTGAATGGTGGTCATGGAGCCATGCTTGATGCCCAGCTTTTCGTGAACCACCTTCACCACCGGTGCCAGACAGTTAGTGGTGCAGGAAGCGGCCGTTACGATCGGGAATTGCTCAGGGTCGTAAAGGTCATCATTCACGCCCATCACGATATTCAACACCCCCTCTTCCTTCACCGGCGCCGTGACCACAACGCGTTTTACGCCCTGATCCAGATAGGCCTGCAGCAGTGCCTTGGTCTTCATCTTGCCAGAGGCTTCGATCACCAAATCACAACCGGACCAGTCGGTATCAGCAATGGCATTGTTGGCCGTCACGGCAATCGCCCGATCACCAACCTGCATACCCTCGGCACTCTCCACTGCTTCGTGAGACCAGCGCCCGTGAACAGAATCAAAATTCATCAGATGCGCCAGCGTTGCCGCATCGCCGGCCGGGTCATTGATCTTAACAATTTCAACATCAGGCTGATCGAAAATCGCCCGCATGGTCAGACGCCCCATACGTCCAAAGCCATTGATACCTACCTTGATTTTGGCCATAACCTCACTACTCGTATCCGATTAGTTTGTTCAAATAAACAGCCGGCAAAAACCGACGTGTATAAGAGACGGCTGCAGCGGCTTAACTCAGCCAGCCCCGAATAGCATCCTGGGCCGGGATACTGCCGCTGTACACGACCTGCTCATCAACCACCACTGCCGGCGTGCTCATCACGCCATAATTCATGATCGCTTCCGCATCCGTCTCTTTGATGACATTGACCTCAATACCCAGATCCGATGCCACCTTAGTGATGATTTCGGCTGTTTTGACGCACTTGCTGCAGCCACTGCCCAATACCTTGACCTGTTTCATACCTAACCCTCTTGCCTTAAATAAAAGGCGTCAGCCAATTGAAAATCCAGCCCACCAGCGTGAACGCTGACAGGAGCACCACAAACAGAATCGCCAACAGGCGCCACTGCATCACCTGTTTGAGCAGAATAAACTCGGGAAAGCTTGCTGCCACCGTACTCATGCAGAATGCCAGTGTAGTGCCGATGGGCAGGCCGTTTACGATCAGGCTCTCCATCACCGGAATTACGCCGGTGGCATTGGAGTACAGAGGAATACCCAAGGCGACTGCTGCCGGTACCGACCACCACTGGCCATCACCCAGGTGCGCCTCAATCCAGCCATCCGGCACAAAGCCATGCAGAGCAGCCCCAAGGCCAACCCCGATGATGACCCACTTCCAGACCCGACCGAAGATTTCCCAGGTTTCGCCTTTGGCAAATTGATGACGCTCGTTGAAACTCAATTTGGCCACAGGGCCACTTTGCACACTCTGTTGCTGACGCCCGCGTTCCAGTGCCTTTTGTGCGAAAGACTGCAGCCAGCGCTCGGCGCGAATCTGATCCAGAAACACACCGCCCAGAATGCCAACTGCCATGCCCACCAACACATACAGAAGGGTGAACTTCCAGCCCAGCAAACTCATCAGCAATAACACCGCCACTTCGTTGATCAACGGTGAGGTGAGCAAAAATGACATGGTGATCCCCACCGGAATGCCGGCCGAGGTAAAACCCAGAAAAACGGGAATACTGGAACAGGAGCAGAACGGCGTAATGGCGCCAAAGCCTGAGCCCAGCACATACCCTACCCCGCGATGCCGCCCCGCCAGAAAATCACGCACCCGCTCCACGTTCAGGGATGCCCGCGCCAGAGCGATCACATAGATCATCACCACCAGCAGCACATAGATCTTGCTGACATCTTCGACAAAAAAGTGCAGCGCATCACCCAACTTGGTGTCCGGCGACAGGCCCATCAGCTCATAAACCAGCCAGTCGGCAAAACGCGTGAAGATCTCAAACATGGCTCAACTCCCGAACCAGTGGCGTGTACGGTTGGCGAAGGCCACCAGCGACAACATGACAGGTACCTCAACCAGCACTCCAACAACGGTTGCCAGGGCAGCACCGGAGTGAAGGCCAAACAGCGAAATGGCAACCGCCACGGCCAGCTCGAAAAAGTTTGATGTACCAATCATGCACGCCGGTGCAGCCACCTTGTGCGGCAAACGCAGCCAATAGGCACACGCATAGGCAATGATAAAAATACCGTAGGTTTGTATCAGCAGGGGGATGGCGATGAGGCCGATGGTTTGCGGCTGGGCAATGATGGTTTCGGCCTGAAACCCGAACAGCAATACCACAGTCGCCAGCAGACCGAGAATGGACCAGGGCTTGAGCTGGTGCAGAAAACGCTCCAGTCGCTGACCGTCATTTTGACGTTCCAGCTTGTGCCGGGTCCAGGCACCGGCCAAAAGCGGCAACACGACGTAAAGTACTACCGACAACAACAGGGTTTCCCAGGGCACATGAATATCACTGACGCCCAGCAGGAAAGCCGCAATAGGGGCAAAGGCAAACACCATGATGATATCGTTCACCGATACCTGCACCAGCATATAGTTGGGGTCGCCCTTGGTCAGCTGACTCCACACAAACACCATCGCCGTACAGGGCGCGACACCCAGCAGAATCATGCCGGCAATGTACTCGCCAGCACTTTGAGGATCCACCCAGTCGGCAAAGAGTACCCGGAAAAACAGCCAGCCCAGGGCCGCCATGGTAAACGGCTTGATCAGCCAGTTAATGACCAGCGTCAGCACCAGCCCTTTGGGTTTCTTGCCCACACCCTTGATGGCACTGAAGTCGATCTGCACCATCATCGGGTAGATCATCACCCAGATAAACAGGGCTACCACAAGATTGACGTGGGCCACTTCCAGCTGCGCAATGCCGGCAAAGGCGCCGGGAATCATATTCCCCAGCAACACCCCGGCGAGAATGCACAGACCAACCCAGAGCGTCATGTAGCGTTCAAAAATTCCCACGCAAACTCCTTAATACCCTGTCAGCAGCCAGTGCCGCAGACATCACTGCCTGCCGATGGCCGAGAGTCCATTGCCTTGAGCCTTGTAAGCGGTACTTCCAACTGGGCATCCGCATTAGCTGCGGCATGTGCCACCATGTCATTCATCCACTCAGGCAGATCTGGATGAAGGCGATAAAAAACCCACTGCCCCTGACGCCTGTCAGCCAGCAATCCCAGAGCACGCAGTTTGGCCAGATGCCGGGAAACCTTGGGTTGAGATTCCTGCAGAGCCTCCATCAGTTCACAGACACACAGCTCCCCTTCACGCTGTATTAACAGAGTGCTGACAAGCCGCGTCTCATCGGCCAGAGCCTTGAACAGCTCAAGAGGTGTCATGAGAGCTTCCCTATAAATAATATATACGAAAAATCATATATCTGTTTTCCCATATATACAATCATGTGCCGCGTTACATTTTGGTTTCAGGCTGCATGAACAAGGCCTTTTCTGTATAATTTCGCGCCTTTATCGCTCCAGATACCCGCGGGCGCCCGATCGCCTTGCACGATCCTGTCACCTGACAGCGATAGACTCTTTTCCGGCTCCGCCGCGTGCGTGCAGCCTCCGAACAATGTGCAACTCAAGCAAGAGACTGTAGATGCTGCAAAGAATGAAACAGGAGTGGTTCTCCAACGTCCGCAACGACCTGTTGTCCGGCACGGTGGTCGCCCTCGCCCTGATCCCCGAAGCAATCGCCTTCTCAATTATTGCAGGCGTGGACCCAAAAGTCGGTCTGTATGCCTCTTTCTGTATCGCCGTCATTATCGCGTTTGTCGGTGGCCGCCCGGGCATGATTTCTGCGGCCACGGGTGCCATGGCGCTGCTGATGGTTACCCTGGTCAAGGAGCACGGCCTTGAATACCTGCTGGCCGCCACCTTGCTGACCGGTGTCTTCCAGATCATTGCCGGCTTCCTCAAGCTTGGGGACCTGATGCGATTTGTCTCGCGCTCGGTAGTGACAGGCTTCGTCAACGCACTGGCCATCCTGATCTTCATGGCCCAGCTGCCGGAACTGACCAACGTCACCTGGCATGTCTACGCCATGACAGCGGCAGGCCTTGGCATCATTTACCTGTTCCCCTACATCCCGGTGGTTGGCAAAAGTCTGCCCTCACCGCTGGTCTGCATCATTCTGCTGACTGCTGTGGCCATGGTGATGGGACTGGATATCCGCACCGTAGGCGATATGGGTGAACTGCCGGATACCCTGCCGGTCTTCCTGTGGCCGGATGTGCCGTTGAACCTGGAAACCCTGTTGATCATCCTGCCCTACTCTCTGGGTCTGGCTGTCGTGGGCCTGCTGGAATCCATGATGACAGCGTCCATCGTAGATGAGCTGACTGACACCACCAGCAGCCGCAACCAGGAGTGCAAAGGTCAGGGTATTGCCAACATTGGTGCTGGCCTCCTCGGCGGCATGGCCGGTTGTGCCATGATCGGCCAGTCGGTGATCAACGTGAAATCCGGTGGCCGTGGTCGTCTGTCCGCTTTTGTGGCCGGCCTGTTCCTGATCATCCTGGTGGTATTCCTGGATGAGTGGATCAGCCAGATCCCGATGGCTGCGCTTGTTGCCGTCATGATCATGGTATCCATTGGTACCTTCTCCTGGGAATCCATCCGCGACCTGCGCAAACACCCGCTGTCCACCAATATTGTCATGCTGGCAACGGTGGCCGTTGTGGTGATGACCCACAACCTGGCACTGGGCGTGTTTGTCGGCGTGCTGCTGGCCGCACTGTTCTTCGCCAACAAGGTGGGTCAGTACATGCGCATCAGCAGCGCAAAAGACAGCGCCAGCGAAACCCGTACCTACACCATCACCGGTCAGGTGTTCTTCGCCTCCTGTGAAAAATTCAATGCTGCCTTTGATTTCAAGGAAGTGCTTGATAAGGTCGTAATTGATCTGAGCCAGGCCCATTTCTGGGACATCAGCGCGGTTTCGGCACTGGACAAGGTTGTAATCAAGTTCCGCCGCGAAGGGGTCGAGGTTGAAGTGATCGGCCTCAACGAAGCCAGCCGCACCATCGTCGACAAGCTGGCCGTGCATGACAAGCCGGAACAGGTCGACAAGATCATGGCCGGGCACTAAGGAGCGAAAAGATGAGCAAAATCGTCGCCTGTATCGATGGATCTCCCGCAGCACTGGCAGTCTGCGATGCCGCTGCCTGGGCCCAGCAACAGCTGAGCGCCCCGTTGCAGCTACTGCACGTACTGGAAAAGACCGATTACCCGAGCGAAAGCGACATGAGCGGCAATATCGGCCTGGGCACTCGCGAGCACCTGCTGGAGGAGCTGGCCGAACTGGACAACCAGCGCAGCCGCCTGATGCTGGAGCAGGGTCGTTTCATGTTGCAGGAAGCACAAAAGCAGATCGAAGCCCGTGGCGTTGCCTCCGAGCAGATCGATCGCCTGCAGCGCCATGACAACCTGGTCGACAGCCTGCAGGAAAATCAGGCCGATATCCGCCTGCTGATCATGGGTCGCCAAGGCGAGGCTCACGCCCGCGCAGCCAACGCCGTTGGCAGCCACCTGGAAAACGTGACCCGCACGCTGCAGCAGCCGATTCTCATGGCACTGGACGGTTTCAGCGCACCCAAGCGTTTCCTGATGGCTTATGATGGCAGCGCCACGGCCAACAAGGCACTGAATATGGTAGCGCAAAGCCCCTTGCTCAAAGGCGTGCCCTGTCATCTGGTAATGGCCGGCAAGCGCGTGGAGCGTCAACGCGAGCAACTGGCCAACGCCGAGAAAATGCTGCAGGGCAACGGCTTTGATGTCACTACCGCAACGCTTGAGCAGGAAGAAGTCCGCCCGGCACTGCTGAACTACATCAAGGAAAACGAGATCGAGCTGATGGTGATGGGGGCCTGGGGCCATTCCCGCATCCGCCAGCTGCTGGTAGGCAGCATGACCAACTGGATGCTGCATAACAGCCCGGTTCCTTTGCTGCTGCTGCGGTAACCACTGCCCAGCCAGTACATGCAAGCAAGAGCCCGGCCCTTTGCCGGGCTCTTTCGTATACAATACCAGAATTCAAGTAAGCGCCTTTTTGCGCCAGAATACAGATTCGACTCTAGGCCGGCCCCGTCATTGATTCAAGTGGCTGGCAAGGGTGCCTGTATCATGGATGAGAGTAATGAGGGCCTAGATGCTCAGATTTAACGGCATACCCCTGTTCAGTAGCGTTCATTCGCTCACCGAGCAGTTGGAGCAACTCCACGACAACATCCTGGAAAGAGTACGCGGTATCGCGCGGATTGCCTGTGCACTGTATGACCCGGATACCGACCTGTTGAAAACCTTCATCAACAGTACCCACCAGGGACATGCCATCGTCAACTACGAGTACCCTCTGTCTGACAGCACATCGCTTCTAACAATGTCACAGCAGCGCACCTGCCGTGTCATCGATGATATCCGTCGCGACATTCCGCCCGGCAACCCCCACTCCGACTGGCTTATCGACCAGGGCTATACCTCATCGTTTACAATGCCCATGTTCAACGGCCAGAACTTTCTCGGTTTTATATTCATCGACAGTACTCGTTCCAGCGTGTTTACCGACACCGTGCAGCGTGACCTGATGATGCTGTGCAACAACATCAACCTGACCATTGCCGCCGAAGTAACCGCCGTGAATGCCTTGCTGGCAACCGCCCAGGCAGCCCGTGACTTCGCAGACTTGCGTGACTTCGAGACGGGTAAACACCTGACCCGCATGGCGCAGTTTGCACGCCTGATCGCCAAGGGCGTTGCGGCACAATATCGGTTAAGTGATGAGAAAATCGAGCACATTCATCTGTTCGCATCCCTGCACGATATTGGCAAAATCGGCATTCCGGACAAAATTCTGCTCAAACCCGCGCGCCTGAATGCGCAGGAACGTGCCGTGATGCAGGGCCATGTGGCCAAGGGTGTTCAGATCATCGAGAAGGTGCTGAAAGATTATCAGGTGGGGCACCTGGCTGATGCGTAGGTGATGCTCAATATCGTTGCCTGCCACCATGAGTTTCTGGATGGCAGCGGTTACCCAAACGGTCTGACCGCCAAGGACATTCCGATTGAGGCTCGCATCGTCACGGTCGCCGACATCTTCGATGCCCTGACCAGCGAGCGCCCCTATAAAACGCCCTGGCCGGTGACAGACGCCCTTATCGAGCTGGAGCGCATGGTCGAAGCCGGGAAACTCGATGCCGAGTGCGTGGCTTCACTGCGAAACCAGCAAGCGGAAGCAAGCGAAATTGTCGCCCGCTTCCGAGATGAGCAGCTCTAATTAGTTACAGCAGCGGCGCCTTGCGCCCCGCTGCCGTAACTTGCCTCAGTTGGCCAGCTCTATCTTGCCAAAGTCCAATTTGTTATCGCGCGGTGAGCTTTTAATAGCGGCAACCTCCGCACGTTTTTTCAGCAGAATGTAACCAAAGCAGCCGAAGTACAGCGCGATTACCAGCGCCCCTACCCACTGAATGCGAAGGAAGTCCAGCTGGAACAGCAGTGTCAGACCGCACATGGCAACCAGGTTACCCAGCAGATAAGGCCACTGACCCAGTCTTTTTACGGTCAGGTTAAGGTTGTCCGTGTACAGACGAATCAATGAATCCAGAGAGTTTACAACCATCAATACCCCTACCAGGATCATCGCCAGGTTGATAAAGCCCGCGATGCTCAGACCTTCCGCATGGTAGTGATAAAGAATGGTAAACCAGACGCCGATTGCCAGCGAAGGTATCACCAGCATTGCCAGCAGCAACTGCCAGGTGCGAATACCACTGACGAAGCGTGCCGTGAACTGGCCGATCATGATGCTCCAGGAGAACCACCAGAACAGATAAAACGCGTGGTAATCATTCAGCGGCAACATGAACTGGTGCAAATTGGTGAAGTACTCACCGATCAGCCCGGCTGTACCAAGGAAATCGGCCGGTGAACCATTATCCAGCATGAAGGCACGGAACCACATAACCGCGATCAGGGCGATAAACAACACGCTGGACCCTACGCTCAGCAGGCGCAGATATTTGATCTTGCTGCTGGAATACACCGCCAGACCGATGGACGCCAATACAATCAGGTAGAAGGTGGGGACCACCGACTCCCCGTCACCAATCTGTGGCATGTACCAGGGCAGGTTCACCAACAGCAGGTATGCCGTAAAGGCACAGGTACCGATGATCACGATATTGTTGACCCACTTGACCAGCGGAATATCAAAGAAGCCCACGCGCGGCTCAATGATGCAGAAGTAAAAACAGGTCAGGAAATAGAAGCCCCAGATCAGAAAGGCCCAATAACCGAACTCAATGGCCAACGGGTTGGCAAAGCTGTACTCGGGATTATCGGTCAGATTACCGTAGCCGCCAAACTCGGTCAGCGGAAACATGATCAGACCCACATCGAGTCCCGAGGTAAACAGAATGGCGGTAAATGTCAGGGTACGCACGGGCGTAACTCCGATACATTTAATATCCCACCACTTGTACAAAACGTACACCAGTGCGGCGAACGTGAAGATCAAGCCGGATGATAACCAGAGGTTCATGTGGCCTCCCGGTTAATCAGATTATCGCTGGCAAACAGCATGGGTGTTCCTCCTCTACTTTGAAGTTTAGGCGCAGCCGGGCCTCAGGCCATGACTGAACACCTGATCATTCGAATCGGATACAAACCCCCGCGTTAGGATGTAGACGGGCCAGGACTTGCCTATCGGGCGCACAAAGACAGGGTCAAGAAGACCAGGCGTTGATAGGGAAATCCTGATGGTTTGCGACCCCGGCGCCTTGCGCGCCGGGGCGGAAGATGGCTACGCGGTGCTAGTGAAACACGCGCTTCGCCTCTCCCTGACGCTGACGCGCCTGCCAGTTGTCATCCATGATGACAGGTGCATCAGAAGGTGGCAGGGGCTCCTTGCCCCGGATAAGATCAGCAGCACGCTCCGCGACCATGATGGTGGGCGCATTGAGGTTGCCGTTGGGTATGGTCGGGAAGATGGACGAGTCCACTACCCGTAAATTGTTGATGCCATGGACCCGCGTTTCCGGGTCAACCACAGCCAGCGCATCCGTACCCATCTTGCAGGAGCAGGATGGATGGTAGGCACTCTCCACAGCCTGACGCACAAAGGCATCAATCTGCTCGTCGTCTTTGATATCTTCACCGGGCTGAATTTCGGCGCCACGGTAGGCATCCATCGCCGGCTGGTTAATGATTTCTCGTGTCAGGCGTACACAATCCCGGAAGCCTTCGCGATCAGCCTCATGCTCCAGGTAGTTGAAGCGAATACGCGGTGCCTGCTTCGGATCAGCGGAGGTTACATGAACAAAACCTCGGCTTTTCGGCTTGTTATGGCCGATATGCAGCTGGAAGCCATCACCGGAAAAGGCCTCACGACCGTCGTAGCGCATGGCCGCCGGCAGGAAGTGATACTGCAGATCCGGCCACTCCACTCCAGCCTTTGAGCGAATAAATCCACAGGACTCAAAATGATTGGTAGCACCAAGACCATCCTTTTTCAGAATCCAGCGCACACCGATCTTGAGCTTGTTCCACCAGTCCAATTTACGGTTGAGTGAAACCGGCTTGTTGCAGCGGAACTGGAAATAAAATTCCAGGTGATCCTGCAGGTTTTCACCTACGCCCGGCAGCGCATGCTTCACCTCGATGCCAGCCTGTTCCAGTACCTCGGGGTTACCAATGCCGGAGAGCTGCAACAGGTGAGGTGAGCCGATAGAGCCGGCAGACAGAATCACTTCCTGCGAAGCCTTGGCCTCATGCACCTTGCCGCCCTGCTCAAAACGGACACCGGTCGCCGTTTTTCCATCCAGTAGCACCTGGTGTACCAGTGCATGGGTCACCACTTTCAGGTTCGGGCGCTCCATGGCCGGGCGCAGATAGGCATTCGCGGTAGACCAGCGACGCCCATGCTTGACGGTCATATGCATGGGGCCAAAGCCTTCCTGCTGAGCGCCGTTATAGTCAGCCGTCGTGAAGTAACCGGCATCCTGTCCCGCATCCACAAATGCCTGGTACAGGGGGTTCTGCATGTTGTTGCCGTTATTGACACCCAAGGGGCCATCTTCGCCACGGTAAGCATCACCACCAAAGGCCCAGCTTTCTGCCTTTTTGAAGTACGGCAGCACATTGGAATATTGCCAACCGGTGGCCCCTTCGCTGTCCCACTCATCAAAATCACGGGCATGGCCACGTACATACACCATGCCATTGATAGATGAGGAACCGCCCAGCACTTTGCCCCGCGGGCAATGCATGCGACGGTTATCCAGGAAAGGCTCGGGCTCGGTTTCAAACTGCCAGGCGTATTTTTCAGTATTCATCGGAATCGACAATGCCGTCGGCATCTGGATAAAGATGCTCTTGTCACTGCCTCCGGTCTCCAGCAAAAGCACACTGAAACGACCGTCTTCCGTCAAGCGATTGGCCAGCACGCAACCTGCGGAACCGGCGCCCACAATGATGTAATCGTATTGTGTTTCTTTCATCTAGGGTCTCCGCTTTGAGGTGCTGAATTAAAAGGGTGCGTCGATATCCTGCATGCCCACATACACCGCCTTGATCTGGGTGTAGTGGTCCAGGGTCACGCGTCCGTTTTCACGACCGATACCGGACAGCTTGTAACCACCCACCGGCATTTCAGCAGGTGAAGCACCGTAGCTGTTGATCCAGCAGATTCCTGCCTGAATACGATGAATAATGCGATGCGCACGGCGCAGATCGTTGGTGAACACGGCTGCAGCCAGTCCGGTGTCCGTATTGTTGGCGCGTGCAATCACTTCGTCTTCGTCATCGAAGATCAGCACCGACATCACCGGGCCAAAGATCTCTTCCTTCACGATGGTCATGTCGTCAGAGCAGTCGGTGAAGATGGTAGGCTGCACGAAGTAGCCGCCTGTGCAGGAGTCCGGCGAGAAGGCCTCACCACCACAGGCCAGGGTTGCCCCCTCTTCCAGGCCCTTGGCGATATAGCTCATCACCAGATCGCGATGCTTTGCCGAGATCAGCGCGCCAAAGTTGGTGTCAGGGTCCATGGGGTCACCCGCCTTGATGTTGTTGGCGGTCCGCTCCAGTAGACGCTCCATGAAATGCGGGTAAATGGCCTTGTGCACAAACACACGGGTACCGTTGGTGCAGATCTCGCCCTGAGTGTAGAAGTTACCCACCATCGCGGCCGAAACGGCATTTTCCAGATCGGCATCTTCAAACACGATCAACGGGGATTTGCCGCCCAGCTCCATGGTTACATCTTTCAAGGAAGAAGCCGCCGCGGCCATCACTTTCTGACCGGTGCCCACTTCGCCCGTGAACGAAACCTTGGCAATCGCCGGCTCATGTGTGAGCCAGCTGCCAACCTCGGCCGCGCCCTGCACGACGTTAAACACGCCAGCAGGCACACCCGCTTCAATGAAAATCTCTGCCAGTTTGACGGCACCCAGCGGCGTTTCTTCCGAGGGTTTGAAGATCATGGCATTGCCGCAGGCCAGCGCCGGGGCCGATTTCCAGCAAGCGATCTGCAGCGGGTAGTTCCAGGCACCGATACCGGCACAAATACCCAGCGGTTCGCGGCGGGTATAGTAAAAATCGCCACCCAAATCCTGCTGATTGCCTTCGATGGAAGGCGCCAGCCCGGCAAAAAACTCAATCGCATCCGCCCCGGTCACCACATCGACCGCTTCCGCTTCCTGCATCGGCTTGCCGGTATCACGCACCTCAATAGCCGCCAGCTCATCATTGCGTTCACGCAACAAGGCCACCGCTTTCAACAGAATCCGACTGCGCTCCATGCCACTCATGGCAGACCACTGAGCAAAGCCTTCGCGAGCACTCTCAATCGCGGCCTGCTGAACGGATTCGCAGGCCACTTCGACTTCGTAAATCACTTCAGCCGTTGCGGGGTTAACCACCGGGAAGGTCTGGCCGCTGGTGTTAGCCAGGAAACGTCCGTGAACAAAGTTCTGAATGCGTGGAAGCGTGTGGGACATAAAAAACCGTCAAACCTCAGATTAAGAATTCGTCTTGCTTGCCTGCGCACGTGCCTGGGCCAGGCTTTCCTGCACAAAGCGCTTACACAGGCGCTCACCTGCTTCAAAGTTTTCCTGCGGATCCAGACTCAAGGCACTGCGCAGCCAGAAACCGTCAATCATCGCAGCCGTTTGCCGGGCAGCAGCCGTGGCTTCATCAGGCGCCATCACCTGAGCAAATGAATAACGCAGGTTGCTGTACAAGCGTGCGTTATTGATCTGCTGCAGCCGTTTCAAGCCAGGCTCATGCATTGCCCGAGCCCAGAAGCTGAGCCAGGTTTTGGCCGCCAGCGCCGAACGCTGAAATTCGGAGAAGTTGGACTCGATAATGCAGTTGAGTCGCTGCTCCGGAGTGCCATCGTTATTGGCCATGCGAACACGCAGCTCCTTGCCCAACTGATCCAGCAGATGACGCAAGGCCGCTTCAATCAAACCCTGCTTGCCACCGAAGTAATGGCTGATGATGCCGGAGGACAGACCCGCCCTTTTGCTGATACTGACGATGGTCGTGTTCTGCATTCCCAGCTCGGCAATCGACTCCATGGCGGCGTCGATCAGTTGCTGTTTGCGGGTATCCTTAACTCCGATTTTTGGCATGGCGAGGGCACCAATTTTTATTGATTGAACGTTCAATTAATAAAAATACTAACCAATCTCCGATCGGGTTACAACACCTGATCGGAAAAGCGAATTGAGAGAAAGAAGGATAATTGGAAGAAAATCGCGAATTTTAGACGCTAATGAGCGATTTCTTATTTACTGGAAAGATCCTTGCGCATCAGGCATCGCGGCAGGCTTTGCCCACGCACCTGAACGACTTCACGCTTCACCACCTCAAAACCGAATCGTTTGAAAAAAGGTTCGGCTGTCAGGCTGACATGTGCATGCAGAGCGTTCAGATCCAGGCGTTGCGCCTGGAGCTCGATATGGACCATCAAGCGCGTGCCCACACCCTTTCCTTGAGCCTGCCAATGGCAAAAGAAGTGATCGATGAGACCATCGGGCTGCACATCCGCATAACCCAGAATACGGCCCGACTGCTCAACGATGAAAGGACGGTTATGATCGAGCAGCGCCTGCCAATCCAGAGGATCTATGTCCTCAGATGCCCAGGCTTCAACCTGAGCAGCCGAGTAGTCACGCCGGTTTACCCGACGCACCGTATCAAAGAACAGTCGCCACAGGGCTGGTGCATCTTCGGGTTGGTAACCCCTGAGATGCACCTCCCCCTCAGTTAAAAGCGACCGCACCATCAACGCTCAAAAGTGTAGAGAATATCGCCACCGCTACCCAGCTCGCTGCTTTGCGCTTCAACGCGCCAGGTATCGGTCAGCGTATACTTGAGACTCAGAGTATTCACCGCATCCATCACGCCAATGCCATAGCGCAGATAAAGTCGCGGCGACAGGTATTTACCGATGAAGAAGGACGAGCCCTCCTCCTGATCGTTACTGTCGAAGCCCAGCTCATCAAGGGTCAGTGATTCACGCAGATTATCGGTAATGCGATTGCCACCGGCCATACTCATCGACAGGGCCATACGCGTCAGCATTTCCTGTTCGGAGGATGAGCTTTCGCCGGGAGCCTTACCCAACAGCAGGTAAGACAGCACGCTGCTGTCCGGCATGGCCGGCTCGCCATAGAGCTCCATGCGCGGTTCTCTCAACGTGCCATTCACATTGGCGCCGACAATCACATCTTCCACTTCCCGGCCGATACGCAGATCCAGCCCGGGGTTATCGACAGGGCCACCGGTAAACACCAGACTACCGCGACGAATCTCAAGATCCTGCGCATAAAGGCGGTACTGGCCACTTTCAACCTGGATACTGCCGCTAGCGCGCGTGGCCTTGCCCGGCGATTCCAGCAGTTGCAGTTTCCCCAGCAGGCGCCCTTCAAAGCCCAGGGCATCAACGCGCACATCATCGCCAAGGATCACATCCAGCTCAGCGAAGACCGGCACGACCGGTTCCGAGTTCAAAGGCTCACCATCCTCGACAATGACCACATCCTTGTTCGGCGCAACCGCGCTTTCCTTGGATTCAGGAGTTGCAATGAGGGCGTGCGGAATCGTCAGCGAACCTCCCAGGCGAATGGCCTGAGGAGTCAGGCTCAGGTTCAGATCCGGACTGATCTCGACCTGCGCCACATTGGTGTTCATCGCTTCAAATTTATCACCAGCCAATGTCAGCAGGCCTTCCTTCTGCGCCAGGTTGTAACGCCCATCCAGCTTCAGCTCACCTTCACCGGAACCGAACAGGCCGGAAAACTCAAGTGATTCGCCGTTATTGACCGGGCGCACACTCAGTTCCAGCGGATTCAGCAACAAACCTGCTGCCGGCACCTCCACGTTGCCGTCGGTAAAGGCCAACTCACCGTTAATCACCGGAGCGGACAGGCTGCCAGACAGCCCGAAATCGGCATTTAACTGCCCTTGCATGTTTTGCACATCGGGCACGACCACCTCGATCAGACTCAGGTCCGTAGCAGACAGAGCCAGCTGACCTTTCAGGGTCTGAGCACCACTGAGCCCGGCCACATCCACATTCAATCCCAGCTCACCTTTCACCACTGAGAGTTCGGTATTGGCTTCCGCCCTGAGACGGTCTTCAGCCAGGCGCGCCTGTATACGTATCGGCTCCAGCGGCAGAGACTGCTCACTGGCCGCCGGGGTCAACTTGCCGGCCGTCGTGGTGAGCTCCGCATCCAGTTCAGGCTGGCCGCCCGGAGACTGTTTGAAAGCGATCTGTGCAGATAGACGAGGTGTCAGCTCAGCCCCCTGCAAAAAGGGCTCAAGCAGGGACAGCGCCAACTCATCCAGACTGATCTTAGCCTGGGTTTGTCCGGCAAAAGTACCGGCCGCATCGACACAGAGCCCGCCACCCTTGGTTTGTTCATCAAGGCACAGGGACTCCAGCTTGAAATCCTGCGAAGAAAGCGACAAAGGTGCCGAGCCTGTTGAACGCCAGTGACTCAAGGGCTGAGGCTTGGCATCCAGCAGACTGATCTGCCCCTGCCAAATTTGCTGCTCGGCCTGCCAACCACCATCAAGCGCCAGTTCCAACTGACCGGTGCTGGCATCCACATCCAGCCTGAGCTGATGCTGTTCCGGCTGCCCGGTCAATTTGAGATTCAGGCTGGACACCAGTTGCCCGGCCGCCTCCAACTGCTGCAAACGCAGATCAGCGCGCCAGTCCTTTTGTCCGGACAGGTCGATCTCAACCGGCCCCTGCAGCTGTTGCAGGCTGAGCTGATCAGCATAGCGGACGCCCTGAACCTGTACCCTGGCACTGACAGACGGCGTTGTCAGCGGCCCACTAACCTGCCCCTCCAGCTTCACGCTACCGGCGGCATCGGGCAGCAACGCTGCCAGGTCCGGCGCATTGACACGCCAACCGAGATCGAGCGTCTGCAGGCTGACCTGACCATCCGCTTCGGCATCCGCACCGGCATAATTCAGCTTGATGGCATCCAGCTGCCAGGACTCAAGATCGCCACTGACTTTGCCGCTCAGGCTCACCGGCTCATTGCGCAGCTGGCCATCAAGGCGCGCTATATCCAACACCAAATCGGTCGTATCAGCCAGATTGACCTCACCGCTCAACGCCAGCCCCAACTGGCCGGGCCACTCGGGTTGTACCAGTGAAGGGTCGATACCGCTGGCATCGAGCTGATACTGGACTTGCAAAACTTCAGCCAGACCCAGCTGGGCCGCGAGGTTGAGCTGAGTATCGGCTTGTTGCAGGCTCACATCCGCCGATGCTGTTCGCTCTGCGCCGACAAAATCTGCATTCAGGTCCAGTTGGAAGGGTTTGCTTTCCTGCCAGTGACCAGGTGTCCACCAGTCCTCTATCCGACCGCTGACGCGGCCCTGCAGCCGACTGAGAAACTGTTGTGACGGATCGGTCCAACCCGACAGGTTAACCCGGCTCTCGGCCTGGTTGACCTCAAGGCTGTCCAGCACAACACGGTTGGCTTCCGAGTGAGCCTGCAGCGACAGGCTGACAGGCGCTGTCACCAATGAGCCCTCCTGCAAAACAGCCACTTCCTCCAGCCTGAGCTGCTCCAGACGGAACTGGAGTGGCAACTCGAAACTGGGCAGTTCAGGCAGAACGGGGCCGGAGCTCGCTTCGGGCTGAGGTTGCTCACCGGCAGGTGCATGCAGATCCAGCTGAACGCGGCCAAGGCTTATTTCATCGACCTGAAGCTGCTTGTCCAGCAAGGACCAGGGCTGCCAGGTGAACCTGAACTGCTCCAGAGCAAGTGTCTGGCCCGGTAGCGTCAGATCAATCTGATCAATTTCCAGCCTGTCGGTCAGCGTCCCCTCTATCCCGTTCAGGGATACCTGAGGCACAAAATCGTCCACCAGCCCGAGCGCAAAACGTGTTCCCGAGGGCAGGAACAATATGGCTGCCACCATGAGCAGAACGGCGAGAATTACAAACAGCAGGCAGCCCAGGCCCCAGCGTATGATCGGTCGAATCATAGGTCAGGCCCCAGCGTGAAATGAAGGCGAACCCCCGAATCTTCCAGCGGCACGGCCAGATCCAAACGAATAGGCCCAATGGGCGACAACCAGCGCGCGCCGACACCGGCACCGGTTTTCAAATCCACATCCTTGTCATCAAAGGCATTACCGGCATCAAAAAATGCAGCCACGCGCCATTTATCCTTCACCAGATAGTCAACTTCGACGCTGGCGGCAGCCAAGTAGCGGCCACCAATCACATCGCCATCCTTACCCTCAGGCCCGAGGGACTGATAATCATAGCCCCGCACGCTCGAATCGCCGCCGGCATAAAAGCGCAAAGAAGCCGGCAAGTCATCAACGGCATCCACCAGAGTGATGCCCAGCTCGGCACGGGTCAGCAAGCGCCAACGTTCGGCAAAGCTGTCAACCCGCTTGGTTCGCATATCGAACTGAATCAGGTCTGTATCCGACAGCAAGGCTTCGGATGCGGCCTGAACACCAAGTTCCAGAGAGTACCCCTTGGACGTATTCAGCAGGTCGTCAGCCTTGGTGCGACTGAAGCGGGCACTGGGCAAGAGCAAAGTGGAATCACGCTGCTCGCCTTCAAAAATCCATTCTTCCTGCTGCCACTCCAGGCCCAGCACGCGCTCCCAGTTGGCAAACTGCTTTTGCCAGCTGCCACCGATACCGACGGTGCGGGCATCGATGGTATCCGAGTCTTCATCTTCCAGTCGTAGTGTCAGGGCAAAGCGGTCTGTGACTGGGTTACTACCGGGTATCAGGTAGGTGGTGTAGAACTCCTGCTTGATTTGGGACATGCGCAGACGTGTATCCAGGGAGTGTCCGCGCGTATTGAGCCAGCGGCGAGTCATCCCCAGCTGAATTCGTGCCCCCGTATCGGTGCCGTAACCGGCACCACCGCTGTACAGGGTTTGCTTGCGTGGTCCCAGGCCAATGTGGATGGGCACCATGCCGCCCTCACGCTCGTCCAGCAAAGGCCGCACTTCCACATCACCAAAGTAATTACTGTCGATCAGATTTCGCTGCAGTGTCACCAGCTGGGCGGTATCGACCGGATCGCCCGATTCAAACGGCAAATAGCGGCGCAACAGCTTTTCGGAGACGGGCGCATCATCAAAGCGGATATCACCAATGCTGACACGATTGCCGGTGTAATAGACCAACTCAATTTCGGCCCGGTTGGTTTCAGGGAATACCTGAACAATGGAGGTTGTGAAGTCCGCATCGTAGTAGCCGCGTTCAGAGGCGCGGGACTGCAATTGGGATTTGAGGGCACTGTAGTCCTGATGCAGGAAAGGGGCACCTTCCTTAAGTGCACTCTCAGCCAACACCCGCTGCAACTCTTCATCATCCTGCCCGACACCATCCAAAGCCAGGTGAAGCTTGCCAATAACCGTGCGGGGACCCGGATTGACCTCATAGGCGGCGAACCAGCTTTCTTCCGGCCCTGTGACAGAAAGTTCGAGGTTCAGCTCAGGGTTGTAGTAGCCAAAGGGTTGCAGTGCCTGGCGAATTTCCGCTTCTGATTGCCGATGCAGATAGTTAAGCCGACCAGGTCGTGGCAGGGTTTCTTTCTCCAGAGCATCATCAATCGTGAGCATGGCACGCACGTTGGCTGCCAGTGGGTCTTCAAGACCACTGAGGCGAAATTCAGCGGCTGATAATACCGAGCTTCCCAGCAGTACAACCAATCCTGCCAGTAGTTCTCTTCCTTTGTGTTTCACGTACTCTTGTCCACTCCATTGCTGAAACCGCCAAAACAGGGCCAGTGTAACCGATTGCAGGACCGGGTGTCCGTCCCGGGGGTTTCAATATTGCTGTTATAGAGTAACATTCAGCAAACTCTCCAGCTTGAGGCTTTACCATGAACGCTTTGCTGAAATCGCTTCCGCTGTTGCTTGCCACCAGCACTGCTCTGGCTGCGCCACACCAGCACGGCCAGGCTTATCTCGACATGGTACTGGAACCTCCGACGCTGCTCATCTCAATCAGTTCCCCACTGGCCAACCTGACGGGATTTGAGTACCAGCCAGCGACAAAGGAGGAACAATCCCGCTGGGAGCAGGTCAAGCAGGATATGCAAACACCTGACTTACTTATACGCTTGCCAGAGGATGCAGATTGCTCACTGAGCAGAGTTTTGCTGCAAAGTCCCTTTGCCACTGCCGGGGCCCATGACCACGGTGACCACGGTGACCACGGTGACCACGGTGACCACGGTGACCACGGTGACCACCAGCATGCTGATCTGATGGCCGAATATCAGTATGTCTGTGCACGTGCCGAAGCCCTGCGCCAGCTGGAACTGCCTATCATGCAAAAATACCCTGATATTGAACGCCTGAGGCTTCAATTCATCGCTCCGGATCGACTGCACCGTATCGACATTAATGCCGGCCAGGGTCACGTGGAACTGCCATGAATCCGGTCTTGAGCCTTACCGATGTCCGCTTCGCCTGGCCAGAGGGTCCCCAATTAATCAACATAGCTGCTCTGGAGCTCACAGCCGGGGATCACCTGTTTATACAAGGGCCTTCCGGCAGCGGTAAAAGCACCCTGCTCAACCTGCTAGGCGGTTTTCTGGCCGGCTATCAGGGCCAGATCCAGGTCGCCGGACAGGTGATGGCTGAGCTGTCACGGCGCCAGCTGGATCAGCTGAGAGCTGATCGTCTGGGCATATTATTCCAACAGTTTAACCTGCTGCCCTATCTTGACCTGATCGAAAACGTCAGCCTGCCCTGCCGCTTCTCCAAAGCCCGCAGCGAGAATGCCAAAGCACGCAGTGGCTCGTTGCATCAAGAGGCGGAGCGGTTGTTGCAAAGACTGGGTCTGGATGTCTTGGCGCTTGGCAAACGCCCAATCACCCAGCTATCCATTGGCCAGCAGCAGCGTGTGGCCGCCGCCCGTGCCCTGATTGGCTCGCCGTCTCTAATCATAGCCGATGAACCCACCTCGGCACTGGACTCACACCACCGTGATCTGTTTATCGAACTGCTGCTGGAAGAGAGCGCCCAGTGCGGCAGCTCCTTGGTATTGGTCAGCCACGACCCGGCCCTGGCTTCCTTCTTCAGCCATCATCTCAGCCTTGAGGCCCAGCCCTGATGCTTTTTTCACTGGCACTGAAAAGCCTGCTTAGCCGTCGCACCAGCCTGATTCTGACGCTGCTCACTATTGCACTCAGTACAGCCCTGCTGTTGGGCGTTCAGCAGGTACGCGAACAGAGTCGTGAAGCGTTTTTCAGCAGTGTTTCAGGTACTGACCTGATCGTAGGCGCTCGCTCGGGGCCGGTTCAGCTGCTGTTGTACTCCGTGTTCCATATCGGCAATGCTACCAGCAACATCCGCTGGTCAAGTCAGCAACAGCTGGCCGAGGACCCGCGTGTCGCCTGGACCATACCCCTGTCGCTGGGTGATTCTCACCGTGGCTACCGTGTTGTCGGCACCAGCAACGCCATGTTTGAGCACTTCCGCTATGGTCAGGCTCAACCTCTGGAATTTGCCCAAGGCCAGACGTTTACCGATCTGTTCGATGTAGTGGTCGGTGCCGAAGTGGCTGCGCGACTTGGCTACAACCCCGGCGATAAGATCGTAATCGCCCATGGCAGTGGCAATACCAGCTTCATGAAACATGACAACCTGCCCTTCTTGGTCAGCGGCATCCTGGCACCCACGGGTACACCGCTGGACCGGGCCGTACTGGTTTCTCTGGAAGGTCTGGAAGCAGTACACCTGGGCTGGCGTGCAGGTGTTCCCTTGCCCGGGCTGAAAATCACACCGGAGCAGGCGCGGCAACAGGAGTTAACGCCCAAAGAGGTCACTGCCGTTCTGGTCGGTCTCAAATCCAGGCTGCAAACCTTTCATCTCCAGCGCGCCCTGAACACGCGCAGCGAAGAGCCCTTGACGGCCGTGCTGCCGGGCCTGGCGCTGCAGGAGCTATGGCAGATCATTGGCGTTGCCGAGAAATCCCTGTTGGTGGTCGCCTCGGCCGCCTTGCTGACCGGCCTGATAGGCATGCTTGCACTCCTTCTGGTGGGCATGCAGCAAAGGCAACACGAGATTGCAGTGCTCCGGGCACTTGGCTGTCCACCCTGGCGTGTAGCATTGCTGCTGGTTCTGGAGTCGACACTGCTGACAGCCGCCGGCACACTGCTGGGTATCCTGTTGCTGCAGGTGATGCTGATGGCGATACGCGGCCCACTGCTGGATACTTTCGGCATCTATCTGCCACTGGCACCTCTGTCATTACAACAGTGGCTACAGTGCCTTACCATCCTGATATTGGGTACACTGGCAGGCTTGGTTCCCGCGCTTAAAGGCTGGCGCCAGGCGCGAGCCAACCATCTGATACGACACTATTGAGGAAACTGGATGAAACGCCTGCTGGCACTGCTATTCTGTCTTTACATACCACTCGGCTGGACCGAAGACAGCATTGTGATCAATGGTGAAACGGCCACTGAAATCGAGTGGGAGAGCCTGATGCCACCCAGCTACATCGTCACTCTGGAAGATATGTACAGCAATCCGGACTATATCGACCTGGATGATTACAGTGACAAGGCCCAGCGAATGTTTGATGAGATGATGCAAACGCTGGCTTCGGCACCTGTGGTGGAAGACATGGACGGGCGCATGGTCAGTATTCCCGGGTTTGTGGTGCCACTGGAAGGCGTCGGCGATGTGGTGGATCGTTTCTTTCTGGTTCCCTATTTTGGCGCTTGTATTCACGTTCCCCCGCCACCTTCAAACCAGATTATCGATGTGCATTACGAGCCCGGCACCCGGGTGGAAAGCCTGTACGATGCAGTGCTGATCAGCGGCCGGCTGACTACCGAGGTTTACAGTCACGAGATGGGCACAGCCGGCTACCGACTGGAAGCCTTCCGCATTCAGCCATACGAACTGCCGGACCCGCCGCCACCCGAATAAGCAGCTTCAGGCCGTTTCACTCTCCAGGCAACCAACACACTGGTAACCAGCAGCGCCAACACCACCGTTGCCCCTGCTGGCCAGTCCAACTGCCAGGCCAACAGCAGACCAGCAAGATATCCGCATACGGCTCCCGCCAGTGCCCAGCTCCTGCTTTGACTTAACTGAGCCACTAATGCAGGTGCAATCAGGGTAACAAACACCAGGTAAATCCCCAGCAATGGCACCGACAGGCTAACCAGCAAAGCAAAAGCCGGATAGAAAACGGCATCTTTCTGGCCACCACCTCGCCACCAAAGCAACAGGAAGACCGGGGTGATCAATGCCAGTGGCAACATTTCCGGCCAACTGACCCAGAGGATGTCACCATTTAAGCTACTGGCCAGACGCTGGCCGCCATGGGGGTCGGCCGTCAGCACCAACAGGCACACAGATGCCGCTGCCACATAGAGCAGCCCGATCAACGCTTCCCGATATTCCGAAAAACGCTGCGCCAGTCGCCCCACGAGCAAAGCCCCCAATATGGCCAGCAGCATGCCGCAGAAAATCGACAGCATACTGCCTGCGCCCATCTGCTGCGCCAGCAGGCTCCCCAGGGCGGCGAGCTGGGCAATGGCCAGATCGATAAACAGAATGCCACGCGCCAACACTTGCATGCCAAGTGGCAGATGGGTGCAGAGCACCAGGAGCCCTGCCACCAGAGGAGGCAGAAGCAGCTCCAGTTCAACCAGCACGTTCAAGCTCCAGAAGTTGCTGAAGCAGATGTTCAAACAGGTCAGCTGGCGTTACGACCCCTTCATCAGGTGCAGTGGTTGATGGCAGTGACAGCACCGGCACGCCGGTTCGCTCTGATAACCAGTTCGCACTTTGTGGATCCTGATACCAGCTGTGTACGATTGCCAGTGGCCTCTCTTGCTCCACCTGCTTGACCAGTGTTGCCAAATGCCCCGGAGTTGGTGGCACACCGGGCTTGGGCTCCAGATCAGCAACCACGTCCATACCCAGCCAGCGCCAGAGGTAATCAAAGGTCGTGTGCTGCACCACCAGCTTTCTACCTCGCAGCGGTTCGGCACGTTTTTTCCAGTCGGCCAGTTTTTGCTCCCACTGCATGGACCAGCGCAAATAGTCTACCTTATAGGCATCTCGGCGCTCGGGGTCCAGCTGGGCCAAACGTTGACTCAGCACAGCGCCGGCCTGACGCATGCGTTCGGGGTCCAAATGCAGGTGTGGGTTGCCCTCCGGGTGCACATGCCCTACCCCAAAGGACACTGACTCCATTTTATCGATGGTTTCCACCCACTGGGCCACATAGAGCATGCCCTGCTGGCCTGGCTGAACATCAGGGTTGGCTGCACGTTGCTGCAGGGCCGGCAGCCAGCCGGCTTCCAGCGCGGCACCACTGCATACAGCAAGGTCCGCGCGACGCAAACGGGCAATGAGGCTGGGACGCGCTTCTATGTAATGCGGATCCTGATACACATGGGTGGCACTGCTGATCTTTGCCTCGGGCGCGAGCACGCCTGCCAGCGAGGCCCATTCAGGCTCGCAGGCAAACAGGTTCAACGCCTGGGCCGGCAGCGGCAATGCCGCCACCAGCGCCAGAGCACTCAGCTTAGAACGAATGTGCATCATGGGCGCCAAAGCTGATGATGTACTGCAGGGTAACGGCATTATCCGCACCGGCGAAGGTGTCATCCCAGTCCTGTACCGCGTCCTGATGGGTATACTGCAAACGCAGGGTCTGGGTATGGGTCGGATTCCAGGCCAACATGGCTGTTGTTTCCTCAAGCTCGCCATCATGGAAATGATCACCATGTCCAAGCTTCAGCTTCACACGCCCCTGGCGCACGCCCAGACTCCACTCCGGCGCAAAGCGGTAAACGGCTGAGCCATACCAGCCTTCATGGTAATCATCACTGGACGCGTATTCGTTGAGATCAGTGACACGCATGTACTCGGCAGACAGTGTCAGCTGCTGGTCCCGGTTATTGCCACGGGGCGCCCACTTCCACACCAGGTCCGCCATGTAGAGGTGTTCACCGGCATATTCGGCGCCATGACTGTGTCCGTGGTGATCATCTTCATGCTCGTCGTGATGGTCATGATGATCGTGGTCGTCATGCTCCTCTTCCGCGTGGCCCAACATACGGTTGCGCAAGTAGCTGACCCCGGCCTGCCAACTCTGGGAGTCGGAGATATCGCCCCCCAAAGTAGTAGAAAGCGCCCAGGTGCCGATGGTCGAATCACTTTCAAATTCGCCCAGCTCTTCACCATCAAAGGCTTCGGCACTGACACGCCAGTACAGATCAGTCGGCATGACCACGCTGAGACCTACACCGTCATCGTAGTAATGCCCGCCCAGGAAGGCGCGGTACATCAGGGGCCGCTCGGTAAAGCTGTCTGCATGGGGATGCTGGCCGTTCAGGTAGCCGATATCCGACAGGAAACGACCACCACGCAGAGTCAGCCCCGCCGGCAATGCCAATGTCTGCAGATAGGCCTCCTCGATCGAGAAATCCGTCTCTTCTTTATTGGATTCTGCCACAGCGGTGAGCTTACCCATCGCCAGACTGCCAAACTGCTGACGCAGTGCCAATTCAGTGTGGCTCAGCCCCAGGTCCTCCACACGACCGCCCAGCGCTGTGTTGTCGGATTTGTGATAAGCGTCGACGGTGAGGCTGATGTCTGGTGCCTGCAGTTCCGCATGTGCCTGCGAACCGGCAATAAACGTGAGGGGGATCAGCCAGCGTGCCTTGTGAGAAAACATAATGCGATTACACCTTTAATGTTACAACATAACAACAAAGATACATTTGTTATAACATAACATCAACTGAATGATGATCATTGCGAGCCAGAGACCTGGCTATTTCCGCTTAAAAAACAGGGATATAAAGGGGATGCCAGGCAGATCAGCCGAGCTTTTTAAAGGCACACTGGGAGACAACTTCCGGCGGTACCGGTTTGCCAAAGAGATAACCCTGGGCCGAGTTACACTCATGGCGGCGCAGGAAGTCGCACTGAGCCTCGGTTTCTACACCTTCTGCCAATACTTCAACGCCAAGGCTGCGCCCCAGCGCAATGGCACTGATGATGACCGCTTCATCTTTCGGATTACGACCGATATCGCGGGTGAAGCTTTTGTCGATTTTGATCCGGTGCAGCGGAAGGTACTTGATTCTGTCCAACGAAGAGTAACCCGTACCAAAGTCATCCAGAGCCAGGTGATAGCCGGACAAACGCAACCGCTGTAACTGCTGGATGACAAAATCCGGGTCCTTCAGAATCATCGACTCGGTAATTTCCAGCTCCAGCAAGTGACGCGGCAGGCCATACTGGTCCACCAGCCCGTTGAGACGCTGAATGAAATCTGCCTGCAACAGCTGTTGCGGCGAAATATTGATGGCGACCATGGGCACATCAATGCCATCGCGCAGCCAGCGCTCTACTCGGCGGCAAACGCTATCGATAATCTGCCATCCCAGCGGCACGATCAGCTGCGTTTCTTCCGCAACCGGAATAAACTTGTCCGGCCCAAGCAGTCCAAGCTCAGGGTGCTGCCAACGCACCAGCGCCTCATAGCCACAGAGCTGCTCATCTTCCAGATTGAACTGCGGCTGATAGTGCAGCACAAACTGGTTCGATTTCAGCGCCTGCCGCAAGTCCTGCTCCACTTCCAGGTGATAGCGCGCATCCGTAGTCAGCTCTTCGCTGTAGAGCTCATAGCGATTTTTCCCCAGCGATTTGGCGCGATACATGGCCGTATCCGCATGCTGGATGAGGCTTTCAAGATCACGGCCGTGACTCGGGAACAGACTGATACCAATACTGGCGGTCAACTGGAGGCGATGCTCATCCACCGCATAGGTGCGCGCGGCTATCTCCAGCAAGGTTTCGGCCTCCGCCGTTGCCGCAGCTGCATCACCTGGAACCAGCAAAATAAACTCGTCACCGCCCATGCGGTATATTTCAGATGTCGGCCCAATACTCTGCAGAAAAACGGCTGACAGCCGCTGCAACAAATGATCACCGACCTGATGCCCGAGAGAGTCGTTTATCAGCTTGAAACGATCCAGGTCCAGAAACAGCAAACCGAAGGGGCTGGCGTCTTCCACTCTGTTTACCAGAGACTCATGCAGCCCTTTTCGATTCTGCAGGCGTGTCAGGTCATCATGACGGGCTTGCCAGGACAGCTCCTGGGTTTTCTGTCGTACCCGTGCCTCCAGCAGCTGCTCACGCGTGTACATGGACAGCACCAGCAAGGAGCCCAAACAGCTGATGCCGACCAGCAGCACCTGCAGATACATGGCCTGACTGATGGGATGCGCCGCCAGATAGTCTGTACCGGCAAAGGCCTCAAGCTCCCAGGTTTGCTGAGCCAACTGGATGTTGAATTCGGCATTCAGGTCCATGTTGGGCAGATTGATACCTGCTTTCTGCGACTGGAAAAAGGGCTCTGCACCGGGTTCAGACGCCCGCAGGTAAACGCTTTGCACACCGGAATGCTGCATCGCGGCTTCCAGCAACTGGGATACCGTAAAGACGCCGACGATAAAGCCCTTGAGCTCGCGGCTACTGGCCAGCAAATCATTGCCGCCAACAAAGCGATACACCGGCTGCAGTAACAACAGCCCGGGCTCATCCGGCGCCTGAGTCAGGTTGAGGATGCCGGTGGCAACGGCTTGTCCCTGCGTCTGAGCCAGCAACACCCAGCGGCGTCGGTCTTCCCGGGAGTAGAGATTGAAGCCCAGCGCCGTCCGGTTGGCACGCAGGGGTTCAACGAACTGTACCGGAATCAGCATATCCTGCTGCTGTATCGGGCCACCGTAGATGGCGTACTCCGGCATTTCCAATAGCTGTGCCGTTTCCCGCTCAAATGCAGCACGGTCTTCACCTTTTACCAGTGGATCCCAGGAATAGGCGCGCAACCCCGGACTACTCTCAAGCGCTGGCCCGACCAGCTTGGCAAACTGCTGTGGCGTAAGATCCGTAGTTTTGGTCAGTTCCTGGCCCAGCCGCATCAGCTCACTGAGATTCTTTTGCACCAGCGACTGGATACGCGCCTCGATCAGCTGCGCATCCTGTCGAAAGCTGGTTTGCAACAAACCCGACAGGTGCACCAGATAGATCTGGTTGACCACCAGTGCAGCCAGCAGGATGCCGCTCAGCCTCAGAGGCAGCAGTCGTGCGCCCCTGCCCTGTTTTCTGTTGGCAAGGGAGAACAGCGACAGAAACAGAGGTGTACCCAGAATCACCCCGAAGCTGTCACCCAGCCACCAACTCAGCCAATCAAGCAGCAAACCCAAACTGCCGCTGGAATCATTGATAAAGGTAACGGACAGGGTGCCCACGGTCGCATTGATTGTGCATGTCAGCAGACCGCCGTAGAGCAGATAAAGCAGCATCCAACGCTCACGCTTTGGTGCCAGTGGATTGACTTCAAAACGGTTGATCAGATGAGCTGCGAGCGCCGTCTGCAACATGGCGCCCGATGCAATCATGGCAGCTGTTATCACATGTGAAATGTCGGGAGTTGTCGATAATGCGGGGATGAGGATGTTGGCCGTAAGGCTGCCCAGACCAATGCCTGGCAAATAGCGTAAACCGCCTTTGAGAACAGCTGCCAACCCAAGTCCGGCCGGGAGCCAAAGGGGAACGATCTGCTCATGCAGCCCGGTGTTGAGCAGGGCAACCCCCAGCGCAGCATAGCCAAGGGCCAGAAACAGATTCAATATCAGGGTGCGCAAGGTCACACCATTGGCTACGGACAGGGTCACATTAATACTCGGATGCCACCAAATTCGGCTCGGTCATCCGATGCTACACAAATTGACGCTAACAAACCACATTTACTCGACACGATAGCGACCGTTCATACTACTTTTGTCGCAAATCAACACTTGTACGAGATCAAAAAATCTTCAAGTTCATTAACTGGCAGAGGCTTACTGCGCAAATATCCCTGGAATTGATGACAGCCCAGACGCTCAAGCTCCTCTAGCTGATCACTGGTCTCGACCCCTTCAGCCAGCACAGTCAGACCCAGTTTATGGCCCAGTACGATAATGGTTTCGACCACCGCACTGGCCTCACGGCTGGTGAGCAGATCATCAGTGAAGGACTTGTCGATTTTAAGAACATCGATGGGGAAGCGCTTAAGGTAGGCCAGTGATGAGTAGCCGGTGCCAAAGTCATCAATGGCCATGCGCACGCCCAGCTGCCGCAGCTCATGCAGCATTTTCTCCGGGCTGACCGCCGCCGACATGAGCACGCCCTCGGTCAACTCAACCTCCAATAGCCGCGGAGGTATACCGGTTTCATCCAGGGCACCGGCTACAATCTCGACCAGGTCATGGTACAGCAGCTGCTGGGCCGATACGTTGATCGCCACACGCGGCGTAATAATCCCCCGTCCACGCCAGTCTGCCAACTGGCGACAGGCTTCAAGCACAACCCAGCGGCCAATACTGCCGATCAAATTGCTCTGTTCGGCAACGGGTATGAAGTCCGCAGGCGAAATAAGCCCTTCTTCCGGATCCTGCCAACGAATCAGGGCCTCCAACCCGGTCATGGCACCGGTTTCAATATCCCACTGTGGCTGGTAATAGAGGCTCAGTTCACCATGCTCAAGGGCGTAACGAAGACGGCGCTCCATATCGAGTCGACGGCGGGCACTGCTGGTCAGGTCATCACTGAAGAAACTCAGACTGCCACGCTGCTCCTTGGCCTTGAACAGGGCTGCATCGGCCTGCTGCAGAACCTCTGCCGGACTGTCCGTACTGCCATCAACCATGCTGATACCCAGGCTCACACTGCTTCTGACTTCAACACCATCCCCCAGTACAAACCCCGTATCCAGCTGACGCATCAAATCATCAGCCACCGCCGCGGCCTGCTCACTGCCACCAATATCCTCAAGCAGCACGGCAAACTCATCGCCGCCAAGCCGGAACAGGCTGTCTTCTTCCCTGATTCGTGTCTTGAAACGCTGAACCACCTGGACCAACAGCTTATCTCCTTCCAGGTGACCCAGGCTGTCATTAATATCCTTAAAGTTGTCCAGGTCAGCCATCAAAAGTGCAGAGCGGCGCTTGTGTCGACGGTTGTACTGAATGCAGTTCCCCAAACGGCTGAACAGCAGGTGGCGATTGGGCAACTCGGTGAGACTGTCATAGTTACTCAGAAACTCGATCTGCGACTCATTTTTCTTCAGCCGTGTCAGGTCTGTGTAGACGCCGACATAGTGGGTGATATCACCCTGGCTGTCTTTTACCTGGCTGATACTCAACAGCGCCGGAAACGAATCCCCGCCTTTACGTCGCGATATGATTTCCCCTTGCCAATGTCCCTCAGATTCAAGTGTTCGCAATATTTCGGCATAGAAAGCCGGTGCATGCAGGCCCGAACGAAGTACGCTGGGCGTCTGGTTCAGCAGATCCGCTTCCGTCCAGTCGAACATTTCCGTGAAAGCCGGATTCACTTGAACAATGCGTTGATGCGCATCGGTGATAATCACCCCTTCACGGGTACTGTTCACGACAGCCGCTGCTTGACGCAGGCGGCTCTCTTGCACCTGCCGCTCGGTCACATCAACCAGCACACCTTCAAACCCCACTACATCACCCTCTTCGTTGGTGATGATATGGGTATGATCATCTACCCAATGGACCTGCTGGTCAGGCAGAACCATACGGTACAGTTGCGAGTATTCAAGCGCGCCATGATCAAGGTGACTTGCCACTTCGGCGGCGATGCGTTCCCGGTCCTCGGGGTGTATCAACTCTTCAAACACATTGCTGTCGTGGAGAATATCCTCAGGGCTGACACCCCAGCGGCGGATATTGTCGGAGACAAACCTGACTGGCCAGCCTGGCGCATTATCCCAACGCACCAGGACAAAGGGGCTGGAGTTGATCACCTGATTGGCCAC
The DNA here is from genome assembly GCF_900155945.1 of Marinobacterium stanieri. Classification (GTDB taxonomy): domain Bacteria; phylum Pseudomonadota; class Gammaproteobacteria; order Pseudomonadales; family Balneatricaceae; genus Marinobacterium; species Marinobacterium stanieri. Next base: position 65,455 of record NZ_FTMN01000001.1, read on the forward strand.
TTCCAGTGCCTTGTCACGCTGAATGGAATCAAGCGCAAACCCGATATCACTGGCCATTTCTTCCAGAGTTTGCACCAGGCGCTCGCCAAAGAACGCCGTTTCGCCGGAGTAAAGCGTTAGGTTGGCGAAAATCCTGCCATTTTTTCGAATCGGCAGCGCAATGGCTGAGCGACACTGAAAACGCTTGGTGAAATCCAGCCAGGGCGCATAATCAGGGCTGTTCAGGCTATCGTTCTCAACTACCGTTCGCTCTTCGACCAGCGCCTTCTCGCTGAGCCCCCGGCCAGGGTGACGCTGAAAGAGAGCGAACAGGTCATCAAATCCCTGATCAACATTACTTTTGCCGGCATGTGCCAGAACTGTTTGCAGATGACGCTGTTCATTACAGCTACCCACCCAGGCAAACGTAAGCGAATCCAGCGTGACCGCTATATCACAGGCGGACTGGAGCACCTCTTGCTCTGAACGACTGTACAGTATCAACTGATTAATCTGTGACAGCATGTTGTAAAGGCTGGTCTCACGACGGAGCAAGCGCTGCTGATGATGCTCCTGCGTCAAATCCTGCACCATGCCGACAATAAATTCGGGAACACCCTCTCGGGTATTGATCAGCCGCACCGATATTCGCACCGGAATTGCGTCTCCCGAGGCGCTCATGAAGCGCTTTTCAAGCTGGTAACAGTCAATTTCCCCTGCCATGAGCTGCGCAAAGATGCCTTCATCATCGGCAAGATCATCTGGATGGGTCAGTTCCTGCCAGCTCAGGGCATACAGCTGATCTGCGCTATACCCCAGCATGTGCAGCAACTGTTCGTTGACCCGAATCCAGCGGCCAGTGTTCGGGTCTGCCAACGCCATGCCCACAAACGGCAGCTCAAAGAAATGCGTCATCAAGTCTTCTCGTCGAGATACCTCCTGGCTCAGGTGCTCATCGAAACGGGATGCGAGCTTTTGCCGGTAGACCGCCAGCAGAAATAAAACGATCCCGGCAGCGACAACACCTGCCAAAAGCAATCCAACCCAATGAGGTACTAACAGTGTGTCAGCAAGAAAATGACTGAGGGGGCCACCGAGCAAGGGCGCTGAAAGGACCAGCAATAATCCTGACAGCAAAATGGGGAGATCAAAGCGGCCGGTTTCCGGGCTTGCCTGACCTGACTTGCTTGTACGTAACAGCGCAAAATAGAAAAACAGCGCTGTCACTACAATGAACAGGCTGCCCTTGACCCGACTAATGGTCGCAAACAGATCAGTATTTTCGCCGGTGAGATAGGCAACCAGAGAATCTGATCCATGAATCCAGAGCAGACCAAAGGCCACGTACAAGGCGACATATTCAAGCAATTTATAGGGGCGCTGGCGCACTGTGTACTCCTTCACTTTGCACTCAGGGGACACCACTTGTCCTGCCGCTTTCAAGGCGGATTACCAGGGAATCGCTGATCCTTGATAGTCCAGAAAAGTACCACTTTGAGCAGGTTGCAAATCGGCCAGCACCTCCCTCAAACCACTGACGCTTTCTTCAACTGTAATCAACGCATTGGGCCCACCCATGTCAGTTTGCACCCAGCCCGGATGCAATGCCACTACTTTGATGCCAGCACCTTCAAGGTCGATCGACAGACTTTTCACCGCCTGATTCAGCGCCGTCTTGGAACTGCGGTAGTAGTAACCGCCACCCGAGCCATTATCGGCAATACTGCCCACCTTACTGCTCAAGAAAGCGATCGTCTTATGCTTGCTGGCAGCCACACGGGGATACAGGGCTTGCGCCAGCATCAAAGGACTGAGTGTGTTGGTTTCCAACACCTGACGCCAAAGCTCACGCTCCAGGTTGCCAAATGTAACGCCCTTGGGTCCGTAATACCCCGCATTGTTGATCAAGACATCCAGCGTGGCATCGCCCAAGACTCGATCCAGCGCTTTGATCTGACCATCTTTGGTGACGTCCAGCGTATGCAGGTCTATCTGTTCAGGAAAACGTGCCTCAAGTGCCAGCAAATCTTCAGCGTGAACCAGGTCACGACAACAGGCATGCACATGCCAACCATCCCTGGCGTACTGGTAGGCAAACTCAAGACCCAAACCACGGCCACAGCCGGTAATCAGCACTGTTCCAGACATCAACAGTCCTCCTCCATAGATACAGTCTTAGTCAAGCAGTGGATTACCCTTCTGACAAGTGACACCCGCTTCTGGCACAATCCCTCACCCACCCGAAACAGAGACCTTTGCATGCGCATCCTGTTGCTCTCGGCCTACGACGCAATGAGCCATCGTTACTGGCGCCAGGGACTGGTAAAAGCCTTTCCTGAACACCAGTGGACCATACTGAGCCTGCCGCCTCGCTACTTTGCCTGGCGTATCCGTGGCAACAGCCTGAGCTGGGCATTCAACGAGCGGGCAACGCTGGAGCAGCCCTATGATCTTATCGTTGCAACCTCCATGGTGGACCTGACCGGGCTCAAGGGTTTGGTGCCTGCCCTGGCAAATATCCCAACGCTGGTGTATTTCCACGAGAATCAGTTTGCCTACCCGGAATCAGCCCATGCCGTCAAAAGTGTCGAGCCGCAAATCCTGAATCTTTACAACGCCCTGGCTGCAGACCGCATCGTATTCAACTCGGCATTCAATCGCGATACGCTGCTGCAAGGGGCCCGAAAACTGCTGCACAAGCTGCCGGACCAGGTACCGCCTGACCTGGTGGCATTAATCGAGCAAAAGTCAGAGGTCATTCCGGTACCCTTGCCCGCCGAGGTATTTTGCCCCTCCAAACCCTCTACAGGTCCGCTGGAGCTCGTGTGGAACCATCGCTGGGAATATGACAAAGGCCCCGAGCTTCTCAAGGCTGCCGTAGAGCAGATGCTGGCGGCAAACCTGGACTTCAGACTGAACCTGGTTGGCCAGCAGTTCAGACACACGCCGGCGGTATTCGAAGACATTAGGCAATTGCTTGAACAGCACCAGAAGCTGGGCCGCTGGGGACATGTTGAGTCCATACAGGAGTACCGAGCCCTGCTACAAGGCAGCGATGCAGTGCTGTCCACGGCCCTGCACGATTTCCAGGGTATCGCCGTGTTAGAGGGTGTTGCGGCAGGCTGCACACCGGTGGTGCCAGACCGCCTGGCCTACCGGGAATTGTTTGCAGAAGAGTATCGATACAGTGAACAGGGTGAAGCCATCAGTCTGACTAAATCGCTTGAGCAACTGGCAGCGCTGAAAGAGGCTGGCCAGGCGCTGCCTTGCCCCGACATTGAGCACCTGGGCTGGAACGCCCTGCGCCCCCAATATGCCAGAGCGTTCAACGAGAGCGTTATGCAACAGAGTCGCTAGCGCTCACCGTCCTTACCATCCCGGGAGCGGGCGGATGCCAGATCGTGCAGCACCTTGAACTGGGTGTTGCATTTGCGGCAGTGCCGGCACATGAACAGATGCATGCGCAGGCTCATTTTCTCGCTGGCCGAAAGCTCTCTATCCAGCTGTTGTGACATCAGTTCAGTGGCGCGCTTACAGGACTGCATTGTTATCCTCCTTACTGAACCAGCCGTTTTCCAGGCAGGCTCTAAGCTTCAGACGTGCACGATGCAGAATGACCCAGCAGTTCTGCTCGCTAATCGCCAGCGCGTCACAGATTTCACTGGTCTCAAGCCCCATCAGCTCTCGCATGGAGAATACCCGCGCCGTGCTTTCCGGCAGGTGCAACACGCAAAAATCGAACACCTGCCAGAAACCATCCTGCATACAGGCCTGCTCGGGTTCGCTCCAGGCCTTGGGACGTGCCGCAGGTAGCCAGTGCGCACGGGGGTTGAACAACCCGTCCACCTCCGGCATGTCATCGGGATCAAACCCCGTGGTTTGCTCACGGCTGCGGTGACGTATCTCATCGATCAACTTATGCTTGAGAATGCCAAACACCCAGGTTTCCAGTTGCGCCGAGCCGGTAAACCGGTCCAACCCTTCCCAGGCAGCAACCAGAGATTCCTGCACCAGATCTTCCGCCTGCGCCTGATCGCCCAATTGCAGACGGGCAAACGCCAGCAAGCGTGGACGCACCTCGGCCAGCCGGCGCTGGACCTCTTCTGTCTGTGACTCACTTACAGGTACGGACCCCTTCCCCACTCTCCTGCCTCCAGCCATTTACTGTCGATAACAGGCAACAACAGCCTGACGTTTTCACTCAAGTGTACCAACTCTTGCTCTCTGTGCCTGCAACAGCGGGCCTTGCGGCAAGAGTTCGAGGCATGGCTCCAGAACCCTGTTACTGTCTGTCGCAGTAACGGCAGAATCCTTACAGGGTTTGCCCCCTTCACGCACAGCTTTTAAGATGCCGCCTTGTTTGAGTATCAGGATTCCGGCATGCCAGCGCAAACACCGCCAGCTTTCACATTACGTGACTATCAGCAGGATGCGGTTACCGCCACTTTGAAGCACTTTCGCACCAGTGATGACCCCGCCGTCATTGTGCTGCCAACCGGCGCCGGCAAAAGCCTGGTCATTGCCGAACTTGCACGGCTGGCACGACGCCGTATCCTGGTGATCACCCATGTCCGCGAACTGGTGGAACAGAACCACGCCAAATATGCGGCACTGGGACTGGAAGCCGGTATTTTTTCTGCCGGGCTTGGGCGCAAGGAATTCAGCCATCAGGTAACCTTTGCCAGCGTACAATCCATTTCACGCAACCTGGCACACTTTGCCGATCAATTCTCGCTGCTGATCATCGATGAATGCCACCGTGTCAGCGAGGATGAAAACAGCCAGTATCAGCAGGTTATTGCGCACCTGCGCGAGCACAACCCCGGCCTTAAGGTACTGGGGTTAACGGCAACCCCTTACCGTCTCGGCTACGGCTGGATCTATCGCAGCCATTACCGCGGTTTTGTGCGTAGCGAAGAGCCCCGTGTGTTCGACCAGTGCATCTTCGAACTGCCTCTGAGCCATATGATCCGCAACGGCTACCTGACACCACCTGAAGTGGTTGATGCCGCTATCGCCCATTATGATTTTTCGTCGCTCATGCCATCTGACAGTGGCCACTACCCGGAGCGTGAGCTGAACAGCCTTCTGGCCAAGCACCCTCGCGTCACCCGCGCCATCTGCGAGCAAATAGAAGAGCTGTCGCAAAGCCGACAGGGTGTCATGGTATTCGCGGCTACGGTCGAACATGCCCACGAGATCGGCAGCTATCTGCCCCCCGGGCAAACAGCCGTCATTACTGGCGAGACACCGGGGGATGAGCGTGAGCAGCTGATCCACCGGTTCAAGGCCCGTGAACTCAAGTTTCTGGTGAATGTGGCGGTACTCACTACCGGGTTTGATGCGCCGCACGTGGACCTGATTGCCATTTTGAGACCCACTGCTTCAGTCAGTCTCTACCAGCAAATTGTCGGACGCGGCCTGCGGCTGAGCGAAGGCAAGGAGAACTGCCTGGTCATCGACTATGCCGGCAACGGCTTTAACCTGCACCACCCCGAAGTAGGCACACCCAAACCCTCTGCCGATTCCGAGCCGGTCCAGGTATTCTGCCCCGGCTGTGGTTTTGCCAATATTTTCTGGGGCAAAACCGATGACAACGGCCAGGTGATCGAACACTTCGGCCGCCGCTGCCAGGGCCTGCTGGAAATGGAGGGTGAAAAACCACAGCAGTGTGACTACCGCTTTCGCTTCAAGGAGTGTCCCCACTGCGGCGCGGAGAATGATATTGCCGCACGTTACTGTCAAACCTGTAACGAAGCGATTATTGACCCGGACGACCTGCTCAAGCGTGCGCTCCAACTTAAAGATGCCCGTGTAATCCGTTGCGCTGGCATCAGCCTGAGCGCCTCAGGTGAGTGCCTGACGCTGACGTACCACGAAGAACAGGGTGAAGAGCTGCGAGAGCGCTTCCACCTGGACCGGCCCGCCCAGCGCGCCCTGTTCAACAAGCTCTTTGGTCGTCGCTGCGGCAACGGCGAGTCGCCTCGCCAGTTCAAAACCGCGCAGGAAGCCGTGAATGCCGAAGCATTGCTGCCCTCGCCGGACTTTGTTATTGCCCGGCAAGCAGGCAAGAAAGGCCGCCAGGGCGGCTATTGGCAGGTGCGTGAGCGCCTGTTTGATTACCAGGGCGCGTACCGCAGGGCCAATGAGATGTGAGTCAGTTTTTCTTTTGTGTTTTCAGACGTTCACTGAAACTGACTGAAGGCCCCAGCAAAATCGGCAGATAGCGCCAGGCGAAACATCCGAATGCAAACAGCCAGAGCAAGCCGGATATTACTATCAGCTGCATCATGACTGCCGGCACAACTGCTGCCCCAACCCGTACCAGTGCCGCCAGGTGCAAGGTTATAAACGCCAGCGTCAGCAGTGGACCGGCCTTGAGTTCCCGACCGGTATGACCCAAGGCCGCGCGTGCTGCCACCGCCATGATCATCCCGCCCATGGCCCCGACCGTCAGCGCATGCACACTGGCACTGGCCAGCCAGAGCCCGGCGCTGCTGCCCGCCAGCAGTAAAAGACCCACTGCCAGCCAGCCGTAACCCAGGTGGAGTACCAGCAGCAGTGGCTCGGAACGGGTCAGCCACCCCCGCCAGCGAATCAGCCTTATCAGCTGAGCCAGACCAGCGCCAAGCAGCAACAATGCGGTCGGCCATTGCTGCGGCCAAAATACCCAGACCACGCCCGCCAGCGGTGTCAAAGCCGCCGCAGTGATATCCACCGGACCAAACAGAGCAGGCATGGGGCTTTCATCCCCGGATGTTCGCTTCAACCAGTTGCGGGTAAAGGCCGGCGTGATGCGCCCGCCAATCAGGGTGAGCAATACCAGGATAAGTACCAGTGACAGATGCAGCACATCCAGCCCCGGCAGCCAGTGCAGATGAAAAGCCAGACTCAGCAGGGCAAACGCCCCGATAATCACCAGAACTTTCAGGTTCCGCCGGTTGTTGGCCAGTATCAGCTCCCGCCCGAACAGGCATGCCAACAGCAGCCAGTAGGCAACGGCACCCAAGGCATTGACTGCAGGCGGCCAGCCACCACCCCAAAACGCCACTACCCGAGCCAGCAACCAGCACAGCGCCAACAAAACCAGGGGCAACCCGGACACTGGCTTGCGCCCGGTCCAGTTAGCCACGGCAGCCAAAAGAAACCCTCCAATGGCCGCACCAACAAATCCGAACAGCATTTCATGGCCATGCCATAACAGGGGCTGTGGCAGCTGCTCAGGGACCGGCAACCAACCAGCCCAGAACCCCAGCCAAGCACCCAAAGCCAGCAGCGCCTGAAGGCTGACCAGCACAAACATGGGCCGAAAACCGTTACTGAAAATCCACTCAAAGCGACTCTCAGGCAGCCGTTCCAGATTGATCACCATGCCCACCCCTATAAGATGTATTTGATATGCATTAAATAATCATCCCAAAGTAGGTGATCAAAATCTATAAAAATTAAAAAAAACAGCTCGATACAGGGTAAAATCTGGATATCGGTCGTCCAATCGATACACTTCACCCAACGAATTTGGTCATAGCCCTTACATGCAGGCCTGAATGAAACGCCTTTCAGCACGTGCGCTCAAACTGATGCTGGTGCTCACCGGTTGTAACCTGGTGATTTTGCTGGTGTCCTTTACCAACTTGCTCGGAACTTCAGATAACAGCAACGCATCTGTTATCGAGTCCCGCGCTGTCGGCGTGACCATCATTTTTGTTCTACTGCTGTTTGTACTGCTGATGGGCGACCTGCTCAGACGCTTCATCTTATTGCGCCAACAGTCCGAATCCGCTCGCGAGCGCATGCATGACGCCGTCGAAAGCTTGCCTGAAGCCTTCGCGCTCTTTGCGCCGGGTGGCCGCATGCTGCTATGTAACAGCCGCTGGCGCGAAGTGTATCCGTGGATGGATAACCTTGAAGTTGAGCGCTGGGATGCCTTTCAGGAACAGCTGGCGCCCCACATCCTCAAACGTGAACCGGTCGATAGCAGCCGCCCCGGCTCCGAAACCTGCATTGAGCACCTGGACAGCGGCCACGCAATCCTGGCCAACAACAGCCAGACCCGCGAAGGTGGCATGGCCTGCGTGCGCACCGATATCACCCACACCCAGCGAATCGAACAGAAGCTGCGCAGTCTGGGACGGGCTATGGAACAGAGCCCGGCATCGGTGATGATCACGGATATCCGCGGCAACATCGAGTATGTAAACCCCAAGTTCTGCCAGGTATCCGGTTACAGCCGTGATGAGGCTCTGGGCCAGAAGGCCGACCTGCTGCGTTCCGGCGAGATGCCCGATCAGGTCTACCGCGAACTCTGGGCTACTCTGGAACGGGGTGAAGAGTGGCATGGCCAGCTGCTGAACCGGCGCAAGGATGGCTCCCTGTTCTGGGAGTCCGCTTCCATTTCCGCTGTCCGGGATGACCAGGGCTTTTGCCACAGCTATATCGCCGTGAAGGAAGACATCACTCAGCAGAAGGAAACCGAAGAACAGCTGAAGATGATCGAGGCGGTGTTCAACACCAGTAACGAAGCGATCATGGTGGCGGATGGAAATGGCCTGATTAAAACCATCAACCCGGCCTTTACCCGCATCACCGGCTATGAACTGGACGATGTGAAGGGACAAAACCCCAGCATCCTCAGCTCCGGCCGTCACGACGCCCATTTCTACGACGACATGTGGCAGGAGATCATTCGTCAGGGTTCCTGGAGCGGCGAGATCTGGAACCGCCGCAAGAACGGCAGCATCTTCCCTGAATGGCTATCGGTATCCGTGGTGCGCGACAGTGACGGCGAAATTCACGAATACGTTGCTGTTTTCTCCGATATTACCAAGCGCAAGAACGACGAAGCCCAGATCGTGCGACAGGCGTACTACGACGAACTCACTGAGCTGCCCAACCGCACACTGATGTCAGACCGCCTTAACCTGGCCATTCTGACTGCAGACCGTGATGAGCAGGTCATCGCGCTGTTGTTTATCGACCTGGACCGATTCAAGTACGTCAATGATTCCCTTGGTCATGAGTACGGTGACGACCTGCTCAAGCAGGTGTCTGCACGTCTTAACGACTGTGTAAGGGATACTGATACCGTGGCCCGCTTTGGCGGTGACGAGTTCGTGGTGCTGCTGCACAACATCAAGTCCGAAGGCGATGCTTCCCATGTAGCGCAGAAGCTGATTGACCAGATCAGTACGCCGTTCAACCTGTCCGGCCGCGAGATCATCATTGGTGCCAGTATCGGTATTGCCATGCACCCCGGCGATGCCGACACGGCTGAAGAGTTGATCCGCAATGCCGACCTGGCCATGTACAAGGCAAAACAGTCCGGTCGCAACCAGGCCCACTTCTTTACGGCGACCATGCAGGAGCATGCCAACCAGCGCATGACCCTTGAGCAGGACCTGCGTCATGCCCTCAGCCGCGATCAGCTGGAAGTACACTATCAGCCGATCATCGCCGGACACAGCCGTCGTGTTCAGGGCGTTGAAGCCCTGTTGCGCTGGCGTCACCCCGAACGTGGTCTGATTCCGCCGGACCAGTTCATTCCGCTGGCCGAGGAAACCGGCCTCATCGGTGAAATCGGACGCTGGGTGCTGCAAACCGCCTGTGCTCAATTGGCTGAATGGCGCAATCAGGGCCACGCTCTGTATCTGTCCGTCAATATCTCCGAACGTCAGCGTGAGCTGAGCCTGGATGCCAGGCAGGTCGAGCAGGTACTACAGCAGCACGAGCTGACGCCCGGCGACCTGATGCTGGAAATAACCGAAGGACTGCTGCTGCAGGACAGCGAAGAAACCTTGCGTTGGCTGCAGGGCTTCAAGACGTTGGGCGTCAGCCTGGCCATTGATGACTTCGGTACCGGCTATTCGTCTCTGAGTTATCTCAAGCGCTTCCCGGTGGATACACTCAAGATCGACCGAGAGTTCATTAACGACCTGGATTCGGACCGCTACGCCCAGTCACTGGTCAAGGCGATCATCTCAATGGCGGCCAGCCTGGATCTGCGTCTGGTCGCCGAAGGTGTGGAAACGGAACAGCAGTGCCAAATGCTGCTCGACCAGCAGTGTGAACTGATGCAGGGCTTCCTGTTCTGCCGTCCATTGCCGGCAGAAGCCCTCAGTGACTGGTTGGAGCAGGAGTCAGAGACTCCAGCGCTGCCGCCAGTGTCGGACTGAAGCTCAACACACCCTCTTTCGGTTGCACCCCTGCACGGCTCAGGGCTCTCAAGGGCTGGAACTGAAGATCGGCGACGATAACGCGGGTCCCGCGCGCCTGACACTGGACCACAAACTGCTCCAGCGCATTAAGCCCGCCGGCATCCAGCAAGGGCACAGCATCCATATAGAGCACCACACCACGGGCCTCGGAACAGGCATCGGTCAGCTCTTCCAGTACCCGCTCGGCCGCAGCAAAAAACAGCGGCCCGCTCACCTTGAACACCTGCCAGCCTGCCGGTAGCGTCTGGGGCACATGCTTGCGCTGCTCACTGATATCCGTGAAGCGCGTCATCCCGGCCAAATCCCGCATGAACAGAAGAGACGCCAGCAAGATGCCGGCAAAAATGGCAATCACCATATCGAAGAGCACCGTCAGCAACAGGCAGGTCAGCAACACCAGCACATCCCCGCGCGGCGCCCGCTTCAACAGATGAACCACTTTCGGGGCTTCACTCATATTCCAGGCCACCATCAGCAGCAGTGCGGCCATACTGGGCATGGGCAGCCAGGCCAGCATGGGCGCCAACACCAGCAACCCGGCCAGCACCACCAGCGCATGCACTGCACTGGCCAGAGGTGAGCAAGCCCCTGCCCGGTAGTTGGCTGCCGAGCGCGCCAATGCCGCTGTTGCGGTAAACCCGCCAAAAAACGGCGCCACCAGGTTACCTACACCCTGCCCCAGCAGCTCGCCGTTGGCATGATGTCGCTTCCCGGTCATGCCATCCAGCACCACCGCGCACAACAGGGACTCAATCGCGCCCAGCATGGCGATGGAAAATGCCGCCGGCAGCAGCTCCCTCACCAACGACCAGGACCAGTCCAGAGGCACACCCTCAGGCCCCGGCTGCTGCCAGGGCCAGGTCAATTCGGGGAAAAAAGGCGGAATACCCTGCCCCTCAGTGCCATCCGGCAGCAGGTAGGAGAAACGGCTGCCGATGGTATCCACCTCCATACCGAAGGGTTGCAGCACCAGCATCAGGGCCACGCCCGCCAGCAGTGCCGGCAGGTGGCCAGGAACGGGCAGCCTCAGGCGCGGCCAGAATACCAGCACGGCAAAGGTCACGGCCGCCACGGCAAATGCCGCTATATCCATACTCGGCAAGGCCTGTAGTAATGCCCATACGCGTGGTAACCAGGCTTCAGGCAGGGTCAGCGACAGCCCGAACAGATCCGGAACCTGCAGCGTTGCGATAACGATGGCAATACCCGAGGTAAACCCCAGTGTGACCGGCTCGGGAATATACTCGATCAGCCGTCCCAACCGGGCAAAGGCCAGCACCAGCAGAATCAGCGACGACATCAGCGTCGCCACCAACAATCCAGACAGGCCATATTGCTGGGCCACAGGGTAGAGAATCACCACAAAGGCGGCAGTAGGGCCCGACACGCTATAACGCGAACCGCCGGTCAGTGCGATCAAAAAGCCGGCGATGATGGCGGTGTAGAGTCCGTACTCAGGCCTTACGCCGCTGGCAATCGCCAGGGCCATGGACAGCGGTATGGCAATGACGCCAACACTCAGGCCGGCCATCACATCACGCCACAACTTGCCGCTGTCATAACCCTCACGCCACACCTCACGCAGGGCACTGGACAACGACAGGGCATGAAGGCGTGTATGGCGTGACATCCGCGAGACCTCGAACATGAAATTGATTCAGTTACATTACATTTTGCTCAAATACTATTCAATGTTAATATGATTAACATACCTTCAAGTTAAGCTGTCTGGATTGCTTCATGGAAAAACGTACTGCCCGCCTTACCCTTCTGATCGACCCGCAAAAAAAAGCCGTATTTGAACGCCTCTGTAATGAGCAGGATGTGACGCCATCACAGATGGTGCGCAAGTTCATCCGCGATTACATCGAAACGGAGCTGGGCCCGGAGTGGCAGGAGCAGGTGTTTGGCCCTGAGGAGCCCTGAGGTTCCATCTGCCTCGCATCGGGATGCAACAATCGTCTGCAAAGTTAGCGCTTATGTCTGGCGCCGCTATCCGGTATAATTTTTGCCCAAATTTTCGGGAGGTTCGCAATGCGTCTTGAGGAAATCGAAGCCATCATGCTCAATGTCGGACTGGTTGTTTTTGCCGGTGCGATCTTCTTCATCATTTACGATCTGGCCAAGAAGTCCAATGCAGGGCGCTTTGGCACCATTATTCTGTTCTTCGCTCTGGGCCTTGGTCTGGCGGCATTTCTGGTCAAAACCATCGTCGTCGAACTGATGGAAGGCGGCGGCATCTAACGCAGCCGCGCCACGCCTTTCCCCCAAGTTCTGCCTGGTTTATAGTGATCCAAGGATTACTCAGGCAGGACTGCAAATGGATACTTCGCTGATCATTTTTCTCGCCATTATTGGCGTCGCCGCTTTCTACTTCATCTCCATCTACAACCATCTGGTTCGACTGAAACACGCCGTATCCAAGGCCTGGGCCAATATCGATGTGTTGCTGAAACAGCGCCATGACGAGCTGCCAAAGCTGGTTGAAACCTGTAAGCAGCATATGGGTTATGAGCAGAAAACTCTCACCGCCGTCATGGAAGCACGCTCTGCAGTTGCCAGCGCCCGTGAACGCGAGGATGTCGGTGCGCTTGGGCAGGCCGAAACCCAGCTGCGACTCGGGCTGGGCAATCTCTTTGCCGTCGCCGAGGACTACCCTGAGCTGCGTGCCAGCGACAGCTTCATGCACCTGCACAGCCGTATTACAGGACTTGAGTCAGGCATCGCCGACCGTCGCGAATACTACAACGACTCGGTCAACCACCTGAATGTACGCATTGAACAGTTCCCGGATGTGATCGTCGCCCGCAAGTTCGGCTTCAAAGCCGCTGAGCTGCTGGAGTTCGACGAGGCCGAAAAGGCCGACGTGAACATGAAGAACCTGTTTGGTTAAGCCATGTTTCTGGATATTGGCCCGTTCGAACCACTGGAAAAAACCATTTTCCTGTGCATTCTGGGTGTGCTTTGCCTGGGCGCACTCTGGTTTGTCTTCAGCCGCATGCAGCGCTATCGCATCATTGCAGATACGCCTACGGCACGTATCCGCTCGGCGCCCCAGGGCTATGTGGAAATCATCGGCCATGTCATTGCCGGTGAAGACGGAATGCTCAGCGCCCCGCTCTCCGGCCGGCCCTGTGTCTGGTACCAGTACAAGGTGGAAGAGCTGGACGATGTGAACGATAAAAAGCGCTGGCGCACTATTCGTAGTGGCTGCTCAGAGCACTGGTTTCAAATCAATGACGGCACCGGAACCTGCCTGATCGATCCCGAAGGCGCGGAAGTCAGCACCAACCACAAACATACCTGGCAAGCCAGCGGCTCCTTTCCCGGCCTCGCATCCGGCCTTGGTTCTGAAGGCATCGCCTCGGTGATGACCTCAGTACTGGGAGGCGAACGCTACCGCTATACCGAACGCCTCATCTTTGAACATGAGCCCATTTATGCACTGGGTCGCTTCAACACGGTGGGCGGTGGCCGCGATCAGCTTGACCAGGCCAGCACGGCAAGGGATCTGCTGCGCAGCTGGAAGCAGGACCCCGAAGGCCTTAAGGCACGCTTTGATGCTGATGGTGACGGCAACATCAGCATGGATGAATGGAAAGAAGCGCAAAAAGCGGCACGGCGGGAGGCGCGTGAGCAACAGGCCGAATTGCATGCCCTGCCCGACATGAATGTGTTGAACGATCCAGAAGACGGCAAACACCCGTACCTCTTATCAACACTGGATGAAGAACAACTGATAAAACGTTATCGCTGGATATCATTGGGATGTTTTGCGGGCAGCCTTACTACTTTCTGGCTGTTTTTGGAGGTTTTGCTGGCAAACTGAGCAAAAAGTGCTCAAGCTGCACTACAGGACGCCGACATTCATCCTATATTCATCTTATACGTGCGTTGTTCGAGGTCGATATAATGAGATGCCCAGAGCATTATCTGCAACACCCCGACCGGATCAAACTTGAACTGCTCCCGATCGTACCCGCTCCGCAATGGAGTGACGCCTCGCTGCCCCTGGGACTGTCGCTCCTGAGTTTTCGTCTTTACACGCCCGGCAAGTGGCTCAGGATTACCGCACCCGGCGTCGATCCTGATCTGGGCATTAATGCCCTGGTTGTTGAATGCCTGCCTGTACCTGGCCAAGAAAGCCAGTATCGCCTTAAGCTGGCATTCCCTGACCAGGAACAGCTGTTCAGGGCCCGCATGCTGGAGCAACTTTGCCAGATCTGTATATCGCAGGAAGACGCCCCTGACGATGACGCCGAAAAGCTGGCACTGGAATGGATCGAGTCAGAGGCGGCACATTTTCCATCGGATGGCTTATAATCCCTCTTTTACGCGCCAGTAATGAGAGGAATCTATGCAACAGAAGGTTGTTACCGCAGGAGCCATCGAGATCAGCAACGAAAAGCCCATGGTGCTTTTCGGCGGCATGAACGTGCTGGAATCGCGGGATCTGGCGCTGCGCATTGCCGAACACTATGTCGAGGTCACCCAGAAGCTCGACATCCCCTACGTATTCAAGGCCTCTTTCGACAAGGCCAACCGCTCCTCTCTTACCTCCTTCCGTGGTCCGGGTCTTGATGAAGGTCTCAAGATTCTTGAAGAGGTCAAGAATACCTTCAATGTCCCTCTGATCACCGATGTGCATGAGCCCTACCAGGCCGCACCGGCTGCCGAAGTCTGCGACATCATCCAGTTGCCGGCCTTCCTTTCTCGCCAGACCGATCTGGTCAGTGCCATGGCCGCAACCGGTGCCGTGATCAACATCAAAAAGGCCCAGTTCCTGGCCCCCCAGGAAATGAAGCACATTCTGCACAAGTGCGAAGAAGCCGGTAACGACCGCCTCATCCTGTGTGAGCGTGGCAGCAGCTTTGGCTACAACAATCTGGTAGTGGATATGCTGGGCTTCAGCGTCATGAAAGAGTTTGGCTATCCGGTCATGTTTGATGCCACCCATGCACTGCAGATGCCGGGCGGTCGTGCCGACTCTGCCGATGGCCGCCGCGCACTGGTTGCCCAGCTGTCACGTGCAGGTCTGTCTCAGGGTATCGCCGGTCTCTTCCTTGAGGCTCACCCGAATCCGAATGAAGCCAAGTGTGACGGCCCCTGTGCGCTGCCGCTGGACAAACTGGAACCCTATCTGCAGCAGATGAAAGCAGTCGACGAACTGGTTAAATCTTTCCCGCCTCTGGATACCAGCGCCTGATACCCGGCGGACACGGGGGCTGACATTGGCCCCCTGTCCTGTTGTACTCTTGCTGTTGTTCTAAGGAAGGCTACAGCCGATGGCAAATACCCATGAAAAAGTGTTCAACGCGCTCAAGGAAGAGCTGGTCGTAGGACCTGATCACCACCGTTTTCAACTCACACGCAAACAGCGTGATCATTTTGCAGGGCAAATCTGGGAAGCCGAGGATATCTCAACGGCAGCCCGTACCCAGGTCAGCCTGCTGTTTCTCTGGCCGGTTCTGGCCGCACAGGCCAATGTCACCAAGAAAGTCCACCGCCTGGCCCAGCAGAACCGCTCTCTGACACACCCTCATATCCTGCGCACCTATGGCTATTTCAGCTGGCGCGGACTTGAGTTCCTGTCGCTGGAGCATCTGAATGGCCAAACCCTGGCCGATCTGTTGCAGAAAAAACAGGCAGCAAAACTGTCCGCAAAACAGAAGCAGGGGCTGCTGACCCAGCTGACCAAGGCACTGGAGCGCTCACCCTCCCCCCATGACCTGCTGGCACCGGACTGCGTGTTTCTAAACACCGGCGGCGGCGTCAAACTCTTTGGTTTTGGCTGGCGCCCCGTCATTGCGCCACTGGCAGACAGCCTGCCGACAAAGCCGCACTACCACCGCTACCAGGCGCCTGAAGCCTTTCATGCCCACACCCCTGCGCCACAGAATGATGTCTACGCTCTGGCGGTCATGGCCTGGGAGCTCTACTCCGGCAAAACGGCGTTTCAGGACAAGGACGGCGAAAGTACCCGTTACCAGCGCGAGTTCAAGCAACCCTCCGGGCTCGACAAGTCCCAGTCGCAGACACTTAACCAGGCACTTTTACCTGAAGCAGAACAACGCCCCGAGAGCGCTCTGGCCCTGATCAAGGCGCTGTTTGCTGAGCCGGAGCAGGCTGAAGAGCCAGAACTGGATGCACAGGCGCTTGAAGCCGAAGAGGGTGAAAAAAAACCGACAGAAGAAACAGATAGCGATGCGTCTCAGCCCACACCCGAGCCGGAAGCGGCCGAGAGCACGCCAGAACCCGAGTCGGCAGACACCAGCGATACAGACACTGCTCCAGCCACAGACGCTCCAGCCGAGGACGATGATGCGGAACACGCGGAACCCCGTAAAAGGCTGAGCCTGGCCTTTCTGAAACCGGGGCCTGCAGCCCGGCGTTGGCTGGGGCTGGGCGCCGCTTACCTGTTCGGCATACTGACCGGCAGCTGGCTGGCCTTGATGTTCTTCGGCGGACAGCTGGATAACGTGGGTTCTCAGGCCGTTGCCATGATGAAGGACAACCGTGAGCTCAGAGCCGCGTTTGAATCCTCCGAACAGGAACGCCAGCGCCTGCAACAGGCACTGGAAGCCGCACAGGCCGAATCCGTCAAGGCTGCCGCAGCCCCAGTAGAAAATGAAGACATCTTGCCTGCCGATGAAGTACGTGAATCCGGCCAACCCACACCTCACCTGACTCTGTTTCAGGATGAACTCATGGACGGCAGTCGCGGCCCGCAGATGGTCGTGATTCCGGGAGGCCAATTCCGCATGGGCGATCTGCACGGCCAGGGCGACGACAATGAATACCCGGTGCATGATGTTCAGATCCCGGTCAGCTTTGCACTGGCACGCTATGAAGTCACCTTTGAAGATTATGATCGCTTTGCCGAAGCGACCGGCCGTGATTTGCCCGAGGACGAAGACTGGGGCCGAGGCCAGCGCCCTGTTGTTAATGTGAGCTGGCAGGATGCCGCAGCCTACGCACGCTGGCTGGCCGAACAGACCGGACAGCCCTATCGCCTGCCGACAGAAGCCGAATGGGAATACAGTGCCCGCGCAGGCACCCAAAGCGTCTACTGGTGGGGCGATGAGATGCTGGATGGCTATGCCGTCTGTGATGGTTGTGACACCCAGTGGGGTGGCAAACAAACCGCTCCCGTCGGCAGCGCAAAAGCGAACCCCTGGGGGTTGCATGATATGAGCGGCAACGTGGATGAGTGGGTATTGGACTGCTATCAGCCTGACTACAGCAACGCTCCGAGCGACGGCAACGCGGCCCAGATCACCGGCTGCAACCAGCGCGTGATGCGCGGTGGTTCCTGGTTCGATATTCCGCGTCTGACCCGCCCCGCCAGCCGCTACCGCCACCCGGCCAATACCTCCCGCAACAGCTGGGGGTTCCGAGTGGCACTGGATTTGAATGAAGCGAACAGTCAATAAACCGGAGCCCCCAATGACACCGAACCGACTTTTGCAGGCCATGGCACTGACCCTCAGCCTCCAGCCCCTGGCCGGACTCAGTGCAGCACCATTGCAACTGACCGAGGAAAGCCGTGAAAGCCTCAGCCTGACGCTGTATCAGCGTAACCTGGCACTGGTAGAAGAAACCCGCACCACACCGGCTTTACCCAGCGCCAGCCCGATCACCCTGAACGGTGTAAGCTCGCAAATGCTGCCGGAAACCCTGCAAGTCATCGGTGCCGGTACCATTCTTGAGCAGAACCTGGAAAGCAATACCCTGGACCTGAACCGACTGCTGCAGCAACAGATCGGACAACAGATCCGTCTGATGCGCTTTAACTCGGCGACCGGTGATGAACAGGCGCGCAGCGTTCGACTGCTGCGTGCACAAGGCAATATGTTGATGGTGGAGAATGGCGAAGGCAGTATCGAAACCCTCACCCTTCACGACGGCCAGTGGCGCCTGCTGCTCGACAGCCCCGGGCAGTTCCAGCTCAAGCCCAGCCTCTCTTTCCAGACCCAGGGCACTGATAAGCCAGGCCAGGCACAGCTGCGCTACCTTACCCGCGGCATCAGCTGGAGTATGGATTATGTGCTGAACCTGGAAGCCGACAGCAAGCACTTGAACCTGCAGGGCCTGGCCACGTTGAGCAACGACAGTGATATGGACTGGCCCGATGCCCGCATCAAACTGCTGGCCGGTGAGGTTAACGAGCCGCAACAGGCGTTCCGCATGGAAAGCAAGGCACTGGCAATGTCGGCACGTGCGGACTCATCTGGCGGCGCCAGCCCCTCAAGCGTGCAGGACTACCACCTTTATAGCCTCGAACGCAGCCTGAGCCTGCAGGCCCAGCAGCAAAAACAGATCCCGCTGATCAGCCAGCAACGGCTGCCCACGCAGATTGAATATCATCAGCAGATCCAGGTCGCGACGCACCAGCAACAGCCGGTAGAAGGCCTTAAACCGGACATCAAGCTGAGCTTCGAAGCACCCGCAGTCGCTCAAGGGCGCACACCTCTGCCGGCCGGCCAGGTGCGTGTGTTCCGCCCGGATGAACAGGGGCAGCAGCAGTTCATTGGCGGCAGCCATATGCCCGCCACCGCACCAGGCGACCGTGCCGAAATCACCCTGGGTAAAGCTTTTGATCTGGAATCAGAATATCGCCAGACCAGCTTCACCAAGCTGTTTGACGGCTATGAGACGAGCTACACCCTCACGCTGAGCAACCGTTCCGAAGAGAGCAAACCCTTTGTGGTGACCGCCCTGATGCCACGCCCGTTTGAACTGATCAAGGCAGATGTAGAGCCGGCAGAAACCAACGCCAGTAACCTGAAATGGACACTGAACCTGAAAGCAGGTGAAACCCGCGAACTGAGTTTCAGCGTCAAACTGCTTAGAATTTAGGCACCACTTTCTGCGAGTGGATGTTGACGCTTGCGCCAGCACTCCGCTCGAGCGGGGTCGATAGCGGCCCCCAGTACACCCTCTTCATAAACCTCGACCATACGCCTGACGGCCAGCGGATGACGCTGCTCCCCCGCCATGCGGTAATAGGCCAGAGCCTTGGCCGGGTCGGGCCGAAAATAATGCTCAAACCCCTGCTCGTAGATACGCCCCATTTGATACTGCGCCTTGGCATCGCCCATATCAGCAGCACGCTCCAGATAAATTCCACCCTGCACCCGGCTGGCCACATCCTCGCCCCGAAAATGCAGCAGGTGCCCATAGGTCGACAGCGCTGCCCGGCTGCCACTTTCAGCAGCGATACGGTAAAGCTTCATGGCAATTCGGTGTCGTCGTTTGGACCCCTTGAGCACCGGCAGATGAAACAGACGTGCTGCCATCCAGTGAACCAAAGGCGCCATCGAGCGTCTTAACACACGCATCCTTATATCCTTGTGCACTTAAAGCAATTATTTTTATAACGATATGATAAAAATATCTGACATTCAGCCACATAGACCGTTACACTGAACTATACCTGTTGTCAGCCGACAGGCAGAAGCCTGTTTTGACACCAGACCGTTTCCGGAGACGCCTGAAGAGTCATAAATGGTTTTCAGGCGCAGCCAACCTAATCGAGCAGCAAGGGAGTTGATTCGCGAATGAACATCTACGAAGACAATGCATTGACGATCGGGAATACCCCACTGGTACGCCTCAAGCACCTGTGGCCGCAGGGCAACCTGCTGGCCAAGATTGAGTCGCGTAACCCGGCCGGCTCCGTCAAGTGCCGTATCGGCGCCAACATGATCTGGGCCGCCGAGCAGGAAGGCCGCCTCAAGCCCGGCATGACCCTGATTGAGCCGACCAGTGGCAACACCGGTATCGCGCTTGCCTTTGTTGCTGCCGCCAAGGGCTACAAGCTTGTACTCACCATGCCCTCCTCCATGTCACTTGAGCGTCGCAAGCTGATGAAGGCGCTGGGCGCTGAAATCGAGCTGACCGAACCGGCCAAGGGCATGAAAGGCGCCATTGAAAAGGCACAGCAGCTGGTCGACGAAAATCCCGACCAGTACCTGATGCTGCAGCAGTTCGAGAACCCTGCCAACCCGGCTATCCATGAGCAAACAACTGGCCCGGAAATCTGGCGTGACACCGATGGCCAGGTGGATATCTTCGTGGCAGGCGTGGGCACCGGCGGTACTCTGACCGGCGTATCCCGCTACATCAAGAACACCCAGGGCAAGGCGATCCGCAGTGTCGCGGTCGAGCCGCTGGACTCTCCGGTAATCAGCCAGACACTGGCGGGTGATGAGGTTAAGCCTTCACCGCACAAGATTCAGGGTATCGGTGCCGGTTTCGTGCCCAAGAACCTTGATCTGGATCTGGTCGATCATGTGGAGCAGGTCAGCAACGAAGATGCCATGGCGACCGCCCGTGACCTGATGCAGAAGGAAGGTATTCTGTGCGGTATTTCCTGCGGCGCTGCCCTGACAGCAGCTTTACGTGAAGCTGCCAAGCCGGAGAATGCGGACAAGCAGGTTGTAGTGATTCTGCCTGACTCCGGCGAGCGTTACCTCAGCTCTGCCCTGTTCGAAGGCATGTTCACGGATAACGAGAACGTACAGTAACGTTGTAGTAACAATACAACTTGTACAAGGTATAACCAAAAACAGCCGCATTAGCGGCTGTTTTCGTATGTGGCTGCAGCGATAATCCGATACCGGATATCTCAGCAGCTGGCTCAGCTCATCAGGTCACGAACCTGCTGATGGCTGGGGAAGCTGCTCAAATCACGCACGCTGACGGTGTCACCGCTGGTGCGTGTCAGGATGTAGGAGCTGGGCTTGCGCGCGCTGCCTTGATATACACCGCTGACTTCAAAGTTTTCGCCATCAACACCCAGAATCGCAATGGTACGTTCCTGAGTGCTTGCATTCATGTCTACGCTTTTCATCTTTTCTCTGCCCCGATGCTTATTATGTAGTTTTATTACATAAAGCATAGCCTATTTTTCAAATTTAACAAGCAGATGACGGTTTTAAGGTCTTTCAATGACAGCTTGCTAGGGCCGTTTTATCGCGCCCAAACACTTCTCTGCCTTCTGGTATCCGAGGCTGATCATCTCGGCAGCACGGTTGAATTCAAGCATCTGACAGGCATTACGAGAGACTTCAATAATCTCGTCCGGCGGATAGGCCGCAAGCTTCTGACGTGCAATGCTGCTCTGCATGCTATCGAACGCCTGGATAGCCACGCCATAGGCACCCCAGTCGCGAGGACGCGCTTCCGTCTTGTTTTGCTGTAGCCGCTGGATAAAACGGCCAACGCGATCATGCAGCGGCGCCGCTTCGGGGTCTGCCTCAACAGGTTCAGGCACGGGGGCGACCTCTTCGAGCACTGGACCATTCAGGTTCACGGCGACGGTAATGTCGGTATCGTCATGAAAGGTTGGCGCAATGGGGACCGGATTCAGCACGCCGCCATCCACCAGCGTGAGTCCACGGTAGCGGAACGGGGTAAACAGCAGCGGAATGGCTATGGAAGCCCGAATGGCATCAAACAGGTTGCCACTGTTGATCCAGACCTCTTTCTGCCGCTCCAGGTCGGTGGCCACCGCAGTAAAGGGCAGTTCCAGATCTTCAATGAGTACATTACCGACCAGGTTGGTCAGGGTATCGATCAAACGATCCCCGCGTACCAGGCCACCTCTGTCCCAGGTCAGGTCCAGCAGCGCCATGATATCCATACGGGTAATCGAACGTACCCAGTGCTCATATTCGCTTAATTTGCCAGCCGCGTAGATGCCGCCAATCAACGCCCCCATGGAGCAACCGGCAATGGAGCGGATCTGATAGCCATGCTCTTCAAGCCAGCGAATAACGCCGATATGGGCCAATCCGCGTGCACCACCACTGCCCAGCACCAGCGAGACGGTTGTACCTCTTCCGTGTTCAGTCATAGCCCCCACTCCTCTACAACCGGAAATCCATATCCACATCGACACCCCCGGTGCCAATGCTCCTGTTTAAACCATAGACCCATATCCTGATCACGGCAGGTGCATAGTTAAAAAGGTAAGCAAAATCAGAAAGGTAGAGCCGGAGCGAAAGGACCGCTCCGGCTGCAGGCTCAGCTCAGCTGGGTGAGCCAATGACTGGTAGGAACAAAGAAAGCCGAGCCCGTCACGGCACGGGTAAAGTCGAGGATACGGTCGGCATGACCGGTTTCATCGCCTTCCACCATGCTCTTGAGCATGAGCTCAAAATGCTCGGGTGTGCGGCAGGTGCTGACAAACATCAGGCCTTTGCGCTGACTGTCACCGTAAGGCATGCTGTGACGCAGGATCTCCATGGAGCTGCCGTCTTCGCGCTTCAGCGAGGTACGCTTGGTATGTGCATGCGGTGACTTCTTGTCACCCGGATACTCGATGTTCTCGTCCTTGGTGCGGCCATAGGCATCTTCCTGCTGCTTGACGCTGAGACGCTCCCAGGCACCCAGGTCGTGCTCATAGCGCTGCAGGTGCAGGTAACTGCCACCGGCAAACTCGGGGTCTTCATCGCCCACCAGCGCAACGTCCAGACGGTCATCACCTTCCGGATTCTCGGTACCATCGACAAAACCGGTCAGGTCACGCATGTCGCGATAACGGAAGCCATGGATCTCTTCCACCAGCTCGGCGGCATCGTCCAGGCTGCGGCTGATTGCGGCACCCAGTTCAAACACGGCATCGTGCTGATCCGCTCGCACGATGAACAGCAGGTCCACCGGGGTAGAAGGCGCCACGCGCCCGCCCTGCTCCAACGCCGGGAAGGCACGCAGCAAGGCTGGACGTTCTTCCGGGTTAAACTGGTCCCAGTAGCCAGAACCCACGCCAACCGTCAGGTGAAGGTCCGCGTCCGGATAACGGTTGCGAAAATCATCCAGCAACGCAGGCATTGATGCCAGAGAAGCACGCACCAACTCACGGGCGCCCTCCACATGGCTCTGGTTCAAGGTCAAAAACAGGGCATCCTTGCTGGATTCAGCAATCAGGCCCGACTGGTAAGTGTCTCGCATTGCTCTCTCCCCTTACCGCTCGGCTTACAGCAGAGCGGACAACTCTTCAGTCAGCAGGTCCAGTTCATTCTGGGCTTTCTGACGGGCTTTCTTCTTGAGCGTTTCCACTTCAGCCGTTTTTTCTGCAACCAGTGCCTTGGCTGCTTCGGCCTTGTCTTCAGCCTGTTCCACGCGCTCCAGCAGCGGACGGATCTGCATCAGAATGGCACGACGGCGACCTTCTTCTGCACGTGCAATCTCTTCAGCCGACTTCTCCTTATCCTTCACCTCAGCTTTCTTCTGCGCGCTGCTGGTGTCGGTCAGGGAACGGATGCCCACAGCGTGGCGCACCTTATCCAGGAAAGGCGCGGAGTACTCACGGGCACGCTCGGCACCCTTGTGCAGTACCGCTTCCACTTCGCCCAGATCATTCATCAGTTCATTGTAACGGGCACGCGGCGCAGACAGCTGGGCGTCCAGGTACTCGAACAGTTCTTTCTTGGCATCACCCCAGCCAATCCCTTCAACAAAACGCTGACGCATGGCTTCGCTTTCCGCTTCGGTGGCGAAGCAGCGATACAGATGCATCAAGGTATTGTCCGGATCTTTCGGCTCACCCGGCTCACGGGTATCGGTGACAATCTGGTTGATCAGCTTGCGAAGATCATCAGAAGAGCTGAACAACGGAATAGTGTTGTTGTAGCTTTTGGACATCTTGCGACCATCCAGACCCGGAATCAGCTGGGTTTCTTCATCCACCTGGGCTTCCGGCAGCGTGAACAGTGACTCGAAGTTGTGGTTGAAACGGCCGGCGATATCACGCGCCATCTCAATGTGCTGGATCTGATCCTTGCCCACAGGGATGATGTCGGCGTTGAACATCAGGATGTCCGCAGCCATCAGGATGGGGTAGTTGAACAGACCCATGGTGATGCCATCGTCCAGATCTTCCTTGCCCGCATCGCGGTTGGCATCCACGGCCGCCTTATAGGCGTGGGCACGGTTCATCAGGCCCTTGGAGGTCTGACAGGTCAGAATCCAGGTCAGCTCGGTGATTTCAGGAATGTCTGTTTGACGGTAGAAAGTCGCCTTGTCCGTATCCAGCCCCAACGCCAGCCAGGTTGCAGCAATCTCGCGGGTGGAACGGGCTACACGTTCCGGCTCCTGGCACTTGATCAGTGCGTGGAAGTCGGCCAGAAAGAAGTAGCTGTTAAACGCGGGATTCTCGCTCGCGTCGATGGCTGGTTTAATGGCGCCGAGATAGTTGCCGATATGGGGGGTACCGGTGGTTGTAATACCGGTCAGAACGGTTTTCTTAGTCATCATTTACTCGTCAGTCGATTCATCCTGCCCGGGTCTGGGATGACCCTGCACTTCGCAAAGGGCTATGATACACAAGTTGCTGGTCATACGCCCCGTGTAATGGCCAACTGATACGGAGATATTCTGGTTTATGGATGACTTGCTACCCTCGTTTATCACTCTGGGCGGATTTGCACTGCCCGCGGCCTTTCTGCTTTATGTAACCCGCCCACTCAGCCCGGCCACTATTGCCTACCTTTTGGTAATGGCAGGCCTCTGTCTGCTCGGTGGACTGCTGTTTGCCGCCGGCACCATCACGGTGTTGAGCCTGAAAGCGCCGCCTCTGGCCAACTCGCTGCTGGTACTGGCCGGCGCCATGATAAGCCTGGTAATACGTCAACTTTGGCACCTGAGATTAAAGACCCACTAATTTAGTCAACTTTTGACAAACGCCATGACTCAGCCATAATAGAAGCAGTCAAATCAGCCGACTGAATGAATCGGAGGCACGCATGGATACATCGACACATACCTTTTCAGCCCTGTTCGAACAACTGGGCCTGGCAAGCGACACGGATTCCATTGAAAAGTTTATCCGCACTCACCAGCTGACCAGCGATGAGTTGCCACTGCACGAGGCATCCTTCTGGAACAGCTCACAAGCTTCTTTCCTGTGTGAGGCAATCGGCAGCGACTCCGATTGGGCCGAGGTCGTGGATGAGCTGAACGCCAGCCTGCACACCTGATTTAGTCTTTTAACGGAGCGGGTACACTTGCCCGCTCCCTGTCGTTTATTTCCATTGAGGACATCGCCCAGATGCTGACACTGGTCTCTCCAGCCAAAACCCTGGATTACGACTCGCCCCTGGCCACCGAAACCCACACCCAACCCCGTTTCACCGAACACTCGCAGATGCTGATCGAGACACTGCGCAAGCTGTCGGTGCAGGATGTGGCCGATCTGATGAAACTCAGTGACAAGCTGGCCAGCCTTAACGTGGCCCGCTATGAAAGCTGGCAACCCAAGCATACGCAGGACAATGCACGCCAGGCGGTCCTCGCATTTAAAGGCGACGTTTACACCGGCCTTGATGCCGCCAGCTTCAGCGAAGACGATTTCAGCTTTGCCCAGGATCACCTGCGCATTCTGTCCGGCCTCTATGGCGTACTGCGCCCGCTGGACCTGCTGGAGCCCTACCGACTGGAAATGGGCACCAAACTGACCAATGCCCGTGGCGATAATCTCTACCACTTCTGGGGCGACATCATCACCGAATCCCTCAACGACGAACTGGCCGAAAGCGGTAGTGAAGTGGTGGTCAATCTGGCATCAAACGAGTACTTCAAGGCAGTCAAACCCAAGGCACTGCGCGCCCGTTTGATTACTCCGGTATTCAAGGATCTGAAAAACGGCCAGTACAAGATCATCAGCTTTTACGCCAAAAAGGCACGCGGCCTGATGACCCGTTACATGATTCAGAACCGCATCGAAGAGCCGGAAGCCCTGAAGAAGTTTGACCTGGAAGGCTATTACTTCAGTGCCGAAGAGAGCAAAGGCGATACCTGGGTATTCCTGCGCGACGAGCCGCCGGCGAAGTAAAACAGAACGCCACAACGTGATACATCAAAGGGGGCTTTTCAGCCCCCTTTCTGATTATGAAGCCTTGCTGCAATCAGACGACTTAAAGCTGAGTATCGCCACGTTTTCACCCTCGCTGTCAAAGTACTTGTAGAGGACGGAAACATCGTTATCCGACAGGAACTTCATTTCCTCCCTGTGACACATCTTCTCAATCATGGAAGCTCGCATACTCCTCACAAAGATCGCATGATCGATGTCGGCCTTGCGGGTGTCGATCAGGGTATAGCTATTCACCAGACTTGTATCCATCGCCTTGATCGAGTCCCAACGGGTTCCCGAGTCGAGCATCTTGGGTAAAATTTCACTCGTATCCTCAGCGATGTATTCGAGCTCTGCCTGCAGGTCCGATTGACCACCGTCCAGGCTTCTGGTGATAAAAAGACAAATGAAAATGAAGGCAGCACAGGAGAGTGCGATTGCTAAGTGTACGGGTTTCATTGCTTGATAATCCTTTCAGTCAGCAACTTATGAGGTTGTCATCAAGCATGCGCACATCGCTTGGGTCGAGAAGACTGTAGCGGAAAGGCGAAGTATCACGGCCACTCTCCTTCCATTGAAAGTGGGCATGCAAATTGAATTGAAGCGCTTACCCAATCCCTGTGAAGAGACGCTTCGAGGGCAGCATACTGCCCAATTCAAACCTGATTGGCCAGTAAACTATCGTTCAATCTACGCTGCTATCCCTACCCTTCAACTAAAGTGGAAAATTATGCCGTACTGACTTCCGGCGACACTTTATCTCTGTATGATCAATGTAGTCAGCAGATGGCGCTGCCTACTCCAGCAGACAGCACATCCGAAAGCAGACACAATAGTGAGAAAAGGGTTGGTTGTTGCGCGTTAGCCAAGCCACCCTCACCTGCCGTTTAAACCTGGTTTATGAGTGAACATGAAAAAAAGCCTGTTACTCCTGCCCCTGCCCTTCCTGTTAGCCTCATGTGCGACCACGCCACCTTCCAATGTGGAAAATGCCTGTCGCATATTCAGAGAAAAACCCGACTGGTTTGATGCCTCACTGGATGTTGAGCGCAAATATGGGTTACCCATACAGGTACAGCTGGCGATTATGCGGCAGGAATCAAGCTTCAAGCATAATGCCGCCCCACCACGGGATACCCTCCTGGGCATTCCCATGTGGTGGCGCGTATCCAGCGCCTATGGCTATGCGCAAGTAAAAGACGGCACCTGGGACTGGTACAAGGACAAAACCGGCAACTGGGGTGCGGACCGCGATGAATACGACGATGCCGTTGATTTCATGGGGTGGTACGCCAGCGTCTCTCAACGCACACTCGGCATCTCGAAATGGGATGCCTACAACCAGTACCTCGCCTACCACGAAGG
This sequence comes from Marinobacterium stanieri, assembly GCF_900155945.1. Taxonomy (GTDB): domain Bacteria; phylum Pseudomonadota; class Gammaproteobacteria; order Pseudomonadales; family Balneatricaceae; genus Marinobacterium; species Marinobacterium stanieri. The sequence goes on from NZ_FTMN01000001.1 coordinate 92,872, forward strand.
CCATACTGGCTGGCAGAGAAAGACATTTAACAGCAAGGGCTGGCTTGTACAGGTCGCCAGAAAAGTTGATGCCAACGCACGGATGTACGGCGAGCAGCTCAGAGGCTGCAGGGATAGTCTTGGCTCCTCATCCTGGTGGTGGCCTTTCTAAGAGTTGTGATAGGAGTTCAGAAAAGGGGCTGTAAGCGAGGGATATGCATGTTCATAAATGGGCTGATTAGCGCACATAGCCGACCTTCGCAGGAATCAGCCGGTCGGTCAGCGCACCGCAGATCTGTAGACAAGTTGATCTGAGTTTCTGTGGTTATATACAGTGTATTAATGGCTACATGCTCTCCGCGCTCGCTTTGTCGCGTACCTGTGCCCATTTGCGACTGGTAACAGGCTGAAAAATCGTTCACTATCAGAAGACTTTCGACTCGCCGTTGCAGGATACTGCGCACGGCAAAGCAGCAAAACGCGCATGCTCGTTTTCACCGGAAGAGAATGGCTGTGATATCTCGATTTATCCTTTCTCTTCCTATGCTTACATCAGTTCTCTCAGTCTTTGGCTGAGGGCAAATATGCGCATGCGCAGTATTAAAAATGTTAGCACCACAAGGAAATCGAGCATGTCCGTCGGTATCAAGGTAGGAAGCATTACTGATGAAATCGGCACATCTGAGTTTTTTCATGCCTTTTTCAGTACGGTAAGCGCCAATTTAGAAAGCGAAGGATGGGCTACACGCTTTCCCATACTGCTCGGCAAACTTTACCAGGGTGACCTGGAATCGGGCTTGGCCAATCAGGCAATCTCCGAATTGACTCAAATTCGAAAAGAGCTATCAGGTTTCGAACCAGGTAGGGTCGTTTGGGATATTGAAAACCCAGCTAAGCAACCACCATGGGGTAATGAAATATCTTCTGAAATTACCTCATTGGCTAATTACTTCGTTACGTCCACTGGACGTGACTTAATATCAACCTTAATTGAGGCCCTTGAGGATGCTGCAGAGAAAGGCAAGCCAGCCGATATCGTCCAGTGCTAACCAGTGGGTGAAGCTGACCGGTACTTCGCTGCGCTCGGTACCGGCAGCTTACCCAAGGCGTTAGGAGCCAAGGAGAGATCGTGCCAAGAAAAGGCATATTCCTATTTGCCACAAAGAGCGATATGGTTCCTGGTCTAGAAATTCTCGAGGATGCTCTTGAATTCAAATATATAGTTCCTGGTCTATTCGATTCTTCTGAAGTGATCGAATACTCATCCTATAAAGAGCTTCCAAATTTTGGGGTATCTGAGAAAGGAAGTGTGGAGAAAATGCCAAGGTATCAATTAGTTCCAGTTGATACTGAAGTTACTGCAATGGAAGTTCCGCAGAGAAAAGGTGGTATTAAGTTCAAAGTGGATTCCGATGTTTGTCTATATTTCAAGCCACCCGGAACCTATCAAGATAGCTTTCTTATACCGGGCGAGTTTTCTCCAGGAGAAGGTGAGTTCTCATCAAATATGTACAAGCTGTTCCGTAAAGAGCTTACAAAAAAATATCACAAAATTAATGCATACAGTGTTGGTCCTGAGGCATATCAAAAGCTTCAATCTGGTATACCGCTCACACCAAGCTACAACGCTAAACCAGAGATGTACCTACAGTGTTAACAAGGGCCAGCAACGGACTGTCAAAAAAGTCACGTAAATTGCTGGCGCAATTACGCGCCACTTTTTCCAGCCGCTGTGGCCGGTGTTAGAATTTTCGAGAGGTAGTTGAGTGAAAGATGGGCTCGTAACTATAGTGCCGGTAATCGGTGTTCTTGGCGTGGTCATTGGTGCTTTGCTGCAAGGCTTCTTCAACCGGAAGAATCAGGTGGCAAACAGTCTATCTGAGCTCCAAAACAAAGCCTATTCTGATTTTTTGAACTCTGTATCGAAAATAGCTGTGGCCCAGCGTAAAGATCAGCGAACTGTCGTAACCGAGGAGCTTTCAAATCTAGCGGACGCCAAGTCGCGAATTTGTGTTTATGGCCATGCTAGTGTTGTTCATCATTTAGCTGATTTTTTGAGAGCTGGGGGTACGTTGCAAACTGAACAAGAAATCCTATCGTTCACGAGATTGTGTCTCCAAATTCGTGAGTCTGTAGGTATGCGCGATAAGGAACTTTATCCCTCGGATATATCCCAACTACTGTTTAGTATCGACGTCAAAAATGTCAAAACACCAGGCGCCTGATGCTAACAATCGCAGGCAGCGCATGCTGCGGGCGTTAATGGTCGCGTACATTTATTAGAAGGTACTAAAGGTCTGTAAAGGGCCAAAGTCAGTCGTGAAAAAGACCGCGACTATTTCAGATGGCGGACTGGGTCTTGGCGGCTATGTAGCACACGTATGATTTCCACGTTGCGAGCTGTGACACGGTAAAACAGTACATGACTTTCGGCACGCAAGCTCCGAATGCCTGCCAGCAGTTCTGGTCGCTCAGTACCCATCAGAGGCTGTTCGGTCAGCGACCAAAACGTGCCTTTTAGTGCTTCCAGGTAACGGTCAGACTTAGCCTGCCCCCATTGGCGCAGGCCATATTGGTATATGTCTTTGAGGTCGGCCTTCGCAGCCGGCGCAATTATTAGCAGGTGTGTTGGCACTACTGTTAGCTCTTGATGTCGTCAAAAAGAGAATCGAGTGCTGCTTTAGATTCAATGGCAATACCCTCGCCACTGTCCAACTGGTCGGTGCCGACTTTCAGCTGTTCCCGTAAACGAGCCAACTTGACCTCGTGAACCCAGTCTTCATGGGTATCCATAAATCGCAGCGCTTCACGAATCACCTCGCTGGCATTGTTGTAAAGACCGCTTTCCACCTTGGCTTTAACGCGGGATTCGAGCTCTGGTGTCAGTGATACATGCATGGCGACCTCCAAAGGTAGATATGCCCTAAAGACTAGGCAATGCTACAAAGATTGTCAATGATTGTATATCGAACCCTCGAAGCAGTCTTGCCTTTCCGCTACTTCAGCTTTGGGCCATCTCCATAAGCCTCACCCAGAAAACAAAGAGGCCCATCCAGGGCCTCTTAAACGTTCACCATCTATACGATACTTGCCGCATTACTTGCTAACCGAGCTCACCTCAAAAGCCCCCACCAGCTGCTGCAGCTTGGCCGCGGTGCCTTTTACCTGATCAGAGCTCATCTGCAGCTCGCTGAAAGCCGTATTCATGCGGGTTGTGATATCTGCCACCGAGCGGGCGTGGCCGCCGTGTTGCTGACTGTGTTCATCGATGTGTTTGATGATATCGAACATCTGCGCCACGCTATCGTGCAGCTCGGAATTGTCTGAGGTGGACTGCTCGGCCAGAGTCAGGCTGCGGTCTACATCTTCTACGCCGGACTCCATGAAGCGTACGGCTTCGCTGCTCTCGGTCTGGATACGCTCGACACGGGTGCCAATTTCACGGGCAGCCTCATCGGTGCGTGCGGCCAGGCCGCGCACTTCATCGGCGACTACCGAGAAGCCTCGGCCGTGCTCACCGGCACGGGCCGCTTCGATGGCCGCATTCAGAGCCAGCAGGTTGGTCTGCGCGGTGATATCGGTGATCAGCGTGACAATCTCATCGATTTCAGTGGTACGGGCATTCAGGGCCTGTACGCGCTGAGCAGAGGTCTGGACGATGTCGCGGATCGCCTGGGTGCCCGAACGTACGGATTCAAACTGCTCGCGGGCCTGGCGTACAACTTTTTCCATGGCATCTTTCATCACCTCGGCGGTGGATGAGGCGCGGCTGATTTCAGCGAGCTGGGACTCAACCAGCGCCAGCATCTGCTCCGCCGCCTCATCGACGGAGCCTGCAGCTTCCAGTGCGACCTGGTTACGGGCCTGCATCTGTTCGCTGTTATCGCCCACATCGCCAGAAGCCCGAATAACCTGACCGACAATGCTGTCCAGATTATCGACAAAACTGTTTACCCAACGCGCCAGGTCTCCGGTTTCATCGGCAACGATGCCGTCGCTATCCAGACGCTGTCGCAGGTTGCCCTGCCCTTCCGCCAGGTTACGGATTACGGCGGTCATATCATCCAGACGCCGCGATACCGGCTTCAGCCCCAGGCGCCAGAACGCCAGTACCGAAAGCATGACAAAGGCAAAGTTACAGACCATGCCTGTCAGGTGACCCAGATCCAGCCAGTATTGCACGCCATAGCTGGCACCTAACCCCAGCGCCAGCGACCCGGTCAGGTTGGCAAACATGCGTGTGCTGATGGAGCGGCGGCGGTAGACCTCTTCCAGGTCGGACTCACACATCATGCCCCAGCGGTCACGGGAGCCGGGCAAAGAGAAAGTCACACCCTTACCGATAACCGGAATATGGCGGTAGTCGGAATAGCCGGGATAGGTTACGAACAGGTTGCTGCCATTGCGAATGGTTTCGCGCACACCGGGGTGCAGCTTGCCGGTAGCCGGATCGGTAAAGCGGATCTCAAACTCGGTATGCTCACTGACTTTGACCGTGCCCCATTTGGTGTGAATCCCGCTTTTCAGGTTTTCGCCGTGGGAGAAGGTATCGTCCTCAAAACGTGAGCGCGACAGTGCTATGCCCTGCTCGATGCTGGGGTCAAAGCGCGATTCGACCATGAACAGGTAGTTGTCACCGGACTCCGGGTAGATATGCCCGGCCTCACGCTGAATCAGGTCCCCCAGCACATCATTGGGGACACGGGCACAGAGCAGCCCCACTACCTGACCATTACGGGTCACCGGCTGATAGAACATCAGGGTTACTGCATCGTGGAAGCGGGAGGAGCTGGGGCCAATCTGCCTGGTCACCGAATCGCGGTACGGCCCATGCAGGAAGGGAGACTTGAGCCCTTCGCTGACTGCTGCGCGGTTAAGGTCTGTCGCGCCGATACGGCTGCTGACGCTGGAGTACTGCACACGCCCGTCCGTACTGACCAGTGCCAGCTCGGACCAGTCCAGCGCCTGCTTCATTTTAAGATTGAACAGCTGCTGGTTCTGCTGCGGCTGATCCAAATCCACCTGATCGGCCAACGCTGCCAACAGATCCCATTGCGCCTGCGTCCATTCAGTGAGCAGGCGAACCCTGATTTCAGCCACACTTTCAAAGGTCTGTTCAACCACGGGCAAGGTGCGTCGATTCAGCCAACAGGACCAGCGCATCTTCAACTTGCCGGTACCCCCAAACCAGGGAAGCCAATGGCGTTCGGCGTTGGACAGTTGCATCTGGGCGCTTTTCAGTGGGGTCATACGGAGTTCTCCATGGGGGTATTACTCCCTAGGAGGTAGCAATTATTGCGCCAAATCAGTGCAAGCAACAGAAATGGTTATTTTCAGCGACAGATGCGCGGGAGAAGCGCCCCACAAAGAAGCACCAGAATGGCGTTTCGAAAGGATTTTGCACTAAAAAAGGGCAGCCCAATAAGGCTGCCCTTCCTGTTTTATGCCTGCTCGATACCGACAATTTTCCAGTCGGCATTAGTCTGCTGCATGTCGCGGTTCAGGTGCCAGATTTCGCTGAACTCGCTGGTAGGCTGGCCGGACTCGGCAATCCAGCCATAGAAGTGGATGCTGGCCACTACGTGATCGCCTTCATCGATGAAGTTGACCAGCTCAGCCATGACGGATTCCACATCAGTATGCAGCTCACCCGGCAGCTTGGCGCGCTCCTGCTGCAGCGCCGTGAACATCTCGTCAGACATGTAGTCACGGATATCGCTCCAGTCCTGAGTGTCCCAGGCTTTCTGCAGATGGATAAAGTGCTGCTTGGCCCCGTCTACAAACTGCTTTTCCTGGAACCAGTCCGGCAGGTTCAGAGCAGCGGGTGCAGGGCTGGAGTTGAGGCCACCGAAGCGGGATGGGGCCGGTGCGGGCTGTGGCTGCTCACGGGCCATGGAGCCATCGGGCATGGCGTAGGCGGGCTGCTGTCTTTGCACCTTGCGCCCGGCAAAGAGCTTGAACAGGACAAAGCCGATCACGGCGATCAGCAGGATATCCATGAACTGGATGCCTTCAAATGCGCCTCCCATGAACAGGGCCGCCAGCAGACCACCGGCCAGCAGACCACCCATCAGGCCGCCAAAACCTCTGGACTTGGTCGCGGCCGCACCCGTGGTATTGGTGGTACTCTTGGCTGCTGTCTGGTCCTTGCTTGGAGCCGGTGCCACTTTCTTGGGTGTGGTGTATGACTTGCCAAAACTTGAGCCGCCGCCCAGACGCTTGGCTTCTGCCACGTCCGGCACCATCATAAGGCTCAACACCAGCGCAAAGCAGGTTGTTATCAGGGTTCGCATTTCTTCTCCTCAGGTTGTTTCGCTATCCGGCGCAATGCTTGCGCCAGAACCGCAATATAAAGACCGGTAAAGATCAGTATGATCCCGACCAGGTGGTAAAGCCCCAGGCGTTCGCCCAGAAAAACAGTTGCCAGCAGTAGCCCGAACATGGGCATCAGGTGAATAAACAACCCGGCCGTCGGTGCACCCAGTTTTTCGACCCCCAGGTTCCAGAACAGGAATGCCAGGATCGACGCAAAAACTGCCATATAGAGCACGGTGAGCAGGAAAGGTTCCCCACCGGGAATCGAAAATTCACCGCCCTGCTCCCACAGCATCAATGGCAGCAACACAACCACGCCGACCAGCACGGTAATACCGAAGAAACTGAGCCCGTCCATGGCGGCTGGGCGCCAGCGCAAGGTGATGGTGTAGAAGGACCAGCTCAGCATGGCCATGAAGATCCATAAATCGCCCTGATTGAAGGCAAAACCGGTAATGGTCTCCAGCTGACCACGACTCACCAGCACAACAACACCGGCCAGTGACAGCATGACCCCCAGCCACTGGCGCCCGGAGGCACGCTCACCAAAGAACAGTGCACCCAGCAGCAAAATCATCAGGGGGACGGCGGACTGCATCAGCATGGCATTGGTCGCCTGGGTATATTGCACGCCCATATAGACCAGGGTGTTAAAGCAGGCCACGCCCAAAAAACCCTGCAGACAGAGCATGGGCAGGTTGGCACGCACGGTATCACGCAGGCGCCAAATACGGGGCAGCCACCAGGGCAGAATCAGAACAAGGGCAACGCCCCAGCGCAGGAAGGCCAGGGTGAACGGCTGCATATCCAGATGGATGGCACGCGCCAAAACGAAGTTTCCGGCCCAGAACAGGGTCGTCATGATTAACAGCAGGTAAGGCATCAGGCTTTCTCTTGGTCGTGTCGGCGCAGCATCCGCGCCAGCAGACTGTAGGGGGGATCTTCACCGGTCAGCAGGTAATAGAGCACGTTGTAATTATTGATACTCCACTCCATATCGCGCTTGGCGCTGACCAGGCCGCAGAACAGGATTTCATCACCCTGTTGAAGCTCCTGCAGCTCGCCGGGCAACAACTTCACGTCGTCACCCCGCTTAAACAAAAGCGGGAAGCAGGCCAGCTGACGGCCGCGCTCACCCGGGTCTTTATTGAGATAGCGCAGACTGACACTGCGCTCTTCCAGCATGGTCAGGATGGCCGGCGCTTCGGTTTCGGTCACCGAGATGGACCAGCTGTCCAGCTCCCGATCACCCACCACGCTGCTCATGCGATTCACCAGCGTATGCGCCCAGACATCGTCACAGCTCTGCAACTGTTGCAGGAACAGCGGCAGCAGCGGGGTCTTCAGCTGGGCCAGAATCCGGTTAGCGATGATACGCCCCGGCTCCATGATGAAGTCACAGCGGCTGTTGCGGAACACCAGCTTGTTCTGGTGCAGGTTCTGGCGCACCACGGTGGTCAGCTTCGGGTTCAGTTCTCGTGCCGTCATAATGATGGACAGGTTGTCTGCATCGTTATCCGTGCCGGCAATAACCCCCACGGCAGTTTCCACGCCCGCTTCCCGCAGGGTATGCGCTTCAGTCCCCACGCCCACTACAGCATGGCGAACGGCGGCCAGATTGCCGGGACTGGGGTCGATCACGGTGATCTCGGTTTCCTCGACGGAGAAGGCATTTGACAGTGCCCGGCCAAAACGGCCAAAGCCGCAAATAATCCAGCGACCCGGCGCATGCTTGTAGGCGCTGGACAGGGTGCGGTGATGCGGATTCATCAGCCAGTCATAGGCCAGCAGCTTATGCGGCGAACGCGCGGCCAGTGCCATGTAATCGGCGTAGGCACGGAAAGGGTCGACAATCATGTCGGTGCCGAAGGAGGCCATATTGGCGGTGGTCACTTCGGCATTGGTACGGGTAATCACCTGTCGTTTGGGCGCAAGCAGCTTGCTGGCAATGGCAATCGACAGGTTTACGTTGTCATTGTTGGTCAGCGCCAGCACGCCAATACAATGGGGGTGCTGCAGACCGGCATGGTCCAGCACATCCGGCAAGGAGGCATCACCACAGAACGAGGGTACCGGAATCTCAAGGTTATCCAGCTCCAGGGCGTCGATGCGGTCCTGATCGATATCCACCACCACGGCGCGCACGCCACGGCTAATCAAACGACGCACCACGATACTGCCGGTGACACCATAGCCACAGACAAGGAAGAAAGGTTCTCTCAGATTGCGGACATGGTTGCGAAAGCCACGCAGGCGCATCAGACGTCCAAACATGGGCTCCTGCAGCACCGCAAGCGTCTGTCCTATGCCGTAAAGCCAGCTGATAACGGTGGCATAGATGGAGAGCGTCACCCACATGCGCTGGGCATCGGTGAATTCATAGGGGACTTCACCAAAACCGATGGTCGTCCCCATAAAGGAGACGAAATAAAAGGCATGGAAGAAATCCATGTACCAGATATTGCCATCGGCATCGCGCCCCGGAATCAGCGTCATGCCAAATACAGAGATGGCATAGACCGTAATCAGGGTGATAAGCGGCGCGCGCAGGCGCCGCATGAACAGGAACACCAGGTTATTCATGGTGTTAACGCCGTATCAGAGCGGTTTCTACCACCAGAAGAATCACGGAGATCAGGTTGGCCACCAGCGCACCGGCAGCAAAGGACACCACACTGGCCATCATTTTGGCGGTCATGCCGGTGGCAGCCACCTGCTCGCCATAGCCCCAGAACACGGCCGCCAGAATCAGCTGCAAGTCTGCCACCAGACTGGTAGCAAGCATCAAAGCACCCAGGTGAGTACGATCCCCGAACTTCAGCACGGTACAGATCAAACTGACCACAAGGGCTGCAAACAGCTCGAATACATCGTGATGTTCAGCGTTGTCGATCTCGCCCAGCACGAACCCGAAGTTCAGTGTCAGTGCCAGCACGATGAAAAACGCAAAGATCACCTTTTCCCGGTTCATTGTCCCCTTCCCTATCCTGTAGACTTGGAACGATTGTATAGACTGTCCGACCAGTTCGCACCCACCGCAAGTGGGGAACTCAAGCCTTATCCATCTGTCTTTTGTAGTTCCGTGACAGTGCCTGCCCAAGTGAGGAAAGATGTTCCAGCTACAACGTGCCCTTTTCATGACCAGCCTGCTGCTTCTGGCCCTGCTGTCGCTGCCGGCCCGAGCAGAAATTATCACCAGCCCTCTGGATACCCGCGAGTTCAAGCCCGTTACGCTGGACAATGGCCTGCGCGCGGTCGTGGTATCGGACCCGCGCAGCGATAAGGCCGCGGTGTCGCTCAATGTGGATGTGGGGTCAAACGCCAACCCGGAAGACCGCCCCGGCCTGGCTCATTTCCTTGAGCACATGCTGTTCCTGGGTACCGAAAAATACCCGGAAGCCGACAGCTATCAGCAGTTCATCAGTTCCCACGGCGGCAGCCACAACGCCTTTACCGCCTACGAGAACACCAACTATTTCTTTGATGTGGATGCCCAGGCACTGCCCGAAGCGCTGGATCGATTCTCCCAGTTCTTCATCGCGCCCCTCTTTACCCCGGCCTATGTGGACCGTGAACGCCATGCCGTGCATTCGGAATATCAGGCCAAACTGCGCGATGACGGACGCCGCCTGCACGAAGTCGCCAAGCAGGTGATGAACCCTGAGCATCACTACAGCCGTTTTATGGTCGGCAGCCTGGACACCCTGTCCAACGGTGACGACAGCCAGATCCGTGACGAGCTGATCAACTTTTACGAACGCTACTACTCTGCCAACCTGATGACGCTGGCCGTAGTCGGCCCGCAGCCGGTGGACCAACTGGAAGCACTGGTGCGTGAACGCTTCAGCAGCGTGGAAAACCGCGATGCCGAGCCATACGTGGACACCGCTGTGCTCTACCCCGACGATCAGCTGCCGGCTCAGCTCAACATCCAGACCCTGCGCGAGACCCGCAGCCTGAGCCTGAGCTTCCCGGTAGACGCGACCCGTGACCATTGGCAGCAGAAGCCGCTGTACTACATCGCCAGCCTGATCGGCTATGAAGGCGAAGGCAGCCTGCTCGCGTTCCTGAAAGACAAGGGGCTGGCCCGTGCACTGGGTGCCTACCCGACGCTGGACCTGCCGGGTCAGGCCATGTTCCGTATCGATATCGAGCTGACCGAAGCCGGCTGGCAGGAGATCGATGCCATCACCGCCTGGACCTTCGGTTTTATCAAAAACCTGCGTGAACAGGGTGTCGACCCGGAGCTCTACGAAGAAGAGCGCAAGCTGGCCGAAATCCAGTTCCGTTTTGCCCAGCCCGGCCAGGCGACTCATATGGCCATGCGCCTGTCCCAGGCACTGAACCGCTATGAAGAGGCTTATCTGCTGAAAGCGGATTACCATCTGGGCGAGTTTGATGCCGGTTTGATCCAGCACTACCTGGACCAACTGACTCCGGACAACCTGCTGCTGACGCTGGCAGGCCAGGATGTGGCTACTGACCAGATCGAGCCCCGTTACGAAACGCCTTACAACGTCGCGGCCATTGCGCCCGAACGTCTCTATTTCTGGCAGTACCCGCCGCTGGAAAGCGCTCTGCATATTCGCAGCAGCAACCCCTTTATCCCCGAGCAGCTTGAACTGGTTGATGCCGAGCCTCAGGACAAGCCCATCGCGGCCTGGTCCAAGCCGGGGGCGGTGCTCTGGTACCTGTCCGACACCGAATTCAAGCGCCCCAAGGCCGACTTCTACTTTACCCTGTTGTCGCCCACGGCTAACCAGTCAGCCCGTCAGTCCCTGCTGGCCGAGCTGTACACACGCATGGTGAACGACCAGCTCAACGCCACCCTGTACGATGCCGGACTGGCAAGCCTGTCGGTGGACCTCTACACCCACCTGCGCGGCATCAGCCTGAAACTTTCCGGCTTCAGTGACAAGCAGCCGGCGCTGCTGAACACGGTCCTCGAAAGCCTGAATAATCCGGCTCTGGACGAGGCTCGTTTCCAGCGCATCAAGACACAGCTGCGCGAGCAAATTGAAAACAGCTTCCAGGAGAGACCGTCCAACCGTGCCTTTGCCCATCTGTATCAGCACCTGCTGGGTGTCTGGTCACCGGAGCAAAAACTGGCCGCACTGGAAAGCCTGACACTGGATGACCTGGCCAATACCTATCAGGAGTTCCTGCAGCCGGCTGAGTTGCGCCTCTTTGCGCACGGTAATCTGGAGCGGGAAACGGCTATCAACATGGCGACTCAAGTGCGCGAAACTCTGCAGCCCACCACGCTGGGTTGGCAAGCCGAGCAGCCTCATGTACTGCGCCTGCCTGCCGATGAGCCCATGATCGATAGCTTCGCGACCGATCACAGCGATGCTTCTGCACTGCTGTACCTGCAGGGCTCAAGCGATAGCCTGCGCACCCGCGCTGCAGTCGCCCTGCTGAGCGAAATTGCCTCCACGCCGTTTTACTCGCAGCTGCGTACCGAAAAACAGTTCGGCTATATCGTTTTTGCCCAGTTCCTGCCGGTACGTGAGCGTCCGGGCATGGTGATGGTGGTGCAATCCCCCAACACTGACCCGTTCACCCTGGCCGGAGAGTACAGCCGCTTCCTGGAGGACTTCCGCGCCCAGATAGCCACTATGGACGAAGAGACGCTGAACCGTTTCAAACAGAGCCTGCTGGCCCGTATCAACGAGCGTGACACCAGCCTCAGTGATCGCACAGGCCGATTCTGGCGGGAACTGGATCGGGGTAATTTCGACTTCGATACGCGCGAACGCCTGAGCCAGCATACACTCGCATTCGATGCCGAGGATCTGGTGCAGCAGCTCGACCTGCTGCTGTCGCGTCAGCTGTTGATTCGCAACTTCGGCAACACGGTTGAAGCCGAGGTTAAACAGCAGGCGCTGAGTGATGACGACAGTCGTCTTGAGCTGTTGAAACAGGACCAGCTGGGCATTCCGACCAGCTGATCCTGACAGTCACTGATCGGTGGCTGGGGCGGGTTCTTCCACAAAGACACGTCCCGGCCGCTGCGGATTGTCGCCCGACGGAGCAGAAGGTTGGGTATCTTGGGTATTGGCCGGCCCCTCTGTAAGCACTTCCAAACCGCTATCAGCACCACCCTGCTGCCAGGTGTCATCGCTCTCCTGCTCATCACCAAAATAGACACCGGGAATTTTCTTTACTTCCTCGCTGCAGATATTGCGCAGAATGCACTTGGCGATTTCCACATCGATACGGATCTGCTCAAAGATCTTGTGCTCACCGAACAACTCGGGCTCAGCGTCCGGACGGACCACCACTTCGTACACCGGTGGTGGATCTGAATAGGCGACCACCTGAACCGGTGGTAATGAGGAGTTGTTATCGCGAGGGACTACTTCCCGCATGGGCTCGAAGTCGATATCCCCTCGCTCCATACCTTCATAAGCGGTACGGCCGTGCTTGAGCCCGGATGAGAACTGGTCTACGGCTGTGACATCGTAGGGGTTAAGCTCCTGCGCCGCAGCCGGCAGTGCCAGCAGACAGCACAGGCTCAAGGCAGCGGGATTAGAAATACTCGCCCGGATAGATCGACTCGGCATAAAGTGCCAGTTCCTCCAGAATGTGACGGTCCCGATCCGACAAATCAGGCTTCTGCGCCATCTCGTTCAGCTCCTGCGACAACTGCGGGAAGCTATAGCACCCCGCCTCTCCCTGTAACAGCTTACGGCTGCGATATTCCTCCCAGCGCTGAATCTCATCTTCACTCAGCGTATGCGGGAAGTTACGCGCCTTGTATCTGAGTAACATTTCTTCCAGACGCGGGTCCTGAAATGCCAGCTCCAGCTCGAACAGCCCTTCAGGTTCAGTGTTGCGCACCTGCTCAATCAGGGCACGGTCATGATCCGAGAAAAAGCCGCCGCTGTAGAGCATATGATCAGGGTCGCCATCGGATTCAAAACCCTTATCACTGAAGATATCGGCCACTTTGGCCGCCAGTCCAGTCTCATTTCGCAATAACTGCAAATGCTGGCGGCAGATATCACCGTCTATCTTCAGTCGGTCCGCTTCAACCTTGGTCAACATGCCCGCCGGCGCAATGATGGGGCACTTATTGGCGAGCACCTGTTTCAGCGGGATACGCGGCGCATCGGCTGGCAGTTGATCGTGGCGGGTAAAGATCAGCTCACGCAGCTGTTCGACACTGAGTTCAAACAACGGCGTCGGGTCTTCACGCAGGTCCCAGACCAGGGTGCTGTTGCGATTGGTCGGATGGCTGGCAACCGGCGTGACAATAGCCGCATTGCCCCACTCGGCCGGGTATTTTGATGACACGTGCAGTACTGGCTTCATTCGGGCCACATCCAGCTGCGCCTGCACGGCACGCTTGCCTCGGTTATTCACCACGTAATCAAACAACTTGGGCTGACGCTCTTTTACCAGCCGTGCCATGGCGATGGTGGCATAGACATCGGACAAGGCATCGTGGGCATTGCCGTGGTCAACGCCGTTAGCCTGGGTCAGGTCTTCCAGTCGCATGCTGGGCGTGCCGTCTTCATATTCAGGCCAGGTAATACCCTCAGGACGCAACGCACGGGTAAGGCGCATCATATCGATGATGTCCCAACGCGAGCAGCCGTTCTGCCACTCACGGGCATAGGGATCGTAAAAGTTACGGTACAGGGTGTAACGGGTGACCTCATCATCAAAACGGATGCTGTTATAGCCCACGCCACAGGTTCCGGGTGCGGCCAGCTCTGCATGAATGCGGGCAATGAACTCGGCCTCGCAGACACCTTCAGTCATCGCGGTCTGCGGCGTAATGCCCGTCACCAGGCAGGCCTGGGGGTGTGGCAGCACATCCTCGGAGGGACGGCAGTAGAGCATCAGGGGCTCACCGATGATGTTCAGCTCGGCATCGGTGCGCACACCGGCAAACTGCAGGGGACGATCGCGTGCCGGGTCCGTTCCGGTGGTCTCATAATCGTGCCAGAAATAGGTGAGATTGCGCTCGTCTGCCATGTACTCGTGTCTCGACTTTTCAGTTGGGGAGTGCTTAGATCAGGTCAAACTGCCAGACTACCATTTCAGCCCTGAGGGATCATCCAATGCTGACCGATAACAAGGACCTGGAAACCCGTTGCCCCTGCGGTTCAGGTAAACCCTTTGCCTTCTGCTGCGAACCTGCACTGAGCGGTCGCAAGCCTGCCAAAACGGCTGAAGCCCTGATGCGCTCCCGCTATACCGCCTTTGCACTGGGTGCCATTGACTACCTGATCAGCACCACCGCCAGCCGCAAACGCTCACCTCAGGATGCGGAGTTGCTGTCAGAGCAGACCCAGGTAACCACCTGGACGGGGCTGGAGATTATCGACACCGTGAAAGGTCAGGCTGATGACACAACCGGCATCGTCGAATTCAAGGCCGCCTTCGACAGCCCGGAAGGAAGCGCTGTATTGCATGAGCGTTCCAACTTCGAGCGGGAAAATGGACGCTGGGTGTATACCGACGGCGAAGTGGAACTGATCGAAGCATGATTTTTGTCTAATCCTTAATCAAAACCGGCCGATAAGCACTCCTTAACAGGGAGTGCGTCATGCAGATTCAACACCACAATCTCAGTGCAAAATCAGAGCATCACTACAGCCGTGAAGAACAGCAGGTTGAACGCTTGCGTGTGGCTGAAGTGAGCCGGGACGCAGCCGGTAACCGGCGTGTAGACACCCTGGTTGAGATTGAAGGGCGCACACTTGAACAAAGCGACACCTATAGTCGCTGGCAATCACGCCTCGGCTCCGACACATCCGGACCCGCTTCAACCGCCCAAGCCAATCATGACCCGGATATGAAACAGCTGGATAGCTCTTCACTGCAACCCCGTGACCGCCTGAAACTGGAACTCATCAGTCGCCTGCACAAGATGATCACCGGCCAGGAACTCAGGATAAAACTGTTCGACCCTTCGGTACTGGAAGCAAAACAAGCGGCGAGTGACCTGCCTCAAGCCATGACAGGTACACCCTCTGCGCCGGACTTCAGACCTCAGCAGCCCGCAATCGGTATGGAGTTTGAACGCGTCTCTCGTATCAGTGAAGAAGAAAGCAGCCTGTATCAAGTACAGGGAGAGGTCCGCACCAAAGACGGTAAAACCATCAATATCGACCTGTCACTGCAAATGGCACGCTCTGTCACCCAGCAGGAAAGCAGCACCCTGCGCCTGGGTGCCCGCTTATCCGACCCTCTGGTGATTAATTTTGATGGCAAAGCGGCCGAACTGAGCCAGACCCGATTCAGTTTCGACCTTGATCTGGATGGGCAGAAGGATGAGATCCCCACATTAGCGGGTAACCGTGCCTTCCTGGCGCTGGACCGTAATAATGATGGCGAAATCAATGATGGCCGCGAACTCTTTGGCGCTCGAACCGGCGATGGCTTTGCCGAACTGGCCCGTTACGATGACGATGGCAACGGGTTTATCGATGAAGGCGATGAAATATTCTCACGCTTGCGCCTTTGGTCCCCCGGGGCCGAGGGTGAAAGCAGCCTCGTAAGCCTGGCCAGCAAGGGCGTAGGCGCTATCTGGCTGGATTCCGCTGATACAGAATTCTCCCTCACGCCCAATCTGACAGAAAATCGTCTGGGTGTGATCCGTTCCACCAGTTTTTTCCTATCTGAATCAGGGGGATCGGGTACAGTCCAACATGTTGATCTGAGTATTTGAAACGCCCGCCAGACGGCTTTCTTTAGCTTTTTCGACCTGATTCAGCCGCTGTCAAGACTTCCCCTTGCAACGGCCGGACCGTTAGAATAGCGGCCCGCCCGTTCGTCTAGTGTAAATGGACTCGGGACTCTCCTGTGGTAGTGGTGACTGATGTTTGCAAACCTGTTTAAACCCAAGTGGCGTCATTCTGACCCGGACGTACGTGCAAGTGCTGTTGCGAAACTGAGCCCGGACCAACCGGATCAGCTGTCCATCTTGCGCGAACTTGCTTTGTCCGACAGCAGCCCAAGGGTTCGCATCAGTGCCGTTCAGCGCCTCAGTGATACCGATTCGCTGCTGCAGGTCCTCAGTTCTTCGTCCGACCCGGAGGTGCGTGAGCAGGCCGGGCAGCGTGTCGGAGAATGCCTGGACGAGAGTGCCAATGAAGACTCCATCTGCCAGCTGCTCAAGCAGGTGCACGACGACTCCGCCCGCACGCAAATCATCCTGAACGCCAACAGCCTCAAGCCCGATAATCTCAATCAGATTGATGATGAAGGCCTGCTGATGCAGCTGGCACTGCATGCACGCGTAGCGGATACCCGTAAGGCCGCCGTGACCCGACTGCAGGACACCGACCTGCTGGAAGAGGTGCAGCGCGCTAGCCGTGGCCGCGACAAAACCGTTCACCGCATCTGCCGGGACAAGCTCAACAGCCTGCGTGAACAGGCACGGCTTGAAGCCGAAAACGAGCAACGCCGTCAGCAGTTGATCCATCAGCTGCATCAGCTGCTGCTGACTGACGATACCCAGTTCCTGCAGGCCCGTGCACAGGCCGCTTATCAGGAGTGGCAGGCGCTTAGTCAGCGCGATGATGAACTCCAGGCCCGTTTCCGCGAGCTGAGCCAGCAGCTGGATGAACGCCTGCAACGCCAGGCCGCATCCGAGGCCGCTGAGGCCGAGGCCCGCGCCCGTCGTGAGCAACAGCTGGAAACGGCCCAGGGTCTGGTCAGCAGATTGGAAAGCCAATCTCTATCAGCCGATGACACCCGACAGCTGCTCGATGAAGTCGATAGCGCCTGGCAAGCACTGGACGCAGAACTGCTGCCCACTGAACTCAAGCAACAAAAAGACATTCTTGCTCAGCAGCTGAGCGCCAGCCTGGAAGCCAGCGAGCGCCTTCAGGCGCACGCCGATGAACTCGATACCCTGCTGAATGAATCCCCGAACAACCCCAAATCCCTGCTCGATAAAGCCCAGGCGCTGCAAGCCAAAATCAACTGGCCAGCCGACCTGCCGCTGCCCGAAACGCTGCAGCAGCTGAAAAGCCGTATTGCCGCGCTGCGTCAGGCCTTGTCCCAGATTAAACAGGACGTGCGCCAGCAGGGCGACGAGATCAATGCGCAGCTGGACCAGCTGGAACAGCTGATTGAGCAAGGCAACGTGGTCGATGCCGACAAGCTCAACAACAAATTGCGCGACAGCCTGGGCACTCTGTCCTCCGCCCTGCCGGATAGCATCGAAAACCGCCAGCGCCAACTGAATGCCCGTCTGGCAGAACTGCGCGACTGGCAGGGGTTTGCTGCGGCTGGCAAGAAAGAAGCCCTGTGCGAGCAGATGGAAGCCCTGGTTGGTGCCGAGATGGACCCGCAAGCTCTGGCAGACCGTATCCGCGGCCTGCAGCAGGAGTGGAAACAGGTCGACGGCACAGACCCAGTGCATTCACAGAAGCTGTGGAAGCGCTTTCATGAAGCCGGCGAGAAGGCTTACGAGCCGTGTCAGGCCTGGTTTGGCGCCCAGCGCAAAAAACGTGAATACAACCTGGAACAGCGCCGCCAGATCTGTGACCAGCTGTCGCTCTATATCGAACAGATGGACTGGGATCAGGCCGATTGGCATGCCGTTGAAGCGGTCAGCCGCACGGCTCGCGATGAGTGGCGCCAGTTCTCGCCGGTCGACCGTGCTCCCGGCAAGCCGCTGCAGCAGACATTCAATACCCTGCTGCGCGACCTGGATAACCGCATCAAGAACTTCCGTCAGCAGTGTGGCGAAACCAAGGAAGCCCTGATTGCCCGCGCAGCCGAACTGGCTGAACAGGACGATGTACAGGCTGCCGCTGAAGGTGCCAAGCAGCTTCAGCGCGAATGGAAAGCCAGCGGCCCCACCTTCCGCAGTCGCGAGCGCGCCCTGTGGCAGGCTTTCCGTGGCCACTGCGATACCATCTTCAACCGTCTCAAGAGCGAGCGTCAGGCATCAGCCAAGGCCGAGCAGGCCGCCAAGGCACAACGCACCCAGCAACCGCTGGATAACCACGCCGTTGAAGCCCTGCAGCAGCTGGACAAGCTGGCCAGCCAGACGGAAGAAGAGCTGGCCACCGATGGCACCAGCGACACCCTGGCCAGCCTGCTGACACAGGCGATTACCGGCAATTCACCGGGTAGTCACTGGCGTGAGCGTATGGGACAGCGTCTGGAAGCAATTCGCCTGATCAGTGCCGGTTCACGCAGCATTGAAGAGCAGTTGATGCTGACCGACCGCCAGGCACGCGAGTTGTGCATCCGACTGGAAATCCTGCTGGGCCTGCCATCGCCGGAAAGCGATGAAGCCCTGCGCATGGAATACCAGATGGAGCGACTGAGCCAGGCACTTGAGCAGCATGACAGCGAACCGACGCCCGCTGCCCTGCAGGCACTGGAGCTGGAGTGGTTCACCCTGCCCTATTACTGGCATTTCACTGAATTGCGCCAGCGCTTCGAAGCCCTGCTGGAGCAGGCGTAAAAAAAACCGGATGGCTAACACCATCCGGTTTTTTTATGTCTTCTGGCAACTGATCAAGCCGCCTGGTGATGCACCAGCTTGGGCTCGGGGCCGGACTGGACCTGTCGCTCGGTCTCTACCCGGAACAGGTGGTAAGCCTCGGGACCAAAGGGGTCCAGCGCTGTATCCAGGTATTCGTAGCTCATGGCCACCGGCTTGCCGGTCATCGCTACCCTGAAGGCGGCTTCACAGGTAGGAACATCTGCACGCAATGGCTCTTCCACCCACATGAAAAGTCCTTTCTCGGCGACCAGATACTCAAATCGCACTACACGATAGCCTTCTTTCAACTGCAGGGTATTGGTACTGTCAGATACTTCAAGACGGTATTTGTGAATCGCGTTCATGGCCGGACTCCTCGTCTCGTTTGATTACGATTCAATAATGGACACTGAAACCCAAAGAAAAAAGCAGATTTATTCGTCTCTTTTATCAGGTTTTATCGATGCATCCTCCACCCGTCGCTCACAAATGGCCTGCACACCCGGGTGCCGGGAGTGCACATTACGAGTCACGGCATAGAGCCTGTCTTCAACCGATTCCACCAGGCCGATACTCTCCACCTGATACTGACGGCACACCTCATCGGCAATCACATCCGGTGCAGCGAAAAACCCCATTCCGTGGTGGCCCAGCACCTTGATCAGTGCACTGTCATCCACCTGCGCGCGAATGGATACACGTACACCCTGATCGGCAAACCATTGCATCAGCTCATTTACATAGGGCGCATCCACCGCGTTGGCGAGGAAGGGCTGTTCATTGAGACTGTGCGGAAAACCCTTTTTCAGTTGCTGGGCCAGTTCCGCTGTTGCGAACAGTCGCATGGGTGAGCTACCCAGCTCATGCAGATGAAAGCGGGCATCCGGTTCAAGCACCGGAGGACGATCGGTCAGAACCAGATCCAGGTCACGCCGTTTGAGATCGTTGAGAAGATTGGGAGTACGGCCGGTTTCACAGCGCAGGTTGACGTCACGGTCCAGCACCAGCGCCGGTTCGATCAGACGCCAGGCGATCAACTTGTGGATGGAGGCGGAGATACCCACGGCAAGGCGCAGCGGGCGTTCATCAGAAGGGGTCTGCAACAGTTGCTGCAGAGCTTCGGCAGCCTCGAAAATATCATCGGCATGGGCCTGAACACTCAGCCCCAGATCAGTAAGTTTCAACCCTCTGCCTTCACGGCGAAAGAGCAAACCACCCACTTCGCTTTCCAGAGCCGCCACCTGGCTGCTCAGGGTCTGGGGTGTCAGATCCAGCACCTGGCTCGCCCGAGCCATACTGCCTTCACGGGCCACCACCCAGAAGTGGTAGAGGTGGCGAAAATTGAGTTTGTTCAGCATCCGGCACTCCTCCCTTGCGGATGCTGAACAGCATACCTCAGCTGACTATCAGGCAGCGACCATTGCCACACCGGTCAGGGCAATTGCACCACCGGTCACACGGCTGAACAGATTGGCTTTGGCTTCAGTACCCAGCTTGCCAAACACAACACCCGCCAGATGCAGGCCCAGCGTTGCCAGTACGAAACCAGCCGCATAGCTGAAACCACTGGCGCTCAGCGGCATCTCGGCCCCATGTGCCAGGCCGTGGAACAGAGCAAAACCGCCTGCAACCGCCATGCAGGTCGGGGTGGCAAAGCGTGCTGCCAGCGCCAGCAACAGGCCCAGGGCAACGACTGACAGGCCAATCCCCTGTTCGGTAAAACCAATGGATACGCCAGACAGCGCCAGCGCATTACCCAGCACCATGGTAGCGACAAATGCCAGCGGTACCAGCCAGAGGGCACGCCCGCCCAGACGTGCCGCCCAAAGACCCACCGCCAGCATGGCCAACAGGTGATCAGCACCACCCACCGGATGGGCCAGACCGCTGATAAAACCGGATACTTCGTGACCGCTGTGGGCCATGGCGGCGCCCGGCAACAGAGCCGCAGCTGCAATCAGTGATTTTTTCATGATGTTCTCCTTGATAGACAAATACGTAGTCAGACCACAGCACGCGCAGGCGGCAGCTGTTTGGTTTCGAGCATCCCTTCACTGATGATGAAACCGATAATGTCGTCCAGCCCCTGGGCCGCTTTCAGGTTGGCAAAGATGAAGGGACGCTCACCACGCATCTTGCGGGCATCACGGTCCATCACCTCCAGCGAGGCACCAACCAGCGGCGCCAGGTCGGTCTTGTTGATGATCAGCAGATCGGATTTGGTAATACCGGGCCCGCCCTTGCGCGGAATCTTGTCTCCGGCAGACACGTCGATCACATAGATGGTCAGGTCAGACAGCTCAGGGCTGAACGTGGCGCTGAGGTTGTCGCCACCACTCTCAACAAAGACCACATCCAGCTCGCCATGACGCTCAACCAGCTGATCAATCGCAGCCAGGTTCATGGACGCATCTTCACGAATAGCGGTATGCGGGCAACCGCCGGTTTCAACGCCGAGAATGCGATCCGCACTCAGCGCCTCATGTTCGGTGAGGAATTTGGCATCTTCCTGGGTATAGATATCATTGGTGACAACGGCGATATCGTAGTAGTCACGCATGGCGGCACAGAGTGAGCGCAGCAGCGCCGTCTTGCCGGAACCAACGGGGCCACCGACCCCTACCCTCAGTGTCTGCTTGGGTTTACTCATTTTCATTTCCTCGTTTAACCGGACTGTCACGCCTCAAGAGCGGAACAATCGTGAATACTGTGTTTCGTGAAGGCTGCTGGCGATTGCCAAAGCAGGCAGGCCAACACCGATAAACTCTTCATCTACGCCCTTGGCGATCTCGATCGCCTGGGGCAGCAGGGGCTGCAAATCATTGAGCAGCTGCTGCGCCTGCGTCTGACCCAAGGGGACCAGTTTGGTGGCTGCAGCGACCTGGTTTTCCAGCCAGGACCAGCCCAGGCCCAGGGCCGCTGCGTCTGCATCGATCTGCCAGTGCCGCGCCGCAAAGGCGAACAGCACGATAAAGCTGACCTCCTGCTTTAACGCCTCGGGGACCTCTATGCCGAGATTTTTCAGCACCCGGCGCAGTGCCTCACCCATGGCGCTGTCGGTCAGGCGCAGCTCCCGTGTTTCACGACAGGCCAGTGACAGGTCGTTCAGTTCCTGCCAGCGCTGCTCGCTGTCTGCCTGCATGGCCAGTCGCAGCAGCGGCAAGTCGGTATGGGCCTGGGCATGCAGCAGCTGTAGCTCCAGCCACTCCTCCACCTGATCGGCCTTGCGCACCCAACCGCTGTCGATGGCATACTCCAGCCCCTGTGAAAAGGCATAACCACCCACCGGCAGGCTAACGCTGCTCAGCTGCAACAGTCGCAGCAGCGCCAGGTCAGTGGTCGTGATGGTGGTGGCCATGGGCATAGGCTCCGGATTCCGGCATGAATACGGCTTCGCACTGACGCGTCTCCAGCCCCAGCAACTGCAGCATCTCTTCCAGTACATGGTCAGGCTTGATGCGCAGCCAGCGATCGCCCACTTCAATGCGCACATGGCGGTTGCCCAGGTGGTAGCAGGCGCGCGCGAAGGTACGCCAGTCGTCACAGCCCGCTTCCAGCACCTCTTCCTGGGCACCTTCTACCTGAAGATGGCGACCGCAGACCGATTTGAGATACTCTCCCACCAGCAACGGCTTGCCACGCTCAAGAAAAACGCGCACTTCTTCACCGGTATCGCTGGTCAGCTTGAGCCGACCGCGATCACGCTGATCATGGGTCAGGGTCACCTTGGCAACCACTGGCTCATGACAATGGGTCCCCAGACGTTCATGCACTTCAAACATCCTGCTTACTCCTTAAAACCGTGCTGCTTGCTCAGCACTCTTAAAACAACGTGTATCGCTGACCCAAAGGCAGCACATCAGCCGGTTCACAGGTGAGCAGCTCACCATCAGCCCGCACTTCATAAGTCTGAGGATCGACCTGAATATCCGGCTGCCAGTCGTTCAAAATCATGTCCGACTTGCTGATATTGCGGGTGTTACCGCAGGCCACCAGTTGGCGCTGCAGCCCCAGCTGTTCACGCAGACCCGACTCCAGCGCCTTCTGGCTGACAAAGGTGAGCGATGTCTCGGCAGCGGCACGGCCAAGAGCCCCGAACATGTGGCGGTAGTGCACCGGCTGGGGTGTGGGAATAGACGCGTTGGGATCGCCCATGGGAGCTGCCGCGATCATGCCTCCCTTGATAATAGTGGCCGGCTTAACACCGAAAAATGCCGGTTTCCACAACACCAAGTCAGCCAGCTTGCCCGGTTCAATGGAGCCCACTTCATGGGCGACACCGTGAGTAATAGCCGGGTTGATGGTGTATTTGGCGATGTAGCGACGGGCACGGAAGTTATCAGCACCGCGTTCTTCATCTTCCGGCAACAGACCAAACTGCACTTTCATCTTGTGCGCCGTCTGCCAGGTACGTGTCACCACCTCGCCCACACGGCCCATGGCCTGGGAGTCGGACGAGATCATGCTGAATGCACCGCGGTCATGGAAAATGTCCTCGGCGGCAATGGTTTCCTTGCGGATACGCGAGTCGGCAAAGGCCACATCTTCAGGGATATTGCTGTCCAGGTGGTGACACACCATCAGCATATCCAGGTGCTCATCCACGGTGTTCACCGTGTAGGGGCGCGTGGGGTTGGTGGACGACGGCAACACATTGGAGTAACCGGCGGCACGGATGATATCCGGCGCGTGGCCACCACCGGCCCCTTCGGTGTGATAGGTGTGGATGACACGGTTCTTGAATGCACCCAGGGTGTCGTCGACAAAGCCGGACTCGTTAAGGGTGTCGGTATGGATCGCCACCTGCACATCGTACTCTTCGGCCACGCTGAGGCAGCAGTCGATGGATGCAGGCGTGGTGCCCCAGTCCTCATGCAGTTTCAAACCGCAGGCACCGGCATCCAGCTGCTCGCGCAGCGCCTCAGGGCGGCTGGCGTTACCCTTGCCCAGAAAACCAAGGTTCATCGGCAACTGATCGGTGGATTGCAGCATCTTGCCCAGATACCAGGGCCCCGGCGTACAGGTGGTCGCCTTGGTGCCGGTAGCAGGGCCGGTGCCGCCGCCAATCATGGTGGTAACACCGGACATCAGCGCCTCTTCCACCTGCTGCGGGCAGATGAAATGGATATGGGCATCGATGCCGCCGGCGGTCAGAATGGCGCCCTCACCGGCAATGATCTCGGTACCCGGCCCGATCACGATGTCCACGCCATCCTGGGTATCCGGGTTGCCGGCTTTGCCGATGGTATGGATACGACCATCCTTGACACCGACATCCGCTTTAACGATGCCCCAGTGGTCCAGGATCAGCGCATTGGTGATCACCAGATCCATGGCGACTTCGTTGGTCTCCTGGCTTTGGCCCATGCCATCACGCACGACCTTGCCACCACCGAACTTCACCTCGTCACCGTAGGTGGTGTAATCCTTTTCGACTTCGATCCAAAGCTCGGTATCGCCCAGACGAACACGGTCCCCGACGGTGGGGCCAAACATCTGTGCGTAGCTGCTGCGGTCCATTTTGGCCATCAGTTCTGCCCTCCATCTTTACTTACAGCATCTGCCTGATCCAGCGGACCCATGACATCGCCACGGAAGCCATAGATGGTTCGACTGCCGGCATATTCGACCAGCTCGACTTCACGTCCTTGCCCCGGCTCGAAGCGGACAGCCGTGCCGGATGCGATATTGAGTCGGAAACCTCGGGCAGCATCGCGGTCGAACACCAGGGCCGGGTTCACTTCATAAAAGTGATAGTGGGAGCCCACCTGTACCGGTCTGTCACCGTGATTTTCCACCCGTACACGCGTGGTCTTGCGGCCGACGTTGAGTTCGATCTCGCCGGCAGCACTCTGAATTTCTCCAGGAATCATGGTGTTCTCCTCCTCACACAATCGGCTGATGAACGGTGACCAGCTTGGTACCGTCAGGGAAAGTCGCTTCAACCTGCACTTCATCGACCATCTCCGGCACCCCTTCCATCACCTGGTCGGCACTGAGCAGGGTCTTGCCATAGCCCATCAGGTCCGCCACGGTGCGACCGTCGCGAGCACCCTCCATGATCTCCATGGTGATATAGGCCACCGCTTCCGGGTAATTCAGTTTGAGGCCACGGTTCAGGCGGCGCTCTGCAAGCAGGGCCGCAGTAAAGATCAGTAGCTTGTCTTTCTCTCTTGGCAGCAGTTCCATTAATCTCTCCTCAGGATTTCAGGTACCCAAAGCACCTGCCCATTCAAATCAGGTAGCCCAGATTCGCGGCGCGCAGGCATCACGCCCCAGCAGTTCCGGCCGAATCAATTGCCAGCACTGCTCCAGAAACAAACGTGTCCGCTCGGAGCACTCTCCCAGCGTTCGTATCAGCAGGAATTCGCCACTCAGGCTCACGCCGGCCAGAAAATCCAATGCATCAGCACATTCGCGCAGCGGTTCCAGCAGGGGTTCCGCCTGCTCCTGTGCAAAGGGGCCGGCCACCATCAACCCGGTCACCGGCTTGTTCTGAAGACCGGCCCTGGCGGTCAATACCGACTGGCTGCGCTCATCCAGCAACAGCTGTTCACGCAACAACAGGCGGCCTTCCTGACGGATTTGCAGACGCTGCTGCAGCTCACCCTCACCAAAGCCTTTGCCCTGCGCCGGCAATCCCAGACTGGTCACTTCCCAGCCGATAAAACGGGCATCTGCGGCCAGCTCAACATCAAGATCCAGGCGGGTCCGGGCATTGGGATAGAGGATGGTTTCCAGCGGCAGCCACTCCATGGAGCTACCCTCACCCACTTCCAGCCGGACGCGCTGATGCTGCAGTGTGCGGTCCGGACGGGCACGATAGACGCGGCCCGCGCCGGGCGTGGTGATCAATGCGGCTGTTTCAGGCGCCAGCCGGGCTTCAATTTCCAGCAGATCGCCAGACACCATGCCGCCGGGCGGGTGTAACAGGTAGATATGCGCCAGATCCGGCCCTTCCGGATAAAAGGGCTTTTGCAGGTGCAGAGGCCCGAAACGCTCGGCACTGGCAACACGACTGCCGCGCGGCGTACGTTTGATGCCCAGCGACAGGCGGGCATGCCAACGGGAAGGCTCGTGTTGGGCACTGGCAGGCAGGCTGTCAGGCACGGACATATTCATGCGGTAGCAACACCCTTGATTGTTCATTTTTGAGTCACACATTCGCACCATTTGCGTGCAAACCTGATGACCCGACACCTAATTGCGCACCATGTAAGTGCGCATCATGATCGAGAAGTTGTTTTCCCTATCCTTATGCACCAATGTGGCAAAAAGCATGCCCATTTTGGTGCTGACACAAAAAAGCCGCGGATTTCGCCGCGGCTTTTGCCTGTCTCAGACCGCCAGATACTGGCGAATCAGGTCATCATTGAGGTTGTCCATGCGATCTGCCGCGACGATGCGGCCCTTCTCCATCAGCCGGAACTCCTTGCCGACACGGCGAGCAAAACCAAGCTTCTGTTCTACCAGAATCACGGTCAGCCCCTCCTCTTCATTGAGCTTGAGGATGACATCGCCAATCTGCTTGACGATGTTGGGCTGGATACCTTCGTTGGGCTCATCCAGGATCAGCACTTTAGGGTCCAGCACCAGTGCACGACCAATCGCCAGCTGCTGTTGCTGACCACCGGAAAGGTCACCGCCACGGCGGTGCATCATGTCGCCCAGTACCGGGAACAGCTCGAAGATCTTCTCGGGGATCTCCTTCGCCTTGTCCTTGCGGATCGGCAGACCGATGCGAAGGTTTTCCTCGACCGTGAGCAGCGGAAAGATGTCACGCCCCTGAGGGACATAACCGATGCCGGCCTTGGCACGATACTCCGCCGGGCGGGTATGCAGCGGCTGTCCCTGCATCTGGATCTGACCGCTCTCCACCGGCAGCAACCCCATCAGGCACTTCAGCAAGGTGGTTTTGCCAACACCGTTGCGCCCCATGATGCAGGTACAGGAGCCCTCTTCGATCTCCAGATCCAGGTCCCATAGAATGCGGGTGCCACCGTAGAGCTGGTTAACATTTTGAATGGAGATCATGCTTCTTCCCCCAGATACACTTCGATCACGTCACGGTTGTTCTGCACCTGCTCCATGGTGCCTTCCGCCAACACACTGCCCTGATGCAGCACCGTTACGGTGCGTGCAATGCTGCGGACAAACTCCATGTCATGCTCAACGACAACCACGGTATGGTCACCGGCCAGCGAGGTGAGCAGCTCAGCGGTTTTTTCGGTTTCTTCCGCCGTCATGCCGGCAACAGGCTCATCCACCAGCAGCAGACGCGGCTCAGCCACCAGCAACATGCCAATTTCCAGCCACTGTTTCTGGCCGTGGGACAAGGCACCGGCCAGCATGAAGCGGTGCTCCTTGAGGCCGATAATCTCCAACACACGGTCGATGTGATCGATTTCAGTGGGTGACAGACGCGCCATCAGCGTTTGCCAGATGCCCTTCGCGGTTTTCAGCGACATTTCCAGGTTGTCGAACACGGTATGCGCTTCAAACACCGTGGGCTTCTGGAACTTGCGGCCAATGCCCAGCTGGGCAATTTCCGGTTCCGACTTTTCCAGCAAGTTGATGGTCTGGCCGAAATAGACACTGCCTTCGTCACACTGGGTCTTGCCGGTAATCACGTCCATCATGGTGGTCTTGCCGGCACCGTTGGCACCGATCAAACAGCGCAACTCACCATCATTGATGTAGAGGTTAAGGTCATTGAGCGCCTTGAAGCCGTCGAAGCTGACACTGACCCCTTCCACATAGAGCAGCACGTTTTTGGATACGTCGACCGGCGCTGCCGGCGGCACCAGGAACGGCCATACACGGTCCGGGCGCATGAGTTCGCGAGCATTATCGATTGCGGTCATGAGTGCGCCTCCTGCTGTGCGGCTTTTCCTGCTTTACGTTCACGGCTTGCGGCCAGCTGACCACTGAGCCCGACCAGGCCTTTGGGCAGATACAGGGTGACCAGTACAAAGAGTGCACCCAGCGCAAACAGCCAGCCTTCCGGCATGATTGCGGTAAAGCGGGTCTTGGCGTAGTTGACCAGCAGCGCACCGATGACGGCACCATAGAGGGTTCCACGACCACCCACGGCGACCCAGACCACCACTTCGATGGAGTTCAGCGGCGAGAACTCGCCCGGGTTGATGATGCCCACCTGAGGTACGTAGAGCGCACCGGCCATGGCGGCAATCAGGGCGGAGAAGACGAACAGCCATACCTTATACAGGTCGGTACGGTAGCCAAGGAAACGCGCACGGGCTTCGCCGTCACGAATCGCCACAATCAACTTGCCCATGCGGGACTTGAGGATCAGATGGCTGAGGATATACACCACGCCCAGCATCAGTGCAGTGGTCGCAAAGAGCGCCACTCGGGTGGTGTCGGACTGCAGATCAAAGCCGAGGATATCCTTGAAGTCGGTCAGACCGTTGTTGCCGCCAAAGCCCATTTCATTGCGGAAGAAGGCCAGCATCAGCGCGTAGGTCAGCGCCTGGGTCATGATCGACAGGTAAACACCGGTGACACGGGAGCGGAACGCCAGCCAGCCGAACACGAAGGCCAGCAGCCCCGGTACCGCCAGTGCCATCAGCATGGCGAACCAGAACTGATCCATGCCCATCCAGTACCAGGGCAGGCTGTCCCAGTTGAGGAATACCATGAAGTCGGGCAGGTCCGGGTTGCCGTAAACGCCTCGATCACCGATCTGGCGCATCAGGTACATGCCCATGCCGTAGCCGCCCAGGGCGAAGAAGGCACCATGGCCCAGGCTGAGGATACCGCAGTAGCCCCAGATCACATCCACCGCCAGCGCCAGCATCGCATAGGAGAGATACTTGCCCAGCAGGGTAATGGTGTAGGTGCTGACATGAAGCGGTGAGCTTTCCGGCAGCATCAGGTTGGCCATTGAGGCCAGGGTGGTGACCAGGAACAGTACGGTTACGAACGGCAGTACCCGATGACCGGGGGTACGACCGGCGGCAAATAGCTGAGTCAGCCAGTTCATTCAGCCGCCCTCCCTTTCTGCGGGAAGAGTCCTTTGGGACGCTTCTGGATAAACAGGATGATGAAGACCAGAACCAGGATGCTGGCAAGCACCGCACCGGTGACCGGCTCCAGGAACTTGTTGGCAATACCGAGCGAGAAGGCTGCAACCAGGGTACCCCAGAGGTTACCCACGCCACCAAACACCACCACCATGAAGGAGTCGATGATGTAGGACTGGCCCAGATTCGGCCCCACGTTGGTCAGCTGGCTCAGTGCTACCCCGGCGATACCGGCGATACCGGAGCCAAGGCCAAAGGTCAGCGCATCCACGCGACCGGTGGGAATACCCATGGATTTGGCCATATCACGGTTCTGCGACACAGCACGCACGTTAAGACCCAGCGAGCTTTTCTTCAGCAGCAACATCAGCGCGAAGAACACCAGCAGTGCAAAGGCCAGGATGTAGAGACGGTTCAGCGTCAACGACAGCACCGGGTTGATCTCCCAGGCACCGGACATCCACTCGGGTGAGGCCACCTGACGGTTCAGCGGTGAGAACACGGTACGCACCAGCTGCTGCAGCACCAGACTGACACCAAAGGTCGCCAGCAGGGTTTCCAGCGGACGGCCATGCAGGTGACGAATCACCAGACGCTCCAGCAGTACACCAGCCATGCCGGATACAACAAAGGCCGCCGGAATGGCCACCCACAGCGAGTATTCGATATGGTTGGGCATCAGCAGCTGTACCACATAGGTGGTGTAGGCACCCAGCATGATCATTTCGCCATGAGCCATATTGATCACGCCCATCACGCCGAAGGTGATGGCCAGACCGATGGCGGCAAGCAGCAGCACCGAGCCCAGGCTCAGGCCAAAGAAAAGCTGGTCGATAAAGGCGTAGAACTCGACTTTCTGTTCAATTCCCACCAGCGCTTTCTGCGCCGCTTGCTGCACCTGGGGTGAAGGGTCGTTGTCAGCAATACGGTTCAGCGCGTTGCGCACGTCACCTTCCAGGCTGCCTTCCAGCTGTGCGATCGCTTCGATGCGATCAGACGCTTCAGCGGCTGATTCCAGGCGGTAAAGCGCCAGCGCCATGTCCATGACATCTTTCACGTTACCCGCGCTTTCATTCAGGCGCGCTTCGCGAATGGACGCCAGGGTGTTTTCATCCAGGTCAGACAACAACGAACGCACCGCGCTTTCTCGCACGGCGGCGCTTTCCGAACCCAGCTGCAAACGCGCAATGGCATCACGCAGATGCCCGCGCAGACGGTTGTTGACGCGGATTTTCTTGATGTCACGACTGGATAGCGGCTCGATTTCGCTGCCGCTGAGCATGTCGATAAAGGTTTCCTGACCGGCCTCTTCGCTGACCGCGATGACCTGTCGAGAGGATTTGATGTAGTAGAGATCGCCTTCCAGCATGTAGCTGAACAGCGGTTGCAGGGCTTCACCACCCTCGGCTTCCAGTGCATCAAGGACCGGAATCGCCTTGCTCAGGCTGGATTCGGTCAACTCCTGCAGCAGGGGTTCAAGCTCGGACGGGAGAGGCTTCTCGGCGGCCGTTGCCGACAGCGACAACATCAGGCCGAGGCAGTAACAGCAGATCGCCAGTAATCGTTTCACGGTGAGACTCCAGAGAAAAGAGAAGGCGGCCCCGCCGTGACAGGGCCGCAAGGGAAACGCTCAAATCAGTTGGCTTGGCCGCCGCAGGATTTGGTTTCCACGTTGTAGTTGCCGCACTTGACCGGAGCGGTCCAGTCAGCAAGCAGGTCCTTGGAACCTGGCAGGAAGTCGGACCAGGCATCACCGGCGACGACGCCATCGGTTTCCCAAACCACCTCAAACTGACCATCATCCTGGATCTCGCCGATCAGTACCGGCTTGCTCAGGTGGTGGTTCTTGTTCATGACGGCAGTGCCACCGGTCAGGTTCGGTACTTCCTGGCCGATCATCGCCTGCTCGACTTCATCAACATCGGTCGTACCGGCATCGGTCACCGCCTGAGCCCACATGTTGAAGCCGATATAGGTGGCTTCCATCGGGTCATTGGTCACGCGGTTTTCATCACCGGTGAAGGCATGCCATTTCTGGATAAATTCGCTGTTGAGGTCAGTATCCACGCTCTGGAAGTAGTTCCAGGCGGCCATGTGGCCGACCAGCGGGCCGGTGTCGATACCGGACAGCTCTTCCTCACCCACGGAGAAGGCCACCACCGGGATGTCTTCAGAGGAAACGCCCTGGTTACCCAGCTCCTTGTAGAAAGGCACGTTGGCATCACCATTGATGGTGGAGACCACCGCGGTTTTCTTGCCTTCGCCACCAAATTTCTTGATGTCAGACACGATGGACTGCCAGTCTGAGTGACCAAACGGGGTGTAGTTGATCATGATGTCTTCGGCAGCCACCCCTTTGTCTTTCAGGTAGGCTTCGAGGATCTTGTTGGTGGTACGCGGATACACGTAGTCAGTGCCCGCCAGTACCCAACGCTCCACTTCAAGCTCGTTCATCAGGTAATCCACGGCCGGGATTGCCTGCTGGTTGGGTGCCGCACCGGTGTAGAAAACGTTTTTGGAGGACTCTTCGCCTTCATACTGGACCGGGTAGAACATCAGGCCGTTCAACTCTTCCAGTACCGGCAGTACGGATTTGCGAGATACAGAAGTCCAGCAGCCGAAGATCACGTCGACTTCTTCCTGAGTCAGCAGCTCACGGGTCTTCTCGGCAAACAGCGGCCAGTTGGATGCCGGGTCAACAACGACCGGCTCCAGCTGTTTGCCCAGCAGACCGCCCTTCTTGTTCTGTTCTTCGATCATCATCAGCACGGTGTCTTTCAGCGTGGTTTCGCTGATCGCCATGGTGCCGGACAGCGAGTGCAGCACACCAACCTTGATGGTATCGGCAGCCAGAACGCTGAATGAGAGAGTGGATGCGCCTACAGCCATGGCAACGCCGGCAGCCAGTGATTTGATCTTCATTGCAGTACCCCCTTCGGTTCCAAGTCGCTCAGTGCGGGTGGAACCCTCGTTATCGATCGGGCCTCAGTCGTGCCCAGGAAAACAACTCAATGCCTGATCGATTATTCAGAAGGGGGGTAAATCGAGGTATGCGCGTAATGACGCAGAGGTATACGTCAAATGACGTAGTGTACGGTTTACAGGGGATGCAACACCGCAGGCAGAGGCCCTGTATACCCGGCTTATGGACCAGCGCTATAATCACGGCCTCACTCGATACCACTCACCGATTGAAGCCTGAACTTCGGATATACTGCCGTGCGCCCACGTCGTCCTACAAAAAAAAGCCCTGCCCAATCTGATCGCAAAGGCCTGCACCCAAGAAATCTGCACAAGCACGGCTATGACTTTCCCGCGCTGCTCAAAAGCTCCCCCCCGCTGGCCCAATATGTCAGCAAGAATGCGTACGGCAACCTGTCTATCGACTTCGCCGACCCGCTGGCGGTGAAAGCCCTGAATGCCGCGCTGTTAAAGCTGCATTACAGCATTGATGACTGGGATATTCCCGAAGGCGCGTTGTGCCCGCCCATTCCCGGACGAGCCGACTACATCCATTACATTGCAGACCTGCTTGGGCTTGGCGCGCCTGATGCCAATCAAGCTGATACTTCGCCCGGCATCACCCTGCTGGACATCGGCACGGGCGCCAATGGCATCTACCCGCTACTCGCCTGCCAGCTATACGGCTGGCAGTGCGTGGGCTCTGATATCAACCCACAATCACTGGACAACGTCGCCGCGATTATCGCCAAAAATCCCGGTCTACAAGAGCGCTTCACCCTGCGTACGCAGCACGACAAGCATCACATCTTTGAGGGGATTATTCAGCCCGGCGAGTTTTTTGATGTGAGCGTGTGCAACCCGCCCTTCCATGCCTCCCAGGAAGAAGCACTCAAAGGCACGCGGCGTAAACTCAACAACCTGGCACGTAACCGCGGTGATAAAACGGCCACTTCGGCCAGGCTGAACTTCGGCGGCCAGGCAGCGGAACTCTGGTGCAAGGGCGGCGAACAGGCTTTCCTTAAAAAAATTATTAAAGAAAGCCTCGCCTTTTCAACACAATGCCGCTGGTTTACCAGCCTGGTATCGAAAGCCGAAAACCTGAAGCCTGCCACCAAGCTGATCCGCAAACTTGGCGCCGTTGAAGTGCGGGAAATCGAGATGAAACAGGGTAATAAAATCACCCGCATACTGGCATGGACGTTTATCTGACTGATCCTGTACGCGCCGCCATCCCTTAAATTTCACCAGAGATCGCCAAAGCGATCGCGATGACACAGGTACAGGCGCAATTCAAACTCCAGCTGATGGTAGTCCGGCTCCATATGGCAGCAGAGTTTATAGAACGCCTTGCCATGCTCTTTTTCCCTCAGGTGCGCCAGCTCATGCACAAGGATCATACGCAGAAAGGGCTCGGGCACCTTGCGAAACAGGGATGACACCCGGATCTCGTTTTTGGACTTCAGCTTCTTGCCCTGTACCCGCGAAGCATAGGTATGCAGGCCCAGCGCATTATTGATGATGTGAATCTTGTCGTCGTAGATCACCTTGCTGATCGGCGATGAACTGCGCATATATTCATTCTTGATCGCCTGGGCATAGTCATACAACGCACGCTCAGAACCAAGACCATGCGCCTGCGGGTACTTCCTCAACAGCCAATCGCCAGAACGCTGGTTGTCCAGCAGCGCCTGCACCTGTTGCTGAACGTCCGGGCTGTAGCCGCCGAGATATTTGGATACCATGGGTTTACTCATTCAATACTCAGACACGCAAACGCTCACACTCAGCGGATGACACAGAGATCAATCGTGAGCCGCATAAGCGCCCCCTGTTGGAAAGGGTTATTGACAGGCATTTTACCTGTGTGGCCGGCAAACGGAACAAGGGGCTGTACTCACTAGGGACTGGCAACAGGCTCAAAAATCGTTCACTATCAGGAACACTATGGATCGGCCGCTGCAGGATACTGCACACGGCAAAGCTGCAAAACGCGCAAGCTCGTTTTCACCGGAAGAGAATGGCTGTGATATCTCGACTTATCCTTTCTCTTCTTATGCTTACATCAGCTCTTAGCCTTTGGCTTGGAGCAAAAGCACGCATGCGCAGTATTAAAAATGTTAAAAATTTTCGGATCTAAGGAGAAATAGTATTGGGACAGGTAAGAGCGGAAGTTAATGATGGTTTGCTTTTCGACCACCCCGAACATAGAGATTTCTTAATTCCTTTCTTAAATGGATTTTTTGTTACATGGGGACGCCGGCGAAGAGAGTATAATACGGAGCTGTTCGTCTATTTCCTTTCTCCTGAGGATCACTTCAAAGAGTCATATGGATTTGAAAATGAGGTTCTATTGGTCTATGCCCCGTATGATCGTATGGAGCCTAGAACCTTTCAGGCGGTGGAACAAATTCTTGCAACATCGCCAGCCAAAGGAAGGGTAGAAACCCTAAGCTATTTTCTTGTTACCGACGCCGAAGATATAGAGGAATGGATGGATTCGTATATATCTTCGCGGCAAGAATCACGGGTAGTTATCCCGTTTTACAAAGAATTGTTGGTTCACGCAAAGCAAAGCGGTGACGATTGGTTTGTAAGGAACTCCCTCGACAAACATTTCTTTGGAAGAGATCTTTTTAATTATTCATTGCCTCTTATAGACGATGCCTACTTTTTTGGCCGTCAAAGCCTATTAATGGATTATTATGACTCAATAAAACAAAGTGAAAACCGGGCTATTTTTGGGTTAAGAAAAACTGGTAAGACCTCATTTTTATATAAGCTAAAAAGGCTATGTGAGAGTGAAAGATCAGCTATTGTATTTTACTATGACTGCAAGGTTCCACATATACGAAAGTCAAAATGGAATGAGTTGTTGTGCGATATAGCCAATGACATTGCCAAAAAATATGGAATAACGATTAAAGGCGAGTACAGTGAGCGTAGCGCATCAAAGGATTTTGAAGAATTAGTTAGAAACATCTATGAGGACGGAGAAAAAATCGTCTTAATGCTTGACGAGATAGAGTATGTATCATTTGTCTCGCCGAAAAACAGGCATTGGGCTGATGACTACATAGACTTCTGGCAAACAATGTGGTCCTGTCAGAGTCAATTCAAGTGCATTTCATTTATACTTGCTGGCGTAAATCCAACTGTAGTAGAGAAAGATTCTGTTGATGGTGTACAAAACCCATTATTTGGCATCGTTCCTCATAAATATTTGACAGGACTTAGTCAAGACGAAGTCAAAGTAATGCTCAAAAAACTCGGGAAACGTATGGGCATGAGGTTTGACTCCGGTGCATGCAATGAAATTTCAAAGTGGTATGGCGGACATCCTCTATTAACCAGACAAGCTTGTAGCAGTCTTAACTCATTTCTGTCGGAGGAAAACAGTAAGCCGCTGGAAATATCTAAGGAAGTTTTCTTAAGATACAAGCCGCAAGTTGATCGGGAGTTGGTGTTTTACAGTGACCATGCAATTTCCGAAATCCGTCAATTTTATCCTGATGAATACTTCTTGTTTGAACTTCTTTCTATAGGCCAAGAATTAGAGTTCAAGGAGCTTTCGCAGGAGTCAGCGGAGATAAAGCATCTGTTGGGGTATCAGCTTATTAAGCGATGCAGAACAGGCTATGAGGTTAATATACCTGTTATCGCAAGTCGGGTTGCTCTTGAGTCAAAAAGGAAAAGTGATAGGGAACTTATATATCCAATTGTGGAAAGTAGTAATAGGGAAAGTTGGCTGAAGAGAAGGGTGCAAGAAATCTGTTCGGAGATAAGGCTTCTAGAGAAGCTTATAAAAAGGAACGGAAAGCCACTACTATTTGGTGCGAATTCCTTTCCTGAAGCGGAGCAGTTGCAGAATATAGAAGTTTCTTATAATGAATCTCAGTTCTCGTTCTTTATAAATGTCCTAAATAGATGCTTTGTTGAATCTATCGAACATTATGGAAAGGACAAGGGGGACTCATCTTACTTCTGGGGTGCTATCAAACATGAGTATCAGTTTTTATGGTCGTCTTTGAGAAGAATAAAGGTTTATCGAAATGAAAGAGATCATTTACATTTGAATGATAATGTGTCCTCTCAGCTTTTCGAATTCCTAGAAGAAGATTTGGAAGGAAAACGGTTTTCTCAAGTTTCCGAGGCATATTTTGTCCTTCAACAGCGGGTTCTAGATAGATTTTTACTGTCAATACTTCGGGAGATTGATCGTTTCAACTGAGTGATTTTTAAAGACAGAAATACAACTTCTGAATTACTTGTCTATGTTTAAATGATCATTGGCTTTCATAAATTTCGTTATAGCCTTGTCCTTATTATTAAATAAAAGGAATATATGATGAGACCGGTTGATCAAAGTTTTACCTTTTCATGGCGCTCTGAAATTGAAAAAGCAATTAACGCTGAATCCTCAATTCCTTCGGATGCAAAACAGGCAATTAAGGATTTTATTATTGAGAAACTAGATGATATAAAGAGCTTTTCTGAGAACCTTCTAGACTTTCCAGTAACCGATATAGTTGAAACGTATTGGCCAGTAGTGGTTGAAATTATAAAAGGTTTGGGAATCAGCTAATCAGCAGTTGGCCGCCCCTCTCAGAAATTGGGGTCAGAGTAACATTTCCCCTAATTGGCTCTTATCGGTCGCACCTATACTGGCGCTCCGGTGCGCCGCAAAGTCATGGTGTTAAATATCCGAGGAAATCATGTACTACCAAATTGAGCCAGAAGTTGCAGGAGGATGGGGGGAAGGTACGCAAGCAAACACGACTATTCATCCCCCAGAGGTTAAAAAGCTCGTCTATGAATTTGAAGGGTGGTCTGGTGACTCGATAGTGACTTCGTTTCCATGCTATCTAATTACCGAGGAGCTGGCTCAATCTCTTACGCAAACGAAACTGTCAGGGTATAAATTAGCGCGCTGCGAAGTCACGAAATCTGAAGTTTTCAATGAGCTATACCCAAACATAACTCTCCCGTTATTCCTGTGGCTTAAAGTTGTCGGTGAGTCAGGGATAGATGATTTTGGGATAGGTAATGATCTAAGATTGGTCGTTTCGGATGTTGCACTATCAGTTTTAAAAGAACATTCGTTACATGAATGCGAAATTGAAGAAGTCGAATTTTAATAAAAATGTTAGTGTTTCCTTTGGACTAACACCATATAAAAAGCCTATTCAAAATCAACCCTCTGTCCGAGAGGATTTCCTCAAATCAAGCCTTATTAAAGGCACAAAAAACGGGCCACTAGGGCCCGTTTTTATCGCTTACTGAACTCGAGGTTCAGATCGCGGAGATGTTTTCAGCCTGAGGGCCTTTCTGGCCCTGAGTAACAGTGAACTGAACTTCCTGGCCTTCAGTCAGGTTTTTAAATCCGGAGCCAGTAATCGCACTGAAATGGGCGAAAACATCCGGACCACCGCCCTTCTGCTCGATGAAGCCAAAGCCTTTAGTTTCGTTGAACCATTTAACGGTGCCAGTAGTAGTAGACATAATAATATTCTCGTTCAAAAATTGTTTGAACGCTTCAGCCAAAATACTGAAGCTGTTCGATTAATGCTTTAAATAATACAAGTACTTATGAAAAAAGAACGAGGAACATACTGTTTAGGCAGGACATCGAAAATGTGCATAAATGCAGGTCTTACTCTCAAGCAAAATCATCGTACGCTTATTTTCGTCCCGGTGACAGCTTTATTTAACTTATTTTAAAATAATACCGGAATAATAAATAAAACGCCGCCTTTTCAACATGTTAGACGTCCTGTCAAGAAGGCCTCCTTGTGCAGCTTCACATCCGAAGGCATGCCTACTACAGGGTTTCCAACGCATCCGGATAGTGCTGCTCAAGCAACTCGTTAACAACCGCCAGGTTTTGACCGAGCATTTTAAGCCCAAGCAGGCGTGTTCGACTGAACTTGGCGTCCTTGGGTACGAGGCGCAGAATATAGGCCGTGCGTTTACCTTGGTGCACATTCTCGGACTTGTGAAAGAAGGCATTGCAGAAAAGCAGCGCATCACCGGCACCGAGTGAAGGCGTTACTTTCGTCCGCTTCAGGTAGTCGGATCCCTGCAAATAAGGATGCTGGACTTGCACTCGCCCTCTACCTTTAAGCGATGGCCTGAGAACCGGCGGCTTCCTGACGCTGCACATGCCAGGCCCCTATCAACAGAACACAACCAGTGCTGATCACTCCGAGCGTTATCAGCAGGCCACTGAAATAGTGCCCCTGAGACTCAGCAAGATAACCGACGACCATGGGGGCCAGCATCTGGGCGATACCATAGCCGAAGGTCAGCCGCCCCATGGGTCGGGACGGATTCTCCGGGTACAAGCGCCCCACCATGGCCAGGGTCATACTGACGATACCGATAAAACTGGCCCCGTATATCACTGCACTCAGCAGCACACCCGCCAGGCCGTCCATCAGCAACAGCAGCAGTACGCTCAACGCATTCAACAGGTAAGCCAGCAGCAGCGCCAGCCAGTCGCCCTGCCGTCTGACCATAAGATCCCACAACCAGCACCCCTGTGCAGCCGCAAGGCCCGCGACCAGCCAGATCATCCATCCCTGCCCGATCAGCAGCGGTGAGGCCTCAGCGATGGCCACCAGAAACGTCGCCGTCACTACATAACCAACACCGGCGCAGAAATAGGCCAGCTGTAGTAACAGCATAAACAGGCTCAGGGACGAAGAACCCTGTGCCTTGGGCACAGCAGAAGGCACTGAGAGCCGATAATCCGGGCTCCAGCGCCATATAGGAAGGAGCAGCACACAGGCAGCCCCCGCATACAGGACCCACTGCTGATCCCAACTGAAGCGGGATCTGATCAGCTCCGCCAGAATTGCGGTCAGTACAATGCCAATCCCCAGGCCCGAAAAGAAAATACCCAGCTCGGGCTTGTGCCCCTGCCGTAGCAGCCAGCTCATCAACAGCCCTGCGCCAATAAGTACGCCAGCTGAACTGCATAGCCCCGACACAAACCTCAGCAGATACCAGACCCAGGTCTGCTCGGTATAGCCCATCAACCCCGTTGTCAGTACAGCCCCCAGTAACCCCAGTTGGTAAAGCCGAATTTTCAACCCTGATGCCTGCAGGAAAGAGATCAACAATGCGCCACTCAGGTACCCCGCATAGTTGGCCGTTGCCAGCAGTCCAGCCAGGGTATTATTCATCCCGGCGCCAGCCATCATTTCCGGAATCATGGGTGTGTAGGCAAAACGCGCAATGCCCACCGTGATCACCACCGCTGAAACACTGGCAATCAGTACACGCACCTTCTCAGTCAGCATTGTTCATCCTCCCCCTTAGCCTGACAGATACCAGACTAGGGTGTTAGCTGACCAAGTTCTGTATATATAATGACAATATATATATGAAAGACGACAAGCATTCACGACACCCCAGGCCCGCTTATGCAAGACGCTGTCGCCACACTCTCCCCGCCTCAGATGCACGCCTTACCGCGACAGGTTTTTGTGCGCCAGCAAGAGATGCCCCCAAGGCACCTGTTTGCCTCACATACACACCCCTGGCATCAATTGCTCTATGCAACCTCAGGCACGCTGGTGGCCAGCCTGAAAGATCAGCGCCTGTTTGTACCCTCTGGCTCTGCCGTCTGGCTTCCGGCAGGCGTAGAACACAGTACCTATACGGAGTTCGGTGCCGAGCTCAAAAGCCTCTACATCGACAGCGCATTTGATACCTTGGAAAACAGACGCCCACTGGTGCTATCGGTTTCACCCTTGATGCGCGAGCTGATTCTGACCGCAGCCAACTTTGACAGCGAATACCCAGTGCACGGATATGAAAACGATCTGGTTCAGGTATTGCTGCAAACACTGGAGCGGCTGCCACAGCGAGGTCACACACTGCCCTGGCCCAGCGAGCCGAGGCTGGCCAACCTCTGTACCGAGCTCTTTGCCAACCCGTCTCACCGGCCGGTACTGAGTGAGGCCGCCCAGACACTGGCCATGTCAGCACGTACCCTGGAACGGCATTTCCGGCAGCAAACCGGCATAACGCTCCAGGCCTGGTATTCACGCATGCGTTTGATGAAAGCGATAGAGATGCTGAGCACGCCCATGAGCGTGACTCAAATAGCGCTGGAACTGGGCTACAGTGCGCCCGCGCCTTTCATTCAGATGTTTCGGGAAAAGATGGGAGTCAGCCCCAACCAATACCGTTCCAGAGGTCCGCTTGGCTGAGGCATTGATAACAAGAGTTGAGTCAGGAGTGGCACACCTTCACGGGATGCCTGATTAACCCGCAATACCGCACAGACGTTGGCCTGCCAAACGGGCCGCATCATGCAGATCATCACAGCCATGCTGAATCAGCTCATGCAGCTGTTCCTTCATGCGGCGCGACCAGAATTTCTGCACATGCCCTTCAATCACCTGGGCGACGGTATGTTGATCACCGACGCTGGCGTTATTGATGGCGATGTGATTCAGCATTTTGATCAGGGAAGCTTTCTCATGCGACATGGCTGTTCTCTTTATTCTTAAGGGGGTGGGGATCGGTTTCAGTGTAGATCACATGGCGACCGGGGCGGGCAAAGCCCACCAACTGCATACCGGCCTTGTTGGCCTGCTCGATCGCCAATGCGGTGGGCGCCGAGACGGCAACCAGTGCCCCCAGATTGGCGGCAGCACACTTATGTACCATCTCGAAACTGGCGCGGCTGGTAATCAGCACAAAAACATCTACTTGCTGAAGGGCAGATTCGGCATCGGCGATGGCGCCGATCAGCTTATCCAGGGCGTTATGACGGCCCACGTCTTCACGCACAAGCAACACGTCACCCCTAGCATCACAGAGGGCCGCACCATGCACCGCCCCCGTGCTGACCTGCAGCGGCTGATGCAGTCGCAGTTGTGTGAGTGCATGCTCTATGGCCTTGGCTGAGGGCATGGGCGCCGGAACAACTTTTTGCGGCGTCCCTATGGCCTGCGCCAGTGATTCCGCACCACAAAGACCGCAGCCGGTCCGTCCTGCCAGGTTGCGACGACGGTGCTTGAGGCTTTCAAAACGCTCGGTTGCCAGCTCTATCTGAACTTCCAGCCCCAGTGGGTGCTGAACGACATCCATGCCATACACCTGTTGCGGCCGCTCGATAATGCCTTCGCTCAGGCTGAAGCCCAGCGCGAAGTCCTCAAGATTATCGGGCGTCGCCATCATCACCACATGGGACAGACCGTTATAGACCAGCGCGACGGCCACTTCGTCCGCCACCTGGTCTTCGGCAGGTTCAAGCCCTGCACCCTGACGGCGCAGCACTTGAACCTGCTGTTCTCCCTTCAGCCCGGCCATCAGGACACTTCCGTGCGTGCCTCGCGCAGGAAACCCTGCTGACGATGGTGGTTGTCGTGGAAGTTCTTCTGCCACTCGGACGGCTGTGTCACCTTCTCCACCTGTACCGCCGTCACCTTGTACTCGGGGCAGTTGGTTGCCCAATCCGAGTTATCGGTAGTGATGACATTGGCGCCACTGTGCGGATGGTGGAAGGTGGTGTACACCACACCCGGCTGCATGCGCTCGCTGATTCGCGCGCGCAGCACGGTATGACCGGCACGACTGCTGATACCCAACCAGTCACCATCATTAATGCCGCGTTCCTCGGCATCATGCGGATGCACTTCCAGCACATCTTCGTTGTGCCAGACCTGGTTCTCGGTACGGCGAGTCTGGGCACCTACGTTGTACTGACTGAGGATACGGCCAGTGGTCAGCAACAGCGGGAAGCGACGGTTGGCGCGCTCGGTGGTCGGTACAAACTCGGTGATGGCAAACTTGGCCTTGCCAATCGGGAAGTCGTCAACGTGCATGATGGGCGAGCCTTCCGGATGCACATCATTACAGGGCCACTGCAGGCTGCCGTACTGCTCCAGCTTGTCGTAGTTCACACCAGCAAAGCTCGGCGTCAGACTGGCGATCTCGTCCATGATTTCAGACGGATGGCTGTAGTTCATCGGGTAACCCAGAGCGTTGGACAGCTCCTGCGTCACTTCCCAGTCTTCCTTGCCTGCCAGTGCCGGCATCACTTTGCGTACGCGGTTGATACGACGCTCGGCGTTGGTAAAGGTGCCGTTCTTCTCAAGGAAGGTGGAGCCCGGCAGCAGGACATGGGCGAACTTGGCGGTTTCGTTAAGGAAGATATCCTGCACGATCAGGCAGTCCAGCGAGCGCAAGGCCTGCTCAACATGCTGGGTGTTGGGGTCTGACTGGGCAATATCCTCACCCTGCACATACATGGCGCGGAAGGCACCGGCGATGGCTGCATCGAACATGTTGGGAATGCGCAGACCCGGTTCCGGATCGATCTCGACACCCCAGGCCGCTTCGAAGTGGCCACGGGCAACGGAATCGGATACATGCTGGTAGCCCGGCAGTTCATGGGGGAAAGACCCCATGTCACAGGAGCCCTGGACATTGTTCTGACCACGCAACGGGTTAACACCCACGCCTTCACGGCCGATGTTACCGGTCGCCAGCGCCAGGTTGGCGATGCCCATCACGGTGGTAGAGCCCTGACTGTGCTCGGTCACACCCAGGCCGTAATAGATCGCCGCGTTGGGTGCCTTGGCAAAGGCACGCGCCGCTGCACGGACCTTATCGCCCGGCACGCCGGTGATCTCTTCCACGTTTTCCGGTGCATGGCGCTCATCAGCAATAAAATCGCGCCATTGATTGTAGCCGTCGGTATCACAGCGGCTGGCAATAAAGTCGCTGTCTTCCAGACCTTCGTTGATCACCACGTGCGCCAGTGCATTGACCATGGCCACGTTAGAGCCCGGACGCAACGGCAAATGCATGGAGTCATTCAGGTGTGGTGTATCCAGCAGATCGATGTGACGCGGGTCCGCCACGAGCAGGCTGGCACCTTCACGCAGACGACGGCGCAGCAGTGAGCCGAACACCGGGTGCGCATCCGTGGGGTTGGCACCAATCACCAGCACACAGTCGGCCTTCAAAACGGAGTCAAAGGTCTGGGTACCGGCAGACTCGCCCAGCGTTTGTTTCAGGCCATAACCGGTCGGGCTGTGGCAGACTCGGGCACAGGTATCGGTGTTGTTGTTACCGAAGGCGGTACGGATCAGCTTCTGCACCAGATAAGCTTCTTCATTGGTGCAGCGTGAGGACGTGATACCACCGACACTTTCACGGCCATGCTCGGCCTGAATCGCTTTCAAACGACCGGCAGCGAAACCGATCGCTCCTTCCCAACTCACTTCACGCCAGGGCTGATCGATGCTGTCACGAATCATCGGCGCACGGATACGATCCTTGTGCGTGGCGTAACCGAAGGCAAAACGGCCTTTGACACAAGAGTGACCATGGTTCGCTTCACCACCCTTATAAGGCAGCATACGTACCAGTTTATCGCCTTTCATCTCGGCCTCGAACGAGCAACCCACACCACAGTAGGCACAGGTGGTCACCACCGAGTGTTCCGGCTGTCCCATCTCGATGACGGAGTTTTCCGTCAGAGTAGCGGTCGGGCATGCCTGCACACAGGCACCACAGGAGACACATTCGGAGTCGAGGAAGTTCTCATCCTGACCGGCCGCGACGCGGGAATCGAAGCCACGACCATCAATCGTCAGGGCAAAGGTACCCTGGACTTCGGAGCAGGCGCGGACGCAGCGGGAGCAGACGATGCACTTGCTGGGGTCATAGGTGAAATAGGGGTTGGACGTATCCTTCTCCGCCTGCAGATGGTTCTCGCCATCAAAGCCATAACGGACTTCGCGCAGCCCCACGGCACCGGCCATATCCTGCAATTCGCAGTTGCCGTTGGTCGGGCAGGTCAGGCAGTCCAGCGGATGGTCGGAGATGTAGAGCTCCATGATATTGCGGCGCAGCTTGGCCAGCTTGTCGGTCTGGGTAGAGACCTTCATGCCCTCTTCCACCGGCGTGGTGCAGGAGGCCGGCATGCCGCGACGGCCTTCGATCTGAACCGCACAGAGGCGGCAGGACCCAAAGGCCTCCAGGTTATCGCTCGCACAGAGCTTGGGAATGTTGATGTCGGCCAGGGCCGCCGCACGCATGACGGAGGTGCCTTCAGGGACACGGATTTCGACGCCATCGACTTCCAGCGTGATCTGCTTTTCACTCAGGGATGCCGGCGTGCCGTAGTCACGGCTATAGTCCAGCTTGGGATCAAAATGCTGCAACATATCAGGCCACCTCCATCTCGGTTTTGGCGGGTTGAGCGAAATCTTCACCAAAGTGCTTCATGGCACTTTGCACCGGGAACGGCGTCATGCCGCCCATGGCACAGAGCGAACCATCCACCATGGTTTCACAAAGATCACTCAACAATTCCAGATTAGCCTCTCTGTTCTCACCTGCACGAATACGGTCGATCACTTCGACACCGCGCGTGGAACCGATACGACAGGGGGTGCACTTGCCACAGGATTCAGCGACACAGAACTCCATGGAGAAGCGGGCCTGCTCACTCATGTCGACGCTATCGTCAAACATCACCACACCGCCATGGCCCAGTACGGCACCTTCAC
The DNA here is from genome assembly GCF_900155945.1 of Marinobacterium stanieri. Lineage (GTDB taxonomy): Bacteria > Pseudomonadota > Gammaproteobacteria > Pseudomonadales > Balneatricaceae > Marinobacterium > Marinobacterium stanieri. Next base: position 137,175 of record NZ_FTMN01000001.1, read on the forward strand.
CGGCAAAGGCTTCATAATCCAGCGCGGTATCCCACTGGCTTTCCGGCAGATAAGCCCCCAACGGGCCACCCACCTGAACCGCCCGCAGCGGTCGGCCATTGCGCGTACCGCCACCAAAATCAAACATCAGCTCACGCAGGCTGGGGCCAAAGGCCAGTTCAACCAGACCGCCCTGCTTCACGTTGCCGGCCAGCTGGAACGGCAGCGTGCCACGGGAACGTCCCATGCCACAGTAGGCATAGGCCTGAGCGCCCTGGTCGAGAATGAAAGGTACCGCCGCCAACGAGAGCACGTTGTTGACCACGGTGGGCTTGCCGAACAGACCAACAATCGCAGGCAGCGGCGGTTTGGCACGCACCAGACCGCGTTTGCCTTCAAGACTTTCCAGCAGGGAGGTTTCTTCACCGCAGATGTAGGCACCCGCGCCCATGCGCACTTCCAGATCAAAACGACGCCCGCTGCCCAGAATATTCTCGCCCAGCAGGTTGTTGTCATAGGCGGTAGCAATGGCATTGTTCAGCGTCTCAAACGCCAGCGGATATTCGGAGCGCAGGTAGATGTAACCCTGGGTTGCCCCAACCCCGAGACCGGAGATGGTCATACCTTCAATCAGCATGAAGGGATCACACTCCATCACCAGACGGTCAGCGAAGGTGCCGGAGTCACCCTCGTCAGCATTGCAGACGATGTATTTCTGCTCGGCAGGCGCATCCAGCACGGTCTGCCATTTGATACCGGTCGGGAAGGCAGCACCACCACGGCCACGCAGGCCGGAGGCTTTGACTTCATCGATAATGCCCTGAGCGCTCATTTCCAGCGCTTTGGCCAGCCCCTGATAACCGGAATGGGCGCGGTAATCGTCCAGCGAAAGCGGATCAATGACACCGGCACGGGAGAAGGTCAGGCGCTGCTGACGCTTGAGGTAGGGAATTTCTTCAACCAGCCCCAGTGCCAACGGATGTTCCTGTTTGCCCTGCCAGAATTCGGCATCGAACAGGGTATCCAGATCTTTCGACTTGACCGGGCCAAAGCCGATACGTCCCTCAGCGGTGTCCACCTCGATCAGGGGCTCCAGCCAGTAGAGGCCGCGCGTACCGTTACGCACGATTTCGATATCGACACCGCGCTCGGCAGCGACTACTGCCATCTGCATGGCCAGACGGTCGGCGCCCAGTGACTTGGCGGTGGTGTCGGACGGAATATAAATTCGGGTGCTCATCACTTCAGCTCCAGTTGTTCAGTCTTGAGGTCATCGATCAACTCATCGAATGACTCAGGGGTGACGAACGCGTGGATGTCATCGCCGACACGCACTGAAGGGCCGCAGGCACAGTTGCCAAGGCAATACACCGGCTCAAGGGTTACGGTGCGGTCATCGCTGGTTTGGGCGTAATCGATGCCCAACGCTGACTTGGCATGAGCCTCCAGCGCACGTGCACCCTGGGCCTGGCAGGCTTCTGCCCGGCAGATTTCCACCACATGGCGCCCCGGTTGCTCGGTGCGGAAGTGATGGTAGAAACTGATCACACCATGCACTTCGGCACGGGTGGTTTGCAGCGCACGTGCGATCAACGCCACTGCATCTGAATGGATATGGCCGAAGCGATCCTGCAACGCATGCAGAATCGGCAAAAGTGCGCCCGGTTTGGTTTTCAGTTCATCGATGATCGCGCTTGCGATCTCCGGGTGCCAGGGTGTGGTGCCGGTAGTGCTCATGGTCTGACCTCCTTGCCGTCAGCATATGAAGTAAAGTTCATATCTGAATGGAGTATTGCTCTTATTATCCGGGCCAAACTACCATTAGGCATCCAACTACAAAATATGAAAAAAAGTGCCTATTCATAAAATCAACATCGTCCCGACCTGGTCTTTCCGCGATGACAGCGGCCGCGAGCTGGATCCTCAGCTGTTTTCACTGCTGCGCCATATCGAAACGGATGGCAAGCTGACCACCGCCGCCAAAGCCGTGGGAATTTCCTACCGCCACGCCTGGAACCAGCTCAACAAGTGGGCTGATTTCTTCGGCACCCCGTTGGCAGAGTTGCAAAAAGGCCGGGGCGCCCGGTTAACGGAGCTGGGTGCCAAGCTGGTGTGGGCAGAAAAACGTGTGATCGCCAGGCTGGAACCCCAGCTGGATAACATCACCTCGGACCTGAACCTTGAGCTGTCACGTCTGCTGGAAGGCACCCGACCACGCCTGCGCCTTCAGGCCAGCCATGGCTATGCGGTGGAACTCTTGCCCCGCTTTGCCCAGGCGTTCGAGCTGGACCTGCAGTACCGCAACGCGCGCGAAGCTCTGGCATCGCTGGGCCGCGAACAATGTGACCTGGCCGGTTTTCACCTGCCGGTCAGCATGCTCAGTGAGGAGATGAAATCCCTGCCCACACGCCTGCTGAAGCCCCGCGCCCACCGCATTATCCGCTTTATCATTCGCCAGCAGGGGTTGATGATCGCCGCCGGCAACCCGCTCGGGATTGAGGGGCTGGCAGACCTGTGTCGCGAGGATATCCGGTTTATCAACCGCGAGAAGGACTCAGGCACCCGCCTGCTGCTGGATGAGATGCTCCAGCGCAGCGGTCGCGGCAGCAGCGATGTCCTGCCCAGTGCCGGCACCGAGTTTACCCACTCGGCCATTGCTGCCCATGTGGCCGCGGGGATGGCCGATGTGGGCTTTGGCGTTCAGGCGGCTGCGGCACAGTTCGGGCTGGACTTTATTCCGCTGGCCAAGGAGCAATACCTGATGGCCTGCCATCAGCGTACGCTGGAGCAGCCGGCCTGCCAGCTTCTGCTGCAACAGCTGCGAGGTGATGCCTTCCGTGAAGCCGTTTCCGGGCTACCGGGCTATGATGCTCGCCTGAGTGGCGAGGTGCTGGCACCGGATGAACTCTTTGCCGAGATGGAAAATTAACAGGGCGCTCAGAGCCGTCTCGCTGCCGCCTGCACCAGCTCTTCGTGGCTGTTCAGATTGGCAAAAGCGGCGGTTTGGTCACCGAAGTCGGCTTTGGCAACATCCAACGGTGATAGCCAGCCCTTGATACTGCGAATATCACCGACAAGGGCTTCGGCAACGCCGGATTGCAGGTCCTTGTGCACCAGACAGCTGAGCCACTGCATGCGTTCGCCATCATGAGCTACGGCAATCCCGTCACGGCTGCTGCTTACCGCCTCTACAAGACGCTCAGCCAGATCCGCCGGAATCCAGGGGGTATCACAGGCACTGAACAACACCCAATCTGTGGAAGCAGAGTTCAACCCCGTCAGGATACCCGCCAGGGGACCTTCAAACCCTTCAACCAGATCAGACACCACCTCGAAACCCAGTTCGGAATAGGCCTGAATCGAGCGGTTGGCATTGAGTAACAACGGCCCGACCTGAGGCGCCAGCCGGTCGCGCACATGCACGGCCAAGGGCTTGCCCTGCAGTGATACCAGGCCCTTGTCCTGCCCTCCCATTCTCAAGCCTCGGCCACCGGCCAGAATAACGCCGGTCATCTGTTCACGGCCCGGCCCTGCTGTTTGCATTCCCTGTTGCTTCACCGTCTTCTCCTGTTTTTTTACCCGCATCCCGGTTGACCAAACCCTCTCGAAAGCCCGAAAACTGGTGCCTCTGGCTCGTTTTACAGCAGGTTAAACGCGACATGATTGATACCGAGTTTGATCATCAAATCCTGACCTCAGGTTCAGATTACGCTGGACTTCAAACCGGAACCTCGGCACAGTGCGCAAATGTCTCACCCGAGTGAGGCAAGGAAAATACCGCTTATTCCGGGAATCAACCAGCGGATTTTCGGTCCATTGGTAACCAACGAAATAACTATAAACCGGGGAGATTACGATGCCCTCCCAGCTTGTCGACGGTTTTGGTCGACGCATCAATTACGTGCGCCTGTCAGTCACCGACCGCTGCGATTTTCGTTGCGTCTACTGCATGGCTGAAAACATGCAGTTTCTGCCCCACAGCCAGGTCCTGACGCTGGAAGAGATCCACGACGTGGCCGCAGCGTTTACTGAACTGGGCGTGGAACGCATCCGACTCACCGGTGGCGAGCCCCTGGTGCGACGCAATGTACTGAGTCTGATTGAGCGGCTTGGACAGCTTCCGGCAGAATTGAGCCTGACGACTAACGGCTCCCAACTGCACAAAATGGCAGGCGATCTTGCAGCCTTTGGCGTCGATCGTCTGAATATAAGCCTGGACTCACTACAGCAGGATCGCTTCCGCGAACTCACCCGAACCGACCGTTTGCAGCAGGTGCTGGATGGTATTGAAGCGGCACGCTCAGCCGGTTTTAAACGCATTAAACTGAACACGGTGGTGCTGAAAGGACGCAATGATGATGAGGTTATTGACCTGATTGAATTTGCCCGCCGCTCAGAGCTGGATATCAGTTTTATCGAGGAGATGCCGCTGGGCCAGATTACCGAACATGGCCGCGCGGAAAGCTTCTGCTCCAGTGATGAACTGCGTGAGCGCATCAGCGATCATTTTGAACTCAGCCCCTCAACCGAGCGCACCGGTGGCCCCTCGCGCTATTACCGCCTTGCCGACAGCCAAACCCGAGTCGGCTTTATATCACCGCACAGTCATAACTTCTGCGGTGACTGCAACCGTGTCCGTGTAACCGTTGAAGGCCGCTTACTGCTGTGCCTGGGCAACGAGCACTCGGTCGACCTGCGCGAGGTCATTCGCACCTATCCGGATGATCCCGAGCGTTTGCAGCAGGCTATTATCGACTCCATGGCAATCAAGCCCGAGAAACACGAATTCAACCTTGAAGAAGAACCGCAAATTCTGCGCTTCATGAATATGACCGGTGGTTAACACCGCCATTCTGCAGGAACTCAATATGTCACATACCCCCGAAAAAGCCTTTGTCCCTCTTAATATTGCCGTTCTTACAGTTTCCGATACGCGCACCCCCGAAACGGACACCTCCGGCGACACTCTGGTGGAACGCCTGACCGAAGCCGGCCACACACTGGCAGATCGGGATATCGTCCGTGACGATATCTATGCACTGCGCGCCCGTGTGTCTCAATGGATTGCCGATGTTGATACCCAGGTCGTTATTCTGACCGGCGGCACCGGCTTTTCCCATCGCGACTCCACCCCTGAAGCCATTGCACCGCTGCTGGACAAGCAGATCGAAGGCTTTGGCGAGCTGTTCCGCCAGATTTCCTATGAGGAAATTGGCACTTCCACTATCCAGTCCCGCGCACTGGGCGGCCTGGCGAACGGCACCCTGATTTTCTGCTTGCCCGGCTCAACCGGCGCCTGCCGTACCGGCTGGGACCGCATCATCAAGGAGCAGCTGGATGCGCGTCATCGCCCCTGTAATTTTGTTGGTACGCTGCAGCGTGCACTGGAAGTACGTCAGGCAGAACAGGGATAAGCACCGTGACAGCAAGCAAAGACCCCTGCTCTCAGCCTGGTCTGATTCCCCTGCAGCAAGCACGTGAACACCTGCTTGAGCAGGTTAGCTGCCGCCTGGAATCCGAACTCTGTGACCTGCTGAACGCCAATAACCGCATTTTGGCCAGTGACCATATCGCCGCTGTCAACGTACCGCCCACGGACAACAGCGCCATGGATGGCTACGCCCTGCGTACCGCCGATACCGCTGCCGACGCGCCCACCGAGATGCCGGTCAGCCAGCGTATTCCGGCTGGACAGGCGCCAGCGCCCCTACAGCCGGGTACCGCTGCACGCATTTTCACCGGCGCGTCCATTCCGCCGGGCGCTGATGCAGTTGTGATGCAGGAGCAGGTAGAGCTCAAAGGTGACAATGTCGAACTGCCCGCCGGTATCAAACCGGGCCAGAATATCCGTGCCTGCGGCCAGGACATCACTCAGGGTGAAGCTCTGCTGAGCGCAGGTGTTCGGCTAGACCCGCGCTCTATCGGAGTGTTGGCGTCTGTCGGTGCAGAGTCAGTCAACGTCTACCGCCCGCTGCGCGTCGGTGTAATGTCGACAGGTGATGAATTGGTCGAGCCCGGCACCCCGCTGCAACCGGGACAGATTTACAACTCCAACCGCTTCCTGCTGCTGACGTTGATTCGTCAACTGGGCATGGAACCGGTTGACCTGGGCACCATTCCGGACGAGCCCGCCGCGACGCATGCGGCCTTGAAACAGGCTTCCGAAACTGCCGACGTTATTCTCACCACCGGTGGGGTTTCGGTGGGTGAAGAGGACCATGTAAAGAATGCTATCGATGCACTCGGGCACCTGGATATGTGGCGTTTGAACCTGAAACCCGGCAAGCCCTTTGCGGCCGGTCAGGTACAATCCACACCGCTGTATGGCCTGCCCGGGAACCCGGGTGCCGTGGTGGTAACCTTTGCCCTGCTGGTTCGCTCCTGCCTGATGAAAGCTCAGGGCGCAGCCGAGTATGAAGTCAAAACACGTAAGGTCCGTGCCGGTTTTGACCGCACACGCACGAACAGCCGCGAAGAATATCTACGTGTATCGGTGGGCGACAATGGCGATGTGCTGCTGAGTGAAAACCAGAGTTCAGGCGTGTTGTCAGCCTTCATGCGTACCGACGGCCTGCTGCGTGTCCCGTCCAACACAGCCATTTCACAGGGCGACCTGATGGAATTTATCGACTTCAAGGACGTAATCTATTAAGTCGACTCGACACTAAATTGGTGTCGGCTCAGATGAGCCTGTCAGGAGGCCAATTCCTGCAGGCTTATCGCCTTTCAATCAATATCCGCTCACTTCACACCTTTACGAATCTTGCCCTGAACTCACTGGGTGAACAGCCACTGTGACGTCGAAATGCACGGGTAAAGCTGGCCGTATCGGCAAAACCAAGGTCGAGCGCCACCGCCCCGATCAGTTTACTTCCCTGCGACAACCAGTACTCCGCCCACTTCATGCGCCTGTCCATCAGGTACTGCTGCGGGGTTTTGGCAAACTCGCGACGACACCACTCATGAAAACAGCTGCGGCTCATGTTAAAGACAACAGCCAACTCATCATTGGATGGCGGTGAGGCAAGCCGGCTATCAATGAAACGGTCCAGGCTGGCTGGTCCGGCTGAACCGATGGGGCTGCTGACCGGCTCCTGGTCCGGGCGGGCCTGACACATGCTGCGAATCTGCGCCAGCAGCATCATGGCCCACTGTCGGGACAAAAGATCGTACTGGGGGCTGGTACTCGGCAAGGCGGAAAGTTGGCCGGCAGCATACTCGGTCAGGGCACGCACATCCGGCGACAGCGACAGAAAACCGGGCTGATGAAACATCTGCTCGCACAGCGACTCGCTCCCCTGAGGGCACAACAGGTCCAGCCCGGGGTCCTCCAGGTTAAGATCGATCACCAGCATCTCGCTGAAATCCTGCCGTCCGGCAAAGTAATGCGCCTCATCCCCCGGCACCACTGCCACATCCCCCGGGCCAACGCCCAGGCCACCCGACTGGAATTCACAATGCGTCTCGCCCCGCCAGCCCAATAACAGCTGGGGAAAGGAATGGGAATGCTCTCCTGATGAACGGGCTATCAGGTTTCGCCTTAAGTGTGTTGCGTGCATGGGTCTGACCCTGTGCCGGTTTAAGGGCTCCTTTTTGATGGTAGCCGGAGTCTCAAACAACAACGCTGGAGGCTGGAACAATGCCAACCGGGAGCAGCTGCTTACACTGACCAACACGGATCAGATCTTGATTACAAAAACTACCTTTCCTGGAGCGAAGAATGTATCTCACCGCCGAACAAGTCAATCAGTGTCTGCCCTGGCCCAGTCTCATCGACGCGCTGGATGCAGCCTTCACTCAAGCCATCGAAGTGCCGCCACGCCACCACCACCACATGCCGGTAGCAGGCGACCCTGAAGCGACGCTGCTGCTGATGCCTGCCTGGATTGAAAACCAGTATCTGGGCGTTAAACAGGTCAACGTATTTCCCGGCAATAACGCCCGCAAAATGCCGGGCCTGACCAGTCACTACCTGCTCAGCTGCGGCCAAACCGGTCGTCATCTGGCACAAATGGAAGGCAACTCCCTCACGGCCCGACGTACTGCCGCAGCATCGGCTCTGGCATCCCGCTACCTGTCTCGCCCGGATGCCGAAACGCTGTTGATGGTCGGTTCAGGTCGCATGGCCCGCAGCCTGATTCCGGCTCATCTTGCGGTCAGGGATATCAAGCGCATCCGTATGTGGGGCGTAGACCAGAACTCGGTCGCGGCCTGCATCGAAGAGTTTGCTCAGGAAGATATTCAGGTTGAAGCCGTTCCCTTTGAACAGTTACGGGATGCTGTTGCCACGGCCGATATTGTCAGCTGCGCCACGCTGTCGCCGGAGCCGCTGATTCGCGGCGAATGGCTCACACCGGGCACTCACCTCGATTTTGTCGGCAGCTTCACGCCCCACATGCGCGAAGCGGATGACGAGGTCATGCGACGCGGCGAGGTCTTTATCGACACACCCGCAGCCCTTCACGAAACCGGCGATTTGATCGATCCGATTCAATCCGGTGCACTCCAGGCCAGCGATATCCAGGCGGACTTTCAGGATCTCTGCAACGGCCGTCACTCAGGCCGTCGCGCTCTGGATAACGCCGAAGCTGCCATTACGGTGTTCAAGTCTGTGGGGACCTCACAGGAAGACCTGGCGGCAGCCATCCTGGCCTACCAGCAGGCCAGCCAGCAAAGCTGATACACCGATCACCGCCCCCAACGATGCTCTAGAGCCGCCTAAAGGGTCAGGCTTCAGATCACTAAAATAACAAGGCACCCTGAGGGTTTTCCCATGTACGATGACACTCCCCGCATCCCCATGCCCAGCCTTCCCATCGCGCTGACACCGGTCATTCTCACGATCGCTCTGCTGGCTCTGCAGATTTTCTACTATGACGATTTCACGCCACATATTCCTCTGGCCATAGGCTTTGGTATCACCGCACTGGTCGGCTGGGCACAGGGGTATCGCTGGTCTGACATTGAAAAAGGCGCCTTCCATGTTCTGCACGTGGCCATGCCATCCATCGCCACTTTGATCATTGTTGGCATGCTGGTGGGTACCTGGCTTGCCAGCGGTACTGTGCCCTTGCTGATCTACCTCGGACTGGAGCTGATTAACCCCACCTGGTTCCTGGCCGCCTCCATGCTGATGTGTTCTCTGGTGTCACTGTCTATCGGTTCTTCCTGGACAACCGTCGGCACCGTCGGCCTGGCCCTGGTCGGGATTGGCAATGCTTTTGATGTACCCATCTACTGGACCGCAGGAGCCGTGGCCTCCGGCGCCTTTTTTGGCGACAAGATTTCGCCACTGTCCGACACCACCAACCTGGCCCCTGCTGTCACTGAAACCAATATTTTCGAACATATCCGCAACATGATGCCGACCACTATCCCGGCCATGTTGATTGCACTGGCGGTGTATTTTTTCTTCGGCAGTGCCGGGGACAGCTCGGCCGAGTCCCTGCAACGCATTGACATGATCAAGGAAGGCTTGTCCGCCAACTTCAATTTCGGCTTCTGGCAGGCCTTCCCCTTGCTGGTTGTCATTTTGATGGCATTCAAGCGCATCGCTCCCATACCCGCTCTCTTTACCGGCACCGTTATCGGTGCGCTCGTCGCCATTTTCACTCAGGGCGCCAGCGTCCATGATGTCCTGACCTTTGCCCACGCCGGCTACAGCATCGAAACCGGCGGCGAAGCACTGGACAGCCTGCTGAACCGGGGTGGTGTATCGTCCATGACCTGGGTTGTTACCCTGATGATGTTTGCCCTGGCCTTTGGCGGTGCGCTGGAGCGTACCCGCTGCCTGGAGTCCATCGTGGCTGCGATCATGAAGCGCCTGTCCGGTTTTCGCGGACTGCAGACCAGCGCCATTCTGACCTCGATAGCGACCAATGTGGTGTCCGGCGATGTTTACCTGTCGATCGCCCTGCCCGGTCGCATGTACAAACCCGCCTACGACCGTCTGGGCTACTCCCGCCTGAACCTGTCACGCGCCATTGAGGAAGGCGGTACTCTGGTGTCTCCCCTCGTACCCTGGAATGCCGGTGGTGCCTTTGTCATGGGTGCGCTGGGCCTGAGTGTAACCAGCACAGACATGTCGGCACTGCTCTACATTCCGCTGGCCTTTGCCTGCTGGCTGTCACCCCTGTTTGGTATTCTCTATGCACAGCTGGGCTGGTTTTCCAAACGCGCCGAAACAAACGCCCAGGCACCCGAAAACACCTCTTCCGGTTCGTTCGGCCATACTGCAGGCATGACGGGCACGCCATTGGAGGCTGAAAAATGAAAGAGTACGGCCGACAAAGCGCTATCGTGATCGGTGCGGGTGTGGTGGGTGTCACCACCGCCCTGGCACTGCAGGACAAGGGGTTTGCCGTCACCTTGCTGGACCGTCAGCCCCCGGGTGAAGGGGCTTCGTTTGGCAATGCTGGCTTCCTCGCCACCGAGTTGAACGATCCTCTTTCAACACCTGAAAACCTGAAGAATGCTCCCCGACTTTGGCTGGACCCACATGGCCCCGTTGCCCTGCCTCCCAGTTACTGGCACCGCAGCCTGCCCTGGCTGATGCGGTTCATGAAAGCGGCCAAACCTGAGCAGGTTGAACGCAGCCAACAGGGGCTGAACGCTCTTAACCGCGCCGCCGTGGGCGCATGGCGCAGGTTGATAGAAGGGACAGAACTACATTCGATGCTGCGTGCGGCCGGATACCTGTTGGTATGGGAATCAAATGACCTGACGGCTGCAAAGCAGCATGCAGAACAACTGGAACACTGGCAGATAGAAACCCGGCTGTTACAGGGTGATGCCGTACAGGCACATGAGCCGGGACTGAGTAGCGCGGTTCACCATGCGCTGCTGTTCCCCGATTCCTGGCAGGTCAGCGACCCTTATGAGTTGGTAATGGGCCTGTTCCAGCGGTTCTGTCGCCAGGGAGGAGTATTCACTCAAGCCTCTGTACAACGCATTGACCCTGCCGCTGGCACGGTGGTCACGGCTACCGGCACTCTGGAAGCTGACCATCTTGTTTTGTGTGCAGGTGCCTGGAGCCACAAGTTGCTGGCCCAGACCGGCATCCACATCCCGCTGGAAGCCGAACGTGGTTACCACCTCACGCTGCCAAATGCAGGCGAGGCGCTACGTCAGCCAGTTGGCTCCGCCGAGCGCCGCTTTGTAATGACACCCATGAGCTGCGGCCTGCGCATTGTCGGCTTCACCGAGTTGGGAGGGCTCAACAAGGCACCTCTGCCTCAGCGGTTTGATTCTCTGCATCACCACACCGGCGCTCTGCTCAGGGATACATCGCCGCTTGAATCCCCCCACGAAACCTGGATGGGACACCGGCCAACGCTGCCAGACTCCCTGCCCGTTATTGGTCGCCACCCCGCTTATCCCCGGCTGTTTGCCGCCTTCGGCCATCAGCACCTGGGACTCACTCAGGCAGCCATTACCGCGGAAGTGGTGGCGGCCAATCTGTCAGGTGAAAGCTGTGGCATTGCCCTGGACCCATATCGAATGGAACGCTTCTGAGTAAGCACACTGCTCAAAACGAAAAAGCCTGGCAAACACCAGGCTTTTCCATTGTCAGCGAGTTAATGCGCCTCAGGGAGGTACCGGTTACTCAAACCCCTCCAGCACAATCTTGCCAATCGTGCTACCCGTCTCCAACTGCTCATGCGCCTGTCTCAGGTTAGCCGCATTGATAGCGCCAGCATGCAGACCCAGCGTGCTCTTCAAAACGCCTTGATCGATGAGCTGCGCTACCTGATTCAGCAAAGCTTGCTGGGCACTCATATCATCCGTCTCGTACATGGAACGGGTAAACATAAACTCCCAGTGTAGGGACAGGCATTTGCTTTTCAGGGCCCGCACATTCAATGCTTCAGGGTCATCAATCAGACCGAACTGCCCCTGGGGCTTAAGGGCCTTCACTATCTCATCCAGATGCGCTTCGGTTTGATTCAGACTGACAACATGATCGACTTCACCCAGCCCAAACGCCTGAACCTGCTCACTCAAGGACTCTTTGTGACTGATAACATGATGTGCTCCCAGCTCTTCCAGCCAGGCTTTGCTTTCGGGCCGAGACGCCGTCGCGATCACCGTCAGGTTTGTCAGCTGACGGGCCAACTGAACCAGAATGGAGCCCACGCCACCGGCAGCGCCGATCACCAGCAGTTTTTCGCCTTCGTGGGCTGATCCTTGCTGGATATTCAATCGGTCAAACAGCATCTCCCATGCGGTAATGGCCGTGAGAGGCAGCGCAGCGGCAGCTGCAAAATCCAATGACTCCGGTTTACGCCCCACAATACGTTCGTCAACCAGCTGATATTCGGCATTGCTGCCCTGACGTGTCAGATCGCCGGCATACCAGACCTTATCACCGGGTTTGTAATCCGTGACATCTTCCCCCACCGCCTTGACGATACCGGCTGCATCCCAGCCCAGTACTTTCCATGCATTTGCCTCAGGCTCAACATTCGCGCGGATCTTGGTGTCCACCGGGTTAACGGCGATAGCCTTCACTTCGACCAACAGATCCTGCCCTTTGGGTTCCGGAGTCGGCAGTTCAATATCGTTAAGCGCTGCCATGTCCTGAGCCGGGAGCGACTTTTGGTACCCGATCGCTTTCATTGTCTGTGTCATCGTTTACTCCTGTTTAGTCTCGTGATTCAAAGCGCAGGGTGTGCGGGATAAGTGGTGTAGCCTTGTGCATCACCACCAAAAAGGGTTTCAGCGGAAAAGCTGGCCAGAGGCAGTGACTGGCTCAGACGCTCGGGCAAATCAGGGTTCGCAATGAAAGGACGGCCAAAGGCCACCAGATCAGCCAGACCTTCATTTATGATCTGGTTCGCACGCTCCTTGTTATATTTGCCAGCCACAATCAGGGTGCCTTGATACACCTGACGCAGCGCCTGCCGGAAATCTGCGGGTATTTCCGGGGCATCGTCCCAGTCAGCTTCAGCCAGATGCAGATAGCCGATACCCATTGCTTCCATCTGCTTTGCCGCATGCAAAATTGTGGGAATGATGTCCGGGCAATTCATGCCACGGGCCGTAATGTAAGGCGCCAGACGCACACCGGTTTTGGCGGCACCCACTTCATTTGCCACAGCAGTAGCAACCTCAATCAGAAAGCGAATCCGGTTGTCACGATTACCGCCATAAGCATCTGTGCGTGTATTGGAGGTGGTGCGCAGGAACTGATCAATCAGGTAGCCATTGGCAGCATGGATCTCGACGCCATCAAAACCGGCTTCCACTGCATTGCGCGCGGCCAGACGATAATCCTCGATCACTCCCTGAATTTCGCCGGTTTCCAGGGCACGGGGAGTGGGACAAGCCACCATGCTCCCAACGCCCTGCTCATCGGCCATCCAGATACTGGCTTCAGGGTTGATGGCTGACGGCGCCACCGGCAAGGCACCTTGATGAAAATCAGGATGTGACATGCGCCCTACATGCCAGAGCTGCAGGTAGATCGTTCCTCCTTTGGCATGGACGGCATCTGTAACTTCACGCCAGCCTGCAACCTGCTCGGCACTGTGGATTCCGGGTGTAAAGCTGTACCCCTGCCCTTGAGGTGATATCTGGGTTGCTTCAGCAATGATCAGGCCGGCACTGGCGCGCTGGGCGTAATACCCCGCCATGAGTGCATTGGGAATGTTGCCTGGTTGAGTACTGCGGGCACGTGTCATCGGTGCCATGACAATTCGGTTTTGCAGATCCTTACCTGACAACGCGTATTGTGAAAAAAGGCTCATGGATTACTCCTTGATTAAATCTGTGGTGTCGATGGCACGCCCTTCCCGGCTATCCGGCACATCCAGCTCGAGTAACAGAGAGTCCGAGAAGCGGATAAAAACCTGGGCTATTGCCTGTTCGGGCACGCGCGCCAGCTGATAGGGCAATTGCAACGTCTGGATATGCTGCAACAGAACTCGCAGCGGCATTTCGGAGCGAAACGCAATGTGATTCAGCTCAACCTCTTCGCCGTCGGGACGATGAATGGCATGCAGTACGGGGCTATCTTCCTGATAAAACCAGTTACCGGAGAAAGCAAAGGGTGGCCGGTAGCCATCAAACAGACCTAAAAGCCTGGCGAGTGCAGCCAGTGCCGGCGCACGGGTGTTACTGACGACACTGATATGGTCGAAATGCCATTTCGAGACTGAAAGAGACATACCTGCTCCTGATCCACGTGGGCGTGTAAAAGACAGGAGCAGCTTATTTGACCTTTTAAATTTGAAAAACTAGCCTTACAAACAAACTCTTTCAAAATAAATTTGAATATGCGTTCGCTTCAGGATCTGAGAATATTTATCGAAACTGCCCGTCAGGGCAGCCTGTCGGGCGCTGCCAGACAGATGGACTTATCACCCGCCGCCGCCAGTGCCGCCATCAAGCGACTGGAAGCCGAGATAGGCGTGCCACTGTTTATCCGTTCCACCCGCCACTTGCGTATGACTCATCAGGGCGAAACCTTTCTTGGCCATTGCCAACAGGCACTGCAATTGCTCGAAGATGGCTGCCAGGCGGTACAGACAGGCCAAACGGTGATTCAGGATGTACTGCAGCTCTCAATGCCGTCTGATGTAGGGCGCAACCTGTTATTGGACTGGCTGGATGAGTTTCTCGACAAGCACCCGCGCATCGATCTGCGCATTCAACTCTCGGACCGTTTGGCCAATGTGTACCGCCAGCCGGTCGATATCGCCCTGCGGTACGGCGAGCCACCAGACTCCAGCCTCATCGCTGTTCCACTGCTGCCGGATAACAGGCGTGTTCTCTGTGCCTCACCTGAGTATGTGCAAGCGTTTGGCGTCCCCCTGAATCCCTATGAGCTGGAACAACACAACTGCCTGTGTTTCATGCTTGGCGAAGACGTACATGGCCGCTGGCACTTTTGGCAGAGCGGACAGGAGATATCCGTGAAAGTCAGGGGAAATCGTGTCGCCGATGACGGCGAGGCGGTGAAACGTTGGGCGCTTGCCGGAAAAGGCATTGCCTACAAATCCAGGCTCGATGTGATTGAAGAGCTGCGTGATGGGCGCCTGGTGCCCTTGTGCGAAGACTGGGAAACCGAACGGACACCATTCAACCTGATCTGTGCCGACCGGCGCCAGTTCAGCCCGGCGGTTCAGGCACTGAGGGAGTTCTTATTCTCCCGGCTCGATCAGTATCTTCATGAGGCTTGAGCTAATGCTCGGAAGGACTCGAGCGCCGGCTTTCAGCCAACACCATGAAACCATAACTGAGTCCCACAGCGAGCACTACAGCGGCTAGCGAGAAAACTTCTGAGGCATCCAGCTTGCCAAAGTCCAGCACGATCACTTTTCGCGCCACCGCCATCAAAGCCGTTGCGAGCACCAATTTGACCGGTATTTCTGCGCTGCTGAGATATATTCGGATATTGACGAAGATCTCAATCGCCACCAATACGGCGAGAAAAGCTGCAAAGGTCTCAAAAATATCGCTGATGTTTAGCAAAAACACAGGCGGCGCAGTCAGGCGCTGGTAAAGCACATACAACACATCCCCTATCCCCAGAAAAATCACGATCACCATCAAAATGGCCAGCAGCTTTACCGCAAAGCGAATCGCATAGTGACTGGCTCGAATGATCGGATCCGGCTCGTTCAGTGGCAGCTCGATATGTGAATGTGAGTCCCGCTTCATACATCAACCCTCAGGTTAAGCACCGGGTAGCCAATCCAACGTCTGAATTTGCTGTTGGCACCTGTAAGTGAAAGAGCCGTTCCAACACGCTCTGATTAACTAAAGCACAAATATGGAAAATATGTTCTGAGCACCTGCCAGCGGATGAAAACATAGACTGCTGAGGGGTCAAAAGGCGGTTACATATTCTGTGTACGTGAAATATGAATGAGCAGACCGATCAATACCTCTGCCTTTCCTCTCGTGGGTTGGTTCCTGAAAAGAAAAGACCCGCAAACAGCGGGTCTTGGATGATTGCGTATTGCAGAAACCAGCCGGGGTTACACCACGCCCTGCTCCAGCATTGCGTCTGCCACACGACGGAAGCCCGCCACATTGGCGCCCAGCACCAGGTTGTAGGGCTGATCGAACTCTTTCGCGGTTTCGCTGCAGCGGGTATGAATATCGGCCATGATCGCCTGCAGCTGCTGATCGACCTGCTCAAAGGTCCAGCGCTGCATGCTGGCATTCTGGCTCATTTCCAGCTGACTGGTTGCGACACCGCCGGCATTGGCCGCTTTGCCCGGCCCATACAGAATGCGGTTGCTGATAAACAGCTCAACCGCTTCAGGCGTAGACGGCATGTTGGCCCCTTCACTGACACAACGGCAATCGTTGTTCAGCAAGGCATGTGCGTCGGCTTCGGTCAGTTCATTTTGCGTGGCACAGGGGAAAGCCGCATCCGCTTTGAAACGCCAGACCGCATGGCCATCTTCCGGGTACGCGTCTACCGGAATGAACTCGGCCTGCGGGAATTCATTCAGATACTCGCGCAGGGAAACACGTCGCGTCTCCTTGAGCGTTTTCAGGGTTGCCAGATCAATGCCTTCGCTGTGATAGAGGGTACCGCTTGAGTCTGAACAGGTGACCGGGCGGGCACCCAGCTGATACAGTTTTTCAATGGTGTAGGTTGCTACATTTCCGGCACCCGATACCAGACAGGTTTTGCCATCCAGGCTGTCGCCCTGTGCCTTGAGCATGTTCTGGGCGAAGTAGACACAACCATAGCCGGTTGCTTCCTTACGCACCAAAGAGCCGCCCCACAGGAGCCCCTTCCCTGTCAGCACACCCTCGTAACGGCCCGTCAGTCGCTTGTACTGACCAAACATGTAGCCGATTTCGCGGGCGCCAACGCCGATATCACCCGCCGGAACATCGGTATTCGGCCCGATATGACGGTACAGCTCATTCATGTAGGACTGGCAAAACCGCATGATTTCCTGGTCGGAACGCCCCTTGGGATCAAAGTTGGCGCCGCCCTTGCCACCACCAATCGGCAGACCGGTCAGTGCGTTTTTGAAGATCTGCTCAAAGCCCAGAAACTTGATAATGCCGGCATTCACCGAGGGGTGGAAACGCAAGCCGCCCTTGTAAGGGCCCAGTGTGGAATTGAACTCAACGCGATACCCTTTGTTGACCCGTACCTTGCCCTGGTCATCAACCCAGGGCACGCGGAACATGATCTGGCGCTCAGGCTCAACCATGCGCTCAATAATGGAATTGTCACTATAGTGGGGGTTCTGATCCAGCACCGGCTCCAGTGACTCCAGAACCTCTTCAACCGCTTGATAGAACTCGGTCTGCGCAGGACTGGAGGCCATCAGGCCAGTGATGGTGTCATGAATATAGGACATCAAGTACCTCGGAAACTGTGGGGGATGTTAGCCAGAGCACTAGAGTGCAGGCGGATCTGAGCCGCTGCATTCAGGTTGGAGTCAGGATAGTTGGTAACTCTGGGGTGCTCTGACGGGATAAAGCGGCGGTAATAATAAAGCACTAAATTAGTGCACACAATGCAGCTAAAGGCATAAATATTTGCGACTGATGGCTATCGGTGCGCGATTGAGAGCCCCCGTAACACCCGTGTCAGGCTGAAAAACACGGCTTCTTCTGTCCTGTTTTTCCAGAGATACAGGGCATGACAGCCCTGTATCCACTGTAACTCAGGCACGTTAGCCCAGATCTATGTCTTCAAGACCAAACAAGGCATCCAATGCCCCAGGAGTAGTTCTGAACGCAACATTGGCCCGATTCCAGGCATTGATGCTCATGATATGGAACGTCAGAGCCGCCAATTCCTGTTCAGCGAATTGCTCCCTCACTTTATGATAAACCGCATCCGGCACGCCTTCCGGGGCAAGGCAGGTCAACGCCTCCGTCCAGGCCAGTGCGGCACGCTCCTGTGCCGAGAACAACTGTGATTCTCGCCAGCCCGCCAGATGGTGGAGGCGTAATTCCCTTTCACCTCTAAGGCGGGCCTGCTTTACATGCATATCGATACAGAAGGTACAGCCGTTCAGCTGGGAAGCGCGCAGGTCCACAAGAACCGCCAATGCAGGCCGAATATGATGGCTGTCGGATACCGCCAGGCTGAATGCCATTAACTTCTCGGTCAGTGCCGGTAGCTGATCCATAAAGTTCAGTCGAGGTTGTGTATGTGACATTTTTCTTCCTTTAGACAGGTTTGATAAAAGTACCTGCCTAAAAGACGAATCGACTGAGCGGTGTGTGACATGAGAAACGCATATTTAATATATGCGGAGGTACTCGGCATGCTTCATTCTCCTGAAAGGTGTCTGAGTTTTTCAGGATTGCGCTGAATGTAGAGCGTACCTATGCGGCCAGGATCGACTGGAGAAGGCATTAGTATGATCGCCTGAACCAGCTCACCACCGGGGCCGTCAAATACCAGACAACCGGGTAGCCCATTGATACTCGCCTGCTGCAAATGCCAGTTTTGACTGCTTGGCAATCTAACAAACCCCATGAAGGTTCTGGCAATTTTACTCCCTCCCTGCAGCGGGCGCGGTATGGTGGTGACTTTGCCACCGCCGTCAGCCACAAGCACCGCATCTTCGCTTAAAAGACTCGCCAGCGCATCGGTATCCTGGCTCTGCACGGCCCGATTGAATGCATTGAACAACCGCTCGTGTTCATCCGCCTCAACCTCACAGCGTACATACTCGGCTTTTACATGCGTGCGTGCCCGGCTAGCCAACTGGCGACAGGCCGCAGGCGAGCGCTCAAGCCGGGTAGCCACCTCGTCAAACTCAAGATCAAACACATCGTGTAATAGAAAACTGGCACGCTCCAAAGGGGTTAAGCGTTCCAGTGCCAGCATGAAAGCAACTGATACATCCTGCGCGAACTCTGTTTGACGCTCAGGCCCATGACACATGGCATCGTCATCCTCCAGCAGCGGCTCAGGTAACCAGATACCCACATATTGCTCACGTTTAACAGCCGCGGACCTGAGGCGGTCCAGACAAAGATTGGTCGCAAGGCGAGACAGGTATGCTCTGGGGCTATCAATGCTGCTTTCATCGATTTCGGCCCAGCGCAGCCATACCTCTTGCATCACATCTTCGGCATCGCTGCGCGAGCCCAGCATGCGATAGGCAAGCGCCCGCAGATGCCGGACGTGATCAGTTTCATATCGATGAGCGCGTTGGGAAAGTGCTGTCATTGTTCATTCTCTTGAAGCCAGGGGTCCTGAACAGGACGGAACAACAAGATGAAGTGTGACATGGAACGGCAAAAAAGTGCTTTCACTAACGGCACCGAGTCTTTCCTTCAGCAGAACTGGAGCAGCGCCTAACCTTGCCGTCCTGATCTCGCCAGGTCGTATTCCCGAACCTGTCACGGCTGCCATGAGCGCTTTTCCCGTCTATCCCGCGAAGGGTCGTATTGCCGAATTGGTCGGTAACACTTCTATAGAGCAGTCCATCGAGGCTCCTGTAGACTCGGTTGCCGAAAGCATCGGTCGTAACCCTCAACAGGTTGCCGTGCATATCGCGCCAGACAGTATTGCCCGCTGCATCCGTCCGGCTTCTGAACATGTTGCCCTGACTGTCACGACAGACGGCATTACCAAATGTATCGGTGTTGCAATGCGTTTGGGATAAAGCCGGTGTCGACAAGACACAAAGCAGCAGCGCGGAGAGCAAACTGGTGAATTTCATATCTCACTCCTTGAGACTGTATGAAAAGGTGAAAAGGCCCTTATCTGACTGTCAAAGCAGCCGCTTTTTGCAACTGAAAGTGAACCAGTGCCACTCGCTCGCCGTTATAGTCAGTGCGCTGCTCAATTGCACAAGGTTGAAAGCCAAGCTTTGCATATAGCAACAAACCGGCTGCGTTCCGGTTAAAGCAGGACACTTTGATAGCGTTTGTACCATGCTTATCGAATCCCAGCTCAATCATGTGCCTGATCAACAAACGGGCTATACCACAACCTCTATGGGACGCTTTGACTACGACATTACCGATGGCACAAACTTCGCTTCCCCAGTGGTAGAAATTGGCAAATGCGACTATGCGCCCCTCAGCTTCAATAACGGTGGAGTCCGTCCGTGTCAGAATAGACTCACGCACAGTCTCTTCAGCAAGAGGGAAAACAGACTTGGGGAAGCAATAGAACAGCTCTTCCTGTGCTGTTGGCAGTTTGCAAATTTCAGGGACATCCTCTTCCCTTACTTCTCGAATAAGCACCTTTTCCTCCTTGTAGTGCCATTTTTTGCATGCTGTGAAATATGACCCATCAGCCGTATACAGTCCAGAACCTCACTCCCGTACCAGAATCCTCAGTGCGACCCCTGCCGCAGCGGTGCGGTTTTCAACGCCCAGCGCCGGGTATACCTGCTCCAGGTGCTTGTTGACTGTACGCGGACTCATACTCAGGATTTCGCCAATCTCCTTATTGGTCTTGCCGTTGGCTACCCAATAGAGCACTTCAGCGGCACGGGTGGTCAGATCCAGCTGATTTTGCAGCAGGACCGGGCCTGTACCCCGCTGCTCATCAACCAGTTTGAACAGGAAGTCGCCGTTACTTTGGTGGCTGAGCAAGCGCACGGACAGCGCGTAATCCAGACCTTTAAGCGCCAGCTGATCGTTAACCGCCGGGCTGCGCCTCAGCCAATCAGCCAGCTGCGGGCGCAGGGATGTTTCTATCCAGAGTTCGCTGACGTTGGCTCTTGCCAGAAGCGCATGGGCCTGGGGTGTAGCCCAGTGGACCAGGCCATCCGGTGAGACGGTCATCAAGTGCTGGCCGGTGGTATCCAGCGCCGACTGGGCACTTTGGGTCAGGCGCGCATTATTGAGATGAACGCGCATGCGCGCCAGCAGTTCGTCTGGGTTAATCGGTTTGGTCAGATAGTCCACGCCCCCCACATCCAGCCCACGCACAACATTTTCGGTTTCGGTGAGACCAGTCATGAAGATGACGGGAATGGCACAGAGTGCCGGATCCTGCTTCAGCGCTTCACAGGTCGCAAAACCATCCAGGTGAGGCATCACGGCGTCCAGCAGGATAATGTCAGGCTGCATGCGCGCGGCGATATTCAGTGCCTGCCGCCCCTCCAGGGCAACCAGTACATCCATGCCCGCCGCTTCCAGCGCATCATTGATCAGGCTGAGCGCATCCGGTGAATCATCCACCACCAGCACCAGGTCTCGCTTCACTGCATCCTGTTTCATTGTTTTTGCTCCAGATAGTCCGCCAGCTGGCTGAACTGCATGCTTTCCGTGAGTTGGTGTATATGGGCCATCACCTCTGCCCCCAACAAGTCGGTATTTTCCAACTGTTCCAGTACGCTGCGTACCCCGCTGCGATAGCCGATTTCAGCGCAGCCTTTCAGCTCTCGCAGCAACGGATGGTCGGGCAGCGTTTGTGCCGGGGCTTGAGCAGGAGCCACTGCGGACTCAGTCACAGGTGTACCGGCTGTATTTGCCGTGTTATCGGCAATGGCAGCAACCTCACTGGTTTTTTCCCGCGTCCATTCCAGCTTCAGGTAGTAGCCGACTCGCTCAAGCAGCAGCTGGTTGCTGATCGGTTTCACCAGGTAGTCATCGTAAACGGCTTCACCTGCAGGCTGACGCCGCTGTTCCTGCACATCGGCTGACAACATGAGAATCGGAACCTGGTGGCCCGTACTGCGTAACTCGGACGCCAGCGTCAGGCCATCCATACCGGGCATGGAGATATCCAGCAGGAACAGATCAGGCTGCGCCTGCTCCACCAATGCCAGGCAGGACTCGCCATCATGAGCCTCCAGCACCCGAAACCCCAGAGGCATCAGCAAATCGGACAAAAGCCCGCGCAGTACCGGATCATCATCTACGATGCAGATCTGACGCTGCGCTCCACAATAGCCACTGATGGGCTGTTGCTGCTCAACCCGTTCCTGTACACCATCGACCCAGGGCAGCATCAGCGATACGCGAAAACGACTGCCCTGCCCCGGTGTACTTTCGACCTGAAGATCGCCCCCCATGATATCGGTCAGCAGCTTGACGATGGTCAGACCCAAACCGGTGCCCGGCAGGTTGGGAGTATCGGCATTACGCACCCGCTCGAAGGGGTCAAAGATGCGCTCCAGATGGCGGGCATCGATGCCAATACCGGTATCTTCAATACAGAATTCTGCCACCTGATTGCGATAGCGAATACGAAAATGCACCTCGCCTTCAGGTGTGTATTTAACCGCATTTGATAGCAGGTTAATCAGAATCTGGCGCAGCCGTTTTTCATCGGTCATCACGATTGCAGGCAGGCGTTCCGGCAGCTCACAAATGAAACGTACCCGCTTTTGTGCTGCCTGGAAGCTGAACATCTGCTCCAGCTGACTGATCAATTCCGGTAGCGCCACTGCGCTTCGGTGCAGCTCCAACCGGCCCGCTTCGATGCGGGAAATGTCCAGCAGCCCTTCGATCAAATCAGCCAGGTACTGACCACTGCGGTGAATAATCTTGACCCCTTCCCGATCACTTCGCGCCAGGGTATCGCGCCCCTGCATCAACTGGGCGTAGCCGATTATGGATTGCAGTGGTGTGCGCAGCTCGTGACTGATACCGGTCATGTAACGGCTTTTGGCTTCACTGGCACGCTCGGCCAGCTCCTTCGCTGCCTGAAGCTCGCGGTCGGTCTCCTCGTGGGCTTCAATTTCCTGCAATAGTTTTCGGGTCTGACGATTGGACTCCTGCTGCGCCACCACACGGCTTTCGTGTGCCAGCAGAAAGAGCCAGGCCACCACACCCGACACGATCAAGAGAATGAAAAACAGCGCCCACAACGCCTGCCCCAGCAAGGCAGAACCTTCGGGCGTACCCGGATCCATCTGTCGATACACAACCGCGAGCAGCCCCGCCAGCAACAGGTTTATACTGAGCAGCAAGCCAATAAAACGCCCGAGGCGTGAATTGACACTGCGTACCAAACGCTGAGGCAGAAACAGGTAGAGGAAATCTACCACCTGCTGGGAGAAGCGCGCATGGGGCTTACAGCTGTCCAGACAACGGGCATCAAGGGAACAGCACAACGAACAGATCGGCAGGTCGTATGCCGGGCAGTAACTCAGATCTTCATGCTCGAACTGGTTTTCACATACGCCGCAACGCTGCTGCTCCTGCTGTGAGCCGACTTCCAGCAACTTCAATTCGTCACTTTCACGCGCCAGATAGAAACGGCCGCCCGTGAGCCAGGCCAGCAAGGGCACCATTACAAAGCAGCAGCCCAGACTGATGAAGTGGCTCAGTGTACGCGCCTCCTCACCAAACACGCCCAGATAGGCCAGCAACCCAGCCAGTACAGCGATGGCCATGGAGCCAATACCGACTGGATTGACGTCATAGAGGTGAGCACGCTTGAATTCGATACCCGGCGGGCTCAGGCCAAGCGGTTTGTTGATCATCAACTCTGCTGACAGGGAACCCAGCCAGCTCACCGCCACGATGGCGAACACGCCCAGAATCGCTTCCAGCGCTTCGTAGATGCCCAGCTCCATCAAAATAAGTGCAATGGTCACATTAAACACCAGCCAGACCACGCGACCGGGGTGGCTATGGGTCAGGCGGGAGAAGAAATTCGACCAGGCGATGGAGCCGGCGTAGGCATTGGTCACGTTGATCTTCATCTGCGAGATGATCACCATCACCCCCGCCAGCAGCAGTGCCAGGCCCTCCGAGTGGGTCAGATAGCCGAATACCCGCTGGTACATCAGCGTAGGATCAGTGGCGACAGCAAACGCCGCTCCCTCGGTAATGGCGATATACGCCAGGAAAGAGCCCAGCAGCATTTTGATCAGGCCAATAAACACCCAGCCGGGTCCGGCCAGCACCAGCCAGAACCACCAGCGCCGACGGTTTTGAGGTGTTTTTTCCGGCATGAAGCGCAGGTAGTCCACCTGCTCGCCAATCTGGGCCACCATGGCAAAGAGTACCGATGCGGCAGCACCAAACAGAACAAGATCAAACTGCCCCGCTGCTGCCATGCCTTCCGGGCTGAAACCGGTCCAGCCTTCATATTGTTCGGCTTCATGCACGATCACCACGCCCAGCGCGCTCACCTGAAGCACCAGCCAGAGTGGCTGTGTGCCCAGCTGAAACCGGCTGATTGCGGTGATGCCATGGGTCACTATCGGAATAACCGCCAGGGCACTGATCAGATAACCCAGTGCCAGGGGGATACTGAACAGTGCGCGTAGTGCAGCTGCCAGAATCGCGGCCTCAATGGCAAAGAAGATAAAGGTAAAGCTGGCGTAGATGAGCGAGGTGATGGTGGACCCCAGATAGCCGAACCCGGCTCCACGGGTAAGCAGATCGATATCCAGACCATTGCGCGCCGCGTGATACACGATTGGCAGCCCCGTCACGAAGAACAGCGAGCAGACTACCAGCATGGCAATCAGGGTATTGGTAAAGCCATAAGTGAGGGTAACAGCAGCCGCAATGCTCTCCAGCGCCAGAAACGCGGTAGCACCCAGCGCGGTCATGGCCACACGCTCTATACTCATCCGCCGCCCCTGACGGGCGGTGAACCTCAGCGCATAATCTTCCAGTGTCTGGTCAGCGACCCACTTGTTGTAGCGACGACGGACCTTATAGATCCGTTGCGATGCCCCCATAATGACGTTCCTGCCAGCCGCAACGCACTACTTTCGTGCGCGCAGGATAAATTCCGAAGCAATCGCACCATCCAGGTGCAGCCTCGTCCCTCAATTTGACCCTTTTCAGGTCATGGGCTGGTTGTTTGCAGAATATATGCCAAAAGGTTGTGCACCGATGGGTGGCACCGGTGGCGGCTGAATCAACCGTGTTGATTAACCGGACAGCTGGAAAAAACGATCGGGCGATGCGCGGTCACATGTACCGCTACCTGCTCCCCTTTGGGATAACGGCGCAGGCCTTGTTCCAGTACTTCAACTTCACGTCCATTGTCCAGGCGGACTCGGTAGGCAGTCAGGTTACCCTGAAACTCGGAGCTGACGATTTCCCCTGAAACGCCACCTTCATGGCTCAGGTAAAGATCACCCGGACGCAGGAAGAGTTGCGCATCACACCCCGGCTCAACACCCAGGGGCTCGGCAAACTCCAGCAGACCCAATTCGGTATCCACGGCGCAGGTTTCAGTGATGCGGCCCAGAAACAGTTCGCCCTTGCCTACAAAAGCCGCCACTTCAGGCGAAGCGGGACGGTAGTAGAGATCTTCAGGTGTGCCCCACTGCTGTACACGGCCAGCAGACAGAATGCCGATGCTGTCACTAATGGTGAAGGCTTCCTGCTGGTCATGGGTCACCATGATGGCGGCAATACCACGACGCTTGAGAATATCGCGAACTTCCTGAGACAGCTGGCGGCGCAGGTCGGTATCCAGGTTGGAAAAAGGCTCGTCCATCAACAGCAGACGGGGGTTCGGGGCCAGTGCACGGGCCAGTGCCACACGCTGCTGCTGACCACCGGACAGCTCATGCGGGTAACGATCACTGAGATCCGGCAGCTCTACCAGATCAAGCACTTCCTGCACTCGTTCACGCTTTTCGGCACGGCTGAGCCCATTGAGACCAAAGGCAATGTTGTCGGCAATGCTCAAATGCGGAAACAGGGCGTAATCCTGGAACACCATACCCATGCCGCGCTTTTCCGGCGGCACCATCTGCTCTCGGCTGCTGACAACCTGATCACCCAGACGCACCTCGCCTTCCTGCGGCGTAATAAAACCGGCGATGGCACGCAGCACCGTTGTCTTGCCACAGCCACTGGGGCCCAGCAGGCAGGCTATCTCGCCCTCGGCGATGCTCAGGCCTACGCCTGACAGAACCGTCTGGGTTTGATAAGCACACTTGAGACCTTCAATGCTGAGCAGAGCTGACATGCTGTCCTCGGGACGAAAGAGTTGCGGGGGCACATAATAATTGAAAACGATTATCAGATCATCCCAGGGATGCCCGATAGCGCAACCAGTCGAAGGCAGGCCCCGGATCGGTCTTGCGACCGGGCGCTATATCGCTATGGCCGGTTATACGCTCAGGCGTCAGCTCAGGATATTCGCTAAGCAGTGCACGGGTCACCGCAGCCAGCTGGCTGTATTGAGCATCCGTGTAGGGCTGGTCATCGGTACCTTCAAGCTCAATACCGATGGAAAAGTCATTACAGGCTTCACGCCCGTCGAAGCAGGATTGGCCGGCATGCCAGGCTCGACGATCAAAGGGCACAAATTGAGTCATGCCGCCATCGCGCTCGATCAGCATATGCGCAGACACCTCCAGTCCTTCAATCTCTTTGAAGAAAGGATGCGCTGACGGGTCCAGCCGATTCGTGAACAACTCGGTAACATGGCCACCGCCAAACTGCCCCGGCGGCAGACTGATGTTATGGATGACCAGCAACGAGATTTCACCATCCGGCCGCTCATTGGCGTTGGGCGACGGCAGATACTCGGCTTCACAAATAAGGTGCTGTTCGATGTGCAGGGACTGTTCGGGCGGCATACTATCCAGGGGCAATTTCCGTTAAAATGCGCGCTCCATAGTACACCATAGGGATAGACCCGCCATCATGCTGACGCTGACCGAGCTCAAACCTGTCGTCGAAGAAAACGTGCGCACCGCTCTCCTTGAAGATGTGGGCCAGGGTGATATCACTGCTGAACTGATCCCGGCCAGTGACCACAAGCGCGCCCGAGTCATCTCCCGCCAAGCCGCTGTTGTCTGCGGACGGGCCTGGGTCGATGAAGTGTTCCGTCAGGTGGACCCCGAGGTGAAAGTGGAATGGCTGGTCGAAGATGGTGAACGGGTTGAACGTGATCAGGTGCTGTTCCGTCTGGAAGGCTCGGCCCGCTCCCTGCTGACCGGCGAACGCGCGGCGTTGAACTTCCTGCAAACCCTGTCCGGCACCGCCACCCTGAGTTACGAATACGCCCAGCGCGTGGCTGATACCCCGGTTACCCTGCTGGATACCCGCAAGACCATTCCCGGCCTGCGCATGGGCCAGAAATACGCGGTGAGCTGTGGCGGCTGCTCCAACCACCGTATCGGCCTGTACGATGCCTTCCTGATCAAGGAAAACCATATCATGGCCTGCGGCGGCATCGAGCAGGCGATCCAGACCGCTCGCACCAACCACCCCGGCAAGCCGGTAGAAATTGAAGTGGAAACCGAAGAGCAGCTGGAGCGCGCGCTGGCAGCAGGTGCCGATATCGTCATGCTGGATAACTTCAGCCCGGAACGCATGATCGCCGCTGTCGCCCAGACGGCTGGCCGTGCCAAGCTGGAAGCCTCCGGCAACATTACCGATGAAACCCTGCTCGACTATGCCAGCACCGGAGTCGATTACATCTCCATCGGCGCGCTGACCAAGCACTGCCGCGCGGTAGATCTGTCCATGCGCATCATCGAAGACTGAGCCTGTATTCGGCTAACGCCAAAACTAAAAAGGCCGGCACCTGAAACTCAGGGCCGGCCTTTTTAATATTTGCTTCGTTGGCTATCTACCACCAGGCAGAGATAGCCGCGACGCCCTGGGCACCACGTTCTCGCGCCTGCTTCACATCAGCATCCGTCATGCCGCCAAGCGCATATACCGGCAGCACCGACTCGGCAACGAGATCGGTAAATGCATCCCAGCCCAGCACTGGCTCACCGGGATGCGAGGCCGTAGGGTTAACTGGCGATAGGGTAATGAAATCCAGCCCCTTCTGTTCGGCCATCCGAATCTGTTCGGCGTTGTGGCAAGACGCACTCAACCAGCGGCCCTTGAACTCACTGCGCCCTTCGAGCTGCTCAAGGCGCTCCGAGGTCAGGTGCAGGTGTTCGGCTCCCAGTGCGTTCGCCTGCTTCACAGACGCATTCACGCCCAGTGTCGCCCGCGACTGATCACAGAGTGGCTTGAGCTGAGCGTAGGCAGCCGCAAACTCATCTTCACTCAACGTCTTGGCTCGCAATATTGCCTGAGTAATGCCGTTGGCCAGTGCAGAAGCCAGGTGTTGAGCATAGCTCTCCGCAGAATCGGCATCGCCGGTGATGAGAAGGCGCTCGGGAAGACGTGCTGCATTCAGAATGGGCACGTTGGCGGCCGGAAATTCGAAGTCATCCAGCGCTTCAGGACACACCCACTCTATCGGCTGACCTTCGGCACCATGCGCCTCCCCTTCAAACCCATCCACATCCCAGACATCCAGCAAAACGGATTTATCGGGATAATGATGGGGAATCAGAATCAGAGGACGGGCAGAGGTTACCCGAATGCCCAACTCCTCTTCCAGCTCACGGGACAAGGCATCGGCTACGGGCTCACCAGGCTCCACCTTGCCGCCGGGAAACTCCCAGAGGCCTCCCTGGTGCTTATCATCGGGACGACGGGCGATAAGAATACGACCGCGGCGGTCACGAATGACGGCCGCGGCGACATGGATCAGTTTGGACATGGATCAGCTGCGGTAATCGGCGTTGATACTGACGTAATCGTGGGACAGGTCAGTGGTCCAGACACGCTCGGTTACCTGACCGCGGTTCAGTACGACACGTATCAGGATCTCTTCACCATCCATCACCGCCTGACCGGCTTCTTCGGTGTAGCTGGCAGCACGACCGCCGTTCTCAACGATGCAAACGTCATTGAGATAGATCTGCAGGGCATCCAGATCCAGATTGTCGATGCCGGCACGACCAACGCAGGCCAGGATACGGCCCCAGTTGGGATCGCTGGCAAACAGCGCGGTTTTCACCAGCGGCGAGTGAGCAATGGTGTAGGCCACATCCAGCGCTTCCGGGCTGGTACCTGCAGACTCGACGCAGATTTCAACAAACTTGGTCGCCCCTTCACCATCACGGACAATCGCATGTGCCAGTTCCAGCATCACGCGCTCCAGCGCTTCGGTAAACAGCGCCGCCAGCTCGTAGTCAGAGCCATCGATGCGAACGCCGCTGGCGCCTGTTGCTGCCAACATGCACGAGTCGTTGGTGGAGGTATCACCATCCACGGTAATGCGGTTAAAGGAGCGGTCTGCCACATTGGTCAGCCATTGCTGCAGCAGCTCTTGAGGTACTTCGGCATCAGTGGCCACATACCCCAGCATGGTCGCCATGTTGGGCATGATCATGCCAGAGCCTTTGGAGATGCCAGTCAGGGTAATGGTCTTGCCCTGGTACTGGATCTGCTCGCTGGCAGCCTTGGGGCGGGTATCCGTGGTCATGATGCCACTGGCAGCCGCTTCCCAGTTATCTTCTGACAGATCAGCCTTGGCGGCATCCAGCGCGGCAATGATCTTGTCGACCGGCAGCGGCTCACCAATAACACCCGTGGAGTACGGCAGCACCGCTTCCACCGGGACAGCACAACGTTCGGCTACCGCCTCACAACAGGCCATGGCATCGGCCATGCCCTGCTCACCGGTACCGGCGTTGGCATTACCGGTGTTCACCAGCATGTAGCGCGAAGGCGAAGCCGCCTGGTGCTGCTTGCAGATGCGAACAGGCGCGGCACAAAAAGCGTTAAGCGTGTACACCCCTGCCAGGGTGCTGCCCTCGGCCAGCTCCATCAGCACCACATCACGTCGGCCCGGCTTCTTGATCCCCGCCGATGCAATACCAAGCCGAAAACCTGAAACCGGATGTAACTGGGGTAAAGTACCCGGACCTACTGCCATGATGCTGTTTTCCTTCGTTCTAGTGGCTAATCGAAATTAGCTCAGTTTACCGTGACACTGCTTGTATTTTTTACCTGAACCACAGGGGCAAGGATCGTTACGACCGACCTTGGGTGCCTGACGCTTGAACGGCTCGGCATTCTCGCCCGCCTGTTCGCCCTGTTCAGCTTCGCCCTGCTCTTCACCCAGACCGCTGCTCTGCGCGTGCTCGAAGTTCATCTGCTGGCGTTCTGCCTGAGCACGACGCTCTTCTTCCATACGCTCAACTTCTTCCGGCTGGCGTACCTGAACATGGCTCAGAATACGTACCACGTCACGTTTGATATTTTCCAGCAGATCCTGGAACAGCGCGAAGGCTTCACGCTTGTACTCCTGCTTCGGGTTCTTCTGCGCATAACCGCGCAGGTGGATACCCTGACGCAGCAGATCCATGGTCTGCAAGTGCTCTTTCCACAATGTATCCAGCACCTGCAGCATGACCTGCTTCTCGAAGGTGCGCAGAGTCTGGGAGCCGGCTGCATCTTCCTTGGCCTGGTAAGCCGCCAGGATTTCACCGCGGATCTTCTCGCGCAGTGTTTCTTCATGCAGGCTATCGTCTTCATCCAGCCACTGCTGAATCGGCAACTGCAGGGCAAATTCGCTTTCCAGTGCCTTTTCCAGACCCGGGATATCCCACATCTCTTCCAGGCTCTGCGGCGGAATGTGCTCGCTGATGCTGTTTTCGATCACTTCATCACGGACGGAGGCAATGGTTTCGGAAATATCATCAGACGCCATCACTTCGTTACGCTGATCATAGATCACGCTGCGCTGGTCGTTGGCAACGTCATCATATTCCAGCAACGTCTTACGAATATCGAAGTTGCGGCCTTCGACCTTGCGCTGAGCCTTCTCGATGGCATTGGTGACCATCTTGTGCTCGATCGCCTCGCCCTTCTCCATGCCCAGCGCCTGCATGAACTGACGCACACGCTCGGAGGCAAAGATACGCATGAGGTCGTCTTCCAGTGACAGGAAGAAACGGGAAGAACCCGGGTCACCCTGACGGCCGGCACGACCACGCAACTGGTTATCGATACGACGGGATTCGTGTCGCTCGGTACCGATAATATGCAGACCACCCGCTTCCAGCACGGTTTCGTGGCGCACACGCCATTCTTCACGCCCCTGCTCAAGCTGAGCTTCACTGGCGCCTTCGCCCAGATCTGCCAGTTCCGCTTCCAGCTTGCCACCCAGCATGATGTCGGTACCACGACCGGCCATGTTGGTGGCGATGGTGACCGCACCCGGGCGACCGGCTTCGGCAATCACGCCCGCCTCACCCTTATGGTTTTTGGCGTTCAGCACGTTGTGCTGGATCTTTTCCTTTTTCAGCAGCGCCGACAGCAGCTCGGACGACTCAACAGAAGCCGTACCCACCAGTACCGGACGGTTATGCTCGCGGCAGTAGCGAATCTCTTTAACGATCGCCTGATATTTCTCTTCCATGGTGAGGAAGACGATATCGTTGTAATCCTTACGCTGGATCGGACGGTTGGTGGGAATAACCACCACATCCAGACCATAGATCTGGCGCAGCTCGAAGGCTTCGGTATCGGCGGTACCGGTCATGCCGGACAGCTTTTCGTACAGGCGGAAGTAGTTCTGGAAAGTCGTGGATGCCAGAGTCTGGCTTTCCATCTGGATGTCCACGCCTTCTTTGGCTTCAACCGCCTGGTGCAGACCTTCTGACCAGCGACGACCCGGCATGATACGACCGGTATGTTCGTCAACGATCACCACCTGGCCATTTTGCAGAATGTAGTCGCGGTCACGCTGGAACAGGTAGTGCGCGCGCAGACCGGCCAGCACATGGTGCAGCAGGTTAAGGTTCTGCGGTGCATAGAGGCTCTCGCCTTCCTGCAGCATTTCATGTTCGATCAGCAGATCTTCCACCAGCTGGTGGCCGGACTCGGTCAATTCAACGGTGCGGTTCTTTTCATCGACGACAAAGTGCTCGTCGATCACCTGCTCGGTGTCCTTGGGATCAATCTCGCCATGGAACTGCTGCAGGCTCGGGATCAGCTGGTTGATTTTGTGGTAGGTCGCGGAGCTGTCTTCAGCCGGACCAGAGATGATCAGCGGCGTACGCGCCTCATCGATCAGGATGGAGTCCACTTCATCGACCACGGCAAAGTGAAAATCACGCTGCACTTTCTCGGCAACACTGAATGCCATGTTGTCGCGCAGGTAGTCAAAGCCGAATTCGTTGTTGGTGCCGTAGGTGATGTCACTGGCGTAGGCAGCTCGCTTGGACTCCGGATCCTGCCCGGAGAACACCACACCGACACTCAGGCCCAGTGATTCATACAGGGGACGCATCCAGTTGGCATCACGCTGAGCCAGGTAATCGTTCACGGTAACCACGTGGACGCCCTTGGCCGGCAGCGCATTCAGGTATACCGCCAGTGTCGCCACCAGGGTTTTACCCTCACCGGTCTTCATCTCGGCAACCTTGCCGTCGTTCAGGACCATGCCGCCAATCAGCTGCACATCGAAATGGCGCATGCCCATGACACGCTTGGACGCTTCACGAACCGCAGCAAAGGCTTCCGGCATCAGCTTGTCCAGTGACTCGCCCTGCTCAAGCCGTTCACGGAAAGCAACCGTCTGTCCTTTGAGCTCTTCATCGGAGAGAGCCTCAAAATTCGCTTCCAGCTCGTTGATCTGCTTGACGACTTTGCTCAGTCGCTTCAGCTCACGATCGTTTTTACTTCCCAGTATCTTCTTGAACAGTGACAGCATAATTCGACTTTTAACCGTTTGAATGCAAAGACCTGTATCTGCAACGCAGCGGCCCTTGCCAGAAAAATGGATACGACATTCTACCTGTATTGGGGCGAATAGTTGAATGTCAACGCGGCAGAAATTTGATCTGTGCAGACCAAAGGAGGATAGAGGCCCAAATAACGTAAAAAGCCAGCTAAAAAGCTGGCTTTTCGGAGCATTTCGACTCAAACAGCCGCAAGGGGCTGATAGTAGGAAATCGGCGAAGTTTGCACCTGATCTTCAAATGTCACCACTTCCCAGGCATCCGTTTCCTGCATCAGCTGGCGGACCAGTCGGTTGTTGAGGTAATGACCGGACTTGTAACCGTAGTATTCACCGATCAGGCTATTGCCCATCAGGTAAAGGTCACCCACGGCATCAAGAATCTTGTGCTTCACGAATTCATCGTCGTAACGCAAGCCATCATCGTTGAGGATCTTGTAGTCATCCACCACGATAGCGTTCTCGAAACTGCCACCCAAGGCCAGGTTCTGCGAACGCAGGTATTCGATATCACGCATGAAACCGAAGGTACGGGCACGGCTTACTTCACGCACGAATGACGTGGTGGAGAAATCCAGCTCGGCTTCCATGTTACGGCCATCAAAAGCCGGGTGATCAAACTCGATGCAAAAGCCTACCTTGAAACCGTTGAACGGTTTGAAAGAGGCGGTTTTGCCTTCGTGTGTCACCGAGACTTCACGCTTGATACGGATGAACTTCTTGGGCGCGTCCTGCTCGGCAATACCGGCAGACTGAACCAGAAATACGAATGGCGCAGCGCTGCCGTCCATGATCGGTACTTCTTCAGAGCTCAGCTCAACGTAGGCGTTGTCGATGCCCAGACCCGCCAGGGCAGACATCAAGTGCTCAACGGTGGCTACCCGTACACCATCAACGGTCAGATTGGTCGACAAGGTCGTATCCGATACCAGATCAGCGCGGCCCTGGATTTCCACTACCGGATCAAGATCCACACGTCGGAACACAATACCGGTATCCACCGGTGCAGGCTTGAGCGTCAGGTACACCTTCTGACCGGTGTGCAGGCCGATGCCCGTTGCCTTGATGCTGTTCTTGAGTGTGCGCTGTTTGATCATCCGCTGTGCCAACCTGAATCGTGCAAAATAATTTGATATTGTAACAATGTTTTGATAACCGCTTCAATCTGAGGCAGGGAGCACCTGCCTCCGAGGGTTAATCAGCCTGACGGCGCAGGAACGTCGGGATATCCAGGCTGCCGTAATCGTCGCCCTTCTTGCCCTGTTCACCACTGTTATCCTGCTGCGGCTTGTCGACCAGTGCTTCTTCACGCTGACGACGCAGGATTGTCGGCAGTTCAATATCATCCAGATCCAGTCGGCCATTGGCCTTCTGAGCCTCAGCAGAGGTTCCCTTGCCCTGCACGACAGACATCTGGTTACGCGCACGGTCCAGACCGGTCGCGACAACGGTGACTTTCAGCTCTTCACCCAGCGACGGATCAATAACGGTGCCCACAACGATGGTGGCATCTTCATCGGCATACTGCTCGACGATGTTACCCACTTCGGAGAATTCACCCAGGCTCAGGTCTTCACCGGCTGCGATATTCACCAGAATACCGCTGGCACCGCGCAGATCGATATCTTCCAGCAGCGGGCTCTTGATGGCCGCTTCAGCTGCTTCTTCGGCACGGTTGTCACCCTTGGCCAGCGCGCTACCCATCATCGCCATGCCCATTTCGGACATCACGGTACGCACGTCGGCAAAGTCGACGTTGATCATGCCCGGACGGGTAATCAAGTCAGCAATACCCTGTACAGCGCCCTTGAGCACATCATTGGCTGCACTGAAAGCGTTGACCAGCGTGCAGTTCTTGCCCAGCACCTGCATCAGCTTTTCATTCGGGATGATAATCAGTGAGTCCACCGCATCACGCAGATCAGCGATGCCTTCCTCGGCGATTTTCATTCGCTTGCGCCCCTCGAACGGGAACGGACGGGTCACCACAGCCACGGTCAGAATACCCAGCTCACGTGCCACTTCTGCCACGATCGGTGCGGCACCAGTACCGGTACCACCACCCATGCCTGCGGTGATGAACACCATGTCGGCACCGGCCAGGCTTTCAGCAATGCGTTCACGGTCTTCAATCGCTGCCTGACGACCGATGGACGGGTTGGCACCTGCCCCCAGCCCCTTGGTGAGATCACCACCGATGTGCAACGCCGTACGTGCAGCATTCCGGCTCAGGGCTTGAGCGTCCGTGTTGGCGCAGATAAATTCCACACCTTCCACTTCACGATCAACCATGTATTGCACGGCGTTACCGCCGCCGCCACCTACACCAATCACTTTGATCAATGCGCTTTGAGTTACGCTTTCTACCAGTTCAAACATAGTTTCCTCCTCTCCGGACGCCTGCCATTACCTTCCGGCGTACCGGCGACTTGCGGTCATTAAAAGTGTGTCAAAAGTTGCCTTGCAACCATTCTTTAAATCGTTTCAGGTATTCAGCCGGGCTAACGCGCTCGCGACGGGGCTCATCCAGCACCACCAGTTCATTGCTCTTGTTGCCTCCTGTCCCCTCGGTGGCAATGGGTGCCATGGGAACTTCGTGATCCTGACGTGCGTAATGCAACAGGCCTATGCTGGTGGCATAGATCGGGTTGCTCAGCTGGGCTTCCAGGCCGCGAATACCCTGAGGCTTGGCGAGGCGCACCGGCATATGGAAAATTTCTTCCGCCAGCTCCACTGCACCTTCCATCTTGGATGTGCCGCCGGTCAGGACGATACCGGCAGCCACCAGGTCCTCAAATCCGCTTCGGCGCAGTTCAGACTGCACCAGGGTAAACAGCTCTTCGTAACGCGGCTCCACCACTTCCGCCAGTGCCTGGCGGGAAAGGTCGCGCGCGGGACGGTCGCCCACACTGGGCACTTTGATCATTTCATTCGCCTGCGCCAGCTGGGCCAGTGCACAGGCATATTTGATCTTGATCTGCTCGGCATGCTGACTCGGTGTACGCAGTGCCATGGCGATATCATTGGTCACCTGATCACCGGCAATAGGGATAACCGCGGTATGGCGGATGGACCCTGCAGTGAACACGGCAATATCCGTGGTGCCGCCACCGATATCGACAATGCAGACCCCAAGGTCTTTTTCATCGTCGGTCAGTACCGAGTAGCTTGACGCCAGCTGTTCCAGCACCACCGCATCCACTTCCAGGCCGCAGCGGCGAATACATTTCTCGATGTTCTGGATCGCATTGGTAGCACCGGTGACCAGATGAACCTTGGCCTCCAGGCGCACGCCGGACATGCCGAGCGGCTCCTTGATGCCTTCCTGGTTATCGATCAGGTATTCCTGCGGCAGAATATGAAGGATCTTCTGATCCGCCGGGATCGCCACAGCACGTGCGGCATCAATCACCCGTTCCAGGTCATACTCGGAGACCTCACGGTCACGTACCGCCACAATCCCGTGGGAGTTAAGGCTGCTGATATGGCTACCCGCGATGCCCACAGTGACACCGTGCACCTTGCACCCGGCCATCAGCTCGGCTTCCTCCACCGCGCGCTGAATCGAGCTCACCGTCGATTCAATGTTGACCACTACGCCTCGCTTGAGGCCCCTTGACGGGTGTGATCCCACGCCTACGATCTCGATAGTGCCCTGCGGTGTCAGCTCACCGACGAGGCACACGACCTTGGAGGTACCGATATCGAGCGCAACAATCATGTTGCCTGCCATATCGTCATTAACCTGCATTTTCTTGTCCTGTTTCTGCGCGCCAGCTAACGGCTACGCCATTGGTATATCGAATATCCACTTGTTGAATCCGGGCAGCATCCGCCACCAGGCGTTCACGGTAAATCTGTAAAAAGCGCTTCAGGCGCGGTACCAGCTCTTCACGACCGGCGACCACTCGAATGCCATTGTCCAGCTCAAGTGTCCAGGCACCGCGGGTTTCCAGCATCAACCCGGTCAGGCGCAGGCCTGCGGCGGAGAACATGCGGTTCAGGTCATGGTATTGCTGCATGATCCGCACGGTCTCATGGGCCGGGCCACTCAGACGCGGCAGGCTGGCATACTCGGGCTTGAGGCTGGGCCAGAAAATATCGCCCTGGTGGTTCAACAGCCCCTTGTCGCCCCAACGCGCAACGGGTACTTCCTCTTCCAGTACCACCTCCAGCGCGGGCGGCCATTCCCGCTTCAACTGTGCACTGTGAATCCAGGGATCTTCCACCAGGCGCTGTTGCAGAACCGTCAAATCGAGCTGCAACAGGGGCTTGTCCAGACCGGCCGCCAGGCGCTCGGCCACGGCCACCTTGTCCAAGTGTCGTGTCGGCCCTGCCACCCTGACCTCTTCCACCGGGCGGTTCAGCCAACGCCAGAACTCGCCTGCCACAGAGCTGCCGATACCCAGAAACACAACCAGCAGCGTCAACACCACTACCGTGCTCCAGTATCGATCCAACCCTTGCGTTTCGGCTGCCTGGCTCTGACTCATGTTCAGCCCTCTACCGTATCCAAAATCTGCAGCACCAGTGCCTCAAACGAGAGGCCCGCTTCGCGTGCCGCCATAGGCACCAGGCTGTGATCGGTCATGCCCGGCGCTGTATTCACTTCCAGCAGCTGGAACTGACCGTCCGCATCCATCATCGCATCAACACGGCCCCAGCCACGGCAGCCCGCCGTTTCAAAAGCCGTCAATGCCAGTGCCTGCAACGCGGCCGCCTTGTCGGCATCCAGCCCTGTATCAAAGTGGTAATGCGTATCGCCCGCCTGATACTTGGCATCGAAGTCATAGAAATCATGTGGCGTTTCCAGACGAATCACCGGCAGTGCCTGCCCCGCCAACAGCGCAATGGTGAACTCGGGGCCGTTGACCCATTGCTCAGCCAGTACGCAGCGATCGTATTCACGGGCCGAGGCATAGGCCGCCTTGAGTTCATCCAGATTACGCACCTTGCTCATACCGATACTGGAGCCCTCGTGCACCGGCTTCACCATCATCGGGTAGCCAAGACGCTGCTCGACTTCAGTGAGTTCAACTGCATCATCCAGAATGGCGAAAGCCGGTGTCGGCAAACCTGCACCCTGCCACAGCTGCTTGCTGCGCAGTTTGTCCATGCCCAGAGCCGAAGCCGCCACACCACTGCCGGTGTAGGGTTTGCCCATCATTTCCAGCACACCCTGGATAGTGCCGTCTTCGCCACCACGACCATGCAGAATGAGAAAGGCACGGTCAAAGCGGGCTTCCAGCAGCTGTGCGATAGGCTCCTGCCCATCCCCTCCCAGGTCGATGGCAAAGGCATCAACACCGGCATTAAGCAACCCTTGCAGTACCTGGGCACCGCTGCGCAAGGAGATCTCGCGCTCAGCAGAGGTACCGCCGAGGATCACGGCGACACGTCCAAAACGGGCCGGATCAATCTGGCGCTCAGCTAGGCTCATCACTGTTCTCCTTGGCTGCTCGCAGCAGGGATGTATTTTTCAGCGTGTGCGCCAGGCTGGTGATATTACCGGCCCCCTGGGTCAGCAGCAGATCACCCGGCTGCAGCACATTGCGCAGTATTTCAGCCACTTTTTCAGGCCCTTCAACAAACACCGGCTCCACTCCACGCTGACGGATGCTGCGGCACATACTGCGCGCATCAGCTCCGGGAATGGGTTCTTCACCCGCCGGATAGACCTCCATCAACAGCAGCAGGTCCACATCAGACAAGACCTGAACAAAGTCCTCATAGAGATCGCGGGTACGGGTATATCGATGCGGCTGATGAATCATCACCAGACGTCGTTCGGGCCAGCCCTCGCGGATCGCCTTGATGACTGCCTGCACTTCCGTGGGGTGGTGGCCGTAGTCATCAACAAGTGTCACGCTGCCACCGTCGACGGGCAGCTCGCCCAGTACCTGGAAGCGGCGCCCTACACCCTCGAACTTCTCCAGAGCACGCTCGATGGCACCATCATCAATGCCCTCATCGGAGGCAACGGCAATGCATGCCAGCGCATTCAAAACGTTATGTCGGCCCGGCATGTTGAGACATACCTGCAGCGGCTTGAGATTCCCCGGGCGCAGCACTTTAAAACGTGTCTGCATGCCGGCCTGTTCCAGCTCTACCGCCTGGTAATCCGCACCCTCATGGAAGCCATAGGTCATTACCGGGCGGCTTACTTCAGGCAGAATTTCGCGCACTACCGGGTCATCGGTGCAGAGCACGGCCAGGCCGTAGAACGGCAGGTTGTGCAGGAAGCTGACAAAGGTCTGTTTCAGCTTGCCGAAATCGCCACCGTAGGTATCCATGTGATCGGCATCGATGTTGGTCACAATGGCCACCATCGGCTGCAGATGCAGGAAGGAAGCGTCACTTTCGTCCGCTTCGGCCACCAGGTAACGACTGCCACCCAGCTGAGCATTGGTGCCCGCGCTATTCAGGCGGCCACCAATCACGAAGGTTGGATCCAGTTCCGCTTCAGCCATGATGGAAGCCATCAGGCTGGTAGTCGTCGTTTTGCCATGGGTACCGGCCACGGCGATGCCATGACGGTAACGCATCAGTTCGGCCAGCATTTCAGCGCGACGTACAACCGGAATACGACGTTCACGAGCCGACGCCACTTCCGGGTTATCCTCTTTAACCGCAGTGGAAGTCACCACCACATCAGCTTCAGCGATGTTGCCTTCGGCATGGCCGATAAAAATGCCTGCACCCAGCGCTTCCAGTCGATCGGTAGTGGCCGAAGGACGAATATCCGAGCCGGTGATGTCATAGCCCTGGTTCAGCAACACCTCGGCAATACCGCACATGCCGACGCCGCCAATACCGACAAAGTGGATACGACGAATACGGCGCATCTCGGGCACTTCATATACATTTACGCTGCGGTTGACCGCTTTCACTTCATTACCTCCAGGCAGACCTGCGCCACCCTGTCACCAGCATCCGGCCGTGCCTGCTCGCGGGCACGCTCGGCCATGCTCAATAATTCCTGTCGATCGCTCAACTCAGCCAGCAACTTGGCCAGTGAGGGCGCATCCAATTCTTTCTGCTGTACCAGACGGGCAGCACCCTGCTGCTCCAGATGACGCGCATTCGCCGTCTGGTGGTCGTCTACCGCGTGGGGAAAAGGCACGAAAATAGCCGCCAGGCCCGCGATCTCAATCTCACTGACCGTCAATGCGCCGGCACGGCACAGGACAAGATCGGCCCATTCATAAGCGCGATCCATGCGGTCAATAAAGGGCACCACACTGGCCTCGACACCGGCACCGGTATAGGCCTGCTGAGTCACGTCCAGATGATTTTTCCCTGTCTGGTGCCACACCTGAGGTCGCGCTTCTGCAGGCAAACGCGCGAGGGCTTCAGGCAGAATCTTGTTAATCGCCAGAGCGCCCAGACTGCCACCGACCACCAGCAGGCGTATCGGGCCTTCACGCGTCTGCAAACGCTCAGCCGGTGCCGGCAAGTCCAGAATCGGGCCACGTACCGGGTTACCTGTGGTTTCCACCTTGCTTCCCTTGAAGGCCTGAGGAAACGCCTGCAATACGCGTTTCGCCAGTTTGGCCAGGGTGCGGTTCGTCATGCCGGGTATGGCATTCTGTTCGTGCACCACTACCGGTACACGGCACAGCCAGGCGGCTAGCCCGCCCGGGCCGGAAGCAAACCCGCCCATGCCCAGCACGGCATCGGGCTTGGCCCGGTGAATAACACCCAACGCCTGCCCCACGGCACGAGCGATACGGAAGGGTGCCAGCAACAGGCTTAACCGCCCCTTGCCACGCAGGCCGGTAACGGAAATTCGGTACAAAGGTATGCCGTTTTTAGGCACGACTTCATTCTCGATACCCTTGAGGCTGCCCAGCCATTCAACATCCACACCCTGCTGCTGCAACTTCTCAGCCGTTGCCAGCGCAGGAAAAACATGCCCGCCGGTACCACCTGCCATGATCAGTACTTTGCGCTTGCGGTCCGTCATGCGGCTTTCTCCTCCAGTCTGAGCAGGCGTCTAAGCCAGGGGATTTCCCGTGGCGGTTGTTTGAGCTGCAGGCACTTGAGTTCATAGTCCACACGCAGAACAATGGCGATCATGCAGGCACAGACCAACAGGCTGGAGCCACCGTAGCTCAACAGCGGCAAGGTCAGGCCTTTGGTCGGCAGTGCCCCCACATTAACGCCGATATTGATCAGCGCCTGGCCGGCGATGATGAAACCGAAGCCGTAGGTCAGATAACCCATAAAGAACTGACGTGCCTTTTCCGCCTTGCGGCCAATAATGAAAATACGTGCCACCAGAAGCACATAAAGCGCCACTACCAGCAGCGCACCAATCAAACCCAACTCTTCAGCCAGTACCGAGTAGACGAAGTCGGTATGGGCCTCGGGCAGGTAAAACAGCTTTTGGACACTGTTACCCAGCCCGGTTCCCAGCCAGTCACCGCGGCCAAAAGCAATCTGCGCCTGCGACAACTGGTAGCCGGCACCATAGGGGTCGGCCCAGGGGTCGGTGAAGCTTTTCAAACGTTCCATTCGATAGGGCTGGGCAAATGCCAGCAGGCCGATGAGGCCACCACCACCCAGCACTACAACAACCAGCTGGGCAAAGCGCATGCCGCCCAGGAACACCATGCCGGCGACGGTGCCGACCATGACGACCAGCGCACCGTAGTCAGGTTCGAACAGCAGCAGCACGCCATAGGCGCCCATGGGCAGAATCGGCTTGATCACACCCCACCAGCTGTTGCGCACCTCATCCAGACGACGCACCAGATAACCGCTGATAAAGATCACCATGCAGGCCTTGGCAATCTCCGAAGCCTGCAGGTTTACCGGCCCCAGCCCGATCCAGCGACGGGAACCATTCACTTCACGTCCGATCCCCGGCACCAGAACCAGCGCCAGCAGCACCACACCGAAAATCAGCAAGGGAACGCTGTACTTTTCCCAGGCCCTAATCGGAATCATCACCGACAGGGTGCCCGCGATCATGGCCAATACAAAAAAGCTGCCATGGCGCACGATAAAGTGCACCGGCGAGCCAAAATCCCGCGCCGCCACATCCATGGACGCCGAAGTGATCATCACCAGACCGGTCAGCATCAACGCGAACGCACTGACCAACAGCAGAGGATCAACCGGCGCCGTGCCCTGCGGTGCCTGCAGCGCCGGGGGCAAAGTGGGTATGGGCAGTCGCAGGGCCAGCTTCATGA
This sequence comes from Marinobacterium stanieri, assembly GCF_900155945.1. Classification (GTDB taxonomy): domain Bacteria; phylum Pseudomonadota; class Gammaproteobacteria; order Pseudomonadales; family Balneatricaceae; genus Marinobacterium; species Marinobacterium stanieri. The sequence goes on from NZ_FTMN01000001.1 coordinate 178,782, forward strand.
CAGGGCCTCCACCGCCGTGACGAAGGCGCGACCGCGCTCCGGATAACCGGAGAACATGTCAAAGCTGGCACAGGCCGGCGACAGCAATACCAGATCCCCGGGCTGCGCCAGCTGAGCCGCAGCTTTCACGGCGGTTTCCAGGCTGTCGGCAAAGTGGGTTTCAATACCGCTGACTTCGGTAGCTATCTGCTGAGCATCGCGACCGAACAGCACCAGGGCACGTCCATAGCGCTGCAGAGGGGCGGACAGGTCACCAAAGGCCTGGTCCTTGCCAACGCCGCCGGCCAGCAGAATCAGGCGATTTCCTTCGCCCAAAGTGGCACCCAGCCCTTCCAGAGCCGCCAGTGTCGCCCCGACGTTGGTGCCTTTGGAGTCATTGAAGTAACCAACGCCCTGGTGTTCCGCGACCCACTGACAGCGATGTTCCAGCCCGGCAAATTCACGTAGCGCACTCAAGGCTGGTTCACGCGGAATATCGACCGCATCGGCAAGTGCCAGCGCTGCCAACGCATTGGCGTAGTTATGCTGCCCCCGTATTTTCATGGCCGAAACCGGCAACAGCGGCGTCAGCCCCTGGCACAGCCAGGTTTCGCCTTCATGCTCGCAGAGACCATAATCCTTGAGATCGGGCGCTCCCAAACCGAAACGTTTGAGCTCAACACCCTGTGCCATCAACGGCTGAGTCAGCTGATCGTCACGATTCGCCAGTACTTTTGCGGCGCCTCGGTAGATACGCTGCTTGGTCAGCACGTAATCCTGCATGCCGTTATAGCGATCCAGATGATCCGGGCTGATATTCAGCACCGTGGCCACTGCTGCTTTCAGTTCATTGGCCGTTTCCAGCTGGAAGCTGGACAATTCCAGCACATACAGATCACAGGCCTGCTCCAGCAGATCCAGCATGGGCGTGCCGATGTTGCCGCCGACGCCGACTGCGAGCCCCGCCTGCTCAGCCATCTGACCAACCAGCGTTGTCACAGTGCTTTTGGCATTGGAGCCGGTGATGGCCACGATAGGCGCTGTTGCTTCACGGCAGAACAGGTCAACGTCTCCTAGCAGCGGGACCCCACCAGCGACAGCCTGCTGGATTACCGAGTGACGCTTGTCCACACCGGGGCTGATAATCAGCTCATCGGCCTGGCTCAACCACGCCAGGTCCAGATCGCCCAGACGCAGCTCCACACCCGGGAATTCAGCTCTGAAGGCATCCGCAGACGCAGGCGCTTCACGTGTATCGCAGACAGCAAAAGCCTGCCCGCGCCGTTTGAGATAACGGGCACAGGAGAGCCCGGTCTGTCCCAGACCGATGATAATGCGCCGCTTGTCAGTGGCTATCAGGCTCACAGCTGTCTCCTATCGAATCTTCAATGAGGCCAGGCCAATCAGCACCAGTACAACGGTGATAATCCAGAAACGCACAATCACGCGCGGCTCCGGCCAGCCCTTGAGCTCAAAGTGGTGATGAATCGGTGCCATGCGGAAAATACGGCGACCGGTCAGTTTAAAAGACGCCACCTGCAGAATGACCGACACGGTTTCCATCACGAAAACGCCACCCATAATCACCAGCACCAGCTCCTGGCGCACAATTACGGCAATCACCCCCAGGGCTGCACCCAATGAGAGCGCGCCCACGTCGCCCATGAACACCTGAGCCGGGTAGGTGTTGAACCAGAGGAAACCAAGGCCGGCACCGACAATGGCGCCACAAAAGATAATCAATTCGCCGGAACCGGCGACATAAGGAATATGCAGGTAGTTGGCAAATTCAACGTGGCCGCTCAGATAGGCAAACACGGCCAGCGCAGCCGATACCATCACCGTTGGCATAATGGCCAGGCCATCGAGGCCATCGGTCAGGTTGACAGCGTTGGAGCTGCCTACGATCACGAAATAGGTAAAGACAATGAAGAAAATGCCCATATCGATCGCCACGTCCTTGAAGAACGGCAGAATCAACTGGGTTTCAATCGGGGACTGGGCGGTCATGTAAAGCACCACAGCCGCACCAATGCCGCCGATGGATTGCCAGAAATACTTCCAGCGTGCAGGCAGGCCACGCGGGTTTTTCTCGACAACCTTGCGCCAGTCATCGACCCAGCCTACGGCACCAAAAATCAGGGTAACAATCAGCGTAACCCAGACATAGCGGCTACTCAGGTCACTCCACAACAGGGTGCTGATGGCAATCGACAGCAAAATCAAGGCGCCACCCATGGTTGGCGTACCGGCCTTGCTCAGGTGAGACTGAGGACCATCATCCCGAACGGCCTGGCCGATCTGCTTTTCTTTCAGGCGCGTAATGAGCCATGGACCCAAAAACAGTGACAGGCCAAGCGCCGTCAGGATGCCCATAATCCCCCGCAGGGTTATGTAGCGAAATACCCCGAAGCCACTGTTAAATTGAGCCAGATAATCGGCCAGCAACAAAAGCATGGTGTCAGTCTTCCCCTTTCAACAGAGCGTTTACCACTCTGTCCATCGCCGCACTTCGCGAGCCTTTCACCAGAATGCGGGTCTCCGGTGTCAGCATCGGACGCAGGCGTTCGATCAATTGTGTCTGCGCAGCAAAATGCTCCGCCCCCGTTTTCACGGCATTAAATGCCTTAACTGCTTCCTGCATTTGTGGCCCTGTTGCCAACAGGTGTTCCAGACCGCGTTCAGCCGCATAGCGCCCCACATCAGCGTGCAGCTGCAGGGACTCGTCCCCCAGCTCGGCCATATCCCCCAACACCAGAATGCGCTGCCCCGGCAGTTGAGCCAGCAGGTCGGTCGCGGCCATGATCGCATCGGCATTGGCGTTATAACTGTCATCAATGACCAGTGCACCCTGCTCCAGCGCATGTGGGCTTAAACGCCCCGGCACCGGCGTAAACTGATCCAGCACGCCGGCAATATCCGTCAATGGCTGGCCCGCCGCGACCCAGGCCGCAGCGGCTGCCGCTGCGTTCGACACGTTGTGCCGGCCCAGAATCTGTAGCGAGACGGGCAAGCGGGTAGTGCCATCATCCAGCACAAAGCGCCAGCTGCCATCCGCATTCATCTCCAGCTCGTGCGCACTGAGGTCGGCGGCGCCATTTTCCACACCAAAGCTGAATATCCGACGTTTCAGCCGTGTCAGCGTATCCATCCAAACCGATGCATGGGGCGAATCCAGGTTCACGACACCCACACCGCCTTCTTTCAAACCGCCAAAAATCTCGGCTTTGGCCTTAACAACCCCTTCAATACCACCGAACCCCTCAAGGTGGGCCCCCATGGCATTATTCAGAATGGCCACATCCGGGCGGGTGTAAGACACCGTGCGGGCAATTTCACCGCGCGCATTGGCACCCAGCTCAATCACGGCCGCCCGATGCTCCGGAGCCATTTGCAGCAGGGTTAACGGGGCGCCGACCTCATTATTGAGGTTGCCCTGTGTCGCCAGCACCTCGCCACGCGTAGCCAGCAGCCCGGCCAGCATCTCCTTGACCGTGGTTTTGCCGCCACTGCCAGTGACGGCAAACACGGGCGCACGGAACAGCGAGCGGTTATAGCCGCCCAGCTGTCCCAGCGCTGTTAAGGTGTCGGTGACAACCAACTGCGGCAGCCTGGTCTCGACCTGGTGGTCGACCAGAACCGCGGCAGCCCCCTTCAACTCGGCAGCACCGACAAAATCGTGCCCGTCAAAATTCGGGCCTTTCAGAGCAACAAACAGATCACCCTCTGCCAGCTGACGACTATCCGTCACCACGCGGGTGATCTGGCAATCAGCGCCCAGCCGTTGCGCGTCCAGTGGACGTTCAAGCTCACTCAATTCGAGGGCGCGCATCATACATCAGCTCCTTCATTCAATACATGCCAGGCGTAATCAAAATCACTGAAAGGATGCCGCACTCCGGCGACTTCCTGATATTGCTCATGCCCCTTGCCGGCCAACAGCACCAGATCGCCTGCAGCGGCCATTTCGATGGCCTGCCGTATCGCCTGATCCCGTTCAACACAGACAATGACATTTTCCGGCTTTGCAAAGCCGGCCAACACGTCCTCCACAATGGCACGCGGGTCTTCCGAACGCGGGTTATCGCTGGTCACAACCACCCGGTCAGCATGACGCTCGGCCACTGCGGCCATTTCAGCGCGCTTGCCACGATCCCGGTCGCCACCGCAACCAAACACACAGATCAACTCACCCTGACTGCCGCTGTGAAGCCTCAATGCCTGCAGCGCCTGGGCCAGAGCATCCGGCGTATGAGCAAAATCCACTACCACGGAAGGTTTGCTGGTATCGGCAGGTATCGGCTGCATGCGCCCCGGGACGGGCTCCAGGTTAGACAGCACCTTGCCAATGGCCGGCAGATCAAACCCAAGCGCCTCCAGCAAACCGGTACAAAGCAACAGGTTGCTGGCATTGAAGCTGCCCATCATAGGCGCATCGACCTGAACTTCACCCTGCACTCCCAGATAGCGGAACCCCTGGCCTGCAGGCGTGAAGGTCAAATCAGCAAGCGTCAGATCAGCATTCGGGTCGGACAGCGCGAAACCCAGCACACGACCTGGCGCCGGTTCCAGCCGCTCCCAAAGCGTGCGGCCGAACACATCATCAAGATTAAGCAGCTGGATAGACGGCTGATAATCGGCAAACAGGCGAGCCTTGGCATCGCCATAGGCTTCCATATCACCGTGGTAGTCAAGGTGATCACGGGTCAGATTGGTAAAGGCCCCGGCCTCGAAACGCACGCCGGCGACTCTCTGCTGGTCAAGTGCATGACTGGAGACTTCCATAACGATGTATTCAGCGCCGGCCTCGACCAACTCAGCCATGAGCGCCTGCAGTGAAATGGGATCGGGGGTTGTGTGACTGGCCGTATCCAGCTGTCCCCAGAAACCGTTTCCGAGGGTGCCTATCAGAGCTGCCTTATGACCCAATTGATTCAGCGCCTGCACCATAAAGCTGGCACAGGACGTTTTGCCATTAGTGCCGGTAATGCCGATGACCTTGCAACGCTGACTCGGCTCGCCATAAAAACGGCTGGAGACCTCTCCAATGCAGCGGTCAAGATCATCCACTTCAATGATCGGCAATGTTAGCCCCTGGCGTTCGTCATCGCTCAACTCCCCTCTGGGGACCAGCGCTGCACAAGCACCTTTGGTTTGGGCACCTGACAGGAAGTCCGCCCCCCTCAGCTGAGCGCCGTTGCGGGCGAAAAACAGATCGCCAGCTTGCACGCGACGACTGTCCAGGGCCAATCCGCTGACGTTCACATTCGCCAGATGTGCCTGTGCCGCAGATGCTTCAAACACCTGCGGCAGCAATTTCATAAGTGAGTGGGTGAGAGTGCTCATTGCATTGCCACCTGATCTTTTGCCGGCTCGGGCCACTTATCCGGCGGAACATTTAACAAGCGCAGCGCCCCGGCGGCGATACGGGAGAAAATAGGCGCGGCAACCACGCCACCGCCGTACTCCTGCCCTTTGGGGTTATCGATCATGATCGCAACCGCCAGGCGCGGGTTACTGACCGGTGCGATGCCGGAAAACACCGCCACATACCGGTCTTCCGCATAACCACCACCGCTGGCCTTGTGCACAGTACCGGTCTTGCCAGCCACGCGATAACCATCAACGGCGGCACGACGACCGGTACCACGCGGCCCGATCACGGTTTCCATCATTTCCAGTACCTGAGGCGCAATGCCGGGCGGAATCACACGTTTGCCGGTAGGCGGCTGCTCCTGCTTCAGTAACGTGGCCTGATGCATGATGCCATCCGAGGCCAGCGGCACATAAGCCTGCGCCAGCTGCAGCAAAGTTGTGGAGAGGCCGTAGCCATAGGACATGGTGGCTCTTTCCACGCGCTGACGCTCATTCAAAAACGGCAGGACACCGGTACGTTCACCCGGGAATCCGGTTCCGGTATCGCGCCCCAGCCCCACGTTTTGCAGCAGGTTACGGACAGCATCGGGCTCCATGGACAGGGCCAGCTTGGTCACACCCACGTTACTGGACTTGGTAATAATGGTGGTCAAATCCAGCTCACCGTAGTTGCGAAAATCCTTGATGGTGGCACCGGATACCCGGATATAACCAGGCGAGGTATCCACAATCGAATCACGGGTGTACTGCCCACTCATCATGGCTGCCGCAACGGTGAAGGGCTTGATCGTGGAGCCGGGCTCAAAAAGGTCAGTCATGGCGCGGTTGCGCAATGCAGAGGTGTTCAAGTTGGAGCGGTCATTGGGGTTGTAGGACAGCTGATTGACCAGTGCGAGGACCTCTCCGGTACGTGTATCCAGGACCACCACCGAGCCGGAGTCAGCCTGATGTACTTCGACCGCTGCCTTGAGCTCACGGTAGGCCATATATTGCACGCGCAGGTCGATACTCAGCTGCAGATCTTCACCCGGATCTGCCGCCTGGATAGAACGGATGTGCTTGATGGTACGACCGACGCGATCCTTGAGTACCAGCTTGCGCCCAGGTTCGCCACGAAGGCTCTGGTTATAAGCCAGTTCCAGCCCTTCCTGCCCTTCACCGTCCACATTGGTAAAACCAACCAGATGAGTGGTGACTTCACCGGCCGGATAATAACGCTTGTACTCGCGATCCACGTGAATACCGGGGATATCGAGCTCATCCACCGCCTCGGCCAACTCGGGAGTGACCTGGCGCTTGAGGTACATGAAACGGCGCTCGCGATTATCCCTCAAGTCCGCCATCAGAGACTGGCTGGGAATTTCCAGCAGATGAGATAACCGGCTCAAGCCGGTATGTTGCAAATCTGTGCGCAAAGGATCGGCCCAGATGGTGGCCACCGGCGCACTCACTGCCAAAGGTTCACCGTTGCGATCCGTAATCAGGCCACGGTGGGCCGGGATCAGCATAGTCCTGACGGTACGCGCATCACCCTGACTGCGCAGAAACGCCTGATCATCGCCGTAGAGCGACAACAGCTTTGATGTAATGCCCGCGACAATCAGCACCAACAAGACCACAACCAGCCAGATGCGCCAGCTGCGTGCGGCATGCGTCTGTACTGTCGGATCTTCAGCGTTGCTCATGGCGTACGATCTCGATGGTTTCGGTATCTGGCACAACCATTTCCAGCTGGTCGGCGGCCAGGGTTTCTACACGGTTATGGGACGACCAGACACTCTGCTCCAGCAGGTACTGCCCCCATTCCACCTGTAATTCATCCCATTGACTGACCAGCACCTGATGCTGGTTAAACAGTCGACGGTATTCATAGGCTGAGAAGATCACCATCATGGCACTGATCATCACCAGCAACGTCAGCCCTGATACGACCGACACCGGCAGCAGCAGCTCGCCTCCCGACAACATGGGGGCGGGCTTGGATTCAGCTTTAGCCGCCGGTTTGGGTGACCACTTTTCACTCAGCGCCGCCCAACGCTCCACAAGTGGGCGAAACATCACCCCGGGAGCCAGACGCGCCTTGAGCGCATCCAGTTTTTTCATGCCAGCTTGATAGCCGCGCGCATCACAGCACTGCGCGCTCTGGGGTTTCGGTTCAACTCATCCTTGCCTGCACGCATGGCCTTCCCGACCGATTTCAAACGACGCTTGAGCATGTCATCCGTAAACGGCACACCCGGCGGTAGGTGCTCATCACCTTTGACATGACGACGAATGAAGCGTTTTACCAGACGGTCTTCCAGCGAGTGGAAACTGATAACTACCAGACGACCGCCCGGCTCCAGCACTTCCAGTGCCTGATCCAGACAAGCTTCGACATCAGCCAGCTCGCGGTTGATATGAATGCGAATCCCCTGAAAGGCCCGTGTGGCGGGATGCTTCCCCTTCTCCCAGCGCGGGTTGGCTTCAGAGATGATTTTGGCCAGGCGTGCTGTGGTCGTGATCGGCTCTTCAGCGCGCTGCTCGACAATTGCACGCGCCATGCGGCGGGAGAAACGCTCCTCACCGTATTGGTACATGACATCGGCAATCTCGGTCTCGGAGGCACGATTGATCCAGTCCGCAGCACTTTCACCGCTGCTGGTATCCATGCGCATATCGAGAGGACCGTCATTGATAAAGCTGAAGCCGCGATCAGGATCATCCAGCTGGGGAGAGCTGACACCCAGATCCAGCAGTACGCCGCTGACTTTGCCCATCAGGCCGCGCTTTTCTACAAAGGATTGAAGCTCGGCAAAGGAGCCATGCTCAATACTGAAGCGCTCGTCATCCGCAAAGCGCTTATGAGCATGGGCAATCGCTTCAGGGTCCTTGTCGATTGCCATCAGCTGCCCCTGCTCGGAGAGCTGTTCCAGCACCAGCGCACTGTGCCCACCGCGACCAAAGGTGCCGTCGATATAAAATCCATCCGGGTCGTGCACCAACTCGCGCACAGCCTCGTCCAACAGCACTGTTATGTGGCTGAATGTCTGACTCATCGTGTCCCCAGTCCGTCAGTTAAAGCGACAGAGCCTGCAATTCAGCCGGAATTTCTTCGTCGTTTTCCGCCTGCAGATACTCGTCCCGAGTGCTGTTCCAGAGCGTCTCGCTCCAGATTTCAAACTTGTTACCCTGCCCAAGCAGGATGATTTTTTTATCCAGTTCGGCATAATCGCGCAGCGGCGCCGGCAGCAGCATACGCCCGTTGGCGTCCAGCTCCAGATCCGTTGCATGACCGATCAGCAAACGCTGAATACGTCGCACTGACTTGTTAAACCCTGACAGCGCGATGATCTTTGCCTGAATCTCATCCCATTCGGGCTGTGGATAGAGCAATAAACATGAGTCTTCAGGGTCAATCGTGACCACCATTCGGCCCTCGCAATGGCTTTTCACCGTCTCGCGATAGCGAGCCGGAAGCGCCATACGACCCTTGGCATCAAGATTGATCGGATTCACTCCGCGGAACATTATTTCCACCGCAGCACCCAAAATTCCCCACATTCATCCACAATTTCCCACTAGGCGACACTATAGGTAGTAAGCACAGCGGATGCAAGGTGACATGTACAGTTCTGGAGGCTTCACAAGGGCTGGAGTACACACGCCAAAACCCGTAATAACACTCTACATATCAAAGACTTGTATATTGATCATAAAACAGACACCTCTTTTACATGGCAAAGTGGTGGACAGTGGGAGGCTCTTGATTTTCTTGATGGAAATAGTGGTTTTTCATGAATGAAACAGATTTGGCCAAATGATTCTGCTTTGGAACACTCCCTTCGAGCACAAGGCACTCTCCACAAGTGCTTTTTTTGTTCGACGGGCCGCTTTTATACCCGTGAGTGGGAAAAACACGTAAAGACTATCTGGCGTCACTAAAAACCAACATTTTTACATTAAAAAGATGAACTGGCGGTTCAGGTTCGCTATAAATAAGGGAAACAGGTGACGTGATCTTTGTGATGCCGAACGACAAGACCTCATCTGCCCCCACCAGTGTCGCAGGCAAACTCAGCCTGCGCTTCCTGCTGTCTGGACGAAACAGAACCGGACGATGGCTGATTCTACTGCTCTGGGCCGCGAGCACAGCGCTGTCCATTGCACTGGGTGTGGTTGCAGTGGAGTTAGACTGGAGCGCACTCCCGGTTAGCCTCGGTGAGCACAACTTCCACATTACCTTTTACCCACCGCTGATTATCGCCATGTTCTGGCTGTTCTGGTTTGGCTTCTGGTGGGCCTGTATTCCGACCTGGATAACCACATTTATTCTGGCCACCCATTACGGCATGGCGCCGGGCTGGGCCTTCCTGTTTGCGTTCTCCGACCCTTTGGGCCTGGCACTTATCGCCATGATCTACCGAGCCATCCCCGGCGCCATTGCAATCAATCGCCCTGTTAACAGCCTGCTGTTTATTCTGGTGAGCTTTGCCGGCGCCGTTATCAGCTCCGTCGGTGCGTTCATCTGGAGCCATGCCACCCAATCACCCATCACCGGGCTATTCCCGATATGGGAAGGCTGGTGGCTCGGCTTCTGGTTACAGAACGTAGTATTTGTATTGCCACTGCTGTTGCTGTTTGACCCGGCTGTCAGGCACTGGCAAGGAAAAACCCGGCTTTGGCAACGAAAGCATCCGGGGCGCCGCACCTTACAGCAGACCCTGCTGGTTGCACTGACGCTGATCTGTACCGCACTGGTGTATACCTGGCTCAGCGCCTACTTGACTCAGGAAGCACTGAGCATCGCCGCGTTCAGCCGTGATGCCCATGTCTGGCAGCCTGTAGCGCTGATGGCCAAGGATTCACTTAAGGCTCAGGTTGTGGTGTTGGGTATTTTGATGACCGCCATGGCACTATTCGGGGTTTACCTGTTCCGGGACTGGTCGGCACGACTGACCCAGTCCCATCAGCAGATCATGCGCACCAACCGCCGCCTGAATGCCGAAGTCCATGAACGTGAAAAGATACAGGCCGAACTTCAGCAGGGTTACCAGATGCTCAGCCTGATGGCGCAACTTGATTCCCGCTTGCACGCCGCCAACAACGCACCCGACGTTATTGCCGTACTGGAGGAATACCTGCCGCGCCTGTTACCACAAATGGAAGGCGTTCTCTGTCGCATCACACCCGATGGCCACACCGAAATTCTGCTGCATTGGGGTCGCTACGCCCTTATGGGCAGACAACAAGCAGAGCATCTTGAGCTACCCGATATCACCGACAACTGGCATAACCCTCACCTCTATGATCCCGATGGCAAACTGGGGATACAACATGTCATACCCCTGCTCTCGGACCAGCACCTGGCAGGCGCGATTCTGCTGGGCCAGCCACCCAAGGAAGACCGGGTAGTAAAACAGGTACTGCACACACTGGGAGAGCACCTGTCGCTGGCATTGACCAACCTGCGTCTGCGTGAGCGCCTGCTGGATGAGGCCACCCACGATCCGCTCACCGGCCTCTACAATCGCCGGTTTCTGTATACCTGGCTGCAAAACGAGTTCGAACGCTGCCGTCGCCATGAGCGCCAGCTCAGCCTGCTGCTGATCGACATCGATCATTTCAAGGCGCTGAACGATTCACTCGGGCACGACGCAGGCGACAAGGCCCTGCAGGGGCTGAGCGACCACCTCAGCAGCATGATTCGCCACAACGATATCGCCTGCCGCCTGGGCGGCGAGGAGATTCTGCTGGCTCTGGCCGAAACCGACCAGCGCAACGCAGCAGCCAAGGCACAGCGCCTCTGTGAAAGCGTGCGCAGCCTGCAGTTATTCACGGAAAACGGCCAGCCAATCCCGGCACTCACCATCTCTATTGGCATTGCCGTTTTTCCGAGCCAGGCACAAACGCCCAGCGACCTCATACGTGCGGCTGACAGAGCCATGTATGAAGCCAAGGCCCGGGGGCGTAACCGCGTCTGTCTCGCCAGCTGAGCTTGTATTCCATCGCCCGCCTGCCTAACGTAGAAACAGGACGATTAATGGATAGCCGCCATGCCAGCCAGTGTTTACCTGCCCCGCCGTGATCTGCAATGCCTGCTCGACCTGATCGTCAGCCAGGGCTACACCCTTAAGGGCCCTCAGGTGATCGATGGCGCCATACTCATGCGTCCACTGAACAGCACATCACAGCTACCCAAGGGACTGGAACAGACACAGGCACCGGGGGAGTACCGCCTGCAGCAGACTCAGGGGTTGCGCCATTTCAGTTGGGCTAACGGCCCTCAGGCCCTTAAGCCTCTTACCTTTGTGCCGCGCGAAACCCTCTGGCGCTCTGAGGCACAACCGGACGGCACTCTCAAATTTCACGAAAGCATCGATCCTCCCGAGCCCACTGCCGTATTGGGTGTACGTGGCTGCGACCTGGCGGCCCTGGCACTGCAGGATCAGCACTTCGCCGGAGACCCCTATTACCAGCAGCGCCGTCAATCACTGCTGTTAATTGCCATCGACTGCTCACACCCTGCCGATACCTGCTTTTGCGCCAGCACCCGGGATGGCCCTGATGCCAAAGATGGTTTTGACCTGGCCCTAAGCGAACTGGAAGAGGGTTTTCTGGTTCGTGCCGGCAGCCAGCAAGGCACTGCCTTGATGGAGCAGTTGCAAGTTTCAGAGCCAACGCTGGAACAGCATCAGGAAGCGCAGTCGCAACTCGAGCAGGCCCGCCAGCAACAGCGGCACCTGCCTGACTTTGAACCTGCCGAGCTTATTCAGCTGAATCAGCATACAGCTTGGGACGAGGTGGCTGATGCCTGCCTTAGCTGCGGCAATTGCACCTCTGTCTGTCCCAGCTGCTTCTGCTTCAGTGAAAGCGAAGCCCCCGAACTGAACGGTACCGAATCCAGTCATCAGCGTCAGTGGGATTCCTGTTTCAGCGAAGGGCACAGCTACATCCATGGCCACCGCTTCCGCCCCGACACCAAAGGGCGCTATCGCCAATGGCTGACACACAAGTTCGGCAGCTGGGTGGAGCAGTATGGGCGAAGCGGCTGTACCGGTTGCGGGCGCTGCATCAGCTGGTGCCCGGTCGGTATCGACCCGCTTCAGGTGCTCACTCAGCTGGGCGAGACCCAGTCCTGAGCACGGGACAATACTGACCTCCGTCATGCAACACTATGATTCCGTTCACTTTACGGCCCTTCCCTCATATACCTGTGCAACCATCAGCGTAACCTGAAGTCGAATGTGCAACCGGACTCGGTGCACCCCGCACCGGCCGAATACAAGGAAGAGATCAATGGCTATCGAAGCGTTTTTCGTCCCCACCGTATCCCTGATGGGTGAAGGCTGCCTCGCCTCTCTGGCTGAACGCGTAAAAATGCTGGAGGGCAAGAAGCCACTGCTGGTCGCCGATGGCGGCATGACAGAACTCGGTTATACCCAGCGCATCGTCAAGATGCTGGAAGACGCCGACATTCCCTGTGCTGTTTACGACGGTACCGTCCCTAACCCCACCGACCACAATGTAGATGAGGGTACAGCCCTGTATCACTCAGAAGGCTGCGACATGCTGATCTCATTGGGTGGTGGCAGCGCCCACGACTGCTGCAAGGGCATCGGTATTCTCGCCACCAACGGCGGCTCCATTCAGGACTATGAGGGCCTGGATCAGCTATCCCTGCCTCTGCCGCCTTATATCGCCATCAACACCACTGCTGGTACCGCCAGCGAAATGACCCGTTTCACCATCATCACCAACAGCTCCAACCACGTGAAGATGGCGCTGGTGGACTGGCGTCTGACCCCGGATGTAGCCATCAACGATCCGGCTCTGATGGTGGATATGCCGCCCTCGCTGACCGCAGCCACCGGCATGGACGCACTGACCCATGCCATCGAGGCCTATGTCTCCACCGCCGCCACACCGATCACCGATGCCTGCGCCCTGCAGGCGATCCGTCTGATCGGCCAGTACCTGCGCAAGGCGGTTGCACGCGGTGAAGATATGGAAGCCCGTGACAAAATGGCGTACGCCGAGTACCTGGCTGGCATGGCCTTCAATAACGCCAGCCTGGGCTACGTGCATGCCATGTCACACCAGCTGGGCGGTTTCTACAACCTGCCCCACGGTGTCTGCAATGCACTGCTGTTGCCTCATGTTTGCCGCGTCAACCTGATGGCTTGCAGTGAACGTTTTGCGGATATTGCCGATGCGCTGGGTGAAGTAACCGAAGGCCTGTCCGAACGCGATGCTGCCTACCTGGCGATTGACGCCATCGAAGCGCTGTCTCAGGACGTCGGCATTCCGCGCACCCTGAGTGAGCTGGGTGTTAAGGATGAAGATATTCCCACCATGGTGGGTAATGCGCAAAAGGATGTCTGCGCGCTGACCAACCCACGTAAATTCACCGACGAAGAAGTAGCTGCCATCTATCGTTCGGCGCTCTAATTCGACCTACGGATTCACACGACCAGGCTCAGCCCCTTCCTGAGCCTGGTCAGCTCACCTTGTTTTAGTCCGCAATTGCACTTGTTCCCCAGCCTGACCCGACCTAACGTATAAGGAGTCACTTGTCAGGGAACTGCCTATGCCTGAACAGCCCAAGAAATGCTCAGCCGTTATCCTGAGCAACTTGCCATGAGCGGACACGCCTGCTTGCAACACCAGGCCCCAGCCAACCCGGCACTGCCCACTGAAGCCGTGATTCTCGGTCGCATTCAGGAAACCGAGGATATCTTCACTCTGCAGCTGCGCCTGACAGACCCGGAGCAGCAATGGCGCCTGGGCATACAACCTGGCCAGTTCAACATGCTCTACCGTTTTGGTGTGGGCGAAATCCCTATCTCCTTCAAAGCGCTTGGCGAAGACGACCAGGGACAGCCTGTACTGGAACATACGATCCGGGCTGTCGGGCGAGTCAGCCGGGCACTGGCCGCACTGAAACCAGTGGAGCGCATTGGTCTGCGCGGTCCTTTTGGGCAAGGTTGGCCGCTGCACCAGGCCGAAAACATGGATCTGTGCGTTGTCACGGGTGGCCTTGGCTGTGCCCCAGCCGTGTCCATCATCGAACATGCTTTTGCTCATCGCGCTTTATACGGGCACATCCATATCATTCAGGGCGTAAAACATTCTGCCGACCTGCTCTGGCGCAGTCGTTATGAGTACTGGGCACAGCAACCGGAAACGACGGTCATGATGGCTGCGGATGTGGCAGCACCAGGCTGGCCCTGGTACAGCGGACGGGTGACTGAACTGATCAAGCGCCTCCCCCTCAAGCCTGCGCAAACACTGGTTTGCTGCTGCGGCCCTGAACCCATGATGCAGGCCAGTGCCGAACAACTGATACGCCAGCAGGTACCGGCGGATGCCATCTGGCTCAGCATGGAGCGCAATATGCAGTGCGCGACTGGTCATTGCGGGCATTGCCAGTTTGGCGCCGACTTCATTTGCCGCGACGGTCCGGTCATGCCCTACCCACGGCTGCGCGACCGTCTGGGCCTGGAGGGCGTGTAATGAACAAACCACGCATCGCCGTTCACAAATTCAGCTCCTGCGATGGCTGCCAGCTCACCTTTCTGAATCTGGGTGAAGCCCTGCTGCAACTGAACGAACAGGTCGAGATTCTGCATTTTCTGGAAGCCGGCATGAGCGATGCCGAAACGGAAGTGGACATCGCCTTTGTTGAGGGCAGCCTGTCGACCCCTAACGAGCTGGAACGCATCCAGCAGGTACGTGCCAACAGTCGCTATCTGGTTAGCATCGGCGCCTGCGCAACCAGCGGAGGTCTGCAGGCCCTGCGCAACCTTGAGGGTCAACACGACAACTGGCGCGACGCCATCTACGCCCGCCCCGAGTTCATCCAGACACTCAAGGAAGTGCAGCCCATCGCCGCAGCCGTCCAGGTAGATCTCGAACTCTGGGGCTGCCCGGTCAGCAGCGCTCAGATACTCGCCGCAATACGAGCACTCCTGTTTGATGTCGCTCCGATCGACGATCGCGACCGGGTTTGTCTGGAGTGCAAGCGCCAACAAGCCGTGTGTGTACTAGTCACCGGAGCCGCCCCCTGCATGGGCCCGGTAACCCGCACCGGCTGCGGTGCCCTGTGCCCGCGTTTTGGGCGTGCCTGCTATGGTTGCTACGGGCCCAGTGAAACCCCGCAGACAGACACCCTGGCCCAGCGTTTTGCCGGTTTTGGCCTGCTGCCCGATGCCATAGCTCGCCGCTTCCTGCTGATTAACTCCCAGGCCCCGGCCTTCCTGCACACCGGCAAGGTTTTTTATCACTCAGGCACAGGAGATCAGGATGACTAGCCGCCGCATTCGCATCGATGTGCCTGCACTCACCCGCGTCGAGGGTGAAGGCTCGCTGCGACTTGAGGTACGCGATGGTCAGCTGCATGAGCTTGGGCTATCGATCTTTGAACCCCCGCGTTTTTTCGAAAAATTCCTGGAAGGCCGGGAAGCCGAGGAAGTGGTCGATATTGTGGCCCGTATCTGCGGCATCTGCCCGGTGGCCTACCAGATGAGTGCGCTGAATGCGCTGGAATCCCTCTCGAACGATTCACCAGGTCACTGGGTCCAACAGATGCGGCGCGTGTTCTACTGCGGCGAATGGCTGCAGAGCCATGCCCTGCATATCCACCTGCTGGCGTTACCGGATTTTCTCGGCTTTGATAACGCCATCGCCATGGCTGAGCGGCATCCGAATGAAGTAAAGCGAGGCTTGCAACTGCAGGGGCTGGGCAACTCGCTTATCCGTCTGTTTGGCGGGCGCTCGGTCCACCCTGTCGGCGCACGCCTGGGAGGCTTCCATCATGCGCCAGAGGCTGAAGATGTTCGTGCACTGATAGCATCCCTGCAACAGGCTCAAAGCGATGCCGCGGACCTGACACGTTTTTGTGCCCGCCTGCCTTTGCCTGAAGACCCGCAAACCTTCATCTCAGTTGCGCTGCACCACACTGATTGCTACGCGATTGAAAGAGGCACACTTCGAACCAGCACCGGGCTGGAGCTGACGGCGGACCAGTTTGAGCAGCACTTTCACGAGACCCACAAGCCGGATTCCACCGCACTTTGGTCTGACTTCAATGGCGAACCCTATCTAACCGGGCCTCTGGCTCGCCTTAACCTGAACTACAGCCAATTACCGCCATTTTTGCAGCAGCGCCTCAATGAAATTGGACTAAGCCTGCCCTGCAACAACATGTTCATGAGCCTGATTGCACGCGCGCTGGAGATTGAACTGGTGATCGCTGAAGCGATCCGGCTGTTGCAGGATTATATGCATCCGGCTTCGCCTTTCACGCCACTGACATTACAGGCTGGTTCGGGATACGGCATGAGCGAAGCCCCCAGAGGGCTGCTTTGGCACCGCTATGAGCTGGATGATAAGGGCCTGATACAGGCAGCACGCATTGTACCGCCCACCAGTCAAAATCAGGCGCGCATTGAGGCCGATCTGCACCGCTCACTGACCGCATTTGGACTGGATAATGATGAAGACGCACTCAGGCTCAGGGCCGAGCAGGTAATCCGCAATTACGACCCTTGCATCTCCTGCGCCACCCACTTTCTGACTCTGGAAAAACAGGAAATAGAATGACCGCTCCCGAGCTGATTATTGGCATCGGCTCGCCCTTTGGCGATGACCGCGCCGGCTGGGCTGTTATTGAAGGCCTGCAGGCGGCTTCGCCACCCGCTACCCTGAAGCTCTTGAGCCTGGACCGCCCCGGCCCTGAATTGATTGAACTGATGCAGAGCAAAGGCCGCGTCACGCTGATTGATGCCCTGCTGACAGAAGATTACCCGCCCGGCCAGTGTATGGCACTCACACCGGCTCAACTGGCGCAAGCAAACTCAACATCCAGCCATGGTTTTGGCCTGGCGCAAACCCTGTCATTGGCCCACGCTCTGCACCAGCTACCAAAAGACCTTCAGCTGCTGGCCATAACGATCAAGCAAACGTCGGTGGATACAGTAATGAGCCCTGAAGTTGCCAGCGCTGCCGAAGCGCTGGCCCAACAACTTCTTAAAGCCCATCAAACCGCAATGGGCAGCGGTGGTGTAGGATCCTTGGGGTCGTCATCATCATCGCCATCATGATCATTGGCCGCTTTCAGGTGCTGTAACATCGCATCCGATACCTGCTGGCTTAACCCCGGCAATCCTCGATTCCCGAACAGGCGGTTAAACTCAATCAGGTACGGATAGCCTTCCACCATGGCTACATCGAAACCGGCATGATCCAGATCCAGCGCCCGAGCAACCCGCTCAACCAAATCAACAGCAGCCGGAGGCAAAGGCGTTTGGTTATCTACATAACCGCCCTGGGACAGGTTATTATGAAAACCATTGTCCCCCTGACAACGCCAGAACCCGTTTACCAGCTTGCCCCCCACAACGATAAGACGAAGATCACGATCAATCGGCAACAATTCCTGCGCATAGATGACCGGTGTTTTTGCCAGATACTGTTGCCAATCATCACGACTTTCGATCAGAAAGACGCCCTGCCCCATGCTGCTTTTTGGAATTTTGGCTACAAAGGGCGTATGCATTTTGTGCCACACCCGTTCCGCACTCTGTGCATCATTCGGCTCAATCAACGTCCAGGGCACATGAGCAGGAAACAGCATCTGAAACGCACGTGTCATCTGCACCTTATCGTGACCGATAAGGTAGGAAGACAAGCTGGGGAAAATACGCTTTTTCAACCCGAACACCAGTGCATTAATCTGCCAATATTCAGGGAAGAGCACCCAGTCCGCCGCTTCAATACGGGCGCGTTCGGCAAACATGTGCTCGGGTTTGATATAGCTGACACCGAGAAGGTGAAGGGTTCGGAACGCATCGAAGGATACGCATTTCATACAGGCGCTACCTGAACGGTTAAAGCGCGGATTTTAGTTCCGATTCAAAGCGGCACAAAGCAAAATTTCATGCCTGACAGCACTTTTTGTGCAGCGTTACTGCATTCATCACCAATAAAATGTAACCTACGTTACTTTTTAGCCACTGAGCAGCCCGGAGGTCCCCATGACAGGCACACGTCGACACCTAGATTTCTTCGCCGTCAGTGTGCTGATGGTGCTCTGTTTGGGCTGGGGCTTTCAGCAAATCGCCATAAAACTGGCTGCCGGGGATATCGCGCCAACGCTCCAGATTGGCCTGCGCTCTGCGTTCGCGGCTTTCGTGTTGCTATTACTGCTGCTGCGCAGCGAAGGGCTTAAGCTGTTCAGTGATGGCACGCTGATATCAGGCCTGGTCGCCGGTTTCATGTTTGCACTGGAGTTCCTGTTCGTTGGTGAGGGGCTGGCCCATACCAGCGCTTCTCATATGGTCGTCTTCCTCTATACCTCCCCCATTTTTACCGCACTGGGCATGCACTTCGTCCACCCTGACGAGCGCCTCAGCCGCTTGCAGTGGGCCGGTATAGCACTGGCGTTTGCGGGCGTCTGCATCGCCTTCCTGGACCCAAGCAACAGCGAAGGCACCAGCCTTTATGGTGACGCCCTCGCCCTGGCCGCAGGCGCTATCTGGGGCTTCACCACTGTCGTGATTCGAGGCTCCAGGCTGTCGGAAGCGCCGGCCGTTAAAACCCTGTTTTACCAGATGGCTGCCGCCGCCATCATGCTCATAGTCGCTGCTTTTATGATGGGCAATGGCGATATGAACTGGACACCAGAAACCACCGTGAACATGGCTTTCCAGGCCGTTTTCATCGCCCTGGCCAGTTATCTGACCTGGTTCTGGCTACTCAAACGCTACCTGGCATCGCGCATGGCGACCTTTGTCTTCATTACCCCGCTGCTGGGCGTACTCTTTGGTGTACTGATTCTGGATGAAGTGCTGAGCCCCAGCTTTGTAACCGGCGGCCTGTTGGTTGTAGCCGGCATCTTCCTGGTCAGTGCCAAAGACCTGCTTAACAGACGTAAAAGCAGACGCGTGAGTGAGGCAATGGACTCCTGATAAACGTACCAGCCCAATACCTGTGAACACGCATTCATGTTCCGGCAGGTGTTGGGCACTCATTGACGCCGCCCCGAAATTACAAACTAGTCAAAAATATCGAAAATTGAGGGCAGATCAAAATCCGGCCATTCGAGCCAGGAGAGGTCGAAATCAAACCAGGATTCCGAAGCCCCATCCGTCAAGGCCGTTGCCATTTCAGCTTTCATTGCCGCATAGTCACAGTTCTCGCCCGTAGCAGCATGGTAGTCATTAAAATCTGCGGGCGAGGAGTACAGGCACATCGCCCAACAATGCCAATCAACGGTATACCTTGATTGAGATGATGCCTGTTTCACCTGGCGTGGCGTGTAAAATTTCTGTTTGCCGTGCTTGTGTACCAGGATCTGCCCCACATCCTTTGCATAGGCTTTTTTATCCGTTGGCGACAGCGCGCATGAGTTCATCCTTGACTCCCTGTTTCTAGTGCCAGCTACACTTCGTGTAATCGGCGAGTGATATTGATTAGCGCGTTTTAGTGCGAAGGCACCTATATTCAATTTTGCTTGTATAGCTCTAATTGACCTGTAGTCAGGAAGTACCTTCGAGTAAACATTCAAATCCTTTTAACAACAGCGGTGCCCACCTGAAGTGATATGAAGCCCTCATAGCAGCACTTATTACACTTAACCCCCGCGCGGAGCAAACATGATAATAGCCATTCCAATCAGCGCTACGGTTGCGCCCAGCAAGTCCCAGCCTGTGGGGCGTATGCCATCCACACCCCATAGCCAAAAAATGGCGACAAAGATATAGACACCGCCGTAAGCTGCATAAACACGCCCCGCTGCAGTGGGATGCAGTGATAGCAGCCAGGCAAAAATCACCAAGCTGATTATTCCCGGTAGCAGCAACCAAACAGTTTTACCTTCACGTAGCCATAGGTATGGCAGGTAGCAGCCAACAATTTCGGCAATGGCCGTCACCAGGAACAGGCCCAGCGTTTTTAATTCAGGCACGATGTCAGACTCCAGTCAGTAAAACCAGGCAACCGCAGGTTTTGGCTAGCTCATTAAATCCGGTGACCAGATAAGGTATCGGTTCTTGCCCGCTTTCTTCGCTTCATACATTGCACGGTCTGCTCGCTGCTGGAGCAAAATGAAATCCCGGCAATCGCTGCCGGAAAGGGCTACGCCGATACTGGCCGACACATAACTGACCTGCTCATGATCTTCTGCATACGCGCGAATGCTATTCACCAGCCGCTGCAGTGCTCCGGTCACGTCATTAAGTGATTTGAGCTGAGGCATCAGCAGCACAAACTCATCACCGCCTATACGGGCAGCAATATCACTGCTCCTGAGGGTTTGCTGAAACAGCTCTGCCAGCTCCATCAGCAGGATATCGCCCTGCTGGTGCCCCAGACTGTCATTCACTTTCTTGAAGTTATCGAGGTCAACCACACACACCGCACTAAACCCTTCGCCACGGGTTTCAAGGGCCAGCACTTCATGCGCCAGCTCCTCAATACTCCTGCGGTTGGCCAACCCCGTCAGTGGGTCCCTGTTCGCCAGCAAGGATAACTTGTTATTAGCGACCAGCAGCGCGGAAGACTGCCGCAGACTGCGTGTCAGGGCAAACATCACGACCAGCGTGAGCAGAATAATCAGGCCTGCAATAGCAGCCGGTGCATGACTGACCCTGACAGGTTCTTCAAAGGCAATATCCACCTGCCATTCACGACTGCCCAGCGCTAAAGGAAAGCTGTATTCAGGCCCCGCTGCAGGGGCAACATTACCGCGTGGATAAATCTGCTTCGGGTCGGCGCCACTGATGTCACTAAGGCGCACCTGATAAGGCTGCCCACTAATGGGCTCGAGCCGCTCGGTAAGCAGGATTTCCGGCCTGAGCAGCAATAGCAAAAACCCTCGCAGTTGCTGCATCGTCCAACTGTCCGTGCCGTACACATGCACAGGCTGAAAAATCGCGACAGCCAAGGGACCCTTTTCATCCTGAACAATAGGGAAAGCACCGGTTGTATAAGAGCGCCCCTGAAGTGCCATTTCAATCGGTCCATCTGCAGGCTGGCTAAACCTCAGGGCTGCATCCAGCCCTACTGCTCTGCGGTTCTGCTCCAGCGGCTCAGTGAAGGTAATAGGGAAATACCGGGGACGAGGCAAAGCCGGGACCGGCGACAGGGATGGCAGTGCAAGCTCAAAAATTCCTTTGGGCGCCAGGCCTCGCGCCTGCATAGCTGCTTCATGTGCCTTGCGCTCAGAAGATAACACCTTTGGTGCCCAATGGACCGCGTAGACATCGTTACGACCAGGCAGTAACACGCTGGAAAAGCGGCGGAATTCAGACTCGGTCACCTGCTCGGATGACTGAAAATAAGCAGTAAAGGCTTCCAGCACGCGCTCTGCATCACTGAGCAAGTCCTGGGCACGGAAAGCCTGAATCTGGGCCAGTTCGCGAAGGTTGTCATCAACCCGTTTCTCTTCCAGCAGCCGCGATACGCTATATGCCTTCCAGGCACCAAAGGCACCCGCAGCAGCGATCAGTATCAACAATGCTAGATAGTAAGTTGAGTAGCGGTTTCGCACCTGGCTTTCCTGACCTTACTGCGCTTATGAAAGGATTGGGCGACCATTTTCGAGTCAATCCAGTCATTAGAGACGTAAACACCGGGAATTGCAAAATCTGTACAGAGTACTGCTCAGCTAAGCCCCACGCGCCGCTTGGCACGACGGGACACGCCGTTACGAAGTGCCCATCGCAAAGTCATAACCAGCACGTGCATACCGGCATGAACCATGTTCCGCTGAACCGGGCTCAATCCTATACCCGCCATTTCCCGGCCCCATTCAGGCAGCAGATCAATACCGGCACGGGCCATCAGGTAGCCTGCAGGACGGGTCAACAGGTTGGGCGCCGGTGCCGTAAGCAGCAGCTGTAGCACTTCAGCGGTTCTCTCATCAAAGCACAGCTGCGGGCGCATTTGTTCAAGGTAGGCATCAATTTGCTGACGGGTGCGGGGAACCTCTACTGCTCCCAGAGACTCTGCAATCAGGGCTACTTCAGCGAAATAACGATCCTGATCTTCACGACTCAGGTCTGGATCACCATAGCGCAGATAGCCAGCCATAAAGCTTCGCACTTCGGCCACGTGTACCCAGGTCAGCAAATCAGGATCGGTCGCAGCATAGGGCCTGCCGTCAGGGGCAACACCTTTTACTCGGCGATGAATTTCGCACACCTGGTCGATCAGCCGATGAGCATCCGCCGTGGCTGCAAAGGTAGTACCGGCAACAAACTGACTGGTTCTGCGCAAGCGGCCGATCATATCCTGCCGGAAGCTGGAGTGATCCCAGACACCCGCAAGCGCCAGCGGATGCAGCATTTGCAGCATCAGCGCGCCAATTCCGCCACATAACATGGAGGGAAAATCCGCATGCACCTTCCAGCAGATACTCTCAGGACCAAACAGCCCCGGATCCCCTTTCGGGTTTTCATAATCGATCTGATTCAGTGATAGCCCGGTCAGGCTGAATACCTGCTGCTCGATGCGGCGCCTGATAAATTCCATCTAATTGCCCTGGGTTCCTTTAGTTCCTGAATCCGGCTTCAGGTGCCGCTATCCAGCTCAAGGCGTGCCTTGTCGACAAGCTCGCTGGGCAATTCCTTTTGTACCGAGACACCCAGATCCTTGAACTCAGCGGCCTGTTTAATCAGGTTGCCACGCCCCGAGTAAAGCTGGCCAAAAGCGCGGTCGTAACTGGCACGAGCCCCATCAAGCTTCTTGCCCACATCCTGCATGCTGGTCAGAAAGCTATTGAGCTTGGTGTAGAATTTTTCCGCACGGTCCGCCAATTCAGCGGTATGACGACTTTGATCCTCGAACCGCCAAAGCTGACGCACAATGTTCAGGCTGGTCAGCAAAGTAGTCGGTGTGGCAACCAGCACATTCTGCTCCAAAGCACGCTGGTAAAGTGTTTCATCTGCTTTCAGTGCTTCAACGTAGGCAGACTCGACCGGGATAAACATGATCACAATCTCGGGTGAGTTCAGCCCCGGCAAGCGGTCATAACGCCGGTCGGCCAGTTCCTTAATACGGTCAGACACGGCACGGGCATGCTCTCGCAACGCCTGCTGCCGCTCCGTCTCCTGCTCCGCATTAACATAACGGGTATAAGCCGCCAGCGAGGTTTTGGCATCAATGATCAGGTGCTTGTCGCCAGGCAAATAGACAATGGCATCAGGGCGCTGACGCCCCTCCTCAGTATTGATACTGACTTCACGCTTGTAATCCCTGCCCAACCTGAGGCCGGCATTATCCAATACATTTTCCAGCATCAGCTCACCCCAGTTGCCCTGGACTTTTTTCTGCCCCTGCAGAGCGGTGGTGAGTTTCTCGGCCTGATCGGTAATCGCCTGGTTAAGCTGCTGCAGGTTTTGTAGCTCGGTGCGCAGCTGAACGCGCTGCTCGGTTTCACGCAGGTGTATATTTTCAACCTTCTCGCGAAAACCTTTCATTTCATTCTGAATAGGGTTCAGCAAATGATTCAGACTCTGCTGGCTCATTTCACTGAACGCCTTGCCCTTACGCTCAAGTATTTCACTGGCCAGCTGTTCAAACTCCGTCTTCAGCAGCTCCCGGCTCTGTTCAAGTTGCTGCAGCTGTTCCTGAAAGTGTTTTTCCTGCTGCTCACGGCGCGACACCAGGGCGCTATGATCTGATTGCAGCTGCTGGTATTCGCTTTGCAGCTCCTGATAGCGCTGCTGCTCCTGCTGCCACCAGCCCTGATATTGGCGCAACGCCTGATCACGCTCATCCGCGCGTGTTTGCAGCCGCCCCAGCTCAACCTGAAGCTGCCCCTTCTCTTCCTGTAACGAAAGGGTCTGGTCGCGCAACATGTCAGCCTCATCCTGAAGTTGCTCGGCCTGCAAGCCGAGCTGCTCGATACGGGCTTGCGCCTGTTGTAAGGGAATGGAGGCTTGCCAGCGGGTGAGTGCCCACACACTGATAGCAACCAGAGTAGAAGCAAGCGCGGCAGGCAGCAGAATATCCGGGGTCATCAAAATCCAGTTCGCAGCTGAGTGGCCAGAGTTATTACTGGCATGTTAGCAGACCCTCGCCGGTTGTCTCACCTGCAATCATTTGATTTCAAGGCAAAAACCTCAAGATAGACGGCTTCACAGCAGAATCGGGTTAGCCTGCTCATCAAGACCCAGCCCCTGGCTTTGCAGGAAGTCTCGGTCCAACGATTCACCATCCACGCCTGCCGCTTCGAGAATCCAGGCCAGGTGCAAGGCAGCCAGCGCCTTATCCGGATCTGTCGACGCACTCGGAAAACGCATGTTTTGCACCAGCTCGACCTGCTCGGCCTTGAAGCCCCAGAGCGTCAGGAGGTAGGCGCCCAACATGGCTTCCTGATGGTTATCATCGTGGACAGAGTCCAGTTCCAGCTCAACGAGTGCGCCCAAATTATGCAGCAGGCCCGCAATAAAAACGCGATCACGCTCTTTGCGTCCCAGTCCAAGCTCCTTGGCCAGAAGCAGTGCGCGCTCGGCTACGCCCCGTGCCAAAGTGAAGTTGTTGGACTGAAAGCTGTCACTGCTTGAGCTACGCCCCGGATGGAAGAGTTCCAATGCCAGGACGATAGCACGAATCAACTCGCTACCAAGCCGGATGACAGCGTCACGAATACTCACAGCCTCGGTGGTGAAACCAAAGAAAGCGGAATTGGCCAATTGCAGCAGGCGCGCGGTCAACGCCTGGTCTTCACTGACAAGGTCGACGACACGATCCATCGACACCTCATCTTTGGACAGTTCCAGCGATAACCGGGTAAACGTCGAAGATACTACCGGCAGCTGCTTGAGCCGCCCGAGTGCCAACTTTACGTCGAGTGGTATCGGTAATTGATGAATTCGGGCAGCACGGTCCAGCACCGATACAATTGCCTCAGGATCATAGGGTTTGGCAAACGTCAGGTGAGCTGACGCTGTACCTTCCAACCAGGCTTGAGGTGAAGCATCACCCGTCAACATGACTCTGAGCACCAACGGATGGGAGTCTTCAATACTGGCCAGCAGCCCGGCACCGCCCTCTCCCGGCATCTGCTTGTCGGCAATCACTACCCAGGGTGACTGCTCATTCAACAGCTCATGGGCAGATTCAACCGACTGCGCCTGGAGCACATCCCATTCGGGATGGTAACGCCGGATCAATCGCCGCGCTGCAAGCAAAACCGCTTTTTCATCATCGACAACAAGTACCGAGGGCTGCTCCGGGAGCTTAACGCGAGCAGCCAAAATCTGTTTAGACAAAAGCCTGGTTCTCAAAAGGTTGTTCAACAAGCATTTCGCGCAGCGTATTGGGCGCGACCGGTGCACTATAGACGTATCCCTGTACTATATCGCAGCCAAACTCGCGTAGCACCTCCAGCTGATAGGGACTTTCCACCCCTTCGGCAATCACCTCATAGCCCATATCATGGGCCATATTGATGATGTGCTTAACCAGCCGCCCACGGCCGCTGTCAGGGCTGATCTCATCAATGAAACACTTGTCGATCTTGAGTACATCAATCGGCAGGCGGTGCAGATAACTCAGGGAGGAGTAGCCGGTACCAAAATCATCCAGCGCGATCCCCACCCCCAGCGTTCTCAGCTCTTCAATACGCTCTGCACTGCTTTCGATATCCTGGATCAGAGAGGTCTCGGTCAGCTCAATTTTCAAATCCTGAGGCGAAGAACCGGACTCGTTAATGATCCCGGTTACCTTGCTGACCAGCGAATCATTGCGCAGTTGCGGTGCCGCCAGGTTGACGGAGATGGGGACCGTTGCCACTTCTTGCAGGCGCCAGACGCGAACCTGTGCGCAGGCAGCTGCCAATACCCAGTCACCGATAATATTGATCAGCCCGTTCTCTTCAGCCATGGGAATAAAAGTGGCCGGGCTGATATTACCCAGCTCATTATTTTTCCAACGCAGCAGCGCTTCAGCACCCACAATCGTACCGGTTTCCAGCTGCACCTTGGGTTGGTACACCAGGCTGAATTCGTTGCGTTCCAGCGCACCAAACAAGGCATTTTCAATACGGTCGCGATTGGCTACATCCTCATCCAGCAGAGGGTCATATCGGCGAGGCTCACTCACCACACCGGCACAGGCTTGCGAGTGCACGGCCGATGCCGCCTGCTGTAGCAAAGACTCGGCCTCATTGGCGCCATGTTCAGGCCCCGCGAGAGAATACCCGGCATACAGAGGCACCATAACTGAACGCCCCATCAATGCCTGAGGCTCGGAGAAGTGCTCTAGCAGGCGGGTAAGCTGTTTGACGCCTTCAGCTTCAGTCGCCGGAATGAGCAATGCAAACTGTTCAGCACCCAACACCCCGAACGACACTTCCGGCGGCAAGTGCTTATGGATGCATTGGCCCAGCAGGCTTAATAGAGACGATGACGCCATGAACCCAAGCTGGCGGTTCAGCTCCCGGAAACGGGCCACTTCCATACAGGCAACCATGCAGGGGGTGTCGGGTTCTTCGAGATGGCTACGAATGCGCTCAAGTATCTGCGATTGTCCCAACGCACGATTTTTCTGCTCGATTGCAACTTCTGCAGCAGGTCCGCCCAGGCTGGCTAAAAGGACTTCATGCTCACCTGCAGCCTCAACCCTGGAACACAAACTGAATCGACCGGAGCCGTATTCCTGCCCCAAGGTGATGCTACTGCCTGGGTGATGCAACAGATAATCACACTTTGCGGGTGTCATGCCCGGCAACAGTTCATCCAGACGTGCGCCCGCCATAAAATGTTGCTGGACCTGCAACATTTGATCGGCTTCAGTGCTCGCCTGCAAAAGGGCACCGTTGGCGCCCAGTTTCAGCACACACTGCCCAGGACCGGGGACAAATGGAGGCAGTACTTGAGACTCGAAAAGCTTGAACGCTCGTTCGACCTGGTCAAGCAGATCCTGGTCATCCCAGGGCTTGGTGATGAACTTGAAAACCTGACCACTGTTCAGAGCGTCCAGTACCAGATTCAATTCAGCTTGCCCGCTGAGCAGTATGCCCACGGGCGGGGGTACAAGCGTAGAAGTTTTCTGCAGCAGCTCGCTGCCGTTCATGCCCGGCAGCATAAAGTCGGAGAGAATCACTTGCGGTGATTCCTGGGAGCAGATGGCAAGGCCTTCTTCAGCCGTTTCCGCCATCAGCAGCTGGTAGCCTGAACGGCGAAACAGCCGCTTCAAGGAGCGCAGTATCGCCGATTCATCGTCCACTAGTAATAGTTTTCTATCCATCGTCCCAACTGCCTCCTGATGAGGTTTGGGCGCGTGCTACCCCGTCTGGACAGAATCCTTAAGCAACCGATCAACCACCTCAGTCAGCTCCTGATTCTGGAAGGGCTTTTGCAACACGGCGTCCGCACCTGCTTCCAATGCTCGGTTCAAGTCTGCTGTGCTGAGTGCCGAAACCACAACAACTTTGGTATTTTTGATCTCGCTGGTAGAGCGGATGAAGTCCAACACCTGAAAACCATCCAGCCCCGGCATACTCAGGTCCAGTGTAATCAGCGCGGGACGGTCCTGCAGCAATTTGGCGCCCCCCTGGAAACCATCAGTGGCCACATCGACCTCGTAGCCGCCTGAGCGCAGAATTCGGCTGATCAAGCGCGTAATGGCAGGCTCGTCATCCAGCACCAGCACCCGACGGTTGTTTTTAGGCGCAAACTCTGGCGGAATTGGCATGCCATGCTGTTCAAGAAAGCTGACAAAGTCTTCAACCAGAACCCGGTTGTTGCCTCGCCCGGGCAGTTTAAAGCCCTTCAGCTCGCCACGCTCGATCCATCGTATCACCGTGCGAAGATTCACATCACAGATTTTGGCGATTTCACCGGTGGTCAGTGTTTTCATGTGTCAGCCTTGAATTGGAATTGATCTAGTCAGGCACTTTATAGCACAAAAGCCATCTGAAGCAAATGTGACAATTGAGACAATCCGCATTTTATCAAGCCTGGCTCATCGCCTCTCCTCGGACGAATAACCTGTCCAGAGCCTGAGACTTGTTCATAGCCTGCCTAGCAACTAGCCTGAACCTGACGCTCACCAGCAAAGGGAAGATAGACTATGCAGGATAGATGGCAGACGATTCTTCATCAGGCAATCCAGTTCAGGCATCAATTACACCGTCAGCCCGAGCTTACCTGGGAAGAAGAAAACACCAGCAGCAGCATTCGCGCCCAGCTGGATGCACTCGACATTTCCTGGCGCAGTTGTGCCCGTTACGGCACCCTGGCCACACTGGCCGCTGATGCCAAGGGCCCTCATATTGCTCTGCGCGGCGACATCGACGCCCTGCCGATCCACGAATTGACCGACCTGCCCTATAAATCCGAAGTTGCCGGCAAGATGCATGCGTGTGGCCACGACGGTCATACTGCTGCGCTCTGGGCCACCGCCGCCTGGCTCAAGGCACATGAAGCCGACCTGCCCGGGCCTGTCACCCTGGTATTTCAGCCGGCGGAGGAAGGCGGCCATGGTGCCCGCAGCATGATTGAAGAAGGTGCACTGGAAGGCATCGACCGCATTTACGGCTGGCACAACTGGCCTGCAATCCCCTATGGTCAGGCTGTTTGCCCCGACGGACCGGTCATGTCCGGTAACGGGACGTTCGAGATCGAACTCAAGGGCAAAGGTGGTCATGCCAGTCAGCCGGAAATCTGCCGCGACCCCGTGCTGGCTGCGGCTGCCATTACGCTCAACCTGCAACAGATTGTCAGCCGTCGCTTACCTCCTCAGTCTGCCAGCGTGGTCAGTGTTACCTCCATCGACGCCATCAACGCACCAACGGTCATTCCCGACCGCGTTCGCATTGGCGGCAGCATCCGCCTGGCGCAGCCGGAGTTGCGAGACACCATAGACCGCCTGATCACCGAGATCAGCGAAGATACCGCACGCACCTACGGTGTCAGTGCCCAAGTCACTACCGTGAAGCGCTACGAAGCCACCGTCAACAACGCTCAGGCTGCGGAGGCCTATCGCAATGCCCTTGGCGAAACCTTGGGGCCTGATTGGCAATACAAAGACATGCACCTGCCCATCATGGCATCGGAGGATTTCAGCTACTACCTTAATCAGGTTCCAGGTGCCTTTGCGTTGATCGGCATGTCGAAAACCGATGCCTATCAGGCACCCTGTCACAGTCCTGAATACGCGTTCAATGATGATTTGATCGGCTCTGTGGTCGAAGTTTTTTCACGCCTGGTTGGCGCTCCATTACCGGATAACACGCCGCTCTGAAGCCCGGGCAACAGCATCCACTCCCCCTGATAGGAAATTTTTTTTCCTATCAGGCTTGATGAGTGGGATTTTCTCTCCTAGCTTGAAATGGACCACTTCAGGTCGCGGCCTTCAAGGCCTTGAGTTTCTCTCTGAACACCTCCGGGTAAAACAACCGGTTACAACATCACTCACGCCACAGACAGAACACACTTGTGAACTGCCTGCAGTGGCTCTTTCGCACAAGGAGATCAGCATGGAACTGTTCGAAAAGTGGGAATCCGACATTCGCGGTTACTCCCGAGCCTATCCGACAGTTTTTGCTTCGGCGTCTAATGCTCGTCAGGTGGATGAACAGGGACGAAGTTATATCGACTTCTTTGCCGGGGCCGGGGTGCTCAACTTCGGGCACAACAATCCACGCATGAAAGAGGCGCTGATTCGATTTATCGAATCTGACGGCGTCGCACATAGCCTGGATATGGCAACCACTGCCAAACGTGAGTTTATGCAGGCCTTTATCGATACCGTGCTCAAGCCACGCAACATGAACTACAAGATGCAGTTCATGGGTCCGACCGGCACCAACGCCGTCGAAGCGGCTCTGAAACTCGCGCGCCGTGTAACAGGGCGCTCACAGGTTATCGCTTTCAGCCAGGGCTTCCACGGCATGACACTGGGGGCGCTGGCCTGTACTGCCAACCAGTACTTCCGTAACGCCTCGGGCGTACCCTTGAACCACGTCAACCATGCACCGTTTGAAACCACATCCGGGTGCGGCATGGGCTGCCTTAACACC
The DNA here is from genome assembly GCF_900155945.1 of Marinobacterium stanieri. Classification (GTDB taxonomy): domain Bacteria; phylum Pseudomonadota; class Gammaproteobacteria; order Pseudomonadales; family Balneatricaceae; genus Marinobacterium; species Marinobacterium stanieri. The sequence goes on from NZ_FTMN01000001.1 coordinate 209,149, forward strand.
CTGCGCGAATCGCTGGAAAACAGCTCCAGCGGCTATGAACCGCCTGCTGCCTTTATTATTGAAACCATTCAGGCCGAGGGCGGTGTCAACATCGCCAGCAAGGAATGGCTGCAGGAGCTGCAAAAACTGGCCCGTGATGTCGGTGCCCTGCTGATCATTGATGACATCCAGGTCGGCTGTGGCCGCACCGGCAGCTACTTCAGTTTCGACGATATGGGGCTGGACCCGGATATCGTCTGCCTGGCCAAAGGCATCGGCGGTTTTGGTACGCCGCTGGCCATGAATCTGGTGAAACCCGAACATGATGCCCATTGGCAACCCGGCGAGCATACCGGCACCTTCCGTGGCCAGGGTTTCTCCTTTGTCGCGGGCCGTGAAGCCTTGCGTTACTTTGACGATGACAGCCTGATGCAGCAGACCCGCGAACGCGGCGAGATGATCAATGCCCGCTTGCAGTCCATCGCCGAGAAGTACAAGGCACAGGGTGTCGAAGTCCGTGGCAAGGGCATGATTCAGGCCCTGGATATCATGGATGGCGCCAAGGCCAAGGAGATCGCCAAGACCTGCTTTGAAACCGGACTGCTGGTCGGCCCTTGCGGCGTAGGTGGCCGCGTTATCAAGTTGATCCCGCCACTGACTACACCGGATGAAGACCTCGAACAGGGTCTGAGCATTCTGGAACAGGCCGTGGACAGCGTACTAGGAGGTGCCTGATGCGCGAACGCGATGATATGACCTTCCCGTTTGAGGAATACCAGCGGCGAATTGGCGACCTGCGCCAGCGCATGGCCAAGCGTTTGCTGGATGTGGTGATCATCACCGACCCGGAGAACCTGATGTATCTGACCGACTATCAGACATCAGGCTACTCCTTCTTTCAGGCACTGGTCGTGCCCATCGACGACGAACCCTACATGATCACACGCATGATGGAGGAGTCGAATGTGCACGCCCGTACCTGGGTGGAAAAAACACGTCCCTACTCGGATACCGGTGACGCCATTCAGATGCTGATCGAGTCACTGCGTGAGTTCGGCCTTTCCGAGAAAGTGTTGGGATACGAGCGCAACAGTTACTTCTTCCCGGCCTATCATCAGGATTACCTTAAAACGGCATTCAAAGGCAGCCGCCTGATGGACTGCTTCGGCATTGTCGAAGAGGGTCGCAAGTGCAAATCCAGTTATGAACTGGATGCCATGCGCAAATCCGCAGATGCGGCACGCGCCGGCCTTTTTGCGGGCGTTGAAGCCTGTCAGGCCGGCGTAACCGAGAATGAAATCGGTGGCGCCATCAGCCAGGCCATGTTCGCCGCCGGCGGTGACTTCCCGGCCGTGATGCCTTATGTCACCTCTGGCCCGCGCACCATGATCGGTCACGCCACCTGGGAAGGACGTACCGTTCAGCCGGGCGAGCATGTATTTCTGGAAATCGGTGGCTGCTACCGTCGCTACCACACGGCCCTGATGCGCACCGTCATTTGCGGCGAACTGACGGACTCCATGTACCGCGCCCAGGAAACCATGAAGCTGGCCTTGCGCCAGATCCGCGAAGAGATGCGCCCGGGACTGACGGTATCCGACGCCGACCACATCGTTCGCTCCATCATTACCGATAACGATGTAGGCGCACGTCTGATTACCCGCTCAGGATACTCCATCGGTATCGCCTTCCCTCCCAGCTGGGATGAGGGCTATATCGTCAGCCTCAAGGGCGGCGACAGCTCAGTGCTGGAGCCCGGCATGACCTTCCACGTTATCCCCTGGATGTGGGGCGTGGATGGTGACAAGACCTGTGGCATTTCCGACACCTTCTACATAACCGATAAAGGGTGCGGCTCTTTCTTCGAAGATGTGCCCCAGGATTTCTTCATCCGCCCAGGCAGCAGCACCAAGCCCGCGGCCAAGCCTGAAAAAGGCCCGGAGCTGGTGAAAGTACCGGCAACCGAAGACAAACAGCCCGAGAAAAAACAGAAAGTCGCCGAGAAGCGCTAAGGAGGGATCTATGCTGACGGTTATTAACCCGACCAACGGACAGACCTTGCACTCCGTTCCGGCGCTGGATCGTGCCGGTATGGAGGCACGTATCGACACAGCCTTGCAGGGCTTCAGCCAGTGGCGCAAGACCTCATTCAGCGAACGCGCCCAGTTATTGCAACGCGTCGCCAACCTGATGCGTGCTCAAGAAGAACGCCTGGCTCGCCTGATGACCGATGAAATGGGCAAGCCTATCAAGGAAGCCCGCGGCGAAGTGCAAAAAGCGGCCTGGTGCGCCGAACACTATGCGGAGCACGGTGAGGATTACCTGAAAACCTACGACCTGGCATCCGACGCCAGCCATAGCTACATCCAACACCTGCCATTGGGGCCTGTTATGGGCATTCTGCCCTGGAACGCGCCTTTCTGGCTGGCGTTTCGCTTCTGCGCACCCGCATTAATGGCCGGCAATACCTGCCTGATTAAACATGACCCCCATGTGCCTGCGTGCGCTGAAGCCATCGCCGACCTGTTTGTACAGGCAGAAGCCCCTGAAGGCGTGGTGCAGAACCTGCCGCTGCAGACCCCGGATGTTGAAGCGGCCATTCGGCATAAGGCCGTACGTGCGATCTCCTTTACAGGCTCCAGTGGCGGTGGCAGCAAAGTCGCGTCCATGGCCGCATCGGAACTGAAACCGGCTGTACTGGAACTGGGGGGCTCGGACCCGGCCATCGTGCTGGCTGATGCCGACCTGGAACAGGCTGCCGATCTGATCGGCTTTTCCCGCATCATCAACGCAGGCCAGTCCTGCATTGCAGCCAAGCGCATCATTGTCGAAGCGCCCGTCTATGACCGTTTTGTTGAGCTGCTGGAAGCGCGACTGGCTCCCTTGAAAGTGGGTGACCCGGCCAACGAAGATACGGATATCGGCCCGATTGCACGTGAGGACTTGCGTGCCGAGTTGGCACGTCAGGTTGAGCAGACCAAGGCCGCCGGGGCCCGTTGTCTGCTGGGTGGCGAACCGCTGGATGGGCCGGGGTACTTTTACCCGGTTACCCTGCTGGCCGACGTGACCAACGACATGCCGGCCTGTCGCGAGGAAACCTTTGGCCCTGTGGCCGTAGTGTTGAAAGCTGAAAATGCCGAGCAGGCACTGGCTATCGCCAACGACAGCGAATACGGTCTGGCCGGCTCAATCTGGACAGACCGGGCACGTGGCGAAGCCATGGCTGCAGACCTGGAAACCGGTCAGGTAGTGGTGAATGGCCTCGTCAAAACCGACCCACGACTGCCCAGCGGGGGGATCAAGCGCTCCGGCTATGGGCGTGAGCTTGGCCCTCACGGCATCATGGAGTTCGTCAATATCCAGCAAGTCTGGGTAGGCCCCAAGCAGGGCTGATCCTTAGACTCCCTACCTGCAGGGCCTATTCAGGCCCTGCACTTGTTTCGTCCGCTGCTTCAACATCCCTCCCTCTCCTGTCAAAACCCGCTGCTTTTCATCCAAGCATGAGCAAGAGTGCGTTTATAACGATTTAGTCTTTCCCTGCCTAAGCTTTCGATATTAGAATAAATTAAATCGTTATAAGCATATAACTATAAGCACTTAAGGATCGGAGGCGTTATGCAACCCAAAGTGACGGCATTTTTTGATGAGCCGACTTTCACCTACAGCTATGTGGTGCAAGACCCCACATCCCACCACTGTGCCATTGTCGACTCAGTGCTGGATTTCGATTATGCCGCGGGCAAAACCGATACGCGTTCCGCCGACGAGATCCTCGCATTCATCAAGGCAGAAGGCCTGAGTGTCGACTGGATTCTGGAAACCCATGTCCACGCCGATCACCTCTCTGCAGCCCCTTACCTGCAGGAAAAGACCGGTGCCAAACTGGCCATTGGTTCACACATCACCACCGTGCAGGATACGTTCGGCAAGGCTTTTAATGCCGGCACCGAGTTCGCCCGCGACGGCAGCCAGTTTGATGCCCTGCTCCAGGATGGGGATGAAATCCGTATCGGCGAGCTGACCGGTCAGGCCATGCACACACCGGGTCACACACCGGCCTGCATGACCTATGTGTTCGGCGATGCCGCCTTTGTAGGCGATACCCTGTTCATGCCCGATTACGGCACTGCACGCTGTGACTTCCCGGGTGGCGATGCCCGCACCCTGTACCAGTCCATCCAGCGTGTTTTCTCCCTGCCCTCGGAGACACGACTGTTCATGTGCCATGACTACAAGGCACCGGGCCGTGATGAATATGCCAACGAAACCACCGTTGCCGACGAGCGCCAGCACAATATTCACGTCAAGGAAGGCATCAGCGAGGAAGACTTCGTCCGCATGCGCACTGAACGCGATGCGACGCTGGCCATGCCACGTCTGATCCTGCCCTCGGTTCAGGTCAACATGCGTGCCGGCCAGATGCCACCAGCCGAAGATAACGATCAGGTCTATCTGAAAGTACCGATCAACCTGTTCTGAGCCGTTTTGAAACGACAATAACTATAAGTGCCTCGGAGACAAACATGGATTTACATCAACTCACGCCCTTTCTCAGTGTCAGCCCCCAGATTACCGCTGCGGATGTGGGCCTTGCGGCTGCCAAAGGCTTCAAATCGATCATCTGTAATCGCCCTGAAAACGAAAGCGAGGACCAGCCGGACATGGCTGAAATCCGTTCTGCCGCAGAGCGTCATGGTCTGGCCTGGCATTATCAGCCGGTCATTTCCGGCCAGATTACCGATGCAGATATAAGCCGTTTTCGTGAGTTGATGGAAAGTCTCCAAGGGCCGGTCCTGGCATTTTGTCGCACCGGCACCCGCTGCTGCACTCTCTGGGCACTATCCGAGGCCCACCACCTGGATGCTGATGCCATCCTCAATGCCGCCCAAAATGCCGGCTATGACCTCAGCGCCCAGCGTGAACGTCTGCAGACAATGGCGACACACGAGTCAGAGAACCCGGTCAGGGCAACCGGGCGGCGCCATGAAGTGTTGATTGTCGGTGGCGGTGCTGCCGGCCAGTCCGTCGCTGGCAGCCTGCTGCAGCGGAATCCGGATCTTGATATCGCCATTATCGAACCACGCCAGGAACATTACTATCAGCCCGGCTGGACGCTGGTCGGCGGGGGTGTATTCGAGCGCCGTGAAACCGTGCGCAACATGTCGGATGTAATGCCGCAGCAGGTGAAGTGGTATCAGGCTGCCGCTCACGCTTTCGAGCCGGAACAGCGCCAGGTGGTACTGGAAGATGGTGAACGACTGGGCTATAGCATTCTGGTGGTTGCGCCTGGTCTGGCATTGGATTGGGAGGCGATTCCGGGCCTCAAAGATACCCTTGGGCAGAATGGTGTCACATCCAATTACCTGTTCGACCTGGCTCCCTACACCTGGGAACTGGTGCAAAGCACCCGCAAGGGCAAGGCGCTGTTTACCCAGCCGCCCATGCCGATCAAATGTGCCGGTGCGCCCCAGAAGGCCATGTACCTGGCCTGCGACCACTGGTCTCGCCAGTCGCGGCTGCAGGACCTTCAAGTCGAGTTTTGCACCGCCGGTGCAGCCCTGTTCGGCGTTGCCGACTATGTGCCGGCACTGATGCAGTACGTGGAAAAATATGGCATCCAGCTCAACTTCCAGCATAACCTGGTGTCTGTCGATGGCTCTGGGAAAACGGCTGTCTTTAACGTCACCGACCCCGAAGGCAACACAACACAGATCGAAAAGGCCTTCGACATGATACACGTCTGCCCTCCTCAGCGTGCACCCAAATTCATCAGCGAAAGCCCCCTGGCTGACGCCGCCGGCTGGATCGAGCTGAATCCGGAAACCCTGCAGCACAGCCGCTACGGCGACATCTTCGGACTGGGCGATGCCGGCAACACACCCAACGCCAAGACAGCAGCAGCCGTTCGCAAGCAAGCCCCCGTGGTCGCAGAAAATATCCTGCGTGCGCTCAAGGGCGAAGCGCCAAGGGCTGTCTACGACGGCTATGGTTCCTGCCCGTTAACGGTTGAGCGCGGCAAGATTGTCCTGGCGGAATTCGGCTACGGCGGCAAGCTGCTACCCAGCTTCCCGGAGTGGCTGGTGGATGGCAAACAGCCCAGCCGCTTCTCATGGATGCTGAAGGAAAAGATGCTGCCCTGGATTTACTGGAACGCCATGCTGAAAGGACATGAATGGATGGCCAAACCTGAAGTATTGCGGCACCGGCCTACCGAGCAGGAAGCCCAGGAAGCCTGCAACTTTGCCGACAAGAAATAAGCTCGCTTAATCGGCTCACCAAAAAGCCGTAAGGATACTCGCATGCTAGAACGCTACCTTCCCATACTGCAGTGGCTCCGGGTGTATAACCGGAGCACCTTTACCAGTGACCTGGTGGCAGCCCTGATCGTTACGATCATGCTGATCCCGCAGTCGCTGGCCTATGCACTGCTGGCCGGCTTGCCGGCGGAGGTCGGACTCTATGCCAGTATCCTGCCACTGGTGGCCTACGCCATTTTCGGTACCAGCCGCACCCTGGCGGTTGGGCCGGTGGCCGTGGTGTCACTCATGACGGCTGCAGCCGTAGGCAACCTGGCACTTCAGGGCACCGCGGAATACCTCGCGGCCGCCACAGCGCTGGCATTTATTTCCGGCGGCATCCTGATTCTGATGGGGCTGATGCGACTGGGCATCCTGGCCAACTTTCTCAGCCACCCGGTTATTTCAGGTTTCATCACTGCTTCCGGCATTATCATTGCCGCCAGCCAGCTCAAACATATCCTGGGGGTGGATGCCTCAGGCCATAACCTGCTCGACATTCTGTTGGCACTGGGTTCCAAACTGAACCAGATCAACCTGCCGACACTGGTGATCGGTGTTACCGCAACCGCGTTCCTGTTCTGGGTGCGTAAGCAGCTCAAGCCGATGTTGATCAACTTCGGCATGGGCGAGCGGCTGGCAGATATTGTTGCCAAGGCAGGGCCTGTACTGGCGGTAGTCGCCACCACAGTCGCAACCTGGGGACTCAGTCTTGATGAACAAGGTGTGAAAGTCGTAGGTACGGTTCCCACAGGCCTGCCCGGCCTGCATCTGCCCAGCTTTGACGCCGACCTCTGGCAGCAACTGTTTGTCTCTGCACTGTTGATCAGCGTAGTGGGCTTTGTCGAATCCGTGTCTGTGGCACAAACCCTCGCTGCCAAGCGCCGCCAGCGTATCTCCCCGGACCAGGAGTTGATCGGCCTTGGGGCTTCCAACGTGGCTTCAGCAGCCTCCGGCGGCTTCCCGGTGACCGGCGGCTTTTCACGCTCCGTGGTCAATTTCGATGCCGGTGCGGAAACCCCTGCAGCCGGAGCCTTTACTGCCGTGGGTATTGCCATCGCGACCCTGGTACTGACACCGCTGATCTTTTTCCTGCCCAAGGCAACACTGGCGGCCACCATTATTGTTGCCGTGTTGTCACTGGTGGATTTGAGCGCGCTGAAACGCACCTGGGACTATTCCCGCAGTGACTTTGCCGCCATGTTGGCGACCATCGTGTTAACCCTGGTTGAAGGTGTGGAGCTGGGCATCATCGCCGGTGTCGGCCTATCGGTGCTATTATATCTATACCGTACCAGCAAACCTCATAGCGCCATTGTCGGTCGTGTGCCGGGTACTCAGCATTTCCGAAACGTGGACCGCTTCGATGTGGAAACCTGCAAGCGTGTGCTCACCTTGCGCGTGGACGAGAGCCTCTACTTTGCCAACGCACGTTATCTGGAAGACCGTATCTACGACCTGGTCGCCAAACAGCCCGAGCTGGAACATCTGGTCTTGATGTGTCCGGCGGTCAACCTGATTGATGCCTCGGCGCTGGAAAGCCTGGAAGCGATCAACCAGCGACTGCAGGACAGCGGGGTACGCTTCCACCTGTCTGAAGTCAAAGGGCCGGTTATGGATAAACTCAAGCTGACCCACTTCCTGGATGAACTCACCGGTGAAGTATTCCTGAGTCAGTACGATGCCTGGCAAACCCTGAGTAAGGCCGAACAGGCGAAAACCGTTGCCGCAATCCGTTGACACCTGTCGCAAAACAGCTGCACCACTCAGGTGCAGCTGCACGCGCTTGGCGCCCTCCTGAATACCCTCGCCTTGGTCACAGGCCGCAAATCCGCCTAAGCCTTTACTGGAACGAAATTTGCTTTACCCGCAATAAAGATATTGTGGAGCCTCCATCATGCTATTTCGTCGCCATCGCCGTCCCGGCCCTTCCAGTCAAACACTGGTGGAACTGCTGTCACATTTGCAAACAGCCCAACTGGATGAACGCAGCCTGCCAGACCCCGCCCTGCGCCAGTGTCTGGTCGAACTTCAAGGGCAACTAAGGACTCAGGAAAGCTCACATCAGGGCGGTGCTCTGCACACCCTGACCCAGTCCATCGCCGGCCTGCTGCAACGTGTGCAGCTGTTCACGGGTCACGCCAACCGCGCCCTGGCGCAACAGGAGGGATTGATTCAACAGATGGACCAGCGTTCACAACAGCTGGAGCAGGAACTGAACGCAGCCGCTGACAAGGTGGGCCAGTCCTGGGATGAAGTGCGTCAGCTGCAACATACGCTCCGTGAAACGGTGGGCGATACCAGTAATGCCGTCATTGAAGCGATGGAAGGCATCGCCGGCAAGCTGGAAGCCAAGGCCGACAGTGCCCACGCCGTACTGGAAAACATCACTCGCATTGGTGCGCAAATCAACCTGCTGGCATTGAATGCTGCCATCGAGGCTGCACGCGCAGGCGAACACGGACGAGGCTTCGCAGTTGTAGCCAACGAAGTGCGCAATCTGGCAGAAGTCACCGTAAAGCATGTGGAAGAAGCCCGTGAGCAGCTCAACTTCTCGGCCATAGAAGAAGACCTGTCCAGCCTGCGCCAACACAGCATGGATAAACTGGAAGCCTCAGATGAGGCCGTTAACTTTTCCAGCGAGCGTCTTGGCAAGCTGTTCAGTCATATCAATGACGATATTGGTCAGGTGCGCGAGAATACCGATATCCTGTTTGAGACCCTGCACCTGCTGCAGGACGTGATGGGGCGCGTACAGGACAAGCAGACCTGGATCAGTGAGCTCGCGACTCAAGTCGGGCAGGGGCTGGAGCATCTGCCTGCGGATATGGAGAACCTATCCTCCGCCCAGATGCCGGTCGAGCGCATGAACCGACAGCTTGGGCTCAGTCGGGGGCAAGACCGCCTCAGCCTGATCCGGCAGCGTGGCAGCCTGCGCGTTGCCGTCGAACCCCAGTTCGTCGGCCTGTCGTTCCGCCAGAAACAGGGCAGTGCTCTGAGAGGCCTTGATATCAGTTATGCCGAAGCCCTGGCGCGTCATTTGGGCGTACGCTGCGAGTTTGTCGAAACACCCTGGGACTTGTGCACCGAGCGGCTGTTCAGCAGCGACAAGCCCGGCGGTGCACCAGCTGATATCGTGATCAGCGCCCTGCCGCCTGACGCAGATTACGCCCACGTCGCCTATTCCGAGCCCTACACCTACCTGCACTGTGTACTGGCGCGTCGCAAAGGCGACAGCCGAATCAACCAGATCAAAGACCTTCAGGGTAAAACACTGGGCATTATCAACGACCCGGCTGCCTTTGCCGTGCTGGAGAGCCTGGGTGTCGGCACCGGTGCAGGCAACAAGATCCAGCTTTCCAACCTGCTGGCGTACTCCGACCAGAGCCGCATCCACGATTGCCTGGCCAACGGCATCGTCGATGCCTTCATGGTCGACCTGCCGATCTACTACTGGGCCTGTAACAACCCGGAAAGCCCATGGTACGACAAGATCGAGATCCTGTCCGGCAATCTGGCTGAACAATCCTACTTCTATTCCATGGCCGTGGCCGCAGATCCGGAAAATGCAAACCTGTTAAGCGAGGTGAACCGGTTCATTGCCCAGTTCAAATCCACACCGGAGCGCAACCGTCTGGAGCAGGAATGGCAAGGACAAGTCATAACCGACACCCTCAGTCATCGAGACCTGCCCGGTAATCTGAAGGGGATGGAGGAGCTGCAATCCATGTACAACGCCGCTTGAATATTCTCGAATATTGTCAGAGCCAGCGCCTGACGCGCTGGCAGTAAGCCCGGTATTCATCTTCAAACAGACGCGTGAGGGTGCGTTCTTCAGGCAGGATTTGGAACCGGGTAATCCAGAATACAAACAGCGCCCAGCCCAGCGGAGCCAACAGCCAGCCCAGATACAAAGACCAGGCCACCAGCATCAAGAGAAGCGCCAGATACATGGGGTTGCGGCTGTAGCGGTAGATGCCGTGCGCGACGAGAGAACTGCTTTTCTCGGGGCAATGCGGATGCACCGTGGTACCGGCCTTGAAAAAATGCGCTACCGCCATTACCGCGAGCAGCAAGGAAACGCCCAGGGGCAGCAGCGCCCAGCCAGGTGCAATCGAAACGCTCAGGCTTGAGGGTGTCATTCGCTGCCCGCCATAGATCAGCAAGGCGACCAGTACAGTGACCAGCGGTGGCGGGAGCTTTAACTCAAGGGCTGACATCTGCATCGGCTCCATCAGTAGAAACACAGTGCAGCTACCAGAGCACTTTCATCATCTCTGGCTGCTATCTATGGTTATACCTCAGGCATCAGCGATGTCCAAACCCTTTGCTTTGCCCACACTCAGCAGCTTTCGATAAGTACCGCTATACCTTGACCACCCCCAATGCAGGCGGCGGCTACACCCATTTTTTTGCCTTCACGCTTGAGGCTATGCGCCAGCGTACCCGCCAAACGAATACCGGTTGCGCCAAGCGGATGACCCAGGGCCAAAGCCCCGCCATGAAGATTGACCTTTTCAGGGTCCAGATTCAGGGCCTGAATGGCATAGAGCGGCACTACGCTGAAGGCTTCATTGATCTCCCAAAGGTCAACTTGCTCAGGCTTGAGATCAAACTGAGCCAAGAGCCGCTGCACAGCCGGCACAACCCCGGCGCCCATCAACTCGGGCTTCACGCCCCGGTCAACACACCCCAGCACCCGAGCCAAAGGCTCCTGGCTATGGGTTTTCAGCGCTTCTTCTGACATCAGCGTTGCAAGCGCGGCACCGCTGGTCAGGGGGGAACTGTTACCGGCCGTTACCTGTCCCTGTTCGGCAAACACCGGGGTCAGGGCTGCCAAAACGTCCAGCCGGGTATCCGCACGGATGTTGGCGTCCTGCTGAAATACCTCTTCGTTCGCAAGCTGGACCGGCATGATCTCGTCAGCCCAGACACCTGCCTGCTGTGCCCGTGCCGCCAACGAATGAGAGCGGACTGCGAATGTATCCATCTGCTCACGGGAGATGCCTGCCTGAGTCGCCAGTCGCTCCGCAGTTAGCCCCATATTCATTACCACTGACATCTCATAGGATTTGCCAGTGTCAGTCGGCAACTCGGGTATCGTAAGCACACCGTCCTGAAACAGGACCGGCCCCATTGGAACGCGCGTCATGTGCTCATAGCCTCCAGCCAGAGCAATATCCGCCGAGCCTGAAGCAATACTCCATGCCGAGAAACGAAGTGCTGCCAGGCCCGAGCCACATTGCTGATCAATCTGACGACTGGCGCACTGGTCCCCCAAGCGGCTCTCAAACAGCGGGTAACGCCCGCCAAAGCTCCACTGCTCTTTTACCGCCAGTGCACAGCCCAGATTAAAGTCATCAACCAGCATCGGGTCTACTCGGCGACGTTCCAGCGAGTAATCAATCAATTCAGCCAAAAGCCTGTCAGCGGGCTGCTCTGCCAAAGCATCGACTTCGGTTTTTTTCGGGTGCGCGCGGCTGAATGCAGTGCGCGCATAATCGGTAATAAAAACAGGTTTCATGCGGGCTCCAGTTTGCACCAGCGGCTGATAAACAGGGCATAAGTTTTCAGAACATGGCGGATGGACTCGATATCAACGCTCTCGTCGATGCCATGAATATTGCGCGCAACTGGCCCGTAGCAGGTACCGGCCGTACGGCTATAAAAATGGAAGGCACGCAGGTCAGTGGTACAGGTCGACAGGTATTCTTTGGGCCGCTCCTGAGTCAGCGACTCATGACAGCCACTTAACAGGTTGATGCCCGGATCAGCCATATCGACCAGATGCCCTTCGGAACGAAAGCCGTGAAAGCGCAAAACCGGCTTTTCCGTGACAAAGGCCTTCTCCGTTCGCGCAGCCTGCTCGATGCAGTCATTTACCCGTTGCATGATCTCATTGGCGGACATGCCGGGAGGAAAACCGATTCGACCTTCCATCTGCGCATGCGAAGGCACACTGGATGCCCAGTTACCGCCCTGAATGGTGCCGATGTTCAAGTTGAAGGGCCGTTCAATCGCATCATAAGGAGACGCACGGAAGTTGGAGTTCAACTCGTCTTCCAGTGATTTGAGCCAGGGAATCAGCAGCTGCAGTTTTTCGATGGCATTCTGCCCAGCAGAGGTATCCAGCACGTGCGCGGGCTTGCCCCTCACCACCACCTTGAACCAGAGCACGCCCACTTGACCGGTGTAGATTTGCGGGCCGAACGGCTCAGGGATCAAGACAAAATCGCCGCCAAAACCCTGTTGCAGGCAGGCCAGAGCACCATTACCGGAGCATTCCTCTTCTACAACGGCCTGTATCGTCAGGGGCGATTTGATCTCAAAACCGGCATGACGCACGGCATGCACTGCGTAGATCATGGCGGCCACACCGGACTGCATATCACCGGCACCACGGCCATAGAGCCAGCCATCTTTCTCCCAGGGCTCATTCGGCAGGTGTGTCCACATATCCGGCGGATCGGCACTGACCACATCCAGGTGGCCATTGAGCACCAGTGTTTTGCCTTCTTCCCCCCGGTTCAACTGGGAGACCAGGTTGTATTTGTTCTCGTGATCCCACTCCACAGGCGCATACAGCGAATGACCGCACATGGCGTCATGCTTCATCTCTACGCGCTGCGCCGGCAGGCCAAGGTCGTTCAACTGGCCTTCAACCACATTGAGCACACCCTGTTCCTGATTCAACACGGCATACTGACGCACCATATCCTTGGTGAAAGCAATGGCGTCATCAAAGACCTGATCACAGCTTTTCAGTATCTGCTGTTCATGCTCGGCAAGACTCATGATGCCTCCAGTTCCGGCGGGAAGATCAGCTCGGCTTCCGTTATTGCCTGCAGCGCTTCGTTGCTGATGGGCTCCAGCTTCTCTCGCACTACCAACCCTTCCGGCGTCACATCGATCACGGCCTTCTCGGTGATAATGCGCGAGATACAGGCCGCTGCGGTAAGCGGTAAACGGCAGTGCTTAAGGACCTTGGGGGCGCCCTTCTTATCGCAATGGGTGGTTAACACCACAATACGCGGCGTTTTCTGCGCCAGCTCCATGGCGCCACCGATACCAGGGGAGAACTTGCCCGGAATCTTCCAGTTGGCCAGATTGCCCTGCTGATCGACTTCAAAAGCGCCAATCATGGTCAGATCCAGTTTGCCGCGACGTATCATGGCAAAGGACACGGCACTGTCGAAAAAGGCGCTGCCAGGGCGCGTCGCGATATATGCGCCAGCAGAGTCGATCAGAAACGGATCCATCTGCTCCGGCTGCGCCTGCTTCCAGGCCCCCAGCACGCCATTTTCGGTATGGATAAGAACGTCCATATCCTCCGGCAGGTGATGGATAACCTGAGTCGGCAACCCTATCCCCAGATTCACGATATTGCCCGGCTGAATTTCGCGGGCAGCACGACTGATAATGCGATTAATGTCGGACATGATGTTCCATAATCCCGTAGTCATTCGTCAGGGCGGGTAACACCACCAGACTGCTTACAAAAGCACTGGGAGTGTGGATACAGGCAGGCTCAAGCTCACCCGGCGCACGGCAGTGGGCGGTTTCCACGATCACCTGATTCGCCGCCATGGCCATCAACGGGCTGAAATTAATGGCACTGCCCTGGTACACCAGGTTGCCAAAGGTGTCGGCCTGGGCCGCATGGATCAGGGCAAAGTCAGCCCCCAATGCCATCTCCACCTTGTATCGTGCACCTTTCCAGTCGAGCAGGTCCTCAGGCTTGGTAATTTCAGACTCTAAACCGATATCGGAGAGAAAACCGAAGCTGCCGGCACCGGCCGTGCGGATCTTTTCCGCAAAAATGCCCTGGGGGTGAAATTCCACTTCCAGCACACCTTCATTCATCAGCTCGATGACGCGGCGGTTCAGGCCGATATGGGTCGAGACCAGCTTATCGACCTGCCCGTTTTCAATCAGCTTGCTGATACCGATGCCCATTTCATTGGCATCGTTCTTGATCAGGGTAAGGTGCTTCTGTCCCTGCTTAAGCAGTTCATCGATCAGCGCAAAGGGTGTGCCCGGGCTGCCGAAGCCTCCGACCATGATGCTTGCCCCGTCCGGGATCTGAGCAATGGCCTGCTCAATTGTTTGCTGCTTGTTCATGAGTGGATACTGGCCAGAAATTGTTGGGTACGTTGATGCTGAGGATTGCCGAAGACCTGATCCGGTGTCCCCTGCTCCACAATGAAACCGCCATCCATAAAAATGACGCGGTCGGCTACCTTGCGGGCAAACTCCATCTCATGGGTCACGATCAGCATGGTCATGCCCTCTTTGGCCAGGCCCTCCATCACCGACAGCACTTCGCCGACCAACTCCGGGTCCAGTGCTGAGGTAGGCTCATCAAACAGCATGACGCTCGGGTTCATGGCCAGCGCACGCACAATCGCCACACGCTGTTTCTGGCCGCCGGACAGCATGTCGGGATAGGCATCACGCTTGTCTGCCAAACCGACACTGGTCAGCAGCTGCATCGCCTTCTCCTCAGCCTCGGCCTTGTTCTGTTTAAGCACCTGCACAGGGCCTTCAATGACGTTTTGCAGGATGCTCATGTGGGGGAACAGGTGAAAGTGCTGGAACACCATGCCCAGGTTGGTCCGCACTTCGCACAGGTGCTTATCAAACGCTTTGCCCTTCAGGGAGGTATCGTTGATAAACATGCCATTGACATGGATCTCCCCGGCAGTGGGGACTTCCAGGTGGTTAATGGTGCGCAACAGCGTACTTTTGCCAGACCCGCTGGGCCCGATGATGCAAATGACTTCCCCGGCTTCAACCTGCAGATCCACCGACCGCAGCACTTCCAGGTCGCCGTAACACTTTCTCAGCGCCTCGACTCTGACGATAGCGTCACTCATGGTTAACTCCTTTGGGTCTTCAGGTGCATCCGTTTTTCGACGGCTCGCAGCGCCAGTGCGGTTGCGGACGTCAGGATGGCATAGAGGATGGTGGCCGCCAGATACAGCTCGAAGGGTTTATAGGTTGTACCCACCAGCTGCTGGGTTTTCATGGTGAGCTCCACCAGAGTGATGGTCGACACCAGAGAGGTATCCTTGATCAGGATGATAAAGTTATTCCCCAAGGGCGGAATGATGTTACGTACCGCCTGCGGGAGAATGATCCTGCGCATGGCTTGCGCATGGGTCATGCCGATTGAAAGCGCCGCCTCGGTCTGACCATGGCTGATGGATTGAATGCCGGCACGAATGGTTTCGGCGTTGTAGGCCCCCACATTGAGTGCCAGCCCCAATACCCCTGATACAAATGGAGACAACTCCAATCCGAACTGAGGCAACCCGTAGTAGATCAGGAACAGCTGCACCAGCAGCGGAGTGGAACGGATCAGCCAGATGTAGAAACTGGCGATACCAAAAAGCACGCGATTACTGGATAGCCGTGCCAGCGCAGCCGCCAAACCGAATATAAGCCCCAGTACCAGAGAGATAACCGAGATATACAGTGTCAGCAGTGCTGCTTCCGAAAGAATCGGAAAATACTTAACGATGATTGCCCAGTCGAACATTGCCGCGCCCCTTATCGGATATCAGTACCGAACCACTTTTCACTGATCTGCTGATAGGTCCCGTCAGCCTGCATATCAGCAAGTGCCTTGTTGATGGCGCTGAGCAGCTCAGGGTTATCTTTCTGCATGGCAATGCCAATCAGCTCCGGATACAGCAGGTCACCCGCCATCTGAATCGGCATATCCCGTTCCTGAATGGCCATCAGCCCGGTGAGACGGTCAGTGACAAAGCCAGACAAACGCCCGGACTGGGTTTCCATCATCATCTGGGGAACACCCTTGTAGGTGCGTACTTCTACATCCGGTGCATTTTCACGCAGCCAGCCTTCAAAGGTGGTCCCCAGGGTGACGCCGATTTTGGCGCCTTTCAGCTCTGCCAGGCTGGTCGATTCGGCGCCTTTCTTAACAAAAAGCTGAGCGCCTGAGCGGTAGTAAGGGTTGGAGAAATCGATGGTTTTGAGACGCTCATCGGTAATGGCCATGGAGCCAATAATCGTGTCGTAACGGTTAGCCAGAAGGCCAGCGATGATGCCATCCCAGGCCGTTGCGATCGGCTCGCCTTCAACGCCGATGCGTTTGGCAATTTCACGGCCGATCTCAACATCGAACCCCGCCAGATCACCCTGTTCATCTACAAAGTTGAACGGAGGGTAGGCACCGGACATGGCAAAAGTCAGTTCATTTTCGCTTTTAACCGTCTCCAGGCCACCGGCAGCCTGAGCGTTTGATGCAAGTGCCAGCCCGAAACAGGCTGTCATTATCATTTTTTTCAACATTGCATTTCCCCTTTCGTTTTTGGAGTATTACCGGCCACTCAGATCAGCCAGTGACTGATCGAACAGGCGCAGAATTTCGTCGATTTCCTCTCGTGTTACCGTCAGCGGTGGAGTGATCAGCACATGATCACCACGCACACCGTCCAGGGTTCGTCTTGGATACACCAGCAAGCCACGTGCTTTGGCCAGGCGAGTGATCTCATTGAAAATGTTGTCTTCAGCGGGATATGGGGTTTTGCTGTCACGATCAGCGACAAACTCGACGCCCTGAAGCAGACCTACGCCACGCACCTGACCGATACAGGCATGCTTTTCTGCCAACTTATCCAGGCCTTCTCTCAGATAGGCTCCCTGACGGGCAGCATTGGCAACCAGCTCCTGCTCCTTGGTTGCTCTGACAACGGCCAGAGCCGTAGCACAGGCCAGAGGATTGCCGGCATAGGTGTGGCCATGCATGAAACCGCCCGTCTCCAACACCTGGTCAACCAGTTCCTGTCTGGCCATCATGGCGGCCACCGGGTAATAGCCGGCCCCCATCCCCTTGGCCAACGCGATCAGATCGGGTTTGACGCCCCAGTGTTGGTAGGCAAACCATTCGCCTGTACGGCCCATTCCAGAGAGCACTTCGTCCAGAATCAGCAGACAGCCATGGCGGTCACAGATCTCGCGAATGCCTTCCATGTACTGACGGTTGAGCATGCGTGCTCCGGTGCTGGCCCCGCCAACAGGCTCGATGGCAATCGCGATGATGTGTTCACCGCCCACCTCGGCAATGGCCGCATCGGTTTCAGCCAATACGGACGCAACATGCTCTTCCAGGGTGTTTTCTTGATAGCGGTAGAAATCAGGAGAAGGAACCTTGATCGACCCCAATGTGATATCCGTGAAAGGTGCTTCCAGGGGTTGGTAGCCGGTTAAACTCAGCGCGCCGAGGGTACTGCCGTGGTAGGAGGGTCGCAGGGAGACAAAATGGGTACGCTGTGATTGACCAATACTGACAAAATATTGCCGTGCCAGCTTCATGGCACTCTCAACCGCTTCCGATCCGCTTCCGACAAAGAAAACCTTATCCAGATCCCCTTGCGTCAGCTCGACGAGTTCTTCTGCCAGATCAATCGCCACCTGGCTTTCAAACTGGGTGCGATAACTGAATGCAACGCGGCCCAGTTGCTCAGCCATTGCCGCTTTAACAGCCGGATGGTTGTGACCGAGATTGCAGGTAATGGCACCCGAACAGGCATCAATATAACGCTTGCCATCGACATCCCAGATGTAGATGCCGTCTGCGTGTGAGACCAGCGGCAACTGGCCACTGGCTTGATAAAAGAGAGCGTTCCCGGTCATGGAATCAAATACTCCGTTGTCAAAATTCTGTTGTTTTTAGTATGGAAATGATTATAGGGAGATATTTTTTATTATTTCAACGCATAATGTTTTTTCATTAAAATATGATTTTTAGTCATCAACTATAATGACAGTTTGATCACGTCTAATCCGGTTAAAACCGAATAGAAAACAACAAGATGGGCACTGGTAATGGCTGACATTAATCTGAATTCGCTGAAATCCCTGATTATTTTCAAGACGCTTTATGAGCAGGGAACAGCCACACGGACGGCCAAGGAGCTGGGCATAACCCAGTCCGGGGTCAGCCGTTCGCTGGCTCAACTGGAAGAAAATATCAATATGGCGCTGTTCATCCGGCATAAGAAACGGCTGGTTCCCATGCCGGAGGCGGATGAGCTCTATGGTGAAATTCTCAGGTTGATGGACAACCTTGAGGAGATGAAGCACAGCATTGTTGCTCTCAGAGAATTTGGTGCCTCACGCATGCGTTTGGCATCGGCACCCGCGCTGGGCTTCGCCTTTGTCCCCAAGCTGATTGCCAACATTCTCAGGATCAACCCGAAATACAGCATTTACTTCGACATCATGCCCAGCCCCGAAGTGGTGCGCTCCATCGAGGCAGGACACTTTGATGCAGGCTTTGTAACCTTGCCGGTCAACTCACAGGCGCTGGTTGTAGAAGAACTCTTCAGTGTAAAAGCCGTCTGCCTGGTCCCCAAAGACCACCCATTGGCAGACTTGGAAACCATTCATGTAAAAGACCTGCGCGGCCAGCATCTGGTAATACCCAACCAGCCAAACCTGGCTGCTGATCAGCTTCTGGCACTCATCAATGAAAACAACATCAGAATTGCCGGTAAAACCGAGGCCAATATTGCTGCGATCTGTTCACTGGTTGCCAACGGCGTGGGGATAAGCCTGATCAACCCGATTACCGCTTTCGATAACCTGGCCGCCAGCCGGGACTTTGTCATCAAACCCTTTGAGCCCAGTTTTCACTACAGTTTTGGTCTGGCCTATCGGCAGAGCTGGTCCGGCAATCAGCTGATTCAACACCTGCGGGAAAGCCTGCCCAATCAGCCTGAATTTTGACGCGCCCGGGATGACAAAGCGATACCAGTGGGGAGAGAGAGTTTGGCGGTATCAGAAACTTTGAGTAGAGGGTGACCCCAGCCACCCGGTCGGGGCCGGATGACAGGGGTCGGGTGAGGCAGGGATCAGGCGAAGGCGAAGCCCAGCACCAGGAAGGCGATAAAGGCGAACACTGAACCCAGCAGAGCGTAAGGAATCTGGGTCCAGGCATGCTGCATGGAGGTACAGCCGGAGCCTTGTGCCGACAGAACAGTGGAGTCACTGAAGAAGCAGGCGTGGCTGCCAAATGCGGACGCTGAGAGCAGTGCACCAACGGTCAGCGGCATGGACATATCGATGGTCTGGGCAATGGGAATCACGATCGGCAGAGACACCACGAACACGCCCCAGCTGGAACCGGTGGCGAATACCACCGCCGCCATGACAGCGAACACCAGTGCCGGCAGCAGCTCTTTTGACAGATAAGGCGTGATGGACTCGATGATGTACGGGGTCATACCCAGCTGATCATTGACGTCCTTGAGCATGAAGCCTGCGCAGACCAC
Organism: Marinobacterium stanieri; assembly: GCF_900155945.1. Classification (GTDB taxonomy): domain Bacteria; phylum Pseudomonadota; class Gammaproteobacteria; order Pseudomonadales; family Balneatricaceae; genus Marinobacterium; species Marinobacterium stanieri. The sequence continues at coordinate 228,725 of NZ_FTMN01000001.1, forward strand.
GGCGATCGGATGCAGCATGACTTTGAAACCATCCAGCATTGAGTCGACCATCTGACCAAAGTTCAGCAGGCTCTGCCAGTAGTACAGCACCATGGTGAACAGGGATGCAGTCAGGGCACCCAGCAGCAGGTCGATTTCATAGTAAACACTGGCACCGACCAGTACGGCCATCGGCAGCAGGAAGTTGATCAGGCCAACCATGGGCGACACTTTTTTGATCTTCGAGGTATCGAAGCCATCCTGCGCCACGCCCGGGGGTACGGTTTCACCTTTCTGCGCACGGGCTTCAGCCTGCTTCATGGCACCCAGGTTGCCAATCACGCCTGCAGCGACCAGGAAAACCACCAGCAGCGCCACCCAGCCGTAGGCCATAAAGGGGATGGATTCGATGTAGAGCGACATGCCTTTACCGGATTCGGTCGCACCGTTCTCTTCCAGCAGAGCAGCAAAGTAGACCGCCCAGGTGGAGATCGGTACCAGAATGCAGACCGGTGCTGCAGTGGAGTCGACCAGATAGGCCAGTTTCTCGCGGGAGATTTTGTACTTGTCGGTCAGCGTCTTCATCGATGCCGACACCGCAAGGGAGTTGAGGTAGTCATCGATGAATACCATGATGCCCAGAGAACAAGTGGTCAGCATGGTACCGCGCTTGGTTTTGATGCGACGGGCCAGAATCTCACCGAAGCTGACGACACTGCCGCCCCGCTCCAGAATATTGATCAAACCGCCCATCATGCCGCACACCAGTACGATCCAGGCGATGGTCTCATTCATCACCACGTTGATGGAGAGATCCCCCAGACCGGTAACGACTTCCATCGGGTTGAGCAGAATCAAGCCGGCGATAATCCCGGCGAAGATGGCTTCCAGCGAGCGCTTGCTGTAGACCGCGACACAGAGTGTCAGAATAGCGGGCATGATGCTGATAAAGCCGAAATTGCCGGAGTCAGCATATTGCGTGGAAAGGTACCCAAAGCCCGCCATAATGGCACTGTAGAACAGAATCCAGCGGGTTTTCTGGGACAGGTTTTGACGATGATTCTGCGTCAGGGGGCCTGCAGAAACGGTCGGGTTACTATTCATAAAATGACCTGTTGTTTGATTTATTATGCTTATTTCAAGGTCGGTTGATGATCTGGCGCTTCAGATCACCAACCAACAGGGTTTACCGGAATCAGATACCCAGCTTGTCGCGCAGGTTGTAGTAGAAGGCGCCCATCGCGGTATAGGGGATGCGCATCATGCGGCCGCCCGGGAAGGGGTATTGCGGCAGGGATGCAAAGATGTCGTAGCGTTCGGCCTGGCCCTGAATGGCATCCGACAGCACCTTGCCCGCCAGATGTGAACAGGTCACACCATGGCCGCTGTAGCCCTGGGCGTAGTAGATGTTGGCATTGGCACCGACACGACCAAACTGGGGCAGGCGCATCAGGGTCAGCAGGAAGTTGCCGGTCCAGGCGAAGTCCACTTTGGTCTCTTTCAGATGCGGGAAGGTTTTCAGCATCTTCGGCACGATTAGGGATTCAATTTTACCCGGCTCGCGAGCGCCATAGGTCACGCCGCCGCCGTAGATCAGACGACCGTCGCCAGAGAGGCGATAGTAATCAAGCAGGTAGTTACAGTCTTCCACGCACTGATCCTGCGGCAGCAGGTCACGCTGCTGGGCTTCACTCAGAGGTTCAGTGGTGATCACCTGAGTGCCACAGGGCATCGCCTGGGCCTGTAGTTTGGGAATAAGGTCACCGAGGTAAGCATTGCCAGCCACCACGATAAAGTTGGCGGTTACACAGCCTTTGGGCGTGTGAACCTTAACCTTCTCACCCTCTTCCACTTTCACAGCGGGTGAGCCTTCGTAGATGACACCGCCCATGGACTCAACGGCCTGGGCTTCACCCAGCACCAGGTTCAATGGGTGGAAATGACCGCCGGATTTATCCAGCAGTGCGCCTTCGTAACGGCTTGTACCGATGTAAGAGCGCACTTCGGACTCGCTCAGCAGCTCCAGATCCGGATGGCCATGCTTCTCCCACAGCGCCTTTTTCTCTTGCAGCTCTTTGAACTGTTTGCCGTTACAGGCTGCGAAAATACCGCCGTCTTTCAGATCACACTGAATGCCGTAATCCTTCACCAGGCGGCGAATGATCTTGCCACCCTCAAACGCCATGGCCCCCATCGCCTTGCCGGTTTCCTGGCCATAGTGGCGTTCGATGAAATCGATGTCTCGACTGTAACTGTGAACAATCTGCCCACCGTTACGGCCTGATGCGCCAAAGCCGATACGCGTGGCTTCCAGTACAACAACCTTGAAGCCCTGTTCAGACAGATGCAGCGCCGTGGACAGTCCGGTAAAACCAGCGCCGATGATGCATACATCCGCCTGCACCTGACCTTCCAGAGCCGGGCGAATGCGCTTATCGTTTGCAGAGGCTGCATAATACGATGTGGTATGTGAAAGTGCAGACATGTTGTTTCTCGTATTTAGATGAACCGGTCTTGGCGCCGGCATGTAAACCCAGTGGGAAATGATCTCCGCAGAGACGTTTGCCCTTGTGTAAACACCTTACGTTTCACCCCGCTTGCAGATATATACCCACCAGGGGATATATTTACGTTTTCATAAGATCCTCGAATGTAAGACAAACACCCGATAAATCACCTGCAAAAGCAACGAACGTCCAAACCAAGCAAAACCATGCCCTGCAATCGAACAGCTCGCACCAATTCAGTGCAAAAATAATAACGAGGGTTATAAAGGACGGCTGTATTTCGATAAAAAAAACCGGGTCGGTTTATTTTGGACACAAAAAAAGGACACCCATCGCCGCAAGATTTATACCTGCGACAACGGGTATCCCCTTTTATAAAACCCGGCCAGTTAAGCCTTAATACTTACTCGGCCGTCATCATCAAGCGGGCCAGCCAGTGACCGACCCGGTCCGAGTCTGTGCCGCTGGCTGACAAATCCAGGCTAGCCAGCGCCTTGTCGGCATCCGCATCGGAAAACACCGCGCCCTTGCGCAACTGCAGCAGCGCCTGCTCAAAATCACTCTGGAACTCGGGATGCGCTTGCAGCGTGACAATCCTGTCGCCATACACCAGGCCGGCATAACGGCAGAAATCAGAAGTGGCAAACACCTCGGCAGACTCCGGTTTCTCAACCACCTGATACTGGTGAATGGCATTGATACTGAAGCTTGATGCTTCACCGGTGTCGAGCAACCCGGTATCCAGCAAGGCATACTCCTGCAACCCCAGACCCCAGCCACCGTCAAACCGCTCAACCTTGCCGCCCAATGCCTGAGCAATAATCTGATGCCCGAAGCAGATACCAGCCAGAGGTTTTCTCGCCGCAACAATCTCCAGCACCAGGCTTTCCAGACGCGTAATCCAGGGCGTACCTTCGTCCACATTGTGTTTGGAGCCGGTGATTACCCAGGCATCACAGGCACCGGCTCCGGCGGGAAATTCATCCAGCCTCACCTCATAGCGGCAGAACTCGGCGTCGACACCTGAGCGCTGCAGCAGGTCCTGCACCATATCGGCGTAACTGCCATGCTGGCTGACCAGCTCATCCGGCGAGGTTCCCGCCGCCAGGATTCCGACTTTCATACTCTTTACCCCAATTACTCAGCAGCTCGTATTAAAGAAAGCCCAGGTAGGACTCGTATTCAATATCGGAAATCTGCGCGTGTAACTTCTGCAGCTCCTGGCGCTTGGCAGCGGTAAAGACATGGACAAACTCCTCACCCATGTACGCCTTCAGGATCTTGCTGCGGCTGAACAGTTTGATGGCATCATCCCACTTGTTCGGCAGCGCCAGTTCAGGATCCACATCTTCCGAGTAGGCATCGCCTTCTACGGACTCCGGCGGCATCAGCTTGTTTTCAATACCGTACAGAGCCCCCGCCAGAATGGTCGCCAGCACCAGGTATGGGTTGGCGTCCGCACCGGAAACACGGTGTTCAATACGGCGTGCAACGGGTGGGCTTTCCGGAATACGGATCGCCACGGTGCGGTTCTCATAGCCCCAGCTGGCACAGGTCGGCGCATGCGCCCCCACCATAAAGCGACGGTAGGAGTTCAGGTGCGGTGCAAAGGCCAGCATGCTTTCCGGCATGGTCTGCATCAGACCGGCCACCGCATGCATGAGTACATCCGTACCCTCTTCACCGCCATTGTCGAACACGTTCTCACCCTGTTCATTCAGCAGGCTGAAATGAACATGGAAACCGTTGCCACTCTTGTCGGCATAGGGCTTGGCCATGAAGGTGGCAGAATAGTTGTGCTTACGGGCAATACCACGCACCAGGCGCTTGAACATGATGGCCTGGTCACCGGCCAGCATGGGGTCGTCCACGTGGTTGAGGTTGATCTCGAACTGGCCCGGGCCCAACTCGGAGATAATCGTATCGGCCGGCACTCCCTGAAGCTCACAGGTAGCACGGACCTCGGCGAAGAAAGAGGCCAGGCCATCCATTTCATCAATCGAGTAACAGTCCGTCTCCGCCAGTCGGCGACCATGACCTTCAACCAGTACCGGCGGCTTGGGACGCTGAGTCTCTTCAGACTCGGCATCCATAAGGTAAAACTCAAGTTCGGTGGCCACTACCGGCGTCAGTCCCAGTGCCTTGAAACGGTCGACTACCGATGCCAGCACCTGGCGCGGATCCGCCAGGAAACGAGAACCATCAGGGTTGAACATGGTTGCCATCAGCTGGCTGCGTGGAGATTCCGCCCAGGGCACGGATACCGGCTCTTTCTGCACCGGCATGCAAACACCATCACTGTCACCCGTTTCAAATACCAGCCCGTTATCCAGGACATCATCACCCCAGAAATCGACCCCGACCACGGAACGCGGCAGTTTAACGCCCTCTTCCATGATTTTATTCAGCGCCGACGCCGGCATGCGTTTGCCTCGCAGATTACCGTTCAGATCGGTAATAAAAAGGTCCAATTCTTTTTCATTATCAACAGACATAGAAGATTCTCTCTGGATATCATTCCGCGCCCCGCTCACCCATCGGCCCGGATATCGGGCCAGACCTGGCAGGCTGCGGTCGTTTCGCGTGCAAGGTATCGCAGTTGCTTTACAGCCCGGTGCTGAAAGAAAACATTCACCGGCATCCGTGATCACATTACACTGTGGGCAACACTTCCAGGCCGGAACCGACATGGATAAAACGTCCCCAATACAAATCACCTTAACCGAGCGCTCTGACGCTGTAACTATCACCCAATGGGTATATAAGACACTTCGCAACGCCGTGATGTGTGGAGAAATACTGCCCGGACGTGCTCTGACCATTCGCGAGTTGGCCGGTGTTCTGGATGTCAGCAATATGCCGGTTCGCGAGGCACTGCGGCAGCTGGCGGCAGAAAACGCCCTGGAGATCGGGGACAATCGTCGTATCCAGGTGCCGGGCATGACTGCGCCCAAGTTCAGGGAACTGTGCGAAGCCCGCATCTGTATCGAAACCCATGCGGCGGCACGCGCACTCCCCTATATTACGCCAGCTACCCTCAATGAGCTTAGACAAATTGATGCCCAGATCGATCAATTGCAGGCGCAAGGCCAACTGGAGCAGTCCGGCATTCTCAATCAGGCTTTTCATCGCACGCTCTATGCCGCCAACCCCAACCAGGTCACCTTGCCCATGGTGGAAAGTCTCTGGCTTCAGCTTGGTCCCTTCATGCGCCTGGCACTGGATGAACTGGACCTGGACCAGCTGATCGACCGTCACAGCGAAGCCCTGAGCGCCATTGAAGCCCAGGACGAAGCAGCCTTGTGCAAAGCCATTGAAGCGGATATCCGTGAAGGTGTGAGCCTGGCAGACAGCCCGGAGTTTCGCTATTACCTGACCGCCCAGACACATTGAGAATCGCCTCTTTCGCGATCATTCAACACTCCACCAAATAACATGCCGCCTGGACATATTTTGAACAACCTATTGACTTGCTAAAAATGTGATCACAAAATCTCGGTTTGTGATCACATTCGTGATCCAGCCCCCACACCAACAATAAGACCGGAGGTCAGTATGCCGATCCAGCAAGAGAGCATGTTCACAACCCGCGATATTCAGGCCACCGACGCCGCCCACCACCTGCACCCTTTCACCAATACCGGTGCTCTGAATGCCAAGGGCGCGCGCGTGATCAGCAAGGGCGAGGGTGTCTGGCTCTGGGACACGGAGGGCAATAAAATTCTCGACGGCATGGCCGGCCTCTGGTGCGTCAACATGGGCTATGGCCGTCAGGAGCTGGTGGATGCGGCCGCTCAGCAAATGCAGCAGCTGCCCTACTACAACACCTTTTTCCAGACCACTCATGCCCCGGCAACCGCCCTGGCGCAGGAAATCGCCTCGGTGACACCCGGAGATCTGAACCGTATTTTCTTTGCCGGTTCCGGTTCTGAAGCCGTGGATACCATGATCCGCCTGGTACGCCATTACTGGAGCGTGGTCGGCAAGCCCTACCGCAATATCATCATCTCACGGGAAAACGGCTACCACGGCAGCACTATCGGCGGTGCCAGCCTGGGCGGAATGAAAGGCATGCACGCTCAGGGCGGCCCAATGGTGCCGAATATCGAACACATCCGTCAGCCCTACTGGTATGGCGAAGCCGGCGATATGAACGAGGAAGCGTTCGGTAAGGCCTGCGCCCAGGCACTGGAAGATCGCATTCTGCAGGTCGGCCCAGATAATGTTGCCGCCTTCGTTGGCGAGCCTGTGCAGGGCGCTGGCGGGGTCATCGTACCGCCCGCCAATTACTGGCGTGAAATCCAGGCAATCTGTCGCAAGTACGGTATTCTGCTGGTAGCCGACGAGGTGATCTGTGGCTTTGGCCGCACCGGCAGCTGGTTCGGCAGCCAGACACTGGGTATCGAACCCGACCTGATCACCATGGCCAAGGGGCTGTCTTCCGGCTACCTGCCCATTGCCGCGGTCGCCATGAGTGACCGTGTGGCAGATGCTCTGATTGCTCATGACGAGGATTTCAACCACGGCTTCACCTACTCCGGTCACCCGACGGCTGCCGCCGTGGCGCTGGAGAATATCCGCCTGATGAAAGCGGAAAACATTGTCGACTACGTTGGCACGGATATCGGCCCCTACTTCCAGCAGCAGCTGCGCGCCACTCTGGCGGAGCACCCGCTGGTGGGCCATATTGAAGGAGTGGGTTTGATGGCCGGTATGGCGCTGGTGCAGGATAAAGCCAGCCGCACCCCCTTCCCTGAAGACGCCAACGCCGGGCTGGTCTGCCGAGATCACTGTTTTGAAAACGGCCTGATCATGCGCGCTGTGGGTGACCGCATGGTACTGGCGCCCCCACTCGTAATCAGCCGCAGCGAAGTGGATGAGCTGTGCGAAAAAGCACGCCACTGCTTTGACCTGACCCTGGCGTCACTCAAGCAGAGCGAATAACAGCCCAACTGACTCAGGCAGTAGAAAATGATCAAGAGCAGTCATTTAGAAAGCCCCTCAGCCCAGTTCAATCGCAGCCTGGCTACACTGATTGACCACTCGCGGCTGAAGAGCTTTCCCAATTCGCTGGTTGAGTTTCTATCGGAGCTGTGTCATTTCGACACGGCTCTGATGGTCACTTATAAAAAGTCCTTCAAGCCGATTATTATCTACCCCACCGACCCGGGCGACATCAGCATCACCCTGCACAACTACATCAACAAGTACTTTGTGCTCGACCCGCTGTTCAACGCCATACAAGCGCAAGAGATTGCCACCATCAGCCGGCTCTCCGAGATCGCACCGGATTCCTTCGAGTCCACGGAGTACTATCAGAGCTGCTACAAGAACTTTGACCTGACCGAAGAGATCAGTCTCGTGACCCAGCTGAACCAGCAGGTGACCTGCGCCCTTACACTGGGCCGGAAATCCACACTGGGGCCGGTGACCCGCGCCGAACTGCAGCGCCTGCAAAGCATCGCGCCAGTGATCAGCTCTCTGATTCGACAGTTCTGGCTGTCGCAGTCGCAGGAGTATGTGAAGTACGAGAAATCGGACAGTGCCATGAAAGAAGCCCTGAAAACCTTCGCCTCAGGGGTTCTGACACGTCGCGAACAGGAGATAACGGCGTTGATTCTGCAGGGCCACTCCTCCAAGGCGATTGCCGGCATGCTCAATATCAGCCCCGGCACCGTGAAGGTTCACCGCAAGAACATCCATACCCGGCTGAATACCTCGACTCAATCGGAGATCTTCAACCTGTTCCTGACCCACCTGAACGAGCTGGAAAACCAGGGCGCTCAGTAAACCCGGCCACCGAGCAGTCAGCGGCCGGGCTAACCTGGTTAGAGTCGAATAAAGACGTTCTTGATATCGACGTACTTTTCCAGCGCATGCAGGGATTTGTCGCGGCCATTGCCGGACCCCTTCACACCGCCGAAGGGCACGGTTGAATCGCCTTCGCCCCAGGTGTTCACCCAGACCATGCCGCTTTCAATCTTGCGGCTGACACGATGGGCGCGGGAGATATCACGAGTCCAGAGGGCGGCACCCAGGCCATAGCGGGAGTCGTTGGCCAATGCCAGCGCTTCCTCTTCGGTGTCGAAACCACTGACGGCCAGCACCGGGCCAAAGATCTCTTCCTGCACCACTTTCATGCCGTTGTGGGTGTTATCGATGATGGTCGGCTTCACAAAGAAGCCCTTGCCCGGCTGGTACTCTGGCTGACCGCCGAGCACAACCTGACCACCCTCTTCGATGGCACTGCCAATGTAGCGCTCGACCGTTTGCAGCTGAGTCTGATCGACAACCGGCCCCATGGTCGTGGCAGGGTCCAGCGGATCACCGGCACGGTAACGCTCGGACGCTTTCAGCAACGCGGCCATGAACTCATCCTTGATACTGTTCTCCACGTACAGGCGCGAACAGGCGATACACACCTCGCCCTGGTTGGAGAAAATCGCTGCCGCCGCACCCGCCGCCGCTTTTTCGATATCGGCGTCGGCAAAGACAATGTTGGGCGACTTGCCGCCGGCTTCCAGCCAGACACGCTTCATGTTGGACTCACCGGCGTATCCCATCAGCATGCCCGCCACGCGGGTGGAACCGGTAAACGCCAGCACATTGACGTCCATATGCAGTGCCAGTGCCTTGCCGGCGGTATGGCCAAAGCCCGGCACTACGTTCAGCACGCCATCCGGCAGTCCTGCTTCGCTGGCCAGCTCGGCCAGACGCAGAGCACTCAGCATCGCCTTCTCGGAGGGCTTGAGCACCACAGAGTTGCCCGCCGCCAGCGCCGGCGCAATCTTCCAGCACACCATCATCAGCGGATAGTTCCAGGGGGTGATGGCACCGACTACACCGGCCGGCTCATGATGAATCATCGCCAGCGTACCGGCAGCTGTGGGCGCGATTTCACCGTATACCTTGTCGATGCACTCCGCGGTCCAGCGGATACAGTCGATGGCATCTGGCACATCGATGCTCAGCATCTCACTGATCGGCTTGCCCATTTCCAGGGTATCGAGCAGCGCAAACTCGTCGCGGTGCGCGTCCATCAGGTCGGCCCACTTCAGCATGATGCGCTTGCGCTGCCCCGGGTCCAACTCCGCCCAAGTACCGGCACGAAATACTGTCCGTGCCGCTTCAACCGCCAAATCCACATCCGAGACATCACACTCGGCGATTTCCGTCAGTACGGTTTCAGTCGCGGGGTTTTGCGTCGGGAATACACGGCCGCTGGCTGCAGCGCGGAACTCACCGTTGATATACGCCTGGTTTCTGAACTCCAGCGTTTGGCTCAGCGCCAGCCACTCATCACGCGTTTTCATGTTGGCTCCTTATACTTTGACTGACACCCAGCATATCGAAGCGCAAAAATGATCCATATATGCCCGGGTGGGTATCAAAGGAGCCAATGTCACAGCCAAACACTGATTCAAAAGAGATGTGTACTTAAAACGCCGGGGCAAGGTGCCCCGGCCACTTTTAGTTTCGGAGAGTCTAATTGCCATTAACGCTGCACGAACACACTACAATGAGCTTCAAGCATCACTTTTCTTGTATTGGAGCCGAGGAATCGATCCAACCAAGGACGCTTGTTTGGTGACATAATTATCAGGTCCGCACCTACTCGCTTGGAAACTCTCAAAATTTCGTCATGCACTACCCCTCTTTGCGTATAGACACGACCTCTTACTTGTTCAGGTACAGAGCAGTTAAACTTTTCAATTACCTTTTCTAATACCGCCTTTTCTATTTCTGTTGGCTTATCGCTTGAAGTTGCAGCCATAGCATGATGAATGTAGTTTTTGTTGACGTATAGGGTGGAAACTTTTCCCCCTTCTTCAACAACTTTAAGCGCCAATGCTACCAACGAGTCAAAATTATCAGGATAATCTGGGTCCATGGGTATCAAAATATTGTGATACATATCTCACCCCATCAATTTATTTGGAAGCCAAAGAACCAAGTCAGGCAACATCATACAAAGGATTAAAACGGCCAACTTTATACAAATAAAAGGAATTACTGATTTGTATATTTCCCCCATGGTTACACCTGGGGGAGCTATCCCTTTAAGATAAAAAAGCGCAAAACCATAAGGGGGTGTCTGAACTGCAATCTCGATATTAAGGATCATCAGAATACCGAACCAAATAGGATCATAACCAAGCGACACTGCTATTGGCGTGAACAAAGGGGCACACATGAGTACAATAATGAACTCATCAATTATAAATCCCAACAACAGCATTATTAGCTGCATCATTATAATAACGCCAATCGGAGGAAGTCCCAAATCTTGTGTAAGAGAAGCAACCATTCCCTGTATTCCCATCATAAGATGGTAGTTACTAAACAAAGTCGCGCCGAAAATAATCCACATGGCCACGCTAATCAATACAGCGGTTTCAAAGCCAGCAGACTTGAACATTTCAACCTTGAAGCGCTTAAAAACGACGGCCAGGATCAAAGCGCCGACTACTCCTATTGCACCTGATTCAGTCGGGGTTGCAATGCCAGAAATAATACTTCCCAGTACCGCAACAATAAGCAGCACAGAAAACATGCCATCTCGCATTGTTAAAAACTTTTTGCGGGGGCTCATCTGCGCTTCAGCCCCTGTATCCATAGGTGCCAGGCTGGGCTTTAGTTTACAGCTGATAATCACATACAGCGCTAGTGAAACCACAGAAATCAATGCAGGAATAAGTGCAGCAATAAACATGCGACCAACTGAATTCTGTGTAGAAGACGCAAACATAATCATTGGGACACTCGGCGGAATCAAAATCCCAAGGCCACCGCCAGCCATTATAACTCCCAAAGCCAAACGGCGATCATATCCCCTTTCGAGCATAGGTTTCAGTGCAATACTGCCGGATGTCATAATTCCAGCTCCGATAATTCCAACCATTGCACCCAGCATGGAACATACACCTATAACACTGACTGCAAGTGAACCACGGATACGGCCAATCAACATTTGACTGGCATTAAACATCGCATCCCCAATACCAGACCGCGTCAAAAGCTGGCCCATGTAAATATAAAGTGGTATAGCTAATAATATAAAACTAAAGTAAGTGGAGTCGATGGTCGACGGAATCAGGTTAAAAATCCCCTCCCCCCAGGTCAAGTAGCCCACAGCCATCGCAATACCACCTAACGCTAAACCTACCGGTGCGCCTAGAGCGAAGGCAAACAAAATGCAGCACAGTAAGACTGCCGTCAAAAGCTCAATACCCATTATTCATCACTCTCCGGCTGACTAATAAGATCATTACCCGTAATTAAGCCGTAACAGTCACTGACCCACTGTGCTGAAAGCTGTAACATCATTAAACCTCCTGCAGTAATAATCATCACCCAGAAATGATGCATAGGCGGAGCCCATTCACTTTGACGTCGATAATTGAATTTTATGGTTTGCTCAAGCTGATCCAGACCCACCTTTATTAGGACAAACATGAAATACATTGCCAAAAGGTATGTGAGCATGTTGAAAAAACGACGCGTTCTTTCTGAAACTTTAAGGTAGAAAATATCGACGTTTATATGTGCATTTTTTTGTTGTGCATATGCCCCACCCAGTGCAGCAATATAAGCGAACAAAAAGAGTGACAAATCGTATGCCCAAATAGTTGGACTATTTAAAACATAACGCGCAAAAACTTCAAACGCCACGACCAATGACAGGATCGGAACAAACCATGCAACCGAACGCCCTATAATGCGAACAAAAAACTCAATGGCCAAACAATAGCTACGAAGTAAAGTGGTCATTTATATTTACCCCAGAAACAAAAACAGAGGGCTGAGCCCTCTGCTTTTCGGTTTTACTCACATAGCATCTTTTTTCAGTACATCGATCATACGTGCACTGAAAGGTCCTTCCTTAGCATATTCATCCCACAGGTTGGCTCCAGCGGCTTTCCATGCAGCCTTATCCGCTTCACTGGGTTCCGGGCTCCATTTCATACCCTTTTCTTCCATGTCAGCAATTGCCTGCGCTTCCCACAAACGCGATTTGGTTAGCTGCTCTTGAGCATGGATAGCGGTAGCACCACGCACAATTTCTTTCAAATCATCTGGTAGTTTGTTCCAAGCACTTTGATTAACGATGACGGGCAATACCTGGGCACCAGCCAAGGGCATGCGGTACATGTATTTAGCCACTTCGACATGGTTACCATCCCGATGGTCAATCAGATTAGAACCGATAGAGCCATCGATAACTCCGGTAGAAAGACTAGTGTAAATCTCCCCCCATGTCAGGTTTACAGGAGATGCTCCAAGGTTGCGCAAGAACTTTCCATAAGCACCGGGAGCACGTATTTTCAGCCCCTGGAAGTCTTCAACTGAGTTCACAGGCTCTTTGGTTAAAATGTAAACCGGTGGCTGAATGTACGGCTCGAGCCATACTAGGCCATGCTCAGCATAAGCTTCTTCCAGAATAGCCTGCCAACCTTTCTCGTAGAATAGGTCCATCAATTCGGCAGGATTATCAGTACCGCCCGGCAAACCTACTTCAATGATGCCAGCAGGCATTTCACCTGCATGCATAGGCTGAAAAGGAGCCCCCATAGTAATGAGTCCAGACTTCACCGCACCGAAAATGCCATTTGTACTAACACCCTCACCGGCATACATCATCTGTACAGAGATACGTCCGTCCGACATTTTCTCGATATTATCTGCCAGGCTTTGGTATACCTCGCCAAATGCAGTCCCACGGCTGTATAGGTTAGCAAAGCGCCAATTATGCTCAGCCGCCACTACACTGACACTAGCACCCGCAGAAAGAGCCAACGCAAGTGCGCCGGCTGTAACACGACGTGACATTTTGCCCAGAAGTTTCCTCATAATCACTTACCCATTAGTTATTAGAATTGGAAAGCCATGCTGTATTGAAGCATGCTTCTTATCTCGACCTGCTTCAGAGATATCCACAAGGGATAGCAGGACTATCGCAAACACCTGAGGTTGGGTAAACGGCTGAACACTGACGTTTACTTTGAAACTCTTCAAACAATCCAAAAACTGTTTGTTTCGGAAAAACGCACCAAAAAAGCCTTCAAATGCACCAATCCTGCACACAAAAAACGAAACGATATGCTTTCTTCAGGAAACTGCCCTATACAAGACGACATTGGCCGACTTGAAAAAAACACCTCAAACAGATAGACCCCTTCAATGCACCGTACTAGTGCAAATACAACCAGTGGTATATATCAAAATACGAAAACACAGACTTATGCACACACTTATCCTCTCTGGAACTGACTTCAACTTATACGAAAGTCTTACTGAAGATTAGAAATTTCGTTTCAAGAGTGTGATGGCCCATATCTAAAAACCATCTTCCCAGCCTGATAAACAAAAAACCGGGGCCTGTTAAGGCTCCGGTTTTTTTGAAACTACATGGAAGGAGCATAGGCAGCCCCTTCACGTCGACGTATAACAGCCTCAGTGTTAAATCCCCCCCATACAGAGATATTTGATCTCCAGGTAGTCATCAATACCGTGACGAGACCCTTCACGCCCCATGCCAGACTCCTTTACGCCACCAAAAGGTGCAACTTCATTGGAAATGATACCTTCGTTGATACCGACAATGCCGTATTCCAACTCCTCTGCCACACGCCAACAGCGGCCAATATCACGAGAATAAAAGTAGGCCGCTAACCCAAAGGGCGTGGCGTTGGCACGTTCTATCACTTCTGCTTCATCATCAAAGACGAAGAGCGTTGATACAGGGCCAAACAGCTCTTGATTAGCTATTTCCATACTTTCATCCACATTGCCAAGCAGAGTCGGCTGGAAAAAAAGCTCACCGGCGTCATCACGGCTACCGCCATACAGCAGCTCAGCGCCCTGCTCTTGGGCATGGCGTACCACAGACTCTACACGATCAACCGCTCGCGCGTTGATCAAAGGCCCTATTTCAGTATTGGCATCAACACCATTGCCCACTTTCAGCTTCGCAACCTCAGTCTTGAAGCGCTCGACAAACTGATCCTTGATATCCCTTTGAACATAGATACGGTTGGTACAGACACAAGTCTGCCCAGCATTACGATACTTGGAAATAAGCACACCCTTGATTGCCTCGTCCAAATCGGCGTCATCAAAGATTATGAACGGTGCGTTACCTCCCAGTTCCATGGAAACTTTTTTCACAGTTCCCGCAGCCTGACGCAGAATATGCTTACCGACAGGAGTAGAGCCTGTGAAGGAAACCTTACGTACAAGCGGGTGTGAGGTTAGAGTATCTCCCACGGATACAGGATCAGAGGTAGTCACAATATTAACGACACCCGCTGGGAAACCTGCTTGATCGGCCAATTCTGCCAGTGCCAGTGCACATAACGGGGTATCTTCTGCCGGCTTGAGCACTACTGTGCAGCCAGCAGCAAGTGCCGGGGCAATCTTCCGGGTGATCATTGCGACTGGAAAATTCCAGGGTGTAATTGCTGCCACAACCCCCACAGGCTGAAGAATAGTAATCAGGCGGTTGTTTGGGGACGGAGAAGGAATATGGTCGCCATATGTACGCTTGGCTTCTTCACCAAACCACTCAGCAAAGGACGCACCATAAGCCACTTCACCACGTGCTTCAGACAAGGGCTTACCTTGCTCTTTAGTCAAAATCTGGGCTAAAGCTTCCTGATTGTCCATAATCAGTTCGTACCAACGGCGCAAAAGTGAACAGCGTTGTTTGGCAGTGGTTTTTCTCCAACCGTCAAAGGCACGGTCAGCTGCCTCAACGGCCGCGCTCGCTTCTTCAGCACTCAGATCAGGAACCTCTCCGACTTTTTCACCCGTTGCCGGATTAAGCACGGCATGCATCTTGCCAGACGCGGCACTTACCCATCGCCCATCTATGTAGGCCTTATTTTTTTCAAGTTTGCAGCTCTGCATTATCGACTCTCTGAAACTGAGACAGACCGATACAAACGGCCCGTCGGTTATGAGGATTATCCGATACTAACACCGTCCCCACTGCAGGCTCTCAGACTGCTTTAAACGTTAAGTTTTACGCAGACCAAACAAGTGAATAGCCACTTCACTCAATGCCAAACTGCTTGCAGGCTTCACCAATGATATGACGCCCTATAGGCAGTGCCGAAGTTGCTGCAGGTGAAGGTGCATTGCATACATTAATGGTACGACGAGTGCGAACAAACAGAAAGTCATCTACCAGCTTGCCGTCTGCTGATACCGCCTGCGCACGCACCCCCGCGGGATAAGGCCTGAGATCAGATTTGACAATAGAGGGACAGTATTTCTGTACTTCCTTCAGATACCCCCCCTTAAACAGGGAGTTTTTCAACTCGACCAGGCCCGGCTTGAAGTTAGCACGCAGTACCTTACGAATACCGGAATACCCCAGGCTTTCCCAGCTGTCATGCAAGGAAATATCGGTCTTGCGATAGCCTTCACGTTTCCAAGCTAATACAGCATTCGGACCTACCGTGACCGTACCGTCGATCATTCGCGTCAAATGAACCCCCAAGAATGGCATATTGGGGTCCGGAATCGGATAAATCAGGTGCTTCACGATCTGATTATGCTGGGGAGGCAGCAGGTAATACTCTCCGCGGAAGGGGCAGATACGGAACTCTGGCTCCTGTCCCAGCATGCGGACCACTCGGTCGGCCATTAGTCCGGAGCAGGTGATAAGGTAACGGCCATTAAAGCTGCCCTCAGAAGATACGACAACGACCCCCGTCACCTCCTCTTTCAGCCCTGTAACCTCGGTGTTGTAACGGATTTCGCCTCCCATCGACTGGATACGGCAAGCCATGCCTTCAGTCACCTTGCGATAGTTCACAATTCCGCTTGAGGGCACGAAAATACCACCAATACCCACAATATTCGGCTCACGCTCTTTAAGTTCACCTGCAGACAGCCAAGTGCGTTCAAGACCATTGGCCGCTGTGCGCTCCCAAAGCGCCCTCATGCGCTCCATCTCTAGCTCATTGGTGGCAACCAAAAGCTTTCCACATTCGTCATATTCGATATCGTTTTCATCACAAAAGCGTTTGGTATCGATATTGCCTTGTAAGCAGAATTTAGCCTTAAGACTGCCTGGGGTGTAGTACACACCTGCGTGAATCACACCAGAATTATGGCCAGTCTGATGCTGTGCCGGCCCGCTTTCCTTCTCCACGACAAGGAGCCTCTTGTCCGGGTAACGTTCGAGCAGCTGCATGGCAGTCGACATACCCACAATACCACCGCCAATAATAATAAAATCGTACATACTCAACTCCTGCTGGAACGACAAAAACCACCCGCCTAAGGAGTGGTCTTCGCTTACTTATTCACATTTTGTGTCAAGACGTTACTGCTTGGGGTTGCGCAGTGTTTTGGCGTGAGTGAAGTAGCCCCGCTGACGCATGAGCTCACGTCGAAGCCCCTGATGTGCGACAAATTTATCGCGGCCATGCAGCCAGAAGTGGTTATTGATCAGCAGGAAGCTGCCTACCGGTACACGCACAGACAAAATAGAAGGACTGCTCTCAATTGATTCGGACAGATCAGTCAACCAGTTGCCCTGCTCGAAGTTGGCAGGCTGTACGAACTGGTCAATATAAGACATGATCGGCTGACCGCTTCGGTCCATATCAAATACCGGGTGGAACACATCCTTACCAGTATTTTTACTGGGCGGTGCCGACCAACGCATCTCCTGATGTGCCATTTCGCTGGAGTAGAAATGATTGAGGTCTGCCCAATCGTCAAGGTGCAGCAAAAGTGAGTTACCACCTTCCATATTTTGCTCATCAATCTTGAGCATCAGAACATAGTCGGTGTCCTGTTCAACAAAGGTACCGTCATTGTGCAGTTCCATTACACGATGAGCCTGGCGCAGGTAGCTGTCTGAATTGTCATCGTTCTGCACGACGAAACGAGCGTAGTACTGGCCACTCATCGCATCAAAGTTTGAACGCCCAAACAAATGGGCAATCGCCGTAGTGAACTTCACCATCTCTTCAGCCTGATCAACACTGGTGAGTCCTTCCGGTGTAATCATCAAAGCACCGGTCTTACGATCAACCAAGCTATTAATCAACAGCGGTTTCAATTCACCACCGCAGAGTTCGTCCAGAATAGCAGCAACACGGAAGCGCAACATGGACTTGTATTCCAGCGCTTGTACCGGCCACTCAGCGATACGCGCCAGAAATGCTTGCACGGTTTCGGAGCTGAATTTCAATTCCACCAAGCGCTCACTAAGAGTTGATGGCTGCAAAGTGAAGCCCTTGCCTGTCAGGGTGGATTCTTTCAGCGATTGAACGGTAGCGGTCATAAGAACCTCGGTCTTCATTCTGGTATTTGTCTTATATATCGAAAGAGCAACTTATCAGTCACTGTCATCGAGTTTGTTATATGTACAATAAACAATAAAAACTACATTTGCAAAAAATATCTACATTTTTATATAAAATATACAAAATACAGCCTTTGCTGAAATTTGCCGCCTGTCGATATAATGCAAGGAGATTTCTTAACGGCCCTAAGCATATGAACGAAAAAACCAATCTTGCGGATTCTGCCTACCTACAGCTAAAGCGCGATATCACATCCGGCGCATTCAAGCCCGATGACAAGCTTTTAATGAGCCACCTGCGTGACCGCTATGAGATAGGTACAGGCCCTATGCGAGAGGCCCTATCAAGATTGGTAGCTGAGCACCTGGTAACAGCGGCCAGCCAACGTGGCTTTAGAGTAGCCGCCATGTCGACCGAAGAACTACATGACATCTATTTTGCCCGCGCCAGCCTTGAAGCCATGATCGCCGAACTGGCAGTCCAGAAAGGTGATGACAGCTGGGAAGCTTCGGTCATTGCCAGCGCACATACTCTGTCACGAGTGGAAGAGGTGGAAAACGCCGAACAGATGCTGTCGCTTTGGGATAGCCGTCACAAGGCATTTCACAACGCTATTGCCAGTGGCTGCGGTTCCAACAAATTGATGGAGCTACGCACTACTATGCTTGATCAGGCCGAGCGCTATCGCCAGCTCTGGCTTAGACACACCGTCTTTTCACCAGAGGCATTGGCAGACAAACGTAACGAACACAAGATGTTGATTGAAACGCTATTGTCTCGCGATACAAAGAAGGTTCGCACCCTGGTGTTCGAGCACATGATGAACCCAATTCCAATCATTGAGGATATTCTTCAGGAACAGGGCTTGGCAGGCTGATACTGCAGCTGCAGCGACAAAAAAACCGGGCGCCTTGGGGGCACCCGGAAGGGGTCGACCTTCACGGTCAAATCCATGGCAAGACGGCCTTGCCAAGGGAGAGATATTTGTTATTTGGCCTGAAACATCTCGCGCGAAATCTGGGTAAAGATATCGACAATTTGATCAATGTGTTCTTTTTCGATAATCACAGGCGGTGACAATGCTATGGCATTACCCACGGCGCGAATGGACATACCCAGCTCGTAGCAGCGCTGCATAATCTTTGGTCCCACAAGAGAACCATCGGCGGTTGCAAATTCGACCGCACCAATCAGGCCGCAGTTGCGAACATCGATAATGCCTGGCAACCCTTTAAGTGAGTGCAACGCCTGCTCCCAATACTCGCCAATTTCCCCGGAACCGCGCTCCAGCAACCCTTCCTCTTCATAGATATTCAGCGTTGCCAACCCTGCCGCACAGGCTACCGGGTGTGCTGAGTAGGTGTAGCCGTGGAAAAATTCCACTTGGCCTTCGGGTGCGGAGTTCACAACAGTGTCGTGGATTTCGTCTTTGACGAACACCGCACCCAGCGGCAGTACGCCATTGGTAATGCCCTTGGCGGAGGTGATCATGTCCGGCTGGACATCAAATTTGACCGAACCAAAGGAAGCACCCAGACGCCCCCAACCACAGATAACTTCATCAAAAATCAGCAGCACATCGTTACGGGTACAGATTTCACGCAGCTTTTTCAGATAACCTACCGGCGGCAGCACAACGCCACCTGCTCCACTGATGGGCTCAACAATAACCGCAGCTACGCTATCAGCACCATGGAAACTAAGCAGTTTTTCTAGCTCTTCGGCACGCTCGATACCAAACTCAGGCAAACCTTTGGAGAAGGCGTTACGCTCAATATCCAGAGTATGTGGCAAGTGATCAACTGGTAGCAGTGGGCCAAAACCTTTTCGGTTAGGAGTAAGCCCCCCCACGGAGATACCACCAAAGTTCACACCATGATATCCCTTCTCACGGCCGATAAACCGATACTTGCCGCCCTTACCTCGAGCATTTTGATATGCCAGAGCGATTTTGAGCGCGCTTTCCACTGCTTCAGAGCCAGAGCAAGTAAAGAAAACACGGTTTAGGCCCGCCGGGGTATGCTTAACCAGGCGCTCGGCAAACTCAAAGCCGATATCATGACCCAAGTTAAATGGGGAGCTATAGTCCAGTGTTTGGATCTGTTGTGACACAGCGTCAGCAATCTGCTTGCGACCATGGCCTGCGTTGACACACCAAAGACCCGCTGTTGCATCCAAAACTTTCTGCCCCTGGTCATTGTGCAGCCACATGCCTTCAGCGCGTTCGATGATCCGCGGTGACGCCTTGAATGCGCGGTTAGCCGTAAATGGCATCCAAAAATGGTCCATGCTTTGATAACTTTTCATGTTCAAACCTGCCAAACCAGTGCGTGAATAAGTGAAGCAAGTTTAGGCCTGCCTTTTCTCCTTAAAAACCTTCATGCATAAAAGCCTGGTTTAATTGCCGTCAAACTTAGCCATTGACCCCTCTGGCTTGGTATCACCAACCAAGCAAATTGATTAAGATGGAATTTGCCTTGCGCTTACGCATGGTAGACAGCGCATGACGGCACTACCGGCATGTACAAGACCTTCTGTTGTACTGGATATATCTATGGGAACTCGTAAATTTTGGTTGGGACAGGTAGGTGATTACGAGATCAAACAACTAAAGGTGTTTACCACAGTTGTAGAGTGCGGAGGCTTCTCGGCAGCTGAAACAGAGCTCAATATCACCCGCTCCACTATCAGCATTCATATTGCCAACCTCGAATCACGCTTGAACCTAACCCTCTGTCAACGCGGGCGCGGCGGCTTCTCTCTTACGGACGAGGGCCAAACGATCTATAACTCGGCCAAACAGCTTTTTGGAGCACTAGAAGAGTTTCGCGCCACCGTAAACAACCTCAATTCAACCCTTTCTGGGGACCTACGACTTCTATTTTCCGATACCGTAAGTGGCGACCCCCGACTACAACTACCCGAATTAATCCATCAGTTACACGATCAAGCACCAGACGTGTATATCACGGTCGATGTAGCCTCCATGAATACAATTGAACAAAAAATAATCAACGAAGAGGCTGAAATTGGCTTCGTTCCATTACATCATGAGATTGAAGGGCTGGAGTACATCCACCTATTTACTGATGTATGCCGCCTATACTGCCATCGCCAGCACCCCCTGTATAAGGTTCCTGAACGTCAGCTAACCGATGAAATTGTTGATTCTCAAGCATTGATCCAAGCGGGAGTCAAACCACATAAGAAAGCTATACATCTAATTGAGCCCATGGATCCTCGTGCCACTGCTTATTACTATGAGACTCGGCTAGCAATGATCCGCTCGGGGAAATATGTAGGATTTTTACCAGAGCACTATGTAGATCAGAATACCCAACCAGGGGAACTACGCGCTTTGTTACCTAACACCCGCAACTATAAGCTGGATTCTGGAGCCATCGTGAAAAAGTCGGCCCGTCCCAACAAGGCTCGCAACCTGTTTCTGGAATTGATTCGCGCACACTTGTCTGCGTAAACCGGCAAACTTTACCAACAGGTATGGCTTTCCACGGGGAGGATGGCATCATAACCTTCTTACTGTCTGTCAGCCTGAACCCGGCCTGACAGTCCGCCCCCACACTGGTTTGTTTACCTGCGCGGTCTCGTCCTGCCTCACCGCAGTGGCTGCAACGCAAGGTATTCAGCCGGAGCCGTTCAGGAGTCGTAACGAACGTGTTCGCCAAGAATTTTCTTCAGTTCAACCTGAAGCACTTGATTCTGTTGTTGGCGTTTTCGTCTGCCGCCATCACCCTGCTCAACAGCCTGAGTGCCAGCTATCAGGTGCAGCGTAAGCTGCTAATCCAGCAGAGCCTGGACAGCAACCAGGTATACGCCCGCAAACTGGCCACATCCACCGAAAACTTTCTGCAGGCGTCCCAGCAGCAACTGGCGGTGACAGCCGAAGAGCTGGTACCCGAACTGCACAAGCAGGATAAGGTGCAAGCCATTGCCAACCGGCTGCGCCGACTGACCGAAAGCTTCAACTCGGTAGTGATTGTGAGTGCAGAGGGTGAAGTTCTGGCCACTTCACCCGAGGCGTTGCGGATCGTCGGCCATCACCTGCAGTCTCCCGGCGCACTTGAGGCCCTGAAAGAGCGCAAGCCTTTGATCAGCGAGGCATATTTGTCTGCTGCCAATAACCTGCTGGTCTTTATATCACACCCGCTGTTTGCAGAAACCGGCGAATACCTGGGCTATATCGGTGGCTCCATCTACCTCAAGGAGCGCAGCATCCTCAACTCTCTGCTGGGCACACACTATTACAAGGATGGCTCCTACCTGTTTGTGGTGGATCAGAACCGACGCCTGCTCTACCACCCTAATGCCGAGCGCGTGGGTGAGCGTGTTCATGACAATGCCGTGATCGAACAGGTGGTCAGCGGTAACGAAGGCTCGGACCAGGTGCAAAACAGCCAGGGCATCGAGATGCTGGCAGGCTTTGCCCCTGTCGGCAGCGCCAACTGGGGGATCGTTGCTCAGCGGCCACTGGAGGCGACACTGGCACCCTTGAACAGCCAGATGCATGCAGTCATTTACCATACCCTGCCGCTGGCACTGGTCACCCTGCTGCTGATCTGGTGGTTGGCGCGTCTGGTATCCAAACCGCTCTGGCAGCTGGCTGACAACGCCCAGTCACTGGATAAACCCTGCACACCCGATCGCATTAAGCGTGTGCGTTCCTGGTACTTCGAAAGTGCCGAACTCAAGCGCGCCATGCTGCTGGGGATCAACCTGCTGCATACACGCATCGGTGAGCTGAAAAACGATGCCGAAACAGACCCCTTGACCGGTTTAAGCAACCGCCGTGGCAGCGAGCTGACCCTGGCCCTGCTGCATGAGAAGCAGGTGCCTTTCAGCGTCTTGGCCATCGACATCGATCACTTCAAACAGGTCAACGATACCTATGGCCACGACTGTGGCGATGAGGTACTGAAATCCCTGGCAGAGATACTGAAATCCTGTACCCGCCAGGAAGACCTGGCCTGCCGCACAGGAGGCGAAGAGTTCATGATTCTGCTGCCCAACGTCCACCTGCAAGGGGCGCAGGAGCTGGCAGAACGTTTACGCAAGGCGGTAGCAAAGTACCTGTTTGCGGAGGTGGGTGTTCTTACGATTTCAATCGGTGTAGCAGAGTGGCCCGAACAGGCCGATGAGCCTGCCAAGGTGCTGAAATATGCGGACCATGCACTCTACCGCGCCAAGAAACGGGGCCGAAACCGGACCGAGATGTATCAGAAGTAATGCGGGAAGCTGCCGGGGCAGAACGCCCCGGCGGCATGCAGCGACTACTTAACAGCAGTGCTTAGTAGTTGTATTTCTGAGCGGTATACAGGGTCTGGGCTTTTTCCCATACCGGACCGACTTCACCCGTACCGACCGGCTTGCCATCCAGCTCGGTGACCGGGGCAATTTCCTTGCTGGAGCTGGTCAGCCAGATTTCGTCCGCGTTGCGTACTTCATCCATGGTGACAATACGCTCTTCCACCTTGATGCTGCCATCCTTGCGCAGGATGTCCAGCAACATCAGACGGGTGATACCCGGCAGAATCTGGTTATCCAGTGGCGGCGTGATCACAACCCCATCCTTGACGATGTAGGCGTTGCAGGCGCTGCCTTCGGTCATTTCGTTATTGGCGTTGAACAGGATGATCTCGTTGTGACCCGCAGCATGACCCTGCTGGAAGTGCATGACGTTACCCAGCAGCGCGGTGGATTTGATGTTGCAACGCTGCCAGCGAAGATCTTCGGTAGATGACACCTTGTACGGTTTCACCTTTTCACGATCCGCCACCGGTGCTGCCGGAATTTCGAACGCAAACGCATATACGGTCGGCTCAACGTTTTCCGGGTATGCATGGTGACGACGGCTGTCGGTGCCACGGCTCACGTGCAGGTAGATACCCAGGTTGCCGGCACCGTTCTTTTCGATCAGTGCTTCACAGACTTGACGCCAATCCGCTTCGGAGTAACCGAAGTTGATGCCGATCAGGTCCATGCCCTGGTTCATGCGCTCGATGTGCGGACCAAAGCCAACCAGCTTGCCGTCGTAGGATGGGATGACCTCATAGATGCCATCACCAAACAGAAAGCCGCGGTCCATCGGGGAGATGCGGGCTTCATCCATCGGCATGAATTCGCCATTCAGGTAAACAGTGCTCATTGTGTGTTCTCCACTAATCTTTAAAAACGCTTGCTCAGATAGCCCCTGGCTACCTCAGGCAAATTCAGTTAAGCGGCGCAGGGCCAGCAGCAGCTCCTGGCCATCGCTGGCCGGCAGGCTGTCTTCGGTCAGTTCATTCCGACGTGTCACGCCATCCACGCTGCCCCGCTCCGACAGGTAAGTCAGTACCGCGGTATTATCAAACTCGGCCAGCAGGTCCTGGCCATTGAGCCAGCCCATCAAGGCCACCAGGGCGTGGCCACCCCAGTTGGATACGTCAGCCACCACCAGCTCATTGCAGCGTGTCACCGCCGCCTTGATGTCCAGGCTCTTCAAGGCCGGACGTACGTTGCCCATACCGATCTCGTTGCCGCCATCACCGATGGCAATGGTCGGGCAGCCGGCCTGATGCATGATTTCGTCGAAGCTGGCGGTGTGCTGGCCGATGGATTCGCCACGCATGTTGTAATAGTCGGTGTCATCGGACTGACCCGGGCGCTCGATCGAGATCACCAGCGAAGGCTGATGCTTGGCGAGAATATCGTCGGCCTGCTGCAGGCGGACCTTGGCGTCACGCTCATTCAGCGGCAGACGCTCTACGCGGTAGTCTTTCTCCAGTACGCTGGCGAGCGGGTCACCACAGACCAGCACCGGGTTACGGCCAGTAGCGTCCAGTGCCTGGTAAAGCGAGATGGCGCCAACGGGGCCATCAGTCTCGAAGGTGCCGGCAACGGGGAAGCCGGTGCCGATCAGAACGGTGTCTGAAGCCTGCTGCAGCATCAGGGCTGCCCGCAGGCAATAACCCGGCAGCATGCAGTCGCGAACATGGGCCATGCCGCGCAGATTACGCTGCACCAGCAGGGACTCAATCTGGTGGCTCAGGGCGACGGCGTCGCGCACACTGTTTTGTGTCAGGGGTTGGTTCATCGGTTTGAAACTCCGTTTGCGCTCAGCAAGGCACCAGTTCAGTGCGTTCACGGCGTACCCGCGCCAGCCACAGCTGGTTGTGGGCATCATCAATGGTAATGGGTTCAAAGTGCACTCGGGCACCCTGGGTCAACTGCGCCAGGCGTGCCAGATCCGGTGTGAATACCGAGCCCAGCTTGGGATAGCCGCCGATGGTTTGGCGGTCGTGCAGCAGGATGATCGGCTGGCCATCGGCAGGGACCTGAATGGCACCCAAGCAGATACCTTCCGAAAGAATGCCGTCGATATCGGCGTGAATCTCCTGCCCTTCCAAACGGTACCCCATGCGGTCACTGCGCTCGGTGGTGCTGTACTCGCTGCTGAAGAACAGTGCCTGCTGAACGGCATCGAAATGGTCCTGCTGATAACCCAGGATCACCCGCAAGGGTTTGTCGGTGCCGTAGTCGGGACGACCGGACTCAGGCAGGCTCAAGGTCGGTGCCGAGGTGCCCGTATCGCAGCAGAGGAAGTCACCCGGCGCCAGCTTGCTGCCCTCAAGGCCGCCTATGCGCTCACGCACAACGGTTGCAGCACTGCCAAACTGGGGCGCTACCTTGAGCCCGCCCGCGACTGCCAGATAGGCGCGACAACCGGATGTGGCATAGCCCAGCTCAATCAGGTCATCTTTGGCAACGGCATGGCTGCGCCAGCTATCCTGTTCGGTGCCATTGATCTTCAAGGTCATCTCAGCGCCGGTCAGGGCGATCAGCGTGTCGGCCTCCGCCTCCAGCACCAAACCACCAAAGCTGACCTCAAGCGCAGCGGCACTCGGCTCATTGCTGCACAGGCGGTTGGCCCAGTAGAAGGCTTCCGCATCCAGAGGCCCGCCCGTAGTGAGCCCCAAATGATGCTGGCCAAAACGACCGGCATCCTGGATCAGCGTCATCAGGCCCGGCTGGCGAACGCGCAGACCGGACAGGTCCTGTTCATTCATCATCCAGACTGCCTCCCAAAGCGAAGAATTCATCACGGGAAATCGATTCAAAGCGAACCCGGTCACCCACCTGAACCGGCATGGTCGGTTCAGCATTGGGGTCGAACATGCGCTGCGGACAGCGTCCGATCAGGTTCCAGCCACCCGGAGACACGGCGGGGTAGATCGCGGTCTGGCGGTCGGCAATGCCCACGGCACCACGAGGTACACGTTGACGCGGTGTGGCCAGTCGCGGGCAGGCGATACGCTCATCTACATCGCCCAGATAGGCAAAGCCCGGTGCAAAGCCGATGGCATAAACGCGGTATTCACCGGCCTGATGCAGGGCCACAACGTCTTCCACGCTGAGGCCGACACGCTCGGCCAGTGAGTCCAGATCCAGCCCGGCATCTGTGCCGTAGTACACCGGCAAGGTCACCAGACGCCCTTCGGTCTCGTCTCCACCATCGATGCGCTGCAATACACGGTCGATCAACTGACGCACTTCCAGGTGGTCGGTACGGAAAGGATCATAGAGCACCAACAGGGACGCATAAGAGGGCACCAGATCGATCAGGCGGTAGCCCAGCTCTTCGCGCAGCTGCTCGGCAGCACTGGCCACAGCCGCAGCCACACCGGGCTGGCCGTGCTCGCCAAAGTAGATGATCAGGGCGCTTTCGCCGGCAACTTCCACTCTCATCCCTGTAGAACCTCCCGGATCTCGCGAATCGCTTTCACGCCCTCCTCGTTGTCCCCGTGGACGCAGAGCGTATCCACTTCCAGCTCCAGCGTCTGTCTGCCAAAGGTGCTGATGGTGCCTTCAGTACGCAACTGCTCCACCTGCTTCAGCATCTGCTCCCGGTTGAGCACAGCGCCAGCCTTAGTACGAGCACGCAAACGGCCGTCATCTTCATAACAGCGGTCGGCAAAGGCTTCAAAGATCAGGTCCAGGCCCCACTCTTTGGCTTCTTCGCGGTGCTGCTTGTACGCGGGTGTTGCCTGCAACATCAGCGCCATGGGACGATGAAACTCTGCCAGGGATTGCATCACGGCGCGGCGCACATCGGCGTTGGCCATCATGTCGTTGTAGAGCGCACCGTGGGGCTTCACGTAGCTCACATCCAGCCCCTGCACACGCGCCATGCCATCCAGTGCTGATACCTGGTAGTGCATCAGCGCGACTACCTCTTCCGGATGGCAGTTCAGTGAGCGGCGACCAAAGCCGACCAGGTCAGGATAAGCGGGATGGGCACCGACGGTTACCTGATGCTCTCGTGCCAAATTCAGCGTTTTGCGCATCACCTGCGGATCGCCAGCATGAAAACCACAGGCCACGTTGGCCTGATCGATGTGCGGCATCACGGCTGTATCCAGTCCCATGCGCCAGGCACCAAAGCTTTCACCAAGATCACAGTTCAGTTTTATTGTCATTGTCACTCCTGAATCCGGGGGTGATCCCCAGACGGCCAAGCACGCAGCTCAACCGCCTTTAAAACATTGAGTAGGCTGTTAGAAAACCGAGAGTTTGCTGTTGGGCAGGTCGGTCACCAGCATGTGCCCCGGGCTATGGGTAATACAGAACGGCGGGCGCGCCTGCTCAAGTACTACCTGCGGGGTTACACCACAGGCCCAGAACACCGGCACTTCACCTTCGCGAATGCTGACGGCATCACCGAAATCCGGTGTGTGAATATCATCAATACCGATTGCGGCCGGGTCACCAAAGTGGACGGGGGCACCGTGCACCGAGGGGAAGCGGCTGCAGATCTGAATGGCACGGATCGCATCTGCCGGTTTCATCGGGCGCATAGAAACCACCATGTTGCCACTGAAACGCCCTGCCGGTTTGCAGGCCAGGTTGGTGCGGAACATGGGCACGTTCACGCCTTCGGTTACGTTGCGGATTTCCAGACCGTCGGCCAGCAAGGCTTCTTCAAAGGAGAAGGAACAGCCCAGCGCGAAGGTCACCAGGTCATCACGCCAGTAATCGCGGATATCTTCCACTTCGTTGACCAGCTGACCTTCTTCAAAAATACGGTACTTGGGCACATCGGTACGGATATCCATCCCGGCTGCCAGACCTTCAATGGCAATATCACCCGGATTGGCAGCAACCCCCACCAGAGGACAGGGCTTGGGGTTCAACTGACAGAACAGCAGGAACTCGGCCGCCCAGTCTGCCGGCAAAATCGCCAGGTTGGCCTGCACAAACCCACCAGCCAGACCGGAGGTATTGGTATTGTGGGCACCATTGCGGATCGCCAGGCGAATCTCTTTTGGTGACTGCATCTTATTCTTCTCCTGTAACATCAGGGCGGAAGCGTTCATTGCGCTCGCCGGTCACGGCGCCGCCCTGCTTGTAAATTCGTGGCACGCGGTCGGAAATGGAGCAAACGATCTCATACCCAATCGTGTCCAGATCACGCGCGGCATCTTCAACCGTCAGGTTGTCGTTGATCAGGTCGACCTGGTCACCAATCTGCACCCGATCATCAATCTGCACCATGCACTGATCCATGCAGATGCGTCCTACGATGGGATACTGCACACCGTTGATTTCAACCTGACGACCCTGGTGATAACGCAACCAGCCATCGGCATAGCCAATCGGCAGGGTGCCCAATCGTACTTTCTCGCCCGCCACATAGGTCGCACCGTAACTGACGGCACTGCCGGCATCGATCTCCTTGATCTGGGTGATACGGCTATGCAGAGAAAACGCCTGTTTCAGCTCAAACGGCAGCTCAAATTCATGACTCGGCGGCAGGCCATACATGGAGATGCCGAGGCGCCCCGTGTTGGCCACCGACTGACGGCCGAAGCGCAGCAAGGCAGCACTGTTGGACAGATGGACATAGCGGAAATCGGCCAGATCGACCTGCGCAGTCAGGGCATCAAGCTGCTGCATCTGGGCATCATAGCCTGCGCGCGTCTGAGCATCGGCCGTGGCAAAGTGGGTGAAGAGACCAACCCTGTTGAGCTTCGGGTTGGTATCAATCAGCTGACAGGCCTTATGCACGCTGTCAGCATCCTTGAGGCCGATACGGTTCATGCCGGTATCAATTTTGAGGTGCAGGTTGGCAGGTACGCCATCGTAAGCCAGAATCGACTCAATCCAGTGCAGGTCATGCGCGGTGACATCGATGTTGGCCGCCGCCGCAACCGCCAGGTCTTCTGGACGGATGGCCCCCATTACCAGGATAGGCACATCCTTGATGGCACGACGCAGGTGCAGCGCCTCATCCAGAAAGGCAACACTGAGCATATCCGCACCTGCATCCAGCGCCGCCCGGGCGACATTGATATCGCCATGACCATAGGCATTGGCCTTCACCACCGCATAGAGGTGATCGAAGCCGGAATGCTGTTTGATTCTGCTGACGTTTTGCTGAATTCGATCGAGATCAACCTCGACCCAGGTATCACGGTAATACATCGTGCCGCACTCAAATTTTGTTTATATCAATTTTACCTTCAGCGGACCGCCCATACAGATTTAAATTTATGAATATAAACCCATGATCAGCCATAATTTCTGTTTTGGTTAAAAAAACAGAAATAAAGACCAAACCTTTAAAAATGGCATATTTTTCGGCTTGTACCGCTTATCAGTCACTGCTGTTCACCTGGATTAGCCTAACCGCCTCGCCAACCGGTTCTTTATAAGCCCCAGCCTGACCCAGTTTAGCCACAAAACCTTAACCGCTCCGTCATCTGATTGTTGCCCCGCTGTAACCCGGCACACAGAAAATCTTCGCTCGAACACCAACCGCAACCTTGCGAAACACATTGAGCGCGCGAACGAAACCCGATGACACTATCCGAGCGACAAAACCATATTCTTGCACTGCTGGATAAAGCCGCAGGCAACCTGACCAGCACCGAGCTGACCCAGGCCTTCGGCGTATCCGTGCAAACCATTCGCAAGGATCTGAATGAGCTGAGCAACCTGGGTCTGGTACAACGGGTGCACGGTGGTATTACCCGCCCACGCCAGAACCGCAACCTGTCCTTCACCAATCGTCAGGTCATCAATCTGGAAGCGAAACAGGCCATTGCCAGGGCAGTGGCCGCACGTCTGCCCGAAGGGGCGTCCATCTTTCTGGGCAACGGTACTACGCCACAGCAGGTTGCCCAGGCATTATTGGACCACCCCGGCCTTCAGGTGATCACCAACAACCTGGATGCCGCTCTGACCCTGTGTCAGAACCCCAATATCGAAACCTTGCTGGCCGGCGGACGCATTCGCCCATCCGATCAGGACTTGATGGGTGAAGACACCACCCGTTTCATGCGCCGTTTTCAGGTCAATTTCGGCATCTTCGGCATCGGCGGCCTCAGCGCCAAAGGCGAGTTGATCGACTTCTCACCGGAAGAATCGCACCTGACCCGCGCCATTATCGATTGCAGCGATCAGCGCATTCTGGTCACCGACAGCAGCAAGTATCTGCGCAGCGCCCCCGTCCGCACCGGCCACCTCAGTGAAATAGACCTGTTTATCACCGAAATGTTGCCCGAGCCGGTACAGGCTCTTCTTGCCGCTACCGACGCGGAAGTCGTGTGCGCATCCCCCCAGCAACAGGAGCCCGTAAAATGAGCCAGCTTGAAGTTAAAGGATTGAATAAACACTGGGGCGATGCCCGGGCTGTCAATGATGTCAGCTTTACCATCGAGCCCGGTGAGTTCGTGGCCCTGCTGGGGCCATCCGGCTGTGGTAAATCCACCACTCTGAAAATGATCGCTGGACTGGAAGAGCCAACGTCCGGCTCCATCCACCTGAATGGACGGGATCTTACCCACCTGCCACCGGGCAAGCGTGGCCTGGCCATGGTGTTCCAGTCTTACGCCCTCTTCCCGCACCTGAGCGTGGCCGAAAACATTGTATTCGGCCTCAGGGCACGACGTGTTGCCATTGAAGAGCAGAACCGCCGGCTGCGTCAGGTCACCGAGCTGGTCGACCTGGGTGCACAACTGCACAAGAAACCGGGCCAGCTTTCCGGTGGTCAGTGCCAGCGAGTTGCATTGGCGCGCGCCGTTGTCGCCGAAGCACCGCTTTGCCTGATGGATGAACCTCTTTCCAACCTGGATGCCAAGCTTCGCAACGAGATGCGCGCGGAGCTGCGGTCGCTGCAACAGCGCCTGGGTATGACCGTGCTCTATGTCACCCACGATCAGGTGGAAGCGATGAGCATGGCCGACCGTATTTTGCTGCTTAATGAGGGCAAAGTCGTCCAGAACGGCACGCCCGAAACACTGTATGGCGCACCGGAGAGTACTTTCGTCGCCCGCTTCATCGGCAACCCGCCCATGAATCTCATGCAGAAGGATGCGCAGCATCTTGGCGTGCGCCCGGAACATGTCAGGGTCGACCCAAAAGGCGTCCCGGCTCACGTCATGCACTGTGACTATCATGGCGCCGATACCATTATTGATGCGGTGCTGCCGCACCTGAATCAGCAAACCATCAAATTGCGTTTGCCCGGTCACCAGCAGCTGCCCCAGGGCCGAGAGCTGGGTCTGAGCTGGGACCGCCACCACGAGCACCACTTCTGCCTGCAGAGCGGGCAGCGACTCAACCCTGTTTTTGCATCACCCACTCTAACCCCCGATGAGACGGAAACACACCATGTTGCATAAAGGAAAGCACCTGCTGGCAATCGGCCTGACTTCACTGGCTGCGACAGCCGCTCAGGCCAAGACTGAACTGACCATGTACTACCCGGTATCGGTTGGCGGCCCGCTGACCAAGGTTGTAGACGGCATGATCGACCAGTTCGAAAAGCAGAACCCGGAGATTGATGTCAGCGCCATTTACGCCGGCAACTATAACGATGCCCGCGTCAAAGCCCTGGCCGCGTTGAAGGGTGGCCAGTCGACCCAGCTGTCCGTTATGGCCGCTATCGACGTGCATGAACTCAAGGACCTTGACGCCATTGTCGCCTTTGACGACATCGTGGAAACCGATGAAGAGCGCCAGTGGCTGAACAGCTTCTACCCGGCGCTGATGGAGAACAGCCAGGTAGACGGCACCACCTACGGTATTCCGTTCCAGCGCTCCACCATTGTCATGTATTACAACAAGGATGCTTTCCGCGATGCGGGGCTGGACCCGGAACAGCCACCGCGCAGCTGGGACGAACTGGTCAGCATGGGCCAGAAGCTGGTGAAGAAAGACAGTAACGGTCAGGTTGAGCGCTGGGGTGCCATGATCCCTTCAACCGGCTACCCCTACTGGATGTTTGGCGCACTGGCCAAACAGAACGGTGAGGTACTGATGAACAGCGCCGGTAACGAGACCTACTTCAACAAGCCCGGCACTGTTGAAGCCCTGCAATACTGGAGCGACCTGGGCAGCAAGTACAAAATCATGCCGCAAGGCACCATCGAGTGGGGCACCCTGCGTCAAAACTTCCTGGAGCAGAAAACCGCCATCATGTGGCACTCCACCGGCAACCTGACCGCCGTGAAAAAGAACGCCGACTTCGACTTTGGCGTCGCCATGATGCCGGCACACCAGCAGCTGGGCTCACCGACAGGCGGTGGCAACTTCTACATCTTCAAGGAGTCCACTCAGGAAGAGCGCCGTGCGGCCATGAAACTGGTGCGTTTCATGACCTCCCCCGAGCAGGCAGCCAACTGGAGTATCGCGACCGGCTACATGGGTGTTAGCCCGGCTGCATATGAAACGCCAGAACTGAAAGCGTACGTTAAATCCTTCCCGCCGGCGGCCGTGGCTCGCGACCAGCTGGAATACGCCACAGCTGAGCTGGCAACTCACCAGGCCGGACGCGTGCGCAAGCTGCTGGACGATGCCATCCAGTCAGTGCTGAACGGTCAGGCCGAGCCCAAGGCCGCACTGGATGCTGCCCAGAACCAGGCCAAGCGCATTCTGTCTCGCTACTGATCCACTTGTCCGTGATCAACCCACCCGGCCTATCAGTGTCGGGTGGGGTTGTCCGGCCTACTTCAAGGCAATTCGATGAACCGACTTTCATGGCTACATGCTTGGCTGATGCTGCTCCCTGCCCTGGCCATGCTACTGGCATTTACCCATATCCCGACGCTGACAACCGTCTGGCATTCGCTGTTCTTCCCTGAGCGCGGTGGCGCACCGGCCGAGTTTGCAGGGCTGGATAACTACCGCATGATGCTGGACGACACGGTCTTCTGGCAGGCCCTGAGTAACAACCTCTGGTATGCCCTGGGCACAGTACCTACCTCGATCGCGCTGGCATTGGCCATGGCCCTGTGGGTCAACAGCAAGATCAGCGGCCGTACCGCCCTGCGTCTGGCGTACTTCACCCCCACCATGCTGCCGATGATCGCCGTCGCCAACATCTGGCTGTTTTTTTACAGCCCCGAGATCGGGCTTTTCAACAAGGTATTGGCGCTGTTCGGCCACCCCGGTATCAACTGGCTGGGTGACAGCGATTGGGCACTGCCAAGTCTGATGCTGATGACCGTGTGGAAAGAAGCCGGGTTCTTCATGATTTTCTATCTGGCCGCTCTGCAAAGCCTGAGCCGAGACCTCTACGATGCCGCCGCACTGGAAGGCGCCGGACGCTGGCACACCTTCCGCCGACTGACCTGGCCACTGCTGATGCCAACCACCCTGTTTGTGCTGGTCAACGCCATCCTCAACGCTTTCAAGCTGGTAGACCATCTGTTCATTTTGACCAAGGGCGGCCCCAACAACGCCAGCAACCTGCTGCTCTACTACATCTACGAAAACGCCTTCAGTTTCTTCGACAGCAACTACGCCGCCACCCTGACCGTGGTAATGCTGGCTCTGCTGATTCTGCTGGCACTTTTGCAATTTGGCGTACTCGAGCGCCGCATTCACTACCGCTGAGACTGCAACATGATGACGCGATTCAACACCTGGCTTTCGACTTCAGCCGCCTGGCTGCTGGGCCTGCTGTGGATACTGCCCTTGCTGTACGCTTTTTGGGCAGCTACTCACCCGGCAGAATATGCCACCCGATTTGATCTCTTTGCACCTCTGACTACCGAACACTTTGTCACCGCATGGAACCAGGCACCGTTCATGCGCTACATGCTGAACACGGTGATCATTACCGGGCTGATCCTCTTCTTCCAGCTGATCCTCTGCACACTTGCAGGCTACGCCCTGGCCCGCATGCAGTTTCGCGGCCGAGGACTGGTGTTTGCACTGGTACTGCTGCAGTTGATGGTGATGCCGGAAATACTCATCGTGGAAAACTACCGCACCCTGGCCGGGCTTGACCTGATCGACACCCATATCGGTGTCGGCCTGCCCTATATGGCCAGTGCCTTTGGCATTTTCCTGTTGCGCCAAACATTCAAGGGCGTGCCTCAGGAGCTGGAAGACGCTGCAAGATTGGAAGGCTGCTCAAGGCTGGGTGTGCTCTGGAAGGTCTATGTCCCCCTGGCCAAACCCACCTACCTGGCCTACGGACTGGTTTCGATCAGCCACCACTGGAACAACTTCCTCTGGCCACTGGTCGTCACCAATACCGAGAGCAGCCGCCCCCTCACTGTCGGCATGGCCATTTTTGGTGCCCCCGAGTCCGGCGTTGACTGGCCGGTGATTTGTGCCGGCACCCTGATAGCCATCGGCCCCTTGCTGGCGGTGTTTCTGCTATTCCAGCGCCGTTTCGTTCAATCCTTTATGCACGCGGGGCTTAAGTAATGTCCAATTCACTGCGTATTCTCAGCTGGAACATCCAGAACGGCAAAGGCTGCGATGGCCTGGTCGACCTGGATCGAACCATCGCATATATCAAGGCTCAGGCACCATTGGACCTGATCTGCCTGCAGGAGGTCGCGCGCTTTTTTCCCGACTATACAACGCCTGATCATCCGGACCAGCTCAATGCACTGGCCCAGGCCTTTCCGGACCATACGCCCGTATGGGGCGCCGCACTCAGCTGGCCGGGAAGCAACGGAGAACAGCGGCAGGAGTTCGGCAACCTGACACTGACTCGGCTGCCGCTGCTGGATCGGCGGGTACACTGCCTGCCGGGCGCTGTTGCCGGTGGCAATGCCAACGCCTGGCGTACGCCCCGTTGCGTAGTAGAAACTCTGGTCGAAACAGATACAGGCCCGTTGCGCGTTCTCAATACCCACCTGGCTTATCACGACGATGAGGAACGACGCCAGCAACTGAGATACCTGGATGCAATCCAGCAGGCGGCCTTGAGGCAGTATCAACACCGCTGCGGCTCTGCCCCCGGCATCTTTGCTCAGCCCTGGGCAACCGACCATACAGTCCTTTGCGGTGACCTGAACATGGATAGCCGACACGACGAATACCACGCGTTCACCAGGCTGGGCTGGCAGGATGCCGCCACAGCCTTTGGCGATGCTCAGCTTCGTCAGCCCACCTGCGGTATCCATGACCGAGACCAGTGGCCCGATGGCCCGCATTGCCGAGACTATTTCTGGCTGCAGCAGGTGCAGGCAACTGCCCTTGATGTGGACACCACCACGCCCCTATCCGACCACCAGCCTCTGGTGCTGACTTTGGAACACTAAGATGACATCAATGCCCCCTCTGCCCTTGCCAGACCAGCTGGAACACCCCGTTCGTTACCTCTTTACTGATGTAGATGACACCCTGACCTGGGAAGGCCGCCTGCCACCCGCCACCTTTGCCGCTCTGGACCGTTTGCAGCAGGCCGGTATAGATGTCATCCCGGTAACCGGCGCCTGTGCCGGCTGGTGTGACTGTATCGTCCGCACCTGGCCAGTCACCGCCGTGATTGGCGAAAACGGTGCCTTCTGGATGCAACGAGACGAACAGGGCCAGATCCAGCGTCACTACCGACAGACCTCTGAGGAAAGAAGCCGGAATTTCGGCCTGCTGCAACAACTGCAAACGGAATTGGCTCAACAGCACGATTTTGCCCGCCCCACTGATGATCAGCCCTACCGTGAAACCGATATCGCCTTTGATATTGGCCAGCAATGGCAAGCGTCGCCCGAGCAGCAGTACACACTACTTAATCTGCTGCAACAGGCAGGCGTGCAGGCACGGCTTAGCTCCATCCATATCAATGCCTGGCTTGGTGACTACGACAAGGCAAGCTCAGCACGGGCATGGCTGGCTCAGGAAGCCCAGCGCACAGGCTTTGCCATCAGCGACAATGAAGTTGCGTTTATCGGCGATTCGGGCAACGACGCTGCCATGTTCGAGCAGTTCAATAACACCGTTGGGGTCGCCAATATCCACCGTTTCCTCGACAGCCTGCCTCAGCCTCCCCGCTTTATAACCACCCGTAATGGGGGATATGGTTTTGTTGAGCTGGCCGAGCGGCTACTGCAAAACAGTTAAGGTGCCGAAACTCTCTGCCTGGCAAGGACGTTTTCGGGGCGAGGATTGTTTATAATCCCCGTCCCGTTCACATCCTGCAGGGAGTCCGACCATGCCCGCCACAGCCGCCATTGCCCACCGCCTGACCCGCCGTACCGGCGATCAGTCCTTCAGCCTGCGCGAAACGCCTTTCGATCGCGAAGGCCTGAACAATCGTATGCTGGCGGAGATCAAGCCACTGTTTACCCGCCGCGCCAGCAAACGCTATGGCTGCTTCGCCGAGGAAGCGACGGTATTCAAGGGCCTGCTGGTGAACTGGCGCGACCAGACGCTGAGCTTTACCCAGTTCACCGCCAAGGTGATTGAAAACCTGGCCATGTTGATGGAGCAGGAAGACCTGGAAACGGACGGACACTGGCTGTTTATCGAAGAGGAGCTGGAGGCCTCACACCGCCTCTGGATTGCGCTGCTGAAACAGAAAGACGGCCTGCTGCTGAACGCTGATAACGACCTGCAGGACACCGGCTATATCGATTTTGCCAAAACCGGCCTCTGTGCCTGCATAGACCTGCACGATATCGATAACCCGGATGGCAAGCGCTATCTGACGCTCAGCTTCGGCTTTGGCGACCGCCCGCTGCAGCAGCACCTGATGGACTTTTTCGGCTTTACCGATACCGTCGACACCCAGGCCGATACCGAACGATTTATGGAGCTGGTGAGCGATTATTCCGAGGCGATGCCAGAGGATACTGCCAAACGCTACCAGAAAGAGGTAGCCGAGTTCTGCATGGAGCAGTCAAAGGAAGGTGCAGCGGTGAATTACCACGAATTGTCCGGCAATGTGGACTCGGTAGCCGAAGTATCTCTGGATGATTTTATTGCCGAGCGAGCACCCGAGATGAAGGAAGAGTTCATCCCGGATCGCAGCAGCCTTAAGAAATACATCCGTTACACCGGACGTACCAAGGAAGTATCCATCAGCTTCAGCAACGAGTCGCTGGGCAAGTCGATTACCTTTGACCCGAGCACCGAGACACTGACACTGAAAGACCTCCCTTCCGCACTGGTCAAGCAGCTCAAAGGCGAGTGATCAGGCCTTAGCCAGCGGTAATTTCACCAGGAACCGGGTGCCTTCGCCCGGTTCGCTTTCCACCTGAATTTCGCCGCCATGGTCCTGCACGATGCCCCAGGTGATCGATAGTCCAAGCCCCGTTCCTTCCCCTACCGGCTTGGTCGTGTAGAAAGGCGTGAATATCTCCTTGACCACATCCTGGGTCATGCCACAGCCGGTATCAGCCACACTGATCAGCGCATAACCATCCTGTACTTCACTGCTGACCTTCAACTCGGCACGCGGCTGGTCCCTCATGGCATGCACAGCATTAATGATCAGGTTGGTGAACACCTGATTAATCTCGTTCAGGTTACATCGCACCAGAGGTAAGGGCTCAAGCTCAAGCGAGATTCTGACACGATTCTTCAGTTCATTGTTCAGCAGGCGCAGAGTGGACTTGAGCGCCTCAACCAGATCGGCCGGCTCACGCTCGCCCTCCTGGACACGGGAAAAGCTGCGCAGGCTGTGCACGATGTCGCGTACCCGATCCAGACCTTCCTGGGTATCTTCAATCACACCGGGATAATCTTCCTGAATAAAGGCCAGATCCAGAGTTTCCTGCAAGCTGTCCCATTCCTGCTGTAATGCCTCGGGCATCAAGCTTGCCAGATCGTGCTGCTGAACAAACTTCACCAGCTGATCATAGGCCTCTATATATTCCTTGGCCGCCGATACATTGCTGATCACATACGCCAAAGGGTTATTGATCTCATGCGCTACACCGGCAGTGAGCGTACCCAGGGTCGCAAGCTTTTCGCTTTGTACCAGCGCAGTTTGTTGCTGCTGAAGCTGGTCATAGCTTTCTTCAAGGCGGCGGTTTTGCTGATACAGCTCTCGGGACTTGTCCTCCAACAGCTGCTCGGCTTTCAGGCGCGCGTTCCGCTCGCGCTCGTACGCCACCTTGTAAGGATTATCCTTCACCTCAGGCATCAATATATTGAACCTCTAAAACACAGTGGTCAGCCCCATCATGCATACACTGGCTATGCGTGATAGTGATGGGTGTGGCGTAGTACTTGGCAGCACCGAACGTCAGGCCTTCAGCCAACATGCACAGTTTGCGTTCGGAACGGTAATTCATGATCAGTTTATCGTCAGTTCGCGTGCACTGTATTCGGGGCAGGCTTGGGTTTTCATACAGTTTGTTTACTTCAACATGGATCACACCATCAATGCTCTCGAGAAACGTGAACAGGTCAGGACTGTCTTCCATAAACATGGGATAGCGCCGGGAGAGCTTGCCGAACATATACTCGCCAAACCCTTTAACCACTTCCTGTACCGGCAGGTCGAGATACTCGGCAACCCCGCCCACCAGAGCAAACAGCTCCGAGTCCGGATAGGAAATCGCAGATGTATAGATACCGCTGGCATCACTGGATTGCGCCAGAATCTCGTTCCAGGCTTCCATACCGCCTTTTTCCAGCACCATCTCTTCGAGAATATTGAACACAACCCCTTTCATATCCACGCTCCCCTTGGGATCACCCGATTCAGTGTAGCGCCAAGCCTGGGCAAGATCGACCTGCCCGGATCAGCGCTCCTCCTGAGCCAGTACATCGCGCATTGCCGCCACAAAACTCTCGACGGGCTGACCGCCTGATACGGCATAGCGCTGGTTGAACACCACTGTCGGAACCGAGCTGACACCCAGCTCCACCCACTGCTGCTCTTCTGCTCTCACAACCTCAGCATAACGCTGATCCTGCAAAAGCTCACGTGCAACGACACTGTCCAGCCCGGCCTTGGCCGCCAACTCAACCAGTACCTCTATGTCTGAAGGGTTTCGGTTATGGCTGAAGTAAGCTTCCAGCAGTGCCTGCTTGAGTGCCAGCTGGTACTCAGCACCCTGCTCACCTGCCCAGTGCAACAGCTGGTGCGCAGCAAAGGTATTCCACTTCATACTGTCGGCGCGAAAATCAAACACAAAACCCAACTCGGCGCCGCGCAGGCGAATCTGCTCCTGGTTCTGCTTCACCTGCTCTTCACTGATGCCATATTTACGCGACAGGTGCGGCAGAATACGCTCCCCGGTTTCCGGCATATCCGGCGCCAGCTCGAAAGGGCGAAAGCGAATGCTTGCCGACACTTCGTCCGACAACTGTTCAAGCGCCTGTAGCAGACTGTTAAGGCCCACCGCACACCAGGGGCAGGCCACATCGGAAACAAAATCAATCGTCAGTGATTGGGTCACTGTTAACTCCTCATTCTCTTTACTTCACCCTAGCTCAAGCCCCACTGTAAAAGAAGAGCCTGCTTTGCCCACTTCAAGGCAGAGGGTATGCTTGGGACTCATTTTATAAGGACTCAATCCAGTGCGCCTGGACCGTTTTATCTGTAAGCATACCGAGCACAGCCACCAAACTGCCCGACGCCTGGTCGCCTCCGGTCGGGTTCAGGTAGATGGCGCCATAGCAACCGACCCACGCTTCCCGGTTAACGCCTTCAGCAGTATTCAGCTGGATGACCATATTCTGCAGCAGCAGGATGCCGTTTACCTGATGCTCAACAAACCGGCGGGCTATCTAAGTGCGACCACAGACCCGGTTCACCCAACAGTCATGGAACTGGTAGCTGACGCGCTACGGCCACAGCTTCATATCGCCGGTCGACTGGACCGCGCAACAACTGGATTGATGCTTCTGACCAACGATGGCCACTGGTCGCGCCAGATAACCGCTCCCGAGCACAAAACGCCCAAAACCTACCGGGTCACGACCAAGGAGCCGATCAGTACGTCAGCGGAGATGGAGTTCGCCAAGGGTATCTGGCTGGCCCGGGAAGCGGTCTGGACATCACCGGCACAGATTGAACGACTAGCAGAGACTCACTGCCGGCTGACCATCTACGAGGGACGGCACCATCAAATCAAGCGCATGTTTGCGGCCATTGGCAATGAGGTCTGCGCCCTACACCGCGAGTCCATGGGCATCATCCAGCTGGACCCGCACCTGGCACCCGGCGACAGCCGAGCGTTAACGATTGAAGAGCAACAAAGCTGCCTCGAGCCCTGATTGTGTCTGGACGCTCGGCAAGCAGTGCAATAACCTGAAGCCAAGGAACTCTGACAAGGCGTCAAGACCATGGCTCTTCGCACACTCAAGGCACACCGCCAGCAGGCAGTCCGGCCCGAGAGCAGCACTGCCAACCCTGAGACCAGCAACCGACAGACTCTGAAGCTGTTGAGCTTCAATATCCAGGTTGGTATCAAAACCCAGGCCTACCATCACTACCTGACCCGCAGCTGGCAGCACCTGTTACCGCATCAGCAACGAGGTGAAACGCTGGAGCACATCGGGAAGCTGATGCGAGAGTATGATCTGGTCGCTCTACAGGAATGTGATGGCGGCAGCATGCGCAGTGGCTATATCAACCAGGTGGAGTATCTGGCTGACGTCGGGCAATTTCCCTTCTGGTACCAGCAGCTCAATCGCAACCTGGGCAAGCTGGCACAGCATAGCAACGGAGTATTGAGCCGTATCCAGCCCGAGCGGGTTCAGGATCACTCGCTGCCGGGGCTGATTCCCGGCCGTGGCGCTATTGTGGTTCAGTTGGGCGAAGGCGAGCATTCCCTGCTGATCGTGGTACTTCACCTGTCCCTGAGTGCGAAAGCACAAGACCGTCAACTGCGCTATGTACGAAATCTGGTGGAACACCATCCGTACGTGGTTCTGATGGGCGATATGAACAACCCGCTGGAGCATTTATT
This sequence comes from Marinobacterium stanieri, assembly GCF_900155945.1. Taxonomy (GTDB): domain Bacteria; phylum Pseudomonadota; class Gammaproteobacteria; order Pseudomonadales; family Balneatricaceae; genus Marinobacterium; species Marinobacterium stanieri. The sequence continues at coordinate 269,702 of NZ_FTMN01000001.1, forward strand.
GGCCAAGCCCGCCATGCAGGGGCTCGACCTTGTTTACGCAGAAGAGATACTTCATACCTACCCCAGCTGGAAACCCCGGCGAGCACTGGACCATATCCTGATCACTCCGGGCCTTGAGTTGCGCAAGGTCGAAGTACTGGACTGGACCATATCGGACCACCGCCCCATAGCCATGGAGATTGGCCTGCCACCCGCTTTGCATCATTTATGAGTGCAGCTTACCCAGCTGCCGATCATGCCAACGGGACAGGGTTAACAAGGCAAGACTGGCCCCCAGCAGCGCAAAGCCCATATCGGACTGGGTATCCCAGACATAGCCCTGAGTGCCCAGAAAGGCCTCAGCACCCTCGCCTGACAGCACCGCTACCCACCACTCGATCAGCTCATAGAAGGCACTGAAGCCCAGGCAGAACGAGAGAATCAACAGATTACGCCAGAACGCACCGTTCACCACCTGAAACCTCAGTAACAACTCCCGTGCCGCAATTGCCGGCACAAAGCCCTGAAAAAAGTGGCCCAGCTTGTCGTAATTATTGCGCTCCGCGCCCCAGAGACCATCAAACAGCGGCACCTCGGCATAGGTGTAATGACCACCCACCATCAGGATCACACAGTGGGCCAGCACCAGCACATATAAGAGAGGCGTCAACGGGAAGGCGCGACGAGTCGCCAGCAGCAGAGCCGCCGCTGCCAAAGCCGGCGCCACTTCAAGCCACCAGGTCAGTCGGTCCCTGGGCTCAATCGCTGACCACACCAGCACCAGCAGAAAACAGAGACCCCAGAGGTATTTCATGGCACTGTGCTGCTCAAACATGGGCCCCAAGCCTCCCGGAAACTGCTGTCAGGCCGTTAGTGGGCGCTGGATTTAAGAAACTGGAGAAATTCGTCAATATCATCCGGCATCCCGGGGTAACTTCGCGAAGTGTCTTGTGGCTGATCCCAGGCAGGCGTGTCTTCGACACAGATATGCGCCACCACCGGCGTGGTAATCCCCGACATGAGTCCCACAGGCACCCACATATAGTCCTTGAAGCGATTCGGTACCGGTGATCCGCACTCACGACAGAAATGTGAACTGAAACCACTGGGCTTTTGCCACTGTTTGATGAACTCAGCACCGGACTCCCAACGGAAATACTCACATTCGACCAGCGTACCGGCATTCGAGGCCGTTCCGCTCTGCTTCTGGCACAAGGAGCAGTGACATTGATACAACCCCGGCAAGGGGCCCTGAATACTGAACTGTACAGCGCCACAGTTGCATTCACCCTTGAGCATACTCACCTCGCTTTCACCGGTCGCTTGAATGCCTTGCGTGCCTCAGCCACCTTGGCTCGATAGACACAGTCGTCCAGGTGATCGTTGATCAACCCCATCGCCTGCATAAACGCATAGACGGTTGTGGGACCGACAAATTTCCAGCCCTGCTTTTTTAGCTCTTTGGAGAGTGCAATCGAGGCTTCCGACGTCGATTGAGTCTGTGGCGCGGGAAGATCCCGTTCATCCGGCTCGAACTGCCAGAAATACGCAGCCAGTGAGCCTTCTCGTTCAACCAGCTCGCAGGCCCGCCGGGCATTATTGATGACCGCTTCAATCTTGCCGCGGTGACGCACAATACCGGCATCCGCCAACAGACGCTCGATATCGGCTTCATCAAACTGCGCCACCCGATTGAAATCAAAATGAGCAAAGGCAGCGCGGAAGTTCTCCCGCTTGGCGAGAATCGTGCGCCAGCTCAGCCCTGACTGAAAACTTTCCAGACACAATTTCTCAAACAGACGGATATCGTCGTCGACCGGGAAGCCCCACTCATTGTCATGATAGGGGAAGAACTCGCTAATCTCGCCACACCAGCCACAGCGTGGCAGGCCATCCGGGCCTGGTACTGTTCCCATCGTTCCTTGCCTCCATGTACTTGAGCTTCAAAGAACTCAGTATACAAAAACAAAAGGCCACAGATAGCTGTGGCCTTTCGATGCGTACCCTGTATCAGGTGGTGTTAGAGGAACAGATCTGCGGGCTCATACCGGATATTCAGGTTTTCAGCCGACAGGTTCGTGCCCAATAGATGGATCATGTCGCGGTCGCCTTCGAGGAAAATAACCATGGACCGCTCACTACCATGCATCGACCTTATTTCGGCGCCCTCCATCAGAATCAACGAGTCCTTGCCGCCTTCAAAGTCCATGATCATATCGGTTTCACGAACACCGTTATGCATCTCATGACCGACAGCGAAGTAGTCTTCGCCTTCAAGTCCCCAGAGGCGGTCAACACGACCACCCAGGCTCATGATCAGGTCTGAGCCATCGGTTCCCTTAATACGGTCATTGCGCCCGTCCTCGCCACGGATCAGGTTCCATTCCGGGGCAAGATCAAGCCCAACGATGACCGGGTCATGATCCGATGACCGGTAAGGATCATCGGCATACAGCTCATTACCGCTCGGCTTGGCTTCATATCCTCGCTCGGTCGGGTCCTGTATATCGTCGTTATAGTCGAGCAGGCTCACTTCATCCGCATTGATATGCCACTGGGTAACACCGGTTACTTGCGGCAGCAATGCCTGGTTAGCCAGTGCATAATCAAGTGTGCCCAGCTGCCCATCGAAGACATAGGAATAGGCATCATCCCCGATCATTTCCGCGGCCAGGTCGATGAAGTCGTCTTCGGTACCCGCCTGATCATCGGCGCCCTCACGCAGCTCCTGCAAGGGCTCTTCCTTGGCATAGGCATTCAGATCCCCAAGAATCAGAACATCATCATCCGGAGCCCCAGTCGGGTTGGTCGCCAGCCAGTCAGCCAGGACATCTGCAGCCATTTTGCGGGTTTCAGAACCATTTCCCTGCCCATCTTCGATGCCCGGATCGTCTTCCCCGGCCACCGGAGAGCCTTTGGACTTGAGATGGTTGTTTACGGCCGTGAAATGCGAGCCGGTTGCCAGTTCCTCAAAAGTTACCGCAACAGCAGGCCGGTTCTTGTCACCAGTACCCAACGGCGCCATAAATTCAGGGGTGTCCAATACAGCGACGGCTTCGCCATCATTGGCAATACGCACGCTGGAGCTGTCGTAGATAAAGCCTACCTTGATCGCATCCGAACCAATGACACCGGTAGGAACATAGTCATACACATCAGTCCCCAGTGCAGCATTCAGCTCATCAACGAGCAGGGCCAGTGTTTCGTCATTGTCGTTCTCGATTTCGATAAGACCAATGACATCAGCGTCCATTTTACTCAGTGCAGCGACTATTTTATCAAGCTGGCGCTGCAGCTCTGCCTCGCTGTCAGCGCCGCGAGGTTCCATACCCGTCTGGGTAGTGGCTGCACCATCATCTATTGTTGCGAAGAGGTTCAAGACATTGAAGCTGGCAACTTTAAGACGGCCTCCCACCTCTTCTGGCACATCTGTACGCGGGTTACTTTCTGTAAACTCAACCGGGGCGGCTTCTGTAGGGCGCACAACCCAGGCATCCGAGCCCTGGTATCCAGCCCAGCTCCAATGCAGGATACCCGTCAAGTCTTCGACCTGGTCGCCACCACGGATGAAATTATCAACTGAAAAGCCTTCAGCGCCGGGGTAGTAGATTTCGTCACTGTTCTGCAGGTTGTTCAAGTCATCAATCACAATGCGGCTTGCGGCAACGTCATCCTGATAAGCCGCATAGCCCTCAGCGTTAGGCTCATGGAGCTGGGTATATTGATAGGAACGCTCTTCATCCTGAAGCACTATCTGCCCGGTACGCGCCAGCTCGTAGTACTCGCTGACCACCAGTGTATCGGTGAAATTCACCAACATCCCTTCGACAGCTTCAAAGGTAGCAGCAGCATCAGTTCGACCGGGAGCAGGCAACTCCAGCAACGTACTGGAGACGAGATTCAGGTTGTCGGTTGCATCATCAATGGTGACACTGCCTCCATCAGTCACATTAATTTGCGACATGCCAAAGTAATCTTCAGCGACACCTGTCACCGTGACAATCTGGCCTTCTGCCAAGCCATCTACGGAGTTGGAGCCCAGATACACAAAAATGCCTTCGGATGTGGCACTGTCATTATCAGTGTGAGCATCTTCTTCCTGAACAAAGAAGCCTTTCAGTTCGTCGGATTCATCGTAAACGCCTGTCACAACACCCTGAACCTGCACTTCACCACTGATCGCAACGTCAGTGCCGGAACCTTGGATCTGATGAATAAAGACTGCTTCAGGCCCTTCGGGTTCAGGTGCCAACTCCAGCATTTCGCCCACTTCAACCTTGTCGATAACAAGCGGCTCATAACTCGCATCTGAAGTCATTTCGATTTCAAGATCGAGCAGGCTGCCACCATTGGGCAGATCAATAACAAAACGGCTCAATGCAGTGGTCAAAACCTCGCCATCGCCAATGCCGTCGCCGTCCGTATCCAGCCTAAGGTCACCGGAGCCACTAACCGGAGGTGCAAACTCAGCTACCAACACTCGCGCCCCCGAATCAACACTGGCAAAAATCCTGATTCCATCACCGGCTTCGTAGTTCTGGAAGGTCGGCTCGCTGGAGAGAGCACCTACGCGAACCGCCATTGCCAGGTCAACATAGCCCGAGATATCAATGCCAGGAATGCTGACAACCTGAGTAGAGGCACCGCCTTCGCCATCATGGTCCTGGCCAAAAATGGCATAGCCACCGTCAAAACCACTCTGGAAGTCATCGCGCGCGCTATTAGTGTTATCCGGAGAAGCAAAACGACCGAAGAAATCGAAGCTGCCGTCATCAATATCGCTGAAGAGAAAGTACGTTGTACCGGGCGCCTGCTCGAAGCTTTCGACAAAATGATTAGCCGCAGGAGCCGAACGGGACGGATTGGCGCTGCCGAAAGTATCCGTACCCGAAGCCGGATCACTGCCGAACTCATCTGGAGCGACCACATTTCCATTGATGTCGATCACCTGGCCATTGTCGGGATCGTTAATGGCATACCAGTCCCCGCTCAGGCTGTCACGAAACACCAGACGGGGCTCATCACCTGTGTACGCAAAGTCAGCCCCACCAAGTGCCGCGCCGAACAGATAAGAAGCATCAGCCGAAGCATCCGGCACACCCAGTGCATCATGCACCCTGCCAAAAAATGCACCTGTATTCAGAAGGCTGAACGTATTCCCCAAGGCGCCATTGAACTCACTGCTGAGAACAACGGTGAAACTCGGGTTTTCCAAATCAGGCACTTCAACAGTCAGCAAGCCATGCTCATCGAAGGTGCCGCTTATCTGGTAGGCGCTATCAATCGTCGCGCTGCTGTTATCACCTTCAATGGACGTGATCCAGCCGGTAAAAAGCGTGCCCGGCTCACCCTGAAGTTCAAACACAGCCATTTGAGGGTCAGTGCCCTGGGGGTTCGGCTGGAACTCGTTGATTCTAATCATCTAACCACTCCTGAATGCAGGTTCTAAAGCGAAATGGGGATCGCGCGTGGCCATCCATGCAAACATGATGGTTAAACAGATGCTAGAAACGAAGTGTGAAGTACCCATGTCCAAGAGCTGACACAATTATGTCGTGATGATGAATCCAGACTTCAGGAATAAAAAAGGGTCGCTAGTTGTAGACAGGGAGTCCAAACGAGAGCTGATACGAATGATCAGCAAGGGAAAAATGAGAGTCTGCCGATAAGCCGGGTTTTGTCGTGGGCAATCATTCATCTAGGACCAGCGTCGCCACTGGCCTCAAGCGACCTACCCGGACCCGGCGCGGGCCACGCCTTAATGGGTCCCTATTTGGTCTTGCTCCGGGTGGGGTTTACCATCGCCGTGGAATGTTGCCACCCACGCGGTGCGCTCTTACCGCACCATTTCAACCTTACCGGCATCCGAAGATGCTTAGGCGGTATACTTTCTGTTGCACTTTCCGTCGGCTTGCGCCGCCCAGACGTTATCTGGCACCTTGCCCAGCGGAGCCCGGACTTTCCTCCCCTGCGTAAACGCAGCGACGATTGCCTGGCAGACTCTCGGCGCGGAGTATAACGAGCTGGCGCTGTTAAGCAAGAGCTTCAGTCGATCAGCAGCTGATATAAGCGATTTTTCTTGTAGCCCGTGATTTCAGCAGCAACACCCGCTGCTTTTTTGGGCGGCATCTCCTTGGCCAGAATCCGCAGAATACGTTCAGCCTCGGGGTTGATACTCTCATCATCAAGCACCTTTTCAGCCCCCTGCACCAGCACAACAAACTCACCGCGCTGCTGATTGGCGTCGGCCTGAATCCACTCCAACAGCCCCTCAAGACTGTCACCATGAATGGTTTCGAAGGTTTTGGTCAGCTCTCGGGCGACCACCGCATAGCGCTCACACCCAAACGCCTCGGACATCGCCTTGAGACTGTCGACGATGCGGTGTGTCGATTCATAGAACACCAATGTTTCCGTATTCTCGGACAGTGCTTCCAGCGCCTGCAGGCGCGCGCCGCTTTTAGCGGGCAAAAAACCGATAAATTGAAAGCGGTCCGACGGCAGCCCCGATGCAGACAGAGCGGCGACAAAGGCACAGCTACCCGGCACCGGTGAAACCCTGAACCCGGCTTCACGCACGGCTCGTACCAGGTGGAACCCGGGATCAGAAATCAGCGGCGTACCGGCGTCACTGACAAGTGCAATACTCTCGCCATTTCGCAACAGGTTGATCACATGCTCGGCCCGCTGGCGCTCGTTGTGATCATGCACTGAAATCATGGGGACTTTAATGTTAAAGTGAGCCAGCAAACGTCCGCTGTGACGGGTGTCTTCGGCAGCGACATGATCGACACGGCCCAGCACCTCTCGCGCACGTTCGGACAGGTCTGCGAGGTTACCGATCGGCGTTGCCACGATGTAGAGAACCGGTTCAGACATTAAGGATACTCACTGGTTGCTAGGACCCTGATTATATGACGATTTTGCCCCGGCTGTCTTTCAGCCTTCTGCTTACAGCCGCGCTGATCAGTGGCTGCTCAAGCCCGCAGAAGCCCCCACAGGTCGTCGACAAAACGGCTACCGCCAAGGAAAGCATTGATGACCTGCTACGTCAGGCGCAGACAGAAACACCGGTAACCGCCGCGCAACTGCGTTTGCGCGCGGCACAGATCATGCTGCAGGAAGACCAGCCGGAACAGGCACTGGCCACTCTGACGCTTATCGACCTGGAGCAGCTCCCCCCGGAGCTGGCGTTTGAAGTTGCCCGTGTGCGCGCACCGCTGGACACTGACAACACCCAGGAACTGATGCGCTATCTGGACCCGTCACGTTTTGGCGCGCTGCCTGCCGATCAGCAGGCTGAATTGGCACAATTGCGTGCCGATGTCTGGCTGCAGCAGGATGATCCACTGGCTGCTGCACGTGAATTGATGCTGAGCAGCCAGCTGAGCATTGACCCTGCCGAGCAGCAGCGCTACCACAATCAGATCTGGCAGGTACTGCAACGTGTGCCTCAGCCCCAGCTGCGCGCCAGCATGAACACCAGTAATGATTATTTTGAACAGGGCTGGCTGGAGCTGGCACTGATGCTGCGTCAAAGCACTGACCTGCCGACGCGTGAGCAAGCCCTCAATGACTGGCGCATCCTCTGGGAATCACACCCTGCCATGCAGCTCCCGCCGGAAGACCTGATGGTGGTTGAAGCCGCTGGCGAGCTGATTAGCGCCAATCGTATCGGGGTTGTACTGCCCTTGAGCGGCAACCTGGCAAAACCGGCAGCAGCCATTCGTGAAGGTATGGAAGCCGCGCTGGAAGTTGCACGCCAGCAGGGAAAACCGACACCAACACTGGTCAATATCGACTCGTCCCAGCTGTTTGATGCCTCGCAAATCATGCTGCAGGCACGTCAGCTGAACGTCGACTTCCTCATCGGCCCGCTGGATAACACCCTCATTCAGCAGCTTTCCAGCATGCCACAGCTGGACATTCCCGTGCTGGCCCTGAATTCTGCCCCTGCCGGCCCTTCCACGCCCTGGCAGCTGGAACTTTCTTCGGAGCATGAAGCCCGCACCCTGGCCCAGAAAGCGGTTGCTGAAGGCCACAAGCGCTTTCTTGTCATCACCCCTGGCGCTCCCTGGGGCGACCGTGTCCGTGACAGCCTGACCAACCATGTCGAGCAAGTTGGCGGCCAGGTCGTCGGCACCCTTGGCTACGATGTGAATGCCAACTATGACGCGCAGATTGCACAGCTGATGAAGACCGATGCAAGCAAGGCGCGTGAACAGTCGCTGCGTGAACTGCTGCGCCACCGCCTGGAGTTCCAGGAGCGTCGCCGCAAGGATGCCGATGCGATTCTGCTGACGGCCCTGCCTGAAGCAGCCCGTCTGATCAAGCCGATGCTGGACTACCACTTTGCAGCCGACATGCCGATCTATGCCACCTCGCACCTTTACCCCGGCGATGCTGATGCAACCCGTGACGTGGACCTGAATGGCATTCAGTTCTGTGATCTGCCCTGGATTCTCCAGCCGCCGAGCGATGCTCACCGACTGCTCAGCAGCAGCGGCAAAAACACCCTGTCCCGCTTCGGTCGCCTCTATGCACTGGGCGTGGACGCCATCAATATCTACCCCTGGCTGGAACAGCTGCAGCTGTCACCCGGCGTCTACATTGATGGCGAAACCGGCCGCCTGCAGGTCATGCGCGACCGCCAGCTTCAGCGTGAACTGACCTGCACCCGTTTTGAACAGGGCATGCCCCTGAGCATCACTGAAGGACAGGCCGCTGAAATTGAATCCCCCAACGAGACGGGCCAGGCAACGGATGCCAATACCGACGCTGCTGAAATCAGTGAAGGAGTACCGGCCCAGTAAACCTTATGGAGAATGCGATGGATCGCAACCGTATCGGCAAGGATGCCGAACTGCATGCAGAGCAATGGCTCTGCCAACAAGGACTCCAGACCATACAACGCAATGCTCACTGCCGCCTGGGCGAGATAGATCTGATCATGCGTGACGGCGAACACCTGGTGTTTGTGGAAGTACGCGCACGCTCAGGTCGGCTCCACGGTGGTGCTGCGGCATCGGTCGATTGGCGCAAGCAACAGAAACTGGTCCGCGCGGCTCGCTACATGCTCAGCCGCAACCCGCACTGGAGCCAACTGCCTTGCCGTTTTGATGTTATTGCGTATGAAGGAGATTCGGAGTCTAACCCTCCGATATGGTATAAAGACGCTTTTAGACCCTGAACACCGGAAAAGGCTTTAAATGGAACTCGAAGACCGCATTGTCAGCCAGTTTCACAACACCATGGAGACCAATGCGCTCACTATTGAGCAGCACACTCCCCTGATAGCTGAGGCCGGTGAACTCCTGCTCCAATGTCTGGTCAGTGAACAGAAGATCCTGTGTGTCGGTAACGGCGGTTCAGCCGCGCTGGCACAGCATTTCAGCTCACTGCTGCTGAATCGTTTTCGTCATGAACGCCCGGGCCTGCCCGCCATGACCCTGAACGATGCAGCCGCCATTAGCGGTATCAGCGAAGAGACCGGCTTTGCCGATGTCTATGCCAAGCAGATTCGCGCACTGGGCCAGCCCGGTGACATTCTGCTGCTGATATCAACGCACGGTCGTGCCAACAGCCTGGTGCAAGCCATTCAGGCGGCCCATGACCGGGAGATGATGGTCATTGCGCTGAGCGGTGGCGATGGTGGCAATATGGCAGCCCTGCTGCTGCCGGATGAAATCGAGATCTGCATACCCGGTGGCGAAGATGCCCTGATACATGGCGCTCACCTTCTGGTACTGCACTGTTTGTGTGATCTGATTGAATATCAACTGTTTGGAGGCTGATTAATGTTCAAACGCCCTCTGGTCGCTCTTATGCTGGCGTCCACCCTGGTTACATCCGGTTGCGCAACCCTGATTGGAACTGCCCGTGAAGAGCCGATCCAGGAAGACCCGAGCAGCCGTACCCTGGGACGCTATCTGGAAGACGAAGTCATCGAGACCAAGATTCTGGTCAATGTTGGCAAGGGCTCCCAGGCACTGGCCCAGTCGCATGTAAATGTTGTCAGCTACAATGGTCAGGTACTGCTGATTGGTCAGGTCCCGGACCAGAACGTGAAGCAGGAAGCCGAGCGCATTGCACGCCAGACACAGCATGTACGCAAGGTACATAATGAGCTGGATATTGCTGGCCCGACATCAACCATCGTTCGCAGCAACGATGTTTACCTCACCAGCCGAATCAAGGTACAGATGCTGGCTGATAAACGCGTTGCCGGCGGCCGAATCAAAGTGGTTACCGAGAACGGTGTGGTTTATCTGATGGGACTGGTAAATCGACAGGAAGCCGACCTTGCAGTGGATATCACTCGCTCCGTGGTCGGTGTACGCAAGATCGTCAAGGTGTTCGAATACATCAATTGATGCCTGATAGCCGCTGCTGATCCAGCAGCGGCTCTTCCCTGTTACTTCACCACTCGCAGGGTCGGCTTACCGCTTTTCGCAGCCGGCTTTTCCGCTTCGTCCTGACCGTTTTCATCAGCCCCTGCATCAGCTTCAGACTGCTCCGGTGCATCCGGTACAGGTGCCAGCGTTGCAGACTGCTCTTCTTCTTCAGCCTCCGCCTGCTCCACCAGAATATCGGCCCCCGGCTCCATACCGAACCCCATACCCATTCCGTTTTCACGGGTGAACAGCGCCAGTACCGCAACCATGGGTGCATATACATTCATGGGCACACCGCCAAAGCGGGCACTGAAACTGATGCCCTGATCATCGATCAGCAGCCCCTGCACCGCTCCCGGGGCGATGTTCAGGGTAATCTGTCCGTCCTGGACAAACTGCTCCGGCACCTGAACGCCAACCACTCTCGCATCGACAGCGATATGTGGCGTCATGTCATTATCCAGTACCCAATCATACAACGCGCGCAGCAGATAGGGTCGGCTGGGTTTGATGGCACTCATGATTCACTCTCCAGATTACATCGCTACAGGAAATAACCTCCTGCAGCAGTCATGGGTCGCGTAGATATAAAAAAGGGATGAAGTGACCTCCATCCCTGTTTGTAACGTGGTGCTGCCTTTACTAAGGCGCCCGCGTTTAGTCGCGCAGTTCGCGCTCGTAGTCAGACAGGCTGGCCTGGAAGGCTTCACGCTCGAACAGGCGATCCATGTAGCCCTGCAGCGCAGTGGTCTGAGCTTCAGGCAGCTCAATACCCAGCTGCGGCAAACGCCACAAGATCGGCGCCAGGCAGCAATCGACCAGCGTGAACTCGTCGCTCATGAAGAACGGCTTTTCATCAAAGATCGGTGATACTGCAACCAGGCTGTCGCTCAGCTCTTTACGCGCTTCGTCCAGCTCGTCATCGGTACCTTCGTCGGCCAGGATACGGTCAACCAGTACACACCAGTCACGCTGGATACGGTGCATGTACAGACGGCTTTCAGCACGCGCAACCGGGTATACCGGCAACAGCGGCGGGTGCGGGAAACGCTCGTCGAGGTATTCCATCATCACGTTCGGTTCATACAAAACCAGATCGCGATCAAGCAATGTCGGCAGGCTGTTGTAGGGATTCTGTGCCGCAACATCCTCCGGCAGCTCACTAGCTTTACAATCCACTACATCAACTGCCACGCCTTTTTCACAGAGTACGATACGTACACGGTGACTGTAATGGTCGTAACCATCCGAATAAAAGGTCATGGAAGAACGCTTGGCCACTACGCCCATCGAACTATCCCCATCAAAAAGGTTGTTTCTAAAAACAAAAAATCTACGCGGCCTTACGACCGCGTAGTTTCAGATCCCGAGTGTACCAGAGATCAGTGTACGTCTTTCCAGTACTCTTTCTTCAGAGCAAAGGCAAAGACAAACAGAATCGCCAGGAAGATCAGGACCTTGGTACCCAGGCTTTCAGACTCCATGCGCGAAGGCTCGCCCATGTAAGTCATGAAATTGACCAGGTCGTAGACAGTCTTGTCGAACTCTTCCGGAGACTGGGAACCAGACTCGGCAACTGTCAGACAGCCACCCATGGTTTTACCGGTAAGGGGATCAATTTCACCTTCACCGCCATGAGCCAGTTCTGCAGGCGTACAGTGCAGCGCGACTTTACCCTGCAGGTCTTCCAGCACGTTGGGCATACCAACATCAGGGAATACCGCGTTGTTGACACCCCAGGGACGGTTTTCGTCCATGTAGAAGCTGCGCAGGTAAGTGTAAACCCAGTCACCACCACGCAGACGTGCTTCCAGCGTCAGATCGGGCGGCGGCGCACCAAACCAGCCGGCAGCGACTTCTTTCGGCATGGCATTTTTCATGTGCTCGCCGATTTTCACTTCCGGATCAAAGATCAGGTACTGCTCAACCAGTTCGTTCGGTACATCCAGGTCCTGAGCAGCACGCTCGAAACGCTGGTAGCCCGCTTCATGACAACCCATGCAGCGGTTAACGAAGGTCTGCATACCACGCTGCAGAGACGCCTTATCTGTCAGATCAGCGTCGAAGGAGTCCAGCGGCACACCGGCGCCACCGGCAGCACTGGCAGTTACCGGCGCCAGCGCCATCAACAATGTGATAAAAAACTTTTTCATTAGCCTGTCACCCTTTCCGGAACCGGTTTAGTACGCTCCATGCGTGTGTAGAACGGCATCAGCAGGAAGAATGCGAAGTACAGCGCTGTGCACAGCTGAGACAGCTTAGTACGACCATCAGTTGCCGGCAGAACACCCAGAACACCCAGAATCACGAAGCTGACAATGAAGATCAGCAGCCAGACTTTGCTCAGCCAGCCCTTGTAACGCATGGACTTGACCGGGCTACGATCCAGCCAGGGCAGCACAAACAGGATTGCAATCGCAGCACCCATCACCACAACACCCCAGAACTTGGCGTCCAGACCAAACATCGGGAAGGTAATCGCACGCAGCATGGCGTAGAACGGTGTGAAGTACCAGACCGGGGCAATATGGTCAGGTGTCTTCAACGGGTTAGCCGGCTCGAAGTTCGGCTTCTCGAGGAAGTAACCGCCACCTTCAGGGAAGAAGAAGACTACGGTACAGAACACGAACAGGAAGACGACAACACCGACGATGTCTTTAACGGTGTAGTACGGGTGGAACGGGATGCCGTCCAGCGGTACGCCGTTTTCGTCTTTCTTCTCTTTGATTTCAACGCCGTCCGGGTTGTTGGAACCCACTTCGTGCAGGGCGATGATGTGCAGAACAACCAGCGCCAGGATCACGATCGGCAGTGCGATAACGTGCAGGGCGAAGAAGCGGTTCAGAGTGATGCCGGAGATCAGGAAGTCACCACGGATCCACTGCTGCAGGTCCGGACCGATGACAGGGATGGCACCAAACAGGGAGATGATTACCTGAGCACCCCAGTAGGACATCTGGCCCCAAGGCAGCAGGTAGCCCATGAAGGCTTCAGCCATCAGCGCCAGGTAGATGGTCATACCGAAGATCCACACCAGCTCACGCGGCTTGCGGTAGGAACCGTACATGATGCCACGCAGCATGTGCAGATAAACCACCACGAAGAATGCAGAGGCGCCGGTAGAGTGGAGGTAACGCAACAGCCAGCCGTATTCTACATCACGCATGATGTATTCAACGGATGCGAACGCACCTTCGGCGCTCGGGTTGTAGCTCATGGTCAGCCAGATACCGGTCAGGATCTGGTTAACCAGCACCAGCAGTGCCAGGGAGCCAAAAAAGTACCAGAAGTTGAAGTTCTTCGGCGCGTAGTATTTGGACAGGTGATCTTCCCACATGGCAGTTGCCGGGAAGCGGTCGTCAATCCAGCCCATCAGGCCCGGATTCCCTTTATTTCGTGTGCCAGCCATTATGCAGTCTCCGGATCAACACCGATAATCAGTGTATTGTCGTCTTCGTACGAGTGCGGCGGGATGACCAGGTTGGTCGGAGCCGGTACGGACTTGAATACACGGCCTGAGAGGTCAAAACGCGAACCGTGACAGGGGCAGAAGAAGCCGCCGAGCCAGTTCGGACCCAGGTCGTCCGGTGCAACTTCCGGGCGATACGTCGGCGAGCAGCCCAGGTGGGTACAAATACCTACCATGACAGCGAATTCTGGACGGATAGCACGGGCAGCGGTCTTCGGAACGTAATCCGGCTGCTGCGGCTTTTCAGAATTTGGATCCGCTACGCTATCGTTCAGCTTCTCCAGATTAGCCAGCGCTTCTTCACCGCGACGGACAATCCATACCGGCTTACCACGCCATTCAACGGTCATCTGCTGACCTGGCTCGAGCTTGCTGATATCCGCCTTGGCAGGCGCGCCAGCGGCTTTCGCCTTGGCACTCGGATTCCAGGAAGCCACGAACGGGACGGCCGCTCCTACAGCACCTACTGCACCCACTGCAGATGTGGCACCGATCAGGAGACGACGTCGACCCTTATTCACGCCGTCATTGCTCATTAACTTCATCTCCCCTCAATCGACCTGCCGCTTCTGCTGGACACAAAAGACAAACGGGCCGCTCAGTCATGAAAAACACAAAATCGGTTTGTTCAAATGCGCCGAATGTTAAAGAAAATACCCTTTTTTTACAAGGTATAATGCCCTCTCCATTAGGCGAACAACGCTTTTATTGACCTGACCCCAGAAACAAAAAAAGCCCGCAACCACGCAGGCTGCAGGCTTTTTTCGCATACATAATGCGACCAGATCGCCAGCGATTAACGCTTGGAGAACTGCGGACGCTTACGTGCTTTACGCAGACCGACTTTCTTACGCTCAACCATACGTGCGTCACGAGTAACGTAACCCGCTTCACGCAGAGCACCGCGCAGAGTCTCATCGTATTCCATCAGCGCACGGGTGATACCGTGACGGATAGCACCAGCCTGGCCGAAACCGCCACCACCTTTAACGGTGATGTGCGCATCGAACTTCTCGACAGTGTCGGTCAGTTCCAGCGGCTGCTTAACGATCATGCGCGCAGTTACGCGACCGAAGTACTCTTCCAGAGTGCGGTTGTTGATCATGATCTTGCCGGTACCCTGACGCAGGAATACACGAGCAGTAGAGGTTTTACGACGGCCGGTACCGTAATACTGAGTAGTAGACATCTTCACCTTCCCCTTAGACGTTCAGTTCTTTCGGCTGCTGAGCCTGGTGCGGATGTTCAGCACCGGCGTACACTTTCAGCTTGGTGTACATGGCACGGCCCAGCGGACCTTTCGGCAGCATGCCTTTAACAGCCAGCTCGATAGTGCGCTCAGGGAAGGTTTCAACCATCTTGTTAAAGTTGGCTTCCTTCAGGCCACCCGGGAAACCAGAGTGACGGTAGTACATTTTGTCGTTACGCTTCTTGCCGGTAACGTGTACTTTCTCGGCGTTAACAACAACGATGTAGTCACCGGTGTCAACGTGCGGAGTGTATTCCGGCTTATGCTTGCCGCGCAGACGACGTGCAATTTCAGTAGCCAGGCGACCCAGAGTTTTGCCCTCTGCGTCCACAACATACCAGTCGCGTTTTACTTCGGCCGGTTTGGCAGTAAAAGTTTTCATGAATGGTTCACCTTACAATTTAAGTCTCGAATCCGGCTGTTACCGATAATTCCGACTTACCTTATAGTTATTGGTTAGCGCCTTTTGTAAGACTCTAACGTACACTTTTTCGGCACCCTGTAATCAGGGAGCGCGCATTATACCCACACCCATCGGGTATGGGAAGTGTAGATTGCACTGAACGTCAGGCGCGATGTTCTCGTGCCAGGTACTCATGCGACTGCATTTCCAGCAACCGGCTCTGAGTGCGCTCAATCTCGAAATTCAGACGACCCTCGGTGTAGATATCAGGAATCCCCACTTCAGCAGAGATAATCAACTTAACCCCGGAATCGTAGAACTCATCCACCAGGTTGATGAAGCGACGTGCGGCATCATCATTCTTGCGTCCCATTTGCGGCACATTACTCAGCAGCACCGCGTGGTAGATTTTGCCCAACTCAATATAGTCGTTCTGCGAGCGCGCACCTTCACAAAGCGCGCTAAAGTCAAACCAGGCCACATCTTCACAAACACGACGCGCTTTAATGAGTCGGCCATTAACCTCTACTTCCGCTTCTTTCTGCTCTTCTTCGAGGTCCGGTGCCAGGCTTTCAAAGCTGGCATTCAGGCTTTTGTCAGCGCCCTCGTCCAGCGGCCAATGATAGAGTTCGGCCTGCTCCAGGGTGCGCAGACGGTAATCGACACCACCATCCACATTCACCACTTCGGTATAGCGTTTGAGCATATCGATAGCCGGCAGGAAGCGCTGGCGCTGCAAACCATCCTTGTACAGACCATCGGGCACAATATTGGAGGTAGCGACCAGAGCCACACCGTTGTTGAACAGCTCCTGCATCAGGCCGCCAAGGATCATGGCATCCGTAATATCGGTAACAAAGAACTCGTCAAAGCAGATGATGCGCGTTTCATCGGCATATTTGCGACCGATTTCAACCAGCGGGTTCTTGGTACCATCAAGCTCTTTCAGCTCCTTATGCACACGCTGCATAAAGCGGTGAAAGTGGGTACGCATCTTGCGCTCGAACGGCAGGCTGTCGAAGAAGGTGTCCATCAGGTAAGTCTTGCCACGACCAACACCACCCCAGAAGTACAGCCCCTTGATGGGCTCTTCCTTCTGACGCTTGATCTTGCCGCCCAGACGCTGCATGAAGCTCGGCTTGGGCGCTCGCTCCGCGGCTACCAGATCATCGTACAGGCGCTGCAGATGCCCTACAGCCATTTCCTGTGTCGGATCATAGGAGAAATCATCACGTTTCAGATCCTGCTGGTATCGCTCGAGCGGAGTCATCGTCAGTTTGTACCTCTGATTGGGTTTGTGCACACCTTAACGGGGGCGAACTTTACTGCCGGTCGCATTTTTTGGCAAATCGGCCACAGCCTTTTAATGTGGGCTCGATTTATCAACCAAGCCCCAACAGACCCACCAGCACCGGGACCAGGAAGGCGGTCAGCAAGCCCGTCAGCCCCATCGCCAGCCCCGCAAAAGCACCTGCCAATGTACTGAATTCAAACGCAAAGGCTGTGCCAAAGCCATGAGATGACAAGCCCAGCGTGAACCCCTTGACCGCGTCATCTTCAATTTTCAACCAGCGGAAGATGGGGGGCGCCGCCAGACAACCGATAGCGCCTGTAATCAACACCAGGCCCGCCGCAAGCGATGGATAACCACCAATTTTCTCCGCAATACCAATCGCGATCGGCGAAGTGACCGATTTGGGTGCAAGTGACAACAAGGTGCCCTCTGATGCACCCAGCAACCAGGCCACCAGAATGACGGACAGGGATGCCGTCAGCGCCCCACAGAAACAGGCCACCAATAAGGGAACCAGCATTTTTTTTACGCGCTCAAAATGGTCGTACAACGGAATGGCCAGCGCCACCGTGGCCGGGCCCAGCATGAAGTGAATAAACTGTGCACCTTCGAAATAGGTGTCATAGTCGGTTCCGGTCAGACGCAGGAGAATAATAATCAGCGTCAGCGCTACCAGCACCGGATGCAGCAATGGAGTACCACCCACGCGCCGATTCAACCATGATGTGAAGAGGAAGGCCGCAATGGTGACAATAATCCACCATAGCGGCTTGGCAGCAAAGTAGACCCAGAAGTTACTCATGCTCGCCCTCCCCTGTATCCAGGTTCAGGTTTCGGGTCAGTCGCTTCAGAACCAGGGCCGTCACAATAATCGTGACCACCGTGCTCAACACCAGAGCAACCAGAATGACCAGCCACTCTTTGGCGATCAATTCAGCATGCACCGTCAAACCGACACCAGCCGGCACGAACAGCAACGCCAGGTGGCGCAGCAAGCCTTCGGACGGTGTGCGAATCATGTCCGGTACACGACGCATCACAATCAATGCAACCAACATCAACACCATCCCCATAACCGGACCCGGTACAGGCAGCGCCAATGCCAGCACCAGCCACTCACCCAGCAACTGACACACCAGCAATATCAGCAGTCCCATGAGCATCGCCCACTTCCTCCATGTGAAGTATGAAACGGCGAGTGTACTTATTTTCTTAACATTTTTCCCCTCGACTATTGGCAAGTGCCGCTGGGCTCTCTATAATGCGCCCCGTTCCTGATTGAGGCGCTCCCACGCCAGACTACCAATCAGAACAAACACTTAGCTTTCAGCTTTGTCGGGGTGTAGCTCAGCCTGGTAGAGCACTGTCTTCGGGAGGCAGGGGTCGTAGGTTCAAATCCTGTCACCCCGACCACTTGCTGAAAACTAAGTATTGCGTCGGGATGTAGCTCAGCCTGGTAGAGCACTGTCTTCGGGAGGCAGGGGTCGTAGGTTCAAATCCTGTCATCCCGACCAATTTTCTTTCCCGCTTTATTTTTTCCTACTGGTTCAATAACGAGACTCAGGTAAAATGTCTCCTTTATTGCGCAATCAGTGGGATATTCCAATGCTGGATAAGCTCTTCAAGCTCTCCGAGCACCAAACATCGGTGAAAACCGAAGTCGTTGCAGGCCTGACCACTTTCCTGACAATGGCCTACATCATTTTCGTAAACCCTTCGATGCTGGCCGCAGCCGGAATGGACTCGGGTGCCGTCTTCGTTGCAACCTGCCTTGCCGCTGCCATTGGCTGTTTCGTGATGGGTTTCTGGGCCAACTATCCGATCGCTCTGGCGCCCGGCATGGGCCTTAACGCCTTTTTCAGTTTCACCGTTGTTGGCCAGATGGGCTACAGCTGGGAAACAGCACTGGGCGCCGTCTTCATTTCAGGTGTCTGCTTCTTCCTGCTGTCGATCTTCCGCATCCGCGAGTGGATCATTAACAGCATCCCCCTTTCTCTTAAAGGTGGTATTGGCGCCGGTATCGGCCTGTTTCTCGGCTTCATCGGTCTCAAGAACGCCGGCATCGTAACCGACAATCAGGCAACTCTCGTCACCATTGGCGATATGAGCCAATGGGGCGCGATCATGGCCTGCCTGGGCTTTATCATTATCGCCACCCTGTACTACCGCCGTATCACCGGCTCGGTGATGATCGGCATTCTGGCAATCACTCTGATCAGCCTTGCAACCGGCCACGTTGAATTCAACGGCATCGCCTCCGCTCCGCCCTCACTGGCACCCACACTGGGGCAGCTGGATATCGGCGGCGCACTCAGCATCGGCCTGCTCAGTGTTATCTTTTCATTCCTGTTCGTTGACCTGTTCGATACCTCCGGCACCCTGATCGCGGTTGCCCAGAAAGGCAAGATGCTGACACCGGACGGCAAGCTGCCTCGCCTGGGCCGCGCCCTGATGGCCGACTCCACCGCCACCATGGCCGGCTCCGTGATGGGTACCTCCACCACCACCAGCTACATCGAATCCGGCGCCGGTATCGCTGCTGGCGGTCGCACTGGCCTGACCGCCGTTGTCGTGGGCCTGCTGTTTATCGCCTGCCTGTTCCTGTCACCGCTGGCTGGCACCATCCCGGCCTACGCGACAGCGCCGGCACTGCTGTTTGTTGCCGTCCTGATGACACACAGCCTGGTGAATATCGACTGGGATGACATCACCGAAGCTGCCCCGGTTGTGATCGCGACTGTCAGCATGCCTCTGACCTTCTCCATCACCACCGGCATCGCGTTCGGCATCATCTCTTATACCGCGATCAAAGCCCTTAGCGGGCGTTTCGACCAGCTCAACCCGGCCCTATGGATCCTGTCGGCTCTGTTCGTCATTAAGATGGCATTCTACGGCTAACCGCCGGGTAGCGGTGTTTTACAACCCCCGCTACCGACCGTTTTCAAATTGACACAAAAAAAGGGGTGTGACTCGAGTCACACCCCTTTTTTATTTGGCTTGCTGGCTTAGAGCACCAGTCGACGGATATCGCTCAGCAGGCCATTAAGGTCTGTCAGGAAGCGACCCGCATCACCACCATTAATAGCGCGGTGGTCGTAGGACAGGCACAGCGGCAGCATCATGCGCGGCTCAAACTCTTTGCCATTCCAGCGCGGCTTGATATCGGCCTTGGAGATGCCCAGAATCGCCACCTCAGGCGCATTCACGATCGGCGTAAAGCCGGTACCACCAATGCCACCCAGGCTGGAGATGGTGAAGCAGGCGCCCTGCATTTCGTTCGGCTTCAGCTTGCGGTCCTTGGCCTTGCCGGCCAACTCGGTTGCTTCACGGGCCAGTTCATAGATGCTCTTCTGATCCGCATCCTTGATCACCGGCACCATCAGGCCATTAGGCGTATCCACAGCGATACCGATGTTCACGTACTTCTTGTACACGATGTGTTCGCCATCGTGATGCAGAGACGCATTGAACTTCTGGTGACGCTTGAGCGCAATGGCAGCAGCCTTGATCATGAAAGGCAGCGGCGTGAGCTTAACCCCCTCTTTCGCAGCCGCATCTTTCATTTCCTTGCGGAAGGATTCCAGCTCGGTAATGTCCGCGTCGTCGAACTGAGTAACGTGCGGAATGTTCAGCCAGCAACGTGACATATTGTCACGGGTGATCTTGTCGACCTTGCTCAGCTTAACCATTTCGGTCTCACCGAACTTGCTGAAGTCTACCGCCGGAATAGCAGGAATACCGCTACCACCCGTCGCCGAAGCCGGGCCTTTTTCGGCCAGCTGCTTGAGGGCAGATTTAACGTATGCCTGAACGTCTTCCTTCAGGATACGGCCCTTACGACCCGTACCGGACACATTGGCCAGCTCAACCCCGAACTCACGCGCCAGCGCGCGAACAGCCGGGCCAGCATGCACATTGCGGTTTTTCTTCTCGAGCGCGTTCAGGTCGACATTCTTGTCAGCCGCCGGAGCCGCTGCCTTGGCAGGTGCTGCAGCCGGTGCAGGCGCAGCCGCCTTGGGCGCCTCTGCTGCCGGAGCCGGGGCCGCAGCAGCTGGTGCACCAGCAACCTCAAGCTCCAGAACCACATCACCTTCGTTGACCTGGTCACCTTCCTTGATCTTCATGGAAACAACCTTGCCACCCTTGGGCGCGGGTACTTCCATGGAAGCCTTGTCGGTTTCCAGCGTGATCAGGCCGTCACCTTCAGCAATTTCGTCACCTTCAGAGACCAGCACTTCAATCACGTCGACATCGGTCGCACCGGACAGATCAGGCACAGTAACCGTTTCGACACCGCCAGACTGGGCCGGCGCTACCGCTGCGGGCTCAGGCGCCGCTTCAGCAGCCGGTTCTGCCGCAGCAGGTTCTGCGGACTCACCGCCGCTGACTTCAAGCTCCAGCAGCAGGTCGCCTTCATTGACCTGATCACCTTCCTTGATCTTCATGGAAACAACCTTGCCACCCTTGGGCGCAGGCACTTCCATGGAGGCCTTGTCGGTTTCCAGCGTGATCAGGCTGTCACCTTCAGCGATTTCGTCACCTTCAGCGACCAGCACTTCGATCACATCAACGTTGTCAGCACCGGACAGATCCGGCACCAACACCTGCTCGACACTGCTGGCAGCCGCTGCAGGTGCCGGCGCAGGCTCGGCGGCCGGCGCAGGCTCTGCAGCAGGCGCTGCTTCTGCCGGCGCTTCAGCTGCGGGCGCTTCGCCCTCACCTTCAACTTCCAGCTCAAGAATGGCATCACCTTCGCTGCAGGTACCGCCTTCAGAAACAATAATATTTTTAATAACGCCGGAATGGGTCGACGGCACTTCCATGGAAGCCTTGTCTG
Organism: Marinobacterium stanieri; assembly: GCF_900155945.1. Lineage (GTDB taxonomy): Bacteria > Pseudomonadota > Gammaproteobacteria > Pseudomonadales > Balneatricaceae > Marinobacterium > Marinobacterium stanieri. The sequence continues at coordinate 291,327 of NZ_FTMN01000001.1, forward strand.
TTTCCAGCACAATCAGAGAATCACCCTCGGCGATGCTGTCACCCACGCTGACACATACTTCAACAATGTCGACGTTTTCGCTACCGCCGATATCAGGCACATTAATGGTAGTCGTAGTCACAATAATTCCTCTCGCTTAAAACCAGTCAGAAGTTCACTCGCCTGTCACTTACAGTGTCCAGGGCGCCGGCTTTTCCGGGTTGATGTTGAACGTCTGAATGGCCTTGGCGACAACCGAAGCCTCCAGCTTGCCCTCTTCCTGCAGCGCACGCAGGGCCGCAACTACTACGTAGTAACGGTTTACTTCGAAGAACTCACGCAGCTTGCCGCGGGTATCGGAGCGACCGAAACCATCGGTACCCAGCACCTTGTAGCGGCGCGGGATGAATTCACGCAGCTGGTCTGCATACATGCGCATGTAGTCGGTTGATGCGATAACCGGACCTTCATGACCGTCCAGGCACTGCTCAACGTAAGAGGTGCGCAGCTCCTGTTCCGGGTGCAGCAGGTTCCAGCGGCTTACATCCTGAGCTTCACGACGCAGTTCGTTGATGGAGGTTGTGCTCCAGACATCGGACTCGACGCCAAACTCTTCACGCAGGATGGTGGCAGCTTCGCGTACTTCACGCAGAATTGAGCCGCAGCCCATCAGCTGCACCTTGAGGTCGGTCTTCTTGCCTTCTTCCAGCAGGTACATGCCCTTGATGATGCCTTCTTCGGCACCCTGCGGCATTTCCGGATGCTGGTAGTTCTCGTTCAGCGTGGTGATGTAGTAGAACTTGTTTTCCTGATCCTGATACATGCGCTTCAGGCCGTCCTGAACAATCACGGCCAGCTCGTAGCCGTAGGTCGGATCGTAGGACACACAGTTCGGAATCATCTGCGCCATCAGGTGGCTGTGACCATCCTGGTGCTGCAGGCCTTCACCGTTCAGCGTAGTACGACCGGACGTCGCACCGATCAGGAAGCCGCGCGCCTGGGAGTCACCTGCCGCCCACGCCAGGTCCATGATGCGCTGGAAGCCGAACATGGAGTAGAAGATGTAGAACGGCACCATGGTGCAGTTGCTGTTGGCATAAGAGGTTGCAGCTGCAATCCACGCCGACATGGCACCCGCTTCGTTGATACCTTCCTGCAGGATCTGACCATTCTTGGACTCTTTGTAATACATGATCTGGTCAGAGTCGTGCGGCACATAGCGCTGGCCTTCAGAAGTGTAGATACCCAGCTGACGGAACATGCCCTCCATGCCGAAGGTACGGGCTTCATCCGGTACGATCGGGACGACGCGCTCGCCCATCTGCTTGTCTTTAACCAGCGTGCTGAGTACACGATTCAGCGCCATCTGGGTCGACAGGGTACGCTCGCCGCTGGACTTGAGCTGTCCCTTGAAGGCTTCAAGCTCAGGTACCTGCAACTGTTCAAACTCGGTACGGCGCGCCGGGTAGAAACCGCCCAGCTGCTTGCGACGTTCGAACATGTACTTCATTTCCGGAGAGTCTGGAGACGGACGGTAGTACGGGACGCTCTTCAGCTGCTCATCAGACAGCGGGATGTTGAAGTTGTCACGGAACGTTTTCAGGTCGTCCATGGCAACTTTTTTCAGGGAGTGGGTATCGTTCTTGGCCTGACCGGAGTCACCTGTGCCGTAACCTTTAACGGTCTGCGCCAGGATAACCGTCGGTTTACCCTTGTTGTTCATCGCCTCGTGGTAAGCCGCGTACACCTTGTACGGGTCGTGACCACCGCGGTTCAGATTCATGATCTCGTCATCGGACATATCCTTGACCATCTCGGCCAGTTCCGGATATTTGCCGAAGAAGTGCTCACGGGTGTAGGCGCCACCGTTAGCCTTGTAGTTCTGCAGCTCGCCGTCACAGACTTCGTCCATGCGCTTGCGCAGCAGACCTTTGGTATCTTTTTCGAACAGCGGATCCCAGTGACGGCCCCACAGGACCTTGATCACGTTCCAGCCGGCACCTTTGAAGACACCTTCCAGTTCCTGAACGATCTTGCCGTTACCACGTACCGGACCATCCAGACGCTGCAGGTTACAGTTGATAACAAAGACCAGGTTTTCCAGCTGCTCGCGACCGGCCAGAGAGATGGCACCCAGAGTCTCCGGCTCATCACACTCACCGTCACCCAGGAACGCCCATACCTTGCGATTACCACGCTTCACCAGGTCACGTGCAGACAGATAACGCATCACGTGTGCCTGATAAATCGCCTGAATCGGACCCAGACCCATGGATACAGTCGGGAACTGCCAGAAGTCCGGCATCAGCCAGGGGTGCGGGTAAGAGGACAGACCGTTACCGTCGACTTCGCGACGGAAGTTATCCAGCTGCTCCTCGGTCAGACGGCCTTCCAGGTAAGCGCGCGCATAAATCCCCGGTGAGATATGGCCCTGGAAAAAGACCATGTCGGATTCGCGGTCGCCCTCGGGGCCATGGAAGAAGTAGTTGAAACCGATGTCGTAGAGTGTTGCGGAAGAGGAGAAGCTGGAGATGTGGCCGCCAAGCGCGTCATCGTTGTCGTTGCCACGCATGACCATGGCCATGGCATTCCAGCGAATGAAGGAGCGGATACGACGCTCCATGAACAGATCCCCCGGCATGCGCACTTCATCACGCGGCGAGATGGTGTTGACGTAGGAAGTGTTCAGGCTGGTACCTGCTTCCACTCCCAAGTCTGTAGCCTTGTTACCGAGCTCCTTTAACAGGTAGCTGGCACGTTCGTCACCTTCATTCTTGGCGACGGATTCGAGAGCATCCATCCATTCCTGGGTTTCGATTGGATCGATATCTTCAATCATATCTCGCACTTTGCCTTCTCCGATCACTTGTAAGCGTGGATGTCCGGGATCGATCTATGCAGGCATGGATTGCACACCTGACAACTGGCAGCCGTCCCGGTTTCTTTTGGTATTAATTATGTAGCGATACTACATAGAGACTATACTTATGTCTATATTGGGCTCAATGTGTTGACACTAAACCCTGACTCTTTTCAGTGTTTTGTAGTTTTTTTTACAACTTCTTTGCGGTGCCGATTACGTGCCTCATGTACTCAGCGTAGACCGCCTTAAAGCCCTTTCCAAACGTGTGTTTTCCTGGCCCTGCTGCAACAGCGCATCTTCAACAAATGCGAGGTGCGCATGGGCAGCCTGACGGGCCGCATCCGGGTTTCCTTCCAGAATAGCCTGCAACAACCGATGATGCTGCTCATGAATGCGAGAGCGGATATCATGCTTGGGGTATACCTGCTCCAGGTTCTCCCAAATATGCTGGCGCAGCAGCGTAAACAGTGCACGCATCATGTGCAGCAACACCACGTTATGGGTTGCCGCCGCTATGGCCAGATGGAACTCCACATCGGCCTCCACTTCCTTGTCGAAGCTTTTCTCATCATGGTACCGCTGCAGCTGGTCGTAATGCGCTTGAATGGCTTCCTTATCTGCCGGCGTGGAGCGCAAGGCCGCATAGTAGGCACTCACCCCTTCCAGCGCATGACGAAACTCGAGCAAGTCATACTGCGATTCCGGGTGCGTCTTGAACAGTTCCAGCAACGGATCCGAGAGGCTGGACCCCAGATCCTGGGCCACATAGGTACCGCCTCCCTGACGACTTTCCAGTAGTCCCCTGGCAGCCAGCTTCTGAACCGCTTCACGCAGAGACGGCCGTGACACCTCAAATTGCACCGCCAGCTCACGCTCAGGCGGCAGCTTCTGTCCCGGTTTCAGCGTGCCTTCCAGAATCATGGTTTCCAGTTGCTGCATGATGACATCCGAAATTTTCGGCTGCTTGACGCGTTTGTAGACCATACTGGATCCATACTCCTGAACAATAGCGAAAGACACAAAATCGAATTGGTATAACCAATTATTCAATAACTCGCACAGTATTGATCATAAATAAACCGATTGACAACCATTAATGACAAGGAATAGAGTTCCGAAAACAAACATGGATAATTGGTATGACCAATAATACAGCTACCATGAAGCCCGAGTTCCAGACTCTGTTCGAGCGACTGCAAACCTTCATCAGTGCCGACCGGCTTATTACCGACCCGTTGCGCACACTTGCCTACGGCACAGATGCCAGCTTTTACCGCCTGATTCCTCAGCTGGTGGTTCGTGTCGAGACTGAGCAGGAAGTCGTGCGCCTGATCTCCCTGGCTCAGGAACTGGGTACCCCGCTGACCTTTCGCGCAGCCGGTACCAGCCTGTCCGGTCAGGCCATTACCGATGCCGTACTGGTGCAGCTGGGTGATGGCTGGAAAGGCTACGACATCAACGCTGATGCCAGCGAAATTCGCCTGCAGCCCGGTGTTATTGGTGCCCATGCCAACCGCTACCTCGCGCCGTTCAACCGCAAAATCGGCCCGGACCCCGCTTCCATCAATGCTGCCAAGATTGGTGGCATTGCCGCCAACAACGCCAGTGGCATGTGTTGCGGTACGGCGCAGAACAGTTATCGCACCCTAAGTGCTATGCGGATGGTCCTGTCGGATGGCTCGGTACTGGATACTGCGGACCCTGAATCTGTCGACAATTTCCGCCGCCAGCATCGCGGATTGATGGAGACGCTGAGCTCACTCGGGGAACTGACACGATCAAACCCGGCACTGCGCGAGAAGATCGAGCACAAGTACCGACTCAAGAACACCACCGGTTACGCCCTCAACGCCCTGATCGACTACGAAGATCCAATCGATATCCTTCAGCACCTGATGATCGGCTCCGAAGGCACCCTTGGCTTCATTTCCAACATTACCTACAAGACGGTCCCCGAGCATCCGAACAAGGCGACAGCTCTGGTGTTCTTTAACAGCGTACAGACCACCTGCGAAGCGGTAAGCCTGCTCAAGCCAACCCCCGTTGCAGCGGTTGAACTGATGGATCGCGCCGGCCTGCGTTCAATCGAGCACAAACCGGGTATGCCCGAGTTTATCCGTACCCTGCCGGAAGACGCCGCTGCCCTGCTGATTGAGACGCGCGCCGAAACAGCCGAGCAACTGAACCAACAGATTACTGACATCAAGGCCAGCATCGCTCACCTGGAAACCAGTCAACCGATCGTATTCAGTACCGATGCGGACGAGTGCGCACGGTACTGGGCGATACGCAAGGGGCTGTTCCCGGCCGTTGGCGCCGTACGTGAAACCGGTACAACGGTGATTATCGAAGATGTCGCCTTCCCGGTTGAGCAACTGGCCCGGGCCGTAGCGGACCTGCATGAGCTATTTGTACGCTGGGACTATCCCGAGGCGCTGATCTTTGGTCATGCCCTTGAGGGCAACCTGCACTTCGTCTTTACCCAGTCTTTTGATACGGACGATGCTCTGCGTCGCTATGAAGGCTTGATGGATGATGTTGCGGATCTGGTTGTCCACCGCTATGGCGGCTCGCTGAAGGCAGAGCATGGCACAGGACGTAACATGGCACCCTATGTCGAGCTGGAGTGGGGACAGGACGCTTACCAGCTGATGCAGCAACTCAAGGCCCTGCTTGACCCAGCCGGCATCTTTAACCCGGGCGTCATTCTCAATGAGGACGCGAAGGTCCACCTGAAAAACCTGAAACCTCTGCCTGCGGCCAATCCTCTGGTGGACAAGTGCATTGAGTGCGGTTTCTGCGAGCCGTCCTGCCCTTCACGTGACTTAACGCTCACCCCGCGCCAGCGCATTGTGCTCTGGCGGGAAATCAAACGTCTTGAGAACAGCGGCACAGACCCAAAACGCCTGCAGCAGTTGCGCAAGGACTATGCCTACCAGGGTGACGAAACCTGTGCCGCCTGCGGGCTTTGCTCGACCACTTGCCCGGTTGGCATCAATACCGGCGACCTGACCCGCGAGATCCGCCACCACAACAACGAAACCCGTGAAAACCTGGCTAACTGGGCAGCAGGACATTACGGCGGCTTGATGAAGACCAGCCGCGCCGCTTTCTCACTGGCTGATGGAGCACATAAATTACTGGGCAGCCAGCGCATGCAGTCGCTGACATCAGGCATTCGCCGCTTGAGTGGTAACCGGGTACAGCAATGGACACCCGCCATGCCCACTGCTGCAAAGCGCATTAAGGTAACACAGAGCGCACCACCTGAAGTGTCTGACCAGGCGATGCAGGTTGTCTATCTGCCCAGTTGCGCCAGCCGCACCATGGGACCAATGCGCGGAGCTGAAGACCCCACCTCACTGGCTGACAAAACCATTCAGTTGCTGCGCAAGGCCGGATTTGAAGTCCTTCTGCCGGATGCGCTGGAAGGGCTCTGCTGCGGCATGCCCTTCCAGTCCAAAGGCATGTTCAGTGCTGCCAACCACAAACGCAAAGAACTGAGCGCTCGTTTGCTGGAGGTAACTGAACAAGGCCGTATTCCGGTTTATTCCGATACCAGCCCGTGCAGCCTGCGCCTTCAGGAAGGGCTGGATAGCCGAATCAGGCTGTATGACAGCATCGAATTCCTGGACCAGTTCGTGTTGCCGGCACTTGAGATTACGCCGATCGACCAGCCTGTGGCGCTGCATGTAACCTGCAGCACTCAACGCCAGGGCCTTACCGAACCTTTGCGGCGTATTCTTTCAGCCTGCAGCCGTGAAGTTGTAGTGCCCGACCAGATTACCTGCTGTGGTTTCGCCGGTGACAAGGGATTTACCACCCCCGAGCTCAATGCATCAGCCCTGCGTTCGCTCAAACAGACGGTTCAGCACTGCGAAGGAGGCTACTCCACCAGTCGTACCTGTGAAATTGGCCTTAGCCATCACAGCGGCCTGGAGTATCGCTCCGTGGTCTACCTGCTGGATCAATGCTCTCAGCCCCGTAGTTGTTAGGAGGTCATCATGCCTTTGCCCACGATTAAAACCATTCTGTACACCACTTCACTGAATGAATATTCACGACCGGTCTTCCGCCACGCGGTACAGATGGCGCGACAGAACGGTGCTCACATCCATATGTTGCATGTTGTCGAGCCGGTTGGCGAAATGGGCCATGCCCTGATTAGCAGCTACCTGCCGGAGGACATGGTCAAGCGTGTGCATGATGAAGGTATACAACACGTACTGGAGAAAATGCGCAGTCGGGTTGCCGACTTTATTGATGAAGAGCTGGCATCCCTGCCGGATACCGAGTCACTCATTATTGAACCTCAGGTTGCCGAAGGGCCATTTGCCGATACCATTCTCGACCAGGCTGAAAAGCTCGACGCAGATGTTATTATCATGGGCGCCGAGAGCGGGTTCGGGCATCACGGACACACGGCCAGCCAGGTTATACGGCATGCGCCCATCCCCGTGTATGTAGTTCCCACCGGTAAACAATTCATCTGATCGCAGTGCAGGCTGACATGCCGCGCTCCGGTCAGCCTGCAAGGATTTCCCATGGAAAGCACAGCCATGGCGCTGATGGAGCGCATCTTTCTTACTGTTTTCCCGCTGGTTGCCATCGTTGGCGTCGGTTTTCTCTACGCCCGCGCGCGACATACCGACATGGCGGTTGCCAATCGCATCAATATTGATGTGTTCTGTCCGGCACTGATCTTTTCAGTCATGTCGGCCAAATCATTCGACCTGCCAGCCTACTCGACACTGGCTATTGGCGGTTTGCTTGTAGTACTGGGCTCGGGCCTGCTGCTCTGGCCCCTCTGCCGTTTTCTGAAAATACACCCGAAAACCTTCCTGCCCCCAATGATGTTCAATAACAGTGGCAACCTGGGCATTCCGTTGCTGGTATTGGCATTTGGTGAGCAGGCTCTGCCTGCCGCAGTGGTACTGTTTCTGGTGGAAAACCTGCTGCACTTTACAGTGGGGATCTACATCATGGACCACCGCACCAATCCGTTTAACGTATTGCGCATGCCAATGATCATCGCGACCATTGCCGGCCTGGTGTTCAGCTCCTTTGACCTGAGCCTGCCTCAGGCGGTCCAGGTACCTGTCGACATGCTGGGGCAGATTGCCATTCCATTGCTGCTGTTTGCGCTGGGTGTACGCATGACCAGCGTAGACTTTTCCAACTGGCGGCTGGGGCTTTGGTCAAGCATTCTGGCCCCGGCCAGCGGCCTGGCCATGGTGTTTCTGTTGCAGCCGATATTACAGCTGGACCCGGTTCAGTTCGGCTACCTGATCATTTTCGGCGCCCTTCCGCCGGCAGTCCTCAATTACATGGTGGCTGAGCGTTATAACCAGGAACCTCATCAGGTTGCCTCAATTGTGCTTCTGGGCAACATCAGCAGCCTGATTATTATTCCGGTTGTACTCGCCTTTGCCCTTCAGCTGAGCTAAACAGAATGGGCCCAATCGGGCCCATCGTTTCAAAGCAAATTACTCGGCGCTGCCTTCAACCAGAATCAACGAGCGATTCTTGTTCACGGTTGCCGGGCCTATGCCTTTCACATCTGCCAACTGATCCACGGATACAAAGGGGCCGTTAGTGGTACGGTATTGAACGATTGCCTGAGCCTTGGCTGGCCCAATACCGTTAAGAGCAGCCGCTATCTGCTCGGCACTGGCCTGATTGATATCGACAGGTTCTGATGCAAATGAAAGAGGGGCAAAAGCAAAGCTGGCTGCAAGAACAGCAGCCCGGAAGAGGGATTTCAACATGACAAAGTTCCTTTTATGTTTATCAGGAGCTGGTCATTCCGTAACCAGCTCCGTACAGCTTAATACCTTACCATTAGCAACTCAAGCGCGGCGTGACTGCAATGCCTGCATCACTTCCTGCTGGATACGCTGAGCCGCCTCAACCGGTACCGATGCCTGGGTAATCGGGCGGCCAACCACCAGGTAATCACTACCCGTCAGGATCGCCTGCTCCGGGGTCATGATACGCTGCTGGTCACCACGCTCACTGTCAGCCGGGCGAATTCCCGGAGTCACCAAAGCAAAATCACCGGCAACCGCTTCACGAATAGCGGAGACTTCCTGCGCAGAACAGACAACTCCATCGAGACCCGCCGCCTGGGTCAGTTTTGCCAGACGAACCACGTGCTCCATTGGATCCACATCCAGCCCAATCTCAGCCAGATCTTCACGCTGCATGCTGGTCAGAACGGTAACCGCGATCAGCAGGGTACGGTTATCCTTTACCTGCTCCAGTTGCTCACGCGCAGCCGCCATCATGCGTGTACCGCCAGAAGCGTGAACGTTGACCATCCAGACACCCAGCTCGGCAGCAGCACGCACCGCACGGGCTGTGGTATTGGGAATGTCGTGGAATTTCAGGTCCAGAAACACGTCGAAGTTCAGTGCATGCAGGGCTTCAACGATGCCCGGCCCACAACGGGTAAACAGTTCTTTACCCACCTTAACCCGACAAAGCGCCGGATCCAGCTGGCGCGCCATCTGCAAAGCCTGATCACGATCGGGGTAATCAAGGGCCACAATTATACGTTTGTCATCAATCATCATTTTCTCTCTCATTCACCTTCCAGCCCTTGGATCGGTGCAGTTACACCCCATTGCTTGCAGGAAGGACACTGCCAGTGCAGTACTCGTCCGGCAAAGCCGCAATGGCTACATTGATACTTGGGTTTGCTCTGCTCCAGCTGCCCGGTCAGCCCCCTTAGCACGGTTAGGCTTTGTCGAGCACTGCTGGAACCATAGGCGAGGTGCAGGTCAATCAGCCGGTTAAAGCCTTTTATCGACGGGTGCTTGCGCAGCTCCTCGGTCAGAAACAGGCCGGCTGCCAGTACATCCTCGCGCTCTCGAATACATTCAGCCAGAGCCATGATGACCGTGGCTGACGGCGCTTCCGCCAGGCAGGTGCGCAGATAGCTTTCCAGTTCAGCAGGCCTGTCCAACTCGGCAAAACATTGCTGCAGGGGCTTGATGGTTTCCGGCACCAGCTTAGGAGCCTTCACCAGTACCTGCTGCAACGAGTTGATCGCCTGCTGCCAGCTGCCTTGCCGCATCTGCTGTTCGGCCCTGAGCAGGTATACCCGCCCACAGCCGGGGTCATAGCCCAGTGCTTCGCGCAGATACCCTTCCGCCGACGTTTGCTCACCTGCAGAACCTTGCACGACTGCCAACTCGCAGCAATAGTGCGCCAGCTCCACGCCAATAGCTTCCTTCGCTTTGCGGGGCAGTTGCTGCGCTGTATCCAGCGCGGATTGCCACTCCCGCTCCTGGGCATACAGCTTGATCAGCCATTGCCGGGCGTTGGTTGCGAGCTCGGTATCTCGAGATTGGCGCATGATATCATGCAGGAGGTTTTCAGCACGATCCAGCAGCCCCAGCGCGTGATAATCCTTGGCCAGTGCCATTTGAATACGGATGAAATCGGCTTCAACAAGATCAGGGCGCGCCAGCAAGCGCTGATGAATCCCGACCGCACGTTCGATATCGCCCTTGCGGCGAAAGAGTTTGGCCAGTGTCAGGTGTGCAGGAACGGTATCAGAGTTGATCTCAAGCGCCCGAATAAAGCTTTCAATGGCTTCATCCGTTTGCTCGTTGATCAGGTGGTCAAGGCCTGTGAAGTACTCATGGGACAACTGGCCATCGCGGGACCTCTCCGACGATGGCGCTCCGTTGGCTTGCTGCCTGCCTAACCACCAGCCCAGGGCGACAGCCAGAAACAGCGGTATTATCAGCAGATAATCTGCAAACATCTCAACGGCTGTCTTTCAGACCTGCCGTACGAAGCTGATCAAGTTCCTTGCGGTAAGCCGTTTCCTTGCGTCGGGAAGAACGCAGACGTGTTTTCAGCCCCAGAAGTGCGAAACCGCTCAAGACCATGCCACAAATGCTGCCCAATACAAACACCGCAATCAGCCACAACGACAGGCTCGCTTCTGGCAGCGTGAAGAATACAAGATCAATGCTCACGGGCGTTGTGTTGTGGATGGTGAACAAGATGCCAATGCCCAGCAATACCAAGCCGAGCAGAATCAGGAGTAGGTTTTTCAACCAGTTCAATGCAATTTCCTCTAGGGTTTAAATGGGTCCATCAGCTAGAAGCCGTCTTTAAGCCCTTCATTCACCTGGTCACGCAGTTCCTTGCCTGGCTTGAAGTGCGGAACGAACTTCTCAGTCAGGGGAACGGCCTCACCGGTTTTCGGGTTGCGGCCCATACGCGGTGCTCGATAATGAAGGGAAAAACTGCCAAACCCTCGGATCTCTATACGCTCTCCCGTTGAGAGAGCATCCGTCATGTGATCCAGCATGGTTTTGACAGCCAACTCTACATCTTTTACCGACAATTCAGGGTGGCTGTCGATTAAACGTTCGATCAATTCCGACTTGGTCATAACACCTCCGGTTCCGACCAGAGGCCGTCAGCAAGCAAAACTGACGGCCGCCGGGACAAGTGGATTATCAGGAATCCTGCTTGTTCATCTGCTGCTTGATCAGGTCCCCGATCGTTGTCGGAGCGACGCTGTCCTGCTCGCGCACAGATTGCATGGCCTGCTTGGTCTGTTCGCGCTCCATCTGGCGCACGGACAGGTTGATCGTACGATTGCGGCGATCCACGCTGAGGATTGATGCCTCAAGAGAATCGCCCACTTTAAGCTCGTTGGTCAGATCTTCGGTGTGATCCTGTGACAACTCGGCCACCTTCAGCACACCTTCAACACCTTCAGCCAGCTCAACCGTCGCCTGACGCGGGGTTACCTCGGTCAGTGTACCGGTCACGCTGCTGCCTTTGGGGTGATCAGAAGCAAACAGTGTAAAGGGATCGGAGTTCAGCTGCTTGATACCCAGGGCGATACGTTCACGCTCAGGGTCAACAGACAGGACCAGAGCCTCAACTTCATCGCCCTTGCTGTAGTCTTTCATCGCCTCTTCACCGGGCAGATCCCAAGAGAGATCGGACAGGTGCACCAGGCCGTCGATACCACCATCCAGGCCCACAAACACACCAAAATCGGTAATGGAGCGGACACGACCGCTGACGGTATCGCCCTTGGCATGTGTTGTCGCAAAGGCTTCCCAGGGGTTGGTCTGGCACTGTTTCATGCCCAGCGAGATACGACGACGCTGCTGGTCGATATCGAGGATCATGACCTCAACTTCATCACCAACCTGAACAACCTTGGAGGGGTGAATATTTTTGTTGGTCCAGTCCATTTCGGACACATGCACCAGACCTTCGACACCGGTACTGATCTCGGCGAAGCAACCGTAATCGGTCAGGTTGGTCACCTTGGCCTTCACGCGAGTGCCGACAGTATATTCACCGATGAGTTTGGTCCAGGGGTCTTCCTGCAACTGCTTGAGGCCCAGGGAGACACGTTTGCGCTCGGCATCATACTTGAGCACTTTGACATCAATCTCGTCACCCACATTGAGCACTTCACTCGGGTGTTTGACGCGCTTCCAGGCGATATCGGTGATGTGGAGCAGGCCATCGATGCCGCCCAGGTCGATGAAGGCACCATAATCGGTGAGGTTCTTGACCACACCTTTGACAACCAGGCCCTCTTCCATCTTCTCAAGCAGCTTTTCACGCTCTTTGCTGTACGCTTCTTCAAGTACGGCACGGCGAGATACCACCAGGTTGTTGCTGCGCGCATCCAGTTTGACGATGCGGAACTCCAGCTCCTGACCTTCCAGGTGCGAGGTATCCCGCAGAGGACGGATATCAACCAGCGAGCCGGGCAGGAAGGCGTTAAGCCCCTGAACGTTGATGGTCAGGCCACCGCGCACACGGCCAATAATGTGGCCAGTAACCACTTCGCCGTTTTCGTAGGCCTGCTCCAGTACCTCCCAGGCCTCGATGCGCTTGGCACGCTCACGAGAAAGAACAGTCGAGCCAAAGCCGTCCTCGAGTGATTCCAGTGCGACACGCACCTCATCACCCACCTGCAGCGAGCATTCTCCCTGTTCATCACGGAACTGCTCCAGCGGGATAACACCTTCGGACTTCAGGCCGGCATTGACGGTGACATAATCATTGTCGATTGCCACCACAGTGCCCGTCACGATCGACCCCGGCACCATATCCAGCTCTTTTAGGCTCTCTTCAAACAGCTCCGCAAAACTTTCGCTCATTACCGTTCCTTCCCCACATGTGGCTACATCAGCGCAGCCCTCTGTGCCTGGCCTCGTCCAGTACAGACTGCAATACATCCTCAATACTCATTGAGGTTGTATCGAGCCTCACAGCATCCGGCGCTGGCTTAAGAGGCGCAACGGCGCGGTTCATATCGCGGTCGTCACGCGCTTTAATATCGCTCAATATATCATCAAGGCTAGCACCGGGCTCCTTGCTAATCAACTGCTTATAACGTCGTTGCGCACGCTCTTCTGCACTGGCATCCAGATAGATTTTCAGCTTGGCTTCAGGAAACACAACGGTGCCCATATCACGCCCATCGGCTACCAGCCCAGGCGCATGGGCAAAATCGCGCTGACGGCTCAGCAAGGCGTCACGAACAGGGCCCAGCGCCGCAACCACGGAAGCGTCCTTGCCAACACGTTCATTGCGGATGGTATGAGTAACTTCCTCACCTTCCAGTACGACCTGAGTCTCGCCATCCTCTTGTGGCTTGAAGCTAACATCCAGATGCGCGGCCAGCACTTCCAGCGCCTCGACATCATCCAGCTCTACGCCATGATGACGCGCGGCAAGCGCCGTCAGACGATAGAGGGCTCCACTATCCAGCAGGTGCCAGTTCAACTCGCGTGCCAGCAAGCGACAGATTGTTCCCTTGCCTGAGCCACTGGGGCCATCAACGGCAATTACTGCAGTATCGTTATTATGGGTGGACATCAGTCCTCCTCCTTATGCACTTTCAATCCCACCCGCTGAGCCTGCTCGACAAAATCTGGGCAGGCAGACAGCAGGCTGCCGCAACGGTCAATCAAACAGGGCTCGCTACAACTGAACCCCAACGCAAGAGCTGCCATACCGGCGCGCAGGGAACCGGCGGCATCAACCTGGCCACCGCTTATGCCTGCTCCGGTCACGACAACTTCGTCCTCGCTCTCTTCAACTTTGATACCCAGGGTCCGTAATAATTCGACGGTACGCCCCACCGGGTCTTCTTCTTTATGCCTGAGTCGGCTCAAGCCGTTAAAACGGCTAACACCTTCCGCCTGGGCCGCAGCCACCAGCAGCAGGGGCAATTCATCCATAGCACGTGACAGCAACTCACCACCCACCTGAACAGCCTGCAAGCGCGATCCGGCCTGAATGTTCAGCTGCGCCACCGGCTCCCCGGCCTGATCGGGTTGCGCATTGACTTCAACCTGCAGCCCCATCTGCTGCAGTACTTCCAGAGCACCCGTTCGGGTCGGGTTCATACCCACAGCATCCAGCTCAAGCTGGCCCTGACCACTACCGGCCACGGCGATACCACAGAGGGCGGCCCAGGATATGTCCCTGGGAATGGCCACACGCGTGGCTGTAAGCGCCCGCGGTGCCTTGATTACCACACCCTGCTCACCGGCTTCGACATCGGCTCCGAACGCAGCCAGCATGCGCTCCGTATGATCACGCGTCAGCACCGGCTCACGAATACGGGTTTCACCAGAGGCCCAAAGTCCGGCGAGCAGGAGCGCCGATTTAACCTGAGCACTGGGCATGGGCAGTGTGTACTCTATCCCCTGTAGCGCCTGCCCACCCTTGATACGCAAGGGGGCACCGCCGGTGTCACTGATTTCGATTTGCGCGCCCATGGCCCGCAGCGGATCGACTACCCGCGTCATATTGCGCTGACTTAGAGCCTCGTCACCAAACAGCTCCGTATCGAAGGGCTGTGCTGCCAGCACACCTGCCAGCAATCGCATGGCCGTAGCCGAGTGCCCCAGATAGAGCGGTCCGGGCGGTGGCTGCAAGCCATTTAGCCCAACACCGTATACTCTGACCTGCCCTTGATGAGGGCCTTCAATCACCACCCCCATATCACGAAGCGCCTGAAGTGTTGCCAGGCTGTCTTCGTTTTCAAGGAATCCGGTGATATCGGTCACGCCTTCAGCCAGCGATGCCAGAATGATGGCGCGCTGTGAAATCGACTTGTCACCGGGCAGGTTGATCTGGCCATCAATTTCATCCGTTCTCTGGGCGCGCAAGCTTACGCCTGCCATATGATCATTCGATGAATAACCGGTTTTATTGATCAAACGGGTGAAATGGTCACGGGCAGACTTGGCGCGGGTGAAGATACCCAGCAGGGTTTCACTGTCACCGCTGTCCACCGCCGCTCGCAGGCGCCCGACACCTGAGGTATAGCGGTCAATCTGCGCCAGAATAGCCTCACGATTGGCGATACAGATGTCATGCCACATGGTGGGATCACTGGCAGCAATGCGGGTGAAGTCGCGAAAACCACCCGCTGCATAGCGGAAGATATCCAGGTTTTCCTCTTCCCGGGCCAGCGTATCCACCAGCGAGAACGCCAACAGGTGAGGCAGATGACTGGTCGCTGCCAGCACCTCATCGTGACGCTCCACTTCCATTTGCAACACTTCCGCACCCACCGCCTGCCAAAGACGCGCCAGTTCCAGGGTGGCATCAGGATCGGTTTCGGGCAGCGGCGTAAGAATCAGTTTGTGACGTTCGAACAGGTCAGCATCCGATGCTCGCACACCACTTTTTTCGGCCCCGGCAATCGGGTGACCCGGAATAAAGGTAGGCGGCAGACGGCCAAAGATTGCACGCGCCGCTGTCACCAGGTTGGTTTTGGTACTGCCAACATCGGTTACAAGTGTCTGCAAACGCAGGTGTGGTTTAATCTCGGCCAGAACCTTTTCCATCGCCTTGACCGGCACGGCCAGTACAATGAGATCCGCCAGCCCAACCTCTGCGGCCAAATCTTCGGCTACGCGGTCAACCACACCCAGGTCCAGCCCAAGGCGGCACTCGTCCGGGTTACGGTCCGCTCCAACGACTTCTTCAACACAGGAGCGGGTTTTCAGTGCCTTGGCAAAAGATCCGCCGATCAGGCCAAGACCTATCACCAGAACACGCTTGATGGGGTACTTCGACAGGGAGGAGTAACTCAGCACGCGAGCACCTGCTTCAAGGCACGCAGGAAACGTTCATTCTCTTCCGGCAAGCCGATGCTGACACGCAGGTGGTCAGGCATCTGGTAACCGCCCAAAGGCCTTACAATCACACCTTCACGCAGCAAAGCCTCGAAAATCGGTAGAGCAGGACGTGCCATATCCACAGTAATGAAGTTGCCATAGGACGGAATAAAGCCAAGCCCCAGAGCCGTCAGCCCCTGCTCCAGATACTTGAGTCCGGAGGTATTCAGCGCCACACTCTTTTGCAGATAATCAGTGTCATCCAGCACCGCCTCTGCTGCCGCCAGCGCCAGCAGAGATACGTTGAAGGGCTGGCGAACGCGATTAAGCAGGTCTGTTATATCGGCACAGGCTGCAGCAAAGCCGACTCGCAGCCCTGCCACCCCCCACGCCTTGGAGAAGGTACGCGTCACAACCAGATTGGCATAATTCGGCAACAGCTCCAGACCATCGGGAAAATCCGTGTCGGTCACATATTCGGTGTAAGCCTCATCCAGCACCACAATCACGCTTTCCGGAACAGCATCCAGAAACGCAACCAGTTCATCCCGTTGCAGAGCTGTACCAGTAGGGTTGTTCGGATTGGCAATGAAAATCAGCCGAGTGCGCTCAGTAATGGCTTCCGCCATCGCCTGCAGGTTATGGCCATATTCGTGTGCAGGTGCGACCACCGCTTTGGCACCGCATGCCTGGGTTACGATGGGATAAACCGCGAAGGCATACTCGGAGAAGACAACTTCGTCATCAGGGTTCAGAAAAGCCCGCGCTATCAGCTCCAGTACATCGTTGGAGCCATTCCCCAGCGTCAGCTGTTCCTGTTCAAGGCCATAGTGCCGGCGCAACGCCTGCTTGAGTCGAAAGCCACTGCTGTCAGGGTAACGAGCGGCCTCGCTCATGGCGGCCTCAACCGCCTCTATAGCCTTGGCACTCGGGCCCAACGGGTTTTCGTTACTGGCGAGCTTAATGATATTGCTGATTCCCAGCTCGCGCTCCAGTTCTTCAACCGGCTTGCCAGCCTCGTAGGGATGCAGACCCTGCACCCCGCGTGTTGCCAGTGCCTTCAGATCACAAGACATGTGCAGGCATCCTTCTTCTGTGTAAGGCTTTTAGAGTACAGCCTTGGGGTAGGACCCCAGGAATTTCACGTTGACGTCCAGCTGTTCCAGTTCCCCCATCAACTCGCCGATCTGCGGCTCGGACACATGGCCCTCAAAGTCGATATAAAACAGCGTTTGCCAGTCATGCTCACCACTGCTGCGGGTTTCCAGACGGGTCAGGCTGATATTGCGACGGTGGAAAGGTGCCAGCAGCTCATGCAAGGCACCGGCTTCATCGCGGCACTCCAGCAGCAGTGAAGTCTTGTCTTCGCCACTGGGACCAATGGCATCACGACCAACCACCAGGAACCGCGGACAGCGTGAGGTGGCTTCAGACGAAACCGCCGGCGCCAATTCCACTTCTCCGCAGATATAGAGATCATAACGACGGAACAGGTCCAGTGTGTGGCGAATCAGACCCGCATCCTCGACCTCAATCGGCACCACTGCGTAATGTGCTTCGCTGCTCTGAACCGTTTCAAACACCGCTTCCAGGCTACTCAACACTCGACAATGGGCCGACTGGCCAAAGTGCTTTTGCGCCGCCTGCTGGGTGAAGGTGCCTTCGGGCCCCAGGAATACCACTTCAAGGGGTTCCTCGAGCGCCAGACACACAGACATCACCTCACGGAACAGGCGTGCCACTGTTTTATCTGCCAGCGGGCCCTCGTTGCGCGCCATAACGGCCCGCAACACCTGAGCTTCACGTTCGGGACGATAAAACACTGGCAGCTCATCGCCCTGACGGTAGCGTTCCTTCACCTCCGCGACCGACTGAGCCAGCCGGGCACGGTCATTCAGAAGCTGGTGAATCTGGCGATCGACAGAGTCAATCCCGTCGCGCAGAACCCTCAGCTCTGCTTCCTGTGCATCAGCGGCCGGTGACTGATCTTGACTCATGTTACGCCTGCTCTTTCTCGAAACGCTGCATGAAGTCGATCAGGGCATCTACCGCCGCTTCCGGAACGGCGTTGTAGATACTGGCTCGCATGCCACCCACTGAGCGATGCCCCTTGAGGTTCAGCAACCCTTCGGCTTCCGCCAGCTCCAGGAAACGCGCTTCCAGAGCGGTATCCGCCAGCGTGAACGGCACGTTCATGATGGAGCGGTTATTAACCGCCACCGGGTTGCCATAGAAGTCACTGCCATCAATCGCGGCATAGAGCTTGGCAGCCTTGCGACGGTTGATCTCGGCAATCGCCTGAACACCGCCCTGGCGCTTGATCCACTGGAACACCAGACCGGCCAGATACCAGCCAAAGGTCGGTGGGGTGTTGTTCATGGAATCGGCATCCGCATGGATCTTGTAGTCGTACATGCTGGGCGTGCCTGCCAATGTCTGGCCGATCAGGTCTTCACGCACGATGACAACCGTCAGGCCTGCCGGACCGATATTTTTCTGGGCGCCTGCATAAATCAGGCCAAAGCGGCTGACATCAACCGGTGCGGACAGGATGTCCGACGACATGTCAGCGACCAGCGGCACATCGCCGGCATCCGGGATGTAATCAAACTCGACACCGCCAATGGTTTCGTTGGTGGTGTAGTGCAGGTAGGCCGCTTTCGGGTCCAGCTGCAGTTCGGACTGAACCGGCGCCGAGGTGAAATTGTTGGCTTCAACGCTGGCAGCAACATTGACGTTGCAGTAACGCTGAGCTTCCTTGATCGCTTTCTTGGACCAGATACCGGTATTGATGTAATCGGCAGACTCGGCACCGCGCAGCAGGTTCATAGGTACCATGGCGAATTGCGCCGTGGCACCGCCCTGCAGGAACAGCACCTTATAGTTATCCGGGATCTGCATCAGCTCGCGCAGATCCTGTTCAGCCTGGGTGGCAACCCCTACATACTCGGCACTGCGATGGCTCATCTCCATGATGGAGAGGCCTTCGCCATGCCAGTCCAGCAGCTCCGCCTGAGCCTGTTGCAACACTTCTTCCGGCAGTGCGGCAGGACCGGCACTGAAGTTAAATTTGCGTGTCATGTCAGTTTCGCGTCCAAACTTAATAATCAGTCTTCAGTAGAATCGGCTTCGCCAGCATCGCCCTCGGTGGCCGCGCCCGCTTCAGTGCTTTCAACCTCAGCACCCTCAACTTCAGCGCCTTCGCTTTCGTCCTCTTCGGGCTCTTCGATACGCGCGATACCGACCAGCGCTTCCTCTTCAGCCAGGCGAATCAGCATGACGCCCTGGGTATTTCGGCCCAGGCTGGAGATTTCACTACTGCGCGTACGCACCAGGGTGCCACGGTTACTGATCAGCATGACGTCATCACCATCAAACACCTGAACAGCACCTGCCAACTGGCCGTTACGGTCGGTGCACTGCATGGCAATTACACCCTGACCACCACGCCCACGCAGCGGGAATTCGTCCACACGAGTCTTCTTGCCATAGCCATGCTCGGATGCGGTGAGTACCTCACCACCCTCCTGAGGCACGATCAGGGAGATCACGCGTGCATCTTCTTCCATCTTCACACCACGAACACCGCGAGCGGTTCGACCCATGGCACGGACATCGTTCTCATTGAAACGGATCGCCTTGCCGGCACTGGTCACCAGCATGACATCATCCTGACCGTTGGTCAGAGTGGCGCCGATCAGGCGGTCGCCCTCAACGATATCCAGCGCAATCAGACCTGTGCTACGCGGACGCGAGAAGGCATCCAGCGGCGTTTTCTTGACCGTACCGTTGGCAGTTGCCATGAAGACGAAGCGGTCCGGATCAAACTCTTTCACCGGCAGGATGGTGCTGATCCATTCGTCTTCAGCCAACGGCAGGATGTTGATCACCGGACGACCACGTGAAGCACGGCTGGCCGGCGGAATCTCGTACACCTTGAGCCAGTAAACCTTGCCCATGTTGGTGAAGCAAAGCACGGTATCGTGCGTATTGGCGATCAGCAGATGTTCGATGAAGTCTTCATCCTTCATCGCTGTTGCCGACTTGCCCTTACCGCCACGACGCTGGGCCTGGTAATCGGTCAACGGCTGAGTCTTGGCGTAACCCGCGTGGGAAATGGTAACCACCATATCCTCTTCGTTGATCAGGTCCGCCACTGTCAGATCCTGCATGGACGCCTGAATTTCGGTGCGACGTTCATCCGCGTACTCGGCGACGACCTCATCCAGCTCCTCGCGAATCACTTCCATCAGGCGCTCGTAAGAGCCCAGGATGTGCAGCAATTCCGCAATCTTCTCCAGCAGCTCACGGTACTCACCGATCAGCTTTTCATGCTCCAGACCGGTCAAGCGGTGCAGTCGCAGGTCCAGAATCGCCTGCGCCTGAACCGGCGACAGGTGATAATGGCCGTCATGCATACCGTACTGGGGCTCAAGGTCTTCCGGACGGCAGGCATGTTCGCCGGCGCGCTCCAGCATGTCGGTCACATCACCCGGCTCCCAGGCCGTTTCCAGCAGACGTTCCTTGGCTTCTGCGGGTGTGGGCGACTGCTTGATCATCTCGATCACGGCGTCAATATTGGCCAGCGCAATGGCCAGGCCTTCCAACACATGGCCACGCTCACGTGCCTTGCGCAGTTCATAGACGGTACGGCGTGTAACCACTTCACGGCGGTGGCGAACAAAGCATTCCAGAATCGATTTAAGATCCAGAATCTTGGGCTGACCATCAACCAGGGCCACCATGTTGATACCGAACACGCTCTGCAGCTGTGTCTGGCTGAACAGGTTGTTGATGATCACCTCGGGCACTTCACCGCGACGCAGCTCGATCACGATGCGCATACCATCCTTATCGGATTCGTCACGCAGCTCGCTGATGCCTTCGATCTTCTTCTCTTTCACCAGATCAGCGATCTTTTCAATCAGACGCGCCTTGTTGAGCTGGTATGGAATTTCGGTGATCACCAGGACCGGGCGCCCGTTTTTCGGATGCTCTTCCACGTGATGACGGGCACGCACGTAGATACGGCCGCGGCCGGTGCGATAGGCCTGCAGGATACCTGCACGGCCATTGATGATGCCGCCGGTGGGGAAGTCCGGACCCGGGATGCACTCCATCAGCTCATCGATGCTGATATCCGGGTTGTCGATAAGTGCGATACAGCCACTGACCACCTCACCCAGGTTGTGGGGCGGAATATTGGTCGCCATGCCCACAGCGATACCGGCAGAGCCGTTCAGCAGCAGGTTGGGCAAGCGAGTGGGGAGGACTGCGGGAATTTTCTGGGTTCCGTCGTAGTTGTCGACGAAATCCACGGTTTCCTTATCCAGGTCCGCCAGCATCTGGTGCGAGATCTTCGCCATGCGGATCTCGGTATAACGCATGGCCGCTGCGGAATCGCCGTCAACGGAACCAAAGTTACCCTGACCATCCACCAGCATGTAACGCATGGAGAAGTCCTGCGCCATACGGACAATGGTGTCATACACGGCACTGTCGCCGTGCGGGTGGTATTTACCGATTACGTCACCCACTACACGCGCCGACTTCAAATACGGCCGGTTCCAGGCGTTGTTAAGTTCGTTCATGGCGAAAAGTACACGCCTATGAACCGGTTTTAGGCCGTCACGCACATCCGGCAGAGCTCGGCCAACGATTACGCTCATGGCGTAATCGAGGTAGGACTGTTTCAGCTCGTCTTCAATATTGACTGGCAGAACTTCTTTGGCTAAATCACCCATTCGCTCAGCTTTCCTTGATCCGGTACCCGAGCACGCCCTGATGGCGCGCCTGTAAACTGCGGGAGTATACCACAGCGCGTCTCATTTCACGCCTACCCGACGCCAATGAGAATGCTTAATCCGATTGTTCCAGCCAGTTTTTCAGCACGACGGGCAGCGCATTGCGCCGTTGCTTCAGGCGCGGTTTAAGAATCTGTTCCCAACAGGTATCTACATCAACGGGTTTCATGCCGAGTACTCGCTGATACTCGCGCACAAAAAGGGCTGTGGTTTCGCGTTTTTGCATTCCATCCAGCACCCACCCCGAGATATACATCAGAGCTGCCGGTATCAATTGATCCTGCGGCAGACGCGCCGGCATGGCGAACTCAGGGTAATGCTGCACTTCGATTGCACGCCAAACGGCTTCAGGCAACTGCCAGTCTTTCAGCAGTCTCGCCCCGACCACCCCTGGGTGGACCTGCCGGATGACACCCTTAAAGGAAGGATTCTGACGCACCAGCAAGGCAATCACCACACGCCCCAGGTCATGCAGGAGCGCAATGGTGCTCACCTCGGCCGGGCGCCCTTTTCCTGTTGCCTGTGCCAGGGCAAAGGCGATGTGCGACAGCATCAGGGCACGCTGGTAGCTGTTCCGGAACTGCTCATTATCCGGCAATGACTTGCGCAAGCTCTCAGCCATAATGATCTGGTACACCCCTTCAAACCCGAGCAGACTCACGGCCTGGGATGCGTCCGTCACACTTTGCCCGAGGCTGTAGGCAGGCGAGTTGATCGCCTTGAGCAACTGCGCTGTCAGTGCGGGGTCCTGATGCACCAGCTCGGCGACCTGAGCATGGGTGCTGTTTTCATCCGTCAGCGTCCTCAGCAACTCAACACTTGCCAGCGGCAGACGTGGAATACGCTTGACCACTTGAGTGACGGCATCCGATTCGGCGAATTGCACTTCTCCGGTTTCCATGGAACGAAACAGCGCATCTGACAACTGCAGATAACGTGCCTCAGCCTTATCGGCTGCAGCAAACAGGGCCGCATTTGCCTGCGCAGCAAACGCCTGCCCCTGACGCAACAACAGGGTCTGAGTACTGTCCTGCAACTGGCTCAACGCCGATTCAGACAGGCACAGCAGCACACTTCTCTCCTGAACATGCAAGCGCGCAAGCAAAGGACAGCCTGACGCCATACAGCTCACAACCTGTCCTGCACCAAGCTCCAGCGGATTCGCATTTTCGCTGATATCCAGATGAACACGACCGCTCTGCACCAGCAGCAATATGTTGGAGCCTCTGCTTTCCATGGCCGCAAGCGCCTGTGCCACCGACGCACCGGCCTCCAGGGTCAAATGACGCGCCTGATTGATCAGTTCAACCTGAGCCGATTCGCCCAGACCAAACGACACTCCCTTGTCGCTCTCTTGCACAGCCTTCTGTTCATCAGCCTGCGCACCGTTGCGCTTCCAGAAACCGATCATGCCTTCTCCTCGATACATCCATGGGCCCGGTTGATTTCCGCGCCTCTGACCAATAGTGATAGAATGCGCTCATTCGAATTCTGGAGCAAAGGCAGAGATCATGAAACAGGATGCCGGGCTGAACCTGGACCCAACCGAGATTGCCAAATTTGAAGAACTGGCGAGCCGCTGGTGGGACCGCAACAGCGAATTCAAACCTCTGCACGATATCAACCCGCTCAGGGTCGACTTCATTGACCGTATCGGCAGCCTGGCAGGCAAGAAAACCCTTGATGTCGGCTGCGGCGGCGGCATCCTTTCCGAAGCCATGGCCCAGCGCGGAGCTGAAGTAACCGGTATCGACATGGGCGAAGCCCCACTGAAGGTTGCCAAGCTGCACGGGCTGGAGAGCGGTGTGCAGATCAATTACCGCCAAATTACAGTGGAAGCCCTGGCTGAAGAAATGCCCGGAAGCTTCGACCTGGTCACCTGCATGGAAATGATGGAACACGTGCCAGATCCTGCCTCGGTGGTAAATGCCTGCGCACGCCTGCTTAAACCGGGCGGCCGCCTGTTTTTGTCCACCCTGAACCGCAACCCGAAAAGCTACCTTTTCGCCATTCTTGGGGCTGAGCGACTACTCAAGCTGGTTCCGGCTGGCACACATGACTTCAATAAATTCATCCGACCGGCGGAGCTTGGCGGCTGGGTACGCGCTGCGGGGCTGGAGACATTGGAAATGACCGGGCTGGTATACAACCCGATCACCAAGATATATCGCCTTGACCCCGAAGATGTGGACGTCAACTACATGCTGGCCTGCCAGAAGGGCGAATAACTCATGAGCCCTCAAAGCGCCATTCTGTTTGATCTGGACGGCACACTGCTGGATACCGCCCGAGACTTTCACGGCATCATCAATCGCATGCTGGCTCAGCACGGCCGCCCATCGATCAGCTATGACAGCCTGAGAACCCAGGTCTCCAATGGCGCTCGCGCCATGGTTCGCCATGCATTCGAGCTCGAGCAGGACCACCCCGAGTTTGCCGCTTTACACCAGCAGCTTCTGGATGATTACGCAGGTACTGATTACCCCGATAGTTGCGCCTTCTCTGGAATAGAAGAACTGGTGGACTGGCTTGAAGCCAGCAAGCACCCCTGGGGCATCGTCACCAACAAGCCTGAGCGCTTCACCCGTCCACTGCTGCAACAGGTGGGGCTGGGCCATTGTCAGTGCATCATCTGTCCTGAACAGGTAAAACAGACCAAGCCGGATCCGGAAGGACTGGTGCTCGCCTGCGAGATACTGGGTAGCCGCCCCGAAGACAGCATCTATGTGGGCGACCATATCCGCGATATCGAAGCAGGCAGAGCCGCTGGCATGAAAACCATTGCCGCTGCCTGGGGCTACCTGAACGAGGGCGAATCCTGCTCGGACTGGAACGCTGATTATATCTGCGCGCAAGCCGAAGACCTGCGCCCCCTGCTACACTCAATTTTACAAGCACACTGAACTGCTTCACCGACTGTTGTTAAGGAGTCAAGGATGTTTCACTACAGCGCCCGCACCTATTTGCTGCAGGACCGCATTATATTGGTCACCGGTGCCGGAGACGGCATAGGTCGCGCTGCGGCTCTGGCATATGCAGCCCATGGCGCCACCGTCATCCTGCTGGGCCGCACTCTGGAAAAACTGGAAGCGGTCTATGACGAAATCGAGGCGGCAGGACACCCGCAGCCCGCCATCGTCCCGATGAACCTGGATTCCGCGACCGAGCATGATTACATCGAGCTGAGCAACAAGCTCTATGACGAGTTCGGCCGCCTGGATGGCGTGTTGCATAACGCCAGCCTGCTGGGCATGCGTACACCACTGGAAAACTATGACCCCATCACCTGGGACCAGGTCATGCGCGTTAACGTGAATGCGCCCTTCCTGATGACTCAGACCCTGCTGCCGCTGATGCAACACTCAGGCGATGCTTCCATCGTCTTCACTTCATCAGGCGTTGGCCGCAAAGGGCGCGCTTACTGGGGCGCTTATGCGGTTTCCAAGTTTGCCACCGAAGGCATGATGGAAGTACTCGCAGATGAGCTGGATAATTCGCCCAACATTCGTGTTAATGCGATCAACCCCGGTGCAACACGCACCAACATGCGTGCCTACGCCTACCCGGCTGAAGATCCGGAAACCAACCCGACACCGGCCGATATCATGCCTCTCTATTTGTACCTGATGGGACCGGATAGCCGTAGCGTCAACGGCAAGTCCCTTGATGCTCAGGGTGAGGGTTCTGCCTGAGCACTAAACAGGATCCACTGCTATAGAGCATTAAAAAAGGAGGCCAAGGCCTCCTTTTTTAATATCGTAACAATCACCGGAAGGCTTAAACGCGACGCCCGCGACGATTGCTAGTATTACGACGCCCGACAGAGCGTGCCTTGCTTTTGGAACGACCAGGCGTACGCGGTTTGGCTTCTTCCGTCTGCCCCTTGATCACTTCCTGACGCACACGCTGACGCTTGTACAGTCGCTCTTCCTTTTCGGACTCGATCGGCGTCGGGCGATGGGTGCGCACCGGCTCCAGATCCACCTCTTTCGACAGGAGGTCGACTTCCTTGGAACCAAGCTCACGCCAGGTACCGACCTTGACATCACTGGGCAGAAAGACCGGGCCGAAGCGTACACGCTTCAAACGGTTCACCTGCATCCCCTGTGACTCCCACAGACGACGCACCTCACGGTTACGGCCTTCCATTACCACACAGTGATACCATTTGTTGGCACCTTCGCCGTCGAAATAACGCACATCGGTAAAGCGCGCCATACCGTCTTCCAGCAGCACGCCTTCCATCAGGCGTGTCAGCATGGCATCTTCAACATCACCCAGCACGCGCACCGCGTACTCACGATCAATCTGCATGGATGGGTGCATCATGCGGTTAGCCAATTCACCATCAGTGGTAAAAATCAGCAAGCCCGTGGTATTGATATCCAAGCGACCAATCGCCACCCAACGCCCCTGTTTCAGCGGCGGAAGGTTATCAAACACCGTCGGACGACCTTCAGGATCATGGCGCGTACACACCTCACCCAAGGGCTTGTTATAAATCAGCACACGGCGTTCTGCCGTTTGCGGGAAAGTCAGCTCGGCCGGCTTGCCATCCACTTTAACTTCGTCATGGGGACCAATACGATCTCCCAGGGTCGCAACCGCGTCGTTTACACTGATACGGCCACTTTCAATCCAACGCTCCATCTCACGACGTGAGCCAATACCGGAGCGCGCCAAAACCTTCTGTAACTTTTCATCGCTCATTTTGACGTCTCTTAATTGACCGCGAATACTGTCACGCGGCTTAATTAGAAATAAAAAAACCTCTTCAGGTTTCCCCAAAGAGGCTTTTCTTAGACGCTATGATGCCCGATCAGTCAGCGGTGGGCAACTGATCTTTGCTGATGCCGTGCTTGTCCATATATTCACGGAAAGCGACCGGGGTACGGCCACGGCCTGACCAGGCGTGCTCTTTACCTTCGGCATCTTCAATAACGTATTTAGCCTTAACGGTTTTACGCGCAGCCGTCGGTTCGATACCTTTTTTGAGTTCGTCCAGATCAACACCGGCTTCTTTCATCAGGCGCTGAATCTGTTCGACTTTCTCTTTTTTAGCCAGCTCAATCTCTTCTTCGCGACGTTTAGTCTCTTCAATTTCGACACGAATATCGTTCAGATCAGCAATCACCTTATCGATTTCAGCCAGGCTCAGCTCGTTGCAGTGCTTGCGAAGAGAGTTTTTGCGCGTCAGCGTCTTAATAAAGTCTGTCATTTTGGTGCCCGTGTTAAATAGATTTTCTTCAATTATCGACATAAAAATGTTTTTTTCAACAACCTGCATCAGGTTATTTGAAAAATTGTGTATCTCCCGCACCTTCACGAGTTACCTGAGGCACTTCTTCGGTCATATTAATGACACTGGTTGCTTCCATGCCGCAATAACCGCCATCAATAATCAGGTCGACCTGGTGCTGCAATAGATCACGCATTTCATAAGGGTCTGTCAAAGGCAATTCTTCACCCGGCATTATGAGTGATGTACTCATAATAGGTTCCCCCAAATAGGAGAGCAGTTCAGCCACAATGGGATTATCCGGCACACGAATACCGATTGTGCGTCGCTTGGGGTGAAGCAGTCGGCGCGGCACCTCGGTGGTTGCCGGCAAGATAAAGGTATAGGCACCCGGCGTGTGCGCTTTCAGCAAGCGAAATGTCTGGTTATCCACCTTGGCATAGGTACTGATAGCCGAAAGATCGTCACAAACGAGGGTAAAGTTGTGCTTATCATCCAGATTTCGGATGCGCTTAATACGATCCACGGCTTTTTTATCGCCCAAGTGGCAGCCAACTGCATATGCACAGTCGGTAGGATAAATAACAACCCCGCCACTTCTGATTATTTCCACCGCCTGCTGAATCAATCGCTTTTGCGGGTTTTCGGGATGTACCTGAAAAAACTGGCTCATAGGGCCTCCTGTATACTCATATTCCGTCATCGTACTCACCCGCCTGCTACCAGTGCATGAATCAGGTGGCGATGTGTTTCAACCCTCGGGAAACGCCCCAGGTGCGTCCAGCGATGTTTGGGGGTATGAAAATCACTGCCTGATGAAACCTGCAGATCATGCTGATCCGCTATCCGCATCAGCAAACCGATCTGCTCCTGGCTAACCCCCGGGTAGGCTATTTCAAAACCATCGACACCCGCCGCTACCATTTCAGCCAATAAAATCCGCAAACGGGAAAACGTCAGATTATATTTGGTAGGGTGAGCCAGCAGTGCATACCCACCGCTTTTCTGCACCTGACTAATGGCCTCTGCCATATCAGGCCACTCGGCTTTGACATCACCCGGCTTACCCTGACCCAGAAAGCGATCAAAAGCTTCGCTCTCACTGCTGACCAATCCTGCTTCCAGCAATGCACGAGCGAAATGCGGCCGCCCAATCTGACCATCACCGGCCAAGGCTCTTGCCTGCTCAAGAAGGTCGTCAGGCAGTCCTTTACC
Organism: Marinobacterium stanieri; assembly: GCF_900155945.1. GTDB lineage: Bacteria > Pseudomonadota > Gammaproteobacteria > Pseudomonadales > Balneatricaceae > Marinobacterium > Marinobacterium stanieri. The sequence continues at coordinate 319,563 of NZ_FTMN01000001.1, forward strand.
GATTAATTTCTTGGCTATTTTCTCTGCCCTCTGATTACGCAGACATGACAAATGATCCAAATACCCCTTCCAGCCTTTATGGTCAGGATCGATATTCAGACCCAACAGATGGATAACACGCTTATTCCAGCGGCATGTCAGCTCAACTCCCGGGATAAATTTCATGTCAAGACGCTTTGCCGCAGCCGCCGCTTCGGCCTGGCCTGTCAGGGTATCGTGATCAGTCAGTGCCAATAACTGCACCCCGTTTTGAGACGCCAGTTCGACCAGCGCCTGCGGCGACAGCGCACCATCGGATGCGGTACTATGCATGTGCAGATCAAAACAGGGCAGATCTGTACTTTGGGTGTCAGCTTTCATGTATTGAGGCACGCCTTAGTCACAACCTTATCAATCAGATTAGCAGGCCGATGAAACTACTACTCGACTTTCTTCCTGTCATTATATTCTTTGCAGTCTATAAATTCAGTGGCGACATAATTCTGGCAACTGCCGTGCTAATTCCGGCCACGCTGGCCCAGATGGCCTACACCTGGTTCACCACGCATAAAATTGAAAAAATGCAGTTGGTGACACTGGGACTGGTTATTATCCTAGGCGGCGCGACCGTTGCCCTGGATAACAAGGCATTTATTCAATGGAAACCAACCATTGTGAATCTGCTGTTTGCTGCAGCATTCCTCGGCAGCCAATTCATTGGCAAAAAAACGATTGTTGAACGCTTAATGGGGCAAGCCGTTGAGCTGCCCGCTTTCGTCTGGCGTCGACTGAACCTGGCCTGGGTTGCATTTTTTGTACTGATGGCCGCTCTCAACCTGATCGTGGTTTATACCCTGAGCGAAGATGCCTGGGTTAATTTCAAACTGTTTGGCATGCTGGGCTGCACCCTGGTATTTATCCTGGCACAAGGCATCTATATTTCTCGCCATGCGCCCGAGCAAACCGATAGCAAGGAGGAATGACATGTATTACGCAATTATGGCCGAAGATGCTCCCGGCACTCACGATAAACGTATGGCCGCCCGCCCGGACCACCTGGCCCGCGTGGAAGAGCTTAAACAGCAGGGCCGCTTGCTGATCGCCGGGCCCCACCCCGCCATTGATAGCGAAGACCCGGGCCCGGCTGGCTTTACCGGTAGTTTGGTTGTGGCCGAATTTGCATCACTGGAAGATGCCAAGGCCTGGGCGGATGCTGATCCGTATATTTCTGCCGGTGTTTATCAGAAAGTGACAGTAAAACCGTATAAAAAAGTATTGCCTTGAGCTAACATTGAAATCAGTTGGCTCTACATACCACGTAAGCTTTGCTGTCGTGATGGGTACGTGAGATGTTTGGCTGGCGTTAAGGCATTAACAGCTTTAATGTACTAATATTGTTCGTAGATCTGAACATCCACCTGGCACAAGGATATGACGATGAAAAAGATTGCAATGGCTGCTGGATTGGCAATGGCTCTGGGTGCATCTGCTGCTCAGGCAGGAGTTCCGGGTTACGCCGTAAACTCCAGCGACACTATTTGGCGCACCAGCTTCGGTGAATGCTGGCACACCAGCTCCTGGACTCAGGAAAAAGCAGTTGTTGGCTGTGACGGCGTGGTTGCTATGAATGAAGAGCCCGCTGCTCCGGCACCGGCTCCCGCTCCTGCACCGGCTACAATGGCTGACGTAGAGAAGAAATTTGCGCTCTACTTCGATTTCGACAGCACCGAAGTTGGTGACGTGAGCAACGTTGTTAACTACATCGGTTCTCTGGCTAGCCTGAACAGCGTTAAGCTGGTCGGTTACGCTGACTTTATCGGTTCTGCCGCATACAACGAGAAGCTGTCTGAGCGCCGCGCAAGCGCCGTTGCCGCCAAGCTGGAACAGGCTGGCGTTGACGCAAGCAAGATGTCTATCGGCTTCATGGGTGAGTCCGCTCCGGTTGCAAACTGCACCGGTCGTGGCGCCGAGCTGATCGCATGCCTGCGTCCGGACCGTCGTGTAGACGTGGAAATCATGGGTAAGAAGCGCATGCAGTAATCTGCATTAGCGCTTCCCCTAAAAGCCGGCCCTGTGCCGGCTTTTTTTATGGATATGTGTCACGCAGCACCCAGTTAACACAGGAGTCTCACTATGCTTAAGCCACTCTTTATGGTGTGGGCACTCTTTATATTCGCCCTTCCCACATACGCCGATACTGAATATCCGGCACAAAAGGTTGTGTACCACATAAACTATGGCGACACCTCTCGGGTATCAGCCACCTTTACCAATATCAGCAACCATATTCAGGCCGTGGGCGAAGACAATATCGACCTGCGAGCCGTTATTCACGGCCAGGCAATTGAGTATTTCATGGACGCCAAAGCTGATAGCGACAAGCAGATTGCGCTGGATACACTGCGCCTAAGTGGCGTGCGCTTTATTATTTGCGGCAATACACTGGACGGCTATAACATCAGTCGCAGCGACCTGTACGATGTTGAGGCGAGTGATGTGGTTCAGGCAGGATTGCCTGAAATCGTTCGCCTGCAGCAGCAAGGATTCAGTTACGTCAGACCTTAAGCCCCCACTAAATCGCAGACACAAAAAACGGCAGCCGAGGCTGCCGTTTTTTATTTTGTCGGGAGAGACTGATCAGCCTACCCAAACACGTGCATTACGGAACATACGCATCCAGGCACCATCTTCGGCCCACTCATCCGGCGCCCAGGAGTTCTGGACGGCACGGAACACGCGTTCCGGGTGCGGCATCATGATAGTGACACGACCATCCGGCGTCGTCAGACCGGTGATACCCAGCGGCGAACCGTTCGGGTTGGCCGGGTACACAGTAGTCGCATCGCCCCGGTTATCCACATAACGCAGAGACACATTGCCAGACTCATTCAGCATACGCAGCTGCGCATCGTCTTCAAACTCGGCACGGCCTTCACCGTGAGCAACGGCGATCGGCATGCGAGAACCCGCCATGCCCTGCAGGAAGATGGACGGGCTGTCTTCAACCTCCACCATGGCAACACGCGCTTCAAACTGCTCGGACTGGTTGCGCACGAAGTGCGGCCAGAGATCCGCGCCCGGAATCAGCTCGTGCAGATTGGACAGCATCTGACAGCCGTTACATACGCCCAGCGCGAAGGTGTCTTCACGCTCGAAGAAGGCAGAGAACTGTTCACGCGCCACCGTGTTGAACAGGATCGACTTGGCCCAACCCTCACCGGCGCCCAGGACGTCACCGTAGGAGAAACCGCCACAGGCGACCAGACCACGGAACTGATCCAGAGTGATGCGACCGGACAGGATGTCACTCATGTGCACATCGATCGCGTCAAAGCCGGCACGGTCAAATGCCGCTGCCATTTCAACCTGGCCGTTGACCCCCTGTTCACGCAGAATCGCCACTTTCGGACGCACGCCGGAGGCAATCAGTTCGGCCGCCACATCGTCGTTCTGGTCGAAGCTCAGGCTGGCACTCAAGCCCGGATCTTCACGATCCAGCAGACGATCAAACTCCTGCTGCGCGCACTCGGAGTTATCACGCAGTGCCTGAATGCGGTATGAGGTTTCGGCCCACCAGCGCTGCAACTGGATCAGATCGGCGCTGTACACTTCTTCATCATCGTAGAAGGCATTCAGCTGCAGATCCGGATTCAGGGTACCGACCACCTTGGCCACGTCAGCCAGGCCCGCTGCGTTCAGCTCGTTAAGAACGGTTTCCATGTCATCACGACGGATCTGAATCACCGCGCCCAGCTCTTCGTTGAACAGCGCAGCCGCCAGCTCGGAGCTATCTTCAGCCAGCAGATCCAGGTTCAGATCAACACCGGTACGACCAGCAAAGCCCATCTCGGCGATAGTCGCCAGCAGGCCGCCATCAGCACGGTCATGGTAAGCCAGGATCAGACCCTGCTCGTTCAGCTCCTGCACGGCAGCGAAGAAGTTGGCCAGCAGTTCAGCGTTGTCCACATCCGGTACATTCTGGCCCACTTCGTTGTATACCTGCGCCAGCGCAGACAGACCCATACGGTTCTGGCCGTTACCCAGGTCCAGCAGGATCAGGTCAGTTTCGCCCTTGTCGGTACGCAACTGCGGGGTCAGTGTCTTGCGCGCATCCAATACCGGCGCAAAGCCGGAGATAATCAGCGACATCGGCGCGGTGACGCTCTTCTGCTCGCCGTTGTCATCCCAAACAGTACGCATGGACATTGAATCCTTGCCCACCGGAATGGTGATACCCAGCTCAGGACACAGCTCCATACCCACCGCCTTGACGGTGTCGTACAGTTTTTCATCTTCACCGGCGTGGCCAGCAGCACACATCCAGTTGGCAGACAGCTTGATATCAGACAATTCGCCAATACGCGCCGCCGCCAGGTTGGTGATGGTTTCACCGATCGCCATGCGGCCAGAGGCCGGGGAATCGATCAGTGCCAGCGGGGTACGCTCGCCCATCGCCATCGCCTCACCGGCATGGGTGTCGAAAGAAGCAGTAGTGACGGCGCAGTCGGCGACCGGTACCTGCCAGGGGCCAACCATCTGGTCACGGGCGACCTGACCAGTAATAGAGCGGTCACCGATGGTGATCAGGAAAGACTTGGAGGCAACCGCCGGCAGCTTGAGTACACGCTCGGCCGCATCCGCCAGTTCGATTTCAGCAGTATCAAATTCAGGTACTTCGTAAGCCTTACGCTCGACGGTACGGTGCATTTTCGGCGGCTTGCCGAACAGCACGCTCATCGGCAGGTCAACCGGCTTGTTTTCGAAGTGGGTATCACCCAACGTCAGATGATGCTCTTCGGTGGCTTCACCGACGACTGCGAACGGGCAACGCTCACGCTCACAGATCGCTTCGAAGCGAGCCAGATCTTCCGGCTTCACCGCCATCACGTAACGCTCCTGGGCTTCGTTACACCAGATTTCCAGCGGCGACATGCCCGGCTCGTCGTTGTTAACGTTGCGCAGCTCGAAGTTGCCACCACGGCCACCGTCTTTCACCAGTTCGGGGAAAGCGTTGGACAGACCACCGGCACCCACATCGTGGATGAACGCAATCGGGTTGTCGTCACCCAGCTGCCAGCAGCGGTCGATCACTTCCTGACAGCGACGCTCGATTTCCGGGTTACCACGCTGAACGGAAGCAAAATCCAGATCGGCAGAAGAGCTGCCGGAAGACATGGAAGAGGCAGCGCCACCACCAAGGCCGATCAGCATCGCCGGGCCGCCCAGACAGATCAGTTTGGCACCAACGGTAATTTCGCCCTTCTCGACATGGTCTTCACGGATGTTGCCCAGACCGCCGGCAATCATGATCGGCTTGTGGTAGCCGCGTACTTCATCACCGTTGGCACCCGGTACCTTCTGCTCGAAGGTACGGAAGTAACCGGTCAGGTTGGGACGACCGAATTCGTTGTTGAACGCAGCACCACCGATCGGACCTTCGATCATGATATCCAGCGCTGACGCGATGCGCTCCGGCTTGCCGTAACCGGATTCCCAGGGCTGCTCGAAGCTCGGGATATTGAGGTCAGATACAGTGAAGCCCGTCAGGCCCGCCTTCGGCTTGGAGCCGCGACCGGTGGCACCCTCGTCACGGATTTCGCCGCCGGAACCAGTGGCCGCACCGGAGAACGGCGCAATCGCAGTCGGGTGGTTGTGGGTTTCCACTTTCATCAAAATGTGGATCGCCTGCTGGTTGTAACCGTATTGGCCGGTCGCTGCATCCGGGTAGAAACGGCCTGCTTCGCTGCCCACGATAACGGATGCGTTATCCTTGTAGGCAGACAGAACGTTTTCACCGCCCTGGTTGTAGGTATTGCGGATCATGGCGAACAGGGAATGCTCCTGACGCACACCATCGATGTCCCAGCTGGCGTTGAAGATCTTGTGACGGCAGTGCTCGGAGTTCGCCTGCGCAAACATCATCAGCTCAACGTCATTGGGGTTACGCCCCAGGCCTTTGAAACTTTCGACCAGATAATCGATCTCATCATCTGCCAACGCCAAGCCCAGATCGCTATTGGCCTTAACCAGCGCTTCACGGCCACCGTCGAGAATATCGACCTGCGTCATCGGGCGCGGCTGTTCATGGCGGAACAACGCCTGCGCCTGATCCAGGTCAGCCATGACAGCTTCAACCATGCGATCATGCAACTGCGCAGCAACCTGTTCGGCTTCAGCATCGGTCAATGCCTGCTCGCTGCTAACGTAGTACGCCAGACCGCGCTCCAGGCGATCAACGGCATCCAGACCGCAGTTGTGCGCGATGTCAGTTGCCTTGCTGGACCAGGGTGAAATAGTTCCGGGGCGCGGTACGATCAAGAACAGGCGACCGGCCGGCTCCTCAACGCTGGCCTTGGGGCCGTATCGCAGGATACGATCCAGAACCTGAGACTCCTGGTCTTCCAGATCACGTTTCAGATCTGCAAAATGGACGAATTCTGCGTATAGTCCATTGACAGTCGGGACTTGTGACTGGACCTGGGACAGCAGTTTTGCATGACGAAAAGACGAAAGAGCGGGAGCTCCACGCAGTACGAGCATGTTGATATCGAGCCTCTTGGTTCTACCTGAGAGTCAGGCGTTGGGAGAGCAGTAATTAAATGACAATTTTACCCGATCAGGCCACCGAGATACAGAACAGACCTGCCGATGTTTAAGCTGCGTAACGCCCCCCACCTTCGCGAACTCATCTATCTGGCCGCTCTGGTCAGCATCATGTTTGCGTTGTCCATGATCGGCCTGAACACTCCTTCGCAGCTGGAAGCCATTCAGCAGAAGGGGGTTATCCGCGTTGTTACGACCAACTCCCCACTCACCTATTTCACCCGCAAGGGAGAGCCTGCCGGCTTTGAGTACGAACTGACTAAAGCCTTTGCCGAACACCTGGGCGTGGAGCTGGAGCTGACCGTAAGCGACCGTTTTGCAGACATTTTCGGCGTGCTGCAGGAACGCAATGCCCACCTGGCGGCCGCCGGCCTGACCGCAACCGAGCAAAGGCGTAAACGCTTCGATTTTTCACCGCCCTACCGCAGCAGCGCCCCCGTCCTTGTTTACCGGGTACGGCGAGGCAACCCGGCGCCGCGCGATGTGGAGGACCTTTACGGTCGGTCCATCAAGGTGCTGCAAGGCTCCAGCTACATTAACGTGCTGGAGAATCTGAAGACCGAGTACCCGGAGCTGAAGTGGACCGTCAGCGAAGATGACCAGGTCATCGATCTGCTCGACCAGGTGCATGAAGGCAGCCTGGACTACACCGTGCTCGACTCCAGCGTATTCGATAACCACAAATCCTTTTATCCCGGCCTCAAGGCAGCCTTTGATTTGCAACCTCCTCAGCCGATCGCCTGGATGCTGAACCAGCATCATGATGGCTCGCTGAAAGCAGCACTCACCCAGTGGTTCAAAATGGAAAGCACACAAAGGCGCATCAAGCTGCTGGAAGAGCGCTATTTTTCACGCACCAACCCACTCAATTTCTTTGATACCGTTTCATTCCGCGAAGACTTGCACGAGCGTTTTTTGCCTCTTTACCCCTGGTTCCGTCAGGCGGAAGAGGAAACCGGGATCAACTGGCTATTACTGGCCGCCATTGCCTATCAGGAATCTCACTGGGATGCGGACGCTGTTTCCCCCACTGGGGTACGCGGCATCATGATGCTGACCAATGCCGCCGCTTCAGAAGTGGGCGTAGATGATCGAACCGACCCCAAACAAAGCATCCTTGGCGGTGCCCGCTACCTGGTCAATGTGAAGAAAAAAATCCCCGACCGTATTCTGGAGCCGGATCACACCTGGTTTGCGCTTGCCGGCTACAACATCGGCTTTGGCCATCTTGAAGACGCACGCATTCTTACGCAAAAAGGGGGTAAAGATCCCGACAACTGGAAGCATGTCCGTGAGTATCTACCCAAGCTTAGCGACCCCAAGTTTTACCCACAGACACGCTATGGCTTCGCCCGTGGCCACGAGCCCGTGACCTACGTCAGCAATATCCGCAAATATATGGAGCTGATGCGCTGGGAAGTGGAAACGGCAACCAGCGGTGAGTTCACCCTGGACACAGACCCTGAAGAACCGGCCGGCGACCTGCCCGCACCTGCAGTCCAGGAAAAACCCAGACTGCCGCTGTCAAACCTGCCCTCTCAACTCTAGGGTTGAGCGGATGCTGCCCTGGCACGACGCTTCTGTTCACGCCGCTCACGGAAAAACGCGCTGATGCGCTCACTGCACTGCTCAGCCAACACACCACCCGTATATTCCGGCCAGTGATTGAGCCAGGGCTGGTCAAAGATATGGGCATTACTGATAACCGCGCCGGCTTTAGGTTCGGTTGCGCCAAACACGACACGGGCTATACGTGCATGGACAATAGCACCGGCGCACATGGTGCAGGGCTCAATGGTGACATACAGCTCAGCTCCCGGCAGACGATAATTTTCGACTCGAGCCGCCGCCTCACGCAGCGCCATGATTTCAGCATGTGCACAGGGATCATGACCGCTAATGGGGCGGTTCCAGCCCTCACCGATTACCTCGCCATCAAGCACCACAACAGCCCCCACAGGCACCTCACCCGCATCGGCAGCATGCTCCGCCAGCGCCAGGGCTTGCTGCATGAAGCATTCATCAATCTGTGTCTGTTCGGTCATATCCACATACTTTTGCCTGCCTCAGGCAAGCCTACTCATTCCGGTATTCAGGTCGGGAATCATAAGCCCTGAGCACGGCTGTGAAAAGCGCACGCCAAATAGACACTAAAAAGGCCATGCATACACATGCACAGCCTTTACTGGAAAAACACTCAGCTTTTGGGGTTTATGCCAGCTCGTCCGGCCCGACTCTTACCACCAGCTTGCCAAAGTTTTTACCATCCAGCAGATCTCGCAATCCTTCCGGTGCCTGCTCCAACCCATCGATGACCTGCTCAAGATACTGAACTTTGCCAGCACTCACCCACTCAGCCATCGCAGCCGCAAATTCGGGATAACGGTCGTCATAATCATCAAAGATAATGAAGCCACGAACAGTGAGACACTTGATCAAAATTGTGGTCATCAACAGCGCCATGCGGTCTTGCCCCAGCGGCAGCTCCTGATCGTTATAGTGGGCGACCAGCCCGCATAGCGGTATGCGCGCAGCGGTATTCAGTAGCGGCAATACTGCATCAAACACCTTTCCGCCGACATTTTCATAATAGATATCAATGCCCTGCGGACAGGCCGCTGCCAGCTGAGCAGCAAAATCATCGGCACGGTGGTCAAGCGCCACATCAACACCAAGACTTTCCAGATGTTGACGCTTTTGCTCACCACCAGCGATGGCAACAACCCGACACCCCTGGATTTTACCGATTTGCGCTACTGTAGCCCCTACCGGACCGGTTGCCGCTGCGACCACAAGGGTTTCGCCCGCCTTGGGCTTGCCAATATCCATCAACCCCATATAAGCCGTGAACCCTGGCATACCCAGTACGCCCAACGCGTAGGAGACAGGCGCAAGCTCAGGGTCCAGCTTGAACAGCATGGAGCCATCGGATACCCCGTAATCCTGCCAGCCCACTGTATAGCTAAGCACCCAATCACCAGCCTGATAGTCCGGGTGCTTGGACTCAACCACGCGATTGACGGTGCCGCCCACCATAACCTCCCCCAGACCAACAGGCTCCGCATAGGACTCGGCATCGCTCATGCGCCCCCTCATGTAGGGGTCAAGACTCAGATACACGGTCCGCAACAAAAGCTGACCATCCTTGATAGCAGGGATATCCGAGGTTTTAAGCTCAAAGTTATCCTTGCCTGGCGCCCCGGACGGGCGATTGGCAAGAATCATCTGGCGATTTGCAATTGCGTTTTGTGACATAACAACCTCATTCATTACAGCTGAAACGATCTGACTCCTGGCTTTGCCAGAAAAGAATAGACCGGTCGTCTAGTAAGTTGATAAATAAAAAGCCGCACCCTCCCCCTCTTTTAAGAGGCGGGAGAATCCAGCAAGTGACGGGTCAGCTGCATGGTTGCCTCCATACCCGCCTGATCACGATTGAGCTTTCGCAACAAGCCGGCCCCAAGCCAAAGCTGATACAGGTTTACGGCCAGCAACTGACTATCCTTTGCCGGCAAGGATCCATCGGCAATCGCCGCATCGATCGCGCGCGCCAGCCGTTTCACCACCCTGTCGGTCCCCGCTTCCAGCGTCATCCGCATGGCATCAGAGAGGTCCGCAACTTCGGCCCCCAGCTTGATGACCAGGCAGTCTCCGTAGCGCTCTTGCCAGCGGGAAAAATACTCCAGCAACAGCTCGCGACCTGACGCCCCCCGAACACCAAAAATTGCATCCATCTCTGCCAGGTACTGACTGAAATAGGATGCCAGCAGTGCTTCACCAAACTGCTCTTTGGACTGGAAGTAATGGTAAAAAGAGCCCTTGGGCACTCCTGCTTCTTTCAGCAACGTGCTCAACCCAACCGAACCAAAGCCCTGGCATGACAGCATCTGTCGGCCAGTTTCCAGCAAATGCTCTTTGGTGTTTTCGTGTCGGGTACTCATGCTGGGCATTTTATAGACAATTAGACCGGTCGTCTAGCTCTTTTGCTACTACTTACCTGTCTGCAGTGCCTGTATCCGCAACAGCTTCCGAGAACTGCTGCCCTGCCAGGTTTCGGGCCGCCAGCCAATCCAGCTTCAGCTGGTGAATAATCCCGGTGATCATGGCCAATTCCTGTTCCAGCAACGGCATCCGGTCCAGGTCGAACGCTGACACATCAATATCCGCAACCTCCATGAGATCTCCGAAATACGACAGCATGAACAGTGCCTTGTCACCCCGAAATTCGCAGGTAATACCAGAGCCCTGGGCACGCGCCCGAAACAACTCGTCCAGAGCGATAATGCGCTCCATCATCGCAGGCGTCAGCAGGTAACGAGCATATTGCTGATCAGAACCATACACTTCAAAACGCTTCTCAAACTCCGGGTTTTCCAGCGCAACCCTGTCCCGCCTAAGTGGTGCAGCCAGTACATTTCCCACCTTGCCGTAATCGGTTCTAACCACCGTATAACCACTGAACGAGAACGGCATGGTCAGCAGCAAAGCGCCACCATCGTGAGCCGTGGTGCTGGAGTTACCGCTGCTGCGCTTGAGCTCCAGCTCACAAAACTCAAACGCTACGCCATCAACAACGCCACGGATACAATCTTCGCTGGTTTTGCTGGAGTAGGATGGCAGTATCTCGAATGACTCCACCGCCTTCAGGTCAATACAGCCACTCTCGTCATATTCGTAATCACCGAAGGCCTGCAGTAACACCGGCAGCAATTTTTCTTTATATCGGCGCATATATTGAACATGTGGCCAAAACACCCAAACCCCACACCCAATAAGCGCAAACAGGGTTAGTAGTGACAAGTCACCGGAGACAAGGGTGGCAATATCCAGTATCAGTGCCGGCACCCAAAGCAGCCAACCCAGACGAAAAAACCAGGTCTTGCGCCAGTTTTTGCTGGCCAGTTTTTCCAGACGATATTGCTCCAGCGGCTCCAGCAACGGCAAAACATCACGCTCAATGATCTGCTTGAACTCGTCCGATAAAGGACTGCTCGCTTCAGGCTTGCGATATGCAGATCCATCGACCAGCTGCTTGACCGCTTCTTTTGCCTGAAAAAAGGTTCTGATAAAACTCATGACTTCAGAAAGTCATCAGCATTTACAGGCGCCCGATCCACTTCCGCAATCTCAAAGAAAGGCAGAGGTTTTGCTCCCATCGCCGCAGCAATCAACGTACCGGGAAAAATCTGGATCGCATCCTTAAAGCGCCTTGCCGCAGCATTGTAGCTACGCCGTGCCGCTGCAATATGCTCCTCTACATCAGCATACACACGCTGGGCCTCAATCATGTTGTCCTGAGACTTCAGCTCCGGGTAGTTTTCCACTGCCACCATCAGACCGGAAAGCTTGCTTTCCAAAACCGCTTCCAGCTCGAAGCGCTTTTCAGCATCCGCACGCTCAGGCGATTCGGCAGCCTTAAGCACCTCGGTGCGCAGGCGGGTAATTTCGGTCAACAGTGTCTGCTCATGCTCCATAAAGCGTGAGGCAATTTTCAGAATATTGGGAATAAGATGCGTCCGCTTTTTCAGCTGAACGTCGATGCCGGAGAAGGCTTCTTCAGCCGCGTTGCGACGAGAAACAATGGTGGCGTACCAGAAATAAAACAGCAGCAGAACAGCGACAACCGCCGCAATCATCCAGCTCATAACAACGTCCTTGTATAGACAGGTGGGGGTTACAAGCCTAGAGCCCGCACCAAAATGGGTCAAGCTTTTACAACAGCACCTCAGTCCGCTTGAATTGCTGCCGTACAAACACAAAAAAAGCCCATGAAATCATGGGCTTTTTCAGTTCACTCGAGATTGAAAGCAGAAGCCTTCAAGACGCGATTATTCCCACTCAATCGTAGCCGGCGGCTTGCTGGATACGTCGTAGGTGACGCGGGACACCTTGTCTACCTCGTTGATGATACGACCGGAAACAGTCTCCAGCAGCTCATACGGCAGGTGCGCCCAGCGCGCGGTCATGAAGTCGATCGTTTCAACGGCACGCAATGCAATGACGTACTCGTAGCGACGACCATCGCCCACAACACCGACAGATTTAACCGGCAGGAACACCGCAAATGCCTGGCTGGTTTTGTGGTACCAGTCTGCCTTGTGCAGCTCTTCAATGAAGATGGCATCGGCTTCACGCAGAATCTCTGCATATTCCTTCTTCACTTCACCCAGAATACGCACGCCCAGACCCGGTCCCGGGAACGGGTGACGGTAGACCATATCGTACGGCAGACCCAGCTCCAGGCCGATCTTGCGTACTTCGTCCTTGAACAGCTCACGCAGCGGCTCAACCAGGTCGAACTTCATGTCTTCCGGCAGACCACCCACGTTGTGGTGTGACTTGATCACATGCGCCTTGCCAGTCTTGGAGGCAGCCGACTCGATCACGTCCGGGTAGATAGTGCCCTGCGCCAGGAAACGACAGTCTTTCAGCTTTTCGGACTCATCATCGAACACTTCGATGAAGGTGTTGCCGATAATCTTGCGCTTGGCTTCCGGATCCGCTTCGCCTTTCAGACGACCCAGGAACTGGTCTTCGGCGTTGGCACGGATAACGTTTACACCCATGTTGCGGGCAAACATATCCATTACCTGCTCGCCCTCACCCTTACGCAGCAGACCGTTATCAACAAAGACACAGGTCAGCTTGTCGCCGATCGCCTTGTGCAGCAGCGCCGCAACAACGGATGAATCGACACCACCGGACAGACCCAGCAGTACCTTCTCATCACCCACCTGCTGCTGAACCTTTTCAACCAGATCCTGGATGATGTTGGCAGCCGTCCACAGCGCTTCGGTATCGCAGATTTCACGAATGAAACGCTCCAGAATACGCAGGCCCTGTTTGGTGTGCGTCACTTCCGGGTGGAACTGAACACCGTAAAGGTTGCGCTTGGGATCGCACATGGCCGCAATTGGTGCAGAGTCGGTAGACGCGATGGCGTGGAAGCCTTCCGGCATCTCGGTAACCTTGTCACCGTGGCTCATCCATACATCCAGCGACAGAGAACCGTTGTTGGCGATATGATCTTCGATACCTTCCAGCAAACGGCTCGGGCTATCGGCCAGACGTACACGGGCATAACCGAATTCGCGTTTGTCAGAACCGGCAACCTTGCCGCCCAGCTGCTCGGCCATGGTCTGCATGCCGTAGCAGATACCCAGTACCGGCAACCCCATATTGAAGACACACTCGGGCGCACGAGGCGAATCCAGTTCGGTAACGGACTCGGGACCGCCCGCCAGAATGATGCCCTTGGGGGCAAATTCACGAATCGCCGCTTCATCCATGTCGAAGGCATGAATCTCACAGTACACACCGATTTCACGTACACGACGTGCGATCAGCTGGGTGTACTGGGACCCGAAGTCCAGAATAAGGATGCGTTGCGCGTGAATGTCTTTGCTCATACTCAGTGACTCCACCGAAAGCTGGCCGCTATGCGGCGCAAACAAAAAGTGGGGCAGCCGTTGCGCCCCACTTTCAGGTTAGTGTTGTAAAAAATCAGCCCACACGATAGTTGGGGGCTTCCTTGGTAATGCTGACATCGTGCACATGGCTCTCGGTGATGCCGGCATTGGTAATGCGAACGAATTTGGGCTTGTTGCGCATCTCTTCAACGGTTGCACAACCGGTATAACCCATGGAGGCACGCAGGCCACCCATCAGCTGATGTACCACACCGCCCATCGGGCCCTTGCAGGGCACGCGACCTTCGATACCTTCCGGCACCAGCTTCTCGGCACCGTCTTTGGCATCCTGGAAGTAGCGGTCAGAAGAACCGGTCAGGCCAGACATCGCACCCAGTGAGCCCATGCCACGGTAGGATTTGAAGGCACGACCCTGGAACAGCTCAACTTCACCCGGCGCTTCGTCAGTACCGGCCAGCATGGAACCAACCATTACCGCAGATGCACCTGCTGCCACCGCTTTAGCAAAGTCACCGGAGAAGCGGATACCACCATCGGCAATCAACGGTACGCCATGTTCACGCAGTGCTGCAGCAACGTTGGCCACTGCGGATACCTGAGGCACACCTACGCCGGCAACGATTCGAGTCGTACAGATGGAGCCCGGGCCGATACCGACCTTAACACCATCAGCGCCCGCTTCAGCCAGCGCGACAGCGGCTTCAGCCGTAGCGATGTTACCGCCTACAACCTGCACCTGCGGGAAGTTTTCCTTCACCCAGCGAACACGGTCAACCACACCCTTGGAGTGGCCGTGTGCGGTATCCACCACAATCATGTCAACGCCGGCAGCCGCCAGTGCAGCCACTCGATCCGGTGTTTCCGGACCAGTACCAACAGCAGCGCCTACAATCAGACGACCCTGGCTGTCTTTGGCAGCGTTGGGGAAGGCCTGCGCCTTGTTCATGTCTTTTACAGTCATCATGCCGCGCAGGGCGAAAGCATCATCGACCAACAAAATCTTCTCGATGCGATGCTTACGCAGCAGCTCACGGATCACCTCGGGGTCTTCCCCCTCTTTGGCGGTCACCAGCTTGCTCTTGGGCGTCATGATAGTTGAAGCCGTTGCTTCCAGATCGTTCTCGAAACGGACATCACGGCTGGTCACGATACCGACCAGCTCACCGTTATCGACAACCGGGAAACCGGAGAAGCTGAGCTTGCGAGAAAGCTCAATGATTTCCCGTACAGTGGTATCAGAACTGCAGGTGACAGGATCGGTCACTACACCGGATTCGAACTTTTTGACGCGACGCACTTCGTCGGCCTGCTGTTCGATGGTGAGGTTCTTGTGGATGATACCCATGCCACCTTCCTGCGCCATGGCAATTGCCAGGCGGGATTCGGTAACAGTATCCATGGCCGCCGAGACCAGCGGAATATTCAGTTCAATACCCTTGGTCAGGCGGGTCTTCAGTGAAACGTCCTTCGGGAGTACTTCGGAGTATCCCGGAACCAGCAAAACATCATCAAAGGTGAGCGCTTCTTCAACGATTCGCAACATACTGAACCAGCCCGTATTTCTGTGAAAAATTAAACAGGAAATTATGCATGAAAAAGAGCTTTCCTGCAATCCAAATAACGATACCCGTGCGGCTCGTGCCCGGCTGGTTTATGATGCACGCATGAACCCATCCATGCCGAATCGAAACCGTAACGCGCTCAGCGTGAGCCAGCTTAACCGAGAGGTCAAGGCGCTGCTGGAGAACTCCTTCATGACCGTTCAGGTCGAGGGTGAAATCAGCAACCTGGCACGCCCCTCATCCGGACACTGGTATTTTACTCTCAAGGATGAGCGCGCCCAGGTGCGCTGCGCCATGTTCAAGGGTCGCAACCTCAGGGTTGGCTTCAGGCCCAAGGAAGGCGATCAGGTCTGCGTGCTGGCCAAAGTCAGCCTGTATGAAGGCCGTGGTGACTTCCAGTTGATTTGCGAGCAGATGCGCGAAAGCGGTACCGGCCGCCTGCAGGCCGCTTTCGAGCAGCTGAAGCAACGTCTGTCTGCTGAAGGCCTGTTTGACCAGGCGCGTAAACGCAGCATCCCGCCCCAGGTACAACACCTGGGTGTGATCACCTCGCCATCGGGCGCCGCTATTCACGATATCCTGCAGGTACTTCAACGCCGCTGCCCATCGCTGCCCGTCGCGCTCTATCCGACCGCTGTTCAGGGTGCTGAGGCCGCGGCTCAGATTGTACAAGCCATTGAACTGGCCAACCGGGATCAGCGCTGCGACGTGCTGATTGTAGGCCGTGGCGGTGGCTCCCTGGAGGACCTCTGGCCTTTTAATGAAGAAACAGTGGCCCGCGCCATTGTCGCCTCCCGCATCCCTGTCGTTTCAGCCGTTGGGCACGAAGTCGATATTTCCATCAGTGACCTGGTCGCCGACCTGCGTGCACCCACCCCTTCGGCGGCGGCAGAACTGATCAGTCCTGACCGAAGTATCCAGCTGCGCCAATTGGAAGTACTGTCAAAGCGGATGCACCGACAGATCCTGCGCCAGCTGAACCAGCAGCGCATGCAGCTGCAACACCTGCGCCAGCGTCTGCGCCACCCCGGTGAACGCCTGCGCGAGCAGTCCCAGCGGCTCGACCAGCTGGAATTGCGATTGCAACGAGCTCTGCAGCAGAAACTGCGCATGCAGGGGCAACGGTTGGAGCAACTGGAACATCGTTTGGAGCGCAGCAGCCCTCAGCGCCTGCTGGCCCGCAAGCAGGCGTTACTGACACCGCTGCAACAACGCCTCAACACTGGCATGCAGCGCTTACTGAAATACAAGCAAGAGCAACTGTCGGCACAAATGCGCCAGTTACATGGTGTCAGCCCTCTTGCCACACTGGAACGTGGCTATGCCATCGTACAGGACTCAGAAGGTCAGGCTGTTACCAGCAGCCAGCAGCTTAAAGCGGGCGATCAGCTGGTCACACAGCTGCATCAGGGGCGCGTATTCAGTACCGTCGAACGCACGGACGACTGATCCCAAGGGCTGTCTGTGTTAGGATCCCCACCCTTTCAACCCTCGAAACAGGTCAATTACATGTCAGAAGCGACATTGGAAACCATTGAACAGCGTGCCAGCTATGGCATCGGCCGCCAGATGGGCGACCAGCTGGCTCAGGGCACCTTCGATGGTGTCGACATCAACGCCGTTACCCAGGGCCTGCGTGATGCTTTCGCTGGCGAAGGCCTGCGTATCCCTGCTGAGCAGATTCAGGAAGCGTTCAACGAAATCACTGAGCGTCTGCGCGCCGAGCAGGAAGCCAAAGCCAAGGAAGCCGCAGCTGAAGGCGAGCAGTTCCTGGCTGAAAACGCCAAGCGTGATGGTGTCATTACTCTGGAGTCCGGCCTGCAGTACGAAATCGTAACTGAAGGCGAAGAAGGTGGTGACAAGCCGCAGCCTGACAGCAAGGTACGTGCGCACTATCACGGCACATTTATCGACGGCAAGGTGTTTGACAGCTCTTACGAGCGCGGCCAGCCGATCGAACTGCCGGTAGGTGGCGTAATTGCAGGCTGGACCGAAGCACTGCAGATGATGACCAAAGGTGCCAAATGGCGTTTGTACGTACCCTATCAGCTGGGTTACGGCGCTCAGGGCTCACCGGGTGGTATCCCGCCGTACTCGACTCTGGTCTTTGATGTCGAACTGCTCGATATCGTCTGATCTTTTCGGGGTGCTCAGGCACCCCGCTTGCTTTCAGGAGCCATCATGAAACTGCACTACCAACGCCTCGGACAGGGCACCCCGCTGGTCATTCTGCACGGTCTGTTTGGCAGCCTGGAAAACTGGGGGCTGCAAGCCAAGGCGCTGAGTGAGCATTTCGATATTCTGGCGGTCGACCTGCGCAACCATGGCCGATCACCACATGCCGAGCAGATTGACTACTCACTGATGAGTGCGGACCTGCTGGAACTGCTGGACTCGCTGTCATTGGACAAGGTGCTACTGATGGGCCACTCCATGGGCGGCAAGGTCGCCATGCAGTTTGCCCTGGATCATCCCGAACGAGTGGAAAAGCTGGTTGTGGTTGATATCGCACCTGTAGCCTACGCACCACGTCACGATGAGGTTATAGCCGGCCTCAAGGCAATTCCTCTGGAAAGCCTGAAAAGCCGCCGTGAAGCAGATGAAATTCTTGGCCAATATGTAGACGAAGAGGCAACGCGCGCCTTTCTGCTGAAGAACCTCTATCGCAACGAGGAAAAACAGTTTGCCTGGCGCATGAACCTGAACGCCCTGGCCGAGCGCTATGCCGATATTGGCGCCGCACCTGCCAGGTCAGGAGCCCCCTATGCAGGACCGGTTCTGTTTATCAAAGGCGGGGATTCGGATTACCTGCAAGCCGAGCACCAACAGCCGATTCAGGACAACTTTCCCAAGGCGGGTTTCAAGATTATCGCCGGCGCAGGCCACCTGCCGCATGTGGAAAAACCAGCCATTTTCACCCGACTGGTACAGCAGTTTTTCACGCCTGCTGACTGAATATCGTGCCGGGCGGATACAGTCGGTTATAGGCGCCTGACTGGATAAGGCGCTGCTCAATGCTGCCAAGCCCGTTATCATTGGCCGCCGAAGAGCGGCCACCATCCTGAGCATCTGCTTGCTGGTTTAACACACTGCCGCTCTGGCTATCTTCTGCGCTTTCAGCCGAACTGTCATCGGTTTCAGCGCCCTCTTCACCGGGCTCAGCCTTTTCCGTTTCCATTTTCTGCAACTCGGCACGGGCATCAGCAGCCATTGCTCTGGCGCTGGCAGCAACGCGATAATCCTGAGGAGATGGGTCGGCAGGAGCCATGGCAGCACGAATGATGACTTCCGCCTTCTCCAGCGTAGCTCGCGGATCACCGCTGACGGCAGAGGTATCAATGCCAACCTCACCACCAATGGCATACATGCGCCCATCAGGGCCTTTCTGGAAAGTGTAGGAAACAGCACCGGTGTGGCCGGCACCCGCCGCCTGATGCGCACGTTCGTGCTGGCGGACTTCTCGATCACGTGACTGAAGCGCGTCAATAACACGCTGCTCTTCAATTACCTGAGCGCGTGTTTTGCCATCCTGTCCGTATGCCGCCTGTTCGGAAGAACTGAACACTTCGGCACGACTGGATGCGGAAGATGAACCGGATGCTGAGGCCTCTTCATCAGCCTCAGCACCTACAGCGCGCTTACCGCCGAGATCAACGCTCGCTGAATACCCGGTATAGCGCACCGGGGCTACAGTGGAAGAAACCAGAGGTGAGCTCATGACTTTACCCCCTGATCATGTGATCAGTGCGTGCCTGATCAGGCGCGAGTATCGATCAGATTACCCAAGACTTCGTCAGCCTGATTGACGACCTTGGTAGATGCGGCCTCGGTAGTAGCCTCCAGCGTAGACTGGGCAACTGCCGGATTGACTTCACGGCCGGAAGACAAGCTGGTGTCTTCAGGTTTACCACTGCCCTGCACGTCACCGGACGCTTTGGGGGCATTATCCAGAGTACGATTAGTATTGAACAGACCACTGTTCTGAGCAGCTGTAACGTTCATGCTTCACCTGACCTTGCGGGCTTTGACCCGAATCTTGTGACCTGTGACATCAACTGTCACCTGTTTACAGGGCCAGTATAGAACAAACCCTGCCTCTGGTCACTTTTTACTCAGGCAAGAGGGTATTCAGATCAATACAATCGGCCACGGCATCCGCAGAAGGCGCTTCCATCCAGGGGACCCGCCCCAGCAAGGGCGCACGAAACAGGGTTTCCAGAGTTGCCAGGTTTTCATCCGGGCAACTCATCTCGGGGTCCACATGGTTGGCGACCCACCCTGCCAGGCGCAGCCCATCACGGGCGATCGCCTCGGCCGTCAGAATGGCGTGGTTGATGCAGCCCAGCTTCATGCCAACCACCAGAATGACGTCCAGCTCCAGCAATTGCGGCAAGCGTGCCAGGCTTTCGCGCATGCTCAAGGGCACCCGCCAGCCACCCGCTCCTTCTACCAGCACCAGATCGGCCGGCTGCATCATGGCACCACGGCAATAGGCAGCCAGACGGTCGGCACTCAGGTTACGCCCCTCCTGCGCAGCGGCAATATGCGGCGCGATCGGCGGCTCAAATGCGATGGGGTTCACCTGCTCATAACTCAGTTTGACGCTGGCGGCTTCCTGCAGCTGCAGTGCATCCGAGTTTCTCAGCCCTTCAGCTGTCGGCTCACAGCCTGCCGCGACCGGCTTCAGGCCAATGGTGCGCATTCCCTTACGGTTGGCGGCAACCAGCAGGCCAATGGTGACTAGTGTCTTGCCGGCGTCGGTATCGGTACCGGCGATGAAGAAACGCTTTTTCACTGGGGCTCCTTGAGCAATTCCAGATAATAGACTTCGTAGGTTGCAGGGAGACTGCCATCAGCCTGGCGTTGCTGCTCATAGGCTTCCAGCAACCGGACCAGACGCTGACGACTGCTCAAGCCTTGCTCTCGCCGGCTGTTCACATTGTGTGCACCCAGCGCCTTGAGTTCTTGCATCAGTTCCTGCAGGCGATTGTAACGAAGCACACGCCGTTCCGTCTCGCAACGCACAAGCTTCAACCCCTGGTTGTGCTGCAGCAGTTGCTGGAGCGGGATGAAGCTGTTCACATGCACATCGTCATCCACCGCCGCCCAGGCGCGCTTGAGCTCATGCAGGGTTTCCGGACCCAACGTGGCCAACAGGCAACGTCCGCCGGGCCGGAGTACCCGTGCCAGCTCAGCCAGCAGACGCTCAGGCTGCTCGCACCATTGCACCGCCAGGCTGGACCAGACCAGGTCCACACTCGCATCCGCCAGCGGCAGCTGCTCGGCATCCCCACACAGATAATGAGCATCCGGTACAGGACGTTGCTCGCGAGCAAAACTGAGCATGCCATGGGCCAGATCCAGATGCAGCAGGGGGGATTGAGGGTAACGTTCACGCAAATGAGGCGCGGCATAGCCGGTACCACACCCAAGATCCAGCAGATTGCCTTCAACCTGTGGCGGTAACCAACTCATTAGCTGATCGGCAATATCGCGTTGCAACTGGGCCACGGAGTCGTAACTCTGGGCCGCTCGGCTGAATGCCTGGGCGACCTTGCGCTTATCCCGCTGCATCAGTTGCATCCACCTGTCGCTGAATGGACGCCAGCACCCTATCGGCATGACTGATAAACGGCAGATGAGCACCCTGTTCAAGCACCTCAACACTCAGGTTGTTGTTCAAGTGCTGCGCTTCTGCTGCCAACGCCTGGGGGACCAACTGATCTTCAGCGCCCAGTATCAACTGAGCGGGGCAGCCCAGAGTAGCCAGAGCCGGGCGCATATCAGACTCCAGCAGCATCAGCGCCGGTGCCAGCGCCTGAGGCTCGGCCGACACAATTACGGACTTGAGACGCTTGAGCTCGTCACGGGCCGTAGCCGAGCCACGGGTCTGCAGGGCGGCAAAGCGTTGCAGCGTTTTGACCTCATTGTCGGCCAGCGACTCAACGAAAGCGTTGAACACTTCAGGCGCCATGGCACAGGACCAGTCGTCACGCGCCACAAAACAGGGGTTGGCCGCGATCAGGCTCAGGCTTTTGACCCGCTCGGATGCCTGCTGTGCCAACGCCAGCGCCAGTTGCCCACCCAGCGACCAACCCAGCCAGTGGGCCCGCTCAGGGGCAACCGCCAGCAGTGCCTCCACCACCACATCCAGCGACATGTCACCGACCGGCAAGGAGCGCCCCAGGCCTGGCAGGTCGATCAGCGTCACTCGATATTGTTCCGTCAAACGATCGGCAAAATCACCCCAGATGGCAGAACTCAGCCCCCAGCCGTGCAGCAGCACCAGATCAGGGCCAATGCCTCGCGTTTCATGCCACAGGCTCATGCCGCGCCTCCTGAACGAACCACATCCAGTGCCTCCAGCAGACGGTCCACCTGCTCTTCGCTGTGAGCGGCGCTGAGGGTAACCCTCAGACGCGAGCTACCCGCCGGTACCGTGGGCGGACGGATGGCGCTGATGAAGATGCCGCGCGCCTCCAGAGCGGCACTGATGCGCATCGCCTCACCGGCATCGCCGATCATGATCGGCTGGATCGGCGTCGGCGAGTCCATCAGTTCATAGCCAAGCTGTTCGCAGCCGTGGCGGAAGCGCTGAATCAACTGCGCCAGCTTGTCGCGACGCCAGACCTCGGCCTGCACCAGCTTCAGGCTGGCACGGGTGGCCTGGGCCACGGCCGGCGACATGCTGGTGGTATAGATGTAGGTGCGAGCGAACTGGATCAGGGTTTCGATCAGCACTTCGGAACCGGCGACAAAGGCGCCGGAGGTACCGAAGCCCTTACCCAGGGTACCGATCAGTACCGGTACGTCCTCATTGCTCAAGCCAAAGTGCTCGACACAGCCTGCGCCGGTCGCACCCAAACAGCCAAAGCCGTGGGCATCATCGACCATCAGCCAGCCATCATTTTCGCGTGTGACGCGACTCAATTCTGGCAGATTGGCGATATCGCCATCCATGCTGAACACGCCATCGGTGACCACCAGCTTGCGGCGGGCCTCGGGGCGGCTCAGGCGCTGGGCCAGGCTGTCGGGGTCGTTGTGCAGGTAACGCTGAAAGCGGGCGCCGCTGAGCAGACCCGCGTCCAACAGGGAGGCATGGTTTAGGCGGTCCTGAAATACCGCGCCCTGCTTGTCGATCAGGGCGTTGATGGCACCGATGTTGGCCATATAGCCGGTGGAAAACAGCAATACCCGCTCGCGACCGGTAAAAGCAGCCAGCTCCTCTTCCAGCGCGTGATGCGCCTGTGAATGACCGTTGACCAGATGGGAAGCACCGCCACCCACGCCGTAGGTATCAGCGCCCTGCTTGAGCGCCGCAATCACCTCTGGGTGGTTGGCCAGGCCCAGATAGTCGTTGGAACAGAACGCCAGATAGCGCTTGCCATCGACGCTGACTTCCGGCCCCTGCGCCGACTCCAGCACCCGGCGCTGGCGGTAGAGGTTCTCCTGCCGCCGCGCCTCGAGCGCGGCAGCCAGATCATTGAAGGACATGGGCGCGCCTCAGTGAGTCGCGGTAGCGTCGACGAACAGGTCGGCGTCCTGCTGGGCCTGAATTTCGGCGGCCAGCTTCTGCTCCTGGTCCGCATCGGAGTCTTCGATGCGTTGCTCCGGGCGAATGCCCAGGCGCTTGAACAGCTGCAGGTCGCGGTTGGTTTCCGGGTTTGGCGTGGTCAGCAGGCACTCGCCGTAGAAGATAGAATTGGCACCGGCAAAGAAGGCCATGGACTGCAGCTCGTCGGACATCTGCTCACGACCGGCGGACAGACGCACGTGGGACTTCGGCATCATGATACGCGCCACGGCGATGGTGCGGATGAACTCCAGCGGATCCAGGTCTTCCACGTTTTCCAGCGGCGTGCCCTGCACTTTCACCAGCATGTTGATCGGCACCGATTCCGGCTGCTGCGGCAGGTTGGCCAGCTGCATCAGCAGGCCGTATCGGTCCCTGGCGGTCTCGCCCATACCGAGGATGCCGCCGCTGCAGATCTTCATGCCGGAATCACGCACGTGCTGCAGGGTGTTGAGACGATCCTCGTAGGTACGGGTGGTGATGATCTTGTCGTAGAACTCCGGCGAGGTATCCAGGTTGTGGTTGTAGTAATCCAGCCCCGCTTCGGACAGCTGCTCGGCCTGGGATTCCTTCAGCATGCCCAGCGTCATGCAGGTTTCCAGCCCCATTGCCTTTACACCTTTGATCATCTCGATCACGTAGGGCATGTCACGGTCGGTGGGGTGCTTCCAGGCCGCGCCCATACAGAAGCGGGTGGAGCCGGATGCCTTGGCCTGCTTCGCCTTGTTAAGTACCGCTTCCACTTCCATCAGGCGCTGCTTTTCCAGGCCGGTGTTGTAGTGGGCGCTCTGCGGACAGTACTTGCAGTCTTCCGGGCAGGAGCCGGTCTTGATCGACAGCAGAGTGCTGACCTGTACCTCATTGGGATTGAAGTGCTGCCGGTGAACGCTCTGCGCCTGGAACAACAGGTCGTTCATCGGCAGTTCGAACAGCGCACGTACTTCCTGCTCGGTCCAGTCGTGGCGCACTTCGGCGTTGCTATCAACAGTAGCAGGCATGACTTCAATCCCCTTATGACATAATTCGGTCTGTGTGCACCCATGGATGGGTGTCATCAATTTGGGATCATCATAAAACGACAGATGGAGCTGTCAACCTATGCTTAACTTAGAGATAAACAGATGGTTAAACTTTAATCAATCCTGTTCACTATGCCATACCCGCAAAGAGGTACATCAGGGGCTCTGTGAAAGCTGCCGTGCAGACCTACCCTGGCTGATACAGGCCTGTCCCCGTTGCGCTTTACCCCTGCAGGGCATCGCAACCGCAAACGGCTGCCCAGACTGTCTGAAATTGCGCCCCGTTTATGACCGCACCCTCGCCGCTTTTCGCTATGATTTTCCTCTCAGCCAGATACTGCCGGCCATCAAATACCACCGCCAGCCTCAGGCCATTGGGTGGCTTGGCGCTGCACTAGCTGACTTTTTGCCACTCTACTACGAGGATCAACACTGGCCGGAAGCCCTGGTTCCTGTACCCATGCACCTGCTAAGCGAGTCGGCCCGTGGTTTCAATCAGGCACAATTGCTGGCCAAGGTACTATCAACCCACCTGCAGATCCCCCTCTGGCAGGAACTGCACAAACACCGCCGCACACCCCATCAGGCCAACCTCGACCTGAAGCAGCGCAGGCAGAATCTTCACTCTGCATTTTGTGTAAAGACCACTCCGCCCGCTCATGTTGCTCTGGTCGACGATGTCATGACCACAGGTACAACCGTGAATACCCTGGCGGGCTTGCTCAAGGAAGTGGGATGCGAGCGTGTCGAAGTCTGGGTGCTGGCCAGAACCCCTGAGGTCCGTTAAATTGGCACACAAATGGACTTTGGAGACCACCATGAACAGGACCCTTTGCAGTTTTGTCTGTGCCCTTGTGTTAAGCATGCCGGCACAAGCCGATACCTTACGATTGGCTGTCGCAGCCAATTTCACTGCCGTGCTGGAGCAGCTGGTCACGGCTTTTGACCCCGACCAGCAGCACGATATCAGTATCAGCAGCGCGTCTACCGGTGTCCTTTATACCCAGATCACACGCGGCGCCCCCTTTGATGTTTTTTTGGCTGCCGACCGGGTACGCCCTGAGCGCCTGGAAGCCGAGGGCCTGATTCTTCCGGGCAGCCGCGCCACCTATGCGATTGGCCAACTGGCTCTTTGGCAGCCCGGGAACAGCCCTCAATCGGCAAGTGACTTGCTGCCCGGCCGGCTGGCGATTGCCAACCCGGCGACCGCTCCCTATGGGCTGGCAGCTCAACAGGTACTCAAGGCCAATAATCAGTGGCAACCGGAGCAGCTGGTGCAGGGCACCAATATCGCCCAAACCTACCAGTTTGTTGATTCCGGCAATGTCGCCCAGGGCTTTGTTGCCCTGTCGCTTCTGCTCCAGCAGGGTGTACCTGAACAGCACTGGGCTCTGGTGCCATCCCATATGCACGCCTCCATTGAACAGCAGCTGGTGCGACTCAAACGCAGTGAAAACAATGCGCTGGCCGCACGCTTTCTTCAATATATACAGACACCGGAAGCACAAGAGCTGATCAGGCAAAGAGGGTACGGCATCGCCGATGGAACTGACTGAGCAGGATTTCGCCGCCGTCTGGCTCACACTCAAGCTGGCAGGGGCCACCACGGCCCTGCTGCTTCTGCTGGGTACGCCCCTGGCCTGGTGGCTGGCCCATACCCGCTGTCGTTTCAAGGTCACCCTTGAAGCACTGGTAGCCCTGCCACTGGTGCTGCCTCCCACCGTACTGGGATTTTATCTGCTGCTGGCCTTTGCCCCCGATGGCGTGCTGGGCGGCCCCTGGCACTGGCTGACCGGCTCAGGACTTGCATTTACCTTTACCGGGCTCTTGATCGGCTCCATGCTCTACTCGCTGCCCTTTGTGGTGCAACCACTGCAAAGCGGTTTTGAGCAGCTCGACAAGGGCCTCCTGCAGGCCGCAGCCACATTGGGTGCCGGGCGTGTGGAACGCTTCCGTCGTCTGGTTCTACCGTTGTGTAAACGCAGTGTTCTAACGGCCATCACACTGGGCTTTACCCACACTCTGGGGGAGTTCGGTGTGGTGTTGATGATTGGCGGCAATATTCCCGGCAGCACCCAGGTCCTTTCAATCGTGCTCTACGATCAGGTTGAGACGCTCGACTATGCGCGTGCGCACTGGCTGGCGGGCGGCCTGCTGCTGTTCTCGATGCTGACTCTGCTGCTGCTCTACACAAGCCTGAGACGTCGCCCGGTGGAGATAATGCATTGAGCCTGCAACTGCATCTTAAGCACCATTATCCCGGCTTTACGCTGGACCTGGATCTGGACTGGGACGCCAAGGGTATCTGTGCACTCTTCGGCCCCTCCGGCTGCGGCAAAAGCACACTATTACGACTGATAGCCGGCACTGAAAAGCCGGCACAGGGGCAGGTACGGTTTCACGACCAAACCTGGTATGACAGCACTAAAAACCTTTGGATACCGCCACAAAAGCGGGACATCGGGGTCGTGTTTCAGGATGGCCGCCTTTTCCCCAATATGTCGGTCGCGGACAATCTGGCATTTGCCGATGCCTATTCACGCCGAGGCCCTGATGTCGACCGCGACTGGGTCATTGAAACACTGCAGCTGCCACCTCTGCTGCAGCGCTCACCCGAAACCCTCTCCGGAGGCCAGCGCCAGCGCGTGGCACTGGCACGAGCCCTGTTCAGCCGCCCCAAATTACTATTGATGGATGAGCCCCTGAGTGCGTTGGACCACAGCTCACGGCAGCTGATTCTGGAGCTGATCAAGCAACTGCATGACCTTCATCGCCTGCCGATGCTGTACGTAACCCACTCGGCCGATGAGGTCCTGCGCCTGGCAGACCGGCTGATTTGCCTGCAACAGGGCCAGATATGTGCCGATGGCGACCCGGCCACCTTGCTGAGCGAGGCGGATGCAGGGCTCCCTGGTGACCAGGCGCTGCTGCGAGGAACAGTCACAGAGCTGGATAATAGGTTTGCGCTGGCAGCGGTCGAATGTGATGCCCAACTGCCGCCGATCTGGGTGCCTTCAGGCAAGTTACAGCAGGGGGATGCTGTCACTCTGTCCATCCATGCCCGCGATGTTGCCATCGCCCTCGAGCCCATCACTGACACCAGCGTACAAAACCAGCTGCCCATACAGATCCTGGAACTGCACCCTCTGGATGACACGCGCATGCGTGTGAAGGTCCAGTTCGGGCCCGGTACCCTTCCGGTAACGCTGACCCGGCGCGCCTGTGAGCAGCTGAAACTGGAGCCCGGCACCAGGGCGACTGCATTGGTTAAATCCGTTGCCCTGGATTACTGAAACCACCTGCCAATTGCCGACCTGAGTCCTCTCGACCCGACCACAACTCTTTGCTAGCTTATGTATATACATTCAAGGAGGAGACTTGCATATGACAGTTGAGATGTTCGGGCAGCTTTTTGGGGGGATTGGCCTGTTTCTGCTCGGCATGCAACTGCTGACCAACGGCCTCAAACAGGCCGCGGGTCGTTCACTGAAAGCGACGTTGGAGCGCGCCACCGGCTCACGCCTCAAGGGCGTTCTCTCCGGCACCCTGATTACAGCCATGGTGCAATCTTCCAGCGCCGTGACCGTTGCCACACTGGGCTTTGTCAACGCGGGCCTGCTCTCGCTGGGTCAGTCCATCTCCATCATCTATGGCAGCAATATCGGCACCACCATGGTGGGCTGGCTGGTGGCCCTGATCGGTTTCAAAATCAAGATCAGTGCCTTCGCGCTCCCCCTGATCGGCCTGGGTATGGTGTTACGCATTACCGGCAATAATTCTCGGCCGGCACATCTGGGCACTGCTCTGGCAGGGTTCGGCCTCTTCTTTATCGGTCTGGACTTCCTGCGCGCCAGCTTTGACGGCCTCAGCGACAGCGTGCCGCTGGCCGAATTTGGTGCCAGCCCTCTGGCACTGGCGCTGTTTGTGGTGGCCGGTATAGCCATGACCTTTCTGATGCAGGCGTCTGCCGCGGTTATCGCCATCGCTCTTTCACTGGTGCACTCGGGCAGCATCACCCTGGCGGCAGCTGCAGCACTGGTGATCGGTGCCAACGTGGGTACGACGACGACAGCCCTGCTTGCCTCGATCGGTGCAACTCCAAATGCAAAACGCATCTCGGCAGCCCATGTCATCTTCAACCTGCTGACCGGACTGGTGGGGCTTATCTTCCTGATTCTGCTCGCTGGCCTGCTCAATCGCATTGATGCCAGCGACTTCGATCTGGTGACCCTGCTTGCCCTTTTCCACACTCTGTTCAACGTGGTGGGCGTATTGCTGATGTGGCCGCTCACCGACCGCATGGTGGCATTCCTGAAAAAACGCTTCCGCACCGAAGAAGAGAACGAAGCCAAGCCTCGTTACCTGGATAACAACATCCTCACAACGCCTTCGCTGGCAGTGGAAGCGATCAACATGGAACTAGCCCGTGTCAGCCGTATTTGCAGCCGCATGGCGCGGGAAGCAATCAGTGCCGAGCGTGGCGCAGCCAGCCGCCTGGAGCAACAGTTTGAAAGCCTCAGCCAGTTAATCAGTCGCATCGGCAGCTTCAACCAGGAGTTGGCACGCCAGAACCTGAACCAGGAGATCAGCGAAACCCTGCCCATCTCGCTGCGTGTATCCCGCTATCTCAGCGAAATGGCTCGACTGGCGTCTCGCCTGCCGGACTATTACCCGATCTTTGAACAGATTGAAGACTCGGGCATACGTTCCAGCGTACATGATTACCAGCAAGCGGTTATTCACCTGATTGATGCCTGTGAAGTTCGCGAGGATCAGGCGATACAGGGCTATGAAACCCACAACATGAAGCGTCAGATGGAGCGGGAGTACCAGCACCTGAAAAGCCACCTGCTGGATCAGACGCTTTCGAGCCAGCTGTCACCGGCTGACTCCGTCACCCTGCTGGATGCTCTCAGTCATATCCACCGCCTCGCGGAACAGGCAGAGAAGGCCTCGCGTTACTGGAGTAGCACGACACCGGTACAACACCGTGCCCCGCTGCTGGAGCAGGCCGATTAAGCTATACTCGCGCGACCTGATTCGCCGCGGAGCCGCAGATGACCCACTTCGACAACACGCCGATGCACCCCATCGGCGTCATCCACAGCCCCTTTGATGAAAAGTTCGGCATCCCGCGCCAGCCAGGCCTGGCGTCCATCCGCGCTGAAATCGAGCTGCTGCCCCCCTATGCCAGCGCCGATGCGGTAAGAGGGCTGGAGCAGTGCTCCCATATCTGGCTGGTTTTCCTGTTCAGTGCCACAGCCGACAAGGGCTGGAACCCGACCGTGCGCCCGCCTCGTCTTGGCGGCAATGAACGCATGGGCGTATTTGCCACACGCTCCCCGTTCCGGCCCAACCCCATTGGACTCTCCTGTGTACGCCTTAGCAGCGTTAATATCGATGGCAACTCGGTTCGTCTGGAGGTGGAAGGCGCGGACCTGCTCAATGGCACACCGATCCTCGATATCAAGCCTTATCTACCCTACGCTGACAGCCTTCCAGAGGCTGAGTTTGGCCTGGCATCAAAAATCGAACGCCTTGAACTGCCCCTGGTCTTCAGCCCTGAAGCCGAGCAAGCCTGTGCCACCCATGCCAAACGTCTGCAGCAGCCGCTTGACCGACAGATCGACGAAATTCTGCAATGTGACCCGCGACCGGCCTACAAGAAAGGCGATGCCGAACGAGTCTATGGCATCAGCCTGTACGGTCTGAATGTCCGCTTCCGGATCAGCGCTGAGCAGATTGAAGTCATCAGCATTCTGGCCGAATGAACTCGCTGCAAAGTGACTAAAACAGTACCCGCCAGCCTTGCGTGCTGAGCGAAAAATGCGCGACAATATTTAAGCAAATTCTAATACAGGGACTTTCCCATGCCCGAGCATACGCCCTCTTCTGCCGCCCCATGGCTGGCGTTTTTCCCGGTTACACTCTTTGCCACCGTAATGGGGCTCACGGGCATGACACTTAGTTGGCAAAAGGCGGCGTACTCGCTGGGCGTTAATCCCCTTGTCGGTCAGGTACTGCTGATTGTCGCGGCCTGTGTCCTGCTGATCATCACCACGATCTACATGTTCAAGTGTGTCCAACATCGTGAGCGCGTTCTGGGCGAGCTTGAGCATCCGATTCAGATCAGCTTCTTTCCTGCCTTCTCTATCAGTTTGCTACTGCTATCGATTGCCACCTATGAGGTGTCGGTATTTCTGTCCCACTATCTGTGGTTATGCGGTGCAGGCCTGCATCTGATACTGACACTGTTTGTGATGAACCAATGGATTCACCACACCCGCTATCAAATACAACATATTACGCCCGCCTGGTTCATCCCGGTTGTCGGAAACATCATCGCGCCCATTGCCGGAGTCGAACATGGCCACACTGAAGCCAGCTGGTTCTTTTTCTCCATCGGGCTGATTTACTGGGTCGTTCTCAAAACACTGGTGTTCAACCGCATTCTGTTCCACGACCCTTTGCCGGAGAAGTTGCTGCCAACACTGTTTATCATGATTGCTCCACCGGCCATCGGCTTTGTATCCTACCTGCAACTCAATGCCGGTGAGCTGGATAACTTCGCACGTATTCTGTATTTCAGCGCACTGTTCATAACCCTGCTATTGTTCACCCAGTGGCCACGCTTCTCCCGCCTCCCGTTCAGCCTGGCCTGGTGGGCTTACAGCTTTCCTCTGGCAGCATTCAGCATTGCAACTCAAAGCATGTGGCTACAAACCCGCGAGCCTTTTTTTGTCGTGCTGGGATGGCTGTCACTGATTCTGGTGACATTCGTGGTTATTTTGCTGATGATCAAGACAGTAAAGGCAATCACCCAAGGACAGCTGTTTAGAGCTGAATAATGCAGCACCGAGCCAAGCCATAAAAAAATACTGTGTTAAGCTGAAGACAGTACTATTCGAGCAGGTACGGCTCCATGCGCCGCATAAACTACATACTGCTGCTTTTGCTGCTCTTTATGGGCATGACGACCTTCCTGTACCAGGTGCGAGAAGAACGTGAGCAGCAGTATTTGTCCCACACAGCCACCCTGCTGAACACCACTTACCAAGCCAGTCTTGAGCGCTACGCCATGGCTATGGACACTATTTTTACCAGTGTCCGACGTCACCCCGAGGCAATCCCGCTTTTTCTGAAAGGCATGCAAAGCCCGGAGCCTGAGCAAGCAGAGCTGAGGCAACAGCTTTACAAACTGCTGCAGCCTCAGTTTCGTGACCTGATTGTCCGCGGCATACGCCAATGGCAGTTCCACCGCCGGGATGGCAGCAGCTACTTGCGCATGCATGCACCCGCAGCCTTTGACGACAACCTGCTGAGCGTTCGCCCTTCATTGCAAATGCTTCAGACACAACCCATTCAACGCTATGGCTTTGAGGCAGGCCGCCTTTTTATCGGTTTTCGCTTTATACACCCCTTGTTTCGCCAGGGAGCGTTAGTCGGCAGTATGGAAAACGGCGTCTCCTTTCGTGAACTCAGCCAGGATCTGGCCAAGCTGGCACCCGATCAGGCCTTCCTGTTTCTGCTCAAGCGCAACACAGTGGAATCGATCCTTTTTTCCGATACCCGTCAGTACTTTCAGAGTTCGCCGCTCAGTAATGATTACCTGCTGGACCAACGCAGCCTGGCCGATATCCAGAACGCCCCTCTTCCCCTGCAGGCGTTACAGCAGCAGATGATTGCCGCCTCACTCGACCACGAACTGGCTCAGGGAGAGCCTTTCTCACTGGCGCTCTTTCATCAAAACCTCGGCTACAGCGCTACCTTTATTCCGGTTCTCAACTTTGCCCAGGAAACTGACGGCTACATCCTGGCGCTGCACTCGGCCCCTATCCTGACCAGCATCCAGTGGGACTTCTATCGCAGTACCGGCATCAGTCTGGTTGTGATCTGCCTGCTCGGCTGGCTGGTTCTCAACCTGTTGCGTCAACGCCAACTCACCCAGTCCCAGGCACAGCGGCTGGACTCCATCGGCCAGGCAGTGGGCGAAGGCATCTACGTTCTGGACCCTCAGGGCCGTACGCTCTATGTCAACGAAGCAGCCACCCGACTGACCGGTTTCAACGCCGACAAGCTGATGCAAGGCAACCTGCATAACCTGCTGCACTCTCACGAGAATAATGCGCAGCTCACGCTGTCTGAGTGCCCTATTTTTGTTACCGCCCTGAATGGTGGTACCTACGAAGCTGACGAGCAGTTTCGTACCCGCACGGGCGAGCTGATCCCCGTTGTGGTCACCAGCCGCCCATTGATGGAAGAAGGGCAAGTGACCGGGGTGGTTACCGTGTTTCGCGATATATCCGAACGCAAGGAACATGAACGCAGACTGGAGGAGCTGGCAACGACTGACCCATTGACCGGTCTCAGCAACCGCCGCGCGTTCCTGGAACGGCTCAGTGAAGAGCTGCAACTGATACACCGACTCCAGCACGCCAGCACTCTGCTCATGATCGACTTTGACCACTTCAAGGCGATCAATGACCGTTACGGCCACCACGCCGGTGACCAGGTACTCAAGCACTTCGCCCAGATAGCACGGGACTGCTTGCGTCAGACCGACATGCTGGGCCGCATGGGCGGCGAAGAGTTTTCCATTTTACTGCCGGGCACCAACCTTGACGGTGCCGCCCACCTGGCCGAGATGCTCAGAGAACGCATGGAAACAAGCCCGACATCATTGGACGGTGGTGAAATTGCCATGACACTGTCGATCGGACTCACAGCTTTGACCACACATGACCACTCGCCCTCGGATGTACTCAACCGCGCCGACAAAGCCCTCTATCAAGCCAAGGAACAGGGTCGCAATCAAGTAGTCAGTAGCTGAAGCGGGGTTGCAAGCCCTCACAAAGACCGCTCTAATGAAGCCCCTCAGACCAACCCGAGGAGCAGTATGAAAGGCCCTAGCAGTGAGCAGCTGGCGTTCGACAGCCAGCATATCTGGCACCCCTACTCGTCCATGATCAACCCGCCCGCCATGTTCCCGGTTGAGTCCGCCGCCGGTGTACGCCTGCGCCTGAGCGATGGCCGCGAGCTGATTGATGGCATGGCTTCCTGGTGGTCAGCGGTGCATGGTTACAACCACCCGCGCCTCAATGCCGCCGCCAAGGCCCAGATTGACGATGTCTCACACGTCATGTTTGGTGGCCTGACCCATACCCCGGCCATTGAGCTCGCACGCATGTTGGTCGATATGACACCAGCCCCACTTGAACGCGTATTCATTGCAGACTCGGGCTCAGTCTCCGTGGAAGTCGCACTCAAAATGGCGATTCAGTACTGGCATGCCAAGGGCAAGCCTGGCAAACACCGCATGCTGAGTATTCGTAACGGCTATCACGGTGACACCTTTGGTGCCATGTCCGTGTGCGACCCGGTCAACGGCATGCACGAACTCTTCAGTGGCGTACTGGCACAACAGCTGTTTGCTCCACGCCCGGAAACGTCCTTCGACAGCACCTTCAATCCTGAAGATATTGCCGAACTGGAACAGATGCTGGCGCAACATCAGGATCAACTGGCCGCGCTGATTCTGGAGCCCGTTGTTCAGGGTGCCGGCGGCATGCGCTTCTATTCACCTGAGTGGCTGCGCCAGGCGCGTGAGCTTTGTGACCGTTATGAGGTTCTGCTGATCGCAGATGAAATCGCCACCGGCTTTGGCCGCAGTGGCGAACTCTTTGCCTGTAACCACGCCGGTATCAGCCCGGATATCCTGTGTCTGGGCAAGGCCCTGACTGGTGGCTACATGACACTGGCTGCAACGCTGGCAACGGCTGACATTGCGCAAACCATCTCCTCCGGTGGTGCCGGTTGTTTCATGCACGGCCCCACTTTTATGGGTAACCCCCTGGCCTGTGCTGTAGCCCTGGAGAGCCTGAAACTGCTTCAGGAAATGGATTGGCAAACAGAGGTACAACGTGTTGAGTCCGGCCTGAAAAAGGGCCTTGAACCGGCACGGGAGCTGGCATCGGTTGAGGATGTCCGTGTACTGGGAGCCATTGGCGTCATTGAGCGCAAGGAGCCGGTCAACCTCGCCGAGGTACAACCCATGTTTGTTGAGCGCGGTGTCTGGGTACGCCCCTTCGGCAAGCTGATCTATGTGATGCCCGCTTATATAATGACCGCTGAAGACCTGGCAACACTCACCCATGCCATGGTGGACGTAGTCCGCGCACTGGATTGATGTTTGTGATTTAAGGAGCGACAAGATGGCACGTATCAAACTGGATATGCCAGACAACTACCTGTTCAGCACAGAGCTGGCTGTGCGCATCAACGATATCAACTACGGCGGCCACCTGGGTAATGACGCCGTGCTGTCGATGGTGCACGAAGCGCGCCTGCGCTTCCTCAAGCACTATCACTACACGGAAATGGATGTAGAAGGTTCGAGCATCATTATGACCGACTCCGCCATTGTATATAAGGCAGAAGGCTTTCATGGTGACCGTGTTCAGGTAGATGTGACGGTCGCTGACTTTAACAAGTACGGTTGCGACCTTTACTACTTGTTGAGCAACAAGGATACGGCTGTCGAAATCGCTCATGCCAAAACCGGCATCGTGTTCTTCGACTATGAGGAGCGCAAGGTACAGACCGTACCCGAGGGCTTTCGCAACAAGGTGCTCAGGGAACCCTGAGCACCGGCTTAAAACCTATTCATCCGGTCCGAAATCGTACTGGCCATGGGCCAGGTTTTCGAACCGGGTGTGCTTACCCACAAAGGCCAGACGCACGGTACCGATAGGGCCGTTACGCTGCTTACCGATGATGATTTCGGCCACCCCCTTCTCAGGGCTGTCCTCGTTGTAGACCTCATCACGGTAGATGAACATGATCACGTCGGCGTCCTGCTCGATGGCGCCGGATTCACGCAAGTCCGAGTTTACCGGGCGCTTGTTCGGGCGCTGCTCCAGGCTTCGGTTCAGCTGCGACAGGGCTACCACCGGGCAATTCATCTCTTTCGCCAGTGCCTTCAGGGAGCGGGAAATCTCCGAGATCTCCTGCGTTCGGCTTTCCACCTTACCGGTCTTCATCGTCATCAGCTGCAGATAGTCGACCATGATAAGCGCCAGGTCACCGTGCTCACGATGGATACGGCGTGCGCGGGCACGCATTTCATTGGGGCTCACGCCCGGCTGGTCATCGATGAACAGCGGCTTGTTTTTGAGCATGTTGACCGCGGTTGTCAGCTTGGGCCAGTCATCCTCTTCCAGCTGACCGTTACGCACCTTGGTCTGGTTGATTCGGCCCAGGGATGACAGCATACGTGTAACCAGCTGATCCGCGGGCATCTCCAGCGAGAACACCAGCACCGGCCGCTCGGTGGCCATCAACGCGTTTTCCACCAGGTTCATGGCAAACGTCGTCTTACCCATGGACGGACGTGCCGCCACGATCACCAGATCCGACTTCTGCATACCGCCGGTACGGTCATCCAGGTCATCAAACCCCGTTGTAACACCGGTCAGCGCATCCGAGTTGTTGAACAGCTCATCGATTCGGTCGACAGCCCGTTTCAGCAGCGGATTTACCGGCTCGGGACCACCCTGGTTGGGACGGTTTTCGGCGATCTGGAAGATTTTCTGTTCGGCTTCGTTGAGCACTTCATCCGGTGCGCGACCACCGGGACTGAAGGCACTGTCCGAGATCTCGCCGGCCACACTGATCATCTGGCGCAGCAGTGAGCGGTCACGCACAATCTCGGCATAGGCGCGAATGTTTGAGGCACTGGGGGTGTTACGCGCCAGGGAGACCAGGTACTCCAGGCCACCGGCCTGCTCCAGCTCACCGGTGCGGTCCAGCTCCTCCTGCAGGGTGATCACGTCCAGCGGACTGCCCGCATCCACCAGTTTCTGCATGGTACGGAACATCATGCGGTGCGTGGGGCGGTAGAAATGCTCTTCCAGCAACACCTCGGACACTACGTCCCAGGTATTATTATCCAGCATCAAGCCACCCAGTACCGATTGCTCGGCTTCAACCGAGTGTGGCGGCTGCTTGATTGTCTCGAGCACCTCGTCTGTCATGTCGGACATGTCCATTCTGCTGCGCTACCTCCTCAACAACGACAACAAGAACCCGCTCCCGGTAGAGAAACCGGGGCGATAACGGGCAACAGGGGCATATATTTGTACATTCTACGCATAAAAAAAGCACCGCGCAGGCGGTGCTTTTTTGATCCGGCTGGATGCGAGGCTTATTCGCCAGCGATAACCAGCTTGATGGTCGCAGTCACTTCAGGGTGAACCTGAATGTCGACGTCGAACTCACCAACGTGACGGATCGCGCCTTCCGGCAGACGAACTTCGCTCTTGTCAGCTTCAACGCCGGCAGACGTCAGAGCTTCAGCGATATCGCGAGTACCGATAGAACCGAACAGCTTGCCTTCGTCACCCGCTTTGGTGACCAGAGACAGTTCCAGTTCGTTCAGCTGTTCAGCACGTACTTCAGCTTTAGCCAGCTTGTCAGCAGCAGCCTTTTCCAGCTCAGCACGACGCTCTTCGAATTTCGCTACGTTAGCGGGGGTAGCCGATACGGCTTTGCCCTGGGGAACCAGGTAGTTACGACCGAAACCAGACTTGACGGTAACTTTGTCACCCAGCTGGCCCAGCTTACCGATATTTTCGAGCAGAATAACTTCCATCTCGTAAAACCTCTTGTTCTGCAAAGGCTGCAGTCTTGAATCCTGACCGTGAATGTCAGCAAACACTCACGGCATCTAACTTATCGGCTGCAATGAAAGACTTCACTGCAGCTTCCGACTGTATCAGTCGACGCTTAAACGTCGTGGCTGTCGGTGTACGGCAGCAGGGCCAGGTAGCGTGCGCGCTTGATAGCGGTCGCCAGCTGACGCTGGTAGCGTGCCTTGGTACCAGTGATACGGCTCGGAACGATTTTGCCGGTTTCAGTGACGTAGCCTTTCAGGGTATCCAGATCCTTGTAGTCGATCTGTTTTACGCCTTCAGCGGTGAAACGGCAGAACTTGCGACGACGGAAAAAACGTGCCATCTGAATTTCTCCAATTTAAAGTAGGTTAAAAGTTACTCTGCAGCAGCTTCGGTTTTGGCTTCAGCAGGTTTTTCCTGCTTCTGCTCGCTACGCTCTTCGCGACGCGGCTTACGGTCTTCGCGAGATTCGGCTGCTTTGATCGGAGAATCTTCAGTGACTGCTTCGTTGCAACGGATCACCATGTTACGCAGAACAGCATCGTTGTAGCGGAACATGCTGGACAGTTCGTCCATAACGTCCTGAGTCGCTTCAACGTTCATCAGCACGTAGTGTGCCTTGTGTGCGTTGTTGATCGGGTAAGCCAGCTGACGGCGGCCCCAGTCTTCCAGGCGGTGGATAGTACCTTCGGCACCTTCGATCAGAGCCTTGTAACGCTCGACCATAGCCGGAACCTGCTCGCTCTGGTTCGGGTGAACCAGGAATACGATTTCGTAATGACGCATTTTTGCTCCTTACGGTTTCACAGCCTTCAAATCATCCACCGAATGCAGATGGTTGAAAGCAAGGAGTTGAACAAATAAAAGGACGCGGAATTCTACTTCAGCGCCCTAAGGATAGCAACTAATCGTTAAGTTTATTCGACTTCGACGATTTCGTAGCTGTGGCTGATCTTGACGCCACCGCGCTCCAGCATCAGAGAGGCAGAACAATACTGCTCGGCAGAGAGGCGAACGGCACGCTCAACTGCGGCCGGCTTAAGCTTGCGGCCCGAGACCACGAACTTGACATGGATCTCGGTGAAGACGGACGGAACCTCATCGGAACGCTCGGCTTCAATCTCGGCCACGCAGTTGACCACGTCCTGGCGTGCCTTGCGCAGGATGCCCACCACATCAACGCTGGTGCAGCCACCCAGACCGGTCAGCATCAGTTCCATCGGGCGCGGGCCCTGCTGCAGATCCTTGTCGATTACAATGTCAAAACCGGAGCCGGTGGTCGCCTTGAAGCGATCATCACCATCCCAGTCGACACGAACACTCATACTCATCGGGTGTATCTCTAGTCAGGTTAATTTGCCGTTTGCGCCGCTGCGAAAAACTCGGCCAGAGTCTGACCGGGGTCGTCTGCACGCATGAACGCTTCGCCAATCAGGAAAGCGTTCACATCACGCGCCTGCATGGCGGCCACATCTTCAGGCGACAGGATACCACTTTCCGTCACCACGATGCGGTCTTGCGGAATCTGCTCCAGCAACTTGAAGGTGTTATCCAGGCTCACTTCAAAGGTGTGCAGATCACGGTTATTAATGCCGATCAGACGAGTATTGAGCGGCAGGATACGCTGAAGTTCCGCTTCATTGTGTAC
Organism: Marinobacterium stanieri; assembly: GCF_900155945.1. GTDB lineage: Bacteria > Pseudomonadota > Gammaproteobacteria > Pseudomonadales > Balneatricaceae > Marinobacterium > Marinobacterium stanieri. Next base: position 358,048 of record NZ_FTMN01000001.1, read on the forward strand.
TTCAATCAGCACATCCATGCCCAGCTCGTGGGTCAGAGCACTCAGATCCGCGAGCTGCTGATCATCCAGTGCTGCCACAATCAGAAGAATGCAGTCTGCACCCAGCGCACGGGCCTCATACACCTGGTAGGGGTCGACAATAAAGTCCTTGCGAATCACCGGCAGTGCACAGGCCGCACGGGCCTGCTGCAGGTATTCATCGCTGCCCTGGAAAAAGTCCACGTCCGTCAGCACCGACAGGCAGCTGGCACCGCCCTTTTCGTAGGATGGCGCGATGTCTGCCGGCACAAAGGGGTCACGAATCACGCCCTTGGACGGACTGGCTTTCTTAATCTCGGCAATCACCGCCGCACGCCCATCCTTCAGGGAGCGCTCAAGACTGGCGACAAAACCGCGCGGATCGGTATCGCCACCCTGCTGGCGGGTAATCTGAGCCTTGAGGTCGTCGAGGGATACGCGTGCACTGCGCTCGGCTACCTCTTCATGCTTGCGGGCAATGATTTTTTTCAGAATAGTTGGTGTATCGTTCATCAGTGGACCTGCTCAAGCTGCTGACTGAAAGCAGCCAGCTGTTCCATTTTTTCCAATGCGGCACCGGACTTGATCGCCTCCAGCGCACGCTCAACCCCGGCCTTGTGGCTATCAGTCTGACCACTCAGATAGATCGCGGCACCGGCATTCAAGGCCACCATCGCCGCCGCCTTGCGCGCAGCCAGCGAATCGTCATTACCCAGGGCAGCCCGAATCAACGCCAGGGACTCATCAGATGTTTCCACCGCCAGGCCAATCAAGCTCTGGCTTTCAATGCCCAGTTCTTCGGGTGAAATCTTGTACTCCCGGATCTCGCCATCCTTGAGCTCACAGACATGGGTCTGAGTCGCCAGGCTGATCTCATCCAGACCGTCATCGGCGTGCACCACCATGATATGTTCACCACCGAGTTGCTGCATGACTTCCGCCATCGGGCGGCACAACTTCTGAGTAAAGACACCGATGACTTCGCGCTGGGCACCCGCCGGATTGGTCATTGGCCCCAGAATATTAAACAGGGTACGCATACCCAGTGCTCGACGGGCACCAATCGCATGCTTCATGGCGCCGTGGTAACCGGGTGCGAAGATAAAACCAACGCCTACTTCATCGATACAGCGCGCGACCGAGTCGGCATCCAGATCCAGGTTGATTCCCGCTTTTTCCAGCAGGTCGGCACTGCCGCTCTTGGACGACACGCCGCGGTTGCCGTGTTTGGCAATATGCACGCCGCAGGCCGCCGCCACAAAGGAGCTCGCCGAAGACACATTGAACAGGTTGGCACCATCACCGCCGGTGCCAACAATATCAACCAGTGGCCCGGCACTCGGGCGCACCGGCGTTGCCAACTCACGCATCACCTGAGCGGCACCCGTGATTTCCTCGATTGATTCACTTTTCATGCGCAGCGCCACCAGAAAGGCCGTGATCTGCGACTCGGTGCACTGACCGGTCATCACCTGACGCATGACATCAGTCATCTCTTCGCGACTCAGGTCAATATGCTCGACCACACGGGCCAATGCTTCCTGAATATTCATTCTCCATGCCTCCTAAAAGCGGTTAGCGCTGCTGCAGAAAGTTTTCCAGCAGATCATGCCCCTGACGGGTCAATACGGATTCGGGGTGAAATTGAACGCCCTGTACCGGCAAATCACGATGGCGCACCGCCATCACTTCATCCGGCAGTCCTTCGGCAGTCTCGGTCCAGGCGATCTCTTCAAGGCACTCAGGCAGACTGTCCCGGCGCAGCACCAAAGAGTGATAGCGGGTGACCTCCAACGGCTGGGCAAGTCCGTGGAAAACGCCCTGATTACGATGAAACACCTGCGAAGTTTTGCCGTGCATCACCTGCCGCGCCCTGACAACCTCGGCGCCAAAGGCCTGGCCAATGCTCTGATGCCCCAGGCACACGCCCAGAATGGGGATCTGACCGGCAAAATGCCGGATGGCTGCCACCGAGATACCCGCCTCCGCCGGCGTACAAGGCCCCGGGGATACAACCAAGTGCTGTGGCGCCAGGGCCGAGATCTGTTCCAGGGTTATCTCGTTATTGCGATAAACCTGCACCTCGGTACCCAGCTCTTCGAAATAACGCACCAGGTTCCAGGTAAAACTGTCAAAATTGTCGATCATCAGCAGCATAGTTATCGTAACCAACTGATTTAAAAAGCAAGCATGACATGCTGCGTGATTTCTTACCCACTTTCATACCCGCCTTTATCCATTCAGGTAGCAGGTAAACTTGGATGACTGAGCACGATAATACAGGATGAGCGTGTAATAGCGAACTGATACATCGCCTGACAATCAACCGAACTGCATTTTCTGCTAAAGTGGCGTTTTTGGCTCACCACGCTCGCAAAGATGCCTTCAACCATGACCGCTGGCAACACCCTGCCCATCGATTCGCTGCTTGCCCCCATTCGCGCCCGGCTTGAACAGCAGGACGAACTCATTCTGGAAGCGCCCCCCGGGGCTGGCAAGACTACCCGTGTTCCCCTGGCGCTAATGGATGCACCCTGGCTGGGTGAACAGAAAATTCTGCTGCTGGAGCCACGGCGCTTGGCCGCCAAAGCCGCTGCGCAACGACTGGCACAGCAATTGGGCGAGCCCGTTGGCCAACGGGTGGGCTACCGTATTCGGCTCGAGAAAAAGGTCAGTGCCGCCACCCGCGTTGAGGTCGTCACCGAGGGCATACTGACACGCATGCTGCAGGATGACCCCGGACTGGACGGCATCGGCCTGATTATTTTTGACGAGTTCCATGAGCGCAGCCTGGATGCCGATACCGGCCTTGCACTGGCGTTACAGGGGCGTGAGCTGCTGCGCGAAGGCCCACCGCTCAAGCTGCTGCTGATGTCGGCCACCTTGGATGGCGAGGCCCTTTCGGCGCTGCTCAATGACGCCCCAGTTCTGCGCAGTGAAGGACGTGCCCACCCGGTTGACGTTGTTTATTCCGCTCCCAGCCGTACTGATACACCGATTGAAGAACGTGTCGTCAGCCGTGTGCTGCAGGCGCTCGAACGGCACAGCGGCAGTCAGCTTGTATTCCTGCCAGGACAGCGTGAAATTCGCCGCGTACAGGAGCGCCTGCAGGAACGCCTGGGCCACAGCCCTGACGTGTTGCTCACCCCACTGTTCGGTGACTTGTCTCTGAGCGACCAGCAGCGCGCAATAGCGGCACCTGAACCGGGGCAACGCAAGGTTGTACTGGCCACGGCGATTGCCGAAACCAGCCTGACCATTGAGGGTATCGAAGTCGTGATTGATGCCGGATTAAGCCGGCAGGCACGTTTCGATCCCGCCAGTGGCATGACACGCCTGCTGACCTCTCGCGTCTCTGCTGCCGCCGCAACCCAGCGCGCGGGTCGTGCCGGGCGCCTCGGCCCGGGTACCTGCTACCGGCTCTGGTCCGAAGACCAGCACCAGCAACTGCCACCCCAAACACCTGCGGAGATTCTGCATGCCGACCTGGCGCCCCTCGCCCTGCAGCTGCTGCAATGGGGCGTTAATGATCCGGCAGAGTTATGCTGGCTCGACTCGCCACCGGCCGGTGCCTATCAGCAGGCAGTGGACCTGCTGACGCAACTGGGTGCGGTTGAGTCCAAGGGTCCCGGACACCTGTGCCTGACCACCAGGGGACAGCAGATGTGCAGCCTGCCCACGCACCCGCGCCTGGCGCACATGCTGGTTTGCGGAGCCGAACAGGGATATGCCGATATGGCGGCGGACATTGCGGCCTTGTTGACAGAGCGCGATCCGCTCAACACGCCCCAGGCAGATCTGCAGCAACGTCTGGACTGGATGCATCGCAATAGCGGTGGAGCTGCTGCGCGCCTGCAGCGTCTTGCCCAGCAATTCCGCCGCCTCTGCCCGCAAACCGAACTTTCCAGCCAAGGCCTGACGCCCGAACAGGCTCCGGGCTTTCTGGTCGCCTGTGCCTACCCTGATCGTATTGCCAACAAACGCGACACGCAGCGCGATCAGCAAGCGGAACAATATCGCCTGAGCCAGGGGCGCGGCGCCAGCCTCACGTCAGAGGACCGGCTCACCCGTCATGACTGGCTTGCCGTTGCAGCCCTCAGCAGCCATGAGGGCAAGGCAACAGACCGCATTCGCCTGGCAACCCCGCTGGACCCGGCACTGTTTGCCCAGCATTTAAGCGAACTGACCCATGAGGCCACAGAAGTGGATTGGGACCGACAACAGGATCGACTGGTTGCGGAGGAACGTCGCTGTGTAGGCCAGCTGATCATTGCACGCCAGCCCATCGAGCAACCAGACCCTCAGTTGACCGCTCAGGCGCTGCTGAAATTAATACGACGGGAAGGGGTTCAAACACTGAACTGGGATGATAAGGCACGACTGCTGCAAGCACGGATGATGTTTGTTCGTGGCAACGCCCCTTCTCCCGACGACTGGCCAGACTGCTCACATGCTGCCCTTGAACAGAACCTGGAGCACTGGCTTCAGCCCTGGCTGGACAACATCAAACGTCGAGAAGACCTGAAACGACTGGACCTGCATGCCATTTTGCTGAGCCAGCTGGACTGGGAGCAACAACAAGTCCTGGACCGACTCGCCCCTGAGCGGCTGCAGGTCCCGTCGGGATTACGGCATAAGGTTGATTACAGCCAATCCCCGCCCGTGCTTGCGGTTAAACTGCAAGAGATGTTCGGCTGTGGGGATACGCCCACTTTGGGTTATGGTGTCGCGGTCAGCCTGCACCTGCTCTCACCGGCTCAAAGACCTCTTCAGGTTACCCAGGATCTGGCCGGCTTTTGGCAGGGAAGTTACGCCGAGGTGCGCAAGGAGATGAAGGGGCGCTATCCCAAGCACCCCTGGCCCGAAGACCCGGCCAACGCCATCGCAACGGCACGCACCAAACGCGCCAGCGGCCATCACTCCTCCTGAGGGCCGCGCGGCAGATCCAGCCAGAAGGTACTGCCGCTGCCTTCTTCTGTATCACAACCGATATCACCCCCCATCAGCTCAATGAGTCGTTTACTGATGGTCAAGCCAATCCCTGTGCCCTGGATATTACTGGTTTCATAGCCCAGTCGATTAAAGGGCTGGAACAGCTCGGACAGTTTTTCGCTGCCAATCCCTACGCCGTTGTCCTGCACCTCAATGCGCAGGGTTGTCTCATCCTTGGCAAACCAGCGCACCTGCACCTCCCCGCCGGGATTGTTGTACTTGATCGCATTGGACATCAGGTTAATCAGTACCTGACAAAGACGACTGCCGTCAGCAAATACTTCCAGGGCTTCATTCTCGGGCGCAGGGCTGACATGCAGGGCAATCTCCTTGCCACGGGCCTGAGGCTCACTGATCCTGAGCGCAGAGGACACCACCGAACGCACTTCAACCAGCTCACCCGGAATATGATTGGATTCCGACTGCACCTGAGCCAGCTCCAGCACATCATTGATCAGCCGCAACAGATGCCCGCCGGAATGCAGAATTTCATCCAGGCACTCCTGATCCTCTTCGCTTAGCTGATCGGACGATTTCAGCAGCTGAGCAAAGCCGATAATGGAGGTCATCGGTGTCCGCAGCTCATGACTGATACTGGAGAGGAACTGGTTCTTGGCCCGGTTGGCACAGCCCAGGGCCTCACCCATCTGCACCACTTCTTCCGCGCTTTGCTGCAACTCAAGCAGGGTAAAGCGCGGCAGCGGCTGCTCATAACGCTCCCGACCAATCTCGGCCATCAGCTGATTCAAGCGCTGCAACGGAGTGGAAATGGAACGGCTCATGCTGATCGAGCGGCGCCACATATAGGCGAAGAAGCAAAGGTAAAACACCACCAGTCCGGCAATCAGCAGGTAGCCCACTTGCGTGAAGCGCTCGGCCAGCGTGGTCGCCTCACGGTATACCTCGGCTTCATCCACAATGGTCAGCAGCGTCCAGCCAGTGGCATCAATTTCCTGCCAGGCAACACGCTTGGTGCTACCCTGCAACATGATCGAGCTGCCGCCCGACGGACTGTTCTTGATCGCCTCTGCCAACGCCTGGGTATCGTCACGCGTATTGATGTTGAACTGCTCAGGTTTGAAGCTCTCTTCCGTGATCGCCTTTTGATAACTGTGCTCGGTCAGCTCCTTGAGGCCAAAGTCCTGCTCCCCCTTGCCCGGCAAGGCCATAATGGTGCCGCTGCGATTCAACAGCACCGCATAGCCGCCCCAGGGAATATCCAGCCCCAGGATCTGTTGCACGATGGTTTCCACAGTAATATCGATGCCCACGACCCCTTCCAGGAAATCGCCCCGATACACAGGTGCCGCCGCTGACATCATCCAGCCCTGCCCTGCCGGATCGACGTACACCTCGGTCCAGACAACACCACGATCAGGGTTATGCTCCGCATCGGCATCGTAATAGAAGTTGTACTGCGGGATATCCATTTCAGGCGGGTATTGCTCCTGGGTTTGAAACCAGGGGTAAATACGGTTGTAGGAGTCCCAGCTGTTAAAATAGATGGCATTAACCAGGGGGTTGGCGTTCATGATGCTGAGCATCAACGGGTCTGAGGCTTCAAGCTGTACCACTTTGCCCAGATCCTGCTGCTCGGGCGGCGTAAAGCCGGAATAGAACGAAGCTGCATCTCCGTTATCCGCTTTGCTGAACAACACCCCTTGTTCCGTACGCCCATACTCCGGCGGCAGGCTGTCAACTTGCGGGTAAGGCTGATTCAGCAAGCGCTGCACGTCATCACGATAAACCTGCGTCAGCCCCTGGATCTCCTGCAGCTGACGGTCAATCACATCGACTTCCAATCGGGCGGTGTTCGCCAGCTGCTCGTCAGCCTGTCCACGCAACACGCTGATATTGGAGTCACGAATATAGGCATTGGAAAACAGGTAGATCGCAATCAACCCGGTCTCAACCAACAGCAGAGGAATCAAGGCACTGCGTAGCAGGTTAAGCCACATCCAGCGCTGGGTGCTGAGCTTTTTGGTGGAGGCTTTAGCGGAGGGGGCCGAAGGGGTGGGCGCGTTCATGGGCATAGCTCTCCTGCCATGGAATCAGTTGTGACTGCCAGCCTGTATTTCCACTTCATGCATCTCCAGACCGCCGCCGGAGCCAAAAGCCTCCTTGGGCAACGTCTGCTCACGGTGAGCCAGTTTGAAATCCTCGGACTCAACCCAGGCTTCAAAGGCTGCCTTGTCTTGCCAATGGGTCATGACAACCCAGGGAGCGCCCTCTCGCGCTGGCCGCAATACCTGCAAATTGACAAATCCGGGCTGCTTTTCCACCTGCCCCGCTCGCTGACGAAAGCGTTCAGCAAAGGCTTCTTCAAAGCCGGCATTGACCATAATTCGATTTGAAACAACGAACATCCAGCACTCCTGTCGCAGAAAGTACACTGAAGTTCTAGATTAGACTGCTGGCGGGGAGAAGAAAAGGGCAACCCGCCAGCGGGGTTGCCCTTGGGGATTAACTATTGACGACGGACACGTCTTCAGCCTGCAGGCCTTTTTCACTTTCACGTACATTGAAGCGCACTTTTTGCCCTTCATTCAGCGAGCGATGACCACGGCCGCGAATGTTACGGAAGTGGACAAACACATCGTCCCCGTTATCACGGGTAATAAAGCCGAAGCCCTTGGAAACATTGAACCATTTCACAACACCCAGCTCACGGCTGTCATTGGCATCATTATCAGCCTCGGCATCTTGACGTGCAGAAGGCGCAGAAGACGCAGCTGAGGGTTGCCAGGCTGCAGCCAGGGTCACCACGAACACGACAATGGCGATGGTTGCCAGAACCGCCGGTGAAAAGCTGATATCAATGGAAGCAACGCGTTGCAGCAGGAAGGGAATAATAAAGGCAGCCAGAACACTGGCCAGGATACTTTTGATTAACTGATTACCGCTCATCGATTTTCTCTATTGTTGAACATCATTATGGAGACAGGCGTGCGCCCTGTAAGATGAATAACGCACTTTCCGACCGATCAGATATACTGTATCTGTCATTTTTTTTCAACGGCTTAGCGTGCCTGGCATAACAAGTTGCCACATGCAGGCCCAGCTGGCCGCACACAAGCATGCAGGCCAGGACCACCGATCAAGGAGTTCATTATGTCCAACCCCGAAAATCTGGCGGAGCTGGAATCCCGCATCGCGTTTCAGGAAGATGCGATCGACAAACTCAGCGAACAGGTCGCACGGCAGGAAATGGATATCGAGCGCCTGATCCGTATGGTCAAGTTTCTGAATAACCAGATGAAGGAACTGGGCGGCGCAGACACCGCTCCCGAGGCGGATGCGCCACCACCGCATTACTGATCAGCAACCTGATTCAGCCGTTCGGCAACGCTCTGAAAGTGTAGATGTCGTAACGGCTCGATTTGCCGATCACCTGATGATTGGGCGCGGGCCCGTCAATGGCCGGCGCCTTGCGCGGACGTTTTACCACCACCCGGCACGGCTCAACAGCCAGTGCCGCCTGCAGTAGGCTGGCATCATCCGCATCCTCCCCCACCAGGGTTCTGAACGCGAGCATCTCCTTTTTCACCTGCGCCTTCTTGTCAGTATGGGGGTACATGGGGTCCAGGTAGATGACATCCGGTACCGGCGCCAAGGTTGCCAGCAGCTCTGATGCGTCGCCATGCAACAACTCCATACCAGCCAGAATCTCATCCAGCTCACCACAGGCATGCGCCTCTTCCAGCCCGTTTTCAAGCAGGGCATGGACGACTGGTGAGCGTTCAATCATCTGTACCCGACAGCCGAGCGTTGCCAACACAAATGCATCTCGCCCCAGGCCCGCGGTTGCATCCAGTACGCGGGGCCGAATGCCCTTGCGGATTCCACAGGCCTTGGCAATCAACTGGCCAGTGCCGCCACCGAACTGGCGACGGTGTGCAACCGCACCGGTGACAAAGTCGGCCCGAATGGGGCCTGGCCGCTTGCGTCCAGTGACACAGAGGCTCAAACGGCCATCACAGACATACAGAATTTGCGCCCAGGGCTCAGCCTGATCCAAATCCGGCTGCGCAACCAATGACAATGCCAGACGCTGCGCCAACTGCTCGGCACGCTCTCGATCTTCATCCTGACACCAGCCGACAGCCAGACTCACGCCGTACCTCCCGGCACCAGAAAGTAGACAGCCAGCAGGACCAGACCAAGCAGAAGGCGGTAGATGACAAAGGGCCGCATGCCGATACGGTCAAGCCATTTCAGGAACAGGTGTATACAGGCCAGGGCACTGAGCCCGGCCACCAGCGTGCCAATAGCGATGGGCAACCACTGGGCAGCGGTACCTGATTGCAGCAACTCCTGCCCCTTGAGCATCCCCGCCCCCAGAATCACAGGAATGGACAGCAGGAATGAAAAGCGCGCGGCACTCTGGCGGTCATACCCCAGCATCAGGGCAGCGGTGATAGTAATACCGGATCGGGAGGTCCCCGGAATCAGTGCAACGGCCTGCGCCAGACCAATCAATACCGCATCTTTTACGCCAATATTGCTCATTGCGTGGCGCTCCGTGCGACGCGCATCTGCCCAGCCCAACAAGACCCCGAAAATCAACGTAGTGCCGGCGATAACCAGAATCGAACGCCCGTAATGACTGATCGCATCATTGAGCAGAAAACCGGCCACCACTGCCGGTATCGTTGCCAAGGCAACCAGCCATGCCAGTCGGCTTTCGGAGGAATGACGCCCAGCCAGGGACGCCAGCCAAGCCAGAATCAAGTCACGCACATCGCGACGGAAGTAAATCATTACGGCCGCAAGAGTGCCAACATGGACCCCGACATCAAAGGCCAGGCCCTGGTCCTGCCAGCCCAGTAGCTGGGACGGCAAAATCAGATGCGCAGAACTGGAAATGGGCAAAAACTCTGTCAGCCCCTGAACCAGCGCCAACAGGATGGTGTGTAACCACTCACTTGGACTCACTGCTGATCCTTTTTCTTCCAGGCGACCTGATCACGCAAGTAGACCGGTTGCACATCATCCGGCGCAACCGCTTCTCCTCGCGCCAAGGCTTGCTCGGCCAGCAGCGCCATGGTTGCAGCATTGGGGTACAGTTCCAGCAGAGGCGTTTGCGCAGCGGCAACCAGCGCTTCGGACATATTTTCGGCATAGCGCCAGCCACTGCCCAGGGCAGCAAACCCTGGCTTCAATGCCTCCACCTGTACATCACCCGGAGCAGCGACCCGTTCCGGTGTCATACGCGCCAGTTTGCCCTCACTGACCTCCCAGGCACACCAGTAGACCTCATCCATACGGGCGTCCAACGCAGTGAGCAACTGCCCCTGTTGCAGCGACTGCTCCTGCACAAATTCATACGCTAGGCTTTCCAGAGTCGATATCGGCAGTACAGGCACATCCGCCGCCAGAGCCAATCCTTGCGCGGCGCCCGTGGCAATACGGATGCCGGCGAAGGACCCCGGACCGCGCCCGAAAGCGATGGCATCCAGACTGGCGAGCGTGACGCCGCTTTCCTGCAGCAGCTCATCAACCATAGGCAGCAGCAAGTGGGTATGACGACGCGGCTCAACTTTGAAACGCTTCAGCAGTTGGCCATCCAGCAGCAAGGCGGCCGAACAGGCATCTGTAGAGGTATCCAGGGCAAGGATTTTGGACATGGTGTTCTCGGATCAGCAGAATTAACGCGGCTATTGTAAAGGCAGGGCCGGTACAATGCATCCGGCCCTGAAGTATCATGTCAATGAAACAGGAGCATATTCGCGCACAGAGTGCGCTCCCACAGGGCTGCGAAAACTCTCCCGCTGGGCTCTCCCAAATCGCACTCCGGCCCCCTCAAAAACGGGAGGCCGCAAGCAGCTTTAGAGCATATTTTCGCCCCAGCGCGGCAGCAGGTTTTGCTCGTACCCCAACTGGGACAACAAGCGGGCAACGATAAAGTCCACCATCTCTTCCACCGACTGCGGTTTCTGATAAAAGCCGGGGCTGGCGGGCACGACCACCGCGCCCATGCGGGTCAGTTTCAGCATATGCTCGAGGTGTATTTCGGAATATGGCGCTTCACGGGGGACCAGAAGCAGCTGGCGACGCTCTTTCAAGGCAACATCGGCAGCACGCTCGATCAGGTTATTGCTGGCACCACAGGCGATGGCAGACAGGGTACCTGTGCTGCAGGGACAGACCACCATGGCACTGGGCGCTCCCGACCCTGAAGCCACTGGCGCCATCCACTGTTCACGTCCATAGACTTTGACCTGACCTGCGCGAGCCTGAAAGTGTTCGCTTAGAAAGGCCTCCATGGCATCCGGCGCACCGGGCAACTTGAGATCGGTTTCCGTTGCGATAACGACCTGAGCCGCCTTGGACACCATCAGCAACACCTGCGTATCCAACTCAACCAGACATTGCAGCAGCCTGAGGCCATATTGAACGCCAGATGCCCCCGTAATTGCCAGGGTGACACGGCGGGCAAACACCTGCTCAGCAGCCTGATCTTTAGAGGACATGAATCGCCTCCCGCTGCTCCAGCGCCTTCAACAGCTTCTGGTGAATGCCACCAAAGCCACCATTGCTCATGATCACCACCTCCGCATTAGCCGGCAGCTCGCCAACCAGCCGCGCCACCAGGGCGTTGATGCAGGTTTCAAGCCGCGCCGGCACGGGGCTCTGCTCAACCACTTCAGCCAGAGACCAATCCATATCATCCGGCTGGAACCAGTACACCTGATCAGCGGACTCGGTTGACTGAGCCAGCTCCGCCTTGTGAGCACCGAGGCGCATGGTATTGGAGCGTGGCTCTATCACGGCCACTACCGGTCGATGGCCGGCAGCACGTGCCTTGATGCCTTCCAGCGTGGTCTGTATGGCAGTGGGGTGATGGGCAAAGTCATCGTAGACACTGATACCGGCCACCTCGCCCAGAAGCTCCATTCGGCGTTTAACACCGCCGAAGGCGCTCAGCGCCTCAATGGCATGCTCGGGTTTTACACCCACATGTCGCGCCGCGACCAACGCATTGATCGCATTACTGACGTTGTGCAGCCCGGTCAGCCCCCAGCACACCTCCCCCAGACTCTCGCCATCGTGCTGAACAGCAAAGTGACTGCCATCCTCGCTTAACAACTGGGCAGACCAGTTGGCACGACGTTCAAAGCCGGTCAGCACCTGCTCACTCCAGCACCCCAGCTCGATCACTTCGTCCAGCGCAGGCTCATCAGCAGAGCGAATGATCAGGCCATTATCAGGTACCAATCGCACCAGGTGATGGAACTGACGCTGGATCGCAGCCAGATCGGTGAAAATGTCGGCGTGATCAAATTCCAGGTTATTCAGAATCAGGGTACGCGGGTTGTAGTGCACAAACTTGGAGCGCTTATCGAAAAACGCAGTGTCGTACTCGTCCGCCTCGATCACGAAGAAAGGCGTCTCACCAATACGTGCAGAACAATCAAAGCCCTTGGGAATACCTCCGATCAGGAACCCCGGCGACATGCCTGCCTGCTCCAGAATCCAGGCCAGCATCGTTGCAGTAGTGGTCTTGCCGTGAGTGCCGGCCACGGCCAGCACCCAGCGATCAGCCAGCAGATGATCATGCAGCCACTGGGGGCCGGACGTATAGCGCAGGTTATGCGCCAGCATATATTCGACACAGGGGTTGCCACGGCTCATGGCATTACCCACGACGATCAGGCCAGGCTCAGGTTTCAGCTGGGCCGGATCATAGCCTTCAATCAGCTCAATCCCCTGCTGCTCCAGCTGGGTACTCATCGGTGGATAGACGTTGGCATCCGAGCCGGTTACACGGTGTCCAAGCTGCTTTGCCAACACCGCCAGCGAGCCCATGAAGGTTCCACAGATGCCGAGAATATGAAGATGCACCCCGGTACTCCTTTATGTTTGGGTATCCGACAATCATAACAGTTCGAAATCATGAAAACCGCCCCAAGCAAGGCGACAGATGACGCATGGGAAAACTCACCGGGGATAGTCACCGTGTACCCAAAATCGCGGCGCCAGCGTCCGGTCACTTTCGATCTGCTCCAGGTCGGTTTTCATGGCTCGATAATAGGCGATCACATGACCCTGCCAGAACAGCAGGAGGCCCACCAGCGCAATAAGCACCAGGCGCCCCGACAGGCTTTTGCTTTTGCTTTTGCCAAGAGCTTCGAAAGGCGCAGGGCCTGCACGCATGGCAACAAGAATTGCGATAACCGGCAACCCAACCAGCATGGAGGCCGGACTCCAAAACACACCAGAAACGCCGGCATGCACAACGGCTGCGATACAGGCCCCCATAAATGCACAGGTCGGATCACTCCTCCACTCATAAACGGCCGCCTGCAACCGGGTGCTCTGCTGACGTCCGCGCAGAGCCAGAGACGCGAGCAGCGCAAGCAACAACACATATAACCAGCCATATTCAGCCGCCCACATCAGATACATGTTGTGGGGGTGGCCAAACCTGAATCCATTAGCATACGCGGTCGTCAGCCCCTCATGTGTGAGCCAGGATTGAGCGCCCACCCCCAAAGGGAAAAACTGCAAACTCATTTCCCAGGCCTCATGCCACAAGGGCATTCGCCCCGAACTGCTGAAATTCATGGCGGGCACTCCAGGCGCTTCACCCGTGACCAGCTGAGGCAGGCACCAGCTCAACAACAGCCATAGCATCACACCGACAGAGGCCTGCTCTGCCAGGCCCCTGATCCAGGGCAGCGCTCGCCTTCCGGCCAGCAGCAACACGGCCACAAATGCGGCGGACATCGCCAACAAGGTTCCTCGCGCGACACTTTCGATGACAAGCCACCAGATAGTACCTGCCGCCAAATAGACCATTGGGGGCCACATACTGGGCATCGCTCTGACTCCCAGATTCAGAGCCAGCGGCATCAGGGGCAATAACCAGGTCGCAATGTGACTCCAGTAGCGAATATTCACGTAGCCCCAGGGTATGGCATCTGCAAACTCCGAGCCGTCGCCTCTGAATGAGAGCAGATACAATAAAAGGGTCAGTACTGCATAGATAAACTCCATCGCCACCACAATGATCAGCAAGTATTTGATGAGTTGCCTTAGATCACAGGCCTGAAGCCAGGACGCAAAGATCAGAATGGCCAGCAGGTAAAAGGGTATGAAAAAGAGATCGGCCACATAATGATCGCTTGTAGAGTGCAAGCGACTGGACAACAGGGCCAGCATCAAAAGCATCAACAACACCAGCAGTTCGCGCCGGTACTGACGGAAAAAGGTGTTATTCCAGAACAGGGATAAGGTTAACACCACCAGAAGAGCCATCTGGACAAAACGCCGCATGGCATAGATGTCGGGCCAGCCCGGAAAGGAAACCAGCAGCAGCGCCGGCACCAGCGACACGAAGATAATGCACTTGCAGAACAGGGAAACGGACACACCACCTCCTGTCAGGCTCCAGCTGCACTTGACTGAAACAGCCTCTTGGCCATGACATGAGTGTAGTACAGCGCTATTAGCGCGTTTGTCCCGACCGGAGGGGACACTCCTGCAGCTGAACCACCGACCCTTTTGTAAAACGCGCTTAAACACAAACGCCACACCGCTTTAAGCCGCTAAAAAACCCTCGTCTATTCACCTGCTCTACCATGCAAAACCACGACCTTTAGCGTACAATGAACGGGTCTTTCTAATCGGATCAACCAAAGGCCGAATCCACCCATGCAGCTGCTCAGCAACTACCTGAAACACCACGACACCGACCTCGAACTCGTTGAATTGATCGACACCCTGATGATCGCCTGCAAAGAGATTGCTCTGCAGCTGCGTGAAGGCGCGCTGGCCGGCGTACTCGGTACCACCGAGGACACCAACGTTCAGGGCGAAACCCAGAAAAAACTGGATGTAATTGCCAACGATGTTCTGAAGAAGGTCCTGCTGGACAACCCGCTGGTACGTGGTCTGGCCTCTGAAGAAGAAGATGATCCGGTATTCGGTAATCCGGAAGGCCGCTACCTGGTCACTTTCGATCCGCTGGACGGTTCCTCCAACATCGACATCAATGTCTCCGTTGGCACCATCTTCTCTATTTTGGAAGTACCTGAAGGCGCTACCGAAGACAACGTCGACATGTTCCTGCAGGCCGGTCGCAAGCAGGTGGCATCCGGCTATGTGCTGTACGGCCCCTCTGCCGTTCTGACGCTGACTACCGGCCAGGGCGTTAACATGTTTACCCTGGCGCACACCGGTGACTTCCTGCTGACCCGTGAAAACGTGCAGATCCCGACCCAGACCAAGGAGTTCGCCATCAACATGTCGAACCACCGTTTCTGGGAACCGCAGATGCGCAACTACATCGACGACCTGCTTAAAGGCGCCGAAGGCCCGCGCGGTAAGAACTACAACATGCGCTGGATCGCCTCCATGGTGGCAGAAGTGCACCGCGTTCTGACCCGTGGCGGCCTGTTCACCTACCCCTGGGACTCCCGTGACCCGTCCAAGCCGGGCAAGCTGCGCCTGATGTATGAAGGCAACCCAATGAGCCTGCTGATCGAACAGGCCGGTGGCCTCTCTACTACCTGCTACAGCGATATCCTCGATGTAGAGCCTGAGCATATTCACCAGCGTGTAGCTGTTGCTCTGGGTTCCAAAGAGGAAGTAGACGCGCTGCACGGGTACCACTGCAAGTAACTTTTTACCGATAGATTTCACCGGTAAGTCGTATTCCAGCGGGCTGCA
Source organism: Marinobacterium stanieri (assembly GCF_900155945.1). Classification (GTDB taxonomy): domain Bacteria; phylum Pseudomonadota; class Gammaproteobacteria; order Pseudomonadales; family Balneatricaceae; genus Marinobacterium; species Marinobacterium stanieri. Next base: position 373,732 of record NZ_FTMN01000001.1, read on the forward strand.
GTCCTGTTTATACTGCGGTCCGCTATCCGTTCTGTCCTTGTAACCGATAACAGGAAAACAGCTCATGAGCTTTGAGAAAGTCCCTGCCGGCAAAGATCTGCCGAATGACATCTATGTGATCATCGAAATCCCGGCGGAGAGCTCCCCGGTCAAGTACGAAATCGACAAAGACGCTGATGCGATCTTCGTTGACCGCTTCATGGCTGCGCCGATGTTCTACCCGGCCAACTACGGCTACATCAACGACACCCTGGCAGATGATGGCGATCCTCTGGACGTGCTGGTTCTGACTCCGCACCCGGTCATGACCGGTTCCGTTATCCGCTGCCGTCCGGTCGGTATCCTGAATATGACCGACGAAGCCGGTGGCGATGCCAAACTGGTTGCCGTTCCGCACGAGAAACTGAGCCAGGCGTACAACGACATCCAGGACGTTGACGACATTCCTCAGCTGACCAAAGACCAGATCTCCCACTTCTTCGAAAACTACAAGAAGCTGGAGAAAGGCAAGTGGGTTAAAGTTGAAGGCTGGGCTGACGCCGCAGCTGCACGCGCCGAGATCGAAAAATCGGCTGCTGCCTACGAAGCTGCCAAGTAAGGCTGTCTTCTCGAGGAGATGTGCATAAGTACATCTCCTTATTTTCCTTCCCCGCCCCTCCTTTTTCACCCTCCCCGTTCTGATACACTGGCCGCTGTCTTATAAGAATATCGACAGAGAAGCCAATGAAGTTTTCAGGTACCGAACGTTACGTCGCCACTGACGATCTGCAAATGGCTGTTAACGCCGCTATCACCCTGCAACGCCCACTGCTGGTAAAGGGCGAGCCTGGCACCGGCAAGACCATGCTGGCCGAAGAGCTGGCCGACGCACTGGGCAAGCCACTGTTGCGCTGGCACGTAAAGTCCACCACCAAGGCACAACAGGGCCTGTACGAATACGATGCCGTATCCCGCCTGCGTGACTCCCAGCTCGGTGATGACCGTGTCCACGACATTGCCAACTACATCCGCAAGGGTATGCTTTGGCAGGCATTTGAAGCCGACGAACAGGTCGTTCTGTTGATCGACGAAATCGACAAGGCCGATATCGAATTCCCCAACGACCTGCTGACCGAGCTCGATAAAATGGAGTTCGATGTCTATGAAACCGGTGAGCGTGTTGCCGCCAAACAGCGCCCTATCGTCATCATCACCAGTAACAACGAAAAAGAGCTGCCGGACGCCTTCCTGCGCCGCTGCTTCTTTCATTACATCGCCTTCCCGGACAAGGACACACTGCAATCCATTGTGGATGTTCACTTCCCCGAGATCGAACAGAAGCTGGTACGCGAGGCACTGGAAATCTTCTTCCGCCTGCGCGATGTGCCGGGCCTGAAGAAAAAGCCGTCCACCTCCGAGCTGATCGACTGGCTCAAACTGCTGCTGGCCGACCGTATTCCCTCAGATGTTCTGGCTGAGCAAGACCCGTCCAGTGCCATGCCGCCCCTGTACGGCGCCCTGCTGAAAAACGAGCAGGACGTACACATGCTGCAACGCCTGGCCTTTATGACCCGTCGCGGAGCCCGCTGATGCTGATCGACCTGTTCACCCAGCTGCGCCAGGGACAGGTTCCGGTGTCCGTGCGTGAGCTGCTCGACCTGATCAACGCGCTTGATCAGCGTGTCGCCAGTCTGGACGTCAATGACTTTTACCTGCTGGCCCGCGCCTGCATGGTGAAGGATGAAAAGTACTACGACCGCTTTGACCGTGCCTTTGGCCAGTATTTCGCTGGCCTCCAGGCCCAGGGCGATATCACCGATGCCCTCATTCCTTCACACTGGCTGGAAAGCGATTTCCTCAAGCAGCTGAGCGATGAGGAGAAAGCCCAGATTGAAGCTCTCGGCGGACTGGACAAGTTGCTGGACACACTCAAGGAACGCCTGGAAGAGCAGCAGGAACGCCATGCCGGCGGCAACAAGTGGGTCGGCACCGGTGGCACCTCGCCATTCGGTCACAGCGGCTACAACCCGGAAGGGATTCGTATTGGCGGCGAGAGCAAGCACAAGCGCGCGGTCAAAGTCTGGGAGAAACGCGAGTTCCGTAATCTGGACGACAGCGTTGAGCTGGGCACTCGCAACATCAAGGTCGCCCTGCGCAAGCTGCGCAAGTTCGCCCGCACCGGGGCCGCCGACCAGCTCGATCTGGACGACACCATCCGTTCCACCGCCCGCAATGCCGGCCTGCTGGATCTGAAAATGGTGCCGGAGCGGCATAACGCCGCCAAGGTACTACTGTTCCTGGATGTGGGCGGCTCCATGGACCCCTTTATACGTACCTGTGAAGAGCTGTTCTCCGCTGCCCGCACCGAGTTCAAGCACCTGGAGTATTTCTACTTCCACAACTGCGTATATGAGAAGGTCTGGCGTGATAACCGCCGTCGTTTCGACGAGGCGATCCCCACACTGGATGTCCTGCACACCTATGGCCGGGATTATCGGGTGATTTTCGTAGGGGATGCAGCCATGTCCCCCTATGAACTGGCGGATCGCTACGGCAGTGTCGAGCACATGAACGAGGAACCGGGACAACTCTGGCTGCAGCGGATTCTGGATACCTGGGACAAGGTGATCTGGCTTAACCCTTCATCCGAGCGCTACTGGAACTACACCCAGAGCACTCAGATGATTCGCCAACAGCTGGATGACCATATGTACCCGCTTACCCTGCAGGGTATCGAAGCCGGTATTCGTCACCTGTCGCGGTGAAAAGGGTTCAGCGGCCGGCCTGCTGCCGCGCCGCTTCCTCCAGACGCTGAACATAGGTCAGGTTTTCCTGTGCTTTAGGGTAAAACACCGGTGACAGCGTCAGCGCTTTCTCAAAATACTCTTTAGCCAGTGCATAACGGCCATCCAGCATGCAGATAAAACCGATATCATTATGTGCCTTGGCGGTATCCATAACCCGCTCCAGAGCATTCAAGGCCGCCATATAGCGCTGCTGGCGGGCATAAACCAGTCCCAAATTACGCCAGGCCTGCTCATACTCGGGCTCCAGCTCAAGCGACCGCCGAAACATATGTCCTGCTTCCTGCCAGCGGGCAGAAAGGTAGTAGGAATACCCCAGGTTATTGAGCGTATCGGCGGCATCAGGCTTGATGGCCAAAGCCGTCTTGTAAAACTCTTGAGCCTCGTCCGTATTGCCATCCAGATCGGCCAATATCCCCAGACCGTTGTAAGCCCGAGCCGGAGAGCGGGCGTCATGGCGCTGCTCCATCTCATCGGTGAAGCGCAGCTGGTCCTGGGCGACCGCCTGCTTGAAACGCTCACCAGCCTGTGCATAACGATTCTGTTTCAACAACAGCACGCCCATGGAGGTAAGCGCCCCGATATGTTCGGGCTCAATACCCAGAGCACTGCGCAATGCCAGCGAAGCCAGCGCCTTGTTGTCCCGGGCCAGGTGCAGCTGGCCAATACGGTAATAGGCCACCGCACTATCGGCCTCCAGCTCCAGTGCCTGCACATAGTGATAGAGCGCTTCATCCGCGTCGCCCCGCGCCAGTGCCTGATCGCCCCAGCTGATGCCCTGCTGGACACTTTTGGCTTCGGGAAGGCCCGAGTAGGCCAGCGTCGGCCTTCCTTCATAGAAGGTTTCGGCAGCGCTCATCTCCTGACCGGTTTGAGACTGGGTTGCACAGCCCCCCAACGTCATGATGGCCACCAATAACGCCCCTTTCATGAACGGGGTCCGGCGATATCTCGCAACAATATCCATGTGGTATCTCCTGTTCACGACCTTTAGCGCCCAAAAACTTCCAGCACCTTCAAAATGGCCGGCCCCACCGCCACTACAAAGAAGCCGGGCCAGATGCAGAAGGTGAGCGGAAAAATCATTTTGGTACCAATTTTGGCGGCCTGTTCTTCTGCAGCCTGCATCCGCTTGTCCCGAAATTCTTCCGAATAGACACGCAAGGTATCGGCGATACTGCTGCCAAAGCGCACACTCTGATCCAGAAGCGCAACCAGACCACGAATGTCTTCCACACCGGTCCGGTTTGCCATGCCCCTCAGGGCCTCTATGCGATTGACCCCGGCCCTGATCTCGACATTCACCAGATGCAGCTCTTCCGACAGCTCCGGATGACTGACCTCCAGCTCCTGCCCTACCCGTTGCAATGCTGCTGTCAGGCCCAGCCCGGACTCAACACAGACAACCAGCAGGTCCAGAGCATCCGGAAAGCCATTGCGAATGGCACGAATTCGGCGTTTTGCCAGATAATCCAACACGGCATTGGGAAGAATAAAGCCAATGTATGCGGCCCCCAGGCAGATCAGCAGCACCTTGTCTGCCGTGAGCTTGGAGTTAAATTCGGTCGCAAACCAGGCCATGAAAAGCAGGCTGATACCCAGCAATACCTTCAGTGCATACAGCGAACTCATGGCATTGGGTGCCCTGAAGCCGGCATGAACCAGCCGCGCGTGCAGCCTGTTCTGGTCCCAGCCTTTGCCCGGCAACAGGTGCCGAGTGAGGGGATCAAGCGAAGACAGCACCTTGCTGCGCCCATCTCCGGGCGCGTTGCCGACTTCATTCTGGCCGGTCAAGGCACGCACACGCGTGCGAAACGGATTCGCCAGGCCGGTGATCAGCACTGTCAGACTGAGTCCGAATGCCAGCGCCGCTGCAGCGACCAAGCCGATGACGATGTATCGCGCATATAAAGGGTTATCCAGCTGCTGGTTGATTAACTCAATTAGGGTTTCCATAACTTACACCTCGATTCTCAGCAGACGTCGAATCCAGTAGGCCCCCAGCAGCATCAGTGCAAAGCTGATCATAATCAGTTGATGCCCCCGCGCAGACCTGACCAGCTCCTCCATGTACCCGGGCGTCGTGATATAGATAAGTACAAACAGGCCAAAGGGCACCAGCATCAGAATCCAGGCTGATAAACGCCCTTCGGCCGACAGCGTTTTGACTCTTCGCTGAAAGCGGAAACGCCCACGGATCACCGTGCCGATATTCTCAAGAATCTCGGCCAGGTTACCCCCGGTTTCCTTTTGCACCAGCACGGCGGTTACAAAGGCCATCAGGGTGACACTGGGCACCCGCTCCAAAAGCCCCAGCATGGCGCGACGCAGATCCGAGCCATAACTCAGGTCGGAATAGGTAATGCCGAATTCATGAGATACCGGCCCTTCCAGCCCCTCCGCAACCAGGTTCAAAGACTCACTGAAAGGATGGCCCGTCAGCAGGGCTCGCTTGATGATATCGATCGCTTCCGGCAGCTGGGCTTCAAACTCCAGCAATCGCTTGTTGCGCAGATACAGCAACCGCAAGAAAGGAACCGAGATCATGACCAGCCCCACCACCAGGGCCGCGAGGACGTGGAGTGATAACAGCAACACCAGAACAAAGGACGCCAAACCCAGCACCAGTGATAGAAGAACCACCTTGTAGGCCAACACCTGGCTGCCAGCCTGCTCAATCAAACGCGCCAAGCCGGCCATGCCCGGCATGGATTCAAGTTGACGTTCCAGAGGGTTAAGTTTTTTCAGATATCGTGCACGCAGCAGCGTGCTGATGGCCGGCTGATCATTATCCGCCGTGATGCCGTTGATACGCTGTTGCAGTCGTCGTTTAACCCGCCGCTGCTCTCCAAATACCGGAATGGACAGACTGGCCAACAGCAGGAACACCGAGACAAATACCATCACCAGAATGACCATGAGTTCGGCGGATTCGAGTTGAAACTTCATGGCACACCTCCTTTACAGCTCGGGCTCGAACAGTGAGACCGGCAGATCGATACCGCGCTGGGCCAGGCGCTTGTGGAACCCCGGCACTATCCCGGTGGCCTTGAAGTCGCCCAAAACATTGCCTTTTGCATCCACGCCCCTGCGCTCAAAGGTGAAGAGCTCCGACATGGTTATGATGTCGCCTTCCATACCGTTGATTTCCTGAATGCTGACCAGCTTGCGCCGGCCATCCTCCAGACGGGTGACCTGAAGCACCACATCGATGGCGGAGGCTATCTGAGCCCGAAGGGCACGGGTGGGAAAACTTATGCCCGTCATCGCGACCATATTCTCGATGCGCCCCAGAGCATCACGGGCACTGTTGGCATGGATTGTCGTCAGAGAACCGTCGTGACCGGTATTCATGGCTTGCAGCATGTCCAAGGTTTCCCCGCCACGCACCTCACCCAGCACAATACGATCAGGCCGCATCCTCAAACTGTTTTTAACCAGCTCGCGCTGGGTCACTTCGCCACGCCCTTCAATATTGGGTGGACGCGTCTCCAGCCGCACCACGTGAGGCTGCTGCAATTGCAGCTCCGCCGAATCTTCGATGGTTACAATGCGCTCATCTTCAGGAATATATCCGGACAGAATATTGAGCAGGGTTGTTTTACCCGAACCGGTACCACCGGATATCAGAATATTGAGCCGCGCCTTGACGATACCCTCCAGCAAAGGGGCTACTTTCTCGTCTACCGACCCCAGCTCTACCAGGTTGTGCATCGATAGCAGCTCGACCATGAACCGTCGAATCGAGATCTGTGGACCATCCAACGCAAGCGGCGGAATAATAACGTTGACCCTGGACCCGTCTTTCAATCGGGCATCCACCATCGGTGAGGATTCATCAATGTGACGTCCCACGCTGGAAACAATACGGTCAATGGTGTTCATCAGGTGCCCGCCACTACTGAAACTGACCGGACAAGGCTCCAGCTTGCCGAAACGCTCCACATAAATGGAGTCAGGGCCGTTCACCAGAATATCGGAGATGGTCTTGTCTTCGAGCAGGGGCTCCAGCGGCCCCAGTCCCATGATTTCATCCTCGATCAACTTGATGATGCGCTGGCGAGACGGTGTACTGAAGGGAACGCTCAGCTCATCCATCAACTGCCGGCACAGCTCACCAATCTGGCGCCGCGCTTCAGCCTCATCAAGACTGTCGATCAATGACAGGTCCATCCGCTTCAGCAACTCTTGATGCAGCTGCTGCTTACACTCCATTTCCGTCGGTGACAGCGTTTCGATCATCAGTGGCGGCCGAGCCTGCTCCTCCACAACCTCTTCTCGTGGCTCCGGCGCCTCGGCAACTCTTAACTTGCTGATTCTGTTACCCAGTATCGACATGACCTAATCCCCCTTGACCAGATTAACCAGTTTTCCCAGCAGGCCTGACTGCTGGGCCGGCCGGGTGCCAGCGACCTGTTCACTCAGATGGTGAATGGCGCGGCTAATGGGGGCACGTCGCGCAACCTGCAGCAGCGGCATGCCTGTATTCAGAGACTCGCAAACATGTTTGAAATCATTGGGCAGCGTGATGATCGGCTGGTGGTGCAAGGCTTTGGCAACCTCATCCAGCGTGATCGGTGCAGATTTGTCGTACCGATTCACAACCACCAGTATGCGATGATCCGGTATGTCCAGATCGCGTCGCATCACTTCAATCAGCCGTGCGGCATCACGCAAATAGGTGATGCCCTGCTGCAGGGTCAATACGATCTGGTCGGCATGCTCCAGAACCGTAGTCGTCACCAGGTCAATCTGCCGTGGCAGGTCCACCACCAGATGTTGATAATCCTTGCCCAACAGCTTGAACAGGTGCAGCAACTGATCAGAGGAAACTTCCTCGTTCAATAGCAAGCGGTCCGATTCGGAACTCAGGACTTTCAGGCCACTGACATGCGTGGCGAGGTAGCCCCCCAAAGCCACGGAATCAAGCTCGTCAACGTTCTCCAAAGCCTGCTTGATACCGCGCTGAGGGTTGAGATCCAGGTAATGTGACAACGAGCCAAACTGAAGGTCCAGATCGACCAGTACCACCTTGCGCAGCCGCTCCACTGCCATCTGGTGTGCCAGGTTGGTCGCCAGCAAGCTGGCACCAGATCCACCCTTGGCATTCATGACCACGGTCAGGTGAGCATTCAGAGCCCCCTGCTGATCCATGGCCTCGCGGTAGAGCTGGTCAACGACCCGCAGCAGGTCGCCATCCTCCAGCGGTTCGGGGAAAAAGTCGCGTGCCCCTGCCTGCATGGAGAGGCGCATCGCCTGAGCATCTTCATCGGCACTGATAATCAGTGTCGGAACGCGAGTGATGGCGGGCCTTGCACACAGGGCTTCCAGCTCCGCCTGCCAGGTTTCACCAACCCGGAAAATCAACAGATCCGGTAGTTTCTCCAGCCCATACAGAGGGTCCGAGTGGCCATTACTGATCAGGCGGCAATTAATATCGACACTGGACGGCATTGGCCTGAGTGCATTTTTCAATGCGCTCAGCGCTTCCGGCGAGCGGCTGGCGACCAGAATCGAATATGCCGTCTGGGCCGCATCCGTGGATGTTTTGACTTCATACAGATAGTTCTGACTCATCATGGCCGATCTCCTAGCTTCCACAGGCGGGCGCGCCTGCCGCCACGGGATGCACTCCCAGGCTCTCGGCCGGAAGAGTGGTCTCGAACGTCAGTGCATCCAGGGTAATATCGAAAAATGGAATCAGCATCTGGTGCTGATACCCTGTAACTGCTGTACGGATGTAGTAGGTATTCTCGGTGGCGGTTGCCAGCGTGGTGCCATCTTCCTGCAGATAGGTCAGGGCAATGTTCGCCGCGCTGAAGTTTGGCAACATGTCACCACCGAAGGCGCCTTGCTCACGCACAAAGGATTGCCCGGAAGCCGTCACAGGGCAGACAACAGCCAAACGCGCAGCCCGGCGTGTCGCCTCATCCAGGACATTCCAGGTAAACATCAGGCGGCCAAACTCGATTAGCCCGAACAGGATGATGAACAGGACAGAGCCAACCAGCGCAAACTCCACGGTGGTAAGACCGGCCTGTCGTTTCAGAGGGCAGGAAAGGCTCATCTCAGCTACCTCCCAACACTGGCATACTGATGGAGCTATCCAGTGTGAAGTTGAGACTGATGTCATCTCCGGCGCCAAACGTTGGCAGGCTATTAAACATCATCGGCGCAAAGTCATAGCTCAGATGCACCTGGATCACATTGGACAGAGTATCCTCACAGAAGCCGACATCAGAGGTTGTTAGCCCACTCAATACCGGTGTAGCACCGCCCTCCTCTGCCCCGTACACAATCAGATTACTGGCACGATTCAGCAGGTCGTCCGGCAGGCTGCCACCCAGAGTGGGGCAGTCATTCAGGCTCGACTGCTGACCATAGTTCAGGTGTGTCGCCAACAGGCGGGCGCCATTTCGTTGCGCCTTGGTCAGGGTGTTGTACTGGTAGAGCGCACGCCCGATTTCAGCCGTTGCCAACATCAGTATCAGCAACACCGGCAACACCAGGGTGACTTCGACAACCGCAAGCCCCTTCTGATGCTGTGGATATGAGTGGCGTTGAATGTTCATCAGGAGTCTCCGCTGTCCGGGTCACGGAAGAGGACTATTTTGAACGGGGCACTTGGTATGGCCGGCGTAGAGGTGAACGTCCCAATCGCATCACAGCCTTCAGATTCGGTGTAGAACTGGCCAAAGACCTCAGCATCATTCCCTTCACCGATATCCTGCATCAGAAAAAAGCAGCCAACGGTATACACGTAGACATCATCACTGGTGCCCGAAGTCGTTCCGGTACAGTCACCAATAGGCAGAACGAGCTCGCGGCGTCGGCAGGCATCACCGCTGCAACCGGGATAGTCGCTGGCATAGGCAGCCAGGTAGTCTTCATAGTCGAACAGGCCAGCCACACTGGTAGAGCCGTCTTCGCGCTTGATGACGGGCCGGTTGTTTGCGTCGATACCATCCAGCACCAGCCGGTTGCTGCTTTGCGGAGAGGGTCCAGCTGGCGTGGCGCCGCTGAAATAGGTGTAGGACACCAGATCAGCGGGCGCTTCGGTCGGGTCCACCGGCCCCTGGTACAAGCCCAGTCGAGAGTTAAGCCCCTGGCCGGTTGGGCCTGACTTGTTGCCAGGCTCCGTATCCGCGGCACTGTTATCGCCAACACTGGCACACTGGTTGGCCGTTCCGGCCAGTGCATCACGCAGGTCACTGCCGCCTGTGCCGCTAAGGCGCAGCAGACGGAAGTTGCCCGGACCGACATCCGTGCCACTGCCACCGGCCAACTTGATTACGCTGATATCGTCGATACTGTCGATATTGTTGTCATCATCATCCGGGTATCCGAAGTAGCCACCATCGCCAGCCTGGCAATCATCGGCCGTATCCGGCGTTTGCCCCTCGGAATCGCAGCCACAGGCCAATATCGGCAAGACATCGCAGGTTGATGCATTCAGGCCAATCGGGCCTGCAACAGCACTGGCCCGCACCGGCTTGTCAACCAGCCCGACTACTTGCAGCAACCATACGGTTAGCGGTAGCTCTTCTGCTCTGACACGCACATATGGCAGCGCGGAACTCCCTGGAGTAAAGGGGTTAAGCGTGGTGGAAAACTCCACCACCAGCGGATTGCCGCTTTCGGCATAGGCCGTGCCTAGTTCATCATTATCACTGAGGGCAAGGTTAGCCTGGAATGTTGTCAGCGCAGACGCCTGGGCGGCCGTGTGAACCGTGGATACCGGGCTGCCTTCAGGGTAATCCGCGACGGTTCTGGCAGCACTGAGAGCGGCCGCATCTACCGCATTCTGCAAGCGTGTTTTACTCAACAGCAGGTGTCCACCATCCAGTGCCAGCCCAGCCATCGCCAGCAACGCCAACATCCCTATGGCCACCAACACCAGAACCGCGCCCTGCTCACGACGCCTGCAGCCGGTCATCTGTTCGCATAGCTTTTGGCGGTTCATCTTCGCCTCCTGTCAGCGATCGACATTCTGTCGACTTGCTGACTACCTGGTAAGGTCTTTCAATTACCGATATTGATCTCAATATCCCCTTGTACACCCTTGGCGCTTTGCGCCTCGCTGCGATATCCCGTCATGACCTGCTGCGCTTTTTCACCATCAAGTCGCATCTGTCTGGGTGTATCCGCCGCGTAAGCATCATAGGTTTGCGCCTGTCGCATCTCCTCAACTGCCAGCCCTACAGGTTCCATCGGCGGGTTTTGGCTACACCCCGGCATGAACAGCAGAGCTGCCACCAGGGTTGATAACGTCCAATTCACTGTGTTCATGGCTCTTACCTCTACCTGGCAAATACTTATTGGATGCTGTGACCGAAAACAGACTCAGTCCCATCAGCAACCGGGAAGACCTTAACGCCGTTATCGCTTCTGCCTGCCAGGCGTTGTCCCATATCAGCGCCTTGAGCCTGCGCACTGCCATCGATTGGCAGTGTTGATGTGCTCGCGTCTGGCTGAGGGCTGTACACCTGCCCCCGGGTTCGACCCAGCAGGTAAAATTCGGCATCGGTAGGCTCTATAAAACCATCCCCGGGCAGACGTATGCCTTCATTTTTAAAGGGCTGTGCCAGGGTTGGCGTTACCAGAATGACCAGCTCGGATTCGCCTTTCTCAAACTGGGAACTGCGGAAGAGATTGCCCAGCATCGGTACATCCCCCAGCCCCGGGAACTTGTTTACCGCTTCGCGTGTGCTTTCATTGATCAGGCCGGCGATACCAATGGTCTGGCCATCGCCCAGCTCCACGGTCGCACGTGCGCTGCGCTTGGTCAGCGCCGGTACAAAGAAGGTGTTACCGTCAGTACCCACAGTGCTGTTGATTGAATTCAGCCCGGTCAGCTCGGTTACCGCGACGTTCAAGCTCAGGTTGATGGTGCCGGAGTCGAGTACGACCGGCAGAAATTTCAGGCCAACCCCGAACTCCTTGAACTCAATCGTGATGCCATCTTCGTTGGGAACCGGGATCGGGAACTCGCCGCCCGAGAGGAATTCAGCTTCCTGGCCGGTTAGCGTGGTCAAGGTCGGTTCGGCCAGTACCTTGGCACTGCCGTTATCCTTGGCGGCATCGAATGCCAATTGAAATAACAGGTTGTCATCCAGGTATTGGGCAAAGATGCCTTTGCCGGCAAAGCTCAGCGGCGAATTGGTGATTTCGGTCACCAGGTCACTGCCGTCGATGGAGTAATTGATCCCTCCCGGCTGACTGCTGCCGCCCACTGTCCAAAAGTTATCGCTGCTGTCCAGAGCATGGAATTTGACACCCAAACGCTTCATCACGGTACGCGACATTTCAGCGACGGTGACCTTAAGCATCACCTGCTGAGAGCCTCCCACCTTGAGCAGGTTAACGACCTCACCTACCTGGGTTGCACCCTCTTCGGATGGCTTTTGCAAGAAGCTGTCCGCCAGGCGTACCGCCATATCCATGGTGCCGACATTGGACACTTCACCACTGAGTAAGATGGAGCCCTGAGATGAGTTCACCTTAATGCGCTCATTGGGCGCCATCTGGTAAAGCTTGGCCTTGAGGCTGTTTACATCCGGGGTAACTTCGACATCGATGGACGCCGTCAATTTATTGCTTTTATCCCAGAGCAACACGTTGGTGGTGCCGATCCCCTTGCCAAGCACATAGATCTGCTGTGACCGCATGACCAGGATATCCGCCACCTCATCATTACCGATGGACACCTTGTGGACCGGCCCACTGAGTTGCACCACTTTCGATTTGTACAGGGGCACCTGAAAGGTTTGCACCTGGGTCATGTCCGCCCCCAACTCGACGGCGGATGCGGCACCCGCTGTTTGACTCAAGAAACCCAGCAGCAGTACCAGCATGAATGCGGACAACAAGAGGGTTATTCGATCCTGTGCGGATTTGCCCGCCACATGTTCGGGCTCTGTTCGTTTAGTCATGATCACATCTCCTCAATCGTCAGATCCGATTCAAGGCAGCTGCCACCGCCCGTAAACGGGCAGATGGCAGACGTTCCAGGACTACATCGGAACCCGTTTGCGCTCCCAATCCACCCCTTTGATCACGATGACAGATGGTGGCGCGCTGTAGGTGCGGGTACGCTTAACCGGCGCCGGCTTTGCGACCGGCTCGGGTGCAGGAGCTGACTGGGCCTGCACTGCAGGGGGTTCGGCTTTGGCCACTACATCTTCACTCAGCGGGTTACGCAGCGTCAGCTGAATACGTCCTTCCTCCCGCGCCTTGGCCAAAACTTCAGATTCATAAGGCGTCAGTTCCAGTGTTACCGCGCGAACAACAACAGGATCGTTTTTGTCCGTACGTGCCTTCTGGTCAACAGCGAGTACTTTTATGTCTTTCAGTACTGTCCTCGCCTTAATGTTGTCTTTGCCCTCCTCTTTGGTGGCAATGATATCGACATGATTGCCCGGCAGCAGGAATCCGGCGACCCCCACTACATCATTAACGCGCACCGTAAACGCACGCTTGTCCGGGTCGATCATGGCCGCCAGCGTAGCCCCTTCCTGGTGCTCGCTCAGCCGCTCAGTGCGTAAGGCATCGCCACTCAAAATATCCTGTAGCGGAATCATGCCCTCAACGTCTGCCGGATCGGTGATCGCGTTTTCCGGAACCAGATCCTCCGGCATCAATTTGATTTTTAAATGGCGCCGCTCGATGGGCTGTCCATAGGGAATATTCATCGCGGCATAGACGACCGGCTGGCCCTCCGCCGCCTCGGCCGTGCTGACCGGCAACTGCTGGCTAAGCCAGGAATTGGTATAAAAAGCTGCCCCCGCTGCAAAGAGCAGCGACAGAATCAACAGAAAAAAGGTTCTGCCCTTAAACATGGTCATTCCTCCTGGTCAGTTGGGTCGCAGACATTTCCACTTCCGCATCCAGGCTCACAAAGTAGCTGTCCCAGGCCCATCGCAAAGACACTTCATCAATTGAAGCGGCATTCTCCCCGAGATAACGCCTGCGATCCTGAGCCATCCCCAACAGATCTCGCGGATGGCAGGGGCGCAGACCAACCTGGTGTTGTTCATGCAATTTTACGAGGGCAAAATCGACCAGCTCGGGATCAAAGTCGATACCCTTTTCCGTACAGACCTGTTGCCAGATGCGTCGGTATTCATCCTGTTCCAGGTAGCCAAAATAGATCTTGTAACCAATTCGCCGAAGGAAGGCTTCGTCCGCCAATTCAAGCGGGTTAATGTTGGACGAGAACACGAGGATCTGATCAAAGGGGGTCTGGAAATGACGCCCGGCGCCCAGAGTCAGGTAATCACGCTTCTCTTCCATGGGAACGATCCAGCGGTTAAACACCTCCATTGGCGTTGCACGCTGCCGCCCCATATCATCGATAATGAAAATGCCATTGTTGGCCTTCAGCTGAAGCGGCGCCTGATACTCTTTGGTCACCGGGTTGAAATGCACTTCGAGCATCTCCATGCCCAGCTCCCCGCCGGTGATAACCTGAGGCCGCGCACAGTTAATGAAGCGCGGGTCATACCCCTGATCAAGCATCAAACTGGGGCCGCCCTCTGAATCGCTTACGGGTTCATGCAGCAAAGGATCAAACAGCGACACCACTTGCTCATTCACTGAAATGGCGTAAGGAATAAGACAACTATCGGTGAACAGGCCGGTGAGTTTCTGCGTGATATAGGTCTTACCTGTACCGGCAGGCCCGTAAATAAAGATGGCCCGCCCTGAGTTCATTGCTGGCCCAAGTTGCTGCCGGATGCTGTCTCTTAGCACGGTAAACCGAAAGAGTTCATTCAACGCATCAGCATTAACATGCGTGGCATGGACAGTTTGTGCAGCAGCGACCTTACGGTATTGCTGAATGGGTACAGGCGCCGGCCCCAAATAGCCACTGCGCGCATAAGCATCGATGGCCACCTCACGTCCACGCTGGGTCAGGCCATAGCTGAGCTCGCGGTTGTCAAAGCCCTGCCCATGAACGTCAATCAGCACTTCCTTACGCAAAAATTCAATCAACCCTTCAAGCACCGGTCCGGCCAAACTCAAGCGCTGCATCAACTGCTTGGCACTCAGCAAACCTGCATCGTAAAGATGCTTGATCAGCAACTCGGTCAGAAAATGACGGCTAAGGCCGGTATCCTCGATATTGAGTGGCCGTGGAGCCAACAGACGCAGCCTGGAATCCGGATTAGCGTCAGACGAAGTAACAGCTGGAGCCGCAGCTCTGGCTGCATCCAATGCGTGGTTCATGAGACTACTCCCAGCATTTGCAACTGATACCCGATCTGGGCGCTCAGGTGATTGAACTCCAACTGCCCGGATAGCCCCAAGTGCACCAGGGTTCCAACAGCAATCGAGAGAGAAAACGGGAAGCGGCGTGATGCTACTGAACCGGCTTCTGCCGGGATAAACGTGCGCGTTGAAATGATGACCAGATAGCGACGGTACAAGCTTAAAACCTCACCGCTGCGGATAATCATTAGCAACGCAATGCAGCCCCCGGCGATCAAGGCAAGACAGGCTGAGATGAAAACGCTCATGGGGCCAATGAAACTGCCGATGGCCGCCATCAACTTCACATCACCGGCTCCCATACCGCCCGAGAGGAAGAAAGGAAGGAAGACAAGTAATCCCGCCAAAGCTCCTTTGAGGGCAGCCCCCACCTGAACACTCGGTAAAGAAACTAAATAGGCAGCAATCAGACCGATTGATAGCCCACCAAAGGTCAGCCAATTCGGGATTTTGTGGCGGCGTAAATCCGTATACACCGCCAAAGCCAGAATAAGCAATAACAAGAGAGTTAAGCCTTCCTGAATAGCCGGAGTTAACATTGCCTATTCTCCCCTATTGCTTCAGCCACTTCGGTCACCACTAATGCGTGCTAAGAAGAGATGGCAGTTGTCAGGCCATCAATAACAGTCTCTACAGCCTCACCAAGGTCCGTAAAAGCAACAACGACTGTGGCCGCCACCAAACTGCCGGCAACCGCATATTCCACGGTTGTCAGTCCTTCCTCGTCTTGGATGAAATCCAGGATTTTCTGAGTGATAAGGTTCATTGTTCCGCCCTCTTGTTTTGTGCCAGTCAAGGCCAGAAGCCGGTACAACCTGAAAAATCATGTGTGTACCGGATACGTGAATGACTATAGAGGGCGGGATTCAGCAGTGCTGGAACTATTTTGCGGCAACAGTAGAAGTATTTTGCTCACCTGTTTCAGCATTGAAACACATGAGTCAGGCACGAAGGTGGTGAAGCCAATTCTGATAGTGATATGCAATTTTTACAGGCACAGCCCTGCTTGCATATCGCAGTTGTTCACTATACTGAACATTATCAGCAGCCTAATGGTTGCCGAATGCCCCCACATTTCGCTGTTTATAAGAACAACGTGGGAGGCGAGACATCATGTCTCAGGCTGGCACACCCAAACTGCTTTGGCTGGATTTACGCGGATCTGAACGCTCATCAACATTGCTTGGCCTATTCTGCGAACGTTTCCAGATTGATTTTCTCGACCCTTACAACCCCGAGGTTTCACTGTTGGAACAGCCTGTCATGGCGATCTGTTTCGATTTTGATTACCCCGATATGCATGGTCTTACGCTGATGCGTGAACTCTATCAGCGCTACCAACTACCCGAGATCATGATGACCGAACAGCACTCAGAAGCCCTCATGGTGTGGGCACTGAGAGCACGCGTTTGGGAGATTCTGCTTAAACCCATGCAACGCTCAACGGCTGAGTTCCAGCTGGATAGCCTGCAGGCAACTCTGATCTCCGCGCAGGCTCACAGGGAAGAACTGCACCACGTCAGCACCATGCTGAGATTGCCGGAAGAGTCACGTTTCCGTGCAGCCAACGCTGAGCAGAATGCTGTTCACCCGGCATTGTCATACATGCAGTTGCATCTTGGGGAGAAGATGAGTGAGGAACTGCTGGCAAAATTCTGCAATTTGCGCCCACTGCAGTTTAGCCGCCTGTTCAAGAAAGCCTATGGCGTGACCTTTCAGGAGCTGCTCCAGCAGCTGCGCATGCAGGAGGCCTCTCATCTACTGACTAACCCCGACCGACAGATACTCGATGTCGCACTGAGTGTGGGATACAGAGACCACTCCTACTTTTGCAGGGTGTTCAAAAAGTATATGGGCGTGACACCCAAAACCTATCAGGAGCAGCAGGTCAATAGAAGTGAGAAAGAGCAGCAGGCCGCAATAGCACACCGGCTGACAGCCGTCGCCAATTTGGCAGGCCCTCTCGAGCTTGGCGTTCGAGAGGGCCGGTCAGGATAAAACGGTTTTTATCCATTTACATAAAATCAGCGCGTGTGCTCAACCAGGTCGTCGACCACATCCTGTTCTTCGTGCAGATCATCTTTATCAGACGGCTTGGCGCTTGGCAGCACCAGATTCAGAACGATCGCCACAGCACCACAGAGGCTCACACCCTGCAGGCTCAAGTCGCCCGCACCGATGGCCATTCCACCAATGCCGAATACCAGCGTGGTGGCTACGATTACCAGGTTGCGCTGCTCGGCCAGATCAACATTGGCCTTGATCAGAGTATTCAGCCCCACTGCCGCGATAGAACCAAACAACAGGATCAGAATCCCGCCCATCACCGGCACCGGAATGGTCTGCAGCGCCACACCGAACTTGGCGACAAAGGCCAGCGTTATCGCCACAACTGCAGCCCACACCATTACCACCGGGTTGAACTGCCTGGTCAGCATGACCGCACCGGTTACCTCTGAGTAGGTCGTATTGGGTGGCCCACCAAAGATCGCCGCAGCCGACGTTGCCAAGCCATCACCAAACAGCGTGCGGTGTAGCCCCGGCTTACGCACATAGTCCTTACCAGTCACATTGGAGATCGCCAGCATATCGCCGACGTGCTCAATGGCCGGTGCCAGCGCTACCGGCACCATAAACAGAATTGCCTGCCAGTTCAGCTCCGGCATCACAAACGCGGGTACCGCCAGCCAGCTGGCTTCCTGGATCACGGTGTAATCCACCATGCCGGACAGGTGCGCCATGATATAGCCCACCACGACGCCTGAAAGGATTGGCAACAGGCGGAAAATACCATGGGCAAACACCGCCACAATCAGAGTCGTGACCAGTGCCGACATGGATACCAGCATCGCCTGATCATAGGGAAACAGCTCGATGGAGCCATCACCGGTTTTGCCCATCGCCATATTGACCGCGATAGGTGCCAACCCCAAACCGATGATCATGATCACAGGCCCCGTCACCACCGGCGGCATAATCCGATGCAGGAAACCAACCCCTTTCAGCTTCACAGCCAGTGCCAGCAGCATGTAGACAAAGCCAGCAGCCATCAGCCCGCCCATGGTGGCAGCCACGCCCCAGTTCTGTACCGAATAGGTTATAGGCGCGATAAACACGAATGAGGAGGCCAGGAAAATCGGCACACTCAAGCCTGTCACCAGATGGAACAGCAGGGTACCCAAACCGGCGGTGAAAAGGGCTACTGACGGGTCCAGCCCGGTCAGCAATGGCATCAGCACCAGCGCGCCAAAGGCTACGAAGAGCATTTGGGAACCGGCCAAAACGGTGCGCCAATGGAAAGCGCCTGTGTGCGAGGTTTGCATGGCTAGCGCCTCTTATTTGGTTCCGAAAATCTTGTCCCCGGCATCGCCCAGGCCCGGCATGATGTAGCCATGTTCGTTCAGACAGTCATCGATCGACGCAGTAAAAATATCCACATCAGGATGCGCCGCCTGAACCTTCTCGACGCCCTCAGGGGCAGCCACCAATACCAGCGCACGAATGCTGGTACAACCTGCTTCCTTGAGCAGGTCGATGGTCGCAATCATGGAACCACCGGTGGCCAGCATGGGGTCCACCACTAGCGCCATGCGCGCATCGATATCACTGGCCAGCTTTTCGAAATAGGTAACCGGCTCTAGGGTTTCTTCATCGCGGTACAGGCCCACTACAGAGATCTTGGCGCTGGGCACCAGCTCCAGCACACCGTCCAGCATCCCCAAACCGGCGCGCAGGATAGGTACAACCGTGATCTTCTTGCCCTTGATGCGTTCGGCCTGGATATCGCCGCACCAACCTTCTATGGTGTACTCTTCAAGCTCCAGATCCTTGGTCGCTTCGTATGTCAGCAAACAGCCGACTTCGGCTGCCAGTTGACGAAAACTGCGGGTACTCTTGTTACTGGAACGCATCAGGCCCAGCTTATGCTGAACCAGTGGATGCTTGATTTCTTGAACGCTCATCGCGGGGCAACCTCATGGTACTTGGCTATCTGTGACTTTCGTCAGGCTTGACAAAATTGCTGCAAGACTAGCGAAAGTGTGACGATCTGTCATCAATGTGTTACCAGGATATTGCCCCAGAGACAAAACCTGAGTACTCTTGCTCACTTTTTTTACAGTTGGCCGCCCCGCCCTCCGGCGGCCACAAAAAAGCGTTTTGCGGAGCCGGAGCCATGAGCACCATCGATTCTGACGAGATCAAACGAGTCTATATAGAAGCAGACCTGCTACACAGCCAGGCAGAAGTGGATGCCGCCATCACAACAATGGCAGCAGAGATCACCGAAGAACTGTCCGAGCGTGATCCGGTTATTTTCGCCATCATGAATGGCGGCCTGGTAATTGCCGGCCAGCTGCTGACGCGCCTGAATTTCCCGCTGACCGCCAGCTACCTGCACGCCACCCGTTACCGCAACAGCACTTCCGGTCACCAGCTGGAGTGGAAGGTACCGCCGATGGTTGAGTTCAAGGACCGCCCGGTACTGGTCGTAGATGACATTCTGGACGAAGGCCACACACTGGCAGAGGTTATGGACTACCTGAAGGCAGAAGGCGCCGCCTCAGTTCAGTGTGCCGTATTGGTAGACAAAAAGCATGATCGCAAGGCACGCCCTGACCTGAAAGCAGACTTTGTAGGCATCGAAATCATCGATCGTTACATCTTCGGCTACGGCATGGACTACAAGGGTTACTGGCGAAACGCCCCTGGCATCTTTGCCGTCAAAGGAATGTAACAAAATCTGTTGTCATTACACTCGGTGTGGTTACAATGCTGAGTGATCAAACAACAAACAGGGTTTGCATGACGGAACTGGTCATTCTCGCGCTTTCAGCCTCCGCCCTAGGGTTTTGGCTGCTGAGCCTGAGACGCAAATCGCTCGCCGCACGGGACAGTGCCGCTCACCGCGATTGTGTATTCATGAGTGATGGTCGGGTAATAGCCCCGGACAACAAGTGAGCTTGTTGACGGCCGTTACCGACGGCGAATAAAAACGGAGCCTTAGCGCTCCGTTTTTTGTGCCTGCATGTTTTTCGCGCACAGAGTGCGCTCCCACACACGCCCCCCGCACAACCATTTATACCGCCCCCCCCCCTGGAAGCCCCACCTGACCTACCGCGGGTAACTCCACGCGCCGTTTGGCCCAGGCTATATGCCCAGCACCACTCTCAAAGCACTGCATGGGAGTGACTTACCTTATTCCGGGAGATTATCGATAGGTTTTGGAAGCTCTGACAAGCACCCTTGGGCGCCCCTCACGCCTCACTAAGCGGAGACGAACCATGGCTTTGAAAAAGAGTAGCCTGTGGGAGCGCATTCTGTGCGCGAAACTGTTCAGCCACACAACCATGAACAAGCTCTACCCTGAGAAGTTTCCAAAGCGTTGGCACAAAAAAGGAGAAGAACTGAGGCAAAAAGCGAGACGAAATCTGCCGGCGCTCGAGCCTGAGCCCGATGACATAAAAGCCGGTGCGCCCAGAAAGGGCAATGGATTGGAATTACGTGATAAGAGAGGTTGGAGCGCGAAACGAGACTGATCTGGACGGCATCCCGTCGGCCGACGATCCGGTCGCGACCCCGAGATATAAAAGCGGGTCGCCCAGAGAGGGCTGTGTCTTGGAATTACGTGATAAGAAAGATTGGAGCGGGAAACGAGACTCGAACTCGCGACCCCGACCTTGGCAAGGTCGTGCTCTACCAACTGAGCTATTCCCGCTGATGGCATCCCGTAGGGGGTTCGAACCCCTGTTACCGCCGTGAAAGGGCGGTGTCCTAGACCACTAGACGAACGGGACACACGAAGTGTCACAGGCACTTTGGAGCGGGAAACGAGACTCGAACTCGCGACCCCGACCTTGGCAAGGTCGTGCTCTACCAACTGAGCTATTCCCGCAATGGCATCCCGTAGGGGGTTCGAACCCCTGTTACCGCCGTGAAAGGGCGGTGTCCTAGACCACTAGACGAACGGGACGCAGCCTGTTGCAAAAGTACTTAAGATTGGAGCGGGAAACGAGACTCGAACTCGCGACCCCGACCTTGGCAAGGTCGTGCTCTACCAACTGAGCTATTCCCGCATGGCATCCCGTAGGGGGTTCGAACCCCTGTTACCGCCGTGAAAGGGCGGTGTCCTAGACCACTAGACGAACGGGACACGTTCTTAAGCGCTTTCGCGTTCCTCATTGAGGAGGCGCATATAGTACGTACCAACCCCTTGAAGCGCAACCCTTTCTTTAAACTTTTTTCATTTTTTTCGTAATCTGGCCCTGCAACCAGCTTTGAGCGGGTTCCGGCTTATGCAGCAGGAAGCCTTGCAGCAAGTCGCAACCGTGTGCGGCCAGAAAGTCCGCCTGAGCCACATCCTCTACCCCTTCAGCTACAACCCGCAGCTTGAGCTGGCGCGCAATGGACAGGATAGAGCGCACAATGGTGCGGTTGTCCTCATCCCCTGGCAGGTTCTCGACGAAACGCCGGTCAATCTTCAGTTCGCTCAAGTGCAGTTTTTTCAGATATGCCAAGTTCGAGTAGCCAGTGCCAAAGTCATCCAAGGAGAACTTGATACCAAAGAAGGACAGGCGATCAATACTTTCCTGCACCTCATCTGACGTATCCAGAAACAGGCTTTCGGTGATCTCGATCATCAATCGTCCCGGGTCAACCTGTGACTCCCCTATCAGCTCGATGACGCCATCAACAAATGCCGCGTCATGAAACAGCGCAGAACTGAAGTTAACCGACAGCGGAATAGACAGGTTGGCAGCCTCGAGCTGCTTCAAGGCCTGCAGTGACTGATTCAACACCAGCAGCGTCAATGGCTTGATCAGGCCGGAAGCCTCGGCCACCGGAATGAACTCTCCCGGAGAGACCGGCTTGCCCTCAGGACCGTTCAACCAGCGCACCAATACTTCAGCACTGCATACCGTACCGTCACCACAGAACTGAGACTGCACGGCGATCGACAGCTCATCCCTCAGAATCGCGTGCCGCAGCGCCTCTTCCAGTTCAAGCTGACGGCGAGCATTAATGCCGAGCTCAGCCTGATAAAACTCGACCTGCCCTGTTCCCGCTTCACGCGCCCGACACAATGCCAAATCGGCATGCCGTCTCAGCGCTTCAAAGCTATCGCCCTGCTCTTTCAGTTGCGCTACACCGGCACAAGCCGTCAACGCAAGGCTGCCACTTGAGCTGCGAACAGAATCCGCCAGCTCGGTACACAAGACATGCAGGCGCGCCCTTGTTTGGGCTTCACTTTGGTCCCCCATAAACAGCAGCAAACCAAACTCATCCCAACCTACATGCGCCAGCAGCTCCATGGGTTGATTCAAGAGCCTGCTCAGGCGCTTGCCAATTTGATTGAGCAGACGATCACCAAAGTCATGGCCATAGGCTTCATTGATGCGCCCGAACTGATCCAGGCCAAACAAGACAAGTCCGTAGGATGAAGCCACCTCGGATTCCAAACATTCAGCCACCTGCTCTTCCAGCAGCCGACGGTTCGGCAAACCGCTCAGTGGATCATGGTAGGCAAGGTGCTGAAGTCGCTGCTGGGCTTCTTTTTCTGCCGTTACGTCCTGCTCAACCGAAAGGTAGTGACTGACAACACCTTGCTTGTTGCGGACGGGCGAAACCACTGCACGCTTGACCATGCGCTGACCATCCTTACGGCGGTTCACAAACTCACCGCGCCAGGATTCTCCGCGCTCCAGTGTTGACCAAAACGCCCTTTTTTCGGCGTCAGGACGGGGAGCCCAGGCACGAAAGCCAGGACGCAGGCCCAGGACTTCTTCCGAACTGTAACCGGAGTTGGCCTCAAAGCCCCCGTTCACGTAGGTGATCTCACCAGCAACGTTGGTAATGATGACGCTGGATGGGCTTTGATCAATCGCATGCCTGAACAGCATCAGATCAGACTCGATTTTCTTGCGCTCGGTAATATCCCGCTGAGTACTGACAAAGTGGGTATGCTGCCCCTGTGCATCACGCAAAGGGCGTATACAGACCTCTACCCAGTACGGCTCCCCCGCTCGTGTATAGTTGATGAGTTCTTCACGAACTTCCCTCTGCTGGTGCAAAGCCTCTGAAATCCGCTTCCGAGCCTTTGGATCGGTCTTCGGTCCCTGAAAGGTTCTTGGGCTTTTACCTAGCAGATACTCTCTGGAGTAACCCGTACGATTAACAACCGCCTGATTGACATAGACAATGGAAGGCCCAGCATCCAAATCGGTATCAGTCACAATTACCAGATCAGACAGGTGGTCGAGGCTGGCCTGCATGAAAAGCAAGTGCTCTGCATCGGCTTCAGAGGGTGTGAGGGGCACGGAGTCTCTCGCGTTCAGTTATACGTTAGCGCTATAGCCGGGGGGCCACGCAAATAGAATCGCGGATTGTAGGGTTTTAGTGCTGAATAAGAAACTATCCCTTAGCGGTAATCTGTAAAGGGCTTGGGTTTGAATTTGTCTTCCTTGGCCAACTCCTCTGCCCTGCGTTTTTTTTCTTCTGCTTCCTTGATCAAGCGCTCCTGCTCCACGACGGCCTGAAGTTCATCAATATGAGTACCCAGTTCGTAAAGCTGCCGGTCCAGTTGCTGGGTATTATTCAGGCTTTGCAGCTTTGCCAAAATGGTACGAAAGCGTGGTAAGGCAGGCCCCGCTCCTCGTGCCTGCTCAGTTTCCTGAGCATCCATGATTTCGACATCTATACGCGTACGCGTATAAGCCTCCTTGACCTGATAGATGACAGACTCCGCCTCGGAAACACGTACAGTGCCCTGCTTTTTCAGCTCGCTCAGGAACTGAAAAAGCTCTCGCAGCAATGAAGCCGTCCGCTCTGCATGGTTACGATCCGTATGCAGCGTCATGCTACCCGGCGGATGCTCAACCACCGGCAGCGCCTGCGCCCGGATGCCCTCAAGCTCCTGCAGTTTTTTCTGGTTTTCTTCACTGCGCTCAAGCTCCAGCGTCAACTTCCAGCGCTGTACCAGGTAATTAACCAGCAAGTCGCGAATTTCACGGGTAATGTAATGTTCCGGCAACGTCCTTAGAAGGTGGTCAGCACGTCGTATCTGATCCTTGAGCAGCAGCAGTCGCATACGCCGCTCACGGCGCTGCGTCTCAATGTTCTGAATGGTAAATGCGATCATTGCCATCACTACAACGACTGCAATGATCAAAAGGCCGGTCTCGGTCGGAGTCATACCCTTTCACTTATTGTTGTGCCGAAGCTGTTGATTCTATAACAAAAAATTGAATAAAAATGCTTGACCAACCCGTAACACGACATTAATATTCACGCCGTTGTTACGCATCAAGGCGTACAGCTGATGTCCCGTTCGTCTAGTGGTCTAGGACACCGCCCTTTCACGGCGGTAACAGGGGTTCGAACCCCCTACGGGATGCCATTGCGGGAATAGCTCAGTTGGTAGAGCACGACCTTGCCAAGGTCGGGGTCGCGAGTTCGAGTCTCGTTTCCCGCTCCAATCTCTTTCATCACGTAATTACAATCTATAGCCCTTTCTGGGCGACCCGTTTTTGTATCTCGGGGTCGCGACCGGAACGCCGGCCGACGGGATGCCGTCCAGATCAGTCTCTTTCCCGCTCCAACCTTTCCATATCGTTTTCTTAAGTAAAGCACCCTGGATACATATATGTGTATTTTGTGGGAGCGCACTCCGTGCGCGAACAGCCACTTCATTCAACACCCGGAACTTATCTCTTCAGCCACACTCATATCCTTCCCGGCTATTCGGCAGTCTTTGTACGACCGACAAGCTACATTTTTCAGGACCTGCATGCATGCTTCCGTTAACTGAGCGATACTCAGTAGGGGACAACAGGGTCCACACAGCGCGTATATTAAGGAAGGAACATGCAAGTAACTCTGGAGCAGTGGCAAGCCTTGCTTGCTGTCGTGGATGCCGGTGGCTACGCCAAGGCTGCCGAGCAGCTGGGCAAAAGCCAGTCAGCAGTAAGCTATGCCATTCAGCGCCTTGAGTCAGGGCTCAGTATTCGCGTGTTCAAACTGGAAGGCAGACGCGCAACCCTGACCGATTCGGGTGAAGCACTCTATCGCCACGCAAGACGACTCGTCGAACAGGCCCAGCAAACCGAGGAGCTGGCACGTCAGTTTGGCCAGGGCTACGACCCTCAAATCAGCCTGGCCATGGATACCATCTTCCCTCGCGAATGGATGCTCGACATACTGGCGGCCTACACCGAGGAGCACCCACACACCCGCATCGAACTATTGGAAACGGTGCTCAGTGGCAGCGATGAAGCTGTACTTAAACGCCAGGTTGACCTTTCCATTAGCGGACGCGTCCCACCCGGTTTTCTGGGTGAAGCATTAATGAGCATACGCTTCATTGCCTGCGCTCACCCCGACCACCCGCTGCACCATCTTGGCCGAGAACTGACGCTTGACGACCTCAAAAGTCACCGCCAGCTTGTGGTCCGTGACTCGGGCAGCCGCAGCGTGGATTCCGGCTGGCTGGGCGCAGAACAGCGCTGGACCCTCAGTGACCTTGACCTGTCATTGATGACAGCACAGCGCGGCATCGGATACGCCTGGTACCCTGAAACCCGCGCACGCGCCCTGCTGGATAGCGGACAACTCAAACCCCTGCCTTTGAGCAGCGGCGGCGAGCGCTGGGTCGAGCTTTATCTTATTTTGACTGAAGGGGAGCTGGCTCGCCCCGGCGTCAAGCAATTGGCCCAAATGATCAAAGACCATGCGAATAGCCAGCAGGAATTCAAGCCAGTAGAATGAATACTCACACTTAAAAACGTTAAACGATCATGGAAAAACCCACCCCACCCGCCGATGGCGAATGTTGTGAGTGCGGCTGTGAACCCTGCGTCTGGGACAGCTACTACGAAGAGATGCACGCCTGGAATGCCGAGCAGAAGCGCCTGAAGGAAGGCGAAGCCGAGCAGGCAAAGGAGCAAACCGAGCCGACGTCTAGCAACGGCTGACAGCCTGAAGCACATCGGGCAGGCCCACCACATATCCGATATACTGCGCGCAAATCAGACCTGAAGGACCCTGTAATGCTCAACAAAGTCGTGATTCCTGTTGCCGGCCTTGGCACCCGAGTTCTGCCTGCCAGCAAAGCCATCCCCAAGGAAATGCTGCCGGTTGTTGATAAACCGGTTATTCAGCATGTCGTTGAGGAAGCCGTCGCTGCCGGCATGACCCAAATCATCTTGGTCACTCGCAGCGGCAAGGCTGCGGTGGAAGACCACTTTGACCGCAACGCAGAGCTCGAGCAGGTCCTGGAAAGTAAAAACAAGGATGCCCTGCTGGCATCAGTCCGTGACATCCTGCCCGCGGGTGTGCAGCTCATTTCTGTGCGACAGGACGAAGCCAAGGGGCTGGGCCACGCCGTGCTTTGTGCAGCCACACTGACAGGCAGCGAAGACTTCGCTGTAATGCTGCCGGATATGCTGATTGACACCAACAGCGATACGCCTGACTTCCAGCAGATGGTCAGCGCTTACGCTGACAGCGGTGTTGGCCAGATCATGGTTGAAGCTGTCCCGCCCGAGCATGTAGAGCGCTATGGCATTGTTGACTGTGGTGGCCAGCAACCCGCCAAAGGCAGCAGCAGCCCCATGCATGACGTAGTCGAAAAGCCGCCACGTGAACAGGCCCCATCCAACCTGGCAATTGTTGGCCGCTATGTTCTGCCGGCACGCGTTATGGAACTGCTGAAAACCACTGCCCCCGGCGCGGGTAACGAAATTCAGCTGACCGATGCCATCAAAACATTGATGCAGGAAGGAGGCGACCTGAATGCCTTCACCATGTCTGGCAACCTTTACGACTGCGGTAATAAAGCCGGACTGCTGCAAGCCAATGTAGCCTTTGGCCTTAAGCACCCTGAAACAGCTGAAGAGCTGCGCAGCTTCCTGCGCACCCAGAAGCTGGATAGCTGAATACGGCAGACAGATACCCCGACAGGCCCCGTTAGAGAGAACAGGAAATCATCATGACCGATCGCCTCACCCTTACCCGCCCAGACGACTGGCACCTTCACCTGCGCGATGGCGAAGTGCTTGAGCACGTTGTACCCGCTACCGCTCGCCAGATGCACCGCGCCATCGTCATGCCGAACCTGCGCCCACCGGTGACCGATGCCGAGCAGGCGCTGGCCTATCGTGAGCGAATTCTGGCGGCAGCACCTGAGGGCAACGGTTTTGATCCATTGATGACGCTTTACCTGACCGACAACACCACCCCTGAAACCATTGCTGCTGCCAAGGCAACCGGTAAGGTTGCTGCCGTCAAACTCTACCCTGCTGGCGCCACCACCAACTCTGACTCCGGGGTTACCGACCTGGGCAAGCTGGATGCGGTGTGTGAAGCACTTGAGGAAGCCGGTATGCCTCTGCTGGTTCATGGCGAGGTTACCCATAACCATGTGGATATCTTTGACCGTGAGAAGAAATTCCTCGACGAGATACTGACGCCGCTGGCCGGCCGTCACGCCAACATGAAACTGGTGGTTGAACACATTACAACCCGCGATGCCGCCGAGTTTGTAAATGCTCATGGCGATAACGTGGGCGCCACCATCACCGTGCAGCACCTGGCCTACAACCGTAACCACATGCTGGTAGGCGGCATTCGCCCACACCTGTTCTGCCTGCCCATTCTGAAGCGCAATGTGCATCAGCAGGCCCTTCAGGATGCCGTTGTCAGCGGCAGCAGCAAATTCTTCCTGGGCACTGATTCAGCGCCACACGCCAAGGGCGCCAAAGAGAGTGCCTGTGGCTGCGCCGGCTGTTACAGCGCGTACGCAGCGATTGAGCTCTATGCAGAAATCTTTGAAGACCTGGGTGTGCTGGACAAGCTGGAAGGCTTTGCCAGCCATCACGGTGCTGACTTCTACGGTCTCCCGCGCAACAGCGATACCATTACATTGGTTAAAGAAGATTGGCAGGTGCCTGACGAAATGCCGTTTGGCTCGGATATTATCGTGCCGCTGCGTGCCGGCGAGACTCTGCGCTGGAAACTGGAAGGTTGATATGTGAGGGTTCGCTCGGGCAGCGAGTAACAGGCTCTGATGGGATCTGGTATTCGCTCGCGGAGCGAGCTCCCACATGGATTTTCACAAGAATGGGTTCCGGCCGGGTTCCGGTGGAAGCTGACATTCGCTTGTGGAGCGAGCTCTTACATGGACTCTCCTAGAGTGAGCTCTAGATTCTAGTTGGGCTGACATTCGCTCGCAGAGCGAGCTCCCACAGGACTTTCACTTAAGTGAGCTCCGAATTCTAATGGGAGCTGACATTTGCTTTTGAGACAAGCTCCCACAACCTGTTATTGAGCTTATTCGCAGGCTCAGGCTATTAGCTATTGTGGGAGCGCACTCCGTGCGCGAATCCCTAATTAACTACCAGTGCAAAGATAAAAAGGCGCACAACGGCGCCTTTAGTGTTCCACATCATCCCTGACCATTACTCGCTGTGGATCAGCCCATCCAGGCGCTGAACATCCAAACGGTTTTCTCTTGCTGCGTGATGTAATCACTCATCAACGTCGTTGTACCTTCATCATCTGCCTCACCGGCCAGCTCCATGATTTCACGCTGCAGGCCGATCAAAACCCGGTAGCCTTCCAGCAAGCCCTGTACACAGTCACGCCCTGCCGTAACGTTCTGGGCTTCCTTGATTTGGCTGGTTTCCAGATAAGTACTGAAAGCGTGAGTCGGCTGTTGACCCAGTGTCAGAATACGCTCGGCAATTTCATCCACTTTCAGCAGCAGGTCGTTGTACTGCTCCTCAAACTTGACGTGAAGCTCAAAGAATTCCGGGCCTTTCACATTCCAGTGAAAGCCCCTCACGTTCATGTAGAAGATCTGGTAACTTGCCAGCAGCTCATTCAGTCGCTCGGCCAGCTGAGTGGATTTCTCGGAGTCCAGTCCAATTCGATTCGTGTGCATCATTAGCCTCCTCGCTGCCTTGAATGTGTTCTCAAGCCTAGTACATCCTACGCATGACTATCAAAAGTCGTTCTCTATTGCAGCGATTAACCCTTTCTATAATGCGCCCCGCACTTCTATAAATAAAAACTATCGAGCTTTTAGCTTTAATTTATTTCAAACATTCACACTTTAGTATTAGCATGTAAGGGTTCAACATGACCCACTCACAAATGGAGATAGACTGTAATGGGTATCGTTAATACCGAGATCAAACCGTTTCAGGCAACAGCGTTCAAACAGGGTGAATTCGTAGACATCACCGAAGCCGACGTTAAAGGCAAGTGGGCTGTATTTTTCTTCTACCCGGCTGACTTCACTTTCGTTTGCCCGACCGAACTGGGCGACGTTGCGGACAAGTACGAAGAGCTGCAGAAGCTGGGTGTTGAAGTGTTCTCCGTGTCTACTGACACTCACTTCACTCACAAAGCTTGGCACGATGCTTCCGAAACCATCGGCAAAATCAACTACTACATGGTTGGTGACCAGACTGGCAACATCACCAACAACTTCGGCGTAATGCGCGAAGGTATGGGTCTGGCTGACCGTGCTACTTTCCTGATCGATCCGGAAGGCATCATCCAGGCTGTTGAAATCACTGCTGAAGGTATCGGCCGTGACGCTGACGACTTGCTGCGCAAGGTTAAAGCGGCTCAGTACGTAGCTTCTCACCCGGGTGAAGTTTGCCCGGCGAAGTGGAAAGAAGGCGAAGCAACTCTGGCTCCGTCTCTGGACCTGGTCGGCAAAATCTAAGCCTGACTACCGGTCTCCCACCGACCGCCTTGGTCGGTGGGCTCTCCCCTCCCCTTGCTCCACCGAAAAACCTGAATCCCAATTTCCTATCACAGGACACGAACCATGTTGGATGCCAACCTGAAACAGCAATTGGACGCCTACCTGCAGAACATCGTGACGCCGATCGAACTGCTCGTGTCCAGTGATGACAGCCCCAAGGCAAAAGAGATCGAAGAGCTGGCAGGCGAAATCGCCTCGCTCAACGACAAGATCAGCAACACCACCGGCGATAACCGCCGCACGCCAAGCCTGGCCATTGCCAAGGCCGGCGAAGCGCCCCGCGTCCATTTCGCTGGTGTGCCCATGGGCCATGAG
The DNA here is from genome assembly GCF_900155945.1 of Marinobacterium stanieri. Classification (GTDB taxonomy): domain Bacteria; phylum Pseudomonadota; class Gammaproteobacteria; order Pseudomonadales; family Balneatricaceae; genus Marinobacterium; species Marinobacterium stanieri. The sequence continues at coordinate 403,870 of NZ_FTMN01000001.1, forward strand.
TTCACCTCGCTGGTACTGGCACTGCTGCAGGCCGGTGGCCACCCGTCCAAGGCTGATGCCGAGCTACAGGAGCAGATCCGTAATCTGCCGGGCAAATACGACTTCGAAACCTACATCTCGCTGTCCTGCCAGAACTGCCCGGACGTGGTGCAGGCGCTGAACCTGATGGCGACGCTCAACCCGAACATCACCCATACAATGATCGACGGCGCCCTGTTCCAGCAGGAAGTGGACGAACGCCAGATCATGGCAGTGCCTTCCGTGTACATGAATGGCGAGCATTTCGGCCAGGGCCGCATGACACTGGAAGAGATCGTCAACAAGCTGGATACCGGTGCCGCCGAGAAGAAAGCCGCTGCGCTGAACGAGAAAGAGCCTTACGAAGTACTGGTTGTAGGCGGTGGCCCGGCCGGAGCATCCGCTGCGATCTACGCTGCACGTAAAGGTATACGTACCGGCGTGGTCGCTGAGCGTTTCGGTGGTCAGGTAATGGATACGGTCGGCATCGAGAACTTCATCTCCGTGCCCTACACCGAAGGCCCCAAACTGGTGGCCAGCCTGGAGCAGCACGTCAAGGAGTACGAAGTTGACGTGATCACCGAGCAGGCCGCGACCAAGCTGAAAAAAGGCGAGCTGATCGAAGTAGAGCTGGCCAGTGGCGCAACCCTGAAAAGCCGCAGTGTGATTCTGGCCACCGGTGCGCGCTGGCGTGAAATGAACGTACCGGGTGAACAGGAATATCGTGGCAAGGGTGTAGCCTACTGCCCGCACTGTGATGGCCCGCTGTTCAAGGGCAAGAGCGTCGCCGTGATCGGTGGCGGTAACTCCGGTATAGAAGCCGCCATCGACCTGGCGGGTATCGTCAAGGACGTGACCGTACTGGAATTCGCTGACACCCTGCGCGCCGATGATGTACTTGTGAAAAAAGCAGAATCTCTGCCCAACATCACCATCATCAAGCAGGCGATGACCACCGAGGTATTGGGTGACGACAACAAGGTTGTCGGCCTGAAATACAAGGACCGCAACACCGATGAAACCCACGTACTGGACGTAGCCGGTATCTTCGTTCAGATCGGCTTGATTCCGAACAGCGAATGGTTGAAAGACAGCCTGGAACTGAGTGAGCGCGGAGAAATTGTCATTGATAGCCACGGCGCTACCTCCATGCCGGGCGTATTTGCAGCGGGCGATGTTACCACTACGCCGTACAAGCAGATCGTCATTTCCATGGGCTCGGGCGCAACCGCCGCACTGGGTGCCTTTGACTTCATGATCCGCAACTAGACTCTGGCGCCATCAAAAAAGCCGCTTCTCATGAAGCGGCTTTTTTGGTTACCGAGGTCTGCATGCGCCTGGCCAGCACAAGCTTGTCGATTTGATCTCGCACTGCTTCAGGATCACGCACAAAACGCCATTCAAGGCCGTTATTGCCACGCCCTCTTAACGTCAGGCTGCCCCAACCCAGAAGCCGTCCTGCGAGGCTCCGCTCAAGGGTGACACCGTCCACACTCAGCAGGTACAGATCTTCGCGGTGTTTGCCCAAAAGGCCATGGTTAAGGGTAAGGCGCAGGTTGGTCACCTCATACCGGGTGCTGAACTCCCTCACCAACCGGTGCAATGCATCCAGTGCAAACAGCAGTGCAACCAGACCCAAAGCGATGGCTATCCAGCTAGCCGGAATACCCGCACCTTCCCACAGAAATCGAGTTGCCAGCTTCCGGTATTCTTCCACCAGCCACCAGCTATCCCAGAAAGGCGGGTTTGCCAGCGCACGTGCGGACAAATAGATAAATACAAGCGTCACAACCAGGTCCAGCGCGCCACGCGTCAGGGCCAGGCAGGAACGTTTAACCGATAATAGCGTTTTCTCGTTGGGCAGCATCACGGATCCTTGTCAGCCTTGAAATCTTCCGGCGCAATTCTAGCCCGAATCAGCTTAATAAAACCCTACCCTGACAAATTTTCGACTCCCGTCCACAGTCAGAGCTTCATGCGAGAAGCTCTGGGTGCATATGAAAGTACAGAACTAATAGGGAAAGGCTTACCCCAGTGCGGCATCCAGTACCAGCATGGCGGCAAAACCTCCCATTAGACCGAGCGTGGCCGGCGTCTGATGCCCGTTACGATGGGTTTCAGGAATCACTTCATGCGAGACAACAAAGATCATGGCTCCGGCAGCAAGACCCAGCCCGACCGGATATGCCAAAGGCATGCCGCCGGAAATCCCTATTCCGACAAAAGCCCCCAGCAGCTCCATCAGTCCGGTGCCAGAGGCCACCACCGCTGCCATAATCGGGCTCAACATGGCCGCACGCAATGCCAGCGCCACCGCCAACCCCTCGGGTACATTCTGAAACAGAATCGCGGCCGTCAGCGGTACGCCCACACTCATATCGTTGTCGGCAAAGCTGACCCCGATCGCCATGCCCTCCGGCAGGTTATGCAGTGCAATAGCCAGGAAGAACAACCAGACACGGCCGATACGCTCACAGCCGGGGCCGCAGGGACCTTCGTTGTCATGCTCGTGGGGCGTGAATCGATCCAGCCCCAACATCAGCAGCACACCCAACCCCATGCCGGTAATCACGACCGCAACCGGCAGCATAGGCATTGAAATCAGTGCTTCAGCGGCTTCGATACCGGGCAGAATCAGGGAAAAGGTACTGGCAGCCAGCATCATACCGGCAGCAAACCCGAGCATGGTGTCCTGGGTACGCGCCTTGATGTTCCCCAGCATCAAGGCAAGAAAGGCGCCCACTGCTGTCGAGACGAAACCGCCAACACCACCGAGCATGGCATTTTGCAGACGCTCTCCACCCCCGTTCTGTACAGCGACAATACTGTTCTGTAACAACAGCAGCAAAACAACAATCAGTGCGACCGACATGCCGATGGCAGCAAACCGGTGCCGGATAAGTTCACGTTTGAGTGCCGCACGAAAGCTGTCATTCAGCGCCTGAGCCTGCTCCATGAGAGGATCTCCAATCAATCATCGAATGACTAGAGACTAAGCTCCTTCAGAACCCAGGTCCAATGAACCCGACCTATTCAGGTTATAGGTCCGCTCAATACAGCGACCCATCAAGCACTGAACAACTGAGCTTTACGCTCACGCTTGACGCAGTACATCCGCTTATCCGCAATATCCAGTAGCTGCTCCGGCTCAACGCCGTCACCAGGAATAACCGCCGTACCGATACTGGCGCTCAGTTGGTACGACTCGCCCTCGAAAAGAAATGGAGACTGATTGACGGCATCAATGCGTGCAGCCGCTGACTCAACACTTTCCGGACTTTCCAGCGTCGCCAGGACAACGCCAAACTCATCCCCGCCGAGACGTGCAGCGGTATCAATATCACGGGTTGCCTTGCCAAGGCGGTGGGCAAACTCGAGGATTACGGCATCCCCCACCCGGTGGCCATAATTGTCATTGATCTGCTTGAGCCCATCCATATCAATCATCAACACCCCTGCCACCTTTTTATCCCGGTCGATCAATGCCACAGCATTACGTAACCGGTCCATAAACAGCGCACGGTTTGCCAGCCCGGTCATATCATCATGGGTTGCCTTGATGAACAGGTCATCACCACTGTATTTCACAGAAAAATACATGGCAGCAGCAATCACATCTGACAACATGCGCAGCAAAACCACATCGCGCTTCTGGAATTTATCCGGTTGGGCAGAAAGGGCTTTGAGCGCACCAATAGCAATGCCTCGGTGCTTGAGAGGGATAATGATCATCGACCTCAACCCCACTCGGTGGCAGGCATCAAGATCTACACGGGTATCGGTTTCGACATCCTTACACAGCAGGCTTTTGCCACGGCGTACACACAGACCGGTGAGGCTCTGGTCGATTTTCAGCCTTAACCCCAACTGAGGTCGAGCAATACCGGCAGCCGCACGGTAGACCATGTCCTCACGCTCCGCCAATTCAATAGCGGCACCATCAGCATCAATCAGTGATAGCGTCTGTTCGACGATGAACTGCATGGCCCCACCCAAATCCAGCCCCAGCTTGGCAAGCTCACTTTGGATACGGATTACCTGCAGCAGCTGTCTGCGCGTAGGCATGATCCAGTCCTGAGTTGACTACCGGGGGCCAATAAAGGCGAAGGCAAAGCAATAGACTTCCCCCTCAATCATAATAGTCGCCGAAAGTGAACGATGCCATTTCAGGAAACGAACAGAGAGAGAACGGCCAGGCTACCCCGCAAAAAATGGGCAGCCTGACGCGGGGTCAATCCACCATACGTGGGTCTACAGCCGCCAATTCAGCGGGCATTTTGTAGTGCTGGTGGCGATTGAGTCGTTTTTCCAACAGACGGAAGGAGCCGATCATCACGGCGGCAATCAGCAGATAGAGCACGCCGGCCGCGGCAAAGATTTCCAGCGGTGTATAGGTACGCGCAATAATCGTACGGGCAGCGCCGGTAATATCCAGCAAGGTAATCGTGGACGCCAGGGAACTGCTTTTGAGCATCAGAATCAGCTCATTGCCGTAAGCAGGCAGCACGATACCGAAGGCACGGGGCAGCACAATCCGGCGAATCTTGAGTACACGGCTCATACCAAAGGCATCGGCCGCTTCCAGCTCACCCTTGGGGATTGCCTGGATGGCGCCGCGAATCAGCTCGGCGGAGTAGGCTGCAGTATTCAGAGTGAAGGCAATAATTGCGCACCAGTAGGGCTCGCGCAGAATCGGCCAGAGTACCGATTCACGAATCACTTCGAACTGCGACGCTCCGTAGTAGATCAGGAAGATCTGCACCAGCAGCGGTGTGCCACGGAAAAAGAAGATGTAGCCAAAGGGCAAGGCACGTAGCCAGGGGTTGTGCGATGCACGCATCAGCGCCAGCGGTACTGCCAGCAACAGCCCCAACAGGCCGGAGAAAAACACCAGCTCCAGCGTCAACCAGACACCGTCGATCAGGCGCGGGAAGTACTCAATGATGACATTCCAGTCCCAGTTCATGCAGCAGCCCTCCGTGAGGCCGGATCAGCGCGACGCTCAAGCCAGGTAGTCATCAGTGTGGAAATGACGGTCAGTCCCAGGTAGATCACAGCTGCCGCCATGTAGAAGGTAAACGGCTGCTTGGTCGAGCCGGTTGCGACATAGGCCTGACGCATAAGGTCGTTCAAACCGACCACCGAGACCAGCGCAGTGTCTTTCAACAATACCTGAAACAGGTTTCCCAGCCCCGGCAGCGCCAAGCGCCATACCTGTGGCAGGATAATTCGGAAGAAGGTTTTCAGCGGTGTCATGCCCAACGCTTGTGCGGACTCCCACTGCCCTTTGGGTATGGCCTGAATGGCAGCTCGAAACACCTCGGTGGAATAGGCACCAAAAGCGATCGACAGGGCCGCAACACCCGCAGCAAAGGCGCTGATTTCAATGTATTCGGTATAGCCAAACTGCTCGGCAATGGCCATCAGGACCATGGAGCCACCGAAATAGATCGTCAGGACCAGCAACAGCTCGGGGATACCACGAATAAAGGTGGTATAGGCGGTTGCCAGCGCGCGAGCCGGCCAGAAACGGGACAGTTTAGCTGATGCACCAAGCAGGCCGAATATCAGGCCGAATACCAGGCTGGTCAACGCCAGTTTGACCGTCACCCAGGCGCCGGACAGCAGCAGGTCACCAAAACCAAGTAAATCCATTGAACAGAGTATCCGCTAGCGGAGCCGACCGGGGCCGGCTCCAGTGTGGTATCAGTAGATGGAGAACGGGAAGTAACGGGCGTTGATCTTCTCGTAGGTACCATTTTCAACGATCGCCTTGATGGCCGCATTGAATTTCTCTTTCAGCGGGTCACCCTTGCGGATCGCGATGGCAATTTCGTCATCGATATCGATGTCTTCGCCCTTGAAGTCAAACCCCTTGCCATCCTCGGAACGCATCCAGTCGTAGGCCGGGAACTTGTCAGACAGCAGCGCGTCCAGACGGCCGTTGGCCAGGTCCAGATAGGCGTTGTCCTGAGTGTCGTACAGTTTGATATCAACCACGTCAGCCAGGTTATCTTCCAGATACTGGCCGGCAATGGTGGCACGCTGAGCACCAACGGTCAGACCTTTCAGGCCAGCTTCGCTGGTATCCAGTTCCTTGCCTTCAGCGGCAACGAAAGCCAGTACATTGGAGTAGTAGCGATCGGTAAACTCGACCACGCGCTGACGCTCTTCCGTCACGGACATGGAGGCGATGATGGCGTCATATTTGCGCCCCATCAAACCGGGAATGATACCGTCCCAGTCCTGCGCCACGATTTCGCAGTCAGCCTTCATTTCAGCACAGAGTGCCTTGGCAATTTCAACATCAAAACCGGCCAGTTCACCCTGCTCGTTAATCAGGTTGAACGGCGCGTAGGCACCCTCGGTGGCGATACGAATTTTATCGCCAGCCAGTGCCGCTGTGCTTGTCACGGTAGTAACGGCTGCCAGAGCCACTGCAGAGATCAGTTTGTTTATTTTCATAGAGTATTCACCGATTCAGTTGTATTGAGATTGACCCTTTTTTCCAGCAAGATTCAGACCATCATGAATGACTTGCCATGAAGTCCCTTACGCGTTGTGAGCGCGGGCGGTCAAACACTTCCTCCGGGGTACCGGATTCTTCAATCTGTCCCTGATGCAGGAATACCACCTGACTGGATACCTCACGGGCAAAACGCATTTCGTGGGTCACAATCAACATGGTTCGGCCTTCCTCGGCCAACGAACGCATCACCGCCAACACCTCATTAACCAGCTCAGGGTCGAGGGCGGAAGTAGGCTCGTCGAACAACAGGACTTGCGGATCCATCGCCAGTGCGCGAGCAATGGCAACACGCTGCTGCTGACCACCGGACAGGTTGGCCGGGTAGGCATCCGCCTTGCTCAGCAGCCCGACCCGCTCCAGCAGCTCTTTGGCCCGGCTGACCGCCTGCTCGCGGGGCTGCTTCAGCACCTGGGTCGGTGCTTCGATGATATTTTCCAGAATGGACTTGTGCGGCCAGAGGTTAAAGCCCTGGAATACGAAACCGACCTGGGCGCGCATCCGCTCCAGCTGGCGACGGTTACTGGCCTGAAGGTCGCCGTCCTTGCCCGCTGTCAGTGCCAACTCTTCACCGGCAATGCGAATCTGCCCCTGACTGGGGCGTTCCAGCAGGTTGATACAACGCAAAAGCGTACTCTTGCCGGAGCCACTGGAACCCAGTATCGAGATCACCTCGCCATCACTGGCGCTGAGAGAGACGCCTTTCAGTACTTCCAGCGAGCCGTAGGACTTGTGAATGTCGATCAGTTCTAGTGCGGTCTTCTTTTCGCTCATGGACAACCCGGTAGGCCATAGGACCTTTGGTCAAATTAAACGGCGGATAGTACTACTTTTGCTGTAAAGCGTCACCTTCTGGCCTCATATTCCAGAAATGTGCTAATTACGGTTTTCTTATGACCTGGCCAGGGCTTCCAGCTCAGCCCCTGTCAAACGGTATACCGTCCAGCCATCCATCGGCTTGGCACCCAGTGACTGATAGAAGCCGATGGCAGGTTCATTCCAGTCCAGAACCGACCATTCAAAACGTCCGCAGCCTTTGGACACAGCAATACCCGCCAGGTGCTTGAGCAGCGCCTTGCCCGCTCCGACCTTGCGATATGCCGGCGACACATACAGATCCTCAAGATACATGCCGTTTCGACCCAGCCAGGTCGAGTAATTGTAAAAGTACACGGCAAAGCCCACCGGCTCACCTGCTACCTCACAAATGACCGCTTCAACAGTAGACTCAGGTCCAAAGATGCTGGCTTGAATATCAGCTTCCGTCGCGACTACCGCTTCCGGCTCCTTCTCATAGTTGGCCAACTCCTGAACGAACCTGAGCATAAGACTGGCATCGTCTGCAGTCGCATTTCTGATTTCAACCGGGTGCATTCCTTTCTCCTTCTATGCTTAGGCCGATAAAGCTGATTGTGCGGGCACAAAAAAGCCGGCCCTGTTTTGGCCGGCTATTGTACGTTGCCATGAACTGCATGCCAGTACCCTGCGCTTCTGGCCCGATCTGGTACCGACGACTCACCCCTCCCCTTTGGCCAGCAGCCAAAGCTGGCGACGGTCAACGGTATCGATCTGCTCCTCAGGCAGGTAGCGACGGGCATATTCCAGATACACTTCAGATTCAAGGAACAACTTGAATACGGCCCGATCCAGATGCCCGTCCCGCGCCATGAAAGCCAGAATCCGCAGCGATTCGGAAAGAGTCTTGGCTTTCTTGTAAGGTCGGTCTGCGGCAGTGAGTGCTTCAAACACGTCAGCCAACGCCATGATACGCTCGGGAATACTGAGCTCACCGGCGTGAAGCCGACGCGGATAGCCCTGGCCATCAACACGCTCGTGGTGGTTACCTGCAATTTCCGGCATGCGACGCAGTTGCCGCGGCAGCGGCAGGCTTGTCAGCATGCGAATCGTTTGCACAATGTGATTATTGATACTGAAACGCTCTTCCGGGGTCAGTGTGCCGTAGCGCTGGGTCAGGTTATAGATTTCGCCCAGATTTTGCTGATGCTGCGGCAACTTCATATCAAAGCCCCAGACATTGTCAGGGTTGTCAGCTTCAACTGGCGGGCGGCGACCATTCCATGACACCAGATGTTCAGGGCGATCCGACAGTAAAGGCTCGGTAACCGGCAGCTCGCCTTCAGAGGGCATGCGTTCCAGCTCGATTTCGGCAAGCCCCAGGCGTTTATCGAAGTTGCGCTCCCAGGTGCGTTGCGCGATACGATGGACGTCGGCCAAATCTTCATCTGTCACTGATTCAGCCCCCAGGTTGAGCCGTGCCACCCGCTCGAAGTCAGCCTGCAGACTTGCCTGCTCCTGCAGTAACCGCTCGTGTAAACCGGCTTCGTTCTCCTGCGCCAGCAGCCCCTTCAAATAGCGAATTTCGGCATCACGCCAAAGCACTTCAAAGCGAGTCCGCACCTCATGAATACGGTTATACAACGCGTCCAGTTTGACACTTTTATCCAGCACGTATTCGGGCGTGGTTATCTTGCCGCAGTCATGCAGCCAGGCCGCCAGATGAAACTCATACCGCTGCTCTTCGCTCATCTGGAAGCGTTCAAACTCACCGTCACTGCTTTTGCATGCCTCATCTACCATCATCTGTGCCAGTTCGGGCACACGTTCACAATGACCGCTGGTATGGGGCGATTTGGCATCAATCGCATCGGCCAGCAAATGCACGATGGCATCCAGCAACCGTTTTTGGGCTTCAATCAGCTGGCGGGTTTCAATCGCCGTTGCCGCCGATCCTGACAGTTCATCGACAAAATTGGCCAAGGCCTGCTGTGCCTTGGGATCAGTATCGGTAATACGCAGCACCATAAAGCCAGCCGGCTCAATCTCACGACCCTTCAAGGGCGTGACCAGCCAGTGCCCCTGACCATCCGGCAAGGCTTTTTCCAGCTGCGCGCCAAGCATCTTGCTGTTGTTGCTGTCGCCCTTGACTGTGCGTGGCAGGCGTGTGGACTCTTCCCGACCACTGGCCAGTGTCAGCGTTGAGGTCTCGGGGTCAAGCAGATAGATCGAACTCTCTTCAGCCTCGATACTGGCCTTGAGGTGTTCAGCCACACCCGGCAGCATGCGCTCTAGCTGCTGCTCACGCGCAAGTGTATGGCTGATGGCCTGGAAGTGACGAATCGCATTCGCCATCCCTCCCAGTACTTCATTGAGCTGGTTAACTTCACGCACACCAGAAGGCTTAATACCCGAGCGGCTGAAATCGAAACGCGCCAGCTCACGCACCCAACTCGACAGTCGATCAAGTGGGCGGGTCAGACGATAGGCCATGGCTGCACCGATAAACAGCGCCAGCAGAGTGATTGAGAGTGCCCAGTATACATAGGCCTGACGCCGGTCCCTGATCCCGGCAAGGAGTTCACTGGCAGGCACTGCCATCAGTAGCTCAAGTGAAGCGCCCTGCATGGCTAACAAAGGTTGTCGCAAACCGAACCACTGCTCTTCGCCCTCGTTAAATTGCACCATGCGGCCATCCAGTTTGGAGACGGCTCTCATCTTTTCGAGTGCGGGTACGCCCAGCTCCCCCAGATTGGCCAGACGCACATCCTTGCCCTGCTGAATCAGCATGGCATTCAGATCCGGCCAGGCCACCACCGTGCCCGTGGGGTCAACAACTACCAGCCGGTGCGCACCTTTGGGCTTAAGCGCAGCCAACTCGCGCGAAATTTCTTCCACCGACGCATCAATGCCAACGACCCCACCACTGGCTGATTGCCGAGACAGGGTTACCCCCACTTCACGGGTGGTAAAAAACAGATAAGGAGATGTCAGTACGGGCTCTGACTTCCCCTGGGCTTCCTCGTACCAGGGCCTGAGGGTTGGATCAAAGCTATAGTCGGGGACCTCTCGCCTTTCCACCAGCGCCATTTTGCTGTCAAAAAACAGCCAGTAGCGCTCAACACGATCGGTATCGATGTGGTCGACACTTTGCACCATCCACATTGCCTGTTCAGGTGCGTTCAATAATTGGCGCACGCGATCAGACTTAAGCTGACGCAGGAGCACAAAATCCTTGTCAGGATAGCCCGCATAGATGGCACTGGTAACAGGGTTGGATTGGAGAACCTGTACCAGTAATGGCAGGCGTTCGAGCCGCTGTTCAAGCGAGCGGGCTTCAAGGAGGGTATCGTGCACCAGCAGCTGGATACTGTTTTGCACTGGTGCCAACAGGCTCAGATTGGCACTATCCAGACGCCCGGCAAGGTGTTCAGAAGAGGATTCGGCCGCTTCCAGCAACAGGTCCCGCTGGTCGATATACGCCCGCGTGATGAGAATGGCACTTAGCAGCAGTGTGATGCCCACGATCACCGTGACCATCACCCATTGCAACGGGAAACCGCGTCTGGAAAGCGCCATTTCAAATCCTCTCTGAGTGGCAACAAAAATCCTTGATGTTGGAGTATAGATCAGCCGATAAGCATTAGTTTCCGATCATGATAGCGACCCATCGCGTCGATGGGCTTTGTTCCAGCGCAATTTTAACGATCATGGTGAGCGGAATAGACAGGAACATGCCCGCCGGCCCAAACATCCAGCCCCACACCATCAAGGAGAGGAATACCACCAGAGGCGACAACCCCAGCCCTGTGCCCATATAGCGTGGTTCCAGTACATTCCCCATGAGTAAGTTGACGGCAATATAGCCGGCCGCCACCAGCGCGGCATCGGGCAAACCCAGTTGAACAATGGACAGCAGTACCGCCGGCACCGCGGCAATGATCGAACCCACATTGGGAATGAAGTTCATCAGCGCAGCCACCAGCCCCCACAGAGGCGCAAAGTCCACGCCCAGGAACCATAACCAGGTGGTAATCAGAAAACCGGTCGCAATACTGATCGTGGTTTTGATCACCAGATATTTGTTCACCTTACGCACGAAATCATCCGCTTGCTCCAGTGAATGCTCAGCACTGGGCAACGCCTTGTGCAGCTTATCCCCCAGCAGGGTTGCTTCCATGAGCAGGAAGATCACGACAAATACGATCAACATCAGATCCGTCAGCAACCCACCCAGGTTGGTCAGAGCATTGCCTGCCAGACGCATCAAGGAGCCCGGATTGAAGTGATTGAGAAACTGCTCGCGGGTAACAGGCAGTCCAAGACGCTCAAAGAAAGGCAGGAGTTTAACCGCCTCTTCCTGAAGCCGGGCCTGGTAGGTGGGTAGCCTGAGAGTAAAGGTGTCTATCGCCGAGCCGACAAACAGCACCAGTACCCAGCTGAAAATCATCAGCGTAAACACCAGCAGCAGGATTGCCAACCAGGGCGGCACCTTGTGAGAGGTCATCCAGGCCAGCGGCGGGGCACAGATAATGGCGATGAAAATGGCCAGCAGCATGGGCACGACAATCGCTTCAGCCACCTTCAAGGCGCCCAAAACAATCATCAATGCCGCCAGCCCCAGCAGCCATTTAAACCCTGAGGAAAAACTCGCTCCGTTGAAATCCGACATAGGTGACGGCTCCTGTGATCGCAGACCCGGTTCAGGCCTCTTCCTTGAAATGAACTTCCAGCGTTGCTTTTTGCTCAGCGGTCAGGCTCTGGGCGCAACCATTGGCAAAATCATAGCGCACCATGTAGGCCTTGCCCCGGGCACCCAGCTTTCCGTCCTGCCAAGCCTCCTGCAGCACCGTGAAAGAACTGTTACCAATTTTGCAGATGAACGTGCGAATCTCGACATCACGGCCATAAAACAGCTCGCCAACAAAGTCGATTTCGATACGCGCCATGATCAACTCCCACTTTTTAGTGTCGAGATCCGGCGTAAAAATTCGAAACAGGTCATTGCGCGCGCCCTCAAACCACTGTGGCAGACGGGTATTATTGATATGGCCCAGCCCGTCAGTGTCGTAAAAAGCGGGTGTCAGGGTTTGCGAGAACATCGTGGTAACTTCCTTTCACTCATATTTGCGCCCAGTATATCAGTGCAGACAGGATTCCCGTCCAGCTTCCACCCGCTCGGGTGCCCGCTTCCTACAACGCTGGCACCTTGAAACGCGTATCCTGGTATTGCATGACAACGGCGCGTGGAATGATGGAAATAACCCTCAACCCCGGGCGAACAAAGTCCTGCTCCCGCATGACTCTCCCCTCATACTTCACCAGACGTGAAGCGGGATCTTCTGCGTAAATATGTACCGAGAATCTCAGCCCCTGCAGCTCCCGTTGCTGCGAAGCCGGTAGTTGACGCAGATATGGCAGTCCCTCAAACGGGTCTGTGCTTATCAACCGGGCTTCCCCCACTGGCTCTTCCACCGGGGCTGACTCGGTCGTGACAGCTGGCGTTTGCTGAGGCGTCAGGTTCCGGTTTTGCCCCCTGGTCGCACCAGCAGAATCAGCCGCAGGCGCTCCGAGCTCAATCCTTACCCCCTTGAACGCCGACACCCTGTCTGTGGCAGAAACATCCTGTGGGGGGGCCGCCGCTGCCACAGGCGGGTCAGTATCAGTTCGATCATCTGCTTTGGTTATTGCCTGCTTCGCATTTTGCCCCTGCCATAACCAGACACCCAATAACAGCAGGATCAGCACCAGCAGTACGCGACCGAACGCCTTTCCTGACACGGCTTGTGCCGGTTCGGCTGGCACAGCATCAGGTGAGCCACCTCTGTCAGCCTGGCGTTCCGACCGCTGCCGGGTTGAAGCTTTTAGTGCATCGTGAATATAGGACATCTCAGAGGACCTCACTTCAGCCACTCAAACGCGGCAACTCGGGCTGCAGCAGGCTATTTAGTCGAATCAACGTGAGGGGCCCGGCAATGCCATCCACTGCCAACCCCTGTTGCTGCTGAAAATGTTTGACCTGTAAATAAAGCTGGGCATCGTAGTTCAGCTTTCTATCAGCCTTCTCTCCCCGCTGTTGCGCCAGCTGACGGTTCAACCAGTCGACACCCGCCCCTTGGCTTCCTGGCCATAAGGGCCCCGGGTATTCGGGAGGCTGACGCCAAAGCAACGTGAACTGCCCGCCCCACAGCTCCTTCAAGCGTGATACGGGTATCTTGTGGACCTGAGCATTGACAATAACCTCAGCCCACCCTGCTTCCAGCTGGACCAGAAGTGCTTCGTAGTCCTGTTCCTCTGCCTTCAACGTAATCACTGCAGGACGGTCCAACTGCATGAGCTGTAGCATGGTGCCTTGCATCGACAAACATCCCAGCCCGTGCCGGGCGGCATAGTCGCACACGACAGGGTCCTGACGCGGGTCGTACTCCAGCTGCCAAATTGAGAACAACTCCATGTAGGCCAGCACCTGGGCGAGGTTCACATCCTCTGGAGCCGGCCATTCAGCATGACTAACTGGCTGCCCATTGGTGAGCCCAACATTCGCATTGGACACCTGTGTTGCCTCAAAGCCATTGCCCACATCCATGCCCACATCGAAGTCACTGGACACCGCAACATTTTCCAGGCCGGTATCACCTTTTTCCCAGGGGAAAAGCTGCTGACGCAGTACGACAAGGTCTGCCTCGCCAAGCACTGGTGCCTGCTGCTCTTTTACAAACGCCTGCCAACTCAGGTACTCGGGCACTTTCAGCTGCCCACTGAATAGTATGGATAACCCAAGCCCGGTACCCCAGCCAAGCAGTCCCAACAAAATGACCAGTGACACCCAAAACAGCATGGAGCGCCGAGGGTGCAAACAGGCTCCGCTTTCGTCCCCTAACACCTCCCTGGCCGCTTTTTGCAGGGTTTTAACCGTGACCTCATTTCCGGTTTGAACATAGGTTCCCAGCAAGGCACGGTCACATATTTGATTGATAACTCTGGGCAGACCTGAGGAGAGGCGATAGAGGCAGTCGATGGTGGCAGCGGGGAAAACAGGACGACTGAGACCGGCCACATGCAAGCGATGTTCGATGTAACGTTTCAGATCCGGCTCTGACAAGGGCCCGAGATGGTATCGGGCGCTGACACGCTGGGACAGTTGGCGCAGATCATCACGGGCCAACCGCGTCAGCAGTTCCGGCTGGCCCAGCAGTACTACACGCAGTAACTTGGCTTCACTGGTTTCCAGGTTAGTGAGCAGGCGAACCTGCTCCAGAGCCTCAAACGAAAGCTGCTGTCCCTCATCGATGATGAGCAGGGTGTTGCGCCCCTGTGCATGCTGCTGCAAGAGAAAGTCATAGATCAAGCTGCACAATTGTTTCATGGAGGGTGCAGAGCCCGCCTCTGTCTCTATGCGTAACTCTTCACAAATGGCTTCCAACAGTTCTCGCGGCTCCAGTTGCGGATTCAGAATCAGAGCAAAGTCGGTTGTGTCAGGCAGGTGTTCAATTAAATGCCGGGAAAGAGTGGTCTTGCCGGTACCGACCTCGCCGGTCAGAAGGATAAAACTGCCATCAGCAGTAATACCGTAAAGCAGGTGTGCCAGTGCCTCTTCGTGCTGCTCACTCATATAGAGATAGCGCGGGTTGGGCGCAATGGAGAATGGGGGCTCCTGTAAGCCAAAATAATCACAATACATGACACATCACCTTTCTTGTGCCAATTTCAGTTAACTATAGCTTCCGCCTGTCATAATTGTGGGCCACTAAGGCTTAAAAGGATTCATTGGAGATGAAAAACAAGCATCATGAATGATAATTCATTGAGTAATATTTCAGTGCTTATTCAATAAACAGACTACACTTTTAATATACAGTGCCCCCGCCCTTCCCGGTTGTTCAGCCGCGAGGTTAATAAAATGAACACCTTAGGAGCCTTGGGAGCTAAACCTTCCGATACTGGCCGCTCAGCAATTTATGTTGATTTATGCAGCGCCAGCAATATGACATTTGATATTGAACACTTCCAGGGATGGTCCTTTCACTCAGTCAACAGTCTGGAAGCAGCGGAGGAGCAGCTGAAAGCCTCACCCTACATGGTCGGCGTTACCTGTTTTGACTGGTCAGAGCTCAGCAATAAAAATGCCCTGGTTCAGTTCTTTCAACAACACCATGAAATTGCCTGGATTGCGTTGATCAAGCCAGAGCAACTTACCGACGTAGATCTGCGCCGACTGCTGTTTGAGAACTTCTACGACTATTGCTCACTGCCGCTGGACGGCAATAAGGAGCACCTCTCTGTCATCATGGGACACGCCTATGGGTTGTACCACTTGCAGCACCTTGAGCAGGTTTCCCAGGAAGCCGACAACCAGTTTCAGATGGTCGGCTCCAGCTCTCAGATGCTCAGTATTTTCAATCTCATACGCAAGACAGCGCAAACGGACGCCGCTGTTCTGATCATGGGTGAGAGTGGAACGGGCAAGGAACTGATAGCCCGGGCCATCCATCAGCGCTCAAGCCGCAAGCAAGCCCCTTTCATCGCCGTAAACTGCGGCGCTCTGCCGGAGAGCCTGATTCAGTCGGAACTGTTCGGCTTCGAAAAAGGTGCCTTCACGGGTGCAAACCAACGCCGCCTTGGACGCATTGAAGCGGCTCAGGGAGGCTCGCTGTTTCTGGATGAAATCGGTGATTTGGCCAATAACCTTCAGGCACACCTGCTGCGCTTTCTGCAGGAAGGTACAATCGAGCGGCTTGGCTCCAACACCCCTCTGGAAATTGATGCCCGTGTGATTGCCGCAACCAATACAGATCTGGACGCAGCAGTGAGGGACGGGAGCTTTCGAGAAGACCTGTTCTACCGACTCAGTGTGCTGCAGATTCGCGTCCCCCCTTTAAGGGAAAGAGGCGAGGACAAGGAGTTACTGGCCCGGTTCTTTTTCCACAAGTTTGCCAGTGATCACGGCGGCCACCTCAAAGGCTTTACTCAAGAGGCTATAGAGGCAATTAACCGATACACCTGGCCCGGCAATGTGCGCGAGATGATTAACCGTATCCGCCGCAGCATGATCATGAGCGACAACCACCTGATCACCCCACAGGACCTTAACCTTGAAGCCTTCGCCAGCCACACCTCTGCCAGCGACTGTATGAAAACCCTCGACGAAGCACGTGCCGAGGCGGAAAAAGTGGTGATCGCCCATACCCTGGCGCAATGTCAGAACAACGTGTCCAAAGCGGCAAAGGCACTGGATGTTTCCCGCGTAACCCTCTATCGCATGATCGAAAAGCACCATTTGCACACCAAAACCGCCCATCATTGAGCAGCCGGCCACCTCTGGCCGCTGTTCATGGCGCGTTACATCCGCAGGCCATTACCTCCCCTCCAACAGGCTAGCAGTGTCACAAGCAATTGAACGTAAAGATATACGGATAAGTTGGCCTGAATCCTGCTGAATTCTCCGGGAGAGAGGGCTTTCCTATGAGACATCTACGCAAGGCATTTTCAACACACCGCTTGATTCGGTCCCAACCGGAGACCAACTCTGCCGATACGCCCCCTTCCGCCAGCTCAGCAACTGACCAGGACATCTATGAAGTGCCGACCGCCACGTCTTTGGGTGATACACACTGGCAGCGAAAACGGCCCTGGCATGCTGGTGGGACTAGTCCTGAAAGCAGTTTGGAAAGGCTTATTGCCTTATGGGACGAAACCGAAGAAACATATAGCAAAAAAGTCTAAAAATCCCACCCCGCCGCCAATTCCTAAAATGTGTAAACCATGGTTTACAACATGTTTATACATTGTCTCTAAAAGACTAACACTTTGTATTTTATTATCGAAAAACCTCCTGAAACTTTCATTTAATTAACACCTCAAATATAGAAGCTGTTAAATAAATGAAACACTCGATAATTACCTATCAAATATTTAACACAGCTTCAAAAAAGTGTCACCTATACATTTTCCACCCGCCTGATATTATCGCCACCAATTAATTTTGATCATATTTTAAACACATCTAGCTCATATCGAGTATTTGAAACTGAACACTTGTTCATAGTTCGTGTTCAGACCTGTTGCACAACTTGATCAGACGAAGAGTCTGTTAAGCCGCCACTACAAATACTTCGCTTGAGCATTACAGATTTGAGATCCTCTCCCGAAAAGGCACGACTGGAACAGTCACGCAAAGCCATGGGAGAGTCATCCTGGATGACTCTGGCCCGGCTACCGAAGGAGAATACTCACTGAGCCGAGACAGTGCCTGCTCGCATGAGGATCTTGCTGAACTTGATGATTCAGGAGACGAGCATGCTGCAGCAAAGACCTTCCGCGAAACCCTGCCTACTGGCACTGAGCATTCTGGCCACAACCCTGGCCCCCACGGTTCATGCGGCACCAGCTGCGTCCGCTCATGCCCAGACCAACCTGCCGCAGCAAGCCCGCGCTCAATCACAGAACCTGGTAGCCCTGCAAAAACGCTGGAGCAATTCAGGCCAGGGTAATGCGCAACTGTTAGGCAAACTGGTTCAGGAAGCTGACACTCGCCGTGAGACACTGCGTAGCTTGATGCAGCAGCACCCTGAAATCGTTCTGCAGTTAGCTATTCCTGCGCAAAAGCAGATGGCTATGCCAAAGCAGGTCATTGAAAAACTTGAGCAGCGCCTCAGCCTGCAGGGCCAGCTGGAGGTTTTTTATGAGGACAAGGAAGACGGTGGCCATCAACTCAAGCACTACCTGAAAACGCCCTTCGGCGAGCGTTTTGAACTCCATTTTGCCGGTAAACCCGGTCAGCTCAAACACGGCCAGGAAGTAGAGCTGGACGGGGTTCTCGTTGCCGGTGACGCCGAGAGTGCAACGGATGGTGATGTGGCACTGGAACCTGGTATGTTGATGCTGGCTGCTGATGGTGGCAGTACTGGCGGCAGCAACGGTGGCACCGCCGCCGACAGCGCGACCTTCGGCGCTCAATCCACACTGGTGATCAACGTCAATTTCAGCGACGACCGATCCGAGCCCTGGACACCGGAGCAGGCACGCAGCACCGTTTTCGACCAGGCCAGCGACTTTATCTACGAGAACTCCTTCGGCCAAACCTGGCTCACCGGCGATGTTACTCCCTGGCTCAACCTGCCGATCAATGGCGCCAGCTGCGATACTACCAGCATCGTCAATGCCGCGATGGACGCTGCCGCCAGCGCCGGGTATGACACCAGCCAGTACAACCGTTTGATCTTCGCCATGCCCAGCACTTCAACCTGCGGCTTTTCGGGCGTGGGCTCCGTCGGTGGCACCAACTCTACCATGATCATCAATGGCTCCATGTACTGGTTCACTGTTGCCCACGAAATGGGGCACAACCTGGGCCTGTATCACTCCCATGCGTTGGAGTGTGGCACTGACGTGCTGGGCAGTAACTGCTCCAGTGACGAATACGGTGATGGTGTGGATATCATGGGCCGAGTAAGCGGTCACTTCACTACATTCCAGAAAGAACGCCTGGGTTGGCTCGATAGCCGACATATCCAGACCGTAACCAGCAGCGGCCTGCATGAACTGGAACCCTACGCAGGCCTGCCGGGCAATGCGCCCAAGGCACTGAAAATTGCCAAAGGCACCGATGCCGCTTCCGGTGAGTCGGAGTGGTTCTATGTTGAATACCGTCAAGCTCACGGTTACGACTCTATTTTTGCCAGCAATGCCAATGTGCAAAATGGCGTTGTCGTTCACACCGGTATCAGCAACAAAGGCAACAGCAGCTACATGCTGGATATGACGCCCGGCAGCAAGTCTTCCAGCTATACCGACACGCGTGACCCGGCGTTGGAAGTTGGCCAACAGTTCACCGACCCCGATTCAGGCGTCACTCTGGCTACTGAATGGGTGGATGGCACCCTGGCTCAGGTCAACGTTCAGCTGGATGGCAGCCCAATCAGTTGCAACCCGGTGCAGCCAATTCTGGACATCACCCCGGGAACTACCGTCTGGACTCAATCAGGTGCTACCCATAGCTATACCCTGACGCTGACCAACCGTGACAGTTCAGCCTGCGCCAGCAGTCAGTATTCACTTGCAACCCAGGCCCCCAGTGGCTGGAGCAGCCAGCTTGGTAACACCTCTTTAAACCTGGCGCCGGGTGAAACACAAAGCCTGAGCTGGAGCCTTACCACGGCTGAGAGTGCAACCGATGGCTATTACACCCTGACAGCCAGCGCCACCTCTGGCAGCGTACAGGCACAGGACCAGGCAACTGTTGTCATCGACAACCCCGTTGCTAACACGGCACCGGTTGCACTGGGTGATTCTGCCAGCACAGCATTTGAACCCCCCGTCACCATTGATGTCTTGGCCAACGACAGTGATGTCGATGGCGACAGCCTGAGTGTCACCTCAGTGAACGCACTGAACGGCACGGCGCAAATCAATGGCGATAACAGCATTACCTTTACGCCAGCCCAGGGGTTCAGTGGCCTGACCAGCTTCAGCTATAGCATCAGTGATGGTCAGGGCGGCAGCGACAGTGCCAATTTGAGCATTCAGGTTGAGGCTGCACCTGAGCCCGAGCCGGTATCGAATGAAGCTCCGGTAGCGGTCAATGACAGTGCCAGCACCGAATTTGAAACAGCTGTTACCTTTTCTGTTCTTGGTAATGACTATGACCCTGAAGGCGGCAACCTGAGTATCACGGCAGCCGATGCAGCAACCGGCAATGTCCGCATCAATGCCGATGGAACCCTGACCTTTACCCCGGCAACCGGCTTCAGTGGCCAGACCAGCCTGAGCTACACCGTGCAAGACCCTGAGGGTGCCAGCGCAACCGCTACTGTCATCATTACCGTTGCAGAGCCGACCAGTGTCAACGAAGCGCCAGTGGCTATCGCCGACAGCGTTACCCTGAGTAGCAAACAGAGTGTACAGATTGCGGTGCTTGCCAACGATTACGACCCAGAGGGCAGTACGATTGAAGTCAGCGCATTTACCCAAGGCAATAAAGGCAGTGTCCGTCTGAACTCGGATGGCACCCTGGCCTACACCCCAGCCAAGTCGTTCAAACGTGATGACAGCTTCAGCTACACCATCAGTGACGGTGACAAGGCTGCAACAACAACCGTCAGCATCGTCTTGAGCAGTGACTCCAGCAGCGACGGCAGTACTGGTGGCCCGGGCAATGGCAAAGGTAAAAACAAGTAAGCATTGATATACAAAAAGCCGCGGCGGGTTTCCCCCACCGCGGCTTTTTTATGCTCCGATCAGGTTCGGAGATCAGGCTCTGTTACGGACAGAGCAGGTTATTGTTGTAACTATCCAGAATGCCGGCCAGCGTATTGGCTTCTTGTGCCACTGTAGCATTAGGCCCTTTGGCTTTCTTCAGATAGTCACCGGTACCATCAAAGCCGATGCTTACCAGCAGCGCTTCAGCGGCCAGTTTGGCATCCATCAGTGCCGGGCAAGTACCCGCACCTGCTTCAATGTTAAGCTGAACAGCCATCAGCTGAGCCGCCATACCGTAGGCTGCATCACCAGCTTTCTTACGACCGTCACCGACTTCAGCAGGGTTGGCAACATCCCGTTTATCCAGGATATCCACGCCCACGGCACAGTCTTCGATCAGCATTTCCGGATGCAGTGCTACCGGCAGGAATTCATCCAGAACATCATAGTATTCCGGATCGGTCAGCCAGCGGTCATACTGGTTGCCCTTGCCGTCACAGCTGGTCCAGTTTTTCCAGAAACCGATGGTGCGGGCATTACCCCCTGGAGGCGGTGTGTTGTCCACATTGAAGCTTTCGGTTTCAGCCACACTCAGTGTGAAGTTGGCACATTCACCGATGTAGTCTTCGCCTACGCTCAGTGAGTACCAGATCAACGGGCCATCATTACTGCTGCCGGTTACCAGCCAGCCAGGCTGAACATCCAGCTCACAGAAGGCGTAGTCGCCCGGAAGCAGCTTCGCCATGCCCTCGACATCGACACAGAGATCCGAGTTCACATCTACTTCACAGCTGAAGCTGGCATAGCCGGTCACCGGATCGGTGGTGGCGCTTGCAACAACGGTGCTGCCACTGCGGATCTGGAAGTCAAAGGCCGGGTAGACACCATTCGGCGCAACTCCAGAGACCGTTTTCAGTACATCGGCCATACCGCGTTTGGTATTTTCGAAGGTACAGGTTACGGTTTCACCCGGTTGCAGGCTGATGCTGCCCGGATCGCTGCCATCACTACAGTAGGCATCGGTCAGGTCCCAACCATCCGGTACGCTTTCAGACACTGAGTAGCCACCCGGTACCAGCGGAGCTGACATGTGCGGGTCGGTTTCATCGGCCAGTGAGAACGGATCAGCGTAGTCCGGCAGGAAGTCGAACAGCTGCGGATCCAGTGCCGGATCGGTCACCTTATCAACAATGATGTAACCACGTTTGGTGTTCTCAAACGTACAGGTTACGGTTTCACCGGCTTGCAGGCTGATGCTGCTCGGGTCGCTGCCATCACTGCAGTAGGCATCGGTCAGATCCCAGCCTTCCGGTACGCTTTCAGACACTGAGTAGCCACCCGGTACCAGCGGAGCTGACATGTGCGGGTCGGTTTCATCGGCCAGTGAGAACGGATCAGCGTAGTCCGGCAGGAAGTCGAACAGCTGCGGATCCAGTGCCGGATCAGTCACCTTGTCAACAATGATGTAACCACGCTTGGTGTTCTCAAACGTACAGGTTACGGTTTCACCGGCTTGCAGGCTGATGCTACCCGGGTCACTGCCATCACTACAGTAGGCATCGGTCTGATCCCAGCCTTCCGGTACATTCTCAGACACTGAATAGACACCGGCAGTCAGAGGTCCTGACATGTGCGGGTCGGTTTCATCGGCCAGTGAGAACGGATCAGCGTAGTCCGGCAGGAAGTCGAACAGCTGCGGATCCTGTGCCGGGTCGGTCACCTTATCGACGATGATAAAGCTGTGGCGGGTGTTCTCGAAGTAACACTCGACTGTTTCAGCGTTATCGATGCTGACACTGATGGAAGCGGTGTCAAAGTCGACCGTGGTTTCACCGAAGATTGCGGTATCGTCTTCACAGCGCAAGCCTGTCAGATCCCAGCCCGGAGGCACGATCTCGTTCAGGTTGTAGATACCTTCTTCAAGGCTCAGGAAGGTTGCCTGAGGTCCGGTGGTATCAACACCTTCAGACAGTGTCGCAATGCTGAACGGCGGCAGGCTGTCATCACCACTGACATAGTCAAAGCTGCCTATGTCACCAATGGTGGTTTTGTAGATGATCAGATTACCCGGCGCTGCCAGTTTGGTGTTGGTGAACGTACATTCAACCGTTTCACCCGCTGCCAGCTCGATATTGGCGGTAAAGCCACCTGTGGTGCTGTCGCCACTGGGGTCATTACAGCTGATATCGGTCAGGCTGAACAGGCTCAGCACCGGATCCACCTCGCTGACATCATAGCTGCCTGGGGACAGATCAAGGAAGGTATGGGATACGCTGTCACCCGACAGGGCTGCTGGCCCAAAGCTCCAGGATTCAGCATCCAGCAAGGCATCCAGACTGCCGACGCTGCTGTCGAAGTCAAAGTTACCGGCCAGATTCAGCGCGTTGTTGCCTTCCACCACCTTAGTGATGATAAGAGCAGCCAGGCGAGTGTTCTCGAAGGTACAGAAGAACTCGTAGTCTGCACTTTCCGGCAGGTTGACCGTAAAGGTACAGAAGCCGCCTTCGAGGTTATTGGTTTCGCCATCACTGACGCCTGTCAGTTCCCAGCCATCACGTGGCTGTTCGGTAATGGTGTATACACCTTCGAACAGATCCACCGGGAAGACGGCATCACCCGCTTCATTGGAGACTGCCAGTACACCACCGTCCAGTCCAGGACCGGTCAGCAGGAACTCGAAGCCTGCCGGACTTTCGCTTTCAGGTACAGTGACCTTGACTGCCTTGGCGCTGGCGGGTTCTGCTTCGTTGACGAAGTAGACATCACCACCACAAATCGGCAACAGGATACTGGCCTGCTGTTCGTCGTCCAGCACGAAACCATCACTGCCGCTCACTTCCACGACACGGTAGGTTTCATTCGGATCGAGGTTACCCAGGGTTACCTGGTTATTGAGCTCACCCGGGCCGAAGCCGATTTCCACATTATCAGCGACCAGCTCGTCTTCACCTTCCATTACCTTGTAGACATCGAAGTAGAAGCTGGCGCTTTCACCTTCGTCCAGCTCAAGGTCAATGGCTTTATGAATGGTCAGCTCAACCAACGGATAGTCGGCGAATGAAACGCTGGCATTTTTCTCGGCGGTATAGCCATTGGACGCCAGCAGGGTTGCGGTATCCGGCAGCTCGCCATTGCTGTCACGCGGCTCATCCAGGTAGATGGTTTTGACGAACTCGACATAGCCATTGCCACTTTGCTGCGAGGACTCCCAGGTCACCGGACCTGCGGTCATGCTGCCAAGTGTGTAGCCATCCGTGAAGCCGCCACTGCCATCAACAGAGTCAACCGAGAACATGTAGCCAAGACCGGTGATAGGCCCTTCCACATCGGTAATAACAGCGGTGGCATCCACCTCGTTACCACTGGGCTGAACATCTGCAGACGCAATCGCCTGAGTTTGACCCGGAACCTCGATTTCACCGATCTTATAAGTGGCGGTGGCCACGTCATTCAGACCGAATACAGACTCATCTACATCCGGGATGGTATGGGTCAGGATCTTGACGGTTTCCCCTGCCGGTACCAGCACATCAATCGCTGATGCGGTATCCAGCAGCACTTCACCACCGCCCAGATTACCGTAGATCATGTCTTCAATGCTGACATGTACATCCAGGTGAGCCGGGTTGGTCGCGTAGATATTGGTCACAATGGTGACCATGCCAGCTTCACCTGGCAAACGCTCCCACTCGATACGAATGGTAGTTTCTTCCGTCATCGGATCATCGCGTTCACAGCTGTTCTGGAAAGACAGTGAGGAAGGTGTCGCTTCTTTGGTCAGGTTCCAGATATACACGGTATCCTGCTGTGCGTTCATGTCCTTATCCAATTCCTGCGGCAGGATATCGGCAACGGGCAACTGAATACGTTTCTGACCGATGTTGGAGTTTTCGAAGTCTTCATTCCACAGGTTGGACTGCAGTGAGGAACCACTGAACTCGCTGGCCCCCAGAGACAGGCGCTGTGCATAGTCATATACACAGGTTTCGTCTGCCGCCATGGTGGCTTCGATACGACGATAAATGGTTTCATGCGCACCACCGGCACCATCACCGGGTGGCGTGATACTTACGGGGCCGGATACAACCGCGTTACAGCTACCATCCGAAAGAGATGCATTCAATGTCAGTGCAGTGATGTCATCCCACCCGGTGGTACTGGTGCTGTTTGGGGTGTAGTCCCCGGCGACGATGAAGTCGAACGTTTGTGCCCCGTTACCGTTGTGAAGTGTCACTCGGTGCGGCACATAGTCCAACTCGTTCCATTGTTTACCCAGGTTACCGGTTACATAGCCCTCATCGGTACAGGTAAAGGTTGTTTGATCATAGGTTGCGCCGGTTTCCAGACGACAGCCTTCCAAGGTAAAACCGATCTGCACCGGAAAAGCCGCTTGAGCACCCCAGGACATCAGCAGTGTCATTACTGCCAAGGGCAACCATAGCCACCTGCGCCAGGCATCGGTTTCAATTAGCTGGGACCACATGTCCCACCTCCTTCGGCTTGAGGCTTACGTTTTTAACCCCTTGCCGATTTGTTCCATCTCCTCGGTGTGTTCGGTGGCTGGCCAAGACTCCGGCGTACCGCTTTATGTGTGTAACCTTCAGCCCCCAACTGCTGTCCTGCTGATTGGCAGGAACTGCCAGCACACATCGACTTGATGGAGATAAGAGATTTGAGGCCAGGCCTCCCCCCTTACTGACCGGGCTGCGAGGTTCATTCCCTGCACAGCACGATCTGTTCTATCGCCAAAGCCGCTTGGTGTGCTGGTTAATACAAGGAACGTGCCAGACAATTAACCAATTGATATATAAAGAATATTTCTTTTAAAGGCAGGAAGTAGTGATGTGGAATATACGGTCTTTTTGACAGATAAACTTCCACAAAATGGCTAACTCATTGAAAAAATTAAGCTTTTACCAATGTTCCTCAGCTGTAAGCGTGAAGTTACAAGGTTCCAGAAATAAAACAGGCCCGGGGTTACCGGGCCTTAGCTGAAAAACAAGGCTATTCGGACTGATCAAGCGCCCTCGGGGCCAAATCCAGTCCACGCAGTTTGTTCTGGTACTCCCGGGTGACCTGACGTGCATCTGCAGTATCCGTCACCGCCGTTGGTGTAATCATCACCACCAGTTCCGTGCGGCTTACACTCTTGCCTCGACTGCCAAACGCCCAGCCGACCAATGGAACATGGCGCAGATAGGGCGCGCCTTCACCACCATTGGTCTTGTTTTCCTTGATTAACCCGCCCAGCACCAGGGTTTCGCCGCTTTGCACGGCGACACTGGTATTAATTCTGCGTTGAATGATGGTGGGCGAATCAATATTGGAGCTGGTGGTTTCACCCGCGACATCATTCACCTCCTGAGTGATATCCAGTACCACCATGCCTCCGGAGTTTACGCGTGGGGTCACTTCCAGCAACACCCCGGTATCCCGATACTGAATGGTGCTGGTGGTATTGAGATCATCACTGGCCGTATTGGTGGTCGCAGACGTGCGAATGGGCACCTGATCACCGACACGAATTTCGGCCGTATGATTATCCAACACCATTAGCGAAGGTGAGGAGATAACATTCAGGCGAGAGTCCGAGGCCAGTATATCCAGCAGGGCACGGGTTTCGCCGGATTTGAACACCTCGAAACTGGCACTGCCCAACAACTCCGAAGCACTCGGAAAGGAACCACTGCCAATGGTGCCCACCCCTTGGCTGCTGCCATGGCTCGTTTTAAAGAACCAGTTCAGCCCATAGCGCAACTCATCTTCCAGCGTAACCTCCACAATCGTGGCTTCAACCAGCACTTGTAACGGCAACACATCCAGCTTTTCGATTGCTCGGAACACCTTGTCATAATCGGTCGGCGACGCCATGATCAACAAGGCATTATTTTCGGCATCAGCAATAATCTCCACTTCGCCTACATCCAGACTGGCCGGTGAAGCGCCCGACGATGTTGGCCTGACGTCCGGGGCTTCCTGCTCATCTCCTGAGTCAGAGGCTGGAGCGGGACTCAGCGGCTGCGATTGCAGGCTGCGGCGCTGTCCTTCGAACAGCTCGCTCAACATTTCACCGAGCCTTTCCGCACGTCCGTTTTGCACGTAATAGACATACATGCCCAAGCCCTGGGCCCCTTCCGTTCTATCCAGCCGACGAATCCAGGCGGCAGCATCCGACAAGTACTTTTTCTGTGGCGTAATAACCAGCAAGGCGTTCAAACGCTCAATGGGCAAGAAATTCACCACACCAGCCAAGGGGCCTTCTGCAGCATCGCCGAAAATCACATCCATCTCTGTCATCAGCTGCTCAGGATCGACCGATTGCAACCGAAACAGCCCCACTGACATCCCTTTCAACTGGTCAACGTCAAATACCCGAATCGTCTCTTTCAGGTTAATCAGCTCCGCCTGGGTACCGGCCAGGGTGAGCATGTTGCGGCGAACATCCGCTTCCAGAATCCCCTGTTGAGGTTTCATCGGCTCCAGGATTTTGAGCATCTCCTGCGCACCGATGTACTGCAGGGGCACAACCAGCATCTGATAGCCTCTATCAGCACTCAGGTTGGCTTTCAGGCTCACCGTACCGCCGTTGATACTGTCAATTGGCACCACTTCGTAAAAGTCCTGCTGATCCACCAGAGCAGCACCGTTGATTTGCAGCAGATGTTCCAGCGTCGGTATCAGCGCATCCCGGCTGATCGGACGCACCGTCTGCATATTGGCTACCCCGCGAACACGGTCATCCAGGATGTAGTTGACCCTCAGGATATCCCCCAGAATGGTTTTGACGATTTCGCCGATTTCGGCATCCTGGAAATTAAAGGTGATATCGCCGCTGACAGGCGCGACCTCGGGGCCTTCACTCAGGTCCACAAAACTGCCTGTACCAGTGTAATACTCCGCAGGAGGAGGTTGCTCAGGTGCCGTGGGGGACGCTTCACTGCTGAAACGGCCTTTATCCACGGTACTCGTTTGAACACCGCGCTGCTCCCGGATACGGCTGGCTACCGGGCGATCAGCCGCCGGGTCGCGCACTTCATACCAGGGGCTATCAAGGGCATTGGGGTTACGTGTTTCATCCAGTGCGCAGGCACTTAGCCCCAGTATAAGAACCATCAAGAAAACCGGTTTAACACTATAGAAAGCGCGCCAGGGCTCTCTACCCATGAATCGACTACTCATTTGGCACCTCCCTGGGATCAGCTGAGTCCTGTGCAGCGGTTGCACTGTCGGTATCTGTCCCGGAGTCTGTTGATTGGGGCGAGTCGCTGATCAAGGGGGCTGTATTTCGCGGCTCAAGCAGTTGAAGACGCACTTCATTGTCACCTGCAACCAGCACCACGCTGGTGTCATCTATTTCGCTCAGTACCCAGGCGTCATCCAGCGGCATCCCGGTTTGCAATTGCCGATGCAGTACACCGTTACGTTGGCGAAGCAGAGCGGTCATCTGTTCGCCCGTCAGGATCACGGCGGTCAGCTTCCATTGCTCCCGTAGCTCTCGTGCAGAGCTAACGGGCTGGTCAGCACTGGTGTCCTGCGACGGTGAGCGTGTTTCTGAAAACAGAGGCCGCTCAAGTATGCGGTCAAAGTCGGTTTTCGGGGGCAGCAGTGGCAGGCTCAGGGACAGGCCTGTGCCAGCCCCTTCAAGGCCATGTTCGCCGGCCCACACCAGGCCTGGCCTGCCTGAGCAGCACAATACGATTAACACCAGGGTCAAGACTTTCACGGTTGCACCTCCTGGCCGGTATAACCGGTCAGATTCATGCGCAGGTCGAGATGATCTGTACGCCCATTGCTTCGGGTGGCACGGGTATTGGCTGCCGCTCGTCGTGGATTGGCCAGGAGCGTAAGGTTATCGATAAACAACAGCGGCTGCCCCGACTCCAGCGTGTAGAGCAGATCCACCACCTCCCCCAGATCGCCGCGCAGATGTGCCTGGATGACAACCGTCTGTAACCCTTGCTCAGCGGGTTCGTTAATAATCTGAGTACTGACCACCTGCACCCCGCTGCTGCTGGCGCGTCCATGCAATAACTGTTGCAGGCTGGCAGCCGCCAGAGCCGGAGTACTTTCTTGCAGGTACCAGGCTTCTGAGGGCACCTGCTGTTGCAAGGTCTCCAGCCGCTCCCGTTGCCCTGGCAAAGAATCAACCAGGCGTTCATAGACATCCCGGCGTTGCTCCAGCATGTCGATTTCATCGGCCACACTGAACCAGTGGATCCACAGCGGCAGCAACGCGACCCGGATAATCAGCAGGGTCAAAATGATCAACAAACCAATGGCGAGCCAACGGCTTCGACCCGGTGTAAGCGCCATCATGGTGCCTCCTCCCGCTCTATTTCTGCCTTCAGGCTGAACCGCTCCTTGCGCGAACGGGGGTTGATCGTGATCGGTGAGGTAAAACTGACATCACGCAAGAACTCTGATGATTCAAGCGAACTGATTAAGGCTGAGGCATTGGACGATTCCCCCTGCACCTGCAGCTCCCGTCCCTTCAACTCCAACCGGTTAACCCAGGTGTTATCCGGCACCTGACGTGTCAGTTCATCGAGCAGCATCAGGACCGAGGGCTGTTGCTGTCGACGCTGAACCACAAAGCGCGCACTGCGCTCAAGCGCATCGGCCTCGCTGCGAACCTGCTCTGCCAGCTGGGCATCCTGCTGCAAGGGTGTGACCTGTTCTCGCAATCGCTGCAGGTGAAGCTGCTGCAGGTAGAAAAGGCCAGCAACGGTTGCCAGCACCAGACATAACAGCGCCAGCCTTCCTGCATAGCGGCGTTTACGTGATGAAACGACCGAGGACTCCGGCATCAAATTAAGCTGATGCCGGAGCGATATATCATTCGCCAGCCTCTCCGGCACTATCCAGGCAGGCACCAGAGCACAGGTTTCCAGAGCATCAACCAGGCGTTGGCGCTGTTCATTGGGCATAACGAACAGCTCAACCTCAAGCGAACGGGCTGCTCGATCCCGGCCAAGCACTCGATAGCCAAAACTGGCCTGCTCCGGGGTAAAGGGGGTATGCCTGTCCAACTCGTATCCCAGTACAGTGGCCAGCCGCGGCTCGGTTGCAGCCGGCAACTGGATGACCTTGTGCAGCAACCCGGCATCCGGCAGTGTCACCAGCAAGCGCGTGTGCTGCCTGTCCTGTGACTGCCAGGTCGCTAATGTCGGGTCTTGGTTGATCTGGTCCAGGGCTATGCTTTGCGGTTGGCCCGCCACATCCACTTCCACCGCATCACCGGTGAACCTCAAGCGCCGTTCACGCCCTTGCAGGCGTTGACGCAAGCGAGCCGGTATCAGCAGCTCCAGCTCTCCGGCCCACCAGCGCCAGAAGCCCTTCATCGATTGAACAAGATTGATGCCCGCCACCGGGCCGGAATGAGCCTTCATAGCCCCGCCTCCTGTTCGCTGAACACCCGTCCGGGAGGGGGCAGTGCGACTTCAGACTCCAACTCCAGCCGCGCACCACGGCGTTGTAAACGGACGGCTTTAAGAGCACGAGACCGGGTACCCAGCCGTGCTTCGGTATAGACAAGATAATGTACGCCTGTACGTCCGTTGCCCACATAGGGCGCAGCATCAAAAGGCAGCTCCGGCACCGGCAGGCCATCGGCCCAGGCTTCTCGGCGCTGTTCAATGTAGGCTTCAACTACACCGGTACTGGCGTTGGGCAACGCCATCAGAACGTCAAAGGGAGCCACTTGCGGATTAATGGTTCGGCTGCGTGTGACCAGTGTCAGGCTCGGCGACAGGCCCTGGAAGACAGGCTCTTCCATACCCAGCACCTGCCGCAGTTCTACCAGAGTCTGGAACGGTCTGTTGGCAGGCCCTTCTGCACGACCTGCCGCCAGGTAGTCATCCACCTCAGCACCATTCAAGCGCACCAGATCATCGGGGTCCCGCCAGTCCTCTATGGCCGCAACCAGTGCCGCCCGCTGGCGACTATCGGTCATCAATGACGCCAGCAACGCATCCAGCAGTTCTGTCGGGGCGCTGTTCAGATCCACCTTGCCGCTTTCATCAAACAACGCAGTTTTGATCTGAACACCGGCCAGCACCAGCTCACGCACATCACCATCGGCTAGCCAGCCACCACCGCCCGGCAACTGAATATGCCAAAGCGCCCAGCCAAGTCCGGCATCAGCCGCCATGGCTGCACGCACACCCTCTTCAGCATTGAGTGCCTGACGACTGAAGCTGCGCCCTCCAACCGCAAGGCTGGTCGCTATCAGGCTAAGCAAAACCAGCACCCAGAGCACTATCACCAGGATGACACCGGCCTGAGAAGGGTTAAAAAGCCTGTCGACGCGTATCATATAGATACTCCTGCAGCCCCACCGCCAGCACAGGCCAGGCTTCGGCTGCCATTTCAGACTCATACTCTATGTGCACCTCAACCAACCGGGGCAATACACTTTGCTCCACCCAGTCAGGCTGCTCGGCCAGCCATCGATCCTGCTGCCCCCAGTAGACCAGGCGTATACTTGCATCCGAGAGCGGCAACAACTGATATTCACTCAACACCACCGGTTCAGACAGATCAGTGACACCCGGCTCGAACAGCCCGACCCAATCGACCGCCTCGCCGCTGGCAAAAGGTCGGGCCTGTAACATCAAGGCCGCAGGCTGATCGCTGGAAGCAGGTGCCTGGTAAAGGCGATACCAATTCGCCCCCGTTCTGCTGTTTGAACGAGAGGCCGGAGCAACAAAAATCAACTGGTCTGCTTCCCCCTTGAACGCCAGCTGTACACGCCCCTCCTGATCACGTACACGGCGGTTCTGCGCCTGGCTGATCAAACGCCGCAGTACCTGCTGTAACTGGTAATGCTCGGCAACCTGTTGTTGACGCTGTTCGGCCGCCTCCCATATGCGCGAGGTGATACGCAGACCACCGAATACCAGCAACATGACCAGCCCCATCAACACCAACGTAATGAGCAACTCCAGCAGGGTGAAGCCTCGCACTGTCCGCTTCATAATGATCGCCCCAACCGCAACGTACTGAGCACCAGGTGCTGCTGCTCGGCCCAGTACACATGCAGATCAATTTGATAGGGAGTGACACGCAGTCGTTCAGCATCAGGTACCTGTTCTGCCGCTTGCAGAGGAGAGACATCCAGCTCCCAGCGATAACCGGGTATGGTCAGGTCGCCGCGCAGCTGTCCCGGTTCAAGTTCGGCATTTGCCAGCACTCGATCCAGCTGGGATTGCGCCAGCATCAGCGCCAGCTGACGCTCACTGGCCCGGTGAGTGCCTTCCAGCACCTGCGCATTAATGCGCAGAATGACACCCAGAACAGCAGCCAACATCACAAATGCGACCAGCACTTCCAGCAAGGTAAAGCCGGCGCTCAGTTGGCGAAACCTAGTCATGGATTTTCACCCTCCCGGTCAGTGCATCGACCTGAATCCGGTACTGTCTGGCAGCTTCGCCCTGTAGCAGCAGTATCCCGCCATTGCTGCTGCCATCGGCAAAGAACATCAACGTCTGGCTCTCAGCAACAGGGGTCATCAACGCCGGCAGCTGGCCCGCATTGAGCTCCACCAGAACCTGATCAGGCCACTCCAGCGACAGTTGCGGGGTCACAAAGCGACGCTGCTCCGGCTCAAACCGCAAAGCACGCACATCTGCACGACTGACCGCTTCACTGCGCAGCTCCCGCAAGAGTGCCGTGGTGTGACGCGCAAACGCTTTCAGCTCACTGCCAGGCATCACCTGACTAACGTTGGGAGCAACCATTGTCAGCATCAGCGACGCAATCATCAGTACAACCAGCAGTTCCAGCAGTGTGAACCCCGGTTGCCGGGAGTTATTCCCAACTGACCACATCACGGTTCTCTCCCTCCCCCCCTGCACTGGCATCAGCGCCCAACGAATAAAGGTCGTAATCGCCGTGCGTACCGGGGTATTCATAGACGTACTCATTACCCCAGGGATCTAGGCGCACCAGTTTCTTCTTCAGGTAAGGGCCATTCCAGTTGCTGACACCGGAAGGCTTCTTGATCAACGCCTCCAGGCCTTCGTTGTTGCTCGGGTAACGCCCCACTTCCAGCCGGTACAAATCCAGCGCAGCCCCCAGCTCCGATATTTGCAGAGCGGCGGTCTGACTTTTGGAGCTGCCAACATGCCGCAGTACCTGAGGACCGACCAGGCTGGCCAACAGCCCGAGAATCACCAGTACAACGAGCAGCTCAAGCAGAGTGAAGCCCTTGTGTTCTGGCCGATGAACGGCAATTTTCGGCTTCATGGTGTCTCCTTGCCTTACAAAGGCAATTGATTGATCGACATGATCGCCACCAGAATCGACATAATGATGCCGGCAATCAGCACGCCGAGCCCGACAATCAGAATGGGTTCCAGTAGCGTTAACAGACGCTGCAGCAATGTGCTCACCTGACGGTCGTAACGCTCCGCAACCTTGAGCAATGCCAGATCCAGCTGGCCGGTTTCTTCACCGACCTGAATCATCTGCATCGCCATTACCGGGAAACAACCGGACTGTTGCAGCTGATCCGCCAACCGTCGCCCGGCCTTGACGTCTTCGGTCACCTCCTCAATCACCGTGACAAACGCGGCGTTGGTCAACGTACCTCTTGCCAGCTGAAGTGCCGGCACCAGTGCAACTCCGCCTTTGAGCAAAGTGCCCAGGCTGCGGCAAAAGCGAGCGGTTTCAACGCCCTGCAACAGATCTCCCAATAGTGGCCAACGCAACAGGGCGGAATCCCAACTCAGGCGCAACTCCGGTCGCTGCAGCTGACGTCGCAGCCCAAGCCATAGCAAAACCAGGATAAGCAGGAACCAGGGACCAAAGTCCCTCACCCATTCAGCGCTGGTAACCACCACCCGTGTCGATAGCGGCAGGGCTTCCCCCATATCGGCAAACAGTTGCTCAAACTGGGGAATGACATAAACCATGATGATGGTGAGCGAGAACAGTGCTACGACAAACAGAATGGCGGGGTAGATCAGTGCCGAGGTGAGCTGCTCCCGCAGTGCTCGATTGCGCTCAAGATAGTTGGCCGCGTCGCTCAACCCCTCAGCCAGGCTGCCCGCACTTTCGGCCGCTTGAATCATGCTGATATAGAAAGGAGAAAAGAGGCCATCCTGCTGTCGCAAAGCTACAGACAGGGACTGACCACGCTGCACACTGTCCTGAATGCGCTTGAGAACCGCTTTTTGTTCTTCATCCCCGGTGGCGTTGCCCATGATGTGCAAGGCACGATCAAGTGAAATACCGGCACGCATCAGTTCTGCCAACTCTTGTGAGAACTGCTGAACCCGTTGCAAACGGTTGCGGGGGCCACGCAGGCCGCTCAAGCCGATGTTTGTCCGGGCCTGATCAACCTGAACGGGTATCAACCCGCTCTGCTGCAACTGGCGAACCACCGCTTCGCTACTGCTGGCATCCAACTCGCCCTTGCGTTCCTCTCCGCTGGGGGTCAGTGCAAGATATACATAGGTCGCCATGGCTCAGTCCTCCTGCGTAACACGCAGCACCTCGTCCATGTTGGTCAGCCCGGCCAGTGCCTTGCGGCAACCATCTTCATACATGCTGACCATACCGGCCTGACGGGCGGCTTGCTGGATACGCCCGGAATCGGCATGGTCCAGAATCAGGCGACGAATGTTGTCATCCACCGGCAGCAATTCGTGAATCACCAGGCGCCCTTTAAAACCGGCCCCGCCACAGTGTTCACAGCCCGGGGCATGCCAGAGCTGTACCCTGTTTTCATCGGGCAGACCCAACTCACGAATCAGTTCCGGTAAGGGTGTATAGGCCTGACGGCACTCAGGACAAAGACGTCGCACCAGCCGCTGGGCCAATACCGCATGCAGGGTTGAGGTCAGCAGGTAGTCTTCGACACCCATTTCCAGTAATCGCGTTACGCTGGTTGCCGCATCGTTGGTGTGCAAGGTAGAGAGCACCAGATGCCCTGTTAGAGCCGACTGGACACAGATACGCGCCGTTTCCAGGTCACGCATTTCACCCACCATAATCACATCAGGGTCCTGGCGCACAATGGATCGCAACGCATTGGCGAAACTGAGCCCGATGCTGCTTTTCACCTGAATCTGGTTGATGCCCGGCAACTGGTACTCCACCGGATCCTCCACTGTAATCAGCTTGCGAACCTGTGTATTGAGCTGGTGCAACGCGGTATACAAGGTGGTGGTTTTACCGCTGCCGGTTGGCCCCGTCACCAGAATCATCCCGTGTGGAATCGCCAATAAACGGTCCAGCTGTTCCCGGCAGGTGTCGGTAAATCCAAGACTGGCAAAATCAAAACTGATGCTGTCACGGTTAAGTAGACGCAGTACCACGCTTTCGCCAAACATGGTGGGCACGGTTGAGACACGAATATCCAGCTCCTTGCCCTGTACCCTGATCTCGATACGGCCGTCCTGAGGCAGACGGCGTTCGGCAATATTGAGCCGTGCCATGATTTTCAAACGTGAGATCACCGCGGACGACAGCTGCACCGGCGGTGCTTCCTCTTCGCGGAGCACACCGTCAATGCGATAGCGTACTTTCAACTGGTTTTCGAAGGGTTCAATGTGGATATCAGAAGCCCTGGCATCCACGGCGCGCTGAATAATGAGGTTCACCAGACGAATAACCGGCGCGCCACTGGCCATGTCCATAAGAGCTTCGACACTTTCTTCCTGATCTTCTGCCGCATTGACGTCTGCCAGAATATCGCCCATCTGGCTTTGGCCTTCGCCATGAAGCTGATCCAGCACCTGTACAATCTCAGAGCCTACGGCCACCTCGACGGCAACCTTCTTCTGTATCGCCATTTCAACGGCACTGATCAGGTAGGTGTTGAACGGGTCGGCCATCGCCAGTGATTGCGAACTGTCATCAGCAGCAAGCAGCATGAGCTGGTTTTCACGCATGAAACGCAGAGAAAGGTTGGAACCTGTTTCACAACGGCTGACAAGCTCTTCAGGTGTCAGCAGGGGGGACTCCAATGCATCCGCCAGAGCCGTTGCCATATCACGCTCGGACACCAGGCCAAGACGCACCAGCAGGCCGGGCCAGGATTCGGGCTCGTTTCGGCCCGCACGCATCCTCGAGACCCGTTCCAGGTCAGGCTCGGAGAGCAGTCCACGACGGACCAGCTCGGAAAGAAAGGCCTCCTCAGGATCCAGTGGCTGGGAAGGTGAAAGCTCACTCATTTCATCCCTCCTCGCCTGCAGGAACAGGCTCAGGGCATGAAGAAAGTACCAACTTGCCTTGTACAGTACACCACTGCCGTGTTGATCTGGGGGCCGGAATCAGACACGCCGACTACCCTATAACTGTAGTCGGAAATAGAGTTTCCATAGCATCCGAACTGTATATTTTTTAAACGACATTGCTCGTTTTCAAAAAGTGTAAACCAGCGTTTACAGCTTGCAGTAAGAAGCCTCGGTCGACGATAGAGGTCTGCATAAGTGACCCGGATGGACATCCAGGCTCTGATTGCGGGTGTGAATGGAATCAGAAATTCTAATTCAGGAGCGGGAGGGAAAAATAAAAAAAGCCGTCCGCCAGTGGAGTCAAAACGGACGGCTGAAAAAAGTCCCCGTTGACCTCTCAGCAGCGGGAACAGAACAGAGCCTCTCAGCCCTGCTTGAGAATATGCCTCGTCTGCACAGAGGTATATTCCATCAAGCCTTCCTGGCCAAACTCGACACCAAGGCCAGACTGTTTGCAGCCACCAAAAGGTGCTGACGGATGCACTTCGCCGTGGAAGTTGATCCAGGTGGAGCCACACTCAAAACGGCTGGAAATTGCCTGAGCCTTTTCAATATCTGCACTCCAGACCGAGCCGCCCAACCCTTCCTGAGGCTCATTGACCAGCGTAATCACTTCTTCCAGGTCATTGAACGGAATCACCGGCAAAATAGGACCGAACTGCTCTTCCTGAACGATCCGCGAGTGCGGATCAACATTGGTCACGATGGTCGGCGGAATCAGATAGCCTTTACCCGGCAGCGGTTCCCCGCCACAGAGGAAGATACCGCCCTGCTCGCGAATATCATCCAGCAGGCCGCAGAGGTAGGTGTACTGCATACTGTTTTGCACCGGGCCGAAGGTGACACCGGGCTCCATGCCATCACCCACCACATGGCGTTGGGCAACCGCGACCAGCTTTTCACAGAGGGCATCATGAATGTCTTCATGAACATAAAGACGCTTCAGTGCGGCACAGGTTTGACCCATGTTCTTGTAAGCCGCCGCAATAATGCCTTCTGCCGCCTGTTCCAGATCCACATCCGGCAACACAACCGCCGCATCATTGCCGCCCAGCTCAAGGGTCAGGCGCTTCAGGTTACCCGCAGCCGCCCCCATAATGCGCTTGCCGGTGGCTATTGAACCGGTAAACACGATCTTGTCGATGCCATCGTGCTCGCTCATGGCCTGACCGATATCGCCCCGGCCATTGACCACATTGATCACCCCGGCCGGCAACTCTTCACCAATAATTTCAAACAGGCGCAGTGCATGAAACGGCGTATATTCGGAGGGTTTACACACCACCGTATTACCCGCTTTCAGCGCCGGCATCAGATGCCAGATCAGAATCATCAGCGGCCAGTTCCAGGGCGTGATGGAGCCAACAACACCCAAAGGTTTGCGGTGCACCTCGATACGCTTGCTGTCGTCCTCGAATACCACGTCTACCGGCAACGTCAGACCCGCTGTGTATCGCACCCAGGCTGTAGCACCCGCCACTTCGCGCTGAGCAATCATCAGGGGCTTACCCTGTTCATGCACGATAATACGCGCCAGCTCATCCGCGTGCGTTTCCATCCGGTCGGCAATACGCAACAGAGCTTGCGAGCGCTCTTCATCGCTGGTGTCTCGCCATTGCACAAAGGCACTGCGCGCAGCCGCAACCGCCCGGTCCACCTGCTCAGTACTGGCAACCGGGGCCGAAGCCAGCACTTTTTCGGTCGCAGGGTTCAACACATCCAGAGTGCCGTTTGCAGGCGCGACGGAAGTTCCATTTATATACAGCGTCTTACAGAGTTTCATTCGCCACATCCTCCTTAATCAGGTCAGCCGCCTTTTCGGCCATCATGATGATCGGTGCATTGGTATTGCCGGACACGATTGCCGGCATTGAAGCCCCATCGACAACACGCAGGCCCTGCACGCCACGCACGCGTAAGCGCGCATCCAGCACGGCCATCGGATCGGAATCAGGCCCCATGGCACAGGTGCTGACCGGGTGGAAAATACTGCCGGCACGCTGACGCACCCACTGCAGCAACGCGGCATCATCCTCGATATTCAGGCCAGGCTCATGCTCATCTTCGACCAGATTGGCAAGCGGCCCGGATTGG
Source organism: Marinobacterium stanieri (assembly GCF_900155945.1). Lineage (GTDB taxonomy): Bacteria > Pseudomonadota > Gammaproteobacteria > Pseudomonadales > Balneatricaceae > Marinobacterium > Marinobacterium stanieri. The sequence goes on from NZ_FTMN01000001.1 coordinate 441,742, forward strand.
GCAATGGCACGCATCTTCTTCACCATGCTCACCGCCAGTTTCTGGTCACGCTCATCTTCGAGATAACCGGAGTGGATCTTCGGCGGCACCAGGGGATCGGCACTGCAGATTTCCAGCGACCCACGACTATAGGGACGCAGAATGCACGCCGACAGAGTAATCCCCGGGAAAGGATGTGGCGGCTGATGGGGACGGTCAAAACTGACCAGCCCGAAATGAATCTGCACGTCCGGGAATGGCACTTCAGGGGATGACTTGTAGAAGGCACCCGCCCGGTACACACCATCATTGAGAGCGCCTTTCTGGGCAAACACATACTTGATGAATTCCCGTGCTCCCTTGATAGTGCTGTTGGCAATATCATTCAGGGTTTCCACATCCTGGCGGCAGCGGTAATTCGGGCGAACCTGCAGGTGATCCTGCATATTCTGCCCCACTCCCTTAAGCGGGCTCACCACCGGAATATCGAACTGCGCCAGCAATTCGGGATCACCGACACCGGAGAGCTGCAGCAACTGTGGCGACTGGATGGCACCGGCACAGAGAATCACCTCTTTACGCGCCTTGAGTGTCTTTTGCCCGTCGCCAACCTGGAACTCGGCACCCACGGCTCGTGTACCTTCAAACAGCACGCGGCGCGCCTGCCAGCCGGTCAGCACCTGGAGGTTCGGTCGCTGCTTCACCGGCGTGATATAGGCCCGCGCCGTACTCATGCGCCGGCCCTTGTGCGTCGTCATCTGGAAGTAGCCAGCACCTTCGTTATCACCGGTATTGAAGTCACTCGTGGTCGGAATGCCCTGCTCTGCAGCAGCCGCGATGAAGGCATCAGACACCGGCTCTTTATCCAGCTCCGACACCCACAGGGGGCCATCCTTGCCGATAGTATCGCCAGATGCGCCTTCCCGGCACTGTGCTTTCTTGAAATAGGGCAAGACGTCCTGCCAGCTCCAGCCTTCATTACCCAGTTCAGCCCAATGATCGTAATCAGCCTGATGCCCACGCAGGTACAACATGCCATTGATCAGGCTGGAACCTCCCAGGCCCTTGCCTCGTGGCCAGGGCAGCTGGCGGTTGTCCATGCCGGGGTCGGCTTCGGTTTCAAAGCCCCAGTCAAAACGCGGGTTGCCGACCGTTTTGAAATAACCGATGGGAATATCGATCCAGTGATACCTGGCCGTGCCACCCGCTTCGACCAGGGTGACATGAATATTGGGGTCTTCACTAAGCCGGCCAGCCAGAGCGCAACCGGCGGAGCCGGCACCAATGATCAGAATGTCTGTCTCTTGCATCTGATGACTCCGATTTTTATTCGATTAATTAGAAACTTTTAATATGCAAATTACGGCAACAGTCCCCCTGCTGAGTGGCTCAGACCACACAGGCAGGATTTGCACAAACAGCAGAGGAAACAGTTGCCGGGTCAGAACCAGCTAAGCGGTGCCAATACGATTTCCGGGAACATGATGATCAACGCCACAATCACCAGGTTGCAGAACAGGAAGGGCAACACCCCGATAAAGATCTTTGATGTGGGTATCTGGGGTACCACCGCTTTCACCGTCAGAACATTCAGCCCTACCGGTGGTGTCAGCTGACCCAGCTCCACCATCATGATCAGGAATACACCGAACCAGATACCGCTAACGCCATACTCCATCACGATGGGCAGGAAAATCGGTACAGTCAGCAACATTAGTCCCAGTGTTTCCAGCACACAGCCAAGCAGGATGTAGATCACGGCAATGGCCAGCAGAATACCGATACGACCGATGCCTAGTTCACGTACCCATTCACCCAGCGCCCAGGAGAAGCCGCTCAGGTTGATGAAGTTGGTAAACATCATTGCACCGAAGATGATCAGGAACAGCATGCCAGTGGTTTTGCCGGCTTCCATGGCGCAGCTGATCATGCCCTGGACCCCAAGGGTGCCGCGCATCAGCGCAATTACGAAAGCGCCCATACAGCCAACCCCGGCAGCTTCGGTTACGGTGAAAGCACCGCCGTACATGCCACCAATCACTACTAAAAACAGGATCAGGGTCCAGATCACGCCCTTGAGGGAAGACAGCTTCTCTTTCAGGCTGCAGGGTTCGCCACCCGAGGGGAGGTCTGTCGGGCGGAAAATCGAGTACAGAATCACCGCCACCACAAAAGACAGTGCGACCAATACACCCGGCACGGTGACAGCGATAAACAGCTGACGAATATCCTGATCCGCAATCAGGCCGTAAATCATCAACGGCACACTGGGCGGAATCAGCATCCCCAGCACGCCGGCAGCGGCTACACAGCCACTGGCCAGCCCGAGTGAATAGCCACGCTGCTGCATCTGTGGAATCGCCACTTTCGACATGGTGGCCGAGGCTGCCAGTGAACTGCCGGAGATCATGCCGAACATGGCACAGGCGGCGACCGTAGCCTGCGCCAGACCGCCTCGGTAGCTGCCCAGCCAGGTTTGGGCCGTGTCGTAGAGTTCTTCGGACACACCTGCCCGGTGAATGAACACCCCCATCAGGATAAACAGAGGCAATACCGACAGGCCAAAGGTGAACGACGAATCCACCAGCAGCTGTGGCAGGATTGCCAGCGTCGGCTCAAGACCACGAAGAGCGGCAAAGCCGACAAACCCGACCAGCAACATGGAAAAGCCCAGAGGCACACCAAAGAAGGCAAGGCCCAATACCGTTGCAAAACCAATCAGAGCCGCCGTCATGATGCAATCTCCTGTTGTGACTCTTTTCCATGCTGCACGGCCGAAATCAGAACGTTAGTCAGATGCGCCAGCGCCATGAGTGCGGACACGCCGGCACAGGTGTAGACGATGGGTGCCTTGGGCAAGCCAAGTACCATGGACGCCTCCTGCATATCGTTATACTCGCCGGCAATCACAAACAGGCACCAGCTCATCAAAAGCGCACCGCCACAGGACAGCAATTCGATCAGCACCGTTTGCAGCCGCGCAATCCAGCCAGTGCGCGCTCGAAACAGGGTGACGCTGATATGCTGTTTATGGCGGGACAACTGCGGCATGAACCAGAAGGCACAGAGCGCCATCAACGCTTCTATCATGTCGTACGAGCCATTAATGGGCATGTTCAGGAAGTAACGCCCCATCACATCAACCGACATCAGGCCTGCGATGGAGAGCATCAAAAACGCTCCCACCGCCTGATAGAGCGAGCCCGAAGAGCGGGCTAGGGTTTTAATCCATGCCGCCATCGGTCAGTCCTCGCGCTGCTGCAACTGCTGGTCGATGCGTTTGGCTTCGCTGATGTAATACTCAAGCGCTTCAGGACCATTCACACCCAGCTTTTCCGCTTCCGCAAACCAGGCATCGATACTCGGCTGACCTACACGCTTCAGGTCTGCCAGAAACGATTCGGACGGTTCTGCGTACACAACACCCTGCGCGCTCAGTCGCTCTTCTGACTCACGCATATTGCGGTCATACACACCCATCAGCTTTGCCAGCGGCTCACGTGCCAAACGGGTAATGGTGGCCTGGTCTTCCTCGGAGATACGATTCCAGACCCGCTTGTTGATAAAAATGCTGAAGACTGGAGATGCCGTGCCGCCCGGGACCTTGGTGACATGCTTGCCGTACTGCATGTTCTTGAACATCTCGAAGTCGTAGCCATCCAGGCCGGCAAACACATCGACAGTGCCGGACGATACCAGCTCATAGCTGCGCACCGCCGGAACAGCAACAACCGCAGCACCGGCGCGCTCCATCATGTCAGCGGTGGAACCCGGCAGTGCATAGGCCTTAACGCCTTGCAAATCATCAATGGAATCAACGGGGTTTTCGCGGCTGACGATATCACCGCCCATACCCACCCAAAGTGCCAGTAGATGGACATCCTTGTACTCGTTTGCCTGGGCAAAGTACTTCTCGTAGGTCTTCCACAATGCCAGAGAGCTGGCTTCAGACGACACCTGGCTGAAAGGCAGCTGGCCGATGGCCGGCAGCTTGATTCGGTTTTCAACAAAGATGTTGGCGGTGTAGGCCGGCAGCTTGATTCGGTTTTCAACAAAGATGTTGGCGGTGTAGGCCGCATCAAACACACCCTTTACCACACCGTCATACTGTGCCTGGGGTGCCGCAAGGGACGTGGGAGGAACATCAAATACCACTCGGCCGTCGGTGGCTTCAGTCACCATATCCAGCCAGGGGAAAAGGACGCCCTGGTTCCACAGGTGACCTTTTTGAATAAAGGAGTTGAAGAGGATTTTGGTAGGCGCAGCGATTGTCTGTGCACTCATACCGCAGACAGCAGCCACTGCCAGCACTTTGGTAAATGCCTTGATCATGTTTTCAGTCCTGTTATTAGAGTTATGGTGACGAAGATACTGAAATATTAGTTGCCTCAAAACAAATTGATTGTTTAACATCATTATTAACAAAAATGATATCAATAGGCCGCTTTCATCATGCAGCGTCCCCTCACCCGTAATATTACGATCAAGCAGCTCCGGCTCATGAGTGTACTGGGCCGGGAACTCAGCATGCGCCGCAGTGCAGAAATTCTGCATACCAGCCAACCGGCTCTATCGCGCGCCCTGTCGCAACTGGAAGAGATGGTAGAGGCCAAACTCTTTGACCGCACCACACGGCAGATGACCCTGACCGCAGCGGGTCAAAGTCTATTGCGCCACGCAGACCGCATACTCTCGCAGCTGGAACAGGCACAAACAGAGTTGGCTGGCTTGAAGGAAGGGATTCGGGGAGAAGTGCGCATTGGCACCATTCCGGCGTTTTCATCATTTGTACTGGGGCGTGCTCTGGACCAGGCGCGCAGCATCCTGCCCGGGGTGAGCTTTACCATTCAAACAGCGGAAACCGACAAACTCTTTCGTGACCTGGCCGATGGCAATATCGATATCATGCTATCCCATGCCGAATTCAGCTCTGATTTGAACATCGCCGATATTCACGAGCTATATCAGGAAAGAAGCTGCATCGTCTGTGACCCGGCGCACCCGCTGGCCAACAGCACCAAACTGCATGTGAGAGAAATCGCCTCCTGGCCCTGGATTCTCACACCACCGGAAACTGCGCTCAGGAAGGTGTTGAATCGAACCGTCTTTGTCGACCGCCCCGCCATCAAGCATAACCTGACCGACATTCAGATCGATGCCTACCCGCAGGCTCTGGGCATACTCAACAACTCACTCATGCTCATGGCTCTGCCCAATCAATTCGCCCTTGTGTACGAACGCCTGGGCATGATCAAGCGCTTGCACTTGCCCGTCAATCTTCTGCGTGGCCCCATGTGCTGCTTCACCCTGAAAGACGCCAAGATTGATCACTCCTGCCAGGTACTGCTCAACAGCCTGAGAGATGCAGCCGCTGCAGTCGTACCCGACTAGTTCACAAGGCCAGGCATCAACAGCTGCCAAAGCCTCAATTCATGCCAATTAGTGCAAAAATACCCAAGTCGCACACAGCGTTTCACCAAATGAAACCCCGTGTTTTTTATTGAAAATCCAGTGCTAATTTCCGCCTGTCTTTAAAACAAAAATACGAAAATAAGAGAACGACAATGCAGAAATATATTAAGCCTTCCGCGCTGGCACTGGGTATTTTCATGGCATCTGCTGCATCAGCAAATGATGCGCTTGAGTTCAGCAAGCCCGACTTCCACATGTTCACCAGCTTTGGTGCCCTGGAAGTTGAAAACAAGGACTTTGACCCCGAAGCTTTCGAGCTGGAAGCCGGTGTAAAAGGCCTTGTGAGCTATGACAGTTTCAAAATGAAATACGAATTCACGGTGGACATGGCGCAAGCCGCCAACCGTGATGACAGCGCTGCTGATGACGATGAAATCCGCGTCAAAGAAGCCAAGGCTTTCTTCCCGACACAGTACGGTACCCTCCTGCTCGCTCCCCGTACCACCAGCGGCACCTACCGTAACCTGTACGACAACATCAACATCTTTGAATACAACGAAACGCACAACGGCCGTGAGACCTCGACGGGCAACCCGATCTTCAACCAGGCAGATGAAGGTCAGGATGTAATCGCGTATATCACACCGCGTTGGCACAACACCTTTATCGTTGCGGCTATTCTGGCCGTTCAGGAAGACAACGATGAGGATGCCGAAGTCAAAGCCATCCGTCTTGTCCACAAGGGCGAGAAACTGAACTGGGGCCTCAGCCACATTCAGGTAGACGCCAACATGCACCCTGTCGCCACAGACGACTACACCCGCATGGCCTTCACAGCCGGTTATAAGTTCGACCAGCTGCACCTGGGTGCAACCTATGAAATCAACGAAGATACTTTCAACAGCAACGATTTCGACTCCTACGGTGTAGCAGCCCGCTACTCCTTCGGAAAAGGCATGTCAGCCGCGCTGGGCTACTATGACAAGGATGCCGACATTGATGCCGCCGACAACAGCGGTGTAGTGTTCCAGGTGAAGAAAGAGTTGAGCCCGAACATTGCGCTCTGGGCTGAAACCGGCCAGTACGACAACAGCGATGACAACATCGCACTGGGTGTTAACCTGAAGTTCTAAAGCATCGCAAACGGAGGGTGCCGCCTCTCCCCTTCAGGCGGCACCTTTTCAACCCTGGCGGTACAGCATCTCCGGCAGAAACAGTGCAATCTGGGCGATGAACACGATCAACGCCAGACGCACGATATCTGCGCACCAGAACGGGGTCACGCCCTTGAAGATCGTGCCCGTTTTCACATCCCTTAATACTGCACTGAGTACGAATACATTCATACCCACTGGCGGTGTGATCAAACTGATCTCGGTCACGACTACGACGACTATACCGAACCACACCAGGTCAAAGCCCAGGCTCGCTACCAGCGGGTAGAACACCGGCACGGTCAGCAGCATCATCGACAGGCTCTCGAACACCATGCCCAGCACGATGTAGATCGCCAGAATCGCCAGGATCACCACGATCGGCGCCACGTCCATGGCGGTGACCATCTCCAGCAGCATGTCCGGCAGACCTGCACGGTTGATGAAGTCGGAGAAGATCAATGCACCGATTACCACTGCAAACAGCATGGCCGAGGTACGGGCGGTGTCCGCCAGCGTCTCGAACAGGTTGCGCAGGGTCATGCGGCCACGGAACAGGGTGATCAGGAAGGCACCACCGGCACCGATACCCGCCGCTTCGGTCGGGGTAAAGATACCCAGGTAGATACCGCCCATAACGATGGTGAACAGCAGCAGCACACCCCAGACCCCTTTCATGGTCTGCAGGCGTTCGGGCCATTCGGTCTTTTCACC
>NZ_FTMN01000001.1:449681-1025760 GCF_900155945.1 Marinobacterium stanieri
GGCATTCGCACCACAATGATCAGAAACAGGAGAACGGCAAAGCCGATCAGAATAACGGACATAAGGAGATACCGCCTCGGTTAGTCTTTACTCTGGAACAGGATGCGGTAGACACCATAGGTAATCATACCCGCCGCTGTGGCCCAGCTCATGATCGCGATGTACTGCACGATGTACCCCGTAGGCATCGCCAGAAACTCGGTCACTACACCACGACGAATGGAGCGTTCACCCAGTTCGAAGATACGCAGCGCCAGGAAGTACAGCGAGGTGGACATCACCAGCGCGGCAAACAGCGACAGCGCCTTGACGACCTTGGAGCCCAGGAAGCGGTCCAGCAGATCAACCACGATATGACCGCCGCGCCAGGTAATCACCGGCATGGCCGCAAATACCATCACCGCCAGACCGATCTCGGTCAGCTCGGTGCCGCCATGCAGCGGACTGTTGAAGAGGTAACGCCCGACCACGTCGACACAGGTCAACGCCATCAGGGTAAACAGCACTAATGAAGATACAGCCTCGAGGAAAAAGGCCAGCCACTTGACTGGCCCCTTCTCGTCATAGTGCTCATTGAACCAGGCACTGAATGACATGGATTACTCCTGCTTCTGAGCTTCGTACTCGCGAGCAATGGTGCGCAGCTCTTCCAGAGCGGCAGCAGCATCGACACCACGGTCAGCTACACTGTCGATCCAGGCCTGATCCATGCCTTTGATCATTTCGCGGAATTCCAGCGTCATCGGGTCGTTCGGACCCAGCTCCTTGATGGTGACACCCGCAGCGCGCGCCGCTTCAAAGCCTTCCACATCAGCCTGATCCCAGGCGCGACCAGCCAGTGCAGACAGCTTAGCACCGGATACACTCAGGATAGCCTCAGCATCCTTCGGATCCAGGTCTTCCAGGAAGTAAGGGTCAATAAACATGGAGAAGCTGCCCAGGTACAGACCACCCGGGAATACAGTCAGGTTCGGAGCGACTTCGTGCAGACGCAGAGACTTCTGCTCAGTGACCGGCATGAACACACCGTCGATCACACCCTGCTGCATCATTTCGTATACCTTGGAACCCGGTGCGGCTACCGGCGTAATTTCCATACGCTCGCCCAGCTCGGTCTGAACACCACCGCCGATGCGGATCTTCTTGCCCTTGAGGTCATCGAAGCTATTGATCGGGTCGATGGTATGCAGCTGGCCCGGACCGTGAGTCAGGGTTGCCAGCAGTTGCAGGCCTTCAAATTCATTGGCGTCAGCGAAGTACTTTTCCTGAACTTCCCACAGGGCAACGGAGGCTGCTTCAGCGCTCACATTCAGACCCGGCAGCTCAACCGCTACCGGCAGTTTAAAACGACCCGGACCATAACCGTGGTAGCTCCAGCCAGCGTTGATTACGCCATCTTCAACCAGCTGGAAGTAGGTTTTGGGGTGGCCTACATCCTGCTCGATTTTCACTTTGACGCGACCTTCGGTCGCTTCTTCTACCCACTCGGCCCAGGTCGGCCAAACGATAGCATTCATCGGGTTGCCCGGCGGCTGCCAGGTACCCACGATCAGAGTCGTCTCAGCCGAGGCAGTTGCTGAGGCAGTCATACCCAGGGCCAGGGCTGCTGCGCCGGCCAGAGATTTGATCATTTTTTTCACGGTGATCTCCACTTGAAAGAGTCTGTTGCTACAGTCGGATGTGCCGGTTGCCGGCTTATTATTAATCTGCCCGGTCCGGGGAGACCGGGCAGGCTGTCGACCAGTGTCCCTGTCGGGCCTAGTCCTTTTTAAACAGCGGATGAATATTGTTCTTGTTGAACTTGAGTACCGGGTCCAGCTCGGTCATCTCAAACGAGATCTGGACATAGCTTTCATCCGTGATGGGCTTCATCCAGTCGCACAGGATCTTGAACACCTGCTCGGCCACTTCTTTCTTAAGTTCCATATCTCGGCCGTGGCCGATCTTCAGGCTCAAGTTCAGGTAAGCGAAATCTTCGCGGCCATCCGCAACACGAAAGTCATCGCAGCGGATTGCGCGGCTGCGAACACCACCGATGGGGAACGCACCGGTCGATACCACGTACTCGTGCAGGTCTTTGAACAGCGCCTGAAAGTCCAAGCGGTCATGCAGATTGCCAGAATAATCAACAACGAAATGCGGCATCTTGTGTACTCCCCTGAGTTCGGACACCACTGATAGAGGGGTGCCGATGTGGTTACAGAACGTGGTTGCGGAAAGGCAAACGCACGAAATCTAATTAACATATTAACTTTTGTCAACAGACTGTCATCTTACCGTGATGGGTCTATAAAGATTAGTACGCATCAAAAAGTGGTGCCCTGAGTGACCGGGTATTGACTTAGTTAAGATGTTAACTAAAATGCAAAGCAGATGATCGGCACCCTCCCCTGTCAGCGTGTTAAGAACGACAGCCGGCCGGGTCGCCATGAACAAACACAGACAAGAAGAAGGTACGTCTCGCATGTTGACCAAAGAGCAGATCAAGGCCGCCGCGGATCGCCTGTACGAAGCAGAAGTAAACCGTAAGCAGATTCCGGCGCTGACTCTGGAGCACCAGGACATGACCATGGCGGATGCCTACGCCGTGCAGAAAGCCTGGGTAGATCGCAAGATCGAAGATGGCCGCAAGGTTATCGGCTACAAGATCGGCCTCACCTCCCGTGCCATGCAGATGTCCTCCAACATCGACGAGCCCGACTACGGTGTCCTGCTGGACGACATGCTGTTTGACGATGGTGCCACCATCAAGGCGTCCGACTTCCTGGATCCGCGTATCGAAGTTGAACTGGCCTTCGTACTGAAGAAGCCGCTGTTCGGCGAAAACGTCACTATTTTCGACGTTATCGATGCCACCGACTATGTCATCCCGTCACTGGAACTGATCGCTGCACGCTGCCTGCGTACCGATCCGGAAACCGGTTACACCCGCAAGGTATACGACACCATCTCTGATAACGCGGCCAACGCCGGCATCGTGATGGGTGGTCGCCCGATCAAGCCGATGGATATCGACCTGCGCTGGGCCGGCTGCATGCTGTACCTGAATGGCCAGATCGAAGAGACCGGCCTGGCCGGCGGCGTTCTGGGCAACCCGCTGAAAGGCATCACCTGGGTGTGTAAGCGTTTCGCTCCGCACGGCATCGGCCTGGAGCCGGGCCAGGTCATCCTGTCCGGTTCCTTCACCCGTCCGGTACCGGTTAAAGCAGGCGATACCGTTCACGCCGACTTCGGCAGCCTGGGTGGCGTCACCCTGAACTTCGAATAATCGATCACTGGAGCTATTCGAATGGAACTGCCAAAAAACCGTTTCAAACAGGGCCTGGCCACTGGCGAAACCCAGTACGGTCTCTGGTTGGGTCTGCCGGACAACAGCGCCGCTGAAATTGCCGCCGTTGCCGGTTTCGACTGGCTGCTGATCGATGGCGAACACGCCCCCTTCGATCTGCGTACCATCATGAGCCACCTGCAGGCCATCGCCCCGTACGACACCGCACCGATCGTGCGCTGTGTTGAAGGCGACACGGCCCTGATCAAGCAGCTGCTGGACATCGGCGTTCAGACGCTGCTGGTTCCGATGGTGGAAACTGCCGAACAGGCGGCCCAGCTGGTTCAGGCCGTCCGCTATCCGCCGCAGGGCATCCGTGGTCTGGGTACATCCCTGGCCCGCGCAGCGCGCTGGAACCAGGTACCGGGTTACCTGAAAAAGGCCAACGATGAAATCTGCCTGATCGTACAGGTGGAAACCGCCAGCGCCATGGAAAACCTGGACGCCATTCTGGAAGTTGAAGGCGTTGATGGCGTGTTCATCGGACCGTCAGACCTGTCTGCTTCCATGGGTTATATCGGCGATGCCGGTAACCCGGTGGTAGTCGAGACCATTAACAAAGGTCTCAACAAGATTCGCGATGCCGGCAAGTACGCCGGTCTCCTCTGCCTGGACCCGTCCCTGGCAGAAACCTACGTCCAGCAGGGTGCCAACTTCGTGGGTGTCGGTGTCGACACCATGATCCTGGCCAACGAAACCCGCAAGCTGGCACAGCGCTTTAAACAGGGCGCTCCGGTTGAAGACGAAAAGCCTCAGGCCGGTTACTGATCCGGTCATAACAAGAGAAGGTTAATCATGACTGCAAACACTCTGGTCAACAGCAAGCTGGTCTGCGTCGCGCTGAACGACAAGGCTCAGCTGGCTGCCCTGGATGGGACATTCAACGAAGCCCCGTACAAGAAGCCGCCGACTCAGCCGGTGCTCTACTACAAGCCGCGCAACACCTGGAGTGTTGACGGTGCTGAAGTCGAGTGGGCCAAGGACTTCGACGGTAACGACGTAGCGGCCATGGCCGTAGGCGCCAGCCTGGGCGTGGTGATCGGCAAGGAAACCTGCCGTGTATCCGCTGATGAAGCGCTGGACTACGTTGGCGGTTACACCATCGTAAGCGACTTCTCCCTGCCGGAAGAGAGCTACTACCGCCCGGACATCAAGGGCAAGTGCCTGGATACATCTGCCCCGGTAGGCCCTGAAATCGTCACGGCCGACAAGGTTGCCAACCCGAACGCACTGACCGTCACTGTCAGCGTAAATGGCGAACAGAAGAGCGTATTTGAACTGGCCAACATGGAGCGCAGCATTGCCGAGCTGATCAGCATCATCTCGCGCATCATGACCCTGCAGGCCGGTGAAATCATCGCGGTCGGCTTTGCCGGTGACCGTGTAGCCGTTGCCAAGGGTGACAAGGTTGAAGCAAGCATCGAGGGTGTCGGCACCCTGAACAACACGCTGGGAGGTGCCTGAGCCATGAGACACGCACGTATCGTATTTGACGGCCGCGAGCTGGACATCGACATTGACCCCAACGACCGCATCACCACTTCCGAAGGTGAAGTGCTGGACGTGGCGCTGGACTCTGACCAGATCACCTGGCTGCCGCCGGTCAAAGCACCGGGCACCATCTTCGCACTGGGCATCAACTACGCGGATCACGCCAGCGAACTGGCATTCGAGCCGCCGAAAGAGCCGCTGGTGTTTATCAAACACGCCAACACGCTGACCGGCCACAAGCAGGTGAGCTACCGTCCGGACGGCATCGAATACCAGCACTACGAGTGCGAACTGGTTGCGGTGATCGGCAAAACCGGCAAGAACATCAAGCGTGAAGACGCGCTGGATTACGTTGCCGGCTACACTGTGTGTAACGACTTCGCCATCCGCGACTACCTGGAAAACTACTACCGCCCCAACCTGCGCGTGAAGAGCCGTGACTCTCTGTTGCCGATGGGCCCCTGGATTGTCGATACCGCTGACATCCCTGATGCCAACGCACTGAAGCTGACCACCACCGTGAACGGCAAGGTGACTCAGGACGGTAGCACCAAAGACATGATCTTTGACGTGCCTTTCGTGATCGAATACCTGAGCAAAATCATGACCCTGAACCCGGGTGACATGATCTGCACCGGTACACCGCACGGCATCGTTGACTGCCAGCCGGGCGACACCATCGTGTGCTCCATTGAAGATGTCTGCTCACTTGAGACCCGCATGGTCAGCGAGCAGGAATTCTACGGCGACAAATACTGAGAATAAGACCCGTCCCGGGCGCCAGGCCTCGACCGGCCCCGGGATCCAAACCAAACGGGAGAAGCATCATGAGCGATACTCTGGACACCAACCTGGAACGCGCACAGAAATACCTGGAGCGCTTCAAGAACAACACTACCGGCCACTACATCAACGGTGAATTCACCCTTGGTAACGGCGGTAGCGAGTACGACAACTACACGCCGACCAACAACAGCTCTATCGGTAAAGTCATGGCCGGCTCTGTTGCCGACATGGACGCCGCCTGTGAAGCCGCTGAAAATGCGTTTGAAGAATGGTCTTCCATGCCGGGTGCCGAGCGCAAGCGTCTGCTGAACAAATTCGCTGACCGTCTGGTTGAGCGCGCTGACGAGATCGCCCTGGTTGAGTCCATGGACTGCGGTCAGGCGATCCGCTTCATGAAGCAGGCCGCTATCCGTGGCGCTGCCAACTTCCGCTTCTTCGCTGACAAGGCACCTGAAGCGCAGAATGGTCTGGCCCTGCACCAGGACGAGCACACCAACTACACCGTCCGTAAAGCGATCGGTCCGGTTGGCATCATCACGCCGTGGAACACGCCGTTCATGCTGTCCACCTGGAAAATTGCTCCGGCGCTGGCTGCAGGCTGTACTGTTGTTCACAAGCCGGCTGAACTGACCCCGCTGAGCGCCTACATCCTGGCCGAAATCGCGGACGAAGTCCTGCCCAAGGGCGTGTGGAACATGGTTAACGGTTTCGGCGAAACAGCCGGCAAGCGCATGACCGAGCACCCGGCCATCAAAGCCGTTGCCCTGGTTGGCGAATCTGCCACCGGTTCTCACATCATGCGTCAGGGTGCTGACACCCTGAAGCGCATGCACTTCGAGCTGGGCGGCAAGAACCCGGTTATCGTATTTGACGATGCCGACTTCGAACGTGCCCTGGATGCTGTTGTCTTCATGATCTACAGCCTGAACGGCCAGCGTTGCACCTCCTCCAGCCGTCTGCTGATCCAGAGCGGTATCCGTGACAAGTTCATGGCAGCCCTGGAACAGCGTGTACGCAACCTGAAGGTTGGTCACTCTCTGGATCCGAACACCGAAGTAGGCCCGCTGGTTGCCACAGAGCACTACAACAAGGTACTGAGCTACTTCGACATCGCCAAAGAAGACGGCGCCAATGTTGCAGTAGGCGGCAAGCGTATCGAAGAAGCCCGTGGCAACATTGATCCGGCTGGCAACTACCTGGAGCCGACCCTGTTCACCGGTGCCAACAACAAGATGCGCATCGCTCAGGAAGAGATCTTTGGTCCGGTTCTGACCGCTATCACCTTCGACACCGAAGAAGAAGCGATCGCGATTGCCAACGACACCCAGTACGGCCTGTCCGGTTACATCTGGACCGAGAACACCGGCCGCGCCATGCGCATGGCCAAGCACGTCGAAGCCGGCATGCTGTGGGTGAACTCCGAGAACAACCGTAACCTGCCGTCTCCGTTCGGTGGTATCAAGATGTCCGGTATCGGTCGGGATGGTGGCGACTGGAGCTTCGACTTCTACATGGAAACCAAGAACGTCTGCATCGCGCACGGTACTCACAAGGTACCGCAGCTCGGCAAAGGCTGATTTATCTGCTTACCCTGGCAGAACCTGCCGGAGGGCGTGCATCAGCACGTCGCTCCGGCCCCTTCCTTTATTCTTCCCCGCATCTGCTATAGTCGCCTCATGAGCGAACATTCCCACAGTGAATGGATTCCCAACATTATTCTGGGACAGGATTACGACCGTCGATATCTCGATGCGCCGATCCACTATGACGTGCTGGAAAACCTGGCCGACTTCTATGGTCGTGATATGCCTGTGCACCGTCACGCCCAGTATCTGCAGATGCATTACATTGACCGCGGTGAAATCAGTTTCCATATCGATGACCGGATCTATCACGCCGAGGGGCCGGCACTGCTGCTGACACCGCCGTCCGTTCCTCACTCATTTCTGACCGAAAACAGCGCACGGGGGCACGTGCTCACCATTCACCAGTCGCTCGCCTGGCAGTTGCTGCGCGACGGCCTGCAGGAAGAGATGGATACCGAGTTCAACCGGGGCCTGTGTATCGTGCGCGACGAGCTGGAAGATGATCAACGCCAGCAATGGCCGCTGATCACCCAGACCCTGCGGAATATCAAGGTAGAGTGGTATCGCGAGCGCCTGGCCAAGCGTCTGACGCTGCACACACTGGTCAGGCTGTTGCTGATCCAGATCTCACGCCTCTCTCCCAAGGAAGCTGAAACCACCTCGCTAAACAATGATGACCTGCGCATCTTCCGCCGTTTCTCGGACTTGATTGAGGAACACTACCGGGAGCACCTGCACCTGCCCGAATACACCCGTGAGCTGGGAATATCCGAAAGCCGGCTGCACCAGATCTGCCAGAAGGTGTCCAACCGTTCACCCAAAAAGCTGATTCACGACCGCATCATTCAGGAAACCAAGCGCCTGCTGGTGTTTACCGAGCATTCCAGCAACGATATCTGTTATCAGCTGGGCTTCAGCGACCCGGCCTATTTTTCCCGTTTCTTCAAACGGCTCACAGGCCTCACGGCACAGCAGTTTCGGCAGCGACACAAGAAAGACAACTGGACTACTAGTTAACATATTAATAAAATAGCGGTATGACTACTTCCGCCCAGTCCCGTATCGCGCTTCTGTGTACCCGCAACGCCCTGTCAGGCCTGCTGATTTTCGCCACCCTGTGCATGGCTCTGCTGGATACCTTTGATCTTGCCAATCTCACCGAGCCGGCAACGTTGACGGCCTGGGCTTTTGTCGCACTTGAGTTTGGCCGCCTGACGTCCAAACAGCGCCTGCCCATCTATTTACTGCTGGGTGCCGGCGTGGTCTTCGCTACCTGGAGCTGGTTTGCAGGCGTGCCCTTGCACCCGCTCGACCTGTTGGGCGAACACCTGAAACTGGCCATGCTGCTTGCCGCGGTCAACTTTATCCGCCTGAGCACCCAGCTACAGAGCAACACCGGCAACCCGGGCCTGGGCAGCTTTCTCACCACCCTGGGTGGCATGCACCTGCTTTCCTCCGTAGCCAACTTCTCTTCCATGCTGCTGGTCGGAGAGCAACTCAAGCGCAAGCAGACGCTGTCACCGCTCTCCAGCATGATTCTGGCACGGGGCTTCAGCCTGGCCGTACTCTGGTCGCCCTTCCTCAGCATTTTGCCGCTGACCCTTGAGCAAGTGCCGGGTACCCAGCTGTATAACATTCTGCCGTTCACCCTGGGGCTGTCGCTGTTCGGGCTGGCCTATACCTTGCTCGATGCACGCTTCCGTCATGAGCGTGAACTGGATGCATACCAGGGCTACCCGATGACCTCCGGCACTCTTTTGCTGCCTCTGACCCTGATTGTCGCCATCCTGATAGTCAGCGCATTGCAGCCGGATCTGCCCACGGTGGGCGTCGTGGCCCTGATGGCGCTGCTGACCCCACTGCTGTTGCTGACTCTGAAACAGGGGCCAGGGGAAGCCGCGCAGCGGTTCGGCAGCCACATTGTCGAACGTCTTGCAGATACACGTGGCGAAATAAGCCTGTTCCTCAGTGCCGGCTTTCTGGCAGCGGCTGTAAAAGCATGCCTCAGCGCGGGCCTGTTCAGCTTGCCATTTACCTATACCAGCCCGGGCGTTGCGGTCTTTGTCCTCTGGACCATCACCATCCTGGCACATATGGGTATCCACCAGTTTGCCCTGGTCGCCATCTTTGCCGGCATGCTGGCTGATGTCACCACGGCCCCCACACAGATGGCCATCGCCTACATTGTCGCCACCTCAGCCTCCATGTCCGGTAGCCTGTTCAGTGGTGTAAACTTCATACTACAGGCTCGCTTCAATTGTTCAGGACGCGGCATACTGCGTACGAACCTGCCCTATACTCTGGTTATGCTGCTTGCAGCCACCGTGCTGATCTATATGATGCACTACTTGGGTATCCACTGAAGCCCTGTCATCCAAACAGAAAATATTGAATCCATGCGTAAATACGAAGACTCCATCCCGCTTAAACTGCTCAAGGCCCGCGAAGTCACCATGGCCTTCTTCCGCCCTGTCCTGCAGGAAATACCGCTGACCGAGCAGCAATGGCGAGTCATTCGTGCCCTGGATGAATATGAAGAGCTGGAATCCAAACAGCTGGCTGAGCTCTGCTGTATCCTCAGCCCGAGCCTGACCGGCATCATCAGCCGGCTGGAGCAGCAGGGCTACATCCAGCGTCGCCGCTCGCCGGAAGACCAGCGCCGCGTGCTGATCAGCCTGACCGAAGAGGCAAAAGAGATGTTTGCCCGCATCAGCCCGACGCTGCAGGAAACCTACCAGGAGATCACGCGCCAGTTCTCGCCCGAGAGCATGGAGCAGCTGGACAAACTGCTGAACAAGCTCTGCCAGATCAAACCCTGACACCCGTCAATAATCCCGCCTTTTGTTAAACGACGCCCCTTTCGGGGAGTCGTTGACATTAGATAACATGTTAACTAGCATTAGTTAACATGTTAACGAAGTGCGAACACTATTCGGATTGATCTGTTTGCCCCCAGGCAAGCCTCATTGCCTCCCAGACCAGATCCGCCAACCCTTAAGAAAAAGAAGGTGTGACCATGGGCGAAATCGTACTAGCTGCAAAAATTACACATGTCCCGACCATGCTGCTGTCCGAGCAACCGGGGAAACTGCAGGGCTGCCGCCAACAGGCAATCGATGGCCAGCGTGAAATCATGCGTCGTGCACGTGAAGCCGGTGCCGATACCGTGATTGTGCTGGATACCCACTGGCTGGTGAACGCGGGCTACCATATCAACAGCAACTCCCGCTTCAAGGGTTCCTTTACCAGTCACGAATTTCCGCACTTCATCCAGAACCTGGAATACGACTACCGCGGCAACCCGGAACTGGGTGATGCCATCGCGGCAAAAGCGACCGAAAAAGGCGTGTTCACCCTGTCGCACCAGGTGGATACCCTGGACCTGGAATACGGCACCCTGGTACCCATGCACTTCATGGAACCGGGCGACATGCCGATCGTATCCATTGCAGGCTGGTGCACCGTGCACAGCATCGAATCGTCACGCAAGCTGGGTGAAGCGATCACCGAGGCCGTGAAAGAGAGCGATGCCAAGGTACTGCTGCTGGCGTCCGGCTCCCTGTCGCACAAGATCTGGGAAAACGATCTGTACGAAGCCAACAACGGCACTTTCACCATCTCCCGCGAGTTCAACCGCCAGGTCGACCTGCGTGTACTGGAACTCTGGCAGAACGGTGAGATCGATACCTTCCTGAAGATGCTGCCGGAATACGCCGAGTACTGCTGTGGTGAAGGCGGCATGCACGATACAGCCATGCTGTTCGGTGCACTGGGTTGGGACAAGTACACCGGCAAGGGCGAGCTGCTGGGCGAATATTTCCCTAGCTCCGGCACCGGTCAGGCCAACGTTATTTTCCCGATCGACTAAATTAACAACGACCTCCGGCTTCGGCTGGAGGTCAATACAAATAAACAGTAATCCAACACTAACAAGCAGGCGGAGACAGATCTCATGCTGCAAGCATCCTATCCTTACTATCTGGCCAACGAAGCTCAGGCACCGAACCAGGATCTGGCGGTGACCGACAAGTTCAGTGGCGAAGTCGCAACCCGTGTTGCCATGGCAGACGCTGCGGCCATCGACCAGGCCATCGCAGCCGCTGACGCTGCAGCCGAGCCGATGCGCAAGATTCCGGCGTACAAGCGTCAGGAAATCCTGTACTACTGCGTCAAGCGTTTTGAAGAGCGCGCCGAGGAACTGGCCGTTGCCCTGTGCATCGAAGCCGGCAAGCCGATCAAGGATGCTCGCGGTGAAGTTACCCGTCTGATCGACACCTTCCGCATTGCGGCGGAAGAAGCTACCCGCATCGGTGGTGAAGTCGTGCCCATGGATATCAGCCCCCGTGCCGAAGGCTACACCGGCATGTGGAAGCGCGTACCCATCGGTCCCTGCTCTTTCATTTCACCGTTCAACTTCCCGCTGAACCTGGCTGCGCACAAGGTGGCACCGGCCATCGCTGCAGGCTGCCCGTTCATCCTCAAGCCTGCCAGCCTGACGCCGATCGGTGCCATCATCATCGGTGAAATCCTGGCCGAGACCGATCTGCCCAAGGGCGCGTTCTCTATCCTGCCGTGCCACCGTGACGGTGCCGACCTGTTCACGACCGACGACCGCCTGAAACTGCTGAGCTTCACCGGTTCTCCGGATGTTGGCTGGCAGCTGAAAGCCAAGGCCGGCAAGAAGCCTGTCGTACTGGAACTGGGTGGCAACGCGGCCTGCGTGGTTGACGAAGGCACTGACATTGACGATGCCGTTGCCCGTATCGTATTCGGCGCTTACTACCAGTCTGGCCAGAGCTGTATCAGCGTTCAGCGCATCATGGTGCACGAAGCCCACTACGACGAAGTCCGCGAGAAGCTGGCTAAGGCTGTAAACGGCCTGGTTCACGGTGATCCGAAAGACGAAAACACCTTTATCGGCCCGATGATCTCCGAGAAGGAAGCGACCCGTCTGCACAACTGGGTACTGGAAGCGAAAGAATCCGGTGCCACCGTCCTGGCCGGTGGCGAGCGTGAAGGCGCCATGCTGCAGGCGACTCTGCTGGCTGACGTGGATGCCGACCAGAACGTCTGCACCCAGGAAGCCTTCGGTCCGGTTGCCATCCTGTCCAAGTTCAGCGATTTCGATGCTGCGCTGGAAGAGGTCAACAACTCTGACTTCGGTCTGCAGGCCGGTATCTTCACCCGTGACATCTACAAGATCCAGAAAGCCTGGGACGAGCTGGAAGTCGGCGGCGTTGTCATCGGTGACGTGCCGTCCTGGCGTGTGGACCACATGCCGTACGGCGGCGTGAAGGACAGCGGTCTGGGTCGTGAAGGCGTTCGTTACGCCATCGAAGACATGACCGAGCTGCGCCTGCTGGTCGTTCGCGATCCCAAGTAAGCGATGAAAACCACGCCCGCTCTACCTCTGCTGGTCGCCATTGCCATGGCGAGTCCGCTGGCACTCAATGCGTTTGTGCCGGCAATGCCGGATGCTGCGCGGGCGTTGAATGCTGATATCAGCACTATTCAGCTGACCTTTACCGCCTATCTTCTCACCCTGGCGTTTGGTCAGCTGATTTCAGGGCCTCTGGCCGATTACTTCGGTCGCCGCCCTGTGCTGCTGGTTGGACTCGGCCTGCATGTAGCCGGCAGCTGCCTGGCGGCCTCGGCCGATGGCGTGATGCTGCTGGTTGCCGGACGTGTGCTTCAGGCACTGGGAGGCAGTACCGCCATGGTGCTGGCCCGTACCATTATTCTGGATGTACACGGCCGTGCCGGTGCCGCCGGTCGCATGGGATATGTGGTGATGGCCATTGCCATCGCCCAGTCCATCGCGCCTGCACTGGGAGGCTATATCAACCTCTGGGGCGGCTGGAACGCCATCTTCTACCTGTCGATTCTGATGGGTGGGCTGGTGTGGCTGCTGGCCCTGCGCCTGCTGCCTGAAACCTGTGCCGAACGCAGTGATAACCTGCGCTTGGGGCGGGTTTTGCGCAGTTATGGCGGCGTGCTTGGCTCCGGTCAGTACCTGGGTTACGCCCTTTCCACCACGTTTATTGCCACGGCCTTTTACCTGTTTGTCGGCAGTGCGCCCTATATCGTGGTGGACCAGCTGGGCGGCGACTCCGCTGACTTTGGTACCTGGTTCCTGGCGGTGTCGTTGGCATTCATGCTGGGCAGTTTCTGCTCCACCCGACTGGCCAGCCGTTTCAATGTGGACCAGATGGTGCTGCTGGGGAACGGTCTGTCCCTGCTGGGTGCCGCTGCACTGGTTGTATTGGCCTGGTGGGAGGCTTTGAGCTTTGCCAGCCTGTTTCTGCCGATGGCGCTGGTCACCTTTGGCCGCGGACTGAGCCAACCCAACGCTCAATCGGCCGCCATCAGCTGTGCTCCAGGCGCCGCTGCGACCGCATCGGGCCTGATGGGGTTCATTCAGCTGCTTACCGGTGCGGCCATTGCTCAGCTGGTACCTTCGCTGATGCAACTGGGGCTGACCACGCTGTTCAGCTGCATCCTGCTGGCGCCGCTACTGGCATTAGCCGCGCACTGGCATGCTCGCCAAAAGGCCGAGGTGACCGCATGAGTCGACAAATCAGCCATTCTCAACATACAGTTTCTAAACAGGGGCTCAATTGCCCCGCAGTCATAACAAGAGGTAAGCCTCATGGGTAAACTCGCATTAGCTGCAAAGATCACGCATGTACCTTCGATGTACTTGTCTGAACTGGACGGCCCAAAGAAGGGTTTCCGTCAAGCCGCCATCGACGGCCACAAGGAAATTGATCGTCGCTGCCGTGAACTGGGCGTCGACACCATCATCGTGTTCGATACCCATTGGCTGGTAAACGCCAGTTACCACATCAACTGTGCTGAGCACTGGGCCGGTAACTACACCAGCAACGAGCTGCCCCACTTCATTTCCAACATGCCGTTCGAATACGACGGCAACCCGGAACTGGGCCGCATCCTGGCAGAAGAGTGTAATGCTCAGGGCGTTGAAACCCTGGCACACGACTCCACTACACTGGATCCGGAATACGGCACACTGGTTCCCATGCGCTATATGAACCAGGATCGTCACTACAAGGTGATTTCGGTTTCAGCCATGTGCACCGTGCATTACCTGAACGACAGTGCGCGTCTGGGCTGGGCCATGCGTAAAGCAATCGAAGAGAAGTATGACGGCACCGTCGCCATCCTGGCGTCCGGCTCCCTGTCACACCGCTTCGCGCAGAACGGTCAGGCACCGGACTTCGCCACCAAGACCTGGTCTCCGTTCCTGGAACGCCTGGACCACGACGTGGTGCGCATGTGGGAAAACGCGGAATGGGAAGACTTCTGCGAAATGTTGCCCGAGTACGCCGTAAAAGGTCATGGCGAAGGCTTCATGCACGACACCGCTATGCTGCTGGGTGCTCTGGGGTGGTCTGAATACGACCAGAAAGCGGAAGTAGTCACACCTTACTTCGGCAGCTCCGGCACCGGCCAGATCAACGCCATCTTCCCGGTTTCTCCGGTGAGTGGCGACAAGGTACCGGGGCCTCAGGCATCCGTTACCGAGACATTTGCACCCGGCTCCAGCCGTCTGTAAATCCGTCTCCTTTCTCCCGAAACGGCCTGCATTTGCAGGCCGTTTTGGTTTCTGCACCCGGCTCCAAACTCCCCTGGATGTCATCGAGCCAGATGCAGCCTTTGGAACTCCTGTTTTATTTAATATATTAAATAAAATATCAGCAGTGGTATTATTTCACCCATAACAACTCAATACCCAACCGGGAGCCCCTGATGTCATCGGTAGCCAACCCCCATCGCCTGATCGTGCTGCTGGCCGCGCTTGTCGCCTTTGGCCCGTTGTCGATCGACATGTATCTGCCCAGCCTGCCATTAATTGCAGCAGACCTTGAAGCACCTGAATCCAGTATTCAGCTCACCATCAGTGCCTTTCTGGTCGGGCTGTTTATCGGCATGCTGTTCTATGGCCCACTGTCGGACAAGTTTGGCCGTCGGGGCCTGCTGTTGGGCGGTATCAGTCTCTATCTGGTCGCCAGTATCGGCTGCATCCTTGCCGACAGTGCCGATACGCTGATCGCAGCACGCTTCCTGCAAGCGCTGGGTGGAGCTGCAGCCTCGGTCCTTGCCCGCGCTATTGTGCGTGACCTTTTCCCCATTAATGAAGCCGCACGCGTACTCTCATTAATGCACCTGGTGACCATGATCGCGACGCTGGTTGCACCGCTAGTCGGCGGTTATCTGATTCTGGTTTCCGGCTGGCGTTCGCTGTTTGTGGTGCTGTTTATCTTTGCTGCCCTGATGCTGGTGTTCAGTGCCTGGAAGATTCCGGAAACCCACCATGGTGATTCACGCAATGCCAGCATTCTGGCCGTGTTCAAGGCTTACCTGCACATCGCTCTGCAACCGGTAGCACTGGGTTACATCCTGTGCATGTCGCTCTGCTTTGCCGGCATGTTTGCCTACATCACCGCCTCTCCTTTCGTGTACATCGAGTACTTTGGCGTAGCACCACAAAACTTCGCCTGGCTGTTCAGTCTTAATATCGGTGGCATCATCGTGCTGGTCAGCCTGAATGCCCGTTACGTGAAGCAAGTCGGAACCCAGAAGCTGCTGGTAGCTTCAGCCGTGCTGGCGACGCTGTCCGGCGCTGTCCTGCTGTTTGGCGGAATGACCGGTACCGGCGGACTCTGGCTGGTAGTAGCTGCATTGCTGGGCTATGTCAGCGTAACCGGTGTCATGGGCGCCAACTGCATGGCCAGCCTATTGGCTCGCTACCCGAATCAAGCCGGCGCTGCAGCGGGCCTGGCCGTGGCCACCCAGTTTGGCCTGGGCGCACTGGCCAGCTCGGCCACCAGTCGCTTTCATGACGGTACCCCTTTGCCCATGGCCTTGATTATCGGCCTGACCGGCATCGGCTGCCTGCTGGCACTGATTCCCACTCGACACTCGCGCCCCGCCTGACCCGGCCAGCCGGCCATTTTGCACACCTGCCCGGAAGGGCCCCAAAGCGGGGCCCTTTTGAAGAAAAGTGCAATAACAAACAAGAATATTACATTTTCTCCAGAGCCCTCACCCCGCATAATCGCCCCAACGCTTGTGGGGAGCTTTTACGTTTACGTTAGCTGGGCAGTCTCACCCATCCCAACACCCCACAGGACCGGATACCAATTATTAAAAGAGAGAAGATCCTGATGACTACTCACAACCCGATGCTTGAGAAACTCAACGAGATCCTCCCGGCCATCCGCGCCAACGCCAGCAAGGCGGAAGAGCTGCGTCAGGTGCCGCAGGAAAACATCGATATGCTGCACGGCATTGGCCTGAACCGCGCCTTCCTGCCGAAAGCATATGGCGGCCTGGAAATGAGCCTGCCTGAGTTTACTGATTGCATCGCGGCACTGGCTGGCGCCTGCTGCTCCACTGCCTGGGCCTACAGCCTGCTGTGCACACACAACCATCAGATGGCCATGTTCTCCAAGGAAGCTCAGGAAGAGTTCTGGGGCGAAAACCCGGATACTGTCGCTTCCAGCTCTATCGCACCCTTCGGTAAGCACGAAGAAACCGAAGGCGGCATCATCTTCACCGGCGACATGAAGTGGAGCTCCGGTGTTGACCACGCGCAGTGGATCATCGTTGGCTTCAACCGTTTCAACGATGCTGGCGAAAAGATCTACAGCTTCGCGGTTATTCCGAAGAAAGAATTCACCATCATCGACGACTGGTACTCTGCCGGCATGGAAGGCAGCGGCACCAAAACCGCCCGCATCGAAGGTGTATTTGTACCCGAGCACCGCATCCAGGCAGCTGGCGACATGATGGAAGGCCGCCATGTAGGTCGCTCTCTGTATCCGGACAGCAAGATCTACCACACCCCGTACCGTCCGTACTTCGCCTGTGGCTTCGCCGCCATGAGCCTGGGTGTTGCTGAGCGCATGATCGACGTCTACAAGGAAATGACCAAGAACCGTGTACGTGCCTACACCGGTGCTCAGGTTAAAGCCTCTATCCCGCCGATCCTGCGTGTAGCCGAGTCCTACCAGCAGGTATGCGCTGCCCGTGCTTACCTGGAAAAAACCTGGAACGAGCACAAGGAGTACGGTGAGCGTCACGAGTACCCGGACCGCTACACCCTGGCTCACTGGCGTACCAACCAGGCTTACGCCATCAAAATGTGTGTTGAAGCCGTTAACCGCCTCTGGGCTGTGATGGGCGCTTCCAACTGGCTGGCCGACCGTGAAGGTCAGCGTCTGTGGCGCGAATCCAACATGACCGCCGCTCACGCTTACACCGACTACGATGTCTGTGCCCAGATCATCGGTCGTGAAATCCTGGGCCTGGAGCCGGATCCCGCTCTGCTGTAATCCCTTCAGGACAAGGCATGTCCTCGGGCGCGCACGTCCAGATGCGCGCCCTGCCTCTGTTTCAGGGGCAATCTGCAAAACCGCAGGCGACCCTACCCCGCCTGCTCTCGTCATATGCTGTATACGGTTTTGTAGCCGACCATAAGAACCCAACATCCAGGTGCTGCCATGAGCAATCAAGTCACTGAATTCGATCCTAAAGCCTTCCGCCGTGCACTGGGCAACTTTGCCACCGGTATCACGGTTATTACCGCCCAGACTCCCTCTGGTGAAAAGACTGGCGTTACTGCCAACAGCTTCAACTCGGTATCTCTGGATCCCGCACTGATCCTGTGGAGCATCGACAAGCGCTCCGGCAGCTGCGAGATTTTCGAACAGGCGTCGCATTTCGCCGTTAACATCCTGGCTGCTGACCAGATTGACGTGTCCAACCACTTCGCTCGCCCCAGCGATGACAAATTCGCTGGCGTTGAATACAGCGAAGGTTTCGGCGGCGCACCGGTACTGCCGCACACCTCTGCCTGCTTTCAGTGTGAATCCTATGAAACCCTAGACGGTGGCGACCACTGGATCCTGATCGGCAAGGTTGTCGCATTTGAAGATGCTGGCCGCGCCCCGCTGGTATACCACCAGGGCAGCTACTCTGTTGTCATGCCGCACTCCCGCTTCCCGGCCAACACCGAAGAACAGCCGGAAGCCGTGCAGAAACTGGAAGGCCGCCTGAGCGATAACCTGTACTACCTGATGACCCAGGCAGTACGCAGCTACCAGGCTGACTACGCCCCGCTGCAGCTGTCCACCGGACTGCGCACCAGCGAAGCACGCATGCTGATGGTGCTGCAGGCCAACCCGAAACTGAGCCTGAAAGACCTGCTCAAAGAGGTCAACATGCCGGATATCGAGGTAAAAGAAGCCACCGATATTCTGCAGCGCAAAGGCCTGATTACCTCTGCGGACGATTGCTACGACATCACAGAACAGGGTAACGAGCAGGCAGAAGCCCTGTGGCGCCTGTCTGAAGAAGAGCAGGACAAGATGTTCAGTCAGTTCAGCGATGAAGAGCTGACCACCTTCAAAAAAGTACTGAGCACCCTCGCCGCTAACTAAGTGATTACATGTCATTTAGCCCTGGGCCAGGTTGTCTATCAAACTGTCCCAGGGACATCTTGGATTCGACAACAAGTTTTGGAGACCCTGTATATCAGCGATGTGATTTGTGACGATTTATAAACGTTATTTTTCTTCATCGTCATCCGCGGGCAAAAAATTGAACTCCCCTTCTACTTTGGGCTCTCTATATGCATACAGAGGGGCGGGCTCCGTAGAGTGATCTGGTGGTAATAATGTAACTCCCGACAGAGAGACGCTTTTGGGCTCAGAGGAGAGCTCTGCAGCAAGTGGCAGCTTTCTTGTCCTGAAAATTGAATCCTGGGTATCAGTATCAGAGCCTATTTCATTCAGAGAAATAGAAGAATCTGACAATTCAATCATCAGGCGCAGATCATTTTCTGAATTGGCATGGGACATTGCAGTGTCATAACTAATAATACCGTCACTGAACAACTCAAATAACGCCTGGTCAAACGTTTGCATTCCCGCATCGCCTGAAGCTTTCATAATGTCTTTAATTGAGTGCACATCCCCTTTGCGGATTAACTCCTTTATGACCGGAGTACACGTCATAACTTCTACTGCAACACGCCTTGAGACATCCCCTACCGTCGGCAAAAGCATCTGGGCCACTATCCCCCTCAGGTTAAAGGAAAGATCCATCCACACCTGATTGTGTTGCTCTACAGGAAAAAATGACAAAATACGGTCTAGTGCCTGACTGGCATTATTGGCATGTAAGGTTGCAAGACAAAGGTGACCTGTCTCAGCAAAAGCCAGCGCATGCTGCATTAATTCAGCATCTCGTATTTCTCCCATAAGGATTACATCTGGGGCCTGACGCAGAGCGCTTTTCAGCGCTTTGGCAAATGAAGGCGTGTCAATTCCAACTTCCCGCTGGGCAATAATACTTTTCTTATGGGTATGGATGAATTCGACAGGATCTTCAATAGTAATAATGTGACCTGTCTTATTCTGGTTTCGATAGTCAATCAAAGATGCGAGCGTTGTCGATTTCCCTGACGAAGTACTCCCTACCACCAGCACGAGACCATGCTTGGCCATAACCAGCTCTTTGAGGGTTGCAGGCAGCTTCAGATCGCCCAAGCTGGGAATAAATCCCTGGATTCGTCTAACTACCATCGCTGGCATTGACCGCTGCTGATAAACGCTTATACGAAACCTGCCAAGATTGGGCTGATTGAGTGCAAAACTACATTCACATTCTTCTTCATACTCTCGCTTCTGCAGGTCATTCATTGCGCTCATGATGACAGCTGTTGCTGTTTCATCACTTAACGCTTTGTTACCCCACGGCTTAACTGTTCCATTGACTTTAATGGCAGGAGGAGCATCAGCAGTAATGAACAAGTCCGATGCATGCCGCTTTACCATGAACTTGAGAAGCTCCAAAAAAGTCATTTAATACTACCCAACCCAATAAGTGACTACAGTAAACACACCATTAAACATAATGATAGCCCCCCTTTTTCCCGAATGCACCTTCCTACTCTTACACCAACCCAAAGCTTAAAGACCAGTAGCTGTGGGGGTTACAGATAGTTTTGAGTCTTTAAGACCGCTGATCAATTTAATAAGCACAAATATGTCTCTGTTTTAGGTACACAATTGTTTTTTTCACCTCCGTTCAACACCTGGGCCTTGCCTCGACTTTCAATCACTCTCTATCATAAGCTCCAGCCTCCATTTGAAGGATATATTATGAAAAAGGAACTTGTTCTGGGCTTCGGACGGCTCAGCCGTTTGCGCTTCATGGCGTATTTCAACCTCTGGCACCTGCTTGCCTTCGCGCCTCTGACACTCTGGGCACTTCTGGCCACGCCCGAGGACTCCAGTCTTCTGACCTTCACCCTTGCCACGGTCGTTGTATTCAACCTGGTCGCCCTCAAAATGGCCGCTCAGCGTTATCGTGACGCCGGTGCCAGTGGCTTCTGGTCGCTTACTTACCTTATCCCTCCCGCAGCTCCCTTTATTTACCTGATTCTGGCAACAGTGCCCGGCGACCGGGACGATAACCGCTTCGGTAAGGCACCACCCAAAAGCCCCAGGTGGCTACTCATCCCTGCCTTGTTGCCATTGGCATTGCTGATTTGGCACTGGATTACCCTCATCAACCTGCTGTTCAGCAGCGCGCCCTTGTTGATGGCCGGCATGACGCTCTAGCAAGCTCTATGAGGTTATAATCAAGGGGACAAACACATGCGCCTTAATGCCAGGCGCTGACAGGAGTCCCCTCGACGCAATGCCGGATACAAAACAGCTCCATACGTTAGCCTCAGGCTGGATACCCTCAGTTGATGTACTCAAGACCCTGGAGCAGCTGGGAACGGCGGCCTTTTACGATATTTTTCTCAACTGGCTGCAACAAGAATTCGGCACCGAGCAGTGCATGGTATTTTACTGCCCGGATGGCGAGCGCGTCTCAACACTGATCTACAAGGATTATGCCCGTGAGGCCTCGGGCAAACGTCTGGCTGAAGCCTATGTGAGCGAGCGCCACTATCTTCAGGACCCCAACTTTCAGCTGCTCAAAACACTCAGGCCCGGTGATGTTGAAATCGTGCGCTTCAATTCAGTAAGTGGCGATATGGGTCTCCATTACCGCAAGGCATTCTTTGAAACGCCGGGCTTCAGCGACAAAATTTCCATTCTCCGCGGGACCGAGCAGGGAAACTACTACATCAACCTGTACCGCCGTGACCCCGGCTTTGATGAGCGCTTTGACGACAAGAGTTTCGAGCATACGGTATGTGGACTCATCAGCATTCTGGTCAGCAAGCATTTTCAACTCAATGAGCACCTGCGCCAGGAAGGGCCTCTCGCCTTTCTGTCTGAACGCGAACAGCAAGTATGTCAGGCGGTGCTGAGGGGCAAGAAAAATGAAGCCATTGCCGCCGAGCTTGATGTAGCTGTCAGCAGCGTCATTACCTATCGAAAACGCGCCTACGAAAAGCTGGGAATTTCCAGCCGGGCCCAGCTATTCGCGCTGTGTACTTGAACTTGATACCGCATTTACATGATGCCGGTCACTTGCCTGCTGTATAAAATTTAGCCTTAAATGGTACTGTGAATGAAAGGGTGAGACAGGAATCCCCCACAATCAGGAATTCAGATGGCAGCATTGAAGCGCAATCTATGGACCCTCTTCTGGCTTATCCTTCTCGGAGGCGCAGTGCTGCTGAGCGTCATTCTGTATGCGCGCTGGCAATCTCTCTACGATGAACACAGAACCTACCATCAAAACAGAGCCGAACTGATCTCCCAGGCCGTCAACAGCGTGCTCCACACTCAGGAGCTTGTGTTGGATGTCATTGGCCGGGAGCTTATTTCCAACGAGCAGATGTTTGATAACAGCCAGCAGCTCCCCTTGCTGGATAATATCCTGGCAGTCGACAAAAGCATGCTCGGGTTTGGCCTGGCCCGGCCTGACGGCACTCTGGTCAGAGTCAGTTCCAATCTGGACCTCAGCAAACTGCCCAACTTGCGCACCCAGCCCGAAAGCGCTGCCAGTTTTGAACAAGCTCTGATGTCCGACAAAATGGTGCTGGGCCGTACTTACTTCCTGCCTGCTCTTGACGCCTGGGTGATCCCCATTCGCAAGGCACTGCGCTCACCCAATGGTGAAGTGCTGGCCGTGATGACTGGCGGCCTGCGGATGAATACACCCGGTAGCGTGTTCAGCTCCAGTGTGCGCAACAGACCAAACGATATTATCAAGCTGTACCGTGAAGCCGATGGCTACTTACAGTACATCGCGCCCAACGCGGTGGGGCCGGCGATCTATACACGGCCACAGATAACAACCGAACAACGGGACGAGAACCGGCAGGGCTATACCGAAGAAATCGGCATGACGGTCGATGAAGTGAAAGCACTGGATCGTGCCGTCTCATTCTCCAATGAGTACGATGGCGAAGCCTATATCACAGCCGCCATATTCAACCGGCGCTATCAACTTTGGACACTGTCCGAAACCAGCCTCACGCCATTAAAAGCCAAGTTTCGCGCCACACTCCTGCAATACCTGACCGTCTTCATCCTGATCTTTGGCGTCCTGTACGCATTGTTCCGTGTTATTCACCGTGCCGAACGTGAGCGCCGCGAAGAGCTGCTATACCACTCCTGTCATGACGACCTGACCGGACTGCTCAACCGCGCCGGTCTGTTCCAGGTGTTGGATGAGCAGGTCGAGCGCCAGCACTCATTCTGTCTTGTTATCATCAACATTGACCATTTCAAGGGCATTAATGACCGTTTTGGGCAGGATATCGGGGATGAAACCCTGGTGGCCTTCAGTGATCAACT
Organism: Marinobacterium stanieri; assembly: GCF_900155945.1. Classification (GTDB taxonomy): domain Bacteria; phylum Pseudomonadota; class Gammaproteobacteria; order Pseudomonadales; family Balneatricaceae; genus Marinobacterium; species Marinobacterium stanieri. The sequence goes on from NZ_FTMN01000001.1 coordinate 472,667, forward strand.
GACCGCTCTTTGTGGTACTAACCCCGGCAACCACCTGGCCCGCCTGGGCGGTGATGAGTTTGTTGTTGTCAGCGAGAACACGGATCCCGATGAGCAGCAAAGAGTCTGTGAAGAGCTGTTGAAGGATCTGGCAACCAACATGGCCATCGGACGCCTCAACCTGCAACTGACCGCCAGTGCCGGTATTGCCTTCTACCCGGGGCACGGAGACTCCACCAGCAAGCTGCTGCGCAGTGCTCACCTGGCGCTGTATCGAGCCAAGAACAATCGGAACTCTGTCAGCCTTTACCGCTCCGAGATGGAGATGGATTACTTGCGCCAGTTGGTGGTTGAACAGCGCCTGCGCCTGGCGCTTACCGATAAACATCTGCATATGGTGTATCAGCCACAGGTAGACAATGAGGGCCTTGTGGTCGGCCTTGAAGCCCTGGTCCGCTGGCAGGATGAAGAGCTGGGTGCCGTTTCCCCTCAGGAGTTTGTCGGTGTCGCAGAACAAAGTGGCTTGATGCTCTCTCTGGGACACTTCGTGCTTGATACCAGCCTCAAGGAGTATGCAGAACTGCGCGAAAAGCTTGGTCATGGGCTCGATCTGGCCATCAACATTTCGGTGATCCAGTTCGAACAGCCACAGTTTGTCAAAGAGGTGATGCACCTGCTGCACACCCACCAGGTTCCGCCACAGGAGCTGGTACTGGAGATTACCGAAAGCCTTGTCATGACCAACGTCGACCAGGTGCTCAATACCATCAAGCGACTGCAGGATCAAGGTATCCGCCTGTCCATGGATGATTTCGGCACCGGCTTTTCCTCGCTCAGCCTGCTGCGAGACCTGCCACTGAATGAATTGAAGGTGGATAAGAGTTTCGTGGATAGCATGCTGGATGATCCGCGAGCAGCTAACATGATTCGCAGCATCATTTTTATTGCGCAAAGCCACGCAATGGATGTAGTTGTTGAAGGCGTTGAGCTGCAGGCGCAGGCTGAAAAACTGATGAGCATGGGGTGCCGCCGTTTTCAGGGGTATTACTTCAGCCGACCTGAACGTCTGGAACGCATTCTGGAAATCTGCACGCAAGACAGCCGGGGAATGCCATTCAAGGCCCATTAATCGACTTGAGTTGCAGCGCCGGAGCCAGTCTATTGCAGTATATTTGTACTCCCGCAGTACGCTCAGGCTTCAGCCGTTCATGCGGCTGTGTTACTTTCTTGCTACGGTCAACTTAACACTGGGAGCTGTTGCTGATGTCCGCTGATAAATTTCGCCTCGTTACACGCAGTGATTTTGACGGCCTTGTCTGTGCCGTATTGCTTAAACATCTGGATCTGATTGACGATATCAAGTTTGTTCACCCCAAGGACATGCAGGATGGAAAAGTCGATATTACTGACCGTGATATCACCACCAACCTCCCTTACGTGAAAGGCGTTAACCTGGCCTTTGACCACCACCTCTCTGAAACCATCCGAAACGAAAAAGTGGACAACCACATTATCGATCCCGATGCGCCTTCAGCAGCACGCGTGGTATGGAAGCATTACGGTGGCCATGATGCTTTCCCGGCTGCCTGGGATGAAATGATGGAAGCCGTGGACAAGGGTGACTCAGCACAGTTCACTCAGGATGAAGTCCTTAACGCCAAAGGCTGGGTGCTGCTTAACTTCCTGATGGATGCCCGCACCGGCCTGGGCCGGTTCCGCGAATTCCGCATCTCCAACTACGCCCTGATGATGGACCTGATCGACTACTGCAAAAACCACAGTATCGAAGAGATCCTGAGCCTGCCGGACATCAAAGAGCGTGTAGAGCTGTATTTCGAGCAGGAAGCCAAGTTCAAGGAACAGGTAAAACGCTGTGCCACCGTGCACAACAACCTGGTCGTTCTGGACCTGCGCAATGAAGAGCAGATCTGGGCCGGTAACCGCTTCATGATTTATGCGCTTTACCCTGAGTGCAACATTTCCATCCACGTCATGTGGGGGCTTAAACAGCAGAACACCGTTTTCGCTACCGGCAAGTCCATTTTCGACCGCGGCTCCAAAACCAATGTAGGTGAGCTGATGCTGGAATATGGCGGTGGTGGTCACCACGCAGCCGGCACTTGCCAGGTGGAAAATGACCGTGCTGAAACCGTACTGAAAGAACTGATCACTCGTATTAACGCTGACGGTTGATAGCGCTATTCGTTTACCTATAGATAAAGTCGGACCGGTCAATGACCGGTCCTTATCAAGCATCCATGCGACTGACGCTGGCACACGCCAGTTATCCCGTCTCTAGAAATCGTAGCTCAAAGAGAGTCGCACATTACGCGGCGCCCCCCACCAGGCCTGACTGTAGAAGCCTACCTGGTCGTAATATTCCTTATCGAACAGGTTATTCAGGTTCAGCTGAGCACTGAGGTCCGGCGTAAACTCATAACGCGCCATCAGATCAACTACGGAATAACTGCCCTGTGACACTCGCGTTGTGCCATTCGGGCCACGGGTATTGCGGTAGATATCACTCTGCCAACGCACACCACCGCCCACGCGCAACGCACGCCAGTCATCCGCGAACTGGTAGCTGGTAAACAGTTTTGCCTGCTGACGCGGATGGGTCGTGTTCATACGGTCCCCCTCGGCGGTTTTGGGGCTTGCCATAGTATAGCTGGCATTCAGGTTCCAGCCCGGTGCCAGACGACCGACCAGCTCTGCCTCAAAACCTTCCACGGTGGCACCCTCAGTGGCCCTATATGCCTGTGTATCGGGGCGACCATTCACCGTTTCTCCGGGGATCGCTTCTCCCAGCCCGTCCTGCTCGCTGCGGAAGACCGCCAGGTTAAGATCAAGTTCCTCTGCCAATGAAGCCTTCAAACCAACTTCATAGTTGCGCCCGGTGATCGGATCCAGCAGGGAGCCATTGGCAGAGCGGACATTCTGCGTCTGGAAAATTTCCGTATAGCTGACATAGCTACTGAAGCGATCATCAAAATCGTAGATCAACCCCGCATAGGGCGTGAGTTCGTTACTATAGGAGTAGCTGCGGTGGTCACCGTAATAGTCCTGCTTCAACTTCCAGTCACTGAATCTCATGCCCGCTACAAGATGCAGAGGATCGGCCAGAGACAAGCGAGTGACACCATAAGCCCCTGTTTGAACCAGTTTGCTGTCATCGACACTGCCATAGGCGCTCCACTCGGGTTCAAGCACAGGGTCACCCTTGCCATCGAAGTAGCCACCAATACCTGGCGCGGCCCCGACCGGTGAGGCTAAACGCATATCCAGATCATCCTGCGTACGCACCCAGCCGAAAGCAGCTTCATGCTCTCGGCCCCAAAGCTCAAAGGGGCCCTCTGCAGTAAAGTGCAGATCCTGACGACTGCGATCTCCTCGATAATTGGCAAAATAGGCTGTCATGCCCTCGCCTGTTTCCTGATCAGGAAAACCGCCCCGGAACAGGTAAGACAGACCATAGTTGCCATCGTCATAGCTATAGGCCGCACGCAGTCGCCAGCCATTATCCAGGTAGTGGTTCACATCCATGAATGCACGTGTGGTTTCGTTAAAAAAGCGAGACCAGTCCGTATTGTTGCTGGCCGACCGGTCAAAGTCGGTCAAACTGCCGTCAGCATAAAACATGGGAAAACCGGCACCGGCGCCATCCGTCTGGTTGTGCTGGTACTCTATTCCCAGGCTGACATCGGTTCGGGCGGTGAGCTGTGAATTGATGACACCGTAATAGGTTTCCTTGTCATGCTCCATGCCATCCACATGCGTGTCCTGCTGATCCCGGACGGCTATGAAGCGCGCAGCGGTTCGCCCCGACTCACCAAAAGGCGTGGATACGTCTGCGACTATTCGGCGCTTATCCCAGCGTCCAATATCACCACTGAGGCTGGCAGCCGATTCCAGTAGTGGTTTCTTGCGGATGAAGTTGACACTGGCAGAGGGATCACCGGCTCCGGTGAGAAGACCTGTTGCGCCTCGAACAACCTCAATGCGGTCATAAATGGCACTGTCCCAGTCAGTATCACCAAAATTCCAGTAGCCCTGAATAGGGGTCATCAAACCGTCGAACTGGTAGGTGCTGATTGAGTAACCACGGGCTGAATAGTTAAAGCGGTTACTGTCACTCCGGGTCATCGAGACACCGGGGGCACGGTGCATGATGTCACCGCTGGTATTGAGCCCCTGGTCTTTTATCTGCTGGTGTGTGAGAACGCTGACAGCCTGAGGGGTCTCCTTGATAGAGAGCGGAAGGCTGGTTGCAGTCGTACTGGCGCCAGGGGCATAACTGTCTCGCTGCTCTGAGTCAGCCGATAGCTGACGACCTGTTACAACAACCGTATCCTGCTCAAGCTGAGTCGTTTCAGCCAACACAGGCACACTGAGCAAGAGAGGGGCTGTGAGTACGCTGAATCGGCCTGCACGCCTGTGTGATAAGGGATCAAGAAACATAGAGCTACTTCTCCAAACCGCATTGAATATCCTGTTGCTTCCGTCCCCATTGGGGTGAGTTATCGGGTCGAAAGCCACCGTGAATAAGAATTGTTATTATTTAATATTCGATGCGGTTTGAGCTATGCCAGATGACAGAATGTCTATTCAGGCGCAGAAGGTTCACCTGATAAGCGAGCTGGGAGCAACGCCAAAGTACTTGCGAAAGGCGGTGGTGAAATTGGTAGCATAACTGTAACCGGAGAAGTTGGCCGCCTGTTGCACACTGAATCCTTGCAGCAAATAGTCCCGTGCCCTTTGCAGGCGCTGTTCCTTGATGAAGTCGAATAGCGTGTGGCCGTAACAGGCCTTGAACTTGCTGCGCAAGCTACTGGGACTCATGGCAGCAATCTGTGCCAGCTCACTTAAGCTGTAGCCCTCTTGAGGGCTGGCCACAATCAGGTCACGTACCCTCTCCAGACGCAGGCGTTCCTGGGGCGGTAAACGAACATCTTCTGATTTTGCGGATGAATTATCGAGCACCAGCCCTTTAGATAAAATCTGCAGACTCAAGCCTTCCAGGTACATCTGAGAAAGACTCATATCACCCCGAAATTGCACCAGCCCCTGATACAGATATTCAGGCAAGCGCCAGACAGTCCAGCCGCTTTTTCGTTGTTCTGGCACCTGCAAGTTAGCCAATGCAGCCCGATCAAGGCTCAGGGTCAGCACTTTGAGGTTCTGGCCGCTCAACTGAAGCGCATCCAATTGCATTTCACGTTCCAGGCTCAGCGTAAGTGCCATTTTCTCTCTGAGCTCAACGCGCTCCTGACCAAGGCTCAGACTGACGCTCCCCTGAAGCATGATAATGATATTGAGCGGTGCCGGATCCAACGAACTGGACGCGTAGGTCTCCATGACCTGAACATTCGAGTAAACCAGTTGCATACCCGAGCGCAGGCTCAACTCTCTTACCTGCCCTTCAAGAATGTTGCTGGAACGGAGTGCATCCGGAAAACGGTAATCCAGTGCATAACGCTTGCCGAATGTGAGCAGATCCTGATCAGTGAAAGTACGGGTATCGAATACACCCGCTGAATGGCTGTACTGCATAGATGGTTACACGACTAAGGTGGGGATTTAACCCCATCCTAGCCTAACCAAAACAATGAATGCAAATACAAACAATTATCAATTAAAACCGATGAATTGAAGCCAGCCTTCTTACTTCACTTCGAGCCCAAACCTGGCCAGTATCAACCGCAACAGAAAAACCGTGCCGGCTCCTGCACTCAGATATCCCGTCCATAGCGCCAGCCCGGGGCCAAGACGCCAGCAGGATACCGACAACGTAAAGGCAACCAGTAGCAGTAACCAGGCCAGCCAGAACAGCATTTTCTGCCTCCGAGCGGTGATTTTAGAGCGCGCCAGTGCCAGTAACTGAAACCCGCCAATGGACAGGGCCAGAATTGCCAGATGCAGCATCATGCTGTTTGCTCCTGCCGTGCAAACCTGAAGGCCAATGCCGCCATCATGAAGGATGCAATATCAAACCCCACGTACAGCCAGTCGCCATTCATCCAGGCGGTCAGCCCTCCTCTATCAGTTGTTACCAGATTAAGTACGGGAAGCCCCAGCAGCAGCACACCTGCCAGCCACCATTGCTCTCGCCATGCTTGTGTACGCGGCCGTATGACGGCATGTACAAACATCAGCAGCCAAACCATAAACAGCCCGTGGATTTCCCAGTCTGCGCGCGCTGGCAGCGTGCTTGGCAAAATGCGGTTGAGCCAGAACAGACCCAGCAGCGCCACAGGAAACCCGGCAAGAGTGGCGACGTTAAGCGTGTCGACCAGAGCGAGACCTATGCGAGAATGATCCGCTTTCTTGCGCCGCTTGTTGGTCCAGAGTACTAGGCCTGTGGCCAGCATGCCGCACCCAGCCCCTCCCAAAAGCACGTAAAGCCATCGGCCCGGCCAATCGGCAAAACGCCCCAGATGCAGTCCCAGCAAAATGCCGTAGCTATCGTAGGCAGGTGCTGAAACCTTTTCTCGCAGCACCCCCCCCGTCACAGCGTTAAGCACCATGAAAGGCGGATGCCCTGATACACCCAAAATATCCGGTTGATCGCTGTGTGCTTGCAAAAGAATTTTGGCATTCCTGTCCCCGGGGTTGGCAATCTGAACACGCCCCAATTCAGCCCCTTGCCAGTGCGTTTCAGCTTTCGCCAACAACTCAGACCATGACAGCATAGAGGCCCGTTCATCTGAGCCTGGTTCAGCAGGCAAAAATGCAAATACATCCGTGACCAGATGTTGGCGCTGTTCCCGCTCCGGAAAGGCCTTTTCCACTCCCCAGGGGATGAACAACATCATCAGAGTAACCAGACCGGTGTACGTGATCATCAAGTGAAACGGCAAGGCCAGCACCGAAAAACCATTGTGAGCATCCAGCCAGGACCTCTGGCCCTTTCCCCAACGAAAGGTGAAGAAGTCCTTGAAGATCTTCTTGTGCGTTATAACCCCGGTAATGAGTGCAATCAGCATCATCATGGCCGCAATGCCAACCAGATATCGGGCAAACAGCACCGGTAAGTAGTGCAGCTGAAAATGGAACCGGTAAAAGAAATCTCCACCACGGGTATCTCTGACGTCTACCCTTTCACCATCTGCGGGATTGAGCAGGGTCTGCCCCTGTCCGTCGGGCCCTCGCCAGCTCACATCAAGCAGCGGGTCTCGTGATCCCGGCGGTGTTATGGTCCAGAAACTCGCCTCAGGTGCCGTCTGTTGCAGGTATCGATGGGCCTGTTCAAGCGCAATACTTGAAGGAATCGGCTCGACGATGAAAGGTCGCTCGGGCTGCATCCACAGGGTTAGCTCCTGACGAAAAAAACTCAGTGTTCCGGTCAGGAAAATAACAAACAGCAACCAGCCCAACAGTAAACCGGTCCACCGATGCAGCTGAGCCATACGTTGGCGTACACGTGCTCCCAAAGGCGCAATCACAGACCCACTCCATTGTTCAAGTAAATCAGTATCAGCGCAGGCGGCACCAACCCCAGGCAGGCATTACGCAAACTGGCGGCAACAAACACCCAGATCACCGTCGCGGAAAAAACAGCAAAGCCGAGCAGCATGCCGGTCACAACCGCTTGCTCCGGGGACCAGGCCAGCGCCAGAACCGCTGTACTGAACCAGCGCGTCAAAAGAAATCCGCCCAGCAAAGCAACCAGTGTTCTGAGCAAGGGTTCAAGGTAAAAACGAGATATGGCTGGCATGTATCTGTCCTTGTGCGGCTATTGCCTTACATCCATTAAAAAACCGCTTGAGTCTAATAACGGGTTTGAACGGATGCAGCAGCCAGCTAAAGGCTTTGGCAAAGAGAATAGGCGTTACGTCAGATCGGATAACTTGAGTGTCATTTCCGCCACTGCTTCCTGCGTTCGAGACAATCAATGGCTATTTTCGGTCAAGCGCCCGGCTACGACTTTCTGATAATATGCCGTGCTGATTGCATGGCCCTGGGGCCAGCTTGTTTAGCCGATTCACGCCACCCGACAACGCAAAGGACGCTCATCTTGTCTACCCATCACAAAGCCGATTTGCTGTTACTGCTGACAACGCTGCTGGCCGCAGCTGGCTGGATCTTCTCGCGTGAAACAGTACAAGGTCTGGAGCCTTTGCTGTTTATGGCATTACGTTTCACCAGCGCAGGCCTGGTACTCATTGCTTTGGGCGGGTCCGCCATGCGGTATTTCACTCGTGAGCAGTGGAAAAGTGCCAGCATGGTTGGCTGTGCCTTTGGGTTTGCCATGATTTTCTGGATTCTGGCGCTGGAGATGACAACCCACGTAGGTGTCGGCGCCTTTCTGACCGGACTCGGCGTGGTGCTGGTTCCTTTGATCAGCCTGCTGTTTGGCGAGCGCTCCGGCCCTTATGTGTACCTGTCGATTCCGTTTGTGATCGCGGGACTGGCATGCCTGTCGCTGGATTCAGAGTTCCACTTGGGGTTGGCCGAAGTCTACTTCCTGCTTTCGGCACTGCTGTTTTCCATGACATTTATTCTCAATAGCCGTGCTGCCGCCCGTCTTCCCGTACTGCCGCTGACCTCTGTCCAGTTGATCATCACAGGTATTATCACTGGCGTGGTGTCACTGCTGATCGAAGACTGGAATTTTAATCAGCCACCGGCCATCTGGGGCTGGCTGGTCGCCAGTGCGCTGATTGCGACCAGCCTGCGCTTTCTGGTGCAGACCAAGGGACAAAGCCTGGCACCGGCAAGCCATACGGCCATCATCATGACACTTGAGCCGGTCTGGACCGCACTGCTGGCCGCTCTCTGGCTGGGTGAAACCATGACAACGCTGCAGTTCAGCGGCTGCGCACTGATTTTCTTCGCCATGCTGGTAAACCGCTGGCCGGCCGTACGTGCCTGGTTGCGCCCTTCGCGCAAGGAAATACCAGCCAAAACCCACTAACCCTCAAAGGCTTCACCAGCCCTCTGTGCTAGTCTGAAAGCAATGAGGGCTTATCGCGCCTTCCTTCCGACAGCACGCGAGACAGGGATAATGGATTACGACCAGCTGCTGATCATCTTCATCCTGCTTGCCACCATGGCGATGTTTATCTGGGGTCGCTGGCGACACGATATGGTTGCCGGTGCCGCGCTATTGGCCTGCGTAATGACAGGTCTGATTGATGCTGCGGACGCCTTCCTCGGCTTTGCCCACCCCGCCGTGGTTACCGTCGCTTGCGTGCTGGTACTCAGCCGGGCTCTGCAGGTATCGGGGGCTGTGGATATTCTGGCCCGGCATGTACTGCCCAAACAGGCAGGGACCACGCTCAGTCTGGCAGCCCTGACCGGACTGGGGGCATTTCTGTCCGGCTTCATGAACAACGTAGGCGCCATGGCACTGTTAATGCCGGTTGCGATTCAGCTATCGGGGCGATTGAATCTCACACCCGGCCAGGTACTGATGCCCCTCTCATTCGGCACTATTCTGGGCGGCATGACCACGCTGATCGGCACGCCCCCCAACCTCATCGTGTCGGGCTTTCGCAGCGAAAGCATTGGCCAGCACTACAGCATGTTCGACTTCACCGCAGTCGGGCTCTCCGTAGCACTCCTGTGCGTGCTGTTCATCGCCCTGCCCGGCTGGCGTCTGGTCCCGGCACGGAAACAGCCCGGCAGTGAAAGCTTTGATACCGGTGCCTATATCACGGAGGTCCGCGTTCCCGAAGACAGCAAAGCCTCGGGCATGCACCTGCGCGAAGTGGAACGGGAGCTGGGAGACGCTGAAGCCCTGATCATCGGGTTGATTCGTAACAACGTTCGCATGCACGCCCCGGCATCCAACCGGCGCATCAAAAGCGGCGATATTCTGGTGATCGAAGCGGAAGTTGAAGCGCTGACCGCAATGCTCAGCACCCTCGGACTGGAGCTTGAAGAAGCGGCTTCGGCAGCCGAAATGGAAGAGAAGAAAAGCGCAGATAACGAAAAGGAAAATGACACTCGCGATAGCGAGGATGAAACCGAGGAAGAGACCACCGAAGCAAGCAGTAACGGCGACGGCATGGGCCTTATGGAGCTGGTAGTGCGCACAGAGTCATCCCTGCAGGGTCGCTCGGCACGGGATATCCAATTGCGCGAACGGTACGGACTCAACCTGCTGGCAGTATCCCGTGAAGGCTCCCGCTTCCGGGCGCGCCTGCAGACATTGAAAATCAAGCCGGGCGACCTTTTGCTGGTACAAGGCCCTGAAGAGTCGCTAACGGAGTTTGCCGCAGACACCAGCTGTATCCCGCTGGCAGAACGTGAGTTGCGCCTTCCTGAGCCCGGCCAGGCTCTGAAGGCCAGCTTGATCATGGTTGCTTCGGTGGCGGCTGCGGCTTTTGCGCTATTGCCCACGGCCATCGCCTTTGCAGCCGGTGTTCTCGCTTCCATGGCACTGCGCACTCTGCCACTGCGTTCCGTTTACACTGCCATCGACTGGCCCGTGATCGTACTGCTGGGAGCACTCATGCCGGTCGCCGCCGTAATGGAAAGCACCGGCACGGCTACACTGATATCAGAGTACTTGATGAACTATGTAGCCCAGGGCAATGAACTGGTCGCACTTGGCCTCATTCTGATACTGACCATGGTGATTTCCAGCGTGGTCAACAATGCTGCGACGGCTGCGGCCATGTGCCCCATTGCGTTGGGAACAGCCGCAACACTGGGTGTTAGTGCGGATGCATTTCTGATGGCCGTCGCCATTGGTGCTTCCTGCGCTTTTCTGACGCCTATTGGCCACCAGAACAATACCCTGATTCTGGGGCCAGGTGGTTTCCAGTTCGGTGACTACTGGCGCCTCGGGCTGCCGGTCTCGATTCTGGTGGTGATCGTCAGTCTGCCGTTGTTGCTGCTGGTCTGGCCGTTGTAACCTGTGCCCTTCCCCCAAACCCTGTATGAGGTCTGCCATGAAAACACCTATCCGTTTCGCCATTACCGGTCTTGCCTTGTCTCTGGCAATGATCCAGCCGGCCCAGGCAGGCCTGGATGACCTGATCAAGCAAGGCGAAGAGATCCTCAAGGAACAGACCGGAACCGGCAGCAGCGGTACACCCGTGCCGGCCGGCGTTGATACCGACACCCTGGCCAGGGGCCTGAAGGAAGCGCTGCGCGTTGGTGGTGAGCGTGCCATCGATACCCTGGCAGCCAGCGGTGGCTACGCTAACCATGCCGATGTTCGTATTCCCATGCCGGGCATGCTGGATACCGTTGCCGGCCTGATGCGTGACTATGGCTTGGGGTCTCAGGTGGACGCCTTTGAAGCCAGCATGAATAGCGCCGCTGAAGAAGCCATCAGCGTCGCCACACCGGTGTTTGTTGATACTCTGGAGCAGATGACGCTGGACGATGCCAAACGTATTTACTCCGGCGGCGACAAGGCAGCCACTGAGTACTTTGATGAAAAAACCCGTGACGAACTCACTACCCGTATCCAGCCTCTGGTCGAGCAGGCCATGGACAAGGCGGGAGTGACTCAGGCCTATAATTTGTTGGTGAGTGCTGCCGAGGAGCAGGTGCCCATGGTGAAGGGCTTTAGTCCCGACCTGGGCGAACATGTCACCGAGTCGGCACTGGATGGACTCTTCCTGCGCCTGGCAGAGGAAGAGAAGAAAATTCGCGTGAACCCGGTCGCCCGTACTACTGACTTGCTGGAAACCGTGTTCGGACAGTAATCACATACCTGACCGAAGCCTGTGTTTAACCGGCTTCGGTCTGTTCAACCGGCAGCGTTAACCACCACTCGGTCACGGCCCTCATCCTTGGCCTGATACACTGCATCATCTACCCGTTGAATAACCTGTTCCAGGCTGGTGTCAGTCTCCAGTAATTCACTCACACCCAGGCTGATGGTCACATTGAGTTCTTCGTCCAACTCGGCGGCTACACCCGTCGATATGTGTGTGCGAATACGCTCGGCCGTCTGAGCCGCTCGCTCGGCAGTCGTACTGGGCAAGACAATCATGAACTCTTCGCCACCAAAGCGCGCCAACAGGTCATTTTCGCGCAGATCCTGACGGCACAAATCACATAAACAGCGCAGCACTCGGTCACCGGTCAGGTGGCCGAAGCGGTCATTGAGCTGCTTGAAATGATCCAGATCGAACATGATCAACGCCATGGGGTGGCGATAACGGCGATAGGCACCAAAGTGAAACTCCAGCACTTCCATCAGCCGGCGACGGTTGGCCACATGGGTCAGCGGGTCGGTCTGGCTAGCCTCAAGCAGTTCGTCTTCCAGTTGTTTGCGGCGGGTAATATTGCGCGCCACCCAAATAACCGCTCGCTCGCCATCCACCAGACCGGGAAAGGGCTGCACATGCCCTTCAAACCAGAGTGTGCCACCGGGACCAGCACTATTCTCCAGCCCTTTGACCTGCTGGGATGACAGCGGATACTCCACCTTAAGAAGGCCGTTCCGGTGCAGGGCTTCCTGGATATGCTCCATGATCGATTCAGCCACCTCTGCAGGCATGACATCCCGAACAGAAGCCCCCAAAAGGTCCTTGGCATCATGGTAATACTTGGGATCAGCATGGCCGTAAAGGCCAGCATAGAGGCCGGTTTCCGTCAGCACGAACACCGGATCGGGCAGTGCATTCAGCACCACCAGCATCTGGTCGCGGTCCAGGTACACGTTTGGGTACTCCGCAGGCAATTCCTTTGCCTTGATAATAGCAGGCGCTTACTCCGGCAACGTACCACCGTAGACAATAAAATGGGGATTGAGTGTTTCGGAGGTGTCGGCATAGCTGAGCTCGACACCTTCCGGCGTCAACAGCTGCCCACCGGCCGCGTTGATAATGGCGTGTGAAGCGGCAGTATCCCACAGACAGGTTGGCCCCAACCGCGGATAGAGATCGCCCTTGCCCTCAGCAACCAGACACAGCTTGATAGAACTTCCCATACGGATAAGTTCGTATTCACCCAAGGCTTCCATCCAGGCCAGAGTGTGCGGGCCCAGATGTGAGCGGCTGGCAAAAATCTTCCAGGGTGTTCCGGGTTGGTGAGTACTGACCTGCATGGGCTCAGAGCGCCCTTCTGCATCAACACAAAAAGCCCCTTCGCCTTCAGCCCCCTTCCACAACGTCTTCAGCACGGGCGCGAACACCACACCCAACAGGGCGCGGCCCTGTTCAATCAGGGCAATATTGACGGTGAACTCACCATTGCGCTTAATGAACTCCTTGGTGCCGTCCAGCGGATCCACCAGCCAGTAACGCCCCTGCGCATCCGGTCCGGCAAACACATCCACCGCTTCTTCAGACAGAATCGGCAACTGAGGCTGCAACTGGCTCAACCCATCAAGAATGACAGCGTTGGCCGCCAAATCTGCCCGCGTCAGAGGCGAATCATCGTCCTTGTGCTCAACACCGAAATCCTCTTCACCGTAAACTTGCATAATGGCATCACCGGCGCGGCGGGCGATATCGTCAACCTGTTGCAGCAGTTCTTTCAGCGGCAAGGATGTAGTGGGCATTTGAACTCCTTAAGGATGGATGGATCTTCAGTGCCAACCTTATCACGAAGTACTCAGGGGCTCAGGCTACTGAGGCCTCCTGCGACCGTAACGCCAGCAGATGCCTGGCCATTTCAACAAACCCAAGGCCTCCTTCCGCCTCGGTTTTAAACGTTGGCAGCGTTTTAAGCCAGTGTCGGCTGTGTTCAATATTGGCTACCCCGACACTCAATGGCAGTGCGCGAAACATGGGCTCGTCATTGGCGGAGTCACCGATACAGAGTACCTGCTCACTAATGTGCTCTGCCTGCAGCCCCCTGACATCGGTAAAGTAACGCTCGGCAGCACGCCATTTGTTATGATCACCGGCCCAGACGTTGAGGTGGATTGAGCTGGTTGAATAATTCACCTCAAAAGCATCCAGCACTTCACAAAGCTGCTCAATCTCTTCGAGACTTAGCTCAACTGCCTGCCCGATATCGATGGCAAAATCTGTCAATCGTAACGGCTGATCAGCAGCCAGCCTGGCACGCGGAACCCGGGTTAATGCAGCCTTCACAGCCGCTTCGAGCTGCAAGCGCCGCTCCTGCCTTTCGACATCAGGCAGCCAAAACTCTGTGCTGAGCTGCATGCCTTCCAGCTGAAAGCGAAAAGCGCCACCTTCACCAATCAGGGTTTGCACAGGTAGCAAGCGAACAAGCGCATCACACCACCCCGCACAGGCTCCGGTAATAGGCACTACCGTAATGCCGGCATCACGCAGGGCATAGAGCGCATCCAGGGTTCCCGGCAACAACTGCCCCTGATAGCTCAGAGTGTCGTCCACGTCAGTCAAAATGTAACGTACCCCTATCGCCTGGCGTCGAGATAACTGCTGTATGGCTTTCATCAGTCAATCAGCCTGCCTTGCTCATCAAAGAATGGGTGAGGGCCATCGCAGTCCCCCACATGGCTTTGATGACTCATAATCATGCCGCTTTGCGGGTGCAGATAGATCAACCGAATCATGGCGGGTTCCAGCGTGAAGGATGAAGGTGCTTCGGGTGTAAGGTCCAGAGTGACAGCGTGGTTGTGAGCAGAGCCCACATACACCGGACGGTTGCACCAGATGAACTCCACCGGACGATGCAGGTGCCCGCATAGAATCAATTCCACCTGTGGGTGACGCTGAAGCGCGGTCGCCAGTTCATCACTTCCATGCAAACGCTGCACATCCATATGGTCCAGCCCCACTGCCACTGGCGGGTGGTGCATAAACAGTAAAGTGCGGCGCTCCGGTGCCTGACTCAGCGCGGTTTCCAGCCAATCCCGGCGCATACCATCCAGTTCTCCATGAGGCTTGCCCGGTACACTGGTATCCAAACCGACCAGACGCAGCGGCAAGCCCTCGATGACATAACTCAGGTGCGTATCAGCCTGAAAAAGATAGCTGTGATCGACAAAGGCATCACGCAATGCCTGACGCTCATCATGGTTGCCCGGCACCAGATAGAACGGCATTTGCAGGCGATCCAATGCCTGCCGCGCCTGCCGGTATTCCTCGACCCGGCCGAAATCGCCCAGATCACCGGTGATCAAAACCAGGTCCGGCTGCGGGCGCATGGCATTCAGATGCTCGACAGCCCGTTGCAGCTTGGCAAAGGTATCCACCTTGCCGGCATAAGCGGTTTTACCGCCGGCCTTGATATGCAGGTCGGTCAGTTGTGCGATGATCATTCAAACACTCTCCGCCCGACGGTCGAGTACGATCATCTGTTCCGGGCGAATTTGTAACCCCACTTCCTGACCGACTTTGAACTCTGAACGGCCATCGGTATCGATTACGACTCTTTCGTGGTTGGCACCTTTTACCCAAATTCGATTGCGATCACCGATAAACTGGGTCTGATGTACCTGCCCCCGAAGCCCGGCATTAGCGCTATTGATGACTTCGATATCTTCAGGCCGGCAATAGACTTTTCCTTGCCCGTCCGCCAGCGCAACACCTGAAAGAACACCACCCGGCAGACGCATGTCCGAACAGCTGACCTGCCCTTCAAAGGTGTTGATCTGACCGATAAAGTCGGCCACGAAGTCGTTCTGGGGCGCAAAGTAGATCTCTTTGGGCGAACCGATCTGGGATACACGGCCATGATCCATCACCACGATACGATCACCCAACGCCATTGCTTCATCCTGGTCGTGGGTCACGTAGATTGCGGTAATGCCCAGGCGGCGCAGCAAGCTGTTGATATCCGCTCGCAAGCGGTCACGCAGGATGGCATCCAGCGCTGTCAAAGGCTCGTCCAGCAGCAGCACACGAGGGCTGGTGATGATCGCACGTGCCAGCGCTACACGCTGACGCTGTCCACCGGATAACTGATCGATACGGCGATGTGCCAGCGCGCCCAGCTCCATCATCTCCAGCATTTCACTGACGCGTTGTTTGACCTCAGCCGCTTTCACTTTCTGCACTTTCAGGCCGTAACCCACGTTTTCGGCCACAGTCATGTTGGGAAAAAGTGCATAGGACTGGAACACCATGCCGACATTTCGTTTCTCGATAGGCGTGTGGGTAACGTCCTCATCATCGAAGAGAATACGACCACCGTCGTCCGGAAACTCCAGCCCGGCAATCAATCGAAGTGTGGTGGTTTTGCCGCAACCGGATGGCCCAAGCAGCACCAGAGTCTCTCCGGCCTGTACCGATAGATCGAGCGGGTGAAGCGCGAGAGTGCCGTCAGCAAAGGTTTTGGTACAGCCTTCCAGACGGATGGAGGCGCCATGTTCATTGATGTTCATGATTGAATCCTGCAAACGCGTAAATATTTAAAACAAAACGGGTAACCGCATCAGGCGTGGGGCTTGCGTAATCGCGAGCCGCTCCACTGAACACCGATCATCAACGGCAGCAACATGACCAGAAAAATCAGTGTGTAGGCACTGCTGATCTCCAGTCGCATGGACGCATAGGCATCTGCCAAACCCACCGGCAAGGTCTTGGTCAACGGGGTGTGCAGCATCCAGGTCAGATTGAACTCGCCCACCGACAGGGTCAGGGTCATCAAGGCACCACTGATAATGCCGCCCTTACAGTTGGGTACCACCACATCGATAAAGCGGCGGAAGAACCCGGCGCCCAGACTGGCCGCGCCCTCTTCCAGTGTTCTGAAGTTAATGCTGTGCAACACCGCCAGCACCGCGCGTACCATGAAAGGCAGGGTATAAAGTACATGCCCGATCAGGATGAACAGCCAGCTGGTACGAAGACCATGAACCCCGCCATAAGCGATGATCAGCGCCAGCGCGATGGCCAGGCCAGGAATTGCCACTGGCAGCACGATGAGCTCTTCAAACACCCGAGCCCAGCGGCTGTTGGATGACGCCAGATAATACGCCGCAGGTACGCCCACAATCAGGTTGATCAGCAGCGTCGCCAGTGCCAGCTGTAAAGTCAGCCAAATCGTATCGCTGTACAGCGCCAGCACTTCCTCGACCCAACGCAAGGTAAGGCCGCTGGAAAGGCCCTGGAAATAGTTATTGGTGAGCCCGGCAGCGACAGACATCAGCACAGGCACCAGCATGAAAGCACAGATCAGCAGAGTAAAAGCCAGCTGCAGATAAGAGGACAGGGATCGTTTCATAAGGGACTCCTCAAGCCGCAGGCGTTGTATTGGCACCGGACACCGAGCGCGCCAGCAACAGTACCAGCCAGGTGATCAGCCCCAGCAAAATGCTCAATGTTGCTGCCATGGCCACATTGGCGCCCAGAGTGAATTCTGTGTAGATAGTCATTGGCATCACGTTGATACCACTGGCCAATGCGAAGGCGGTGCCGAAGGCCCCCATGGATGTGGCAAAACAGATGGCGCCACTGGCGATAAGCGCCGGCTTCAATGCAGGGATAATAACGTCCAGCAACACTCGCAACCGCGATGCACCCATGGAGCGTGCCGCCTCTTCGAGCATCACATCCATCTTTTCCACAGCTGACATCACTGTCATCAAAACGCGAGGAATCGAAAAATAAATGTAGCCAACGAAGAGCCCGACTATGGAGTAGGCAAACGTCCAGCGCGAACCATCCAAAATCAGCCCCAATTCAGCACTTAACCCCTGACGACCACCCAGCATAATCACCAGAAAACCAACCACTACGCCGGGAAAGGCCAGCGGAAAGGTCAGTAGTGACACCAGCGTTGACCGGCCGGGAAAGCGATTTCGTGCCAGGAACATGCCTACCACCAAGGCGATAGCCAGCGTCGTCAGCGTCGTTGCAATCGACAGCACCAGTGTCTGCAGCAGGCTGTTTAGATAACGGCTATCGGTCAGGGCATACCAATAGGTCATGCTTCCCTCTTCACCGCTTATCGAAATAAGGATTAGTCTGCCCATTGGAATCAGGAAGAAGGCACAGGTAATGATGAGCACGGGCAGCATCATCAGATACAGAGGTTGGTTCAATCGCGGGGACATGGGTGTTCTCAACAACAGGAATCAAGAGGAGACCGGACACAGCTCCGGCCTCCACAGGTCAATCAGTTCATCTGATCAAGGTAGCGTTTCTGGAAATCCCCCTGTACCTCGGCCATCTTCTTGTAGTCGACGGGTTTGGCACGGGCATACTCAGACGCAGGCAGGAACTTGGCTTTCACAGCTTCAGGCATGGCATCAGGTCGCACCGGACGCAAGAAAGCGTTGGCCCAGACAGACTGCCCCTTATCGGACAGTACGAAGTCCAGAATCTTGCGGCCCTTGTCCGGGTTAGGTGAATTTTTCACCAGGCTCATCACATACGGAACGACCACACTGCCCTCTTCAGGGATGACAAATTGAATGTTGGCACCATCCTTGTACTTGGCGCGGTATGCGTTGAAGTCATAATCCAGCATGATCGGAATCTCGCCTGAGAGCACACGTGAGTAGGCTGTCTGCTTGGGCACGATAGGGTTGTTCTGCTTCAGCTTGGCAAAGTAATCCAGGCCAGGTTCAAAGTTTTCCAGGTCACCACCCAGGGCGCCATTAATTGCCACGGCACCGGCATAGCCGACAAAAGCGCTGGACGGGTCCAGGTAGCCGATCATGCCCTTGTAGGTTGGATCAAGCAGGTCCTGCCAGCTCGTTGGTACCGGTTTGCCGTCCAGCGCATCCACATTCACGAACAGGCCGATGGTGCCGGAGTGGATGGTGAACCACTCGCCATCAGGGTCCTTCAGACCTTCCGGAATCTGGTCCCAATTTGCCGGCTTGTAGGCTTCAGTCACACCTTTCTCGGCAGCCGTAATACCAAAAGAGACGCCGTAGTAGGCCACGTCTGCCACCGGGTTATTCTGCTCAGCCAGCAGCTGGGACAACGTCTGGCCCGAGTTTTTGTTGTCGAACGGGATGCTGTAGCCCAGCTCTTCTTTGATCACTTTGAGCTGAGTACCCCAATCCGCCCACTGCGGCGGACAGTTGTAACAGATGGCATCGGCAGCCTGGGCCGAACCGCTCAGGGTGCCCGCCGTGACGGCCAGGGCAGAAGCCAACTTGAACACGCGTTGTTTAAGCATCGTCTTTACTCTCATCAAGCGATTGAAGGTGTGGATCAGGGGTGTTGCCGGAATCGGGGTCTGGCATTTCAGATACAGCAGCCAGCGTACCGCCCTCCATCAAGTGGTAATCCAGCTTGCGGCCGGTATTGGAGGAGGTGTCATGTATCTGGGCCATGAGCAAATCAACAGAAGCGCTGCCGATTTCAAGATTGGGCGTTCGCACACTGGTAAGCATCGGCTGGCGCAAGGCACCCGCCTGGATGCCATCAAAGCCGACAATGGAGACATCATCAGGAACCGAGCGCCCCATGGCTTCCAGTTGGGCGATAGTCGCCAGAGCAAGGAGGTCGTTGGAGCAAAACCAGGCTGTCGGATGGCTTCCCTCCTGGCTGTAAATACGGGACAGGGACTCTTGCAACCCTGTGGCGTTCACCGGGTCAACTTGAACGAGGTGCGCCAGCTCCACACCCGCGTATTTGAGCCCTGCAAGAAAGCCCGCATAACGGTCACGCGCACGGTCGGTACGCATGAAGTCACCCGACACCATACCTATGCGGGTATGTCCCAAAGCCTGTATGCGGGTCGCCACTTCAGCAGCCGCACGAAAGTTATCTACGCCAATAAAGCCGGCGACACGCTGACGCGGCACGTTATGCATCAAGCAGTAAGGAACGCCAGCCTCATCCAGGCGCTCTAAAGCGGCACTCGATGTTGCATCGTTAACCGTCAGCAGAACACCATCGACTTGGTAGGCCAGCAGGTTTTCAACAGCACTTGATTCAAGCGCATCATCGTAATCAGACGACAGAATCAGCGGTGTGTAACCAAGTAACCGTGCCTGTTGCTGCAGGCCCGCGGCCGTTTCAGCAAACACCGGGTTAGTCAGACTGGGAATGATTACTCCCAGAGTTCTGTTACTGGCCGACTTGAGTGCCCGCGCTGCCATACTTGGGCGATACCCCAGGGCCTGAACAGCTGCCTCAACCCGCTCAACGGTTTCTGCACGTATTGCCCCCTTGTTGTTGATGACACGGGACACAGTCGCAACGGACAAACCGCAGTGCTGAGCAATATCCTTGATTGTGACGGCCTTGGCCATGGGCTACCTCCTTAAGTTCTGGAGGCACTATAGATTCCGTTTTTTACACCCCTGTTAACGTTTAACTACAATATGTAAACGTTTACATCACCATTACAAGACACCTCACCCATAAAGACCTGCCACAGAGGCGCACCTGCCTGACTCAACACTTCATGCTTATATCGAATCCGTTTTTGCCGTATAAAAGCTAATGAGATATCCCGGGAGTACCTCCGAGCAGGAACAGCGAAGGGTCGGCCCCACGAACCTAGTCCCTTCAGACCTTGTGGCGTCATACCGGAGGATCGAGTATCTGTTACTTCTAATCCGCTAACTGATGGAGATCCACATGTCCACGACGAACGAAGTTGTTGTACTCAGCGCAGCCCGCTCCGCAATCGGCTCATTCGGGGGCGGCCTGAGCCAGCTGGAGCCGGCCGAACTGGCTGGCCAGGTAATGAAGGCATCCATCGAACGCTCCGGTGTTGATCCTCAGACGATCAACTATGTCGCTTCCGGTCACTGTATCCCCACCGATTCCCGCTTTGCCTATGTCGCCCGCGTTGCCTCCATCCAGGCCGGTTTGCCGATGGACTCTGTCGCCATGGCGGTGAACCGTTTGTGCAGCTCCGGCCTTCAGGCGGTGGTATCTACAGCCCAGACCATCATGCTGGGCGACTATGAATACGGTATTGGCGGCGGTGTTGAGGTGATGTCCCGCTCCGGCTACCTGTCCACCGCCATGCGCAGCGGCGCCCGCATGGGCGACACCAGCATGATCGATATGATGGTCGCGACCCTGAGCGATCCTTTTGGTGCTGGTCACATGGGGATTACCGCCGAAAACTTGGCCGAGAAATGGGGTATTAGCCGTGAAGAGCAGGACGCCTTTGCCGCCGAATCCCATCGTCGTGCCGCAGCGGCCATTGAAGCCGGTCGCTTCAAGGACCAGATCGCTCCTGTCAGCATCAAGACACGCAAGGGCGAAACAATCATCGACACTGATGAGCACGTAAAACCCGGCACCACGGCTGAATCACTCGCCGGCATGCGTCCTGCCTTCAAGAAGGATGGCACCGTCACCGCCGGTAACGCCTCCGGCATCAACGATGGTGCTGCCTACCTGGTACTGGCATCAGCGGATGCTGCCAAACGTGATGGCCATAAGCCAATCGCGCGCATGGTGTCTTATGCACTGGCCGGTGTTTCCAACGAAATCATGGGTGAAGGCCCGATTCCGGCCTCCCGCCTGGCACTGCAGAAAGCCGGCCTGAGCCTGGCGCAGATGGACGTGATCGAGTCCAACGAAGCCTTCGCCGCTCAGGCACTGGCCGTAGCCAAGGGGCTGGAGCTGGATCTCGACAAGACCAACCCCAACGGTGGTGCCATCGCACTGGGCCACCCGGTGGGCTGCTCGGGTGCCTACATCGCAACCAAAGCGCTGTATGAGCTGCAACGCATTGAAGGCCGCTATGCACTGGTCACCATGTGTATTGGTGGTGGTCAGGGTATCGCGGTTGTGTTTGAGCGAATGTAATTGCCCTACCGCAGAGTACCCTGCCCGGGTACTCTGCTTCAGACACTCTTAGAACCCTAGCCGAAAAGATCCTGTGGTAAGTAAAACCCTTTCAAAAATATAGCATATCGCTAACAATCGCGACAGCAAATAATAACACCCCATCCAACATCAACAATCTGGCAAGTGATACATCGATTGGCCGCTTGTACTCATGGATTAGTTTAGACGTAGTAAAGGCGTCAAGTACTGATGGTCTTGAGTACAGTCTTTTAGGTTGAACCAAGTCAATAACATAAAGATATGTTCTAAGACCCATTACATCCCAGCTAAAGGGTCGATCATACCCGTTTATTTTTAAATTATATTCTATTCTACGAACCGTGAAGAAAAACAAAAACAATGACAATAACAAATAAATAATTAATAAAAGGAACGACAATACAATAATAATAAAGGGTATAGTATTCATAGTGTGCTCAGCTATACCCAATATTCGTTATCATCATAAATAGAAATGATCGTTTACAAACAGGACAACTACAAATAAAAACCCATCTAAAATCAATAATCGAGCAAGTATTACATCTATTGGCCGCTTATATTCATGGATTAGTTTAGAACTAGTAAATGAGTCAAATGGTGATGGTTTTGAGTAAAGTGTTTTGGGCTGAATCAACTCAAAAACATACACATAAGTTCTAAGGCCTATCACATCCCAACTAGAAGGTCGGTCATATCCACTTATTTTTAAATTATATTCTATTCTACGAACTGTAAAGAAAAACAAAAAGAATGAAATAAAAAAATACATGATTATAAAAATTAATGAACATACCAAAAGAACCAAGGAAATAATATTCATAATGTTTTCAGGTATTCCAAATAATCATTATTATCATAGGAAATAAGGTCATATCCGACTGCTGCAGCGTTTTCGAACTTGGATCCTACGACATTCCCGCTATAAAAACTAAAAGCAATACTTCCAATAACTACGATTCCCATTAATGCCCATCCTATGGGTCCAGAAAGTGCTGCTGCAGTAACCACGAATTTTCCTGCGTAAGCTGCAGCATACCCAGCGAGGGTTGCTCCTGTAACTGCTCCTGATAAGCCAGCAAGTTGGATAACGCTTTCCCTATGCCAGTCACCGCCAGCTTCACGTACTGTGACCACATTCCCATATCTCAAAGTACCATCTACAACTAAAGTTAAGGGCCCAGAAATTTTTGCAATGACGCCTGCATATTTAGCGACTTTATTTGCAGTAAAAGCATCGTGCACCATCAATCTAGGATCAACTTTTCGACCTTGGCTCCTTGTTGCAAGTAATACCCCCCTCTCCGCGTTACTCAGAGCATTTCCTTTATTACGATTTAACGCGCTTGCTGAAACGATAGATTGCATGGTGGTTTTATGCTGTTCAACTAGCTCTTTATATGCTCTGCGCACCATTGTCTCTGCTAAATGTTTTCCTGAATAAGGCATTGGGGTTTTATTATATTTACCTTGCTGTAAATCTAACAAAGCATTTTGGTAGTTCAATAAAGCTTTTTGGAAGTCATCCAAACGGGATTTTTTGCGTCTCCTGTCACCCCAATTAGACTGTTAACATCACTTAATGCAGCGTGAGTAAGATAACGGTTATAGAAACTCATTTCGCTATACAGATTTTCGCCATTAGTGGCGACCATGCTTTGTAGTGTCACTCTGTCTTTAAGACACATTTGATTGAATCTAGATGTAATCATCTTAGACTCTAGTGATTCAAAGTCTAAAGTATATGCTTGTCCCGTATAAAGAAAATCACCAGAGGCAATACCATTAGCTCTTTTAAAGCTTTCTACTAAAGTAGCATCATTTCCTACAACTTCGGAGATAGGTTTACGGTTGGCCGAGAAGAAAACTGAAGGCATGTGTCACTCCTTGACAACATATATATGATAAAAATTCCATTACCATCAAATATAACAACTTAGAAAATAGTATTCAAACTTAATTTGGTATTAAAAAGGAAACAGCAATTGGAATTATGAATTTATTGTAGATAGTTAAAGGCTATATATAGATTCAATTTAAACAAATGCTAAATATATATGATATATTTTAAAAATATAAATAAATTATTAAGTTTGAATTTAGAAAAAACCAAAAAACGACACTACCAAATTCCATTTTTCTTATTTATAGTTCCTCTTAATAAAATCAATCCTAGATTTCGTAACTTACAATAATGTAACGATACACGGCCAGTCAGATCGCAACAGAGGGCTTCCACTCTAAACATGCAAACTACCCAGTACAGCAGAAGATCGTTTGATTTTTCTGGTATCAAAGCCCTTATCTCCATTACCATCTGAGCTACGATGAAAAACATGGTTGCAGAAGGCCCACATTACGGCCTGTAACTCCCTAAAACTCATCCTGGGACCAGTCAGGAGTAGCATGTCTATTCTTGGGTGCACCAAGTCAGTCAAAGTTAATATTCAACCCTTTTATTAAACGTTCTTCAGGGAAAGAAAGATGTCCGTGGTTAACTATCAGAATCGCTGCAAAAAAACAGTTAACACTCTGCTTGCGGGATTACTTGCTTCTGTCTGCTCAGTATCAGTACAGGCGGCCTCAGTTGATGAAGCCAAGCTTTATGGCAACTGGGCATGCAGCCATGAGGAGAGCGATGAAGGTACGCATTTCTCCGCTATTTTTGATGTGTCGTACAATTCAAACGGCACTAGTCGGAGTCTTGGCAACCTGAAAGTTACTGTAGGCAACATGGTCGTTTTAGCCAATCAGTATGATTTCCAGGGAAACTGGGAGATTCAGGACGGTTACCTACTCGAAACCACAACTGATGTTCAGGGAACCAGCCTGACCAACAACTCCAAGCTGGGAGCAGCAGAATTGGCAGAGATGTTTCCTACCGGTGATACAGACCGCTCCCTTATTGTTGAATTGAGCGATCAGAAACTAATCACTCAAGACGAAGACGGCGTCAATTTTGAGTGTTCGCGCAAGCGCTGAGAATCCAGGCGGCACCGCCCACATGGTGCCGTCCCCCATAGTTTAAACTTACCCTGCCAACTGCATTCTAAGCACGTGCTTTTGCAGCTTACCTGTCGATGTCTTCGGCAAAGCAGGTGTGAAAATCACTTTTTTCGGCACTTTGAACCCAGCCAGGTGCTCACGACAGTGAGTGATCACATCATCCTCTGACAACTCATCTGTCCCCTGCTTGAGCGTAATGAAGGCACAGGGAATTTCACCCCAGTGTTCATCCGGTGCAGCCACCACTGCAGCCTCCAGCACCGAAGGATGGTTGTAGAGGGCACTCTCTACCTCCAGAGTCGAAATATTCTCGCCACCAGAGATGATGATGTCCTTGGAGCGATCCTTGATCTCGATATAGCCATCGGCATGCCAGACGCCCAGGTCGCCGGTGTGGAACCAGCCACCGGAAAACGCCTTCCGGGTTTCATCGGGGTTATTCAAATAGCCCTTCATTACCGAGTTACCGCGCAAAAACACTTCGCCGATGGCCATTCCATCTTGCCGGACCGGCTCTAGTGTCGAAGGGTCAGCAACCATCATGTCGGACATGGTTAGCGAAGGAATGCCCTGACGGGACATTTTCCGTGCTTTCTCTTTCGGGTTCAGCTGGTGCCACTCATCCTGGAAATCACAGACCACACTGGGACCATAGGTCTCGGTCAGACCATAAAGATGAACAACCTTGATGCCCATTTCTTCCATCGCTTCGATGGTCGCCGCTGGCGGAGCGGCACCACCGGTAGCAGCGGTAACCTGCTGCTCAAACGGCAGCTTCTGCTCTTCGGGGGCATTGATCAGCATGTTCAGCACGATGGGCGCGGCACAGAAGTGGGTCACGCCATGCCGGGCCAGAGCTTCAAAGATCGGTTTGGGATGCGGCTGGCGCAGGCACACATGGGTTCCGGCTACGGCCGTCACTGCCCAGGGGTAACACCAGCCGTTGCAGTGGAACATTGGCAACGTCCACAGGTAGACGGCACCATCCGGCAGGCCGAAGCCGACCACGTTGCTCAGCGCACTAAGGAAAGCACCGCGATGGTGATAAACCACGCCCTTGGGATTGCCGGTGGTACCGGAGGTGTAGTTCAGCGCAATGGATTGCCATTCCTCGCCCGGCAGCTCCCATTCAAAGTCATCATCCCCGGTCGCCAACAGTGTATCGAAAGTCATGTCACCGATCAGTTCACCGCCGTCGAACAGCGGATCGTCCACATCGATCACCTTCGGCTTGGCATCACAACCGGCCAGCGCCTCCCTGGCACGGTCGCTGTACTCACGGTCAGTGAAAAAGACTTTGGCCTTGCCGTGGTTGAGCATGTAAGTCATGGTCTTGGCATCGAGCCGGGTGTTCTGTGCATTCAGCACCGCTCCCAGCATGGGCACGGCAAAGTGCAGTTCCAGCATTTCCGGGATATTGGGCAGCAGCGCCGCGACCGTATCGCCCTTTTTCACGCCCAGCTTGCGCAGCGCCGAAGCCAACTTCAGGCAGCGTTGGTAGGTCTCCTGCCAGGTGCGCTTGATATCCCCGTGGATCACAGCCGTCCGATTGGGATGCGCCAGCGCAGCCCGCTTAACGAATGTGGTTGGGGTCAGTGCCGAGAAGTTCGCCTCGACAGGGTCCAGATCAAGCTCAAACATGTTTTCCATTTTCTTATCCTTATTATCAAGAGCACGGTGTTTGCAAATGTGATGACGCGCCGGGCATCAGAGCGCGAAACCTCCCAGTTTGGTTTCCAGATATTCCTCGATGCCTTCCTGTGCACCTTCACGCCCCAGGCCGCTGTTCTTCATGCCGCCAAAGGGCGCCGCTGCGCTGGTGGGGTTGATATCGTTGATGCCGATGATGCCGAACTCCAAGGCTTCAAATGCCTTGAACGCTGTCGACAGGTCGTTGCTGTAGATATAGGCCGCCAGCCCGTATTCGGTGTCGTTGGCCATGGCGAGCACATCGTCGTCATCGCTGTAGATCACCACCGGTGCAACCGGGCCGAAGGTTTCTTCGCGGTAGATTTTCATCTCAGGCGTCACGCCTGCCAGCACCGTGGGCGCATAGAAACAGCCCTCAGCAAGCTCACCGTCTGTCAGACGCTGACCACCGGTGTGCAGGGTAGCGCCCTTGGCCAGCGCATCCTGCACCTGGCTATCTACCTTCTGCAGCGCCGCCTCGTTGATCAGCGGCCCGATGCTGTTACCCGCTTCAAAGCCACTGCCAGCTTTCAGTCGAGCGGCCCGCGCCGTCAGTTCGGCCAGGAAGGCTTCAGCCTGATCCTTGTGAACGAAAATGCGGTTCGGACTGATGCAGGCCTGGCCGGTATTGAGGAACTTGACCAGCGACAGCCCCTTGGCGGCGTGGACGGGGTCCGCATCCGGGAAGACAATGGCCGGTGCATGACCACCCAGTTCCATCGACACCCGCTTCATATTGGCTGCCGCCCGGGCATTGAGCTGTTTGCCCACGGCTGTAGAGCCGGTGAAAGTCAGCTTCCTGATACGCGGATCAGTACAGAAAGCCTCACCCACCAGCGCAGGGTCACGGCTGGTGATCACATTGATCACACCTGCCGGAAAACCGGCTTGCTCGAACACTTCCGCCATTGCCTTGGCACAGAGCGGCGTATGTTCTGCCGGCTTGAGCACCAGCGTGCAACCGGCGGCCAGTGCCGGCGCCAGCTTGCGGGTGATCATCGAAATCGGGTAGTTCCAGGGGGTGATTGCGCCGACTACACCAACCGGTACCTTCTGGGTGATGAAGCGCTGGTTGCCCCGGGCTGACGGAATGGTCTGGCCGTTTATGCGTTTGGACTCTTCTGCGAACCAAAGCAGAAAATCGGCGCCGTACTGCACCTCGTTCAGTGACGCCTTGAGCGGCTTGCCCTGCTCCCGCGTCATCAGTTCGGCCAGTTCCTGCTTGCGGCTGAGCATGATCTCCCAGGCACGATACAGCAGGCCGGAGCGTTCATAGGCCGTTGTCTGTTTCCAGCTCTTCTGTGCGTTGCTCGCGGCCGTGATGGCTGCATCGATATCCTCGGGCGTACAATCGGGCACTTCACCGATTACTTCGCCGTTGGCGGGGTTGGTGACCGGGAAATGGCTCCGTTCAGTCACCCAGTGTCCATTAATGTACATACTCTCTCCGTTAACTGCTGGACCCTGTTAGAGCGTCGTTTCCGGCAGGGCCATGATGGAGTCTTCACCCGCCTTTACCGAAGCCAGGTAACCGGCACAACGCGGCAAAATATGGTCGACGAAGAAATGCGTGGTCACCTGCCGGGCCGTCAGGAATTCATCGCCCGGCTCCCCGGTGCTCTGTCGGCTGGCCAGTAGTGTGGCTTTCAGCATCAGCCAGGCGGCCGTAACCGTGGAGGTGAGCATCAGGAAGTTGAAGGCTGATGAGCCCACGAAATGCTCATTGGCACTGCTGTCCAACACCAGTTGCAGTGCCTCCTCCAGTTGCTGAATTGACTGTTCAAAGGCTTGCACCCGCTGCTCATCCAGTGCGGAGACAGTGCTGGCGGCTTCTGCCGTCGCTCGCATGTCTGCCAGCAGTTCCTGCATGGCCAGACCACGGTCACGAATGGTCTTGCGACCGATCAGGTCCAGCGCCTGAATACCGTTGGTACCTTCGTAGATCGGCAGAATGCGGGCATCACGGTATAACTGAGCCACACCGGTCTCTTCGATAAAGCCCATGCCGCCATGACACTGCACGGCCAGCGAAGTGACCTCCTGGGCGATCTCCGTACACCAGCCCTTCACCAGCGGTGTCAGCAAATCGGCACGGCGCTGATAGTAGCTACGCTGCTCGGCATCAAGCTCAGCATGCTTGGCATAATCGACCGCGACACAGCCGGAATAGGCCAGGCCACGGCCCGCCTCGGTCAAGGCTTTCATGGTCATCATCATGCGGCGCACATCGGGATGGCGCACAATCGGTGAAGGCTCGAGGTCGCCCGGCGCCGTTCCCTGAATACGCTCGGCAACATAGCTGCGTGCCATTTGCAGCGCACGCTCGGACACCGCCACACCCTGCAGACCAACGGTCAGGCGGGCGTTGTTCATCATGGTGAACATGCAAGCCAGCCCCTGATTTTCCTGGCCCACCAGGTAACCGAGCGCACCACCGTTCTCGCCATAGCTCATGACGCAGGTCGGGCTGGCGTGAATGCCCATCTTGTGTTCCAGCGAAAGGGCGTAACAGTCGTTGCGCTCGCCCGGATTGCCATCGGCACCGGGAATAAACTTGGGCACGGCGAACAGGGAAATGCCCTTCACCCCCGCCGGCGCGTAAGGCAGCCGAGCCAGTACGAGATGGACGATATTCTCGGCCATATCGTGCTCACCCCAGGTAATGAAGATCTTCTGGCCGGTGATACGGTAGTGATCGCCTTCAGGCCGTGCCTGAGTGCGAATGGTAGCCAGATCCGAGCCGGACTGGGGCTCGGTCAAATTCATGGTGCCGGTCCACTCGCCGCTGATCATCTTCGGCAGCAGCATCTGTTTCAGTGGTTCGTCGGCATTTTCACTGAGCGCTTCGGTGGCACCCTGAGACAGCAGCGGACAGAGTCCCCAGGCCATATTGGCCGCGTGGATCATCTCCTGCACCGGAATGGCCAGCGAGAATGGCAACGCCTGACCACCCTGCTCGGCGTCAAACTGCAGGCCGGCCCAGCCCCCTTCAATGTACTGCTGGTAGGCCTCTTTGAAGCCTTCCGGGGTCTGGACGCAGCGGCCTTCGTCCAGTTGTACACCGGTTTCGTCACCGCTGCGGTTCAACGGCGCGATGGCGTTACCGGCGAATTTGGCCGCTTCTTCCAGAATCGCCGCCACCACATCGGGCGAGGCATCCTCGTAATTGCAGGCCTTGGCCATTTCGTCGAACCCAGCCAGACTTCTTAGTGCGAACTCCATGTCTCGGGTGGGTGCTCTGTACTCGCTCATGCTGCCTGCTCCCTTAGTCCATGTACTGGCCGCCGTTTACCGACAGATTGGTCCCGGTGATAAACCCGGCTTCTTCAGCTGTCAGGAAGGTAACGGCCCGAGAGATTTCGTCCGGCTGCCCAAGACGGCCCACGGGAATGCCGGCAACAATGCTTTCCAGCACCTTTTCCGGCACCTGGCGTACCATCTTGGTATCGATGTAGCCCGGAGATACCGCATTAACGGTTACGCCCTTACGTGCGCCTTCCAGAGCGATGGATTTGGTGAAACCGTAAATGCCGGCCTTGGTCGCGGCATAGTTGCACTGACCAAACTGGCCCTTTTCACCGTTCAGCGAGGAGATGTTGACGATGCGGCCAAAGCCCCGCTCACACATGCCTTCAAACACCTGACGGCTCATGTTGAACATGGAATTCAGGTTTACGTCGATCACCTTGTTCCACTGCTCGACACCCATTTTCTTCAGCGGGGCATCGCTGGTGACACCGGCGTTGTTCACCAGAATATCGATGGCGCCGTGCTCGGACTCAACCTGCTTCACGAACGCCTGGCAGCCTTCGTAATCCGCCACATCCAGCGGGTACAGTTCGACCGCATAGCCCTGGCTCTTCATGGTCTGCTGCCAGTCCTCTGCCTGAGCGGTGGCCTGCTCGTTTGGCAGATGGGTACCGATGACCTTACGCCCCTGATCGACCAGCGCCTGACACATGGATGTTCCCAGACCACCGGTTGCGCCGGTTACCACTGCGATACGATTCGTCATGATGTTTTCCTTCTTATTGTGAATGGCTTACTTCAAAAGCTTCTTGATTGCGGAAGACTGGGAAATCACGCCCTCCGATGTGTACTGCTCACTGCGCTGTTCGATCTTTGGCAGTTCGTAGAGGTAGTTCACCATCAGGCCGGCGGATTGCTTCAGCCCTTTCTGGGACACATCGCCCATCCAGTTCAGCCGAGCCACCTTGGCGCCGTTGCTGAGATGAAAATGGGCGACGGGGTCCTGCGCGCGCGTGCCTTTTTTGCATTGGCAAAGGTAGGCCGCGGCCAGCTTTGTCAGCGCCTCCTGACGGACGTCCATGGATTCATTGGCTTCGATAACCGAGACCACCCGCGGTGATGGCAAACTCAGCCATTGCTCACCGCCAGGCAGTTCACACAGCTGGGCAGCCGGACAGTTTTCCAGCCAGCGAGCAAACCCCGGAATGGGGGACAAGGTTGCGAACTGCTTCAGGTGCGGGAATTCACGGCTGAGCTTCTTCACCACCTCCTTGATCAGGAAATTGCCAAAGCTGATCCCGGCAAGCCCCGGTTGGGCATTGGAGATGGAGTAAAAAATCGCGGTATCGGCACTGTCGATATCCTGGGTCGGCGCGTCTTCATCGAGCAGTTTCTGGACACTGCCGGCCAAACCACTGACCAGGGCAACCTCGACAAAAATCAGCGGTTCATCCGGCATATTGGGGTGGATAAAGGCGAAACAGCGGCGGTCGGAATCCAGCCTGTTTTTCAGGTCGCTCCAGCTCTGGATCTCGTGCACGGCCTCATAGGCGATCAGCTTCTCCAGCAATGCCGCGCTGGAGTTCCAGCTGATCTCCTCCATCTGCAGAAGCCCCACATCGAACCAGGTTGCCAGCAGTTCTTTCAGGTCTGCTTCCAGTGACTCAAGCTCGCTGTGTTCCTGCTTGAGCCCCAGCAGTTCTTCGCGCATATCCACCAGGAATTTCACACCTGAGGGAACACCTGTGAACTGCTTAAGCAGGCGATTATGGGCCGGCTCCAGAGCCTTGCGCAGCTGATGAGCTTTACGTGCACGCTCACCATTAAGCGCGCTCTGCCAGCTGCTGATTGCCTGCTCAACGCCTGCATCATCAATACCGTATTCCTCGGCCAGCATGCCGAGAAAGCGGACCTTGCCGACCTGCGAAAGATTCAGGTACATCCGCCCCAGCATCGCCGCCCGATTGCGCGCCTCTACCTGCCCGGCATGGGCATCAAGGCAATTATCGACCCACTCACGCACACGCCCCAGGTCCACCTCAGGCAGGTCCGGGTCCAGTCCCATGATGTCTGGCACGGCTCTGCGACCGGCAACCGCTTCAAGCCCATAGGGAACAAGCTTTTTGAATGCCCTTTCAAACAGGTTTGCTGGCTGAGTCTGCATAACGGAACCCCCTCCTGGAGAGTGCTTGTTGTCATTGTTTGCATCGAGGCTAGCAGAGCCATTTTCAAAAACCAAGTAAAAACCCTTGGTTAATTAAACGAATACCACTAACCTAAAGATCCAAAGTATCGATTCATGGGATAACAACAATGAGCAATAACATGCAGGACTCTATGCAAGCACTGCACGGCTACTACCTGGAAGATCTGGAAGTCGGCATGCAGGCGAGCTACGCCAAGACCATCACCGATGCAGACGTCATCCTCTTTGCCGGCATCAGCGGCGACGATAACCCGGTGCACATCAACGCCGAATACGCCAAAACCACCATGTTTGAACAGCGCATCGTGCACGGCATGTTCAGCGCCGCCCTGATCTCTGCCGTACTGGGCACACGCCTGCCCGGGCCGGGCGCCATCTACGTGGACCAACAGCTCAAGTTCAAGGCCCCGGTACATATCGGTGATACAGTGGTCGCCACGGCTACAGTGGTGGAAATCAACGAAGAACGCCGTCGCGTGAAGCTCGAAACCATCTGCCGTGTGGGCGATAAGGTTGTCGCCGAAGGCATGGCCACCAACATGGTTGACCGCCGCCCGGCCTGATCCCAAACAAGCGCAAGGAGTGATTGAGAATGCTGTTGGATAAGAATAAGTCCGTACTGATCGTGATCGATGTGCAGGCCAAGCTGCTGCCTGGCGTACACGAACAGCAACGGCTCGTGGACAACTGCAAGTGGTTGACCCGGCTGGCCCAGCTGATGGAAGTGCCGGTGATTGGCTCTGAACAATACCCTCAGGGGCTGGGCCACACCGAAGAGAGCCTGCGTGAACTCGTTGGTGCCGAGCAGCTCTTCGGTAAAGCCCATTTTGCCTGCATCGATGACCCTGAATTCGGCAGCGCCTTCCGTGATTTGGACCGCAAGCAGGCGATCCTCTGCGGCATGGAATCCCAGGCCTGCGTGATGCAGTCTGCCCTGCGCCTGCTCGAAGAAGGCTACGAGGTGTTCGTGGTCGCCGATTCCATCTCTGCGCGCAACCCGTTCGATACCGAGATTGCCCTGCGTCGCATGGAGAAGGAAGGGGTTAAGTTGATCACACGGGAAATGGTCGGCTTTGAGTGGATGCGCCGCTCCGACGTAACCCAATTCAAGGCGTTCAGCATGGAGTTTCTGCGCTGATTGATGATGCCCACTGCCCCGGCACTCGTCCGCCGGGGCCAGACCCTCTCCCCATGCCGCTTGCCTGTGTTGTATCCTGCCCAGCACACCCAGAGCAGGGAATGCAGATGAAACCCTTAACGCCTGAACAGGGCCGCTCCGCCCTGAGCGACGACGCCGAGCGCAACCGACTGCTTGCCGAAATGGCCGAACAGTCCACCGACATGATTTCACGCCATACGCCCGGCGACTGGCGCTTCATCTATGCCTCCCCCGCCGTAACGCACCTGCTGGGCTTTACAGTGGAAGAGATTGTCGGCATGTCCGCCTACGACCTTTACCACCCGGACGACGTGGAGGACTTTCAGGACCGTGCGCCCAGCGTCACCTACGACCGTGGTCTGTACACCCATACCTACCGGTTCCGCTGCAAGGACGGTCACTACACCTGGCTGGAAAGTACCAGTCGCACCCTGCGCGATCCCGAGACCCACGAGATCAAGGAGATCCTCGTGGTGTCGCGTGATGCCTCACACCGTATCAAGGCCGACAAGGCCAACAGACGACTGGCACGGGTGCTGGAGAGCACTCAGGATCTGGTGATCTTTTCCGACCTGGACCTGCAGATCACACACCTCAACGAGGCAGCTCGACGCTGTCTTGCGCTGGAACATACCGACTACACCCGGCTGTCTTTACAGGAGCTAATGGCACAAAAAGGCTTCAAGACCCTGCTGGCCGATGGCCTGCCCACCGCCAAGGAACAGGGCAGCTGGCGTAGCGAGCTGAACCTGCAGAGCCGCGAGGGCAACCCTATTCCGGTGATGCTCGAACTGCTGGTGCACCGCTCATTGCACGGCGATATTGAATACCTGTCACTGGTGGCCCGTGATCTGAGCGAAAAGAAAGCCGCCGAAGCACAGATGAAGCATTATCAGGCTGAGATCGACCACGCCAGCCGCCTGATCACCATGGGTGAACTGGCCTCCAGCCTGGCCCACGAACTCAACCAGCCGCTGCTGGCGATGGTCAGCTTCCTGCGCGGTATCGAGCGCCGCTTCGCCAGCGCAGAATCGCTGCGCTGGCAGGATATCGAAACGCCCATCACCCGCAGCATCAGCACTGCCCTGCGCGCCGGCGAAATTGTTCACCGGATGATGGATTTCACCCGCAAACAGGAACCCCAGGTTACCGAGCTGGATATTGCGCGCCTGGTTAATGGCATCTGCGAGTTCTGCGAGTCCACCGCCGAGCGTCACAACGTCCGCATCCTCTGCCAGCTGGACGATAACCTGCCCGCCGTGCGCGGCGACCAGATCCAGCTGGAACAGGTGCTGCTGAACCTGCTGGTCAACGCGCTTGAAGCCAGCGACACCGAGGCCGAACATGAACTCAAGACCGTCAGCGTCGGCGTCCGCCCCGAAGGCGATCAGCTGCTGATCACAGTGGACGATGAAGGACCCGGCATTCCCGAGCAGGATTTGCCGCAGATCTTCGAGCGCTTCTATTCAACCAAGCGCACGGGGCTTGGCATGGGACTGGCCATCAGTCGCTCTTTGGTGGAGAATCTGGGCGGCGAGTTATGGGCGGAAAACCTGCCACAATCCGGCAGCCGCTTCTCATTCACCGTGAACACAGTTAACTGAGTACGCATGACCTCTGAACAAGACGCTCAAAAGGTATTCGTCATCGACGATGACGCCGATGTCCGTGACTCCCTGAAATGGCTGCTGGAGTCTGTTGGGCTGAGCGTAGACACCTTCGAGAATGCGCTGGAGTTCATCGAGCACAACCCGGGCAACACCAGCGGCTGCATCGTAATGGATGTCCGCATGCCGGGCCTCAGCGGCATCAATGCTCAGAAGAAATTTGCCGATTTGGCGATAGACCTGCCGATCATCATGATCTCGGCGCATGGCAACGTCGACATGGCCGTCACAGCCCTGACTCAGGGCGCTCTCACCTTCATCGAAAAACCGTTCGACGACCAGATACTGATCGACCACGTGCACAATGCGCTGGAAAAAGACCGCATCCGTATGGCCCGCCAGAGTGCCCAGTCCCGCATGCAAGAGCGCTATGACAGCCTGACGCGACGGGAAAAGCAGGTGATGGGGTTGATCGTCAAAGGGCTGTCCAACCAGGAAGCCGCTGACGAACTGGGCATCAACCGCAAAACAGTGGAAGGCCACCGTGCCCATATGATGGCCAAGATGAAGGTCGATTCTTTAGCCGAACTGGTCCAGATAGCCATTGCACTGGGGCTGGTGGAAACGGTGGAAGATCAAGGCTGAGACCAGAAAGAACAGCTTCCCAGCCTCCTTCTGGCCACACAGTTCCCTGCTGTTAACGCGCCGTAAAACCACCATCCACGGTCACTTCGGACCCGGTCATGAAGCGCGAGGCATCCGACGCCGGGAAGGCAATTACATCCCCCAACTCATCCGGCTGGCCGAAGCGGCCCACCGGAACTTGTCCGAGGGTTCTAGCTGTGTAGGGTTCGATAATCTCAGCAGGAGCTGCAGCAGCCGCCCCCACCACCATCGGCGTTTCGATGAACCCCGGATGCAAAGAGTTAACCCGCACCCCATTGTTTCGGGTGGCGCAGTCCAGGGCTATCGACTTGGTCATCGTTCGCACAGCACCTTTGGAAGCCGAATAAGCCACCATTAGCTGATCGGACACGATGCCAAAAATGGAGCTGACGTTGATAACCGAACCGCCACCGCTGCGCTCCATTAATGGAATGCCGTACTTGCACCCCAGGAAGACGCCGTTCACATTGACCGCCATCACCCGGTTGAAACGGTTCAGCGAGGTTGACTCCAGCGTACCGCCTTCGCCGATTCCCGCGTTATTGACCAACACATCCAGTCGGCCCTGATCGCGCTCAACCGTTTCGATGGCTGCTTTCCAGTTTTCTTCACAAGTGACATCCAGCTCAACCGCGGAGGCAGACAACTGCTGAGAGTGCAGTTTATCCACCGCCGCCTGAGCGGCATCGGTCTGAACATCCGCCAGCACCACATGAAGCCCCGCCTTCGCCAAGGCTTCTGCCGCTGCCAAGCCAATGCCCGATGCACCACCCGTAATCAACGCTACTTTCTGTGTCATGGAATATACCCTCCTATCCCAGAGCCATGCCGCCATCAACGCTCATACCAACACCGGTAATGAACTCCGCTTCGTCAGAACACAGATAGGCCGCAGCCTTGGCCACATCGGCCGGAGTACCCGTACGCTTGAGAGGCGTGCGCGCAATCACATATTCCTGCAGCGCCTGTGCATCCGGGAACACGCCCATGGTGAGCAGGTCCTGCCCCAGCTTGTCCTGCATACCGGTATCGATAATGCCCGGATAGAGACAGTTCACACGCACCCCAGCGCCCAAAGCGCCAGCCTCTACAGCGGCCACTTTAGTCAGCTTATCGACGGCTGATTTTGTTGCCCCATAGGGGCCAAAGCCAACACTAGCGATCAGGTGCGCCATGGAAGACAGGTTAAGAATCGCCCCGCCCTTGCCGCCGTTGGCCACACTCATTTGCTTCATGCCGTGTTTGAGACCGAGGAAAACCCCGCCCACGTTCACGTCCATGAGCTTGCGGAAGTCTTCCAGTTCACACTCGGTGATGAAGGCAGTGACTTCGATACCGGCGTTGTTAATCAGGATATCGGCCTTGCCGAAGATCGCTTCACACTGCTCGAAGACAGCAGGCCAGCCGGCCTCGTCGCTCACATTGTGATGCATAAAGGCCGCATTGCTGCCAATCTCTTTGGCCGTTGCTTCTCCCGCTTCGTCAGCAATATCGGTCAGAAAGACCTTGGCGCCTCGGTGCTCAAAGTCCCGCGCTATTTCGGCACCGATGCCATTGGCAGCACCGGTGATGATGGCAACTTTGCCTTGCAGGTTATTCGGCATCGCTGAAACCTGCCTTGGCCATGGGTTTGATGTAACGCGGTATCGGACGCCCCTGTGCCTTGCAGCATTCGAGGATCACATGCTCAATCCAGCCCGCATCCATCACATTGACGAACTCGCCTTCCTCGGTGAAGTTCACGTTCGAGCCCTGAACCACCATGAACCCGTCAGAAGGTTCAGTCGCATCCTCAGGCACCATAAAGGTGTGGATAGAACCGCCCGGCTCATACAGGTAGCTGTTCGCTTTCAGCACATCTTCAGGGTATTCCGCATAGTTCCAGACACCGCTGAGCTGGTAGAAATGGACAGTCCCGGTATGGAAATGCATCGGCAAACGCGTACCGGGGGCAAATTGCACGCGCAGAATCCAGTAGCCATTTTCAGAATCGAGAAACAGGGGCCAAACCTTCAGCCCGGGCAGAACAGCACCCACATCAACCGGATCGATATCATCGGTGTGGACGCAAAGCAGACGGTGTTGTTCATTGATCGGAGCAGGCAGAGTCATGGTGAAAACCTCTTTATTGTTATGGTGAGTGACTTGCTGTGTCTGATCACTCTACGACCAACCAACGACCCATTTCTTGATCTTTTACGAATTAGACTTTACAAATCACGAAAACAAAAAGATCAGGAATGCCATGTATCTGGCCAAAAGCTACAGCATCACCGGCTATCAGCGGCTGGTCACCGAGCTGGGCTATAACCCCGTTGCATTGATGAAATCCGAAGGTTTTGTGCCAGCGCAGTTCAACGGCGCGGATCTTTTCGTCTCCTACAGCAAGCTGGCGGAACTGCTTGAACGCACCGCACTGGAGTGCCAGCAACCACTGTTCGGCCTGTTACTGACACAGCACCAGCCACTGGAGGCTATCGGCCCCCTGCCTCTGTTTGCCGCCCAGGCAGAAACCATTGGCGAAGCACTGAATAAGGTCAGCAGTGCTCTCTACCTTCAGGCTTCCGGCGTGCATGTAAGGCAGATTCCGGTTGGGGATAACACTCAGGTGTTGATGGATTTTGATATCTCCACACCTCTGGGCATTACACAAATAAAGCTGCTCAGCCTTGGGCACCTGTGCAACTTTGTCGCCGAGATTACGGGACTGTCCCGCTATAATTTTGATATCTCGATTTCGGCCCCGGCACCCTATCAAAAGGATTATCGTCAAAGCGACTACAGGCAGGTCCATTTCGATCAGCACTTCTGCGGGATCACCCTGAGCACCCGGCTGCTGACCCAGCAAAACCGACAGTACGCCTCGGCCATTTCCAGCTCGATCAAACGCCACGTCGAATTTCTGCGTGACCAGTTCCCTACCAGCCTAGAAGAACAGGTACGCCAGGTCGCCAGCGCCCTGCTCGCCAGCGGCGACTGCAGCCTGGAACTGGTCGCCTCATCTCTGGACCTTCATCCCCGCATGCTGCAACTCAAACTCAAGGAACAGGACGTCAGCTATTCACAGATCATGCGCGAGATCCGCCAGACGCTGGCGGAAGATCACCTTAGAAGGAAAAGCATGAGTGTGACCGACCTGGCCCTGAACCTCGGCTACGCGGATGCCTCAGTATTCAGCACCAAGTTCAAGCAATGGACGGGGTTGTCGCCTAAGCAGTGGCAGAAGAAAGTGGGATCGTCCTGAAAGCACCTCAGGTGTGATTTTCTGGCTTTGTTACAGCCTTCGCCAAAAGCACGGTGGCAAAACTGTCTCAAATGGCTATCATCGGGTATAGGTGAGCACGTTCGTGCAGGATTTTCACCGTTGTTCAAGGGAAGCCCAGAGGAAGGTATGAACGCTAAATAAAAGGCTTCCAGACTATTTCTAAATGATCCCCCACCAGGCATAGAATTATCGTTATCATGAAAACTCTCTATCAAGAAGCCTTAATTAGTGCTATAGAAAAAGAAAATCACACTGAGAAACTTACATATCTCACTTCATTATTACGATCATTATTGCAAACTGTATCCGTTTCAATATTTGAGATCACAAAAGATCAAACACCAAGCGACGAAGTAAGTTTATTCGACTTAACAAACAGATTCACAAAGCCATCAGATGGGCTTCCTGTAGAAGCTATAGAAACTCTTACTCCACTAATAAGAGGATATGCTTATAAAGATTTTTTACCGGGTTGGTTCGAAAAGACAAAAGATGTTGAATACCCTATTTCTAAAAGGTTAATAGAATGGGTACAGTTTAGGAACAAAAAACAAGGTCATGGTGTTATTGACTCAGAAACATCAGAGCTATGGTCCTCAAAAACAGAATCAATTATAAGAGATTGCCTGACAGTTTTTTCAGATGTAATTCCAAAAATTCATGATAATGGAGAGCTATACCTACCAAAGTCACTGAACAGGTTAAGTATAAAAACCCCTTTAATATACGAAAATCAACCTATCGTAATTAACCAAGTATCAGCCAGAAAAGGAATCTGGAGAATAAGTGGCCAGACACTTTCTTGGACGAAGTCAAATGATTTCACTACAACACTACCCGAAGAAAACATATTCAACAACCAAAGCATAAAAGAGCATGGCGGTTATGAACTATCAGAAATAGTTTCCAACAATAAAGATTATTCTTTCTTTCATAACATCCCTGTGAGACAGACTGATACTTTCGAGGGTCGAAAAGATGAAATAAGTAAATTGGTCGAATGGTTTGATGATGAAGACTCTAGGTATTGTTTAGTGTATGGCGATGGAGGTTATGGGAAAACAACACTCGTTTTGGAAATGCTAAATCAATTTTTAGAAAGTCAATATGATTTTAATGAGCCTCTACCAACAGTTATTAGCTACCATACAGCTAAAATTACTAGATGGACCGAAGAGGGGTTAAAGCATTTTACTAGCATTACACCGGCTGTCGATGAGTGCATAAGAGAACTAATGAGATGCTTTGATCCTGTTTTATCAAAAGATTGGTATAGTATTTCAGGAAGACAGTTAATCGACAAATCAATTGGTGTACTACGAGAAAATAAGTTAAATCGAAATGATATATTATTAGTTATTGATAATACTGAAACACTAGCAACCAGCCAGCAAGAGGTTAAAGATCTAGGTGCTTTTTTTAAGACTGTCGGGAAGTCTATAGGTAGAATCATTATTACTTCTAGAAGACGGGAGTTCATAGAAGCAACTCCTATCTTAATCGAAGGTCTGACCGAAGCAGAAGGTGTAAGCCTTATGCAGCGACTTGCCAACGATTATGGAGCCGTTCCTATTCAGCAAGCAGGTGAGGCTACGCTAAGAAAAGTTTCAAAAAAGCTAATGAACAAGCCGATTCTACTCGAAGCCTTGGTTAAATATATTAGCCGATCAAATTTGGGTATAGATTCAGCAATTGAAAACGTATTTAAAAAATCGAATGAAGATTTATTAGATTTTTTGTATGATGATGCTTGGGCTAGGATGAACCAATTTCAAAAAGAGGTTTTCTTAGTTCTAGTAAACTTATCAAGCCCATTGGATCAATCGACCATAAGTCGAGCATGCCAAGAAATCGGAATACAGCATACAGAGTTTCAATCGGCTCTTGAAGAAACTCATTTTTCAGTTCTAACAGATTACGGTAGAAGTTACTTCATTGAACTGGTTGATCTAGCAGGTAGATTTTTCCTTCAGCAATTCAGTAAACTCGATGATCTTTGTAAAAACAGATTGAGAAATATCGCACACTCAGTAGATTTGTATGCCACCGAACGCGAGCGAATAGAAAGAGAATACAGAACAGACAGAGTTGCAGAGGCATTTAGAAGTGAATATGCAAAAGCAGCAAAAGTGCATGCTGATAAGGGTGAGATTGACGAAGCAATTGAAATGTACGAATTAGCAGTCGAGGATGATCCAGTAAACTCATCACTGCATGATAGGTTCTCATGGCTTCTTTTAAATAGAAAAAGAGATTTTAATTACGCAAAAGAGATATCTAAAAAAGCCATAGAGCTTGATGATAACAATTGTGATGCTATTGTAGGATTAGCTCTTGTTCACTATCGCTTAGGTGAATTAAATGAGGGTGATACTCTCATTGAAATGGCCAAAAGCAAGGGAAGGCCCCTATCATTTTGCTTACTAAGGAAAGCTATAGCCAGGTTCTACAAAAGTAGAGAAGAAACTAATATAAACAAGAAATTAGAAATATTAGAGGAAGCGTTTGATCTTCTTGAAAAAGCAGAAAAATCTAACTCAAGAAGTAATGGATATGATGAGAAAAATCATCGAGACATTATAAAGTACAAAGATCTAACACGAAGGCAAATTACAAACTGGCGCACAAAGAAAACAAAATCACAAAAAATAATTGATAATCTATAAATAAAAACACTTTCTTTACTGTAAAATATTTTTAATTAATATATTCCATCAGGGCAACGCCTCAAAGTAGGCGTTGTTCTGGCGGGTATCCCCATACAACACGGCTCCCACCAGCTCTTCATCCCTTAACCACAGCTGCAGTAGTCCTCCACCTCCGAATCGTGCTACTCCACCACGCAGGCGTCCTGTGCATCGATTTCACCAGGGGAAAACAACGAGATCCCGCTGACCTTGAGCTGGGTGGTCACAGGCAGTTCGGCATTCGATAGTTTTTTCCTCGCAACACCTTGGCCTGACGCCAGGCCAGCGTGCTCAGACCGCAGGTGTTGCCCTCGAACTGACAGCATTCACTGAAAACAAAGACATCAGCCGAACTGGTTCATAGTTCTGCCTTTATCAACACAAGCTCCCAAGACAGTATTTTTTTACTGATTGAAACAGGTACACTGTATATCTATCATGTACTCAGTACACGGACGTATGATGATTACATTCATAGAACTGGCTGGTTTCAGCAAGCATCGCAAGGAACTGCTCACTGATGAGAGTTTTCGGCAGATGCAGGAAGCACTGATTGTGAACCCGGAAGCGGGTAGTAGGATTGAAGGCACAGGTGGCTTCAGAAAACTGCGCTGGGCATTGCCGGGCAAGGGGAAAAGCGGTGGTGTCAGGGTCATCTACTACAGTCTTGTGCCCTCGACCGGTCGATTGTACCTGGCGCTGATTTATCCGAAGAGCGAGCGAGATAACCTTACCAGTGCTCAGAAAGCACAACTCAAGGCTTTGACTGACAAGCTGAAGTAGCGGAGATAACCATG
Organism: Marinobacterium stanieri; assembly: GCF_900155945.1. Lineage (GTDB taxonomy): Bacteria > Pseudomonadota > Gammaproteobacteria > Pseudomonadales > Balneatricaceae > Marinobacterium > Marinobacterium stanieri. The sequence goes on from NZ_FTMN01000001.1 coordinate 514,576, forward strand.
AAAGACGAACTGTTTGCCGACCTTTTGGCCAGTACCGAAGAGATGGTTGCCATTGAGAATGGAGACCAGACTCCAGCGGGCTCTGCCGTTCACCACTTCGATACACTGGATGTCAGGAAAATCCGTGAGGCGTCTGGCAAGAACCGTCAGGAGTTTGCCGAGATTATTGGCGCCAGCCTGGAGTCAGTGAAAAGCTGGGAAACCAAACGTCGCAACCCTGCAGGCCCTACCAAGAAGCTTCTGGCCCTGATCGAGGCCGACCCCAAGAAAGCAATTCAGATCCTTGAACAGGTAAGCTGAGCAGAGGCCTATGCTTCTGCTCTCTCTGCCAGCAGCTGCTCAAAGTAGCCGTTGCCCTGGCGGGTATCGCCATACAACACAGCCCCTACCAGCTTTTCGTCCCTTAGCCACAGCTTGCGATAGTCCCCCACTTCCGGGTCGTGGTACTCCACCACGCTCGCGTTCGGTGCATCGATCTCCCCACAGGAGAACAACGAGATCCCGCTAACCTTGAGCTGGGTCGCCACCGGCTGTTCGACATACAGATCGCTTTCCCCGCTCAGCACTTGCGCAAGTACCCTGGCCTGCCGCCATATAGGTGCGACCAGACCGTAGGTGTTGTCTTCGAACTGGCAGCATTCACCGATGGCGAAGATATCCACAGCGCTGGTGCGCAGTTCGGCATCTACCCTGATGGCACGGTCGCAGTCGAGCTCGGCAGCTCGGGCCAGAGAGGTTTCGGGGGTGACACCGGCTGCAACCACCGCTAAATCAGCAGGCAAAGCGGTGCCATCCTTCAGAATAACTTGCGTAACCTGCCCGGCTTCGTTGCCCTGCAAGCACTCGACACCGGCGTTGGTAATGATTTCCAGCCCACGTCCTTCCAGAGTTTGCTGCAGCATACCCGCTGCATGGCGGTCGAGCTGGCGGTTGAGCAGGTAATCGCTGCGCTGGAGCACGCGAGTGCACATGCCCAGTTTGCGCAGGCCTTCGGCCGCTTCCAGCCCAAGCAGGCCGCCGCCGATTACCACGGCGTTGCCACCTTTAGCCGCGGCTTCACGCATGACCTCCACATCCTGCCAGGTACGAAATCCCATTACGCCGTTCAGGTCGATACCCGGCAACGGCGGCAGACTGGAGTTGGAACCGGTGGCCAGTACCAGCTGGTCGTAGTAGATGCATTTGCCGCTGCCGGTATAGAGACGATGACGTTCGGGTTCCAGTGCCATGACCGGGTCATCACACAGCAGTTCTATGCCCTGCTCCTCGTACCAGTCGGTGCTGTGCAATTCCAGCGCCTGGTCTTCGATTTCGCCGGCCAGCAGAGGCGACAGCAGTACCCGGTTATAGGCAGGCCGGGGCTCACGGCCAATCATCAGGATACGGCCCTCGAAACCGCCACCCTGCTTCAGCTCCTGCACCAGCCGCGCCGCTGCCATGCCGTTGCCGACGATTACCAGTTCTGCATGCATTTGCTAGCCTCCGGCTACTCGGCTCAGGCCTGTTTGCGGGATTTGGACTCACTGGCAGCCGAGCCCTTGGGGCGTCGACTCTCCAACGGTTCCACCTTGCGCTGCTTCTCGTACAGGAAGCGCAGCACCTGATGGCGGTAGTGGTTGTACTCGGCATCATCGGCCAGGGCGATCCGGTCACGCGGACGTGCCAGATCTACCTTGAGGATCTCGCCCACCGTTGCAGCCGGGCCGTTGGTCATCATCACGATGCGGTCGGACAGCAGTACCGCCTCATCCACGTCGTGGGTGATCATGATCACGGTGTTGTTGAGCTCGTTCTGGATCTCCATCAGTGAGTCCTGCAGGTGGGCGCGGGTCAGTGCATCCAGCGCACCAAAGGGCTCATCCATCAGCAGCACGGTGGGCTCCATCGCCAGCGCTCGGGCGATACCCACACGCTGCTTCATGCCACCGGAGATTTCATCCGGGCGCTTGTGTATGGCGTGGGTCATGTGCACCAGTTCCAGGTTGTGCTCTATCCACTCCTTCATTTCCGCTTTGCTCTTTTTGCCCTTGAACACCTGGCGCACGGCCAGTTCCACGTTCTCGTAGGCGGTCAGCCAGGGCAGCAGCGAGTGGTTCTGGAACACCACGGCACGCTCAGGGCCGGGTTCGTTCACTTCACGACCGTCCAGTACCACACCACCGGTGGTGGCCTGATGCAGGCCCGCGACGATGTTCAGTACGGTGGACTTGCCGCAGCCGGAGTGGCCGATCAGGGAGACGAACTCGCCCCGCTGGATCTTCAGGTTAACCCCGTCCAGCGCCTTGAAGGCCCCTTTCGGTGTCGGAAACTCGATGGAAACGTCTGTTAATTCAAGATGTGCAGCCATGGTAGTCATACCTCTTCAGGCTTTTGAAAAGCGTTATCGAGGCCGCTAGCGCAAGGAAACAATCGGCGAGATGAGGGAGTTTATGGTCTATAAATGACCGATTTGAGCCGATTTTTGACGCCGCGCTAGCAACGCAGATAGCTTTTCAACGAGTAATTGCGTTTTTATCCCAGGAAACGGCACGCTGAATCAGCAGCATGATGCGGTCCAGCAGGAAGCCGATCAGGCCGATCACCAGTACGGCGACCATGATGCGGCCAAGGGAGTCGGAGCTGCCGTTCTGGAACTCGTCCCAGACGAACTTGCCCAGCCCCGGGTTCTGCGCCAGCATCTCGGCGGCGATCAGTACCATCCAGGCGATGCCCAGTGACAGGCGCAGGCCGGTGAAGATCATCGGCACCGACGATGGCAGTACGATGCGTACCACGTGAGTAAGCCAGTTAAGGCGCAGCACTTTGCTCACGTTCTGCAGGTCCGGGCTGATGGCGGACACACCCACGGCGGTGTTGATCAGCGTCGGCCAGAGGCAGCACAGGGATACGGTAAACAGCGAGGTCAGAAATGACTTGGCGAACAGTGGGTCATCACTGACATAGGCGGCACTGACCACCATGGTCACCAGCGGCAGCCAGGCCAGCGGCGACACCGGTTTGAATAGCTGGATGATCGGGTTCAATGCGCTATACAGGGCTGAATTCAGACCGATGCAAATGCCCAGCGGAATGGCGATCAACGCTGCGATGGCAAAGCCGGCCAACACCGTCACCAGGCTGGTGCCGATCTGATCAAAGAAGGTCGGTTTACCGGTGTAATCACGGATTTTAGGTACGTAGTCCGGGTCTTTGGCGACACGGTCGGCGTTACGCTTTTCCTGTCGTTCGTAGAAAGCGGCTTCACGATCACGCTCGCGATTGTGCTCAGAAACCAGTGCTCCCGCCTGTTCGTAGACCTGGGTCGGCCCCGGGAACTGGCCCAGCGAGGTGTCGATCTGCTTGGCGCCCACCTGCCAGATAAACAGGAAGACCAGCAGGCCGATCAATGGCAGGCCGAGGGTCTGGGTGGTGCGTTTCAACCAGCTGGCGAAGGTGTCGTTGGCTTTAACTCCGGCGATGCCGGACATGCCTGATAGTGTCATACGAATGCTGCTCATGGTGTGCTCTCCTTCGGCGGGGCTCCGGCCAGCGCCGGAGCCCGCAGCCATCAGATTTGGTCAGCGCCTTTCAGGCCGATGTCGAACTTCTGCAGATACTCGTTCGGCTTGGTACCGTCATAGGTCACACCGTCGATAAACTGGGTCTGCGGTGCCTTGAAGCCGTCTTCGCTGGCAAAGTCCGGGAAGTCGCTGGCAGCCATCTTGCCTTCTGCAATCAACTCCTCGGCGGCAATACGGTACACATCCGGGCGGTATACTTTCTTGGCCACATCCATGTACCAGCTGTCAGGCTTCTGCTCGGAAATCTGGCCCCAGCGGCGCATCTGGGTTAGGTACCAGATGGCGTCGGAGTAGTAGGGGTAAGTGGCGTGATGACGGAAGAAGACGTTGAAGTCAGGCACTTCGCGCTTGTCGCCCTTCTCGTACTCAAAGGTACCGGTCATGGAGTTGGCGATAACCTCGGCATCGGCCCCCACATATTCAGGACGCGACAGGATATCCACCGCTTCCGGACGGTTGGCGTTATTGTTTTCATCCAGCCATTTGGCGGCACGGATCATCGCCTTGACCACACGAATATGCGTGTTGGGGTACTGATCCGCCCAGGCTTTGGACACACCGAACACCTTTTCCGGGTTGTCCTTCCAGATCTCGTAGTCGGTGATTACCGGCACGCCGATGCCCTTGAACACTGCCTGCTGGTTCCAGGGTTCACCCACGCAGTAGCCATAGATGGTGCCCGCTTCCAGTGTGGCCGGCATCTGCGGCGGCGGGGTTACCGACAGCAGCGCATCGGCCTGCTGCTGACCGCTGGTATCGCCCTTGTGCGGCGCGTAATAGCCCGGATGGATGCCACCGGCAGCAAGCCAGTAGCGCAGTTCATAGTTGTGGGTGGAAACCGGGAACACCATGCCCATGTTGAACGGTTTGCCTTCGGCACGGTACTTGTCCACCACCGGCTTGAGATAGTCGGCCTTGATCGGGTGTACCGGCTTGCCGTCTTCACCGACAGGAATGTGTTCCTTCATCTGCTCCCAGATATCGTTGGAAACGGTGATGCCGTTACCGTTCAAGTCCATGCTGAACGCGGTGACGATGTGTGCTTCAGTACCGTAGCCGATAGTGGCACCCAAGGGCTGGCCGGCCAGCATGTGTGCACCGTCCAACTGGCCGTCAATCACTCGGTCCAGAAGCACTTTCCAGTTGGCCTGGGCTTCCAGCTGTACGTACAGGCCTTCATCCTCGAAGTACTGTTTCTCGTAGGCGATCGCCAGCGGCGCCATGTCGGTGAGCTTGATGAAGCCGAATTTCAGCTCCTCCTTTTCCGGATAGCCCACTTCAGCCTGTACAGCTGTCTGGGCAGTCAGTGTGGTGACGGCGATGGATGCCGCCAGCAGCAGTCGCTTGAATGATCCCGGTTGTTTCAGCATGGTCTCGCTCTCCAAATACAAAAAGCCAAATGCAAAAAGGGCGCCGCCCCATCGTGCGGAGATCAAATCTCCGTTGATGGAACGGCGCCCTTGCCGTCAGTGTAAAAACTGATATGTGATGGCACCGCCTGAGCAGTACCGATTTGCCAGTGATAAAGCAGGTGACGTGCCAACATCTGAAAAACCTGAAAAATCAGCATGTTTTGCCGCTTTTCCCTTTTCGGCTCCTGCCCAGGCCGGTAGATACCGCACTGCAAAAAGGCAGAGCGCCCCAAAATCGAGCACACTTTCTCTTTACGCTTCTGGCTCGCTGGTGCAAACCAATGACTTAGTCCTGTAAACACACCCCCTGCTGCTGGCACCGCTTTTGCAGTACAAATACCAATGACAAAAAACAACATCGGCAACGACGCCCGGTACTCCCTCTTTATACAAGGATGGGGAGACCGGGCGTTTTTGTTTGTGCGTTTGAACTGGAGTGCTCCATGGCGACCCTGAAGAACCAGACCACCTGCCCCTACTGTGGCGTCGGTTGCGGCGTAAACACCACTCATGATGGCCAGCGCATCATCGCGGTCAGCGGCGATGAAGATCATCCAGCCAATCAGGGCAGGCTATGCGTAAAAGGCAGCGCGCTTCATGAAACCACCGCGATGGAAGGCCGGCTGCTCAAGCCGCGGGTGGATGGGCGTGAGCACAGCTGGAATACGACGCTGGACACCCTGGCCACACGTCTGGAAGGGATCATCGCGGCGCACGGCCCCGAGTCGGTAGCCATGTACCTGTCCGGCCAGTTATTAACCGAAGACTATTATGTCGCCAACAAGCTGATGAAGGGCTTTATCGGCTCGGCACACGTGGATACCAATTCACGGCTGTGCATGTCGTCCACCGTCGTGGGCTACAAGCGCGCCTTCGGTGGCGATCTCCAGCCCTGCAGCTATGGGGACATCGACCATGCCGAGCTGATGGTGCTGGTCGGTTCCAACGCCGCCTGGAACCACCCCATCCTGTATCAGCGTATGGTCGCCGCCAAAAACGCCAATCCTGATATCAAGGTCGTGTTGATCGACCCTCGCCGAACAGCCACGGCCGATCTGGCTGATCTGCATCTGGCATTGAAGCCCGGCACTGATGCACTGATCTTTAACGCCATTCTGGCCGCACTGGCAGAGCGCAATGCCCTGGATGCTGAATACATCGATGCCCATACGGAAGGCTTTGATGCTGCCTTGAGTGCCGCCCAGACGAGCGCTGGCGACCTGGCTGAGGTTGCACGCAAGGCGGATGTGCCTCTGGCCGACCTGGAGCAGCTGGTGGACTGGTTCTGCACCACTGAGCGAACACTTACTTTCTTCTCACAGGGCATCAACCAGTCCAGCAGCGGCACCGATAAGGTCAACAGCATCATCAACTGCCACCTGGCCACTGGCCGACTGGGGCGCCCCGGCATGGGCCCCTTCTCGCTGACCGGCCAACCCAACGCCATGGGAGGCCGTGAGGTGGGCGGACTGGCCAACCAGCTGGCTGCACACATGGATTTCAGCCAATCCGCATTTGTTGAGCGCGTCGGCCGGTTCTGGCAGGCGCCGAATATGGCCACCCGTGAAGGCTACAAGGCGGTGGATCTGTTCGAGGCTATCGAGCGTGGCGAGATCAAGGCTGTCTGGATCATGGCCACCAACCCGCTGGTTAGCCTGCCCGACGCCAACCGCGTTCGCCGCGCACTGGAGAAGTGCGAACTGGTCATCGTATCCGAATGCATGGCGAACACCGACACGCTGGAACTGGCCGATATCGTCTTGCCCGCCAGCGGCTGGAGCGAGAAGAACGGCACCGTTACCAATTCCGAGCGCCGTATTTCGCGCCAGCGTGGCCTGGTGCCTCCCCCTGGAGATGCACAGCACGACTGGTGGATCATTTGCGAGCTGGCCAAACGAATGGGCTACCGGGAGGCCTTTGATTACGCCTCCCCCGCCGCGATATTCCGAGAACATGCGCGCCTGTCCGGCTTCGAGAACAACCGTACCCGTGGTTTCGATATCAGCGGCATGGCAGAACTCAGTGACCTTGCCTATGACAGTCTCAAGCCGATCCAGTGGCCCGTAAACGAGCAGGCCCCCGAAGGTACGCCTCGGCTGTTTGCCGACGGCCACTTTTTCACCCCAAACAACAGGGCACGACTGTTACCTGTCACACCTCAGGCGCCCAAACAACAGCCCAGCAGTGAGTACCCACTGATCGTCAACTCCGGCCGTATCCGCGACCAGTGGCACACCATGACCCGAACCGGTCGTGCCGCCCGCCTGTTGCAGCACCACGCCGAGCCCTTTATTGAAATTCACCCGGACGATGCGCGTCGGTTCCAGGTAGAACACCTGCAACTGGCCGAACTGCAAAATGAGCTGGGCCGTTACCGGGGCCGTATCCGCATCACCGACCAGCAGCGCCCGGGCGAAGTATTTATCCCCATGCACTGGACCCGCCAATTCACTCAAACCGGTATCAGCGGCAGCCTGTTCGCCCCCGAAGTCGACCCCTTTTCCGGCCAGCCCGAATCCAAGCAGGGACGCGCAACCCTTAAGCCTCTTCACATGTGCTGGGAAGCCCGACTGCTGGTCCGTGAGGAGCGCAGCATTGAGGATCACTGGTGGACACGGGTTCCCCTCAACCACTGCACCAGCTATCGACTGGCCGACACCGAAGCGGTGGAGAACTGGCGGGACTGGTGTGAATCCCACCTGGGTGCCCCCAGTCTTTGGCTGGACGATCAAGCCCATCAGCGCTTTCGTGCCGCCGGAATTCAAAACAATCGTCTAGACTGGATATTACTGGTTGAACCCAATGCTGAATTGCCTGACTTGGCGTGGCTGGATACCTGCTTCGATGTGGAAGTCGATCTGGATACCCGGCGCCAGCTGCTGGATGCAAAAGCCCCCGGCGAGCAAGCCACAGGGGCTGTAATCTGCAGCTGTTTTCAGGTACGCGAGCCGGACATCATTAGCGCCATTATCGAGGGTGCGGATTCAGCTCAGGCGCTGGGTGAGCAGCTCAAGTGCGGAACCAACTGCGGCTCCTGTGTGCCGGAGTTGAAGGAACTGGTCAAAGTGCATCACGTGGAGAAGAGTGCATGATTACAGGTCTGGTCCTCTCGGGAGGTCGTGGCGAACGTGTGGATGGTGCCGACAAGGGGTTGATGCTCCATGAGGGGCTTCCGCGCGTGCAATATTCCATCGAAGCCCTGCGGCCTCACTGTGACCAGCTCTATCTGAACTGCAATCGTAACCACGACCAATACGAGCGGTTCGGACTGCCGCTGCTCAGCGAACCCGAACCGGACTTTCCAGGTGCCCTCGTGGCTCTGTCTCAGCTGCTTCCGGAGCTGCCGGGCGATCAGTTTCTGATCCTGCCCTGCGATACGCCGGGCATTCGCGCCGATCATATCAACCTGCTGCTTGAAGCCGCTGAGCAATACCCTGAGCACTGGATCTACTTCATCTCGGCAGGACGTGAGCACCCACTTCACGCCCTGATCCCGGAACCGCTCGTGCCACAGCTTGTGCGCCGTGTGGCTGCCGGCGAACGCCAGATGATTCGTGTGCTGCAACAGGTGAAGTCGGTCGGTATCAAGTTACGCCAGGATGTTCTGCTTAACCTGAACACCTGAGCCGACCGTTTCCCTGCCTGTTGATATAGCCCCTTTCTCTTGTCCTCAATTCCGGTCTCTCGGAATGCTGCTGACATCGTGACCGGAACATAACTTGACGTCGTCAAGTTGATGCTATAACTTGAACTCAACTTGACACTGTAAAGATCATTCCAACAATAAACGAATAACGGCTTACTTTGCCCTGAGAGGTTCTTCCATGACCGCACATCGCTACCCGAATCTTTTGGCACCCCTGGACCTGGGATTTACCACGCTGAAAAACCGCGTCCTGATGGGGTCCATGCATACCAATCTTGAAGAGATTCCTCAGGGCTTTGAAAAGCTGGCCAGCTTCTATGCCGCCCGTGCAGCCGGCGGTGTAGGCCTGATCGTAACCGGTGGTATTTCCCCCAACGCTGCGGGTGTTGTATTCCATGGCGCAGCGCAAATGGATGATGCCAAGGAAGTGCCACACCACCGCATCATCACGGAGGCCGTGCATGCTGCAGGTGGCAAGATCTGTATGCAGCTGCTGCACGCCGGTCGCTACGCCATGACACCCGCGTCAGTCGCGCCTTCCGCTATCCAGTCACCCATCACCCGCTTCTGTCCGAAAGAGCTGACCGATGCAGAAGTCGAGCAGCAGATCGAAGATTACGTAACCGCTGCAGCGCTGGCGAAAGAAGCCGGCTACGACGGCGTTGAAGTCATGGGCTCCGAGGGATACCTGATTAACCAGTTCCTGGTCCAGCGTACCAACAAGCGTACCGACCGCTGGGGCGGCAGCTACGAAAACCGTATGCGTTTCCCCACCGAAATCGTGCGCCGCGTGCGTGAGCGTGTGGGCGAAGAGTTCATCATCATCTACCGCCTGTCGATGCTCGACCTGGTCGAAGATGGCAGCACCTGGGATGAGGTACTGACGCTGGCCAAGGCGATTGAGCAGGCCGGCGTCACCATCATCAACACTGGTATCGGCTGGCACGAGGCACGTGTCCCGACCATCGCCTCCAGCGTACCCCGTGCCGCTTTTGCCGGCGTCACCGCCAAAATCCGCACCGAACTCAAGGTACCGGTGATCACCTGTAACCGCATCAACACGCCGGAAGTGGGTGAACAGATTGTTGCCTCCGGTCAGGCCGACATGATCTCCATGGCACGCCCCTTCCTGGCCGACCCGGACTTTGTGAATAAATCCGCCGAGGGACGTGGTGATGAAATCAACACCTGTATCGGCTGTAACCAGGGCTGTCTGGACCATGTATTCGAAGGCAAGCTGACCACCTGTCTAGTCAACCCGGTTGCCTGCCGAGAATCTGAGCCGGGCGTGGAGCCGGCAAGCAGCGGCCGCCGTATTGCCGTCGTAGGTGCAGGCCCCGCTGGCATGATGGTCGCGGCAGTAGCTGCGGAACGTGGTCATCAGGTCACCCTGTTTGAATCCCGCACTACGCTGGGTGGCGAGTTCGAACTGGCCGCCCGCATCCCGGGCAAGGAAGAGTTCTACGAAACCCTGCGTTACTACGAGAAACGTTTCGAGAATGCTGGCGTAGAAGTCCGTCTGGGGCAGACTGTTAATAAAGACCAGCTGCTGGAAGCCGGTTTTGACGATGTGGTTGTGGCCACTGGTGTGCGCCCCTGGACGCCGCCGATTCCGGGCATCGAAAATGCCCAGTACCTGGATTACCTGGACGTTCTTGAGCACGGCAAACCGGTTGGCAAACGCGTTGCCATTATCGGTGCCGGCCCCATCGGCTTTGATGTTGCGGAATTCCTCACCGAATCTGATGAACATGTGCATCAGGGTAAGGATGGCTTCATGGCCGAATGGGGTGTGGATCAGAACTTTGAAGTACGCGGCGGCCTGGTGGCTCCCCAGCCCATGCCATCCGTTGATCGCGAAATCCACCTGCTGGAAGTCCGTGATATCAAAGTAGGCGCCGAGCTGAGCAAAACCACTGGCTGGATTCACCGTGAAGTGCTGAAGAAGCGCAACGTTAAAATGCTGGGTGGCGTGACCTTCAATCAGGTCGAGAGCAACCGCATCAGCCTTGAACACCGTGACGAACAGCATGTACTCGATGTGGATACCGTGATTGTCTGTGCCGGCCAGCGCCCGCGAGCCGACCTGGCTGAAGAGCTGGAAGGTGCTGGCATCAACGTCCACCGTGTGGGAGCGGCTCGCGAAGCCCGCGGCATGGATGCCAAGATCGCCTTTGCCGAGGCGCTGGAACTGGCCAAAGCTCTGTAAACCGCATCAACCACGAATACCCAAGGGGAGCCTGCCAGAGGCTCCCCTTTTTGGTTACACGGGTCTTATTACTCAAAACCATGCTCTTTCAGGCCACACTATTTCCCATTCACACCCGCTGCTTTTGCCGCTGTGCGTAACTTTCGTTTTCTCGCCCCGAATTTATCTGCATGCGTCCTATCGGCCACCCAAACGACCGTCTGATTTGTCAGATCCAGCAGCTTCGTGTATCAGTCTTCCAGCATCGTCTTTCTTCAATAATGCAGCACCAATGTCTGGATAACACCGGACAGCAAGACACGCACAAGCCCAACAAGGAGTGGATTGATATATGGCACGTGAGATTCTGGTTCTGGGCGCTGGCATGGTCGGCGTTTCTGTAGCCTGGCATCTGCAGCAAAGAGGTCATCAGGTTACGCTGGTTGATCGTCGCCAGCCGGGGCGCGAAACATCTTTTGGCAATGCAGGCCTGATTCAGCGTGAAGCCGTCTATCCCTACGCTTTTCCTCGTGATCTGAAAACACTGTTGCGCGTGCTGCCCAACCGGGAAACAGACATCCGTTATCGACTGGGCGGCCTTATGCACACAGCCGGCCCTCTGCTCCAATACTGGCATCATTCAGCGCCTGGACGTTATTCCGGCGTAGTGCCCAGTTACGCTGCTCTGGTGGAGCAGTCGCTGGACACCCATGCTGAGATGATCCAGGCCGCTGGAGCCGAACATCTGATCCGCGAAACGGGATACATCGATGTATTTCGTACCGCCAGTGCCTTTAAGCGCGAGCTTAAACAGGCAGAGAAAGCCGCTCGCGAATTCGGTATTGAAACCCGAATGCTCGATGCCGATGCGCTGGCACGTGAACAGCCCGGCATTCATATCAACACCCCAGGTGCCATTCACTGGACCCAGCCCTGGGGCGCAGTATCACCGGGCGATCTGGTTGCCGCCTATGCCCGAGCGTTCCGGGGCAGTGGCGGGCGGTTGGTAGAAGCTGAACTGCAATCACTCAACCCGCAGGGTTCGGGCTGGCGAGCACTGGTACAAGGCGAAACGTTGGAGGCTGAACAGGTTGTCATGGCCATGGGGCCCTGGTCTGCGGACTGGCTAACCAACCTGGGGATTTCCATTCCCTTGATCATCAAGCGTGGTTATCACATGCACTTCGCCGGAGCGGAAGGGGCAAGCCAAAACGGGACCGGGCTCAAACACTGGATCATCGATTCAGAGAACGGCTACCTGCTTGCGCCCATGCAGGCGGGTATCCGGCTCACCTCCGGTGCCGAGTTGACCCGACACCAGGCTCCGCCACGCTATGAACAGCTGAATGACGCCGAAGCCAAGGCAAGAACCTTTTTCTCACTGGGCGAGCGTATCGACGCCCAACCCTGGATGGGCAGCCGCCCCTGCTTGCCGGATATGAAACCCATCATTGGCCCCTCCCGCAAACACCCCGGGCTCTGGTTGGCCTGCGGCCATGGCCATCAGGGCTTCACGCTGGGCCCTGTGACCGGAAAGCTGATCAGTCAGATGATGGATGGGGAAAGACCCGAAATCGATATGACCCCTTATCGGGTTGAGCGCTTCTAACCCCCTTCCCCGAACACTCTGGACTTATTCTCTCGGCCTTGAAACGCACTGTTTTAGGTCGAGAGATCAAACAGCCTTCGCTTATTGCACCCTTTTGTATCCCTTGCCGAAATCTTCTCCTCAAGCCCCGTGCATTTGCAGGGTATTGCCCACGCATTAAAGCGGCTAGTCTGAGATAAAGGTCACGCCCCCACAGAAGAAAAACATAATCGAGGCCAGCCCAATGCCAACCCACACCCGTATCGACGATGCCGAGTTGTTGAGTCAGTTCAGCCATACATTGCTGGAGATTTACCGCCTGGCCCGCGAGGAACCGCTGGAGCGTTTTCTGCAAACAATGCTGGAATGTATCCAGTCCCTCATCCCTTTCCAGTCGGCCTGGTGGGGACGCGGCACACCCTCTTCTGACGAGCCCGAGCTTCTGCAAAGCTTCTTTTTGCTGGGGTTACCGCCAGACTACTTTGAAGACTGGAAAAGCATTCGCAAACAGGATGACACGGTAGAACGGGTATTCAAGGAACCCGGCAAACCTGTCGTGCTGACCATGGACCAGCCTGATATCTCGGAAGGCCTCAAGTGGCTGGCACATAAATACGCATTTTCAGAACTGATGTGCACCATTTCCCGCGACGACATTACCGGCTTCATCAATCACCTGAGCCTCTATCGTGGCAGTGATGACCCGGCCTTTTCTGCGATGGAACTGACCTTGATGCAGTCACTGATGCCGCACTTGTTATCAGCGGCATCTATTAACCAGATCCGAAACGTCCATGCAGTCATGGAATCCAAAACCGAAAACCCCATGTCGCTGGCCGTCTCGGATGCAAACGGAGTACTGCAAAGTTCGGAGCCTGGACTGGTCGACCTATTGCTGACCGAGTGGCCTGACTGGCGCGGCCCTCAACTCCCGTTTGCGCCAACCCTTGATGGCTATCACGGCCAGGCACTGGCCATTGATTGCCAGGCACGTGGCCAGAACTTCCTGTTGATAGCACGCCCGCTATACCCGATTGAACAACTGTCAGCACGGGAGCAGGATGTCGCCGTCCGCTTTGGCCAGGGCCGCACCTACAAGGAAATTGCCCGCGAAATCGGCATCTCCCCCAATACCGTTCGCTACTACCTGCGCTCCATCTATATGAAGCTGGGCATCAACAGCAAAGCCGACATTAGCCGCCTGTTACACGACCTGCCCAACAGCAAACCCATATAAACCGCTAACCCAACCCGCAACACCCCACCCTGTTTTTTAACTATCAGAGCTGATCTGAGGCCCCCACTCGCCCTGATAACAACCCGGGAAAACAACAATGAAAACAAAACGAGACTTGCTGAAAAACAGCCTGATCGGTGCCACTCTGGCGGCAACCCTGCCTTTGAGCACGGGCGTACAGGCCGCCGATACCAACGCCAAGGATTTTTACAGTGCGCCATCAGGCACTCAACTTGGCGTCCTGTACCTGCCCAACACCCAAGCCAGCCAGTACGACTCCGAAACGGGAACCTTCAAGGATGCCGAACTGAATGTGCAGGCGGTGGCCTATCGTCACATCTGGTTTACCGACATCTGCGGCACCCTGTGTACACCTCAGGTCATCCTGTCCGGAGCTCGCGTCAAGGCGAAGCTTCCCGGCGCAACCCAAAGCATGAGTGACTCCGGCCTGGGCGATGCCCAGATCGGCGGCACCCTGTTCCTGCTCAATAACCCCGAGCAGCGTGAGTACAGCGGTTTGTTGTCACTGCTGACGGTGCCCATCGGTGACTACGACGGTCATGCAGCAGATGTATCCGCCGGCGCCAACCGTTGGGGCGCCACCTTCCTGCTCAACTACACCCGCGGTGTCAGCGACAAATGGACGCTGGAAGGCTCTCTGGAAGCCCAGCTGTACGGCAACAACGACGATTACTACGGACAAACCCAGTCACAGGACCCGCTTTACCGCCTCCAGGCCTTTGCGTCCTACGATTTCACCCCCTCCACCTATGGCGCTTTGCGTCTTTATCACGCCCAGGGCGGTGAGCTGGAGATCGGTGGCACCAGAATCGATAACTCACGCCAGGAATATACCCAGGTGGGATTTGAAGTCGGTCACTGGCTCGATGTTCGCAATCAGGTGATGTTCACCTATGCGGACAACGTCGACTCTGAAAACACCTTCGACAGCAGCCAGTTCATGCTGCGATTCGCCCACGTCTACTAGGAGGCTCTGAGATGACAAGCGTTCATACCTCCACCGACAATCGCAAGACCATTCTGGCGCTGACCCTGATAGCAGCAGTCGCCCCGGCACTGCTGATGATGGCTCCCGTAGTGGCCGGACAGCTGGGTGCCGAATTACAGCTGGGTCCGGCTGCCATCGGCTCGCTGTTTACTGCTGAATTAGGCGCCATGAGTCTCGCCAGCCTACCCGCCTGTTATTGGCTTTCCCGCGTTAACTGGCGTCTGGCCGGCACACTGGCTGCATCGGTCTTCATTGTAGCGAATCTAGGCTCGATGCTGGCCGACTCGGCTTCCACTTTGATTCCGCTGCGTGTGCTCAGTGGCCTGGGTGGCGGCTCCCTGATGATTCTGTGTATGGGCACCGCATCCATGCTGCCCAAATCTGACCGCATCTATGGTTTCTGGGTGATGGGACAGCTGGTACTCGGAGCCCTTGGCCTGACCCTGCTGCCCAGCCTGTTTGCCCACTATGGAATTGCTGTCTTCTTTGCCGTGCTCGCGGTACTGATGCTGCTGTGCCTGCCGCTGATCCGCTATCTGCCTGCCAACAAGCAGCAGAGTACTGACACGGCAAAAGCGGACACAACAGCGCGCCTGTCCCTGCCTGCGCTTGTGGGTCTGCTTGCAGTCCTGCTGTTCTATATCAGCCTGAATGGCGTCTGGACATTCCTTGGGGCCTTGGCAGAAAGCATCAATATCGACGCACAAGTGAGTGGCAATGTGCTGGCAATGGCCTCGCTGCTGGGCATAGCTGGCGCCCTCAGCGCCACGCTTCTGGGTGGTCGCAAGCGCTTTCGTTTGCTGCTGGTTGGCGGTTATGCCGTGATGATCGCCGGCATTCTGCTGTTGACCGGCTCGCCGGACGAAACGCGCTTCACTCTGGCGGCACTGGGCTTCAAATATGCCTGGACCTTCGCCCTGCCCTTCATTTTGGCCAGCCTCGCCAGCATCGACCGCAATGGACAGCTGATGAGCCTGGTCAATCTGGTGATTGGCGGCGGCCTGGCTCTGGGCCCTCTCATCGCCGGCCGCATGATTGAAGAATTTCACGGATTTCAGGCCGTGTTACTGGGTTCGGCCCTGCTGGCCTTCCTGTCCCTTGTACTGATTCTGCTGTTGCAAAGTAAAACCGAACAAACCCTTGGAGAACCTGAACATGTCTAACACAGCCTTTCTGTTTGATGAGCACTGCTTCTGGCACTCAGCCGGCAGCCATGTGGAAATTCTGCCCGTCGGTGGCTGGATTCAGCCGCCTTCTGCAGCGGGTCATGCCGAATCACCGGAAACCAAGCGGCGCCTGAAAAACCTGCTGGATGTGTCAGGCCTGAGCCAGTCGCTGCAGGTCTCCAGTGCCCCCGTTGCTACTCAGGAGGATCTGCTGCGCGTCCATCCCCAGACTTACCTGGAACGATTCAAGGCATTGAGCGACAACGGCGGCGGCCCTTTTGGTGACAACGCCCCTGTTGGCCCCGGCACCTTCGAAATCGCCCTCAAGTCGGCGGGACTGGTCTGTGCTGCCGTCGAAAAAGTGATGCGAGGCGAAGCCGATAACGCTTATGCCCTGTCCCGCCCGCCGGGCCATCACTGCCTGCCGGACCAGGCCATGGGCTTCTGCTTTCTGGCCAATATCCCGGTGGCCATTGAGCGCGCCAAGGCGATGTTCAACCTGGAGCGTGTTGCTGTCATCGACTGGGATGTCCACCACGGCAACGGCACTCAGGCGGTCTACTATGATCGCCCGGATGTGCTGAGTATCTCCATCCACCAGGAAGGTTGTTTCCCGCCGGGCTATTCGGGTGCCGAAGACCGCGGTGAAGGGGCTGGCGAAGGCTGTAACCTGAATATCCCGCTCCTGCCGGGCAGCGGCCATGAGGCTTACATGCATGCCTTTGACGAACTGGTTGCACCGGCTTTGCGCCAGTACAAACCTCAGCTGATCATAGTGGCCTGCGGCTACGACGCCAACGGTATTGACCCGCTTGCACGTATGCTGGCCCACAGCGACACCTTCCGCCAGATGACTGAAAAGACCAAAGCCCTGGCCGAGGAGTTGTGTGATGGACGCCTGGTGCTGGCCCACGAAGGCGGCTACTCCGAAGGCTATGTTCCCTTCTGTGGCCTGGCGGCCATTGAAGCCCTCTCCGGGGTTCGTACAGAAGTGGAAGACCCGCTGCTGGACTTCATCAAGCTGCAGCAGCCCAAGGGTGTTCAACCCGAGTTGCAATTCAGCTTGCTGGAGGAACAGGCGAAATATCTGGGCTTTAAAGACTGAGGGTGAGCACCTTCCCCCCGGCTAATTGACGCAGTCGGTAGGAAACTACTACCGAGTTTCATTTCGTTCGTCAGGTTGGATAAAACCTCAACCTGACGAACGAAGTGTTTTTTATTCTATGCGTATTAAGGTGGGCAAAGGTCACCACAGTTGTTCATATAGAACGTCTGGATTTCCTCGGGTAATGGGACCTTCAAATAGCCTTCTGCTGAGAGATCACCTGTCTCTGCAAGCTTATTGGTTAAGTCCATTATTTCTCCATATTCAGTTAGTGGTGTATCGCCTGTGTACAGATACACCGCTTCTACATCAGGACCAGGGAGCATCACCTCGATCAATGTGTAACTCGGGATCAACTTCTTTGTATAACGTGTAATTCCTCCAGCCACGATCAAATCTTCCGCATAAGAAATAACCAAATAACCATATTCATCGCTTTGCTTTTTCTCTTGATTGAAGAACTTATCTTCAATCGACTTATCCAAAAAACCTGCTTTATCTGAAAATCGTAAAAAACCGTTCAATGCGTTATCATAAACAATAAAAGTTTTTTCACTCTTATCAAGCTTAATATTTACTCTCTCGTCCAAATAAATTTGAAGATTGAATGATTCACCATGAGCATATTTAGCTTTATAGGATCTTAGTGCATTTACTCCTTCTGGCAGATCCACTGATTCAGCTGAATCCATTTCAAAAACCTTTGTAAAATCATCTGAATAAACAAATGCATACTCATCTTCAATAGAAGAAGCTGCATAATCACTACAGCCAGAAACAAAGAAAAATAAAAAAACGATTATGTTCTTTTTCATACCCATGAAATATCCTCACTAAATTCCGGAATATTCTTAATTATGGTTACCATATTTTCCATACTATGCGCGCAAAGAGCTTGAGCGAATGACTGAGCAGCTATGGAGACCATATTCCAGCCTTTAGGGTTTGGACAAATTGGATTAGCCAGTGATATGTTATTATTTATAATTTTTCTACCAGTGCCTACTGAAACCAGGTCTCCTTCACTTCTAATATGTAATACTTTTTTAAACTCATTAACATAACTTCTTATGCCATTTTTATTAGTAATATAGTTATAAGGACCAGACAAAGGAGTGAAACCTGAATTAGTAGCGGCTCGAAACATCCCTGGTGAGTTGAAGGTTACAACAGGGAGATTATGCCCTCGTGCAGAAACCAATGACGCCAAACCGCCTCCTAATGAATGCCCCGTTAACATCAAGTTTGATGAAGTAGTAGCAAAATTGCTTAAAAACATCAATAGAGATTTCTTAGCAGTATAATATTGCTGGGGTGTGTAACCTAAAGCTAATGTTGTATCGCTAACCACATCATGTGTTTTATCATCTGTCCCTCTAAAAACCATGACATAATCGTTATCTTTTCTTAAAACGGCCCCAAAAAAACCACTTCGTGGGAAATTATAAATAGGTGTTAGTGTTTCCCAGCCTTCTACTACAGGCTGAGAGTCATAGGAAGCATTGCAAATTTCAGCAAGTTCAAGAACGGAAGGCATCTTTAATTCCTTTTATAAAGTTGAAATAAGCTCATCCGGAGCTGTCAAGCCTGACTATACAGATTTATGAGCTGACATCTAGTGCCAGTTAGTGGCTATCAAATAAATTTAACAATGCACCTAAAAGAAAGAAACGTCATAAAACAACAACACAATAATTTAATATAATTATGAAAACACAGAATCACTAAGACAATATATAGATCAGCATAAAATCACTGTATGTATATCAATACACATTATTACAATGTTAATCTGGGCTTGTGTTTTTTCCTGCCATGAGCCTCGACTCACCACTCAGCCATTGATAGAGACTTTCTTCACAACCACTGATTAGCAGAGTGCTCTGTGATGATCTGCCGGATTCACTTTGTTCGTCAAGATGGCAATGCTGACCAACCTGATGAACGAAGCGTTTTTTTCTCACTTTATTTGCGACAGGACTTCTAGGGTGCATGGGGGCCACTCCTGTTTTAAAGGGCTGAAACTTCAGCTCAAGCCAACCTCAACACGCTCGCCATTGAAGCGCACCGGCCAGGTGGGCAAGACAACCTCCGGCTGTTCAAGGCATACGCCATCACTGAGACGGAAGTGCTGCTTGTATAAAGGCGCGGCCACCGACCATTCACCTGAGGCTTCACACAGCAGCCCCCAGGCCAGGACTTCGGCCTGTGAGAAGGGGTCTTTGTGTGCCATCGCGAAGAGCTGCGGGGACTCAGGGGCCGGCCAGTACAGGGCGGCTGCCGTATTTGCCAGCTTCACCGCCACACCGGAGCCCGGTACCAGGTCCTCACGCGCGCAGATATCCTGCCATTTGATAGTGCTCATGATGCTTCCTCCACAGCCAGTTCACGGGCCGGTATCAGCTGTCCTCGTTCCACCACCTGGACGATGCGGGCACGGCCCGGTTCATCGGAATTCACAAAGCTGCGGAAGCGCTTGCGCTTGTCGGGATCTTCCACCGCTTCTTTCCACTCACAGCGGTAGCTGTCGACCACGTGCTGCATGCGTGCTTCCAGTTCAGCGGCCAACCCCAGGCTGTCGTCGATCACCACCTGGCGCAGGTAATCCAGACCACCGTCCAGGTTTTCCATCCACACCGAGGTGCGCTGCAAGCGATCAGCCGTGTAGACGTAGAACATCAGGATACGGTCGATGTACCGCACCAGAGTTTCATCATCCAGGTCAGTGGCGAACAAATCGGCGTGACGAGGTTTCATACCGCCGTTACCACAGACATAGAGGTTCCAGCCATTTTCGGTTGCGATAACACCGATATCCTTGCTTTGTGCTTCGGCGCATTCACGGGTACAGCCGGATACGGCCATTTTGACCTTGTGCGGGGTACGCAGGCCCTTGTAGCGGTTTTCGATATCGATGGCTGTGCCGACGCTGTCCTTCACCCCGAAACGACACCAGGTACTGCCGACACAGGACTTCACCGTGCGCAGCGATTTACCGTAGGCATGACCAGTCTCGAAACCGGCAGCGATCAGCTCTTCCCAAATCAGCGGCAGTTCATCCAGAGTGGCACCGAAAAGGTCGATCCGCTGGCCGCCGGTCACCTTGGTGTAAAGCTTGTATTTATCGCCTACCTCACCCAGCGTAATCAGCATTTTCGGCGTGATCTCACCGCCGGGGATACGCGGCACCACGGAGTAGGTGCCATCCTTCTGCATATTGGCCATGAAGGTATCGTTGGTATCCTGCAGGGGCACCAGTTCAGGGGTATGTACATGTTCGTTCCAGCAGCTGGCCAGCATGGACGCTACCGCCGGTTTACAGATTTCACAGCCACCGCCGCTGCCATGCTTATGCAGCAGCTCGGTGAAGCTTTTGATCTGCTCGACCCGAATCAGGTGAAACAGCTCCTGTCGGGTATGGCTGAAGTGAGCACAGAGAGAATGGTCGACCTGGACGCCGCGCTTTTCCAGCTCTGCATCCAGTACCGTTTTCAGCATGGCGGCACAGCCACCACAGCCGGTCGCTGCCTTGGTGCTGGCCTTGAGATCGGCGACAGAGACGGCACCATCGTTCATGGATTCACAGATATCGCCCTTGCTCACGTTGTGACAGGAGCAAATGGTCGCTGTCATCGGCAGCTCAGCGCTGCCGGCAGCAGGCAGGCCGCCCTCGGACGCAGGCAGGATCAACCCTTCCGGCTGCTCCGGCAGCGGCATATCGTTGAGTGCCAACTGCAGTAGCGGGTCGTAATGCTGGTTATCGCCGATCAGAATGGCGCCCAGCAGGCGCTTACCGTCTTCAGATACCACCAGGCGGCGATACACACCGGTGCGCTCATCGGTATAACGGTAACTCTGACAGCCCGGTGTATGGCCGTGCGCATCGCCAATTGAGCCTACATCCACGCCCAGAAGCTTAAGTTTGGTGGACATGTCGGCGCCCTGGAAGTGCACCCTGCCATCAGCTGACAGGTGCGATACGGCGGCACGGGCCATGGTGTAGCCAGGTGCAACCAGACCAAAATGGCGTCCGTTCCAGACGGCACACTCACCAATGGCATAGATATCCGGGTTGCTGGTTCGGCAGTACTGATCCACATCGATGCCGCCCCGTTCACCCAATGTCAGACCGGCCTCCCTCCCCAGCGCATCCTGAGGGCGAATACCGGCGGAAAATACAATCAGGTCGGTTTCCAGCTCGGTCTCATTGGCGAAGCACATTTTCATGCGTGCCGCATCGCCGGCGATAATCTGCTGAGTTGCGGTGTCCGTGTGAACGCTGACACCCAGGGATTCGATCTTGCTGCGCAGCATGGCGCCCGCTTCGTCGTCCAGCTGTACCGGCATCAGGCGTGGTGCAAACTCGACCACATGAACATCCAGCCCCAGGCTCTTGAGTGCGTTCGCCGCTTCCAGCCCCAGCAGGCCACCGCCAATAACAACGCCGGTTTTCATATCCTTGGCGCTGGCCTGAATCGCATCCAGATCATCCAGTGTGCGGTACACCAGGCAATGGGCCTGGTCACCACCGGGGATGGGCGGAACAAAGGGATAGGAGCCGGTGGCCAAGACCAGTTTGTCATAGGCGTACTCACCCTGATCGGTAGTCACCTTGCGTGCATCGGGGTCAATTGAGGTAACCGCTTCATCCAGATGCAGATCGATAGCCGACTGCTGATAAAAATCCGCATCGCCCAGGCGCAGGTGCTCGGCGTCCTTCGCGAAGTATTCCGACAGATGAACCCGGTCGTAGGCGGAGTGGCGTTCAGCCCCGAACACGGTCAGTTGATAGTCAGCAGAAGCTTCATTCGCCAGCCACTGTTCCACAAAATGATGGCCGACCATACCATTGCCAATCACAATCAAGCGCTGTTTCATTGTTTGCCTCCCGGGAAGCTTGAAGCAAAAAAAAAGCGCCCACTTTCTCAATCGCTACGGGCGGTGCGATTGGAAAGTGGACGCCATTGTCCAATAAAGAGCAGATACCCGAGGGCATCTGGTTATTTTTCTTGTGATGTACTTAGCAGGTGTTGTGCCAACTTTTCATGTCGCGCATTCTCTGCGCTGTATCCGAGTTTATCCTCAGATCGCGCACCACTGAGGTGCAAAAAAACCGAACATTGCCACTTTTCAGGTCAGCCTTTCAGCTTTTCAGCCGCCGCTACCACTCGGGCAGCCACATCAATCAGACGACAATTTCCTTCCATGGCAGCACGACGCAAACTGGCAAAGGCTTCCTCCTCGGTCATTTTCTGATACTGCATCATCAGCCCCTTGGCACGTTCAACAAGCTTGCGCTCGGTCAGTGCCGAACGCGCTTCTTCCAGCTGATCGCTCACCTGCTGCAGGTGGTCTGCCTGCTCCTGCAGCAGGTCATACAGGGCACGCACCGAGCCGGCAGCCGGTACCTGCTCACTGTCGGAAGATGCATCCAGCAGTAAGGAAAAAGCCGACACGGGTTCAGCCGGTGGCTCTGCTTCCAGGCGACTGCGGTTGTCCTGTAACGCCTTGCGTGCTTTCTCCAGACGCTCGCCGGCCATGGCCTGCAGGTCTGCCGACAGCTGCTCCTCCAGCTCTCGCATGCCGTCAATACGGGCCGTCGCCACCGCAAACCAGGTTTCACTGACACCGTGCGGCACTGCTGCCCCCTCTCCCAAGGCGTCGATCACCTTGCGCATCCGCACCAGCTCGGCTTTGGCCGGTGCCTGTTCCAGCTGCTCCCAGAACCAGACCTCTTCAGGCTCGGCAAAGCGAACAAATACATCCAGGCAGCGCTGCTGCGATTCCCGCAGATGCTGCAGTCGCGCCAGTATTTCGGTATCAAAGGCTTCAGCAGCAAAGCCGACACAGCCCCAGGCCCGTTCCTGCCCGGTATGTTCCTTGGCCTGCAGGAAGTGAAACAGGGCCACCAATGCCCGGGAGATCTCGGCATCCGCGGCAATATCAGCAATTTCGAACAGGACCGACAGCAACTCGGCAATAAGACCCGACCAGGCTTCTGTGGCCTGTGCTGTCGTCAGGTTTCCCTGCTCAATGCTGTTGCGCAGCTCCGCCAGATCCTTGAGCTGCAGCAGCACATGGGCGATACGGTGATAGAGCCGGGCACTACTCCAGAGTTGATCCTGCCCCGACTGCACCCGTTGCAGATAGTCACAGAAATGATCACTGGCAGTATTCGTGCGGCCGTTCTGCTGTTTAAGCTCCTCGGCAAATTCCTGTCCTGCCGAAGCCAGAAAAACATTGGATATCCCGCGCTCGCGCTGGAGCTCATGCACCAGTTCACACACCGCCGCCACCAGCTGACAGCTGTGCACCAGCTGCCCCAGCGCACGTGCTTCACTGCCTCGGGCGGCCAGCAGGAAGTGTTCGGTTAACTGTTCAGGCGTCGACATGGCTACTCCGGTATCAAACATTTTCAGCAGTTTTACCCGGATCAATGCAAGGCCTGTTCCAGCCAGGACGAAAAACCGGCATTAATCTTGCTAAGTTTCTAGTGACGGCTTTCATGGTCTGAAGGTTGTCTGCATAGCTCTTAAAATGAGGCATTGGCGCCTGCACTCCCATCGCTCAGCGATGAGGGGGCAGGCGCTTTTTTTATGGGGAATCCAACCATGATGACACTGACACTCAGCTTTCTGCGCACGGCACTGCCTGCTTTCCACTTCAACCCAAGCCGATGGAAGCCCAAGAGCGAAAACACAGCGCGACTACCGGAGAAACAGGGACAGGTTGACCTGGTGGGCGCAGGGCCCGGGGACCCGGACCTGATCACACGTAAAGGCTGGAAAGCACTGCTGCAGGCGGATGTCGTCGTATACGACGCCCTGGTCAGTGATGCACTCATGACAGAGATTCCGGCTCAGGTTCAGCGCCTTTATGTCGGCAAACGCAAGGGCGCACATTCGGCCAGTCAGGCCGAAATCTGCCAACTGCTGGTTGAACTGGCGCAGCAGGGCAAACGGGTTGTGCGCCTGAAAGGCGGTGATCCACTGGTATTCGGCCGCCTCACCGATGAGATGGACGCATTAAGACAACACTGCATCCCTTTTAGCCTTATCCCTGGTATCACGGCTGCCGCCGGTTGTGCTGCCAGCTGCAAGATCCCTCTCACAGAGCGCGAAAAAGCTCCGCGCCTGCGCCTGATCACCGCACACAGCTGCGATGACCGCCCCATCGACTGGGCCGACCTTGCGCGTACGGATGAAACTCTGGTGTTTTACATGGGCCTGAGTATGGCGGACACCATCTCAACCGAGCTGCAATGCCACGGATTGCCCGCAGACTGGCCGGTGCTGCTGGTAGAGCGCGGTACTCATGAAGACCAGCGGGCTTTGCGTGCGGAACTGGGCTCCATGACCCGCATGATTCAGGACAGCGACCTGCAGACGCCAACCCTGATACTGGTGGGGCGTGTCGTCGAGCACTATGACGCTAATTTGGGGGCAGAACAGCTGCTGGAAAGCCTGATGGAAGAACAGCGCTGATGGCGAAACTAAAGCTTGTTATAGAGTGCCGCACGGGACATCCCCAGACGTTTGGCCGCCTCGGTACGGTTGCCATCACAGAGCTGCAGCGTCTCCTGAATAATACGCGCCTCCTCGATTTTCAAACGCTGCTTGAGCGTCAGGCCTGTTTCAGGCGGTTCAGCTTTCTGAGATTGAGCTGATTGGCTGTCCATTGCGCTTGTTTTAGGCAGCGTCTGAATCATCGGTAGCAATTGCGCCGCATCGATATGGCTGAGGGTTTCATTTAGGATGCAGGCACGCTCCAGCACGTTGTAGAGTTCACGCACATTGCCCGGCCAGCGATAGGTCTTGAGCAGGCGAACGGCCTCATCGGTCAGGGATTTGGGCAGGACACCCAAGCGACTGCAACAGTCATCCAGAATACGTTCACCCAAGGCGTCCACATCATCCAGGCGCTCGCGTAGAGCCGGCAAGCGGATCGGCATCGCATTGAGACGGTAGTAAAGGTCAGGCCTGAAACTGCCATCCGCAACCATCTGCTCCAGATTGCGACTGGTTGCCGCCACGATGCGGACCTGGGTGGTTTGCACCTGATTGGAGCCCACCCGCTCGAACTCCCGCTCCTGCAACACACGCAACAGTTTGGACTGCAGGGCCAGCGGCATATCGCCCACCTCATCCAGAAACAGAGTGCCATCGCCCGCCACTTCAATCTTGCCGGGGCGACCCTCTTTCTTGGCACCGGTAAAAGCACCCGAAGCGACACCAAAAAATTCCGACTCCATCAGGGTTTCAGGAATGGCCGCCACATTGACCGACACGAAGGGCTTTTCAGCGCGGTCCGACAGATCGTGCAACGAGTGAGCAAACAGCTCCTTGCCGGTCCCCGTTTCACCGCTCAGCAGCACCGTGATATCGAAACGTGCCGCCTGACGAATCTGCTGTTTTACCAGCCTGATCGTTTCGCTCTGACCGGCGATCTGTGACAGCTTGTAGCGTGCACTTCGCCCCTCACGGTAGCGCAAGGCTTCACGGACCTCGCGTTGCATCTGGTTGTAGCGCTCCAGCAAGGGTTTCATGCCGGAAGTCGGGCTGTCCGTGGCGACGAAGCCAAAAGCCCCTTCAACCTCGCCCTGCTCGTTATGCACCGGCACCACACTGACCAGTGTCCATTGATTGCGTAACTGCAACAGATCCAGCAGCACCGGCTTACCCGTGGCCATCACCTGGGGCAGATAACTGCCCGGAATCAGGTCAGTGATATGGCGTCCCAGGGGCGATTCGGTACACCCCAGAAAGCGGCTGTAGCTGTCGCTGATCCAGTTGATGATGCCATGCCGATCAACGGCAATGCTGTGCTCGTAGAAGGTCTCAAAGGAGCGATTAAGCGAGGCCAGTACGCGGTCGCGCACCTGTTCGGAAGCAAATCCGGAGAGGCTCATGATGGTTGTCACTTGTCTTTATTATTTGACAACCAGCGTCCATTTTATTGGACAGTCTGTCAATATTATTTGACGTCAACAATCACATGCAGAAGCACACAAAATAACAAATATTTTATATATCAATAACTTAAAAAAACTGGCAAGGGATCTGCTCTAGGGGAGGCATCCAAGATTCAATAATAAATACAAAGAGACTCACATGGATCAACCTCTCTGGACACCGAGTCCGGCACGCGTCCGCTCGACCCGCCTCTGGGATTTCATGCAGGTGCTGAACCACCGTCATGATATCCACCTGAACGACTATGACTCACTCTGGCGCTGGAGCAACCAGCACAGCGAAAGTTTCTGGAGCGACCTCTGGGATTACGCCGATATCAAGGCTGCATTCAAGGGCAAACAGGTGCTTGCCGATGCACACCGCATGCCCGGCGCCCGCTGGTTTCCCGATGCCCGCCTGAACTTTGCGCAAAACCTGCTGCGCTACCGTGATGATCGCCCCGCGATTGTCTTTAACGGTGAAGACGGCCGTCGCGTAGAGCTCAGCCACGCCGAACTCTACGCCGAAGTGGCGCGTGTCAGCGCAGGCCTGAAGGCCCTGGGAATCCAGCCCGGTGATGTGGTTGCCGGCTATATGCCCAACATCGCTGAAACCATCATTGCCATGCTGGCCACCACGGCGCTGGGCGGCATCTGGACTTCCTGCTCACCGGACTTTGGCATCAATGGCGTAATCGACCGCTTCGGTCAGGTGAAGCCCCGTGTGCTGTTCACCACCGACGGCTACCTCTACAACGGCAAGACACTGGATTCTTTGGATAAGGTCGCCAGCATTACCGCGGCGATTGAATCCATCGAGCAAACGGTTGTGGTTCCTTTCGTGAATACAGCACCCGACCTGAGCCCGCTGACCAATGCCTCAGTGATAAGCGATTTCGGTGACGCCCAGGCGCAGGAGGTCGAGTTTGTTGCCCTGCCGTTCGATCACCCGCTGTATGTGATGTACTCCTCCGGCACCACCGGCGTACCCAAGTGCATCGTGCACAGCGCCGGCGGAACGCTGATTCAGCACCTGAAAGAGCTGATACTGCACACCGATATTGGCCGTGACGACCGCTTCTTCTACTACACCACCTGTGGCTGGATGATGTGGAACTGGATGGTCTCCGGTCTGGCCACCGGCTGCACGCTGGTGCTCTTTGATGGCTCGCCTTTCGCCCCGCGGCCTGAAGTGCTCTGGGATATGGCCGAGCGTGAAAAAATCACCGTGTTCGGCACCAGTGCCAAGTATCTGGCGGCACTGGAAAAGGCCGGTGTAAAACCGGGCAAGAGCCATGACCTGAGTCCGCTGAAGGCCCTGCTCTCCACCGGCTCACCGCTGTCTCATGAAAGCTTTGATTACGTCTACCGCGACATCAAGGCCGACCTGCAGCTGTCCTCCATCTCTGGTGGCACCGACATCATCTCCTGCTTCGCACTGGGCAGCCCGGTTTTGCCGGTCTGGCGTGGCGAGCTGCAATGCCCGGGCCTTGGCATGGCTGTGGATATTTTCGACGACAACGGCCAATCCCTGCGTCAGGCCAAGGGTGAACTTGTTTGCACCCAGCCCTTCCCCAGCATGCCGATCGGTTTCTGGAACGACCCGGATGGCCAGCGTTTCCACGATGCCTACTTCGACAGCTTCGACAACATCTGGGCTCACGGCGATTACGGAGAAATCACCGCCCATGGCGGCGTGATTATTCATGGCCGCTCCGATGCCGTGCTGAACCCGGGCGGCGTACGTATCGGTACCGCAGAAATCTACCGCCAAGTCGAGAAAGTAGACGCTGTGGTGGAGAGCCTCTGTATTGGTCAGCCCTGGCAGGACGATGTACGTGTAGTGCTCTTTGTTCGCCTGCGAGAAGGGCTGTTACTGGACGATGAGTTGCGCCAACAGATTCGCACCACCATTCGCGCCAACACCACACCCCGCCATGTACCGGCCGTCATCATTCAGGTCGCGGATATTCCTCGCACGATCAGCGGAAAAATTGTCGAGCTGGCAGTGCGCAAGGTGGTGCTTGGCGAAGCGGTGAAGAACAAGGACGCCCTGGCCAATCCCGAGGCGCTGGAGCTTTACCGCGACCTGCCCGAATTACAGGCCTGAACCTGAACAACATTGAAGAGGACTACGCGATGAGCATTCGCAAACTGGCGCTGGTGACAGGCTCAACCAGCGGTATCGGCCTTGAGGTCGCCCGCGTACTGGCGGCCAATGGACTGAACCTGGTCCTGCACGGTCTGGAAGACACGGCAGCCGGCGAGAAACTGGCTGAGGAATTCGAACAGGCCTATGGACGTCGTCCGCTCTACTGCCAGGCAGACCTGAGCCAGCCGGAGCAGATCGACCAGCTGATGCAGACCATTGAAGACAAGGCCGGCAGCCCGACCATTCTGGTCAACAACGCCGGCATCCAGCACACCTCTCCCACCGAGAGCTTCCCGGCAAACATGTGGGACAAGGTGATTGCCATCAACCTGAGCGCTGCTTTCCACACTAGCCGCCTGGCCCTTCCGGGCATGCAGGCACAGGGCTGGGGGCGCATCATCAATATCTCGTCCGTGCACGGTCTGGTGGCCTCGGTGAACAAGAGCGCCTACTGCGCAGCCAAGCATGGCCTGGTCGGCTTTACCAAGGTCATGGCGCTGGAAAACGCGGCCCAGGGTATCACCGCCAATTGCATCTGCCCCGGCTGGGTCGACACCCCGCTGCTGGTAGAGCAGTTCAAGGCCTATGCGCAAGACAACAACACCAGCTTTGAAGAAGCCAAGCAGGGCCTGATCAGCGCCAAGACGCCCTACCCCGACTTCGTCGCTCCCAGCGAAATCGGCGAGATGGCCCTGTTCCTCTGCTCCGATGCAGCGCGCGCCATCAATGGTACAGCGCTGCCGATCGATGGCGGCTGGACCGCCCAATAACCCGACTCAGCACTGCTGTGACAACCACTGTAAACCCGATACATCTGTTCCATAACGATGCGAAAACCGTGATAACAATAAAAGGACACGACATCATGAAAAAACTGCTCAAAGCCGCAACCCTGGGCCTGACCCTGACCGCTTCCACCTTCGCGCTGGCCGACTTCGATAAGGTGCGCTGGCAGGTGCCCATGGGCTTCCCGTCTTCCCTGACCGCACTGGGTGACACCATGCCGGAAGTGGCCAAGATGGTCAGTGACATGTCGGGCGGCAAGGTGGTTCTGAAAACCTTCGAACCGGGCAAGCTGATCCCCTCGCTGGGCGTTTTCGAGAACGTCAGTAACGGCAACATCCCGGCCGGTTACTCCTGGATGGGCTATGAATGGGGCCAGATCCCGGCCTCTGCACTCTTCGGTGCAACGCCTTTTGGTCTGGAATCTCAGGAGTTCCTGGCCTGGATGTACCACCACGGCGGTGACGAAATGCTGAAGGAGCTGTTTGCACCGCATAACGTCTACCCGATCCTCTGCGGCACCATCAGCCCGGAAGCTGCCGGCTGGTTCCGTGAAGAGATGGACAGCCTGGACAAGTTCAAGGGCCTGAAATTCCGTGCGGCCGGTGTCGGTGGCGAGATCATGTCCGAGTTCGGCATGTCCGTCACCCTGCTGCCCGGTGGTGAACTTTACCAGGCGCTGGAAACCGGCGTGCTGGATGCCACCGAGTTCTCCATGCCGATCGTTGATGAGCAGCTGGGCTTCTATCAGGTGGCCAAGCACTACTACCTGCCGGGCTGGCACCAGCCGTCCACCAACCAGTACCTCTACGTCAACCTGGATAAATGGAATGGCCTCAACAGCCAGACTCAGGCGTTGATCGAAAACAGCTGTAAAGCCGCCAACACCGTTGCGCTGGCCAAGGCAGAAGCGCTTCAGGGTGCGGTGCTGAAATCCTTCGAGGAAAAAGGCGTACAGCTGCACAAGTACAGCCCGGAAATCCTCAATGCGTTCAAGGAAGCCACCGACCGTGTGATGGCGCGCCGTTCCGAGTCTGACCCCATGTTCGACAAGGTATACAGCTCTATGAAGGCGTTCCAGGACGAGCACCGTCCGTGGAAAAACTTCGGTTACCTGCCGCGTGACTTTGGCGTGGAAGACGCCGAATAAGCAGTTTCACCTTCGGACCAGGGATATCTCTTATGTCTGACTACGACCTGAATCTGGATCAGGTCGAGGAGGCGGTCGCCCACAAGGCGACCGTCGACTATCCTCGCACCCGCATCTCGGACTGGCTGGAACGCATCGTTGAAGTGTTCGGCAAATACACCTCGTTCATCTGGGTCGTACTGATCCTGCTGATCGTGGGCAATGTGATCATGCGCTATGCCCTGGGCACCAACTTTGTGGCGCTGGAAGAACTGCAGTGGCATCTGTACGCCATCGGCTTCATGTGTGCTCTGTCCTACTGCATCACTCACGACGGCCATGTGCGTGTGGATGTAGTGGCCGAGCGCCTGTCACCCAAGGCGCGCGCCTGGATTGAAATGCTGGGCATTGCCCTGTTCATCCTGCCGTTTTGCGTGCTGATACTGATCTACGCCTGGCCTTTTGTGGAGCATTCCATCCGCATCGGCGAGGTTTCGGCGGCGCCCGGCGGCTTGCCCATGCGCTGGCTGATCAAGTCCGTCATTCTGCTGGCCTTTGTGCTGATGGCACTGGCCGCAACCGCCCGCTTTTTCCGTGCACTGGCGTTCCTGTCCGGCTGGCCCCGCCCGCTCGACACCCCCAAACAGAATAACAACAACTCGCCGGAGTGAGGTGTACACGTGTTTGCTACCAATGAATTGATCGTGATCGCGATGCTGTGCAGTTTCATACTGCTCATTTTCACCGGCTTCCCGGTGGCCTGGCTGCTGGCCGGCATCTCGGTGGTCTTCAGCGTCGGCTCGATCATCGCCTTCCAGTATTTCGACGTTGATACCTACTTCCTCACCGACTGGAGCATTTTCGGGGTCATGGTGCAACGCATCTACGCCCAGATGACCAACTGGGTGCTGGTGGCCCTGCCCATGTTCATATTCATGGGGTTGATGCTTGAGCGTTCCGGTGTGGCCGAGCGCCTGATGCGCAACTTTGTCAGCCTCTTCGGGCGCTTCCATGGCGGCCTGGGCGTGGCCGTTATTACCATCGGCATCCTCCTGGCCGCCTCAACCGGCATTGTCGGTGCCTCCGTGGTTCTGCTGGCCATGCTGTCTTTGCCGGTAATGCTGGAGCAGAAGTACTCCCCCGCCTTTGCCAGCGGCATTGTCTGCTCGGCTGGTACCCTGGGCATTCTGATTCCGCCCAGCATCATGCTGATCATCATGGCCGACCAGCTGTCACTGGCTGTCGGCGACCTGTTCATGGGCGCGTTGATTCCCGGTGTCATGCTGGGCCTGATGTATATCGTTTACGTGATGGTGATCTCCTGGCTGAAGCCCTCCATGAGCACGCCGCCGGATAATTTGCCACCGATCACCGCCAAGCTGCTGTGGGATACCCTGAGCGCCATCCTGCCAACACTGGGCCTGATTCTGGCGGTATTGGGGTCAATCTTCTTTGGCATCGCGACACCCACCGAAGCTGCGGGCGTCGGTGCTCTGGGCGCCAGTGTGCTGGCAGCGCTCAATGGGCGCCTGAATGCCGAGGTGGTCAAGGATGTGTGTATCAAGACCACGCTGACCACAGCGTTCGTGTTCGGTATTTTCCTGGGGGCAACCGCCTTCGCAGTAGTCATGCGCTCTCTGGGTGGCGATGAGTTTATCGGCTCACTGCTGCAAGGTATTCCGCTGTCACCCGAAGGTATCGTGGTGGTGATTCTGCTGATCGCCTTTGTCGCCGGCTTCTTCCTCGACTGGCTTGAGATCAGCCTGATCCTGCTGCCACTGGTGGGCCCGGTCGTGTCCAACCTGGGATTTGATCTGACCTGGTTCGTGGTGCTGTTCGCCCTGGCGCTGCAGACCTCTTTCCTGACTCCGCCGGTGGGCTTCTCGCTGTTCTATTTGAAAGGCGTAGCGCCACCGGAGATCAAAACCTCGGATATCTACAAAGGCGTGATTCCCTTCATTCTGATTCAGCTGACGGCTGTGGCACTGGTGTTCTTCTGGAAGGATCTCGTGCTCTGGCTGCCGTCGGTGCGTTACGGCGCCGGCTAACCCGGCGCACTCACTCTGTTGCTTGATCTGCCCTTTGCGAGCAGCGACCTGGTTCAGATTCAGGTCGACTGCTCGTTTTTTGTTGCGCCACTGAACGGGGACGCATCAGCAGTAATACCAGGATCGCGGCAATGAATGCGATTGCCGCTGCTGTATCAAACAGGCGGCTGAAACCTGCCTGGTATGCCTGCAGAACCTGCACAGGACTGGGCAAACTGCCGGCTGGCCCCTCCGCTGTCAGCGCCCCTGTCGCAACGGCGGTCACCAGCTCTGCATCCAGCCAACAGCCTGGCTCTATACAAAGGCTCCCCTGCAAATCGGTCCGCACACCACTGAGCATCACCGACGACAAGCCGGCATATCCCATCAGCATGGCCAGAAAGCGTGCGGTAGTACTCACGCCCGACGCCATGCCGACATGCTCGGCCGACACCGTGCCCACAATAGCCTTCTGCGTTTCACCGTTAATCAGTCCGCCACCGGCTCCCAGACAGGCCATACTGATATAAAAACGCGTTGAGTCCGCTGACTGCACCGCATCCGCCAGCCCCAGATTGCCCAGTGCAATAACGACCAGCCCAAGCCCCAACAGCTGCCAGGAATCCATCCACGCCGACAGGCGACGGCTCACCAAAGGAAACACCAGCATGCCCAAAGCAAAGGGCAGCAGGGCTACGCCCGTCCACAACAGGGTTATCCCCAACCCCTGCTGCAGATAAAGCGGCAAGAAAGCGGCCGTCACCTGCGCGGCACTGGCATAACCGAGCATGGCGGCGACACCGCCGATAAATGCAGGCGAGGCAAAGAGTCGCAGCTCCAGCATGGGACCGGATGTACTCAGTTCCAGAAGAATGAAAGCGACGAACAACAGTAGCCCCAGTGCAGGGGCCAGAGCACCCAGGGATGCTGCCACCCCAGTTCCGGGCCGCGAATCAGGCTCCAGCTGCCGGCCAGCATGCACAGGGCAAACAGCAGCGCCCCCCACCAATCGAAAGGATGATCACGCGGGGCGCTGGATTCCTGGATCAGGCGCATCACTTGCACAATCAACAGGGCACAGATCAGTGCCACCATCCCAAGTGCCCAGCGCCAGCCCAGCCAACCGCCCACCAGGCTACTAAGGATGGGTGCCAACACCATGGTCAGGCCCATGATGCTGCCCCAGGTTGCCCAGGCCTTGATGGCTTCATCCGGCTGGCGAAACCGCTGGCCAATGATCGCCAGTGCCGGTGCAAGCAATAAGGCCGCGCCCACTCCCTGAAAAATACGCGCCAGAATCAGCCATTCAATAATGGACGCCATCCCGGAAGCCAATGCCCCGGCGCCATATACGCTCAACCCGAGCAGCAACACCCGTTTGCGTCCAAAGTGATCGGACAACGCTCCGGCCACCAGTAGCAAAGATGCGAAGCTGAGCAAAAAACCACTCAAGACCCAGGCCATGGGAGCAAACCCCACCTGCATATCGGCCACCAGCATGGGGGTAATTACACCCAGCAGGTTGGTATCGAATATGGTCAGGGCGCAGGCGGCGGAAGCAGTCAGCAGTAACGCACGCGGATTGTCCTCGGCCTTCATCAACGGCGCTCGCGCCTCCGGAACAGCGGTTCCGGGCTGGCAACCGAGCGTGCATAAATCTGATCAAAGCCGGACAGCCCCTTGATCGCTTCAGCAGCAGGTTTATCGGCACGCACGCAAAATGAGGAAAAGCCGCAATGGCGCATCAGTACCAGCTGGTCACGCAGCACATCACCCAACGCCCGCAGGTCGCCTTCATAACCAAGGCGAGTGCGCAGCAGGCTGGCCTGGCTATAGGCCCGGCCATCCATAAATCCCGGAAACTGGAGCGCAATCAGCGGCAACTGGCCAACCCAGGGTGTCAGTACCTCGGGGTCTTCATCCGGGTCCAACATCACTCCAGCATGCCGAGGCGATAGTTCTCCATTTTCTACCAGCGCCTGCCAACGTGCCCAGGGCAGTATTGGCCAGGGCTCGCTATCGACCGCAGCCTCCGGAGGCAGCACCTCCCAGCGATCATCCGACAGCAGAACCGCCCGCTCCTGCCCCTCGCCATGCCAAAGCCCGATGGTGTTGTTCATGCCGACACCTCCGCCGCCCTGGATTCGGCATAGACGCCTTCCTTGAAGGGCGCGAGCCCCAGTCGGCCAACCGTCTGTACGAAGGTCTCGTCCAACTCGCGAAACTTCAGGTAGACCGATAACAGCCGTTCAATCGCATCAGGCACTTCGTCTGCCTTGAATGCCCGGCCAATGACCCGCCCCAGAGCACTGTTCTTGCCCTGGTCTCCGCCAATGGTGACCTGGAAATACTCCTCGCCGTTCTTGTCCAGACCCAGAATCCCGATGTTGCCAATATGGTGATGGCCGCAGGCATTCACACAGCCGGAGATATTGAGGCTGAGCGGCCCCAAATCATGCAGGAAATCCAGATCATCAAAACGCGTCTGAATCGCACCGGCCACCGGCAGCGAGCGCGTGGTAGCCAAGTTGCAGTAGTCGCCGCCGGGGCAGGCGATCAGATCGGTCAGCAGACCAATATTGGGTGTGGCCAGCCCCACATCCTGCAGTGAGCGCCACAGGGTATAGAGATCACTTTTGCGAATATCCGGCAGAACCAGATTCTGCTCATGGGTCACACGGATTTCACCATAGCCGTAAAGATCGGCCAGGTCGGCCAGGGAATGCATCTGCTGTGCGGTCAGATCGCCTGGAGGCGTGGCCGCACCCGGTTTGGTCGATACAGTCACAGCGGCATATCCGGACACCTTATGGGCCCGGGTATTGGTTTGTACCCAGCTGGCAAAGGCTTCATCACGGGCCAGCCAGGCGCCATATTCAGGATCAATGGCGCTCAGCGGCTGATATTCAGGCGGTGCAAAGTCAGCTGATACCCGTTCCAGCTCGGCCAGGGTCAGCTCCGCCGCGCCTTCGCGGATCTGCTCCCATTCACGCTCCACTTCACTGGCAAAGGCTTCGATCCCCAAGGCTTTGACGAGAATCTTGATACGGGCCTTGTACTTGTTGTCACGACGACCGTGGCGGTTATACACCCGCAACACGGCTTCCACGTATGTCAGCAGGTGTTGCCAGGGCAGATCCTCTCGTAATGTCTGGTTGAGGATAGGCGTTCGTCCCAAGCCACCACCGACCATCACTCGAAGCAAGGGCTCGCCTTGCTCGCTCGGATACAGATACAAACCGATATCATGCGCACGCACGGCGGCACGATCCTGCTCAGACGACGAGATGGCAATCTTGAATTTGCGCGGCAAAAACAGGAACTCGGGATTCACGGTGGACCACTGACGCAGAATCTCTGCCAGCGGGCGCGGGTCAATCAGCTCATCGGCGGCAACACCGGCATAGGCTTCCGTGGTGATATTACGCACGCAGTTGCCTGAGGTCTGGATGGCATGCATCTCGTTGTCGGCCAACAACTGGAGTATATCCGCTACCTGATCCAGCTGAATCCAGTTGAACTGAATGTTCTGGCGCGTGGTGAAATGGCCATAGCCCCGGTCAAACTGGTCCGCGATTCTGGCCAGGGTTCGCAACTGCTGCGACGACAGGGTGCCATAGGGAATGGCCACCCTCAGCATATAGGCGTGCTTTTGCAGATAGAGCCCATTCTGCAGACGCAGGGGCAAAAACTCCTCTTCACTCAGCTCGCCACTGAGACGGCGCGCCACCTGATCCCGAAATTGCGCCACTCGCGCCTGCACCAGAGCATGGTCATATTCATCGTATCGATACACGCATCTGCCTCGTCAGTTTCAACAAATGACAGAGGTTAGCGGTGCCGGCCCTCGCTGAGGCAGGCTCAATTCCGAGAATATGGATAGGGACAGATCAGCCGCGCAGCAGCAACTCGGGCAACTGGTTCAAGGCGCGGGTACGACGCTCATCCCAGGGGTGAGCAAAACTGAGCCGCAGGCAGTTACTGAACTGGCCCGATACGGAGAACAGTGGCCCCGGTGTAATCACCACCCCCTGCTCCAGCGCCTTCGGATAGCTGGCAAGGGTATCCACCCCCTCGGGCAGTTCTACCCAGACGGCCAGCCCACCGGCCGGGACACTCACGCGCAGCTCGGTGGACCAGGCTTGCAGAAAAGCGATCAACCGATCCCGTCGGTCCCGCAACTCATGCCGCTGGCGGCGCAGATGGGTGGCAAAGCTGCCATCCTGGATGAACTCCGCCACTCCCTGCTGCAGGTACCGACTGCT
This sequence comes from Marinobacterium stanieri, assembly GCF_900155945.1. GTDB lineage: Bacteria > Pseudomonadota > Gammaproteobacteria > Pseudomonadales > Balneatricaceae > Marinobacterium > Marinobacterium stanieri. Next base: position 550,793 of record NZ_FTMN01000001.1, read on the forward strand.
GGCCAGCTGCGAGACCAGCTTCAGGTGCAGAATGCGCTGATGCCAACGCGCCCCGGCGACCCAGCCCAGGCGCAGATCTCGCGACAGACTTTTGGAGAAGGAGCTGCAGAGAATGACCCGCTCGTTGCGATCCAGTGCCTTCAACGGATCAGGCAAAGCCCCCAGCGCAGTATCGGCGTAAATATCATCTTCTATCACCGCCAGATCGTGCTGCTCTGCCAGCGCCAGGAGTTGTTGCCGTGACTCCAGCGGCATCAGTGCCCCGCTGGGCGTGGCAAAAGCCGGCGATACGATACAGGCACGGACCGGCCAGCGCGCCAGCACTTCCTCCAGTGCCGCCATATCCATGCCGGTATCCGGCGAGGTCGGTACCTCAACCACCTGCAATTCCAGTTGCTCCAGCAACTGCAGCACACCATAGAAGCCGGGAGACTCCACCGCGACTACATCACCTCGCTTACAACAGGCCTGGAGCGCCAGAAACAGGGCATGCTGACAGCCGGATGTAATGCACAACTGCTCGGGCACGGCAGCCCAGCCACGCCGTGCCAGGTGCAGCGACAACTGTTCACGCAAGCCCGCATCCCCGGCAGGCTCATCGTAGTAGAGATAGTCTTCACCGCGCTGACGCCTCAGCGCCCGCCCAATCGAGCGGTTCAGCGCCAGAATTCCGGCCGGCAGATCCCCGGCTCGAAACTCGGGAATCAAGTCAAAGGCCGCACTGCGGCGCATGATATCCAGCAACAATTCGCTGACATTAACCGGCCGTGGCGCCTCGATGCTCACCCGGCTTTGTGGCTGTCGCACGGTACGTGGCTGCAGGGAAACGAAATATCCGGCCTTGGGCCGGGCTTCCAAAAGGCCCTGAGCCTCCAGCCTTTGCAGGGCATGCTGCACCGTGGCTTTGGACAGACCGTGCTCTTTGCACAAAGCCCTGATAGAGGGCAAACGCTCACCCAGTCGCCAGCGTTGCTCCTCTATTCCACGCAGCAACCACTGCTCCAGTTGTTGATAACGATATTCCGAACTCAATCTGTGCCCCTGACCCATCTGTACCTATTACTTATTACTTTTTTATACCTGAACCTATCGTTTGTACAGGCGTAATCTGCCCCTCGCACAGCGCCAGCAGCCGTCTTTTGGCAAAACTCCCTGTCATGAAGGCATTGCCAATTTGAACGATTTTCTGGCCCCGGTGCTGCAAACAGGCTACCTGAACACTCTGACTTCACCCCGAGGTGTCCCATGTATGACACGGCCCTGATGCTGGCCCGGATACAGTTTGGCTTTACTGTCTCCTTCCACATCATTTTTCCCGCGATCACCATCGGCCTGGCCAGCTATCTGGCCGTTCTTGAGGGCTGCTGGCTGCGCAGCCGCAACCCGGTCTTCAAGCAACTTTACGAATTCTGGAGCCGCATTTTTGCGCTTAACTTTGGCATGGGTGTGGTATCCGGCGTTGTCATGGCCTACGAGTTCGGCACCAACTGGCCAGAATTTTCGCGCTTTGCCGGTAGCATCACCGGCCCACTCCTGACCTATGAAGTGTTAACCGCGTTTTTCCTCGAAGCAGGTTTTCTAGGTGTCATGCTGTTCGGCTGGAAACGCGTGGGCGACCGCCTGCACTTTTTTGCCACGGTCATGGTCGCATTGGGCACGCTGGTGTCAGCCACCTGGATTCTGGCATCCAACAGCTGGATGCAAACACCTGCCGGATACGAAATTGTGGACAACCACGTCATCCCCACCGACTGGATGGCGATCATATTCAATCCATCCTTTCCCTACCGGTTGGTGCATATGGTGCTGGCCGCCTTTCTCAGTACCGCTTTGATGGTCGCCGCCAGCGCCGCCTGGCATTTGCTCAAGGGCAACGACACCGCAGCCATTCGCAAGATGCTGACCATGGCCATCGGCATGCTGGTGGTCACCGCACCACTGCAGATGCTGGCCGGAGATGTTCATGGCCTGAACACGCTGGAGCATCAACCAGCCAAGGTCGCCGCCATGGAAGGGCACTGGCGTAACGATGAGCCGGGCGCAGGCGTTCCCCTGTTACTCTTTGGCTGGCCGGATAACGACGCCGAAACCACCCACTTTGCCGTTGGCATTCCTCGGTTGGCCAGCCTGATCCTGACTCACAGCTGGGACGGCACCTTTCCCGGTCTATCGGAGTTCGCGCCTGACGAACGCCCCAATGCCGCTGCCGTTTTCTGGTCGTTCCGCATCATGGTCGGGCTGGGCTTGTTGATGTTTGTGCTGGGTATATGGGGTATCTGGGCCTGGTTACGAGGGCAACTGTTTCACAACCGTACTCTGCTTCGCTTTGCTCTCCTGATGGGCCCCTCCGGTCTGACGGCACTGCTGGCCGGTTGGTTCACTACCGAACTGGGGCGCCAGCCCTGGGTCATCTACGGCCTGATGAAAACCGCCGATGCCGGCAGCAATCACAGCACCTCAACCATGGTGTTCTCGCTGGTATTGCTGGTAGTCGTATACGGCCTGGTCTTCGGAACCGGCATCCGCTACCTGCTCCGCCTGATCAGCCAAGGCCCTGATCAGAACATTGATACAACCCTTTCCACTATCCGTCCGACCTCCCCGTCGGATATGCATCCGGGAGAATGACATGGGTATCGATACTGCTTTGATTTGGGCCGTCATCATCCTGTTTGGCGTGCTGCTTTATGTAATCGCGGATGGTTTTGATCTGGGCGTGGGGCTGCTGTTTCCATTGGCGCCCGCCAAAGAAGACCGCGATCGCATGATGGCCAGCATCGCCCCCGTCTGGGATGGCAACGAAACCTGGCTGATTCTGGGTGGTGCCGGGCTGATGGCGGCATTTCCATTGGCCTATGCCGTTATTCTGAACGCCCTGTATATACCGGTGCTGATGATGCTGATCGGACTGATTTTGCGCGGTGTGGCCTTTGAAGCCCGCGCCAAGGCCAGCAGCAACAGCCGGCACTGGTGGGACAAGGCGTTTTTCACAGGCTCGCTTTTGGCTACGTTTTTCCAGGGCGTCATTTTGGGCGCGTATATTTCGGGATTACCGGTAGAAAACGGAACATTCAGTGGCCACGCTCTCAGCTGGGTGAGCCCCTTCGCACTCTTTTGTGGCCTCTCGCTGATTCCGGCTTACGCCTTGCTGGGCAGCACCTGGCTGATCATGAAATCCGAAAACTCGTTACAGCAACAGATGCGCCGACTCAGTAAGCCTTTGATCTGGCTATTGATGGGCTTCATCCTGCTGGTATCCCTGTGGACACCGCTGGCCCATGAGTCCATTGCCGAGTGCTGGTTCAGCCTGCCGAACCTGTTTTGGCTGGCACCCTTGCCGATCTTTACCGCCCTGGCATGTCTTGGCCTGCTGAAAATGGTTGATCGTGGAGAAGCCGGGCCATTCGTGATGACCCTGATCATAATGTCACTGGGTTTTCTGGGACTGGGCATCAGCCTCTGGCCCAATGTAATTCCACCGGCCATCAGCATCTGGCAAGCATCGGCACCTGTCGCCAGCCAGGGCTTTGCCCTGGTCGGGGCCCTACTCATCATTCCGGTCATCCTGACCTACTCGGCCTGGTCCTACTATGTATTCCGGGGCAAGGTCGATATGGAAGACGGCTACCATTGATCTGGATACAGGCAGGCGCTTCTTACCCGGGAGCAGCCTGCTTGCCCCTTCTGTTGTCCGCACCGCCCACAATCTGTCCCTATTAATATTTATTTTTTTAGACCTGAACCGATATTGGCGACAGGCGTAATCTGCCGGCATCAAAAACCAGCAGAACCCCCAGCGGAAAATGCCATGGAAAAAATACCTGTCGCCCAGATCCCCGATGAGCAATCTCCCATTGTGGAGGAGTACATCCCCTTTGCCCGTGAGGGCAAGTTTCACGTTCGCTTGACTACTGGCCTGTTTCAAAACCTGAGACGCCTGACCACCTGGCCCCTGATCGCCCTGTTTTTCGGCCTGGTCTGGGTTCAGGTCGATGGCCAGCCCTGGCTGCTGTTCTCCTTCTCTCAACGCAGCATCTTCCTGTTTGGCCATACCCTGTCCTGGCACGACCTGCCGCTGCTGGCCGGCTTGATGATCGCTGGTGCCTGCCTGCTGTTTTTCATGGCCGTCGCCTGGGGCCGGGTCTGGTGCGGCTTTGCCTGCCCACAGAGCATCTGGACCTGGCTGTTTATCCGCATTGAGGATCTGACGGAAGGTCGCGCCAGCCTGCGTGCCCGTCAGGAAGGTAAAGCCCTGCGGGGGCTGCCGTTGATGCGACGTGTGCTCAAACACCTGTTGTGGATACTGCTGGCCACACTGACCGCGCTGACCTTTACCGGTTATTTCATCCCCATTCGTGACATTTTGGGCGATGCCAGTCAATTACAGTTGTCTGCCGGCATTACCGGCTGGATTGTGATTATGGCCGGGCTGACATACGCCAATGCCGGTCTGGTGCGGGAGAAAATTTGCCTGCACGCCTGTCCCTACTCCCGCTTCCAGGGCGTGATGTTTGATCGCGATACGCTGACGGTCAGCTACGACAAGGCCCGTGGCGAACCTCGCGCCAACCGTCGCAACGCCGATGCCAACAGCGGTGACTGTGTGGACTGTGGCCTCTGTGTTCAGGTATGCCCCACCGGTATCGATATCCGTGATGGCCTTCAGGCTGCATGCATTGACTGCGGCGCCTGTATCGACGCCTGTGACGGGGTTATGAAAAAACTGGATCGGGATACCGGACTCATCCGCTTTGCCTCCGAAGCCCAGTTGCAAAAACAGCCCTCCCGCCTGCTGCGCCCACGCCTGGCGGGCTATGCCGCCGTGATGGCCTGTGCCTTTGGCGCGGTACTCTTTGGCTTTACCCAGACCACCGACCTGCTGGTGGAGATCCGCCGTGACCGGGGTGCCCTGTTCGTACAGCTGGATGAAGAAACCTACTGCAACAACTATCGCGTCAAGGTGGAAGGCTTTGCCGATACCGCTGCGCTGATCCGGGTTGCCGTATCCGGCCTGGCAGACTACCAGCTGTTTGGCCCTGCGCAGCTGGACTTGAACGAGCACAACTCCACCTGGTTACCCTACCGTGTGTGTACGCAAAGCCCCGATCAGCCTCGTGCAGATCTGAGCTTCCAGTTCTTCGCCGGAGGCATACAGCAGGCCGAAAAACACACAACCTTTATTACCCAGTCATTCTGACAGGAGCAAAACCCAAAAGCTGGCATGGAACCTGCTATGAATAAATCAGGTGACCACTCTGTCCGGTGGTTGCTTGCATAGCTCTAACATGAGGCTTTAGCGCCTGAACCCCGCGGCTCCCGTAGCTTTAAGGGTCAGGCGCATTTTTTTACCCTGCCTTTACACCCGCACGAATCCTGTGCAGATGCACCAAAAAAGATCGTATAATCCCCCTGCCCCCTCCTGTGCCATCGCTTTCGGCCGATAACACGTATATCTGATATCAAGTTTAGCCCTATACCCGGTACTGCCTGATGCCTTTCTCGGCTTCTCTACTAAAACGTTTTCTTCCCCCACTGCTGGTAGTGATCTGGGCGCTGGCCATGGGCTTTGCCTTCTGGTGGTTTCAGCTGCGCTGGTATCAGCCGCTGGAAGACCTCACCGGTGATGCCCTGTTCAGCGCTGAGCAGCTGACACTCAGTCAAACAGCACCGGACACCCCAATTGAAGTTATCCACTTCTATGATGCCAATTGCCCCTGTACGCGCTTCAATACACCCCATGTGCAGGAGCTGATTGCCAATTATCAGAGCAATACCATCCGCTTTCGCATTCTGGTGCCGGAGTCCGCTCAACTCTCAGACGCCCGTCAAAAGTTTCCCGGCATTCAGGTCAGCGTGGCGACTCAAGATAACCAGCCTGTAGCCAGCCCGGCCGCGTTGGTGCGGACTCAACAACTGGGTGCCCAATACCTGGGCCCCTGGAGTCCTGGCGCTGTATGCAGCACCCGAAGTGGCGACTATGTCGCTCAGGTGCTAGACCAACTGTTAGGCGGCGAACAACGTAATCAAACATTTCAAATTGCCCGTGGGTGTTTGTGCCCCTGGGCAGGTCAATCGTCCGCTGCCCATGATGGAGTTTCGACATGACAGCTCAAAGCCAATATTTTTCCATGCTCGGGCTGTACCAGCATGGTGACCGCCTGATGACCGGAGTGCAGTGGTTTCTGCTGCTGGTCGCACTGAGCATGGCCAACTGGTACAACACCTGGGCCGAAGCTCTGGTAATCGGCCTGCCCACCACTTTACTCTGTACTCTGCTGGTTAAAATTCAGCCAGGCAGCCGCCTCACCCGTGTGACTCAGGGGCTGGCTTTTATGGTTTATTCAGCGCTGCTGATCCATCAAAGCCACGGCATGATCGAGTTCCATTTCTCCATTTTCGTGTTGCTGGCGTTTCTGCTGTTTTACCGTGACTGGCTCCCCATTCTGGCCGCCGCAGGCCTGATTGCCGTGCATCACATGCTGTTCAACTACCTTCAGGAAAGCGACACGGGCGTATACATCTTCGAGTTCCGTACCGGCTGGAATATCGTCTTTATCCACGCGGCCTTTGTCGTGTTCGAGGCAGCATTGCTGATTTATATGGCCCACCTGTTGAGCCGGGAAGCACGGCAATCCGAATCACTGTCGCAGCTGGTCGCCCATATGGTGGTGAATGATGGCCAGATTGATCTGCGTGCCGACCTCAAGGAGGACGGATCTCAACTGGAGCGGGAACTGCGTAACTATGTATTCCAGATTCGCCAGGCGGTGAGCCAGACTCAGGATGGCAGCCAGCGGCTAAGCACCGAGCTGCAACACGCCACTCAACGCACCCAGGATGCCAGTGAGAAATCGCGCCAACAGCGCAATAAAACCGACGAACTGGCTTCCGCAGTGCAGGAATTGGCCAACTCCTTCCATGATGTCAGTGCACACGCCCAGCACACCGCCGATACCACCCAGGAAGCGGGCAGCAAGGCTCAAGCGAGTAGCCAGACCCTTAGCCAGGTCAGTCGCCTGATTGAGGAACTGGCGGGCGAAATTACCAGTGCCGATCAACTTATGCAGGCACTGGAGCAGGACAGCCGTGAAATTGGTGAAGTGACCGAGCTGATCAGCAGCATTGCCGAGCAAACCAACCTGCTGGCCCTCAATGCCGCCATTGAAGCCGCACGCGCGGGTGATGCAGGACGGGGCTTTGCCGTGGTGGCCGATGAGGTACGCCAGCTGGCCCAGAATACCGCGGCCTCAACCGAGCGCATCAAGAATACCGCTCAACAGTTACGCAGCCGAACCGGCGACGCCAGCAATTCCATGCAAAACTGCACCTTGAAAGCGAGTGACAGCGTACAGGGGATGCAGGAAGCCGTGCGGATGCTGAGTGATATCACCGATGCCGTTATGCAGATTAACGACATGAACACCCAGATTGCGTCCGCCGCGGAGGAACAGTCGGCGGTCGCCGAAGAGGTGAATCAGAATGTCACCCAGATCAGCGATCTGGCACAGGAAGTGGATACCGTGGTCACAGAAACCAGCCACAGCGCCGATGAACTGGCTCAACTGAGCAAACGCCTGTCGACTCAGGTAGAACGCTTTAAAACCTGACCCGTGGATATCCGGGCAGAGCGCACCCAGTAGACGTGCGCCCTGCCCGATCAGCAGGCTTAGAGCGTCGCGCTGACGCTGGCAATCGCCTCATCGACCACTGCAACAATATGATCGATCTGCTCAGCCGTGGCGGTCAAAGCAGGGCTGAAGTTGAGAATGTTATTGAACCCTTCCAGGCTGCGGTTGGTTCGGCCGATCAGTACCCCGCGTTGCTTGCAGGCTCCGGCAATGGCAATGGCCACCGACTCATCCACTGGTGCCTTGCTATCGCGATCCACCACCAGCTCGATCCCGGCGAACAGCCCCTTGCCTCGCACATCGCCAATGATGCTGTGTTTCTCTTGCAAGGCCCTCAGTCCATCCAGCAGGCGCTCGCCCATAAGACGGGAGTTCTCGATCAGGCCCTCCTCCTCGATGATTTTCATATTGGCCAGCCCTGCTGCCGCGCCCGCCAGGCAACCGCCAAAGGTGGAAATATCGCGGAAGAATCCCAGGGTATCGCCGCTCTCTTCCTGCAGCAGTTCATATACACGCTCGGTGGTGACCGTGCAGGAGATGGCGGCGTAGCCGGAGGCAACCCCTTTGGCCATGGTGACGATGTCCGGCTGAATGCCGTAATGCTGGTAGCCAAACCATTTACCGGTGCGGCCTACGCCACAGACCACTTCATCCATGATCAGCAAAACATTGTACTTGTCACAGATCTCACGCACCTTCTCCCAGTAGCCCTCTGGCGGGGTAATGACACCACCACCGGCGGTAATCGGTTCCAGAATCATGGCGCCGACGGTACCCGCCCCCTCGCGCAGAATCACCTCTTCAATGGCTTCGGCCGCCTTCACGCCATAGTCCGCAGCTTCCGGGTACTGGTTGCGATATTCCATGCAGTGCGGGACTTCCACAAAACCGGGGACAAAGGGTCCGAAGTGAGCCCGGCGCTCGGCCTGCCCGGTGGCACTCAGGGCAGCGATGGTGGTGCCGTGGTAGTCACGCTCACGGTAGAGAATTTTGTATTTTTTACCCTCGTAGTGTTTGTGTGCGATCTGGCGCACCATTTTGAACGCTTTCTCGTTCGCCTCAGACCCGGAGTTGGAGTAGTAGACTCGATTCAGCCCCGGCATCTTGTCGAGCAGCTTTTGCGCAAAGGCAGCAGCAGGCTTGTTGCCCATGGAGCCGGCAAGGAAGTTCAGCTCCGCCAACTGGTCACGCACGGCATCGGCTATTTCAGTACGGCCGTAGCCTACATTGGTGACCCAAACGCCACCGGCAGAGGCATCCAGGTATTCATTGCCCTCGCTGTCCCAGAGGCTCAGGCCCTTGCCACGCACAAACATGGGCAGGCCATTGCTGGCTGCCGCTCCCGGCGTCAGGTGGTGCCACACATGGTCACGGTCAACGGTTTTCAATAGATCCAGTTCATTCAGACGGCTGTTCATGGTTTTAATCCTGTATTCGGTAAAGGGCTCAGGCTTCACGATGAATGGAGAAAGGTGACCAGGCCTGGGACACAGGCATCAGTTCCAGCTGGTTCACATTCAGATGCGGCGGCAAACTCGCAAGCCAGAACACGGTATCGGCCACATCTTCGGGCTGAATCGGGTCGGCACCCTTGTAGAGGTTGTCGTAGGCGTCCTGATTACCGCCGGTACGCACCAGGGTGAATTCACTTTCAGACAGCCCCGGCGCCAGGTTGGTGACGCGCACGCCGGTGCCCGACAAGTCACAGCGCAGGCCGTAGGAGAACTGCTCGACAAACGCCTTGGTGCCGCAATAAACATTGCCGCCCGGGTAGGGCCAATGGCCGGCGATGGACCCCAAATTGATGATGCTGCTGCCCTTGCCCTGCTTGATCAGGGTTGGCAGCAGGGCATGGGTGACTGTCACCAGACCACCCACATTGGTATCGATCATCTGTTGCCATTCGCTCAGATCGCAGTTCTGAGCAGCCTCAGTGCCCAGCGCCAGACCAGCGTTGTTGAGCAACACGTCCACCTGCGCAAAGGGCTCGGGCAATGCGTCGACAGCCGCTTTGACAGCCTCAGCATCGGTCACATCCAGCGTCAGTGTTAGCACCTGGCACTGGGCTGAAAGCTCATCCTGGATAGCGGCAAGGCGCTCTTCACGGCGACCGGTCAGCACCAGATTCCAGCCGTCAGCGGCAAACCGCCGGGCACAGGCCAGACCAAATCCGGATGTAGCACCGGTAATAAATGCGGTTTTGGACATAGTGTCTCTCCTGTTCAGATCCATCAGAAAATCGAGTAAACGCCCATGCCCAGACCGCTGACCGACAACAGGGCCAGTACCGGCAGAGCAACAGGGTGAAAGGAAGCGGGTCGCAGGCGGTGGAACCCCCACTGACCCAGCTGTACGCCCACCAGAGTCGGCAGCAGCAGGATCAACACAGGGCCCAGCAGACTGGCATCAAATACATCGTTCAAATACAGCATCAGCAGCGCCAGCAGGTCGGTGGCTGCGAGAAACAGCACCATGGATGCGCGCTGAAGCGCCGGTTTCATCGGTGTGGTCAGCAGATAGCACACCACCGGCAGGCCGCCCACGGAAGCCGCAGCGGTAAAGGCGCCGGACAGAATGCCAACCAGACGGGTCAACAATGGGTATTCACGCGGCGTAACCGCTGGCCGCCGAATCAACAGCAGGGTCATCAACAAAACGCCTGCACTGATGATCAGTTTGAGCCAGGTCTCCGGTACCTGGATCAGAACGGTTAAGCCCAGCGGGATACCCAACAGAGCCCCCTGCCCCAGGCGCAGGCACAGCCCCTTGTCGGCCTGGCGCAGAGCCTGCTTCAACAGACCGGCGGTACCTATCAGGTCCAGCAATAGAATGACCGGCACACTCAGCTGCGGTGGCCAGATCAGATTCAGACCGGTAATGGCGATGGCGGCAAAACCGAACCCGGTATAGCCCCGCACCAGCGCGGCCAGGGCCACCAGCAGCGCAGCCCATTCCAGGTGATCAATTGATGTGAGGGAGGTAAGTTCAGCCACAGTCCAGTCCGTTCAGCAGGTGCTGGCGGAAGTGCCAGCACTCAGCCGTACGTTAGGAGGTGGCTGGTCTGAGGTGATAGATCCAGTTACAGGAGTTTGTTGGTCCAGCGGCGTTAATGACGCGCCGCATACTGCTCCAGAATATGACTGAGCAGCTCGATTCCGGGCTCAATCTTGTGGGTCGCGATGGCGGAAAATCCCAGGCGAAAGAAGTTGTGCGGTGGATGCTGTTCCAGACAGTGCACAGCACCCGGCTCAATCAAAATACCTTCGCGCGCAGCCATCCAGGACAGCTCTTCGGTATCCACATAGTCAGGCGCACGCAGCCAGATAGAGGACGCCCCCGAGCTGACCGGCACTGTCATCATGTCGGGCAAATAGCGCTCGATAGCGCCCTGCATACGCTGGAGCTTACTGGAATAAAGCTCACGGATTTTGCGTAGATAGGCATCGTAATGCCCCTGCGCCAGAAAGAGTGCAGCCTGACGCTGGTTGTTTGCAGCCGGATGGCGGTACATCAGACGTCTCAGCGCCCTCGCCTCGGCAATCAGCGTTTCATCCGCCACCATAAAACCGATCCTCAGGCCCGGCGAGATCGACTTGGACAGGCTGCCCATATAGATCACCCGTTTATCCTGGTCATAGGCTTTCAAGGCCGGAATGGGGTTAGTCTGCATATTGATATCGGCGTCGTAGTCATCCTCGATCAGAACAGCGTCATGCTCCGAGGCTAATGTCATCAATTCACGCCGGCGCTGCACCGACAGCTCGGCGCCAGTGGGCACCTGATGGCTGGGCGTCACGTAGATATAGTCTGCCCCCTGCAGGCGCTCATCTACCAGAATGCCCTCTGCGTCCACCGGCTGCAGATGGATATCGGCATCGAACATTTTGAAAATGTTAAAGGCATCCCTGAAGCCGGGGTTTTCCAGTGCCACCCGTGTGCGGGCATCACACAGCAGATTGGCCAGCAGATACAGCGAGTTCTGGGTGCCGATGGTGATAAGAATCTCGTTCGGCTCGACATAGATGCCGCGCTTGGGCAGCAGCCGGGTACGCACCTGCTCCACCAGTGCCGCATCATCTGAATCCACACTGTCATGAATCCAGTCTCGGGCGCCGCTGCCGGAGAGGGATTTACGCGCACATTCGCGCCACTGCTCGATGGGAAAAAACTCGTGCTGTACCTGGCCATATATAAACGGGTACTCAAACGAGCGCCAGTTATTGGGCTTGATGATGGAAGGCTGTTCACTGGGCTGACGACGAAAACGTTGCTGCCACAACGGCGCCCCACCCTCGTCATCCTGCACCACCTCGGTGCAAAGATCCTCCGGCTGATGAAACGCAGGCGCAATGAAATAGCCGCGTCGCTTCATTGCCACCAGGTAGCCAGCGTCCACCATGCTTTCGTAAATCAGCACGATGGTATTGCGGGAAACGCCCAGCTGCTCGGCCAGGCGACGAGACGATGGCATGGGCTCATCTACCGGCAGATGACCGCTGAGAATGGTGGCCACCAGGCGCTCGCGGATTTGATCCTGGAGTGTACGGTCAGGCTCGAAATCGACTTTCAAATAATGCTCATTCATGGGCGGACACTGTCTTCAATATCGTTAACTGCACCAAAATCATGCACAAAATATGCCATGCCGATCAACTGGACCCATAGCCGATCAAGACTGGCTCTATGGACACGGCCAGCCCCGGTTCTAATGTGGACTCAGGCGAAAAAACGCACAGCCGCTAGCACGGCACCCATTATCGAAATCGGAGCACCATCATGAAAAAGACCAGCACCAAAACGCTTGTGGGTCGTATTGCGAACAAACTGGCTATTGGCGTGGGCGCCAGCGTCCTCTGCTCACAAATGGCCTTTGCCGACACCCTGACGATTGGCTACCAGGGCATGATGAACCCCTGGAAGTCCGTCATTGCCGACAAGGCACTTGAAGCCGCAACCGGTATGGATGTGGAATGGCGCCGCTTCGATTCCGGTGCTAAGGTCATCACCGCCATGGCCTCAGGCGATGTGGACATCGCCACCGCCGGTTCCAGCCCGATTGCAGCCGCCATCAGCCGTGGCGTCGATATCGAGCTGGTCTGGATTCTGGAGAACATCAACGAAGCCGAAGCCCTGGTCGTTCGTGATGGCAGCGGCATCACCGCTCCTCAGGATCTCAAGGGTAAAACACTGGGCGTGCCTTTTGTATCCACCACCCACTTCCACACCCTGTTCGCGCTGGAGCAGTTTGGCCTGAGCGAAAAGGATGTGAAAGTCCTCAACCTGCAGCCCAATGCAATTTCTGCCTCCTGGCAGCGTGGTGACATTGATGCCGCCTTCATCTGGGACCCGGTACTGGGCAAGATCAAAGAGGACGGCCAGGTTCTGCTGAGTTCTGGAGAACTGAGCCGCTGGGGCAAGGCAACCTTCGATGGCATGGTCGTCAGCAAGGAGTACGGCAAGGCCAACCCTGAAGTGGTCACCACCCTGATCGAGCTGATGGCTCAGGCCGACAACGAATACCGCGCCAACAAGGAAACCCTGACGGCAGAATCTCCCATGGTGAAGAAAATTGCCCAGATGACCGGTGGCGATGCCGCCAGCGTGCCGGGCGTACTGGCACTGTACCAGTTCCCGACCCTGGAAGAGCAGAAAGGCTGTGCCTGGCTGGGCTGCGGTGAAGACGGCGGAGCGGCCAAGGCGCTGCGCTTTACCTCAGAGTTCCTCAAGGATCAGGGCAAGATTCCTGGCCTGAAAGAACGCTACAGCGATTACGTGAACCCTTCATACGCCGAAAAAGCCAAGTCCTGATCCAACCACGGCCCCCATTCGTGGGGGCCCACTGATAGCTGAAAACCTGTGTCGAAGCCGCTGCAGCCTTGTTGTTGCAGCCTCAGCAACGCGGACAGGTTTTCGAAAGCCTGCCAGGCAGGAGTAAGAGATTATGAGCAGATTGCAGATTCATGATGTGTCGGTTGTATATCCCGGCCTGAACAACGGCGAAGAAGTCCGTGCCCTTTCCAATATCAATTTCAGTATTGAGCCGGGCGAATTCGTAGTGGCACTGGGCGCTTCCGGCTGCGGCAAAACCACACTGCTGAGCCTGATGGCCGGCTTCATCTCCCCCACCGATGGCTACCTCACACTGGGTGACAATCCGGTGTCCGGCCTGCCTCGGGTTGCTTGCGGGGTGGATCTGCAGGACCAGATCGCCGGCCCCGGCAAGGAACGCGGCGTCGTGTTCCAGAAACACGCTCTACTGCCCTGGCTGAACGTACTGGAAAACACTGAATTTGGCCTGAAACTTCAGGGCATTGGCAAAAGCGAACGTCGCGAGCGGGCCGCAGCATTTCTCAAGCTGGTCGGCCTGGAAGATTTCCATAATCACCCTGTGTACCAGCTGTCCGGTGGCATGCAGCAGCGTGTCGGCATCGCACGGGCACTCACCAACGATCCTGAAATGCTGTTACTGGACGAGCCCCTGGGTGCCCTGGACGCACTGACCCGTGAGGTGTTGCAGGAGTTGCTGCTGGATGTGTGGAAAGAGACCGAGAAAATGATGTTCTTCATCACCCACAGTGTCGAGGAAGCCCTGTTCATGGCCTCGCGTTTGATCATCATGTCTCCGCGCCCGGGGCGTATCACCCACGAATTCAAACTCGACTTCAACGAACGTTTCCTCGAATGTCGCGATGCCCGCAAGGTCAAATCCATGCCCGAATTCATCGAGATGCGCGAGAAAGTCCTCAGCATCATCCATGGTGACGAGCAATCCGGAGGAATGCACTGATGATGGCGAACAAAACACTGGATGGCGCCGACCTGATGGCCGATGACACCACCAACTCCTCTGCGCGCACGACAGCAGAGTCCAAATCTGCCGAAGCCCCGGTAACCAAACCGGCTGTGACTCAAACTCAATCCGTAACGCTGCTGCAAAGACTGGGCAAGCTGTTTGCCGCCGGTCCGGTTAAACCCGGTGATTCCTTTGGCGCACCCGGACAGGGCCGCAGCCTGGCCATTAGCATCGTGACAGCCCTGTCCCTGATCGGGCTCTGGTTTGTGGCCACCTCGGCCGGTTGGGTCAAACCGCTGTTCCTGCCCTCCCCCGTCGCCGTGGTCGAACGCTTCTGGGAAGTGCTGACCGAAGGCTTTGCCAACGCCACCCTGCTGGAACATACAGGGTGGAGCATGCTCAGGGTCTTTGGCGCCTTTGCTCTGGCGCTGGTAACCGCTGTCCCCATCGGTATTTTCATGGGTGTTAACCGTGTCGCTCGTGGCCTGTTTGACCCTATTATCGAGTTCTACCGACCGCTGCCGCCGCTGGCCTACCTGCCGCTGGTCATCATCTGGCTGGGCATCGGTGAGACTTCAAAAATCGTATTGATCTACATGGCGATTTTCGCCCCCATGGCACTGAGTGCTCGCGCCGGTGTAAAGTCCGTCGCCATCGAACAGATCCACGCCGCCTACTCCATGGGTGCCTCTCGCTGGCAGGTGGTACGTCACATCATTCTGAAAAGCGCTCTACCCGAGATCCTCACCGGCATGCGGATCGGTATCGGCTTCGGCTGGACCACACTGGTAGCCGCTGAAATGGTTGCCGCCCAGGCAGGCCTTGGCTTCATGGTGCTGAACGCCGCCGAGTTCCTGGTCACTGACGTGGTTATCATGGGCATCATCGTCATCGGCGTGATCGCCTACCTGTTCGACCTGCTGATGCGCTACGCCGAACGCAAGCTGGTGCCCTGGAAAGGCCGTTAACCTAGACGAAAACCACTCTTTCTCGTCCCCTCAAAAGCCGCCTTGTGCGGCTTTTTTGCTGGCTGAAGTCAGCTGACGCGTTTTAAATTACACATGTTACTTAGGTTGAGTAGTCAACAATGCCTGAGCTGGTTATAGTGCCGTGCTCGGACACAAGGAATAGCCTAAAGGATGTAAGACGGCCCTCGGCAGTGTTCGGTATTCATTAAAAACACAGGGATGGTCACACCATGAAAACGTCACTCCTGACAGTTTCCTTTTTGCTTTTCTGCCAGTACCCACGCGGCCTTTCTGATTCAAAGCCAGGCAAGATTTAAGACTCAACTTCAGGCACTAACCGCTATTTATCTAATATGTATTATTCGCCATACAAGCTTAGATCTGTGCAACTTCAATAAACTGAAAACATCCTGGTTAAAGTATAAATGGAAATATCAGATTCAAAAATCCTGATTTTAGCAATCGCTCTCTGGTGCCCGGTCGGATGGGTTCTATTTAAAAAGTGGTTCGGAAACCCCAAGCGCTTTTTGAAATCCGCCAAAAAGGCTCGTGGCTCAGAAGCCTATAAGCTCCTGGAAAAAGGCTTTGCAAGCGCACTTGAAGGCCAGGCATTTGAGTTTGCCGTCGGAATATTTATTGGTATTAACGTACTGCTGGTTTTAGCCATTGCAGCTATATTAAATACGTTACAAAGCACAGTTGCCAGCCTCTAGCGTAGAGATGAAGCCACTTTACACAAGCAGGCTTACAGACTCGCCGGACTCAAATACCGACAAGTTCACAGCTACACTCTAATAAAAAGAAACTGTTTTCGGGAGACGTCATCATCATGAGCACGCACACATCATCGTTCATTGAACCTGCCGAAATCCGCACCCGGTTTTCCAGGTTCATGTCCGATATGTATCAGGCTGAAGTCCCCCTCTATGGTGACTTGCTTGATCTAGTGGCTGAAGTGAATCAGGATGTTCTGGCCAGGTGCCCGGAAGTCGAGCAACACCTGCAACGTACCGGCGAGTTTGAGCGCTTATCGATGGAACGCCACGGCGCTATCCGCTTGGGGACCGCTGCCGAGCTGGCAACCATCCGGCGGTTATTTGCCGTCATGGGCATGCAGCCTGTTGGCTATTATGACCTGAGCCCTGCTGGCGTGCCTGTTCACTCCACCGCCTTTCGAGCGATACATGAAAAGGATCTTCAGAAAAGTCCCTTTCGCGTGTTCACATCCCTGCTCCACCTGGAGCTGATTGATGATCCGGCTTTGCGGAAAATGGCGTCTGATATGCTTGCCAAGCGCAACATTTTCACTGAGCGAGTCATGGAGCTGATCGAGCAGCACGAGACTGAGGGTGGGCTCAATGAAGCAGACTCAAACGAGTTTATTCAGGAAGCCCTTGAGACTTTCCGATGGCACAAGGAAGCCACCGTCACCAGTGCCGAATACGACAGGCTGCACGAACAGCACCGCCTGATTGCTGATGTCGTCGCCTTCAAAGGTCCCCATATAAATCACCTTACCCCGCGCACCCTCGATATCGACCGTATTCAAGCCGAAATGCCAAAACGAGGGATTACGCCCAAAGCGGTTGTAGAAGGCCCTCCTCGTCGCAAATGCCCTATCCTCTTGCGCCAGACCAGTTTCAAGGCGCTGCAGGAGAAAGTGGCTTTCACTGATCAGTCCAATGGCAGCCATACCGCTCGCTTTGGTGAGATAGAACAGCGCGGTGCAGCGCTTACCCCAAAAGGGCGCGCACTCTATGACCAACTGCTGGCTAATACCCGCAAAGAGCTTAACGCCTTGCCAAGTGAGGAAAATGCAGAGCGCTATACCGAACTGCTGGAGCAACACTTCCAGGCGTTCCCGGATAGCCACGCAGCAATGCACGATCAGCAACTGGCGTACTTTCGCTACTTCGTCACCCGTAAAGGGCTTGATGCTGCAGCTGAAAAGGCATTACCCGGTACGCTCAATGAACTGATGACCGCAGGCTGTATCGACTACGAACCGCTGGTGTATGAAGACTTTTTGCCGGTCAGCGCTGCGGGCATTTTCCAGTCAAACCTGGGAGACAGCGCCCAGGCTCATTATGATGCCTCCTCCAGCCAGGCAGAGTTTCAAAACGCGCTGGGGCAACCCGTTATGAACGAACTGGCACTTTATGCCGAAACACAGCAGCGCTCTATCGATGAATGCTTGGCCATCTTGAAAGCCTGACCTAAGCCTCTTGATAACGAAGCGAAATTGAGACAGCTGTTTGCCAGTTCGCTCATCCTTGGAGCGACTGTGTGCGGCTTTTTGTTATTTTCCCGCTGCTCAATATCATGAAGCATCAGATTTTTTTTTTGCAGGTTTTACTTAGGTTGGATGGCCAGCTCAGGAGCGAATGGATATAGTGCGGTGCATGAATGCAGCAAGGGCCGGCGGATACGGATAAGCCACGGCAGCATTTGACTATTGATTAAAGACAATCAGGGATTGAACGAAAATGAAGAAAGTCTTTTTAAGGGTATTGATAGCCTGGATTACATTTGAGGCAATACAGTTAATCATAGCTCCCATATTTGGCATTATTTTAGGCTATATCACTCCATTCTTTATAGATCGTGGAGCCAGCTCCGCCGAAGACATGAAGTGGATGGTTCATTTCTTACACTACAGCAATATAGTCCTTGCGTATCTGATTTCATTTATCGCTTTCATATCTGTTTCTTACGTCGTCGTTTTAAAGAATAAAAATCCGGAGCCAAAACAAGGCCAGTGATTTTTACATCAGAAGTCATATCTGGCATCTTTTTTCGCCTTTAAAATAAAACGCCAAAAATTCTACCTTAAAAAGCACTCCCCATCGTAACTGGACATATAGAGTAAGGAATACGAATATGTTTGCGAACATCTATTTTATAAATGTAAGAGCCCTGATAGAAAAGTTGCAGGACGGCAGCTTTGGAGAGGTTGATGCACTCAAACACTTAATCATTGCAAGCATTATTGCGGGCATTGGCCTTGAAATGCCTGTAACTGTGGGCTTTTACGGTTCTGAACCTAACGGAACAGGAGGCTCTTTGGAGATATCCATGTACGTATCCTCAAGCCTTGTGGATATAGTGACATTCATTGTTACAGGCGTAATAATATACTACGGCACTTGGCTGTTATATCAAGCCAACTCAAAAGGCGACGGAAAAAATTTCTTTCTTAGAATCAATGCTTTAATGTTACCAGTATTCATAAGAATCTTCATAGTTGCCATCATCATGGGATTATTGCTGGGTTTACTTACACCTTATTTATCAGATAGCACTCCAACTATTGCCACTGCCATTTATTCTATTATTTATTCTGTATTAGATGTAGCGATTGTAATTGCGTACTTTATCATGATGAGGAATCATATTCGAGAAGTAGCATCTTGTAAGATCTAATTGGAACAGCAACGCTCGCCTTTACCTCACCCCATTGCTAACCCTGAAACAGCAACATAAAGGGCCGATCCAAAAAGCCCCGGCACTAAGCCGGGGCTCCTCCTCCCAACAGATGAATCAGTACTGCTCAGATTGCTTATCAATCGTGGCATACACTTCAGAGCTGCCATCCCTGTTCATCTGCAGAATCTGGTAAGGCTGGAAACGGTCGCCCATTTCCATGCCCGGGCTACCCATCGGCATACCCGGCGCCGTCAGCCCCAAAGCATCTTCAGGCGGGTTGGCAAGAAACTGCTTCACCAGTCGTGCCGGCACATGCCCCTCAAACAAATATCCGGATTCGGATACCGCTGTGTGGCAGGATTTCCACTGCCCGCGGATACCCATTTCCTGCTTCATCTGATCCAGGTTTCGCGGATGGAATGCCTTGGTATCAAAACCATTATCCTCGGCATGCTCAATCCAGTCCTCACAACAGCCACAGGTCGGGCTTTTATACACGTTCAGGTGCTCGGTTTTGGCGGCTCTCAGCAGCACACTGGCAGGTGCCTCTTCTGCCATGCTCATTTGCGAACCCGCCAACAGTGCCAAGCCCGATACCAAAGACACAATATTTTTCTTGCTTACGAAAGACATGAGAATCTCCTGATCCCGGCGTGCCTGTTCTCGTTTTACAGGCAGCCAATTAAACGCGTTGCTGAATAGACGGCTCAAACAGAATAAGTACGCCTTGGAGGCTGATATGGCAGCTCCGTCAGTGGGTCAGGTAATTGAATGGGCAAAGGTGGCGGCAAGGCGCGAACCTGTTTCAAATGGAGCTGCTTCAGGGTCGCCGGCAGCCAGGCGGTTCCCTGAGCACAGTCCAGTGCGCACTGTAGCAGCTGATCATCACAGCAATCCGCCACCGCTGGCGAATGACAATCATCCGGATCATTGCCATCACAATGCATGGCGACAGCTTCAGGTACCAGGCCGGGGTCGGCAGCATGGACTGCTTTTGTGCCCTGAGCAAACAGCAACAACAGGCACAGCAGCACCAGAGGCAAAGCCTGATACACTTTTGACTGATAGGGTGCTGATAGCTGCTTTAACACGTGAATGACCGGCCCAAAACCATAAAATGTGAAACTAATGCCTGTACGGTACACGTACACGCACTCATTATGAGCCTTAAGGTGAAATATGGTTCCTGATCCCAAGCAACAAAATACCTTGCCTGAAAACCTGAACATGGATTTCAGCAAACGTCTGATCGTTGAGACTGCAGAAATGGACTGGCTACCCAGTCCGGCGCCAGGCGTTCGCCGCAAGCCACTGGAGCGCCTGCAAAAGGAATCAGGTCACACCACCAGTATCGTCAAATATGCACCGGACACCTCCTTCGCCAGCCACTCACACCCACTGGGTGAAGAGATATTTGTTCTGGAAGGTGTATTCTCGGATGAAAGCGGTGATTACCCGGTGGGCAGCTATCTCCGTAACCCGCCCGGCAGCCGCCATGCCCCTTTCAGCAAGGACGGCTGTGTCATTTTCGTCAAACTGAACCAGTTTGCCTCGACCGACCTGACCCAGGTACGCCTGCAAACAGAACTGAAAGCCAGCCAGGACAACCCCGACGCCAAACTGCTGCACGAGTACCAGAATCCCGAGACAGGCATTCGAGAACACACCTGGCTGCTGTCCTTTACGCCTGGCGAGATAGAACTCCCAAGCGGAAACGCTGTACCCGTCGAGCTATTGGTTATCGAAGGAAGGCTGCAAATCGGGCAAGTTTCTTTGCATCCCGGCAGCTGGTTTCGCACGCCGAGCCTTGCCTCAGAGGCCGTTTGTGCAGAAGGCAAGGGACTGATTCTGATTAAAGCCGGGCATTTACCACTAAAATAACCGGGCAGATCTCATCAATGCTTGCGAGCGGCCGGTCAGCGGCGTTACATTCAGACACTGACCTCAGGTGTTGCTGGCCAGCCACATTTTGGCCTGAATCTGAGGCGATTCCTGAATCAAGCACCTATACTGAGTTCTGGAATCAGCTTTTTTATTCATGCTAGATTAAACATTACACCTGTAATGTAGAAATATTTTCCTGCATTTATCCTGCAACAGCAGGGTTGCAATGCCGAGAACTGTCCATGCCGACCAGCAATGACCTGATTCAGTCGCACAAAGCCCTGCTGAGCCTTACGCACGATGCGGACTATGTTGCTCTACCACGGGGTCGAAAGCTGGCACTACTGGCAGACTTCTGCATTGAGCATATCGGTATCAACCGCACCAGCATCTGGGCGTTTAATCACGATGATAACTCCATCGTCTGTGAACGCCTGCGTGACACTCAAGACGAAGGCACGCTTAAGGATGTCTCCTGCGGTATAACCCTCAGCGCTGATGACCACCCTGAATATTTCAACACTCTGCTGGAAGAAAAGGTACTGGATGCTCGGGACGCTCTGACAGACCCACGCACGGCTTCCTTTACGGCTGACTACTTCCCTCATACGGGTGTAAAGGCAATGTTGGATGTGCCGATTTTCGATGGCGACCGCCTGGCCGGGGTAATCTGCCTGGAAGACAGAAAGCCCAGGGACTGGAGCCTGTCAGAAATATCACTGGCCGTAGCTGTCGCAAACACCCTCAGCCTGATCCACACCCACGAAGCCTGGCTGAGATCGAAGCGGGCGCTGGAGTTTGTCACTCACTATGATGCCATGACCGGGCTGGCCAACCTGGCCTCGCTAAAACAGCGGGTGCAGGACTTGATCGACGCTCAGACGTGCAGCTTTTCCCTCGTCTGGATCGATATCGACCGCATCAAGACCGTTAACGAGGGCCTTGGCACTCATGCGGGCGACCAGGTTATTACCGAACTGGGGAGCAGGCTGGATCAGTTCCACCTGAGAGGTAAGGATCTGCTGGCCCGCGTAGGTGGCGATGAGTTCGTTATGGTCGTTCAGCACCAGCCCTCTGAAGATATTCTCACTCAACTGGCAACCAGCCTGCAAGAGCTCATCTCCGAGCCGGTCATGCTGGACCAGCACCAGCTGGCCATGAGCGCGAGTATTGGTATCTGCTGCTGCCCGGATGACTTCGAATATACCGAAGAGCTGATGCGTGGTGCTGAAACGGCCATGTACACAGCCAAAGCCATTGGCCCGGCCAACTTTGCCCTGTTCAACCACGACCACCAAAGCTCGGCACGCTCACGATTTCGGCTGGAGAGTGCACTGCGCACTGCCATCGAGAGCAACCAGCTCGATGTGTTTTATCAGCCGATAATCGATGGCAGTGACCATCACATCGACACTATCGAAGCCCTGGTGCGCTGGAACCACCCTGAAAATGGCTGGATGTCTCCCATAGAATTTCTTGATGTCGCCCGTTCTGCCGGCCTGATGTATGGCTTGGGTGCTGCCGTGCTGAGACGCGTGTGTGAAGACTGGCGCCGTTGCCAGGATGAGGGCACACCTCTACCAGTGGTCTCGGTCAACCTGTCTGCCGAGCAGGTGCTCGCGCCACGCCTACCTGAGCTGGTGCAGGCACTTTGCAGCGAATATGCCATGCCTCCTCAAGCGCTCCAGTTTGAGGTTACTGAAGATGCCATTCAGGGTGATATGGATACCGTTCAATCAGTGCTTCAGGCACTGGTAGACTTGGGCGCCCGCCTGGCCATTGATGACTTTGGTACCGGTTACTCTTCTCTTTCTCGCCTGAAAAGCCTGCCGGTCACCCGTATCAAAATCGACCGTTCCTTTGTCAGCGGCCTGCCCTACGACCCTGATGATCGTGCCATTGCCCTGTCTATTCTGGGTCTTGCCCGTGGCCTGGGGCTGACCGTTGTCGCCGAAGGCGTCGAACTGCAGGAACATGAGACCTGGCTGCACGAGCGCGGCTGTAACTACTTCCAGGGCTACTTCTACAGCAGGCCAGTCCCGCTGGAAGACTGCCTGAAACTGCTGCAATAAAATCCTTAGTGTCACGAACCGGGTGATAGTGATTATCGCCGTTTCCGCCCTGCGCTCGCCCCATTCCGGGGCACTCGCCTCTTTCCGCCCACCTTGGCACATCTCGACTCAAATAGCGTATTTTCTCCGAAATTCGTGATCTAAAGCCTGAAAAATCTCGTTTAAACTTCACTTTGGCCATAATCGCCAAGCCACTGAATTTCCGATAGATTTGATTTTTTATGCCAGTATGAACCATAGTAATGCGATGGAACTTCTGGCATGCCGAATGGCATAGCCTCAAATTCCCCCACAATTCAGCGACGCATACGTGCGTCGGCTACTGGCATTTTAAGGAGTGATCATGAAGATCAAATGGCTCAAGACACTGGGTATGGGACTGGCTTTTTCTGCTGCAGCAACCACTGCGCAGGCCGACACGCTGCGCGTGGTAACTGACCCCAGCTTCGTGCCTTTCGAGATGATGGACCAGGCCACCGGCAAGATGATCGGCTTTGACATGGACATCCTCGCTGAAGTCTCCAAGCGTGCAGGGTTTGAATACGACCTCAACACCATGGACTTCAACGGCATCATCCCCGCCCTGCAGACCGGCAATGTAGACATGGCCCTCGCCGGTATCACCATCACCGAAGAACGTGAAAAGGTCGTCGACTTCTCTGACCCCTACTACGACTCAGGTCTGCGTATTCTGGTCCGTGCCGACAACGACCAGGTTGAAGAGATCACTGACCTGGAAGGCGCCAAGATCGGTACCAAGATCGGCAGCACCAGCTACAACTTCTTGATGGAAACCCTGGAAAAAGACGGCAACGTAACGCCGTACCCGGGCAGCTCGGACATGTATATGGCACTGATGTCTGGCGCTGTAGATGCGGTTTTCTACGATGCACCCAACGTCGGCTATTTCTCCAGCACCCGTGGCCAGGGCCGCACCAAAACCGTCGGTCCGCTGTATGAAGGCCAACAGTACGGTATCGCGCTCAAACAGGGCAGCGAGTGGATCGATGAAGTCAATGCAGCGCTGGCTGAGATCAAGGCTGACGGCACCTACAAGAGCATTTACGAGAAGTGGTTCGGCAAAATGCCGGACAGCCAGCAAGTCCCCCAGGACCGGCCAGCAATGGCCGGTCATGTCCTGCACACTACGGAGCACTCTTTAGTGGAATTCCAGTTTCAATTCGACTGGCAAGCAGCCATTGACGCTATTCCCTTTCTGTTGAAAGGGTTGCCTTACACCCTGATGATCTCATTCGGCGGCCTGGTTATCGGCTTCCTGCTGGGTATTATATTTGGCCTGCTTAGCATCAACCGGCGCTGGTATCTGCGCTGGCCTGCCACCGCCTATATCGAAATCTTTCGCGGCACCCCGATTCTGGTGCAAGTGCTGTTTATCTTTTACGGTTTGCCCGACCTGGTGGGCTCGCCCATCGACCCCGTGACTGCGGCCATTGCCGCCATCGCCTTCAACTCCGGTGCCTATATTTCCGAAGTTGTGCGTGGTGGGGTTCAGTCTATTGCCAAGGGACAACGTGAAGCCGGCCTGTCACTGGGCCTCTCTCTGACCCAGACGTTCCGCTACATCATCTGGCCGCAGGCTTTCCGACGCATGATTCCGCCGCTGGGCAACCAGGCGATTGTCAGTATCAAGGATACTTCGCTGTTCTCAGTCATCGGCGTAGGCGAGCTGGTACGCCAGGGGCAGGTCTATATCGCCAATACCTTCACCGCCTTTGAAGTGTATTTTGCGGTGGCCATCCTTTACCTGATCATCACCCTGTCACTTTCCTTCCTGCTGCGCATGTTCGAGCGCCGCGGAGCAGCAGCAGTCTGAGGATCGGAAATCATGTCGTATATTGTTGAAATCAATCAACTGAACAAATATTTCGGCCAGCATCACGTGCTCAAGGACATCGACCTGCAGGTCGAAACCGGTGAGGTGGTGGTTATTATCGGTGCCAGTGGCTCAGGCAAATCGACCCTGATTCGCTGTATCAATGGCCTGGAAGAATACAATTCCGGCCAGCTGGTCGTGGATGAGCGTTCGCTGGCCCCACACGGGGGTAACCAGAAAGCCCTGAACAGTATCCGCAAGGAAGTGGGCATGGTGTTCCAGCAGTTCAACCTGTTCCCACACCTGAGCGTACGCCGCAACATCATGTTGGCGCCCATGAAGGTGCGTAACTCCAACAAGGATGACGCCACGGATACGGCTGACCGGCTGCTTGACCGTGTCGGCATCGGCAATCAGGCCGACAAGTTCCCCGGCCAGTTGTCCGGTGGTCAGCAGCAGCGTGTTGCGATCGCCCGTGCGCTGGCAATGGAGCCTCGCCTGATGTTGTTTGATGAGCCCACATCAGCGCTGGACCCGGAAATGGTCGGCGAGGTGCTGGACGTCATGCGTGAACTGGCGCGTGAAGGGATGACCATGATGGTCGTTACCCACGAGATGGGCTTCGCCCGCGAAGTGGCCGATCGTGTTATTTATATCCACGAAGGCCGCATCGTCGAGCAGGGTCCGCCGGATCAGGTGTTCGACAACCCGCAGAACGAACGCACCCAGGCATTCCTGTCCCGCGTGCTGTCACACTGAAAAAAGAGCCCGGCCGTTTCAAGGCCGGGCTCTTTTTCCACTCCGGGCGCTCGCCATTCTGCGCATTTCCAGAACCTTACGCGATGCCAGGTCATGTGCAACTCTGACCGGCAAGTCAGTTATCCGTCGCCCCAGTCCCCAGGCAGCACCATCTGCTACACGCTGGCGTTTGGCATGGTTGGTTCTGCGGTCGAAAATTGAACGTCTACGCTCCTTTCCCTGGTATCGCCCAAAGAGATAGCGTTTCCACCACTCCTCAGCATCCTGGAACGTTGCAAATCGAGGGCTCACCAGCCCACCGGACTGATCCGACCAATAAAAGCAGATCCGGTCATCAATATAATCTTTTAGCAATTGCATAGGGATCACCGCTCGTTAAAACAGCCGATGCCGACAACCCGGCCGTTTAACGCTTAGCTACATAACGTACGACATCCCTTTCAAGACTTTGTTGCTTAATTATTGACCAGAATACGCCAGAAAACAGGCACTGGTTCATAATGGGGCCTGCGTGATATGGATGGGCTAGCGCTTGCGCCACAGCGGACGCAGCAGCAGGTAGGCGTACAGGGCCGCTCCGATGCCAACTGCCATCAGCGCCAGCCAATCGGTTGTCGTGACTACATAAGCCAGTTGAGAGCCGGTCAGCATTGGAGCTGCAAGTGCTGCAGCAAACCCCAGCGCACCAGATACCGGCCAGATCATGGCAGACTGGGGGCCACGTTTTTTCCGCCCCAGTACAAAGCTGACCAGCAACAACAGGATCGCAACCCCAAGTAGCCAGAGGTAGGGTTTAAGGGTGTACAGCATCACCACAAGAATCTGTTGAATCGACATGTTGACCTCCTCAGACCCGGCCATTGAGCATGGCGTAGTACGCCGGCTGCAGCATTTTTTCCTTCATCACCCATACAGCCCAGGACTCTTCCGTCGGGCTGATAAAGGGGAACGAAGGCATAAGCTCACCGCCATATCCGAACTCGGCCAACATGGCACGGCCAATACTGGTGATTAACGGGCAGGAGGTATAGCCGTTGTAGCGGGCCTTGAGAGGTTGATCCGCCAGATAGGCCAGTATGTTTTCTTCCACCACCGGCGCCTGCTTTTTGACGCTGGCGGCCGTCTTGCCAAAGGGCGTCCCGGCTACATCGCCAATGCCAAAAATATTGGGGTAGCGGCGGTGCTGCAGGCTGTACTGATCAACCTCCAGCCACTGCTGCGCCATACTGCCTTCCTGCCAGGCTAGCTCACTGTGACGAACCACATCCGGCGCGCTCATGGGCGGTACGACATGGATGAAGTCGTACGACTCCTGGTCCGTTTCACCGCTGGCATGACTGAACAGTGCCGTACGCGCTCCCGGATCAATGGCCACCAGACGGCGCTGATCGTAAAGCCCGACCTGCTGCTCCAGCCAGCGGTTGAGAACAAAGTCGTTGTACACAGGAACGGAAAACACCTTTTCCTTGAATGGAGTAAAGAAATCCACCTGAAAGCGCTCACGCTGCCCGCTATCTTCCAGCCGGCTCAGGGTGGTGAATGTCATTTTCAGGGGAGCACCGGCACACTTGATGGGCGTATGTGGAAGGGTAAACAGGACTCGCCCTTCGCCGCGATCAATCAACGCCTGAATCGCATGATTGGTCGCACGCGCCGCCTCGGGGCCCGCATACACACTGCCGATGCCCTGCTGGCCAATCAGCTCGGGGGAAATGCCCTCTATGTCGGCATAGTTCAGCTGACAGCCTGTGGCGACCACCAGCAGGTCGTATGTCAGCGTTTGCTGGTTGCTCAACCTGACCTGATTATTGTCGGGATTGAACCCGGTGGCATCGGCTTCGATCCAGCTCACATTCTGCGGAACCCACTCCTGAGTGGACGTTAGCACCCGATCCATCTGCCACAGGCCGGATGCCACCAGTGTAAAACCGGGCTGGTAGTAATGCTGCTGACGTGCGCCCACCAGGGTAATGCGGGCACCCTCCAGTGAACGCTGCAGACGGCTGGCAATATCCAGCCCTGCTGCACCGGCACCGATGATGACAATATGTGCATTGCTGGACTGACGCGCCAGCAGACCTGAAGCAGGAACAGCAGACAGGATACCGGCTGCAGCTCCGAATTTAAGTAAGCGGCGCCTTTGGGAATCGTGCCGACCTTTGGGGTTGTGCATGGCACACCTCCGAGAACAAATATTAGAGTTATTTAATATAGTAACTCAAGGTCATTCCTCTGGAGGTGTGACAAATGGTCACATCGCTTCGCTGACATCCAGTCGCTGGCTTATACATTGCAGCGCAGTGAATGCCGCCGAGGTGCGGTTGTCGACCTGCATTTTGCGAAACACCTGCTCCAGGTGCTTATTGATGGTTCTTGGACTCAGCCCCAGAATCTGGGCAATTTCCTTATTGGTTTTACCGTGCACAATCCACAAAAGCACTTCGGCTTCCCGCTCAGTCAGGCCAAAACTGTGCACCAGCTTGGTACTGTCATCCGGCTGGCGGGGGTCATCCACCTTGAGCAGACAGCGGCCGCTCTCATCCTGATCAATCAGGTGACACCTGACCTGGTCGTCATTGACCTGAACCATTACGGGCTCGTCACCTGGCGCTCGCCCCTGCAAAGATGCCTGCAAACGCGTACCCAGTTGCTCGACCTGATCTCCAAAGATGCGGTAGATCTGCGGTGTGGCCCACTCAACTTCACCATTACTGGCGATACACAGGGTCATCAGGCCCTGCCCGTCCATCACCTGGTGGGCATGGGCGGCACGCTTGGCATTGCCCAGATGAGAGCGCATCCTCACCAGTAATTCCTCATGACGAATCGGCTTGGTGATGTAATCCACGCCACCGGCATCGAATCCTTTGACGATGTCTTCGGTGTCACTGAGGCCGGTCATGAAGATCACCGGTATATTCATCAGCTCCGGTGAAGCCTTCAGTTGTTCACAGGCTTCGAAGCCGGACATGCCGGGCATCATGGCGTCCATCAGAATCATGTCCGGTGTGATTTGAGCACTGATACTCAGAGCCTGCTCACCACCCAGCGCAATGAAAACCTGAAAGCCATTCAGAGTCAGCATCTCGTTGAGCATGCTGATCACTTCAGGAGAGTCATCTACAACCAGAACTTTGGCACTCATCGCATCAACCATTATTTCCTGCGTACGCCTGCAAACGCTCAAGTACGCCATTGAAATTGAAGTTGCCGACCAGCGTCTGCAATTGCGCCTGCTCATCGGTCGAGATACCTGCCTCGGCCGACAACCGGTCAACTTCATGTTTGATCCCTTCCAAAAACCCTTGATCGACGAACTGCTGCAAACGCGTCGTATCAAGTGTTGGCCGGTCCATGGCTGTTTCGCTGACTCCGGAAACGACTCCAGAGCTCTGTCGTGTTTTCCACTGTAATCGCAGCAGGCTGCCCACTTGCTCCAGCAGCTCTGCAACCCGTACCGGCTTGACCAGATAATGATCAAAGCGATGCTGTTCCGTGCTTTGCGCCCATTCGGTAGCGTCCGCCGACAGCATCACCACCGGCACCTGATAATTGCGATCTCTCAGTGCATCAAGCAGGGTCCAGCCGTTCATACCCGGCATGGAGACATCCAGTACAAACAGATCGGGAAGGTCCTGCTGGCAGAGTTCCAGGCAGCTGTGCCCATCCGGCACCGCGATAACGTTGAAACCGACCGGGTGCAAAATGTCACGAATCAGATCGCGGTGGGTCGGGTCATCATCCACCACCATAATGGTGCGCCGGCGCCCCTCATAACCGCCCTGCCAGATATCATTGACCGGTATCGGTGTTGGCCGGCTCAGGCTAGACATCATCAGCACCAGTTTGAAACGAGTGCCCTTGCCCGGCACGCTTTCATACTGCAGATCACCGCCCATAATGTCGGTCAGCAGACGTGTGATCGTCAGCCCCAGCCCGGTGCCCGGCCGCCCCTGAGTAACACGCTCGAAAGGTTTGAAGATCCGTTCCAGATCATCTTCGGCAATGCCGATGCCGGTATCGCTGATAACAAACTCCGCCACTTCGTTGCGGTAGGTCAGGCTCAGGGAAACACCTCCATGGTCAGTGAACTTGATGGCATTGGAGAGCAGGTTGATCAGAATCTGGCGCAGCCGTTTTTCATCCGTGGCGACAAACTCCGGTATACGTTGTTGGCGGGTGTAATCGAAGGAGATGCCCTTGGCTTCTGCCTGTAACCGGAACATGTAGACCAGCTGTTCCATAAAGCTGACCAACCCGACCTCATTGCGGTTCAACTCCAGCCGGCCGGCCTCAATACGGGATATATCCAGCAGTTCTTCAATCAGGTTGGCCAGGTGCTCACTGCTGCGCTTGATCACATTGATGGCGGGGCGGCGCTGCGTTGGAATGTCAGCCGCCACATCCAGCAGCTGGGCATAACCAAGGACCGCATTCAGCGGCGTGCGCAGCTCATGGCTGATGCCGGTCAGATAGCGGCTTTTCGCCAGGCTGGCCGCTTCCGCCAGCTCCTTGGCTTCCTGCAACTCACGGTCGGTCAGTTCGTGCGCCTGAATCTCGGCCATTAAACGTTCAGTCTGCTGCTGGCTCTCGTTTTGCGCCATCACACGGCTCTCATAGGCAAGCAGAAACAGCCAGGCCGCAACGCCAATTACGATCTGCAGCAGGAAAAAGACTTTCCAGAGGACCGTGCCGACCAGCTCGGCACTGCCCACGTCCGAGCCCACCATCTGGAAATAAATGAGTGCCAGAAATGCACCAACAATGATGTTGAACACCAGCATCAAGCCGAGAAAATACCCGGTTCTCGAGCTGGCTCCCTGCAACATGCTGGAGGGCAGCAACACATGTAATAAGGCTGACAACTGGTCACTGAAACGGCTTTTATCTTTACAGCCATCGTTACAGCGTGCATCCAGCGAGCAGCACAACGAACAGATATTGCTGCCATAGAGCGGGCAGTAGGTCATGTCATCCAGCTCGAAACTGTGTTCACAAATCGAGCATTCGGAATCGGAGGCGGCAATGGGATCGCGGGCGATGTAATAGCGGCTGCGTGTCAGCATCGCAATCAGTGGCGCCAGCAGCAGCGTCAGCCCCAGTGTTATAAAAGGCGCCCAGGCCTGCACCAGTGGATAGTCCTGATTCACCATGGCCAGCAGGCCGACCAGTGACGACAGGGTCATGGAGCCCACACCCACCGGGTTGATATCATAAAGGTGAGCACGCTTGAACTCGATCCCCGGCGGGCTCAGCCCCAACGGCTTGTTGATGACCAGGTCTGCCACCAGCGAACCCACCCAGGCCGCAACCAGAATGGCAAACACCCCCAGAATGCTGGCAAAAGCTTCGTAGATCCCCAGCTCCATGAGCAACCAGGCAATAATCACATTGAAGACGAGCCAGACCACTCGACCGGGATGCGTATGTGTCAGACGGGAGAAGAAGTTGGACCAGGCCAGGGAGCCGGCATAGGCGTTGGTCAGGTTGATTTTCACCTGCGACAGGATAACAAACACCCCGGCCAGCAAAAGCGCCAGCTCAGCAGTCCCGGTCAAGTGACCAAAGGCGGTGAGGTACATCATATTGGGCTCGGAAGCATCTGCCAGGCTGCCGCCATTGTTGAGCACAACCACTGCCAGAAAGGAGCCGGCCAGTATTTTCAGAGTGCCCGGAATCACCCAGCCGGGGCCTCCCAGCATGACAGCACCCAGCCAGCGCTTACGATTCTCCGGTGTCTGTTTGGGCATGAAGCGCAGGAAGTCCACCTGCTCACCGATCTGCGCCAGCAGTGACATGACAACCGTTGCCGCCGCCCCCAACAGCACCCAATCAAGCCCGCCACTTTCTTGCAAGCTGCCTGTATAGGCAGTCCATTCCTCCACGTAGCTTTCACCACTGAACAGAATCACCAGGAACGGCAGCAACTGGAGCGCAATCCACAGGGGCTGACTGAACATCTGGAAACGGCTGATAAAGGTGAAGCCGTAGGTCACCATGGGAATGACCACCACCGCACTGAGAAAGTACCCCAACGACAGGGGCACATCGAAAATCAGCTCCAGTGCCTTGGCCATAATGGCCGCTTCCAGCGCCAGGAATATAAAAGTGAAAGAAGCATAAATCAGCGATGTCAGTGTTGAGCCAATATACCCGAACCCGGCCCCACGGGTGAGCAGGTCGATATCAACTCCGTAGCGGGCGGCGTAATAACTGATGGGAGCCGCCGTGGCCACAATCAGCACGGCAACCAACAGTGTGGCTATCAGTGCATGCTCGAATCCGTAGCTGAGTGTGAGGGCTCCACCAATGGCTTCCAGCGCCAGAAAGGAGATACCACCAAGCGCCGTATTGGCGACACGGGATAACGACCAGCGCCGCGCCTGCTTGGCAGTAAAACGCAGTGAATAGTCTTCCAGCGTCTGGTTGGCAACCCACTTGTTGTACTGGCGCCGGGTAGTGAATATTTGCTGACGAACGGTCATCGGTCATAGCCCCATACTGCAGTCTTGAGAGCGCCTGAAGACCAGCTGTGCACCAGATTAGGGCAAGGCCACTCAGATTCGGGCCGCCCTCGCCGTCTGGTACACAATCCTGCACTCCCTATGCAATTTATGTACCCCGATACTTACGCAGTTTGCCGCACTGCACCATGGGGTAAATGACGTATGCCCTTTGGAGCATTTTCCGAATGTTTTTCCGCCGGCCCTCTCCTGATACTGAGATCCACCCCTGAAGCTCAAATTCGAGTCAATAACCCAGGAGAACAACCATGCGAAAGAGTGACCGCGTTGCCAAGAAACACTCGCCCATGCGCCGTAGTTTGATGAAGGGCCTTATGGCTCTACCTGCTGCCGCCCTTTTGAGCAGCAGCATTCAGCTGGCGAATGCCGCCGAGGTGAACACCACGGGTCTGGCCGTGACCGAAGACACCGTCAAGGTCGGCGTTCTGCACTCCATCACCGGCACCATGGCCATCAGTGAGACCGGCTCGGTACAGGCTGAAAAGCTGGCGATTGACCAGATCAACGCCATGGGCGGTGTACTGGGCCGCAAGATCGAATATGTGCAGGAAGATGGCGCCAGTGACTGGCCGACCTTCGCCGAAAAAGCCAAGAAGCTGCTGGTCAATGACAAGGTTGCGGCCGTATTCGGCTGCTGGACATCAGCCTCGCGTAAAGCGGTACTGCCGGTGTTCGAACAGTACAACGGCATGCTCTATTACCCCACTTTCTATGAAGGTCTGGAGCAGTCACCCAACGTGGTCTACACCGGCCAGGAAGCGACCCAGCAGATCCTCGCGGGTCTGGACTGGGTAACCAAGGAGAAAGGCGCCAAGAGCTTCTACCTGCTGGGGTCTGACTATATCTGGCCTCGTACCTCCAACAAGATTGCCCGCAAGCACATCGAAATGAAGGGCATGAAAGTGGTGGGCGAGGAGTACTACCCGCTGGGCCACACCCAGTTCAACTCCGTGATAAACAAGATCAAACTGAAAAAGCCGGATGTGGTATTTATCTCGGTTGTGGGTGGTTCCAACGTGGCCTTCTACAAGCAGCTGAAAGCCGCCGGTATCGAAATGGGCAAGGAGAAGCCGTTGTTCCTGACCATCTCCGTTACCGAGGATGAAATTCTGGGTATCGGTGGCGAGAACATCGACGGTATCTACGCCTCCATGAAGTACTTCCAGAGCCTGCCAAACGACAACAACAAAGGGTTTGTTGATGCCTTCAAGGCCGCCTATGGCGACGACATCGTGATCGGTGACGTCACCCAGGCCGCCTACCTCGGCCCCTGGCTGTGGAAAGCTGCGGTTGAGAAAGCCGGTTCCTTCGACATTGACAAGGTCCGTGCCGCTACACCGGGTATCGAGCTGAATACGGCACCGGAAGGCTATGTGCGTGTGCATGAGAACCACCACCTCTGGTCCCGTACCCGTATCGGCCAGGCCCAGCCTGACGGCCAGTACAAGGTTGTCTTCGAAACCGACGACCTGATCGAGCCGGATCCCTTCCCGGCCGGTTACCAGTAAGTCCTGATGCGGGGCCCGGCAACGGGCCTCGCCCCTGATCCACGCGCTACCTTCCCTGAATAGCTAGAGGGCTGTCATCATGTTTGCTGATTACACCTCTTCCGAGTTGTTGGCCATCTTCGCCATGCAAGGATTCGCAGGATTGAGCCTGTTCTCGATCTTCGTCCTGATGGCACTCGGCCTGGCCATCATCTTCGGACAGATGGGCGTGATTAACATGGCGCACGGCGAGTTCATGATACTCGGTGCCTACATGACCTATATTACGTCCCACATTTTTGCCGACTACCTGCCCAGCCTGTACGGCTCCTATTTTATCTTCGCCATGGTGTTTGCCTTCATCGCCGCCGGTGCCCTCGGGGCGCTTGTGGAATGGGCATTAATACGGCGTCTCTACCACCGTCCTTTGGATACCCTGCTGGCAACCTGGGGCCTGAGCCTCATCCTGCAGCAGTGCTACCGCTCCATTTTTGGCGCCCGTGAAGTGGGTGTAACCCTGCCGGATTGGCTGATGGGATCCGTGCCCATGTCCGATATGGTGGATATCCCGATCAACGGCCTGTTTGTCATGGCCCTGACCCTGACAATCGCCGCTGCCGTCTACTACCTGATGTACCGCTCCAACTGGGGTGGCCAGGTGCGTGCGGTGGTGCAGAACCGCCCCATGGCCGGTGCCGTGGGCATAAACACCGAGAAGGTGGACCGCATGACTTTCGCCCTTGGCTGCGGTATCGCCGGTGTTGCCGGCAGCGCTTTCACCATGATCGGCTCTACCGGCCCGACCTCCGGTCAGCTGTATATCGTCGACACCTTCCTGGTGGTCGTATTTGGCGGCGCATCCAGCCTGCTGGGCACCATCGCCTCCGCGTTCACCATCTCCCAGGCACAGTCCACCATGGAATTCTTCCTCAGCGGCTCAATGGCGAAAGTCCTTACGCTGCTGGTGGTCGTCGGCATCCTGATGCTGCGTCCGCAGGGTCTGTTTGCTCTGAAGATCCGTCGCTAAGGAGACGCTCATGTTTGCATCCAATCATTTCTTCAAGCGTCGGGATCTGATCAACTACGGCCTGCTGGCTATCCTGCTGGTCGTCATCCTGCCGCTGAGTATGGATATCTTCCGCCTTAACCTGGTGGGCAAGTATCTCAGCTACGCCTTCGTCGCCATGGGCCTGGTCCTGTGCTGGGGTTACGGCGGTATTCTCAGCCTCGGACAGGGCGTGTTCTTTGGCCTGGGTGGCTACGCCATGGCCATGTTCCTGAAACTGGAAGCCTCTTCCCCTGAAGCGACTGCGATTCAGTCTACCCCGGGTATCCCCGACTTCATGGACTGGAACCAGCTCACCGCACTGCCCTGGTTCTGGGAGCCGTTCCACTCGCTCACCTTTACCATTCTGGCGGTACTGTTCGTGGCGCCTCTGTTTGCCTACCTGATCGGTGTGGCCATGTTCAAACGCCG
Organism: Marinobacterium stanieri; assembly: GCF_900155945.1. Classification (GTDB taxonomy): domain Bacteria; phylum Pseudomonadota; class Gammaproteobacteria; order Pseudomonadales; family Balneatricaceae; genus Marinobacterium; species Marinobacterium stanieri. Next base: position 585,645 of record NZ_FTMN01000001.1, read on the forward strand.
CGTGGGTGGCGTCTACTTCGCCATTATCACTCAGGCGGTTGCCGCTATCCTGACCATCCTCATCATCGGCCAGCAGGGCTTCACCGGTGGCGTTAACGGTATCACCGATCTGCGCACCCTGATGGGCTGGGATATCCGCACCGACGAAGCCAAGTACATTCTCTACTTTGTCTGTGTCGCCGTGCTCTTTGCCTGCCTGCTGCTGTGTCACTTCGTGCTCAAGAGCAAACTGGGCCGACTGCTGGTGGCCATTCGTGACCGCGAAGACCGCGTCCGCTTCTCCGGCTACGACGTGTCCAACTTCAAGATCTTCGTGTTCTGCTTCGCCGCCATGCTCTCCGCCATCGGTGGTGCCATGTTCACCCTGCAGGTGGGCTTCATGTCCCCCACACTGGTCGGCATCGTGCCCTCCATTGAGATGGTGATTTTCTGTGCTCTGGGTGGCCGCCTGTCGATCATCGGTGCGGTCTACGGTGCCCTGATCGTCAACGCCGCCAAAACCACCATGTCCGAAGCCTTCCCGGAGCTCTGGCTGTTTGCCATGGGCGCCCTGTTCATCGGTGTGGTTCTGGCGTTCCCCAACGGCCTGGCCGGTCTGGTGGAAAGTTTGCGAGAGCGCTTCCTGACATCCCGCAAAGCGGCTGCAGCGGCCCCGGCCAAACAGCCTGAACCCGAGCCGGATGATGCGGATGAACTCGACACCAACACCCGTGCGGTTAGCCAGTCATAAGGAGCCCATCATGTCTCAGCAGGATTTTGTACTCGCAGTGGAAGGCCTGACCGTTTCCTTTGATGGCTTCAAGGCGGTGAACGACCTGTCCTTCTACGTCGACGAAGGTGAAATCCGCGTGATTATCGGCCCCAACGGGGCCGGTAAGACCACGGTACTCGACCTGATCTGCGGTCGCACCAAAACCACGGAAGGCTCCATCAAGTTCCGCAACAAGGAACTGACCAAAATGAAGGAGCACCAGATCGTTCACGCCGGTGTCGGCCGCAAGTTCCAGAACCCGTCGATCTATGAAGACCTGACCGTGTTCGAAAACCTGGAGCTGTCATTCCCGCGTGGTCACGGCGTGTTCGGCGCCCTCGCCTTCCGCCGTGATGCGGAGGTGATGGCCAAGGTGCAGGAGATCGCCGAAATCATCTTCCTCGATGATCAGCTGGACCAGCGTGCCGACCTGCTCAGCCATGGCCAGAAACAGTGGCTTGAGATCGGCATGCTGCTGATCCAGGACCCGGCCTTGCTGATGCTGGACGAGCCTGTCGCCGGCATGTCCGTAGCCGAGCGCAAGAAAACCGCCGAGCTGCTCAATCGCATTACTCAGGACCGCTCGGTGCTGGTGATCGAGCACGACATGCAGTTCGTCGAGGATATTGCCCACCGCGTCACCGTGCTGCACCAGGGCAAGATGCTGTCCGAAGGCACGCTGGAGCACGTCAAAAACGACCCCAAAGTGGTTGAAGTCTATCTGGGCCATTAAGGAGACAGCCATGCTCAATGTATCCGAGTACAACGTGGCCTATGGCCAGAGTCGTGTCATCAACGACATGGATCTGAACCTGGGCGACAACGAAATCGTGGCAATCCTGGGCCGCAACGGCATGGGTAAAACCACGCTGATGAAGTCCCTGATCGGCATGATTCCCTCCAGCGGCGGTTCCGCCCAGCTCAACGACACCGAGCTGGCCGGCTTGAAAAGCCACCAACGCGTGGCGGCTGGCGTCGGCTTTGTGCCTCAGGGCCGCATGATTTTCTCCACCATGACAGTGGAAGAGAACATCCGCACCGGCCTGACCAGCACTGGTTCCAGCACCATTCCGGAGCACCTCTACACGCTCTTTCCGGTACTGGAGGAGATGAAGCATCGACGCGGCGGCAACCTGTCCGGTGGTCAGCAACAGCAGCTGGCCATCGCCCGCGCCCTGGCCAGCAACCCCAAACTGTTGCTGCTGGATGAGCCCACCGAAGGTATCCAGCCATCCATCATCCGCGAGATGGCCCGCACCCTGCGCAAAATCCGTGATGAACATGGCCTGTCGATCCTGGTGTCGGAGCAGGTGCTCAGCTTCGCGCTGGATGTGGCCGACCGCATTCTGGTGATCGAGAAAGGCAACATCGTCCACGACGTACCGGTGGCCGAGGCCGATGAAGCCACCATCACCCGTTATCTGTCTGTTTGATCAATAGAGGAGAAACACCATGCGACACGGTGATATTTCCAGCAGTGATGACACGGTCGGCGTTGCCGTCGTGAACTACAAGATGCCCCGCCTGCACACCAGGGACGAAGTACTCGATAACGCCCGCAAAATCGCCGACATGATTCAGGGGATCAAACAGGGCCTGCCCGGCCTGGATCTGATCATCTTCCCCGAGTACAGCACCATGGGGATCATGTACGACCACGACGAAATGATGGCAACCGCCACCACCATTCCCGGTGATGAAACCGCCATCTTTTCCGAAGCCTGCCGCCAGGCCGATACCTGGGGCGTATTTTCCCTCACCGGCGAGCGCCACGAAGAACATCCGGCCAAGGCGCCCTACAACACCCTGGTGTTGATCAACAACCAGGGCGAGATTGTGCAGAAGTACCGCAAGTGCCTGCCCTGGTGCCCCATTGAAGGCTGGTATCCCGGTGATCGCACCTATGTCAGCGAAGGCCCCAAGGGCATGAAACTGAGCCTGATCATCTGCGATGACGGCAACTACCCCGAGATCTGGCGCGACTGCGCCATGCGCGGCGCCGAACTGATTGTGCGCTGCCAGGGCTACATGTACCCGGCCAAGGAACAGCAGGTGATGATGTCAAAATCCATGGCCTGGGCCAACAACACCTATGTTGCCGTTGCCAACGCAGCCGGTTTTGATGGCGTCTACTCCTACTTCGGCCACTCCGCCATTGTCGGCTTCGATGGCCGCACCCTGGGCGAGTGTGGCGAAGAAGAGATGGGCGTGCAGTATGCCCAGCTGTCACTGAGCCAGATCCGTGATGCACGCAAAAATGACCAGTCCCAGAATCACCTGTTCAAACTGCTACATCGTGGCTACGCTGGTATTCATGCCTCCGGGGATGGTGACAAGGGCGTAGCCGATTGCCCGTTCGAATTTTACCGGAGTTGGGTGATGGATGCGGAGCGTACCCAGGCCCAGGTGGAAGCCATGACAAGGGACACCATCGGTGTTGCCGAGTGTCCGGTAGGTGATCTGCCGGTGGCTGAGCGCGAAAGGGAGGCAGGCTGAAAAGCCTGCTCACAAGGAGAGTCCCATGCCTTTCATCAATGATCTGCTGGCAGAAAACCGCACCCACACCCGGGAAGCCGGATCACCTGTGGCCGCAGATCAGCCTTCAGCCCTCCAATCCCGTTTCAGCTTTGATCCTCAGGCCATTACCGACCTGCTGAAACAGCGTTTGGCTGGCCAGCGTGAGGTCATCGAAGCCCTTGGCGAGCAACTACGCATCGTCAAGGCTGATCTCTGTGAGCCAGGCCGCCCTCTTTATGTGACGCTGTTTATCGGGGACACAGGCGTGGGCAAAACCGAGATCGTGCGGCTGCTGGCCCAGGCCATTCACGGCACCACCGACAGTTTCTGTCGCCTCGACATGAATACCCTCTCTCAAAGCCACTACAGCGCAGCCGTCACCGGCGCGCCTCCGGGCTATGTGGGCAGCAAGGAAGGCACCACCCTGTTCAATGAGGAACTGATCAAGGGCAGCTTTGACCGACCAGGCATCGTACTTTTCGACGAAATCGAAAAAGCCAGTAACGATGTCGCCCGTGCACTGATGAACGTACTGGATACCGGCAAGCTGAAACTTGCATCAGGCAACCGGGAGCTGGATTTCAGCAACTGCCTTATTTTCATGACCAGTAATGTCGGCTCCAAAGCCTGGATGCAGGTCCAGCGCCGTGCCAAGGGCTGCTGGCATCAACGCCTGATTAACCTGATGCGTACGCAGCCCCGTTCACGCAGGGCCCTGATCGAAGACGCCCTGCATGAGCGTTTTGATCCCGAGTTCATCAATCGCATCGACCGTGTTGAGCTGTTCGAGCCACTGTCCTCGGACCATCTCGAAACGATTGTCCAGCTCGAGCTGGAACGCACCAACCGACGCCTGAAACACAAGGGCATCGAAGTTCAGCTCACCCACAGTGCCATCGACCTTCTGTGTGAACAGGGCTTCGATGCCGAGTTTGGCGCCCGCGCCATACGTCGCAGTTTCCGCCAGCGGGTCATGCTGCCCCTGGCCGATTGCCTGCTGAATTTGCCGGCTTCATTGCCGGCGACACCGAGCACGCCCCCTCTGACCCTGATACGTGGCCATGCCGCCGAAGGTCAGATCCTGTTCAAACGGGTTCCTGACGAACCCGCTTCTCATACTTTACCCAAAGATCGCAGCCCTCAGGGGACTGCACAGGAGATGTAGCCATGACCGATACCATCATCAAAATCGATCTGAACAAATCCGCTTATGAGCATGACAATGTGCACAACCGCTGGCACCCGGATATTCCGATGGTTGCCAAGGTCAAACCCGGTGATGACTTCATCATCGAGTGTTTCGACTGGACCGGCGGTCAGATCGAAAACAATGACGATGCTTCAGACGTACGCGACGTTGACCTGACCCAGGTTCACTTCCTGTCCGGCCCGGTGGCCGTGGAAGGTGCCGAACCGGGCGACCTGCTGGAAGTGGATATTCTGGATATCGGCACCTTCGCCGATCAGCAGTGGGGCTTTAACGGCTTCTTCTCCAAGAAAAACGGCGGCGGCTTCCTCACCGACGAATTCCCGGAAGCGCAGAAATCGATCTGGGACTTCAACGGCATGTTCACCAAATCCCGCCACGTACCGGGCGTTGAGTTCGCCGGCATCCTGCACCCGGGCCTGATCGGCTGCCTGCCTTCCCAGGACATGCTCAACCAGTGGAACAGCCGTGAGAAAGAGCTGTTCGACACCGACCCTGAGCGCGAACCGGCGCTGGCCTGCCTGCCGTATGGCGAGACCGCACACATGGGCCGCCTGCAGGGTGACGACCGCGACAAGGCTGCAGCCGAAGGCGCCCGTACGGTTCCGCCCCGTGAACACGGCGGTAACTGTGACATCAAGGACCTGACCCGTGGTGCCAAGGTGTACTTCCCGGTCTACGTGGATGGTGCTGGCCTGTCAGTAGGCGACCTGCACTTCAGCCAGGGTGACGGTGAGATCACCTTCTGTGGCGCTATCGAGATGGCAGGCTGGATTCACCTGCGTGTGAACCTGATCAAGGGCGGCATGGAAAAATATGCCATCAAGAACCCGATCTTCAAACCCAGCCCGATGGTACCCAAGTACGACGATTACATGATCTTCGAAGGTATCTCTGTCGACGACAGCGGCAAGCAGCATTACCTGGATACCAGTCTGGCCTACAAACAGGCCTGCTTGAACGCCATCAACTACCTGCAGAAGTTCGGCTACTCGCCAGCTCAGGGTTACGCCATCCTCGGCTGTGCGCCGGTTCAGGGTCATATCAGTGGTGTGGTGGATATTCCGAACGCCTGCGCCACCCTGTGGCTGCCCACGGATATCTTTGATTTCGACTTTAAACCCAACGCCGACGGACCGAAAAAAATGCTCGATGGCAGCGTCGATATCCCGCTGGCACCTGATCTGAAGTAAGGAGACTGCTATGCCACTCTACGATTACAAATGCCCCGAGCATGGTGTTTTCTCCGAGCTGGCAACCATGGCAGAGCACGACAAGCCCTGCGCTTGTCCCACCTGCGGCACGCAAGCGCCGCGGGTGGTGGTGCTCCCGCCACAGATGTTGGCCATGCTGAAGGAAAAACGCGAAGCGATGGAACGCCACGAAAAGTCCAAGGAAGGGCCGGCGATTTTGACTGCCACGCAGTTCAGGGAACGGGAGGCCGAAAAGGAGGCTCGCGCTGCCCACGACCACAAGGGCTGTGGCTGCAACTCAAACAAGCGTAAAAGCAATCTGTTCTACACCGCCAATGGAGAAAAGTTCTTCCCCTCCATGCGGCCCTGGATGATCAGTCACTAGTCTGTGACTGTCGTGAAGGTACAAAAAAGGCCTGGTCCGCAAAGCGGGCCAGGCCTTTTCAGTTTCTACCTGCTTACTCGGATGCCGCGATCAGGCTGGCGTTACCGCCCGCCGCAGTAGTATCCACACAGAGGTGACGTTCGATCACGAAACGCTCCGGCAGAGTGTACTCAGTGATCACCGGCAGCAGCGCCCCCGTGCGAACGGCCAGCGCCTTGCGATAGGCACGCAACAGTTCTTCATCACCGGCGCTGGCGACGGCTTCAAAGCCGTCAACACTGCTCAGTGCTTCAGCCTGCAGAAGGCCATCAATGGCCACCACCGGCAGACCTGCCTGCATGGCAGCCGCCAGAGCAGACTCAACACCCGGTGCGATCACAACAACCTTGTTACCCTGAGACAACGCCACCTTGGCCTGTTCCAGTGCAGACGCCTTGTCCGGACCCAGGCAGAGCACCAGGCCACGGGCGCAGTTGCTCAGGCGGTTCAGCTCACCGGTCGGACCCGGCATGAACTCAGGCTCGGCATCCATCGGTGCCGGCACATCGTTGAACAGACGCTGCAGTTCGGTGGCACGGGCTTCCGGCGCCAGTACTGCAACCGCCTCCAGTTTGTCCAGCGCGGTTACCAGCGAACCGGCACTGATTGCAGCAGCACTTGTGTCTGCAGCCAACTGAGGAGCCGCGGCTGTTTTGAAGCGACGCACGTAGTGCGGACCACCCGCTTTCGGGCCGGTACCGGACAGGCCTTCGCCACCAAACGGCTGGGAGCCAACGATCGCACCGATCTGGTTACGGTTCACGTAGGCGTTACCCACTTTGATACGCTTGATGATGCGTTCAACGCGGTTATCCACACGGGTGTGCAGGCCGAAGGTCAGACCAAAGCCCTTGGCGTTGATCGCATCCACCACCTGATCCAGTTCGCTGGCTTCGAACGTCACCACATGCAGAACCGGGCCAAAGATCTCTTCGTCCAGTTCTTCAATGCCGTTCAGACGAATCACGGTCGGTGCCACAAAGGTACCTTCAGACGGAACGTCCAGCTTCTTCAGTACACGACCCATGCTTTCAAACTTGTCGCAGTGCGCCTGGATACCGGCCTGAGCATTCTTGTCGATAACCGGGCCCACATCGGTGGACAGCAACCAGGGGTTACCCACGCTCAGTTCATCCATGGCACCGAACAGCATTTCCAGCAGGTGATCGGCGATATCCTTCTGCACATAGAGCACACGCAGTGCAGAACAGCGCTGACCGGCACTCTGGAAAGAGGACGCCAGCACATCACGTACCACCTGCTCCGGCAGTGCCGTGGAGTCCACGATCATGGCGTTCAGACCACCGGTTTCCGCTACCAGCGGCGCATTGGGGTCCAGGTTTTCCGCCATCACCTTGTTGATACGCTGAGCGGTTGCGGTGGAACCGGTGAAGCAGACACCGGCGATACGCGGATCAGAGGTCAGCGCAGCACCCACGATAGAGCCCTGGCCCGGCAGCAGCTGAACCGCTTCCTTGGGAATACCGGCTTCGTGCATCAGCTCGACAGCACGTGTCGCCATCAGCGATGTGGTTTCTGCCGGCTTGGCCAGTACGGTGTTACCCGCCGCCAGTGCGGCCAGGATCTGGCCGGTGAAGATCGCCAGCGGGAAGTTCCACGGCGAGATACAGGTGATCACACCACGGGCTTCACCTTCCTCGGCAATGCGCACACCTTCAGTGGCGTAGTAACGGGCAAAATCCACCGCTTCACGCACTTCTGCAATACCGTCCAGCAGTGTTTTACCGGCTTCACGAGTAGCCAGTGCAAACAGCTCATGGGTGTTGGCCTCATACAGATCGCCCACGCGGGCAATGCGCTCGGCACGCTCTTCAGCAGACAGCGCAGACCAGGCGGTGAAGCCCTGCTGTGCAGCGGCAATGGCCTGATCAACATCAGCAACAGAAGCCTGGGTTACCTGGCCCACCAGATCAGTCGGATCAGCCGGGTTGCGTACTTCAATCACTTCATTGCCCAGCACTTCGCCTGCCAGAACCGGACCACCGGCCCAGGTCTGCTGACGGAAAGCACCGCGTGCCTGCTCCATGAACTCAACTTCTACCGGGTCGGTGATATCCCAGCCCCGGGAGTTGTCACGGTCTTCACCGAAGATACGCTCCGGACGCACAATCGCCTTACTGGAGATATCGGTTCCGAAGGCCTCAACCTGATCAATCGGGTCTTCCGCGATCTGCTCCGGCGTGATGCGGGTATCCACAATCTGGTTAACGAAGGAGCTGTTGGCACCGTTTTCCAGCAGGCGGCGAACCAGGTAAGCCAGCAGGTCCTGGTGCGCCCCCACCGGTGCATAGATACGGCAGCGGCCGTTGCCCTCTTCCATCACCGCTTCGTGCAGGGATTCACCCATGCCGTGCAGACGCTGGAATTCGAAGCAATCACGTCCCTGCGCCAGTTCCATGATGGCGGATACGGAGTGTGCGTTATGGGTCGCAAACTGCGGGTAGATACGATCGGTCATGGCCAGCAGCTTCTCGGCGCAGACCAGGTAAGATACGTCACTGCAGGCTTTGCGGGTGAATACCGGGAAGCCTTTCAGGCCCATGACCTGGGCACGTTTGATCTCGGCATCCCAGTAGGCGCCTTTTACCAGACGGACCATGATGCGACGGTCCAGTTTCTGGGCCAGGGCATAGAGCCAGTCCAGCACGTGTGCGGCACGTTTGCCGAAGGCCTGAACAACCACGCCGAAACCATCCCAGCCGGCCAGTTCAGGGTCAGACAGAATCGCTTCGATCACATCCAGTGACAGGTCCAGACGATCCGCTTCTTCCGCGTCGATGTTGAAGCCCATGTTGGCGCGCTTGGCCTGCTTGGCCAGCTCCAGTGCTCGCGGCACCAGTTCGCTCATGACGCGGTCACGCTGACCAAATTCATAGCGTGCATGCAGCGCCGACAGCTTCACGGAGATACCGGGGTTGTCACGGATATCCGCATGCTTGCAGTTGTCTGCCAGGGCGCTGATGGCGCTGGCGTAGTCACGCTTGTAACGCTCGGCATCGGCGTCGGTACGCGCCGCTTCGCCCAGCATGTCGTAAGAGTAGGTGTAGCCCTTGGCTTCGTACTTCTTGGCACGGGCCTGGGCTTCATCGATGGTACGGCCCAGTACGAACTGACGGCCCATCTCTTTCATTGCCTGGTGGGCAACTGTACGGATCATCGGCTCGCCCATACGCTTGGCCAGGCCACGCAGGGTTTCCATCAGGTTTTTCTGGTCAGACGGGCTGATCAGCTTGCCTGCAACCATGAGGCCCCAGGTGGTGGTGTTGATCAGGGAAGACTTGGCCTTGCCGCGGTGATCAGACCATTTGCCGGAGGCGATCTTGTCTTCGATCAGGTCATGAATGGTGATGTTATCGGGCACACGCAGCAGGGCTTCGGCCAGACACATCAGGGCCACGCCTTCTTTGGTGGTGAGGCCGTATTCCGCCAGGAATTTTTCCATCATGGTCGGCTTGGAGTTGTCACGCACCTTGCGTACCAGCTCCGCCGCGCGGGTAGAAATCGCCTGACGAACCTGTTTCGATAGCTCTGCAGAGGCGATCAGGCCACTGATAACCTGGTACTCATCGGCCAGATAGTGCTCTTGCACCGCCTGACGGCATGTGTCCAATGACAGGGATTCAGTTCGCTGTTGTTGGGCCATTTTATTCTCCTCTACAGTAAGCTTTTGGCTCATTCTACACAGCTACGCATTACCAATTTTCCTATATTAGCCCTGCATAACTGCGCCATAGATTCATAATCAGTTCATATTTTTTAAACATAGACTACGAATCAGAGATAAATAGAGATTTTGCCTAGCGACGACCTTCAAGCGCCCATATAAAAAGCCCCGGCACTGGGCCGGGGAACGAAGGTCGGCACAGCGAACATTCGCTGTAACCAGGCAAAAGACTCCGCTCCTGCGAGCAGGAGCAAAGGAAAGGTCAGAACAGGATCAACTGGCCAGCTCGCGCAGTACCCCTTGAGCCACAGACAGGACAGCACAGTCGATTACGGCCGTCCCCTGAATATCCGCCAGCGTCTTGCGCCAGCGGGTTACGCGGCGCTCGTTACGCTCACACCACTGCTCAACGCGCACGGCCGGTGGTCCCTGTTCGGTTTCCACTTGCTCGCACACCCGTGTTGTAAGACAGCGTAGCTGATGATCCAGTTCATTGCGGAAACTGATCACCGCCATCGCCTGCCAGTGGCTCTCCGGTCGCAAGGCTCGCATCTGTCCATCCAGCCAGGTCAGGTTGAGTCCCTCACCCAGCGAGAAATAGACCCCGGCCACCTCTTTCACCGGACAATCCAGCTGCAGACTGATATCGATGATATCCATCAGCCAGTAGCGGCTTTCAGTGGAGGCGCAGTAGAGCGCCAGCTGTTCCGGCGCACCGTCGGCCAGCAACTGCTCAAAACCTTTTTCCCAGCGTGATCGGGGAATGATCTCGGCCAATGCATCCGGTGAGGCCATTACCTGCGCCAGCGCCGGTTGATACGCCTCTACCAGCCCTTCCGGGTCGAGCGCCTGGCGACGGTACTGCAGTAGCCAATGACTGCCACGCGCCAGCAGGCTGGTCAGATCCTTGAGCATGCGAACCTGCACATCGGTGCTGACCTGGCCATCCAGTGCTTCGATATCCATCCAGCGTTCTTCCACGCCAAACAGATGACGCGCCACCAGATAGGCTGCGGCAATATCCGCCGGCTGTGCGCCACTGGCAGCCCGCATCTTGTCGATGTAGGTGATGCCCATGTGGTTGATCAAATCATTGGCGATCTGGGTCGCACTGATCTCGGCGCGCAAGCGATGCTGCTCCACCGCACCCGGGAAGCGTGCCAGCAAGGACGCCGGAAACGCCGAGTACAGAGGGCTGGTGTAACGCTCGTCTTGGGTAATCCAGGCATTGATCAGCGCCTGTTTAAGCTCAATCTTGGCGTAGGAGATCAGCACCGACAGCTCCGGTCGGCTCAATCCCAGCCCCTGACCACGTCGGTGTTGCAGTTCGTCATCGGTGGGCAGATATTCCAGCGCACGGTCCAGCTTGCCGGCATCTTCCAGGCGCTTGATAAAGCGCAGGTGATCATCCAGCGAGGCCGGTGCACTGGCAGTAGCGACCGTGAGCGCAAACGCCTGACGGTAGTTGTTCTTGAGCACCAGCTCTGCCACTTCAGACGTCATCTCACGCAGCAACTGGTTACGCTCTTCCAGCGTGATGTCGCCCTGCTGCACCCGCTCGTTGAGCAGAATCTTGATGTTCACCTCGTGGTCGGAGCAATCCACACCACCGGCGTTATCGATAAAGTCGGTATTGGCGGCACCGCCGTTCAGCGCGTACTCGATACGGCCTCGCTGGGTCGCCCCCAGGTTGCCGCCCTCACCCAACACACGACAGCGCAGCTGTTCGGCATTAACCCTGAGGGCATCGTTGGACTTGTCACCCACTTCGTCGTGAGTTTCCTGGCGCGCCTTGATATAGGTGCCGATGCCACCGTTCCAGAGCAGATCTACCGGTGCTGTCAGCATCGCCTGAATCAATTCATTGGGCGGCAGGCGCTCGGCGTCGGTCTGCAACAAGGTGCGCATCTCGTCTGTCAGCGGAATCCACTTGGCGGCGCGGGAGAAAATGCCGCCGCCCTTGCTGATCAGGCTGGCGTTGTAATCTTCCCAGGAAGAACGTGGCAGCTCGAACAGGCGCTTGCGCTCCTGGAAGGACGCCGCAGCATCCGGTGTCGGGTCGATAAAGATATGCAGATGGTTGAATGCCCCTACCAGCTGGATCTGATCCGACAACAGCATGCCGTTACCGAATACATCCCCTGCCATGTCGCCGATACCCACGGCGGTAAAGGTCTGGCTCTGGCTGTCATGGCCCTTTTCGCGGAAGTGACGCTTGACCGATTCCCAGGCACCACGGGCGGTGATGCCCATTTTCTTGTGGTCATAGCCTTCACTGCCACCGGAGGCGAAGGCATCGCCCAGCCAGAAGCCGTATTCATCTGCAATGCTGTTGGCAATATCCGAGAAGGTCGCGGTGCCCTTGTCAGCCGCTACGACCAGGTAGGGGTCATCTTCATCATGACGCACCACATCCTGCGGCGGTACGACTTCACCGGCGACCAGGTTATCGGCAAGATCCAGAAGACCACGGATAAAGGTCTGATAGCAGGCCACACCTTCGGCATGCAGGGCCTCACGACCACCGGACTGTGGCGGCTGCTTGACGATAAAGCCGCCCTTGGCGCCCACCGGGACAATCACGGAGTTCTTCACCTGCTGAGCTTTAACCAGCCCCAGCACCTCGGTGCGGTAGTCTTCCACGCGATCCGACCAGCGCAGACCACCACGCGCAATTCGCCCGGCACGCAGGTGCACACCTTCGACACGGGGTGAATAGACAAAGATTTCAAAACGGGGGCGCGGCTGGGGAATATCCGGAATCACGCCGGGTTCCAGCTTGAACGAGAAGTAGGGTTTATGAACACCGGCTTCATCGCACTGATAGAAGTTGGTTCTCAGGGTCGCTTTAATGAGGACATAGAAGCGGCGCAGGATACGGTCATCATCCAGGGTTTCCACCTGCTCCAGCGCGTGCAGAATATCCTGCTCAATGCGCTCGAACACCACCTGACGACGGTCATTCAGCGGAATTTCGGGTTCAAAGCGGGCACGGAAATAGGACAGCAGCAGCCGTGCCAGCGTCAGATGTCGACTGAGTGTATCGGCAATGAAGTGCTGACTGAAACCAAAACGCAGCTGCTTCATATAGCGGCCATAGGCACGCAGCAATGCCACTTCGCGCCAGTCCATACCGGCACGCACGATCAGCTGGTTGTAGGAATCATTATCGGCCAGCCCCTGCCAGATGGGCGCGATCGCCCGCTGCAGCATCTGCTTGCCCTGCTCCTGCGTCTCGGCACAGCCCGGCAGGCTGACACAGAAATCACTGATACCGAAAGACGCACCATCTGCACAGTGCAGAGTGTAAGGATGCTCGCCCAGTACCCGCATGCCCAGGTGCTCCAGCATCGGAATCACATCGGACAGTACCAGCGGCTCGCCGGGGCAATAGAGTTTAAAACGCAGCTCACCGTCTCTGAGGTCATCGGTCTGATAAAAAGCCAGACGCACGCCTTCACTCTCGGACAGGGCAACCAGATGCATCAGGTCTGCCGCAGCCTGGGGCGCGGAAAAACGCGCACGATAAGCGATGGAGAAAGCCCCGCGAAAATGTTGAGCCAGCTCGCTGCCGGCTTCTTGACCCAGTTGGGAGAGTAATTGGTTGCCGAGATCATCATCCCAGGAGCCGGACACTTCCAGTACCCTGGCTTCGATAGCCGCCAGGTCCTGCGGCGAAGGCACCGCATCGGAATCGTTGGAAAATACTATTGCAGACTCGGCTTCCGCCTCATCGAGTTGGTCTCGCATGAGATTCGCAAGCTGCTCGAGTACGGTTTTTTTTGTTGACGAGCAGATATAGGCCATGGCTCCCCCGGGTGCACTTCTTGGCGTGTTGGGTTGTTAGTCACACCCGCCCGAGACAGACGCTGGGGTTGCCATCACCACGATACCCGGCCGCCGTCTCGAACAGGATGTTCCAACTAGTATAGACACAGCAGAGAAGTCACATTCACTATATACTTAACAGGCAAAGACACTTGGCCTTTATTTCAACGCCAGCAAAGATAAAGTGAAGAACCAAAGATAACGTTATGGTCGATTTGGATAGACTTGATCACGCCATCCTCACTGAGCTGCAGCAGAATGCTCGCATCACCGTGACAGAGCTGGCTTCACGGGTAGGCTTGTCCAAGACACCCTGCCAGATTCGCATGAAACGACTGGAGGAGCAGGGCTATATTCTCGGCTACACCGCACTGGTCGATCAGACCAAGCTGGGGCTGAACCATGTCGCCTTTGCCCAGGTTACGCTGAACGATACCAGCAGCAAGGCACTGGATGCGTTCAACAAGGCGGTGCGCAAGATCTCCGCGGTAGAAGAGTGCCACATGATTGCGGCCAACTTTGATTATCAGCTCAAGGTGCGTACCCGCAATATGGAAGAGTACCGTGCCGTACTGGGCGAACAGATATCCTCCCTGCCCCATGTACTCCAGACCAGCACCTTCGTGGTGATGGAAAGCGTACGTGACGCCGGCCACCAGGCCGACTAGATACCCGATGTTGAGCTGAAGCGGATACCCTGCCATGAAGATCGGAGAACTGGCCAAACAGACAGATGTTGCCGTCGAGACCATTCGCTATTACGAAAAGATCGGTCTGTTGCCACCCCCTATCCGCAGCGCCAATGGCTATCGCCACTATAAAGCAGCACACAAGGACCGGCTGATATTTATCCGTCGCTGCCGCAGCCTTGATATGGCACAGGATGAAATCCGTGAGCTGATCCGCCTGGCTGACCAACCCGATGCTGACTGCAGTGATGTGGACGCCCTGCTTGAACACCATCTGCAGCATGTACGCACACGTCTGCGAGAACTGTCCAGTCTGGAACAGACCCTGACCTCGCTGCAGCAAGCCTGTAACCAGGGCAGGACAATACAGGAGTGTGGCATTCTGGGCTCACTGACCGCCGACGAATTTGCCAGCCACCTGCCAGACGAAGCACACAACCACGTACCCGGCACCCATGGTGCGCAGGATAAAAAAGGCGATTGACTCTATAGTAACTACAGGGTTTTCAATGGGTCTATCACTCGACTGAATAAGGAGATCCATCATGGCGTGCAGCTGTTCCGGTCCTGAAAACACAACACCCTCCGAGGGCTTTCGCAAGGCACTCTGGTTTGCCCTCATCGTGAATGCCACGATGTTCATCGTGGAAGGCATTGCCAGTCTGCAGTCCGGCTCGGTATCGCTCATGGCCGACGCCATCGACTTCTTTGGCGATAGCGCTAACTACATACTGTCTCTGAGTGTGCTCTCCATGGGGATGCTTTGGCGCAGCCGCGCAGCACTGGTGAAAGGTGTCACCATGGCACTGTTCGGACTGGTAGTCTGGGTGCGTGCCATCTGGCTGATGCAGACCGGCACCGTGCCGGAGCCGTTGACCATGGGGGCTGTGGGTATACTGGCGCTGCTGGCCAACGTCAGTGTCGCTTTTGTACTCTTTCGCTTCCGCGAGGGTGATTCGGATATGCGTTCGGTCTGGCTATGCAGCCGCAACGATGCCATTGGTAACCTGGCCGTAATGGCTGCAGCATTGGGTGTATTTGGCACCGGCAGTGCCTGGCCCGACCTGGCCGTCGCTGCCATTATGGGTACATTGGCCGTCACCGCAGGCATCAGTGTGATCCGCCATGCCCGCTCCGATATGGCACAGGCAACCGCCAGTAAAGCAGGCTCAGCTGCTCACTAAGCCTGAAGTATCCACCGCCTGGGGGGCGTTGTCCTGATAACGGTTAATGACCCCCAGCATCTCATCAAAGTGTTCCAACACCAACGCTACCAACGCCGGATCAAACTGCCCACCTGAGCTGTCCTTGAAGTACTGGTAAACCTCATCTTCCGGCCAGGGCTCTTTGTAACAACGGCGCGAAATCAAGGCATCGAACACATCGGCCACCGCTACAATGCGGCCATAGATATGAATATCTTCGCCTTTCAAGCCCTGTGGATAACCCTCACCATCCCAACGCTCATGATGATGCAGAGCAATAATACTGGCGGCCTGCAGCAAGGGACGACGCGAGTGGCTAAACACATCATGTCCTTTCTGGCTGTGCGTTTGCATGATAGCAAACTCTTCATCGGTCAGCTTACCGGGCTTGTTCAAAATGCTGTCAGGAACACCAACCTTGCCAATATCATGCATGGGCGAGGCATCATGCAGTTCATTACAGGATTCCTCATTCAATCCCAGCTTCCGCCCCAAGAGTTGGCTTAGCTCCGCTACACGTACAACATGATTGGCGGTTTCACGGCTGCGTGCTTCGCCAATGGCGCCCATGGTCAAAATGATCTCGCGTTGGGTCGACTGGATCTCCTGATTCGCCGCTTCAAGTTCAGCATTACGTTGCAGCACCAACTGGTTAAACGCATTCACCTTGGCCGCAAACTCATCCAGCTCCAGTGATTCTATCCCCGTGGTATCAATGTTCTCATTGGCCAGATAGCTTTGCTGAGTACGCTCAACCAGCCATTGCAAAGGATCGCGTACATTACGATCCAGCACCCAGACCAATACACGTCCCACCATAATAAGTGCCAACACAAACAAAACGATTAAGGCGAGCAGGTAGTAGCTGGACATCATCAGGTATTCAGAGGTGTCGACCTTGAAATCCAATACCGCCAACACCTCGCCCGGGCGTGCTTCATGACAGGAAAGACAGGGGACAGAGGCGCTGTCTTCAGCGGTATAGGGATAGAGAATGCGCATCATGCTATCCGTGGTAAATAACCCTGTGCTGGTGGTGACAACTTCGGCACGGCTGAAAGCCCTCTGCACCTGCGCATCGCTCAAGGCATCCGGCTGTTCTCTGAGGTTGAACTGGGCATTCAATGAAGGCGAACGCACAACTCTGAGTTCACTGATACCCGGCAACTGCCCTGCCAAGGCAATCAGTTTTTCCTTCTCCTCAAAGTTGCTGGAGAGCATGTGGGATGTGAGCGTGGTCTCCACCGATTTCGCCAGTGAAAGCCCTTTATCGCGCATGGTTTGATTCACCAGTGAATGGAAATCAAAAGCAATGATGAGCAACACGCTCACCAGAAAGACAAATGCCGACCATAGGGTCTTACGCAGCGTAATGGTTTTGATACTGGGCTTCATATCGACGCGCTCTCCCTGAGCCTGGATTCAGATGCGTTTTTCTACATCGCCCAGCAGCCGATCAATTCCCTGACTGACTTTCAGGCTGGCCATTTCCATACGCTCAAGCTGACCCAGCATTCCTCTGGCATCGCCACGAGCGCCGGCCTGCAAAGCTTCACGCCCCGCTTCGTGAACCACCTGATGCGGTTTTTCCAACGCGCGAAAGCTATCAAGGCCCGAGTACTTCCTACTACCATAGCCCTCGTAATACCATTTGCCCAGCCGACACTCACTATGGCTGTTCACTCCCTGATGCCAGTTCTGGCGTTCCACCAACCCGTATACCTGGTTCTTCCAGACAGCATGGTCCAGCTTGACGGTATTAAGGAAGGAGTTGGTTGTGGTGATGCGAATGATGCGCTGCATGTCATTGGAACGGTTTATCACCTCGCTCACAATCGAGTCGACCTGTACGGCAGACGTAGCCACCTCAGCGGCACTCTCCTTGTTCAAGGACACGGCCGACTTGAGTGCGCTGGCCTGATCCATTACCTGCTCCACCAACGCTTCAATCTCATCGGTCGCATCATGTGCCTTGGTCGCCAACGCACGTACCTCGTCGGCCACCACGGAGAATCCTCTACCCGCCTCCCCCGCACGCGCCGCTTCAATGGCTGCATTCAGCGCCAACAGGTTGGTCTGGTCCGAAATATTCTGAATGCTGGTTAGCAAGCCACTGATGGCGTGTGCGGTACGGTCCAGAGTGGATACCGCTGTCATACTGGCATCCGCCTGCTCGTTGATCAGATTGGCGCGCTGCCCCAGCTTGTTCAGCGCCTCATGCGTTTCGTCGAATACAGAGTCAAGGCGCTTTAGTTTTTTCCGCTCTTCAATCAATTGCTCAGCGGAACCGGCCAATCCCTCACGAATACTGAGCAGCATATCGCCGCCTTTCAACTGCCAGGCCATCACTTCGGATTCATTCTCCCGACTCTGCTGCAACTGCTGTAACTGAGCCGCCTGCTCTTCCACCAGTGCCTGCAGCTCAGCCTTGTCCCGGGCATGTTGATCACGAGCAGACACCAATTCGGCCTGCAGGGATTCAATCTGGTGACGCTCTTTTCGTGTAAACAACCGCATAAATGCCTCTGATCTTGATACGTAAGGCCGGGTCGAGCCAGGGAAGGAGAGAATGAAAGCGCGCTCTTCGAGGTCAGGCCATACCCGAATCTGACAATGACTTAAACACACAAGCGCTAAATTAACACAAAACACCTAATGTCATAAAGGTCACTTATTAACTTATTGCCATATGGAATAAAGCCATGACCCTGGTCATGAAGTCACGGCAAAGCTTGCTTCTCAAAGCAAAGGTGAGCCATGACGACGCTATCGCCCTTCCGAAACAGAAAGTCACGCACACATACAAAGAAATGACATAAAACAGCATCTGACACTATTGTCACTAAAAACCCACATTAGCTATAATGGTTAAAAACCATTCAACTTACTAACTAAGCTATATAAAGCTACTTGAGAAAGCCTGGCTCCCCCCTGTGCTGATTATTTTGTGTGAGCACACATAAAGTTCATCCAGTCACAAGGCCCGGTTACAACAGGACGAGAGCCATGCGGAACAACCAGCCCATAACCAATAACGAAAAGCGCTTGTCAGTGGTACAGGCGCATGTTTCAGAAGACGTTAACCAACAGGTTGCAAGTATTGCGAACCTGAGCAGTCGCTTTATGAAGCAGGCTGATTACACTGCAGAAAAGCTCCACTCTCTTAACCCGGTCTCAGCATCCATGCGTGATCTGGTCGAGGGGCTGAAGCGATGAATGCGACCAATACCAGGCTGGTAGGCACTGAGCTATCTTTCGCACAACTGTATGAAGGACTGCTTAGATCAGCTGTCGATGCCATCATTGTGACCGACACTGAGGGCACTATTCGCTCGGTGTCCGATTCGACACAGACGCTTTTTGGCCATGAACGTAGTGAACTCATTGGTAACAGTATTAACTGCTTGATGCCCCGTCACCACTCATCACGGCACAATGGATACATAGAGCGGTATCTGGAAACCGGCGAAAAACGAATCCTCGGCAAGGGGCGGAATGTGGAGGGGCTTCACAAAAGCGGCCATGTATTTCCGCTTCATCTGTCTATCAGCCGTGTACAAACACTGGGCGAGACGTTGTTCATTGGTATTTGCCACGATTTGAGCGATTACACCAAGGTTCTCGAACGCGCTGAACTGGCCGAAAAACGCTACTTGAGCATTCTGGAAAATCAACGTGAGTTGATCTGCCGACTCGACGCCCAGCTGAACATCAGCTATGCCAATTCATCTATGCAGGCACTACTGGAAAGTACCTCCATCAGTGAACTGGAGTCCAAACCCTTCCAAAGTATTTTTGAAAACACCGACGAAGTCAGGGAACAGCTGAACACCTTCTTCAGATCGCCTCAAGCCTGGCAGCAGGGCCTGCGCTTTACTGGACATATCCCAACCCACACTGGTTCTTGCTACATTGATTGGAGCTTCAGCTACATTCCACCTGGGCATGGCGAGAGCGCAGAGCTGCAAGTGATCGGCACCGATGAAACGGCACGAGAGGAAGCGCTGAAAACGGCCCATTTTCTTGAGCATCATGACCCACTGACCCGACTGCTCAATAAACGCGCGTTCATTGATGCCTTCAACAGGCATAAAACGAGCGAACAGCCATACGCGTTCATCTATTTGAACTTGAATCGACTGCAAGTTGTGCAGCACATGTTTTCGCCCGATGCGACCGACCGTATCATTCTGGAAGCCGCACGACGTATCGCCGTACATACCCCGGCAACGTCCCTGGCAACGCGCATTTACAACTCAGACTTTGCCATTGCCCTGCCGATTAAATCCAGCCAGGGTGCAACCGAATTTGCGCACACAATCGTGCACGCCCTCGAGCACCCCTACAACATCTACAATGAGAGAGTTCAGCTGGATGTCGCGGCGGGAATCAGCATCTGGCCAGATGATGGCAGCCAGGTCGAGGATCTGCTTCATCATGCCGAGTCAGCCGTTGCCCTCAGCGGAATTTCGACGCAGGCAAGTCATGTGTATATCTTCGACGAAAGCATGCACGAGGAGCGCAAAAAACGCGCCCACACAGAGCAAGCGCTAAGGCGTGCTTTCGAATGTGATTTGATAGACGTCTACCTCCAACCCAAAAGTTGTCTGGCAACCGCCAGCACCCTTGGTTTTGAAGCCCTGGCGCGGTGGAATGATGAACAGGGCAACCCCGTATCACCTGTACTTTTTGTCGCCATTGCCGAAGAAACGGGGCTGGGTGCAGAACTGGACCGCTATATTTTACGCAAGGTGGTTTCCAGCATCTCCGACACATTGGCAACAGGCCAGCAGTGCCGCACTGTTGCCGTCAATATAACCGCCCAGCACTTCAATGATCACCAGCTTGTTGACCATGTTTCAAGCCTGTTGAATGAGTACAAGGTACCTGCATCTCTTATCGAGCTGGAAGTCACTGAAAGCGCCATTCTGAGCGTGACTCCCAAAGTGCAGGACAACCTGTTGAGACTGCGGGAGCTGGGCATCCGTGTCAGCATTGATGACTTTGGCACAGGCTACTCTTCACTGGCCTATCTCAAAGACCTGAATGTTGATGCCATCAAGATTGATAAGAGTTTTGTCGACCATATTGAAGAAGAGAACGGCCTTCAGCTGGTAAAAGCCATCATCTCCATAGCCCAATCGCTCAACCTTGATGTCATTGCCGAGGGCATAGAGACCGAACAGCAAAAGCAGCATCTGCTCAGAAATGGTTGCGTCATAGGCCAGGGCTTTTACTTTTCAAAACCTTTACCCTTTCAGGAAGCGGTCAACAAACTGAACCTGTCATAAAAAGCGCCTGCCCCCCCCCCCGGCAAAGCCGTCATTGAAGATAGCCAGTCAACGAATTCGGAGGTCTTCTTCTTTTGCCATTATCGCAAGGGTGATACGGCGCCACACTGTCCATTAATTAAAACCGAACATGATTTTGAAAACGTATGGGAAGGAGCCTGAGGGGTTGGGGCTGCAGGGGAAATCACGGCTGTTTCTGTCAGTTGGCTATACTTAAGAAAATACTTAAGGCTGGCCTCGACAACAGAACAGCCGTTAGGGAAAAATCAATGGGAAGTTGACATGTTGATCAGGTTGTGTGAACTTTCACTCAGTTTATTGGTGGTCTTATGCCAGCAAGTAACTCCCTTCGTATAACCCCAATAATATGGTTTGGGGGTCTCTACCAGGAACCGTTAATTCCTGCTTACGAAGAGTTCAGCGATTCTACGCTTTTCTCTTTGTATGCTCGATTTATCGGTTTACTCAGAAGAAAAGTGCTTTGTAATTTATTAATTATTGGAGCATGGTTATGAACGATTTCATTCAAGGCTTACCCAAAGTCGAGCTTCACCTTCATATTGAAGGAACGCTTGAGCCTGAACTAATGTTCGAACTTGCAAAGCGCAACAATGTTGATATCCCGTTCAGTTCTACTGAAGAGGTAAGTAGAGCCTATAACTTCCATAACTTGCAATCCTTCCTTGATATTTACTACCAGGGTGCAAATGTCCTGATTAACGAACAGGATTTCTTTGATTTAACCTGGGCCTATTTATTACGCTGCCATGAAGATAATGTTCTGCATACTGAAATTTTCTTTGATCCCCAAACGCATACAGCGCGTGGTATTCCATTTGATACCACGGTTAATGGCATTCATCGTGCGCTTAAAAAAGGTGCAGAAGAGCTAGGCATCAGCAGCAAGCTTATAATGTGTTTCTTACGCCATCTGGACGAAGAGTCTGCTTTTGAAACCCTGGAGCAAGCAAATCGTCATAAAGACAAAATTATTGGTGTCGGCCTGGATTCAGCAGAAGTCGGTAATCCAGCGGGTAAATTTGAACGAGTCTTTAAAGAAGCCATCAATCAAGGATTCTTGACTGTTGCTCACGCAGGTGAAGAAGGGCCTGCAAGTAATATCCGCGATGCTTTGAGTTTACTGAAAGTTACCCGCGTTGATCATGGCGTCCGCTGCTCTGACGACCCAACACTTGTAGAACAGCTTGTAGCGCAACAGACCCCTCTTACTGTCTGCCCGTTATCAAACATCAAGTTGAAAGTGTTTGATAAAATGGAAGACCACAATATCGTTCATCTGCTTCGCCAAGGCCTATGTGTAACCATTAACTCCGATGACCCTGCCTACTTCGGAGGCTACATGACAGACAACTTTATGGCTGTGGCTAATGCACACCCGATGAGTAAAAAGGAAATAGCCCAATTCACGTTCAATGCTATAGAAGCGAGTTTTATATCTGACAAAGAGAAAGAGCGGCTTAAAGGTATGACTCAAAATTATTTAGAGCAGAACTAAAGTCATAAAATTCAGGGAATAAAGGAAAGCTTTTTAAGGTCACTTCAGTCTGGAAACCGGTTTGAGCCCAGCGGTTATCCCTGCGCACCAGCTTTGGTTTCCAGATTTTTCAGTGTAATTGCTTTATGCAGCCTTCCCCCAGTCCCAACACAAAAATAAACCTGCCCGCCAATATCACTTCATACACTAGGTATTCCACGTCAGGAAAGGCCATTTTAACAAACTTTTCGCTCCATATAGTGTGTTTCGTCTTCAGTTTTTCGAATGCGAAATCCCATACGCTCGTATAGCGAAACGGCCGGATTTGTCCGGAAAACACGAAGCCGAAGGAGCTTAAACCTTCTGTTACGGGCAATCTCAACTGCATATTCGATGGCCTTTGTACCAATACCCTTAGACTGCCAGCGATGGTCAACTTGGAGGTCCCTGATATAGTACGCAAAGTGGTCATGACTTAGGCGCAGAACACCCACTGGTTTGAAGTCAACGAGCAATATGTAGTTTTCAAATGCATCCCAATTTTTGTCGAATAGGTCCTGATCCCAATCGATTCTGAGCTCCTTATAGTAAGGCCCCATGTTCTCCCGAATCAGTTTCTCGGTGAAATACTTATCCGTAGCCTTACGAAACTGAATGTTCATTCACGCAATCCCAAAATTAATATTTTCCGGAAATAGCAGTTTTGAATTGAGTTATAAATAATCTTAAATAACCGATCTATTATCACCTCAAAACCTTAACCATATAAATACAGGAGTAAAAAATTTATAATTCATAAATTCCTAAATCGCAACACTTACAACCACTTTATATTTCTATTTCATAATTGGCTTACAATATTCCAAAGAGTTTTTTAACTCAGCGTCTTCAATATAGCCATAATGCTCATAGAAGCCTTTGGCAGTGATAGTGCTCTGAAGGCTAATCGACATTAGCCCCAGCTCAGTAACACTATTCTCTGCAGCTGAAAGCAATTTTCCACCAATACCTAGCCCTTTCACACAAGGTAGCACATAGCATAGAAATAAATAGCCATTGATGCCGATATGAGAAATACCCACTATATTTCCATTTTTTTCAGCTACAAATGAATTAGAGCATTCATCTAGAATCCATTTTTTGCAATTTTCAACCGTTTTATTTTCAAGCCACTCATCTAAAATATCTTTATTTCCTTTGTGATCTAGACCGCAAAGCTCAATTATCGATGTACGGATAACATTGCAAAACGCTTCTGCATCCCTTGCTTCAGCCTTTCTTATCACTTATGACTCCCTTCATTCGATGAAATTTAAAAATTGTGCCATTAATATTACTATATCTTGCACTTATAGTGACCACAGTAGAAAAAATTTGAGTTTAAAACTGGCTCGGATTTAAGAATAAAACCACCAAGCGCATTCTCATAGACGAGCACAATAACATTTGATTCGTTAGCTTTATTTACGACTTTGGCTATATCAGGTTCATTCATGCCAATGCCAGATAGATACTGAAAACTCATAGCTACTGTCTCTATAAAGTCTTCATCAAGATAACCTGGCATATTTTTTCTTAGCTCATGGGTCGGGTTCCGCTCTTCCCATTCACTGTATTCTTCATCCGAAACTGACTCATTAGGCTCTGGCTCCCATTGAGCTTGAGAATACAAGCAAGCCTCATCAATACTTTTAAACATACCTAAAAAACATAAACACTAGTAGCTTCCATGAGTCACTTTTTATCTTGTAATATGAATTTTAGTAGGAGCACGCAAAAATCATTAGCGGCCAGAGTATGGCGAGACATCGATAAGATGGAAGAGAAAATAATCGTGAGATCACAGCCCTTCTCTTCCAGTGAAAACAAGCATGCGCGTGCAACAGTTTGCCGTGCGCATTATCCTGCAACGACCAGTCCATAGCCCCTTCATCCTGAACGATTTTCCAGTCTGTTGCCAGTTACCAATGAGTACAAGTGGCCATAACAGCATATGATTACCCCAAGCATACGTTGCGGGAAGAGATCCCGGACATCACTTTCGACCCGAAGCGTTGATATGGACGTCGCTGCTCTCACAGCTGAATGGTTCAACATCATATAAATGTTACTCTGACCCTGATACCTCGATCTGGATCAACTGCGACGATCCGCTTGATTTGGATAACAAGGAAGTAGGGATTTCCATGCAAAAGACAATGCAGCAGTGTTTGGCCGTTCTAATTATCTGGATGCCGTCTATAAGCAACGCCCTGGGGGAGGAGCTCAGGCAATCTCTGCCCTTATGTGGGAAGGGTAACTGGAATGAAGAGAATGTAGCCGAGCGACGGCATCTTACTTGGGAAGGCTATCAACTGAGGTTGGGCCGGCATGTACTCCAGCTGATTGACAAAAATAACTCAGTGATAGACCAGACATCAGTCAAACAGCATGATTATGGTGTGGCTCAATCTGTCTATCGTTCAGCTTCAGATACTCTGATAGTAATCGGCGAGCAGACCAGTTATGAGGTAACGCTGAGAAAGACTGGGGAAGCACTACATTTCGGCAATGCCGTAGCAATGCCGACTCTATTTCGACAGCCATGCACTAAGATAGATCAGTTTTTTGGTGCCTGTCAGAATAGCTCTGCGGTATTTAGCCTGAGTTTAGGAGCCGCTTTTATTGAGGGATACGATCATTGGGGGAGTTTCCATAGTTACGCCTTCGGACTGAAGCCTGATGCCAAAATTGAGTTCAGGAGTTCGCGAAGTTACAGTTTTGTAACAGGACTCGTCGATTCTATAGGGGGCATTTTCAGGATAGGGATGGGAGCTACTTCCGCTTCGATGGTCAAGATTTTGAGCGCTGTAACTTAGGAGCGCGGGAACTCAGATAATAAGTGCGACACCATAAGTTATCAGCAGTTGACCGACTGTAATCGATACCTGATATCGGTTCTTCTTGCACAAGTGAGTTCGGCAACAGCGATTACCCAAGCAGCCATCACACCTACACCTCAATTACTGATAACCTCTTACCCCCCCACCAGTGTGAGCTTTGCAAATGACATTTTCAGCCCCCGAGCGCAACGCCCTACTTGCCGTCAAAGGCGTCGGCCCCACCGTTATAAAACGTTTTGAAGAGATCGGTATCAATACCTTTGCCGAGCTGGCCACTTACAATGCTGACGAGATCGCCGAACGAGTTGCCTCCATGTTGCGCACCACCTGCTGGAAGAACAGTCCGCAGGCCAAGGCTGCGATTGAAGCGGCTATCGATCGAGCCAAAGAAGGCTTGTGATACTTAACTCTTTACACAACCACAACAGAAAATCAGGACAGGAAACACCATGATCAGACCACGCACGGATCGCGATATTGAAGCCATTCTGGATATTTGGCTGCAGGCCTCCATCAAGGCGCATGACTTTGTACCCGATGAGTTTTGGGAAGCTCAGGTCGATGACATGCGGACTCTCTATATCCCCGCCTCTGAAACCTTTGTCTTCGAACAGAACGCGGATGTTGTCGGATTTTATTCTTTGAATGAGGACAGACTGGCGGCGATTTTTGTGTTGCCAGAGCAGCAAGGCCAGGGCATCGGCAAACAGTTGCTGGATCATGCAAAGACTCAACGGCCCTCGCTAACATTGTCGGTGTATACGGAAAATGAAACCGCCTGTGCGTTTTACCTGTCACAAGGGTTTGAAGTTGTGAGCGAACAGATTGATGAAGACACGGGCTGCCCTGAATACACTATGATTTCAGGAACTGCTTAATCACCAAGGGACTCCAGCATGCCAAGACGGCTCACGCAAACCAAACCCGGCACGCATCAGGCGATGAAGAACACCTCCTATGAAAGCATGGTGGTGAGCTGGCTGATGCAGGATGGCTGGCAGGTGTTCCTGCCGATTCTGGATCATGGGCATCAGACCGATATTCTGATTTCAGACGGCCCGAGCTACTACCGCATTCAGGTGAAAACCGTTGAAGCCAGTGGCGAGGATCATGTGGTACATAACGCCTGGAAAGGCAGCAATGTGGATGTAGTGGTGTACTTTGCTCGCAACTCCAACTGGGGTGTAGTTGCCCCTGCCTTTGAAGATGAAACACGCCCGCTGAACCACCCGGAGCACCGCAAGTTCACGCAGGATCGCAAGGAGTTTCTGCGGGAATTTCATCAACTTTAAGGTTTTTCGTCCTCCTCAAGATTCGCGCTCAATAACAAAACCGGCGCCACAAGGGCACCGGTTTTTAAGGCTTTAAGTGAAGGCTTGCTTACCCCGCCGTCACCTTCTCCTTGCTCACCTCGCCCGCATACATCACCCGATAAAGCACCACATACGCCAGCATGGCAGTGAAGATCGCATTCAATGGTGCGATGCTCAGCAGACCGGTGTCCGGTGACGCGAAAGACACAGCTATCGCCAGACCCCAGGCAACCATGGCAGCCCAGTTGATCTCCTTGAACTGATGCTCATCCGGCTTGGCGTAGCTGGTTTTGCAGCGCAGGTAGAAGTCGCCGATGATCACGCCGCCAATGGGTGGCAGGGATACGCTGAGGAAGACCAGCCAGCTGACAAAGTTGTTGTAGAGGAAGTCCGCCAGAATGGTGCCCACGGCACCGGCAACAATCACCAGATGCACACGCTTGAAGCCGGTGATGTTGGCCAGGCCCAGGCTTGAGGCGTAAAGGGCGTTATCGTTGGTAGTCCAGATATTCAGCACCAGCAACGCGATACCGGCACCCAGCAGCCCCTGTTGCGCCAGCACTTCGGCAATATCCGACATGCCGGTGGCGGCTGAGCCTACGGCACCGAAGATGAACATCAGGCTGTTACCGAAAGTGAAGCCGATGATGGTGGCCCAGATGCCGACTTTACGGGTACGGGCGTAGCGCACGAAGTCGGGTGTCAGGGTGGCGCCACTGATGAATGAACCCACCGCCAGTGAGATACCCATGGCAAAGGTGAGCGTTTCGGTTGGTGTCAGTGACAGCAGGGTTTCCATGCCGCCTTCGGTGTCAGATATCGCGGTATACACGGACATGCAGCCCAGCACCAATATAGCCGGTACGGCAATGGCACTGAGCCATTCGATAGCTTTGAAGCCGATCACTACGGTGTAGGTCATCAGAATACCGCCACCGATAATCAGCGGCAGATTGGGCACATCGAGGAATTTGTTGATCGGGTAGGCAAACATGGCTACACCCACACCGAACCAGCCGATCTGGGTAATCGCCAGCATGGTCGAGGGCAGTTTGGAGCCGAGGCGACCGAAGGCGTACCGGGCCAGTATATGGGTCGACAGGTTGGTTTTGGCTGCCGCGTACCCCAGAAGTGCACCGTACACGCCCAGTATCAGGTTACCGCCCAAAATGATAATGAACAGGTCCGGCCAGAGCTTGAAGCCTTGGCCCAGAGTACCGCCCGTCCACATGCTGGCAGCAAAGAAGGTAAAGCCGAGCATCACCGCCGACATGGAGAAAAGGCCGCGACGCGCATTCTCAGGTACCGGCGCCAGCGCATAGTCATCGTGGGCGGCGGCGAAATCTTGACCCTGTTGTTGTTCAGACATTGTCTTGTTCCTTTCTTATTGGAAAGCAGGTGACTCAGAAGAGGCCTTTCGAGAAGTTCACGGACTCCTCCCCTGCCCCCAGGGAGACAAAATGTTGCTGTTCAGGTGTGCGAGCGATCACTTCGCCACGGCGCACCACATACAAGCGGCTTGGCTTAAGCTGCAGCGCTTCGATGGGGCTGGTTGCCTGCAGGATGACGAAGTCGGCATTGCAGCCGGGTTCAAGCCCATAGCCTTCCAGGCCCAGAATTCTGGCCGGGTTCTCGGTAACCGCCGCAAAGGCCTGGCGCATCTGCTCCAGCCCCGTCATCTGCCCTACGTGCAGCCCCATGGAGGCTACCTCCAACATGTCGTGGCTGCCCAGGCTGTACCAGGGGTCCATCACGCAGTCATGGCCAAAGGCCACATTGATACCGGCGTTCATTAGCTCAGGTACACGGGTCATGCCGCGGCGCTTGGGATAGGTATCGTGACGCCCCTGCAGGGTGATGTTGATAAGCGGGTTGGCGATCACATGCACGCCAGCCTCTCGAATCAGCGGAATCAACTTGCTGACGTAGTAGTTGTCCATGGAGTGCATGGAGGTGAGGTGCGAGCCGGTGACGCGGCCCTGCATCCCCAAACGCTGGGCCTCATAGGCAAGCGATTCGATATGGCGTGAGTGAGGGTCGTCACTTTCGTCACAGTGCATATCCACACGCAGGCCACGCTGCTCGGCCAGCTCGCAGAGTGCACGAGTCGCTTCAGCGCCCTCGGCCATGGTGCGTTCGAAATGGGGAATACCACCGACCAGATCTACCCCCATTTCCAATGCACGAACCAGGTTTTCATGAGCACGTGAGTAGCGCAGATAACCATCCTGCGGGAAAGCGACCAGCTGAAGATCAAGGTAGGGCCTCATCTCCTCGCGTACTTCCAGCAGTGCCTGCACCGCCAGCAAGTTGTCGTCACTGATATCCACATGGCTGCGAATCGCCAGAATCCCGCGCGAGATCGACAGACGGCACATTTCCAGCGCCCGCTGCTTGATCGACTCAACGGTAAGACTGGGCTTGAGCTCACCCCAAACCTGAATCCCTTCCAGCAGCGTACCGCTCTGGTTCAGGCGCGGCTGGCCCAGGCTAAGCGCGGCATCCATATGAAAGTGGCTATCTACAAAGGGTGGCGAGGCCAGGTAACCACGGCCATCAATTTCTGTATGGGCCTGGGCCTGAATGGCAGGGTCAACCTGCACAATTTTTCCATCTTGAATCGCAATATCCATTCCGCTGCGCCCATCGGGCAGGGTGACATTGCGTACCAGCATATCGAGCATGATTGGCTCCTGATTGTCGAACTCATCAGTCAGGCACGCGAAAACCGTTTAGACGTCATCATTCAGCACAGAAACTCCGTGCGGAAGAATAGGAACAGTTTTTTCAGGTGCCGTGTTTAACGAACGGAGAAATCAGGCGCAAAGATAGGAACAAAGGCAAAAACTTTGGTTTGCTTGAGGTTATACAGGTAGATGGAAGGAAGAACGGGTGGTGTATTGGTACGGCAAAACGGATGACTGAACCAGGCCTTGAGAGCTGCAATCAGCATCTGGCCAGGTTTCAAGTGGCGTAACAGAGCCAATATCAACAGGGGCCGCCCGACGGGGGCAGCTGGCAGCGTTATGACTGTTGAACGGCTGGTATAGCGTCGAATCATCAGCGTCTGCTCGGTTTATATGGACGGCATATTGGCAGTTTCTATAATGCACGCTTGTACACCCAAGAGTGCAGCCTTGCCAACACGGACAATATTTTAACGGCAAAAAGCCTTGGACATCAAAAAACTACCATTAGGTAAAATTTAGTCGTGATATACCTGTTGGTCAAACCCTAAAAAGGGGTAGATCGCATATACCCCAAAAGGGTTAATATGTTTATAAAGAGAGCAAAGGATGTGAAAGGGAAAAAGGCACCCTCTGCCCCACCAGAGCCCTATACTGACAGGGCCCTGAAAATAGATCGCTTAAATCAGAAGTGCCACTTCAGCAGCAATGACGGGCTGCGTTCATCCACTTCAGTACCAAATTTGTTGGTCCAGTGTGCGTACTCGATACCCACATAGAACGGTGATGAAGTACCAATCAATTTACCGGCATTCCACTTCAGTTGGGAGGTAAAATTGATCTCTTCGTTGTTGGTATCGGAAGAAGCCGACCAGTCGACAAAGCCGTCATACAGGAACTCGGCGCTGCCCAGTTTGAAAGGCACACCCCAGGTCAGAGTGACCATGGTGTCGTCGTCCCAGTTCTCATTCTTTACGCGGTACAGGTTGGCGTTGGCGTACTGAAAGCCCGGAATATCAAAGGCCAGGCCGACACCGGCCATGACGTTATCAAAGCCATCACCACCCTCCCAGGTACCGGCAATCAGCACATCCTTGACCGGACCGAAGGAAAGATCATTTCCGGTCAAATGGCCCAGACTCAAGCGCGGAGAGAATTCAAAGTACAGGGAGTCGGTATCGTTCTCGCCCATTTCACGGTCGATGAAGAAGAAGGTATCCCCCCAGTCATGGCCACTGGCGTGCTCAAAAGTGAAGTACTGACGATCTTCATCGCCCAATTCATAATCAGTACCGTTTAGATAGCTGATACTGAAGTCACTCCATTGTTGCTGGGCATGTACGCCCGAAGAAGCAAGGGTAATACCCAGAACACAGGCGAGATTGGTTGCTTTGAATTTCATTTAGGGCCTCGGATTAAAACGTCATATTGTTGTATTACATCTCCATTAAAATAATTGTTTACCATGTGGTCAATTAAACCTTGTAGCCATAATGCGACCCTATAAAACCATCAGGTATGTATTTAATTAACCATGAGATTTCGTGCAACATTTCAGTGCATAAAAATGCATCTTCAATCAATATTGCACATAAAAAAGCCCGCCATAAAGGCGGGCAATGATCTTCCAGGCATTCTACAGAGAACGAAAAACGTGTTACTTCATGGATTCAGGCATATAAGGGCGTTCTTTGGGATTCAAGAGCATCCAGACGCAAACTCATTTCAGCGGACAGGTATTTCTCCGGCAGGTTCTGGTACTGCGGATAAATGGCCAAACGTTCCTGCAACCGATAGCCGCACTCCGAAGTCTTGAACTCCAGCGACTGAATTTTCGGCCAGGCGCGTTCCGGGTTGATATGGTCAATGGTCAACGGTGATACACCTCCCCAATCGTTGATGCCGGAGAAGATGTAGTCCTTATAGTGCTCTTGCAGATTCGGCGGCGCCTGCAGACTGATGGTCGGGTCCAGAATCAGTCGTGCTACGGCCAGAGTCAGCAGCATGTCTTCCAGCTCCGGCTCGGGGGCATCCGCCATGGCGGTGCCGGGCTTGGCGCGGAAGTTTTGCACAATCACTTCCTGAATATGGCCATAGCGCTGGTGCATCTCATTAATTGCAATCAGACTGTCGACCCGCTCCTGCCAGGTTTCGCCGATGCCGATCAGAATGCCGGTAGTAAAAGGCACATTGTATTTGCCTGCCAGTTCAAGGGTCCGCAAGCGTTGCACCGGCACCTTGTCCGGGCAGGCGTAGTGGGCCTGGCCCTTTTCCATCAGGCGGCGGCTGACGTTTTCCAGCATCATGCCCATGCTGGCCGATACCGGGCGCAGTTTGAGCACATCCTCTTCAGATAGAGTACCCGCATTCACATGCGGCAGCATGGACGTGTTATCGATTACCAGCTGGCACATGGCGCGGAGATAATCGACCATGGTGTCGTAGCCCAACTCCGCAAGGCGGGCACGGGCCTCGGGGTATTTCTTTTCAGGTTTTTCCCCCAGGCTGAACAGGACTTCCTTGCAGCCCAGCCGCTCACCCTCTTTCACCACGGCCATTACTTCTTCCGGCGACATTATATGGGCATCCGGTGAGCCAGGTGGTTTTACAAAGGTGCAGTAGCCGCAGGTATCACGACACATATTGGTAAGCGGAACAAAGACTTTGCGGGAATAGGTGACTACGTCTCCCCAATGGAGGTCACGTAATGCCGAAGCCTGCTGGCGTAATGCCAGTATTTCATCACTATCGGCGGTGGCCAAGGGATAAGCCTGCTCAGCGGACATCATAATTTAATCTCCCGGGAATCCTGGCCAGGGCCTTATTTCCGGCCGTCACGCGATGGCATGTGGCGGCTTGAATCACAGTCTGTAACTGCAGGATTCCTGTTTATTGTTGTTATGACTGAAGTGCCTTAAGACGGGTCACTTCAGCGAGCTGAATATCAATATAGATTTGTTTTACCACATGGTCAAATTAATATTTTCAGGCTCATTCCATACAAATCAAACAGTTACACCGTTGATTAATTGAGTCCGCTTTTTTAATTCCAGTTTTTGCAGAATATCGGACACGTGCCGCTTAACGGTGGACTCCTGAATGCCCATCTCGGCAGCGATCTCCTTGTTCATCAATCCTGCCTTGAGATAGCTGAGTACCACCTTCTGCTTGGCGGTCAGGGATTCAAGGCGGCTGTGGATCGTTTCACGCTGCACCGGCAAGGATGGGTACAGGGTTGCTGCGCCTGAGCAGGCTGAACTCAGTGACAGGCTATCCAGCAGGTTCTCCGTATAGGCTTGCTGCTCCAG
Organism: Marinobacterium stanieri; assembly: GCF_900155945.1. GTDB lineage: Bacteria > Pseudomonadota > Gammaproteobacteria > Pseudomonadales > Balneatricaceae > Marinobacterium > Marinobacterium stanieri. Next base: position 618,120 of record NZ_FTMN01000001.1, read on the forward strand.
CACATCGAGAATTCGTTGTTCGATCTGGCCCATGGGGTCCTGACAGCTGATAGCCGCCTTGATATCAAAGCATTTTATTTTTGCATCCAGCGCCGGGCTGAGTTCATCACAGATCAGGACGATGCTGGTACGTGTTTTGTAGAGATAGGCCGTCAGGTCGGGGCTTTGGCCAACGGCCAGCAGACTGGCATGGACAATAATCAGGTCGAAGCCATTGTGGCTGTGTGCGGCACTGTCAAAGTCGTCATCGTCTGCGGCTTCCACGAAGATAAAAGAAGGGTCGCGGCTGCCCAGAAGGCGCTTGAGTCCTTCTCTGGAAAGTGTGTTCGGATCAGCCAGCATTATTTTCTTGAAACGCATCTGATCTCTCCTGCGGTCATGAGGAGGCAGCTCCCTCCTGGGGGCGAGGGAGCTGAAACGGGCGGGATCACCAGGAGGAGCCACAGGGCGTGGCTCAGGACGGTGAGCGCCGTGAACTTAACTCGGGAAGGAGAAGCTCACACCTTCACGCACACCGCTGGACGGCCAGCGCTGGGTGATGGTTTTACGCTTGGTGTAAAAGCGCACTGCATCCGGGCCGTAGGCGTGCAGGTCACCGAACAGGGAACGCTTCCAGCCACCGAAGCTGTGGTAGGACACGGGTACCGGCAGGGGTACGTTGATACCTACCATGCCGACCTGAATATGATCGGAGAAGTAACGTGCCGCTTCGCCGTCACGGGTGAAGATACAGGTGCCGTTGCCATATTCATGGTCGTTGATCAGCTGCATCGCCTCCTCCATGGAGTTCACGCGCATCACCTGCAGCACCGGACCGAAGATCTCTTCCTGGTAGCTCTGCATCTCCGGCTTAACGTTATCGATCAGGGTAGCGCCGACATAGAAGCCGTCTTCAAAACCGGATACCTGAGGGTTGCGGCCATCGACCACGACAGTGGCGCCATCGGCTTCGGCACTGCTGATATAGCCGTTCACCTTGTCCTGATGGGCACGGGTAATCACCGGGCCAAAGTCGTTTTCGCTGTTGCTGAAGGCACCTACTTTCAACGGGGCCATCGCCTCGGTCAGCTTGCCTACCAGCGCTTCGGCGGCTTCATCACCCACGGCAACCGCCACGGACAACGCCATGCAACGCTCACCGGAGGAACCGAAGGCCGCACCCAGCAGCTGGTTCACGGCGTTATCCATGTCTGCATCCGGCATGACGATGGCGTGGTTTTTGGCACCGCCCAGCGCCTGACAACGTTTGCCATTGGCATTGGCTACGCCATAGATGTATTCGGCAATGGGCGTGGAGCCCACAAAGCTCACAGCCTTGATTCGGTCGTCGGTCAGCAGTGTGTCGACCGCCTGCTTGTCACCGTTCACCACGTTCAGAACGCCTGCCGGCAGACCGGCTTCATGCAGCAGTTCGGCAATGAACATGGCAGAGGTGGGGTCACGCTCGGACGGCTTGAGCACGAAGGTATTACCGCAAGCGATAGCCATCGGATACATCCACAGCGGCACCATGGCCGGGAAGTTGAACGGCGTGATACCGGCAACGACACCCAGCGGCTGGAACTCGCTCCAGGAGTCGATACCCGGACCCACATTGCGGCTGTGCTCCCCTTTCAGCAGTTCTGGCGCACCACAGGCATATTCCACATTCTCGATACCACGGGTCAGCTCACCGAGGGCATCGTGATGAATCTTGCCGTGCTCTTCACCGATCAGCTCACAGATGCGGTCGGCGTTGTCATGCAGCAACTGCTTGAAACGGTACATCACCTGGGCACGCTTGGCCGGTGGAGTGTCGCGCCAGGCCGGAAAGGCTGCCTGGGCTGCAGCAATAGCTTCTTCTACGGTGGCGACGCTGGCCAGCGCGACCTGTTTTTCTGCAGCGCCGGTGGACGGGTTGAATACATCCTGGGTGCGTTCGGCATCGGTGCGCATGGCACCGTTAATCAGATGGCCAATAGTCTTCATGCTTACCTCTAATTCTTATCGATTAATACAAACGGAAAATGTGTTGGTGATCAGTCCAGTTCCAGAATTGACTCACCGATGGCATTCACAACGTTGTCGATCTCTTCACGTTCGACAATGAACGGCAGACCGAGCTGGATGGTGTCGCCGCCATAGCGGACGTAGAACCCTTTTTCCCAGCATTTCATGGCGATCTGATACGGGCGCAACGCAGGCTCACCCGGTGCAGATTCAATGGTGAGACCACCGGCAAGACCGTAGTTGCGGATGTCGCTTATGTAGCGTGTGCCTTTCAAACCGTGGAAGGATTCCTCGAAAATTTTGCTCATTTCGCGCACACGCGGAATCAGCTTGTCGTTCTCCAGCACATCCAGCGACGCCAGGGCTGCGGCACATGCCACCGGGTGACCGGAGTAGGTATAGCCGTGCGGAATTTCCATCATGTACTCGGGGCCACCGTTGTCCATGAAGGTCTGGTAGATCTCGTTCTTCACAATCACCGCGCCCATGGGGACAGCACCATTGGTAAGCTGCTTGGCCACGTTGATCATATCCGGCACTACACCGAACTCTTCCGCGCCGGTCCAGGAGCCCATGCGGCCAAAGCCGGTGATCACTTCATCAAAGATCAGCAGAATGTTGTGCTGGGTGCAGATCTCGCGCAGACGCTTGAGATAACCCTTGGGCGGAGGAATCACACCGGCCGAACCGGCCATGGGTTCAACGATGACGGCAGCGATGTTGGAGGCATCATGCAGGGCGATCAGCTCCAGCAGTTCGTCGGCCTTTTCCACACCGTTTTCCGGCATGCCCTGGCTAAACGCATTTTCCTTCAGCAGCGTGTGCGGCAGATGGTCTGCATCCACACCCTGGCCATAGAGTGCACGGTTGGCACCGATACCGCCCAGGCTGAAGCCACCAAAGTTGACCCCGTGATACCCCTTGCTGCGGCCGATCAATTTGGTTTTGGTGGGCATCCCCTTCTTGCGCCAGTAGGCACGGGCCATTTTCAGCGAGGTGTCGGCGCTCTCGGAGCCGGACCCGGTGAAGAACACATGGTCCAGTCCGTCCGGCGTCACCGAGGTAATGCGGTTGGCCAGCTCGAAGGCTTTGGGGTGGCCATACTGGAACGCCGGTGCGTAATCCAGCTGACGCAGTTGTTGCGCGACCGCCTCGGCGATCTCGGGACGGCAGTGACCGGCACCGCAGGTCCAGAGACCGGACAGGCCATCAAACACCTTGCGTCCGGTGCTGTCGGTCAGGTAACTACCCTGGGCTTCCACGAACATCCGCGGATCGTCCTTGAACTGGCGATTGGCAGTGTAGGGCATCCAGTAAGCTTCCAGCTGGTCCCGGCTCAGGCCAGCTGATTTACGCGCATCCAGATCAAACATATTCATTCCCTCATCAGGCTATGCAGAAAAGGCTTGTAGCACTCTTCACATCCAGACAAGCCTTCTGGAAACCCATAATCCAGTCCTCACAAGGGGGGATAAATCCAAAAGATCTTACTTTCAGTCAACCAAATACTTACCAAAAGGTAAAAACAAGTTTATGGTTTACCCACACATGGCCCCGATCTACTTGAGAGGTGTATATGTCAAAAACAAAAATAATGGGGCACATCGCGGGTGCCGATATCCGCATGTTGCGGATCTTTAAAGCGGTGGTGACCTGTGGTGGCTTTTCAGCCGCCGAATCGGAATTGAATATCAGCCGGGCGGCGATCAGTATCGCTATATCAGACCTGGAACAGCGGTTATCCCTCAAACTCTGCAGCCGAGGCCGCAGTGGTTTTTCGCTGACCGAAGAAGGTGAGCAGGTGTATATGGCGACGTTGCAATTGCTGTCGTCACATCAGGAGTTTCAGCGCCAGATCAACAGTATTCACGCCGAACTCAAAGGGGATCTGGATATCGGTATTACCGACTGTCTGGTGACACTGCCCCGAATGTTTATTACCGATTCGCTGAAGGTTTTGAAATCACGAGGGCCGGAGATCAATATCAACATCGAGATGATACCGGCCATCGATGTCATCAAGGCAGTTCTCGATGGCCGAATACAAACCGGCGTTGCGCCGGTCCTCACCAAAAACCCCAATCTCAACTACATCCACCTTTACGACGAAGAATCCAATCTCTACTGCAGCCGGGAACATCCCTTTTTCGATTATCCCGATCAGGACCTGACGCCCGAGCAGGTCTACCGCTGTGACATGGTATTCCCCTCCTACCAGCAGTCCCCGGAAGTACGCAGTCACTTTCAGCCCTTCAACAAAAGCGCCCAGGCATCTGACCGTGAAGGGATCGCCTTTCTGATTCTTACCGGTTGTTATATCGGCTATCTACCCACCCACTTTGCCCAGAAGTGGGTCGACAAGGGGATGATGCGCGCACTGCTGCCGCAGGAGTTTAATTTTGTGACGCCCTACGCCGCTGTTACGCGCAAGGACCTGGCGCCAAACCTGATTCTGTCCAACTTTCTCGATGCCCTGCAATCGCAAATGGCGCCGACATAAATACTTGATTTGCAATGTACGGCCATGCCGTTAAAAGCGGAATAAATCTTTTTATTTCAATCAATTAAATACGCCAAGCGGAGGCTGATAATGCCCGAAAATAATTTTTACCAATTGGGAAAGAAAACTTGCCAACATGAAAAACAGGGTTTATGTTGACCGCACGGTAAAAATTTCATAAACCATTAACGGCACTCTTCACGACACGAAAGGCTCCACCCGGAACCTTGTAAAAATAAGAATAAGAGGACGTAAAATGAAGAACGAAAACCCCGAGGTTTCATCTGCAGTCAGAGTAGGTGAATTCTACGAACTCAATACCGGTAGTGATGTTGCCAGCAGTAATCACTACAACGATGATATTGCCCCCACCAGTGTAAAAGAGCGCACCTGGAGTGTCTGGAACGTCGCCGCCCTTTGGGTCGGTATGGCGATCTGTGTGCCGACTTATACTCTGGGTGGCGTGCTCACGGCCTATTTTGGTTTATCCGTAACCGAAGCCCTGCTTGCCATCCTCGTTGCCAATATCATCGTCCTGATTCCCCTTACCCTGAACGCCTTTCCCGGCACCAAATTCGGTATTCCCTTCCCGGTTTTATTGCGCTCGTCCTTCGGCATGATCGGGTCCAATATTCCCTGCATGATCCGGGCGCTGGTTGCCTGTGGCTGGTTCGGGATTCAAACCATGTTTGGTGGTCTGGCGATTCACATACTGCTCTCCAACCTGGTCCCCGGCTGGGAATCACTGGGCGGTACCGGTGAAGTGATCGGTTTCTTTGCCTTCCTGGTATTGAACCTCTACATCGTGATCAAGGGTGCCGAGTCCATCAAGATCATGGAAACCCTGGCAGCACCGCTACTGCTGGCGGTCGGTATCGGCCTGATGATGTGGGCCAGCCCGAAAATTTCCTATGAAGCGCTGCTGTCCGCTCCGGCCAGCCGTCCTGAAGGCGCGTCCTTCTTCGGTTACTTTGCCGCAGGTGTCACCGCCATGGTGGGTTTCTGGGCCACGCTGTCGTTGAATATTCCTGACTTCAGCCGTTATGTGCGTTCGCAGAAAGACCAGATCGCCGGCCAGATCATCGGCCTGCCATTGACCATGTTCTTCTTTGCGGCCCTGGGTGTTGTCTTGACCGCTGCCTCCACCACGCTGGTGGGTGAAACCATCTCTGATCCGGTATCACTGATCGGCAAGATCGACAGCCCCTTCTGGGTGGTGATCGCGATGATCCTGATTATTATCGCCACACTCTCCACCAACACCGCCGCCAACATCGTCTCCCCCACCAACGATTTCCAGAACCTGGCACCGAAGAAAATCAACCAGACCCGCGGCGTACTGCTGACCGGCCTGATCGGCATTCTGCTGATGGGATGGGAGTTGCTGAAAAAACTGGGTGTCATCGAATCCGATGTCAGTGTTGAAGCCATGTACAGCGGCTGGCTGCTGGGCTACTCATCCCTGCTCGGCCCTATCGCGGGGATCATGATCGTGGATTACTTCCTGATCAAGCGCCAGCGACTGAGCCTGCCGGACCTGTACCTGACCGAGGGCGCCTATCGCGGTTTCAACATGAACGGTTTGATCGCCTTCGCGCTGCCCGTCGCCTTCACTCTGTATTCTCTGCTGACCGGACAGCTGAACTGGTTCTACCAGTACGGCTGGTTCACCGGTTCCATCAGCGGTGGCCTGATCTACTGGCTCATCGCTCGCAGCAGTACCGTACCGGTGACTCAACTGGTACCGCAGAACGATTGATCCCGGTGGCCCCGCGCCATGCGGGGCCGCCCTTCATGCTCGCTAAATTCGTTCACGCAGAGCCCGCTCTGCACCCAATGACTTGATTGAGGAGTCGTGCCTATGTCTATTGTTATCCGTAACGGCACTATCGTGAATGCTGACCAGACGTTCAGTGCTGATGTCTATTGTGAAGAAGGCAAAATCGTGGCCATCGGCAACGATCTTGATGTGCCCTCCAGCGCGAAGGAGATTGATGCATCAGGCCAGTATGTCATGCCCGGCGGCATCGACCCTCACACCCACATGCAGCTGCCCTTCATGGGCACCGTTGCCAGCGATGATTTCTTTACCGGTACAGCCGCAGGCCTGGCCGGTGGTAATACCTCCATCATTGATTTCGTGATTCCGGCCCCTCAGGAACCGCTGATGGACGCCTACCACAAATGGCGCGACTGGGCCGGCAAGGCCGCTGCGGATTACAGCTTCCACGTGGCCATCACCTGGTGGGACGAATCGGTCCATGCCGACATGGAAACACTGGTGAAGCACCACGGTGTAAACAGTTTCAAACACTTCATGGCCTACAAGAACGCCATCATGGCGGACGATGAAACCCTGGTGAAAAGCTTCCGCCGCTGCATGGAGCTGGGCGCGATTCCCACCGTGCATGCCGAGAACGGCGAGCTGGTGTTCCAGCTGCAGCAGGAGATGCTGAGCCAGGGTATGACCGGCCCGGAAGCACATCCGCTGTCACGTCCGCCGGTGGTGGAAGGCGAAGCGGCCAACCGTGCTATCCAGATTGCCCAGGTGATGGATGTGCCGATCTACCTGGTGCACGTGTCCTGCAAGGAGTCTCTGGATGCCATCACCCGTGCCCGCAATGAAGGTCAGCGCGTGTATGGCGAATGTCTGGCCGGCCACCTGGTAATCGACGAGAGCGTTTACCGTAACGAAGACTTCGAGTTTGCCGCTGCGCACGTGATGAGCCCGCCGTTCCGCTCCAAGGAACACCAATCGGCGCTGTGGAAAGGCCTTCAGGGTGGCAACCTGCACACCACCGCCACCGACCACTGCGCCTTCTGCGCCGAGCAGAAAGCCGCCGGCAAGGATGACTTCACCAAGATCCCCAACGGCACCGCCGGGGTGGAAGACCGCATGGCCGTCATGTGGGACTCGGGGGTGAACACCGGCAAACTGACCATGAACGAGTTTGTTGCCGTTACCTCGACCAACACGGCCAAGATCTTCAACATCTATCCGCAGAAAGGTTCGGTATCTGTGGGTGCCGATGCCGACCTGGTGGTCTGGGATCCGGAAGGCACACGCACCATTTCCGCCAAGACCCACCACCAGAACGTGGACTTCAACATTTTTGAAGGCCGCACGGTGAAAGGCATTCCGTCACACACCATCAGCCGCGGCAAGGTTGTCTGGGCCGACGGTCAGCTCAATGTTGAACCCGGTGCCGGTCGTTACATTAACCGCCCCGCCTTTAACCCGGTGTTCGATGCGCTGAATAAACAGGCTGAACTTAATGCTCCCAAACCGGTGAAACGCAATTAAAATCCCCTCCTGCGTTTAATTCACAAAGGGGCCTGAGGCCCCTTTCTTGTTTGAGGCCCCTTTTCATGTTCATGATCAGTGTATTCATTGTCTTTCTGGCCGGCGCCATGCTGCCCTTGCAGGCCGGTATCAACTCCCACCTTGCCCGCTTCAGCGGCAGTGCACTCTGGGCCTCGGCCATTTCATTTGTCATCGGCTGCCTGGTACTGATTGCCGTTAACCTGTCCATGCGCACGGCGCTTCCCAATGTCATGCAACTCAAGGAAGCACCGCTCTGGGCCTGGGTGGGCGGTTTTCTGGGCGCTTTCTTTGTCACGTCCATGGCGGTATTCGCGCCCAAGCTTGGTGCCTCCACCCTGATTGCACTGGTCATTGCCGGTCAGCTGATTACCGCCGTGGTGCTGGATCATTTCGGCCTGGCCGGATACGAAGCCTCGGAAACCAGCCTGACACGCATCGCTGGACTTGGCCTGGTGGCCGTGGGCGCATTTCTGACGCACCGGTTTTAACCCCGCGACCGGGAAAGGCCGGCAGAGCCGCCTTTCCCATGCACCAGTAAAGTACAGCCCGCCCCAACAATGATCACCATTTAACCACTTACTCTACTCATCCGATTGTCCCCGTCATCATCAAACCCACTTTAAATCCTATAAATATCAGCACCTTATAGACAAAATTATTTATTTTTCCAAAAGGTAAAAATATGGCATAGCCCCTGCAATAGAAGGTGTATCTGTTTTCAACAGCATCAGAGGATGGCATATGGAACACCTAAAAAAAGAAACATCATCCATGGTGAAGGTCGGTGAGTTCTATGAACTCAACGCCGGCTCTGACCTCGAACAAAGCCTTCACTACAACGAGGATATTGCACCGACTCAGGTCAAGGAGCGCACCTGGAGTTTGTGGAATGTCGCCGCGCTCTGGGTAGGGATGGCGATTTGCGTTCCGTCCTACACACTGGGCGGCGTGTTAACGGCCTACTTCGGACTCTCTGTCCCCGAAGCGCTGTTCGCTATACTGCTGGCCAATATCATCGTCCTGGTACCGCTGACCCTGAACGCCTTTCCCGGCACCAAGTTCGGTATTCCCTTCCCTGTGGTACTGCGCTCTTCCTTTGGCATGCTCGGGTCCAATATTCCCTGCCTGATTCGTGCGCTGGTTGCCTGTGGCTGGTTTGGTATCCAAACCCTGTTTGGCGGCCTGGCCATTCATATCGTCTTGTCCAACCTGGTACCGGGCTGGGAATCCCTCGGCGGTACCGGTGAGGTGATCGGCTTCTTCGCTTTCCTGGTACTGAACCTCTATATCGTCATCAAGGGTGCCGAGTCGATCAAACTGATGGAAACGCTGGCGGCCCCGCTGCTGCTGGCAGTCGGTATCGGCCTTATGATGTGGGCCAGCCCCCAGGTGTCATACGAAGCTCTGCTGACAACACCGGCAAACCGTCCAGAGGATGCATCCTTCTGGGGCTACTTCTTTGCCGGCGTCACCGCCATGGTGGGCTTCTGGGCCACACTGTCACTGAACATTCCTGACTTCAGCCGCTACGTGCGCTCGCAGAAAGACCAGATCATCGGCCAGACTCTGGGCCTGCCACTGACCATGTTCTTCTTCGCCGCGCTGGGTGTGGTGATGACGGCCGCCTCACCTGCACTGGTGGGCGAAACCATTTCCGATCCGGTAACCCTGATCAGCAAGATCGACAGCCCGGTCTGGGTGGTGATTGCCATGATCGTAATTATCATCGCAACCCTGTCGACCAACACCGCAGCCAACATCGTGTCGCCGACCAATGATTTCCAGAATATCGCGCCGAAGAAGATCAACCAGACCCGCGGCGTGCTGCTGACCGGTCTGATCGGCATTCTGCTGATGAGCTGGGAATTGCTCAAAAAGCTGGGCTGGATTGAATCTGATGTGAGCGTGGAAGCGATGTACAGCGGCTGGCTGCTGGGCTACTCATCCCTGCTGGGACCGATTGCCGGCATCATGATTGTGGATTATTTCGTGGTGCGCCGTCAGAACTACGAGCTGGCCGAGCTGTACAAAACCCATGGCGCCTACAGCGGTTTTAACCGTCACGGCCTGACCGCCTTCTTTGTACCAGTGGCACTGACTGTGTTCTCACTGGTTACCGGCGAACTGAGCTGGTTCTATCAGTACGGCTGGTTTACCGGTTCCTTCCTGGGCGGTCTGGTGTACTGGCTGAGTACGCGCACAGTGCCCTTCTCGGTAGCGATCAATCAGCAGGCGATTGAGACCAAGTAACCCATAATTCCTTCAGAAATGCTCGCCGCTATTCACTTAGCGGCGAACATTTTCCTTTCTGCTATCAGGCCGCTTCATGCAGTGCAGCGGTCAAATCCATAATTGCCTGCTTGCCATCACCAAACAGCATCACGGCGTTATCCCGTGCAAACAGAGGATTGGGCAATCCGGCAAAGCCGGGGCTCAGGCTGCGTTTCACCACCACGACATTGCGCGCCTGATCCACATTCAGAATCGGCATGCCGTAGATGGGACTGCCCTTGTCTTCACGGGCCATGGGGTTGGTGACATCGTTGGCACCAATCACAATCGCCACGTCGGTTTTGCTGAAGTTGGGATTGGACTGCTCCATGGTTTTCATGGCGTCATACTCCACTTCCGCTTCCGCCAGCAACACATTCATGTGACCCGGCATACGACCGGCGACCGGGTGAATGGCAAACTCGACGGTGGTGCCCCGGCTTTGCAGTGTATCGGCCAGCTCCCGCACCGCATGCTGTGCCTGTGCCATGGCCATACCGAATCCGGGTACGATCACTACACGCTCGGCACCGTCCAGCAGCATGCTGACTTCGTCTGGGGAGGATGAGGTAACCTTGCCCTCATACACCTCGTCAGCATCCACACTGTTGGCATCCGCTTCAGCCATCTTGCCGAACAGCACATTGGCCAGAGACCGGTTCATGGCGACGCACATGATCTGGGTAAGGATGATGCCCGACGCCCCCACCAGCGCACCGGAGACGATCAATACCGTGTTGCCCATGATGAAACCGGCAGCCGCCGCCGCAATACCGGAATAGGAGTTCAGCAGCGCAATCACCACCGGCATATCCGCCCCGCCTATCGGCATCACGAGCGTGACCCCGAGAATCAGGGCGACACCTACCAACACGGCAAAACCACCAGCCCCAGCCTGACCGGTCACCAGCATCCAGGCCGTTGCCAGTGCTACCAGCAGCAGGCCCAGATTGATGAACTTCATGCCGCTGAAGCCAATGGGCTGGCCGGGCAGAATTTCCTGCAGCTTGGCAAAGGCCACGGCGCTGCCGGAAAAGGTCACCGTACCGATCAATACCGCCAACATGGCCGCGCCATTGGCCAGCATCAGCGTTGGTCCCGAAAGGTCACCACCCTGCGCCAGCACACTGAAATAGCTGGCCGCCGCGACGCCAAGGGATGCACCGCCACCCAGACCATTCAGAATTGCGACCATCTGCGGCATGGCCGTCATCTGCACACGCCGGGCCATCACCGCACCAATCAGCGCGCCCAGAGCAAGGCCAGCCGCCACCAGGGTGTAGTCAATCACCTGACGGTCCAACAGGGTGACGACGATGGCCACGAGCATGCCCAGTGCCGCCAGACGATTGCCCCTCAACGCCGTTTTGGGGCGCGTCAGGCCCTTGATACCCAGCACAAACAGCAGTGCGGCCAGCAGATAAAACAGGTTAATTACCATCGCATTCATCTTCAGCCCCTCCGCTTGAACATGCCCAGCATGCGCTGGGTCACCATAAAGCCACCCACCACATTGATGGTGGCAAAGACGATGGCGATGAACCCCAGTGCCTGTACCAGCACACCGGACTCACTGCCGGAGCCGGCCGCCAGAATGGCACCGACAATGGTGATACCCGAGATGGCGTTACTGCCCGACATCAGCGGGGTATGAAGTGTGGGCGGCACCTTGGTAATAAGTTCGACACCAAGGAACACCGCCAGCGCGAACAGAGACAGCAGGATAATGAACGTTTCCATCAGGCAACCTCCTCCATCGCCGGCTCTTCACTCAGCGGCGCCAGTCCGGCCAGGTTTCGGATGCGCTCATGCACAATCTCACCGCCCCGGGTTACCACGGCCTGCTGGATAATTTCGTCATCGAAATCCAGTGTGTAACCGCCGTCGTCATCCAGAATCAGGTTGAGGAAGTTTTCCAGGTTGTTACCAAACATCTGGCTGGCATGGTGGGCCAGGGTGGAGGCGATGTTGTCCGGCCCGATGATGGTGATGCCGTGCTCGGTTATCACCTTGCCGTGCTGTGTCAGCTCGCAGTTACCGCCGCGCTCAGAGGCCAGATCGACAATAATGGTGCCCGGTTTCATCGCATGTACCATCTCAGCGGTAATCAACACCGGAGAGCGCGCACCCGGCACCGCCGCCGTGGTGATGACAATGTCCTGCTCGGCCAGTACCTGGGTCATTTGCTCACGCTGGCGACGCAGGAAATCGTCGCTTTGTGCCTGTGCATAACCACCCTGCCCTTCGGTGGCTTCAGCCTCCAGGTCCAGCTCGACAGGTTTGGCCCCCACCGACAGAATCTGCTCCCGTGCCGCCGGGCGCACATCATAGGCTTCCACCACAGCCCCGAGACGCTTGGCGGTGGCCGCCGCCTGCAGTCCGGCAACGCCCGCGCCCATGATAAAGACCCGTGCAGGGCTGAGGTTACCGGCAGCAGTCATCATCATCGGGTAAATACGTTGGGAGGATGTGGCGGCCATCAGCACAGCCTTGTAACCGGCCAGTGTCGCCATGGAGGAGAGCACATCCATGCTCTGGGCGCGGCTGATCCGCGGGATCAACTCCATGGCCACGGCATTGACGCCCTTATCGGCCAGGGCAAAAAACTTGCCGGCATCGGTCAGCGGGTCCAGCATGCCGATCAGCAACTGACCGGCGCGCAATTCCGAAGCACAGTTCGAAACACCCTGACCGCTCAGGTTCACGCTCAGAATCATGTCGGCCTGCTCGTATACTGCAGCGGCATTGGATACCACCTCAGCACCAGCATCACGGTAGGCCTGATCATCAAAGCCGGCGGCCTGCCCGGCCTCAGTTTCGATCAGAAATCTCAGTCCTTTGGCGCTCAAACGCTGAATATTGTCCGGTATCAGCGCAACACGGGCTTCATTGAGTGCGACTTCCTTGGGAATACCAATTTTCATCTTTACTCTCCACGAGCCGCCCCTTTCTTCAGACAACAGAACGCCGTGCACGTGAATTACGCGCAAAAACAGGCCTGTCGGAAAGAATATGATCGGAAGCGGGCTCGGTTTTTCTTAGATTTATAATTAGAGCCGTTGGGTGGAAACCATAAACAGACCCGGGATGCGTGGGCCCGCCTATGGTTTCCGGGGTGAAATCAGCCGTTCGCCTGGTTCAGCACCGCCTGGAAGAGGACATTGCAGCCGGCATGCAGGTCAGCTGGATCCGCATTCTCTTCTTCGTTGTGACTGATACCGTTCTCACAGGGCACAAATACCATGCCTGTGGGCGCGACGCGGGAGATGTAGCAGGCATCGTGACCGGCACCGCTGACAATGTCGCGATGGCTGTAGCCGGCATCTTTTGCCGCCTGACGTACAGACTCAACACAGCCCTTGTCGAACGGCACGGGCGGGGAGTACCAGATCTCTTCAAACTTCATTTCCAGATGCAGTTCATCGGCGATACGGGCGCTGATTTCGCGCAGCTGCTGATCCATCTTGGAAAGGATTTCATCATTGGGGTGACGGAAATCCACAGTGAAGAAGACTTCACCCGGAATGACGTTACGGGAGTTGGGGAACACCTGCAGCAGACCGACAGTGGCACAGGCATTGGGCTGGTTGGTCAGGCCGATCTGATTCACTTCATCAATGATCTGGGCGGCACCGACCAGGGCATCCTTACGGCGCAGCATCGGCGTCGGGCCGGCGTGCGCTTCCTGACCGGTCAGAGTGACTTCATACCAGCGCTGGCCCTGAGCATCGGTCACCACGCCAATGGTGGTGTCCTCTTCTTCAAGGATCGGCCCCTGTTCAATGTGGGCTTCAAAGAAGGCTTTTACCGGGCTGCCGACTTCGTGCTCACCGGCATAGCCGATACGGTCCAGCTCCTCGCCCATGGTTTTACCGTCCAGGTCGGCGCGGCTCAGGCCATATTCAAGGTCGAATACGCCAGCAAAGACACCGGATGACACCATTGCCGGGGCAAAGCGCGAGCCTTCCTCGTTGGTCCAGATGGACGCTTCAACCGGATGCTCGGTTTCGATGTTGTTGTCGTTCAGGGTACGGATCACTTCCAGACCGGCCAACACACCGTACACACCATCAAACTTGCCACCCGTGGGTTGGGTGTCTATGTGGCTGCCCATCACCACCGGCGGCAGATCATTGTTGCGGCCGGGGCGACGGGCAAAGACGTTACCCATCTTATCGATGCGAATGCTGCACCCGGCCTCTTCACACCATTTGATAAACAGGTCGCGGGCTTGCTTATCCAGGTCGGTCAGAGCCAGACGGCAGCAACCACCTTTTTCGGTGCCACCGATCTCGCCCATTTCCATCAAACTGTCCCAGAGTCGCTGCTGGTTGGTTTTAATATCTTTCATCGCCTACTAGCTCCTGCTTTGAATCTTTCGCTACAGCGTTTAAAACCAGCACTGCCCCTTGCAGCCGGGCAGTGCTGCAAGCGGTCTTACTTCTTGTTGAAGTGAGGAATGATGTGCTTGCCGTATTTCTCGACAATGCTTTCCTCGTCGCCGCTATCCAGGTAGATGTTGAACTGAGTGGTACCCGCTTCTTCCAGGTGGCGCAGCTTGGCAATGTGCTCGTCGACACCACCCAGTACACAGAAGTCTTCCACGATGTCTTCGGTGATGAAGTCCAGATAGGGGTTGTCGCTCTGACCATGCTTGGAATAGTCGTAGCCCTTACGGTTTTCGATGTAGGAGGTCAGGCTTTCCGGTACCAGACCACTGTGAGCGCCGTATTTCTCGACGATATCGGCTACGTGGTTACCCACCATGGCCGGGAACCAGCGGGTCGCTTCGATGCAGCGCTCGCGGGTGCCGAAGTACGCCGGAGCAGAGGCGATTACCTGGTAGTTGCTCATGTCGCGGCCCGCTTCCTTACCGGCTGCCAGAGCCTGATCCGTAAACCACTTCACCAGTGCCGGAGAGGCGATCTGCAGAATCACACCGTCACCGAATTCACCGGCGGTTGCCAGTGCTTTGGGGCCGTACGCGCCGATGTAGACCGGCAGCTCATAGCCTTCCGCCCAGGGGAACTTAACCGGGGCTGGGCACTCGCCGTACTGCACTTCATCACCGCGCACCATGCCTTTTACGGCCTGAGTGAACTCGGCCACACGGGCCAGGTTGGCCGGCTTTTTACCCAGTACACGAACACCGCTATCACCACGGCCAAGGCCGACGTGGAAACGGCCACCGCTCTGCAACGCCAAGCTGCCGAACAGGCTTGCTGCCTGCGACCAGTCACGGGCGTTAGGATGGGTTACACAAGGGCCGAAGCTGATCTTGGAAGTGTGCTCCATGCACATGGCGATGGCCGGATAGCACTCACGCCAAAGCACATGCGAATCGTAGAACCAGCAATGGGTGAAACCGGCTTCTTCAGCCTGTTTAGCCAGATTACGTGCGCGTTCAGGGCTGATGAAGCCTTTGAAAGTAATACCGAAATCCATAATTATTCTCCTAAGTGTTCAGTATTGTGTCTTGACGTTAGTGGTCCGGTGCCCAGATCTTGATACCGGCATGGGTAAAGGGCACTTTCTTGGAAATGTTCAGACGGATCAGGATGGGTGTGATCGCTTCGATACAGCGCGCATTGACCACCGGGCCGGCGTTGTAGGCTTTCACATCCAGGCTGGCAATCAGATCGATCACCTTCTCTTTGGCTTCCAGGCTGTTGCCGCACACCAGAATGTCGCAGTTAATGGCGTGGCCAAGATTGTTTAGCGTGGCGGCCGAGACGTTGTGCAGCGCGCCGACCACCGGGATTTCATCACCCAGAAGCGCCTGAGCCGCTTCAGTGGCTGAGCCTTCAGCCGGCATGTCCACTGCTTTGGGGTCACCATCGGCCAAAGGCACCACGATATCGACCAGGATCTTGCCCACCAGCTGTTCACGAATGGCTTCCAGGGTGGCGTTATGGGCCGAGAAGGGCACTGCCAGAATGACAATTTCATCGGCTGCAGCAGTGGCTTCGGCATTACCGGCACCCGAGATCTGGCCTTCGACTGACGCCTGTTTGGCATTCAGCTCTTCCGCGATTTCGGCTGCGCGTGCGCCATCACGCGAACCCAGTACGACATCAATACCCGCGGCCGCAAAACGCAGTGCCAGCCCTTTTCCCTGAGGACCTGTGCCCCCCAAAATTGCTATCTTCATCGAAATAGATCCTCTTGTTGTGGTCGGACAAGATCGCGTGCGGAGCTTTCGCTCTTCTGCCAATCAATGCCTTTGAAAATCAGAACCGGCTTCTTGCCCTCTTTGCTCATCAGCAGCCCGGAAGCCGCCGCTATCTCGTCGGCCAGCGCCGGCACCGTGACCGAGAGCACTCGGCCATAGGCATCCCGTTCGCCTGCCATATCAATCTTGCTGGGGACGTTGGCCAGGCCTACCGCCACATTGACCAGCCCCATGCGCCAGGGGCGCCCGAACGTATCGGTGATGATCACACCCAGCTGCTTGCCGCTGCCCTGCTCCAGTGCCTGGCAGATATTGCGGGCACTCTGGTCCGGGTCTTTCGGCAGCAGGATCACCTTGCCGGCCGCATCCACGTTGGATTCATCCACCGCCGCGTTGGCGCAGATAAAGCCCAGACGATGTTCGGCGATGATGGTGCCTTCGGTCTGTTCAGGGCGTTTGGAGGTGCGAACCAGTCGGCTGGATTCGGACAACACCACCTCAACCTTGCGTGGGTCCTTAGCCAACTCATTCGCCAGTCGCAGTGCTTCCGGCGAGGGCTCAACGGTATTCAGATCAACAATCTGGCCTTCCGCCTTGGAAACCACCTTGTGGGCAATCACCAAAATATCTCCGTCATCCAGTGACTGACGGTTGGTATCCAGGGCGGCCAGAATGATCTCCGGCAGGTTATCGCCCGGCTGGATATCGGGGATGCCATCAACGGTTTGCATCACCACATCGGTACTGCTTCGGCTAGTGTTTTGCGTATCCATGACCTTCCCCTACGCCGTTTTCGGCACACTGCCGGCAGCCACCCGAAACAGGTCACTGGGCAGGTCGATATCAAATGACAGTTTTTCCAGATACAACCGCTTCGCCTGCAGTCCCAGCTGCAGCGCAGACAACAGATGTGCGCGGCAGGACTGGGGGCCATAGCTAAACGGCATGGCATCAGGCGGTGTGGTCAACAGTGCATTGGTGCCGCCGTCATAGGAGGGGCAGACCACTACCGAGCCGTGCTGGCGTGGCTGATCCAGCAGTGTGGCCAGCTCGCCTTGATCCAGGGTTTCAATATCACCGGGCACCACCAGCTGAGATTCAACGCCGCGCGAACGGTTGTAGCGGGCAGCGGCTTCAACCGCCGCGTTCAAACCGGCGTCGGCCTGCTGCAGCACTTCCGCGCCTTCGGCTTCCGCCAGCTGCCGGACTTCCTCGGATACAGTCACCACCAGCAGGTTGTGCTCGGGGAAACGGCTGCGAAAGAAACAGACGTTGCGTTCAAAGAGGGTCAGTGCCAGCGCCTTGCGTTCGCCTTGGCTCAGTACTTCCGACAGACGGCCTTTGGCCTGGTCCGGACACTTCATGGGAATAACGATTGAGAGTTTCATGCGTGCCTCCTAACCTGCTTGCTGCAACTCGGGCGTCTGCCGAGCGGTGCATGATTGATAGGCGTGCACGATGCTTTCAGCCAGGCGCACCTTGTTGGCCCGGTTGAACATCAGGGTATCGGTAACCAGCACATGCTCGATCCGCTGCTCAACCGCACTCAGATAAGCCCGGTCCTGCTGGTCGATCACCAGCGCATCGACCACTCCGCTGTAGAAATCCGCCACACCCTGAACGTCCGCTCGATAACCGGCTGCCAGCATCATCTTGTCCGCTGGCCCTTTCACCGTCTGGCCCGCCACCAGCGGAGACACCGCCACCTTGAAGGCCGATGAGAGCTCCAGCGCTTCACGGATGCCGGGCACCGACAGGATGGGGTTGATGCTGACAATGGGGTTGCTGGGGGCAATGACGATCATGTCGGCCTGAGCAATGGCGTGAAGTGCTTCCGGTGTTGCCTCCGCCTGATCGATGCCGACCACACGGCACTCCAGCACGTCCGGCTGGCAGCCCCATTTAACGAAGAAGTCCTGAAACGCCACCCAGCCGTTTTCGGTTTTCACCTGGTTCTGAATCACATCATCGGTGGGCAAAATGATCGGCACATCCAGACCAAACGACTCCGCAATGCGTCGTGCAATCTCGGTGGGTCGCATGCCTTGATGACGCAGCTGGGTACGCAAAATGTGGGTGGCAAAATCCCTGTCGCCCAGATACATCCAGGTATCCGCGCCCAGCGCCTTGAGCTGGTCCAGTACACGGTTGCTTTCATCCACCAGACCCCAGCCCTTGTTGCGGTCGATGTTGTCGGTAAGCGTGTAGGTGAGGGTATCGATATCCGGGGATACCCAAAGCCCGTGGAAGTCCTGATCATCGGCCACATTGCCGATCAGGCTCAGGTTGTCGGCAAAGCGGCTGTGGGCAAAGCCTTCCGCCATTTTGGCGCCGCCGACACCGCCACAGAGCATGACGATATTGGGTGAGGAATGGGCATTCATCAGATCACTCCCCGGCTGGTCGCGATCAACTGAACACCCTGGGAAGCAGCCAGCACTTCTGAGCTGGACACTTCAGGCGTGTACTCATAGCCCTGCACAACCTTGTACAGGGTGTTGCGGCGTACGGGCTCACGCCCCGCTTCACCGATCATGCGCACCATATCCTCAGGCACGATCTCCTGACCGTTCTTGCCACCGGCGGCACGGGAGATGCTTTCATTCATCAGGGTGCCGCCCAGATCATTGGCCCCGGATTTCAGCATCTGCTGGGCATACTCCGGCCCCAGCTTGACCCAGGACGCCTGGATATTGTCGACCCAGCCGTTGAGCATCAGGCGTGAAACCGCATGCATGCGGATATTTTCTTCCGGTGTCGGGCCCGGTCGTACATCACCGTTTTTTACGTAGAGTGGTGATTCATAATGCACAAAACCCAGAGGTACAAACTCGGTAAAACCACCGGTCTGCTTTTGAATATCGCGGATTTTGCCAATATGCGCGGCCCAATGTTCGGGGCTATCAATATGGCCGTACATGATGGTGGCGGTGGTGGGCAAACCCAATTGATGAGCGGTGGTAATAATCTCAACCCACTGCTCCGTGGTGAGTTTATCCCGCGTCAGCTGCTGGCGGATTTCAACATCCAGAATTTCAGCCGCCGTGCCGGGCATAGACCCCAAACCATGGTCAATCAAGTCCTGAATAAACTCGGCCACGCTGACTTTGCTTTTTAATGCGCCAAACCAGATTTCGAACGGCGAAAAGGCATGAATATGCATCGCCGGAACCTGTTTCTTAATGGCCTTGAGAATATCGCGGTAGAAGCTGCCATCAATATCGGGGTGCAGGCCGCCCTGAATACACACCTCGGTTGCACCACGATCCCAGGCTTCCTGCGCGCGCCCTGCAATCTCACCCAGGCTCAACAACTCGGCGCCCTGCTCCTCTTTGCGCTTGGCAAAGCCGCAGAACTTGCAGCCCATATAGCAAACATTGGTGTAGTTGATATTTCGGGTGATGACGAAGCTGGCCTGGTCTCCAACGGCCTGCTTGCGTACGTAATCAGCCGTCGCAACCAAAGCATCTAGCTCGGCACCTTCTGCCTGAAACAGCTTCACGGCATCCGCTTCGGAGAGTTCGATTCCGGCCAGAACCGAAGTGAGAATATGGCGCACCGATGAACTGATCCCAGCGAACATTCTGAGCAGTTTGTGGTGTTCAGTTTTATCGGTTCTCAGACTTAAAACACTGGGAGCATTCATGATTCTTTCCTTAACGCATTTAGATGAAACCTAAGAAAAGACGTAGCCATTCTGTTTTACAGAACATAAACGCCTGGGCCGGTCCTAAAACTGCTGCACAGGAATAAACATGAATAAGGCGAATAGAAAGGAAGTCAGCGGCGCATAATTCAGGCGCAAGGGTACATTGCCCATGCATATCAAAATCAGGCGCATCTTGTGATGAAGCGGAATACTCCGTTTCTCCATCACACCCTATCTCCGTCTTTATTCTTATTTTCGGCTTCAGGTTTTCGCTACAAACTTTTTACCAAACGGTAAAGTTATACTAGATCAAATTTTGCCAAACGGTCAAGAAATTAAACACAAAAAATATCAGCCCTTTTAAATGACTGTAACTTAATGATTTTTAATGATTTTATACATCGACAGCCTGATCTATGCCGATGAGAGCAGGCAAAAATTTCACACCACTGCACAACAGATCAGACATTTGGAAGAGAAGTTTCGAGGGTGAATTGAGCGGAACAGGGTGAGCGGCAGGCAATAAAAAACCGGTGCCGCTCAGGGAGCTGACACCGGTTCTGTGAAGACGGGCGGGCTTACTTCATGCCCAGGCCCTTGATGATCACATGGGTCAGAAAGTCGATCGCGTTCTGGAAGTCTTCATCATCCAGCGAGTCTTTGCCCAGGGACAGGCTCACCTGTGCCGAGAAGTCGGCGTAGGTCTGAGTGGCTGACCAGATCAGGAAGAAAAGATGGTAAGGGTCTACCGCATCGATACGCCCTTCCGCAATCCAGCTGCGTACCAGCTTTACATCTTCTTCCAGTACAGGCAGCAGATGATTCTGCAGGTACTCTTTCAGATAAGGCGCACCGTTGATGATCTCGATGGCAAACACCTTGGATGCATCAGGGTTGGTACGCGACATCTCCACCTTGCCCTGAATATAGTTGCGTACCATGTCGGCCGGTTCCTTGCCCTGCTGTTCCAGCAGCTGCATCTTGTCGACCCAAAGGCTCAGGATATTGGACAGTACGCGCTTATAAAGCACTTCTTTCGAGGGAAAGTAATAAAGCAGGTTCTGCTTCGACATGCCGGCTTTATCGGCAATGGCTTCAATCGACGTGCCGTTGTAGCCATTCATGGCAAACAGCCCTTCGGCGGCACTCAGTACAGTAGCTTCATGCGCTTCCCGAATACGGGAGCGACGGCGGGGTTTCTGTTCAACAGTTTCTTCCGCTGAAATCGGCATTCTTTACATCCAAATAGATAAGTGACTCTGGGTGTATCTTACCAGATGGTAACTATTGAGTTGTCATATCCGGCGAAGCGCCCGTGAACATACCCAAACTCTAGTCCAATTGCATGACAACTACATCACGCCTTACGTAGGGGTATGCGTAACGGAGCACCCTGCCGGGCCGGCAGCTGGCGCAGGAAACAAAACCGATTGGGGATTTTACTTAGGTCGGGTGGCCTACGTAACAATCGCTGGCTATAGTATTGTGCATGCAAGACAAGGAAAGCCGTGCGGGTGAGTTGCATAGCATGGTGACAGTCGGCACTCAAGGAAGGACAACCAGGGATGATGACTCCTCTTCACTAATACGCTTTACCTCTGATGGCCTGCCGACTGCCGTTTCTGGCTATACCCGTTACGTGTGTTCTTCAGGCGAAAACATACCTTTCAGGCTGTTCTACGGAAAATATTTTATTATTTTTCAATAAGTTATTGCTCCATAGCCAGAGTTAAAAGGTATACCCGCTAATAATTATTATGAGGTAGTAGACCTCATAAATGGACTGTTAGCACCACGAGGCTTCAAGAATGATCAAACGTATTTTGGCTATAATTTCGGTGATATTTTCTGCCTCAGTTTTGGCTGGGGAGCTATCTGAACCAGAGGTATATTGGGTGACGGTCGGAGAAAAAGCCCCTGAGATTTTGACTAAGAACCAAAGCACTAGTTCACCATTTCTGTTAGTTACGGTGCCGGTTAAGGTTTTCCCCCTAAAGCGAGAGTTGCCTGACCTGAACGTGTTCGTGTTCCCTGAGAGCAAAATGGTTTCTGGGCTACGAGGCGATCGTGTTTTTGAAACTATCGAGGAGTGCGAAGCATCCAAAACCGTTATCGCGAAGGTATTGGTCTCGTTGTTTCCATTAAAATACATAGGGGAAATGAGCAAATATCAATTCAAGTCAAAGTCGGGTAAAACCATTGCGGGTGTTTCATGCGTTAAACTAGGCGCTTTCGTTGATCTTTCAGTTGAAGTAACTAATCCTGAACTCGAAAAAGAAATGATGAAGAACTGGAGGTAAGTGTGCTAACAAGTTACAGCATTGGACCGCAGCTGCGCTGCGGCCACTGTGTAAAGCGTTATAGCTACTGAGTTTAGTATGGGTCCAGATGAATATAGAGTGAAGTTGGACGATAAGGTGCGTAACTTTAGTGTTTCGCTTATGAATAACACTAAGTGGCATGAGGTGCTTTATCTTATAGCCCAAACCAATGTGGAAATAAGATTTTCGACGGTCTGGGAGGAGAGGTTTTCTCGACCCCAGGAGGTCAAATCACCAATTTTTCATGAAGAGTATCTGGGAGATGGTTGTCTTGTCGGAGGGCCTATTTTCTATAAGGAAATTCGTGAGTTGAGAATTGCTCGATTTCAGCAGTTACGGGACTCGAGGACAGGAGCGATGTATAAAGATGAATCATGTAGCCAACATTTGCTCAACTCATTAGAAAAGTTAGGACAGCTCCCTTTAACTATAGGTGATGACGAAATCATCTTATGTGCCTATGCGTAGTAGCTATAACAAGTAATTGTAGTCGCCGCGCAAGCGGGCTGGGACCTCCGCTGCTACGCAGCTCCGGACCCTAAATTATGCGTTAGCTGAAATTTAAGTTGGGATTGATAATGCTTAGAACTATAGCGGCTTGCTATTTCATATTTGGAGCTTTGTTCTTCGGAACTGTATCCGCTGAGGAACTTGTTACAAAAAACAAGGAAACAATTAAAGAAATAAGTAAAATGTTAATCAAGCTGGATGTGAATAAAATAGTGTATCAAGTGTGCGATAAGTACACATACTTCTTAAACCCTGAAGAAGAAAGGAAAGCATTTCCTGATAAACACTATATTATTCCAAGTGATGATCCGCTTTATAAAGAATTGGTTACTATAGCAAAAGGCTCAAGGCATGAATACTGTGACTACAATTATAGCGAGTTTGTTGAAGAAGCTTTTGAGCAGTTTTTAAGTGAAGGTGATTTTTTTAGCATGTATTTCCCTGCTATTGAACGAATAGTAAAAGGGAAACCAGCATCGGGAGACCAAGATAGTGTATTTGAAGCATTAGATAGATCTGTAGAAAAGTACCTTTTGAAACAAAGGAAGCCAACACTTGAGAAGTACTTTAAAAAGGTCGGCGAACTTCACGAACGGTATTGGGCCTGTGAGTCTTGTTAATATTTCAGCTAACAATCAACAGCCAAACCGCTCGCCATTGTGGTGCCAGAGGCAAGTATGGGCAAACGATTTGCCTGCCTCTTATGTGGACGTTAGGAATTAATCGTATGCGCAACATCTTCTCAGCCAAAGGGCGGGCTTCTCGGAGAGAGTTCCTGATTATATTTATCGTAATCAGCGTCTTATGGCTAGGGTTAGGCTATCTTCTTCAGCAACTAGTGGACCCAGTAACTAATTCAGATACCTACTATCTAAGCAAAATCCTTTTCCAAGTAGTTTCACTCATGTCCGTTACACCGATAATGCTGCGGCGAATTCATGACATCCACTTGCCTGGATACGTCCTAACCGTATTCTACATTGCTGTTCCATTTTCATTTTCGACTCTTCTCTATTTGAAGAGTGCTTTTAAAATAGAGTCAATCGATATCACATGGGCAACATCATGGCCAATGCTGGTACTCTATGGCCTCAATTTTTTCGTTTTAATCATGCTATTTTTCTACAAAAGCTACCCTGATCCTAACCGCTGGGGTAGCACTAACAACGCGTCAATTAGGACTGATCTTCCCCCGGTTTAGTGGACGCCTAACAAGAATGCATTGTTCACAAATACGATTTTTTCACCTCGGCGTCACAGCACTCTACTTCGGCTTCGAATGTATGCGCTACATATCAAAGGATCAAACATGAAGAACCCGGGAAAATTGTTCTTCTTTTGTGGAAAGATGGGGGCAGGCAAGTCAACAAAGTCCAAAGAAGTGGCTGCCGAGCACAATGCTGTCTTGCTATCAGAAGACGAATGGCTAGCGGCACACTTTCCTGACCAAATTAAGTCATTCGATGACTACATCCAGTACTCAAATCGCATAAAACCATTTGTCAGAAAGCACGTTCAAAGCCTTCTGTGTGTCGGGGTCAATGTCGTGATGGACTTCCCTGCAAACACGGTGAAGCAAAGGTCGTGGTTTGCGTCTCTTTGTAGCGAGATAAGCTGTGAACACGCGCTTTTGTACCTCGATGTAAGCGACGATCAGTGCCTGTCTCAAATCGCAAAGCGCCGTGTTGAGCAGCTGGAAAGAGCACACTTTGATACTGAGTCAGTGTTTCATCACGTCACCCGGTACTTTGAAGCACCCAGCTCTGATGAAGGTTTGAACATAGTGCGTGTTGAATGAAACACATAAGTGGCACCAGCACAGCGCGGACGTCGTTCATTATTCACCTAGTCCTAACAGTGCTCTTGGCCCAAACCTTGCTCGTTCCCTGATCAATCCAAAACGAAAGGGAGTCCGTGATGGCTATTCAATTCGGTAATGCCCAGAGTTACCTCGGTATTTTGAGCAAAACCACAGCTGCGGTGGAAGCCAGTGAGGTGCACACAGCGGCAAATACCCTCCCCTCCAGCCAGGCCGGTGCGGAAAGTGCTGACCGCTCCACCCGTATTTCTGCACTGGGGCAAACTGTCTCGTCGGCAGAGGATGTTTACCCCATGGATACCGGCAAGGGTGAGAAGAACCTGAGCCTGAGTACCTATTTCAATGGCGGCTATTCCTCGCCTGCGTTGTCGCTGGATGGGCTTTTGATACCGAGTGAAAAGAACGTACGGGCACTGCAGGATCATATTTCGAAGGTATTTCCAGACTTCCTCGCTGAGCACGATATTCCCGAGGCACCGGACAGTATCCGCTATGATTCCAGCGGCAACATGGTACTACCGGCGGATTACCCCTATGCCGATCAGTTGAAAGCAGCGCTGGATGAAAATCCGGCCATGGCGCGTGAGTTGAGTACCGCCAATGCCCTGTCTTCACATCTAGCTGCGCTGAAGGAGCTGGAGCCTTTCCATGAAGAGTATGCCCAGGCACAGAGCCAGGCCGAGATAGACGCTGTTATCAACAAGTACAGCCACCTGTTGAATGACAACCGCAGCTACCCGGAAATCGCGCTAATGTTCTCGGATGATGGCACGTTGCGAATCAGTGCCGATGGCACAGCTCTGGTGTGAGTACAAGGCGCCGGGCGGGCGTTCTGTACAACCCATGAAGACGTCTATACTCACCCTATCACCTGAATCAGGCACGGGAGCAGCACCATGTCCGATGTTTCCATGAACGCCAAGGCGGCGTATTTTGCCAGGGTGCGGCACCACAACTATCTGGCCAGCCTGCGTCTTGAGGGCTTCCCGCTGGGCGAGGAGCTGGCGGCCTGCGAAGATCTATCACGCTCACGTGTGATTGCCCGCTATGCACAGAAGACACCTGACACGACTGAGACTCATGCAGGTGACCCTTACTGCTACCCGGATTCACACCTGCTGATCAACCGTCTCAATATCGACAACGCCGACACACTGGAGGCCGCTGAGCAGGCACTGACCAGCCTGGCTGCAGATCGCATCGAGTTCTGTCCGCCGCCCTACGATCTGGCCTTCATGCGCCAGCTGCATCGACAGCTGTTTGCAGATTTATTTACTTGGGCAGGTAAGTTGCGCACCACCGATATTGCCAAGGGCAACACCCTGTTTTGTACCGTACCGCGCATCCAGCCGGAGGGGGACCGTTTTTTCTCGGCGCTGGCTGATAAACACTGGCTGGCAGAACACTCGCGTGATCAGTTGATCGAAGCTCTGGCCGAAGCCTGTGGCGACCTTAACATGGTGCACCCGTTTCGGGAGGGGAATGGCCGCACGCTGAGGCTCTGGTGCGACTTTGTCATCATTAACGCCGGCTTTGAGGTGGACTGGGAGCCGGTGGACCGCGAGGTCTGGATGCAGGCCAGTATCGATGCCGCCCTGTGCGAATTTGAGACCATGCAGGCGGTGTTCAACACCTGCATAGGCTCCCGTTTATCGTCCAACTGACCTGCATCCCAAGGCCTGTTACTACGACTCAGTTTCTGCCGGTCAGTTTCTGTCGATAGTACTCGGCCATTTTGGCATTACCCTGACGCTCGTAAATCGACACCAGCGTCGAAAGCAGGCTGGTATCCGCCGGATAGCGTTCCAGCCCCTTTTCCAGCACTTCAATGGCTTGAGGTGCCTGACCGTTGGAGTTCAGGGCCACCGCGTATACGTACAGATAACGTGCAGATGACCCCTCAGCTTCGGCCGCCATCCTGAGGTACTTCAGCGCCTCGGGCATGTTCTTTTCCCGTACATAGGAAAGGCCCATCGCATGGTGAATCACCGCCGGTTGGGGCGCACTGGCCAAGCCTTCCTGCAACACTTTACGCACGGCAGATTCGTCTCCCTGCTGACGACTCAACTCGGAGAGGTTTATAAACGCCGGGGTAAAGTAAGGCGACATTTCGATGGCACGGCGGTAATACCGCTCGGCTGCATCGCGCATGCCCTGCTGCTGATAGAAGTTTGCCAGGTTGGTCAGGGATTCAGGGCGGTCAGCATTGAACTGGTTGGAGTGCACAAACACATCCAGCCCTTCTTCATACTTCTCTTTGACACGTGCCGGCAAACGCTCCATCGACAACCCCACCATGGATTGGGCTGCCAGCCCACGGGTCACGCGGCTATCGTCATACAACAGAGGCACCGTAAACACCTGACGGTACTGCGCCGGGATCTCCTCTGCGGCGGATGCCAGCGCCAGCCCCATCAGTGGCTCATCACTCTGGGCCACCATTTGCAGCAGCTGCGCCGACTCCTGTGACAGGTACTGCGGCATCAGTGTGACGGCAGTAGCACGCACGATTTCCGGCTGGGTTTTGTCCATGATCAGACGTGACAACAAACGTTCGCCCTGGGGAATGCCACTCTGCCCGGCCGCCAATGCCCAGGCGTAGTGATCGCTTTCCGGCTTGCCAAAATGTTGTTCCAGCTTATCCGCGGCCCAGTTCGCATCCTGATCGTCGTGACAAGCGGTGCAGGTATTAGGCACGCCAAGGCTGGCTGAAAGGTCCGGCCTGGGCACACGGAAACTGTGATCATTACGTGCATCTATGCCCATGAAGTTTTTCTCGGGCATGTGACAGCTGACACAACTGGCGCCTTCAGACTCCGGCTCATGCATGTGATGCGATTTCTGTGCAAACTTGGCCGGAGAATGGCACTGCGCGCAGACCTGATCGCCGTCCGCTTTCAACTCCAGACTGTGCGGATTGTGGCAGTCGGAGCAGGTCACACCGGCCTGATACATTTTGCTCTGCAGGAAAGAGCCGTAGACATAGACCTCGCCATCCACCTGACCATCCACGTGATACAGCGGCTCTCTCAGCAAACTCAGGTGAAAGTTGTTGCCAAAGGGCTGACCCGGTTTGGCATTGGGGTGTGCAGTGGATCGGCGGGAGTGACAGGCGGCACAGGTTTCCAGCTCTTTTTGCGTGGTACGCGGCTCGCTGCGCTTGGCGATGCCCGTCTCCAGGTTCATGCTCCAGGCAACGCCCTGGCGCTCATCAAAGGCCAGACTAAACCCCTTGTGTTCACCCCAGTCATAGGAAGCTGCTGTACCTTTTGCTTCGGCTTCAGCCCAGCGAACATGTTCTGAAGCCGGCCCATGACAGGCCTCACAGCTGACATCGATTTCACTCCAAGTCGTGTCGTAGCTGTCGGTATTGGAGTTGTAGTTCTTCTGCAGGTTGGTGGAGTGGCAATCCGCGCACATGAAGTTCCAGTTTTGATTCAAACCGGTCCAGTGAAGTTCGTCATCATGTTTGATCGGCTCATCCGGGTAGAGGTGATACCAGCGCTGCCCGCCTTCTTCCTCGCTGCGTGTGTCCCACACAATATTGAGCGCCTGCAGACGGCCGCCGGGAAATTTGATCAGGTACTGCTGCAGCGGATAAACGCCAAAGGCATAGGCAATGGGATACTCTGTCAGCGCCCCGTCCGGTCCGTCGGTTTTGACAAAGAACCTGTCATCCTTGCGATAAAATTCGGATACAACGCCAAAATAATCAAAGCGGGCATTATTGAAGTCGCCCAGCACTGTTTCAGCGGTCGCTTCTTGCATGGCCAGCTCATGGTGTGACCCTTTCCAATCATCGTACTCGGCTTGATGGCACTGCACGCATTGCTGACCACCGACATACTCGGCAGCAGACTCATTCTTTTTGACGTCCTGTGCATAACTTAATCCGGCGAAAAGAAGCAGCAGAAACGGCAGCAGTACATTGAGCTTGGAATGGGTATTCATCAACGACCTTATCAGTGCGCCACACTGAACCTAGACTGTTTTAATGTGAAACGGGCCTGACCCCGAAAGGCCAAGCCCGTTTTTTATAACCCGAATATAAGTTATCGACTCATTGCTTGCGAGTTAATCATCTTGCTTACACTCTCAACCGAAGTAGACATACTGGCCTGGCTCGGCGGAAACTCCTGGAACGTTTTCACGAAGTTGGCAATCTGCTTGCCGGCAGGTCCCAGAATCCAGGTACGGTTCTCGGCCCACTCATCGTAACCACGGGAGTGAATGAAACGCTCAAACGGGTCCAGCTTCAAGTTGATAATGTAGGGGCTGGTCATCGGCTGCTGAGTCGCACGGAACCATTCTTCCTGATCGGTAAAGATCAGCTTCCAGTCACCCCAGCGCATACCGTGGAAGGTAGTTTCGGTGAAGTAGTAGAAGTCCTTACGCTTGGTTTTGCCGTTATTCAGCAGCAGGTCGCTCTGGTCATAGCCATCCAGATGGACCTTGTACTTCTTGCCACCTATTTTCTTGCCTTCCAGTAGCTCAGCCTTGAGGTCCTTCTGACCAACCCATGACATCAGGGTCGGCATCCAGTCTTCCATTGTCATGAACTCACCGGTCGCAACACCTTCCGGAATATGGCCTTTCCACTTAACGACGACAGGTACACGGAAACCGCCTTCCCAGCCACCAACACCTTTTTCACCGTGGAACGGCTGGTTACCACCATCCGGCCAGGAGTTGGATGCAGCACCATTGTCGGTGGAGAACATCACGATGGTGTTATCGGCAACGCCCAGATCATCCAGCAGGCCAAGCAGCTCACCGACATCATCATCCATCTCTTTCATGCCATCAGCATAGAGACCGTAACCCGTTACACCGTCGTACTCTTCGTTCAGATGAGTCTTGTAGTGCATACGCGTAGTGTTATGCCACACGAAGAAGGGTTTTCCGGCTTCAACTGCATCAGTGATGAAACGCTTGGACTCGACCATCACATCACTATCAAGCGTCTTCTGACGCTCAGCACCAAAGGGGCCCAGGTCTTCAATCTCTTGACCACCTTCAGGCAACGCCTTGGAATGAGTGATGCCACGCAGGGTCAGACCAAACTTTTCCTGAGTTTCCTTATCCTTCGGATAATCATACTGCTCTTCATATTCACCTGCGTTCAGGTGGTAGAGGATGCCGTAAAACTCATCAAAGCCGTGCATGGTCGGCAGGTGCTCATCGCGATCACCCAGGTGGTTTTTACCAAACTGACCAGTCACGTAGCCCTCTGCTTTCAGCATGGTCGCCAGGCTAGGATTTGAATCCTGAATACCCTCTTTGGCACCCGGCAGGCCCACTGTGCTCAAGCCCGTACGCATGGGGTACTGCCCCAGCAGGAACGCTGCACGACCTGCAGTACAGGATGCCTGGGCATAGTGATCCATAAAGATCATGCCTTCATCGGCGATGCTGTCGATATTCGGTGTAGAGCCGCCCATCATGCCGCGGTGGTAGGCACTGATATTCCACATGCCCACATCATCACCCCAGATCACCAGGATATTGGGCTTTTCAGCGTCCGTTGCTGCGAAAGCTAAAGGTGCAAAAGCACCCAGAAGGATGGATAGCATCCAGGTTATAGGTTTGAGTAAATCGTTCCTTGTCATAATTCCCCCGAACAGGTTCTCGGTTTCCATTACAGGCTTAGCAGCAGATCCATCCGATTTGAAATACCCGGGGTTCAGGGCATTTTCAGCACCGACAGATAACGGCTTAACAACTGATCATTAACGGCTGCTCCCTATTTCGGAAACAGCAATGTAAATACAAAACGCACACCCCAGTCCGGCGCCGAATCAGGGCCTGCCAGGTAGGCACGTAAACCGCCGCCATAACTGACCATCTGATCACCCAACTTGGTAACTTTGGTGGCCATCAGGTTCATGGGGACGGATTCCTGGTCATGCTCCCAGTCGTATGTTGCTTCCAGGTTAAGGGCGTAGCTCAAGCCACCTCCGGCGCCGTAGTTAACGAAAGGCTGCACAAAGGTTGCACTGACATCGGAGCGATTATCTTCACCGGCAAAACTTTCCAGGTGGTTGGCCAGGACACCATAGGTCCAGGGACCCCGCTGTACCAGCGCCGCCCCGGTTGGGCCAGCAGCCCATTTCTCACTGCCCAAGCTATCGTTACTGGCGGTAGGCAGCAGAAAGGCGGGACCCAGCCCCCAGATCAAGCCACTTTCACCGGTTTCCCTGGGTGAGAGAAACAGGCTTTGCACGACATCACCGGTGCCGCTTTGGCTCCAGCCGCCGTCGTAGGTGTAATCTTTCTGGTAGCTTAGGGGAAGAATGGTACGGGAGATAAGGTTCCAGTCATCGTTGATGGAGATGGGGATAACTGGCTGGATGTTGGTGACAGATTTGTAGCCATCGCCATCAGCGCCGCCTCCAAAATCCATATTGACCTGTATGGGCACGCTGATCAGGTTGGACACCGGGTTAGCCAATTGTTTGGCCAGGTCATCCGCACTTTGGGCGTTAGCCAAACCAGCGCTACCTAGCAGAGAGCAAAGGGCAACAGCCTTGGCAGTACGACTCCGTCTTGAATGTTGGGGAGACAAGCCTCTATCCATATTGCACGCACTCCATTACTGCTGAATCTCAGTTTAAGTAGGAGTATAGAGGCATCTGAAAGGGTTATGAAAGTTGAACTTTATTACAAACGAAGAAATGGAAAAAACAGAAATGTATTTTGATATCTGAGATATCAGAGTTTATGAATTCAGAACAAAAGGGCATTAAAACAGAAAGCACCTGAATATATTGGCGCAACTTGGTTACATAAAAAGGTTTACTAATATAATGGAAGAGTGACAGCCTGGGAGCACACTCGCAGACTGCCATTACTCAGGGAAGCTATTAATAAATCATGGCATCTCAGGCTTCTGCCTTTGCAGCACGCCTGGCCGTCATCAACTTCATCAGCTTGTTACCGAACAGGGAAAGTGCCAGCAAGCAAAGAATCAGAATGGTGACAGGACGATCCAGTACGTAGCTCAACTCACCACCACTGATCTGGTAGGTATGCAGCAACGAGCTTTCTGCCATGCTGCCCAGCAGGATGCCGATCACAGCCGCCGGTACCGAGTAGTTATAGCGGCGGAACAGCCAGCCAATCACGGCGAAAATCAGTACTGTCATCGGGCCTGCAATATTGCCGGTCAGGCCAAAGGAGCCGAATACCGCCAGCGCCAGCACCGAGGGGATCAGGTAACGCATGGGCACCTTCACCACGTTGGCCAGCATGGGCAGGAACATAAGTGCCAGCGCCATCAGCAGTATCACCTGGCCGAAGTTGGCAAAGATAATGGCGTACACCACATCAGTTTCTTCACGGATAAACTGAGGGCCGCCGGTAATGTTATGCATGGCGAAAGCTGCCAGCATTACGGCTGTTGCACCGCCACCTGGAATGCCCAGTGCCAGCAGCGTTGCCATGGACCCCGCCTCGGAGGTGCTGTTGGCCGACTCTGACGCCACCACACCCTTGGGGTTGCCTTGGCCGAAGCTATCCGGATTGGCGTCACGGCGCTTGGTTTCGATATAAGACAGCAGGTTGGAAACCGATGACCCCACACCGGGTACGGCACCGACAAATACGCCAATCACACTGCCTCGCAGCAGCACCGTGGGATAACGGAACGCCTGGAAAAAGCCTTTTACGATCAGGCGAATATTCACTTTACGGGCAGCTTCGTTTTCCACCAGGTAAGGGGTGTTCACCAGACGCAGCAGCTCGGAGGCTGCAAACATGCCCATCATGGCCGGAATGACCGGCACACCATCCAGCAGGTACTCATTGCCCAGGGTGCCACGCAGCATACCGGCTTCACTGAAACCGATGGTACCCACCAACAAACCGACCATACCGGCGATCAAACCCTTGACCATATGGGTGCCGCTCAGGCTGGCAATCAGGGTCATGCCCCAGAGAATAACGGCAAACATCTCGGCCGGACCGAGCTTCAACACCAGCCCGGAGATCGGCTGGATCAGCGCAAACAGGATCAGATATCCCAGCAATACACCAAAGCTGGAGGAGCCCAGCGCCAGGCCCAGTGCCTGGTTGTGTTCACCCTTACGCGCCATGGGATAGCCATCAAAGGCGGTCGCAATCGCCGAAGAGGTACCGGGAATGTTCATCAGGATAGCGGGGACACCACTACCGAAGGAGCCGCCGGTAAAGATGGCGGTCAGAAACAGCATCGCCTGCATGAAATCCATATACAGGGTCATGGGCAGGAAGATCGCCATGGCCATGGAGATCTGCAAGCCGGGAACGGCACCGAAAATCAGGCCGATCAGGATACCGGGTACCACCACCAGCCAGGGGGTAGCACTGGAGAAGAGCAGACTGAGAGCATCAGCCGCTGCGGCAAAATCGATCATCATCTGTCTCCTGAATCAGTAATCGGTTGGCAACAGAGCCATCGGCATGGGATACGGCAGCATGTTGGCGAAGAACAGCGCCACCAGAAAACCGAAACAGAGGCTGTAGCCCAGCACCCACACCCAGCGGCGCTCGCCCTGCAGTAACAGGAAACCGCCCACAAACAGCACGGTGCCCAGATCGAACCCCAGCCATTCGAGGCTCAGAACATAGGCTGCAAAAAGCCCCATCACCGGCAGAATGCTGGCAACGGGTTCGCGATTCCGGTGATCGTCGGTTACACCTTTTTTCAGCTGAGTAAACAGATCCAGCAGGCAGAGCAGCAGGACGATAGCCGCGATAGGGACAATCAGGATAAGGTTTTCGGCACTGGCCGAGGCTTTCCAGGCATCCAGCAGATACCAGATGGTAAAACCCGCCAACCCCGCCAGAACACCAAGGTCGGCGAGCATTTTTCTGTGCAGTGTCATAGTGAAGGTCTCGTTTCAGCAGAGCATCTACTCTGAGAGGTCAACTCGAAGCTCAGATCCGTCTGAAGCGTGATCGGAGCAACTGAAGCCCCGCGTTTCCTAGTGCGCGCAGAGACACGGGGCGCCCGGCCAGTCCGGGCTACTTCAGTTGTAGAGGTTCAACCAGGCTTGAGGGCTCAAGCTCAGTCGTTCAGCAAGTGGGCGTATTTTTTGAAGGTTTCGTAGTTCTGCTTCATCAGCGCGTCAGCCTTCTCCGGGCCAACCCAAACACCACCGATGTCGCTCTTGTTGAGGAAGCTCTGAACTTCTTTGCTGGCCAGGGTGTTCTGGATAGCCGTGCTCAGCTTCTGGTAACGCTCCGGGTGCTTCTGCTTGAACTCGGTGCTGACCGCAAAGCCACGCATGGAGCCCGGCAGTACCGCCACTTCGGTGTTCATCGGTTTGAGCGCTTCGTTGATGGTCGGCGCATCCCACTTGTTGCTGCGCTCTTCGCTGACGATAGCCAGCGGACGCAGGAACTCGCGGATACCTTCACTGCCCTGGGCACTGATGGAGATCAGATCAACCTGACCACCGGCTACAGCAGAACGGGCCTTGCCGCCACTGTTATACGTCACCAGCGCCAGGTTCTCCTGCGGAATGTTGTTCACATCCAGCAGCAGGCGCAGCATCAGGTGACCGGCAGATCCTTGTACCACGGAGGCACGGACCTTGTTCGGCTCATTACGGATGGTTTCCAGCACTTCCTGCAGGCTCTGGTAGGGTGATTCCTTGTTCACCGCAATCAGATCCATGTCGAACCACTGGAAGTTCAGGTAGCTGAAGTCTTCAATGGTATAGCTGGCGTTGCCTTTCAGGATGGTATTGCTGAGGTACGGCGCAAAGGTAGACGCGAATACGGTGTAACCATCACCCGGACGGTTCAGCACATAATTGGCCGCAATCTGGGTACCGGCGCCTTTCTTGTTGATCACCTTGATCGGCTCACCCAGCTCGTCCGCCAGGAAGCTGGACATGGCACGGGTCATACGATCAGCGCTGCCACCCACACCAAAACCGACTACGAAGTTGACCGGCTTATTGGGGTAATCGCTGGCATAGGCAGTGGTGGAGGTCATCACGGCGGTGGAAGCCGTTGCAATCGTCGCGGAAGCGAGTAGCGTATTGGCCGCCAGCAGTTTGCGCAGCTTTTTCATCAGCATGAGGAGATCCTCTTCTTATAGTTTTAGATTAGCGTTAGTGCATTATTCGAACAGGCAATCTAACGCCCCAAACTGTCATGAAGCTTGCACACGCCAACTTGGTTAATGCAGGAGACCCGAATGCGGATTTTAATCATCGAAGACAACCCGACGCTGGCCGATGGCCTCAAGCAGGTGCTGGTTCAGGCCGGCTTTGCCGTCGATACACTGGCCGATGGCGCTCAGGGCCAGGCGCTGCTGCGCCAACAACTCTATGACCTTCTGCTGCTGGACCTGGGCCTGCCCGGTGTAGACGGTCGCAGTATTCTCAAGCAATTGCGCCAGCAGGGCCAGGACCTGCCGGTCCTGATCATCTCGGCACGCGACCAGCTGGACCAGCGCATCGAAGGACTGGATCTGGGCGCCGATGACTACCTGTGCAAACCCTTCGAGCTGGAAGAGGTACTGGCACGGGTACGTGCCCTGCTCCGGCGCAGCCAACAACAAGCCAACAACCTGATCCGCCATGGCACTCTTGAGCTGGATACCCGCGCCCAGACTCTGAGCCTGGATGGCGTGCCCGTGGACCTGCACCGCCGCGAGCTGGCGGTACTGGAATATCTGCTGGCCAACACCGGCCGTGTCGTCAGCAAGGAGCAGATCGCCGAACGCATCAGCTCCTTCGATGATGATGTCAGCTCAACCGCAATCGAAACCTATGTATCGCGTTTGCGCAAGAAGCTGAAAGGCGCGCTGACGCTGAAGACCATTCGCGGACTGGGTTACCTGCTGGAGGCGGACGGGTCAGATGCTGGCCGTTAATTTCAATTCGATCCGCGTCCGGCTGATATTGGGCCTGGCGCTGCCAATGATTGCAATTGGCCTGGGTGCCCTGCTGCTGACCTCCTCTCTGTTATCGGTACAGGCCAACAAGGTCTTTGATCGCATGCTGCTGGGCGCGGCACACAGCATCGAGCAACGGCTGGAGATCCGTGACGGTCAGGCGATGCTTGATATGCCCTATTTCACCCTTGATACCATGGAATCGGCCTCCTCCGAGAAGATTTTCTACCGGGTTGAGCGGGTGGATGGCGAACTGCTGGCAGGATTCAACGGCCTGCCCATGCCTGAAACACGCGATAAAAGCCCGCAGTATTACAACACCCTGTTTGCCGGCAATGACCTGCGTGCCGTGTTCATTCAGATCCCCGGCACCAGCCCCAGCTCAAGCGTGTATATCCTGGTGGCCGAGAGCCTGCACGGGCGTGACCAGTTCACCTTCGATATCCTCAATGTGCTCACCATCATGGCGCTGCTGACCATGATACTCACCATGATTACCGCCATGCTGGCCGTGCGCCGAGGCCTGTTACCGCTGAAACACCTGAGTGAATCAATCAAACACAGCGCCGAGCAGGAGCTGAAGCCACTGCACAGCCAGGTGCCGCCGGAGGTCCAGCCACTGGTCGACAGCATCAATTACCTGATTCAACGGGTACGTGACAACATCGAGCATATTCAATATTTCAACGCCGATGTATCGCATCAACTGCGCACCCCGCTGGCCGAGATCAAGACCCTGTCGGAACTGGCCCAGAAAGAGCTGGTGTCCGGTTCAGCCGACCCACAGGCAAGCGCACCGTCTCAGCTGGCCCGGTTTGAACAGATTGAACAGATCACCGATTTCCTGAGCCGCACCACTCAGCAACTGCTTTCCTATGCGAAAACGCGGCAGAGCCTGATGGATCAGCAGATGCTACAGCCGCTGGAATTGGGCGCATTTTGCCGCGAGCTGGTCATGCAGCAGGCCCCGCGTATCTATAAGCGTGGTGGCGAGATCGAGTTTATCTGTGACCAGGATTCACCGGTTTGGGTACGGGCCGACAAGCTGATGTTGACCGGTGCCCTGACCAACCTGATCGACAACGCCCTGATCTATGGAGTGAAAAATGGGCAGCCAGGCCTGATCAGCGTGACCGTCGGGCACGACAACCAGAGTGGCTGGCTGTGCGTTCAGGATGAAGGGCCGGGCATTGAAGAAAGCCAACTGGCCTCGGTCACCGACCGCTTCGTACGTCTGGACCAGCAAACACCGGGCACCGGATTGGGGTTGGCGATTGTGCGCCAGGTCTGTGATATCCATCAGGCTCAGCTGGAACTGCGCAACCGCAGCCAGGGTGGGCTGGAAGTCTGCATACGCCTGCCGTTGGAGCTCAGTGCACCTGAACACTCGGGAACAGAGGCATAACAGCCTTTATTGTTCTGCGGTTGCCAGCGCACTGACAGGCTCATGCTGAGCAAAGAAATCCAGCATATCCTCAAATACGGGCCTTCGGTCACGCAGCATCCAGGTCAGACTTGCCAGAATGCCGACGTGATCAAGGTCAGGATACAGACGGGTGCTCACCTGCCCTGAACGCGCCCGTATCCGCTCACTGAGCAGATCGATATTGCGCCGCCACACCAGCGTGTCCTTCTCCCCCCACAGCAACAGCATGGGCGGCTCGTCACCCTCAATATGGGTAGTGGTTTGCATCTGTGGATAACGCTCGGGCGGGCCGAAGATATCGATCAAATCCTCTTCATCGGGGACAAAGTCGTAGGGGCCAGCCAGGCCGGCAAAGGCACGTACAATTGCGGTGGGTTTACCCTGAGCCTGGAGATAGCGCTCATCGGCAGCCAACAGGGAAGCGATGTGTGCGCCGGAGGAGTGCCCGGCGATAAATAGCCGCTCGGGATCACCGCCAAAGCGCTCGATATTGTCGTGTACCCAGGCAACCGCCTGAGCACCATCATGCACAAATGCGGGAAAGCGAACCTCAGGGTATTTACGGTAATCCGCAATGACGGTGACATAACCCTGGTCGGCAAATGCCTTGCCAACGAAGGGATACATGGACTTGTCACCGTCGGTCCAGCGACCACCATGGAAAAACACCAATACCGGGGCGTCCCCACGACCAGAATCAGGCCGGTAGATATCCAGCTGATGCAGCTCATCCGGTCCATAGGACTGATCCTGCACAACGGCTGCGCCCCCCACTCTGGCGGGAAGGTTTGCAAGCCCGAGCCCCAGCTGGGTACAACCGCTTAGCAGCAGCGCTCCCAGAGAAAAGAAAACCGCTTTCATGTTCATCCCTGCACTACAGAATTGATATATGTCTCTACTCTATATACAGACATTTGGTTTTGTCGTGGCTTAGTTAAAAGTGTAGTAGCCAACCGACAACAGACCCTATATCGTCATTGGAGTAGCTGGCGCATCCGTTCCTGAAAGCGCTCGCTATTGGGCAACACATACACCTGCAACAGAGTGCACCGCTGAATGTTTGGCAAAAAAGATGACTGGCAAAGCAAATACAAATCTCTGGTACGCGAGTCCGAGCAGTACGAGAAGAATGCTGCCACCGCCGTTGCCCAATTACGCAGTCTCGCCATGCAGCTGGACCTGGCCACTCACGGCCAATCACCGGAGCTGGATGCTCTGCTCAATAAGCTGAAATCCGAGCTGGATGCAGGCCGGCTGGAGCCTGTTCAAGGATTACTGCGCAAAACCGAGAAGCAGGTGCGCAAACTGGAAGGGCCACGTGCGCAGCTGGTCGAATCCCTGCTGAAACAGCTCAAAGAGTGGTCCAGCATGCTGATGTTGCAGGACAGCGAAAGCACGCATAGCGACGCCCTGACCGGCATCAGGCTATCACTGGAAGCTCAAGAAACCGACCTGCACCAGCTCCCGAAGATTATGTCGACCCTGCTTGGCGTGCAGAAAAAGCTGATCCCGGCAGATGTGTCCAAAAACAGCGAAGACGACCTGTCCCAGTTCAGTGAGGTGATCAGCGCACGCCTGGCAACCCGCATGCTGGAACTGCTGCAGCAGCTGAATGTGCCACCCAAATATGCTGAGCGCGCTCATGGCCTGATCAAGCGTCTGGAAAAAGCACCTGACGCCGAGACACTGGAATACTGCCTGAAAGACATGTCGGACCTGGTACGCAGCAGTGGTGGTAACCTGGAAGCCGATATCCAGACCTACCTGCTGAACCTGAACGACCAGCTGGCGTACCTGCGCAGCTTTGTGGACAGCACCGATACGTTGGAGATGAAACAGCGCAAGCGCAATAACCTGCTTGATCAGACCGTGCGCCAGGATGTCAGCAACATCCACAATACGGTCCAGAACACCCATGACATCAACGAATTGAAACAGTCCGTCAGCACCCAGCTGGCCGATATCATTCGGGCCATGAATCAGCACAAGGCCAGTGAAGATGAGCACATCAAGGCATTGCAGGAAGAGAAAAACGCCTTGCTGTCACGGCTATCGGAAATGGAGCAGAGAGCAGACTCCTTCCGCCAGCGGGCCGAAGACGCCCATATGGAATCCAGAACCGACCCGCTGACCTGCCTGCCCAACCGACTCGCCTATGATCAAAAGTTTGCCGAAGAGATTGAACGTTTCCAGCGCTACGGCACTGCATTTTCTCTTTGCGTGGGCGACCTGGATCACTTCAAGTCGATAAACGACCAATACGGCCACTTGGCCGGCGACAAGGTCTTGCGCCTGACGGCCAAGGTGCTGCTGAACAACCTGCGCGGTGTGGACTTTGTCGCTCGCTTTGGCGGTGAAGAGTTTGTCATCCTTCTACCTTCCACCACTGGCGATAATACGCATCAGGCGGCCGAGAAAATCCGG
Source organism: Marinobacterium stanieri (assembly GCF_900155945.1). Lineage (GTDB taxonomy): Bacteria > Pseudomonadota > Gammaproteobacteria > Pseudomonadales > Balneatricaceae > Marinobacterium > Marinobacterium stanieri. The sequence continues at coordinate 657,414 of NZ_FTMN01000001.1, forward strand.
CAGGCCGTTGAACAAAGCCCGTTCAACTTTCAGGGTCAGCCGGTCAGTATCACCATCTCCCTCGGCGCCGCCGAGATCCGCGAAGGGGATACTGCCGAAACCCTGTTTAACCGGGCCGATGAAGCAGTCTATGCCGCCAAGGGGGCTGGTCGTAACTGTGTTCGCTTTGCTCGTTAAGTCTCACAGATTTACAGACCTGGCCAACGGCGGCATAAGCTTAATTACCCCAGCATGAACTCATCAAAAAAGGCACTCAGCTCCTCATGCGCCGTCAGCGGCAGGATGTTGGCGATGTGCTGGTCCGGGCGCACCACCACCATACAGCCCTGGTCACGATCGATACCACGCAGTTCAAAAATATCCTTAGCCTCATCAGCTTCGAACACCTTCTCATAATCGCGCAGGCCCAGTTTGCCCTTGACCGGCCAGAGGTAATCCGGCATCTCTTCGATCGCCAGCCCCCGCTGCTGGAACACCGTGTACACATCAATCACCGAGTCGATATCGTCACCTGCAGGCGTGTACTTCTTCACCGGCGAGTGATCGGCCTGCTCCAGAAACTCGACCAGCTTGCGCACATCGGAGTTGCCATCCAGCGGGCTCTGCTTGTTGCCGAACACGAAGATGCGCCAGCGGCCATCGGCTTTAACCAGGTGGCCCAGATGCACCGGACAACCATCGGCCAAGCGTACGGCTTCGGCCGAGTGGAAACGCTGACCAATGGGGTAACCCGTCGCCAGGCCCTGATTGTCCTGACCGGTCGCGATGTAAGACGCATCGTAGCCAATGGAGGTACCGGCGATGAAACCGTTCTGGCGGGCGATGAATTTCTCGATATCCGCAGTGGTGGTTTTCGGCTTGCTATCATCCTTGTTGGCGGTGGGCTTGGTCGCCACCAGCGCCGACATCTGGCGGTCAGCATCAATCAGCATCCGCGCCACTTTGCGACGTTCAGTAGCATAGGTCTGAAGCAGTTTAGGGTCGCTTTTGCCCTGTAGCACCGCGGCCAGTTTCCAGCCCAGGTTGAACGTATCCGGCAATGAAGTGTTCAGGCCCCAGCCACCCTTGGGACTGTGGGTATGGCAGGCATCACCGGCGACAAAAGCACGCGGAACCCGACCATCCGGATTACCCACCGGGGTATCATCAAAGCGCTCGGCTACACGCTGGCCCACTTCATAAATCGACCACCAGGCTACTTCTTTCACATCGACCTTGTAGGGATGCATGATCGTCTGCGCCTTGGCGATGATATCGTCTGCGGTCAGGTCCAGAGTGGAGGCACGCTGATCCTTGTCGAGCAGATCCAGTTCTACGTAGAGACGGCACAGATAACCGCCTTCACGCGGAATCAACATCACCGCGCCGTTTTCCCTGGACTGAATAAAGCTCTTCACACGTACATCGGGGTAATCGGTGACCAGCAGTACATCCATCACGCCCCATGCCTTGTTGGCAGAGTCCCCTTCCAGCGCAATATTGAGATTCCGACGTACGGCACTGCGTGCACCGTCACAGCCCACTACATAACGGGCCTTGATGGTTTCCACCCTGGCGGACTGTTCATCATTGCGTTCAAAAGTCGCAGTGATCGGATGTGCGTTCAGGTCCTGGGACAGACTTTCATCAACATCCAGTTCCAGCAGGCGGCGACCGTAATGAGGCACCAAATGGGTTACGGACTTTTCCATGCCATCCAGCAGAATTTCATGCAGACGGGCCTGGTTCACCACGCCGTGTACAAACTCGGACAGGCCCAGGCGTGCATCCGTTACCTTGTGGGTACGCTTGATGTTGGCCGGGTTCTCGGTATCCGGCTCCCAGAAGGCATTCTGGCGCAGCTGATAGCATTCTTTCGCCAGCATCTCGCTGCTGTTGAACGCTTCCATGATCTCCATGGTACGGCAGGAAATCCCGTCGGCCTGACCAAACAGCATGGGGCCCGGTTTCTGTTCGACGATGCAGGTTTTGATATCGGCAAACTCTGACAGCTGACGCGCCATCGCCAGCCCTGCCGGGCCACAGCCCACAATCAGCACATCCACCTCTTTGGGCAGGCCCTGCATGGGGGGAGCGGCATAAGGTTCACGGGCCGCGTCAGGAATTTCGTAGTTACCGGGTTTGAAACCATTCAGGTGATACTGCATCGCCCTATCCTCTTATCGTTATTGGCGGCCTACTCTCATTTGGACAGTACGCCTCTGATCTGTGTTGATGCGCCAAGACTAAGTGAATGCAGAGAAACAGCTGTCACCCGAAAATGGGGACAAAGATCCAAAACCCTGATTGAAAGCATCAGCCAAGGGCACTGTGCCTTTGCCGCCCGCACGCGTATCATTTTCCAATACTCAGGCCCCAACAACATCTCTTCACATACTCGGGGCTTTATCCACAAGGAGTTAATATGACACTACCGGCCATGATCGAATTCCCGGCACAGGGCACCACCGAATACCTGTTTATCTTTGCCCACGGAGTTGGCAGCAATAAGGAAGACCTGGCCCCGCTGGGCGAAGCCTTCAACCAGGCCATTCCGGGTGCCTGCTGTTTGGTCGTTGACGGTTTTGACCCATTCGACGGCCCCTTCGGCGGACGCCAGTGGTTCTCGTTGCAGAACATCACCGAAGAAAGCCGCCCCCAACGCGTTGCTGAAGCTCTGCCCCGTTTTATCGAGATGGTTGAAGCCCTGCAGGTACGCGAAGGCGTATCGCCCGAGCACACCATACTGGTCGGTTTCTCACAGGGCACTATCATGTCGCTGGAAGCGATCAAGGCTCAGGACGGCCTGGCCGGACTGGTATTGGGCTTCTCAGGTCGTTACGCCGAACTGCCGGAACAGGCGCCGACCAAAACCAGCATCCACCTGCTGCATGGTGAAGACGACGATGTGATTCTGGTCGACCACGCACGCGCTGCTTACGAACGACTGACCAGCCTGGGCGCCAAGGTCACGCTGGATACCGAACCGGGTGTCGCGCATCAGATCACCCAGTATCTGCTGCAATGCTCAGCCAACCGTGCGGCTGAGAGCCTGGGGCTTGTCTGAGGCTAAGGGCATTGGAGCCAATAAACCTGAAAAAGCGGCCATCAGCCCGGGAGGGAGTCAGGTGACAGCGCCCTCAATAGAGGGGACGCCGCATGCCGTGATTCCAGCACCCAAAGCCCGGCAGTTGCGCTGGCTGCTGGTGCTTGCGTCTGTGCTGTTTGTCGTGGGCATCAGCTTGCCCATGATCACACTCAGCAAGTTCTGGATTATTCAGAATTCGATGTCGGTCCTCACAGGTGTACTGGAGCTGTTTCGCAATGGCCAACTGGTGCTGGGCGCAGTCGTAGCAGGCTTCAGTATCCTGCTGCCGATCCTGAAAATCGGCGTGCTGTTCAAACTCTGCTCCCCCGGCCTGACCGACAGCCCCGGAATACAGCGCTACCTGCACCTGATGCACAGCTATGGTCGCTGGGCCATGCTGGATGTTCTGGTGGTGGCCGTCCTGATCGTCACCGTCAAACTCGGCGCCATCGCCAGTATCGAAGTCCACTCCGGGCTTTATGCTTTCGGCGCGTCAGTGCTGATGATCATGTTGATCACCAGCCTGGTGGTCCGTCTGACCCGATCATCCTGACCGGGTCAGACCGCAACGTTGGGCTATTCTGAATACCAGGCCAATCATTAGAGCACCGATAATATCCCCGGAGGCAATCACCATGATGAGCTGTGACCAACATGACTATATCGAAATCGCCTGCACCTTCAGGTATCCGGTCAGGTTGACGCTGAAGTCAGGTGATATTATCGAAGGCAAGGCACTGGATACACAGCGAAACGAGGCGCGGCAGGAATGCATCAAGCTCGCCCTGGCCGGCGAGGAAATCTTTGTAGTGCTGGATGAAATTACCCGTATGGAGGCCAGTGTAGACAACCCGCATTTTCAGGTGGTTTCGTTTGGATAGCCACCGTTAAGACATTTGCTTGGAAGTTGCATAGACCTTCTTGAGCCTGCACTTGAAGTTAACCGCTGCATACGCACTTCTGACAAAGTATCGTCCATATAAAAAACGGCCACTCAATTGAGTGACCGCCGGTTTCTCCGCTTTAAGCAAAAGCCCCTGTATCTCTGACTTTAACTATCGCACTTAATAAACGACATTGAGCGTGCCCAGGCGTCATCAGCATCAAAATTCTGCATCAGCGGTTCACCGGTTACGCCCATGCCGTGCGCGATCATATAGTCGGGAAAGTAGGACGGCGGCTGAGCCGATACGAGAAAGGAGCAGAGTTCGCCTTTGCGGGTCGGGTTCTTATCCAGGGCTTCAATACTGGAAAACACAGCATGCTTTTCCGTCTCCGGTAAAGATCCAAACTCTTTTCCAAAGAGCGCAGTCAACGCACCATGCGATGTGTTATCCACTACTCGCTGGGTATCAAAGTGTGCATAGGCACTGGCCACCATAATGAGTTCAGCAGCCTGATTATAGTTGGACTGATCAGCACATTCTCTGGCGCCTGCCGCAATATCCGCTGCCGAGCTTTTGGGTCCAACCGACGTAGCGCTTACGCAAGTAAGCGGGTTGGTGGCGGCAAGATTACCGGCTTGCTCGTAATTGGTCACCTGGTTGCTGTGTGCAGAACACGCAACCACAGAGAGAGATAAAACCAGTAAGCGTTTTTTCATTGTGTATCTTCCTTGATCGTCCAAAGGTGGGGATTTTTATCAGTGTATGGCGACAGCTCTAGCCCTGAATAAGTAAGGCCCGGCTTATGTAACAAGAAGGGAAAAGCATGACATCACAGCTATTCTCTTCCATTGAAAATGAGCATGCATAGTGTTGCAGGGCCGCGCGTAGTGTTATCACGTGGCCGTTTCAAGCGCATGGATACTGGACTAAATGTTCTGGTTTTTCCAGTGCAATCAGGGGGAATTTTCAAGACGAAAACTCCCCTGCTCAACGAGCAAGGGGCGTTGGTACATCCTGTGAAGGTATCACTTTTAGCAGGCTGTCGAAAATCTATCTACGTTGCCGAATGCTGCGTTAAAAACAGTCTCAAAATGCTCATTTAGTCCACTAAACTGCGCTTTTTCGCCTGTTTTTGCCTAGCCTCGACTGCCTCGATAACATTTTTCAACAGCCTGTCAGACCTTGAGCATACTCCGGGCCATGTTGCGGCCAGAATATGACAACCGGGTCAGCTCGCTGGGAATCTCTACACGTAGCTCCGGCGAGGGCATACCGATCAGTTCACCCTGGGAGAAGCTGATACCCAAACGCAGCACCTCCATCTGCACAGCGGGTGAATGCACATATTCGGCCACGGTTTCGATTTTCATGCTGCGAGCCAACCCAACAATACCACGGGCGACGCGGCGTGAGTTGGGATCCTTGTCCAGGTTTCGGATCAGGCTGCCATCAATCTTGATGAAATCCACCTGCAGCTGCAGCAGATGCTCAAAGTTGGAGTAACCGGTGCCGAAGTCATCAATGGCAATACGGCAGCCACGCTTTTTCACTTCCTGAACAAAGGCGCGCACCTGTTCATAATTTTCAATATTGGCGGTTTCCAGCAACTCGAAAATCACCTGCCGCCCTACGCCGGTCTCATCCAGACGCTGCAGAATGAAAGCTTTCAGTTCTTCCTGAAGCAGATCCGAGTAGGACAGGTTGATGGAAAACTGGGTGCCGGTGTCAGCAAAACGGGTAAAGCACTTCTCCACCATGACACGGGTAATATGTCCTTCCAGGCGCAGTTTGCCGGCCACACCCAGAAAGTTGCCCGGCCCGATCACTTCGCCATCTTTATGATCAACCATACGAACAAGGCACTCGTACTTGTCGATGCGGCCGGTGGTGTTATTCAGAATGGGCTGATACCAGGCCACCAGACCTTCCGTATCCAGCGCATCCCGCAGTTTGCCGGCCCACTTCTGGTTGTGTTCAAACTCCTGCTCAAGGGACTCAGAGCCATCGTATACACGGCAGTGCAGGCCACGAATTCGGGCTTCACGCAGGGCTTCGCGCGCATGGATATAGAGACTGTGTTCCTGTGGTGTCTCCAGCCAGGGGACTACCGCGCCGATGGTCGCGCTCAAGCCAATTTCGTGATTTTGCCAAACCACTGGACTGCGCCGGACACAGGCCAGCATCTCTTCCAGCTGCTGCTCGACAATGACCGGGCGACGTCGGGGCAGTGATACGGCAAACTCATCCCCGCCCACTCGATACAGACGTGCACGGCTATGATCGGTGCCGGACAGGAAAGACTCCAGGCGCAGAGAGACTTCTTTCAATATCAGGTCTCCGCAATCATCCCCGAACAGGCTGTTCACCTCACGAAAGCGGTCCAGGTTCAACAGCACCAGGGTGACGGAGCTGTTTTTTTCCAGATCGCGCATCAATTGCACACGGTTGGGCAAACCGGTCAATTTGTCGGTGTAGGAAGCGCGCAGGTTATGCAGTGCCGGCACCAGCCGCCAAAGACCCAGGATGGTTAACAGACCAATAACAGCCCCCAGGTACAACAGATAACTCAGGTGTTGGGAAGCCAATGCATCCAGCGGAGCGTCTGCATCCGCCAGAGGCACGGCAACCGAAAATCGCAAACCGTTCTCCGTCGGCGCATAGAAAAGCTCGGACGCAGGCTCAGCATCTTCAAGTGTCAGGTGCTCAAAACCGGTCAGGAAGACTGTCATGGGTGTCAGCGCTGCTGCCTTGCCCATGAGCTGCTCTGCCTTGTCACTTTCAGGATATGCCGGAGAAAAACGCTGTCCCAGACTGTCTGTCAGCCAGTACAGCGTCCCGGGTGTCGACTCCACTCCCTGAGCCAGCGCCAGCGCCGCACTGGCTTCCCAGTCCAGGGTTACCAGACCACTCAACTGGCCATTCTCTGAAACCAGTGGCTGTACCAGTGTTATTACGCGGGTCTGTGTCTGCGGATGACGGTGAACAGGACTCCACCAGACACTGCCGGAACTGGCCTGCTCCGGAAATGACTCGGGCAGATGCTGCAGCCAAACCGGTGTGTAAGCCGATGACATGGGCCGGGTTTGATTGTCGTCCTTGAACAACGCCAACCGCGCCTGCTGGACTGGCCAGCCGGAAAAATAGGCTGCGCCAACCACATCCTGGCTGCCCCGTAAAAGTTGCGTCAATCCTGTCTCTGCACTGCGTGAAGAAGGTCGGGAAGTGCTGAAGAGGCTGTTAGCCTGCTGCTCCAACTGCGTGACACGTTCATTAATACGCTCAAGTGCGGTATCAAAACGATATAGACGTTGCTCATCCAGCTGACTTGATAGTGCTGATTGTGTACTGCGCACAGAAACCTGGGTGTAGGTCCAGAATGCCAGCCAGGAGAACAATGCCAGCAACACGATACTGGTTAAGACAGTTCTTTTGGAACTGGTATCCAAATATCTCGTATGTTTCATACGAACAGGCCTCCTGCCTGAAGGGCGGTCGCCCTGGGGGAATCAGTAATACAGGTGTTTAATTATGCCTAACATGCAGATTCTGCTGTTGATCCTTGTCAGCTGAAACACCCGTTGGCCAACTTTATGCAATTCATCTCATACATTCCACCGTAGCTGCAACTTTTGAGCCTCATCCTTTAGCACAGCTGTAATTGACTGCTTTCCAATTGGCCGCAAAAGAGCGGGAATGATACATTCGCACTGCAGCATCGGCCGTGCCCTTGCACCAGACCGATTCCTTTTGCCTCGCCTGCGCTGGCAGCAGGCCAATTCAGAGGACGACCGGCATTGGACGCTATTCACCCTGTTGCGGAACTGGTGGGTATCATATTCACCTTGCTTCTGGTCGCATTAAGCGTCTACCAGCTGTCGCGCTACACCGGTTTGCCCTTTACTGTTCTGCTGGTACTGACCGGCATCGGTATCAGTCTGGCAAGCGGCCCCTTTCCGGTACTGGAGAAAGTGGAAGACGCGCTGCACATTTCACCTGACCTCATCCTGTTCGTTTTCCTGCCGGCACTGATATTCGAGTCAAGCTACAACTTGGATGCACGTCAGTTGCGCCGTAATTCGGTGCAGGTATTGGCACTGGCCATTCCCGGGCTGCTGCTATCCACTGGCCTCATCGGTGTCATCGTCTGGCAGGCGCTGGATATCGAGCTGGTCGCCGCCCTGCTGATCGGTGCCATTCTCAGCGCCACCGACCCTGTTGCCGTCATTGCCCTGTTCCGCCAGATTGGCGCTCCGGGCCGGCTCTCGACCCTGATTGAAGGGGAAAGCCTGTTTAATGATGCGACGGCGCTGGTGCTTTCCAAGATCCTGCTGGCCGTGCTGGCCACCGGTGTTTTTTCCAGCCAGACCCTCGGCACCAGCATCATCGACTTCTTTGTTCTCTTTGCCGGTGGATTACTCTTCGGCGTGGTTGTGGGGTACCTCAGCGGTGAACTGATCGGCTGGCTGGACTCTGACCCCATTGTGGAGATCGGCCTGACCATCGTACTGGCCTATCTGGCGTTCCTGATCGCCGAGGAGGTTCTCCATGTCAGCGGCATTATGGCCACTCTTGGCGCGGGCCTGACCCTGGGTACCTGGGGGCGATTGCGCATTGCCAGCCCGGCAAGGGATTATCTGGAACAGTTCTGGGAAGTGCTTGCCTTTGCCGCCAATGCAATGCTGTTTCTGCTGCTGGGCATGCAGGTTAATTTGCCGGAACTGGCTTCAGCCTGGGATCTGCTGCTGTGGGTGATACTGGCCATGCTGGTATCACGCGCCCTGGTGATTTTCGGGCTACTGCCCCTGTTTGATCGCCTGCCCGGCGTTGAGCCGGTGGGGCGCGGCTATCGCTTTATCATGTTCTGGGGCGGCCTGCGCGGCGCCATCGCGCTGGCTATCGTTCTCAGTTTGCCTGACTACCCGTTCAAGGATCTGTTTATCGCGCTGGTCACCGGGGCCGTACTCTTCACCCTGCTGGTACAGGGCCTCACAATCAAGCCGGCCATGCGTGCGCTGAAACTCGATCAACCGCCCCTGGCGGACCAGCTGGCATTACTGGAGCGGGATCTGGTTGCCCATCAGCGTGCACTCCAACGCCTGCCAACACTGCAGAAAGGTGGCCTCTTCTCCAGCCGTGTCGCGCACCGTATCAGCCTGCGCAGTCATCAAGCCATTCGTCAAACACAGGCGAAAATAAGCGAACTGAGACACCAGCAGCTCTCCAGGGAACAGGAATTCAACCTGTTTTTCCTGCGTGCACTGGCTGAAGAAAAAGCCTTTTACAACGACATGTTCGACAACGGCCACCTTAGCGAGAGCACCACGCGTCGCCTGCTAAGCATTCTGGACCAACAAACGGACAGCCTGCGCTATGACCATTCCCTGCACCGGGTGAACAGCCACCGCCACTATGAATTCATAGAGCACTGGCTGTTCAGGCTGGTGGGCGACAGCTGGCTGTTGCACAGGTTTGTCGAACGGTTGCGGATTGAACATATCGGGCATTATTACGAGCTGGCCTGGGGACACTTTCAGGGCAGTAATCAGGTTATACACTCAATCGAACGGCTGGCCGAACTGGAATCCACCCCCGCGGACATTGTTCAACAGGTGCTGGACCAATACCGGCACTGGAACAAGCTGTCGATGGAAAAGCTGCACCGACTCAACCATGACTTCCCCGAATTTGCGCTGCTGACACAGGAGCGACTGGGGCTGCGTACCGTGCTGCTGGCAGAGCTGGAAACCACCCGCGAGCAACAGCGCCTGGGCACCCTGCCCAAAGGGGTCGCAGAAGCGCTCGAAATTCAGATTAACCGCCGCCTGAAAGCTCTACGTGGCCAGCCCATCCAAACCTTCAATGACGACCCGGTGCAGTTGCTGGCCCGCGTTCCTCTGTTTGCCCAGCTGCCTGGGCGCCTGTTGCGCTTGATTGCTCAGCAATGTGAAACGATCACGCTGGAGAAACATGAGCAACTTATTCACGAAGGACATCTCAACAAGCGCCTGTTTATTGTCAGCCGCGGCAGCATCCGCTTGCAGCATCACAGCGACGGTGAGGAGCAGCGGCTCAGTACCCTGATTGCCGGTGACTCCTTTGGCGAATCCGCCCTGATGGGCGAGGGTCTTCCGGATATTTCCGTGGTCGCACAAACCCCGACCCGGCTATATGCGCTGAGTCGTTCACGCCTGAAGCAGCTGATGGATGAGCATGCCGAGTTGAAGCAACAGCTTACAGACAGTGAGGCGTTGCAAAAACAACTGCACGACCACTCGGAACGGCACTGAAGCCGCCGTATACTTGACCATGCTCAGGCGTGTGGTTGCGCCAGAGGTTCAATTTCTCACTGGGCAGGTTACCCCATATTGCGCAACGGACATCCGACATCATGATTCCCAATCAGCTCCACACTTTCATTGCGGTCGTGAAAAACGGCAACTTTTCCGCGGCCGCGCGTAAGCTTGGCGTCTCTTCAGCCGCAGTCAGCAAGTCCGTTGCTCAACTGGAGAAATCGCTGGAGGCACGTCTGTTCCACCGCACGACCCATTCCCCGACCCTGACAGAGGATGGCCACGAGCTGTATAAGCGAACGGGGCACCTGATCGAACAGCTGGAAGACCAGATTCGTCTGAGCACAGACAAACAAAAGGCCCCGCATGGTCGCCTGAAGGTCAACCTGCCCGACAGCTTCGGACGCATGGTGATCCTGCCTCAAATTCCGGCCTTTCTGGAGAAGTATCCGGATATCGAGCTGGACTTGAGGTTTGATGACCGGGTGCGTGACCTGGTCAAGGAAGGTGTCGATGTCGGCATCGGTATTATGCCGAACCAGGAAAGCCTGCTGATTGCCCGCGAGTTTTACAAACTGCAGCCGGTACTGGTCGCCAGCTGTGAATACATAGATAAGCATGGCGAACCTCAACAGCCTTCAGACCTTCACCAACACAATTGCATCGCCTACCGATCGTCCACAACCGGCCGCAAAAAAACGTGGAATTTCAGGGAAAATGGGCAAATCATTCAGTTCGAACCCAAAGGCAACCTGGTGGTGAACAACCTCTCGGCGGCCATGAAAGCGGTTCAGATGGGAATAGGCATCTCCACGGTGGGGATTGAGCATGCCAACTCTTGCATTGAAAAAGGCTTTTTCCGCCGAGTAATGCGTGACTATGAAACAGACCCTATACAGGTAATGATTTACTACTCATCGCGAAGTTATTTACCCGCCAAAACACGGGTATTTATTGATCACATGATGCAGCACGCCAACAATAATCATGAAATAGGGCTTGATGAAATCATTTACGAGCTGTAAATATATTAATTATGAATAAGATATACCCTGATGGAATTTCATTTCATGGCACCATCAGGGTATTCACATACGGATTCGTGCCAGAGGCGCGCTCATCCTGAGCTTCAATGCAGGTCTGTACAAAAATCAGCCATAAATCCGGCATTTACGCAGACCTTCAGATCACAAACTGAAAAAGTTCCCTGATTTTGTTTAAACTTTTGGTTGAAGCTATTTCAAGCAGCTACCACCTACAGTTGCAAGCCAGACCATTGATAGAATCCTCGCCACTATTTAGAGAATAGTTCTACTTCACTAAATGGCCTCACAATAAAAACTATTGCCATTGCTATTAATTCCGAAATGTTACGAGGCTATATATTATGTTTAAAAGCAACTCAAACGGTCTGAAAGGTAAAGTTCTGGCTTTCACTATTGCTGCGGCTTCTTTGTCCAGCGCCCAGGCATTTGGCTCATCCATCGAGTCACCTGAATACGGCAACTCTGCCTGGAACTGGTGGGAAAACTCTGTTTCTACCGTAGTTGAATCCGATAATGATATTACTCAGGAAGAGGCACTGATTGCCCACCCGGAAACCCGCTCTTCCGAGTTTGGCCATGTTGCCTGGAATACCTGGAACACCTGGACGTCAGGTGATTCATCCGACAATGTAAACGCCAAAAGTGACAACGGCTTCAAAGAATTGAGCCCCGAGTTTGGCCACGTTGCACCGGCTGGCTGGGAAAACAGCTAAGTTCGGCAAAGCCTGAACTCATCGTCTGTCAAAGGCCTCGCTCCCGAGGCCTTTACCACCCCCTTCCCCTTATTTCGCCTGTCCTGCCAAAGCCTTCCAAAGACAAAGAAAGTCATAAAACGACAGCTAGCGTTCGCTTTACTGCTCGCACTTGCTTCCTTGATAGCCACTGACGGCCTCCTTACCCACTTTTCGCGGTACAGATTTTGCAATACACTCCCGTGCGATTTCGACACTTACCCGTGTTTGCAGATCGTATAAGCGGGATCCACAAGATCCTGCATTACTTCATGGCTTCAATTAGATCCGCCACAAGCGGAGGGAGTCGTCATCATGACGTATACACACCGTTGGCTATCCATTCTGGAAGGCTGCCTTCTGGTTGCTCTGGGCATTCATTTGCTCGATACCTCTGGTCTATTGATCAGCGGTACTGCCGGTATGGGATTGTTGTTACAGCAACTGACCGGACTGAGCTTTGCGCAGCTGTTTTTCCTGCTTAACCTGCCCTTCTATATTCTGTCGCTGCGCTGTATGGGCTGGCACTTTACTCTGCGTACCTTCGCTGCAGTCTCAACGCTGACCCTGCTGTCAGAGCTGATGCGGCGCTGGTTTGACTTCAGCATCAGCGAACCCTTGCTGGCTGCCATTGTCGGAGGGATGCTTGTCGGTTTTGGCCTGATTATCCTGTTCCGCCATCAGGCATCACTGGGCGGCCTGAACATTCTGTCGATCTACCTGGAACGACGCTTCGACATTCACGCCAGCAAAACCACTCTGGCCGCCGACATCCTGATTGTGCTGGCCGCATTTTGGCTGTTCGAGCCCCTGCAGGTCATCTTCTCTTTGGCCGCGTTTCTGTCCATGGCCTCCGTTGTTGGACGCTACCACCGCCCACCCTCCTGGGCTCAGGCGCCTTCTTCATAATTTTGTTCGTCAGAGCACGGACGCTCTGACCTGAAAACCATGCCTCAAAAGAGTGCAAAAACACCCATCCCGCACCACCAGCGAACAGAAACTAACCCAAGAGTCAGCTTTTAATCGCTGCAATTGATCGTTTCCTGTTACTACAGGGTGGTTTTCCAAAGTTGGCACACCGGTTGCTTTATCACTTATCGACGAGCATACGTTGAGTAGAAGCTGTCAGGCCCTAAGTATTGCTTAGGCCAGGTCATTGCTCACTGTGTGATTCAGTTCAACGCTTTTAGAGGGCGGGGACCGGATTGACAGTGAAATGATCAGCCCACTTCCCCTCCCTGCTGTTTCCTCAAAGCGTTTCTGAATCCCGATTGCCGTGAACCCCCTGGTGGGATAACGAATGCGTGGAGAATAATGATGAAGCCCAACAAGACTTACAAAAAACTGGTCGCCGCTACTATTCTTGGCCTTAGTTCAACTTATGCACTGGCCGCTGACCAGGTGACCTATCAGATGGACTGGCTGCCGGGCGGCGATAAGGCCCCCGTCTATGTCGGCGTGAACAAAGGGTTCTTTGCCGAGCAGGACATTGAAGTGAAGATTGCCTCTGGCCGAGGCTCTACCGATGCCATTACCAAGGTCGCCACCGGCAACGCTGAAATTGGTCAGGCGGATATCACTGCACTGCTGGCGGCCAAGGCCCGTCAGGACGTACCGGTCACCGCCGTGATGAGCATCTTCAGTGATGCGCCCTATGCCACCTTCGTGAAAAAGGATGGCAGCATCAAAACCATTGCTGACCTGAAAGGCAAGAAGGTTGTTACCTCCCCGTTTACCTCATCCAACGCCTTCTTTCCGATTGTGCTGGAGCTGAACGAGGTTGATGCCGCTGATGTTACCGTGGTGAAAGCGGACCCGGGTGCCCTGGCTCCCATGCTGATCAACGACAGCGCAGACGCCGTTACCTCCTGGGTGACCGACTCACAGAAATACCAGTCCCAGGCCAAGAAAGCAGGCGTAGAGCTGACCGTTCTGCCCTGGCACGATGCCGGCATGTCTATCTACTCCTCCTCCATGATCGCCAATAATGAGTGGCTGGAAGAAAACCCGGAGCTGGCCGAACGTTTCATCAAGGCATTCAAGAAATCCATTGAATACGTCTACGCCAACCCTCAGGAAAGCGCCGAGATCATCAACAGCGCCGTGCCCGAAGTGGATGTTGAGGTCGCCAAAACCACCATCGAATCCATCCACGGCCTGGTTTATAACGATGCCACTACCGCCTATGGCCTGGGCTCCTTGAACAGCAAACGTCTGGCTGAAACCTGGGCCTTTACCGCCAAGTCCCAGGATATCGATGTGAATGCACTCGATCCTGAAACCGTCATCACCCGCCAGTTCATCGGAGGTGAATAAACCATGAGACCGTTTGTTTCCTTTAAAAACGTCAGTCACGAGTACGGAGCTGACAAGGACAAATCGGTCAAAGCGCTGAGCGATGTCAATTTTGACATCGCCAAGCATGAGTTTGTCGCAGTCGTGGGACCCTCCGGCTGCGGCAAATCCACCCTGCTGCGCTTGCTGTCCGGTTTGCTGATACCAACGTCCGGGGGTGTCGAGATTTTCGGCCACCGCATCACCGAGCCACGTGACGAGATCGGCATCGTGTTCCAGAAGCCCACGCTGCTGCCCTGGCTCAACATTCGTGAGAATGTAGTCTTCCCCAGCCGTCACAAGCGTGGCCGCGTATCCCGCCAGGAATATGAGCGCGCCGAAGAGTTGATAAAGAGCGTCGGCCTGAAGGATTTTGCCGAGTGCATGCCAGAGGAACTGTCTGGCGGCATGCAGCAGCGCGTCGGGATTGCCCGTGCCCTGTTGATGGATCCTGAAATCCTGATCATGGATGAGCCCTTTTCCGCACTGGATGCACTGACCCGTGAAGAGATGGGCTTTGAGTTACTGCAGATCTGGAATGAACGTCCCAAGACCGTTCTGTTCATTACTCACTCCATTTCTGAAGCCGTACTGCTGTCGGACCGTGTTCTGATCATGAGCCCCCGACCGGGAACGCTGGTGGAAGAGATCAATGTGGAGCTGCCACGCCCACGCTCGTCTCAGACCATCCGCCATCCCAAATTCAACGAGTACACCGATCAAATTCGCCAGCACATCTACCATCGTGAGGAGGCGAAAATTGCATGAGTGTTTCTATGAGTACAAAACACCAGATTCTGCAGCGCTGGTTGCCCATCGCGACCCTGGCATCCTTGATCCCTTTGTGGGAGCTTAGCTGCCGCCTGTTGGGTGTTCCCGACTATGTACTGCCACGACCCACTACCATCCTGGAAGCCTTCGCCCGCGTGGATGTCGCTCTCTGGGCGGGTCACCTCTGGGCAACGCTGCGTGTCGCACTGATTGGCTTCATGCTGTCTCTGCTGATCAGTATTCCCCTGGCCATTGCCATGGTGCGCTCACGATACCTGACCAAAACCCTCTACCCACTGCTGATCATTATTCAGTCAACACCTGTGGTTGCGATCGCCCCGCTGCTGATCGTTATTCTGGGCACCGGCGAGGCGCCACGTCTGGCTATCACCTGCCTGATCACCTTCTTCCCGCTGGTCGTCGCGGCCACCACCGGCATGCTGTCGACGCCCTCCGAGCTGGTAGAGCTTTCACGCAGTCTGCGTGTGCCGCCGAGCCGCGAGATCTGGCAGATCCGCCTGCCTTATGCGATTCCGCACCTGTTCAGCGGCATGAAGGTCGCCATCACCCTGGCCATCATCGGCGCGGTTGTGGCCGAGTTCGTGGCCGCCGAAAAAGGGCTGGGTTACTTCATTCAGTACTCCACCTCCTTCTTTGAAATTCCTCAGGCCTTTGCTGCCCTGCTGTTCCTGTCCGCAGCCAGCCTGATCCTGTTCCGCACCGTCACCTGGATTCAGAAGGTGTTCTTCGCCTGGAGTCTTCCGAAAGAAGAAAGAGACTGAGATTGACCTGATCTATTTTTGTACACCCTAACGGAGTAGAAGCGGCATGGCAGATATACCAGGCATTGCTCCAACCAACCGCCGCATCAAGGCAAGACAATGGAGCTTCAACCATGAATACATCAACCACTCACTACCCACTGGATGAACTGAACCTGGAGCGCAGCCTCGGCCAACGCAGCAGCGAGAGCGAAGTTGAAGGCAGCGCTATCCCCCTGATCGACCTGAGCAACTTTGACGAGCGCCGCGAAGCGATCACAGAACAGCTGTGGCATGCTGCTACCGAAGTAGGCTTCTTTCAGCTCAGCAACCATGGCCTCAGCGTTGATGAAATCAACCACGCCTTCGGCAATGCCGATAAGTTCTTCGGCCTGGAAACAGACCAAAAGGCTCAGTATCCGCTGAAGGAAGGCACCAATGCGGGCTGGGAGTACAAGGCCCAGGTACGCCCCTCCACCGGCACGGCTGACCAGAAGGAGTCGTACCAGATTACTCGCCCCAACATGACCGACCTCTGGCCGAACCGGGAGCTGCCCGCCTTCAAGGGCGAGATGCTGGCGTTCGAGCGTCGCTGCTGGGAGCTGGGCATGAAAGTATTAAGCTGCTTCGCCGACCGCCTGGGCTTTGAACGTGACTTCTTCGCCAAGGCACATGATCAGGACAGTGAACAGTACCAGTCCACTCTGCGCCTGCTGCATTATCTGGCAATCAAGGACCCGAAACAGCTGGAAGGCGAGCCCTGGCGTGCCGGTGCCCATACCGACTTTGACTGCCTTACCATGGTATTCCAGAAAACCGGACAGGGCGGCCTTCAGGCCAGCGCCGGCAAGGATGCTTCGGATACTTTGACCTGGCACAGCGTGCCCGCCGTGGATGGCATCATCACCTGCAACATCGGTGACATGCTGATGCGCTGGAGCGACGACCAGCTCAAATCTACCCTGCACCGCGTACGCATGCCCCGTGCAGGCGAGTACATGGGCCACCGCTACAGCATGGCCTTTTTCTGCCAGGCCAACCGCGATGTGGTGATCGAAGGCCCCAACAAACGCTACCCGGCCATGACAGCAGCCGAGTATCTCAACATGCGTATGAACGCCAACTACACGGAAAAAAGCAGCACTTAAACTGCATCCCAAAAGGTATTTGAAAGAGCCCGCACTGCGGGCTCTTTTTGTGCCGCTGTCCCCGCCATCGCGCAGCAGCCATGTTTAATGGGCCCATATCCCAACTGAAAGCTCGACGCTATTCAGGCAAACACAGGTTGATTGTACAAAAATTTGTACTTATTATTGACGTATTGAGATAGTGATTAGACACTGAAAGACCCAATACACTTAAACCAGAGCCGAAAGTGACCATGAACGTAATTTCATACAGCGATGCCCGCGCCAGCTTTAAGGCGGTCATGGATGGCGTATGTGATTCACATGAACCCGCTGTTGTAACCCGACAGAAAGGGGAGTCTGTTGTGGTGCTGTCCAAGACCGACTACGACAGCATTATGGAAACCCTCTACCTGCTCAACAGCCCCGCAAATGCGACACGCCTTATGGAGTCGGTTGCCCGCATCAAGGCAGGTCAGGCCAAGACACGAGACCTGATCGAGGATGAACCCGAATAACACGCTATCACTGAAATTTGATGATAATGCTTGGGAGGACTATCTGTTCTGGCAGAAGACTGACAAGCAAACGCTAAAGCGCATTAATGAGCTGATCAAAAACGCCCGACGCACGCCCTTCGAAGGTATTGGCAAGCCCGAACCGTTGAAAGGAGAGTTGGCAGGTTTCTGGTCTCGCCGGATCGACCGGGAGCACCGCCTGGTATACACAGTTGAAGACGATACTCTGGTGCTTGCCGCCTGCCGTTATCATTACCAGTAATCACTGGCGATCACTGAAACGAGCTAACGTTTGTCCGCTGCAGGTGAGCCCGCAATGCGGGCTCTTTTTCGTTCAGGCGTCGACCTTTTTATACAGGCGTTGAATGCCTTCGATAACATCCTGCTGCAGCGCCTCAGTATCAAGGCCTGATACTTCTCCCCCCTCTACAACCTGACGGCCATTCACGAAGCTGGCTTTAATCCGCATGGGTTCACCGCACATCAACGGTGCCCACTGACGATCATGTACGCCGGCAAAGCGGTAGTCATTCAGATCATAGATCACCAGGTCCGCCGCCTTGCCTACGGCCAGTGCCCCCAGCGCATCCAGCCCCAGCATTTTGGCCGCATTGTCGCTGGCCCACTCCAGCACGGTTTCCAGGCGGGTGGCATCCGGGCCCTGCTGGGTGCGATGGATCAACCATGCCAGATTGGCTTCCTGCAACACCGAACCGGACTCGGCTGATGCAGAGCCGTCTACGCCCAGCGTTACCGGCATACCGGCTTTTTCCATGGCCACAACCGGTGCAATGCCGCTGCCGAGACGACAGTTGGAAGTCGGGCAATGCGCGATGCCGGTACCGGTTTCGCTCAGCAGCTGGATATCCTGCTCGGTGGCCTGCACCAGATGTGCAAACCAGACATCCTCGCCCAGCCAGTCACAGCGCTGGGCATATTCTACCGCCGTACAACCGTGCAGCGCCTGCGCCTGTTGCTCATCAAAACCGACTTCCAGCAGGTGTGAGTGCAGCTTCAAGTCATGCGAACGTGCATAGGCCGCCACCTGCTTGAGGTCCTCAGCGGTAATCGAGTGAACCAGACTGGTCGGCGATACCACCAGACGACGCATGGCGTTGCTTTCAGCCTGATGATAACGAGAGCGGGTCTGCTCCAGCCGCTGCAGCATCAGCTCCAGAGTTTCCGGTTTCACACCGGCCTTGGCCAGGCCCTTGTGTGACCCCTGCACCGTGGCACCGCCACGGCAGAGCACCAGGCGCATACCCAATTCATCAGCCGCCTGCCAGAGTACGTCTTCCATCTCCATGGAGGAGTTCAAATGGTACAGGTAATGGTGATCGGCACAGGTCGTTGCGCCCGAGCGTAACTGTTCGGCCAGCCCCATTTTGGCAGCGGCCAGCATGAGTTCAGGGTCAATATGGGGCCAGAACCGGTAAGGCACCGAAGCCAGCCACTCACCCAGTCCTTGGTTGATACCCGCCGGGATGCCCTTGAGCGCCGACTGCGCCAGGTGGTGGTGGGTGTTGATGAAACCAGGATAGATAACCGATCGACTGGCATCGACCTGCTGCTCCCCCTCTTGCGGCAGCAAACCCTGCCCGATTTCAGTGATGATGCCGTCTGCGATACGCAGATCAGTGGCGGAAGATGATATACCCTGAGCCAGGATTGCCTCAGCGTTTCGGATTAAATACCGCATCCAAAAACTCCTTAACCAACCGCTAAGCAATGTCCCGGGCAACCCCTGACCGCTTCTACTTACCGTGTCTATGTATTCGACGGTTCTCCCCGAAGAAAAAACCGCCCGTTAGTCTGTTTGCCCACGCCCGACGCAGTCGGGTCGATAGGGCAAAGCTGTGCAGGATTATGCAAAAACCCGGCCATACACCCATACCTGACGGACAAGTCATCAGGCACCTGCCTGGTGCTTCATACCGCACCAATAAGATCCAAGCGCACCAAAAAAGTGCCTTCAAGCCTCTATAAGGCTCACGGATTCCGGGGCTGAATAGCCTTGAACCAAAACCTGACTTAAAAGTCAGATTTATAGTTGACTCTAAAGTCAGGTTTTACTTTAATCAAGGTTAATACAGCGAACGCCATGACGCTCGCCACACTTCCAAGCAAAGGAGACTCTCCTTGATCAGGTTCCTACTCAACAAAGAACTTCGGGTTGAAGAGCAACTGGACCCCAACATGACAGTGCTGAATTACCTGCGCACCCGTGCCCGTAAAACAGGCACCAAAGAGGGCTGCGGGTCAGGCGATTGCGGTGCCTGTACGGTTGTTCTGGGTGAGCTTGATGGCGATCGCATGCGCTATACCAGCATCAACTCCTGCCTGACGTTTGTCTCGGCCCTGAACGGCAAGCAGCTGATCACGGTGGAAGATCTCAAACAGGGCAGCCGCCTGCATGCCACTCAGCAAGCCATGGTGGACTGTCACGGCAGCCAGTGCGGTTTTTGTACGCCAGGCATCGTGATGTCCATGTTTGCACTGGGCAAAAATGTCGGCGCACCGGGCAAGGACGAGATCCACGAAGCTCTGGCCGGCAACCTGTGCCGCTGCACCGGCTATCGCCCTATCGTTGAAGCAGCAGAGCAGATGTACGCAGATGCGGCACCGGATAGTTTCGAGCTGGAGCAAGGCCAGACAGTCATGCGCTTGCGTGAAATCCAGCCAGAAGCACAGACGGAACTAAGCGATGGCACGAACACCGCCTTTAATCCGACATCTATCGCGGAACTCTGCACCTTGCTGGAACAGCACCCGGAGGCTCGCCTTGTTGCTGGCGGCACCGACCTGGCACTTGAGGTCACGCAGTTGCATCGTCCGCTGCCGACACTGATTCACCTCGGACATATTGATGCGCTGAAGCAGATCCAAGTGCAGGATGAATATATCGAGCTGGGCGCAGCCGCCCCACTGACCGACTGCTATCAGGTGCTGGCCGGTGAGTACCCGGACCTGGGCGCCCTGCTGCATCGTTTTGCATCCCTGCAGGTACGCAACCAGGGCACCTTGGGTGGAAACATTGGCAACGCCTCACCGATTGGCGACTCACCGCCCGCCCTGATCGCGCTGGGCGCCCAGGTAGTGCTGCGCAAGGGTGAGCAGACACGCACACTGAACCTTGAGGATTACTTCATCGACTATAAGGTCACCGCCCAGCAGCCCGGCGAGTTCATTGAGAAGGTTCTATTGCCCAGAGCGGCTGATAACGGGACCTTCCGCTGCTACAAGCTATCCAAACGCATCGATGACGATATCTCCGCCGTGCTGGGCTGCTTCAACCTGGAGATCCGTGACGGCAAGATCGCCTCTGCCCGCGTGGCGTATGGCGGCATGGCGGCCATACCCAAACGTGCCAGCGCCTGTGAACAGGTGCTGACAGGAGCCCCTTGGAACCTTGCAACGATTGAACAGGCCAAAGCCGCCCTGGCACAGGACTTCACACCTATTTCCGATGTTCGCGCATCCAGCGAATACCGCCAGCTGACCGCCGCCAACCTGCTGACCCGCTACTTTATTGAACTTGAATCGCCAGAAGTCGAAACACGGGTGACCGCTTATGTCTAATGCTCAGAACAACACACCCAGCCATGCAGAAATGCTGGAGCGGGTAAAACAGGACCTGGTCACCGGTGTCGGCCGCAGCGTTAAACATGAAAGCGCTGCTAAGCAGGTCTGTGGCGAGGCCGTCTATATCGATGACCGCACCGAATTTCATAACCAGTTACATGTGTATGCGCGCCTGTCGGAAAGGGCGCATGCCCGCCTCACCAAGGTGGATGTGAGTCCCTGTTATGCCTTCCCGGGCGTCGCCATCGCCATCACCGCAGCCGATGTACCGGGCGACCTGGATATAGGTCCGGTCATGCCCGGCGACCCCATGCTGGCCAACGGTATAGTGGAGTTTTACGGCCAGCCTATTGTCGCCGTAGCCGCTGCTGACCTGGAAACGGCACGCAAGGCGGCCATGGCCGCTGTCATCGAGTATGAGGAACTGGAGCCTGTTCTGTCCGTTGAACAGGCACTGGAGCAGGAACACTATGTCAGTGCGCCGCACACTCAGAAACGTGGAGATTCAGCGGCTGCCCTGGCAGCCGCGAAAAACCGTATCAGCGACAGCGTTCATATCGGCGGCCAGGAGCACTTCTATCTGGAGACCCATATTTCATCGGTCATGCCCACCGAAGACGGCGGCATGATCGTGTACACCTCCAGTCAGAACCCGACCGGCGTGCAGAAGGTGGTCGCCAGGGTACTGGGCGTTCCTTACAACAAAATTCAGGTTGATATGCGCCGCATGGGCGGTGGCTTTGGCGGCAAGGAAACCCAGGCAGCAGGCCCTGCCTGTATCGCTGCAGTGATTGCCCACCTGACCCGTCGCCCCACTAAAATGCGCCTGCCGCGCATGGAAGATATGGTGATGACCGGCAAACGCCACCCCTTTTTTAACCAGTATGACGTTGGCTTTGACGACGAGGGGCGCATCACCGGCTGCGAGATGAAACTGGCAGGCAACTGCGGCTACTCACCGGACCTGTCCAACTCCATCATTGACCGCGCCCTGTTCCACAGCGACAACAGCTATTACCTGGGCGATGCCACCATCACCGGCTATCGCTGCAAGACCAATCTGGTCTCCCACACCGCCTATCGCGGCTTTGGCGGCCCACAAGGCATGCTGATGCCAGAGATTATCATGGATGAGATTGCGCGCCGTCTGGGCAAGGACCCGCTGGATGTGCGCAAGCATAACCTTTACGGCCCGGATGGCCGCGACACAACCCACTATTTCCAGACCATTGAAGACCATCAACTGCTGGTGGAGATGATCGCAGACCTGGAACAAAGCTGTGACTACCAGGCCCGTCGCGAAGCCATTCGCGACTACAACGCCAACAGCCCCATCCTCAAAAAAGGCCTGGCCCTGACACCCGTAAAGTTCGGTATCTCCTTTACCCACACCTTCCTCAACCAGGCGGGTGCGCTGGTCCACATCTATACTGATGGCAGCATTCACCTGAACCATGGTGGTACCGAGATGGGCCAGGGGCTGAACACCAAAGTGGCACAGATTGTGGCGCAGGAATTCGAGGTGGACATAGAGCACATCCATGTCACGGCGACCAACACCGATAAGGTGCCCAACAGCTCGCCCACGGCTGCTTCATCGGGTACGGACTTGAACGGCAAGGCCGCACAGAACGCAGCCCGCACCATCAAACAGCGCCTGATCGATTTTGCTGCACGCCACTACAATGTCAGTGAAGAAGATGTCAGCTTCCGCAATAATCATGTGATTGTGCGCGATCAGATCATGCCGTTCCCCGAGTTGATCCAGCAGGCCTATTTCAACCAAGTATCCCTGTCCAGCACGGGCTTCTATAAAACACCCAAAATCTACTACGACTATGAAACCGCACGCGGACGCCCTTTCTACTACTTTTCCTATGGTCTGGCCTGCAGCGAAGTGGTGGTGGATACCCTGACCGGAGAATACAAGATCCTGCGCGCCGATATCCTGCATGACGTGGGCGAGTCCCTGAATCCGGCGATCGATATTGGCCAGATCGAAGGTGCCTTTGTGCAGGGGGCCGGCTGGCTCACCTCTGAAGAACTGGTCTGGAACGAGGAAGGCCGCCTGCTGACCACCGGCCCAGCCAGCTACAAGGTACCGGCCATTACCGATACCCCCATCGACTTCCGCGTTCGTCTGGTTGAGAACCGCAAGAATCCCGAGGATACGGTGTACCACTCCAAAGCTGTGGGTGAGCCGCCCTTCATGCTGGGTATTTCGGTGTTCTGTGCCATCAAGGATGCCATCGCCAGTGTGGCGGACTACAAGGCCAGCCCCAAACTGGATGCCCCAGCCACCCCCGAGCGTGTGCTCTGGGCGATCCGCGACATGGAGCAACTCAAACAGGGGCAGCCTCAACCTGACGCTGTTGCTGAGCCTGTCTGAGTACAAGAGGAGCACGACCATGAGCACCGAATGGATCAAGGGTCTGAGCCAGCTGGAAGCCGACGCAACCCCGGCGGTGATGATCACCGTTGTAGATGAGCGCGGCTCAACGCCACGCAACGCAGGGGCCAAGATGCTGGTCAGCGCCAGCGAGCGCTTCGATACCATCGGTGGCGGCCATCTGGAGCACAAGTCGATCAAGATCGCCCGCGCCATGCTGGAAGAGCGCCACACCCAGCCCAGACTGGAGCGTTTTTCCCTGGGGGCGAGCCTGGGCCAATGCTGTGGTGGCGCAACCACATTGCTGTTTGAGCCACTCAACACGGATATCGTACAGATCGCACTCTTTGGTGCCGGTCATGTGGGCCGGGCGCTGGTCTCCATTCTGTCGACCCTGCCCTGTCGTATTCGCTGGATCGACTCCCGGGAAGATGAGTTTCCGGACAACATTCCGGACGGGGTTGAAAAGGTCGTCAACGAATTTCCCGTGGATGAGATCGAAGCACAGGCTGCCAACAGCTATTTTATCGTCATGACACACAACCATCAGCTGGATCAGGAGCTGACCGAAGCGATTTTACGGCGCAATGACTTCACCTATTTCGGCTTGATCGGTTCCAACACCAAGCGCAAGAAGTTCGAGCATCGACTCAAGGCAAAAGGCTTCGACGCCCAACTGCTGGAACGTATGACTTGCCCCATGGGCATCCCGGAGGTAAAAGGGAAATTACCGGCAGAAATAGCCGTGTCTGTCGCTGGCGAAGTGATCGCCCAGTACAACGCAGCCTTCGGTACGAAACAGCAGCCACCTCTGCCGACCGCCACCGTCGAGCGGCTGGCCATCTGAGCCGCTTCTTGAATCACTGCCTCAGAGGCTGAATGGATGACAGCATCAACCATCGCGTACCGCGCCAGCCTGCTGGACAGCCTGGGAGACCCTGCCGAAGTCGGGCTGGAGCACAGCTGCCGCTATTTTGAAGATGGTTTGTTGGTGGTTGAGAATGGTCGCATCCTCGCCATTGGCCCGGCCAACGAGCTATTACCGACACTGGCAGCTGACATTCCCGTGCATCACTTCAAGGATGCACTGATTACACCCGGGTTTATCGATACCCATATCCATTACCCACAAACCGGGATTCTGGGGGCCTACGGCAACCAGCTGTTGGACTGGCTGGAAAACCATACTTTCCCGGCCGAGCAGGCCTTTGCCAGCCGAGAGCATGCTGATCAGGTTGCTGATGTATTTCTCGGCGAGCTGCTACGCAACGGCACCACCACCGCGATGGTATTCGGCACCGTTCACCCTGAATCGGTCGATGCCTTTTTCAACAAGGCAGCAACACTCAACTTGCGCATGATTGCCGGTAAGGTGCTGATGGATCGCAATGCACCCTCGACGCTTACAGACACACCGGAACAGGGCTACCAGGACAGCAAGGCATTGATTGAGCGCTGGCACGGCAAGGGACGACTCCATTATGCCGTCACGCCGCGCTTTGCCCCTGCATGCAGCCATGAACAACTGGCCAGGGCTGGACAATTACTAAGTGAATATGAAGGCCTTTACCTGCAAACCCATCTGGCAGAAAACACCCGCGAGATCGAGTGGGTAAAAACCCTCTTCCCCGACCAGGGCGGCTATCTGGACGTGTATGATCACCATGGACTGCTGGGCAAGCGCTCGGTGTTTGCCCACGGCCTTCACCTCTGTGATGACGAGTGGAAGCGCCTGGCCGAGACCCGTTCGGCCATCGCCTTCTGCCCCACATCCAACCTGTTTCTGGGCAGCGGAGTGTTTAACCTGACACGCGCCGAACATGAGGGCGTATGTGTAGGTATGGGAACGGACGTTGGTGCCGGTACCAGCTTTTCCATGCTGCAGACATTGAACGAGGCCTACAAGGTGATGCAGCTGCAGCACCAGCCACTGCATCCGTTCAAATCCTTCTACCTCGCGACTCTGGGCGGCGCCCGTGCGCTGGAACTGGACCAGCAGATCGGCACCCTGGAGCCGGGCAGTGAAGCGGATTTTGTGGTGCTGGATTACGCGGCAACCCCGCTGCTGGCATTTCGCATGCAGCAGGCACAGAGCCTGGAGGAGCGCCTGTTCGTGCTGATGACACTAGGGGATGATCGCGCCGTGAAGGCAACCTTTGTGATGGGAGAAAGGGCTCACAGTCGTACCTGAATGAGCCCCAATATGCCTGAGCAGCCCTTATTTGTGGCCGATCACGTTGGAAAAGATCGCTTTCAAGTCATGGCTATCGGTTTCGTCACCCAGATCCAGCTTGTGCTCGATATGATCCAGATGGTGCATCATCAACGCCACTGCCTTGTCCTTGTCTCGCTGGGCAAAGGCATCAATGAGTTCA
The DNA here is from genome assembly GCF_900155945.1 of Marinobacterium stanieri. Lineage (GTDB taxonomy): Bacteria > Pseudomonadota > Gammaproteobacteria > Pseudomonadales > Balneatricaceae > Marinobacterium > Marinobacterium stanieri. The sequence continues at coordinate 683,292 of NZ_FTMN01000001.1, forward strand.
AAATGCTCATCGTAAGAGCAGTGTGACTTGGCTTCGCTTTTTTCATACTGGGCAATGATCAGAGAGCAGAGCGAGACCAGGCTTCGCTGAAAGCTCAGCAGGGGCGGGTTTTTGGCCATTTCCGCCAGTCGCAGGTGAAACTCGCCGGACAGGCGCAGCCCCGCACCCTGATCGCCGCGATCAAAACAGGCCTGTTCGTCACGTACCATCTGCTTCAGCTGTTCAACCTGCTCCGCCTCTGCACGCTCGCACACCAGCTCTGTAACCGCTTTTTCCACTATCCTGCGTGCAAATACAATCTGGCGCGCTTCTTCAATACTGGGGCTGGCAACCACAGCCCCACGGTTGGGTCTTATCACCACAACCTGCTCATGGCCCAGCCGCGCCAGAGCTCGGCGAATGATGGTACGACTGACACCAAAAATCTCACCCAGCGACTCTTCATTCAGCTTGGTGCCCGGCGCCAGCCGCTGCTCCAGAATTGCATCAAAGATATGCTCATATACCCGGTCATCCTGGGTTTTCTTTTCGCCCTTCATCGGGTCAGTTTTCCTTTTGCCATTCGCCACAACTCATACAGTCGTTATCAGTGCCGGCCTGGCCGCCACTGAGATTCTGCATTTATGATTGATTTAATTGTATACAATTTTATAATCACTTACAGCACAATTGATACAGCATACATATCCGGCTGTCGTGCTACACGTCCGTAAGCTCGTTACTCAAGCGCCCACACCAGCCCTTGCCGTGTTGACGCGGACCTTGCCAACCCCTGACACCCTGTGAGAACCGCATATGAGCTTTGAAAGCTGGTCTCTGTTTTGTCTGGCATCACTGCTGGTGATCCTTATTCCGGGACCACTCTCGTTGCTGATGGTCACCAACAGTCTTAACTACGGCATCAAGCGCAGCTTGCCAGCTTTTATGGGCGGCACCATCGCTTCACTGCTGTTGCTGACCGCATCAGCCACGGGGCTCGGCGCTCTGCTGGCAGCATCGGAAACGCTGTTTACCGCAATCCGTTATGCCGGTGCTCTCTACCTGATCTGGCTGGGCTACCGTGCCTGGCGTGAAGCCTCTCAGCCGGGACATGAAAGCGCGACAACCCAGGTGAAGCCTGTTGCTTCCCGGTTGTTTGCGCGCGCCTTTACCCTGGGTATCAGCAACCCCAAAGATATTCTGTTCTTCGTGGCCTTCCTGCCCCAGTTCATCTCACCTGAAGCCGCACTGCTGCCACAGTTGATGGTCATGTGCCTGAGCTGGTGCCTGCTCGATCTGCTGTGCAAACTGGCCTATGGCAGCAGCGCCCACCTGCTCAAACCCGTATTACGCAAGGGGCGTAACCTGGAACACTTCAACCGCGCCAGCGCTGGCCTGTTTGTGGGTATCGGCAGCGTAGTGTTGATCAAGTAATCCCGGAACGCACATCACAACAAACCTGAAAAGCCGCCATTTACCCCGGCGGCTTTTCAGTTTGCGGGCATCTGGTGCCGGCTCTAGCTACCGCGATAGGTCGAGTAACTGTAGGGCGAAACCAGCAGAGGCACATGATAGTGCTCGGCCTCATCAGCAATACCAAAGCGCAGCACAACCTCCTCCAGAAACGCCGGCTCTGGCAGTTCTACGCCCCGTTTGCGGAAGTACTCTCCGACTTCAAACACAAGCTCATAAGTCCCTTTCCGAAATGCTTCGGCATCCAGAATCGGCTGGTCACAGCGACCGTCGGCATTGGTCAGCACCTGTTGTATCTGTTCCCGGCTCTGATCGTTTTGCAGCCGGAACAATGACACCTTTATCCCCTCACCTGGACAGCCGTGCGCCGCGTCCAGGACATGTGTTGTCAGATAGCCCATCAGCTCCTAGCCCTCTTATCCTGCTTCTGTGCAACCAGGCATTGCCGTAATTAAAGCGGCTTTAGCTCCCTGAAACAGATAGCACAATTATTGTATACAAACAGCATTCAGGGTTATTCCAAACGCTTTAACACCCTCTTGGATTCGCCCAGAACTCCCAATTCAAGACCATAATACTGAAAACAGCGTACATTTCTAACTTTTAGGTCAACTTTTTGTTGCAAAGCAAAAATCAAAATGTATACAATCAATGCATACTATTAATGACTAATTGCCGTTTAACTGCCGTCACGCCGTGCCCAATAGAGGAGTAGAGCCTTGAACCAAGCTTACCCACGCGACCTGGTCGGATATGGTCAGACACCACCGCACGCTCAGTGGCCTAACCGGGCCCGCATCGCGGTCTCCTTTGTGCTGAACTATGAAGAAGGCGGCGAACGCTGCATTCTGCACGGTGATCAGGAATCGGAAGCCTTTCTGTCCGAGATGCCCGGTGCCCAACCGCTGGCAGGTGTGCGCCATATGAGTATGGAGTCCTGCTACGAATATGGCAGTCGTGCCGGTGTCTGGCGCCTGCTGAAGCTGTTCAAGAAGCATGATATTCCACTCACCATCTTTGCAGTTGCCATGGCTGTTGAGCGCCATCCTGAAGTAGCACAGGCCATGGTTGCAGCGGGTCATGAGATTTGCAGCCACGGCTACCGCTGGATCGATTACCAGTACACGGATGAGTCTGAAGAACGCGACCATTTGATGCGTGCCATCGACATCATCCAGAAAGTCACTGGCGAGCGTCCGCTCGGATGGTACACCGGCCGTACCGGCCCCAACACCCGTGACCTGGTGATGGAGGAAGGCGGGTTCCTGTATGACTCGGACGCCTACGATGATGACCTGCCCTACTGGGTCAACAATAACGGCAAGGGGCACCTGGTCATCCCTTACACACTGGATGTGAACGACATGCGCTTTGCCACCGCACAGGGCTTTAACAGTGGCGAGCAGTTCTACCAGTACCTGAAAGACAGTTTCGATACGCTGTACGAAGAAGGCGCGGAATCTCCCAAAATGCTATCCATCGGGCTGCACTGCCGCCTGGCGGGCCGTCCCGGCAGAATTGCAGCACTGGCGCGCTTTATTGAATACGTACGCAGCCACGAACAGGTCTGGCTGTGCCGTCGAATCGATATCGCCCGACACTGGCACGAACATCATCCTTTCAAGGCTGAGGGGACGGCATGAGTGACACTGTCTTCCAAAGCTGCACGCCCAGCGAGATGACGCGGGACGCCTTTGTCGCCCGGTTCGCCGATATCTATGAGCATTCAGCCTGGATTGCTGAACAGGCCTACGACCAGGGCATGGACCCGACCCTCGACCGGGTTGAAGCCTTACACCAGCGCATGGCCCGTATTTTGCTTGATGCTGACAGGCAGTCACAGCTGGATCTGATCAATGCCCACCCTGACCTGGCCGGCAAGGCTGCCGTGGCGGGTGAACTGACAGCGGCATCAACAGCGGAACAGGCCGGTGCCGGCATCAGTGAGTGCACCCCGGACGAATTTTCCCGCTTTACTGCACTGAATAATGCCTACAAGGACAAATTTGGCTTTCCTTTCATCATGGCGGTGAAAGGCAGTAACCGGCACCAGATCCTCGGCGCGTTTGAAGAACGCATTCACAACACGCCCGAGGTGGAATTCAGCCGAGCCCTTGAGGAAATCAACAAAATAGCCCGTTTTCGTCTGGATGAAATTTGAACCGCGCCAACGCCATCATCATCCGGACACCTAATATCAGGTAAACATCCATGAGCAATATGACGTTCGAAAAATATCTCAACCTGGCTGATGCACGACTCGGCACCAAAGCGCTCTTTGTGACCGACGACTGGTTTGCAGCGGTTGATCGCATGCTCCAGCCCGAGCCTCCCGTATGGAAAGAAGGCGTGTTTGACGACAACGGCAAGTGGATGGACGGCTGGGAATCCCGCCGCAAACGCTTTGAAGGCTACGACTACACCATCATCCGCCTGGGTGTGCCCGGCGTGATAAGCGGTGTCGATATCGACACCTCTTTCTTTACCGGTAACTTCCCGCCATCTGCCTCACTGGAAGCCTGCTACTGCCCCGAAGGCGATCCGGCCGACGATGCAGAATGGACCGAGCTGCTGAGCGCCGTCAGTCTCAAGGGCGACAGCCATCATCTGCATGCCATCGACGACCAGCGTCCCTGGACCCATATCCGCTTCAATATCTATCCGGATGGCGGCGTTGCCCGTCTGCGTGTTTACGGCACCCCCTACCTGGACTGGAAACACCTGGCTGACGAAGAGATCGATCTGGCGGCAGCTCTCAACGGCGGCCGTGCCCTCGCCTGTAACGATGAGCACTTCGGTAAAATGGGCAACATCCTCAACCCGGGCCGTGGCATCAACATGGGTGACGGCTGGGAAACCGCACGACGCCGTACTCCGGGTAACGACTGGGTGATTGTTGCCTTGGGCCACCCCGGTGAGATCAATCGTGTGGTCGTCGACACCCTGCATTTCAAGGGCAACTACCCCGACAGCTGCTCCATTCAGGCAGCTTATGTGAAAGGCGGTACCGACGAACAGATTGAGACACAGAGCCTGTTCTGGAAAGAACTTCTGCCCGCGCAAAAACTGGAGATGCACCAGGAACATGAGTTCAGTGGCGAACTGAATGCTATCGGCCCCATTACCCATGTACGCCTGAACATTTTCCCGGACGGTGGCATCAGTCGCTTGCGCCTGTTCGGCAAGGTTACGGACTGAGGGGAACCGACATGTTGATCATTCGACCGGAGCCCCTGAGCGCCGAAGCCTTCAGAGACTTCGGCGAGGTCATCGAAACCCGTGGCCGTGATCACTTCATGATCAATAACGGGTCGACCCAACGTTACCACCGCCTGGCGGAAGTGATGCTCGGCACACCTGAAGACCGGGGCATCATCAGCATCTTTCGCGCCCAGCGCCTGCCGATGCCGCTGGACGTCAAAATGCTGGAGCGTCACCCGCTCGGCAGCCAGGCCTTTGTGCCACTCAAGCAAAACCCTTTCCTGGTACTGGTGGCCCCGGCCAGCGACGAGCCCGACCCCAGCGCCATCCGTGCCTTCATTACAGACGGTACCCAGGGCGTCAATTACCACCCGGGGGTCTGGCATCACCCGGTGTTGGCCTGTGTAGAGGAAGATGACTTCCTGGTGGTCGACCGCGAAGGCGAGGGCAACAACTGCGACGAGTACTTCTTTGCCGACAACACCCGGATACAGCTGGTACACGACGCTTGAGAACAAGAATAAAACCGGCACAGACAGAGTAATCGTGCCACTGCAGTTTGAGGAGAACACATGGATCCCTACATCACAGAATGGCTGAACCTGGCCGTGCGCTGGGCACATATGATTGCCGGTGTCGCCTGGATCGGCGCGTCCTTCTACTTCAACTGGCTGGAAAACCATTTGGACCGACGCAATCCACGTGAAGGCTTATCCGGTGATCTCTGGGCCATTCATGGGGGCGGTATTTACCACCTGGAGAAATACAAGCTGGCCCCCGCCCAAATGCCGGAAAAACTGCACTGGTTCAAGTGGGAAGCCTACGCGACCTTCCTCTCCGGCTTCGCTTTGCTGACAGTGGTGTACTACCTCAATGCCCAACTGTATCTGGTGGCGCCGGGCTCGGATCTAGGCTCTGCCGCAGCAATCGCCATAGGTGTGGGCAGCCTGCTGATCGGCTGGTTCACCTATACCTTCCTTTGCGACTCAGCGCTGGGCAAAAAGCCGGGGCTGCTGGGTCTGGTCATTTTTGCCCTGCTCGTCTTTGCCGCCTGGGCGCTGTCACAGGTTTTCAGCGGGCGTGGTGCTTTCATACATGTAGGGGCCATTATTGGCACCATCATGGTGGGCAATGTCTTCCGCGTCATCATGCCGGCACAGCGCGCGCTGCTGAAGGCCGTTGCAGAAGGCCGTGAGCCAGACCCGGCACTGCCGGCCAAAGGGTTGCTGCGCTCTCGCCATAACAACTATTTCACACTACCGGTGCTGTTCATCATGATCAGCAACCATTTCCCCAGCACTTTTGGTGCGGAGTTCAACTGGGCCGTATTGGCTGCGCTGTCCGCATTGAGCGTGCTGGTGCGTCACTACTTCAACACCCGACATGCAACACAGCAATTTGCCTGGGCACTGCCGGCTGCTGCGCTTGGTATGGTGACACTGGCGTTCGTGCTGGCACCTCAGAACAACAGCCGGGCCGCGACACAAGAGGTCAGCTTTAATCAGGTGTCTCAGGTGATTGAACAGCGCTGCACCGTGTGCCACTCCAGCAGTCCAAGCTTTGCCGGTTTCAGCAGTGCACCGGCAGGCATCACTTTTGACAGCGCCGAGCAGATCAAGCTGCTATCGCCGCGCATCCATGCCCAGTCAATCGCCACTCAGGCAATGCCCCTGGGCAATGTCACCCAAATGACCCAGGAGGAGCGCGACCTGCTCGGCCGCTGGATCGCCAACGGTGCTTCAATCGACTGAGGGCCGTCTCCACCCTCCTCTCCGGGCCCTGTCTCGACAGGGCTTTTTTATATTCCGCATTTGGCTTGAGGAGTCTTCAAGCCCGGTGCTAACATTGACTTAATACTTAACCCCGGAGTCAAAAAAAGGATTCGGTCGAGGCGATGTCTAAAATTAGTGAGCACAACCGGTCCCTGATCATTCAGGCTGCCAGTGAGATTTTTGCTGAAAAAGGCTATGCCGCCACCAAAATCATCGACATCGCCAGGCATGCCGGGCTGCCCAAGCCCAATATTTATTACTACTTCAAGAGCAAGGAAAACCTCTACCGCAGCGTCATCGAGAACGTCATCGACCTGATTTTCCAGGCTGAGCTGCCGCTGCACGGCAACGCGGATCCTGCCACGGCACTGGAACAGTATATTTATGCCAAGGTGCATGTATCCCGCCGTTATCCCCACGCGTCCAAGGTGTTCTCCAGCGAAATCATGCACGGCGCCCCCCATCTGCCGGAAGAGATCGCCGCACGAATGAAGCAGCAGACCCTGGCATGCTGCAACAAGATTCAGGAATGGATTGATGCCGGATTGATGGACCCGGTGGACCCGCAACACCTGCTGTTCACCATCTGGGCCTCAACCCAGACCTACGCCGATTTCGACTGGCAAATTGCCATGGTGAGTGGCAAGCCCGAAATGTCGGAGACGGATTTCGATATTGCCGCACACCAGCTGACACAACTGGTGCTGAAAGGCTGCGGCGTGAAGCCAGCGGAACAGGTAAAAACCGACCTGGCAGTCTAATCAGGGCTATCGACCGAAAAATGCGCCGGGATACCGAAGCTCACAAAGCCACGGCCCCCCTTCCTTGAAATCCGCTATTTAATGGGCGTGTTCACGCTCCAGACTGCGTAGCCGGTTCAGGCAGATAATGCCTAGAATGGGGCCTGGCAACAGCAGCCAGGACAGCCAATGCACGGGCATCACATCAATCATGGCGCTCAACAGGGCCACTGAGATCACGGATAGCGTAAAGCCCAGGCAGTTCATCAGCGTCAGCGCACTGCCCATCACCTCCACAGGCGCATTCTGCGCCGACAGGCTCGATAGCTGGGGCGAATCCGCCGACACGCTCAGGCCCCACACAAACCAGAACAGCATCACCAGCCAGAATGGCAGCTGGAACGCCAGTGGAGACAGCAGGCAACAAAGCCCTGACAGAATCAACATGGTTTTCGCCACCGGCCCACTGCCGGTACGAAGCGAAATATTACCGCCCGCAATACAGCCCAGGCAGCCCGAGCCCAGAATCAGAAAGCTGAGCAGGCCAATATTCAAATCCGCCTGTTGCTGCTGACTCCAAGCCTGCAACCAGATCGGTGCAAACGCCCAAACCGCGTACAGCTCCCACATATGGCCAAAATAGCCACTGGCCGCCAACCGCCAGGGACGGTGACGCAATGCCAGCACCAGTGCATGCCAGCGCAGGGGCGTACCACGATAAAGCGCCGGTCCATCCGGCACACCAAGAAGAATCAACACACCCGCAATTACCGAAGCGCCCCCGGCCGCCAGTATGACTTGTTGCCAGTTATTACCCAGCATGCCGGAAATCAGATGTGGCGCCGCGCTGCCAAGCACCAGCGCCCCGACCAGGTAGCCAAGCGCCCGCCCCAGCCCCTGTGGAAACCAGCTCGCCGCCAGCTTCATACCCACGGGGTAGATGCCGGCCAGTAGTACACCACTGAAGAAACGCAGGGTCAGCAAGGTATCCAGACTATCGGCAAAGAGGACAAGGGCACCGCTCAACAGTGCACTGCCCCAGGCGCAGAGTACAAACAGAAGACGTGGCGATATCCGGTCTGCCAAAGCAATCAAGGCAAACACCAGACACCCCAGAATAAAACCGATTTGAACCGAGTTGGTTAAACTGGCTACCGCCGATACCGGCAAGCCCCAGTCCGTCTGCAGTGCCGGCATGATTGCGTTCCCGGCGAGCCAGTTCACCGTACCCAGAAACTGGGCAATCACCAGCAGGGGCAATATGTGCCTCGGCCTGACCTGCTGCGCTTCTGCTGAGCACATTCTTATTGTTCCTTATATGGCAGGGGGAATGTCCATCATGCTTCAGGAACAACTGGACTGCCATAGCAAGATGGTATTCATTCCAAAGGGCAGCATCTCACTCGGACTGGTGCGCGGCAGTGACAGACAGCCATGGGCCTGTCATTCGATATTAAACGCCTGGATCATGCGATCCCGCTCAGCCAGGGCCTGTTCAGACCGTTCAGGCGAAGCGGCTGCACAGCCATTAATCAGACACTCGGCCAGCAGAATAAAACTGGTGAGCGAGTTGGAAATGAAGCTGCTCTCATGGGGTGCAAACAGGGCGACATTGGAGAGCTCAACCAGCGGCGACTCCAGCCCGTCAGTGATGGCAAGCACAGGCATGCCCTTCTCCCGTGCAACCTGTGCCACCTCGATAACGCCCCTGGAGTAAGGCGCACAACTGGTCACAATGAGCAGATCCTGAGGGTCCAGTGATGCGATTGCTTCAGCCACCCCCAGATCACTGCTGCCCAGCAGATGCACATCCGACCGGATCATGCGCAACCCATAGACAAGAAAGCTGGCCATGGCATGAAACTGGCGAATGCCATACACAGACACACGTTGAGTCTCATTGATCAGCGCAACCGCCTTGTCAAAACTGGCGCCGTCAAAATGCTGCATCAAATAGCCGATGTTGTCCTGATTGTCTCGACACAGTTGATGCGCCAGCTGGTGGCTGGGCAACTCACTGTCGAGCGCGGTACGGGCATGGTCGGAATAAAACGGGGCTGGGGTTGAGCTGCTCAGCAGTACCTGTTGCAAGGCACCGAAATTGGGATACCCCAGGCTGCGCGCCAGGCGGCTGATGGTGGAGGAGTTGACCTTCAGCTTGGCCGATAACGACGTAATGGAAAGCAGAGCCGGATCGCGATCCATCTCCAGGATTTCCTGCATCGCCTTGCGTGCCTTGGGGCCCAGGCGAACCTGGCTACGTCCATGCGCGATCTCGAGCATCAGATCGCGCAACTCTTGCATGTTGGTGGGTGCTTCAGGTGTTGTCATCAGGAATGGCCGGGCACTGTGCCTTTTAATACGGGTGGGTCAGACAGATCAGAGCCGTAAATTGTCCAGCTTATTGTCTCCTTTGCAATTGTTATCACCGCAGTGGACAGGGTGTTCTCCCGATCAGGGTCATCCGGGCATTCACGGTGTATGGGCAGACCCTCACCGGAAGTGTCCCCCAATATATCCAGCGGGTTCTTCGTTCCCTGGCTCAACAGCTGTTCGCCCCTGATTTGTCGATCGCGGGAAGATTCGGTAGTTGCCTGCGCCTGGATACCCGACTGCAGGTGCAGGGCATGGTTGGCATGCACAGCCCCTGCCTCAATGTCACGAATCGAGTGCTGCCCATTGCCAAACTCAACGCTGATCAGCCGCGGATCATCCGCCTGGGCCAGGGTAAAGTGAAAACCGCCACTGTTAGAGTGCTGTTGAATCAAGACAAGGGCTTCATCCAGCGTCTGAACTTTCATCAACGCCCGCCCCAACACCATGCGTGGCAGTGTTGGTGCACATCCCAGCAACCGTAAGTTATTCACCGCCTGTACCAGACCCGTTTCCGTGACGGCATAGGTGTGGCCCGGAATAGAACCCGGATAGCAGAACGAGGCAAAGCCGGGCCCCTTATTCGGAGTCACCTGTGCAATGAAGCAGTGACCCTTGAAGAACGGCAAGCCGTCTTCGTTATGGGCAATCGTGTGCCTCCCCTCCTCGGCCAGCTGCACGGTCGTACACCCATCCGGCACCGACGCCAGCAGATCGCCTCGACAGTTCCAGGCAAAGACCTGCTGCAACGGCAGCTCCAACCCATATGCCAGACCTTCCAGCTCCTGCCAGATATCCGGAAATTGAGTGCGAACACTGTGCTCCAACACCGCAAGGCGCGGCTGGTGAGCATCGGAATTCACCTCTTCCCAGAGCGCATCCCGCACCAGGAACGTCTGCACGGCATCACGGCCCAGGCGCCCCAGCTGACGCCCAATCTCTTCGGGGCTGCCGGATACTAGGTGCCAGCCAAGCTCATCATTGATCTGTTCAGACATGTTGCAGAAAATCCTTCAGACGGTCATTGGGAGGGTTATCGATAAGCTCTCGAGGGTCACCGTCAACGGCAATCTTTCCGTGTTCCATAAAGATCAGCCGTGTCCCCACCTGCTTGGCAAACCCGATCTCATGCGTCACAACAATCATGGTCATCCCTTCCTCGGCCAGCTGGCGCATCACGTTCAGCACCTCCTGCTTGAGCTCCGGGTCCAGTGCTGAGGTAGCTTCATCAAACAGCATCACCTTGGGCTTGATCGCCAATGCTCGAGCGATGGCAACACGCTGCTGCTGACCGCCTGACAGCTCGGAAGGAAAATGCTTCGCCTTGTCCTCAAGCCCGACTTTTTTCAGCAGTTCCATCGCAACCCTGTCGGCTTCCTGGCGATCTGCACCTCTGACTTTCTTCGGACCAAAAGCCACATTTTCCAGTGCGGTAAGCTGGGGGAAGAGGTTGAACTGCTGGAACACCATGCCCGCTTCCTGGCGAATCTCACGCAGCTGTTTGGCGCCTGAGTTCACACTGATGCCATCCACTACCAAGTCGCCGTCGGTAATTTGCTCCAGCCCATTGATACACCGCAGCAGCGTCGATTTGCCGGACCCCGATGGGCCGATCAGCACAACCACCTCCCCGGCATCGATACTCAAATCAACCTGGTCCAGAACTTTCAGCGCACCAAAATGCTTTGAGGTCTTGTTGAACGTAATAATGCTCATAGAATCCTCATCCTCTTCTCGATAATGCGCAGCAGAAGGGTCAGTGTTCCGGTCATCAGCAGGTAGATCACGGCAACGGCGGTCCAGATTTCCACCGCGCGAAAGTTGGATGCCATGATCTCCTGGCCCGTTCTCGCAAGTTCACCCACACCGATCACAATGAACAGCGACGTATCCTTGAGGCTGACAATGAACTGGTTACCCAAGGGGGGAATCAGGCGGCGAAAAGCCAGCGGACCGGTAATGTAGAGCAGCACTTTCCAGTAGGGCAGCCCCATGGCCAGGCCCGCTTCCGTCAGTCCTTTGGAGATGGACAGCAGTGCGCCTCGCACAATTTCGGCAATGTAGGCACCGGCATTCACAATGATGGCCAGTATGGCCGCCGATAGAGGGTCGATTCTGATATCGGCCAGAACCGGCAGGGCAAAGTAGAGAAACATCACCTGCACAACAATAGGCGTACCGCGAATCACCTCGATATAGACGAAGGCAACGGCATTCAGAAAGCGGCCGCCATAGGCGCGCATCAGGCCGGCCACCACGCCCAGAAACATGCCGCCGATAAGGCCAACCACTGTGATATACAGCGTAGTTTTAGCGCCGGCAGCAAGCTCTGGCAAAAACGAAAAAATTACGGACCAATCTATTTCCACACTCATCACCTCTACAACAGGGACAGCAGGATGGGACCAGGCCCATCCATGTTTCAGGCCATCAATCAGCTGGACGGCTTGCCAAACCACTTGCTGTAGATTTCGTCATAGCGCCCATCGGCACGCATGTTCGCCAGGGCTGCATTGACCTTTTCCACCAAGTCGCTGCCTTTGGGGAAAGCGATGCCATACTGGTGGGCCATCATCTGAGTGCCAACCGCTTTCACCTGGCCGTTACCCGCCTTGGCGATGTAGTAGAGAACGTTGGGTGTATCGTGCATGGCGGCATCGGCGCGCCCTGTGCGCAATTCGAGATAGGCATTGTCAATGTTGGGGAATTTACGCAGATCGGTGTCGGTGAAGTTTTCCTCGGCATAATCTGACGCCGAAGTGCCGGTTTTCACGGCCAGCGTTTTGCCAGCCAGGTCCTCGGCACCTTTAATCGCACTATCGGCCGGGACCATCAGCAGAAAACCGCTGTCGTAGTAACCGTCCGAGAAGTCGATCACCTTTTCACGCTCCGGCTTGATGGTGATCCCTGCCAGAGCAACATCGACCTGCCCGGTCTGCAAGGCGGGAATAATGCCGGCAAAGTCCATGGGCTGAAGCTTGTATTCGAGGCCAAGTTCGGTCGCGATGGCACTCCACATGTCGATATCAAAGCCGACATACTTGTCCCCTTCCTTGAATTCAAAGGGCACGAAAGCGGTATCCGTAGCAACAACCAGTTCATCAGCGGCCACTGCGGTTGCAGTCATGGACAGGCCGAGTACAGCACTTGCGGCTAGCTTGAGCAGTGTTTTCATCTTCAGTTACCTTTTTTGTTTTGAACGTGAGTGTTCAGATTTTCATCAATGCGCACCCCGGTAGTGCAAATATAGTTGCTATAGCACAAAGATAAAGCAAAAATATTTGCATAAAGATAGCAAAAGCCTTCTATCCGGACTTCGGTTACGGCACCAGAAACAACAGCATGATTCGTGCCATTAAAGTCGTAGAAGGCTTTTTCAAAGAAATCTGGAGCTGAAAATACGCTTTTCGGTACCTCAGTCCTTGAGTGGTGTCACCCGAGCCACTCCTGCGGCAGTGACTGACGGATATAGGTGAGAAAGACCTGGGCCCTGCGGGTCAGTGAGCCATGGGGGTAAAGCAAATAGATGCCCTGTGAGGGGCCTTGCCATTCCGGCAGACACTTCACCAGCCCGCCCGGGTGGTGACTTTCACGGCGGGACACACTCCAGTCCGGCAGCAGGCCAAGCCCCCCGCCATTAACGATTGCATCCACCTTCATGAACAACCGGTCCACTTTCAATCGGCTGTTGGCAAGGCTGGGTTTGCTGCGCCCTTCGTTCAGATGCCAGAACTCAACACCGTCCTGCTCTTCACTGCCAAGCCCTATCCAGCGGTGACAGGCAAGATCACTGGGGTGAGCCGGAGGTTCATGCTGTTGCAGGTAGGCCGGACTGGCATAGACACTTTGATGCAAGGTGCCGATATGTTCGCAGTTCATCCCCGTTTCCGGCTCTTTCCCCAGCCAGAGACAGAGCCCATCCTTCTGCTCCAGCCCCGGTGGGGCTATCTGCGTTTTAAGGCTGACCTCCAGTCCCGGAAAGGTGTTCATGAACTCAAGCATCAGCGGCCCGAACCAGGGCCTGAGCAGAGCATCGTGGCAGTTCACCACCAGCTTGCCGCTGACATCCTGCTTCAGTTCATCCAGCGCTGAGCGACCATTACCCGCCAGATCGAGTATTTCCTGTGCGTAGTGCAGAAAGAGCTTGCCGGCTTCTGTCGGGATCAGCTTGTTGGACTCCCGCCTCAGCAGTGCCTGCCCCAGCTCAGATTCCAGCTGCCGAATACGTCGGCTCATGGTCGACTTGGGCAAATCAAGCATGCGTGCACTTTCAGTGAGGCTTTGGCTTTTCATAACAGAGACAAAAGCCTCCAACTCTTTCAGATCAAACATGCTCGCAACACCGTTCCATTTTCTGCAACACCTTGTGCCAGACTAGCACCTTCAAATCCAAATAAGAAGCATTATTATTACCACATGAATTTGTAGCCGCTGCCCGCCGCTGCTTCCCGTTGAAGCTATGTAATACAGGCAGTACGGGCCGCTCCAGTTAATTAAACCCCACCTTGTGAGTATGGAAAAGATGTCAGCGTCCAATGTTATTCGTCGATTTTTGACAATTTTCACCCTTGGTACTGCACTGCTTTCACAAATTGCCAATGCTGCAGGGCCTTCAGTGGATACCAAATATGGAACGGTCGAACTGGAGCAGACACCACAACGGGTGATCACCCTCTATGAAGGCGCTTTGGATGCAGCCGTGGCCGTGGGAGTTGAACCTTTGGGCGCGGTGGTTACTCGCGGCGGCCAGGGTGTTGCGCCCTACATTCAAGATTCGGTCCCCGATATCAACATTGTTGGCACCTCGCGTGAAACCAACCTGGAAGCCGTTATTGCGCTGCAGCCGGATCTGATTCTGGCCGCACCGACCCTCAACCAGGAGCAATATCAGTTGCTGTCATCGGTGGCCCCCACCATCGTGCCGGACATCGAACGTTACCAGAGTGACAGCTGGAAAAATGAAAGCCTGGTATACGCACGCGCCATGGACAAACAGGCAGAAATGAACCGGGTGCTGGGGGATATAGCTCAGGAAACCGCGGCACTTAAAAAACGTCTTGCACAGGTGCAAAGTGACACCGGCAACAAAGCCGTATTGATGCGCTGGATGCCTCAGGGCGCCATGCTGATGGCACCGGGTATTTTCGCCTCAACTCTGCTGGAATCAGCCGGTTTCGAACTGGAAGACAGTGGCCTCATCAAGCCCGGACGTCCTCACAGCTCACCCTTGAGTCAGGAGAAACTGAACGTGATCGATCAGGACTGGCTGTTCATGGCCACCCTGAATGATGACGGCCAGAAAGCGATGGACGCCGCCAAAACCTCGCCTGCGTTTTCTCGCCTGGAGGTGGTCAAACAAGAACGTGCATTCCCGGTCGATGGCACACTCTGGACCAGCGCCAGCGGCCCTCTGGCAGCACGTGAAGTGTTGCGACAGCTGGATACCCTGGTACAGGGCCAGGCTGAATGACATCAGGGCAAGCGCCTCGCCACCACTGGCCTTTGCGTCAGGTATTCCCGGCAACCGCTCTGGTGCTGTTGCTGGTCTGTCTGGCCAGTCTGATGCTGGGCGCGGGTGATCTGTCGCCGCAGGCAGCCTTGCAGGCCCTGTTTGGGCAAAGCAGCGATGAAGCCAACTTCATCGTCAGGGAGCTGCGCCTGCCACGCACCCTGATCGGCTTTTTAGTCGGTGCCATGCTGGGCTGCGCCGGTGCCCTGATGCAGACATTGGCCCGCAACCCTCTGGCAGAGCCCGGCCTGCTCGGTGTCAGCGCCGGCAGCAGCTTTGCCGTCACGCTGGCCCTGATGCTGGGCGCCAGCGCGGCAACACTGACCGTACACGTTGCCCAGCTCGGCGCCCTCGCCGGCTGTCTGCTGGTCTTGTCGGCGGCGCGTATCCAGGGGGTCGGCAATGATCCTGTTCGACTGGTGCTGGCTGGTGCGACCCTGACCGGGCTGCTGCTGTCACTGATTTGGTTGTTGTTGATGTTTGACCAGCGCTCGGCTGATGAGATCCGCTTCTGGATTACCGGCAGCGTTGCCGGGCGCAGCCTGGATATGGCACTGCAGTTAATGCCCTCTCTGGGACTGGCTTTCATCCTGACACTGATCATCATCCGCCCGCTGGCCAGTCTGGCATTGGGTGAGCGTGCTGCCCAGGGACTGGGGCACCACCCCGGCCGTATCCGATTCATCGCCGTTGTCATCGTCGCACTTCTGGTGGGCTCGGCTACAGCAGTCGCCGGCCCCATCATTTTTGTCGGGCTGGTAGTGCCCTTTATCGCCCGTGCATTGGCAGGACCTGATATCCGCCGCACCCTCTGGCTATGCCTGACACTGGGGCCGATTATCGTGATCAGCGCCGATACCCTGTCACGCCTGCTGGTTGCACCGGCCGAGCTGCCATTGGGCGTACTAACGGCATTGATCGGCGCCCCCGTCCTGTTGATGGTTGTCCGCAGCCGCCGACTGCCCACGCTTTAACGAGACGCCTTATGGATGCTGCACGCCCTCTTGATCAGTCACAACCGCTCCACCGGCCACCTGCCGGTTTCTGGTTGTGGCGCTCCAGTGGTACTTCTAATGGTACTTCTGATGGCACTCGCCCAGGCTATAGCCTGCTGATTCCCAAACGTGCCGTCATTATCAACAGCCTGCTGATCTTGCTGCTATTGATAGTTGTCACCCTCTCGCTGGGTTCCGGCAGTGTCAGCCTGTCTCCGGCAGAAGTCTGGCAGGCGTTGTGGCATCAAGGCCCGGCCATCAACCAGCTGGTGGTGAATGAGCTGCGTTTACAGCGCGTACTCGCAGGGCTGACAACGGGTGCCGCCTTTGCCCTCTCGGGCTGCCTGATGCAGACACTGTCCCGAAACCGGCTGGCAACGCCGGGCATTATCGGTATCGACAACTCTGCCACGGCCTTCGCGGTCGCTTCCGTGACCGGCACCGGCCTGTCATTGGCACCTTCTTCCATGGCATTGGCGGGGGCTGCTACAGCCTGTGCCCTGGCGTTTGGCCTTACCGGCGCATCGGGTCGAGGTGGCTACCGGTTTATTGTGGCCGGTATCGGCATTGGAGCGATCGCCGGAGCCATGACTCAATTCATGCTCAGCCGGGTCGCCATTGATGATGCCAACGCCGCCTTTCCCTGGACCGTTGGCAGCCTGAACGCACGCAGTCCCGAAGCAACAGCAGCGCTGGCAGCCTGCTTGCCCCTTGCGCTCGCACTGAGCCTCAGGATGACCCGCGCATTACAGCTTATGCAGGTGTCCGATGCGGTCAGTATCGGCCTTGGCATCAATCTCAAACAGGTACGCCGGAACGGACTCATTCTATCTGTTTTGCTGACCGGGCTGGCCGTAGCCGTTGCCGGCCCGGTGGGGCTGGTCGCACTGCTGGGGCCTGAAGTTGCCCGCGGCCTTTACCGTCACAAGGGCGTACCGCTGGTCGCATCAGCCCTTTGTGGCGCCCTGATCATGCTGGCCGCCGATCTGACCGGTCGTTTGATACTGGCGCCGCTGGAAATTCCGGTCGGCATCGTAACCGCCGTCGTCGGCAGCCCTTATCTGCTGTGGATGCTGCTTAACCCTTCGTTCAAGAACACGCCATGAACAGTTTTAATCGCGCGATCCCAACTGAACACATTCATCCCGCCGTCGAGCTTGAAGCCCGGCAACTGGTCGCGGGTCACGGCGACAAGGTCATCATCGACGGTCTGGATCTCAACCTGCCAACCGGCAAGATAACCGCGATTGTCGGCCCCAACGGCTGTGGCAAATCGACGCTGCTCAACTCGCTGGCCCGAACGCTCAAACCGCTGGGCGGCAGCATCCTGCTGGATGGCCAGGATATTCACCGGCTACCGGGACGGGACGTTGCTCGCAAGCTGGCACTGCTGCCACAGGAAACCTCGGCCCCTGAGGGCATGAGTGTGGAAGACCTGGTGCGCTTTGGCCGCCAGCCGCATCAAAGCTGGCTCAGCCAATGGTCACCGGACGACCAGCGTGCGGTGAAGCGCGCCATCAAAGCGGCGGACCTGACCGGCATGGAAAACCGCATGCTGGAAGAGCTGTCCGGCGGTCAGCGCCAGCGTGCCTGGATCGCCATGGCGGTGGCACAGGATACGCCCAGCCTGCTGCTGGACGAGCCCACCTCAGCGCTGGACCTGGGCCACCAGCTGGAAGTGTTCGAACTGATTCGCCACCTCAGTGCCGATCACGGCAAGACCATCGTCATGGTCGTGCACGACCTGCTCAGTGCCTGCCGCTTTGCCGACCACCTGGTGGCCATGCACGACGGCAGGCTTATCACTCAGGGCGCCCCCGGCCAGGTTCTGACACCTGAGCTGGTTCACCAGCTGTACGGCGTTCACTGCGACATCCTGCCCGACCCCGTCACCGGCAGCCCAATGCTCATCAACATGCACCGCGCCAGTAAAAACCCACGCCAAGCCCCTGCCAAGGCCCCCATTTCAGGAGATAACGATGAATAAAGCCAATCAGCGCATACTCCAGGTTATTCGCAAAACCTACGTGACACCGAACATGCTTAGGGTCACCCTTGGCGGCCCCAACATGCAGCAGTTTCCCGCCGACCAGGCCAGTGCCTATATCAAACTGTTGTTCCCGCGCGGCGATGACCAACGTCCCATTGCACGCACCTACACCATCCGTGCACAGCGCGACAACGAGATCGATATCGACTTTGCTGTCCATGCAGAGTCAGGCCCGGCGCTTTCCTGGGCGCTCAACAGCCAGGTCGGAGAGGACATTCTGATCGGAGGCCCCGGCCCCAAAAAACTGGCAAATCCGTCAGCCGACTGGTTCCTGATTGTCGGGGACATGACCGCCCTGCCGGCCATCAGCATTAATCTGGCCCAACTGCCCGAGGATGCACAGGGACATGCCTTAATTCAGGTGCTGAGCGACGACGATATCCAGCCACTGCAGACTCCCGAAGGCGTAACCCTGCACTGGCAGATCAACCCGGAACCGGGCCTGGATGAAACCCTGCTGCTGGAAAAAGTGAAAACTCTGCCCTGCTTCAACGGCACACCCTATATCTGGTGCGCATGTGAAATGAACAGCATGCGCCAGCTGCGCACCTATTTCCGAGCACAGCCACAGGTGCAACGTGACCAGATGTATATCTCCAGCTATTGGAAACGGGGTGTTCGAGAGGAAGAGCACAAAAGCCTTAAAAGCAGGCTGGACCAGGATGCTGCCTGAAGCAGAGTCCAATAGCTTGGGCAAATATTCAGGCAGGCCGACACCTGCCTGAACGCCCGCATAGAGACGACAAACACCCTTCAAAGCTATTGATAATCATTTTATCTAGCATCCAGCTTTAGATTTATCAGAGACACCCTGCAAACAAAGAGGATAAGGACAGATGGAAAAACTGACCCCTAACGCGCTGGCGCTGGCGGTTGCCGCCGGTATGAGCATGACCGCCTGGGCAGAGGAGACCGTCGAGCAACAGGACGTGGTCATCACTGCTGCCGGTTTCGAGCAGAACATCGTCGATGCTCCGGCCAGCATCTCGGTGATCTCACGGGAAGAACTGGAGAAGAAGTCCTACAACTCCGTGGTTGATGCCGTTAAAAACATTCCGGGGGTCTACGTGACCGGTGGCGGCAACATGCAGGACATCAGCATCCGCGGCATGGATGAGCAGTACACACTCTACCTGATTGATGGTCGTCCCATCTCGGCCGGGCGCTCCGTCAACACCAACGGCTCCGACGGCGGCAAGCAGATCGCCCTGCCGCCCATCGCCATGATTGAGCGGATTGAAGTGATTCGCGGCCCCATGTCGTCGCTGTATGGCTCCGAAGCCATGGGTGGCGTCATCAACATCATCACCCGTCGCAGCAGCGGTGAGTGGTCCGGTACGCTCAGCACCGAGTTCACCAAATCCCTCAACGACGTGAACAATGATGAGCAGCAAGTGAACCTCTTTGCCGGCGGCTCGCTGATTCCCGGCCTGTTGTCAGCTCAGGTCAACGGCAGCTGGCTGGGGCTGGATGAAAGTGATTTTGCCGGTGCCGACGACAGCGCTGCCAGTAAGCCCGATACCACCCGTAAGCAGGGCGGGGTCAAATTCACGCTGACCCCCGATGAGCAAAACGCCATCTCCTTTGCCTACGATGCCGCCCGCCTGGAAGCCACCAGCACGCCGGGTAAAAGCATCACGACTGACAGCACCGGCTCCAACCGTCGCTACGACAAGGATGTGTATGTGCTGGGCCATGATGGGCGCTATGGCGATCTCTTCATGAACACCTTCCTGCAGCACGACGTGTCTGATCTGGTACAGGACGATACCAAACGCGAGGAGATCACCACGTTCAACTCTCAGGGCGCCTACTTCCTGGGTGACCACACCCTAACCTTCGGTGGTCAGTACAAGTACGAAGACTTCACTGACGAAACCAACGGCCTGCTGGATGCCAATATCCCCGGTGCAGTCAAAAGCGCTGACCGCTGGCTCGCTGCCGTTTTTGCGGAAATGGACTGGGCCGTCACGGAGAAGCTGAACCTCACCACCGGCCTGCGGTACAACGATGATGAGCTTTTTGGCGGCCACCTCACACCCCGTGTCTATGCCAATTACCGCATCGCCCCGGACTGGATGCTGAAAGGCGGCGTATCAACCGGCTACAAGCAGCCTGGCCTTGCAGATGCCACCGAAGGCTTTGGCCGCGGCACCGGTGGGGCTGGCTCCCCTGCTCCACACCCGCGAGCCGTGATCATCGGCAACCCGGACCTGAAACCGGAAGAAAGCATCAGCTACGAGATGGGCTTTGTCTTCGACAGCCCGGTATCTGACCTGAGCACCAGCCTGATGCTGTTCCACACCGACTACAAGGACAAGATTGCGGAAGAACGCCTGTGTGAGGACAGCGACTACGACCGCAATGACGTGTCAACCTGGGATGAATGCTCCTACGGCGGCAACCCGCATACCTTTGTCAGCACCCGCCAGAACATCGACGAAGCGGAAATGCGCGGCATCGAGCTAAGCCTTGATTACAACCTGACGCCGTCACTGCGCTTCAGCTCCAGCTACACCTATACCGATTCGGAGCAGAAATCCGGCGAGTACAAGGGTGAGCCGCTCAACAAGATTCCCAAGCATATGGTGAACGCCAGCCTGGATTGGCAAAAGTCCGCCGACCTGAACCTGTGGACGCAGGCTAACTACCGCGGCAAGACCTCCGATTACATGGGACGCCGCAGCATGTCCGATGGCACGCCCGGATACGGTTTTGTGGATGTCGGCCTGGCCTACCAGCTGACCGCCAATGCGCAGGTGAAAGCGGGTATCTATAACCTGCTGGACAAGGAAGTGACCAATGAAAGCTACGGCGTGGTGCTGGACGGCCGACGCCTGAACATGGGCTTGAACGTCAACTTCTAAGCCTGCAGCAACCGGGGCCTACCCCTTCGGGCCTCGGTTGCCTATCCCGGACAGGCTTTGCAGCGGCCCATTAAGAAAGCCAAAGCCTTAGCGAATACCCAGTTTTTTGATCTTCCGATGCAATGTAGACCGGCTCATACCCAGTGCAGTTGCAGCACGTGAAACGACCCAGCGGTTTTCTTCCAGAGCACCCAGGATCCTGTTTCGCTCCTGCTCACTGGCCATGCCCGCAACTACAGGTTCATGCCGCAGTGGTTGAGTTTCAGACAGGTGTGATCTCTGTTGCCTCTGGATCTGGAGCTCACTCTGCATCAATTCTTCAGGCAGATCTTCAACACGAATGACGTTGCTGTCGCACATACAAAGCGCGAACTCCAGAACGCTTTTCAGTTGCCGTATGTTGCCCGGCCAGCCATATTGGGCCAGCACATCAAATGCCTGGGCATCCAGTTCAATAGCCTTATCACTCAACTCTGAAACCAGCTGACTAATCAACGCCGCTTTATCCGCACGTTGCCGGAGCCCTGGCAGCTCCAGAGCCACACCGCTGATACGGTAGAACAGGTCTTCCCGGAACTGTCCTTCCTGAACCAGCTGTCTCAAATCACGGTGGGTGGCACTGATAACATGGAGATCAAGCGGTACCGGCTGCACCTCGCCAAGCGGCGTAATTTCACCTTCCGCCAGGACTCGCAGTAACCGCGCTTGAAGTGCCAGAGGCATATCGCCGATTTCATCCAGAAAAAGGGTGCCACCGCTACTGGCCTGAACCTTACCGACTTTCCCGCCCTTCAGTGCCCCCGTAAACGTACCGGCACTGTAGCCAAAGAGTTCACTCTCGATCAGCGACTCGGGGATGGCGGCACAATTCAACGTCACAAACGGCTTGTCACGACGATGACTGCTTTCATGCAGTGCTTTGGCCCAGACTTCCTTGCCCGTGCCTGTTTCGCCTTGCAGAAGAATGTTGATATTCCGGTTAATGACGCGCCTGGATATGTGGGCGTTTCGTCTCAACCGGTGATCACTGCCGGCAAGACGATCGAGTAAAGACGTACTTTCATGATCAGTTTCAGGCGTGCGGGCAGGCACTGATGAGTCCTGCGTTTTGACTACCTTCGGCGCTGTCGGCACCAGCCAGAGTGGTGCCGTTGATCCACTGGCCCATTCCAGTTCATTGGGTTTCAGCAAGGCCCTGTCCAAGGCGACACCTGCAAGCGAACAGAGGTTCTGCCCCATAAGTAAGGCACGTTCAGCCACTCCGAGCAGCATCAGAGCCTGCGTCGTTGCACCAATCAAAGTACCGCTGTCGTTACAGGCAAGCAGAGCCGTGCAATGCTCACTGGATACCTGCGAGTGGTTTGCCACGGCAAAGACATGCACAGCACGAAAGCTATACCTGAACATCGCAGCTTCTATTTGATCGGCGGAATCACAGACCAGGTTTTGTGCCAGGCCAACCAGTGTCCGGTTCTCCTGGGCGAAAGTGGAAATATCCAATGCGCCGATCATATCTCCATGGGGCGAGATCAGTGGCGCTGTTGAACAGCTGAAATTCCTCAACTCGCGACCAAAATGCTCGGCAGCGTGAACGGTCAGGGCTTCACCTGTTGCCAGGCAAGTGCCGACGCCATTGGTCCCGACCAGATTCTCGGTCCACACGGTACCAACACTCAGCTCTTTCTCTGCCAATTCACGCCCCTGCTGGGGGTCAATATACTGACGCAGAACGACACCCTGACGGTTTGTAACCAGCACGCAGTAGCCATTACCGCCACCAAAGCGACTCAGACGCTGGAATACCGGTTCGGCTGCATGCAGCAGACTATCCAGCTCATGCCGGTGCTGCTTCACTTCGGCATCACTCAAGCGAGGAGGCAGCAGGTCTCGTCCAGGCTCAAGACGATACTGATCAATGCACCGCGCCCATGAACCTCTGATGGCTGGCGGTGAGGCACTCCCCACTCCCTGATGATGC
This sequence comes from Marinobacterium stanieri, assembly GCF_900155945.1. Taxonomy (GTDB): domain Bacteria; phylum Pseudomonadota; class Gammaproteobacteria; order Pseudomonadales; family Balneatricaceae; genus Marinobacterium; species Marinobacterium stanieri. The sequence goes on from NZ_FTMN01000001.1 coordinate 706,229, forward strand.
ATTAATTGCGAATGACTGCTGTTGTCTGTACCCATGATGGCCTTTGGGGGCTTGCCCCTGATCTTGTTATTTCCCTCCATCATAGAGTGCTATTTCAGCGAGTGTCTACCCGCCGTCATATCTGTGTCATCAAGCACGACACTTTCGCTCAACCTGTCGCAGGCACCTGCGACACTCTGTAGCAAAGAATGCACTTCGAGCAAAAAAATCCTTATTTTTCAGCGCCTTGAAAACTGGCACGTGACTTGTATTACCTGAAGGCAGAAAAGACAGAGGGCAGCCCCTGTCAGTATCAGGCCGAAACAACAGAAGAATAAGGAGAGGTTTCGATGAAGCCGAGCCGAGAGCAGAAAGTCTGGATGTATGAGCACATGCTCACCAGTCGCTACTTTGAAGAGTGCATCGAGAAAATATACATGGAGGGCAAATCACCCGCCTTCAATATGGCCAAAGGCCCCATTCCGGGCGAAATGCACCTGTCCAACGGCCAGGAGCCCTGCGCTGTAGGCGTCTGTGCCCACCTGAAGCCTGAGGACATCGTTACATCCACCCACCGCCCACATCACGTGGCAATCGCCAAAGGGGTGGATCTTGATCGAATGACCGCTGAAATCTTCGGCAAAAAAAGCGGGCTCAGTGGTGGCCGTGGCGGGCACATGCACATCTTCGACCCTGCCGTGAACTTTTCCTGTTCCGGCATTATTGCTCAGGGTATGGGGCCAGCCGTAGGGGCTGCCTTGTCACGAAAACTGCAGGGGCTTGAAGGCGTTGCCGTCGCGTATATCGGTGAGGGGGCAGCCAACCAGGGCGCGTTTCATGAAACCCTGAACCTGGCAGCGGTGTGGAAGCTTCCGGTTATTTTTGTCATTGAAGACAACGCCTGGGGGATTTCAGTCTCCAAGCAAACCTCAACGGCCATCGAGCGTAATGACCGCCGCGCCGCCGCCTACAACATGCCCGGTCACTACATTCCCGGTAATAACCCGCTGAGCATCTTCGAGGTCGCTGGCGAAGCCATCAACCGTGCCCGCCTTGGCGAAGGCCCCTCCCTGATTGAGATTGAAACCGCACGTCTTGCCGGTCATTTCATGGGCGATGCCGAAGGCTACCGACCAGAAGGCGAGAAGGAAGCCCTGTTTCAGCGCGACCCGATTCCAGCCATGAAGCAACACCTTGAAGAAGCCGAGAGCTGGTCTGATGCCGAAGAAGCAGCCCTGCAATCCAGCACTCAAGCAAGAGTCGATGCAGCCATTCGCTTCGCCCGAGAAAGTGCCTACCCGGCACCGGAAGAGGCGATGGAAAAAGTATTCGTCTGACTGTTAAGACCGGCAAGAGGATAACAATAATGAGCCAATCAGAAAGTATGCAAGCCGCCGTCTGGCATGGTCGCCGTGACATCCGTCTGGAACAGGTTCCCCGCCCGGATGCCCCGGCACCTGACTGGGTGCAAATCAAGGTTCACTGGTGCGGTATCTGTGGATCGGATTTGCACGAATATCTGGCAGGCCCTGTATTCATTCCCGTTGATCAACCTCACCCGTTAACCGGTATTCAGGGCCAATGCATTCTGGGACACGAGTTCAGCGGCGAAATCGTTGCTCTGGGCGAAGGGGTCGAAGGCTTTTCCGTTGGAGACAGCGTCGCAGCCGATGCCTGCCAGCATTGTGGCAAATGTCCCTCCTGCAAGCGCGGCCAATACAACCTGTGTGAGCAGCTGGCATTTACAGGGCTGATGAACAACGGCGCCTTCGCCGAGTTCGTCAACGTGCCTGCCAACCTGCTCTATCGCCTGCCTTCCGACTTCCCCACTGAGGCCGGTGCCTTGATCGAACCTCTGGCGGTCGGCATGCATGCCGTGAAGCAGGCAGGATCTCTGCTGGGACAAACGGTTGTGGTGGTCGGCGCGGGCACAATCGGCCTGTGCACCATCATGTGTGCCAAGGCAGCAGGCGCGGCGGATGTCATAGCACTGGAAGTGTCCAGCGCACGCAAAGCCAAGGCACTTGAGGTGGGCGCCAGCAAGGTAATCGACCCTCGCGCCTCCGATGCATTGCAAGAACTACAGGCATACACCGGGCAGTTGGGGGCCGACATCGTCTTCGAATGCATTGGTCACAAAGACACCGTACAGCAATCCATCGACCTGCTTCGCAAAGGCGGAAAAGCGGTGCTTGTTGGTGTCTTCGAAGAGCCCAGCTCGTTCAATTTCTTTGACCTGGTGGCGACGGAAAAACAGGTCGTCGGCTCTCTGGCCTACAACGGAGAGTTTGCCGACGTAATCGCCATGATCAGTGATGGACGTCTGAATGTGGAGCCACTTATCAGCGGGCGTATCCATATCAACGACATCCTTGCGCAGGGGTTTGACGAACTGGTCAACAACAAGGACCAGAACGTGAAGATCATTGTCACGCCCGGTGCACCTCACTGATTCATCCACCTACTCAGACATTCATTTTTCAGGGAGCAACCCCATGACCGTTGCCACTATAAAAAAAGAGCGAAAGCTGACAATCGCTCGCGCCATGGCTGAAGCCATAGCCCAGGAAATGCGTACCGATGAACGTGTTTTTGTTATGGGTGAGGATGTTGGCCCTCTCGGAGGGGTATTCGGCAATACACGCGGCCTGTTTGACGAGTTTGGCGCCGAGCGCGTCCGCGATACCCCGATATCTGAAACCGCCTTTATGGGCGCTGCCGTCGGCGCTGCATCTGACGGTATGCGCCCGGTCGTCGAGCTGATGTTCGTCGACTTTTTCGGCGTCTGCTTTGATGCCATTTATAACCTGATGGCAAAAAACACCTATTTCGCAGGCGGAGAAGTACAGGTCCCCGTGGTGTTAATGACCTCAACCGGTGGCGGCTACTCTGACGCAGGCCAACACTCACAGTGCTTGCACGGCACCTTTGCTCATCTGCCGGGGATGAAGGTTGTAGCCCCTTCCAATGCCTATGACGCCAAGGGATTGATGACGGCTGCCATTCGGGACAACAACCCGGTTATTTTCATGTTCCACAAGGCCCTGCAGGGCATGGGTTGGCTGGGAACGGAAAAAGACGCCATCGTGCATGTTCCTGAAGAAAGCTACGAAGTCCCCATCGGCAAAGCAGCTGTGGTGAGAGAAGGCAGCGACCTGACCATTGTGGGACTGACCTCGGGCGTCCACCACGGTCTCAAAGCTGCGCGTGAACTGGAGAAACAGGGCGTCAGTGCTGAAGTCATTGATCTGCGATCACTGGTTCCACTGGATCGCGAAACCGTCATTGAGTCGGTGCGAAAAACCGGTCGCTTGATCGTCGTCGACGAGGACTACCAAAGCTACGGTGTCACCGGTGAGATCATCTGCTCGGTAGTCGAGCGCAATATCCCGCTCAAGGCAGCCCCGCAGCGCGTTGCGTTTCCCGATATTCCCATCCCCTTTACCCCGCCAATGGAGCAATGGGCGCTGCCCAACGCCGACAAGATCATTGCCGCATTCAATCAAATGGAGAACCCGTCATGAGCACAGAAGTACGTGTACCCGAGGATCTTTGGGAAGAAGACAGTGAAGCCGTCATCACCAGCTGGCTGGTCAGCGAAGGCGCGAATGTGGAAGACGGTGAAATGATTGCCGAACTGATGGTGCAAAAAATCCAGCATGAACTCCACGCCCCCGCTTCAGGTGTGCTGACCATCCTCAAGGATGTGGATGATGTCGTCAGCAAAGGGGACCTGGTTGCGACCATCGGGTAGGAGAGCAACACCATGAATATGATGACCGAAGACAAGCACACCGGGGTCACAACTCTCCCCATGCGGGGCATGCGCGGCATGATTGCCGACAATATGCGCCGCAGCCTTGATGAAGCAGCACAGCTGACACATCACGCTGACTGCGATGTCACCGAACTGCTGGCCACCAAAGCAAGGCTGGCCAGTCAGGACATCAAGGTTTCTGTGGAAGACCTGATCGCGCAGGCCGTTATCACAACCCTGGAATCCCACCCGGCCCTTAATGGCCGGGTTGAAGACAAGGAAATCCACTTGTACGACCAGGCTCACCTGAGCCTGGCAATGGCCCTCCCCGACAATCTGCTGGTCGCGCCAGCCATTTTCAATGCAGGCGAAATGAGCTTGCTGGAACGCAGCACCGCACGCAAGGAGCTTGCGCAGAGGGCTCGCAGCGGCAAGCTGAGCGTGAATGAAATGACAGGTGGAACCTTCACGCTCAGTAACCTGGGACTGTCACGGGTCAGGCACTTTACCCCCATTATCAACCGTCCACAGATTGCCATTCTGGGGATTGGCGAAACAGGGTTGCGCCCCTGGGTGATGCCTGATGGCAGTATCCAGGCACGTAAGATTATGGGCCTGTCACTGACCTTCGACCACCGAGCCGTTGATGGTGCTCCGGCAGCAAACTTTCTCAGTGCCCTGTGCACCTTGATCGAACAGGGGTGACAACATGAACACCACCTCTTTGGCCCTGGACAGTGGACAATCGAACGTTCTGACACCGGCACAAGGCCTGGCACAGGAGATGTCATTACTGTCAGCAGTGGCCAGCGGGGAGCGCCAGGAAGGCTTTCTGGCCTGGCGCTGCCAGCAGGCACTGATCGTACCTCGACGCCTGGCGCACAAGGCGGAATTCCACCTGGCCGCAAACCGTATGCAAGTTGAAGGCTGGCCTGTTCACATTCGCAGTACCGGGGGGGACCTCACCCCTCAGGCACCCGGTCTGATTAACATCGCCATTGCCTACCGCTGTAAACGTGAACCCGGTGCCATCGAAGCCAGCTACCGTGCTCTGTGCGACCCTCTGATCGAGTACCTGAAACAGCAGGGTATCCAGGCAAGCTGTGGAGCCGTCGCCGGCGCCTTCTGCGATGGTGACTACAACATCACCGTCGCAGGCAAAAAACTTGCTGGAACCGCACAGCGCTGGCGGCGTATCGCAGGGGTGCAAAAGGGCGACTTCGCGGTTCTGGCACATGCCGTGGTGCTATGCGATGAACCCATGCAGCGCTTATGGAACGCCGGCAACCGCTTTTATCAATATTGTGGCATGGAGCCCTACATCCGCCCCGAATGCCACATTTCAATGGCCGAGTTACTGCCCGGGGAACACGCAGCTGAACGACGTTTTACGGAGATCGAAAACGCCTACTCAACCTGCTTCTCCCGTTTTGACTGACTCCCTAGCCCATATCCTGTTAAACAAAAATAAGAAAACGGAGTGTATATGTTCAAAAAAGAACCCGCGCTTGCGCAGCCGAGCCTGAGTCGGCGCCGCTTTCTCTCATTTTCCGGTACCGCCATGGTGGGACTGGGTGCCATCAGCGCCGGCCTGCTCCCCGCCGCAAGCTGGGCAGCTTCACTGGTTGGTGAGCATGCAAGCCAAACCCTGCTGCGGATGGCCCGTGACATTTATCCCCATGACAGTCTGGATGACAAATACTACGCACAGGTCCTTCAGCCTTTGGCTCGGTCTGCCCGAAACGATGAACAGTTAAAAGCCATGCTCACCGAAGGTGTTGATGAACTTGACCGCCGTGCGCGGGCAATGAAATCAAGACCTTATATAGAGCTAACAGAAGAAGCTGATCGGGTCGAAATTCTGCGTGCGATTGAAGATCGCCCGTTCTTTCAACGCCTGAAGGGTGATCTGATGATGGGCCTGTATAACAACCCCGAGCTCTGGCCGACATTTGGCTACGGCGGCTCAGCCTGGGAAAAAGGCGGCTACTTGTACCGTGGCTACAACCAAATCGATTGGCTGTAAGGGGAGATGACAATGAGCACTCAATTTGATCTGAATGATGACAGCCTGGTGGTCATCGTAGGTTCTGGCGCCGGTGGTGGCACCCTTGCAAATGAACTGGCCCAGAAAGGCATTCGCAGCGTCGTGCTGGAAGCGGGAAAACGCTTCAAGATGGAAGATATTGAAAACGACGAGTGGAACATGTTCCACAAGATCTCCTGGCTGGACAAGCGGCATGTGGAAGGCCCATCACGACTGGCGCGGGACTTCCCCAATCTGCCCGCATGGATTGTTAAAGGTGTCGGCGGTGCCACCATGCACTGGGCCGGCGTTGCCATGCGCTTGCAGGAGCACGAATTCCGTATGCAGTCTGAAAACGGCACGCTGGCGGGCGCCAATGTCCTCGACTGGCCGGTCACACTGCAGGAGATGGAACCCTATTACGAACGCGCCGAAAAGAAGATGGGGGTATGCGGCACCAAGGCAACCGGTATGCCTTTTCACGGCCAGAGTAGCCACTACAAGGTTATCGCTGAAGGCGCACGCCGAATCAATGCCAAGTGTGAACAGGCCACATTAGCCATCAACACGGAAACACGCGATGGACGCCCTTCGTGCCAGGTGAATGGTTTCTGTATGCAGGGCTGTCGCATCGGCGCCAAGTGGTCAACCATGTATACGGAGATTCCCAAGGCGGAATCCACCGGCCTGGTGGAAGTCAGACCGCAATCCATGGCACTTCGTATTGAGCATGATAAACACGGTAAGGTAACCGGCGTGCTGTATGCGGATGCACAGGGCAATCAGCAGTTTCAAAAGGCACGCGCAGTAGCCGTGGCCGCCAACTCCATCGAGTCGCCGCGGCTCTTGCTGAATTCTGCTTCAGCCATGTTCCCGGACGGACTGGCAAACGGTTCCGGCCAGGTGGGCCAGAACTACATGACCCACACGACTGCAGGTGTCTATGGGGAGTTCGAAAAGCCTGTTCACATGTACAAGAGCACGGTAGTCCCCGGTATTGTGCATGAATGGAAAGATAACGATCCCTCGCGCGGGCATTACGCAGGCTATGAGTTGGAGATTCTGCACCTGGGACTGCCGTTCATGTCGGCATTTTTAAACCCGGGAGTATCGGGATGGGGGCGCGAAGTCGCCGACTCTTTGTCCAACTACGACAAGATGGCAGGTTTCTGGGTGTGCGGTGAGGACATGCCTGTCGAATCCAACAACATCACCCTGCATCCAACGGAAAAAGACCAATATGGCCTTCCTGTCCCTGTGGTGTACAAGGCTGACCACATCAACGACACGCGAATGCGTAACCATGCCATCGCCAAGGCAACAGAGCTGCTTGAAGCGGTCGGCGCAAACAAGGTCAATGTGCTCCCGCCCTACCCGGCCAGCCACAACATGGGCACCAATCGCATGAGCGCCAAAGCAAAGGATGGCGTGGTAAACCGCTGGGGACAATCACATGAAATTCCCAACCTGTTTGTGTCCGATGGTAGTCAGTTCACAACCAGCTCAACCGAAAACCCGACTCTGACGATTGTCGCCCTGGCCATTCGCCAGGCCGAATACATCGAGCAGCAAATGCAGCAAAACGCCATCTGATGGCCAAGCAAATCCAGCCCCTCTCTTCCTGGGCCTGAGCCCTTTGGCGTCCAATAACTGGACGCCTTTTTTGTTTTGTCTGCACCATGCTCACACGCCGACTCGCCAGCCGAATGTAAACCAGCGCCGAGAAGAAGCCACTTTCTTGCCAACCCATCCACAGAACCGGATACTTCAGGTTTTGTAAATTGGCGCACGAGGAATTGGCGTTGACACAGATTACCGATAACACAGTAGTGCAGTTCTTCTACACGCTGACCGATGCAGACGATACCCAGGTCGAAACCAACCACGGTGCCGATCCTATCGCTTATCTTCACGGCCACGACGGCATGATCCCGGCCATCGCTGAAGCGCTGGAAGGCAAAACAGCCGGCGATACCCTGCACCTCACCCTCACGCCTGAACAGGCATATGGCGAGCGTCAGGAAGGTCAGGAACAGCGCGTGCCGATCAAACACCTGCAAGGCCTGCCCAAAGGTGTGCGCAAATGGCAGCCCGGCATGGTAGCCGTAGTGCAGACGGATCAGGGCATGCGTCAGGTCACTGTCATCAAGCCCGGTCTGAAAATGGTGCTGGTGGATACCAACCACCCGCTGGCCGGCAAAACGCTGACCTACGATATCGAAGTTGCCGATGTACGTGAGGCAACCGATGAAGAGATCGCCCACGGCCACGCCCATGGCGTTGGTGGCCATCAGCACTGATGCTGAGCCGATCTCAACCGAAAACAGCGTCTTACACCTATGCTTAAACTGATATCCCAACTGTTACGGAGAAAACCTATGGCACGCGCAAGCGCACGTCACATCCTGGTCGCGACTGAAGCTGAATGTCAGTCCCTGAAAGATCAAATCGCCGAAGGCGCCGACTTTGCCGCACTGGCCAAGGCACACTCACAGTGCCCGTCAGGCCAGCAGGGCGGCGAGCTGGGCAGCTTCGGCCCCGGCCAGATGGTACCGGCATTCGACAAGGTCGTATTCAGCGCCCCGGTCAACGAAGTACAGGGCCCGGTCCAGACCCAGTTTGGTTACCACCTGCTGGAAGTGACCAGCCGCGACGACTGATCGCCTGAGGCATATTGCCTGCCAAACGGCCCCGGTTCAGTTTTATCTGAACCGGGGCCGTATTCTTTGTGCCCGACTAAAGGCCTCAAACAGAAACGACAGAGTTCACAGGAACAACCATGGCTGAATTTGAGCAACTCGTGATTGAAGACCTCATCGAAGGAACAGGGACCGAAGTGAAAAAAGGTGGCGCCCTGGTCACCGCCCATTATCGCGGATTTCTGGAAGACGGCACCGAGTTCGACTCCTCTTACGACAAGGGTCAGCCGTTCCAGGTCGTACTCAGCCGCAAGAAAGTCATTGCCGCCTGGGTTGAAGGCTTAAAAGGGATGAAAGTTGGCGGCAAGCGCAAGCTGCTGGTACCCGCTGAAATGGGTTACGGCGAACGTGGTTTCGGCGACAAGATCCCACCGAATGCAAATCTTGTTTTCGAGATTGAGCTGCTGGAAGCCTTGAACCGGGAGTGAACACACTCCAGGTATTTATACCAGGGAGCGGGCAGCGAAAGCTGGTAACCTCCTCGCCCGCTCTGACTAACGAACACGCACAGCCGATAACAGATTCCCCTGGTGCTGCACCTGGCTTCCACCTCCCAGGTTCCAGAGGCAGGCGCGTCTCCCCTGCCCGCCAAGGTGAAAATTATACAGAACGATAAAATCAATATTGCTATTATGTTTTCAATAAGATTTACTGATCATTATTAATAAGAATTTTGATCATCTAAAATCCTGTATAAAGCATTCAATTTTTTGCACTGTTATTTTCCATTGAAATAATATGCCCCCTTATGAATAAAAGTTAAAACACTTTCAATCATTTACCTACTACAGGCATTGATAATCTCACTGATAGAATTCACATCAATGGTTAACGACTTAACCACTTTAAAAATTTTGATATTGAATTTATACCGAGGTTAAAAATGTCTACTAAAACTTCTTCCGTTAAAAACACTATCGCTGCTGTCGCTTTTTCTGCTCTGGCTTTTTCAACCTCTGGTGCTTTTGCATCTACACTGGAGTCAGCTGAATATGGCAATACTGCATGGGACTGGTGGAAAAACGGCAGCAGCCAGATTGAAGCTGCATCAACCCAGGTCAATACTGATTACATTGCTCATCCTGAAACACGTTCATCCGAATTCGGTCACGTGCCTTTTAACAGCTGGAGCACTTCCAACGATAAGGATGCCACACTGGGCAGCAATGAGAGCTTCCGTGAAGTGAGTCCTGAATTTGGCAATTTTCCGATTAACTGGTACGAGGGTTAATCGTACCGATTAAAGCCAAGTCTATAGCCCACCGAAAGGTGGGCTAAAAGGCCGAGAAACCCTTTTAAATCCGCTTTAGAAAACGGCTACTCTTGCCATCACCTCACTGCTGAACGAGTTGCTCAGGCGTATCGATGTCGGCTATCACGCCGCTATCCTCCAGATCGATATAAAGCAGACTATCAGAATTTTCCCGGATAACGGTCCGAGCCCCCTCATCCCCATTCAGGTGAATGAGAGACGGCCAAAAATCACGTCCAAATAATACCGGGTGCCCAGGCATCCCCTGATAGCGGGGGCGGACAATTTGGCTGCGGCATCCGGCGCTTATCAGATTCGAGAATGTGTCTGTCTGTATACCGGGCATATCACCCAACATAATGGCGAGGCTGTCCACATCACTGAGCTTGGGGTCCGCCTGTACAGCTCGCACCGCATCAGCAATACTGGCACCAAGCCCCTGCGCTGCAGACGGCGCATGCAATACGGGAAGGTCAGCGGGAATCCCCAAAACTGTAGCATCGTCCTCTGGACGAATGACGACAGCTACCTGATAGCTAGCCGTACTAACCGTGGAGCGTAACTGTGCCAATGTGGTTGCCAGCAAAGTGCGCCCATCAGCCATAATCGCATGACGCTTGTCAGCGGTGCCAAAACGGCGGGAAAACCCCGCTGCCATCACCAGTACCAGAACCCTGGCGGCTTGTTCAGAGCTGATCACGTTTGATACCGCGCTGAACCCGAAGCACGTCAGCCATTACCGCCAGCGCAATCTCCGCGGGGGTTTTACTGCCCAGTGACAGGCCGATCGGCATCTGGATACGCGCCAGCTGATCCGGATTCAGTCCCCCGGTAGAGAGTAACCGCGCCGCACGCTTATCCGAGGTCAGGCGCGATCCCATCACACCGATGTAGAAGGCATCGGTGCGCACCGCCTCAATCATGGCAAGATCATCTATACGCGGGTCATGCGTCACCGCCACTACCGCAGTTTGCTGGTGGCAATTGCCGGGCTTGGCGATAAACATGGATGGCAGGATTTTCTCCAGTCGGACACCCGCCAGGCTAAAGTCCCGATACTCCTCTTCACGAGGCTCGCAAACGATCACCTCATAGCCGAGACTCACCGCAAACTCCGCACAGGGAATAGCGACACTGGAGAGGCCCGCGATAATCAAGCGCAGAGAGGGTCCCATACGCACGCTGACACGGTCTGTACCAACCTCCACCCGGGCACCACCTGAGCTATCCACCGCAACCAGGGAACAGGAGCCATCAACCAGAGAAATGCAGCGCAGCTTCTGTTCACGACCACGCATCACCGCTGCCAAATCGGCCAGATGATGACCGTTGCCCTCATCCGGCTCCAGCCGCTCGATCAGTACATCAAGGATACCGCCGCAAGGCAGTTGAATATGCGGCCGGTTATCCTCAGAGCGCAGTCCATACCTTTCGGTGCATACCCGCTGACTGAACTCGCCCGCCTGCAGCCGCTCAAGGAAGTCCTCCTCGACACAGCCGCCGGACAGAGAGCCCAGATGCCGACCATCAGCTTTCGCCACCATGATCGACCCCGGTTCCCGTGGGGATGAGCCAAAGGTGGAGAGCACAGTACAGAGCCAGACGGTTTCACTGGCGTTAAGCCATTCCCGCGCCTGCTCCACCACCTGTAGATCAAGATGCTGCATTAAATGCTTCGATTAACCTCTTTCTTAAACTGCACGGCGGGTCAACCTTTGAGCTGATCGGCGACAGGCAGGCTGCGGATACGCTTGCCCGATGCGGCAAAAATGGCGTTACACAGTGCCGGCGCCACCGGCGGCAGACCTGGCTCACCTACACCGCCCATCGGATGCTCCACGCTGTTATTCACGGCATAGGTATTGATCTGCTTCGGGATCTGGTTAATACGTGGCACCAGATAGGTATCGAAGTTGTTCTGCTGGATCACACCATCCTGCGCAGTAATCTCGGTCATCATGGCAATGCCGACGCCCATAACGCAGGCGCCCTCCAGCTGGGAAGCCACACGGTCCGGGTTGACCTGAGGGCCACAGTCAAAGGCGATATCGGCACGGTGGATAATCACCTCACCGGCGTCTGTCACCTCCACATCCATCACCACGGCACAGTAGGAGGCGAAGCTCTGGTGCACCGCCAGTCCAAGACCACGATTGGCGGGCATCTCTTTGCCCCACCCCGCTTCCCTGGTAGCACGCTCAATCACGGCACGGTAACGGGCAATGTTGATCGGATACTTGTCCGGATCTTCACCATAGTTGAACACATCACCTTGACTGCGCGGATCGATTTTTCGATCCGGGCCAAGCAGCTCCAGCAGGAAATCCTTGTGATCTCGACCTGCCTGATGCGCCAGTTCAGCCACAAAGCTCTGGATGGCAAAGGCATGGGGGAGGTTGTAAACGGAGCGGAACCAGCCGATACGAATATGCCCTTCCGCCTCACCGTTCTCCTGCTGGATCGCCGGGATATCGAACGGCATGTTACGAATTCCCATCCCCAGCTCAAAGTCAGACTTGTGCTCCGCACCCGGTGCAAACAGCGAACTGATACTTGGCGACAGGGAGCGATGCAGCCAACCGCTGACCTTGCCCTGATCGTCGAAGTAGGCTTCCAGATGCTCCAGCGCCACGGTGTGGAAAAAACCGTTATGCAGGTCATCCTCACGGGTCCACTGTACGCGCACCGGACGGCCGCCCATCGCCCTGGACAGGTCCGCCGCTTCGAACACATAGTCCGGCTTGGCTTTACGGCCGAAGCCTCCGCCCATCAAGCCGCACTGCACGATTACCTTTTCTGGCTCCAGCCCCAAGCGCTTGGCAACACCATCACGAGCCGCCTGCGGATTCTGCACCGAAGTCCAGACATCGGCGCTGTCATCGTTGATACGCACGATAGCCGCCATGGGTTCCATCGGCGCCTGCGCCATATGCGGCGCATAATAGTTCACGCTGAGCGTATCGGACGCCCCCGCTTTGGCTGCAGCGATATTTCCGCTGGAACGTGCCACCTTGCCTGGCTCCTGAGAGCGTTTTTCCAGCAGTTCGCGGAACGCCTTGGAATCGTAGCGGCCGTTGGCGCCGGCAGGCTCGTTATCCCATTCGATGCGAAGCGCCTGACGGCCCTTGATCGCCGCCCAGGTGTTTTCCGCCAGCACCGCCACGCCCCCCATGGGCTCAAAGCCGGAAGGCTGGGTCGCGGTCGGCATCTCGATCACCTTGACCACACCGGGTACGGCCAGAGCTGCACTGTCATCATAGGATTTAACGGCGGCGCCGTAGGATGGCGGGCGCGCAATCACCGCGTAAAGCATACCGTCCCAGCTGACATCCGCCGCGTACTGCGCCCGGCCGGTGAGAATATCCATGCCATCTGCCGCCAGCGGCTGCTTGTTTTCACCCCGGGGGTAGGCTTCCGGCTCGCGCATGATGTAGCGCCACTGATCCGGAGATTTCAGCGTCACGGTGTCACGATCAGGCACCGGCAGGTCTGCGGCAGCGGTGGCCAGCTCGCCAAAGCTCAGTGTCCGCTGGGTCGGGGTATGTATGACCAAATGCACACCGGCAGTACATTCGCTGATCGGCACGCCCCAGTGTTTGGCCGCCGCCTGCTCAAGCATGGTACGTGCAGCGGCACCGGCACGGCGCAGGGAATAAAACCAGTGGCGCATGGAACGCGAGCCGTCGGTATTCTGGTTTCCATACACCTCTTCGTGGGCGATCGCCTGCTTGACCACGACCTGATCCCAGTCGGCGCCCAGCTCATCCGCCACCACCAGCGCAACGCTGGTGCGAATCCCCTGGCCCATTTCGCCACGATGGTTAATCAGGGTCACGGTGCCATCGGGTTCGATACTGATAAATACGTCCGGGTTATCCACCACACCATGGGGCATGGCATCGCCGCCGTACTTCTGTTCTTCTTCGGCCAGGACGGGCGTCCAGCGTGCAGCAATCACCAGAGCACCAACGGCGGTCATCCCCTTGAGAAATCCGCGGCGGCTGACATTAGCCAGTTTTACATCGGCATCTTTTTCATCCGATTGCTCAGCACGACCGAACTTGCGTGGAAAAATGGACGTGCTCATGCCTTCACCTCCGTGAACAATGACTCATCAATAGCGGCGCTACCCTTCCGAGACGCGCGCTTGATCGCTTTGCGGATACGAGGATAGGTGCCGCAACGGCAGATATTACCGCTCATGCCGTTGTCGATCTGTTCATCTGACGGGCTGGGGTTGTTCTTCAGCAGAGACACGGCGCTCATCACCTGGCCACCCTGGCAATAACCGCACTGGGCCACAGCTTCATCCATCCAGGCCTCCTGTACAGCCTGTCCGACCGGGTCATTTTCCATCGCTTCAATGGTAGTAATCTGTTTGCCTTCAGCCTGGGAGATCGGTGTCATACAGGAGCGGATCGGGCTGCCGTTCAGATGTACGGTGCAGGCGCCACACATCGCCAGCCCACAACCGAAGCGGGTGCCGGTCAGTTTCAAGGTATCGCGCAGAACCCAGAGAATTGGGGTATCCGCTGGAACATCCAACGATTGGCGTTTACCGTTCACGGTCACTTCTATCATCGGTTCTTTCCTCCACTTCCCGCCCCCTTACCAAGGAGTCGGCTGACAGGCTGTTGGTTAGCTTTTTTATTACTTGCTACTGAAGACACAGGCTTTGCAGGCCTCAACAATGGCCAAGCGCTATCCAGCGCCAGCCTTATCTTGAAAACCAAAGCAGGAGAAGTCCGGAGCATGCTGCCGGCCTGCTCGCAAGGATATAGCTCAGTAGCAAAATTTTGATCATCTGAAAAAATAGATCAGGGAGGGAATAACTTAAACGTCTATTACTCGCTAATTCTTGCCTATTAATCTTTATCTGGCGCGTTACCCAGTAGCTGCTGACCGCTCTATTGCAAAAATCGGACTGCCCTGTAAGTCTTTCATGTATCACCTGTTGCTTAGGGTTTTCGAGGTATCCAAGCAGCCTGCGGCCCAGTAAACACGTTGTCGCATCATTCCCACCCCGCTTCCCCCCCTCCGCGTCCCAAAAAGTGTCCCAACAGATTCACCATAGCCACACGCGTCCCTGCATTCACTTGATGATTTGAACCCTGTCTACTCAGGTCAAAAAACCTTCTGACCGTTGAGACGACCGCACTTATCTGCAAATATCACGAGATATCACTGTTTATCAAAAAACGATCAATAGAGAGATTTTCTGGCAGCGCTAACATACGCAACGTCATCAACACACGGAGAAAAAACATGACTAAGCGTAAAAACCACGACGCCGACATCAAGAACCGCAACCTTGGAACTGATGGTACCAACATCACTTATGACAAGGCACAAGGACATCGAGGGTGGCAGAAGAACCCCAAGCAAGGCGGTCGTAAGAAGTAATTGCAAGCAGCAGGGGCACTCGCCCCCCCCTCCTCAAGGTCATAAGATGGATACGATGGAAAAAGGGAAAAACGCTCGTAAGAAACCATTCAAATGGACGAAAGAGCTGGTTCGTCTCGCCCTGAATGATGGATGGACCCAGCAGGACATTGCACAAAAATGCCGTACACAACAATCCATCGTCAGCGCTTGGAAAAAAGGCACGAAGAAAGCTTCCGAAGCACAGCTAATAGAACTACTCAAGATCTACGGCCACAAACTTAGGCGAAGTAGTTTTAGAGTCTATTGGAACCTAGACTCTGAAACGCTGGCCAAACGCTTCTTTAAAGTCGAAGGAAGAGTCATCCTTTCCCATGCGTTTTATGACCCCCGACGAGACAAGCACGGAAAGCTGGTAAAGAAAATTCCGACACTAAAGCTTGTCGTCCATCACCAAGGAGATGATCAGTTCAGAGCCGTTATCCAGAAAAGGATAACGTTAAGCAATACCAACGAAGAGATTGAATGCAGCATAGAAGATGCTTTCTGGTCCTCTACGATCTACAAGCCCATGACTTCTGCTGTACTTATCAATTTTGTAGACCAATTCGCGAACAAGGGACTACCTGGGCTTCCAAGCGATGCTTGTACTCTCCCTTTCATTATCCGCCAAGCGCTGCTGTATCACGGCTTCCTCGTTGAAGATGTTGAGGAGTACCCAGCTGTTTGGTAGCGTACTCTAACCCCCTATAGGACATGAGCACCTTGACGCTCTAATGAGTCGACGAACTCACTGTCTGCACACTCTATTGGGTTAGCCTCGTGTACTGCCCTTTGCACACACGATGCAACGCAGATACATCGGAATACATGGCCGCTGCCCTGCAACAGGGATAGAAGAAAGGGAAACTGATTATTCGAAACGTCGCCATGTTAAATGGGTATGGGGTGGGACCGCGCCCAAGCCGTCAGCCTCTGGCCGCTTGGGCGCAACCTTTTTTCTCTACCCGTGATTAAGTTTATCTTTTGCCATACGAACATCTCTCCGAATAGCTTTCAATACTTACCAGGAAACCTAATATTAAAAGTCGCATCCATCTTCCCACGGACAACATCTTCAAGTTTTCTGCATTAATACCTCTCATTTTCAGGTGATGGCCCGGCTGAAATATCAACTGCCGACTGAGTTGACTGCAACTCAAGGGCAACTAACGCGCACCTACATATTTGGATAGTTGGGCCCGCCCATCCCCTCGGGTACAACCCAGGTAATGTTCTGCGCCGGGTCCTTGATGTCGCAGGTCTTGCAATGCACACAGTTCTGGCCGTTGATCTGGAACTGAGGCCCATCATCACCTTCAACCACTTCATACACGCCCGCCGGGCAGAAGCGCTGCGCCGGTTCGGCGAACAACGGCAGGTTGTGCGCGATGGGGATAGCTGCATCCTTCAACTGAAGATGACAGGGCTGATCTTCTTCATGGTTGGTATTGGACAGGAATACCGACGAGGGTTTGTCGAACGACAGCACGCCATCCGGCTTGGGGTAGTCGATTTTCGAGACCTGATCCACTGGCTTGAGCTGGGCGTGGTCCTCGTGACGGTCATGCAGGGTGACCGGGATTTTGCCACCGAACCAGTTCTGGTCGACATAGTTGAACGCGCCACCCAGCCAGGTGCCCAGCTTGTGCATCGCCGGGCCGAAGTTGCGAGAGCGGTAAAGCTCGTCATACAGCCAGGAGTTTTTGAACGCATCGGTATAGCCGGACAGATCACGACCGCCTTCATCACCGGCCAGCAGGGCTGTGCTAATGGCTTCTGCCGCCAGCATGCCGGACTTCATTGCCGTATGAGTGCCCTTGATCTTGGCAAAGTTCAGCGTGCCGGCATCACAGCCGACCAGCAGCGCGCCGGGCATGGTCATTTTCGGCAGCGCATTAAAGCCGCCCTTGGCGATGGCGCGTGCACCATAAGACACACGTTTGCCGCCTTCCAGCACCGCACTGATCTCCGGGTGATGCTTCATGCGCTGAAACTCATCAAAGGGGCTCAGCCAGGGGTTTGAGTAGTTCAGGTCAGTGATCAAACCAACGACTACCTGGCTATTATCAGTGTGATAAAGGAAGAAACCACCGCTGGCACCAGCTTCGCTCAAAGGCCAGCCTGAGCCGTGCACTACCAGACCGGGCTTATGCTTGGCGGGGTCGATATCCCAGAGTTCCTTGATGCCGATACCGTAATGCTGGGGGTCGGCATCCTGATCCAGCTTGAAGCGGCTGATCAGCTGCTTTCCCAGATGGCCTCGGCAGCCTTCGGTAAACAGGGTGTATTTGGCGTGCAGTTCCATGCCCGGCATGTAGTTGGGGCCCTGCTCGCCGTCAGCGGTCACGCCCATATCGCCGGTGGCGATACCTTTGACACTACCATCATCGTTGAACAGCACCTCGGCTGCGGCAAACCCCGGGAAGACTTCCACGCCCAAAGCTTCGGCCTGCTCAGCCAGCCAGCGGCAGACATTGCCCAGACTGACGATATAGTTGCCGTCGTTGTGCATCGGTTTGGGCACGACAGCGTTGGGCAATACCGTTACGCGCTCGGCGTCTTTCAGCATCACCACGCGGTCTTCGGTCACCGCCGTATTCAGCGGTGCGCCCTGCTCCTTCCAGTCAGGAAAGAGTTCGTCCAGCGCGCGCGTTTCCATCACCGCACCGGAGAGGATGTGGGCACCCACTTCGGAGCCTTTTTCGACCACACAGACCGTCAGTTCCTGCTCGGCCGCCTGTGCCTGCTGCATCAACCGGCAGGCAGCCGACAGCCCGGCGGGGCCGGCACCGACGATCACCACATCAAATTCCATCGATTCACGACTCATAAAACACATACCTCATCATCGACAGAGTCCGGAACAGGCTGTAACGCACTCAGGCTGGCGATCACCGTATCCACAAACACGTCTGCATTACTTGAAATCGAAAAATAGCTGGCCCGCTGCAGCCAGCTGGAAACGAAGCCGTCAACCATCGCCTTAATCAGCCAGGAGGCCGCTTCAGGATCGACATTCACCGGCAACTGCCCACGGCGTATGCCATTTCGGATAACACTGAGTCGACGCTGGTGCTGGTAGTTCATGAAGCGGGCTACGGGGTCAGACACCTCGCGCTCACCGATACCCGAGCTCTCGCGGATAAACATCAGCATCATGCGCCTGAAGCTCAGGTCCACCTCAATTTTCTGCAAAATGCTGACCAGCAACTCACGCAGCTTCCCCAACGGGTCCTGCTCCTGATCAGACAGACTGGCATCACTGAGCTGCTTGAAGGGCTGGGAATAATGCTCGCAAATGGCATCGAATAGATCCCACTTGTTCCTGAAGTGCCAGTAGATCGCCCCCCGTGTGAAACCGGCTGACTTGGCAATATCACTGAGCCGGGTGGCGGCCACACCCTGCTCGGAGAAGAGTTCCAGCCCCTTTTCCATGATCGCCAGGCGTGTTGCGGCAGCTTCTTCACGAGTACGACGCATAACTCACCTCATTGGCGCCCGCAGGCGCCAGACTCGACAGCACTTTCAGCCCAGGAATCAGGCGCAGACCTCAAACAGGCCTGCTGCGCCCATGCCACCACCGATACACATGGCGATCACCACGTACTTCACGCCACGGCGACGGCCTTCCAGTAGCGCATGGCCCACCATGCGCGCGCCGGACATGCCGAACGGGTGGCCGATGGAGATGGCACCGCCGTTCACGTTGAGGCGGTCATTGGGGATGCCCAGGGTGTCGCGGCAGTAGAGCACCTGGCTGGCAAAGGCTTCGTTGATCTCCCAAAGGCCGATGTCATCTACTGACAGGTTAAAGCGCTCCAGCAACTTCGGAATGGCATAGACAGGGCCGATACCCATCTCTTCCGGCTTGCAACCAGCCACGGCGATGCCTTTATAAACGCCCAGCGGCGCGATGCCACGACGGTCCGCTTCTTCACGGCTCATCAGCAGCGTAGCGGCGGCACCGTCGGAGAACTGGGAAGCGTTACCGGCGGTGACGTGCTGACCTTCGGCGACCCACTGGCCGTCTTTCCATACCGGTGCCAAACCGGCCAGGCTCTCGTAGGTTGTCTGCGGACGGTTGCACTCGTCACGGTCTGCCACAACTTCCTTGTGACCGGCCGGTTTGCGGTTTTCATCGAACGTCAACTTCTGGGCGGTCAGCGGCACGATCTCGTCATCAAACAGACCCGCTTCCTGAGCCGCCGCTGTGCGCTGCTGGCTCTGCAGAGCGAAGCGGTCCTGCTCTTCGCGACTCACACCATAACGCTCAGCCACCAGTTCAGCGGTTTCGATCATCGGAATGTAGGCGCTGGGCACCACTTCCTTCACCGCTTCGGACTGGGCGCGGTAGGTGTTCTTGTGTTTGGTCTGAGTCAGTGACAGAGACTCGACGCCACCGGCGATGGCCACTTTCATCTCGCCCGCGATGATGCTCTTGGCGGCCACGCCAATGGTCATCAAGCCAGAAGCACACATGCGATCCAGCGCCATGCCCGGCACCGTGTCCGGCAAACCACCGGTATATGCGCACAGACGGCCGATGTTGTAGGCCTGGGTGCCCTGCTGTACCGCCGCGCCCATGATCACGTCTTCCACCGCTTCCGGCTCGATACCGGCGCGCTCGACCACCGCACGGACCACATGGCCGCCCAGCACCGGGGCTTCGGTATCGTTGAAGGAGCCGCGGAACGACTTGGTCAGCGCGGTACGCGCCGTGGATACAATGACTGCTTCGCTCATCTCGATTCTCCTTACTGAGCCGGATTAAAGGTGTAACGGCTGATAGTGTCGATGACGCAACCGGGACGATCGCTGCCTTCGATCTCGACGGTCACGCGTACGGTGGCCTGCACGGCCTGCTTGATCGGTTCCACGGCGATCACTTCACCGCGGCCACGAATGCGACTGCCCACTGGCACTGCCGCCGGGAAACGCACCTTGTCGCAGCCGTAGTTGACGCCCATCTGCAGGTTTTCCACTTCCATCAACTGAGGCAGGAAGAGGTTCACCAGCGACAGGGTCAGGTAGCCGTGGGCAATGCACTTGCCGAAGGGACCTTCAGCGGCTTTCACCGGGTCCACATGAATCCACTGGTGATCCCCGGTGGCCTCGGCAAACAGGTTGATGCGCTCCTGAGTAATTTCGATCCACTCGCTGCAGCCAAGGTCCTGGCCTTCGGCGGCCAGCAGACTTTCGGCACTTCCGAAAACTTGGTTCGCCATCTTCGACTCCTTAGGCATGCTGAGAGCTGACCGACAGCACTTCACCGGTCATGTAGGAGGAGTAATCGCTGGCCAGGAACATCATCACGTTGGCCACTTCCCATACCTCGGCGGCACGGCCGAACGCCTCGCGGCTGGACAGCTGAGCCAGCAGTTCTTCGCTGGAAGCCTTTTTCAGGAAGTCATGCAGCGCAATCGACGGTGATACCGCATTGATGCGCACGCCATGTTCGGCCGCTTCCAGTGCACTGCAGCGGGTCAGCGCCATCACACCAGCCTTGGCCGCGGCGTAATGTGCCTGCTCTTTTTGCGCGCGCCAGCCCAGCACCGAGGCGTTGTTGACGATGACGCCGGCACCACGTTTCTGCATGTGCGGCAGCATGGCGCGGGTCATACGGAAGGTGCCGGTCAGGGTGATATCCAGCACGCGATGCCACTCTTCATCGCTCATCTCGACCACGGTTTTCTGACCGCCAAGACCGGCGTTATTGATCAGTACATCGACGCCACCCAGCTTATCCTCGGCGGACACGATCAGCGCCTGCACATCTTCTTCGGTAGTGACGTTGCACAGCTGACCATAGACGGCGTCCAGACCGGTCTCCTGCTTCAGCGCAGCAACCGCCTCTTCCAGACGACGTGGATGAATATCGGAGATCATCAGCGCGCGGCAACCCTCTTCCGCGGCGCGTTTCGCTGCGGAGAAACCGATACCGGCACCAGCCGCGGCGGTAATCAGCACGGACTTGCCCTTGAGCAGACAGTGACCTTCAACGTATTTTGGAATAGTGCTCATGCCCTTGCTCCTCAGCTGCCCCAGACTTTCTGTGCAGGAACGGCGTCCCTGATCATTTGGTGAACAACTTCACCCAGCTCTGACGGCTCCCAACGGTCGCCCTTGTCCACGCCTTCGGTGGTGCGCCAGCCATCACAGATACAGATGCGGCCACCTTCGGACTCGAATACCTTGCCGGTGACATCACCCGCTTCTTCAGATGCCAGCCAGGCCAGCAGCGAAGACACGTTTTCCGGTGCCCAGTAGTCGAAGCTGCCGTCTTCCGGCTTGGCCATACGGGTGGCCATGGCTTCAACGGCGGTGGTCATACCGGTACGTGCCGCAGGAGCCACCGCGTTGGCGGTGATGCCGTAACGACCCAGTTCAGCCGCCTGGTTCAGCGTCAGTGCGGCGATACCGCCCTTGGCAGCGGCGTAGTTGGACTGACCGATGGAACCCTGCAGGCCAGCGCCAGAGGTTGTGTTGATGATGCGTGCAGCAATCTGCTTGCCCGCTTTAACCTGATCACGCCAGTAATGAACCGCGTGGGAGGAGATGCAGAAATGTCCTTTCAGGTGCACCGCCATGATGGTGTCCCACTCCTGCTCGGTCATGGACGCGAACATGCGGTCGCGGTTAACACCGGCGTTGTTCAGCACGATGTGCAGATCACCAAAGGCCTCAACCGCCTGCTTCACGGCATTGGCGCTGTCTTCGTAGTTGGTGATATCGGAGGTGTTCACAATCGCCTTGCCACCGGCTGCGGTGATATCGTCCACCACGGCCTGCGCTGCCGCTTCGTTAATGTCGTTCACAACAACGGCGCAGCCTTCAGCGGCAAATACTTTGGCGTGAGCGGCGCCCAAACCACCGCCTGCACCGGTAATGATGGCCACTCGGCCCTGAAGAATAGACATAACTCCCCCATGGACCCGCCACAGCGGGTCAGTATTCAATTCGGTTTATAGCTTTCGACTGGGCTTAGCCGAGACGCTCAATGATCGTCACATTCGCCTGACCGCCGCCTTCGCACATGGTCTGCAAACCGAAGCGGCCGCCCCGGCGCTCCAACTCGTGCAGCAAGCCGGTCATCAGACGCACACCGGTAGCACCCAGCGGATGGCCTAGTGCGATGGCG
This sequence comes from Marinobacterium stanieri, assembly GCF_900155945.1. Classification (GTDB taxonomy): domain Bacteria; phylum Pseudomonadota; class Gammaproteobacteria; order Pseudomonadales; family Balneatricaceae; genus Marinobacterium; species Marinobacterium stanieri. The sequence goes on from NZ_FTMN01000001.1 coordinate 728,504, forward strand.
CCGCCGTTGACGTTGGTCTTGTCATGGCTGTAGCCGGTTTCCTGCAGCCAGGACATGACCACAGACGCGAAGGCTTCGTTGATCTCGACCAGATCGATCTGATCCATGGTCATACCCGCCTTCTTCAGCGCCGCTTCGGTAGCCGGGATCGGGGCTCTCAAGTGCCAGATGGGATCATCACCACACACACTCAGGTGGTGGATGCGGGCACGGGGCGTCAGGTTGTAGCGTTTGAGCGCCGCTTCGGAGACCACCAGCATCGCTGCCGAAGCATCACAGGTCTGGCTGGACACCGCCGCCGTGATGGACGGAAATTCGGGATCAACCGGCTCCAGTTCAGCCATCTTTTCCAGCGTGGTCTGGCGCGGGGTTTCGTCACGCTCTACACCTTCCAGCGGCACGATCTCGCGATCAAAGTAACCGGCCTCAGTCGCCGCTATAGCACGACGGTGACTTTCCAGCGCGAAGGCCTCCATGTCGGCACGGCTGATGCCCCAGTGATCCGCGATGCGCTGAGCCGCATAGAACTGGTTCACCGGTGCATCGCCGAAGCGTGCCTGCCAGCCCTTGCTCTCGGCAAAGGGCGTGGTGAAACCGTAGGGCTGACCGGCCAGCATGGCCGCCGAGATCGGGATCTGGGTCATGGTCTGCACACCGCCTACGGCGATCACATCCTGAGTGCCACTCATCACCGCCTGAGCCGCAAAGTGCAGCGCCTGCTGGGAAGAGCCGCACTGGCGGTCAACAGTGGTACCCGCCACGTTCAGCGGCAGGCCCGCCGCCAGCCAGCTGGTACGAGCGATGTCACCGGCCTGAGAGCCGATGGTATCGACACAACCGAAGATCACATCGTCATATTCATGGGCCGGAATGGCGTTACGCTCAACCAGCGCCTTGAGTACATGTGCGCCCAGATCAATGGCGTGCACATGAGACAGACCGCCCTTGCGACGCCCGGTGGGCGTGCGCAGAGCATCAACAATATAGGCTTCAGCCATCATGACCTCCCGAATGTCTGACCCGGACCCAGCGGCGCGTCGTCAGCAAAGATGGCGGCGCTGATACGCGCCTTGTGGAAGGCACGGTCACCCCAGGAGGATTCCAGTGCCCAGGTGCGTTTCATGAACATCTGCAGGTCTACTTCCCAGGTGTACCCCATGGCACCGTGTACCTGAATGCCGTGACGGGCCGCCAGATGTGCTGCTTCGCCACAAGCCACATGGGCCTGAGAGATATGCAGAGAGGCATCGGCATTGCCGTGCTGCAGTGAATAGGCCGCGCGGTAGAGCACCGGCTTGGCGAACTCGATCTTGCTCGCCACATCCGCCAGATGGTGTTTCACCGCCTGGAAGCTGCCGATCGGCTTGCCGAACTGCTTGCGCTGGGCCACATAGTCCACCGACAGATCCAGCATGCGCTGGGCCAGACCCAGCAACTGACCGGCAACCGACAGGGCGCCGCGGTTCAGGGCTTCGTCCCAGATCGGCGCGCCGGTTTCGGCATCGGCGATACGGGTGGCACTGCTTGGCTCCCACATCACGCGGCACAGGCGACGAGAAGAGTCGATACTCGGGTTCTGCTCCACATCGATCAGCGAGCGCGGCACCGCGTGGATCTCGCCTTCGTGATTCAGCAGGGTGAAATCGGCCAGATGGGCATCCGCCACCAGCGGGTTGACCGGGTGACCAATGGCCACACGTACGCCGCCTTCAGCGATCTGCTCCAGCCAGCCCTTGCGGTCGCTGACCGAGTCCGGCAGCACTGAAATCAAGCCGGCACTGACATAGGCGGTATCGGCCAGAGAGTCCGGGATACCGTAGTAACCCAACTCCTGCGTCATCAGCGACCAAACCAGATCGCCCATGCCCAGGCCACCGGCCTCTTCAGGAATGGACAGCGCGGTCAGGCCCTGCTCCGCCATTTTGTTTCGCAGGTCCGGCGAGCGGCCTGCATCGGTTTCCCAGATTTCGCGCAGGGCTTCCGGAGCCGCTTCAGTCATCAGGAAGCGGCTGATTGCATCCTGGAAGGCGCGTTCGTCATCGGTAAAAGTGAAGTCCATGGCGCACCTCAGGCTTTCGGCAGGCCAAGCACACGCTCGGCGATAATGTTGCGTTGAATCTCGTTGGCACCGGCGTAGATCGGACCGGCCTGGGCAAACAGGAAGCCCTCCAGCCAGCCGTGGTCATCGGTGCTCTGGGGTGCGCTGCTCAGCAACTCACCCGTGGCGCCCAGAATGCGCATCGCCGTTTCATGGATCTTCAGATCCAGCTCGGACCAGATGATCTTGTTGATGCTGGACTCAGCACCGATCTTCTCGCCTCGGGCCAGACGCCCCACAGACTGATAAGCCGACAGCGCATAAGACTCGGCACCGGACCAGACATCCATCACCGCATCACGGATGCTCGGATCACGGTCGGCGGCTTCCTGATTGGCCTTGTACAGTTCAATCAGCTTGCGCACCGGCTGCTGGAAACGGGCCGGAGAGCGCAGCAACAGGCCACGTTCAAAACCGGCGGTCGCCATGGCCACATGCCAGCCACTGCCCTCTTCGCCGATGCGGTTTTCCACCGGCACGCGCACGTTGTCGAAGAAGATTTCAGCGAAGGCATCCTTGCCGTTCAGCGCCTTGATCGGGCGAATGGTCACGCCCTCGGCATCCAGCGGCACCATCAGGAACGACAGGCCGTGGTGACGCTTGGAATCGGCATCGGAGCGGAACAGGCCAAAGGCCCAGTCGGCATAGATGGCGCGGGTCGACCAGGTTTTCTGGCCATTAATGATGTAATGATCACCGTCGCGGATCGCCTTGGAGGAGATCGCCGCCATATCGGAACCGGCATTGGGTTCGGACCAGGCCTGGGCCCACATGTCGTCACTGGCAGCCATGCGTGGCAGGAAACGCTTTTTCTGTTCTTCGGTGCCGAACTCCATCAGGGTCGGACCCAGCAACAGCTGGCCGTTCTGGTTTACACGCATGGGCGCGTCGGCAGCGTAATACTCTTCTTCGAAGATCAGCCACTCGGTCAGGTCGCAGCCGCGACCGCCCAGTTCTTCCGGCCACATCACCATGGACAGGCGCGCCTTGAACAACTTGCGCTCCCACTCACGGTGCTGCTCGAACCCTTCGCGGGTGTCATAACTGGCCAGCTTCTCGGCTGGCAGATTCTCTTTGAGCCAGCCTCTGACCTCCTCGCGGAAGGCCTGCTGGCGGGGGGTATAATTCAGATCCATGGCGAACCTCAGAAACTGGCGTCACGTTTTTCGACAAAAGCCCGACGGGTCTCTGCCGAGTCAGGGCTGGTGTAGGCCTGCAGGGTGAAGCCCTGCTCCCAGCGATACTTGTCTTCCAGATTGCCGTCCTCGATACCGTTCAGCGCTTCTTTGGCGATACGGATCATGGCCGGACTCTTGGCAGCGATTTTTGCAGCCGTGGCCAGTGCGGTTTCGCGCAGCTGCTCCTTGGGCACAATCGCTTCGATGAAGTTGTAGCGGTCGGCTTCCCGAGCCGTCACGGTTTCACCGGTGAAGAACATCTGACGTACTTTCTGCACCGGGAACAGACGCTGCAGGTGAGCACCGCCGCCCATGGCGCCGCGATCCACTTCCGGCAGCGCAAAGGTGGCGCACTCGGAGGCGAAGACGATGTCGGCTGCGCCGGTAATACCGATGCCGCCACCCAGCACAAAGCCGTGTACGGCCACGATCACCGGTACTTCACAGCGATGCACCGCCTTGAAGGTGGCGTAGTTGCCGCCATTCACGGCGACGATGCGCTCGGGGTACTGATCCAGTTCCTTGATATCCACACCGGCGCAGAAACCGCGGCCTTCGGCACGAATCAGCACTACACGCACGTCCGGGTTGCGGCCCAGGGCTTCAATGCCTTCGGCCAGCTCGAACCACTCGCGGCTGTCCAGGGCATTCACCGGCGGCTTGGCAATCACCAGCTCGGCAACACCGTTTTCAATTTGGGTCGTAAACGCAGTACTCATATCAGGAAGCCTCCTCCAGAGCCTGACCGTTCGCGCGGGCAACCAGCGCGTCCAGGCAGGTTTCAGCATCACCGGCGATCTGAGCGATCAGCTCCGGCGCGCTTATCAATTCATTGATGGCGGCGGCCACCTGGCCGCTGGGCAGAATGCCCTCGTCAGGGAAGCCCTGAACCATGGAACGCTGCAGCAGGACCGGCTGGTTGGCGGACATCACCACCTGCGACATCTGCGCCGGGTCCTCTTTCACAGCCTTGAAGAACGTGGAAATCATGTGGCCGAAGGTCATGCCGGTTTCGCGCTTCCACTGGCGTGCGCTGCTCAGCGCGATCCACAGCTTGCGAATCGGGCTGGCACCTTCCAGCGTGTGGATAAAGGCGTTTTCCACCATGCGATGACGCATGCCATCCACCGCCAGAGTGACGCGAATCTTTTGCGGGTCTTGCACCGCCAGGTAACGTTCCAGCGTCTGCTGCGGTGTGGGCGAGTCAGAGGTCATCATGAAGCGGGTGCCCATGGCGATACCGGCGGCACCGGCAGCCAGCGCAGAAGCCAGACCACGGCCATTGGAATAACCACCGGCTGCAATGACCGGCACATCCACGGCATCCAAGACCTGCGGCAGCAGAATGGTAGTCGGTACGCCACCAGTGTGGCCGCCACCTTCACTGCCCTGAATGGTGATTATGTCCGCACCCAGCTCCACCGCCTTGATCGCATGTTTCACCGCACCCACGGTGGGAATGCAAAGCACGCCTGCGGCTTTCAGCCGGCCAATGGTTTCCTTGTCCGGACCACGACCGTAGCTGACGGCTTTTAATCGGTATTTGATCGCCAGTTCCACGCACTGCATGGCGTTTTCCTGGAACATGTGGAAATTGAGGCCGAAGTTGCTGCCGCCAGTGGCGTCGATCACCTTCTTGATCTCGCCTTCCAACTGAGACGCCTCAATGGTGGCACCGGCCAGAAAGCCGAAGCCGCCACCCCTGGTTGTCGCGATCACCAGATTGGCGTCCGACACCCAGCCCATGGCGGTCTGGATGATCGGATACTGGCAGCCCAAACGGCGGGTCAGCTCGGTCTGCAACAGGGCGCTCATGCCTTGTCTCCGTTGGCTGATGCTTCTGCCTTATTGGCTTTCACCATGCCTTTGGCATCAAAGCCGCCGAGCAGGTCGCCGGAGATCTGTTCGTTATGCACATGGGCGAAATGGTGCCAGGCAAAGGCCGCTTCCATTCCGCTGCGCTTACCGGCCAGATCTTCCACGTGGTTGATCACCTGCTTGGTCAGTGCCAGCCCCATGCGCGGCTGACGAGCAATCTTGCCAGCGATGTCATAGGTCGCTTCAGCCAGTTCGTCGCGGCTGAACACGCGGTTCACCATGCCCATTTCGCGGGCACGCTCGGCACTCATGCGATCACCCAGGAACAGGAACTCCTTGGCAATACGCGGGTTAAGTTCGTAGGGGTGCGCGAAATACTCAACGCCCGGAATGCCCATACGCACCACCGGGTCCTGGAAGAAGGCATCATCACTGGCGATGATCAGGTCACACACCCAGGCCAGCATCAGGCCTCCGGCCACGCAGGCGCCCTGCACCATGGCGATGGTCGGCTTGGGCAGGTCGCGCCAGCGGCGGCACATGCCCAGATAGACTTCCTGTTCACGGGCGTAGAGGTATTCGCCGCCGGGCTTGTTGGTGTGGTCCCACCAGAGGGTACTGCGGTCAAATTCCTTGTTGATATCGCGCCCCGGGGTGCCGATGTCATGACCGGCAGAGAAATGCTTGCCCTCGCCGCGCAGCACGATCACCTTAACGCTGTCGTCGTCCACCGCCTGGCGGAAGGCTGCGTCCAGCGCATAGGTCATCTGCGAGTTCTGCGCATTGTTGAAACCGGGACGGTTCATGGTGACGGTGGCAATACCGTTCTCCACGCTGTATAGCACCGGCTGCTCGGTCTCGTAGACGGCCTTATCTTCGCGCTGCACGAATTCATGGGCTTGATTGGCTGCTGTCATGACAGGCTCCTGTTTACTGGTCGTTGGACGCGCTGCGGATACCCGGCGGGTTATCCTTGAGCTGACGGGAACGGAGGTTGTGCGGGTCCAGCTGGGCAATAATCGCCAACTGTTCGGTGGTCGGATGCGCGGTTTCGCCCATGTCCGGTGCCTTCAGCAGTTCAAAGCCGGTGTTTTCCTGCACCTCTTCAAAGGTCACGCCCGGATGCAGTGAACGCACACGAATGGCGTGGTCCGGGCCGCCAAAATCCATCACGCACAGGTTGGTGACGATATGGCGGATCTCCATCAGGTCCTGGCGCATGTTCTTGCTCCAGCGAGCCGGGTTGTAGCCAACGCCGGAGACCATATCCACTTCACCGGCCACGAAGGCGCGGGTGTTGTGGCTGGGCACGAACAGAGAGTTGATATGGTTGATGCTGTTGCCCGGCAGACCGCGCACACCCAGCATCGCCACCTTGGGCTTGTCGTAGTCACCCACTACAGACAGGTTGGTCTGGCCGAAACGGTCGATCTGGGTCGGGCCGATCATGGCGTGACGCTTGCCACCCCAGACACACTCGAACACACGCTCGAACGACATATAGCCGGAGTACTTGGGCACGTAATCACCGCGCGGGCCGACCGGAATCGGCTCTTCCACCAGCAGGGATTCGCTGTCGGTCATCATCAGTTCCGGGGTATGGGTCATCTTGGCCAGGCTGGCGCCCAGACGCGGGATGATGCCCAGGCCCGAGGCGATGATCTCGCCATCGCCACGGAAGGCTTCGGAAGCGGCCACAATCATCAGTTCGGCCAGCGTAAACTCACAGTTGGTCGTCATTATTGTGACTCTCCTCAGAATGTCGGCACGGGCAGCGCGCCCATGGCTTCAGCACCACCATTGGCGGTCTGGTAGGCGTCTTCGCCGTTGTTCACGAACTCATCCAGATAGACCTGCCAGCCCCCCTCTTCCTTGGCACTGGCGACATAGCGCTTCATGTGCGCCAGATCCCAGCCGTAGTCCGGGGCACACATGGTCGGGTGAGCGCCCTTGGGTGCATGCACCACGCCCTGTACCAGGTAACGTTCGAAGGTGTTGAAGCGTGCGCTGGCCGCATCCAGTTCCAGCTTGTCGACCAGCTCCTCCGTGGAAACGATGCAACGCTCGGCTGCGCGGGCCACCAGATGATCGAAATAGGGGTCGCTGCCGGTGATCAGGGTGTTACCCAGCTTGTCGGCCTTGTTGACGTGCACAAAGGCCATATCCAGATTCAGTGCCGGCATCGCCAGCAGCTCTTCGCCATCGTCGTAAGGCGATTGAATGGTGCGCAGATCGTTGTGTTTGGTGACATCCGTTGCCAGACCACAGCGGGTCGGCAGGAACGGCAGACGCATGCCGGCAGCACGCAAGCCCCACTGGAACATGCCCTCGTCCAGCTCCATCACTTCGATTTCACCTGCCTGACGCACCTTGCGGAACCAGGGCTCCAGCGGAATCGCATCCAGCGTGGCAAAACCGAAGATCAGCTTCTTCACCTTGCCGGCGGCGCACAGCATGCCCACTTCCGGGCCGCCATAGGACACAACCGTCAGGTCTTTCACATCCGAGCGCAGGATCTCGCGTACCACCGCCATGGGTTTACGACGCGGCCCCCAGCCACCAAAGCCGATGGTCATGCCATCACGCAGTTGGGCTACCGCTTCTGCGGCCGTTATCTGCTTGTTCATTGAATACTCCTTAGTTGCAACCGACCGCTTATTTGAAACCGACCGAGAAGTCGTGACCCCAGACACTGACGCGGGTGAACTCGAACGCGCTGTGCTCGTCCCAATCCACCTGCAAACCACCGCAGCCGTACTCCATGTCGAAGCCGGACGGGGTTTTCATATAGAAGGAAGTCATATGGTCGTTGAGGTGCTCACCCAGGGTGGCGGACAGCTTCACGCCCTGGGCTTCACGACGGTCATGGGCGCGGCCCACTTCGGTCATGGAATCCACTTCCACCATCGCGTGTACACAACCGGACGGCACCGGGAACTCGGCAATCGCCAGGCTGTGATGACGCGGGTTATTGCAGTGCATGAAGTGGATGCGCAGCGGATCGGCATCCGGCGCTGGTTTGTGATTCATGGTGTCGGAGAGACCGAAGCCCAGCACATCCTTCAGGAAGGCACGGGTTTCATCGAAGTTGGGAGCCGGCAGCACCACATGGCCAAGGCCCATATTGCCGGTGACAAAGCGCGGCACGCCCTGCGGCGATACAAACGGCTGGAAATCGGAGCGATGGCCCCAGTACAATTCATGACGGTTGCCCGCCGGGTCGCGCAGGATCGCCAGCGCCTGAACACCGCGCTGATTACACAGCACCGCATCACCCGCTTCCCAGGCGATACCACGCTGATCCAGCTCGGCAGTCGCAGCGGCGAAAGCCTCTTCAGACGCCAGCTCCCAACCGGAAGCGAGATAGCGATTTTCGCTGCCTTCCAGAATCAGCATACGGAAAGGACGCGCGTCCATCTTGATGTACAGCCCGCCTTCCGGTGCCTCTGTGGTCATCATGCCGAGCACATTCTCGGCATAGTCCTGCCATTCCTTCAGGCTTTCGGCCTGGGCCACAAAGTAGCCCAACTCGCGAATATCGATCATCACATCCCTCCGGGGTCTTGTTCTTTTGCCCATTATCAGGAGGGTGGTACAGCGCCTCATCGTCCATTGAGACTAAACAGAATCGGGGAAAATGAATGGGAGAAAAAATGTGTGCTGAAAGGCAGGCTTTAAGGGCGGCAAGAGTGGCAGCCAAGTGTGTGGTCTGGCTGAGCGGAACTGTCTTGGAAACGTGATGAAAACGGGCCTGGCTGCTCAGGCCCGTTCACTTATTTATTCCACAAGTTCCTTCCGGCGGTTTGCCCAGCGGCGGCGGGCGAAGCGGCGCATGTTGGGGATGGCGTCGGTTTCGTCCATGATGGGCTGACCGATGATGGTTTCCAGAATGTCTTCCATGGTGACCACGCCTTCCCAGCTGCCGTATTCGTCATACACCAGCGCGATGTGTTGGCGCTCCTGCATCAGCCGGTTCATCACCTGCTCGACATTCTGCATGTCGGATACAACTATCGCCGGGGTCATCATATCTGCGACCACCTCATGCTCGGGTTCTCGCATCAGTAGATCACGGCGCAGGATGACGCCTTTGGGAACTTCTTGCTCATCCAGCACCGGGTAGCGGGAAAATTGGCTCTTGCGTAACAGATGATGAAAGTCGTCCAGCGGCATGTCTGGCCGAACGGATACGCAGACGATACGAGGTGTCATCACTTCACGCACTTTGACTTCATGCAAATCGAGAACGTTGGCAATCACGCGCTGCTCATCGGCGTCCACCTTCCCAAGCTCACATCCAAAAATGGCCATCGCCTTGATCTCCTGGCGTACGTCATGATCGTGGTCATTACCACCCAAAAGCTTCATCACCTGGTCAGACAACCAGATAAAAGGTTTCAGCACCAGAATCATGCTGTTCAACAGAGGCGGCAGAAACGGCGCCAGAGAACGCCAGTAGCGGGCACCGATGGTTTTGGGCACGATCTCGGACAACACCAGAATCAATACGGTCATAATCGCAGAAGCGATACCCAGATAACCGTTACCAAATACTACCGTCACCTGCGCACCTACGCCTGTGGCACCCACGGTGTGGGCAACGGTGTTCAGGGTAAGAATGGCGGCAAGCGGTTGGTCGACCTGATCCTTGAGCACTTTTAACCGCTCATGTAAGCGCGGCCGCTCAAGTTTTTGATGGGCGATAAAGCTTGGGGTCAGAGACAGGAGCGCTGCCTCCAGAATGGAGCATAAAAAAGAAACGCCAATGGATAAAACGGCAAACGCAATCAGCAGTGCCATAGGTTAGAGTGTTACCCCCTAAAGGTCATGATGTTGGCATATTAGATTAGATTGGCGGATTTTGGTTGCATGGCTTGATGCAAAAAATATTCATACAAAAACCGCCAAACTAATGCCTGGCGGTCTGCTATGGGGTTCAGATTTCTGTAGAGACTTGTGCCCAACTGAACTCAATAACACACATCCGTATTAACGATGCCCTGCAGTGGCTCACCGGCACGCCAGCGGCGCAGGTTGTCCATAAAAGCATGAATCATACGCCCGTGACTGAGCGGACCATTCCAGGAAATGTGCGGGCTTAGCTGCATACACGAATGATTATGACAGCCAATGCCCTGGCTCGGACCACATCTGATTTTCTACTCTGCCCCCAATTTTCTACAGGCTGTCCAGAAAGGCATGTTTCATTCGCTCATGGCTAAGCGGACCGTTCCAGGAGATGTGCGGGCTGAGCTGCACACGCGGATGCTGATACAGCCAATGCCCGGCCGGCAATGGTTCGGGGCTGGCCACATCGAGAGAGGCACGAGCGATCTGGCCACTGTCCAGTCTCTCCCTCGGCGCATCATGGTCGATCAGCGCCGCACGGGAGATGTGGATAACCCAGCTTCAAACCAAGACCGCCATCGTCGGTCAGGCGCAGGGCATCTGCCAATAGCGCTCGATGAGTCGCGCTGCTGATGGAGGCGTCCAGAGATTCAAGGTCACTGAGCTGGTGCGCCGAGCACAGGGCCTGGGTGTCAACGCCCCTGCCCTTCATAAAGCCGAGAAACCAGATGATATAGCGCGCATCAGTATTCATGGAGTGGCCTTAGCGGATAGCAGGAATGAAGCACGAACAGGACATTTATTTATACGCCATTCTTTGTCCGCAACTTATACGACTTGAAACCAGACAGACCGCCAGCCGGGCACACAGACCTGACAATGCCACCCAGTTTGCGAATATCGGTCGTCAAATCACATCACAGCGGATGCCTCAATTTGTCCATTTTCAGGAGGGATGTACGGCGCCTCATCGTCCATTGAGACTAAACAGAACTGGGGAAAATGAATGGGGGGAAAGGATAATAGCCTCCAGAACCTCTTAAGCGTTATAATCTTACGCGATTAAAAAGACCAAGGAATAGAATTTATTTTTATATATAAGTAATCTGGCAACTCGTAATTGACACTAGTAACACCCCAGAAAATAGTCCATTATTAATAAAAACTATATTTTTACTAGATTAATAACCGAAACATATGTATGCATATGAATTTTCATGGAAGAAATTGTTCTTGGTTACTATAACCTCATTTTCTTCGCTGATATAAATCAAAATATTAAATGTAGGTTTTCACATGGAGCCAGCAACTACAGCAGCTATAACATCCTTTGCCGGTAAAGCATTATTGCCATTATTTCAAAAGGCCATATCCAAAGGCCTTTCACTGGCATGGCGTTCAGGGTCTGAAGAGGCGAAAACTATTTTTCAACTATTGAAATCCGATGATTCTGCAAAAAGATATTGTGAACATGCACAAAAAATATTACGTATTCGTACCATATTTGATCCGGATACTATTCATGATATACCCAACATATACCATCCGTTATCAGCAAAGTCCAAAAAACGTCAAGCTATAAAAATAGAATCCTTGTCAGACATTACTGGACTGACTGAATTTAAAAAAGATAATATTTTTGTAAACCTCGTAGGCAAAGCCGGCCAAGGAAAATCCACTTCGTTTAAATATATTTTTGGAGAAACCTTAAAAGAAGGAAACAAAATTCCTTTTTATTTTAACTTACGTGATTTTGGCGACGGCACAATTGAAGAGGAACTTTTCAAAGGTTTTATCCACTTTGTTAGTGATATAGAGTTTAGTACGTTTACATTATTGTTACAAAGTAAAAGAATTGTTATTTTCCTAGATGGTTTTGATGAAGTTGAAAGTTCAAAAAGAGGCTACTGGCTAAAAGAAATAGAAAAGTTATCAATTAGATATATGGCTGATATATTAGTATCCAGTAGGCCAGACACCGAAATATGCAGATCAGTAAATATAGAAAACATTTTCTTATGCGATCTTTCCAAGCAAGACATATTCAGTATCATCTATAAAAACTCAAAAAATTCTATAGCATCGCAAGAATATATATCTATTGTAAATGAAAACAAAACCTTAGAAGAACTACTTGTTAGCCCGATATTAGTTATGCTCTTCATGAGCACTTACCATATGCTTGACACTGTTCCAGATAGTGTATCTAGGTTTTATGAAGAAATATTCATATGCCTTTATAAAAAACATGACAAACTAGACAAGCCTGGTTTTCCACGGGAAATAAAATCTAAAATAGTCGAATATGATGCGAAGGATTGCTTTTCCGCTTTTTGTTTTCTTAGCTTCAGAAAATCGGATTACGGTTACAGCGATGAATCAATGCTAACTTATTTTCGGAGTGCTTTGGATCTATGTGGATTCGACACCAAAGAAGCCGAGTCGATAAAAGTTGACGTTGTAGATATAACAAATCTAATTGTCAATGATGGTTATGATAGATACTCATACATCCACAGATCAATACAAGAATACTACACAGCCAGGTATATTAAGGGACTACCCGACGAAAAAAAGAAAAAATTTTACGACAAAGTCATATCAAGTGACGGAAGTAGAGGGTCATATGGTAAAGTTATAGAGTTCTTATCCGATATAGACCAACATTTCTATGAAAAAAACTTTATTTTAGAAATTTTCAATGTCACTGGGATTGTAGATATAAATTCTGGTAACTATAAAAAGCCATCTTTATCAAAATTCCGCTCAGATTTAGAAATGATACAAATAGACCTATTAGTTCTTGATGACAAAATATCTGCAAATTCGATTAGTTATCCTGACAACCATGACTTTTCACTACTTGATTGGTTCTGTTTTAACACTGATGAAAAATACGATAAAGAGTTTGGCATCAATGATATTATGAATGAAGTGTCAAAACACGATTTAAATTATGCTATGAAAAAATTAGAACCATTTCTTTTATCAGATTCTTGCGATATAAAAAAAGAAAAAAACAGTGGTGTTTTAACTTCAGTTTATAGGGTTATTGATGCTTATGAGCTTACTAACGCTCTAGGATCAGTAAAACATTTATTCAACTTATATTCATCTACATGTAAAGTCCTATATGATGACATATGCTTACATACTTTCAAAAAAGTTAAATCTCGTGACGAAAAAATAAGATTTTTAGATTTCTAAATAATAAAATTCGATATCATAGTAAAAATTCTCTGGTATTTGCCGCGTATGCTTATCGAAAGACACGCTAACGTTTACTTCATGCACCAGGCAACTTTCGACCAGAAAACTAAAACTCCAAAACCAAAAAAGCCGCCCCTCTCACGAAGGGCGGCAAGCAAAGCACACAGCATGAACACAGAGTCTGTCAGCGATACAGGATCACCAGATCATTGATCACTGACGGGCGGTCATTACCCACAACGTGGACATGGACCTCAAGTGTCAGCGCAGTGCCCTTGCGGGACTGCTGCACTGACTTCACCCGCGCACGGGCCTGGATCTCGGATCCGGCCGGGACGGGAGCCGGGAAGCGCAGACGGTCAGAGCCGTAATTGACCATGGTCTGGAATCCCGTAATTTCAAACGGCAACGCGAAGTTAAGGCGCGACTGCAGTACCTGCACCAGCGAGCCGTGGGCGATAGTGGTGCCGAAGGGGCTTTCCTTGGCGGCACGCTCCGGATCGGTGTGGATCCAGTAGTTGTCACCGGAGAGCTCGGCAAAGGTGTTGATCAGTTCCTGGTCCACGGTGATGCTGTTGCTCCACTCGGTGAACTCGTCACTGACCAGTGCCTGCAGGGCAGTCGGGTTATCCACAGCTACCTGAATCTGGCCCTGTTCGTTGCGCGGCAAGCTGCCCAGCGGGTTCATGTAGGGCAGGCTGTCCAGTGACTTGTCGGCAGCGGTGAAGCGCAGCAGGGTGTTGCCCTTGGCATCAACCTGATCAAGCACCGGCTTGAGCGCCATACCCACTTTGATCTCGTCTTCTTCCAGCCCTACCAGCGTGGTGTTGATGCGCACGCCCTGTTCCAGCTCAACCACTGCCAGTGCCTGGGGCATTTCGTCGGCGAATTCCGGCAGGGTGGGAATGCGGGTCAGGGTGAAGCTGTACAGGGTGCCCTTGCCGGACACCGGCTTCCACTCCAGGTCATGGGCCAGGCAGTGGCTGCAGTGACGACGGGGGAAGAACACCCAGCCATCACACTGGTTGCATTGTTGAATGCGGATCTCGCCCTCTTTGAGGCCCTGCCAGAAGGGTTTGGAGATCTCGGTCATCTCTGGCATCGGTTTTACGTTCATGACTTAGCCCCCCTGCAGAATCAATGCGCCCTGTTCACTCATTACGCCGCCGGTCCCGGAGACGAACACCTGATCGCAGCGCTTGAGCTGACGGGCATCAGCGCGGCCTGCAATCTGGGTGTAGGCTTCAATCACTTGAGAGAAGCCGCCGGCGCTGCCGGCCTGACCGAAGCTGAGCTGGCCACCATGGGTGTTGAGCGGGAAGTTGCCCTTGAAGGTGAGATCGTTCTCCTTGATGAAGCGCATCCCCTCCCCTTTCGGGCAGAAGCCGGCATCTTCCAGCGACAGCAACACGGTAATGGTGTAGCAGTCGTAGATTTGTGCCGCATCCATATCCTCGGGTTTGACGCCCGCCATGGCGAAGGCACGCTTGGCCGCTTCAGCCACCGGCGTTACGGTCATGTCCTTGGCGTAGGACGGTGACTTGAACGACAGACGCTCGCCAAAGCCCTTCACGAAGGCAGGGCGGTGTTTGGTGCGCTTGGCCACATCCTTGGAGGTGACAATGACGGCAGCCCCACCGGCCACCGGCATCACGATCTCCAGCACGTGCAGCGGGTCTGCCACCATTTTGCTGCCCAACACTTCTTCGGTGGTCAGCGGCTTACCGTAGAACATGGCATCCGGGTTGGCCTGGGCGTTGGTACGCTGGTCAACACAGATCTTGGCCATCGCTTCCGGGTCGTAGCCATACTGTGCGGCGTAACGCTGGGCGATCATTGCGTAGCCGGTATTCTGGCCCATGTGACCGTAAGGCAGATCAAACTCGGCCTCGGGCGCACCGTAGGCGGTGCTGTGGCCACCAAAACGCATGGCACGGGCCATCCAGGCCGGGTCTTCACTGGGGCCGAACGGCGCCATGCGCATCGGAATCACGCAGAGCACGGCTTCACACAGACCCAGCTCGATGGCAGCCGCCGCGCGCCAGATCATGCCGACCGGGGTACAGCCCCCCAGGTCCACCACTTCGGCGAAGTTCAGCTCAACGCCCAGGTACTCGGCAGCCATGGCCGGCACAAATACAGAGGCTTCATGAAACTGGGGGCCGTTGATCACCAGACCATCCAGGTCGCTGGCCTTGAGGCCGGCATCTTCCAGTGCCTGCGAAGCCAGATCAGCGACCTGCTCCAGATGGAACATCTGTGGTGCCGTGGCATATTTTTCAGGCTTGTACTGCGCCGCACCTACAATTGCGGCATCTCCTCTCAATCCCATTATTCTCTCCCAACGCCTTGTTATTGGTATTCGAACGGCGGCAGCCCGACAGCGGCCAACGCTTCAGCCGAATAGGGGCGGTATGTACCGGCCTTGTCATCACGCACATACAGCGGGTCGGCGCAGTGCTCCGGGCTGTAGCCCTGACGCTGCAGATCGACCTTGCGCAGTTTGAAGGTGGTGGTCATGTCGGCGGCTGCGCTGACACGGACAAACTGGGGCGCGGCATAGCGCGGTACGCGCTCTTCCGTCAGGTCGTACAGAGCCTGGGGGTCGAAGCTCTCGCCCTCCTGCATCACGATCGCCGCCATACCGGCACGACCTTCATGCTGCGGCACCTGTACGCCATAGATGTTAATCAGCTCGGCTCCGCTCAGATCACCCAGCGCGTTGGCCACCTCCTGCGTGGAAACGTTCTCGCTCTTCCAGCGGAAGGTATCGCCCACACGGTCGACGAAATAGAAATAGCCGTTTTCGTCATAGCGCAGGAGATCACCGGAACTCCACCAGCTGTCACCTTCGCTGAACACGTTGCGCAGAATCTTCTGCTCGGTGGCGTCCGGGTTGGTGTAGCCTTCAAAACGGCCACCACCAATCTCGGGGTGGTTGATGATCATGCCGACCCCTTCCCCTACCTCGCCGGGTTCACACTGGATACAGAAGCCATCGGCATCACGCACATGGGTATCGTTTTCCATGTCGTAACGCAGCAGACGGAAGTTGGTGGTATTCCAGTCCGGCACACGCCCGCAGGAGCCGATGTAGTTATCCACATTGATCAGGTTGGTGTTGGCCTCGGTTGAGCCCCAGCCTTCATAGACATCCATCTCACCGAAGCGGTCGATCCAGCGTTTCCAGGTTTCTGCGGTCAAGCCTGCACCCATCATGCAGCGCAGTTTGTGCTCACCGCACTCGTTATCCTGATTAAGAAGATAACGACAAATTTCACCGATGTACTGACAAATTGTGACACCGTTATCGCGCACATCCTGCCAGAAGCGGCTGACGCTGAACTTGCGCCTTACCAGAATGGTAGACCCAGAGCGCAGCGCCGTGGACGTTACCGATGTCGCCGCTGCGCCGTGATACAGCGGCAGGCAGCAGTAGAAAACATCATCCGGCGTGGAATCGATGGTCACTTCCATCACATCGCCCGAGCAGAGCCAGCGCATATGGCTGTAGATGGCCGCCTTCGGCAAGCCGGTCGTGCCGGAGGTGAAAATCAGCAGGGTCGGTGTTTCCGCGGTAATGCCTTCCCGGTAGGAGCGATCCACCTGGGTGCTCCACGCCTGCTCCAGCGCGGTGATGAAATCGCTGCTCAGGCCTTGAAGGTCGGCATCCGACGCCGGCTTTTCCGCATCCGGCAGCAACCAGAGCGGCGTTTTGATACCGGGTGTCTGGGCAAAGTTGTGTGCACACTCTTCACCCACAATGGCAGCCTTTGCCTCTGTGGACTCCAGCGCATGCTGCAGGGGTTTGCCCGTGATCTGGTTGTTGATGAATGCCACCACAACACCGATTTTGGTCAAACCGAACCAGGTCCAGAAGAACTCGGGGCGGTTTTCCAAAGCCATGGCACAGACATCACCCGGCTTGAGCCCGCACGCCAGTGCCGCATGGGCAACCTTGTTGGCCCGGGCGTTTACATCGGCATAACTGAAGCGGCTATCACTGTAGAGGATGAACGGGTGCTCACCCAGCTCAGCGGCTTTTTCCTCGATACGATCCGCAATCGTATAGTGATCCAGCGGTTTGATCTGGCCCGCCGCCTGAGCCCGGCGGATCAACTTCTGTTGGGTTTCCTCACGCGGCACCACCGCGGGTGATGGCGCAGATTGATTGGCACTCATGCGCTGCTTCCTTTGTTGTTATGTTATGGGCCGCTGGCTCAGCGTACCCGGATTTTGGGCGGTGGTGTATCACCGCGCATGGTTTGCAAAAAGGCATCTACCGGAGCTGGCGGCGCGACCTCTGGCAACTCATCTGTCGAGGGGCGCTGACTCCAGAACTGCTGCCAGGACGGGAACAAACCATGGAAGGTACCTTCATAGGGCTCACGCCCCGGCCAGCGCATTTTCATGTCGCCGATGGGTGGCTTGTTCAGATCGGTGGCGTACCAGTAGCAGGGCAAACGACGGCGGAAGTACCACTGGCCATCAATGCGTTCATAGTCATCCCAATAGAGCATCTGCATGATGACCCACTCGGGGCCGGTCTCATGCTCGTTCTTGGAATACACCACGCCGATTGCATGGTCTTCATCAATGAACTCGATGATGTGCTGCCCCAGGTGGTGTGAAGTCCCGGTGAACTGATCACGCAGGGTGGTATCCACCCAGGCCTTCAGATGTTCGCGGCCCAACTTGTTGCGACCCACGCGGATATCCGGCGCAAACAGATTTACGTGTGCATCCAGATCGCGCATATCCAGCGACAGGGAATAACGCCCCGCCAGCTGACGGATCGCTTCGGTGGACTCCACCCGGTCCAGGCGCTGTTCAAGTGTCATCTCAGCCATACTCACCTCAGATGAAGACCATGCCGCCGTTTACGGCGATATTCTGACCGGTCATGAAACCGGCATCATCGCTGGCGAGGAAAGAGGCAACCTTGGCCACATCGTCCGGCTCGGCCATACGGCCCATGGGAATGGCGTTGATCATCTGCTGCATCCACTCTTCCGGGATGCCCTGCATCATCGGCGTGTTGGTTGCGCCCGGCACCAGGGTGTTAACGCGGATACCGTTGGGCGCCAGCTCGCGAGCGATACTGCGGGTCAGGCCCATGACACCGGCCTTGGACGCCACGTAATGGCTGGGGCCTTCACCGGACACAGCGGCAGAACTGGAAACATTGATGATGGAACCACCGCCGTTCTCCAGCATCAGACGAGCGCCTTCACGGCAGCACAGGAAGGTGCCCTTCAGGTTCACGCCCACAACGCGATCCCAGTTTTCATCAGGGGTATTGAGGAACTCATCGACAGCACCGGTGCCGGCGTTGTTCACCACCACATCCAGGCGGCCAAAGGCCTCTTTAACCTGTTGCATGGCGCCCTGCACCGATTCGCTGTTGGCGATATCACAGGCGATGGCGATTACCTCACCGTCGCAAGCCGCAGCAGTCGCTTCAGCCGCTTCCTTGTTGATATCAATGGCGGCCACTTTGGCACCCTCGGCAGCAAACTTCTGTACCACTGCCTGTCCCATGCCCTGGCCTGCGCCGGTTACGAATACCACCTTGCCTTGATGTTTCATCACACGTCCTCCCGTGCACCCTCAGGCACACCGCTTCAGGTTCTTGTTGTGTGATGCATCTTCAGCCACCCCTGCAACCGCTACATCGTCCATCAAGACTAAGACCCTAACTACTTCTGACTGGTCTGAACGGACGATGATGCGGACGGCAGCGGATAAGAGGATTAATGCGACCCGATCTGTCCGCGGCGGCGCCATGCCGACGCCATAATAAGGAGAACACCATGGACCATCTGGACCTGCCGTTGCCCATCGGCCAGTACGCTGAACTGGAAAACGGCCTGACACTGCATTACCTGGAGGCGGGAGAAGGCCCGGTCGTTATCTGGCTGCATGGCAGCGGCCCCGGCGCCAGCGGTTTCAGTAACTTCAAGACCAACTACCCGATCTTTGCCGAAGCCGGTTTCCGTAACATCGTGCTCGACTTGCCGGGATTTGGCCGTTCCAGCAAGCCGGAAGATGCCTACTACAACCTCGACTTTTTCGTTGAGTGCCTGAATCAGTTCTTGCAGGCCACCGGTATAGAACGCTGCACTCTGCTGGGCAACTCACTGGGCGGTGCCATTGCACTGGGCCAGGCTCTCGCACACCCCGACACAGTTGAACGTCTGGTACTCATGGCACCCGGTGGCGTGGAAGAGCGCGAGACCTACTTCCAGATGGAAGGGATCGTACGTATGGTCGAAGTGTTCGGCCAGGGCCCCATGGGCGTTGAAGAGATGCGTCAGGTGATGCAGCTGCAGTTGTACGATGCATCCCAGCTGGATGAGGAACTGCTGAAAGAACGTGCCGCCGTGGCGGTGCTACAGCCGGCCAACCTGTTTTCCACCATGATGGTGCCCAACATGACCGAGCGCCTGAGTGAACTGCGATGCCCGATTCTCGGTTTCTGGGGCAGCAACGACCGCTTCAATCCCGTCGAAGGGGTGTTCAAGTTCATGGACAATGCCCCCGAAGCACGCTTCACCGTTTTGAACCGCTGTGGCCACTGGGTTCAGGTTGAACATACCGACCTGTTCAACCGCACCTGTATCGATTTCATGCAGCAGGGCTGAAGTCCCGTCATCAAGAGTACATACTCTGAACAGATTCAGGAGTGATGCCTATGGCCGCTTTTCAACACCTTATCACACCAGGCAGGATCGGCTCGCTGGAGCTGAAAAACCGCATTCTGATGGCTCCCATGGGGTCGAACATGGCCGAATGCTCCGGCCATTGTGGCGATCGCATCCAAGCCTTTTATGAGGCCCGCGCCAAGGGCGGTGCCGGTATGCTGACCATGGGGGTCGGCTCCATCGCCTACCCCGCCGGCACCGCCGAGCCCTATCAGGTGGGTATTTCATCGGATGATTTCATTCCGGGACTGAAACAGCTCACCGACCGGGTACACAAGCACGGCAGCAAGATTGCCATCCAGCTGCAGCATGCCGGCAAGACCTCAGTGCGCGACCTGGCTGAAGGCCGCGAGCTGTGGGTGCCGTCCATGCCGCCGGCCGCCAACACCGACATGTTTGCCGCCCTGACCCAATCCGAACTGGGCCGCTTTATCAGCTCCTCCAAGGGGCGCGAGAAAGGTGGTGTCCGTATTCGGGTGATGGATAAGGATGATATCCGACAGATGGTCAGCTGGTTTGCTGATGCCGCCGAGCGTGCGCAAAAGGCGGGCTTCGATGGCGTCGAGATCCATGCCGGGCACACCTATATCATCTCGGGTTTCCTCTCGCCCTACTACAACACCCGTGACGACGAGTACGGCGGCCCGCTGGAAAACCGCGCCCGCCTGCTGCTGGAAGTGATTGCAGCCGTGCGTGAACGGGTGGGCCAGGATTACCCGGTGTGGATGCGCATGGATGCGATCGAGCTGGATCTGCCCGGCGGCATCAGCCTGGAAGACGCCACGCTCACGGCCAAAATGGCACAGGACGCCGGTATCGATCTGATCAGTGTATCAGCCTACGCCAACCTGAAAAACGGTAATGCCTTTACCCAGGCACCGATTCCGCACGACCGGGCGCGCTTTCTCGAATGGGCGGCGCATATTCGCCAGCACCTCGATATCCCGGTCACCGCTGCCGGTCGCCTTGATCCCGAGGTGGCAGACAAGGCAATTGAAGACGGCAAATGCGATTTCGTGGCCATGGGCCGCAAGCTGCTGGCTGATCCAGACCTGCCCAATAAGTTGAGTGAAAACCGCGCTGCCGATGTGCGCCCCTGCATCTATTGCTACGCGTGCGTCAGCCAGATTTTCATCAATGAGCGGGTCAAATGTGCGGTCAATCCGCAAACGGGCCATGAATCCGAACTGCAATTGATCGCCAGCGACAGCCCCAAGAAGGTGCTGGTAGTCGGCGGTGGTCCGGCCGGTCTGGAAGCCGCCCGCGTCAGTGCTCTGCGCGGTCATCAGGTCACTTTGGTGGAGCGCAGTGGCCGCCTCGGCGGTACCCTGTTCTTTGCAGCCCTGGCCTACCCGGAAAACGGTCCCCTGCTCGACTATCTGATCAAGCAGGTGCGTGATTTGCCCATCGATGTCCGTTTGAATACCAATGCGGATGAGGTGTTGGTCAAAGAACTGAACCCCGATCAGGTGATCCTTTCCGTGGGTGCGCGTCGCAACGCACCGGACATCCCGGGTGCCGACCAGAAGCATGTATGGTCCGGCGATGAACTGCGCAAGCTGATGACCGGTGAAGGTGCCGACATCGCCAAACGCAAGCTCAGCGTTACCCAGCGCGTCATGATGAAATCCGGCTCACTGGTCGGCGTCACCAACAGTACCGAGGCCATTCAAAGCCTGTCCAAACTCTGGATGCCACTGGGCAAGAAGGTCGCCATCATCGGTGGCGGGCTGGTCGGGCTGGAGCTGGCCGAGTTTCTGGTAGAACGTGGCCGCGAGGTACAGGTACTGGAACCGGGGCCGGACCTGGGTGCCGAACTTTCTATCGTGCGCCGCTGGAGAGTGCTGCACAACCTGGAAAGCCACGGCGTGCGCATGGAGAAAAACACCCAGATACACACCATCGGCAAGAAGGCCCTCAGCTACACCGACGCCGAAGGCAAAGGCCATGAGCTGGACGCTGACTCGGTCGTGTTGGCTGTGGGTGCCGAGACCAATAACTGCCTGAGCCACAGTCTTGAAAAGCATGGCATAGAGGTGATCAATATCGGTGACGGTGCCGAAGTGGCTTATATCGAAGGCGCTCTGCGCTCGGGGATTAAGGCGGCCGTGAGCCTGTGAACCACGGGAGCCTCCGGCTCCCTCTTCTCTTTAACTCTTCCCTTGCGGCAGCAAAGTCATGCCGGATTACACCACTTCCCGTCGCCTGTGACTTAGGGTAGCCTTGCCTTAAATTCATACGTCAAAGCGTATATGCAAGGAATCAGTATGCAGCAAGGACGCGCGCATCTTTCCAGGGCTTCAGTGCTTGACAATGAGCCTACTCAATACCAGACTTGGCTTTACATCCGCCCCTTGGCAGTAAGCCCCCTCAAACATCCAGAGGGTGTGCCGATCCCCTGGGGCTTCCTTCTTTCTGGCCACCCCGGGATTCTGTACTGCGGGGGCCTGCCATGAACAACCGCAACATTGCCATACTCATTGATGGCGGTTTTTTCCTCAAACGACTCAATAAACTCGTCCCTGAAAATGACTGTGATTCAGCCGAGAATGTTGCGTCCTGTATTCGACGCATGTGCCGAAACCATATCCGCAATCTTACCGGAGAGGGTGGTTCTCGTTGGCAGCAGCATGTGTACCGCATTTTCTTCTATGATGCTTTGCCATACGAAGGAAAAGCCCATCATCCCATTGATAACCGACCAATCGACTTTGCCAAGTCGGACGTTGCGCGTTACCGCAATGAGCTTTTTGATCTCCTTCGCAAAATGCGTAAGGTCGCCTTACGCTTGGGCAAAGTAAACAAGGACAAGGATTGGACCCTGTCTCCTCGCTTGACTAAAAAGTTGCTGAAAACACGTCAGTGGGTCAATGCCCTGGAGCAACTTGAGGAAATCGAGGCCGGGGAAGACACTGAAGCAACAGCCTTCACCTTTTCAGCCGAACAGGTTGCCAGCCTGATGAAACTCCGTGACCTGTGGAATTCACTGGATACTGGTGCTGTTAGCCTGGGGCTGCGTCAGAAAGGCGTAGATATGCGAATTGGTGTCGACATCACTTCCCTCACGCTCAAGCGCCAGGTTGATACCATCATTCTGGTTGCTGGAGATAGTGACTTCGTACCTGCGGCCAAACTGGCAAGACGCGAAGGTATAGAGTTTATCCTTGATCCACTCTGGCAACAGGTCAATGCAGACCTGTTTGAGCACATTGATGGTTTACAGTCCGGTCTTCCTCGACCTGGAAGCGCAAATCCGCACTACAACCCAAGTACGCTGGATGAATAAAGGCGGGCTACAAGATGTCAACGCCGCTGTTTCAATAGATACCCCCGCCCGGCAGGCGGAGGTATTGGATCTTGTAGCGGCTCTTATAAACGCTAGACCTTGAATGCCATCACCAGTTTGCTCAAACGCTGCTCCAGCTCGCTCATATCAGCAGTAGTCGACGCCAACACCTCGGCATTGTGTTCAGCCTTGTCGGCGATCTCGGCGACCTGCTGAACGCTGCCTTCGATCTCCGCCGCAACGGCTGTCTGCTGTTCGGCGGCGCCAGCGATCTGGGTGTTCATTTCATTGATGGTGGCGACAGAGGCGGTGATTTGCTGCAGTGACTGGCTGGCGCTGGCGGCACGCTCAGTGGTAGCGCCACTCTGTTCGCGGCTATTGCCCATAACACCAACGGCTTCGCGGGCACCATTCTGGAGCCGTTCGATCATGCTTTGAATCTCTTCAGTGCTTTGCTGCGTTCGGCTTGCCAGGCTTCTGACTTCGTCAGCGACCACCGAGAAACCTCTACCCTGGTCACCGGCACGCGCCGCTTCAATGGCCGCATTGAGTGCCAACAGGTTGGTCTGCTCGGCAATGTCACTGATCACCGAAACCACACTGCCGATGTTGTCGGCATCCTGCCCCAGGCGTGCCATCACCTCAGCCGAACGGTGCACATCTTCTGCCAATCGGTTGATCGCCTGAATGGTGTCTGCAACCACCCGATCACCCTTACTGGCGTCACCATCCGCCTGCTGGGCCGCGCTCGCCGCCCGGGACGCACTGGAAGCCACCTCCTGTACGGCAGCAACCATCTCCTGAATCGCGGCTGCCGTTCGGCTGGTGTCTTCACGCTGGCGGCGGGTATCGGCCTGGGTCTGGCTGACAACATCGGTCATTGACGCCGTCGACTGGCTCAACGAAGCGACCGCGCTCTGCACCTCCTGCACCAGCTGGTGGATCTTGTCGACGAAGCCATTGAAACCCCGAGCCACATCACCCACTTCATCCCGGCTGTGCACATTCAGGCGTCGGGTCAGGTCCCCTTCTCCATCTGCGATATCCAGCAAGGCGCGGGCGGTTTGTTGCAAGGGCGCCAGCATGCGCCGAGACAGGAGCAGGTTTACCGCACTGACCAGTAATGCCAGAGCCACACCGGATACGAGAATCCAGATCATCATCTGAGTCACGGTATTGGCAATGCTGGTTTCACGACGGGCGACCTCCGCATCGATATCATCGATGAAAAAGCCGGTGGCAATGACCCAGCCCCAAACTTCGATTTCACGGGAGAAGGTCAGGTGGGGTGAAGGCGCCTCACCCTGTTCACGGGGCCAGCGAAATTGCACAAAGCCACCACCATCCATGGCCGTATCGATGATGTCCTTAACAAATGGCTTGCCGTCAGCATCCTGCAAATCCAGCACCGACTGGCCGATCATCTCGGGGTTGCCAGAGTGGAAGACGATATTGCCATCCAGATCGTAGCCATAGATGTAACCCTGCTCGCCAAAGGTCATGCCATTCAGCACTTCCTTGGCCTGAGCAATTTTCTCGTTATAACGCATATCCAGACGATGCTGCAGCGGCCGAATCGCGCCCATCGCCATGTCGATATAGTTCTGCAGTTCCTGCTGGCGAGCCTCCAGCATCTCCGTGCGGATGGTGCTGATCTCCTTGTTCTCCAACTGCTGTAGCTGCCACTGCACCACCAGCATGACGGCCAGCACCACCAGCATCATGGGGACTATGGAGAGGGTGAGGAATTTTGTTCTTATTTTCATATCCGTCTCTCATCTAAGACATCCGCTATTTGGAGCCGGCAAAGCCCCTGCCACAGTGGCAAAGGTCTTAACGGATATCTGAAAATTCGGGAATCGCATGCAGCCAGGCTGCACAACAGGCAGGGAGACGGACGCCTCCCTGCCGACAGGCTCAGGCCTCTTCGAGCAAAGGAGCCGCCCGATTGAGGTGATAATCCGCATCACCCAGCAGTGCCTGAAGCACACGGATGCGCTTGAAGTAGAGCCCCACGTCCAGCTCGTCGGTGACACCGATGCCGCCGTGCATCTGCACCGCTTCGCTGCTGACCTTGTCGGCCATCTGCCCGACTTTCCATTTGGCCAGACTCACCAGCTGCGCCGCCTGGGCATCGCCGGAGTCGATCGCATCCAGTGCTGCCATCAGGCTGGAACGTGCCAGCTCGATATCCACATGCATCCAGGCAGCGCGGTGCTGCAACGCCTGGAAGGAACCGATGGGCACATCGAACTGCACGCGGGTACGCAGATACTCCAGCGTGGTCTTGAACAACTCTTCGCAGGCGCCCTGCAGCTCGGCAGCAATACAGGCACGGCCTCGGTCCAGTGCGCTTTCCAGTATGGGAGCCCCCTTATCCAGCTCAGCAATCAGCTGTTCCGGAGCGACCTGAACATGGGTGAACGTCAGGCGAGCCGTGTTGCGGGAATCGATCAGGTTCTGGCGCTTTTGCTCAACTCCCGGCGTGTCTGCAGGCACGATAAACAGACTGATCGCATCAGCTGCATCACCGGTACGCGCCGCTACGATCCAGCCATCAGCCTGCAGGCCGTCCACCACCATCACTTTCTCGCCATCAAGCTGAAAGCCGGTTTCGGTGCGCACAGCACTCAGGGCGAGATTATGCGGGTTGTGACGTGAGCCTTCATCAACGGCCAATGCCAGACGCTTATTGCCGGCAACAAGCTCTGCCAGCCAGCTTTCCTGCTGGGTCGCGCTGCCACCCTGCTCAAGGATGGAACCGCAGAGCACGACGGATGACAGCAACGGCGAAGCGCTGAGATGGCGGCCGGCCGATTCGAATACCGTCCCCATGCCTGTGTAACCGAACTCCAGCCCACCCAGGCTTTCCGGGAAGGGAATGGCAGTCCAGCCCAGCTCGGTCATCTCCTGCCAGAGCGCCGGCTCAAACCCGAGCTCATCGTTGCGATCACGCAGGGCACGCAGAGCAGACACCGGGCTGCGCTCGGCAAAGAATTCCTGCGCCGTATCCAGCAGCATGCGCTGCTCTTCGTTATAAATCAGGTTCATTTGGCGCCTCCTTTGGGAGCATCGGGCAGGTCCAGCACCCGCTTGGCGATCACGTTCAGCTGCACTTCGGACGAACCACCGGCGATGGTCTGGGTGTAGCTCATCAGCCAGGCCTTGCTGATCGCCAGTTCCTGCTCGCTGAACTCGTCGCCATCCCAGCCCAGAGCACGGTGGCCCATGGCATCCACCAGAAGCTCGAACTTCTGCTTTTCCTGCTCGCTGTGCACCAGCTTCATGATGGCCGCAATACCGCTGACATCCTGGCGGGCACGGGCCTGCTGTCCCATACGCTGTACGGTCAGGTTGTAGGCATGCTCATCCAGCGCACAGGCCTGAGCACGGGCGCGCAGGGCAATATCAGAGGGGGTGTCGGCGTCAGGCAGGTAGTCACCGAGAATGGTCATCAGGTCGAAGTGAGTCGGCAGGCTGAACTCGCCGAACTTGGACATGGCACTGCGCTCATGCTGCAGCAGACGCTTGGCCAGGGTCCAGCCGCCGTTCAACGGCCCGATCAGGTTGTCCTTGGACACTTTGACGTTATCGAAGAACACCTCGCAGAAAGAGGATTTGCCGCTGATCAGATCGATCGGTCGGGCTTCAACCCCTTCGGCATGCATATCCAGCACCAGCAGGCTGATCCCTTCCTGCTTTTTGGCGCTGCTGTTATCGGTGCGCACCAGCGCATACATCCAGTCCGACTTGTCGCCGTAGGAGGTCCAGATTTTGCTGCCGTTAACAACGTAATGGTCGCCTGCGTCCACCGCGGTGGTGCGGATATTGGCCAGATCGGAGCCGGCATTGGGCTCACTGAAGCCCTGGCACCAGCGCACTTCACCACGGGTCATCGGCGTCAGCAGGCGCTGCTTCTGCTCCTCAGTGCCGAACTCCAGCAGCACCGGCCCCAGCATCCAGATGCCCAGATTGATCTGCGGCGGGCGGCACTTGAGGCGTTTAAGTTCCTGCTGCAGTACCGCATCCTCTTCTGGCGATAGGCCACCACCGCCATAGGCCGCGGGCCAGTCCGGACAGAACCAGTTGCGATCACGCATGCGCTCAAACCAGAGACGCTGGTCTTCGTTGGCAAATTCGACCTGGGAGCCGCCCCAGACCAGCTCACCGCTGGCGGCCGCCCCGCGCAGGGACTCGGGGCAGTTGGCCTCGAGCCAGGCGCGGGTTTCGGCGCGGAAAGTTTCGATAGCACTCATTATTGTTATCTCCTCGTGCCGGTATCAGCGTGCGGTGCGGGGCATGCCCAGACCGAACTGGGCAATCAGCTCACGCTGGATCTCGTTGGTGCCACCACCAAAGGTCAGCGTTACCGATGCACGGACTTCAAATTCGAGTTCACCCAGCAGCAGTGACGCAGCTGAGCCCTCACGGATCATGCCGTTGGCCCCTACCACATCCATCAGGCGACGCAGGATCTCGATGGCAGATTCTGAACCATACACCTTGGTGGTGGACGCCAGCGCCACATCCATCTGCCCTGCTTCCAGGTCGGCAGCGATACGGAAGTTGATCAGACGCATCGCTTCCAGCCGCGAGTAACATTCAGCCAATGCCGAGCGAACCCAGGCCTGATCCATGGCGCAGCGGCCATTTTCATCTTTGGTTTTAGCCCAAAGGTAAACACGGCGGAACAAGCCTACCACCTTGTCGGACCAGGAACCGAGGCCCAGACGCTCATGGTTGAGCTGGGAGGTGATCAACTTCCAGCCACCATTGAGCTCGCCCACCAGCATCTCGCGCGGCACCCGTACATTGTCATAGTAGGTTGCCGCCGTGGGATTGGAGCAGGTCGGGATCACCGTATCGGAGAAGCCCTCTTCCTGAGTATCCACAATCAGGATGGAGACGCCCTTGTGACGCGGCAGGTCCGGATCGGTTCGCGCGGCCAGCCAGACGAAGTCCGCCGACTCGGCACCAGAGGTCCAGAGCTTGTTGCCATTGACGACGAAGTGATCGTCCTCGACGCGAGCCGAGGTCTGCAGCATCGCCAGGTCGGAGCCCGCATTGGGCTCGGAATAGCCGATGGCAAAGTTGATCTCACCGCTGGCAATACCGGGCAGGAATTTTTCCTTCTGCAGTTCGGAGCCATGTTCCATCAGCGCCGGTCCCACAGTGCTGATGGTGACGAACGGCAGCGGCGCACCGGCGATATTGGCCTCTTCAAAGAAGATCAACTGCTCGGTCGGGCCGTAGCCCTGGCCACCGTGTTCCTTGGGCCAACCCACGGCCAGCCAGCCATCCTTGCCCATCTGGCGGATGGTGCCACGAAACTCGTCACCGCCCTCTTTGCCGCGCAGCGAACTGCGCAGTTCAGGGGTCATCAGGTTGCTGAAGTAGTCACGGACTTTCAGCCGCAGCGCATGCTGCTCGGGTGTCAGATCGACAAACATATGACCTCCTTAACTCGCGCTCAGAATCAGACCGCTGGTGGGCACGCCGGTACCGGCGGTGACCAGCACGTTCTCGACATCATCCACCTGGTTCACCGAGCTGCCGCGCACCTGGCGCACGGCTTCGGCGACACCATTCATGCCGTGGATGTAGGCTTCACCCAGCTGGCCGCCATGGGTGTTGATCGGCAGCTTGCCGCCGCGGGCATGATGACCGGCGCGGATAAAGTCTTTCGCCTCACCACGTTTGGCGAAACCGAACTCTTCCAGCTGCGGCAGCACGAACGGCGTGAAGTGGTCGTAGATCACGGCAGTCTGGATATCGTCCGGACCCAGGCCAGACTGGCCATAGAGTTCACGGGCCACTACACCCATCTCCGGCAGGCCGGTAATGTCTTCGCGGTAGTAGGAGGTCATGATCTGCTGACCATCGGCAATGCCCTGGGAGCCAGCCTTGATCATGACCGGCTTCTGCTTCATGTCCTTGGCACGGTCAGCGCTGGTGATCACCATGGCAACGGCACCGTCGGATTCCTGACAGCAATCCAGCAGGTGCAGCGGCTCACAGATCCAGCGCGACGCCTGATGGTCTTCCAGCGTGATCGGCTTCTCGTAGAAAAAGGCGTTGGGGTTGGTGGCAGCGAAATCACGTACCGCCACGGCGACACGACCGAAGTCCTCGGAGGTCGCGCCATAGGTGTGCATATAGCGCTGGGCAAACATGCCGACCCAGGCCGCCGGCGTGTGGAAACCGTGCGGCATATACCAGCCATAGTTCACGTTCTCGAACACCGGAGTATCGGCAAAGCCGTAGCTGCCGGTACCAAAACGGTACCAGGAGCGTTCGTTCATGGCGCGATACACCACCACGGTCTTGGCGACGCCGGTAGCCACGGCCATGGCCGCATGCATGATCGGCGCACAGGCGGCACCACCGCCGTGCGGGATCTGGGAGAAGAACTTCACGTCCTTGCAGCCCAGCAGACGGGCGATCTCGTATTCAGGCACCTTGTCCACGGAGTAGCTGCTGAAACCGTCTACTTCGGACGGATCAATACCGGCGTCTTCCAGTGCCGCCAGGGTCGCTTCCATCGCCAGACGCAGTTCAGTACGGCCGGAGTTCTTGGAAAATTCGGTGGCGCCAAGGCCGACAATCGCGGCCTTATTGCTGATCAGTTCATTCATTGCACTCTCCTCCGGCTCAGGGCAGCGTCACCGCCACCGTTCCGGTGACGTGGTTGCCCATGGAATTCTTGCCCTTCAGGGTGACCTCGGCGGTGCGGCTGTCCGCGTCCAGCGCTGTCACTTCGCCCTTGAAGGTCATGGTGTCGCCCGGATAGTTGGGCGCGCCCAGGCGGACCTTCAGATCCTTGAAGCGTGCTTCAGGACCGCTCCACTCCTCGACAAAGCGCTCCACCAGACCACTGGTGGTGAGGATGTTCATGAATACGTGCGGCGAGCCCAGCTCCTGAGCCGCGTCCTTGTCGTGATGACCCGGAAAGTAGTCACGGGTGGCAATGGCACCACCGGTAATCAGTGCCACGGTGACCGGAATTTCCAGTGCCGGCAGTTGCTCACCGACACTGACGTCTTCAAAGCGTCTGGTTTTCATTGAGGTCATATTTCCATCCCAAAGTATCGTGAGTTGCCAACCAATCGCCGAGACGCTCAAGCGTTGCACGGCTGCCGCCCAGGCCCAGGCTCAGGGCGCGGCTCCAGTAGAGAAAGCGGTGGATCGGATAGGTCAGGTCGACACCGATGCCGCCATGAACGTGCTGTGCCTTGTGGCCCACACTGTGACCGGCTTCGCAGGCCAGCCAGGCCGTCGCCATTGCTTCGGACGGTGCCGGCAAACCGGCATCGATGCGGTAACACAGCTGCCAGAGCGCGGAGCGCAGGGCTTCCACCGCCACATGACAGTCGGCCATGCCCATCTGCACCGCCTGGAACTGGCCGATGCGACGCTCGAACTGGGTACGTTCGTTGACGTACTCGACAGTGCGGCGAATCTGCTCCTGGCTGACACCCAGTTGCAGCGCTGCCTGAGCCGCGATGGCACGTATTTCCAGCCACTCGGTAGCTTCCAGCGGCAGCACGGCCTCTGCCGGCAGCTGCACCTGATCGAGTTCCATGTCGGCAACGCTCTCGCCCTGCGTCATAACCCCCGAAACCAGCTTCACACCGGCGGTATCAAAGCTGACGCAAACAGGACGCACGCCCGCTTCGGTCTCGACCAGTACCACAGCAGCCGAAGCTTCGGCGGTACCCGGCACCGCGTGGGCAATACCGTTGAGCAACCAGCCGTTGGCGTTTTGCTCAGCCGACAGAGCCAGCCCGGTCGAGCGGCTCTGATCACCCGCCGACAGTGTCAGTACCTGCTCGGCAGAAGCGGCGCCTTCCAGTACACCGGCAAAATGCTCAGGTGCGAACTCGGCCAGCGCGGCGGCCGCCACCTGATGACGCCAGAGCGGCACCAGCCCCAGGCCCTTGCCCTGAGCTTCCAGTACCAGCATCAGTTCGGTCATGCCCAAACCACTGCCGCCAGCTGCTTCAGGGATGTACAGGGAATGCAGACCAGTCTCGACACAGGTCTGCCACAGCTCCTGCATCAGCGTTGCGCCGGAGTCATCAAACTCGCGCAGCTTTTCGTCAGTACAAAAGTCCGTGAACAGGCCGCCCGCCATATCGGCGATGGCGCGCTGATCTTCGGTCAATGAAAAATCCATGCGTCCTCCTCAGGCAGACACCGGCCGGAACAGCGGCAGGGTCATTTCATCGTCAAAGGTGTGGAACTCGACCTGCACCCGCTGGCCGATCTCAAGTGCGGACGGCTCGACTCCCACCAGCCCAGCCGGCAGGCGCACGCCTTCATCCAGCTGGATCAGGCCAATGGGGTTGGGATAGTCGAACGGCGGCACTTCCGGGTAGTGCATCACCACGAAGGAGTACAGCTCACCGCTGCCCTTGCTGACGTGATAACCCAGCTCGAAGCTGTGGCAGTGGCTGCACACCGGGCCCGGCGGGTGCTGCAGCTTGTTACAGCTGTTGCACTGCTGGATGCGCAGCTCACCGGCCTCACAGCCTTCCCAGAAGAAACGGGTGTCATCGCTGATACCCGGCTTGGGTCGCTTGATCTTGGGAACGGCGGACTCGCTCTTTTCGACCGGTTTCGGCTGATTGGCCGGCTTGAACTTGATCACCCGGAACATCAGCTCGCCAACCTTCTCATCGCCCTCGGGCTTCTCGGAGAAGAAGGACATCACCTGGGTGACGAAGAAGCCGGTGCCCAGAGCGGTGGCTTTCTCTTCGCTGACTTCCTTGATCAGGGTGGTGTAATAGAGCTTTTCGCCCATGCGTACATAGCGGTCGAAGGTCAGCTCGGAATTTACTGCCACCACGGCCGGGTAGCCCTGAGCCTCTATTAAGCCGAGTACTTCGTAGGGATTTTCGTCGGTAGAACCCGGCGGATAGTTGTTCATGTGCATGCCTTCCAGGCACCAGGCCTGCAGCATCGCCGGCGGTGCCACGACTTCACCAAACTCGGTGGTCGCGGCATACTCGGGGTCGGTGT
Source organism: Marinobacterium stanieri (assembly GCF_900155945.1). Lineage (GTDB taxonomy): Bacteria > Pseudomonadota > Gammaproteobacteria > Pseudomonadales > Balneatricaceae > Marinobacterium > Marinobacterium stanieri. The sequence goes on from NZ_FTMN01000001.1 coordinate 760,667, forward strand.
AGAGCGGGTTATCCACGCCCATGGCTTCACACCACTGCCGAACCATCGCCGGATTCACTTCATCCCATGCGTAGATGCGGCCATACTCCCGCCCCACCATGGAACGTACTTCCGATAACCATGCGTAATCAGTCAAGATACGTCTCCTTTCTGACAATGGGGCCACCCGGTCGCGGGCGGCGCCGGGTTGTTTCAGTTGTTGGCCGTACCGGCCTGCAAAAATGCGGGTTTCTCACCACCACCGTTGAGCAGCAGGTTGCTGCCGCTGGCGTAAGACGCGATGGGCGATGCCATATACAGGCAGGCGTTGCCGATATCCTCCGGGTTGCCCAGACGACCGGCCGGGATGGTCTCCGCCACCGCCTGGATGCCTTCCTCATCACCAAAGTGCAGATGCGATTGCTCGGTCTGGATCAGACCCGGGCTTACTGCCACCACACGGACCTTCGGCGCCCACTCCACCGCCAGCGAGGCGGCCAATGACAGCACGCCGGCCTTAGCGGCACCGTAGGCGGCGGTACCCGGAGAAGCGCGCAAGGCACTGATACTGCCGATAAAGATGATGCTGCCGCCCTGTTCCTGCTGTTGCATGTGGCGGTTGGCCAGCTGAGCCAGGTTGAGCGGTGCAATCAGATTGAGACGCAGAATGCCTTCATGGAAGCGAGGCGAAACATCTGCGGCCAGCGCATGGGGTGCGCCTCCGGCGTTATTGACCACCACATCCAGACGACCGTATTCATTCACAATCGCCTGTAGCATTGCCTCAGACGCGTCGTAATCACGTACATCAACCGCCATAAACACAGCTTCACGGCCACCTTCAGCCGGCATCTGTTCCGGTTCGCTGCGGCCACACACAATCACGGTTGCACCTGCACCCAGGAAGGCACACGCAATACCGGCACCAATGCCCTTGGTCCCCCCGGTGATCAGAACCACCTGGCCGCTGTAATCGAAGTGAGCTGACTGCGTCATATACGCCTCCTGTTTTATCCAGTGCAGCCAGTCTAATAAGCCTGTGGAGCCTCCCACTTCGTCTGAACGGACGATGATTATCTGGCGTCAGCTGACAGAATCGCCCTCAATGAATCTTTGTCAGCGAGGCGACTGTCGTGACCGACTCTCAACGTCCTGAAGAAACACTGCTGCTGGAATTTCCGGAGCCCGGTATTGCCCTGCTGCGGCTTAACCGCCCTCAGGCCACCAATGCGCTGAGCCTGGAGCTACAACAGCAACTCAACCGCCGCTTTACCGAGCTGGCCGCTGACGACAGCGTGCGCTGCATCGTGCTGACCGGTGGCGAGAAAGTATTTGCGGCGGGCGGAGATATCACGGGATTGATCGACGCCGACCCGATCGAGATCTATAAGCGTCATACCGAACGGGTCTGGGCACCGATTCAGCACTGCCCCAAACCGATTGTGGCCGCCATCTGCGGTTATGCCTTCGGCGGCGGCTGCGAACTTGCGATGCATGCCGACATCCTGATCGCTGGCGAAAGCGCCAGCTTCTGTCAGCCGGAAATCCGTATCGGCATCATGCCCGGCATAGGTGGTACCCAGCGTCTGGTAAGGGCCGTGGGCAAAACCAAGGCAATGAGCATGGCCCTGACCGGACGCCCAATTTCAGCGCATGAAGCCTGGGTAGCAGGACTGGTCAGCGAGGTAAGTCCAGATGATGAGGTGATGGAAAACGCCCTGAAAACGGCGCGCAGCATCGCCCGAATGCCGCCGCTGGCAGTGGAACAGATCAAGGAATGCATCCTGCAGGGCATGGATGCGTCGCTGGAAAGCGCTCTGGCACTAGAACGCAAAGCCAATGCCATGCTGTTCGCCTCAAGGGATCAGCAGGAAGGCATGCAGGCGTTTCTGGAAAAGCGCCACCCCGACTTCACCGGCGAGTAACGAGAGAATCGAGTCAATCGTTGATTAAAACAGAAGCCTGAACAGACACATCATCGGATTTGCACTTCCCTTGCACTTAAACCATCTCACATGGTTTTTTTGACCCTCGGCGGCCGCACACCCCGGGGGTCTTTTTTTGCCTGCAAAAGCTTCTGGTTTGACAAGAAATCAACAACCTCCCAAAATGGGAGTATTCAAAGGGAGATTTGAATGCGGATCATATCGAAACGGACACTTCGCGCGTTTTGGGAGTCGGATCACAAATACCTGGATGCCAAAGGGCCACTGGAAGCTTGGCATGAAGAGGTCGTTAAGGCCGATTGGGACACGCCGCAAAAGGTCAAAACGCAATTCCGCAATGCCAGTATTTTAAAAGACGGCAGAGTGGTGTTTAACATCAAAGGTAATGACTACCGCCTGGTCGTGTGGATTAACTACCCCTACCGGATTGTGTATGTACGATTCGTTGGCACCCACAAGCAGTACGACGAAATCGATGTGGAGACTGTGTGATGAACATTAAGCCAATCAAAACCGAAGCCGACTATGAAGATGCCCTGGAGCGCATCGGTGAGCTGATGAGCGCACAGCCGGATACCCCCGAGGGCGATGAGCTGGATGTGCTGACTACGCTAGTGGAGCACTATGAAGCTCGCCACTACCCAATTGATACGCCCAACCCTATCGAAGTTATCCGTTTCCGCATGGAGCAATACGGCTTGAAGGATAAAGACCTGGTGCCTTTCATCGGCCGCTCAGGACGGGTGTCTGAAGTGTTGAACTACCAGCGCAAGCTGACACTCCCTATGATCCGTAAGCTGCATGCAGGGTTACACATCCCGACAGAAAGCCTGGTTCAGGACTACGAACTGAGGCAAGTGTAAGTCCAAGCCATTCGCTCGCGGAGCGAGCTCCCACATAGTTTTGTCCCAGATAAACTTTGCAGGAGCATTGCCCTGGCTGTGGGAGCACACACTGTGCGCAATTCGCCCGCAGAGCGGGCTCCCACAAACTTGATCCCAGCCCAGGCACTATCCCCTATGTGGGAGCGCGCTCCGCGCGCGAAGGTTAGATCACTTCCATTCTGGCGAACTGCTGATTCAGCGCCACATCATTAGGTGGATTCTCTATGCAGCGGGTGCCACCCGGGTGGTAGATATAGGGCACACAGCCATTGCAGTTGGTGCAGCCACTGGTGCTGATAAGCCCCTGCTGGAATTTGCGTACCAGTTCAGGATCATGAATCAGTGGGCGCGCCATGGTCACGGCTTCAAAGCCTTCGGCCATGGCCTGTTCAACATCCTCCATGGAACGGGCACCACCCAGATAGGCCAGTGGCATATCCAGTTCAGCGCGGATGCGGCGGGAGTAATCAAGGAAGTACATGGGCCGGAATTTCACTTTCGGCACGCCCTTCTGGGACAGCTTGATCATCGCCAGGGTCAGCTTTTGATCCTTGAGTACCTTGGCCATTTCATCCAGATTCATATTGCTGCCAAACATGAACCAGCCGGATTCAATATTGCGGCCACCGGAGAGCACCAGCATATCGGCACCGGCGTCCTGCAGCGCACGCCCTGTGACAATGGCGTCTTCCACGGTAGCCCCCCGGCGGACACCGTCGGCCACATTGATCTTGGCCAGTATTGCCATATCCGCACCCACAGCATCCTTTACCGCTTGAAGGACGCGCGCAGGGAAGCGGGCACGGTTTTCGGCACCACCACCATACTGGTCCTTGCGCCGATTCGACAGCGGCGAGATGAACTGATTGAGCAGATAACCATGACCCATATGCAGTTCCACTGCATCAAATCCGGCCTCGCGACAGAGTTCGGCGGCACGGGCAAACTCACCCGCTACCTGTTCCATGTCGCTCTCTTTCATCGCCCGTTGCAGAAGGTTGCCGCACAACAGTCCGGCCTTGTTGAGGCCTGACGAGGCGCTGAGGGTGCGCCCCTTCACCCGGATCGACGTCACAAATGAGCCGCCATGTGTGAGCTGCATGGAGATCTTGCCGCCCTCGGCGTGTACCGCATCCGCCATGGCTTTAAGGTCAGGAAGAATTTCAGGCCGTATCCAGATCTGGTTGGGCAGGGTTCGCCCGCGCCTGGACACGGCACCATAGGCCACGGTGGTCAGTGCCACACCCCCTCGCGCCATATCGCGGTGATGCTTGAGCAACGCCCGTGTGGGGACGCCATCCAGGCTCATCGCCTCATTGGCACCGGCCCGGATAAAACGGTTCTTCAGTGTAATCGGGCCCAGCTGGTAAGGAGTAAAGGCCTGCTGTCGATGATCTGACATCTGCGTAATCCTCAGGTCCACTTGGGCTCGCGGGGCATTTCCAGCCCGCGTTCGGCAATGATGTTGCGCTGTATTTGGTTGCTGCCGCCGTAGATGGTATCCGAACGCACGAACAGAAACAGCGACTGCAGACGCGTCAGCTCATAGGGCGCCGCTTCCAATAGCTGCCCCTGTTGACCGCAGACATCGATGGCCAGTTCTCCAAGGCTGCGGTGCCAAGTGGACCAGAACAGTTTGTAGATCAGCGCTTCGCCCTGCAGGCTGCCATCACTGCCGCTCTGGCCCGAGAGCATGCGCAGGCTGTTGTAGCGCATGATCTTCAGCTCGGCATGGGCCTGGGCGATGCGCTGGCGAATAGCGGGATCGCGGTATTTGCCGTTTTCTCTGGCGACGCGAATGACTTCGTCCAGCTCGTTCTGGAACTGCATCTGCTGGCCCAGCGTAGACACGCCACGCTCGAAGCCGAGCAACCCCATGGCGACCTTCCAGCCATCGCCCGGCTCGCCAACAATATCACCGGGATCGCATTCGGCATCATCGAAAAACACTTCGTTGAATTCGGATGTGCCCGTGATCTGCTCGATGGGGCGAACATCCACACCCGGCTGATCCATTTTGACCAGGAAGAAACCCAGCCCTTTATGCGCAACGGAATCCGGATCGGTACGGGCGATGACAAAGCAGTAATCGGATTCGTGCGCCAGCGAGGTCCAGACTTTCTGGCCATTAATGATCCACTTGTTGCGCTCGGCATCGAAGCGGGCCTTGGTCTTCACATTGGCCAGATCCGAGCCGGCACCCGGTTCCGAGTAGCCCTGACACCAGAGTTCGGTGCCCGCCAGAATACCGGGCAGGTATTTGGCCTGCTGCTCGGGTGTGCCGAACGCAATCAGCGTCGGTCCCGCCAGCCCTTCACCGATATGCCCCACACGCCCCGGCGCGCCAGCACGGGCATATTCTTCAAAGAAGATCACCTGCTGCTCGATGGAGCAACCGCGACCGCCATGCTCTTTGGGCCAGCCGACACAGGTCCAGCCACCTTCGGCCAGTTTCTGTTCCCAGCGTTTTCGCTCTTCCGGGAAGCTGTGTTCATCACCGGGGCCACCTCGGAATCTGAGTTTGGCAAATTCACCGGTCAGGTTGGCCGCCAACCAGTCAGCCACTTCGGTGCGGAACTGCTCATCTTCAGCGCTGAAGCTCAATTTCATGACAGGGCTCCTTCTTCGGTTTGATCAGTATCCAGCAGCAGGCTGGCCAGGGTTTCACGGTGTTCACTGGCCGTGCCCAGCATCAATTCACTGGCTTTGGCGCGCTTGAAGTAGAGGTGGACATCATATTCCCAGGTGAAACCGACTCCGCCGTGCATCTGCAGAGCTTCACCGGCATTGCGGAAACAGGCATCCGAGCAGTAGGACTTGGCGATCGCTGCCGCTTCCGGCAACTCGGCTGCCAACGCCCCTCCGCGCCAGGCTTCATCAGCAACACAGGCTGCGTAGTAACAGGCCGAACGCGCAACCTCAGTACGCAGCATCATGTCCGCCGCCTTGTGTTTGATCGCCTGAAAGCTGGCGATGGGGCGATTAAACTGTACCCGCTCGCGCGTATATTCCACGGCGAGATCCTTCACCTGCTGGGCACTGCCCATCTGCTCAGCGGCCAGGGCAACCGTCGCCAGTTGTAACACCTGTTCCAGTACCGGACCGGCCTGACCGGCTTCGCCCAGACAGGCATCAACGGCCAGCAGACTGTCCACCTGAATGCGCCCCAGGTGACGGGTCTGGTCCAGGGTCGGAGTCCATTGGCGTGAAATGCCCTCGGCAGTGGCATCAACGGCAAACAGGCTTATTCCTGAGGTGCCGGAGGTACCGGGCTGACGTGCCGCCAGCACCAGAATCTCGGCGCTGTGGCCATCCACCACCAGCTGGTAATCACCCTGCAGCCGGTAGCCGTTTGGTGTGGCTTCAAAGGTTGCGGTGACGGCCTCACACGCCGGCGCCTCTTGCCCAATCCACGCCAGCGCAGCAGTGGTGCCGCCCAGTATCTTGTCCAGCCAGGGCGATGCCTGGCTGCAGGCAGAAAGCTGTAACGCAGGTACTGCCTGGCACACCGTGGAGAAATAGGGCGCACACGCCAGGTAGCGGCCCATCTGCTCCATGACGGCAACCAGCTCCACATAGCCCAGCCCCATGCCCCCCTGCTCTTCTGGCAGGGTAATGGCATGCAGGTAGAGGTCGTCGCAGATCTGACGCCAGAACGACAGGTCATAGCCAGACTCGCTGACCATCGCCTCTCGTACGGCGGCCGAGGTTGAGCAATCCGCCAGAAAGCTGGCCGCTGTTTCGCGGATCATCTGCTGCTCATCAGTAAAGCGGAACTCCATGATTAGTCGCTCCCTAGCAAGTATTGGAAGGTGGGCGCCCCGAGGGACACCCGATAGCTCGATAGCTCGATAGCCGAGTATTAGAGACCGGCGCGACGTGCGGCCTGAGGGCCGAAATCACGGGAGGTCAGATCACCCTTATTGAGGGTGTAGGCCTTGGGTTGCTCGTTCACCAGGTTGAATGCCTGATAGCTGCTGGCCTGAAGGTCATGGTAGAAACCGGCACCGGCCTGCCAGGTCTGCGCCTCATAGGCGTAGAAGTAGTTCACCATTGAGGTACGCCAGAGGTTGCCACGGGCGTCGTAGTTATCGCCCATCACCATGAACCAGTTGTCCTCATCGACGTACATGCGACGCTTGCCGTAGATGTGGCGGTAGCCATCCTTGAGGGTGGCTTCCAGCACCCACACACGGTGCAGCTCATAACGCATGAACTCAGGGTTGGCATGCCCCGGAGTCAGCAGCTCGTCGTAGCTGATATCAGCGGAGTGCAGACGGTAGGTGTTGTACGGAATGTACATCTCCTGCTGGCCGACAATTTCCCAGTTATAGCGCTGGGGCGAGCCATTGAAGATGCGGACCTCATCCACGGTGATGGAGCCGCCTGTGCCCGGGAAGGACATATCGAAACCGTATTCCGGCGACTGGCGCACACGGCGCGTACCCGGATCGTAGCGCCAGCTCTGACGCGGGTCAGTGGCATGGTTCCAGAACTCGATACCGGTGTTGATCTCGCCGCGATCACGCTCCGGCAGCAGCGTCTCGTTCAGATAGAAGGAGGACTGCGCCTCGGCCTGCCCCTGCTTGCCCGGTTTCAGGTGCGGTGCCAGGTTGCGGGATTTGACGCGGCCCCAGTTGATCTTGCCGTCTTCCAGCACATAGGCGTTATCGGAGATCAGTTCTTCGGTCCAGGGGCGATAAGTAAAGAAGGACGAGGTCCACATCAGCTCCAGACCGGTTTTCGGGAAGGGAAAGAGAATCCCCCCGGTGGTCGCTTCCACACCTTCGCCCTCGCTGACGAGCTTGGCTCCCTGGGCATTCATGCGTGTGACTTCACACACCGAATCCGGGAACCGGAAGTCACGACGCGAGGGGTAGATCGGCATTTGGAAGGTATCAGGATACTTCTCGAACAGTGCCTTCTGCCCTGCCGACATCTTGTCCGCATGCTCGGCCATATTCTGCGCGGTAATCACGAACAGCGGCTTGTCGTCCGGGTAGGCATCTACCGGATGGTTGCCGGTGCCTTCAAAGTTGACGTGCTCCGGCACGCCCAGCCACTTGCCGCTCCACTCGGGAATGGTGCCTTCGGCGTTACCGGCCTTGATGGCACCGACACAGGTGCGGGTTGTGCCCAGTGATTCCATTTCTTCAGCGGTGGCAGCCGCCAACACCGCAGCGCTCATTAAACTGGTGTGCAGCGCAATACCGGCTGCGATCAGGTTCTTTTTCAGGTTCATATCAACATCCCTGCGTGATCAGAAAGAGTATTTGGCGCTAAGCGAGACATAATCGCGGTCAGCCATGGTGCGGCCCTTGGACAGATCCGCCGAGCTGAGGTAGCCCACATAGGTCAGGCCCAGCTGCATGTTGCCCAGGTACTCGAAATCGGCACCCAGCGTCAGGCGTTTTTCATCACGGCCCATGCCGGAGAAACCGCTGCCGTTCACGTTCTGGGTCCAGATCACCTTGGTGGTCAGATCCCAGCCGCTGTAAATGCTGGGGTAATCCATGAACGCAGCAACAGAGAGTGCAGCGGTATTGCGTGACTGGCCGTCATACTCAAAGGTGTCGCTGCTGGTGCTGACTCCGCCCTGAGTGACGGTGAGCGTATCCACATCATGAATACGCTGATGCGCCAGCTCCGCCATAAAGGTGGTCTGTTGAGCCAGCGCACTGGGCCCCAGAATGTAGACACCGTTGACGTTGGTTTGCAGATAGCTGCCGCGGGCCGGTGCGCCGTTTTGCAGGTATACGGGGGCTCCATCGCGATAGCTGATATCACCGCCGATCTGAACATCACCGACTTTGGACGTAATGCTCATCCCGGTCAGCTTGATATCGTCGAAATAACCCAGCTTGTAGCAGGCGTTGCCGCCGGTACTGGCGGTGCAGCCCTGAAAGTCATCGAAAGAGGAATAGCGGGTATCACCGGTAAAGTCGGTGAACAGTGCCCCGACGCGGTCGTGATAGCGGTAGTGGAACAGGCCGATTTCGGTGCTGTCCCCCATCAGGTAGCGCGCCCCCAGACCCCACTGACCTTCATCATCCGGGCGGATCTCACCGGCATAGTTGATGACGGCCGGGCTGGGCAGGCTGCCAATGGCGCCAGCACCCATGCGGATAAACTGGGCACCGGGACCAAAGGTATCCGTGCCGAAGAAGTCGCCGACCGGATTCAGGCGGGTTTTCTCCCAGTCGTACTGGTAGAAACCGGTCAGACTCAGGTTATCCGTCAGCGTCAGGCTGGCCGACAGCTGTCCCACTGGCAGATAGCCTTCCTTGGCTTCGGTGCCCGGTACGTTAAAGACCGCGGCATCCACCGGCAGCTGGCCCTGGCTGATATTGGGGAAGAACAGGCTCTCGCCCCAAGCGACAATATGACGACCGGCTTTCACCGACAAATAGTTGTTATCGCCAATAATGAAGTTGCCGTAGACGAAGGCATCCAGCAAACGCGGGTCATACCCGCTGAGTTCGCGGGTCTCGTCACTGAACTGGTTCACGGCACCGGTCTTGTTGATCGTTGCCAGTGAGTCATTGTCGTTGCGACTGCGATAGACGTCGTCGTAGAACACACTGCCACGCAACATGGCGCCCAGATTGTTGTGACGAATACGAATTTCGCCCAGCGCATTGACGCGATTATTGATCAGACTGCCGCGATCGAAATTGCGGGTCGCATCATCATCGTTGAGGCTGTTGAGGTATTCATTGGCCGCTTTCGAGGTACGTGCGGAAGCGGTATACGACAGTATCAGCGAGCTGCTGACCTCGGTATCGTCGCCGATATAGATGGTGTCGAACGCATGTGCCTGGCTCACGGCCAGTGCCAACGTCAAAGGCAGCAACCGCTTTCGTCCCATGAGAGTCCTTGAGGATGTCATTCTTGCCCTCCAGTGAGCATTCTTGTTGTTGTGTACTGGCCACAAACGGGCCAGCAGACATGCTCGGTCAGTCACCGGTGAGGCTCATCGTTCAGATAGACTAGTGCCCCACCCGTGCGGCCTTGTGTCAGGGTGTAAGACTGATGCCCTGCTCACGGGCAAAGGGCTGTGCCTGAAGGGTCTGGTACTGGTATTGATCGGCCTCGCCATGCTGAGCAAGCCACAGCAGGACCGCTGCCGGAAGCTCGGGCGGGGCCGAACCATTACGCAATGCAATCAGTCCCTTATCACCGATGGTGGCTTTCAGGGTTTCTGTGGTCACCACGCCCGGGTTAACGGTAAAGGCACGTATGCCCTGATCGCCCAGCTCGCGACAGAGCACACCGGACAGGCGTGAAACAGCGGCCTTGCCGGCACCATAGGCATAGCCCCAGCCACCCTTGCCGGCGGGCACTGGCGGGTCACTTTCACCGGCACCGGAGGTCATGTTGATGATGGTTGCTCCGCCCTGCTCCAGCATTTGCGGCATCAGGCGGCGGGTCAGCAGGAAGGGGGAAAGAATGTAGCCCTGAGCGACACGTTCAAGCGTTTCCGCCTCCAAAGACATGAACGGCAGGTTCAGATCAGCCCCCTGGTACACCGCGTTGTTGATCAGCACATCAACACGTCCGAAGTGAGCAACCACCTGGTCGGCGGCAGCAATCACGGAAGCGGAATCCAGCAGATCCATGCGGAAGACTTTGACTTCAACCCCGTATTCACGGGCCTCGGCGGCTGTTGCATTGAGGCTGCCGCTCAGAGCGGTACCGTCGGCATGGCGCACGGCGTGGGTATGGGTTTCGCCCTCTTCCAGAGTACGGGCACTCAATGCCAGGTTATAGCCGGCACGGGCAAAGGCGATGGCTGTAGCGCGACCGATGCCACGGCTGGCACCGGTAATAAATGCGACCTGTCCCATTTCTGTCTCTCCTCTGTTTAGACTCAGAGTGCTACAGCCGGGATCAGATCACATACTCCATGAAGACGAGGCCAGGAATCAGGGTTCCTGATCACCCTGCCCCAAAGGCGCTACGCTGTTGAGGAAAATCCGCACCAGCTCGGTCTGACGACGGACACCGGTTTTGGAGAAAATGGCACGCAGATGTGCACGAGCGGTATTGCGACGGATGTTCAGTGCTTCAGCCGCCTCTTCCAATGACAAACCATTGGACAGCTGAATCGACAGCGCCGTTTCCGCCGGGGTCAACCCAAACAGCTTCTTGGCCACTTCGTTGCTGGCCTGGGATTTACCCACAGCATCGCGAATGTAAACCATGGCCGCCGGTTGCCCCTTGCCTTCTGCCCAGGCGGTGGAAGGAATGGACTCAACCACAACCCCAAGACTGACCTCACCCGAAGGCCGTGTCACGGACATGGCTTCAGGGACCTTGCCAACGGTGTCTCGGGTATTATTTTCGAACGCTTCCTTGATCAGACGGCGTAACTCCCTGTTATCACTGGGATAACTGGTCTCAAGCCGCCCCCCGACCACCTTCAAACCATCGCCTGATTCCAGGATCTCTTTGGCAAAGACGTTTTGCTCCAGAATCAGTCCATTTTCATCAATCAGTACAGTAGCAATCGACAGGCGGCTGATCGCTTTGGAGTACAGGTCGCCCATTGTCTGACTGCGATCCAGCAGATTGCGAATATTGAGGGAGCGGCGAATGTGCGGCAGCAAGAAATGGCAGAGCTCTCGATCCTGCGGCCCGAATGGCGTCGAGCTTTCCGGGCGTGTAATACGAAAGCGCAAAGTACCGGAATCGGGTGTAGAAATATCCACCGCCATAACATGATACACATCGTTACAGGCACACCAGTGAATACGGTAAGGGCTTTCGTGCCACTCTTCCGGCGTCATCAGGTCTTCTTCGGTGAACACCTTGTCCGGCGGCTGGTTCACGAAGGGTGTCAGGTTATGGCGATAAGGGAAATAGACCACCTTGCCGGAGTCCTTTAAGTCCCCCACCGATACCATCAAGCCCAGATCGTCTTCATCCTGGGTATCCGGCATTTTCAAAATCAGCGTCACAAAGTTGGCTGAAAATAGTGCACGCAGCTGCTCCAGGGCGTCTTCCCAGTAGGCATTATCCATGGAGGCGTCGTACAAGGCGGACAGCAGACTATCAAACTGCTCCACGTCCAATCGCATCATTGTTCTTACCCCTGTTATTGTATTTTCTTAGGGTGTTTCTTGAGCCCGTGCCTGAATAACCTTGCACAGTAAGAAGCAACGGGCTCGATACCGGGCTTTTTTAATTAGCCCAGCTGTTGGGTTAACTCGGGTACTGCTTCAAACAGATCCGCTTCCAGACCGTAATCGGCCACCTGGAAGATGGGGGCGTCCGGATCCTTATTGATCGCCACGATAACCTTGGAGTCACTCATACCAGCCAAATGCTGAATGGCACCGGAAATACCCACTGCCACATAGAGTTGAGGGGCAACAATTTTGCCGGTTTGACCCACCTGATAGTCATTGGGAACAAAACCTGCGTCTACAGCAGCACGTGACGCACCCAGGGCAGCGCCCAGTGTATCCGCCAACGGCTCCAGTACCTGCACGTACTTGTCACCATCACCAAGACCTCGACCACCGGAGACAACTGTCTCGGCAGCACCCAGCTCTGGGCGATCAGACTTGCTCAACTCACGACCGATCAGGGTGGAAATCCCGATTGTTTCAGTTGCGTTAATTGCAACAACCTCAGCACTACCCTCCTGCCCCGCCGCATCAAATGCAGTCGGACGCAGGGTCAACACCTGGACCGGTTCTTTTGACTCCAAAGTCAACATGACGTTCCCAGCATATATGGGTCTTACGTAGCTGCCAACTGCTTTAATTTCAATAACATCTGACACCTGGGCCACATCCAGCAACGCAGCCACACGCGGCGACAGATTCTTGCCAAAGGTGGAGCTGGGCGAGAGCACGGCCTGATAGCCCGACTGTTGCACCTGTGCAACAACGAGCGGCGCCAGCTCTTCCGCCAGTTGAGCAGAAAAGTGCTCTGCTTCAGCCAACAGCACCTGCTGCACACCGCTGACCTTGGAAGCTTGCTCGGCAACAGCGCCACACCCCTGGCCGGCCACCAGAATATGAATGTCGCCACCCAGTTTGGCCGCAGCATCCACCAGATTCAGTGTGACCGCATTGAGCTGCTGATTGTCGTGCTCTGCAATTACCAGTGTTTTCATGCTCTATCCCCCTTAGATCACACGCGCTTCGTTACGCAGCTTCTCAACCAGCTCGGCCACATCAGCGACCTTCACACCGCCCTGTCGTGCCGCCGGTGGTGCAAAGTTCACCGACTTCAGGCGCGCAGCCACATCTACACCCAGATCAGCGACGGCTTTGACATCCAGTGGCTTTTTCTTCGCTTTCATGATGTTGGGCAGTGAGGCATAACGCGGCTCGTTCAAGCGCAGGTCACTGGTCACGACCGCCGGCAGGTTCAGCTGCAGAGTTTCCAGGCCGCCATCAATTTCACGAGTGACCTTGATGGCATCACCCTCTGGCGCTACCTCGGAGGCAAAGGTGCCCTGCGGCCAGCCCAGCAAGGCTGCCAGCATCTGACCGGTCTGGTTGGAGTCATCATCAATCGCCTGCTTGCCACAGATCACCAGCTGCGGCGCTTCATCCGCCACAATCTGCTTGAGGCACTTGGCCACCGCCAGCGGCTCCAGATCCGCGTCCGCTTCCACATGGATGGCACGGTCGGCACCAACAGCCAATGCGGTGCGCAGTACTTCCTGACTGGCCTTGGGACCAATGCTGACCGCTACCACTTCGCTGGCAGTGCCCGCTTCTTTCAGACGCACGGCTTCTTCAACCGCGATTTCATCGAAGGGGTTGATGGCCATTTTGACGTTATTCAGGTCTACACCCGTGCCATCAGACTTCACACGCACCTTGACGTTGTAATCAATCACGCGCTTTACCGGTACAAGAACTTTCATGCTGTTTTCCTCGAGTTACTCTGCCGCCTTGGGGTAGTCGGTATAACCGGCCGGCCCCGGGGTGTAGATGGTTTTACGGTCGAACCGGGCCAGACCCAGCCCCTTGCGAATACGGCTGACAAGGTCAGGGTTGGCGATGAAGTGACGGGCGAAGGAGACGGCTTCCCCCTGCCCATCCTGAATGGCTGCCGCCGCCGTTTCCGGCTGGAAGCTGTCGTTGAGAATCAGGCTGCCCTTGAAGTGCTCGCGTGCCAGTGCGAAGGCATCAATCTCGGCCACAGGCGCTCGCATGATGTGGACAAAGGCCACCCCAATACGGCTGGCTTCACGCAGCAGGGCTGCATGACTGGCCGCGCTGTCTTCATCGCTTGTATCGTTGTAGGTATTGCCCGGATTGATACGGAAACCGACACGGTCTGCACCGATGGCATCGCTCATCACCTGCAGACACTCAGATGCAAAACGCACCCTGTTTTCCAGGCTGCCACCGAAACGGTCTGTACGCTGGTTGGTGCCCGTGCACAGGAACTGCATGGGCAGATAACCGCTGGTGCAGTGCAGCTCCACGCCATCAAAGCCTGCTTCAATGGCATTAACAGCCGCCTGACGGTGCTCGGCAATCACCGCTTCCACTTCCTCGGTCGTCAGGGCACGCGGGCTGTCGTACGGCTGCATGCCGGCAGCATCGGTATACACTTCACCACTGGCCTGAAGTGCTGAAGGGGCAACGGTTTCCACCCCTTGCGGCTTGATTTTCCGGCTGCCAATGCGACCTGCATGCATTACCTGCAGAACAATTTTGCCGCCTTTGGCATGGACCGCATCGGTCACCTTGCGCCAGGCCGCGACCTGCTCGGGGGTTTCGATGCCGGGCTGGCGGCAGTAGGCCTGACCGGTGACGCTGGGCCAGGTGCCCTCGGCGACGATCAGTCCGGCCTCGGCGCGGGCGGCATAGTGCTCCACCATCAGATCGTTGGGCATTCCATCCGCATCGGCACGGTTACGGGTCATGGGGGCCATCACAATGCGGTTGGCCAGCTCGATGGCGCCTATTTTGACCGGCGCAAACAGCGGCTCGGTGCCCACTAATGTTTCCTGTTGTGCAGTTTGCATGGGCACCACCTCAATCCAGTGCGGTAATGAGTACTGCGGAGCGGCCACCATCAACCGGCAGCGTTGCGCCCGTGATGTAGGACGACTGACCACTGGCCAGGAACAGAATGGCATTGGCCAGCTCTTCCGGCTGACCGACACGGCCCATGGGAATCAGTTTCTCGGTGCTGTTGCGGGCATTATCGTCCGCCAGCATGCCGGCGGTTGCCGGGGTTTCCACCACGGCCGGGATGACCACATTGACGCGCACACCATCAGGCGCGCCTTCGGCAGCCGCGGCACGGGAGAAGTTGGTCACGGCGGCTTTGGATGCGGAGTAACCGGACATCCAGGGAGTCCCCAGCTCACCGCAAATGGAAGACAGGTTCACGATGGAACCGCCATGCGCCTTCATCAGCTTGAGTGCGGTACGCGTACCCCAGAAAGTGCCGTCCACCGAAGTGGTAAAGTTCGAACGCCACTGCTCGGTATCCATCTCTTCGATGCTGCCCCAGGTGAACGCCATGGCGTTATTGACCAGCACATCCAGCTGGCCATATTCCTGGGCCACCTTTTCCAGCGCTCCGACAAACTGCTCTTCGTTGCTCACATCCACCTGCATGGAAGCGGCCTCACCGCCTCCGGCACGGATGCTTTTAACCACTTCGTCCAGCGGTTCCATGCGGCGTCCGCAGATCACCACACGCGCACCTTCCTGCGCAAAACGTTCTGCGGTAGCGGCACCGATACCACTGCCACCACCGGTAATGAATGCGACCTTGCCCTGTAGACAGCCTTGCATAATGTGTCTCCTGAATAGTTGTTATGCAGAGAACAGACTCGCTGCCGAGTGACCAAGCACGCGACAGACAGGCGCTTACACCTGCGCAGTCAGTAGTTTCAGAGTAAGAGGCGGGCAAGGAGCTGCCATCGTCCAAGAAGACTAAGCCGGAAAGACCGGCGAAAGCCGGCCTTAACCTGTTGAAAGCAAAGAGGGTAATGAGGAAGGGTCAGGTGTACTTGAGACGCACCCTGGCGGTTTTGGGGACCGCCTGGCAGGTCAGCGTCAGGCCGTTGGACAGATCACGCTCATCCAGCACATCGTTGTGCAGCAGTTTGACCTCACCTTCGGTCACTTCACACATGCAGGAAGCACACATGCCGGCCTGGCAGGAATAAGGCAGATCGATCCCCATCCGTTCGGCAGCATCCAGAATGGTCTCGTCGCCCTGACACTGGAGTTCGTAGTGCTGGCCATCAAGCTCAATGCTCACTTGCGACTCATCCACTTCGGCCGAGTCGGTGAGTGCCGCCTGCAGCTCCTTGTCTCTGGACTCTTCCGAGGGCAGGGACACAAAGCGTTCCACATGAATGTGATTGTCCGGCAGTTTCAATTCACGCAATGCCGTTTCCGCAGCATCCATGTAAGGACCGGGGCCACAGATAAAGGCCTGCGCCTGCTCCATTCCCCGCGCCAGCCGCTTCAGCAAACTGACGGTCGGACGTCCCTGCACGGAATCCAGCAGATGAATGACATCAAAGCGACCGGCATATTGCTCCAGCAACTCCTGCAGCGCCTCGCGAAAGATAATCGACTGCTCATCGCGATTGGCATACACCAGCCGGACCTGGCCCCGTCCGCGCAGCAATACCGAGCGCAGAATGGAGAACACCGGGGTGATCCCGCTGCCGCCGGCAAAGAGCAAAAACTCGCCATCCAGCGACTCAGGCACAAACACCCCGGCCGGTGGCATCACTTCAATCTGATCACCGGCCTTCACGTTGTCGCAGACCCAGTTCGAGCCACGCCCCTCTACCACCCGCTTGATGGTTACCCTGAGCTGGGCGTCCACCGTCGGTGCACTCGACATGGAGTAGCAACGCAATAGATGCTCACCCTGCCAGGGCAATCGCAGGGTCAGGAACTGGCCAGGACGGTAGCGGAAACGTTCGACCTGGCCGGCATCAAGGGCGAATTGCAAGGAGACGGCATCAGCCGTTTCCTGAACCACCTGCTCCACCCGCAGGTTGTGATAACGAGACGTACTCATAGCAGCATTCCTCAAAGGGTGTTGAAAAGCGTTATCGAGGCAGTCGAGACGAGCGGAACGCCGCCCGGGCAAAAACAGGCGAAAAGGCGGAGTTTAGTGAACTAAATGAGCACTTTGAGCCTGTTTTTAACGATGTATCGACAACGCAGATAGTTTTTCAGCAGCCTTTTAGATATACGGGTCCATGTTAGGCAGCCCCAACATCACCGCACCACTGGCGCGCGCATAGGCATCGGCGTTGTTGGCGATGTGACCACGGGCCTGATGGATATCGCGGAAGATGCGTTCAATCGGATTACTGCGATACAGGCCGGAGGCGGCGCAGGCACGCAGCAGCTCGTTGACGCGCTCGGCACACAGCTTGGGCACCAGCGATGCCTGGGCACGCTGCATCAAGCGTTCCTCTACCGGCATCTGCTCGCCAGTTTTGGCACAGTGAACGATGCGCGCATAGTTGCGGAACAGCACCAGCTTGAGCTGATCGACCGTGATCATGGCCTCTGCGACTGCCATCTGGGCATTGGGGTCTTCCGCTGTTTTGGCACCATGCTTGCCGATATGGGCAGCAGCACGACCACGGAATTCATCGATGGCCCCTTCCGTTGCGCCCAGACAAGCCGAGGATACGGCGCGCTGGAACACCTGAGTGAACGGAATGCGGTATATCCAGCCCGGGTTGGTTTCACGGCCCGGACAGCCGGCATCGGAATGGTTGTTGGTGCGGTGGGTGCGATGCTCGGGCACAAAGACATCTTCCACGACAATGTCGTGGCTGCCGGTCGCACGCAGGCCATGTACATCCCAGTTCTTTTCAATACGGAAATCACTGCGCGGCAACAGGAAGGTGGTATGTTCCAGCTCATCCGGGTTGTCCTTCTTCGGCAGCAAGCCACCGAGGAAGATCCAGTCACAGTGATCAACGCCGCTGGAGAAGCCCCAGCGACCGGAGAAGCGGTAACCGCCATCAACCTTCTCTGCCTTGCCCACCGGCATGTAGGTAGAGGCGATCAGGGTACCGTCATTGCCATCCGCCCAGACATCCTGCTGTGCCTGTTCCGGGAACAGCGGCAGCTGCCAGTTATGCACGCCGATCACGCCATAAATCCAGGCCGTCGACATGCAGCCCTTGGCCAGGGCCATCTGTACGCGGTAGAACACACGCGGGTCCTGTTCGTAGCCACCCCAGCGCTTGGGCTGGAGCACACGGAACAGCCCTGCTTCAGCCATTTCCTTGACGGTTTCACGCGGTACCATGCCCGCCTCATCGGCAGCCTTGGCGCGCTCAGCCAGTCGCGGTGCCAGTGCTTCAGCGGCCTTGACCAATTGAACGGCTTCAGGGGTCATGTAATCTTCATCCTGAGTCGCTGCCACAAAGTTGTTTGTTAACACGCCCATCGAACGAGTCTCCTCGATTATTATTGGAATCTTCCGGCATGACCGGCTGCACCGACCATCTCCTCACCGATGGCAGATTTGCACAGGCTGACAACCCCTCTCATCGTCAATTCGGACTAACGTTCCAAACCCCGGCGCCCCTTCCTGACCGCGATCACCCCTAGCCCATTTGGACGATGTTGCGCCCTTGGGTCTGAGAATAATGGATGGCGTACTCGTCGAGCTCCAGGCCAGCAGTACAACAATAAATTCGCCTGAAGGCCTCAGACCAAAGGAGTTTAGCCATGCGCGTAACCCTGGGTATCGCTGTTTCACTGATCGTGGCAGTAGCCGGAATATTCGCCTTCTCACACCGGGACACCCCCTCACTGGGCCCCCGCCAGATACCGGTGGACAACATGAACCTGACCAGCATCGTGCAAACCGATGCCGGCCTGGTGACCGCCGGCGAACTGGGTCATATCCTGATCTCATCCGATCAAGGCAACAGCTGGCAACAGGCTTCCCTGTCTCAGCAGCGTCATGCGCTGATCACGCGCCTGCACTTCACCGATGACCGTCACGGTCTGGCCATTGGCCATGAGGGCTGGATCCTCAAAACCGAGGACGGCGGCCGGCACTGGAAGGAGGTCGCGTTCAATCCGGGCAGTGAACCGCTGCTCAGCATTAACCGCTTGCCTTCTGGGGTCTGGATGGCCATTGGCGCCTTTGGCCAGGCCCTGGTGTCCAATGACAACGGCAACAGCTGGTCCAGCATGCCGCCACCCAATGGCACCGACTGGCACCTCAACAACCTGCTGCCCTCCAAGGATCACACCACCTGGTTGATCGTCGGCGAGGCCGGCACCCTGTTCCGCTCCACCGATGGCGGCCAGAGCTGGGAGACCATCCCGGAGTTCTACAACGGCTCTTTCTATGGCGGGCTCAATCTGGGCGGTGACACCTGGGTGGTGTACGGCATGCGTGGCAACATTTTCCGCAGTGTGGATAACGGCCAGAGCTGGGAATCCGTCGGCGGTGAACTCCAGGCCTCGCTGTTCACACACTCTGTCCTCGACAATGGCGACATCCTGTTGGGTGGCCAGGGTGGCGTCTTGCTGCTGAGTGAAGACCAGGGCCGCTCCTTCCGATTCCTGCACAAAAGCGGCCGCATGTCGGTCACGGACATCACCCGTCTGGATGATGATCGTCTGCTGCTGAGCAGTGATGCCGGCCTGCTGCCTCCGCTTTCGCTCGACCAATTGAAACAGCCCTCAGGAGCCTGATCATGTCGAATCAACACTCTTCCGCTGTGCAAAAATTTGTTGACACATCGGCACGCCTTCTGATCATCGGCCGCAAGCCTTTGGGCTTCCTGTTCCTGCTGATCACCATCATGCTGGGCTTCTCGGCCCTGCAGACCCGCTTTGACCCGGGCTTCAACAAGCTGATTCCGCTCAAGCACGACTACATGCAGGCCTTCCTGAAACACTCAGCCGAATTTACCGGCGCCAACCGAGTGATGGTCAGCCTGGAATGGACCGGTGAAGGCGATATCTACAACGCCGAGTTCATGAAAAAACTGCAGCAAGCCACCGATGAAGTCTTCTTCACCCCCGGTATCAACCGCACCACCGTGCGCTCGCTGTTTACCCCGGAAGTGCGCTATATCGAGGTGACCGAATACGGTTTCACCGGCGGTGTGGTGATCCCTTCACGCTTTACGGCCGATGAGGCCGGCCTGGCGCAGGTGCGCTCCAACGTGTACAAGTCCGGCCAGATCGGCAACCTGGTGTCCAATGACCTCAAGTCCGCCATGGTGCAGGCCGAGCTGCTGGAGATCGACCCGGAAACCGGCGAGAAAACCGACTACGCCGCCGTTGCCCGCCATCTTGAGAAAATCCGTGCCCAGATCGGCGATGAAAACCTCAACATCCAGATCATCGGCTTCTCCAAGGTAATGGGGGATGTAATGGACGGCCTGATGACCGTCGTGCTCTTCTTTGCCGTGGCCTTTGCGGTCACTTTCATCCTGCTGTGGGTCTATTCACGTTCGTTGAAGCTCACCCTGCTGGCCATTGTCGTGGCCCTGCTGCCGGTGGTCTGGCTGCTGGGTATTCTGCCGCAGATCGGTTACGGCATTGACCCCATGTCCGTGCTGGTGCCCTTCCTGATCTTCTCCATCGGCGTCTCCCACGCCGTACAGATGACCAACGCCTGGAAGCTGGATGTGCTGTCCGGCATGAGCTCCATCGAAGCGGCGGAAAGCTCGATTCGTAAGCTGGCCATCCCCGGCACCGTGGCCCTTCTGGCAAACGCACTGGGCTTTATGGTGATCATGGTGATCGATATCCCCATCGTGCATGAGTTGGGTGTTACCGCCTGTCTGGGCGTCGCCCTGATGATCATCACCAACAAGATGTTCATGCCGATTATCCTGTCGCACCTTAATCTGGAAAAGATGGCGATTACCGATGAAGGCAGCAGCCACGACAAGCATCCGCTGTGGTGGAAAATCTCGGCGCTATCACAGCCAAAACCGGCTCTGTTCAGCCTATCGGTGATGCTGATTCTGCTGGCGGTGGGCACCTGGCAGTCCCGTTCACTGCTGACCGGTGATATCGGTACCGGCGTGCCGGAGCTGCGCGCGGACTCCCGGTATAACCAGGACAACGACAAGATCATCAGCGACTACTCCATCGGGATGGATGTGCTCTCGGTGTATGTGGAAACCGACCGTGATTCAGAAGCCTGCCTGGACTGGGATGTGATGAATGCGGTGGACCGTTTCGGCTTCCACATGCGGGGCGTTCCCGGTGTGCAGTCCGTCAGCACCGTGTCCGGCATGGCCAAGCTTTATGTGTCCGGCAACAACGAGGGCAACCCGCTCTGGCGCACCCTGCAACGCTCCTCCATGGCCTTGCGCTCCGGCAGCCAGGCCGCCAACCCGGAGCTGGGCCTGAACAACGAGCTGTGTAAAACCATCAACATGATGGTGTACCTGGACAACCACCAGAACGACACCCTCAAGCATGTGATTGGCGAGATCGACAGCTTCATCCAGGACGTGGATGTGGAAGGTGTCAGCTTCCGACTGGCGGGCGGTAATGCCGGTGTGGCCGCTGCCACCAATGAAGCGGTGGAAACCGCCGAGGTACAGATGATCGCCTCCATCTTCGGCGCCATTACCCTGCTGTGCTGGCTCACCTTCCGCTCCTGGCGCGGTGTGCTCTGCGTTATCGTACCGCTGATGCTGGTGACCATTCTGTGTAACGCACTGATGGCCCTGCTGGGAATCGGCCTGAAAGTCGCCACCCTGCCGGTCATTGCTCTGGGCGTGGGTGTCGGTGTGGATTACGGCATCTACATCTACGAACAGATGCAGCACTCACTGAAACGCGGCGTCGACCTGCGCACCTCCTTCTACGAAGCCATGCGTCAGCGCGGCACCGCCGCCGTATTCACCGCCGTAACCATGACCATCGGTGTGGGCACCTGGGCCTTCTCGGCACTTAAGTTCCAGGCCGATATGGGCATCCTGCTGGCCTTCATGTTCATGGTAAACGTGCTCGGCGCCATCTTCCTGCTGCCCGCCCTGGCCTGCTGGCTCAATGTGCAGCCCAGCAAGGTGAAAGCAGCGAGCAAGACGGAAAGCCAGAGCACCAAAGCCACCCCAGCTGCCAAACCGGCTCAGGCAGCGGCCTCAGTGCAGAGCCATGCACGGGCTGTAGCGACCAGCGATAGCTGATCGACCCGATGGCGGAGCACAGCCTCCGCCATCTCCTTTCTCCCCGCCCAACTCCTGCACTCCCGACTTAGCAGCTTTAAAACCCTGTTCACAAGCCCGACGACTTCAGATGCTGTGACAGATCACCCAACTGATCCACCAGGGTGTAATCACGAAAACTGAAGCGCCACTCTCCGTCTACGCATTCAAATTCATCCTGGTAACGACCGGTTATGATCGGCTGTAGCACAAAGTCATCAGTCGCCTGGGATACGGTGTAGTAAGAACGACAGCTCGCCCTCCCCGCTGCCTCATCCACCTCCACAATGGGGTTGGTGATCATATGCTTGGTACGCGGGGTGCCGCAGGGATAAAGCCTGAGCATCGACTGCCAGGTTTGCAGCAGCCCTTCGGCATCCAGCGGGAACTGCTCGCTGCCAGTATGGACACGTGCATGCCGGAACAGCTCGGCTGCAGCCGCCAGCTGACCACTATCGATCAGCTCGGCATAGCGATAGAGAAGGTTACAGATCTGAACGTGGGAAGGGAGTGGCATGTTGATGATCTCCGATTATAAAGATCATCAACATAGCGGCAGTGAAGAAATGGGTTCATCAGCCGTTTGTACTAGGGATGGAAGCTGTTCGTGGGTAACTCGGCCCTATAACGCCGCAGTTAAAGGGCCGAAAAAGCGTAGCTTTTGAGGTCCCAGTGAGCAAGGCGAACGTTTTTCAACGCTTTGTTAGAGTTTATTGACATGCAGGCTCACTCCATCTATCCCCACGATCACTTTTATAATCCCGTAAAGCCGCTAAGCTTTCATCGGAGCGAATCTCGATGTATTTATCGAGCTGCGAACTGCTTACCGATTTTAGGAGGTCTGCCAGTAACTCTCGCTCGCTAATTACGGAGTGCCTTAGCTTCTCCGTTGTTTCCTCAAACTTGCCCCGCTCCATACAATTAGCCAACTCTTGGTAACGCATTAGATGATTGAACGAGAGCATAGCTTGAGTCTCCTGGACTCCATTTCTATATGCTTGCTGAGCAACGATGATGCCGAAACGATATGAAGCCAAACAGCTGACTACGAACACGATAGATAAGCCCGCTATGACTTTCTTCCTCATAAGAACCTCGAAACTCTAACGCTCGATTTAGGGGCCGATAAAGTGCAGCTTTTGAGATCCCAACCCGCTTGCGGGCGACTACAATTGCTTGTTATGTAACTATCAGTCCAGCCACAAGTCCCAATAAAAACGTACCCCACAATAAGATATAACCCCATATAAAAAAACGCTTTTGGAGTAAATTATTACTTGCTCCGTACACAATAGTTTCTAACAAGCCACTCAACTCACCATGTTTAATGGCCGTAATTGTTGCTAAAACTAAGAGGCTTACAACACCCATTGCCCCTATAGCCATTAATACTTCATTCCATGAATAGTCGTTCATAAGCTTTGGTTACATAACGCCTGCATTTTCGGCTAGTTTGGAGCGCAGCGGAAAAATAGTCCGACAACATGCGCTTGTTATACGGCACTTAGATTCTTGTCGCTCGTCACCTGGAGGAAGCATAGAAAATAGTACTTAAGTGTCTACCGAAATTTTAGCTAATTTAAATCTACTGTTTGATCATGCCGATTAGCATCTGAACGATAATGATCTGCAAGCACCCTTAATATTTTAGCTGTTCGTGGATATATCAACTGCACTGACTCTGAGTCTGTTTGATACCCTCCAGCCAAAGACCTCTCTTGTTCTCCACCAGCATATGGATGCCTTGTCGTAACCCCCCTGGAATTTAGTTTTCCATTGACTATACCGTCTTCAAAAGACTCACTTTTTAGAGATTCGATAACACCTCTAACAGATTTTTTAGGCCATATACCATCCTCTTCATCTGGCAGACATCTGGATAGGTATTTCCCTATATACAAGTCACCAATTTCTAACCTGCCGCATTCAATTAACTGCCCCCTAGCCAGTGAAACCCAGTCATGGACAAAATCATCTTCTGGCAAAAGGTGCAAAGTATCAAGTATATCCCACGCTGCACTAGCAACTTGTTTCGCCTGTTCCTTAGGCATGATTTCCTCTTCTTCAACACCATCATTTCTTACAAAGACCCACTTTATTAATTGCACAAAGTTCGATGGATCTTTTGCAATTGACTTATGAATAAAAGTTGGTGAGAAATCATGATGACGAAAGGCTTTTGCATACAGCCATTCAACCTGCAATACCTCTTCGTCACTGCACTGGCCAGAATCCTGAATAAACTTTATTGCCTGGGTGATATCATGACTTACAGTCTGTATTGAAACCCTATCTATATCTTCAGGGTTAGTAGCGACTTTTATAAGTATTTGATGAGCAAGCTTGGCATCTAGATCTCCCGCACTATTTCCACGGTGGAGAGATTGGGAAAATGCATCAATGGCAGCTAGAGGCCTACCATTCTTCAATAGATTATTAGAAATATACTCTACCAAGGAGGAATCTTTATCTTGAACAAAGTAATATGCGATCTTGTGCCAATAGCTCTCTTGAACGGACTCTTCACACGCATCAAGAATATCGAATGTTTCTTGGGTAACAGGGAAATTCACTAACATTTGGCTTTTAATGCTTTCATCAACCAAATGATGTTCGCTAATTATTTTCTTGATACTAGTAAAGTCGGAATGTGCCATCGCTGAAAAATATCCATTTGAGCACTCTTTATAGCTGTGATCTTGTCCTAACCAGGCAACCAAATCATCAACGAATAAATCTTTTAGTTTAGACTTATATAATGAGAAACCCACCAGCCGAGGAAACTTACAGTTTTCTAACAGGTCTTTAAAGCCATCAACCCCAGACTCATCATATAATTCTTCTAGTTTTTCAACTCGCAAAGATTCTAAGTATTCCTGCCTTTCGTCATAGGGCACTTTTCTTCTTTTTACAGGGTCAATCAGATCAGGCCAATGATCATCAAAAAGATACTTCGCATTGAGTACAGGGCTATCAAAATCAAGGCGCAGATAAACCTCTTCCAATTTGGTTATCACTTCATCTGGCCATGCCCAATCGGCATCTGAGAACTCTCTATGCTTAGAGATTAAACCCCTTAAACGCTTAAGTAATTTTTTACGAGAATCTTCAGACAACTTATCGATATCAACTGATAGCAATTTATCAATGATTATTTCGCGTTGAGCAACGGTATAGGAATCAAAATTACTCGCTAAATCAATGTATCTGTTATCTGGGTCTTTGTCGGCTTCAGCGATCATCATATCAACAATTTTTCCGATATATGAAAAGTAGTCGCTTTGCTTAGTAGTTTTATCAACCCCCTCAGCCCAATCTTGATAATCTGGACTAGCTAACCCACTTGTCGTTCGCGTATTACCAACCAATAACTCACGCATCAACCTCCAGGCAACTTCAGGATACTGTTTTAAGAGGACTCCTTTAATAAGGTTAGCCCGCTCATCATGCGTAGCGGAGCTATATGTAACCCACCCAATAAATATATCGACTAATGAAGAAAATGGCCTATTACTGTATCTTCCACCAGGGTCTATTTCCGAAAGCCTTGCTAAAGCCTGACAGACTCTAGTGAGGTAGTTTTTATTCCAGGATATAGTTTCTAAAGCCCACAAAAGATTAGAGTGGTAACACCCACCAGTAAAACTATCTTCGGCTTCCGAATTAAATAGGCCAAGCAATGGTGAATTTTCACCTAGCGAGGATCTATCTACCGCATCTAGGAAAACTTCTGGCGCAGCTTCTGCTAAAGGTGATGTAGATCTACCAAGTGAATACCAAAACTCCGTCGTATTATTATCTTTGAAAAGATGACTCAACCAGGTATCAATCTTATTCTTAACCGACATTCCACCAAGCTGAGATGCATAATCATCACTATAAGTTGACAGTAAGGCTAAAGTATCAGCTATATCTCTTTTCAATAGCCCAGAATATTTTGGTGTATTTCCCTTAACAGACGCCATCCATCTTTCATCTGGATCTAAGTTATACGATGGATCAGTATCTCCTAACACTTTGCCACAAATGTCACCAAGCCTATCGATATGGGAAACTGACATTAAACTTCTAATATTCAACCAAAAGTCAATCTTAGATATCACTTGCCAAACTGCACCAACTCTACGGATAGGCGTATCAGAATAAGTGGACAGCTTATCTAGTTGCTTTTCAAGCTGGTCGTAATCCATTCCCGATAAAGCGGACAAAATATCTTTGTCATTGTCATTACTCGAATTCCACTCCGTGGAAAAAAAAGCTGAAAACAATACATCTGCATCAACCTCTGTAGGCCACTTTGGTGCAATATATTCTCTGGGCCTTAAAATTTCATGTCTCAGCAGCGGCTCCAAATAGCCTTTAGTATCTGAATATAACTTAGAGGCCTGGCTATCATTAAAGCCGAGCTTTTGTATCGCCTCCTGCTGAATCAACCGAGGCCGCTTATCTAAACGGATAAGAGGGGTTTGCTGGCTTGATTCATCTGTAGGCAATATCACAGTGTGCCCATTACTAACTGCATCACCGACCCCGTTTGGCTGGAAATTGATTGGCATTAATATGAGCGGGGATTCAGATGATGCAATATCGTCCCAAGCCGACTGATCGAGCACTGTTAAAAATTTAGAGCTTAGTGAATCATCATTTAAAATGACCGAAAGAATAAACCCTTGAGATTCATTGATAGACTTGGCGCATACTGTATAACTGGCGGGGCCGTCCATTAAAGAATCTTTTAAGCGATCAGCCTGCTCATCCCTGTTGTGGAGGAAAAAATCACCAGTGAGTGAAATCTCTGTGATATTGGAAAACTTTGACCAGCCCTGTTCAATATCCCATAAATTAGGACACCGTTTACCTATTAACTCTGCAAACCAACGATGTACCGCTGGGCACTGCTCCAGCCAGTCACACAGAACTTTTGCATTGATTGCTTTTACGCCACACCATTCTTCTTCAAGGTTCTTGTCGGCTTCCCACTTGGATCTATCTTTCCAATGCCTCGATGTTACAAAAACGTAGGTAGTGTTCTTTTTATCAAATGGGCCCGGGTCCTTGGTTCGCTTTTCATAATCATCATTTGCTTTTGAGTTGACGCTTTTGTCGGTTCCAAACTCCCAAGCCGACACTCCCGATGGCACAAATAAATTACCCTGATCAACTTCAAGCTCGCCATCCCAACCACCGGTGGATACAGAGTCCCCAAATGGAAAATCAATTTTTCTTGGATTGGATGAAGCCCGTATAAGTTTATATATAAGCTGAGGAAGTAACTCTTCTGACCTGCGCTTATCTGTGGCAGTCCAGTTCTTTATATCGTTATCCGTGACATGCCAACCAGACATAGTTACTCCTTTTAGTGATCGATAATCATAAATTCATGATTATTTAATTTGTTTTGCCCGCATAAGTTGCAAGTGAACGCGATTTCAATGCCGTATAACGCCCGCATTCAGCGGCTTGTCCGCTGTAATGCATTGTTAGGCCTGATAAAAACTGCTTCAGCATATTCGTCAGCAATACCCTTAAATTCTCTTACTAAATGAAGTGATCGAGACAAGGACAGCCTGGGGTAATGATCACTCGATTCAAAAACGTCTTCCCCCAAAAGCTCTTCGCACTTCTCTTTGTCGAAATCACTTTCAATTATTCCGTTCGAGTGCACCACTGCATTACGCAACACTCTAACCAAATCAATTACCTTCCTTCTCTTTCTCCACTCTTTGAGAGATACCTGTCGATCGTGTAGTAAAGTATTAATAAGAGCACTCAATTCTTTAGGTTTTTTGCGCTTTTCATTTTTCACGTAGAACTCGTACTCTTCATGGAAGAAACCCTCAAGCAATGAGTAGGACATGACGATAGCTATATCACTAATTGCATTTCTCGCAACTAAATCTTTGGTTGTACTAAAAGACCCGCAAGAATGACTTGTAACTTCTTTAAAGTTACTGATCATATTCGAGATCATCATCTCGACACCTTCAAAAGTCCTGGTTCCAGTCCTGAATGTCCAATGAGCATAATGCCAATTCTTATCTAGCTCAGTTTCTTCCATAAATAAGACCCAATGTAGAGTTTCTGCCTAACGTTTAGTTAACGTGCCGCCGAAAGCGCAAAAAAATATACGTCGGCACATAATTTATGATGAATCACCGATACTTCCTCTTTCAAGGTCACGTTCAACGCCTTGTTGGACATAATCGCTTACTGCCGGTGCCCCGTCTTCTTTTATAAAGGAAAATCCTTTTGCTTCCCTTCGCCAAGGTCGTCCCAGCAACTCAGCGTGCGCACCACAGGCGTTACAACACAACAACACCTGCTCTACAGGTGCAGTACATCGAACCTTCACTCCCGCCAGATTACCGTGCTGCGCCAACATCCGCTGGTGTCGCTTTCTGGCTGCCGGGGCGTATAGCCCGTAGTAGCGCACCGTATGCACGCCTTTGGCAGGGACATGCTGCAACAGCCGCTGGATCATCTGCCACGGCGTCAATTTCTGCTGTTTGATGCGCTTGTCTCGGTGAGACAAATAGCTCATCTCCAGCCGTTGCCCGTCCCAACGCTTGATCTGTTCAGGTCTCAATGGCCCGCCTTTACAGTACCTGGCCAGGTACAGCATGACCCCGCGTCCATGTGCATAACGCTCCTCAACTCGAACACTCCACTCTTTCCTGTACAGGCTTCGGTGCTGTCGCCAGAAATCCTCGACTCTCAGGTCTGGTGGTAAAACCAGACCCTTGTCATCAGCCGCATCCTTAAGCAGGGCCTGCACCTTGCCACGGTAATAGCGCCTCAATACCGCACCGGGGAGCAGGTAGTCACCAACGCCTTTCCACTCGCCTGACTTCATCAGGCCGCCGGCCGTCACCAGACAGTGCGTATGTGGGTGCAGAGTCAGTTGCCGCCCCCAAGTATGCAGGGCCATCAAAATACCGGGGCGAATGCCGCCATACTTCTTATCCGCCAACAATTCCTGCAATGCTTCCTGACTGGCTCGGAACAGTAGCCGTGCAAACAGTCCTTCGTTATACCGCCACAGCGGTAAATACTCATGCGGCAACGTAAAGATCACGTGAAAGTGCGGCACGTCCAACAAGCGCTGCTTTTGTGCCTCAATCCATTCCTTGCGATGCTTCTGTGCGCACACATAACAGCTGCGGTGGCGGCAAGAATGATACTGCTCCCATTGCTCCTGACAGTCAGGGCAGGCGTAATAACTCACCCCCATATCCCGCGTTCTGCAATATGTAATGGATGTGATCGCCCGCCGGTTTTTCAGTGGCTGACGCGATTTATCCAGCGCCGCTTTATACGACTGAAATAGCCGTTGTATCGCTCTGTTTGGCATGTCCCTATGCCTCTTTTAAATCTTGCACTCCACCGCGAAGCGGTTATGTTCAACAGCCAATTTATGAGGTCTTCTACCTCATAATAATTATTAGCGGGTATACCTTTTAACAGTTATCAGTACGGTATAACTCATTGAAATAATTAGACTCGGCACCAAAAATCCCAAACAAAAAGGTACTTTTTCGGTGGGCGAACCACCCAGCGGGTACACTTCTGACAATCATCTGAAGGCTTTGATACATGCCCCGCCCGCAGGCACCAAGGAAGGCCTGAAAACACAGAAGCAAGCAATGAAATGAAGTATCGATACAGTAAGACAACGCTTTCATCTCCCTTCCGTTGAAAATGATCAGGCGTACATTTGGTGTCGGGCTATGCAACCCTTGAGTCCATTAAGCTTCAATCCTGCCCCATTGGCGTCTACTTTTCCAGACATTGTCGATCAAAGTTGAACAGGAAATAGCCGGTGCATGCACCGGCCTGGGTGTGGATATTACGTGGCTGGAGATGTGAGTTCTTGCAGTCGTTCGACCCGTGTTTCAATGATCTTCCATTGCCCCTCAATGCGCCGGTAGCGGTCGTAATAGACCGCACCCAGTTGCAGGGTCGCGCCGGTTTCGGCATCCAGGTTGAAGTAGAACAGGCCCCAGCGGCCGGTGGCTTCGTTTTCGCTGAGTAGCTCGATTTCGGGGTTGCTGCCATGGTGCAGGTCTTTTACCCGTTCATGGCAGGCCAGTTGCTGGTAGAGCGCCACGAAGCTGTCACGGTCGGTAAACAGGCCAACAGGGCCATAGTCGATCAGGACCTCCCCTTCCGCAAAGCAGTCGCGGATACTGTCCACCTCCTTGAGGTCGCAGGCGTTGAGGTAGCGGTGCTTGAGCTGGCGGATCGCTTCCAGCGCTTCAAGGCGTGCGATACGTTGTTCCAGGGTCATGATTGTGCCGGAGTGAAATTCAGCGGCCCCCAGTAGGCTTTCATTGAGCGAATCTGGCCTTTCTCGTTGAATTCCATCACATCAATGACATCGATGCTGCCGGGCATTTCACCCTCAAGCACATCCACACGAAAAGCGATGGCCCCGCTACCTGCGTCACTGGCACGCACCGGTCCCTGCAGCGTTGCGCGCATTTTCGCACCGGTCAGCCCCTTACGATAAAACGCCTCAATCGCTGCCTTGCCCCTGTGTACAGGTGCTCCAACCGGGTCTTCCACCTGAGCATCATCGGCGTAGAGCTCGAGAATGGCATCCACGTCCACTGCATCGACGCGTTCAATGTACTGTTGCATGACCGCCTGAACCTTCTGTGCGCTGATCATGAATATCTCCTTGTCATTATTGTTGTTGGCTGAGTGTTTAGTGCTCTATTTGCTTAATCGACCCGTGCCGGGTGCCAGCTCAGCGGTGCCCCCAAGAGTTGTCGATAGGAAGGCGGCTGACTGTTATCCACATCCCTAATGCCATAGTCCTGCGCCAGCTCGGCACTGACCAGTGTTTTACCGGAGTGCTGCGCCAGGTCCGGATCATCCAGCAGTGCAGCAATCACTCGGCCATTAAACTCGGGCGTTTCACCGGTCTGCATGATTTCGCCATAGGCATCGGGGCGGGACTGCGCCGCAATGGCGGAACGTTCGGTGCGCTGGGGGCCTAGCCAGAGGGACACACAGGCAACGTCTGTATCCTCAAAGTCGACCGCCATATCCGCCACCATTTTGTCGCCGCCGGCTTTCTGGGCACCGTAGATAGGGCCATGCATATAGCAGCCGGCACCGTATGAAGATGTGAATACAATCAGCCCCTTTTCTGCCTTCAATAACAGTGGCGCTGCGAAGTAGCTGGCCACGTAAGAGGATTTGAGACCGACATCGAGCATGCGGGTCATATCCAGCGGCTTCTGCCAGAAAGGCCCGGCGTCGATCAGGTTTTCATGCAGGGCAATGGCGTTATTCACCAGCAGGTCGAGATGCCCCTGCTCCTGCTCCACGCGTGCGAAGAGTGCACGTACCTGCTCATTGTCGCCATGGTCACAGGCAACGGGAATGCCCTTGCCGCCAGCCTCGGTGACCGCCTGGGCAGTCTCTTCCAGCGTGCCGGGCAGTGGTTGCCCCATCAACGTCATGTTGCTTTGGCTCAGTGAGCGTCCGGTCAGGTATACGGTAAAGCCGGCAGCCCCAAGCGCAACGGCGATGCCCTTGCCAACACCACGGCTGGCACCGGTTACTACCGCCACTGGGGGGTGTTTATGAGTCGTCATATCCTGGTTTCCTCATTGGTTGAGTTTGGCTCAAGCCTTGGCGTAGTCCCGTTTCAGCACCAGTTTGTCCACCTTGTTGGAGGCATTAACCGGCAGCGCCGATACAAAACGGACCTCACGGGGAACCTTGTAGTTGGCCATCTGCTGACGCGCCCACTGCACCAGGTCCTTTTCATCCAGACGACAGCCGTGGCGTTTAACGATGAAGGCACAGCCCACCTCGCCCATGCGCTCGTCCGGCACGCCAATCACAGCGGCCTGGGCTACTTCCGGGTGTTCCACCAATGCGGCTTCGATTTCGGCTGGGTAGCAGTTGAAACCGCCCACGATGAACATGTCCTTGAGACGACCGGTGATACGCAGATACCCCTTCTCGTCCAGTGAGCCCACATCACCGGTATGTAGCCAGTTGTCCGCGTCGATCGCCTCGGCAGTGGCGGTTTCATTCTGGTAGTAGCCCAGCATGATGTAGGGGCTGCGGATACAGATCTCGCCGTCTTCATTGGGGCCCAGCTGAGTGCCGTCCTGATCGAAGATCGCCACTTCGGTACCGGCAATGGCCTTGCCGCTGGTCCCGGCAATCACATCCGCAGGGTCATCAGGGTCGCAAATGGTGGCGATGCCGCTGCACTCGGTCAGGCCATAAGCGGTGGTCACGACCTTGAAGCCCAGCTCATCCCGCATGCGTTCGATCAGAATCGGCGGAATGGATGAGGAACCGGTCGACGCTGCACGCAGGCTGCTCAGGTTCTTCTGTTCCAGGGCGGGATGCGCCAGCAGCGACAGGTAGAGCGTGGGCGGCCCCGGCAGGACCGATACCTGATCCTTTTCGATCCGCTCCAGCACTTCGTCGGCATCAAACACCGGATGCGGCAGGATGGTCACCCCGCACATGAGGCTGCACAACCAGCCGGCCTTGTAGCCGAAGGTGTGGAAAAACGGGTTCACGATAAGAAAGCGATCACCGGGCACCAGCCCCAGGGTTTTGGCAAACTCGGCAAAGGCGCTCAGGCCCGCCTCATGAGTGCTCATAACTCCCTTGGGTTTGCCGGTGGTGCCGGAGGTGAACATCAGGTCTGCCAGGCTGTTGCCCTGAAGTTCTCCGGCACGCACGCGGGCACTGGATTCACTGACAACCTGTCCCTGTTCGATGAAGACATCCCAGTCCAGGCTGTTCGCTAACGGCTTGCCGGCACGCGTGCTCAGGATAATGGTCATATCCAGTTGATCGGCACAGGACTCGGACAGCTGGGCCGGATAGTCCGTATCGAGAAAATCACCCACCGAGAACAGCACGCGGCTGCCGCTGCGGGTAATAATGTCGGTCACTTCCGCCGCCTTCATCCGGGTATTGATCGGCACCAGCACCGCACCCGCCATCTGCAACCCCAGCGTCGCCAGAATCCAGCGCGCGCAGTTGGGTGCCCAAACGGCGACCCTGTCGCCGGGCTTAACGCCTAACTGAATAAGCCCTCGTGCCACATCCAGCACACGGGTGGCCAGCTCGGCATAGTCGATCACCTCGCCGTTATCTTCGATGGCGGGACGACCGGCAAAGCGGCGTGAGGCTTCAAACACCAGCTCCGGTGTCGTGGTGGTCCGCAAGGGAAGCTCCAGTTGTGTCTGCATACTGGTCATATCAAATACTCATGATGAATTGGCCGCTATCCACACGCAGTTCGATGCCGTTGATGGCACGGGCCTCGTCTGAAGCCAGAAAGGCCACCGCAGCCGCGACGTCTTCGGGCTGGCACATGCGGTTCATGGGATCACGGTCGATGGTGAAATGGTTCGGGTCTATGCCTTCCGGGTAGGACGCGCGGGTCATCGGCGTCAGCACGCCGTCCGGGTGCACGGAGTTGCAGCGAACGCGGTATTTCTGCTGCCGGCAATGCGCCGCTATCACACGAGTCATGGCCGCGACCGAGCCTTTGGACGCGCTGTAGGCCAGGTAATCCGCACGTGCCGCCATCGCTGCGATTGAGGAGATATTGATGATGGAGCCGCCCTGCGCTTTCAGCAGTTCCAGGCCCTTTTTGCAGCCAAGGAAGACACTGTCGGAGTTGATCCGGTGCAGCAGCTGCCAGTCTTCCAGGCTGGTATCTTCGATAGAGCCGGGCTTCAGAATCGCTGCGTTATTGACCAGCACATCCAGACGCCCCTCCTGTTCGTGAATGCTGTGCAACACCTTGTCCCAGTCATCCGGGTCTGCCACATCCATCACCATGAAACGTGCAGTACTGCCCAACTCGCTGGCGGCAGCCTTGCCTTTGCTTTCCTGCAAGTCGGTTAACACCACACGGGCACCAGCGGCGACCAGCTTTTTGGCCACGGCCAGGCCTACGCCACCGGCTGCACCGGTCACCAGAGCGACTTTGTTATCCATTGAAACGGTCATGATTGTTGTCCTTATGCAGTTGCCATCTCGGGTGTGGCCTGAAGGGAATTGGCAGTCGTTGTGCCCGCCGCTGCCGCACCCGCGCGGCGCCCGGAAAACACACAATCCGCAAGCGAAAGACCACTGACATACAGGTTGGAAGGAATACCGACGGCGGTGCGCCCTGCGGCATACAGGCCCGGAATACTCTGCCCCTGCTCGGACAGGACCTGGCCGTTATGCTCATCAATTTTTAGGCCGCCCAAAGTCAGCGCTCCCAGCGGCAGGACAGACGAGCTGACGGAGATATCCAGCGCGTAAAACGGCCCCTGCCTTAGCACCTGACAGGAGTCGGCCGACTTGCCCTGTGGGTCTTTACGGCCCTCGCTAATCGCCTGGTTATAGGCCCTCAGCGAGGCTTCCAGTGCAGCCGAGTCCATGCCGATTTTCCGCGCCAGCTCCGCCGGGGTTTTGCCCTTTTTGGCCCCCAACAGCATCATCACCAGCGCCGGTACCGACTGGAACCACCAGTAACGGCCAAGCAGTGCCTGTCGGATGGACTGGGCACGCAGCGGTTTATCAAGAATCAACCAGGCCTTGCCGTCCTGCTCTTCGCAGATGGCATGCCCCAGTTTGGCGCCGTAAACCTCCTCGTTGCAGAAGCGCTCGCCCCTGGCGTTTACAGCAATCCCCTTGGGCCACTTCTGTGGCGGATTGATAAAGCGCCAGGCGGAGACGTTTTTCAGGTGGTTGGTCCCCGCGCCGACCGATTGACCAAGACGCAGGCCACTGCCATCACAGCCCGTTGCTCCAATCTTGAAATTGCGGCGGTATTTGGGCGCGTACTGCCTGATCAGCTCTTTGTTGAATACAAAGCCACCGGTGGTGAGAATGACGCCCTTGCGCGCACGCACCAGCACCGGTCGCGCATATCGCTGCTCCAACGCAGCCAATTTCAGGCGCAGCCGGTTGCAGTAACCGGGTGCGACATTCTGCAGTTTCTCCGCACGCTGCCCCCACTTGGCATGCAGGCGGGCGGCCTTACTGCCCGCCGGCAACGACCAAAGCTCAGCACCGACCACAGCCCCTTCAGCATCCACCACCAAGCGGCGCACAGCCGATTGCGTCAGCGTACGAATGCCGCGTTTAACGCAGGCGGCCTGCAGGTGTGAGTAGAGCACGACCCCGCCATGGCCCTTGCCCACCGTGCGATGGCCTCGGGGTGGTGGCGGCAACTGGCCTTTGAAGGCCGGTACCAGTTCATTGCCGGAGTAGTAGAGGTAATAGCCGTTTTGCGGATAGGAGGTTTTGCCACCGGGTGGAACGCTGTGGGTATAAGGCGTCCCCATGGTTTCCAGCCAGCGCAGGTTATCCACACTGGTGTCGCAAAAGCGCTTGAGGGTGGCATCACTGACGACGCCCTGCACTTCCTGCTGGAGGTAATGGAACATCTCCTCGGGCGTGTCCTTGAACCCGGCCCGCTGCTGGTGAACGGTGCCGCCTCCGGCATACACCACACCGCCACTTTTGGCACTGGCACCTCCACCCAGGAAGCGGTCGGCGACAATCACATCGGCCCCCTGATCATGGGCTTCAATCGCTGCGCAGGCTCCTGCGGCACCCCAGCCCACCACCAGCACATCGCAGCTTTGATCCCAACGCTGCTGTTCCACCGATTCAACCTGAAGCGGTGCTTCTATCGGCGTCACACTGCTTTGCACGGAAGCATTCATGACGTCACCTTTGAACCTGCAGGCTGCCGGGCCAGGTCGTGAGCCGCAATGTAGCCGAAGGTCATGGCCGGCCCCAGTGTGGCCCCCGCACCCGGATAGGTGGTACCCATCACCGAAGCGGAGCAGTTACCGATGGCGTAAAGGCCCGGAATTTCACTGCCGTCTTCACGCACTACGCAGCCGCGTTCGTTGGTCAGCAGGCCGCCCTTGGTACCGATATCACCGGCATCCAGACGCATGGCATAGAAGGGGCCTTTTTTGATCGGGGCGAGACAGGGGTTGGGTTTGACGTTGCTGTCACCGTAGTAGCGGTCGAACACATTACCGCCGCGCTGGAAGTCTTCATCGTTGCCGGTGGCGGCAAAACCGTTGACGCGCACGACGGTATTTTTCAGGCCGGCCGCATCCACACCGATCTCTGCCGCCAACTCATCCAGACTATCCGCTTTCCAGTACACGGTTTTGTGCCAGGCCTTTGGCATACGGCTATCCGGCATCACCTGCGAGGGCATCAGCGGGCCCATGGCGTAGTTGAAACGGAAATGGGCATCGAACACCACCCAGGCCGGAACGGTCTTACCCCCGGTTTTCTGGTTGTCCTTGTACATCTCGTCAACGAATTCGAGGTAGCCAACGGCTTCGTTGACGAAGCGCTTGCCCTCACCGTTGACGACGATGGCACCGGGGAAGGCACGCTCGGCGAACACACCTCGCGCCTTGTCTTCGCCGGGCACACTGATAGTGGGCGCCCACCAGGCCCAATCCAGCAGCTCGGTGGCTGCCCCTATCGCCTGACCCGCCTCCAGTGCTGCACCGGTATTATTCCCCGGTGGCGTTGCACTCCAGGCCTGCTGCGTGGGCTTGGGCAGATACTTGTCACGCAAGGACTGGTTCTGCTCGAAGCCACCGGAGCCCAGAATCACGCCCTTGCGCACCTGAATCACCTGCTCCTGACCGTCCCGCTTCACAATCAAACCACTGATGCGGCCGTTGGTTTCGATCAGCTCCTGAAAATCGGTGTTGAGCCAAAGCGGTACCTTGCGGTCCATTAATGATGCGCGCAGCGATGCGATCAGGGCATTGCCCAGTGCAGCACGACGGTCACGTCTGGTTTTGCGACGCCATTTGAAGTCCAGCTTGTACCTCAGCATCAGCCAGACAATCATGAGTCGCCAGCCACGTTCCTTGGACATCGCCTTGTGCGCATGGCGCGCGGTCCAGGCAATCTTGCCCAGCAGCAGTGTCGTAGGCGAAGCCGGGCGCAAGTTATCCACTTCGTCGCCCAGCTTGCTGGTATCAAAGAGTTCCGGGTCAAGGGTACGACCGCCGGGCGCGGAGCCGGGCAGGTGCTGATAGTAGTCGGGATAACGCTCGGCCACGGTGTAGTTGAGCTGGGTGTTTTCCTGCAGGTACTGCATCATTTTCGGCGCGTTATCCAGATAGGCGCGCAGACGCTTTTCATCGACCGAGCCCTGCGTCGAGGCCTTCAGATAGGTCAGTGCCTGGTCGTAGCTGTCATTGCCGCCCCGGGCCTTGAAGTAATGGTTGTTGGGAACCCAGATACCACCACCGGACAGGGCCGAGGTGCCGCCGTATTTGTCGCTTTTCTCGACGATGAGGACGCTCATCCCCTGATCAGCCGCAAAGATCGCCGCGGACATGGCGCCGGCGCCAGACCCGACCACCACCACGTCATAGGTGTCGGTGACGTTTGCCTGTGAAGTCATCTGCTCTCTCCATATTATTATTCTCAACCCGGGCAGCTTCAGAGCTGCAAGGCCAAAACCTTTGGCACTTGCAGTCCATAATGCGCAACGCAGACAGGCACCAGCATCGTCAAAGCGGACTAATCGAGAAGGGTATGGGAGCGCATCGGCAGCGGGCAGAACGCCCGCCGCCGGTGGTGTTACAGAGTGGAAATCAGAAAGGGAAAATCAGAGGAAGAATTGTTTCTTGATCTGCTGTTTAAGCAGCTTGCCAGCCGGGTTACGCGGCAGTTTCTCCTGCTGCACGGAGATCAAGGAGGGCACCTTGTAGCCTGCCAGGTGTTCGCCAACAAATGCCTGCAGGTCGGCTTCTTCCAGCTCTTCGCCGGGTTGAATTGCCACCACCGCAACAACCGCTTCGCCGGTATCCTCATCCGGTACACCCAGCACCGCGGCTTCACGCACCAGAGGATGTCGCAGCAGACAGGATTCCACCTCTGCAGCGGCAATGTTTTCACCGGCGCGGTTGATCACATCCTTGAGACGGTCAACGATATAGACTAGCCCCTGTTGATCCACATGGCCCAGATCACCGGTATGCAGCCAGCCGTCCCGCAGGGTCTCTTCGGTCGCCTCGGGGTTGCCGAGGTATTCACTCATCAGGGCCACCGAGCGCAGGCAGATTTCGCCGTCTTCGCCCTCGGGTAACACCTGTCCATCCGGGGAGCGCATCTGCACCTCCATCAGGGGTGAAATCAGGCCCGACGCTCGTGGCTGCAAACGGAAAATATCGCCGGATATACCGGCACCGACACCGTTGGATTCCGTCATGCCGTAACCTATACCCACTAGCTGATCCGGCAATGCATCCAGCACTTCATCAATCAGTCCCTGCGGCAGGCCCGCCCCCCCAAAGCCAAGCCCGAACAGGCCACCTTTCACCTCATCGGTGTGGAAAGCCTCTTCACGCAGTAACTGCATCACCATGGAGGGCGCGCCATTGAATTGCGCCACCTGCTCCTGTGCCATGATCTCTACCGCCGCCTTCGGGTTCCACTTGTGCATGAACACCAGACGGCGCCCGGTACGAACAGCCGTGAGCAACTGGGCATGGAGACCACTGACGTGGAACAGCGGAACCGCCGTCAAAATAACCGGCGCACGTTGCATCGCCTGAATGCGCGCCATTGCCTGAGGCGATGTCATGGCCGACACTGCGCTGATGTAATCGATATTGAACAGCGCCTGACAGACCGCACGATGACTGGACACCACCGCTTTGGCGCGACTGGTTGCGCCGGAGGTAAACAGGATAAGGGCAGGGTCTTCAGGATCGGGCTTCACGTCCGGCAAGGCGCCAACAGGACGCACCACTACTTCATCAAACCGCTGACAGCGCCCGGCACCTGTTTCCGGTGAAGGGCCGACCAGCAAAATTCGTGTATTGGCATCTACGGTCCCGGCTTCAATACGCTCCAACCGGTCGGTATCACACGCCAGCACCGCAGCATCCAGACTATCCAGGGCGTCCCGCAGTTCTTCACCCAGGCCGAAACTGTTCAGCGGCGCGGGCACGGCACCCAAACGGGCAGCGGCAATAAACACTGCCACCCACTCGGGCCGGTTGCGCATGGCGATGGCCACACGATCACCGGGTTTGACCCCTTCGCAATACATCCAGGATGCCAGCGCATCCACATGGGCGTAAAAACGGCGGAAGGTCCAGCGGTCATCCTGATAAACCAGAAAGCATTCGTCATCTTCACGACGGGCCTGAGCAATCATGTCGACCAGGTTGGCGGGCGCATTTTTGTAGACGGTACGCGGTCCTGCAGAGGTCATTGCTTCTGCAAGTTCGAAGGGTGCCCCGGGTGCGGTTAGCTGGGCACGCACATTCGACGCCTGATCCACAATACTTGTCATTGGGTTACTCCTCTTATTGTTTTGTAACCGATTGAATCACTTGGTTATGTATTGGTCCAGCCCCTGCTCGTCCCGGTTTCGCTCGAGCTTATCCAGGCTCAACAGATAGTTCAGGTGGGCGAGGGTTTCACCCAGTGCCAGCATCAGTTCAACCGATTTGAGTTCACGCTTAAACAACCACCCCATGGCCTCCCATGCGGTGAAGCCCTTACGTTCATAGCCAGACGTCAGTATCACATCGAGCTGACGCTGATGGTGCTGATGCAGCTGTTCCAGGCGGGCATGCAGCCCTCGGAAAACCTGCCCATGCGCCGGCAGTACCAGCGTATCAACGGCCAGTGCATGCAAACGATCCAAAGACTTAAGCCACAGCCTGAGTGTATTGGCTTCGGGCTCCACATCGCTGACCAGCACATTGGAGCTGATGCCCGGCAATACCTGATCCCCCGCCAGCAGAATTTTATCCTCGGCCGCATAGAGGCAAGCATGCTCGGGAGAGTGCCCTTCGCCGATGATCACGCGCCAGCTACGCCGACCAATATCCAGAGCTTCACCCTCACGCAGTCGAATAAAGCTGGGTGGAAAATCGGGAATGAACGGGTCCCGCTTGTGTGAGCCCAGCATGCGCTCAAAACGGTCTTCTGGCATCCCGGCGCGCAGGAAAAAGGCACGCTGGGAATCCTCCTTTACCTCGCTGTTGGTGCTGGCCAGCGCCCGCATGGTGAAGTATTCCCCATGCGTCATATACAGAGGCGCATCGAATTCACGCATGAGCCAGCTGGCCAGGCCCGCATGGTCATAATGAAAGTGGGTACAGATCACACCCTTGAGTGGCTTGCCGGGAAAGTGCTGTTGCGACAGTAAGCGCCAGCTCTCACGCGATGCCTCGGTATTCAACCCGGTATCCACCAGATACCAGCCATCCCCATCATCCAGAAGATAGACGTTGATGTGGTCCAGTGCCATTGGCATGGGGATGCGAGCCCAGTAGACGCCTGTCGCCACCTCGGTAACCTGACCAGGCTCCGAAGGGATGGAACAGGGGTATTCCAGGGCATCCTGTTCAGCCATTTTGCGCTG
This sequence comes from Marinobacterium stanieri, assembly GCF_900155945.1. Classification (GTDB taxonomy): domain Bacteria; phylum Pseudomonadota; class Gammaproteobacteria; order Pseudomonadales; family Balneatricaceae; genus Marinobacterium; species Marinobacterium stanieri. Next base: position 801,071 of record NZ_FTMN01000001.1, read on the forward strand.
ACGCACCTCGGCTTCGGTTTCATTTACCGGCATGGCACTCTCCTTTTTGGCAGCGGGTCGGCGAGTTCAGATCGCCTGTTTTTATGCTCACATCTGACGCTATTCATCAGGGCACCCACTACGTCCAAAAGGACGATGTTGAATTTGACCGAGCCGATAGTCTGGCCCCACAACAATAAAGTTCACTGGAGCCTGACATGTCGATCATGCCACCCAAGGTCACCACCAGAAGCCACTTCACCCTGGCACTCTTGGCGATGGTCTACATTTTTTCCTTTATTGACCGCAACGTGATCGCCATCGTGATCGAACCCATCAAGCAGGAGTTCGGTGCCTCGGACACACTGATGGGGCTATTGACCGGCCTGGCCTTTGCCGTGCTGTACGGCATTCTCGGTATTCCGTTGGGACGGATGGTCGACATGGGCGCCGACCGACGCAAGATGATCTCCATCTGTTGCGGCCTCTGGAGTATTGCCACCATGGCCTGCGGCATGGCCAACAGTTTCTGGCAGCTGCTGATTGCCCGTATGACGGTTGCTGTGGGTGAAGCCGGGGGCATGGCACCTTCCGTTTCCATGGTGTCAGACCTCTATCCCAAATCCCGTCGTTCCACCGCCATGAGTATCTTCATGCTGGGGCCTCAGATGGGCTTGCTGATCGCTATGGTGTTGGGTGGTTATATCGCCCAGACGTACGGTTGGCGTACCACGTTTATCTTTTTCGGTATTCCCGGGGTTCTGCTTGCCGCCACCCTGTGGCTGTTTACCCGCGATCCGGGACGAGGCGTATTCGATACCGAAGAGGAGCGCCGCCAAGCCAGGGAAGCCCGCAATATCAAGGCCGGCTCGCAAATCAAAAGCATCTTTCAGATCCGCGCCTTCGTCTTCCTGTGCCTGGGCGTGTCATTGACGGGTGTGGTGGGTTACGGCTTCGGTATCTGGGCGCCCACGTTTCTGCTGCGCACCTACGAAATGCCACTGGCACAGGCCGGCTTCCTGTTCGGCATCGCCAGCGGCGTGTTTGCCATTCTCGGCACCCTCTGCTGTGGCTGGGTCTGTGACCGCCTGATCAAACGCGACACGCGCTGGCAGCTGGCCCTGCCCATTCTGGGCATATTGTTGAGCCTGCCCATGGGCATTGCTTTTCTACTCTGGCCGCAGACATCCAGTTTCAATCTGGCCGGTTTCGATATTCCGTTTGCCATGCTGTTCTGCGCCGGCTTTGCATTTTTCCAGAGCTGGTGGCCAACCCTGACCTTTGCTGCTGCCAGTCACCTGCTCACCAGCTCCCAACGTGCACTGGGGGCCGCCTTTATCAATCTGTTCATGACCCTGATCGGTGCCGGCCTTGGCCCCTTTGTGTCCGGCACCCTCAGTGATTTCTATACCCAGACAATGGGACCGGACGGCCTGCGCTGGTCGCTGGTAACCGTGCTCTGCCTGTTGCTGGCAAGCGCGCTTTTCTATGGCCTGGCCATCGGCCCTTACCAGCGTCGCCTCAAGCAGCTGGATGTGAGCATCTGATACGACAGGGGTTGATCCAGATCATCCCCTTACTTCCATATCGTCCAAACAGGGTATGTCCCGATCCGAGTCGAAATTCAGAATCGACCGGGTGATAACAACAAGACCCAGGAGTTTCCCCATGGCAACATCTCAGGACTACCGGCTCGGTGATTACACCTTTCCACGCGGCTGGTTCATGATTGCAACCTCAGACGAAATCAACACTCACAAGCCGCTGGCGGTGCGTTTTTTTGGTCGCGACTTCGCGCTGTATCGCGGTCAGGCAACCGGCAAGGTGGTTCTGCTGGATGCCTATTGCCCGCACATGAAAACGCACCTGGCTGCGCCCAACGATACCTCTTATGTGATCATCGATGGCGGAGGTACCAACATTGAAGGTGACAGCATTCGCTGCCCCTACCACGCCTGGCGCTTCGGCCCGGATGGTCAGTGTGATGATATTCCTTACCACGAAGGCCCGATTCCGAAGACTGCCTGCGTGAAGTCCTGGACCGTCAAGGAAAGCCTGGGCGCTATCTGGGTCTGGCATGATCCTGAAGGTGGCGAGCCGGAGTGGAATCATCCGTCCCTGCCTGAATGGGATGACGAATCCTGGGTGCAGTGGAAATATGATGATCTCGGCATGCTGGAACAGCACCCACAGGAAGTGATCGACAACATCTGCGACTACGGCCACCTGAGTCCGATCCACGGTTCGACCGTTCAGCGCTATGAGAACGAGTTCAAGGGCCACCTGGCGATTCAGCGCCAGTGCGGTCCGCACCGCACCCTGGTTGGTGACGATGGCCATAGCCCGGTACTGCACACCATCACGACTTACCATGGGCCGGGTGTACTGGTGTCTTACCTGACCGGCTTGTACGAAGCCATTCTTTTTATCACCCATACACCGGTGGAAGACGGCTCTATCCGTGTCTGGCACGCGCTGCTGGTGAAATCACCCAATGGCAACGCAAAAGTGACCATCGAAGACAAAATTGCGGCAGCCCAGTTCCAGGAATCCAGCCGTCTGGCGTTTGCCCAGGACTTTGAAGTCTGGACCAACAAGGCGCCCTGTCTGAACGGACTGTTTCTCCCCAGTGACGGCCCCTTTATGAAGGCCCGTATCTGGTACAAGCAGTTCTACAACCCACGTGACCGCCGGGCTGAATTTGTGGATAAAGTCGATGGGGTTTATGTGCCCAAGGGTATAGATCCTTACACACAAAACTAAGTAAAAACGTATGTAAATCAAGGCCTCGAGAGCAACCTCGGGGCCTTTTTCATATCCCCTTTCAAACGCGCAACCAGCCTAGTCTTTTTAGACGATTTTTTATCCAACCAACTCCAGAACAATCACCAAACAACAACAATAAAACCCACTGCCGCCCACTGAAAGATCGGTTGGTCTGACAGCTCGGGTTCACATCTGGAGGCAAGATGAGAAAGCAGCAACTATGGAAGCCATTGGCCGCTTCCGTCGTCCTGGCACTGTCCGCATCCGCCCATGCCAAGGTTTCCCCTGAGGAAGCTGCCAAGCTGGGCAATGAACTGACCTGTATGGGTGGCATTGCCGCCGGTAACGAAGCAGGCACCATTCCCCCGTTTTCCGGCAAATGGTTAGGTACTCCCCCCGGTATCGAATACACACCTAACGTGGGTCAGCATCCGATTGACCCCTACCCTGATGACAAACCGATTCTGGAAATCAATGGCCAGAACTGGGAAGAGTACAAGGACAACCTGACCGAAGGACAGATTGCGCTCTTGCAACGCTTCCCCGATACCTATCGCATCCCGGTATACGAAGGCCGTCGCGACTTCCGCTACCCGGATGAAATTTGTGAAATCGCCAAGAAAAACGCGGTCGAAGCCGAGCTGGTCGATGGCGGTATGGGTTTCAACGGCTATATGGGCCCCATTCCCTTTCCGATCCCGTCCGGCGACAACCAGGCAATGCAGGTCCTGTCCAATCACAACTATCCCTACCGTGCCTTTACCGAGCAGTTGGAAATGCGCGACCTGGCCGATGTCAGCAGCAGCGGCAACATCACCTGGGGACGCACCCACAACGCCACGCTTAACGTGATTACGCTGCCGGATCAAATCGGCAAACCTGTCGGTGAAATCATGGCATACAACGATACCGGCACCCTGCTGCCAACACGCGACAAGGGCAAGCGTACCGTCTCCATTGAGCCGATGAACTTTGCCCAGGGCCAGCGCCTGGCCTGGACCTACAACCCCGGTACCCGCCGCGTGCGTCAGCTGCCCGAATACGGCTTTGATACCCCTGCTGCTGGCACCTCAGGCAAATTGACAATCGACCAGGACCGCCTGATGAACGGCTCTCCCGAGCGTTACGACTGGGAGCTGAAAGGTAAGCGCGAAATCTATGTACCGGCCAACGCCTACCGCGTACATGAAGAAAGCGTCTCCTATGATGACCTTCTGACAGTCAGCCACCCCAACCCTGATTACCTGCGCTACGAACTGCGCCGAGTCTGGGTACTGGAAGGTTCCCTCAAGGACACTCACCGTCACAAGTATGGCAAGCGTGTGATGTACATCGACGAGGACACTTGGCATGGCGTCATGAGCGATTACTATGACACTCGCGGCGAGCTCGTAAACCACGCAATTCTCAATTATTACTACGCCTATGATATGAGCGCCTGGCAAGCCGGGACCAGCTTCTATCATGACCTCTCCACCGGCGGCTATGTGGCTTACAACCTGTTCCAGGACCTGGAAAAAGGCCCCGTTCTGAATGCCGGCGGCATGTCACCGGATGACTTCACCCCAGCCGCACTGCGCCGTCGAGCCCACTAACGCGAGGATATGATCATGACAGCATTCAAACCGAACCTGCTGGCCCTCGCCGTAGTGGCCGCCGGTATCACTTCACAGGTACAAGCCGGTGAAAGCATTGAAATGGGCAACGGCCTGACCCTCGACTGGAAAGGCACACTCAGCTACAGCGCCGCAGCACGCCTGGAAGACCGGGATGACAGTCTGACCAGCAGCGGCAACCGCAATTTTGATGAAGGCGACTTGACCGCCAACCGCCTGTCCCTGTTGATGGAAGGCCGTCTGCACAAGGGCAGCTCCGGTCTGGTGATGTCGGCCAGTACCTTCTACGACGATGTCTATCAGGACGACAAGTTCACCGATGATGCCCAGAAATACCACGGCGGCTACACACGCCTGCTCGATTTCTACGGCTATACCAGCTTTGAAGTGGGTGACAGCAGCTATCTGGATCTGCGTGCCGGTAAGCACGTGGTCGCCTGGGGTGAAGCCCTGTTCATGCCCAGCATGTCACTGGCACAGGGGCCATCGGATGGCACCAAGTCCGGTATCCCGGGCGTGGAAGTAAAGGATATCCTGCTGCCGGAAGATCAGGTTTCGGCCCAGTTCGAGGTCAACCCGAACTGGTCGCTGATGGCACACGCCCAGTACAACTGGCACCCGGTTCAGGTGCCCGAGCCGGGCAGTTACCTGAGCACCAGTGAGGCCGTGGGTGAAGGTGCGACCTGCCTCAGTGCCGCTCCGGGCGAGCCCTGCTATTTCGGCAATCGTCGAGGTAATATCGAACCGGATAAAACCGGCCAGTGGGGTGTAGGTACCCGTTTCCGTACCAGCCTGGAAACGGAGTGGGGCCTCTACTACCTCAATTACCATGACCGTATCCCGTTGACGGAAGTGACCGTTAATCCGGATTTCAGCGCCGACTACCGCATCCGCTACTTCGACAATATCAACCTGTACGGTGCCACCATGACCACCTCGCTGGGCATGGCGTCAGTTGCCGCAGAGGTAACGTATAAGGAAGGTGCACCGGCTCTGGTGAATACCAGTTTCTTTGGCTCACCGGTTCCGACCGCGGCCCGTGCCGATATTCTGCAGACCAACGTCAACGCCATCGTCAATTTTGGTCGCTCCTGGCTGGCGGACACCGTCAACCTGACAACCGAGCTGGCCTACGTGGATATTCTGGATGTGGATACCCAGGGTCTTAACGGCGTACCGGGCAGTGCCACCAATGATCTGTATTACACCAACCATGGTCTGGCTTTCAGCAGCAGCCTGTCGCTGAGCTATCCGGGTGTAACGGAGAGCTGGGATTTGAGTGTACCGATCAGCTATTCGCACCAGCTCAGCGGTCGAACACTGACCGGCGGCATTGGCGGTGAAGGTGATCGTCGCTTCAGTGTCGGTGCCGATTTCACCCACCGCACAGGCCTGCAGGTTGGCGTGAAATACCTGACCTACATGGGTGATGCCAACGCTGATATCCCGGTTCATCAGAAACTCCTGACTGATCGCGACAACATCTCCTTGAGTGTGAAGTACGCGTTCTAAAGCGGTCTCTGACCAACCTTCTTCATTCATTCCGGCCTCATTTGAGGCCGGTTTTTTATGCTTTAAGGCCATAAAAAACGGCCACCCATTAGAGCAGCCGTTCAGATTCAAAGCTTTTGTCCTGTCTCAGATCACTTGTTCACGAACGCATGAAGCGCCTGCTGTGCCGCTTCCTGCTGCAGCAGCTCCTCAAACAGATCCATTTCGGCCTTCATCAATGCATCCAGCTGGTCGCCGGATGCCCGCTGCAAACGGCGGCGGGATTGTTGCACGGCTTCCGGGTCCAGGCTGGCCAGTTTACGTACGGCTTTATCCACCTGCTGACTCAGCTGGTCTGCTGGCAGTACGGCATTGATCAGGCCACATTGAGCCGCATCCTCCGCGGCACAGGGCTGCCCTAACACCAGCCACTCAAAGGCTTTTACATGCCCCGCCAGTTGCGGCAGCAACTGGGTACTACCGCCTTCCGGGCAAAGGCCCAGTGCCACAAACGGAAACATCAGGGCCGAGCCTTCGCTGGCGTACACCAGGTCACAGTGCAACAGCAGCGTGGCGCCTATACCCACCGCCTTGCCACGCACCTCCGCAACGATGGGCTTGCGACAGGCACGCAAGGCCCGCAGCAGGTACAGCGGCGGGTCGGTACGGCGTCCCTGTTCAGGCTCAGCGAGGAAGTCGGCGATATCATTGCCGGCACTGAAGCAGCCCCCCTCGGCAGAGAGGCGAATCACACGCACCTCTGCGTTCAGGTCGGCGGCATTCAGGCACTCGGTCAGGTCAGAATAGAGCTCCCGGTCGAAGGCGTTGCGCTTGTCGGCCCGGTTGAGCCTCAGATTCAGAACACCGTCCTCCAGGCTTTGCAGTAATGTACTCATGGGTCTTAGTCCTTGGTGACCTGTGCTCGCATCATCGTCTCGAACTGATCATGGTGCGGCGGCAACATGCCCCACTCTGCGCGCGGATCATAGGCCGGTGCACGGAATAAGGTTCGGGCGTGGCTGAATTCCAGGAAACCTTCATAGCCGTGATAGTGACCCATACCGGAAGCGCCCACACCACCGAAGGGTGCTTCGTGCATGGCCGCGTGCATCAGCAGATCGTTGACGGTAACACCACCGGACAGGGTCTGTGTCAGCACCTGCTGCTCTTCATCCTTGTCCTGACCGAAGTAATACAGCGCCAGCGGACGGCCACGGCTGTGGATATCATCAAATACCTCGTCCAGTTCGTTGTAGGTTTTGATGACCAGTGCCGAGCCGAAGATCTCTTCCTGCATGATCTGGCTGTCGGCCGGCGGATTGATCGCCAGGCGCAGAGGACGCTTGCGAGTGCTCGAAGCTGCATCCGGATGCGAGGATTCAATACGTACACCGCGGTCTTCGGCGTCGGCCAGGTAAGCTTCGACACGCTGCAAGTGGCTGTCGTTGACGGCTGCGACCAGGTCCGGGTTGTCATCCACGGTTGGATAGAGGGCGCAGAAATGAGTTTTCAGCGCAGCGATGCTGGCTTCCAGCTTTTCGGCCGGCACATAGAGCACATCTGGGCTGATACAGATCTGGCCACCGTTGGTGCCCTTGGCAATGGCCAGGCGACGGCAGGCGTCGTCCACATCAGCACTGCGCCCCAGAATCACCGGTGACTTGCCCCCCAGCTCCAGCGTCACCGGCACCAGGTTCTCGGCGGCAGCACGCATGATTTTGCGCCCTACGGCGGTGCTGCCGGTAAAGACCAGATGGTTGAACGGCGAGCCGGCAAAAGCAGCGCCGATTTCAGCATCACCGGTAGCCACCGCGATCACTTCAGGATCCAAATGGGTACTGATCAGCTCGGCCACCAGCGCAGCGGTTTGAGGCACCACTTCCGAAGGTTTAAGAATGGCACGGTTGCCTGCTGCCAATGCGCACGCCAACGGGCTGAACAGGGTAAACAGAGGCGCGTTCCAGGTACCGATAATACCGACACTGCCCTTGGGTTGGTGCATGACCTCGGCTTCGCCCCCCATCTGGTCATAGGGTGCAAAAGGCGTGCGTGAGTCGGTTTCCAACCAGGTGTCCAGGTTGTCACGGGCATGCTTGAGCGACCCCAGCGAGCCGAGAATATCGTTCATGATCGAAAATGCACGCGGGCGACCACCGTTCTGGCCTTCACCAAAGTCGGCCCCCATGGCATCGGCCAGGGCATCGCAGTTATCCACCAGCAGATCGATCACCTGCTGAATGCGCGTCTTGCGGGTTTCGGCGCTGACCGCACCTGCACGATTAAAAGCCTGCTGCTGGGTCTCCAGAAGGGAATGGATACCGGCGGGTGTCGTTACGGCTGCAGCCATCGTTTTCTCCTTGGTTTCATCCGGCCATCGCAACGGCCGTCTTTATTTTTATGACCGTCACATTACTACCCCCTCTAGCGCATGAATACCTCGTCCGGACGGACGAGCTCGCGTTTCAGTCTTAGTCCATAAAGACGATGATCCCCCTTGTCACCGCTGCAATACTCGCCTCAGACTCACCGGCCAGCAGAGGCAGATATGACTAATAATAACTTCGACTCCAAAGCCTTTCGTACTGCGCTTGGCACTTTCACTACGGGTGTCACCATCATTACAGCAACCGCCCAGGATGGCACTCCCGTCGGGATTACCGCCAACAGTTTCAACTCGGTTTCCCTGGACCCGCCTCTGGTGCTCTGGAGCCTGGCCAAAAATGCCAACAGCTTGCCGGTATTTACCGAATCCAAGTTCTGGAATGTTCATGTTCTGTCAGTCGAGCAGGAAGCGCTGTCGGGCCGTTTTGCTTCCCGCGGCGAAGACAAGTTTGCCGGCCTGGAGCTGGATGAAGGTCTGACAACCGCTCCCCTGCTCCCCAATTGCACGGCCCGTTTTCAATGCCGTACCGCCTTTATGCACGATGGCGGCGATCACATCATTTTTATTGGAGAAGTGCTCGGGTTTGACCAGAGCGCGCATCCTCCTCTGGTGTTTCAAAGCGGCCAGTATGCACTGGCGGCACTCAAGCCTCGTGAAGAGGTGCGCCTGACCAGAAGCGAACCGCCTCCCGAATGCAGTTACACCGAAGACCTGCTGGGCTACTTGCTGGGCCGCGCCCACTTCCAGCTGGTGAACCGGTTGCAGGTATTGCTGAACGAGCAGGGACTGGACCAGCCACAGTTTTTCATTCTCTCGGTCCTCTGTATTCGCGACGGCCTGACATTGGACGACATCAATGAATATATCGCCTATACCGGCTCCGCCGTGGATCTGGCAGATATGGAATTGCTGATCAAGGGCGGCCATGTCGTGATCGAACAGGGGCGGTACCGTCTGACCGCCGATGGACGCGAAGCCTCGTTGCATCAGATCGCCCAGGCCAAAGCCGTGGAACAGGATGTGGTGGAAGCGTTGGGGCTGGGTGACGCCATGGCGCTCAAGCTGCTGCTCAAGCGCGTTATCGGGAGCACCGATCCGGGACTGCCGGACCTGTGGTCTGTACCTGCCTGATTTTCTGAGTATCCAATCACAAGGAGTTTCCATGTCTCTTCTGGACAGTTTCAATCTGGACGGCCAGGTCGCTGTCATCACCGGCGCCGGGCGCGGCCTGGGGCGTGCCATTGCCCTCGCCTACGCTGAAGCCGGTGCCGATGTCGTTTGCTCGGCACGCACGCTGGCGGATGTGGAGAAAGTCGCCGACGAGGTCCGCTCTTTGGGGCGCCGCGCACTGGCCGTCAGCTGTGACGTGAACGACCAGGCTCAGCGAGAAGCGCTGGTTGCCGCCGCCGTTGAAGGTATGGGGAAGGTTACACATCTGGTCAACAATGCCGGCGGTTCCGGCCCCAACGACCCGCTTAAAATGACGCCTGATGAGTTTGCCGGCGTACTGGAATTCAACGTGACATCCGCTTACTCGCTCACTCAGCTGTGCGTGCCGCATATGCGTACTGCCGGTGGAGGCAATGTCATCAACATCACCTCCGGTGCCGCACGCTATATCCAGCAGCACTTCAGCGCCTATGGCACCGCCAAGGCAGCTTTGACACACCTGACCAAGCTGCTGGCTCAGGACTTTGCGCCCGATGTGCGCGTCAACGCCATCGCCCCCGGCCCGATTCGAACGGCAGCACTGGAAAATGCCGCCCCTGCCGCAATGCTGGAAAAAATGGCCGAGAACACGCCACTCAAGCGCATCGGCGAACCCGAAGATATTGCCGCTGCGGCACTCTATTTAGCGACCCCTGCATCCAGCTGGGTCACCGGCAAGGTGATCGAAGTAGACGGCGGCGCTGAAGGCAGCGTTTGGGGATAAGGAGAACCACATGAGCCATGCACTGATTGAACAGCTGGGACAGGAACTGCACCAGGCACTGAAAACGGCCAGCACCCTGCCGCCGCTGGTGGAGAGCCACGATGGCCTGACCATTGATGATGCCTACCACATTTCCCTGCACACACTGAAGCTGCGCGAAGCCGATGGCGAGCGCGTGATTGGCAAGAAGATTGGCGTCACCTCCAAGGCCGTGCAGGAGATGCTTAATGTGCATCAACCTGACTTCGGCTTTCTGACCGATCGCATGCACTTTGCCGATGGCGCCGAGGTGAGCCTGTCCAGGGCAGGGCTAATACAGCCCCGTGCCGAGGGCGAGATCGCCTTCTGTCTGAAGCAGGACCTGATCGGCCCCGGTGTCACCGCCGAGGATGTTCTGGCCGCCACCGAATGGGTCGCGCCCTGCTTCGAGATCGTGGACTCACGCATCGATGACTGGCGCATCAGCATCGTCGATACCGTGGCCGACAACGCATCCTGTGGTGTGTTCGTTATTGGCGAAACCCATACCGACCCGAACAGCCTGGACCTGGCTGCTGTCGCCATGCAGATCGAAAAGAACGGTGAACCCGCCGGTTCCGGTTTGGGCTCTGCCGTACAGGGACATCCAGCCGAGGCGGTAGCCTGGCTGGCCAACACCCTGGGCGAGTACGGCATTCCTTTCCGCAAGGGCGAGATCATTCTGTCCGGTGCGTTGGCACCGCTAATCCCGGCATCGGCAGGTGACCATTTCAGCCTCACCGCCGAAGGCTTGGGCAGCTGCTCGATCCGGTTTGTGGAATAACCGCTTCGCGCACGGAGTGCGCTCCCACAGCTAAAGGTGAGGCTTGGGGGCTTGTAGGAGCCCACTCTGTGGGCGAATGAATCAGGTAAAGAGCTTCCGCCCCCACAGCCTGGTGTGAGGTTTGAAGTGACTTTGTAGGAACCCACTCTGTGGGCAAATAGCTCAGGTGAGGTTTCGCGCACGGAATGCGCTCCCACAATGAAATGTGGTTATGCGCCTGATCTGTGGAAACTCACTCTGTGAGCGATGAATCGGTTGCCAACTTGGTGCGCAGAGCGCACTCCCATAGCCGGCCTGAGGTTTGGGATGACCTTGTGGGAGCCCACTCTGTGGGCGAATGGCTCAGGTACAGGCTTCGCGCACGGAGTGCGCTCCCACAATGAAATGTGGATATACGCCTGACCTGTGGGAGCTCACTCTGTGAGCGAATGAATCAGGTAAAGAGCTTCGCGCGCGGAGCGCACTCCCACAGATAAGTGCCATGTGTGGTGATGGGTGTGGGAGCTCGCTCCGCGAGCGAAGGCTACAAACAAGAATAAGTGGAACAGACTATGTCCAAAAAACTGAAAGCGGCCATCATTGGCCCGGGCCGCTTTTTCGGAGTAAGCCGGCACCGACCTGCTGATAAAAATGAAGCGCTCCGAGTGGGTCGAGACTGTCAAATTAAGCAGCCGGGAGAGTAGATAAATGAGTAAAAAACTGAAAGCAGCCATCATCGGCCCGGGTAACATCGGCACTGACCTGCTGATGAAGATGAAGCGCTCCGAGTGGATCGAACCGGTCTGGATGGTCGGTATCGACCCAACCTCCGAAGGCCTCAAGCGCGCCGAAGAGATGGGTATCAAAACCTGCGCGACCGGTGTAGACGGTCTGCTGCCCCACGTCATCGAAGACGATATCCGTGTGGCTTTCGATGCGACCTCCGCCTACGTTCACGCCGAGAACAGCCGCAAGCTGAACGAGCTGGGTGTGATCATGATCGACCTGACGCCCGCAGCTGTCGGTCCTTACTGTGTACCGCCGGTGAATCTGGCTGATCATGCCAAGAACCTGGAAATGAACGTCAACATGGTGACCTGTGGTGGCCAGGCGACGATCCCGATGGTAGCCGCAGTCTCCCGCGTACAGCCGGTGGAGTACGGAGAGATCGTCGCGACGGTATCGTCTCGCTCTGTCGGTCCGGGCACGCGTCAGAACATCGACGAGTTCACCCGCACCACTGCCGGTGCTGTGGAAAAAGTGGGCGGCGCCAAGAAAGGCAAGGCGATCATCGTGATCAACCCGGCCGAGCCGCCGCTGATCATGCGTGACACCATCCACTGCCTGACCGAAGGCGAACCGGATCAGGCCGCCATCACCGAATCCGTCCACGCCATGGTGAAAGAGGTGCAGAAATACGTACCCGGGTATCGCCTGGTGAATGGTCCTGTGTTCGACGGCAACCGCGTCACCTGCTTCATGGAAGTGGAAGGCCTGGGTGACTTCCTGCCCAAGTACGCCGGTAACCTGGACATCATGACGGCAGCCGGTTTGCGTACCGCCGAGATGTTTGCAGAAGAAGTATCCAACGGCAGCATCAGCCTGCCTGAGCGTGGCTAACGGAGGAAAGAGACATGAATCTGAACGGTAAAAAAGTCACGCTGCACGATATGAGCCTGCGCGATGGTATGCATGCCAAGCGGCATCAGATCAGCCTGGACGAGATGGTCAACATCGCCACCGGGCTTGATGAGGCAGGTATGCCGCTGATCGAAGTCACCCATGGCGACGGCCTGGGTGGTACATCCGTGAACTACGGCTTCCCTGCTCATAGCGATGAAGAGTATCTGAGCGCCGTCATTCCGAAAATGAAGAACGCCAAGGTTTCCGCACTGCTGCTGCCGGGCATCGGCACTGTCGATCATCTGAAGATGGCCAAGGATCTGGGTGTGTCCACCATTCGCGTGGCCACTCACTGCACCGAAGCGGATGTTTCTGAACAGCACATCGGTATGGCCGCCAAGATGGAAATGGATACCGTCGGCTTCCTGATGATGGCGCACATGGTCAGCCCGGAGAAAATTTTGGAGCAAGCCAGGCTGATGGTCAGCTACGGCGCCAACTGTATCTATGCCACCGACTCCGCCGGTTACATGCTGCCGGATGAAGTAAGCGCCAAGATTGGCCTGTTGCGCGCCGAACTGCCGGCCAATGTGGAGATCGGTTTCCACGGTCACCACAACCTGGGCATGGGTATCGCCAACTCGCTGGCCGCCATTGAAGCCGGTGCTGCGCGCGTTGACGGTTCCGTTGCTGGCCTGGGTGCCGGTGCCGGTAATACACCACTGGAAGTGTTCTGTGCCGTGCTGGATCGCATGGGCGTGGAGACCGGTATCGATCTGTACAAGATCATGGATGTGGCCGAAGACCGTGTCTTCCCGATTATGGATCAGCCGATCCGCGTTGACCGTGATGCACTGACTCTGGGGTATGCGGGCGTTTACTCATCCTTCCTGCTGTTCGCCCAGCGCGCAGAGAAAAAGTACGGCATTCAGGCCCGTGACATCCTGGTCGAACTGGGTCGTCGCGGCACCGTGGGCGGTCAGGAAGACATGATTGAAGACCTGGCACTGACCATGGCGAAAGAGAAAGGCCTTATCTAAATATCCTTTACGTTGCCTGGTACTGCGCTAACAGCAGACTCAAAAGGAGCCCCCATGTTGACGAACAATCCTGCAGTTCATACACCGGTATGGCGTCGACATGGCATGCTCCTGCTGCTGGCTTTGCTCTATACCAACACCTTTATTGGTCGTCAGATCATGGCGGTGATGATCGAGCCGATCAAGCAGGAGTTCGACGCCAGTGATACTGCCATGGGACTGGTTTCCGGGTTGGCATTTGCCGGCGTTTACGCCTTCTTTGGCCTGGGTGCTGGCCGCCTGGCCGATCGCATGAAGCGTACCCATGTGCTGGCGGCCAGTGCGCTGATCTGGAGTGGCACCACGCTATTGTGCGGCTACGCCACCGGCTTTGTAGTGCTGGTAATGGCCCGCATGCTGGTGGCCATTGGTGAATCGGCAGTCACGCCCAGCTCCATTTCCATGATTGCCGACCTCTACCCGGCCAACCGCCGTGCCTTTGCCATCAGTTGCTTCAGCACCGCACCAACGCTGGCGGTGATTATCGCCATGAGTGCAGGCGCCTGGGTGGTGGAAAATTACGGCTGGCGAACCGGATTTATTCTGGTGGCGATTCCGACCAGCCTTATTGCAGCGGTAATTCTGATGGTCAAAGAACCGGTACGCGGCACCTGGGATCATCCTCAAGAAACACAATCAGCTTCGTTGTCACTGCTTGAAACTCTGAAGTCCCTTTGGGATCTGCGCCCCTACCGCTATCTAATATTTGCCGCTGGTTTAAGTACTCTTGGTGCCAATGCCTACGGCATGTGGAATGCGACCTTTCTGGTGCGCTCCCACGGATTGGACCTTCAGCAGGCCGGTATTCTGGCCGGCTTTGTTGGTGGCGGCACTGCAGCCTTGGGCATGCTGTTCAGCGGCTGGATGACCGACCGATTGATCAGCGCCCATCCACGCTGGCAGCTTTTGATACCTCAATTTGGCCACGGCATGGGGATTATCGCCATGACAACCTATCTGCTCTGGCCGGCTGACAGCACAATGCTGCTGTTTGGACATCAAGTTCCCACTGCCATGATCTGGTGTGCACTGAACGGTTTCTTCTCGGTCTGGTGGGTTGGCCCCTGCTTCAGCATGATTACACGACTGGTCTCACCAGATAGCCGTGCCGTTGCCATGGCCTGCCAAACGGTACTGGTTACCCTGCTGGGGGTTGGCGTTGGGCCCCTGGCCGTAGGTGCGCTCAGTGATTTGATGGCGCCTGTGCTGGGTGCCGAGTCATTGCGCTACTCTCTGCTGTTCGGTTGCAGCTCAACACTCCTCGCCATGATCATGCTTTTCGTGGTAACACGTGTGTCCCAACCAGCGAAACCCCGTGAGGCCGCAATCCTAGTCTGAATGGACGAAGAGTCATACGGGACTCGCTTGCATAGTCATCAACAGACACTAATAACAACGAGGACTAGAACATGCCAACTATCGCAGTCACCGGTGCAGCTTCAGGTATCGGCGCCGCCGTATGTGCTCAGCTGGAAAACGAAGGCCACACTCTGATCCGGGTTGACCGTGCCAACGCCGATGTAAATGCGGACCTTTCCACCCCTGAAGGGCGCCAACAAGCGGTTCAGGCAACCCTTGAGCAGTGCGGTGGATCGCTGGATGCTGTTGTCGCCTGTGCAGGTGTAGGGGTAACGGCGCCATCCGTTGGACTGATAGTGGGCGTTAACTATTTCGGTGTGGCCGAGTACCTCGAAGGCCTTGAAACAGCTCTCAAGGCCAGTGGTCGCGGCAAGGCCGTAATCATCGGTTCCGTTGCCGGTAGCCATCAGGTTGCCGCGCCCCATGCCATGGCCGAAGCCATGCTGGACAATGATGAGGCCAAGGCACGTGAGATCGCCGATGACAGTGGCGAGCCCCATACAGCCTATGCTGCCTCCAAATATGCCGTGACCGTCTATGGCCGTCGCAAGGCCGTGGAGTGGAGCCGTCAGGGCATGCGCCTGAACATTATCGCACCCGGTGCCGTCGAAACCCCGCTGCATCAAGCGTCTATTGATGACCCGCGCTTTGGCGAAGCGGTGCGCAACTTTGTTGCTCCGATGGGCCGCGCCGGTACGCCTGACGAAATTGCTTCTGCAACCTCTTTCCTGTTATCAGATCAGGCAAGCTTTATAAGTGGCAGCGTTCTGTTCGTCGATGGCGGTATGGATGCTATGGTCCGCGCACGTCAGTTCTGATAACGGAGTCTTTATGCGAGCAGTAAAACACCTGGCAGCAGTAGCCCTTTTGGGCCTGCCATTGGCGGTTCAAGCCATGGAATGCCAATTGGATAACAGCAACTACCTGTCCGCCCAGGATTCCGCACCGGAAACCATGCAGTGGATGCAGGGCAGCCCACCACCGGCTGATAAACGTTTGCAGCTGGCAGACGGCTCATTCTTCAAGTTTCCTGCACTGCGCTACAGCGTTGGACACATGAGTGAGTTTATACCCACTACCCTGGTGAGCCGCCGCAATACGACGCCTTCCACCCTGCCCTATGCGCTGGATAGTGAACTTGAAACGCTTACCTACACGCCCTGGGGAAGTGACCAGGCCATCAGTTGGAAGCAGATGCTGGCAGAAACCTACACCGATGGCATTCTGGTAATGCACAAAGGCCAGGTGGTGTATGAGCAGTATCTGGGCGGCTTCAAGGATTATCAGCGTCATCTGATAATGTCGATGACCAAGGCCGTTGTCGGCACCCTGGCACTGGATCTGATCAAGCAAGGCAAGATTGACGAAAACCGACTGATTTCTGAATACATACCAGAGCTCAAGCCATCCGGCTTTGGCGATGCCACGGTCAAGCAGGTGCTTGATATGACCACGGGTATCGACTTCGATGAGGATTACTCTGATCCGAAGTCCGAAATCTGGGTATTCTCAGCCTCCGGCAGCCATATGCCCAAGCCCCCCGGCTACAAAGGCCCCAATGGCTTCTATGAATACTTGCCCATGGTGCAAAAACAGGGAGAACATGGCGAAGACTTCAACTACCGCACTGTGAATACCGAAGTGATCGGCTGGCTGGTTGCACGTGTGACTGGCATGTCAGTGGCGGATTACCTGGAAGAGAAAATCTGGAGCAAAATCGGCATGGAACGGGCAGCCCAATTCCAGGTGGATATGCTGGGCACGCCCTTCTCCGGTGGTGGCTTGAATGCAAGCCTGCGTGATATTGCGCGTCTGGGTGAGCTGCTGCGTAATAACGGTGAATACAACGGCGAACAGATTCTGCATCCGGATGTGGTAAAGGATATCCGCGCTGGCGCCCAGTTCCCGGCCTTCAAGAAACCGGCCGATTCCAGCATGGAAAGCTGGACCTTCCGCAGCATGTGGTGGGTCACCGGTAATGAAAACAAGGCGTTCATGGCTCGTGGTGTCCACGGCCAGAGCCTGTATATCGACCCGACTCAAGACCTTGTGATCGCCCGCTTTGCCTCCCACCCGGTCGCGGCCAATAAGGCCAATGACTGTATCAGTCTGCCGCTCTATGAACACATAGTGGACTACTTTTCCAACCATGAAAGGTAAGGGTGGTTTATAAAGGCCATGGACGGTTTTGCGACTACTGAAATGAAGGACCCGCGTTTATAGCCCGCCGTACATATTTGCTCTGATAGCCCTTGCCCTGTTGCAGGGGCTTTTTGTTATGGCCGCCATGAACATGCGGTCACCAACTAGCGACATTGCTCGACAACAGCCGGAACAGGCTTTATACAAGAAGCCAATATAATGAACTGGAGTAAGAGTGAGGATGTGATAAAGACTTTTGGGAATAAGCTGGGATAATTGGCCTTTTATTCAGGCCAACCCTTTGAGACCAAAGGGTTTAAATGGTCGGGACGGCAGGATTTGAACCTGCGACCCCCTGCACCCCATGCAGGTGCGCTACCAGACTGCGCTACGCCCCGACTAGGCGGAAACTGAATGATCAGTTCCGAAGAGGCTGCAAATACTACCCCAAGCTTTTGATAAATGGAAGCTTTTAAAAAGCTGTTTTTTCTTAATCTCCCTTAAGACTTATTTAAGTTTACAACTCCACACTGGGTAGCCATGAAGAGGAGCTACCCTATGAGCATTAACCCTCCACTGGCTCGACAGCCTGTCAGCCTGAGTCTGCATACGCAGCTCGCCCCCCAGCGCAGGCGTGTCGAGCAGTTTATTCATGGTCGTTTCGCACAGGTACATGGCGCCGATGTGCATGATTTCCTGCCAACGCTGGTCAGTTCTAGTAACACCGAAGGCGAACTGACGGCAGCGGCTGGATTCAAGCTGGCCAGTGAAGGCCCTCTGTTTCTGGAAGCTTATCTGGATCAGCCAGTTGAAAGCTGTCTGGCTGCATTTGGGCATATTCAGCCTGAGCGAGAGAAGGTTGTGGAGGTCGGTAACCTTGCCACTGCCAGTCCCGGCCGAACCCGTCAGCTGATTATCGCGCTCGCCGCCTGGTTTGATCGGCGCCAGCTTGAGTGGGCGGTGTTAACCCTGACACCCACACTTATAAACAGTTTTCGACGCCTGGGCCTTGAGGTTCATGTGTTGGCACCGGCACTGCTGGAATGCCTCCCTGTCGGTCTGAGTGACTGGGGACAGTATTACGCGCTACGGCCTCAGGTGGTCGCGGTGTCCGTGCCCGAAAGCGCCCGTTTACTGCGCCAAACGTCAGTCGCAGCAGTTGCCCTGCCTGCAACTCAGTCTGCCCTGCACCCCGGAGTCGCATCACATGGATAACCGTCTGTTCTCGCAACTGGCCCAATGGGCTCAGGTGCAGCCGGAAGGCCCGGCGCTGCAGGATGAGCAGGGCTTGGTGTACTGGGGTGAGCTTCTATCGGAGGTCGACCAGCTGGCCACACGCCTGCAGCATGAGGCCGGTGATCGAATTGCGCTGTTGGCGGATAACAGCCGCCACTGGGTACTGGCGGATCTTGCCGCCATGAAAACCGGCTGTGTACTGGTGCCGGTTCCCCTGTTTTTCAGTGACGAACAACGTGCCAACCTCATTGCACGAGCTGGCATCGATACCCTGATCACTCTGGACCAGGATGAACTGCGCATCCAGAGGATCGATGCTCCGGCGACCGCCTTACATCCCGAAACGGCGAAGATCACCTTTACTTCCGGCACCACCGGTGCGCCCAAAGGCGTTTGCCTGAGCATTGAGCAACAGCTGCAGGTCGCGCTGAGTCTGGCCGATGCGCTGGGCGAGTTGAATATTCAGCGTCACCTCTGCCTGCTGCCACTGGCGACACTGCTGGAAAACGTTGCCGGCGTGTATGCCGCCCTGCTGATGGGTGCCTGTATCCAGCTGCCCTCACTGAGCAGTCTGGGCTGGCAGGGATCCAGTGACCTTGATATCCACCGGCTGATTGGAGCCCTGAACCGGTATTGCCCGGACTCACTGATCACCCTGCCACAAGTGTTGTCCGGCCTGACTGCCGCTTCTGAACAGGGCCAGGCCATCCCACCGCTCAAATTCATGGCTGTCGGCGGTGCCCGTGTGGGCTCATCATTAATGTACCGTGCCCATGCCCAAAAACTGCCAGCCTATGAAGGCTATGGCCTGTCCGAATGCGCATCCGTGGTAAGCCTGAACACCCCGCGCCACAACCGCATCGGCAGTGCCGGCCGAGCATTGCCACACAACCAACTGCAGGTAAATGACGCCGGGGAGCTGATCATCGAAGGCAACCTGATGCTGGGCTACCTGGGCGAACCTGCGCATGCAGGCTCCTATGCCACCGGAGATCTGGTCCGCATTGACGGTCAGGGTTACCTGCATGTGGATGGGCGCCGCCGCAACATAATTATCAACAGCTATGGCCGCAACCTCAGCCCCGAATGGGTGGAGTCCGGCCTGCTGGCGATACCCGGTGTTGAAGAAGCCGTGCTCTTTGGCGATGACCGTCCCCACAACGCTGCCCTGATCTATGCCCCGAGGCAGGCTGATGCCAAGCTGCAGCAGCAGATCGACCGTCTCAACGCCGAGCTGCCCGACTATGCCCGCGTTGGTCGCTGGGCCCGTATAGCCGAGCCACTGCGCCACACCGACCAGTTCTATACCCGCAACGGCCGTCCCCGCCGTAGTGCTATTGCCGAACATTTCGCTAACACGCTTGACGCACTCTACGCCTCTGAATTTTGCTAAGGAATAATCGCATGTCTTTCTACCAACGCCTGCAACTGGAAACCACTGACGCCCGAGAATATCTGCTGACCTCGCCCATCCTGGTGAACTGTCAGCGGGGCGAGATCAGCCTCAACCAGTACACCGCCTTTCTGACTCAGGCCTACCACCATGTGAAACACACTCTGCCCCTGTTGATGGCCTGTGGCAGCCGGTTGCCGGAACGATATGAATGGCTGCGCGAAGCTGTCGCAGAGTATATCGAGGAAGAGACCGGCCATCAGGAGTGGATTCTGAACGATCTGGCCGCCTGTGATGTGCATAAAGAGTCTGTGCGCCAGGGTCAGCCTGCCATCGAAACAGAACTGATGGTGGCCTACGCCTATGACCTGATCAATCGTATCAACCCGATCGGCTTTTTCGGCATGGTTCAGGTACTGGAAGGCACCAGCGTCAACCTGGCCACCCCTCTGGCTCAGATCATCCAGGATCAACTGGGACTGCCGGATACCGCCTTCAGCTATCTGCGCTCACACGGCTCGCTGGACCAGGATCACATCAAGTTTTTTGAAGGCCTGATGGATCGAATTGAAGACCCGGACGAGCAGGCCCTGATTATCCACAGCGCACGCGTGTTCTACCGTCTCTACGCCGATATTTTCCGCAGCCTGCCTGCTGCCTGAGAGGATGCCATGCAATTTGATCGTCGCCATATACTCATTACCGGTGCCAGTGGCGGTATAGGTGCTGCCCTGGCGCGCCAGTTCGCCGGTGAGCGAGCACAATTGCTGCTGCACGGGCGTAATGCCGAAGCCCTGAAGGCACTCGCCGACCAGTGTCATGAACTGGGCTCACCCCGTGCACTGATCTGCAGTGCCGATCTGAGCACGCCGCAAGGTCGCCAGCAGCTTGTCAGCTGTGTCGAACAGGAATTCCCGCAGCTGGATACACTGGTCAACAACGCCGGCATCAGCTGCTTCCAGCTGTTTGAGCAACAATCCCCCGACGCGATTGAGCAGCTGATCAATACCAATATCAGTGCGCCGATTCTGCTCACCCGCGGGCTGATTCAGAAACTTCTGCAGGCACAGGGCGAAGCGCCCCTGATCCTCAATATCGGCTCGGCCTTTGGTGCCATCGGGTTTCCCGGCTACAGCACCTACTGCGCCAGCAAAGGCGCCCTGCGCCTGTTCAGCGAAGCACTGGCACGCGAATACACCGACACCCGCCTGCGCGTGCAGTACCTGGCCCCTCGCGCCACCCGCACTGCCATCAACTCCGAACAGGCCAGCGCCATGACAGCAGCCACCGGCGGCCACATTGACAGCCCTGAGGTTGTCGCCCGTGCCGCAGTAAAACTGATGCGCTCAGGCCGTGCCCAGGCCGCAATCGGCTGGCCGGAAAAACTGCTGGTACGCCTGAACGGCCTCAGGCCGGAATTGATCAGTCAGGTACTGAGCAAGCAGCTCGGCAAAATCAAGGGCTTTGCCAATCAACCCCATACCGGAGCCTGAACATGACAGCCTTCATTCATACGACCTCATCCCTGCTGACAACCGGCCTGCTGACCCTGAGCCTGGGTTGTGCCACTATGGTTCAAGCTGCCAGTCCTGAACAGCTGCTGCCGTTTCAACAGCGCTGGGCACAGATCCAGTATGACCTCAGCGACGAGGACACTCAGGTAAAAGCCTTCGCAACCCTGGCCGAGGATATTGAACACATGCGTAACGCACACCCGAAAGATCCGGAGCTGATGATCTGGCAGGGTATTACACTGAGCTCAGAGGCCGGTGCCAAAGGGGGGTTGGGAGCGTTAAAACTGGTCAAGCAGGCGCGCTCGCTGTTCGAGCAGTCCATTGAGCACGACCCCAATGTCCTGCAGGGCTCGGCCCTGACCAGCCTGGCTACCCTCTACCATCAGGTACCCGGCTGGCCCATCGGCTTTGGCGATGATGACAAGGCAGCAACACTGTTCCAACAGGCACTGCAGATCAACCCGAACGGATTGGACACAAACTATTTTTACGCCGCCTATCTGGTCGACCAGGGCGACAAACAGATGGCGCGTACACACTTGCTGCAGGCTCTGAAAGCACCGCCGCGCCTCGGACGCGAACGGGCTGACAGCGGACGTCGCAGCGAAGTCCAGGCCCTGCTGCAACAACTGAATTAGGAAGTTCTCGATGCGCATACTGGTCGTTGAAGATGATCACCTGCTGGGCGATGGCATTACCCGCGCGCTGACCCGGGCCGGTGAAGCCGCCGACTGGCTCACGAATGCCGAAGATGCACTGCATAGCCTGCAAGTCGAACATTTCGATTGTCTGATACTGGATCTGGGACTGCCGGGGATGGACGGCCTGTCGTTGCTGCGCCAGCTGCGCAAGGCCGGCAACGCGCTACCGGTGCTGATTTTGACAGCCCGCGATGCCATCGAGGATCGGATTGCCGGTCTCGACGCCGGTGCCGACGACTATCTGCTCAAGCCCTTCGACCTGGCCGAGCTGCGTGCACGCTTGCGAGCCATCACCCGCCGCTCCAAAGGCTACACGGATACCCTGCTGCAGCTGGGCGATCTGGAAATCGATACCCAGGCACAGTCGGCCCGCTACAAGGGTGAAACCGTGGTGCTGTCACGCCGCGAGTTTGGCCTGCTGCTGACGCTGGCCGAAAATGCCGGCAAGGTACTCAGCCGCTCCCGGCTGGAGGAGTCCTTGTACGGCTGGGGCAATGAAGTGGAAAGCAACTCCCTGGAAGTACATATTCACCACCTGCGCAAGAAACTGGACAGCTCCGTGGTGCGGACCGTGCGCGGTGTCGGCTACATGATGGACAAACCTGCCGCATGACCTCCATCCGTCGCGCCCTCAGTATCAGCCTGATCAGCATCGGCCTATGTGCCGGCCTGGTCAGCGCCTCGTTGTCCTTTTATGCCGCTACCGATGAAGCCGAAGAACTGTTTGATGCGCAGATGGCGCAGATGGCGCGCCTGATGGCCCAGCTTGCCCCCGGCACCGCCTTTGACTCCCCTCCTCGCCCAGCCAGTGCCGGCGAGGGGGAATGGGAACCGGCACACCCCTACGAAAAACAACTGTCCTACCGGGTACTCAGTTCAGCGGGCAACACCCTGATTCTATCCCCCAGTTTTCCGGAAGGTGTCAGCAGCTCGGCTCGCCCCGGCTATCGGGATCTGGAACTGGACAGCACCCGCTGGCGCCTGTTTACCCTGGCCACACCCGACAGCCGCTATTACATCCAGGTGATTCAGGATGACCACATCCGCCGGGAGCTGGCGATCAAGATCGCCCTGACCAACACCCTGCCTATCCTCATCTTCCTGCCGTTGTTGGGTTTCACCATCTGGTGGCTGATCGGCCGCAACCTGCGCCCGTTGCTGAGTATTGGTGAGCAGGTATCCACGCGCAGCTCGGATAATCTGGACCCCTTGCAACTGGAGCAGATACCGGATGAGGTGGATGCACTGGTATCTGCCCTGAACGAATTGCTGCAGCGTCTGCAGGCCAGCTTTCAGCGTGAGCGCCGTTTCACCGCCGATGCTGCGCATGAACTGCGCACCCCACTGGCCGCCCTGCAGGTTCATTGTGAGAACCTGTTTCAACAATTACAGGACCCTGTTGCCCGCAGTGACTGTGATCAGATCAAGGATGGTCTGGACTGCATGAACCGTATGGTGGACCAGCTATTGCAGCTAAGCCGCCTCGACCCTCAGGAGCACCTGCCGGATATCGACCGCGTCAACCTCAGTGATCTGTGCCGAGACATGATCGGCGACCAGATCGGGTTTGCCATCGAGCGCGACATCGACCTGGGCCTGGATGCCCCGGATACGGACCTTCATATTCCCGGCAATGCCTTTTACCTGGGCCTGATGCTGCGCAATCTGATCGACAACGCTCTGCGCTACACCCCACAGGGCGGCGAAGTTACCCTGGCACTCAATACCCAGGGCGAAAAGGTGCAATTACTGCTGTCTGATTCAGGCCCTGGCCTGGATGAGGATGCCAAGTCACGCGTGTTCGAGCGCTTTTATCGCCAAAGCCAGAAGGCCAGTGGCAGTGGTCTAGGGCTGTCTATCGTCAAACTGATCACTGATCTGCACGGTGCAGAGGTCAGTCTTAAAGACAGGCCGTCAGGACAACAGGGCCTGGTGGTACAAGTGGAATTCAGCAAGGCGTCGGATTGAGGTTTGGAGGGGCTTTTTACAGCTCAGGGTCTTTATTAAAGCCCTGAGCGTTCTATTCAAGCTCAGGGCTTCTATTCAAGCTCAAGGCTCTCTATTTATGCTCAGGGCTGTTTCAGCATTGAGCGGATCTCTTCCAGCTCGCTGATGGTCTGGCGCAGCAGTTGGCGATAACGGGCGGCATCATCCCCGGCGGTTTCACCGGAAAGCCACTGGCGGGCACCGGCAATGGTATAGCCCTGCTCATGCAACAGACTGCGAATCTGACGCAGCAGCAGCAGGTCCTTGTGTTGGTAGTAACGGCGGTTGTTTCGCTTGACCGGCTTGATCTGATCAAACTCCTGCTCCCAGTACCTGAGTACATGGGGCTTGAGTTGGCACAGCTCTGCGGCCTCGCCGATGGTGAAATAGCGCTTGGAGGGAAGCGGCTCCAGTTCAGACGCCGTCTGGCTGGTTTCCGGCATGAATCTCCACACGCTCCTTCAGTTTCTGACCGGGTCGGAAGGTGACTACACGGCGGGCGGAAATGGGGACCTCCTCCCCGGTTTTCGGGTTTCGACCCGGGCGCTCACGTTTGTCGCGCAGATCGAAATTACCGAAACCGGAGAGTTTCACTTGCTCGTTGTGTGCCAGGCTGGCCCGGATCTCTTCAAAGAAGGAATCCACCATCTCTTTGGCTTCACGTTTGTTCAGGCCCAGCTCTTCATAAAGTCGCTCGGCCATGTCCGCTTTGGTCAACGAGCTCATGTCGGTCACCCCATCCTGTGATTACTCTCGTAACGTTGCACCACAACGCTCGCGGAGCGCGGATACAACGGCACTCACGGCACTGTTGATCTCTTCTTCATTAAGAGTGCGCGATGGGTGCTGCCAGGTCAAGCCCAGAGCCAGACTTTTTCGTCCCGGTTCAATACCTTGGCCCTGGTACACATCAAACAGAGTAACCTGTTTGAGGAACTCGCCCGCCTCGGCTTCGACCACCTGACGGATGGCATCAAAGCCGGTTTCCTGATCAGCCACAACGGCCAGATCACGGCGAGACTCAGGGAACTTGGACAGCGAACTGAAGCGCGGCAGCTTGCCACCGGTGACCGCTTCCAGGCTCACTTCAAACAGGTATACCGGGCCGTTCAGGTCCAGCTGCTTGACCAGTGAGGGGTGCAGCGCGCCAATGTAACCCACGGTTTCGCCATTGCGCTCGATACGCGCAGTCTGACCCGGGTGCAGCGCCACATGACGATCCGCCACGAAGCTGAACTGGTTACCACAGCCAGCCAGTGCCAGCAGGGACTCCAGGTCGCCCTTGGCATCGAAGAAATCCAGAGATTCCTTGCCCGCTGTCCAGCCTTCGGCATCACGGTTACCCGCCAGAATACCGGCAACAACGTTTTCCTGTACCAGCTCTTCGCCCTTGGGCTGGAAGCGCTGACCCGTTTCAAACAGGCGCACACGGCTCTGCTGACGGTGCTGGTTGTACTGCAGCGCTTTCGCCAGGCCCGGCCACAGGGTGGTGCGCATCACCGCCATTTCGGCAGAGATCGGGTTGGCCAGTGCGATAGCCTCGTGCTGGTTGTCAAATGACTTCTGCAGCTCGGCTTCGATGAAGCTGTAAGTGATCGCTTCCTGATAGCCACGCGCTACCAGGTGACGGCGCAGTGACTGCAGGGTCAGGCGCGCTTCAGCGATCGGCGGGATCGGCAGCTTGGCGGTCGGCGTATGTACCGGCAGGTTGTTGTAGCCATACACACGGGCGATCTCTTCGATCAGGTCCACTTCGATGCTGATATCGAAACGGTAGCCCGGTACGGTCACGTTCCAGCCACCTTCAACGCTTTCCAGCTGCATGCCCAGACGGGTCAGAATCTCTTCGATTTCAGCCGCCGGAATCTCCAGCGCCAGCAGTGCGGTCACCTTGTCATGACGCAACTGAACCTGCTGTACAGCCGGCAGTTCCGCTTCATTTACGGCTTCAATCACCGGACCCGGCTCGCCGCCGACAATGTCCAGCAGCAGTGCAGTGGCACGCTCAATCGCCTTGCGCTGCAGCTGCCAGTCAACACCACGCTCGAAGCGGTGCGAAGAGTCAGTGTGCAGGCCGTAGTTACGGGCACGACCGGCAATCGCCAGCGGGTTGAAGAAGGCACTTTCCAGCAGGATGTCGCGCGTTGCGTCGGTTACAGAAGTAGGCTCGCCACCCATGATACCGGCCATGGCGACCGGACCCTTGGCATCAGCGATGACCAGAGTGTCGGCATTCAATTCGACTTCCTGGCCATCCAGCAGTACCAGCTTTTCGCCCTGCTCGGCCTTGCGCACACGGATGCCGCTGTCCAGTTTGTTCAGGTCGAACGCATGCATCGGCTGACCCAGCTCCAGCAGCACGTAGTTGGTTACGTCGACCACCGGATCGATGCTGCGCACGCCGGAACGACGCAGTTTTTCCTGCATCCACAGCGGAGTGCTGACACCTGGGTTGATGTTGCGGATGACACGGCCCAGGTAGCGCGGGCAGCTGTTGGCATCCACCAGCTCGACGTCGAAACGGTCATCGATTACCGGGGCAACGGCCGGGGCTTCCACCTCGGTCACGGCGGCCTTGTTCAGCACGCCCACTTCACGGGCCATGCCGGCAATGCTGAGACAGTCACCACGGTTGGGCGTCAGGTCAACATCGATAATCTGGTCGTTCAGGTTGAGATATTCACGGATATCCTGGCCCACCGGCGCATCAGCCGCCAGCTCCATGATACCGCCGTGATCCTCGGACAGGCCCAGCTCGTCTTCGGCGCAGAGCATGCCGAATGACTCGACCTGACGCAGTTTGGCTTTCTTGATTTTGAAGTTGCCCGGCAGAACGGCACCGACACGGGCAAAGGCGGTCTTGAGACCGGCACGCGCGTTGGGCGCACCACAGACTACCTGTACGGTCTGCTCGCCATCGCTGACTTCACACACCTGAAGCTTGTCGGCATTGGGGTGCTGTTCGGCGGTCAGGATCTCGCCCACGACCACACCGGTAAAGTCACCGGCAACACCTTCGACTTCATCCACTTCGAGGCCGGACAGACTCAGCTGATCCGCCAGTTCCTGAGTTCCGATCTGCGGCTGAACCAGCTCGCGCAACCACTGTTCACTGAATTTCATGCTGCTTTCCTGAAAAATCTGTTTGTGTGCGTTGTCGTCTTACTTGAACTGGCCGAGGAAGCGCAGATCGTTTTCGAAGAACAGACGCAGATCGTCCACGCCATAGCGGAGCATCGCCAGACGCTCAACGCCCATGCCGAACGCAAAACCGGTGTATTCTTCCGGATCGATACCGGAGTACTCGAAGACTTTCGGGTGCACCATGCCACAGCCCAGCACCTCCAGCCATTTGCCATCGCCACGGTCGATATCGACCTCGATGGAAGGCTCGGTGAACGGGAAGTAGGACGGGCGGAAACGGACCTTCACGTCTTCCTCGAAGAATTCACGCAGGAACTGCTCCAGCGTGCCCTTGAGGTCGGCAAAGGTGATGTTGCGATCAACCAGCAGACCTTCTACCTGATGGAACATCGGTGAATGGGTCTGGTCGTAGTCGCAGCGATAGACACGACCCGGACAGATGATACGGATCGGCGGTTCTTGAGACTCCATGGTACGCACCTGCACCGGTGAGGTGTGGGTACGCAACAGGCGGTGGGCATCAAAGTAGAAGGTATCATGCATCGCCCGCGCCGGATGGTGAGCCGGAATGTTCAGCGCTTCGAAGTTATGATAATCGTCTTCAATCTCGGGACCTTCGGCAACGCTGTAACCGATGCTGCCAAAAAAGGCTTCGATACGTTCCAGGGTCCGCGTGACAGGGTGCAGGCCACCAACAGGCTGGCCGCGGCCGGGCAGGCTGACATCGACGGTTTCCGCCGCCAGCTTGGCTTCCAGTGCAGCACTTTCCAGGGCATCACGGCGGGCATTGATGTCCGCCTGCAACTTTGCCTTGGCTTCGTTGATGAGTGCACCAGCTGCGGGACGTTCCTCGGCAGACAGTTTACCCAGACCTTTCAGCAGCGAGGTCAGCTCGCCCTTTTTACCCAGATACTGCACTCGGATCTCGTCCAGCGCAGCCAATGTATCGCTTTCAGCAACCGCCTGTTTGCCTTGTGCCAACAGGGTCTCAAGATTTTCCATTTCCGGCTCCAAACAAAAACAGGGGAAGAGTTTGCACCCTTCCCCTGTTTGATTCGATCATATGTGGACGACAAGGTCCGTACTGGAGTACTTCATCGATGTCGTCCATCCCTACCAATCGGTGGGGTTATGCCAGTGCAGCTTTAGCCTTTTCGACAACCGCGGCAAAAGCAGCCTGCTCGTATACAGCCAGGTCAGCCAGAACCTTACGGTCGATTTCGATCTCGGCTTTCTTCAGGCCGGCGATAAAGCGGCTGTAGGACAGACCGTTGATACGTGCAGCAGCGTTGATACGTGCAATCCACAGAGCGCGGAACTGACGCTTACGCTGACGACGGTCGCGGTATGCATACTGACCGGCTTTGATGACAGCCTGTTTGGCAACTCGGAATACACGGCTGCGAGCACCGTAGTAACCTTTGGCCTGTTTCAGAACTTTCTTGTGACGGGCGCGAGCCTGTACACCACGTTTTACGCGAGGCATAGCAAATCCTTCCTAATAAAAACTAATAATGACCGAAAAAACTTACAAGTACGGCAGCATGCGCTTGACCAGAGCCTGGTCGGCAGCATGAACCTGCAGCATCGGGCGCAGCTGACGCTTACGCTTAGTGGTTTTCTTGGTCAGAATATGGCTTTTGAAGGCCTGCTTGTGCTTTACGCCGTTAGCGGTTTTCTTGAAACGCTTAGCCGCGCCACGGACTGTTTTGATCTTAGGCATTAACTTTCTCCACGCATTCGTTTATAGGTCTGCCACTACAACAAACAATAAAACCCGACACCTGTTCCCGCAGGAATAAGCGTCGGGCGGCTATCGTCGGGTGGCTATTTCTTTTTGGGAGACAACACCATGACCATTTGACGACCTTCCATTTTCGGACGCTGTTCTACAGTACTGATTTCAACAAGATCCTGTTCGATCCGCTGCATCAGCTGCATGCCCAGCTCCTGGTGAGCCATCTCACGACCACGGAAGCGCAAGGTAACCTTGCCCTTATCCCCGGCTTCAAGGAAACGTATCAGGTTGCGCAGTTTTACCTGATAATCCCCTTCTTCCGTACCCGGACGGAATTTCACTTCTTTGACCTGCATCTGAGACTGCTTCTTCTTAGCCTCATTTGCTTTCTTCTTCAGCTCGTACTGATGCTTACCATAGTCCATGATTTTGCAGACAATGGGATCAGAATCCGAGATCTGAACCAGGTCAAGTTCAGCTTCCTGAGCATGCTCAAGAGCTTCTGAAATCGGAACAACACCGATCTGATTGCCATCTGCGCCGATCAGACGGCATTCAGTAGCACGAATATTTTCATTGATCGGCGGTAGTGGCGCACGGCCACCACGTCTGTTATCACGCCTGATAGCTATATCTCCTGACGGTTTTTATTCCTGGCGGCCTTTGCGCGTCACATCTTGAACCAGAAGGTCCACCAGCGCGTCGACCGACATGGTGCCCAGGTCTTCACCGGAGCGCGTACGCACTGCAACGGTTCCAGACTCAACTTCTTTGTCACCTACAACCAGCAGGTAAGGCACCTTCTGTAAAGTACGCTCGCGAATTTTAAAGCCGATCTTCTCGTTTCTCAAGTCCGCAGTGGCACGAAGACCCGCTTTTTCGAGTTTTTCTGCCAGATCGCGGCAATATTCCGCCTGATTGTCGGTAATATTCATCACCACCGCCTGCAGCGGCGACAGCCAGGCCGGCAGTGCACCAGCATAGTGCTCGATCAAAATACCGATGAAACGCTCGAAGGAGCCCAGGATCGCACGGTGCAGCATGACCGGTGTTTCACGATCACCATGTTCGTTGATGAACTGGGCACCCAGACGACCCGGCATGGAGAAGTCCACCTGAATGGTACCGCACTGCCAGACACGGCCGAGGCAGTCACGCAGGGAGAATTCGATCTTCGGTCCGTAGAAGGCACCTTCACCCGGCAGTTTTTCCCACTCCAGACCAGCGGTATCCAGCGCATCGGCCAGTGCCTTCTCGGCCTTGTCCCAGCTCTCGTCGGAGCCCACACGCTCTTCCGGACGGGTCGACAGCTTGTAGATGATGTCGGAGAAGCCAAAGTCGGCATAGACTTCGTGCAGGAACTCGATGAACGAGGCCACTTCAGACTGGATAGAGTTCTCGGCACAGAAGATGTGTGCATCATCCTGAACGAAGCCACGTACACGCATGATGCCGTGCAGTGAACCTGACGGCTCGTTACGGTGGCAGGAACCGAACTCGGCCAGACGCAACGGCAGGTCACGGTAGGAGCGCAGGCCCTGATTGAACACCTGTACGTGACACGGGCAGTTCATCGGCTTGATGGCGAAGTCACGGCTCTCGGAGTGCGTGGTGAACATCTGCTCCTGGAACTTGCCCCAGTGACCGGATTTTTCCCACAGGGTACGTTCGACCACCTGCGGTGTCTTGATCTCCTGGTAGCCATGCTGACGCTGCTTGGTGCGCATGTACTGTTCGATCTGCTGGTACAGGGTCCAGCCGTTCGGGTGCCAGAACACCATGCCCGGCGCTTCTTCCTGCATGTGGAAGAGGTTCAGCTGCTTACCCAGTTTACGGTGGTCGCGCTTCTCGGCTTCTTCCAGACGATGCAGGTAGGCCTTAAGGGCTTTTTTATCACCCCAGGCGGTACCGTAGATACGCTGCAGCATCTCGTTCTTGGCATCACCGCGCCAGTAGGCACCGGCAACCTTCATTACCTTGAAAGCCTTGATGTGGCCGGTAGACGGCACGTGCGGGCCACGGCAGAGATCGATGAAATCACCCTGCTTGTAGAACGACAGCGGCTCTTCACCCGGGATGGAGTCGATGATTTCGACCTTGTACTTCTCGCCCATCTCTTCAAACAGCTTGATCGCGTCAGGGCGCTCCATAACGGAACGGGACACGGGCAGGTTCTCTTTGGAGAGCTGGTTCATGCGCGCTTCGATCTTCTCCAGATCTTCCGGCGTGAACGGACGCTCGTAAGCAAAGTCGTAGTAGAAACCATCATCGATGACCGGACCAATGGTCACCTGGGCACCGGGGAACAGGTCCTGTACCGCCATCGCCATCAGATGGGCACAGGAGTGACGAATCACTTCCAGCCCCTCTTCGTCACGCGCGGTAACGATGGCGAGGTTAACGTCTTCTTCAATCAGGTAGCTGGTATCCACCAGTTCACCGTTGACCTTGCCGGCAACGGCCGCCTTGGCCAGGCCGGTACCGATATCGGCAGCCACATCGTGAACAGTGACGGATTCATTAAAGGTGCGAGTGCTCGCATCCGGAAGCGTAATGACAGGCATAGTGCTGTTCCCTGGTTAAGGATAAGCCCATACGAGAGGCGATATCCCGAGTGATACAGAAAAATGAAATCAGGGTTTGTGGCGACGACAGGTACGAGGTGCCGGCCAACCCAATCCGCCATTATAACGACCACACTCGCAAAGCGCGATGGACGTCATACAAAATTCATTGACACTGCTTCAACAAATCGCGGGTATAGAGGATGTGAGCGCGAGCTGATTCACGGGCCAGGTTGGCATCCCGGGCTTGAAGGGCGCGATGAATGGCGCTGTGCTGGCGAGCGATACCATCGGGGTAGCGGCCAAAGCGGCTCAGGGTACGCGACAACACGCTGTAGATGGCATTGAAATAGCGGTTGTAAAACAACTGACTGAAGGAACACACCAGCAGGTGGTGACTGGCTTGCGCGATCAACATATGAAACTGCAGATCGGCCTTGGCCTTCTCCAGCGTACTTGCATCACGCCCACTGCTCGAACGGCCACGCCGGCACATCTGCTCATACTCCTGCGCCAGCAATGCCAGTTCTTCATCACTGGCACGCTGGGCGGCAAACCAGGCCGCTTCGCCTTCCAGCACCGCCCGCGCCTCGAGTACCTGCAGCTGGAACTCAATATCCTCGCCCCTTCCCTGTAACGGCAGTTCCAGATGTTGCTCCAGAAGGTTGGCGCAACGACTGCGTCCGCCCTGCTGAGTATCGATCACGCCGGTCGCACGCAGTCCGGCCAGGGCTTCGCGCACGGCACCACGGGAAACCGCATACTGTTGCATCAGGCTACGTTCGGACGGCAGCGCCTGGCCCGGCACCCAGTCTCCATCCAGTAACTGGCGTTCCAGCTCATATTGCAGATTCATATCGCCCGCCTCTTGGTAAGACCAGTTGTCAGTATAGCATTCACGCCCCATCACTCTTGACCTATCTTGAGGCCATACCTGTTGTTTAGAAGAACACAATAACTAGAGGCTGCCGACTCATGTCCGACACCCACACTCCGCCAATCAAGGTGGGCCTGTTCGTCACTTGCCTGGCTGACATGTTCCGCCCGGAAGTGGCCTTTGCCACGGTAAAGCTGCTGGAACAGGCCGGTTTTCTGGTCGATGTGCCCAAGGCACAAACCTGTTGTGGCCAGCCGGCGTTCAATTCCGGTGATAACGAAAGTACCCGCAAGATCGCGCGCCAGACCATTGAAGCCTTTGACGGCTATCGCTACGTGATCGGCCCGTCCGGTTCCTGTATCGGCATGCTGCACCATTACCCGGAGCTGTTCGCGGATGATGATCCCTGGAAAGCCCGTGCCGAAGACCTCAAGGCCCGCGCCTTCGAGATCACCTCCTTCCTGGTGGATGAAGTGGATTTCAGCGGCATCCAGAGCGACTTCAAAGGCAAGATCACCTACCACGATTCCTGTTCCGGCCTGCGTGAGCTGGGCATCAAGCAGCAGCCCCGCCAGCTGCTGAGTGAAATTGATGGCCTCGAGCTGAATGAAATGCAGGAAGCGGAAACCTGCTGCGGCTTTGGCGGCACCTTCTGCGTCAAGTATGCGGACATTTCAAATCGTATGGTCAGCAACAAGACCGGCTTCGCTGCCGACAGTGGTGCCGACACTCTGGTTGGGGGCGACCTGGGCTGCCTGCTCAACATGGCTGGCAAGCTCAAGCGTGAAGGCCGCGAGATGGAGGTGCGCCATGTGGTGGAGCTGCTGGCCGGCATGACTGACAGCGCGGCGATCGGTGATGCCGATTACGACCTTGGCCAGGAACTTTAAACGGAGCACGACGATGGACATTAAAAGCCCTGAATTCAAACAAAGTGCCCGTATCGCCCTGCAGGATGCCAATCTGCAGAAGGCTCTGGGCAACCTGAAAGCCGGTTTTCCCGGCAAGCGTGCCGCCGCTGTCGCACGCGTGCCCGAATTTGAAGAACTGCGCGACCAGGCCCACGACCTGAAAAACCATATCCTTGAGCATCTGGACCTCTATCTTGAAGAGTTCGAAGCCCGCGTAGTGGAAAACGGCGGCCAGGTACACTGGTGCAGCACCTCAGAGGATGCGCGCCAGACCATTCTGCAGATCTGCCGTGAGCAGAACGCCAAGACCGTCACCAAAGGCAAGTCCATGGTGACCGAGGAGATCAACCTCAACGAATTCCTGGAGGAGAACGATATCCGTCCGGTGGAGACCGATCTGGGCGAATACATTCTGCAGCTGCGCGGCGATCACCCCAGCCACATCATCGCACCGGCGATTCACCTCAACCTGGAAGATGTGTCCGAAGCCTTTCATGAGCATCACAAGCGCCCCAAATCGGATGATCCGGCGGAGCTGATGGCAGAAGCCCGTGAAATGTTGCGCAAGCAATTCGTCGCAGCTGATGTGGGCATTACCGGCGCAAACTTCCTGGTGGCGGAAACCGGCTCCACTCTGATCGTCACCAACGAAGGTAACGGCGACCTGACCCAGACACTGCCCAAGACACATATCGTCGTCTCTTCCATCGAGAAGGTCGTGCCAACCCTTGAAGATATGAGCCTGTTCCTGCGCTTGCTGGCCCGTTCGGCCACCGGCCAGGAGTACTCGGTCTACAACACCCTGTCATCCGGCAACCGTCGCCCCGATGATCAGGATGGTCCCGAGAACTTCCACGTGGTGCTGGTGGATAACGGTCGCAGCGACATGGTGGGCACCCAGTTCCAGGACATGCTGCGCTGTATCCGCTGCTCTGCCTGCATGAACCACTGCCCGGTATACGGTTCTGTCGGTGGCCACAGCTACGGCTGGGTCTATCCCGGTCCCATGGGCTCGGTACTGACCCCACAGATGATCGGTATCGAAAAAGCCGGCCTTTTGCCCAACGCTTCGACCTTTTGCGGCAAGTGCGAGGAGGTATGCCCGGTGCGTATCCCGCTGCCCAAGCTGATGCGCCACTGGCGTGAAAAGGAGTACGAAAAACACCTGAGCCCGAAAGCGGTACGCTGGGGCCTCAGCGGCTGGGCTTTCCTGGCCACTCGCCCACGCCTGTATCGCCTGTTCTCGTCCAGCGCGTCCAAAGTCATGCGCATGCTGGGTGGCGGCAAGGGCAAGGTGACCAAACTGCCGCTGGCCGCAGGGTGGACCGATCACCGAGACATGCCGACACCGACCGGCAAAACCTTCATGCAGCAGTGGGATGAGCGTCAGAAACAGGAGAAGCAGCCATGAGTCGTGCCGAGATTTTCGCCAATATTCGCCGTGGCCTGCGTCGCACCGAAGCCACCGAAGCGCAAAAAGAGGCGGTACGCCAACGCCTGCAGCAGCATCCGCGCAACCGGATCCCGGCCCGCAGCCTGCATGAGCACGACGCCCAGGTCGAGCTGTTCATTCGCATGGCGCAGGAAGCCGCTGCCGAAGTGATCGAACTGGAGAGCCTGGAGCAGGTACCCACGGCCGCCGCCAATACGCTGGAAGCCAAGGGCCAGAATGAACTGGTACTGGCCAGCGACGACAGCCTGGCCAATCTGGGCTGGGCCGAGGTACACGAACGCATCGAATGCCATCAGCGCGTGGGTCAGGTCGGCGATCAGGCCAGTCTGACTCTCGCTTTTGCCGGCATCGCCGAAACCGGCACGCTGATGCTCTACTCCCGTCCAGACAGCCCGACCACGCTCAACTTCCTGCCGGATACCCATCTGGTTGTGCTGAGCAAGCAGGATATTGTCGGCCCCTATGAGGATGCCTGGGATCGTCTGCGTGAGTCCGCGCCCGGTCGCCTGCCACGCACGGTGAATATGATCACCGGCCCCTCCCGCAGTGCCGACATTGAACAGAAGCTGCAGATGGGGGCACATGGCCCACGTCAGCTGGTGATCTTCCTGATCCCCTGATCGCTCAAGGGGCTGAAAAGCAGCAGACTTTTCGGCCCCTCTCTCCCCTCATCACATCAGAATGCCAGTCAAGTCGATTGCCATCATGAAAAAACCACGGAGATATTATTATGATATAACATAAATAAAGATTGACGGATTTTCGTATGAACACTGCACAACCTCTCACGCCCCACCCCATGCGTGAAGCACTTTTTGGTGAAACACCCGAGGCGCTGACCCACATCTATGAGGAGCGCTGCAACCTGGCCGTATGGCAGCGATCACTCAGCTCGGAAATAGAACAGTATCTGGATCAGACGATCACGGCTGATCGGCGCATCAATCTGAAAACGCTGTTTACCTGCCAGGCGGATATGGACGCGGAGATTCGTGACACCCTGGAAAAGACATTTCCTCAGGCCAATGGGCGTCAGGCGCTGATCGAGGATATGGTGCAGCTGATACAGATGTACGAGTGCCTGTTCGAGCCGAAAATGATCGGCATCCGTCTGGCTACTCTTCAGCAAGCCATGTGCCCCCGCTTTCACGTGGACTACCTGCCGGCTCGCCTGGTAACAACCTATGTGGGCAGCGGCAGCCAATGGCTGGAAGAACCCGCTGCGGGTCTGCCGCGCATTCCGGAGCAGGCGCCCGAGCAGTATCAGCAACTCAGCCGGGGTGATGTGGCGCTGCTCAAGGGCGATGGCTGGTATGACAATGAAGGACTGGGCATAGTGCACCGCTCACCGCCCGTAGAAACGGGCAGCAACCGGCTGTTCATGTCGCTGGATTGGGCAGACTGATAACAAAAAGCCTGCCCGGTGAAGGCAGGCCTTTTGCGACCAGGAACCTTAGCGCTGGAAGGGGTAAACCGAGCCCAGGTGCAGGATGCGACTCAACTCGTCCAGTGCGGTAAAGGACTCGTCCATCAACTCGGGATCAGCCAGGTCAGCCGGCAACAGACGGTCACGGTAGTGACGCTCAACCCAATCGACCAAACGCGGGTAGAGTGTCTCGCTCATGCGTGTGGACTGATTGAACGCGGCTTGTTCAGCCTCATTCAGCACCACGCGCAAACGCAGACAAGCCGGGCCACCGCCGTTGTGCATGCTCTGGCGCAGATCAAACACCTGCACCGCATCGATAATCGGCGAAGCGGCTTCAAGCGCCTGCAGATACTGCCATACAGGCGCCACCTGCTCACATTCACCCGGCACCACCAACAGGGTACGACCGTCCGGCAGGCGCAACAGCTGACTGTTGAACAGATAACTGCGTACGGCATCGCTCAGCGTTACCTCGCTTTCAGCAACCTGAATCAGCTTCAGCCCGCCATCGAGACGCGCATTGAGCGCTTCCAGCACCTGTGACTGGTTGTAGAAAGCACGTTCGTGGCAGAACAGCGTATCCAGGTTACCCACTGCAATCACGTCATTGTGAAAGACACCCTGATCAATCGCCTCGGGATGCTGCTGAGCAAACACCACACGGTTCGGGTCCAGCCGATGCTGACGCGCAACCGCCTTTGATGCCTCCAGCGTCTGTCGACCCGGATAACGGCTGGGCTCGGGACCTGGGCCACCGCTGCCATAGGCAAAAAAGGCCACGCCCGGCTCACCGTAATTGTGTCCCAGGCGGGTATGGTTGGCGGCTCCCTCATCTCCCAGGGCCGCTACCGTGGGCAGCGACGGATGATGCACGAAATGGCGGCTGTCATTGAACGTTGCCTGCAGAATCCGGGCGGTATGCTCGGTCTCCAGAGAACGGTGTAACTGACTGGCCAGGTTGGCCGGTGTGAAATGTATCCGCTGGTCACTGGCATCGGCGCTGGGCGTGACCGTCGCCGCGTTGGCGACCCACATGCTGGAGGCGGAACAGCAGGCTGCCAGCAGGCGCGGGGACGCCTTGGCAGCCGCCGCCAGCACATCGGCATCACTGCCGGAAAAGCCCAAACGGCGCAGGCTTTTCAGATCGGGCCGCGCCAGCGGCGCCAGCACGCCCTGAACCATGCCCAGGTCGTGCAGGGCCTTCATTTTGGCCAGCCCCTGCAGCGCGGCTTCGCGGGGATTGGAGGCCTGTGCCTGGTGACTTTGCGAGGCCAGATTGCCCACTGCCAGGCCCGCATAATTGTGGGTCGGACCGACCAGACCATCAAAGTTTGCTTCAGTTGCCTGCATCAGAACCTCCTGGGTTAGTAATTAAAGTTTCAGACCCGGCGACAGAGTCTGCGGCAGTGCCAGCTGATCCGCTTCGATGCCCGCCACCGGGTAAGAGCAGTAGTCCGCCGCGTAGTAGGCGCTGGCACGGTGGTTACCACTGGCACCAATACCACCGAAAGGCGCGGCACTGGAGGCACCGGTCAGCTGCTTGTTCCAGTTTACGATACCTGCACGAATACGGGCATAGAACTGGTCAAACAATGCTTCGGAGTCGCTGAACAGACCCGCCGACAGACCGTAGCGCGTATTGTTGGCTTCGGTGATGGCAGCATCAAAGTCGGCCACGCGAATCACCTGCAGCAGCGGACCAAAGATCTCTTCATCTTCACGCTCGGCAATGGCCGTTACATCGATCAGTCCCGGTGAGATCAGACCTGTGCCCGGCTTCAGCTTCTCGCTGCGAACCAGAGAGTTGGCACCCTGCGCCAGCAAAGCATCCTGCGCCGCCAACACGCCATCGGCGGCACCTTCGGAAATCAGGCTGCCCATGAAAGGTGCCGGCTCGGCAAAGGCATCGCCCACCTGGATGTTGCGAACCGCTTCGGCCAAAGCCTCGAGGAAACGATCACCCCAGTCACCGGTCGGTACAATCAAGCGGCGTGCACAGGTGCAGCGCTGACCCGCGGTGATGAAGGATGACTGCAGGGTTTCATGCACAGCCGCAGCCATATCGGCCACTTCGTGCACGATCAGCGGGTTGTTGCCGCCCATCTCCAGCGCCAGAATCTTGCCCGGATGACCGGCGAACTGCTGATGCAGGATGTGACCGGTGTTGGAGCTGCCGGTGAAGAAAAGACCGTCGATATCCGCATGGGAAGCCAGCGCGATACCGGTGTCCTTTTCACCCTGTACCAGATTGAGTACGCCCGCCGGCAAGCCGGCTTCCAGCCAGAGTTTGACCATCTCGCCGGCAACCGCCGGAGTCAGTTCGCTGGGCTTGAGCACCACAGTGTTACCGGCAATCAGAGCCGGCACGATGTGGCCATTGGGCAGATGGCCCGGGAAGTTGTACGGGCCAAACACGGCTACCACGCCGTGCGGCTTGTGGCGCAATACCGCTTTGGCACCAGCCATGTCGCTTTCACGTTCACCGGTACGCTCGTTGTAGGCTTTGACCGAGATCTCGACCTTGCCCACCATGGCGCCCACTTCGGTGCGCGCTTCCCACAGGGGCTTGCCGGTTTCAGTGGCAATCGCCACCGCCAGCGCTTCCTTGTTCTCGCCCAGCAGTTCGGCAAAGCGGCGGGCAATGGCCACGCGCGCTTCAAACCCGGCCAGTGCCCAGTCGGTCGCCGCGGCACGAGCAGCTGCTACGGCAGCATTCACTTGCTCGGTATCAGCGCCCTGCCCCTGCCAGAAAATCTCGCCGGTGGCCGGATTCAACGAAGTGAACGCCGGTCCCTGTCCGTCCAGCCAGTCGCCATTGATCATTACGGATGCGGTCATGTCAGATTCTCCTGCCAGATGAGAGAGGCACCACACGTACAGTGCTGCCTTCGGAAATTTTAAGTGCATCGGCCACATCCTGCGGCAGACCCACAACATGCTTGCCAACACCGTTTAGCGGCGTCATGCAGCAGCGGAAATCGTCAAAACTGGTGGTGCTCACCAGGTAGAGTTCACCCTCCGGCTGCTCCTCGGTGATATGCACACGCGAGTAGCAGCTTTCATTGATGGCACGGATATCGTCCATGCGTGCCACCAGCGTCGGGCCGCCGTCGAAAATATCGACGTAACCGGTAAAGCGCAGGCCTTCGGCTTCCAGCAACTTGCGCGCCGGGGTCGTCGCCGGATGCGTCTTGCCAATCGCTGCCTGGGCATCTTCCGGCAGCAGGTTGATGTAGATCGGGTTCTTCGGCATCAACTCGGCGATGAACACCTTGTCCATGGATGACAGCTGGTCCGCTTCACCGAAGTCCAGCGAGAAGAAGTGGCGGCCCACGCCTTCCCAGAACGGCGGTATCCCGTTGTCATCAGAATAGCCGCGCATTTCGGCCAGCATGTTCTCGTTGAAGCGCTTGGGAAACTCGGCCATGAACATGAAACGGGACTTGGACAGCAGAGAACCGTTTTTGCTGTGGCGCGCTTCCGGTGCCAGGAACAGGGTACAGAGTTCAGAATAGCCGGTATGGTCATTACTCAGTGTCAGAGTATGAATCAGGTTGCGCACACCCAGTTCACGGGATGCGTGCAACAAGGTGCCCATGTGATAGTTGTACCAGGGTTCACTCAGGCCAACCGCGGATTCGATACCGCTGATACCGACCACTTCACCGGTGCTGGTATCTTCCATCACGAACAGATACAGGGCCTCTTCCGGAATGTTGTTGTCATTCCAGGCCGCCAGGGCGGTTTCCAGCTTACGCGCCACCTGCTCGTCGTTGTCCTGCAGAGAGGTAAATCCCTGACCTGTTTTGCGGGCCAGTTCCCGCAGTGCTTCATGGTCGGCGGCCGTAATCGGGCGAACTACCATCATGATCGATACCCCAGTTGTAATCGTCACTAAGTCCCCCAGTGCCAATCAGGCACCGGGTAAAACATTGAAAAGTTGAAATTGAATTGCAGTCGGGTTGGATATCCGCGCTAGAGCCAGGCCAGCTGTATGCTGTCTCCGCTGCTGATATTGAGTGCTTCAGCCTGTGCCGGCGTCAGCTCCGGATGTTCCGGATCGACCTCTGCCAACAGGCAGCGGAAATTCTGCAGTTGTCCACTGGCCACCAGTGCCAGCGCCTTGTCGGCTTCTTCATCATCTGCGCTCACGCCGATGCTGAGCGTGCGGCTTTCGACCAGAGTACGCAGACGATCAGTCTGGGCTTCCAGCGTGGGGCCACCATCAAAGATGTCGACGTAGCCACGGTAGTCAAAGCCTTCCGATTCCAGCAGCGCCTTGACGCGCGCCGCATCGGAACGCGGCTGTCCCAGTGCTTCGCGTGCTGCATCACTGAGCAGCGGCAGGTATACCGGGTGGTGCGGCAGCAGTTCGGCAATAAAGCCCTTGGAATCGATGCCGGTGAGGTAGTTGGCCTTGGCAAAGTCCATGCTGAAGAAGTGGCGTCCCAGACTCTCCCAGAACGGTGACTGGCCGTTGTCGTCCTGAACCCCCTGAAGCTCTGCGATGATGCGGCTGTCAAAACGCGCTCGGTGCGCGGCGATGAACAGCAGACGGGCACGGGACAGCAGATGCAAATTACTGCGCTGACGGTGCTCGGCATCCAGGAACAGGGTGTACAGACGCGAGGCGCCGGTAAAATCCTGGCACAGGTTCAGTGCCGGAATGCGATTGTGGATCTGCAGTTCGCTGGACGCATGAATGACTTCATTGATGCGATAGCTGTAGAACGGTGATTCAATGCCCACCGCCGCTTCAATACCGGAGATACCGACAATTTCACCGCTGATGCTGTCTTCCAGCACAAAGTGGTAGCTTTCCTGCTCGGGGCGCTCAACCGCCTTGCGCAGTGACTGCAGGGTACGGTCGATCAACTCACTGAGGTGATCCCGATTGGCGGGCAGAGTAGTCAGGCTGCCGCCAGACACCACGGCCAGCCGCTCCAGGCCCTGCAAATCTTTGAATTCGACCGGACGCAGTACCAGCATCAGCGCTCTCCAAGCCAGCTTCTGTCTGAGCTGGTCGCCAGTTTCATCAGGATAAGGGCACTCAGCTTGGCCCTTTCGGTCAGGCTGCTGACGTGCATGTATTCATCAGACGAGTGAATCTTGCCACCGCGCACACCCAGCGTATCGATGTTGGGGATACCCGCAGCGGCCAGGTTGTTGCCATCACAGCAGCCCCCCGTGGGCAGCCAGGAAATGCTCATGCCCAGTTCGGCACCGCAGTCACGGGCCAGCTCGAACAATTTCTGGTTGGCACCGCTGAGTTTTTTCGGCTTGCGGCCAAAGCCACCGTGCAGCTCGATACTGATGCCGTCGCGGGCATTGATATCGGCCAGCAAACGGTCCAGATGCTGCTGACACCAGGCTTCGTCATCCACCTGCTCCAGGCGAATATTGAAACGGGAGATACACAGGTCCGGCACGATGTTGACGGCACCGCCGCCTTCAATGAAGCCAGGGTTGATCGTGACGCCCTGGCGCTGACCATTGAGATCGTCCAGCGCCGCGATGAAGTCGGCCATGGCACGAATGGCGTTGCGGCCCAGGTGATGTTCGCGACCGGCATGAGCCGCCTTGCCACGGACCACAACGCTGAAGTTGCCGCTGCCCTTGCGCTCACCGGCCAGGTTGCCATCCGGGAAGCTGGGTTCGTAAATCATGCCCAGGTCCACCTCTTTGGCAGCCTCGGCAATCAGAGCCGCCGAAGATGGAGAGCCGATCTCTTCATCGGGGTTAAACAGGATCTGCCAGCCGATCTGGTCCGCCCAGGGGCTGCGTTCCAGCGCCATCAAGGCATTGATCATGACCAGCAGGCCACCCTTGAGGTCGGCAACACCCGGGCCGTTCACGGTGTCATCATCCAGCCACTGGATCTGCTGGAAGGGATGATCAACCGCAAATACGGTATCCATGTGGCCGCAGAGGAAAATCTGCAGCGGTGCTTCAGGGCGCTTGCGGATACGGACGGCATTTCCCAGCGGGAACTGGTCCAGTTCGCCCTGAGAGTTGAGGTGTTGATAGGGAGCGACCGGCAGGATTTCGGTCTCGCCACCAAGGGGCTGGCACAGGCGGACAAGCGCTTCACCCACTCGGTTGACGCCAGTGTGGTTCAGCGTACCGGAATTGATCTCGGCCAGCGCCAGGGTATCGTCGAGCATCTGTTGATGCTGTTCGTCCAGCCATGCTAGCCAGGGGGTAAAGTCGTGAGTCATGCTTGCCTCCTGATAGTGGATATCTGGGGATTATGTCGCGTCAGCGCAAGCAGGTCTGTTGAAAATGCGACCCCTTTTTTAGCTTAAGGGGCCGCATACACCGGAAAACCGGTTAATACACAGGGTATCAGCCCGCTTCAGCGGTGCTCAGCAGCTGTGCAATAGCCTGCTCCAGCTTGGCCATGCCTTCACGGATATCTTCATCCGGAATGATCAGGGACGGCGCAAAACGCAGTACGTTCGGGCCCGCCATCAGAATCATCAGCCCCTGCTCACGGGCAGCCGCCAGGAACTGGCCCGCCTTGCCCTGCCATTCATCAACCAGTTCGGCACCGATCAACAGACCCTTGCCACGCACTTCCTTGAAGATGTGGTGCTTGGCGTTGATCGCTTCCAGCTCGGAGTTGAACAGTGCGTTTTTCTGTACCACACCTTCCAGTACTTCCGGACGGTTGATCTGACGCAGCACTTCACCGGCAACGGCGCACGCCAGCGGGTTGCCGCCGTAAGTGGTACCGTGGGTACCAACATTGAAGCTCGGTGCCACCTTGTCAGTGGTCAGCATGGCACCCACCGGGAAGCCGCCGCCCAGGCCTTTGGCCGAGGTCAGGATGTCCGGTGTTACATCGGTATCCATATACGCGTACAGGCTGCCGGTGCGGCCCATACCGGTCTGAACTTCATCAAAGATCAGCAGCGCATTGAACTGGTCGCACAGTTCACGCACGCCACGGACAAATTCAGGGTTGGCCGGAATG
This sequence comes from Marinobacterium stanieri, assembly GCF_900155945.1. Lineage (GTDB taxonomy): Bacteria > Pseudomonadota > Gammaproteobacteria > Pseudomonadales > Balneatricaceae > Marinobacterium > Marinobacterium stanieri. The sequence continues at coordinate 844,145 of NZ_FTMN01000001.1, forward strand.
ATGCCGCCTTCGCCCTGCACCGGCTCCATAACAATGGCACAGGTGTTGTCGGAAACCAGCTCTTTCAGCGCGTCCAGATCGTTGAACGGCGCGTGGTGAATACCACCCGGTACCGGCTTGAAGCCCTGACAGTACTTGGGCTGGCCACCAACAGTGACGGTGAACAGAGTACGGCCGTGGAAGGACTGCACGAAGGAGATGATTTCGTTCTTCTCTTCACTGAAGTGATCGCTGGCATACTTGCGCGCCAGCTTGAACGCCGCTTCGTTGGCTTCAGCGCCGGAGTTACAGAAGAACACCTTGTCGGCGAAGGTTTCACGGGTCAGATCCTGCGCCAGTGCCAGCGCGGGTTCGTTGGTGTAGACGTTGCTCAGATGCCAGACCTTATCCGCCTGCTCCTTGAGCACCTTGACCAGCGCCGGATGGCAGTGGCCCAGACTGGTTACCGCGATACCGCTGGTCAGGTCGATGTATTCGTTGTCGTCCTGATCCCAGACACGACTGCCCTCACCGCGGACCGGCACCATCTGCTGGGGGTTGTAGTTGGGTACCATAACCTCATCGAAAAGCGCACGGGTAACCTGTGTAGTGCTCATGTTGCTGCCTTACCTCTTGTAATCGCTCGAACCGGTCAAGCGAACTGGCTCTAACTCTCCGAGCCTGGCCTGAGACACACGTGTCTGGCCTTGTCGGAATCCGATAACCATTATCAGGAAAAGCAGCGCCAGTGAACAGCCGGCAAGTTTATATAGCGCGACCTTTAGTTGAGCTATAGTGACATTAGCGCAAGCGGGACTGAACAAAGTCCGGCAAAGCGATTATCCTTCGCCACCATCATGTCCCACTAAAGCCGATTTCACGATCAACCGAGCGATAAGCGTTTTGTCCGAGCCACAGACCAGCACTCCCGTCCGCATCGGGTTTTTGCTAATGCCCAACTTTTCCTTGATTGCGTTTTCATCCGCAATCGAGCCCCTGCGCATGGCCAACTGGGTGTCCGGACAAACCCACTACGAAACCTTTCTGATCAGTCAGGATGGCGCCGCCGTCCCCAGCAGTGCCGGTGTGCTCACCCAGGTGGAATACAGCATTGAGCAGATACCCTCGCTGGATACGCTGTTTGTCTGTGGCGCCAGCCCCATCGCCCGCACCGGCAACGATGAGATCATTGCCTGGCTACGACGCCTGCGCGGTGGTCGCATGGCACTGGGCGGCATAGGAACAGGTTCCTATCTGCTGGCCTGTGCCGGACTGCTCAACGACTGCCGCGCCACCATCCACTGGTGGGATCTGGACAGTCTGCGCGAAGAGTTTCCGCATACACGGATGACCAACAACCTGTTTGAGCTGGATAACAAGCGCTATACCTGCAGCGGCGGCACCGCCGCCATGGATATGATGCTGTCGCTGATCGGCCAGTACCACGGCATGGAGTTTGCCGCCTCTATCTCCGAACAGTTTGTACATGAGCGTATTCGCTCCAGCGAAGACCCCCAGCGAGTACCACTGCGCACGCGACTGGGCATCAGCCAGCCCAAGCTGGTGGAAGCGGTTCAGCTGATCGAAGCCAATATCGAGGAACCCCTGAGCACAGACGACCTGGCACATCACGTGGGGATCTCACGTCGCCACCTGGAACGGCTGTTCAAGCGCCACCTCAACTCCATGCCCTCCAAGTATTACCTGGAGACCCGTCTGGAAAAGGCCCGTCAGCTGCTGCGCCGCAGTGACAAACCCATTCTGCAGGTTGGCCTTGATTGCGGCTTCACCAGTGCATCCTATTTCAGCACCGCCTACCGCAACCACTTTGGCCTGACCCCTCGAGAAGAGCGCAAGCGGCTGGCCGAGCAGAAACAGCCGCTGCCAGCCAGCAGCGGCCTGAGCCACTCAATCCTCATGCCGACCGGTGACAGTACCGACGGGCAGAATTAAGCACGGACGCGGGCCACATAGGGCGATGTCATCGCCTGCAACAACACCGGATAATTAACCCTGAACGCGATGACATCGCCGATTTTGACCGCACGCGAGCCCACATCCAGAATCATGTGATCACTGCTGCCTCCCAGCACACGAATACCTTCATCCACCGGCACCAGCTCATCGATAGGCACATCCTGCTTGCCAATCGCCAGAATGGCACGGGTATGTTCGCCCACATCTTCGAATTCAGGCGTATTGCCAAAGGCATCCATACCGCGCTCGCCATCCGGAACCGAGCTTTTCACCTGCACTTCAATGACTTCCGCCTCCAGAGTAAAAACATCGCCATGCAGACCCTCGATCAGCTTCCCTTTGGCCGTCTCACGTCCCAGCAACAGAGACTCGCCCAGGCGCAGATGACTGATCCCCTTCGGCATTTCATCTCTGAGCAGCAGAGGCAGTGAACTGGAGTTACCACCGGACACCACCTCCACATCATGGCCCAACTCACGGGCGATGCTGCGTTTGACAGCGAGCAGTTGTTCCATCTTTTCCCGTGTGGGCAGAATGCCGCCGTAGCAGGTCAGGTTGGTGCCGATCCCGCACCAGTCGATGCTGTCCTGCTGCAGAATAAAGTGCCCCAGTTCAAGCACCTGGTCTGGCAACAGACCTTCACGCAGATCGCCCAGCTCCACCATCAGAATAATGCGATGACGCACACCGGCCGCTCGAGCAGCCTTTGCCAGGGCGGCAATAGTGATCTGCTCGGATACCAGGCTGGTATCGGCATAGCGCACGACCTCATCCACCTCGTGCAGTCCCGGAAGTCGCAACAGCAAGGTTCTCCCCTCGGGAGCAAGCGACTTGATCCGCTTCAGGTTATCCAGACGGGAGTCGGCAAGTTCACTCACACCCTCCTCAATCAGTGTCTGCACGATTTCCTCATGCGCACACACCGCCTTGCTGACAGCGGTCCAGTTGATCGGAAACGCAGCGGCGGCAAACAGGCGGTTCATAAACCGTATGTTGTCTCGGAGCTTCTCTTCACTCCAGAGCAATCGGGGGTATTTGGCCACAATCCAATTCCAGCAAAGGTTAAAAACAGGGAAAAAAAAGCCCGCTCCCGGTGCAAGCCAGGTGCGGGCTTAAGGCTTCAGCACGAAATCAGAATGGAGACTGGGGCTTGAGCTCCTGGTCTTCGTCAACCTGGAAGGCTTCGGCTTCTTCACCAGGCTTCAGTTTCACAATCGAGAAACCGGTGATGGCATAGATGATCGAGATGATCGGCACCACGAAGTTCAGGATCGCGTAAGGCGCATATTCAAGTGCCCCCACACCCAGCGTGGCCAGAATGAAGACACCACAGGTGTTCCAGGGGATGAATACGGAGGTCAGAGTACCGCCGTCTTCCAGCGCACGAGACAGGTTCTTGGAGTGCAGACCACGCTCGTGATAGACCTTGGAGAACATGCGCGCCGGCACCACCACAGAGATGTACTGCTCGGAGCAGGTCGCATTGGTCAGGAAGCAGGAACCGATGGTGGTCGGCACCAGCGCACGGGCGGACTTGGTCAGACCTTTCATCTTGTCGACGATCGCCTGCAGCATGCCGGTGTTTTCCAGCACACCACCGAAGGTCATCGCCACGATGGTCATGGAAACCGTGTACATCATGGAATCGATACCGCCACGATTGAACAGGGAGTCGATCACCTCGTTACCGGACTCGATCACATAGCCGTTCTGCAGCGCACTCATGGCCGTTGCCACATCGTCGCCCTGTACAAAGATCTGGCACAGGAAACCCAGTACCACACCCACAACCAGTGCCGGCAGGGCCGGAACTTTCTTGGCGACCAGCGCAATTACGGTCAACGGCACCAGCAGCAGCCAGGGTGAGATCAGGAAGCTGTCATTCAACACGGTCAGCGTCGTATTGATACGCGCCAGCTCGGCATCACCGGATACAAAACCGGTGCTGATGTACCAGTACACGGCCAGCGCAATCAGCAGGCCCGGAATAGTGGTAAACAGCATGTGCTTGATGTGGACAAAGAGGTCGGTACCGGTCAGGCCTGAAGCCAGGTTGGTGGTATCGGACAGCGGCGACATCTTGTCACCAAAGTAGGCACCGGTGATAACCGCACCGGCTACCATGGGCGCAGGAATGCCCATGCTGATACCGATGCCCATTCCGGCGATACCGATGGTACCCATGGTCGACCAGGAGCTGCCGATCGCAATGGAGACCACGGCACACATCAGCGAGATGGACACCAGGAAGAATTCCGGGCTCATCAACTGAAGGCCGTAGTAGATCATGGTCGCAACGACGCCACCGCCCATCCAGGAGCCAATGGCCAGCCCCACCAGTATGATGATAACGACGGCGGGCAATGCCAGACGTATACCCTTATAGATACTTTCTTCTATGTCGCTCCAGCTGAATCCCTGCTTAGCGGCCACCAGGGCGGCGACTATTGTGCCGAATGCCAAGGGAATATGGGGTGCCCCTTCCAGCACAACGATGGTGATCAGCATCGCGATTACCATCAGAACAATCGGCGTCATTGCCAACAAAAATGGCATAGGTCGGTTGTTTTTGATCATGGGTGTTCAACCTGTTTATTGTGATAATTTCCTGAAAATTCGCATATACCAGTGCATTACAGAAGCTTGACAGGCGCAGCTTGTCGCAACTGCGAAAAAGCAGGTCGCATACGAGAAACCAAAACGGCGGCGAATTCTATATCGGCGCCGTTTGCTTGCCTACCAGTCGGTAAAGAAAAGTCGGAAACAGAGCACTACAAACGATTGAATAGTCGCTTCAGGTAAACAGAAAGCTGATAACTCAGCCGGCATGCAGCCGGGATTGACAACAAGGTGTAATTTTCAAAAAAGTGCGTCGTATTTCGACAATAATTTTGCGCTTGCCTCCCCTAGAGTAAAGCATCCCCAGAGTCGTTCGGGGCTTTCTATATCGTTGCATAACGGGAGTCGCGCAAAACCATGAACGCCGGTCTGAAAACAGGAACACATCAGGCACTGTCTCCGCTGGCCGAACACCTCAACAGCACCTTCCCTGCTGCTGAAGCCGAATCTATCCAGCAATTCGCCCAGTATTTTTTCCAGGTGTCCACCTCGGAGGAGCTGGACCAGCAAAGCCCTGAACAATTACTCGGGCCACTGCTGTCGAGCTGGGAGTTTGTGCAACATTATGACCGCAGCGCTCCCAAGGTTCGCCTGTTCAATCCGGACCTTGAACAACATGGCTGGCACAGCAGCCACACCGTCATCCAGCTATTGTTCCCCGACATGCCCTTCCTGGTGGACTCGGTGCGTATGGCGCTGAACCATGAACAGATCGGTATTCATGACATTTTCAACACGGTGATCCCCAGTTGCCGCCAGGGTGACCAGCTGGAACAGTTGGCAGCCGACGGCGACGACGAGTCGTTCATCTATCTGGAAGTTGATCGCCAGACCGACCCCGAGCGCCTGCGCCAGCTACGCTTGCGCCTCAGTGAACTGCACACGCTGGTTGCCGCGGCAGTCAATGATTATGACGCCATGCGCCAGCGTGCCTCGGAATTGGCCGAGCAGCTGCGCCAGTGCGACGATGATAATGCCCGTGAAGCCGCCGATTATCTGGACTGGCTACAAGCCGACAACTTCACCTTTATTGCCTGTGACCAGCTGAACTTCAGCCTGGAGAACGGCCAGCTTATTGCCCAGCGTGAAGCCGGTCAGGAACTCGGCACCCTGCGTCTGGAAACGGAAGAGGAGCGCAACCGCCGCTTCAATCGCCTGAGCGAAGATGAGTGTCGTGCCATGCAGGACGATGCTCCGCTGCAACTGGCCCGTTACAGCCGCCGTTCACGTATTCATCGCCCGGCTTATCTGGATCTGGTGGTGATCAAGCGCTATGACGATCAGGGACAGGTCTGCGGTGAATACCGCTTCTATGGCCTCTATACCCTGCCGGTCTACAGCGAGCGCCTTGAACGCATCCCGCTGCTGCGCCGCAAGCTGTCCCGCCTGCTGGCCAGCAGTGGATTCAATCCACAGGGCCACAGCGGCAAAACGCTGGTGCAGATTCTGCACGAACTGCCCCGTGACGAGGTCATGCTGGCGTCCGATGACGAGCTGATGCAACTGGCCCGAGGCGTGTTCGGCCTGCAGGAACGCCGTTGTACCCGCCTGCTGATGCGTCGCGATCCCTGTGGCAAGTTTGCCAGCTTCCTCTATTTCGTGCCGCGCGACAGCTTCAACACCGAGCTGCGCCAGCAGGTTCAGGGCATGCTCGCAGACGCCCTCAACACCCGGGAAATCGACTTCACCACCTATTACAGTGAATCCATTCTGGCACGGGTTCATTTTGTCGCCCGCATTCAGCCGGAAGCGCTGAACGCGCTGGATTTTGCTGCCATTGAGCGTGATGTGGTTGCCGTTTCCCGCTCCTGGAGTGATGACCTGCACCAGGCGCTGATCGACGAGTACGGTGAAGCCCGCGGCAACAGCCTGTCCAACCGCTTCCGCTCGGCCTGTCCGCCGGCCTACCGCCAGCACTTCAGCCCGGCCAAGGCCGTGTTTGATCTGGGCCACCTGGAAAGTCTGAACAGCGAACGCACCATTGGCATGAGCTTCTACCGCCAACTGGAACAGAGCCGCGATGAACTGCGCTTCAAACTGTTCCAGCGCGATACGCCGCTGGTACTGTCCGATGCCATCCCCGTGCTGGAAAACCTGGGCATGCGCGTACTCGGTGAACACCCCTACCGCCTGGATGCCGCTGACGGCAGCGCCTACTGGATCCATGACTTCACCCTGAGCTGCCCGCAGGCCGACAGCATCGATATCAATGAAGTACGCGATATCTTTCAGGATGCCTTTGCCGCCATTTGGTCCGGCAAAGCCGAAAATGACGCCTTCAACCAGCTGGTGGTCAGTGCCGGCTTGAGCTGGCGCGAAGTGGCCATGCTGCGTGCCTATGCCCGCTACAACCAGCAGACCCGCTTCGGTTTCAGCCAGAGCTACATGGCCACCACGCTGGTACGCCATGCTCATCTGGCGCGCCTGCTGGTCGCCTTCTTCCGTGCCCGTTTCGAGCCCGGACGCCAGGGCAGCGAACGCTCCAGCGCCGTGAGCGAACGTGTGCAGCAGAGCATTCTGGATGCGCTGGAGCAGATCGAAAATCTCAGCGATGACCAGATTCTGCGTCGTTTCCTGGAGCTGATGCAGGCGACCCTCAGAACCAACTACTTCCAGCTGGGCGAAGGCTGTCAGCCGCGGGACTATATGGCGTTCAAGCTCAGCCCCGCTGCTATCGCCAACATGCCCAAGCCGCGCCCGGCCTTTGAGGTCTTCGTATACTCGCCGCGCGTGGAAGGGGTTCACCTGCGCGGCGGCAAGGTTGCCCGTGGCGGCCTGCGCTGGTCAGACCGACTGGAAGACTACCGCACCGAAGTACTGGGTCTGGTCAAGGCACAACAGGTGAAGAACGCCGTCATCGTGCCGCTGGGTGCCAAGGGCGGTTTTGTTGCCAAGCAGCTGCCGATCAATGGCAGCCGCGAAGAGATCCAGGCTGAAGGCGTGGCCTGCTACAAGATATTCATCAGTGCGCTGCTGGATATCACCGATAACCTTGAAGCCGGTGCGCTGGTACCGCCTGCCGATGTGGTGCGTCACGATGACGACGATCCCTACCTGGTAGTCGCGGCCGACAAGGGCACGGCGACCTTCTCCGATATTGCCAACGGCATCGCGGCCGAACGCAACTTCTGGCTCGGCGACGCTTTTGCCTCCGGCGGTTCCCAGGGTTACGACCACAAGGGCATGGGCATCACCGCCCGCGGTGCCTGGGAATCGGTCAAGCTGCACTTCAGCGAACAGGGCCTGGATACCCAGAGCGAAGACTTTACCGTCATCGGTATCGGTGACATGGCTGGCGATGTGTTCGGTAACGGCATGCTGCTGTCGGAGCACATTCGTCTGGTCGCGGCGTTTAACCATATGCATATCTTCCTGGATCCGAACCCGGATGCCGCCAGCAGCTACGCCGAACGTCAGCGCCTGTTCAACCTGCCCCGCTCCAGCTGGGAAGACTACAACAAGGATTTGATCTCCAACGGCGGCGGCGTTTTCTCCCGCTCGGCCAAATGGATTCCGATCAGCCCCGAACTGCGTGAACGCCTGCAGATCGATGCCGAGCGCCTGTCTCCCAACGAGCTGATCCGTGCCCTGCTCAAGGCACCGGTGGACCTGATCTGGAATGGCGGTATCGGCACCTACATCAAGGCCAGCCATGAGAGCCATGCCGATGCGGGCGACAAGGCCAGTGATCCCCTGCGTGTGGATGGCCAAGAACTGCGTTGCCGCGTGTTCGGCGAAGGCGGCAACCTGGGCGCCACTCAGCTGGGCCGTATCGAGTTCTGCCGTCAGGGTGGCCGCGCCAATACCGACTTTATCGATAACGCCGGCGGTGTGGACTGCTCCGACCACGAGGTCAATATCAAGATCCTGCTCAACGAAGTGGTTGCCGAGGGTGATCTGACCCTGAAGCAGCGTAACCAGTTGCTCAAGGAGATGACCGACGAGGTTGCCGAGCTGGTGCTGCAGAACAACCGTGATCAGGCGCTGGCGATCAGCCATGCCGAGCATCACTGCCGCCAGGCCCCGGATACCTACATTCGTCTGATCCATACACTGGAGCAAAGTGGTCGTCTGGATCGTGCGCTGGAATTCCTGCCGGACGATGCCGAGCTGGATGCCCGCAAGGCTCAGGGTGAGCTGCTGACCCGACCGGAGCTGTCGGTGCTGATCTCCTACAGCAAGTCACGCCTTAAGGAAGCCCTGATTGAGTCGTCATTGATCGACGATGAGCATATCCGCGCAACCTTGCTGACCGCCTTCCCGCCCAAGCTGCGCGCCGCCTATCCCGAGGCACTGCATCAGCATCGCCTGCGCCGCGAAATTCTGGCCACCCAGCTGGCGAACGCCCTGGTCAACCAGATGGGCATCACCTTTGTTGACGAGCTGCAGCAGAGCACCGGTGCCGATGCGGCCGACATCGTGCGCGCCTGGATCTCTGCCCGCGACAGCCTCAGTGTATCCAGCCTGTGGCAGCAGATTGGTGAACTGGGCAGCCGGGTAGCGCCGGAGCTGCAGCAGCAGATGCGTGCCAGCACCGTACAACTGATGCGCCGTGCCACACGCTGGTTCCTGCGTCAAAACACGGCAGGCCGCAGTACCGCCGAGCTGGTACAGGACTATGGTGCAGGCATGGACGCACTGCTGGCCCTGTTGCCAAAGCTGCGTGACCAGCTGCCGGGCCTGGAAGGCTGTGACACCCTGACCGCACTGCAGGCGGCCGGCATCGAACCCCAGACGGCTATCGAGCTGGCGGCGATCGAATTGCGCGACCAGCTGCTGGGAATCGCGGTTGTGGCCAACCAGAGCCAGCAGAGCCTTGAGCGCACGGCTCAGCTCTATTTTGACCTGATTCACCGCCTGGAGCTGCCGGCGTTTGCCGCAGCGCTGGGAGCCTACACGGCCGAAACGCACTGGCAGGCGTTGGCGATTGAGGGTCTGGAAGACCTGCTTGCCAGCAGCCCGCTGGCAATCTGCCAGCAACTGCTGAGCAACACGGACAGTCCGGCTCTGGATAGCTGGCAAACACGCAACGCCGTGCTACTGGAGCGTTGGCAACAACTGTGCAAGGAAATCCGTGGACTGGAAGGCGATATTGCGCTGTTCAGTGTAGCGGCCAGTGAGCTGAAGGCTCTGTCCAGCAGTAGCTGACCTGCTTTGATTGAAAAACACCCCGGTCGCAGCACGCGCTGCTGCGGCCCTGCCCATTAAAGACGAACCTGATTTATTTCGAGACCCTGTTATGACCGTTTACAACAACCATGTTCATGCCGATCATCTGCTCACCCTGAAACAGGTCAGCGCATCCAGCTGGTGGGTATTGCGTACCGACCTTCCCAAGCATGGCCACCGCAGCACAACACCGCGAGTTGTATTCTTTGGCACCACCGAAGCCCAGGCTCGGGAATGGCTGGAATCCCGCGAAGAGCCTTTCTTTCTGCAACAGTGAGTCTGCAGCAGTAACCCGGATTATCAACAAGGCTGAGCCGGCTTAAGGGTTCAGCCTTCCGGTACTCTGAGGGTCAGCTGTCCATCACGCTGCATCAATTCCAGATGCTGCATGAAGCTCATGCCCAGCAGCACGGTATCGTCCGGCATAAAGGGGTTGATGCTCGCCTGTACATTGCGCAACTCGATACCGCCCAGACGGACGCTGTCGAGCTGGGTCGCGTATACGCTGATGACCCCGTTGGCGGTCATGGTTTTTTGCTCGCGTCCGCGCTCCAGTCCCAGATCGCTGGCCAGCGATTCAGGCACGCTGACGCGGGTGGCGCCGGTATCAAGTAGAAAGGTAACGGTCTGGCCATTGATCTGCCCGGGCGCCACATAGTGCCCACTGCGGTTGCGATCCAGCACCACTTCCCCACCCAGGGTCGCCGCCATGTTGAGATCACGGTTGGGGTTACGGCGATCGGCTATATAATCGCTAAAGAATACCGCCAACAGTGCCAGCAGCACGATCCAGGTCATGTAGTGCATGCCTTTGGCGAGGCTGCGGCGATTCTGATCGGGGTCCTGATGTTCAGCCATAGTGGTTTCCTGCGCTCTTTATCCCTGAGACCACCCAAAGGGTGGTTTTGCTCCCTGACGTTGGATGACGATCAAAACAGATCGATCTGAGGCGCCACCAGTTTGGCAAAGGATTCGCCGAGAAACGGCAGAATACTATCCGCTACCGGCAGCAATTGCTTATCCACATAATGCTGATAATCGATGGGCGAGCGCAACAGCTCTTCAGGCTCCGGGCCGTTTACTGTCATCAGGTAGGCCACGCTGTCCCCCACGGCATAATATGACGGCAGGCCCTGTTCGCGGCGGTGGTTTTCCAATTGCTGGGCGGCACGCACGTGGGGCGGCCGGTTGCGCGTGTAGGCTTCCAGTGGCTGGCGGATACGACGACGGTAGACCAGCTCGGCATCATGCTGACCGGCAAAGACAGCCTCTACCCGCTGCTTGAGCATGGCGTGCCAGGGCTCATCATGGAAAATCAGCGCATAGAGCTCCTGCTGAAACTGGCGTGCCAGTGGCGTCCAGTCGGTACGCACCGATTCCAGCCCGCGAAACACCAGCTGCTCCCCGTCGCTGTCCCGCTTGAGGCCGGCGTAGCGTTTCTTGCTGCCTTTTTCGGAGTGGCGCATGCGCGGCATCAGAAAACGGCTGTAGTGTGCTTCGTATTGCAGCTCCAGCGCCGAGTCCAGATCAAAGCGCTCTCGCAACTGAGTACGCCACCACTGATTCAGCTCCCGGGCCAGCTGCTCACCATAGGCATGGGTATCCCGGCTGGTATCGGGCCAGTCATCGCCCAGCCAGACAAACACGGAATCGGTATCACCATAGATCACGGTATGGCCCCAGGTCGCTTCGATATGCTCGGCGGTCTGCTGCAGTATCTGATGGCCACGCAGGGTGATGGAGCCTGACAAACGTTGATCAAAGAAGCGGCAGACTTTCGAGCCCAGTACGCCGTAACAGGCGTTCATCTGGATCTTGATCGCCTGCGACAATGCCGAGTTGCCGTCCTGTTTGGCCTGATCACGCGCCTGCCACAGCCGCTCGATAATACGAGGCAAGAGTGCATGGCGACGATCAAAGATGGCGTGGTGAAAGCCCGGCACCAGTGCCTCGGAAGGGGCATCGCCGCGCGTGCCCAGTGCCAGCCCCAGGGGATCGATCTGAAAACTGCGGATAATGCTGGGGTACAGGCTTTTGAAATCCAGCACCAGCACATGGCGGTATAACCCCGGTCGCGAGTCCATGACAAAACCACCCGGCACCTCAAGATCACCCTGCCCCGATGCGTACTCCGGGGCCACATAGCCGGCACGGTGCAGGCGAGGCAGATAGAGGTTATCAAACGCCTGGGAGGAGCCACCTACCTTATCCAGCGCCAGCCCGGTCAATCGTGCCCGCTGCAGCAGGTAGGGCACCAGCTCGGCCTTGTGGAAAATATCGGTTACCAGATGGCAGTCTTCCAGGTTGTAGCGCGCCAGTGCCAGTGGCTCTTCCCGATACAGACGCTGGATCTCTTCACCACGGTCACTGGGGTTGTGAATAAGCTTGCCACGCCCGAGTAATTCGCGGGCAACAAACTCCAGTCCATAACGTTCGAAGTGCCAGGTGGCGCCCTTGAGGGTATCGATACCATCCAGCACCAGACGTCCGTTCAGGCGGGCAAACCAGCGCCCGGTCTGGGACTGCTCAACCCGCAAGGGTTGATCATCTCGGCCCAGACAGAGCCTGATCCCCAGTGTGCGCGCACGCTGTTCCAGCACTCGCAGGTCAAAGCCGATCACATTCCAGCCGATCAGCAGATCCGGGTCCATGCTCCGCACCTGCTGCATCAGCGCCTGTAACAGGGCGCGCTCACCGGCACAGGGCAGGATCTGCTCGCCAGCCGCTATCGGGCCATTAAACAGCACTACTTCCTGATCACCACATTGGAGAGCTATGGATAGAATGCGGTCGGCTCTGAGAGTGGTTTCGATATCCAGCGACAACATGCGCAGACCGGGAATGAAATCATCACGCACCAGCCGGGTGTTGGCGCAGGTGGAGGACGCTCCCCCGTCCACAGTCTGACTCTGGACAACCCGGGCCCCGGCGAAGATGCCCCGCTCGATCAGGTATCGATCCACCGCACGAATATCTTCTTCCATCAGGCCGATACCGGCCTGCTGCAGACGGCCCAATGCCTCATGCCAGTCGGCCAGGTTACTGGCGTAGAGGCCTGAAACCGGTTCATGAGCCAGTGATTGCAGGGAGAGTGGGCGCAGAGAGCACCCTTTGAGGTCGCTAATCAGGGGCTCCGCGGCAGCGCAATCGTCGGACCTGATGAAAGCCACCGACTGCTCGCCGTCAATCAATACTTCCTCGGCCCCTTCTGCCGTGCGCAGCCAGTAGCTCAGTTGCAGACGGCCATCGACGTCCCGCTGGCGCCGTGTCAGCGGCAGGCCGACCAGCGCCGCCATCAGTTACCGAAGGGCTCGACGGTTTCCAGGGTAGGGAAATGCTGCAGCAACTCGGCACGATCGTGTTGCTGGAACAACAATTTAAGGTTGGGGCCGGCATCCATGGTGAAGTAGACCTGCATGCCCTGGGCACGCAGCTGCCAAACTTTTTGCATCGCTGCCACGGATTCCGGCTGCCAGTACAACAGCGGCGGCCAGGAGGCGATCATGGTGGCATGCATGGACAGGGCATTCTGCTCGGCCGTCTGGCCCAGCAGCTCAAAATCACGTTCGGCAATGGCCTGCTGCAGCTTGCTCAAATCCGCTGCCGCCTGCAGTGGCCAGCTCTGGTACAGATGTGCGGTTTCCACCGTACGCTGCATGCCGGAGCGGGAGTCGGTGGCTTTTTCACCGGCGTCAATCTCCACCAGCCCGATACAGAAGCCGGGCCAGGTCTGCTCCAGTTGCACGCCATGACTGTCCAGACCATCTTCGCGCACACCCATCTCCCACTCGACAAAGCCGGTAAAAAGGGAGCGGCAGGCGCTGCCGCTGCCCATACGTGCCATAACGGAAAGGTGCTCCGGTGGCAGATCCAGCGCCAGAGCATCATTCATGGCCAGCGTCAGGGCGGCAAAGCCTGATGCCGAAGAGGCAAGCCCTGCCGCAGTCGGAATATTATTGCGGGTATCGACCTTGAAGTGCAGGTCCTGATCACGGCGAAACAGGTCAATAAAGGCGCTGACTTTCTGGCTGAAGCGGCTGCTCGGCAGCAGCTGGTGGCCATTCAGCCAGACCTCGTCGACGCCATTTTCGACCGGTTCCACGCGGGTAAAACTGCCCAGATAATCCAGCGAGATGGACAGGGATGCATTGACCGGCAGGTTGAGTGCCTGATCCCGCTTGCCCCAGTATTTGCACAGGGCGATATTGCTGGGCGCAAAGTGCTCCACAGAGGCCGAAGCCGCCGTTACCTTCGGCAGTAGACGCTCAATCACCTCAGTCTTTTTCATAACGGATCTCCACCCCTGTTGCCGCTACCTGAACCGGAATCGACTGCCAGGGCAGCTCCGCATTGACCTGCCCCAGCGCCAGTACACAATCCCCCAGGCCTGACCCGGAAATTTTCACCCCTTGCACGCCGGCTTCAGCGCGCAGGCGATGGATCATCTCAGCCAGGGTCGCATCGCAAACCCCCAGCGCGTCCATCAGTCCCTGGTAGATATTCATCAGTTCACCCAGTGCCTGCCAGTCCCAGTTATCCACAGCCCGTTCGGCCGCCAGACAGGTTTGCCCCATCAGGCGATACAACTCGGCGTAGAGTGCAGGCTGGCGAGCCGCTTTTTGCTCCACCAGTTGCAACACATCCGGGGTCTTCATCTTGTAACCACTATAGTAGAGCGAAATGGAAGGCAGGCCAGCCAGCGGACGTATTTCACGCGGCTGCACACGGTAGGCGATCACACCGCCATGGATGCTGGCCGCCAAGTCAGTGCCGGAGCCACGCCCCTTCTGCACCTGGTGTACTGCAGCCAGGGCGGTATCAAACAGATCAGAAGGCGCTGTGCTCTGACTGGCATAGGCTGCCAGCGCAGCGGTGGTTGCAGCGGTGACCGCCGCGGACGAGCCCAGGCCGACGGTATGGGAAAAACCGGAGCGAATAGACAGCTCAAAGCCTGTGGCCAAATAGGGTTGATAGCGTTCGACAACGGCCAGCACAAACGCCAGTTCCGACATGGATTCAAGCGAGTCCAGTGAGCCCGTGTACTGCCCCAGCTCACTGTCAATCTTGACCAGACGATCAGGGCGCGGGGTGAGGCTGACGCTCAAACGTGCATCCACGGCGCAGGCCAGTGCCAACTCACCAAACAACACCGCATGCTCGCCCATCAACATCAGGCTGCCGGGCGCACTTACCTCAATCCTCGAGTATGCGGACACCTTGTTTATCCTCTTTCAAAACACCCCAGTGCCAGTCCGGCTGCAGCGACAACTGGGCCGGCGTCATGCCGGACGGCAGCAGCAACAGCATCAATCCACCCTGGTCACCGGATACAGCGCCAGCACCACAGACCTTGGCTGCGCCACCCGCCTGTTCCACCTGCTCGGCCAGGCGCTGCAAAGGCGCCGGCACCACTCCTATACGGGTCAGCAAACGGTGGTTAGCACGGATAGGCTCCAGCAGGCTTTCACCCTGCATCAATGCAGACTCAAAGGCTTCAGTGACATCACGGAACTCACCCCAGATTGGCGAGTCCGCAAAGTTTCGGCGTACCTGATCCACACAGGCTCCTGTGCTGGACGCGGGGGTACCGGTAAACAGCCAGTAAAAGCCGTCCCCCAGCCCCTGTTCCGGCAAGGCCAGAGATTCGACCTGCTCGCCCTGCACCCGCACCGCACCACCGGAACAGACTGCAGCCGCATCAATAATACTGCCACGGCCATGTTGCAGGCGCTCACAATGGCGTACCTGACGAATCAGCTCGTCTCGGTCATCAAAGTGGCCAAACAGCTTCAGCAAAGCGGCAATCAGGGCTGCCGAGGAGCCCATGCCGGCACCGATGGGAATATCGGAATCGATGCTCAAACTGCCCTGGGGGCGTACGTCCAGACCGGACAGAACCCGTGCCATATCCACCGCATAAAACGCCAGCTCTGCGGGTTTCTGCAGGATGCGGGTAATGGGTAATTCGCCACGCAGGTAGCGTTCAAAGTGATTATCGAGGCGACGGCGCAGGCTGGCGAGTTTATCCAGCCCCAGCACATGGGTACGTTCCTGGGTGTGCCAGCTCAGGCGTGGCAGACGGTCGGGGCGGTAGTGGATCCGCATGTGACGGTCCACCGCCAGGGCCAGAGCCGGTGAACCGTAGACCACCGCATGTTCACCGCTGAGGATGATTTTCCCCGGCGCGCAGGCGGTGGGCATCAGCGTGGCACGTATTCGCGTTTGTGATGGCTGATACCGGCCAGACGGAAGTGGCCTGTGGTGCCTTCGTCAAAGCGGTGTTCGCCGCCATCGTCCGGTATCTGATTTCGGTACAGCTGCAGGTATTCGTCGTGACTGATCTCCTGACGCGCCGCCAGCATGTCACGGTGACGTTGCAGATGCAGTGCATCACGATAGCCCGGTACAACCGTGCCGGAGAAAAACTCGCCTACACAGCCGGAACCATAGCTGAAGAAACCAATACGCTTACCTGACAGGTCGGCGTCGGTATTTTCCAGCAACGAAGTCAGGCCGATATACATGGACGCCGTGTAGCTGTTACCAATGGTACGGTTGTACATCAGCGTCTTGTTGATCTGGCGTTCCTGCTCCTCTGCACTCAAACCCGCCTTGGTATGACGCACCAGCTGCTGATGAGCTTTTTGCGCCATACGGCTGAACGGCAGGTGGTAGCAGAAATGCGAGAAGTCGCTGAAATCCAGCGGGCTCACTTCACGGAAATGATCCCAGGCTTTTTTCAGCGCCTTGAGATAGATCTTGGTGGAATACTTGCCGTCGACCAGTGCCGTAGAACGGTAGTTGGGACGCCAGAAGTCCATCACGTCTTCGGTGTAATTGCCCACTTCAGGATCAATGCTGACCAGGCGCGGGTTGGCGCTGATCATCATCGCCACGGCACCACACCCCTGGGTTGCTTCACCGGGGGTATCCAGATCGTAGCGGGCAATGTCGGAAGCGATCACCAGAACTTTGCTGTCAGGCTTGCGGGCAACCAGCGCACAGGCCATCTGCAAGGCGGCGGTGGCGCTGTAACAGGCCTGCTTCATCTCGACCACACGGCAGTTGTCACGCAGTCCGAGCAGGCGATGCACATAGATGCCGGCCGCCTTGGACTGGTCGATACCGGTTTCGGTCGCGAACATCAGAGTGCTGACCTGGTCACGGCCGTTCCCTTCTACCAGCGGCAGGGCCGCGTTGGCAGCCATGGTCACCACATCTTCATCCGGTGCCGCCATGCCCATTTTCTCTTGCCCGATGCCGGTGTAGTACTTGTCGGGGTCCGTCCCCTGAACCTGTGCCAGCGTTTTCAGGTCGAGAAAATAGTTGGAGGTGTAAAAGCTGATTTCGTCAATACCAACGGACATAGGTGACCTGGGTCCTCAACGCTCTTCCACAATAAGCGCAGTGTTTCGGAACAATGCCGATACGTCAGGCGTACCGAGCAGAAACATCGCAGTAATAAATTCGCGTCGCAGTCGTTCAATAACCGCAACCACTGCCTCGGCCGACTCCATTGCCGGCTGTAGCAGCGGCGCTGCCATGCCGCAAAGCGAGGCGCCGAGTATAACAGACTTGGCCATATCAATCCCATCTCTGAGACCACCGCTGGCGATCAGCGTGGCACGGTCCAGAAACGGCTCAGCCTGCTTCAATGCCACCGGCGTGGGCAGCCCCCAATCCTGGAAACGCACGCCGATATCGCTTTCATCATGACGTCGATGATGTTCAATGCGACTCCAGGATGTGCCGCCGGTACCGGCCAGATCGAAGTGGGTCACGCCCTGCTCCAGCCCAAGTGCAATATCTGCCGCCGACAGGCCAGCGCCCACCTCTTTCAACAATACGGGAACATCCAGCTCACGGCGGATGGCACCGATCTTGTCGGCAACGCCGCGGAAGTCCGTATCGCCCTCGGGCTGCACGGCTTCCTGCAGCGGGTTGAGATGGAAGTAGAGCGCATCGGCCCCCAGTACCTCGACCGCGCGACGGCACTTATCCAGATCAAAGCCGTAATTGAGCTGCACACCCCCCACGTTACCGATCAGTACCGTAGTCGGTGCATGCTCGCGCAAGGCAAAGCTCGCTTCCGCAGCCGGATGGGTGAACATGACACGCTGGGAACCCACCGCCATGGCAACGCCACACTGCTCGGCCGCTTTCGCCAGGTTGGTGTTGATCGTCCGCACCAGCTCGTGATCACCGCCAGTCATGGAAGAGATCAGCAGCGGGAAACTGAGACGCTTGCCAAGAAAGTCCACGCTGGGGTCGATATCATCCAGCGCCAGCTCAGGCAGCGCCCGGTTGGTGAGCAGAATACGATCAAACCAGCGGCCATCGCGATCCGTCAGCGGATCACGTTCGATGGCACGGATATGCTCGATCTTGCGCTCGTTAGTCGGGTCGCTCATGAACGCTCCAGCTTGATATGGGCTTCCATCAACTCACCGGGATTGGTCTGGGCCGCCAGCAGTGACAGTTCACCACAGAGAACGGTGGCCGCACAGATCGCCGCCAGGCGACGGGCGTTTTCACCCGGCTCACGTTCTTCACGGCAGCCCAGCTGCTTCAGGTTTTCTTCGACAAAGTCGATGCCCTTGCCGTTGCCCACCGACCCCATGATCAGGTTAGGCAGGGTGCAGGAAAAATACAGATCACCGTCACGGACTTCAGCATGAACCACACCCTGAGAACCTTCGATGATGTTGGCGGCATCCTGCCCTGTGGCCAGATAGAAGGCCAGCAGCATGTTGGCATAGTGCGCGTTGGCACTGCGCAGACCGCCCGCCATCAAGGTACCGATCAGGTTCTTCTTGATATTCAGGTCCACCACCTTTTCCGGGGTGGTTTTAAGACGGCGCTCACACACATCACGGGGAATCAGGATTTCGCTGATCACGTATTTACCACGCCCCAAAATACCGTTGACCGCAGTCGCCTTTTTGTCGGAGCAATAGTTGGCCGAAATCGAGCTGTAACTCAGCTGCGGGTATTCGGCCAGAATCCAGGGAATCAATTTGTCGGCGGCGTTGGTCACCATATTGTGGCCGGACGCATCACCGGTGGTGAACTCCAGGCGCAGGTAGATAAGGTTACCCACAATCTGGCTGTGCATATCCACCAGCTTGGCAAAGCGGCTGCTGGTGGCTACGACCTGATTGAGGTCATCCTGGCGTGCCTTGATCGATTGCAGCGCCTGATGGGCGGCCAGTGCATCCTCGGCTTCCAGCAGGATGGAGCGCGTCATGCGCTCATCCACCACGGTGGTTACGATGCCTTTTTCCGTCAGGTTGGACACCCGTGCGCCACGCCCCACCGACGGCCAGAGCGGCGTCTCATAGGTAGCCAGCGGCACACTCAGTTTTTCGTCCACCAGGTGACCACTGATCTTGATCGGACCAACCCAACGCATCGGGATGGGCGCTTGCAGTATTTTGTGTGATTTCATGCCTGGCGCGTCCTGTGAATAAAAAAGGGCTGCCCAGATGGCAACCCTTTAAAAGGCCTCAGATGGCGCAGGATTTTAAGCTACCCGCGCCGAAGGATGCAATTATTGACCGGAATCGGCCATTTCCATCTGGCTTTCTTCGGTGATCATCGGCTCGTCGATCTCCGGCAGCGGAATCTCCATCGCTTCCAGCAGCTCACCGGTACCGGTCAGGATACGCAGCTTGGCAATTTCCGTATCAACACGGGCATCCGCCAGCTGGTTTTTGGCCGAGAACACTTCGTTTTCGGTATCCAGCAGGTCAAGCAGTGAGCGCTGGCCGATATCGAACTGCTTCTGGTAGGAGTTACGCGTATCTTCACTGGAGATCACATGGCGCTCCAGATACTCGGACTGACGCTTGAGCGTATCGTACGCGTTCCAGGACAGCTCCACACTTTCACGGATCTGACGCTGGGCATCACGCTGAATCGCCTGGGCTTCACCGATCTGGTACTCGGTCTGACGGATACGGGCCTGGTCACCACCACCGTTATAGATGTTGTAACGCAGACGCAGCATGGCCGTCAGGTCTTCGTCCTGACCTTCTACCCCATCAATGTCCTCGTCCCAGCGACGTTCGACTTCCAGGTCCAGACGCGGTGACATACGGCTCTTGGCCGCATCCCGCTGTGCCATTGCCTCTTCCACATCAGCCTGTGCCAATACCGCCACCGGCTGCATGGCCAGACCTTTGCTGACCGCCTCTTCAACCGTTGCCGGCAACATCAGGCTACTGCTGTCAAAAGGCTCCAACGTCTCGGGCACCGGCTGACCGACTACACGCATATAACTAGCCTTGGCATCTCTCAGGTTGTTCTCTGCCACCAGCATGTTCACTTCGGCCAGTGCCAAACGGCCCTCAGCCTGTTGAATGGAAGCCAGCGTGCCCATGCCCGACTCCGAGCGACGCTTGATCTGGTCGTAAATTTTAACGTGGTTATACAGGCTTTCCTTGGCCAACGTCAGCAACTGCTCACGACGCTGCACTTCCAGATAGGCACGACTGGCATTCAGCACATACTGCTGCGCCTGGTCTTTCAATGCACTGGCTCGGGAAGCCGATTGTGCCTGCTGACGAGCCACTTCACTGCTGGTGGCAAAGCCATCAAAGATCATCTGATTCAGATTAAGACGGGCTTCACGTCGGTTCAGCTCAACGTCATCAACACCATTTTCCTTATCGGTCCACTCGTAGCCATAGCCCAGAGTGGCATCTATGGTTGGGTAGTAACCGGCTTTAGCCTGACGGATACCCTGCACAGTTGCCGCATAGTTGTGCAAGGCTTCCTGTACCTGCGGGTTGTGTTCAATATTTTCGGCGACTACTTCCTGCAGCGAGGCAGCGCTTGCCCAGCCCGAAAACGCCAGTCCCATGGCCAGCCCCAACACGGAATGCTTAACATTCATATCCCTGCTCCTGTTCGCTCTCATTGTGGCGGTTGCGCACCGCGTAGTTTCAAAATTAGTTCAACCCGGTCATGCACGCCCACTTTTTCCAGTATCGAACTAACATGAGCCTTGACCGTGCGTTCCGTAATATCGAGCTTGCGAGCAATCAATTTATTGCTCCTGCCCGCTCCCAGTTCAGCAAGCACCTCCTGCTCTCGCTGACTCAACCCCCACTCAGTAATATCCGGCTGGGGCGTTGCTGGCCGTTGCAACAACCGCTTAAGCAAGCGTTGCATCAACTCCGGCCAGATCCAAAGGTCGCCATGAGCCACCGTGCTCACAACGTCCGGCAACAAACTCACCTGTATAAAGGTATTGGCGTAACCATAGATGCCCTGCGCCAAAAGCGCCTCCCCCTCATCCAGCAGGGGATGGTCCACCAGCAGGATCAGGCGACTTGTTTTGGCGCAGGCCAGCAGGGCATTGCGCTGCTCACCCGACAGTGCACTCCAGTGCACCAGCACCAGATCGTCTTGCTGTGGCGGGGTCCCACAGGGCACAACCGCTATTTCGACATCCGCCTGTAACAGGGCATCTTGCCAACGCTGCTGCAGATCGCTCCGCTCAGCTTGAATCAACAGTCTCATGTTATCGCTCCGTGAGAGCCCGCTCCTTGGCTCGGTTGATCGGCTTCAGCAGGTAGTGCATCACGGTCTTCTTACCCGTGAGGATATCCGCGCTCACCGTCATCCCGGCCATCAGAGGCAGAGGTGCTTCCTGAGTCCCCAGGTAGGGACGCTCCGTTTCCAGGCGAACCAGGTAATAGGGCACCTTGGCTTCCTGATCCATAATTGTGCCCGGCGAAATAAACACCACTTTCGCATCCAGGCCGCCATAGATGGCAAAGTCGTACGCACTCACCTTCACCACTGCCGGCTGCTCCAGGCGGATGTTGGCGATATCGGAAGGCTTGATTCGCGCCTCCACCAGCAGCTTGTCACCCCGTGGCACGATGCTGAGCAGGGGGTCACCCGGCTTCACCACCCCGCCGATGGTGTTGATCATCAACTGCTTTACTGTGCCCTTGATGGGTGCCCGCACTTCGGTACGGCTGATGCGGTCCTGCATGCCGGTCAGTGCCTGTTCCATACGCACCTGCTCGGGTACAACTTCATTCAGTTCACTGCGGGCACGGTTGCGGAACTGCAGCTCCATCTCTTCCATGCGCTGATTGATTTCGCTGATGGACGACTCGATACGCGGCACACTCAACTCAATTGAGGAGATCTCACCACGCAGATCATTCACCTGACGGCGCAGCCGCAAGTGTTCCACTTCCGAAATCACACCCTCTTTTACCAGCGGTTCACTGATGCGCACTTCACGTAGCAGCAGCCCCAGGCTGCGCCTCAGCTGATCGCTTTTGCTCTTGGCCTCAACCAGCTCCTGCTCACGCTGTTCACGCTGCTGTTCCAGTACTGACAGGTTAGTCTGCAATTCGCTTTGTCGGGCCTGAAACAGGCGTCTTTCCTGCTCGATCAGGCTGACATATTCTTCCGGGAAGCCCTCGGGTTCGGAAAACTCGGTATTACCGGCCTCCGCCATCAGGCGGGCCGAACGCGCCTTCAACTCCCAGCGCCGCACCTGGTTTTCGATAAATGAGCTGGCAAACCGCTTGTCCTCAATGCGCATGAGGATATCTCCCTGCTCCACCAGCTCGCCTTCGCGTACCAGAATGTCAGCAATGATGCCCCCTTCCAGGTTCTGCACCACCTGCAGCTGATGGGAAGGAATAATCTCACCTTCACCCCGTGCAATCTCATCCAGCTTGGCCCAGTTGGCCCAGGCAATGGCCAGCGCCAGGAACAGTGCACCGGCCCACAGCAACAGGCTGGCACCGCGCGGCGTTTGCTCCAGCATGGCCTCACTGATGCTGGAGGCGTAGCGAATATCTTCCGAGTGCTTCAGTTTCTGCTTTGCCATATAAACCTCAGCGCCTCACCTGCAAACGACCCTGTTTAAGTGCTTCCAGCACACTGTCCTTGGGACCGTCAGCCAGAATGCGCCCGGCATCGACCACAATCAGTCGATCCGCCAGATCCAGCAGCGACATCTTGTGCGTCACCATCAGCAGCGTCTTGTCGCCCATGAAGCTTTTCAGCTGACGCCGCAATGCATCTTCAGAGGCGTTATCCATGGAGTTGCTGGGCTCATCGAGCACCATGATCGAGGGGTCATGCAACAGCGCGCGCGCCAGGGCCACCGACTGTCGCTGGCCACCGGATAGCGCACTGCCGCGCTCGCCGACCGGCATATCGAAGCCCAGGGGATGTTTGTTCACAAAAGACTCGACACCGGCCAGGCGCGCCGCCTGGAGTATCTGTTCATCGCTGGCCTGGGGCAGGCCGATAGTGATGTTGTCACGTACCGTACCGGCAAACAGCATCACGTCCTGAGGCACGTAGCCCACACTGCGACGCAAGTCAGAGGGCGCAATTTGCTGCATGTCGATGCCGTCAATTTCGATGGCGCCATCAGATGGCTGGTACAGCCCCAACAGCAGTTTTTGAATACTGCTTTTACCGGAACCTATACGCCCTATCAGCGCGACCTTTTCACCCGCTTCCAGTCGGAAGGAAAGCTTATGCAGGGCACCGTACTCCGTACCCGGGTAGGTGAAATCCACCTCCTTGAACTCGATGGCACCTTTCAATTCGGGACGGTGGATATAGCGGCGCTCGCCATCGAACTCGTCCGGCAACGCCATGATTTCATCCAGCGTTTTCAACGCCTTCAGGGACTGCTCATAGTTGGCAATCAGGCTGGCCACCTGTGCCAGTGGCGCAATGGCACGGCCACTGAGAATGACACAGGCAATCAACCCACCCATGGAGAGGGTCTGATCCATGATCATGTAGACGCCGAAAATCACCAGCAGGACCGAGGCCAGCTGCTGCACAAAGGTGGCTACATTGACCACGGACGAGGACAGCATGCGGGAGCGCAGCCCCCAGCGGGCGATATACCCCACCGATTCCTCCCAGCGCTCCTGCATGGGGCTGGCGGCACGCTGGGTTTTAAGGGTTTCCATCGCGGTCAGCGACTCGACCAGAGTACCGTTTTTCTGGGCGGTGGAACTGAAGGTGCGCTCGATGGAGCGGCGCAGTGAGGGCCGGACCATCAATGCATAGATCAGAATAATGGGGATCGCCGCTGCCGGAACCACCACCAAAGGCCCGCCAATCCAGCTGATCACCAGCAGGAACAGCACCATGAACGGGATGTCGATCAGCACGGTGTTGGTGGTAGAGCTGAGGAAATTACGGATGCTGTCGAATTCACGCAAGTTGCTGGCGAAGGCACCGACCGAATTGGGCATTGAGTCATAGCGTGTGCCCATCACCTTTTCGAACAGCCGCGATGACAGCAGCACATCGGATTTCTTACCGGCCACTTCGATGAAATAGGCCCGCAATAACTTCAAACCGAAATCGAACAGGTAGACCACCAATACCCCGGCCGCCAGCACCCAGAGGGTTTCTTCAGCATGGTTAGGCACAACCCGGTCATATACGTTCATCACGAACAGGGGGTTGGCGAGCACGAACAGGTTGATCAGGAGGGAGGCAAGGATAACGTCGCGGTAGATGCGGGCCGAGCGCCAGATGGTGCTCCAGAACCAGTGTCCGTCACGGTCATCATATTCGCGCCGTGAACGGTCACCCATTTTATACTCAGGCCGAACAAAAATAACATGCCCTGTATAGGCCTGTTTGAGCTTTTCCAGCGACATGCGCACCAGGCCGCCGCTCTCAGGCTCGATAATTTCGGCTTCCTTGGCCTCAAGATCCAGCGATTGCAGGATACAGGCACGTTCATCTTCCAGCAGCAGGACCACTGGCAGCAGCAGTTCGGAAATATGATCGAGACGTCGCTCAGCCAGCTTGGCAGCAAAACCACCACGCGCAGCCGCATTCAAGAAGAGCTTGGGCGTAAGTCGACCGTCCACCAAGGGCAGACCGTCCGTTAAAACCTGTGCGGACACCGGGCGTTTATTATGTTTTGTCAGCCATACAAGACAGCTGAGTAGCGGGTCCTGTTCAACATCCATGCCGTTAATCCAGATAAAAAACACACTCTAACAAGTGTTTGAATTCAATCAAAGTTCTTTTACGGTTACTTTAGAGGCGTCTCTGACTACACTTCTCTACAACCAGCTTAGACCAGGTTTTTTCCCATGCTATATGCACTTAAAGATAATGACGGCAATATCACCGCATTAACCGACCGTAACATCCCTGGCGCCATCCCCGTTTCTGCTGCCGACCCGGACGTACTCGGCTTTCTCTCTCTGGATGCCTCAACCGTCAGCAGTGCAACGGATTACCTGGAAGACTCGGATCTATCCACCATCCGTATTCTGGAAGACCTGATTGACACCCTGACCGAACGCCAGGTGATTCGCTTTACCGACCTGCCACCGGAAGCCCAGCGCAAACTCTTGAGCCGAAAGGTTGCCCGTACCCTGGCCGGTGGTGAAGAAGAAATGGGAAAAGAAAGTAACGAAGTCAGCGACGAGCTGTTTTTGCGGGAAGAAGATCAGTTGTTCTGATGCATCGGCTGTTGCGACAGCAGTTCGGACAGGCGATCAGCCAAGCCCTGATGACGCTGCTGCTGGCGAGGAGACAGAGCGGCATACTGAATGCCGAAGAGGCTGTCATCACAGCGGCGCAGGGACTCTGCAAGGTCGTCTGATTGCCCACGACGCATCAGTTCCAGGTCTGCCTGAACCAGATTCAGACCTATGCTGGCATTTTCCGGCTGCCCTCGATGTGCTTCAACAAAAGCGTTGCGCGCCTTGAGCACTTCGCCCTTGCGAAAGTACATCATCCCGGACAGGTTATTTCGCGCCCAGTCGATACTCACCATTTTACGCGTCAGCTCCTGACGCAAGGCACTCACAGACCCCGCCATGGCCGAACGTTCCAGACCATCGGTAAGCTGATCCACCCAAAGCGCCTGTTCATCCAGCGGCAGTGATTCAAACAGCGCCATTGTATCCCTGGCAGCCTGCTCTGCCCGCTGGTTTTGCCCAACACGTCTGAGAATGTCATGTTGCAGCAGGCGTGAGCGGAATAGCGCCACCGGGTCCTGGCGGAAGTCATTCACCGCCTGCTCCAGCGTCAGCAGTGCGTCACGCTCACTATCCTGGGCAAAACTGCCCTGCTGCCCTTCCATGTATTCACAGAGGCTGCGTGCCAGTGCGAAGTAGTAATCGGGATGCTGATATGCGGAATAGCGGCCATAACGCACTGCCGCACGAAAGGCATCAACCGCTATGCGCCAGTCCTGCAGACGTGCTGCCACATTGCCCAGCTCTGCCTGCAACACGGCTACCGAAGGCTGCAGCATGACCGATTTGCGCAACAGTGACATGGACTGCCCCCACTCGCCCTGAAGCCGATACAGGCGGGCCAGCCAGTTGAAGGCATCCAGACTCAGCTGGTTGTGATTAATCACCGAATTAAGACTTTGCTGGGCAAGGTCGAACTGACCCTGGCGATAGGCTGCCACGCCCAGCCCAACCCGCATCCAGTGCTGATCACGCATTTCCAGCATCTGGTTAAACAGCTCGGCAGCAGCCTGATAGTGCTCCAGACGCAGCAGCATGATGCCCTTGAGACGCAGCAGGAAAACCTTCAGGGCCGGATAGAACTCCAGATTGCGGTCACACAAGGCCAGCGCTTCCACCCACTTTTGCTGATCCATCAGCTCATAAAGAGGTTGCAGGGTATGCTTCAGACGCAGCAGCTTTTCAAGACTCAATCGAATACGCGCGGAGTCATAGGGTTTGCTGATACAGAGATCCGGGGAGTACTCAAGCGAACCAAACAGAAATTCTGAAGTTTCCGGCGACGATACCAGCACATAACTGGTGGTGAAGCGGTGAATACCCTCGGCCTGGGACTCATGCAGCACCTGCAGACCGTTCTTCTCCCCCTTGCCCAGATCATAGATCATGAAGCACAGGTCTACGGGCTGTTCACGCAAGATGGACAGCGCCATATTGACCGAGGACGCAACCATTACGTCCTTGACCCCTAAGCCGGACAGAATCTCACGCAGCCGCTGGAGGTCATCCAGATGACTGTCGAGAATCAGGGCCGACTTGCCTGAGAAAAGAGTATCCATAGGCCTACACTAACCGGTTGATACCGGAACATAGCACGAGCATTCCTGAAGAGGCAAAAGCCACGCCGCAACAGCAGCTTAGCTTATACAGGCACGAAAAAGGCCACGCCGGCATTGCCGACATGGCCTTTATCACGTACTGATCGACTAGGGATCAGTCTTCAAGCAGGTTACGACCCTTGCTGGCAGCGATACGCATGCGCAGGGCGTTCAGCTTGATAAAGCCTTCAGCATCTTTCTGATCGTAAGAGCCGGCATCGTCTTCAAAGGTTGCAATGCTTTCGTCAAACAGGCTGTCTTCGGAACGACGACCTACAGCAGTCACAGCACCCTTGTACAGCTTGACGCGTACTTCGCCGTTTACGTTACGCTGGCTGAAGTCGATCATCTGTTGGAGCATCTTGCGCTCTTCAGACCACCAGAAGCCGTTGTAGATAACCTTGGCGTAACGCGGCATCAGTTCGTCTTTCAGGTGAGCGGCTTCACGGTCCAGAGTCAGGGACTCAATGGCACGGTGCGCCTTGAGCATGATAGTGCCCCCCGGCGTCTCGTAGCAGCCACGGGACTTCATGCCGACGAAACGGTTTTCGACGATATCCAGACGACCAACGCCGTTGGCACCACCCACCTTGTTCAGGTATTCCAGCACAGTTGCCGGCGTCATTTCCTTGCCGTCGATGGCAACGATATCGCCCTTGCGGTAGGTCAGATCCAGGTAGGTCGGCTCATCCGGAGCCTGCTCCGGGCTGACGCTCCAGCGCCACATGTCTTCTTCAGCTTCCGCCCAGGGATCTTCCAGAATGCCGCCTTCGTAGGAGATGTGCAGCAGGTTGGCATCCATGGAGTACGGAGACTTCTTCTTGCTGGAGCTGAAATCAACCGGGATATCACGCTCTTCGCAGTACGCCATCAGGGTTTCACGGGACGTCAGATCCCATTCACGCCAGGGCGCGATCACTTTGACGCCCGGCTTCAGCGCGTAGGCACCCAGCTCGAAACGTACCTGGTCGTTACCCTTGCCGGTCGCACCGTGGGAGATGGCATCGGCACCAGTTTCGTTGGCGATTTCAATCAGACGCTTGGCAATGAGCGGACGCGCGATAGACGTGCCGAGCAGGTACTCACCTTCATAGATGGTGTTGGCACGGAACATCGGGAAAACGAAGTCACGCACAAACTCTTCGCGCAGGTCTTCGATGTAGATTTCCTTAACGCCCAGGGCTTCAGCCTTGGCACGCGCAGGTTCAACTTCTTCACCCTGACCCAGGTCGGCTGTGAAGGTCACCACTTCGCAGTTGTAGGTGTCCTGCAACCAGCGCACGATTACAGAAGTATCCAGACCGCCTGAATACGCCAGAACGACCTTTTTAATATCGGACATGTTGCTGCTCCAGAAACAAAGCGCCGGATGACAGAACGCACACCCGGCCAGGAAAATTCACTCGGCACAATTGCGGCATACTATAACAGAAAGCATTGCCGCACTGAACTTTGCTACTCACGCTCCAGGCGGATGGCCACGCGACGGTTGCGCGCCCTGTTTTCCGCGCTGGTATTGGGCACCACCGGATAACGCTCACCGTGATAACGGGTCGTAATCATGTCTTCGGGAATCCCCTGACTGACCAGATAACGGGTAACCTCTTCGGCACGCTTCTTGGAAAGGTCACGGTTAAGCAGACGGCGGCCGTAGTTATCGGAGTGGCCATCCACATAAATCGACTTCACGCTGTCATCGGTTTTCACATAGAGCGCAATCAGACCCAGACGCTCACGGGTAGCATCTGACAGGCGCCAGGCCGCAGATGGAAAGAGTACAGCAGTGCGTGCCACCTGACGGTAATTCACCGGCAACAGGGTCGTCAGACAGCCCAGGTAATCATCGTAGGCGGACTGGAAGTTGGCTGCCGAAATGCCGACTTCCACCGGCTCATTGGTATCAAACCATTCATCACTGGCAAAGGTCGGCGTCATCCCCTTGTGCAGCGCCACCAGCATGGCGTTGGCCAGCTCACTGCCGAGACTGAAGCCCCCGCTTTCCGCACTGATTTCAACACGCCCCAGATTGACCGGTGCGACACCGGGCTGCCAGGGCGAGGCGCGCGCAATCAGACGGGCTTCACCATCAAGCTGATATTTTTGCGTGGGCCGCAATTCAAAACGCAGCCGCTCCCCCGCCTCGTGCTCAAATACGGCACGACCAAACGCCGGCACCGCCTGACTGAGGCGGCAGAAAAAGCGGGAGGTTTCCATTTCCCACACCGACTCGTCGATGGAGGCACGAAAGACCACGGCCTGGGCCGACACCGGCAGCAGCATCAACAGCATCAGCAGTGCGGAACAGCGCAAAATCAAGGATCGTGTCTCCCGGTGGGCTTGGTGGTACAGAAACTATCGGCCAAAGGCAGCAGTCCTTTAAACTGCCGTTTTGACCCCCGTAGTCAGGCTGTTAGAATGCCTGCGGTCATTTACAACTTGCAAGTAAGGATTTTTGTGGCTCATCATCATGGCTCTCCCAACCCCATGGCTGACCGCTTTCGCGGCTTTCTGCCCGTAGTCGTCGACGTCGAAACAGCCGGTTTCAATCCGCGCACCGACGCCCTGCTCGAAATCGCTGCGGTTACGCTCACCATGGACGAGAATGGCTACCTGATGATCGATCAGAGCTACGACGCCAACGTAAAACCCTTCCCCGGCGCTAACCTTGAGCCCTCGGCACTGGCCTTCACCGGCATCGACCCTGATGACCCAGCGCGCAATGCGGTCAGCGAGAAAGAAGCGCTGGAGACGATTTTCAAGCCAATCCGGAAATCGATCAAGTCTCACGGCTGCAAACGTGCTGTTCTGGTTGGCCACAACGCCAACTTCGACCACAGCTTTGTTTCCAGCGCGGCGGAACGTTGCGACAGCAAGCGCAACCCTTTCCACCCGTTTTCGACCTTCGACACCGTTTCCTTGGCAGGCCTCGCCTATGGGCAGACCGTACTGGCCAAGGCCTGTGATATCGCCGGTATCGACTTTGACAATGAACAGGCGCACTCAGCCCTGTACGACACCATGAAAACGGCCGAGCTTTTTTGCGCCATCGTCAACCGCTGGAAGGACATGGGCGGCTGGGACATGGTGCTGGATACCCGCGAATAAACAGCGCGGGCAAGCCACAAAAAAACGCGCTCATTGAGCGCGTTTTTTTATTCCGTCACGATGCTGGCCTCAGGCGCTTTCATCGTCCTTGGCCGCAGCCTCAATCATTTCCTTCAGCTCGCCACTGGCGGCCATGTCGCAAATGATATCGCAGCCACCGACCAGTTCGCCGTTGATCCACAGCTGGGGGAAGGTCGGCCAGTTGGCATACTTGGGCAGCTCGGCACGGATATCCGGGTTTTCCAGAATGTTGACGAAGGCAAAACGCTCGCCACAGGACATCACGGCTTCAACCGCACGGGAAGAGAAGCCACACTGCGGGAAACGGGGCGTGCCTTTCATATACAGCAGGATCGCGTTGTTCTCGATCTGCTCCTTGATGTTTTCAACTACACTCATGGATACACCTTTTAGTTCAAATCTTGGGTCCGAGCCAGCGGACATTCTAACATATACCCCAGCATTTCACTCAACTTAACTGAATTCTGCGGCTTCTCTCCTTATATTGTTGGGGCCAAGGCTTGATTTTTCAATCAAAGTGTCGCCTGCCTGATCCAGGTTAAGGTCTATTCAATTGCCAAACGCCCTTGCGCCCCATAGAATGTTTCTTTTATCGGCAGCCAAGGCTGCCTTTTTGCGTTGTAGGGAGATGCCCCATGGCAACCCAGCCATTGATGAACGTTTTCAACCGGCTCTCAGTCGCCTTTGAACGTGGTGAAGGTTCCTGGCTGTACGATACCGACGGCAACCGCTATCTGGATGCACTCTGTGGCATCGCCGTTACCGGACTGGGCCACGCCCATCCAGCGGTTACCCGCGCCATCAGCGAGCAGGCCGGCAAACTGATACATTGTTCCAACCTGTACACCATTCCGCTGCAGGAAGAACTGGCCGAGCGCCTGACCCGTATTTCCGGCATGGAGAATGTGTTTTTTGCCAACTCCGGTGCCGAAGCCAATGAAGCTGCCATCAAGCTGGCCCGTCGCCATGGCCATGCCCGCGGCATCGATACCCCGACCATCATTGTCATGGAGCAGTCTTTCCACGGGCGCACCCTGGCAACCCTGAGCGCAACCGGTAACCGCGCCGTTCAGCAGGGCTTTGAGCCCCTGGTCGGTGGTTTTGTCCGCGTCCCCTTCGACGACGCCGAAGCTGTACGTCAGGTCGCCAGCAACAACCCCAACGTGGTCGCTGTTCTGGTAGAACCGATCCAGGGTGAAGGTGGCGTTCACATTCCGGCCGATGATTACCTGGCCCAGCTGCGCGCCATCTGTGATGAGCACCAGCTGCTGCTGATGCTGGACGAAGTACAGACCGGCAACGGCCGTACCGGCCAGTTCTTTGCCTACCAGCACACCGATATTCTGCCCGACGTGGTGACCACCGCCAAAGGCCTGGGCAACGGTTTCCCGATCGGTGCCTGTCTGGCTCGTGGTGCGGCAGCCGAAGTGTTCATGCCCGGCGCCCACGGCACCACCTTTGGCGGCAACCCGCTGGCCTGTGCCGTGGGTATCGCGGTCGTCGATACCATTGTGCAGGATGGCCTCTGTGCCCGCGCCGAAGCACTGGGCAAGCGTATTTGCGATGGTTTCCGCGCCGAGATCGGCGATGCCCCCTTCGTTCGCGAGATCCGCAACAAGGGCCTGATGATCGGCATCGAACTGACCGAAGCAGGCACCGAGCTGGCCGTATTGGCCAAGGTCAAGGGTGTACTGCTCAATATTACCGGCGGCGGACACGTTATCCGCATGTTGCCGCCTCTGGTCATGACCGATCATGAAGCCGACCTTCTGGTCAGCACCGTATCCCAACTGGTTCGTGTCTACGCAGGTGAAGAACTCGACACCGCACCGAATCCTTAAACCTGAACCCTGAACGGGAGCCGGCGGTCCGAACGATCGCCGACCATACCAATTTATGAGTACAAGACATTTCTTAACCCTGATGGACATGACGCCCGACGAACTGCAACAGATCGTCCAGCGCGCCATCATTC
Source organism: Marinobacterium stanieri (assembly GCF_900155945.1). Lineage (GTDB taxonomy): Bacteria > Pseudomonadota > Gammaproteobacteria > Pseudomonadales > Balneatricaceae > Marinobacterium > Marinobacterium stanieri. The sequence continues at coordinate 876,100 of NZ_FTMN01000001.1, forward strand.
TCAAGCAGATGCGTAATGCCGGCGAGACTTACGAGCCGCTGAAAAACAAGGTCATGTCCATGATCTTCGAAAAGGCATCTACCCGTACCCGTGTCTCTTTCGAAGCCGGCATGGCACAGTTCGGTGGCCACGCCATGTTCCTGTCACCCCGCGACACTCAGCTGGGCCGTGGCGAACCGGTCGAAGACAGCGCCCGCGTCATCTCCAGCATGGTCGACGTGGTCATGATCCGTACCTTCAGCCACGAGCTGGTCGAAAGCTTTGCACGCTACTCCAAGGTACCGGTCATCAACGCACTGACCGATGACTTCCACCCCTGCCAGCTGCTGGCTGACATGCAGACCTTTATCGAGCACCGCGGCTCCATCAAGGGCAAGACAGTTGCCTGGGTCGGTGACGGCAACAACATGTGCAACTCCTACATCAACGCGGCACGCCAGTTCGACTTCCAGCTGAACGTCGCCTGCCCCGAAGGATTCGCACCCAACGAAGACCTGGTCAATCGCAACAGCGACCGGGTGAGTATCTTTGAAAGCCCCGAAGAGGCTGTCAAAGGCGCTCACCTGGTGGTGACCGATGTCTGGGCCTCCATGGGCCAGGAAGATGAGCAGAAGGAACGTATTCGCGAGTTCCGCGGCTACCAGGTCAGCCCCGAGCTGATGGATCATGCGGCAGAAGACGCCATCTTCATGCACTGCCTGCCCGCCCACCGCGGTGAAGAAGTCAGCGAAGACATGCTGGAAGACCCACGCTCCGTGGTATTCGACGAAGCCGAGAACCGCCTGCACGCACAAAAAGCGCTGCTGGAATTCCTGCTGGTCAAATCCTGAGTGTGCTCCGGGCAGGCTGCAGCCTGCCCGGCCAAGCTCGCACGACACCTCACATCGATACTATACTGGGCAACACGTTCGGGATCGGGACCCTGGCATGATAGAGATTCGTCACCTGAAAACGCTTGCCGCCCTGCGCGACGCCGGTAGCCTGGTGGAAGCCGCCGAGCGCATCCACCTTACGCAGTCTGCGCTGTCTCACCAGATCAAGGATCTGGAAGAACGCCTGAACTGCTCCCTGTTCATCCGCAAAACGCGTCCCATCTGCTTCACCAGTGCCGGGCAAAGACTGCTTGCACTGGCCGACGACCTGCTGCCCATGGTACGCAGTGCAGAACGGGATATTTCCCGTCTGGCCGGTGGTGAAGCCGGTCGCCTGAATATCTGTATCGAATGTCACAGCTGCTTCGACTGGCTGATGCCGACCATCGATCACTTCCGCCAGCACTGGCCCGAGGTAGAACTGGACCTGTCCACAGGCTTCAGTTTCCAGCCCTTGCCTGCATTGAGCCGTGGTGACCTGGATCTGGTGATTACCTCGGATCCGGAACCGCGCACCGGCATCCATTACGTGCCGCTGTTCAGTTACGAGTCTGTTTTGGTGATGGGACGTCAGCACCGCCTGCACAGTCAACGTTTCGTCAGTCCGGAAGACCTGGCCGAGGAAACCCTGATCATGTACCCGGTGGAGCAGGATCGGCTGGATGTATTTACCCGCTTCCTCGACCCGGCCGGTGTCGAGCCTCAGGAAGTCCGTACCTCCGAGCTGACCGTGATGATCATGCAACTGGTTGCCAGTGGCCGTGGTGTAGCGGCACTGCCCAACTGGGCCGCCTATGAGTACCTGCAGCGTAACTACATCGCCTCACGTCCGCTGGGCGAAAAGGGGCTCTGGTGTACCCTTTATGCCGCCATGCGTGAAGACCAGAAGGAGGCCGACTTCATGGTCGACTTCCTCAACACCGCACGCGAAGTCACCTTCAAGAACCTCAACGGTATCCGTAGCGCCTGAGTCCGGGCGCTGCACTCACAGTTTGATGCATCAATAGCGCAGACGTGTGCGTACGACCTGCCCCTCGGGCATGCGGCTTTCCAGCAGCTCCACCAGTTCATCCAGGGCTTCATAGCCCTCCAGGCGCAGCTGCTCGCCGTTATCTGTTGTCAGCGTCAGCGCCAGCACTCGCCCCAGCCCCACCTGAACACGGGCACTGAGAATTTCGGCCACCGCCATGCGCACCAGCCCTTCCGGTTGCTGCAGCGAAAGCACTTCCTGTGCCGGATCCCAGCTCACATCAGGATAGGCCCGCTTGCCCACGCGCAATTGCATCACCAGCTTGGCAGCATAGGCCGAACAGGCAAGAACACCCAATACCGGCACCAGCAGCTCGGCGATCACCAGCGGCCCGCCCAGTGACTGCGCCAGGTAGTACAGGCTGAATGCGACAAGCCCCAGCATGGCCAGCAGCCAGGTGAATTGACGTGCCTGTTGGCGGCGCATATAGGAAGGCGACACATGGAAAACCTGTGCTGTCATTCTGTCTCCGTGCAAATATGGAAGGTCGAGCCGGCATTATAACGGCTCGCTTTTCAGCCTGCCGAGCTCAATCAACCCTCAAGGCTGCGATAATTGACAGGAATGGCGTATTTCCTGACCTCAGGCCGGCTTGCAGGCTGCCGAAACCCGCTGTTTTGCGTTACCATCGGGGGTTCCTAACCGAAAACCAAGCAGTGAGTAGCAAAGATGGAAAACTGGACTCCCGACAGCTGGCGCAGCAAGCCGATCAAACAGCACCCCACCTACCCGGATCAGGATGCCCTGTATCAGGTAGAGCAGGTGCTCGGTGAGTATCCGCCGCTGGTCTTTGCCGGTGAAATCCGCTCACTCACTGACGAACTGGCCCAGGTGGCTGAAGGCAAGGCCTTCCTGCTGCAAGGCGGTGACTGCGCCGAGAGCTTTGCCGAGTTCAACGCCAACAAGATTCGCGACACCTTCAAGGTGATGCTGCAGATGGCGGTGGTGATGACCTTCGCCGGCAGCTGTCCGGTGGTGAAGATCGGCCGCATGGCTGGCCAGTTCGCCAAGCCTCGCTCCTCCGATACCGAAACCATCGACGGCATCGAGCTGCCCAGCTACCGCGGCGACATCATCAACGACATCGACTTTACCGCCGGTGCGCGTACACCTGATCCACAGCGTCTGCTGTCGGCCTACCACCAGTCATCCGCTACGCTGAACCTGCTGCGCGCCTTCGCAACCGGCGGCTTTGCCGACCTGCACAAGGTGCACCAGTGGACCCAGGGATTCGTGCAGCAGAGCCCCCAGGGTGAGAAATACCAGCACCTGGCCGCTCAGATCGACCAGACTATGGCGTTCATTGAAGCCTGTGGCATCAGCTCGGAAAACACCCCTCAGCTGAAGGAAACCAGCCTCTACACCTCACACGAAGCACTGCTGCTGGGTTACGAACAGGCGCTGACCCGTCAGGACAGCCTGACCGGCGACTGGTACGACTGCTCTGCCCACATGCTGTGGATCGGCGACCGTACCCGCCAGCCGGATCATGCCCACGTGGAATTCCTGCGCGGTGTGCGTAACCCGGTCGGCATCAAGGTTGGCCCCAGCACTCAGGTGGATGACCTGCTGCGCCTGCTCGATATTCTGAACCCGGCCCAGATCCCGGGCCGCATCACGCTGATCGCGCGCATGGGCGCCGACAAAATCACCGAACTGCTGCCGCCGCTGGTCCGCGCGGTTAAAGCCAGTGGCCACCATGTGGTCTGGAGCTCCGATCCCATGCACGGCAACACCATCAAGGCATCCAGCGGCTACAAGACCCGCAGCGTCGATGCCATTCTGGCGGAGATGAAAGGCTTCTTCGAAGTGCATAACGCCGAAGGTACCCACGCTGGCGGCGTGCACTTCGAGATGACCGGTAACGATGTCACCGAGTGTATCGGCGGCGCTTACCGCATCACAGAAGAAGGCCTGGCCGATCGCTACCACACCCAGTGCGACCCGCGTCTCAATGCAGACCAGTCACTGGAACTGGCCTTCCTGATCGCCGATACCCTGAAAGCTGCACGCAAGGAGTCCTGATGTCACGCGCTCACGAAGTCAGCCAGATCCTGGTCGAGATTCGTACCGAAATGCAAGCCATCGATCGCTGGGCGGCACAACCGCCCAGCGACGAGGCTCTGGCCAGCACCCAGCCCTTCTGTGTCGATACCCTCGATTTCAGTGAATGGGTTCAATGGCTGCTGATTCCTCGCCTGGAACAGATGATTGCGCGTGAACTGCCACTGCCGCAGAACAGCCAGATTCATCCCATGGCAGAAGAAGTGTTCAAGCAGTATGAAGAAGACACTGACCGCCTGTTGGGGCTGTTGGAACAGCTGGATGGTCTGCTAAGCACCCGTCACTGAACCTGGAGCCGCCGCGATGAGCTACGAACGACACCATTCGCTGCTGTTCCGGCTTGGGTTCGGCGGCGTCAGCCCTCAGGAAAATGCCCGCGCCAAGCGCTGGAGTAAACGTCTGGAATGGCCCATGCTATTGCTGGCCATGTGGATTCTGGTGGACTGGTATCTGCGTACCGACGGTGTGGTGTCGGACAGCTTTCACCAGCTCACCGACTGGGTGATCTGGATCGGCTTTATCGGCGAGCTCGCGATCATGCTCTATGCCGTGGATGATCGCGCCCGCTACCTCAAGTCCAACTGGATGAGTCCACTGATCATATTGGCGGGTCTGCCAGCTCTGTGGGGCGCCTACGGCTTCTATGCCGGCGCCATCCGCTCCCTGCGTCTGCTGGTGATGCTGGGCATCCTGTTCAAGGTCTCCCGTGACCTGCGCTCCATTCTGGCACGCCACAACCTGGGCACGACCCTGCTGGTTTGCCTGCTGTTCCTGTTCATTTCCGGCTTTCTGATTGCAGCGCTGGACCCCGCCTTCAACGGACCGCTGGACGGTATCTGGTGGGCCTGGGTCACCATGACCACGGTGGGTTATGGTGACATTGTTCCCAGCACCAACGAAGGCCGCTTGTTCGGCTCCCTGCTGATTCTGATCGGGATCTGCATGTTCTCGCTGCTGACGGCCAGCTTCTCGGTCTTCTTTATCGAAAAGGACGAAGGCCAGATTGCCGAGCGGGAACGCCAGAACCTGAACCGCATTACCCGCCTTGAAAACCGCCTGGATAACATCGAACACCAGCTGGAATACATGCTGGTCCTGCTGGAAAAAGCCCAGGACAAAACCTCTCCCGAGCCCACAAAAAAGGGCCACCCTGAACAGGCAGCCCTTGATAAAAAGGACGATCCGTCCGCGTAAGCGGGGCGACTTAAGCCGTCCCCTCTTCCCGCTTCTTGACCGCCGTAAAGATATGCTCGGCCAGACCCACACCGGTTTCGGCCATGGTCTGGTAGGTATGATCCGCACCGGCTTTGGTGATCGCATCGGCGTGATCAGCAAACATGCTGTGAGCCACAATCACGCCTTCAAAACCGGCCTGACGCAACTGACGCGCTGCCGTCACCTTGGCTTCCACATCACTGGCCGCCAGAATCACATGCTTGAGCTTGGGCGCCTTGAGGTTTTTCCACAACTGCACATCCTCGGCATCAGCGAACACCACATTGCGGCCCGCCTTGGCATGCGCATCCACCTTGGCCGGGTCAGAATCCACCGCCACCATGGGAATGTTACGCGGCACCAGATGATCATAGGCTGCGGTACCGGTTCGACCCATGCCAATCACCAGAATCTCCGCCTCACCCAGCGACAGCGGCTGCTCATCCGGGTGGAAGCCTTCACGTTCAAAGCGCGTCAGGTAGGTACCCAGACGGTCATACAGTGGGTGTGCTGCACGGTATAGCGGTGCTGATACCAGGAAGGACACAGAGACGGCAATCGCCAGCGGCACCAGCCACTCCGGTAGTACGATACTGGCCACAATCAGGCCGAACTCACTGTAGTTGGTCAGGCTCAGCCCGGACAGGAAAGCACTGCGCGCACGCAGCTTGAACAGCAACAGCAGGAAGAAGAACAGGATGCCCTTGAGCGGCAACACCAGCCCCATCACGATGGCAAACACCAGCGCATCTGCATCCGGCAAACCGCCCATGCCGATCTGCAGGAAGAAGCCCACCAGGAAAACTTCCTTGATACTCCAGAGCGAGGAAGAAAGCTCACCTGCACGGCGATGGTTGGCCAGCAGCGCACCGAATGCCAGTGCTCCAAGCTCGGAGCTCAGACCGACCAGCTCAAAGCCCTTGCCGCCAATCACCAGCGCCAGCAACAGGCCGAGCAGGACCAGCAGTTCCTCGTGGCCACTGATATCCAGCAGCTTGTAAAACAGCGGTCGCAGCAGCGGAATGCCGAACACCAGCAGCGCCCAGACGGAGGGTGTCTTGCCACTGGCCAGCGCCATTACCAGCAACGCCAACAAGTCCTGAACGATCAGAATACCGATGGCGACACGGCCGTGAAAGGCACGCAGCTCACGCTTGGATTCCAGCACCTTGGCCGCCAGCACCGTACTGGAGAATGACAGGGCGATACCCAGCATCAGCGCCGTCATCCACTCCAGACCCATAATCCAGTGGATCGCCGGTGTGAACAGGAGAATGGAGATACCAAAGTGCATCACCCCGCCGCCGATCACCTCCGGCTTGACCAGGTTGCGCACTTTCAACTTGAGACCCACGGTGAACAAAAGCAGCAATACACCCAGGTGAGCAATATGGCTCAGTGCTTCAGTGCCTTCTACCTCAATACCCGCCATATCGCCGGCCGCCACTATGGCGAACCCTGCCGCAAGGTAGCCGATCAGCGGTGGTAACCCCACCAGCTTGACGCCCATCCCCAGGCCGAAGGCAAACGTGATCCAGACCGCTTCTATCAACGCATTACTCCCTTATCCACAGGCTTTTTTCGGGCGCATTAAACCATTTAACACCCGAACTGTCAGTGCGCGGCATCAGAACTTTAGACCTACTCGCGTCACCTGACCATTCTCAACCGATTTCACCACCAGGTTGATCGCCCCAAGGCTCACCCTGTCGCCTTCAACCGGCGGCGCCTTCAAACAGGACTGAATATAGTAATCCAGGCTCTGCTGCTTGATCGCATCATCAATCTGCACACCAAAGTTCTGTGCCAGAGCATCCAGCTCGACGCTGCCGTTAAGTTCGAACGCACCGAAGAAGGTGCTTTCTTTCAGTGCCGGTATCGATGTCACCGAGCTGAACAGTTTGGCCAGCTTAACCTCGGTGTCTTCGGCACCAATTACTGCCAGCTTGTCCCCGGTTTGCAGTGCCAGGTCAGCCTCATATGGCATCAACATATCCTTGCGCAGCACCGCCGTCACTACCACATCCGCCGGCAACCGCACTCCTTTCAGCGTGCGTGGTGGTGTCCAGTGCTCACCGTCCAGCTCAAAAATCATCAGGCGGTGGTTATGCTCGGTGGACCAGTCCAGGCTGGTGCGCTGAAGGGCCCCCGGTTCCGCCGGCAGCTCCAGTTTCAGCCAGCGCGCCGCACGGGCAAGCGTAGTACCCTGCAACATTAACGACAGCACCACCACGATAAAGGCGATGGTGGGGAAGATGGCGGCGTTTTCCACATCCGCCATCAACGGGAACAGCGCCAGCACGATCGGCACCGCACCACGTAGCCCCACCCAGGCAATGAACAGCAGCTCAGGCCAGCGAAACTTGAATGGCCAAAGACAGAGAAACACCGCCAGCGGGCGCGCCACCAGAATCAGAATAGCCCCCAGTGCCAGCCCTTCAGGCAACAGCGTCAGCTGCTCGTGTGGCGAAAGCAACAGACCCAGCATCAGGAACAGGCTGAGCTGAGCCAGCCAGGCCAGGCCGTCATGTATCTGCAGAATATCGTCCATCTTGCGCAGACCATGGTTACCGACCCAGATGCCCATGAGATAGATCGCCAGGAAGCCGCTGCCATCCAGCAGCGTAACGGCCGCAAATACACTCAGGCCGGTTGCCGTTACCAGCAGCGGATAGAAGGCCGGCTGAAGCTGCAGGCTGTTAAGCAGCCGCGACAGCAACCAGCCACCGCCCAAGCCGCCAAGCCCACCCAGTGCCAGCTGCGTGATCAACAGACCCACGGCTTCCGGCAGGCCGGGTGGTGTTTCGCGAGTGATCAATTCCAGCAGGATAATGGTCAGAAAGATCGCCATCGGGTCATTGCTGCCCGACTCGATCTCCAGGGTAGCGCTGACACGCTGGTTAAGGCGCAGGCCGTGGTTCTGCAACAGGGCAAAGACTGCCGCCGCATCGGTCGAGGAGATGATGGTACCGATCAACAGTGCGTGCAGCAGGGGCAAGCCCAGAATCCAGTAGGCTGCCAGCCCCGCCAGCGAAGCGGTTACCAGTACGCCCACCGTGGCCAGCGTCAATGCTGGCTTGAGGCCAACCCTGAAGGTTTCAATGCGGGTGCGCATGCCGCCATCGAGCAGAATCACCGCCAGCGCCAGATTCCCCACCAGAAAGGTGCTGGAGACATCCGCCGACATCAGCATGCCCCATTCGGATTGTCCCGCAACCAGACCCACCACCAGAAACAGCAACAGCACCGGCATGCCCAGGCGGTTCGACAATGGGCTTAAAACAATGCTGATCAACAACATGGCGCTGGCAAAGAGCAACGTCAGTATCATTCGGTTTCAATCCTTTTCGCTGGGGCTGCCCCTCTAATTTACCACAGCCTCCCCCCCGGAAGTCCCATGCCGTCCGGGTACAAAACTGGTAAAATTGCGCTTCCCGTTAACCCGCTGTGATTCGGAACCCTATGTCTGCTGAAACTGCTATGCCTCAATCCCTGACTGAACTGCTGCGCTCGACCGGTGCTGCACTGCGCGTCTTCGATATGGGGCGCCGTATCAGCAAACTCTCCCTGGACCAGTTCCAGCGCATTGAAGACTCCAAACTGCCCTACCCCACACCTTTCCAGCATCTGGCCTGGGTGGCGGTATTGATCTGGAACCCGAAGCAGAAGCAGGAAAACGCGGTCTGGTTCCTGCGCCTGCCGCTGGATGAGCAGGGGCTGGTCGCTCCGGCTGCCCGGGATGACCTGCTCAAGCGCCTGATCCAGAACGTGGTCAACAGCAAAAATGGCCAACTGGACGAGGATGCCCTCAAGGACAATCCCTACTCGTTCACCCCCGAGCAGGGCCGTATGGCTGCCTTTCATGCCCTGGCCTCCAAGGAGATGAAAACGGCGGCCTCGTCACATTACGAGCGCGCCCATGCCTGGTTCCATGACCAGTTGCCCGAAGATGACTGGCCGACTCTGGCGTACCAGGGCCTGGCGGATATCAGCATGCGTCTGGATCAGGATGGCAACGCCGCAGCACTGGCCCGCAAGCTGCCCAAGATGCCAGCTCCGGTACTGGAGAACCTGTGCCCACTGCTGGAAAATGTTCAGCCCGCCCCCGCCGTACAAAAGGAACTGCTGGCCTTGCTGCAGGCCGCACTGAAGGGCGATGACAGCAACCGCGTTGCCGCACTGGCTCGTGCGCTGTCGAATATTGCCGATGAACTGGCCAAGCAGGCCTGGGTCACAGAGGTACTGCAAAGCCCCCACGCGGCCAAGGCTGAAGTGATTACGGTAATTGCCACTCGCTGCGAGTCAGCGTTGCTGGAACCCAGGGTACTGAATCTGTTCCTGGAACAGTTGGCGCAGGGTGAGGCAGGACAGGCCGGTTTCAGCCGCATTCTGGCCGAGCTGATGTTCATGCCGGTTCACCGTGCCTTGTTGCTGCAGGCATTCCGTCAGCCTGAGCGCAGCCCCGCGCTGGAACAGGCTATTGGCGAGATGTTTGGCCAGAGCTTCAGTACCCCGGCCCCACAACACTGATCAGTCTTTAGCGCGGTCCCGCGTGGTTGCCGGCAACTGGATGCCCAGGCCACGCTGATCCGCTTTCTCCTGAGCCTGACGATACAGCCGCGCCCGCGTGCGGGTGCCTTCCGGCAGGGTCAGGTAGTACAGCAGACTGGCGCCCTCCTCAGGTGCCAATGCATGCTCCTCGGTAAATGCCTGAATGAAGTCAGCCACCGTATTGGCCTGTTTGTTTTCCAGCGCCGGCGGCACCGGCTGATCCAGGTCCTCACCTTCACGTACACGGCGGCAGATCACATCATAGTGATAACGGAATGACGGCAGTGCCCGGCTTTCCTCTTCGGTGCGCAACAGGAACCAGCCGGTTTCGCGACCGGCATGATAGACCGCCGGATGGCTCCAGTGATGACGCACCGGATGATCGGCATGCATGCAGGCTTCCATGTAGGCATCACGCAGGCCAGGCAGGCCGAAGTCGCCATTTATATCGCGCAGAATACTGAGAAACTCGGCGATGCTGGGCATCCAGGCAGTGCTCTCCTTGCAGCGATTGACCGCCGCTACAAGCTCGGACTCGGTATAGCCGGCCAGGCTCAGCGCCCATTCGCGTTTGGCAATGCGAAGCTCGTCCTCGGTTTCAAAGCAGCTTTTGAATTTGTGCCCGTAGATCGCCATAAAGCGGGCAAAGATCATGTTGACCAGGGTTTTGGTCTGCGGGCTGATGGTTTGCGCCTGGCGTGATTGCTCACGCCCGGCACCGGAGTCACCAGTCGGTGTCCTTGATGTCCATGATGGCTGCGGTAATCCGTTTGCGTTTTTCCCGAGAATCTCGGCGGGTGTTTTCATTACTGCCCCCTGTCATGGGTGCGCGATCCTGCTCGTAGCGTTGTTCGCGCGCATCCCGCGTCTGTTTCTTGACCCATTCCCGTTTGACCCAGGCGAGGAACTTTTGATCCCAGTTACTCTCCTTGCGGTCCTTGTCCAGCCAATAGAGGACAAACTCATCCAGGCAGGCTTCGGCAAAATCCACCGGGATGGAATGGCGCGGCAACATGGCGTGGAACATATCCGAAGGGCGCCAGCCAAGCTGCATCGGGTGCAGCTGCTGATTGCGCTCTTCCGCCTGTTCAAAGATCGCCTGCAACTCATCCTTGTGACGGCGCCAGCCAATGCTGCCACCAAAGGTGGGAGCCGGTCCCTTGCGGTCGATCATATTGCCACGCGGCGGCGGTGGCGGAGGTGGTGGCGTGTCATACACAGGCAAACGGTTGACCGGCGCGGTTTGCGCTTCGGCTGCCTGGGGAGCGCCGGGTGCGTGAGCATCATCGGCCGGGGTCGGTTCCGGTTTGGCCTCCGGTGCCGGCTCGGGCAGCAGACGCAGACGTACACTGCCGCCCTGATTCAGACTGATCTGCAGGCAGCCCTGACGTGCCAGGCTTTCGCTGGCAGTTCGCAGGCGCTCTTCACTCCAGAAACCGGCCAGTTGCAGCCAGCGGGCTTTCGGCAGAATACACTCCACGCTGCCATCCTCTGCCTGCATGCCGGCATGGCGGGCATAGTCACGGTAGATAAACAGCAACAGCGCTTCGTCGCTGCCCAGTTTATGCGCCAGCGAGGGATAGAACAGCAGGGGTGTTTCCGGTAGCCAGTCGCTCATGCAACGGCTCCTGTTGATTGCTCAACCATCCTTCGCAAACTCCTCGACGGCTCTGAGCACGTCACGGCGGCTGATCTGGCCCACCAGTTTACCGCCCCTGACCACCGGCATGCGGCGCAGCTTTTTGTCGATAAACAGACGCGCTGCTTCAGTCAGGTCAGCACCATAGTCAATGGTCTCCACCGGGCTGGACATATAACGCCCCACGTGGCCGCCACTGCCCATCTCTTCCTCATGATAGGTCTGGGTCAGTATGGCGCGCAGGCAATCAAGCTCCGACAGCATACCCACCAGTGCCCCTTCGGCATCCACTACCGGAGCACCGGAAATACCGTACTCCTGCAGCGCCCGAATAGCATCAAACAGCCCGGTCTCGGGGCTGAACGAGATCAGGTTGGTCGCCATGTAATCCTGAACTTTGACGGATCTCAGCATTGTGGACACTCCTTGCAAGAACGAAATCGGGCACGCGCCCTACCTAGATACTAGCCCAGCCTGAGGGTGCAATCAGGCGAAAACAACCGTTTTGTTGCCCTGGACCAGTACCCGGTCTTCCAGATGCCAGCGCAGACCGCGGGCCAGCACGGTTTTTTCCACATCGCGGCCCAGACGCACCATATCTTCCGGCAGGTCGCGGTGGCTGATGCGGGTCACATCCTGATCGATGATCGGACCGGCATCCAGTTCCTGGGTCACATAGTGACAGGTGGCACCGATCAGCTTCACGCCACGCTCATGCGCCTGGTGATAGGGCTTGGCACCAGCAAATGACGGCAGGAAGCTGTGATGAATGTTGATGATACGGTGCGGGTAACGTTCGCACAGGTCCGGCGGCAGAATCTGCATGTAACGCGCCAGCACCACCACATCGGCGTCGTGGCTTTCAATCAGACGGTTCACTTCGTTGAAGTGCGGCGTCTTGTCGGCCGGGTCTACCGGGACATGGTGGTAAGGGATACCGTGCCACTCAACCATGGAGCGCAGATCGTCGTGGTTGGAAATCACACACACGATCTCGCAGAACAGCTCCTTGCTGTGGAAACGGTACAGCAGGTCTGCCAGACAATGGGACTCGCGGCTGGCCATCAGCACCACACGCTTGGGCCGTGAGGAGTCTTCAATCTGCCAGTCCATGTTGAAGGAGGCTGCGATCGGGGTAAAGGCTTCGCGCAGCTGCTCCAGTGAAAACTGCAGGCTGTTGGCACTGATTTCCACCCGCATGAAGAAACAGCCGGTGGTCGGGTCGGAGTGCTGGTTGGCATCCGCAATGGAGCCCCCGTGACTGGAAATGAAATTACTGACCATCGCCACGATGCCCACACGGTCGGGGCAGGAAAGAACCAAACGATAACGGCGTTCCATAAACTCTGCTCGTGTCCTGAATAAAAAAGTATGTCCTGAAATGCCCTGAAGCAAGACTGCCCGGAACCGGACCAAAAATCGAATCGCACATTCTACCAGAAGGGGGCTGGAGGCTGACAGCACTGCGCCCGATGATATTGCCCGTCAGGGGCCTGCATGCTTAAACTGAATCATTGCCTGATCTCAAGGAGAGTCCCATGATGATGCTGACCCCGGAGCGGATGGCGCCACTGAAGGCGCGTCGACTCGGCATCGATACCCATCACGAGCCGACATTATATTTGCCGGCACAAAGTCACGTCTGCCGTTCGGAAGGTTTTGAAAGCCTGTCACGGGTGCAGGTAACGACTCACCAGAGCTGCCACCTGATCGCCTCGCTCAATATTGTCACCGACAGCCTGCTGGCAGATGACGAGGTGGGCTTCTCTGAATCCGCCTGGAAACGCCTGGGGCTCAAGGCCGAAGATCCGATCTGGCTGTCGCACCCCAAGCCGGTGCAGTCACTGTCCCATGTCCGCGCCAAGGTGTATGGCCATGAGCTGACCGACCTGCAGTTCCAGAGCATCATCAACGACATTGTCGAGGGGCGCTACGCCGACGTCCACCTGGCCGCCTTTATCACGGCCTGCGGTGACGACAACCTGAGCGATGACGAGATCACCTCGCTGACTGAGGCCATGGTCAAATCCGGCAGCACGCTGGACTGGCAGCTGCCGCTGGTAGTGGATAAACACTGTGTCGGCGGCCTGCCCGGAAACCGCACCACCCCTATCGTGGTCTCCATTCTTACTGCCTGTGGCCTGACGGTTCCCAAAACCTCATCCCGTGCCATCACCTCCCCGGCCGGCACCGCCGATACCATGGAGACCCTCACCGAGGTCAGCCTGAGTCTGGAGCAGATGCGCGAGGTGGTCAGCCGTGAAGGTGGCTGCCTCGCCTGGGGCGGCGCCATGCGCCTGAGCCCGGCGGATGACATGCTGATTCAGGTGGAGCGCGCATTGGATATCGACAGCGAAGGCCAGCTGATCGCCTCGGTGCTGTCAAAAAAGATCGCCGCCGGCGCTACCCACGTATTGATCGATATTCCCGTCGGCCCCACTGCCAAGGTGCGCAGCGAAGAAGCCGCCAACCGCCTGGCCGCCAGTTTTCAGACCGTCGCCGCCAACCTGGGGCTGGAGTTGCAGGTGATGATGACCGACGGCAGTCAACCGGTGGGCCGAGGCATTGGTCCGGCTCTGGAAGCACGGGATATTCTGGCGGTGCTGCAGAATGACCCTGAAGCCCCGCAGGACTTGCGCCAACGCTCTGCCGAGGTGGCCGGTGCCATGTTGGCGATGGTGAAACATCTGTCCCCTGAAGAAGGAACCCGGCTGGCGCTGGATACCCTCAATCAGGGCACGGCCTGGGAAAAGTTCCGTCGCATCTGCGATGCCCAGGGCGGCTTCCGTCACCCGGCCGTGGCTCCTTACCGCTATGCTCTGGTGGCTGAGCATACCGGGCGGGTCACCCGTATCGACAACCGTATTCTGGCCAAGATCGCCAAACTGGCTGGGGCACCGGCTGACCCGGCCGCAGGCGTTGAGATCAACGTCAAACTGGGCGATCAGGTGGACTGTCAGGATGTACTGATCATGATCCACGCGGAAAATGCCGGGGAACTCAACTATGCCGTTGAGTATCTCAATGAACACCCGCAAGTGATTGAATTGGAAAATCTGCTGCAGCAGGAGGCGTAAACGCATGCTGATCTTCAACCCTGATTCCGACCCGGCGCTGGCCGCCCAGCTCAACCGGCTGCTCGATGCCCAGGCCGGCGCACTGGAACAGCGCCGCTTTCCGGATGGTGAAAGCTATCTGCGCGTGCACTCCGATTGCCAGGACCAGGACTGCCTGATTCTGTGCAACCTGTTCCACCCGGACGAACGCCTGCTGCTCCTGCTGTTCCTGGCCGACACCCTGAGGGATTGTGGCGCCCGCAGTGTCGGACTGGTCACGCCCTATCTGGCGTACATGCGCCAGGACAAGCGCTTCAAACCCGGCGAATGTGTTACCTCGCGTCCCTTTGCCAAACTGCTGTCGGGCGCCTTCGATTACCTGGTTACCGTGGACCCGCACCTGCACCGCTACCACTCGCTGGATGAGATTTACAGCATTCCTTCCCGCGTGGTGCAGGCCGCGCCGCTGATTGCCGAGTGGATCCAGGCCCGCATTCCCCAACCACTGCTGATCGGTCCGGACAGCGAAAGCGAACAATGGGTCTCCCATGTGGCCGAACTGGCCGGTGCTCCCTTTCAGGTGCTACAGAAAGAGCGACGCGGCGATTACGATGTCAGCGTGTCTCTGCCCGACCTGGACGATGCTGCCCAACGCACCCCCGTACTGGTGGACGACATCATCTCCAGTGGCCGCACCATGCTGGAGACGCTCAACCACCTGCGTGCGGCAGGCCTGCCGCGCGCCGTTGCCATCGGCGTACATGGCATCTTCGCCGGTGACGCCTACAACCAGCTCACCGAAGTCGCCGATGTGGCAACTACTGCCTGTATCCCGCACCTGAGCAACCAGATCGACATCGCCGCGCCACTGGCCGATGCGGTACGCGAGCTGCTGGCTGAACGTGAGCAACACTGACCTCGCACTGCCGGATGCCGAGATTCGTTATCAGGATGACTTTCTCGGCCCGGCGGAGGCCGACCAACTGATGCAGACCCTGCTGGATGAAATTTCCTGGCGTCAGGATCGCATCCGCCTGTTCGGCCGTGAACATCTGATTCCGCGACTGCAGGCGTTCCAGTCCGATCCGGGCATCCATTACACCTACTCGGGCCTGCGTTTGGCCGGGGATGACTGGCACCCCGCCCTGGCCGCCCTCAAGGCACGCCTGGATCAGACCTGCAACACCCGCTTCAACGCCCTGCTGTTGAACCTGTATCGAGACGGTCAGGACGCCATGGGCTGGCATGCCGATAACGAGCGCGAGCTGGGTCACAACCCCGTCATCGCCTCCATCAGTCTGGGAGCTGAGCGCCGCTTTCGCCTGCGCCATAACCAGAGCCGGGATACTCACAGCCTGCCACTGGCACACGGCTCACTGCTGCTCATGGCCGGCCCGACCCAGCATTACTGGCAGCATTCCCTGCCGCGCAGCAAGCCCTGCCGGCAGCCGCGTATCAACCTGACCTTCCGTTTCATCCATGTATAATCGCGTCAAGCACACGACCGGAGAGACAACCCGATGAACCCAACGATTGAACTGTTGAACAGCCACCGCTCCATCCGCAAATTCACCGATGAACCGGTCGCGCAAAGCACGGTCGACACCCTGATCAAGGCCGGCCAGGCCGCCGCGACATCCAGCTTCATCCAGGCCTGCACCGTGATTCAGGTGAGCCAGGGCGAACGCCGTGATGCCCTGGCCGAGATGGCCAACAACCAGGCCTACGTATCCGAAGCGCCCGTATTTCTGGTGTTCTGCGCCGACATGAAGCGTCACAAGTTGGCCTGCGACATGCACGATGCCGACATGCTGTCCGGCTACACTGAACAGTTCCTCACCGCCTCCATGGATTGCGCCCTGTTCGCACAGAACGTGATCGTAGCCGCCGAGTCACTGGGCCTGGGTGGGGTCTACATTGGCGGCCTGCGCAACAAGATCCAGGACGTTTCCGATCTGCTGGAACTGCCCGAGCTGGTCTACCCGGTATTCGGCATGTGCCTGGGCCACCCGGACCAGAACCCGGAAGTGAAGCCGCGTCTGCCGCTGGATGTGGTGCTGAAACAGGACCGTTACGACGACAGCCAGGATGCCGAGCGCATAGCCGCCTACGACGGCGACGTGCGTGAGTATTACAAGACCCGCACCGGCGGCAACAAGGACATGACCTGGAGCGAGCAGATCTCTGGCATGCTGGTTAAGGAAGCCCGCCCGCACATGCTGCCCTTCCTCAACGGTAAAGGCTTCCTGAAACGCTGATTGCGTGCAGGCTGCAGGACTCTCAACTATGCTGAACGGGAGTGCCCCCACTGGGGGCGGTCCTGTTCCCGCGAGAGGATGCCCAACATGCCTGAACGAAAAATCGCCGCTCTGCTTGAGCAACTGGAACAGCACTCCCGCAAACGCGCTCACCAGCAAACGGTGACCCTTCCCATCGACCGGGAGGATATGGTGCGTCTGCAAGCGCTGGCCGAAGTCTATGGAATGGATATCGTCGAACTGACCCCCATTCTACTGCACAGTATCTTGAGCGATATCGAAGCACACATGCCCTACCAACCGGGTACCCGCGTGATTCGCGTAGAAGATGACGAACCCATTTACGAAGATGTTGGCCCGACGCCTCGATACCTGGAGGCCAAACGCAAACACGAAAAGGTGTGCGCCTGACACCCAAGGCTTGATCACCCTTAATCGCTGGCTCACAATCCATCCCCTGTCGCATTCAGGGAGTTAAGCATTGTGAGCCAGACCAGGTTGAGCGCCGTTCCGACCAATATCATCACCGGTTTTCTGGGCAGCGGTAAAACCACGGCTATCAATCACCTGCTGCAACAACGCCCCGAGGGCGAGCGCTGGGCGGTACTGGTCAATGAGTTTGGCCAGGTTGGCATCGACGCAAGCCTGATCACCGAAACAGACGGTGTTGCCGTTAAAGAGCTGGCTGGCGGCTGTCTATGCTGTGCACTGGGCCCCAGTTTGCCGATCACCCTGGCAACCCTGCTCAGACGTGCCCGACCCGACCGTCTGCTGATTGAGCCCACCGGCCTTGGCCACCCGGCACGTATTATCGATACCCTGCAAAGTGACCAGTTCAAGGATGTTCTCTCTCTGCACAGCATTATCTGCCTGCTCGACCCCGGCTTACTGCACCAACCCGACACCCTGAGCCAACCCAGCTTTATCGACCAGCTCAACCTTGCCGACCGTGTTGTACTCAACCGCATCGACCTGGCCAGCGCCGAGGATATCGCCGAAGCCCATACTCTGAGTGCCAACCTGTTTCCCCCCAAAGCCGGTGTGCATCAGGTCATCCAGGGGCAACTGGAACTGTCATGGCTTGATCTGCCCCACTCTCTCGAACGCCAGGCTGAATATCCACAGGCCCACGCCCGGGCGGCCACAATCAGCCCTTTAACACCGCCCAAGCTTCCAACACAGCCCAAGCCGGGGCAACCTGTGTATGAATTCGGCCAGGGTGAAGACCACTACAGCTACGGCTGGGTTTTCCACAGCGACGACTGCTTTGACTGGGACCGAATCCGGAACGTACTGGATAAGCTGGATACCGCCGTACGGGTCAAAGCCGTGCTGCGCATCGGCCATGCACGCGTCGGCTACAACCGCAACGCCGGACAGGCAGCCACCACCGCCGAGTCAGCCTGGCGACGGGATTCACGGCTGGAAATTCTGACCCGCGAAAAACTGGATAAAGCGGAACTTGAGCAGGCAATGCTGAACTGTCTGAACCGATAACCGCTTCTCTCGTCACCGCTTAGAAACTGGCAACCGGGCTAAATCTGTACCAGAATCAAGGCATTGTAACCAAAACGATTTGGTCCTGAAGCCATGACATCAAGCTGGCATAACCTGAACAACATGCACTGAGCCGATAACAATACGCCTGATACCAAGAGGTTAAACATGCCCGGTTCCCATGAGTCTGATCAGAACTCGCACGCGACAAAGGCGCCCACCGCACCAACAACGCAGGGTTTTACACTCGATGAGATTCTTCAGGCGATCGATGACGATCAGTTTTATCTGGCAGGCCAGGCCCAGATTAACCTTGAAACCCTCGAAATCGTCGGTTTCGAATGTCTTGCCCGCTGGGAACATCCGGAACGTGGAGAGGTAGCCCCTTTCCATTTTATTCCTGTGCTCGAAGACGCCCAGCAGTGCCACCATCTGACCATTCACCTGTTTGAGCGAATGCTGAGCCTGGTCGAACGCTTACAACAGACTTCGCCAGGCCTGCACTTCTCACTGAACATCTCCGCATACGACCTGTGCCGGGAAGGCTTCGCCGACGAAATGATCAACATTGTCGGTCGGCACACCATTGATCAAGCCACAATCGTACTGGAAGTCACGGAAACTGCAGGCATCTTCGGTGACACCAGTGTTGCAAACCTCAGGCAACTACATGAAGCGGGGATTCAGCTCGCCGTTGATGATTTCTGGACAGGCTTCTCAACCCTTGAAACCATTCGCCTGAATATCTTTTCCGAAATTAAAATCGATTTCTCGCTCACATCACGCGTGATCAATGACAAAACCAGCATGGCCGGTATCAACGCGATTTTGCAGTTAAGCAGCAACCTGGGACTTCGTTGCATTGTCGAAGGTATTGAAACCTGCATGATCAAATCGATTTTGCTGGAGGCTGGGGCGATTTACGGTCAGGGCTTTTTATTCAGCAAAGGCGTTAAAGACACCCTTCTGGAGCAGTGGATCCAGGACTACAACGACAACAAATCTCAGAAATCCTGCCTTAACCCCTCAACCCTTTTTCAGAGCGCAGAGCTGAAAGAGCTTGAAGAGCGCCCTCACCCATCCTGGCTATGGGACTTCAGCGCGCAAAAAATCACCTGGGCCAATACGGCCGGATGCCGGTTTTGGCAGGCTGAGTCACTGGACGAACTCCAGTCCCGGGATTTTTCGGCCATGAGCTACCTGGCCAAAACCCGGCTCAAAAGCTACCAGCTGCGCATGCAAGCCGGTGAAGACATAATCACTTCCGAATGGGACTTTTTCCCCGGCACCGGTGCACAAAAAGTGTTCTGTATACAGCTACCGCGCTTGAATCCGGCAAATGGCGACATGTTCATGCTGGTCAATGCGTATGAGAACTTCAACTCCCGACTGCCTGCCAGAAAATACATCGATTCTTCCGATGAGTTCCCAGCACCTTTTTTCATTGCGGACGAAGATGGCAACCTGCTGCGCATAAACAAGCATGCCCATATTGAAATCAAAATTGATCACGACCGCATCACCGATCTGATATCCGAGGAAGATTTCACAGCGATTAAATCAAGCTGTGCCAGCGGCCATATGATCCACACCTTCGCCGCGTTCGATAGGCTTCAGGACTGTCAGTACCTCTATATTCGTGCAGTCATGCTGCCCGATATGAGCCAGAACGGTGGTAATGTATTTCATATGATGGCGATTCCCGTTTCAGAAACGCTCACGCGTAACCTGCCGGAGCCACTGAACGAAGTCCGATTCCTGACAGGCAACAGTCGAGATGTAACAACGGACACTGACACCTGAAAGCAGAACACT
Organism: Marinobacterium stanieri; assembly: GCF_900155945.1. Lineage (GTDB taxonomy): Bacteria > Pseudomonadota > Gammaproteobacteria > Pseudomonadales > Balneatricaceae > Marinobacterium > Marinobacterium stanieri. The sequence goes on from NZ_FTMN01000001.1 coordinate 896,097, forward strand.
CTAACAGGTACTCATCCACCGCATACGGGCAATCTTGATTTCCCACTATCGGTTTCCATCACCTCCGCGACCAACGTAAACACCCATGCCGGTATACCATTGGGCGTGAACTCACTGACCAGGCCTGCACGTTGCTCACACTTGGCCCCTTGGGCGGTTTCATATCATCAAAGAAGCGTTTGCCGCGGTCCTTGCCCAGCGCCCGGGTCTTTCCATTACATCGAGTAATCGTTTTTCTCTTCAGGCTTATCCGAGTAATACTCTATAAATTCATACTGAATATTATTACTGTCGAAAATATAGACATTGCGTCGATATGGATGCTGAGCACCCGCATGATCAACCGGATAACCTGCTTCAGACAGGCGACTTACAAGTGATTCCAAGTCAGAAACCACTATCCCGATATGCTTAACGCCCGTCCATTTTTCCTTCCAGTTTTGAACCTGCCCCTCCCCTCCTTCCTGAACGGCGATATAGGAGTCGTTATTCCCCACATGAAACCAGCGCACCTCTTCCCCAAACCAATCCATCTTACCCTGCCCGCGAATAGACCATGACGGGATTGCAGTTGTTAAGAAATTGATGGTTTCTTCGGCGTCCAGGACAAAGATATTGGCATGTTCTACATAGGCCATATTAATTTCCTTTATCTTTATGCGGTCAAAATTTTATTATTTTTAAATAAACAAATTATTATCCGGAAGACGATTAATCTGCGATCACCCGTTTGGTTTTTCCTGAGCCAATTCTACTTCCAGCCTTGAAGCCATTTATCCTGATTCTTAAGCTCAATCCAATCGATTGAATACTCCGTATTTGAAAGTACGGCTTCCACTTTACAAACTAACACTGAACCATCTTCGTCAAACTCAACTTCTGTCACCAAAAAATGCTTTTCACGATTCAATGGATTAACTGCTGTCCACTTACTGTTGTGCAATTTTGCCGGATTAATTTTATTCATACACGCTCCATAAAACGCTGAATTAACTACTAAATCTGTGCAGTTTTACGAGCGTGTCACGATCAGGGTTCACTGATCTTGTCCGTTATTGGAAAAGTAAACTGATGCTGCCTGCTTCAGATACTGATGCCAGTCTCCACTCTCCCCTGTGAACACTCTTGGCCCCAGCAACAAAAAAGCAGCCAAGCGGCTGCTTTTGATCAATCGACTTTTTCAATTTCTATCTGCCTACTCCGTCATGCCCGGTAACCAGAGCACAATGGACGGGAACAGAATACAGAGGATCAAACCGGTCAGCTGCAGCAGCACGAAAGGAATGATCGATTTGTAGATGGTGCCGATACCGACATTGCCCTGGGTAATGCCTTTCAGATAGAAGAGTGCATAGCCAAAGGGTGGCGTCAGGAAGCTGGTTTGCAGGTTGATCGCCACCAGTATAGCGAACCAGACCAGTACGGCCTCACCGTAAAGCTGGCCACCAAAGTCGAGCCCATTCACCACCGGCAACAGCAGTGGCAGGATCACGAAGCTGATTTCGATCCACTCCAGGAAGAAGCCCAGCAGGAAGATCAGTCCCATCAACAATAGGAGCAAGCCGTATGGACCAAGCCCCGTGCCAGTAATCAGTTCTTCGATCATGTCGGCACCGCCCAAGCGCTTGAACACCACGCTGAAGCAGGTCGCACCCACAACCACAAAGAGGATCATGGCCGAAGTTTTTGAGGTAGAACGGCACACCTCACGAATGGCTTGCAGGTTAAGCTGTTTCAGGAACAGCGCCAGCAACATCGCACCTGCAGCACCAATGGCTGCCGCTTCGGTTGGCGTTGCGATACCGGCCATGATCGAGCCCAGTACGGCGGTAATCAGCACTACAGGCCCCAGTAGATCACGCAGCAGCGCCAGCGCCAGTGGTGCCTGTTCTTCGGCTTCATCCGCCGCCCCACCTTCACTGGCCAGGGGGGCCCACTCGGGGCGCAAACGTGCCGCCAGCAGCAGATAGAGGGTATAGAGTGCACCCAACATCAAGCCCGGAATCAGGGCAGCCTTGAACAGATCACCTACGGAGATCTGCATGATGGAGCCCATGAGAACCAGCATGATCGACGGCGGAATCAGGATACCGAGAGTACCGGATGCAGCAACAACGCCGTAGGCCATCTCAGGTTTGTAGCCCTGCTTGAGCATCACCGGCAAAGCCAACAGCCCCAGCATCACCACGGACGCACCGATAATGCCGGTACTGGCGGCCATCACGACACCCAACAGGGCGACGGACACAGCCAAACCACCGCGCACATTGCCGAACAGGCGCTGCAGGGTGAGCAGCAGGTTCTTGGCCACGCCGGAACGCTCCAGCATCAGGCCCATAAATACGAACAGGGGAATGGCAATTAACAGCCAGTTTTCAATAACCCCGCCGAAAATACGCGAGGCCACCGTGCCCAAAAACGGCAGCGGTATATCACCAATAAAGGCAAAGACGATGCCCAGCCCGCCCAGCAGGAAGGCCACCGGATAGCCGCTGAAAATCCCGAACAGCAGCGCAAAGACCATCGCAATGGCCAATCCATATTCATCCAGCATCCGAGCTCTCCTCTACATCACGTGCCGGATCCAGTATGCGGGCCAGGCGGTCAAACACCTGCCCCAGTGCCCCCAGCGCCAGCAATATCAGGCCCGCCGGCAGGGCACCCTTAATCAGGTAACGGTCGGTCAAACCGCCATAGTTGGACTGCTCGCCTGAAACGTATGACATCTGCACCATATGCTTGGACAACCAGGCAATGAGGATACAGAAGGGAATCAGCAGGACCAGATGACCAATGATTTCGACCCAATGACGCGTGGCTTTGGACATGCGGTGGTGCAGCATGTCGACGCGCACATGCATGTTGGCGTGCATGGCATAGCTGCCCCCTATCAGGGTGAGCAGGCCAAACAGGTGCCACTGCAGTTCGGTCATGGTGTTGATGGTGATCGCCTTGCCCAGCAGCAGGACCTTTTCATCCCAGCGCACCAGTTCATTCGCGCTGAAGGCATTCATCACCACGGTTGCCAGTACTGCCAGCATTACGCCCAGTACCAGCCAGCTGCTTACCTGGCCCAGCCAGCGGCCCAGCCCGATCAACGGGCAGGCCAGGCGGGCGCACCAGCGGGCGCCGGAAAGGCGCCAGCCGGGCAGCTGTGGATTAACGCGGAGTTGCTTGTAGCTCATACCACTCGTCCACCAGTTTGCTGTGTTCCATCAGCGACTCGTACGCTTTCTTGAACAGAGGATTGTTCTTCATTTCCTCTTCGCGTACTTCATCCCAGCCCTTGCGCAGTTCCGCCAGTACCGGTTCCGGGAAGCGCTTCACTTCGATGCCCTTCTCTTCCAGTTTGCGGATAGTACGGATCTGCTCGGCCGGCGCTTCAGACATGGCCCACTGCAGGGTGGCGCGACACGCGGTTTCGAACTTGGCTTTGGTGTTGTCGTCGTACTCGTTCCAGACATCCTTGTTGATGATGAACGAGAACCAGCTGGCAGACTGGTGCCAACCCGGGAAGTAGTAGTACTTGGTGACGTCCTCGAAGCCCATAATCTGGTCAACCTGAGGCACGGAGAACTCGGATGCGTCGATACGGCCACGTTCCAGCGCCAGGTAGATTTCACCACCCGGAATCAGCTGAGTGGACGCGCCGTACTTGTTCAGCACCTTGGCACCCAGGCCGGAAATACGCATACGCAGACCTTCGAAGTCCTTGATATCGTTGATTTCCTTGTTGTACCAGCCACCGGTTTCCTGCGGCGAGATAAAGCACGGGAGTACTTTTACGTTGTACTGATCGTAAGCACTCTGCAGGATTTCGGTACCCTCGCCTGACCACATCCAGGACATGAAGGCTTCAGGAGTAGGACCAAACGGCAGCGCGCCATAGAGGTTGGTAACGGGTACCGTACCGGCCCAGTAGCCGATCCAGTCCCAACCTGCCGGCACAGCACCGGAGGATACGGAGTTGAACACCTCAAACGCCGGGACCAGATCGCCCGGGTTATGCACTTTCAGTTTCACTTCACCATCGGTAACCGTCTCCAGCTCCTTGGCGAAACGCACAGCACCCTCACCAATGAAGATATTGGTATTGAAGGTGTTGGCCACATCCAGTTTGGACGGCCCGGCCGCCTGAATGCTGGTAGACAGGGCCAGTGCAGCAGCACCTGCGCCCAGTGCGGTAGTGATACGGGAAAACTGACTCATGATTCACTTCCTTTTGTTGTTATTTACGGTGAACACATAGATCGCCACTCCGGTATACACCAGAGTGGGTGACATTGTCATTTCATTGAGATGGTTGTATTTACGCCTGCGGATTCGTTATCCGGCTCAAACCAGCGTGAGGTCACGGTCTTGGTTTGGGTCCAGAATTGAATGGCCTGTTTGCCGTTCGGCCCCAGGTCACCCAGTTTGGACGCACGAGAACCGGTGAAGCTGAAGAAAGCGACAGGGACAGGAATCGGCACGTTGATACCCACCTGACCCACATCGATATCCGCCTCGTAGTGGCGCGCGGCCCAACCGGAGTTGGTGAAGATGGAGGTGCCGTTGCCGTTGGGGTTGGCATTGATGAACTCGATAGCGTCATCCAGAGTATCGACGCATACCACGCACATCACCGGACCAAAGATTTCTTCGTCGTAGACACGCATGCCGGGCTTCACATCGGTGAAGATGGTCGGGCCGACAAAGTTACCCTCAGGGTAACCATCCACACTCACATCACGCCCATCCAGCGCCAGCGTTGCACCTTCGGCCACGCCAGACTCGATCAAATTGATAACACGGTTACGTGCCTGCGGCGATACCAGCGGCCCCAGGTCAGCATCGCGCTGAGTGCCAGGCCCCACCTTCATGGTTTTGGAATGCTCGATGATTTCCGGCAGCCATTCTTTTGCCTGGCCGACCAGCACCACGACAGAGTTGGCCATGCAGCGCTGTCCCGCTGCACCGAAACAGGAGCCGATCACGTTGTGAATCGCCTGACTGCGGTTGGCATCCGGCATGATGACACAGTGGTTTTTGGCTCCCATCATCGACTGGACGCGCTTGCCGGCAGCTCCGGCGCGGTCGTAGATGTGCGTACCGACATGGGTGGAACCGATGAAAGACAGCGCCTTGATATCCGGATGGTCACAGATCTGGTTGGCCACATCAGGACCACCATGGACCACGTTCAGAACACCCGGCGGAATGCCGGCTTCATGGGCCAGTTCCACCAAGCGCATGGTGGACGTGGGATCCTGCTCGGAGGGCTTCAGGACGAAGGTGTTACCGGTGGCAATGGCCAGCGGGAACATGAAACAGGGCAGCATGATCGGGAAGTTGAACGCCGTGATACCGGCACCCACGCCCAGCGGTTGCTGCAGGGAATACACATTGACGTTACCGGCGGCATTCTCGGCGATTTCGCCCAGTTGCAGAGAGGTAATGGAACAGGCGTGCTCAATCACTTCCAGACCACGACCCACCTCGCCTTCGGCGTCCGGCAGAGTTTTACCGTGCTCTTCCGTGATCAGTGCCGCCAACTCCTCGGTGTGCTCACGCACAAGTGCCTGGAAGCGCAACATGATACGCATGCGCTGCGCCAGGGATACCTTGCGCCAGGACTTGAAGGCTTCCTTGGCCACCGCGACTGCGGTGTTGACCTCAGCCTCAGTGGCAAAGGGGACACGGGCGACCACTTCCTGAGTGGCCGGGTTTACCACATCGCGCCAGTCATCACTGCTGGAACGAACTTTTTCACCATTGATAAACAGGGGGATTTCACGAACCGACATATCACCTGATCTCCTTATATTTTTTGTGTACTCAGGCAAAACCAAAGCAGCTAGGAATGCTTCATTTGAGTCTAACGAGGGATCGTGTTGACAGACAACAAACACTTAAGCACATTTGATGTGCAAAAATGCACAAGGATAGCCTCCATGCTGAACTGGCAAGACATGCAGATATTTCTCGAAGTTGCGCGCGCCAACCGGCTCACCGATGCCGCTCGCCGCTTGAATATAGACCACTCAACGGTGTCACGCCGCATCAGACGCTTTGAGGCCAGCCTGAACGCCCAACTGTTCGAGCGCAGCACCCACGGCTACGAGCTGGCCCCTGCCGGCAAACAGCTGCTGCTGTTCGCTGAAGAGATGGCACGCCAGGCTTCCCAGGCATCGGATAACATCAGCGACCGTAACCTGCAGGTCAGTGGCCAGATCCGCCTGGGCGTCACCGAAGGCTTTGGCACCCATGTCATCACGCCGCTGCTGGGAGCCTTCCGCCGCCGTTACCCGGATATCACCATTGACCTGCTGTCACTGCCCCGCGCCGTCAATCTGAGCCGCCATGAAGCAGACCTTGCGATCACCATCGACCGGCCCAGCAATGCCGAAATGGTGGTTTCACGCCTGTGCAGCTACCGCCTGAACCTCTATGGGGAAAAGGGCTATCTGGACCACCATGGCCGACCGAGCAACGTCAGTGCACTCAGTCGTTTTGATCTGGTGGGCTATGTGGATGACCTGATTTTCAGTGACCAGCTGGGCTATCTGGACCCCTTCCTGGCCAACCTGCCCAGCCAGCCGCGCTTCAGCCTGCGCAGCACCAGCATCATTGCACAGCTGCACGCCGTGCGTTGTGGTGCCGGTCTCGGCATTCTGCCCTGTTTCATGGCCAGTCAGGACACAGCACTGGAAGCCCTGTTAACGGATCAAATGGATATTCAGCGCGCCTTCTGGATCGCCGCACGCGGAGATCAGCGCCAACTGCTGAGAGTACGCCTGTTATGGGAGTTCCTGAAAACAGCCATAGAGGCCAACCAGGGGTTCTTGATGGGAGAAGCAGAGGGAGGTTTGCAGATGCCTGTGGCGCAAGGCCTGTTGGCAGGGGTAGAAACTGAACAGCGGGCATGAAGCCCGCTGTTGCGAATCCGAACTGTTAGTTATGCAACAACAGTAACGTTTTCGGCCTGAGGACCTTTCTGGCCCTGAGTAACTTCGAAAGTTACCTGCTGGTTTTCGTGCAGTGTGCGACGACCAGTACCGTTGATAGCGCGGAAGTGAACGAATACGTCCGGGCCATTTTCCTGCTGGATAAAGCCGAAGCCTTTCTCATCGTTGAACCACTTTACGGTACCGGTAACGAGCTGTGACATTTTTTGCCTCTTTCTTTTGCATGTACACCAGCAAAATGCTGGCTTTTCTTATGTTTGGACCCACCCAGGTGTGGCCCGGTTGCTAAGGCCTGCTTACACAGACCCTGACCCTCGGTTGCCTAGGCAACTTCAGTCGTTTTCAGTCCTCGGACCCTCCGGGACAGAAACTTTTCACGTACGCAGAGCTGGTTTACCGCTACCGACGCAATCTGTTTCCCCAGCATAGATTTCTTGTATTGCGAAACCGTGACGCCCTTCAAACGGCAACAGACATGCCATTAGACGAACCACTGAGGTTGCCAGAGACAGGTAAGTTGTACTGATAACAGAAGGAGTAATACCGAGAGTAACGCGGGGGAACGATCGATCGGGGTGGGCTTCAGCAGGTTGCAGGTCAAAACAGGACCTGACCCTTGGCATGAGGGCCCTTGTATCATGGAACGCGGTATCCGAACCGCTTGCGTACTGATGTATCAAGTAAATCTGACTCCGTGCCGGCCCTGACCGGCTGCCCGGGCACCCGTTTTTGGTGGGCTCCGGCTAAATCGCTTTCTTGCATCATACCCCAGTATCAAGCAAATACAATGCTGTGTTGTACTTTTTATGCGCGTCGTTTAAGGAACCCGACACAGGTCAAATTTGCTACTTACAGGCATTCAGGCCTACTCTACTTATGCCCCCTTTTAACAACGAATGATTCACTCCAGACGCAAGGACGTGACCATGGCCTTCAGATTCATTCACAAGATACTCCTGCTTATTCTGTTGCCCGTTATCGGCATCACCCTGCTCCTTGGCGGCATCATCCTGACCCAATACCAACAGGCCGATGTACTGGAAACACTGGAAACCCAGGTTGAACTGACGACCTATAACAGCTCGCTGGTGCATGAACTGCAGAAAGAGCGCGGCGCGACCAGTGGCTGGCTGGGCGCTGGCACCCAGGCCTTTGCCGACAAGCTCAGCAAACAGCGCCAGCTCACCGACCAGGCACTGCAGCGCTGGCAGGGATATTTGAGGCAAAACAGCTTCAGTGACCCGCGTATCCAAAGCATTCTGGAAAGAGCTCAACAGCAGCTGCGCCAGCTGAGCGATATTCGCAGCCAGGCAGATGATCGCACCATTGCCCTTGGCAAGGCGCTTGGCTACTACACCCAGCTCAATGCCGACCTGTTAAGCGGGGCAGCAACCATCGCCAATATCAGTACCGATGCCCAGATTGCGCGCAGCTCGGCTGCCTTCTATGCCTTCCTGCAAGCCAAGGAGCGCGCCGGTATCGAACGTGCGGTCCTGAGTAACGTGTTCGGCAGCGACCAGTTTGGTCCGGGGCTCTATCAGCGCTTCATCAATCTGGTATCGGAACAGAACACCTACCTTAAGCAATTCAATGCCCTCGCCCCTGCCGCCAGCATTCAGGCCTTTGAAAGCATGGCACGCTCTCCAGAGTTCAAGGCTGTAGAGCAGTTGCGCACGGTTGCGATGGAAAAAGCCGGTCAGGGGCAGTTTGGCGTCAAGGGGACTGACTGGTTTGACCGGGCGACTGACCGCATCAACCTGCTGAAAGACTTTGAAGACAACATGGCCGCCCAGCTGATCGCAACTGCCAGCGGAGCACATGAGCAATCCCTGATCCGCACCGGCATAGGGCTTGCCGCACTGGTGATCACCCTGCTGCTGGTTGGCGTGATATCGCTGTGGATTATTCGTGGCCTGCACCGCCAGGTGGATGCCCTGGCCGCTACCATGGCCAGCGTGCGCAATGACAACGACCTCACCGTCCGGGCTGCAGTGCTGTCCGGGGATGAACTGGGCACCACGGCCGAACACCTGAACGAAATGCTGGGGCAGTTTGCCACCGCCATGTCTGATGTTGCCCGTGCCAGCCGGCAGCTGCACGAGGAGTCGCAGAACACTTCTCGCGTGGTGCATGAAGCCGAGAAGAATATCAAATTGCAAAGCGATGAAACCATGCAGGTAGCCGCTGCCGTGGAAGAAGTCTCAACAGCGGTACAGGACGTGGCCAACAGTACGGTCAATGCATCGGATGCCGCGCTACAGGCTGACCAACTGGCGCAGGATGGTCATGCCAAGGTGGCCGCTGCCGCCAATGCAGTGGCGAACCTGGCCCATGACAGTGAGCAACTGGCCGAAATGACCGCGCGCCTGAATGAAAGCAGCCAGAAGATTTCTGATGTTACGGATGTGATCAACAGCGTATCCGAGCAGACCAACCTGCTGGCACTGAACGCCGCGATTGAAGCCGCCCGTGCCGGCGAACAGGGACGCGGCTTTGCCGTGGTGGCTGATGAAGTAAGGACTTTGGCCCAGCGCACCCAGGCGTCCACATCGGAAATCGACGCTATCATCCGTAAGCTGCAGCAGGAAACCCAGCAGGCCAGTGACCTGGTGGCCAGTAATCAACAGGATATGCTGCAGGCCACCGAACGTGCGCAGGAGGTGGAAACCGCTCTGGATGCCATCGTGGCGGCCATTGCCAGCATTACCAACATGTCGACTCAGATCGCCGCCGCTGCGGAAGAGGAGTCCACCGCCATCAACGATATCGGCAAGAATATTTCACGGATCGATACCAGTGCCGAAGCGATCAAGGACAGTGCACACAGCCTGTCCTCTCACGCGGAGCAGCAACTGCAACTGGCCGAGGGCCTGAGTAATCTGATTTCGCGCTTCAAGATCTGACCGGCTTACGCCGGTAAAACATCCAGGTTAGCGTACGCGGGCGCGGGGCTTCTGGCCCTTGCCTGCGGCAGCTGAACGCCCCGCCGAACGACCACCGCTTTTCTTGCGACCGCTGTCACCGGATTTTTTGCCCCCGGTGTTACGTGGCGGCAAGCCGGTATGCTGAGTCAGCAGCTTGCCCTTGCCCGCACGGTTACCGCCGGCGCGGCTGGACTTGGGCGAGTTCTTGCGGCGCGGGTTGATATGCTGGGCGTCGTCCGGCTGGGTCGCCGGGATCAACTGCTTGTCACCATCACCGATCAGGTCGGCACGTCCCATGGCGGTCAGTGCTTCACGCAGCAGTGGCCAGTTTTCAGGATCGTGGTAACGCAAAAACGCCTTGTGCAAACGGCGCTGACGCTCCCCTTTCACGGTCTCCACTTTCTCGCCGCTCTTCTTGTAGGTAAGCTTGCGCAGCGGGTTGCGACCGGAGTGGTACATCGCCGTGGCAGTGGCCATGGGTGAGGGGTAGAACGCCTGTACCTGGTCTGCCTTGAAGTCATTGCGCTTGAGCCAGAGCGCAAGGTTCATCATGTCTTCGTCACTGGTGCCCGGGTGCGCCGCGATGAAGTACGGAATCAGGTACTGATCCTTGCCCGCCTCCTTGGAGAACTTCTCGAACATTTTCTTGAAGGCGTCATAGGTGCCGATGCCCGGTTTCATCATCTTGTCGAGTACGCCACGCTCGGTGTGCTCAGGGGCAATCTTGAGATAGCCACCCACATGATGTGTCACCAGCTCACGCACGTATTCCGGGTCTTCCACTGCCAGGTCGTAACGCAGACCAGAGGCGATCAGGATCTTGTTAACACCCTTGAGATCACGCGCCTTGCGGTACAGCCCGGTCAGCGAGCTGTGATCGGTATTCAGGTTCTGACAGATACCCGGGAATACGCAGGACGGCTTGCGGCAAGCCGCTTCGATCTCGGGGCTTTTGCACGCCAGACGGTACATGTTGGCGGTGGGGCCACCCAGATCGGAGATCACGCCGGTAAAGCCCGGTACCTTGTCACGAATTTCTTCGATTTCGTTCAAAATCGACTCATGCGAGCGGTTCTGAATGATGCGCCCTTCGTGCTCGGTGATGGAGCAGAAGGTACAGCCACCAAAGCAGCCACGCATGATATTGACCGAGAAACGGATCATCTTGTACGCCGGAATCTCGGCATCGCCATAGACCGGATGCGGAATGCGCTGATACGGCAGACCGAACACATGGTCCATCTCTTCGGTGGTCAGTGGAATGGGCGGCGGGTTAAGCCAGACTTCCTGATCACCATGCAGCTGAACCAGCGCGCGGGCGTTGCCCGGGTTGGTTTCCAGATGCAGCACCCGGTTGGCATGGGCATAAAGCACCGGGTCCTTGCTGACCTTCTCGAATGACGGCAGGCGGATGACCGTCTGGCTCCGATCCAGCTTCACACGTGGCTCGATGTGCAGAATCTGCACTTCGTCTTCGGCTTCCATTTCAGCGGTTTCGCCGTCATCACGGCCGTTTTCCAGCTGGCAGGCTTCCAGGTCACGCGTGTTCACATAGGGGTTGATGATCTTGTCGATCTTGCCGGGACGGTCGATACGGGTGGAGTCGATCTCCATCCAGTCAGCCGGTGTATCTTTGCGGACGAAGGCGGTGCCGCGCACATCGGTAATTTCGTTCACCGCTTCGCCACGGGCGATACGGTGCGCTACCTCTACAATGGCGCGCTCGGCATTGCCGTACAGCAGCAGGTCGGCGCGGGCATCCAGCAGGATGGAGCGGCGTACCTTGTCCTGCCAGTAATCGTAATGGGCGATACGACGCAGAGAGCCTTCGATACCACCCAGAATAATCGGCACTTCTTTATAGGCTTCACGACAGCGCTGGCTGTACACCAGGCTGGCACGGTCCGGGCGCTTGCCCGCCTTACCGCCAGCGGTATAGGCATCGTCGGAGCGAATCTTGCGGTCGGCCGTATAGCGGTTAATCATGGAATCCATGTTGCCGGCGGCAACACCGAAAAACAGGTTGGGCTTGCCCAGCGCCTTGAAGGCATCGGCTGAATGCCAGTCCGGCTGAGCAATGATACCGACGCGGAAGCCCTGCGCTTCCAGCAAGCGGCCGATGATCGCCATGCCAAATGACGGGTGGTCCACATAGGCATCGCCGGTAACGATAATAATGTCGCAGCTGTCCCAGCCGAGCTGGTCCATCTCCTCCCGGGACATGGGCATGAAGGGAGCAGGACCAAAACATTCGGCCCAGTATTTGGTGTAATCAAAAATCGGTGTAACTGCTTGCATGAAGATCCCGGAATAGAGGCGCGTGCTTGGCGCGCGAGTATAGCGCATTTTTTGAACAGTGCCGACCAAAGTCCAATACCCGCGCCCGAACGCAAACGGCCCCGCAAGCGGGGCCGTTCAGGTCAGCGTCTGTCTGTCACTCAGGCAGCGGCTTTGGGTGCCGGCTTACCGATGATAATCGACAGGACCGCAACAGCGGCAAGTGCCCAGCAGTAGTGGATATTGCCAACAATGACCAGCGGCGACAGACCGGCGATCGAACCGGCCAGCAGCACCTGGGCACCGTAGGGCAGCATGCCCTGCACGACGCAGGAGAATATATCCATCAGACTGGCACTGCGGCGCGGATCGACATCGTAACGCTGGGCAATATCCTTAGCCAGACTGCCGGAAATCAGGATCGCCACGGTGTTGTTGGCCGTGCAGACGTTGGTCAGCGCCACTGCTGTGCTGATACCGAACTCACCGGAACGACGGTGTTTTTTCGGGTCGTCACTCTGGCGTGACAGCTTGTCGATCACACCGGACAGCCAAACCAGACCACCCTGGGATTTCATCAACGCGCCCAGGCCACCGATCAGCAGCGACAGAATCAGGATTTCCTGCATACCGGTGTAGCCGGCATAGATATCCTTGGACCACTGCGCCACGGTGTAGGCATCCTGCATGAAGAATCCGACACCGCCGGCCAGCAGAATGCCGACGAACAGCACCAGCATTACGTTCAAACCTGACAACGCCAGCACCAGCACCGCCAGGTAAGGCAGCACGCGGACCAGGTCATAATCGCCCGGCGCTTCGACCTGGGCACTGCTGCCCTGGATGAACAGCCACACCAGTGTCAGCAGCGCGGCCGGCAAGGCGATCTTGAAGTTGAGGCGGAACTTGTCACGCATCTCACACCCCTGGGTACGGGTCGCGGCGATGGTGGTATCGGAGATAATCGACAGGTTGTCACCGAACATGGCACCACCAATAACCGTACCGATGGTCAGCAGCAGCGACAGGTCGGTCGCTTCGGCTACACCCACGGCGATAGGCGCAATGGCGGCAATGGTACCCATGGAAGTGCCCATTGAAGTGGCGACAAACGCCGTAATAACGAACAGACCCGGCAGCACCATGGAGGGCGGGATAATACTGAGACCGAAGTTAACGGTGGCGTCGACACCACCCACCGCCTTGGCCACACTGGCAAAGGCACCGGCCAACAGGTAGATCAGCACCATAGTGATGATGGTGTTGTCACCCACACCGCTGATGAAGGTTTCAATGCGCTCGTTCAGGCGGCCTTTTTGTAGCATCAACGCCAGAACGATGGCAGGCAAAATCGCGACCGGAGCCGAGATCTGATAAAAGGCGAACTCAACTTCAGCCGCCTGGTAGTAGAGACCACTGCCGATAAACAGGGCCAAAAAAAGTCCGAGTGGCAGCAGTGCCAATGGAGAATTCTTTGTCATGCTGGTGTCCGAATTATCTCTGACCGATCAGGCCAAATACTTACCACCGCTTCGCCGGATCGGCCAAGACAGTGAACGGAATCAAGGAGTTGCGCGCTATATCGAGCAGCTCGACAAGCGTCCATGCGGGATATTGGCGACGTCATGCGCCATAAAAGAGCCTTTTATACATTAAACGACATAAAAACTGAAGGTTTTATAACTCAATTACTCTATCGAAGTGACCCAGCCATTGCCGAGCTGACGCATCTGCTGCTGGATCCAGTCGGCGCGTTGGCGCACATAATCCGTCGGCGGCTGTGCCACATACAACCAGGGGTTGGGCAAAATGGCCGCAAGGCGCGCCGACTGGTCCACCGTCAGGCGTTCAGCCGGGCGCTGATACCAGTATTCACTGGCCGCTCCCACGCCATAGACACCTGGCGCAAACTCGACGATGTTCAGGTACAGCTCCAGAATACGCCGCTTGCCCAGTATGCCCTCCAACATCAGCGCCAGCGGCGCTTCCATGCCTTTGCGCACCCAGTCACGACCGGGCCAGAGGAAAAGATTCTTGGCTGTTTGCTGCGTCAGCGTGCTGGCACCTCTCAGCCCCTTGCCGTCCATCGCCTCGGATACCGCCTGCTGCACGGCGTGAAGATCGATGCCGTTATGCAACGGGAAGCGCTGATCCTCACTGGCGACCACCGCCAGCTGCATGCTGACCGGGATTTGCTCCAGATCGACCCACTGGTGGCTATACTCCTCCGGGTAACCGGCCGGGCTGGTTAACTCGCGCCAGGCCAGCCAGGACCAGACCGGCGGGTTGATCACCTTCAGGCCAAGCACAATCAACGTCAGCAGCAGTACTGCGGCCAGCAGACTGCGCCACAACAGGCGCCAAAGCGGGCGTAGCAGGTAACGGGACAGTTTGGATGGGGGACGACTGGCCAAAAGACCTCTGTAAATGATTCCAAAAGATTAAGGAAAGGTGCGGAACTCTCGCGCTAAGCTCCGGTCATCTTGTAACTACTATGCCAAACTCTGATTACCACTGTCATGCTTGATACGCCCCGATACAGACTCACAGGATTGCTCAGTGCCCTCTCACTGGTCCTGCTGTTGCTGGCACCGGTACTGGTGTCGGCCGTACCTGTATCAAATGATGTAGCCGTCGGTATGATGGCCCACGGGCATGACAATCAACATGGCGAAGACAGCAGCCTGTCTTGTTGGCAGCAATGCCTGAACAGCTGCAGCAACCACTGCACACCGGTTTTAACCAGCTTGCCGCTGGCCCACCAGGCCAGCCATCGCCTTGGTCAGTCTCGGCCAAACCTCTACCAGCCCCTCTTCCCCTCGGGGCTGCACCGCCCTCCAAGAACCTGAACAGCTTTTAATTCCGCTGCCCATGACGGGCAGCCAAGGACTTTATTTGCTGTTCAGGAGTACTTTCATGAGCAAGGACAACGTTTTACGTGCGCCTTCACGGCGCCGCTTTGTCCAGGGGCTGGCCCTGGGCGGTCTGGCCGCGGGGCTGGGTTTGACTGCACGCCCGCTGCTGGCTGCCAAGGCACCATCAACAGGTAACGCGCCGGTACTGACCGGCACCACATTCGATCTCGACATTGGCCACCAACTGGTCAACTTCACCGGCAAGGAAAAACTGGCGACCACCGTTAACGGTTCCCTGCCGGCTCCGATTTTGCGCTGGCGTGAAGGCGAGCGTGTACGCCTTAATGTCAGCAACCATCTGGACTCGGACTCATCCATTCACTGGCACGGCCTGATTCTGCCGTCCGAAATGGACGGCGTGCCGGGGCTGAGCTTTGATGGCATCGCCCCCGGTGAAACCTTCACTTACGAGTTTGATGTACAACAGAATGGCACCTACTGGTACCACAGCCATTCAGGTTTTCAGGAACAGACCGGTCTCTACGGTGCCATCATCATCGATCCCAAGGAGCCGGAGCCCTTCAGCTACGATCGTGAGCATGTTGTGCTGCTGTCGGACTGGAGCGATACGCCCCCGGAGCAGGTCTACGCCAACCTGAAAAAGATGAGCCACTACTACAACCGGCGTGAGCGCAATCTGACCGATGATCTCATTCCCGAGATCAGGAAGGATGGCCTGGGCACTACTCTCTCGCGTCGGCAGATGTGGGAAAAGATGCGCATGAGCGACCGCGACATCTCCGATGTAACCGGCTATACCTACACCTTTCTGATGAACGGCCAGACCCCGGCCAGTGGCTGGACCGGCCTGTTCACACCGGGCGAAAAGGTACGCCTGCGGGTGATTAACGCGGCTGCCATGACCTTCTTTGACCTGCGCATTCCCGGCCTGAAAATGACAGTGGTAGCCTGCGATGGCCAGCATGTGGAACCGGTCGACGTGGATGAATTCCGCATCGGCGTTGCCGAAACCATAGATGTCATCGTGGAACCCCAGGCCCATCAGGCCTATGCCCTCTTTGCCCAGGCCATCGATCGCTCCGGCTATGCCTTCGGCCAGCTGACGCCAGACCCGTCACTGACCGCAACGCCGCCACCACTGGACCCGGCCCCCGAGCTGAGTCACATGGATATGGGGATGGATATGAGCGGTGCCGGCCATGACGGGCACGGCAGCAGCCATGCTGCTCAGAATCCGGGCCATGACGGGCATGTCATGCCGATGTCGAATGCGCATGATGGGCACGCGATGCCCATGCCTGCAGCAGCCCCCATGAATCACGGCAGCATGAACCACGACAAAATGGAACACGGCAGCCCTGATGCAGACATCCACAAGGCTATGCATAAAAGCATGCATCAGGGCATGTCTCATGCAGCAGGCAAGACCATGGAACCCGCTTACAAGGGTCATCCGCTCTCGGCTGGCATGCCGGTTCATGCCGACAGCGAGTACGGCCCTCATGTGGATATGCGTGCCGAAGCACCGCAATACCGTCTCGACGATCCGGGTGTTGGCCTGCGCAACAACGGTCGCAAGGTTTTGACCTATGCCGATCTGCGCAGCCTGCACCCCACGCCGGATACGCGCGAGCCAGGCCGCGAGATTGAACTGCATTTGACCGGCAATATGAGCCGCTACATGTGGTCAATCAACGGCATTCGCTACGCCGAAGCCGAGCCCATTCACCTGACATACGGCGAGCGCGTTCGCATCACTCTGGTGAATGACACCATGATGCCGCACCCGGTTCATCTCCACGGCATGTGGAGTGATCTGGATACCGGCGATGCCACTCACCTGCCCCGCAAGCACACTCTGGTGGTGCAACCGGGTGCCCGGCTGAGCTACCTGGTCACTGCCGATGCCCGCGGCGAGTGGGCATTCCACTGCCATCTGCTCTATCACATGATGGGCATGTTCCGAAAAGTCGTGGTCAGCTAAGGAGAGAAACATGAACAAACTGAGATACTTGCCCCTGCTGGCCCTTTTGACCCCGACACTGTCACAGGCAGCCATGGACGATGACCCGTTGCTGGCCATGCTCAATGTAAAACAGCTTGAAGCCTCTTACAGCGAGGATGACACCCGCCTGCAATGGAATGTAGAAGGCTGGCTCGGCACCGATTTGCACAAACTGGTGCTGACCAGCGAAGGCGCGCGCCTGGATGGCCGCAGCGAAAGCCAGGAACTGCGCCTGTTTTATCGCCGCGCCATCAGCCCCTACTGGAACATGGAGCTGGGCTGGCATCATGAGCCTCTGGCCGAGCAGCGTGATGATCGCGCCCTGATCGGCTTCAGCGGCACAGCCCCCTGGTTTATCGAAACCGAGGCGACCCTGCTGGCTGGCCCGGGCACTGACCTGAGTGCAGAGCTGAGTCTGGAACGCGAAGTCCGGCTATCCCGTCAATGGGTACTGGCCCCCGAAATCGGCCTGACAGCACACAATTTCAGCGATACCGCCGAACATCAGGGCAGCGGTCTGTCGGACCTGGATCTGGAGTTACGCCTGTTATGGGAAATACGTCCTGACGTTATGCCTTACGTCGGTGTCACCTGGGAACGTAAACTGGGAGATACTGCTGATTTGGCCCGCGCGACAGGACATGACGTTGAGGAAACCCAGTGGCGACTGGGTATAAGTTTCTGGTTCTAACGGAGATCACAATGAAACACACAATAAAAAAAGCGGCTTTTACCCTTGGCTTGCTGGCCCTGCCAATGGCAGCCAGCGCCCACAGTAATCATTGCGAGGACACTCAGCTGGGCGAGCAGATGAAGTCGCTGAAGGACAGTTTCAAGACCTATCGCCAGGCCCTGTCTGAAGAGGATTGGCAGCAAATGGCGGCAGCACGTGGGGACATGCAGGAACTCGCGGAAGCAGCCGCTGACGAGCGCCCACTCAAGCTGCATGATCTGCCTGCCGAGCAGCATCCGCAGATGATGCAGGATTATCAGCAAGGTCTGGACAGGCTGAATAACCTGTTTAACCAGCTGGCCGAGGCAGAACAGACGCAGGATGCTGATACCGCTACCGACCTGGTGGGCATGATCGGCAAGCACAGCAAGCAAAGCCATGAGTCCCTGCGCAAGGATTGCGACTAGACTCATTTGCCTGCCGCCGGCCTCAGGCCGAGCGGCAGGGTTTCAACCGGGCTTCAAGTTGACGGCCATCGAGGTGGTCATTGGCACCGGCATCCGGCTGCCATGCCTGAATAAAGTCATCACGGAACAGAAATCCCTGCACCGCATCCACGCCCAGATCGCGAGCACGGGAAAACTGCTGTTCGTTCTCCACGCCTTCCAGAATAACGGTTTTGCCACTGGCTCTGGCGAAGCTGATCAGGGCAGCAAAAAGCGCATCCGCATCCGGTCCAGTCAGCCGGCATAACCAGTCCCTCGCCAGTTTGACGTATTCGACACCAGCCAACAGATCGAAGGACACCAGACTGTCCTGCGCGCCCACATCATCCAGCGCCAGCGGAAGTCCCGCGCCGCCGAATGCCTGCTGCATGGCGATACTGACCTGCGCATCGGACACCGAGCTGTTTTCAATGATTTCCACCACTGTACCTGCACGGTGCTCCAGTAGCGCAACCATGGGATGCACTGGCTCGTTCAGAAACACTTCAAAGGCATCCTGATCGATATTGAGAAAGAGGTTTTCACTGTCCGGCGCATGCTGAAGTTGCAGCTGCTTGATGCGATATTCCATCTGGAACAGGCTCAAGGGGCTGTCATGCAAGGCACGAAACACCCGGTCGGGCGGCAGGCGCCCGCCGCCATGAACGCGAAAGCGCGCCAGGGCTTCATGGCCCAGTACACGTCGGTCAGTCGTCGATACGATCGGCTGATACTCGACGCCAATTCCGATACCACCCAGAAAATCCAGCAGGATCGCTGGTGAAATGTCATACATGCATAGCTCACTTAGTCTGCTGTCTTGTGCAGCAGTACGAGACGGATGCGGCGATCCCTGCCGAATTCAGGCACTGGAAACGGTTGCCTCCTGTAACAACTGGCGATACCAGACGTCCAGCATGCGCGGGTCAGCCTGGCTCACCTGAACGGTGGCAAACAGCGGTTGGGCACCGGCTTGCTGCATGCTGTGGGTCACATCCAGTCCAAAGGCGCAGAAGCGCGGATAGCTGCGATCTCCCAGCGCCAGAACAGCAAAGGGACGGTGTGCAAACGCTGCCGAGACGCCCTCATCATCCCAGCCAATCCCGGTCTTGGGCGGATCACCATCACCGGTAGTACTCACCACCATCAACAGCGCCTTATCCGGGGGCGAAACACTGGCAAGACGGTTAAGCGCTACCACTTCAGCACTGAAGCCGGCCTTGCGCAGGCGCTTGCGTGTTTCCTGTGCCAACTGGCGTGCGGTGCCGGTTTCGGTGCCATAGGCAATCCAGTAGTCCTGACGCCCAGCGGACTGAGTGTCATCAGAACGCGCCCGGCGCAGGCCACGCCAGAGCACCAGGGCGTATGCCACCAGTGCCAGGGACGCAAGCCAACGCCGGTCGGTATCGACACTGCCCAGCTGCCAGACCAGCACGAGAGCCAGCCCCAGCAGCAACAGCAAGGTCTTTACGCCGATCTTCAAAGCGGCAGCACCTCAAGGGTAGCGGTGTAACCCAGGCGTTTGGTCGCCCCTTCAATTTCGGTGGAGGGCTGCTCACCTTTCAGGTTGAGCCAGTACATGCCCGGTTCCTCAAAGGTGACCTTGAGATGACCTTCGTCATCCGTGGTCAGTTTGATCTCGTCGACGTCATCACGGTAACGGATACCGCCACGGATCAGCACGGCTTCCATGCCCTTGGCCGGCTGGCCGTCTGCCAGAAACTGGAAAGTCACTTCCTCGCCGGTAAAGAGATCATTCGGGTGGGTGACCGGCACCAGCTCAAGGCCGTCACCGGTGGGCTTGAAGGTCTCGTCACTGGGAGCACCCTTGGTCACGAATACCTGCATGCGGTTATCCACTTCACTGATCTGCAGATCTTGTGCATCCTTGGGAATACGACGTTCCATCTTTTCAGCGCGGCCGAACCAGCGTTTAGGCTCACCATCCTGGGTGTAACGCGCAAAAATGCCCTGGCGGCGCATTTCCAGGGTATAGGTGCCATCTTCCTTGAGTTCCACATCAAAGGTAGAGCGGTATTTGCCCTTGGCCTGGTTCTGCGCTTCCACCTCAGCACCCGTGGGCGAGGTAATTTTCAGTCCGCCCAACTGCAACGGGAAATGTTCGAAATAGAACAGGCTGTTGGACACGGCACCATCCACCGTCACCCAGGTATTCTCACCCGACAATACCGTTGCCGAAGGCAGCATCCAGGTACGGTGCGCCTGGGCATTCATGGCGGTTCCCAAACCCAGTGCCAGCAGGGCACAAGCGCTCAAACGTTTAATATTCATCATATTTCCTTATCGGTTGTCGGGATTCAGGGAGTCAGTTCCAGCGCGACACGACCCAGCTCGTGCTCACCCTGCTGTGTCTGTTTTTGCGCCGCTTCTGCAGGCCACTGGAAAGGCAGGCGCAGGAGTTCGCGCCCGCCCAGCTCGCGTGCCGCTTCCACCACCAGGCGGTACTCGCCGGCAGGCAGATCAGCCAGTTTGGGGTCATCCGCGGCAAACACCATTTCATGGGCACCCGCCGGGCGGGTTGCACTGGAAATGCCATCCACGGGCATCTCCAGCTGGCGACCACTGCGACGCCACCAGAGGCGCAAATCCTTGAGCCATTTGGTGCCTTCGTTATCGCGCATTTCCAGGTCGTACCAGACCGCCAGATCCTGCTGGTGACGCCCCTTGGCATTCTCAATCCACACCGCCACATAAGGGCGGTGATACTCCGCGATATCAATGGATGGCACCTCGATCTGAACCTTGAGCTCAGCCGCCATCGCCTGATTTGCCGCGACTGACAGCAGCGCCGCTGCTGTCACCTGTTTCCATTGCATACTCACTCCTTACCCGGACGGTTGAACATTGCGCCGCCCCGTTAATGCACCACCAGTAGCGCCAGCAATACCGGCAACAGCACTCCCAGTCCGGTTACCGGCCAGACCGACGCGCGTTCACGCGCATGCAGCCAAAGCACGGCCAGACCGGTCAAACTGAAGACCAGACACACCAGCGCAAAAAAATCGATGAACAGACTCCAGGCCTGGCCGGCATCACGCCCCTTGTGCAGATCATTGAGATAGGCGATCCAGCCACGGTCGGTGGATTCGTACAGCAGGTCGCCGGTTTCCAGATCCACACTGAGCCAGGCATCCCCGCCCGGGCGTGGCAGCGACAGATACACCTCAAACTCAGACCATTCGGGCTCACGGGCCGGCAGGCTCAAGTCATATTCGGATTGCAGCCAGTTGTGCAGCTCGGCAGGCAGTTCGGATTCATCAGCAGCGGCCTGCTGTAAAGGTGCCAGAAGCGCTTCAGGCAACACTGCTTCAACGGTCACAACCTCTTTTGAGGCCGGTATCTGCCCCGCATGGTTGAGGGTGAAACCGGTTACCGCGAACAGCAGCATGCCAAAGAGCGCAAACGCCGAGCTGATCCAGTGCCAGGTCATCAACCGGCGCATCCAGACGGCACGCTTCTGGCCCTGAGCGGATGCCTTATTCACGTCACTTGCCTGCTCGCTCTGTCCCTGTATGTCCTGCATCTCGCCTTAGGTCCTGCCCCTGGAAAAGCGCACGAGAATAGAACAATTCTCACTTACACTCAATTAATGATAATGATTCGCAGTGATAATTTATGTAAAGTACTGGCCACAGACGGCGCTTCCAGAACCCGGCAAGCCCATCAACCACCTCGCCTTAGGGCTTTTCAGCTCCTTCACAGCCGTTGGGTAAAAGCCTGCATCAGGCCCAAACAAACGAAACCCTAACTTAAGATTAATACAAATGATAATAATTATTAATATTGATTTAATCTTAACAAATCTTTAACCTTGCCTGCGATTTCAGGTGCGCTACCCCATAGCGGCTCAACAAATACAAAGGAAAAGGAACTGAATTGTGAGGATCTCTCCCCAGCGCGTCGCGACATTTGCACTGACCAGTGCCATCGCTGCCACTCATGCACAGGCCAATACCGCCGTTGAACAGGACACTGTGGTTGTCAGCGCCGCCGGTATCGAGCAGAAGTTGATTGATGCGCCCGCTTCAATCACCGTGATCAGCCAGGAAGAGATTAACAAGAAACCTTACCTCACACTGCTGGACGCAGTACGTGAAGTGGAAGGCGTAGATGTAGGTGAAACCACGGACAAAACCGGTCAGGGCGGCATCAGCATCCGAGGCATGGGCGCCGACTACACCCTGATCCTGATCGACGGTAAGCGCCAGAACAATATCGGTGACATCTACCCGAACAACTTTGGCGGCAACCAGTTCAACCATATTCCGCCCAAGGAGATGATTGAGCGTATCGAGATCATCCGTGGCCCGGCCTCTACCCTCTACGGCGCCGATGCGCTGGGTGGCGTGATCAACATCATCACCAAGAAAGTGGGCAATGAGTGGCATGGCTCCGTTTCCCACAGCCGTACCATCGAATCCAATGACGATTTCGGTAACGACCAGACCACCGACTTTGCCATCAGTGGCCCCATGGTTGAAGGCGTGCTGGGCCTGAATGTGCGCGGCAGCCTCTATGAGCGTGACGCTTCAACGCCAAGCTTTGATGACATTACCGACCCCAACGGTGACCTGGTGCCCCGCTCGCTCGGTTACGGCTCAGGCGGCAAGACTGTGGATAACGAAAACCGCAACCTGGGTATGCGTCTGGACTTCAAACCGGCGGACAACCAGCTGCTGATGTTCGATATCGAAACCTCACAGCAGGAGTACGACAACGTACCGGTAGACGGCTCCAACCCACTGGGTACCACCGACAGCATTAACCGCCTGCCCCGTGCCGGCTATGCGCTGGAGCAGGAATTCAACCGCGATCAGATGTCTCTGACCCACGAGGGCACCTGGGGCTTTGGCCACAGCACCATCAGCCTGCATCACATCGAAACCAGTAACGATGGCCGTACCCTGCCTCTGACCGCTACCGAGCGTCTGCTGTATGAAGAGATGGTTGCCAACGGTGCCAGCGATGACGAAATCGAAGCCACCTTCCTGCCGCGCCAGAACCGCGTGCTGGAAACCCGCCAAACCACACTGGATGTGAAGTTCGACAGCCAGGTAGGTGATCACTGGCTGGTATACGGTGGTCAGTACGTGGATGCCGAAATGGAAGACGGCAGCTTCGGCATGAACGGCAGCGGTTTTGCCTCCGGCAGCGTGCAGGAGCACGAGCAATGGTCCCTGTTCGCCGAGGACAACTGGTCCATCACCAACAGCCTGACCCTCACCGGCGGCCTGCGCTATGACGACCACAACATCTTCGGTGGCCATGTCAGCCCCCGTGCCTACGCCAACTGGGCCGTTTCCCCTGCCTGGACCCTGAAAGGTGGCGTCAGCACCGGTTACAAGGCGCCTCAGGCCAGCGACCTCTATGATGGCATTACCGGCTTTGGTGGCCAGGGCACACGTCCTTTCCACGGCACCCCGGACCTGGAGCCGGAAACCAGCGTAAACAGTGAACTGGCGGTGTACTACAGCCACCCCGATGGCCATAACTTCAACGCCACCCTGTTCTCCAACAAGTTCAAGGACAAGATTGAGCGCGGCAACGGTATCTACCACTGCGATGATCCGGCGGCGGGCAGCAACTGTGCCGATCTGGCGTCTGAATGGAATGAGGTGCTGGGCGACGGTTATCAGTTCAGCCAGCTGGTTAACATCGACAGTGCCCAGATCGATGGTCTGGAGCTGGCCGGTAAGCTGCAGCTGACCCCGACCCTTTACCTGCGTGCCAACTACACCTATACCGATGCCCGCATCACCAGCGGCGCCAACAAGGGCGACCCGCTGAGTGGCACCGCCAAGCATATGGCCAACGCAACGCTGAACTGGCAGGCAACGCCCAAGTTCAATACCTACCTGACAGCGGAAATGCGTTCCAAGCGCTTCACCAGCAGCCCGCGCGGCTGGAACAGTGATGTGGAATACCCGGAGTACTACAAGGACTACACCGTCTACCATCTGGGGGCCAGCTACGAAGTTACCCCGAACTTCAGACTGAATGCCCGCATCAACAACCTGCTGGATGAAGACTTCACCAGCTACAAGACGGTGTTCACCACCGAAGACGGTGGCGCCAGCTGGGATCCGAACTACATCGACGATTACAACGTCAAAGCCAAGTCCCGCAACTACTGGTTGTCTGCGACTTACAGCTTCTGATCCCCTACTTCCTACAAGGCACCTTCGGGTGCCTTTTTTGTGTCTGAACCGCGCTGTTAGTCCTCGGTCTGGCGTGCCTTGAGGCCATGCTTGCGCAACCGCCGTCGGCCCTGCTGCCGCAGGCATCGGAATTGAACCATCAACTTCGGACAGATCACACTGAGTCAAACGACCGGAATATCTTCCGGATTCTCATACAAGGCAGGAATCATCACCGGCATCACATTCAGGCGGAAATACAGATCCAGTCGAAACTGTTATGCCTTTTCCCGGAAATTGCTGTCCGAAGCAGCAAAAACGCATCTTCAGGCTATGCTTAGTGCTATGCCATGAATGTTACCAGGCTGCGCCACTTACTGATCTCAGGCGGCAGTCTCAAGGCATGGTCTGATGAACTGGATAGGCATCTCACATGCGACAGCTGTTTATGGCATTCGCGCTACTGCTTACGTGTATGCTCGCTCGGCCTGTGCTGGCCCAGGAGCCGATCACGGTTGTGCGCTATGCAATCGATAACCCCGATTTTACCAAGCGCTACGACTACCCACTGGCACTACTGGAGATGGCGCTGGAGGCATCAGTACCTGCCTATGGCCCCTACCGCATCGAGCGCGCCAGCTTTCTGGCAAGCCAACAGCGTCTACGAAATCTGGTGGAAGAAGGCGAGCATCTGGATATCACTTTTGGCATGTCCCGACCGGAAATCGAATCCAGAATGCGGGTGGTGCCTTTCCCGCTGATGAAAGGTCTGCTGGGGTACAGAGTCATGCTGACACGGCCGGACCTGAGATCTCAGCTGGAAAACGTGCACAACCTGGCCGACCTGAGCCGCTTTGTTGCCGTTCAAGGCGATCAGTGGACAGATACACGCATTCTGCAGGCCAACGGGTTACCGGTGGAAACCTCTTCAGACTATCCAGGCATGTTTCGGATGCTGCAGGCAGGCCGGGTCGATTACTTTCCGCGCAGCATTGCCGAGGTCTGGGCAGAGCTTGAAGAACCCCTTGCCAAGGGGCTGACCCTCAATCAAAAGGTCGTGCTGCGTTATCCGGGCCCCTTCTATTTCTTCGTATCCCGCAACAACCCCGAACTGGCCGAACGCCTCCATGCCGGCCTGATGACACTGCATCACTCCGGCCAATTCGAAGCCTTTTTCCGCTCCCGCATGGAAACCCGAAATGCCTTGGCTTTCCTGGAGACTCAGGAGTACAGGCTGCTGGACCTGGCCACGCCCTTCGACCTGCCTTCTCTGGAGCAAATACCCGATTCGCTGTGGCTGTCACCAGAGCATATGGAACAGTGACACGTTCATTCGGCTTCGATTAAAGGCCGCCCCAGTATGGTTAAGCCAAAGCGCTGACCATCCATTTTTGCGATGCCGGGCAACTGCCCCCAGATGGTGAAACCGGCCTTTTCAAACAGGCGCAAACTGGGCGTATTGTGCGAGAAGATATAGGCAGTCAGGTGCGTGATGCCCAATGTCTCGGCCTGCGCCAACACATGCGCCAGCAACCGACGCCCCAAGCCTTTGCCCTGTGCATCCGGGTGCAGGTAGAGGCTTACCTCGACCGTCTGCTCGTAGGCAGGACGGCCGTAGAACGGCTCCACACTGACCCAGCCTGCTACGCCGCCATCAACCTCAGCGACCCATATCGGCCGCTGTTCGGTATGACGCTCAAACCATTCCCGTCGCTGTTCCACACTGACCGGCTCAGTGTCAGCAGTGGCCAGACGGCCGGGAATGGAGGCATTGTAGATATCCACAATGGCAGGCAGATCCGCGGCCTGTGCCCGACGAATTTCAAGCACTTCAGCCGTCATAGTTTGATCACACCGATGGCCTGCAGGAAGATCACCATAATCACCACCGGCACCAGGAAGCGGATCAGCACCAGCCAGAGACGATAGGCTGCACTGTCGCCGTCCAGCTCTTCAGCGGTGGCTTCCGGTTTCATCACCCAGGCGGTAAACAGTGCCATCAGCAGGCCGCCCAGCGGCAACATCCAGCCCGAGATCAGATAATCCAGCGACTCGAAGAAGGTCTTGCCTGCCAGTGTCCAGTCGGCACCAATATTGAACGAAAACACGGTGCCCAGACTCAGCAACCAGATACCACTGCCGCCCAGTACACTCGCCTTGAAACGAGACATCAGGCGTTTTTCCGTAAGCCAGGCGATGGCCGGCTCAATCAGCGAAAACGCCGACGTCAAAGCCGCGACCGAGAGCATCAGGAAGAACAAAGTGCCAAAAAGCGTACCCAGCGGCATCTGGCCAAAGGCGATGGGCAGGGTGACAAAGATCAGACCAGGGCCGCCACCGGGCTCCAGACCATAGGCAAAGACGATGGGGAAGATCGCCAGACCCGCCAGCAAGGCGGCGGCCGTATCCAGAATGGCCACCAGAATGGATGTACGGGCGATGGAGACCTGAGGCGACAGGTAGGAGCCATAGATCATCATGGCGCCACCACCAATGCTCAGGGTGAAAAAGGCGTGGCCCAGCGCTATCAGCACACCCGAGGCGGTGAGCTTTTCGAAGTCGGGCTTGAACATGAACTCGACCGCTTCGCCAAAATGCCCCGTGGTGCTGGCATAGCCCACCAGAATCAGCAGGAACACAAACAGCAACGGCATCAACAGGTTGGCGGCCTTTTCCAGACCCTTGCGGACACCACGCCCGACAATGCCCAAGGTCAGCAGCAGTACCAGTGTACTCCAGCCGATCAGCGGCAGCGGCTGCTGCAGGTGGCCATCAAACATCTGGCCCACCTCTTGTGGCTGCAGGCCGACAAAGGTACCGGTGGCGGTAATCGGAATATAGGCCAGCGCCCAGCCGGCCACGACCACATAGAAACTGAGCAGCAGGAAACCGGTGACCACGCCCAGGCGGCCCACGTTTTTCCACGCCGGTTTGGCACCGGCCTCACGGGCCAGACTGGCCATGGAGTTGACCGGGTTCTGTTGCCCGCGCCGACCGATCAATACTTCGGCCATCAACATGGGCACGCCCAGCAAGGCAATACAGAACAGGTAAACAAGTACAAAGGCACCGCCGCCGTTTTCACCGGCGACGTAGGGAAACTTCCAAATGTTGCCCAGGCCAACAGCTGCACCTGCAGCTGCGAGAATAAAGGAGATGCGGGTCGACCACTGCTGCGCAGGGGCGCGCGAGGTCGAGGCATTGGCTGAATTACTCATGATTTACACCTGGTTGAACAGGCGCCTATCCTGCCATATTCAGGCCGTTTTTGCTGCCCTTGAACCCGGCCTTAACTGCTCCCTTTCAACTGGTCCAGATAGTTGAGCCAGTTTTGTGCCTGCGCACGGGTCGACTCATGCTGGCTGGCTTTAACAAAGCTTGAACGTGCCTGGTCAAAGTGGGAACGGTTCAGGTCGGCAATGCCACTGAGCAGATACAGATCCACCGCGTCCGGCTTCAATGCGACCGCCTGATCGATACTGCGTTTCATCTCATCCCAGTGCTGCAGCTGCATGTCCAGATAGGCCAGCTGACGCCAGGTCTTGTACTCCGGCTTGCGCTGAGCAATACGCTCTAGGGTGGCACGCCCCTGGTTGTAGAGCTTGGCGTGCAACTGGGTCTGCGCCAGCAGGCGTTCATGCTTGAGGGTTCGCTTGATCTGCTGCCGGCTCATCGACTCTTCCAGCAGTTCGGCGGCCCGTTGCGGCAGCCCCTGCTGCATCAGCATCTGCGCCAGCCAGATATACTGGCTCTCCTTGTTGAACTTGCCGCCAATCCAGGCTGCTCTCAGCGTCGCCAATGCATCGCGGTGGTGATCACGAATCTGATACACACTGGCCAGCTGCTCCCAGTAGCGGTCACGCTGTGGATAACGGTTTACCAGCAGCTCCAGTACCGCGGTTGCCCCCTTCCACTGCTTGAGCTGAAAATGTGCCGCCAACTGCAAGCGGTACCAGTCTTCCGGTGCCCGGCCTTTCATGCGAATGGCCGCTTTAACCGGCTTGACCACGCGGGACCACTGATCCAGTTGGGAATAGCCCTGCGCCAGCATCAGGTAGTCTTCGGCACGCACCTTTTCGTTGGCCGCTCCCTGTGTACGCACCTGCTCCATCCAGCGCGCCATGGCATCCACACCCTTGCGCCACTGCTCTTCATTCATGTGCAGCTGCGCCAGGGTATGCAACAGGCGACGCTGATCTGTCGCAGGCAGCGACTTGAGCTCATAGGCCTGGGCGAAGTATTTGAGGGCCGTCGCATGCTGCTGTCTGACCAGTGCCAGATTGCCGCGGAACTGCAGTACATAAGCTCTGGCCGGCTTGCCCAGATCTTCCTGCATCAGCGCCTTGAGCACCTGTTCGGCCTGTGGATAGTTTTCCTCGGCCATAGCCTGCTGCGCCGCATTCAGCTGCATCAGCACACCCGGCGGCAAGGTCAGCGTTTCAGCGGATACGGCTGTGCTGAACACAAGCCACAGGACCAGTCCTCGCATGATCGACTTCATTGTCATTACTCCAGCTTGAATTCCAGCCGCTGACGGGTGCGGAAGGGCACTGCTGCGCCATTCTCGGTCAGCGGGTTAAAGCGCCAGCGCATCAAGGCGCGCTCCACGGCCCGGTCAAACATGCCCGGCGGGTCGGCTTCGACAATTTTGAAAGAGTCGGGAATCACCCGCCCCTGGGTATCCACGGTAAATTCAGCCACCACATATCCCTGGATGCGCCGGGTCAGCGCACGCCTTGGATATTGGGGATTCATGCGCGAAACCGGCGTGGCATTGGCGTGCATTTTTATGCCCGGCGAAGGCACCGGGGCCGGGGATGGCGCAGGCGCCACCGCCGAGACCGAGGAGAGATCAACCGACGCGTTGATCTGCATGCCAATCTCCAGCGCCGGCGTTTGCATGTTCAGCGCCACCGAAGGCGTGTTGATATTCACCGGCTGAGACATGTCCGGTGGAGTTGGTGCCGGTGGTTGCTCAGGCTGCAGCTCCGGGGGCGGCAGCGCTTCACGTTCACGCACCCGCACATCCGAATCCAGCTTGAGCCGGTGCAGGTTGACCGAGGTATAGTCCTGCGTCTCGGGCGGTTCAGACCGCCCCACCCCGGCCAAATGTGCCATCAGCAAAAACAGCAGCAGACTGACCAGCAGCGATGCCGGCAGAAACAGCACGGCGCGCATCAGCCTGCTCCTTCACGCGTGGCCACGGCCACCTGTTCCACACCGGACATTTTTACCTGGTCCATCACTTCGACCAGCAGACCCGTCTTGGCCTCCTTGTCCGCCTGAATCATCACGCCCAGATCCGGCTGCTCCACCTTGAGCCGCTCCAGCGTGGGCCGGATCATGCGTACATCCACCGGCTGACGGTCCAGCCAGACTTCATCGGTGGCGGTAATCGCCAGCATCACGCCCTGGTTCTCCTTCACCTCGGCGGTGGATGAAACGGGACGTTCGATCTCGACACCGGCTTCGCGCACAAAGCTGGTGGAGACAATAAAGAAGATCAGCATGATGAACACAATGTCGAGCATCGGTGTCATGTCGATCTCGGCATCATTTTCCAATGTGTCCAGATTGAGTCTTTGCCTCATCCTCTGGCTCCCGTGATATCCAATCGTGTACGTTGCAGCTGGCTCCAGCGGGCCAGACGATTCCAGATCAACAGCCCGCTGACCGCCATGACCATGCCTGCCAGCGTCGGCAGGGTGGCACGGGCGACACCGGCCGCCATCAAGCGCGGGTTACCGGTGCCGTTCAGGGCCAGGGTGTCGAACAGGTGAATCATGCCGGTGACCGTACCCAGCAGGCCGATCAGCGGGCAGAGTGCGATCAGCGTGCGAATCAGGGGCAGTGCCGACTGCAGGTCCAGCAGCAAATCGGCTCTGCTTAGACGACGATGCCCTCCGGCCGGCAGGTCACGGTAACGGCGAATGCGGCGCGGGAAGTCGACCCAGCGAAACCAGAGTCGCTCCAGCAGCAGCATCCACAGCACCAGGCTGACCAGCAACAGCGCCCAAAGCACCGGCCCTCCGGCATTGAAGAAGCCGGTCAGGGCCGCTTCAAACTGGGCCAGATCAGGCAGCATGACGGGCCTCTTCCGCATCACTGAGCTGTTCGCGCTGCAGCGCCAGCAGTGCCAGGCCCTTCTGTTGCAGCAGCTGCAGCAGACGGCGGCTGCGTGCTGCCAGCAGGCTATGACAGAACAACAACGGAATGGCGACGCAAAGCCCCAGCACGGTGGTCATCAGTGCCTGGGAAATACCACCGGCCATCAGCTTGGGATCGCCGGTGCCGAACAGGGTGATGCTCTGGAAGGTGCCGATCATGCCGGTCACTGTACCCAACAGACCCAGCAACGGAGCCACGGCCGCCACCAGTTTAAGCAGGGTCAGGCCCCGCTCCAGCAGCGGCGCTTCCTTGAGCAGGGCTTCATCCACACGCAGTTCGGTTTCGTCGGTGGTGCGCCCGGCACGACCCGCTGCCAGCACACGGCCCAGCGGGTTGGTGGCTTTGGCATCATCCGCATTGCGCAGCTGGGCGCGCACGCTGAATTCCATTTTCAGGGTGGTCAGCAGTTTCCACAGCGCAACCAGCAGACCGATCCCCCCCAGGCTCAGGATGATGTAACCGACCAGCCCCCCCTGGGCGATACGTTCTTTCAGATTCGGCGTCTGCGCCAACAGTGCCAGCAGGTTGCCGCGGCTGGGGTCGACCACCAGACTGTCGCTCTGACCAGCAGCAAACTCACGCGCCTGGCTTACCACCGCGTTTGAGGGCTGGACCGGCAACACCTGCAGGCTGCCATCCACATAGTTGAGATACTGCCCCTCGGTGGTCAACGCCGTGAAAGGTCCTACGCGTACTACCTCGGACTCGGCGCGTACACCATCCGCCTGTACCACCGGCGCCTGGAAGCGTGTGACCTGACCGGTCGCGGTCATCTCCTGCTGCAGCAGGAACCACAGCCCTTCCAGCTCGGCGAGGGTCGGAATACGTTTCTTATCGGCAAAGGCCAGCAATTCAGAACGATCGGCAAACTCAGCCGAGATCAGGGAGTCGTCCACCAGCCCATGCAATTCCTGAGCTTGCTGTTTGACGACACCGAACACCTCACCCAGCTGCCCACTGCGCACGCGCAGGGCTTCACCCTGTTCGGTCAGGGCATCCTCGTTGCTCTGAAATTCGCTTTTGAGCGCTTCCTGACGCGCTTCGGCGGCAGCCAGACGCGCCTGGGCTTCCTGCAACAGGGCTTCCTGACGGGCATGATCAGAGCGAAATTCGGCCAGACGGGCCGCATCGACCTGCTCATCAGAGGCGGCCTGAGAGCGAACCTGTTGCAGCAACTCCTGCAGCTCGTTGGCCTGCACCGGCAGCCCCACAACAACCAGCGCCAGTGTCAGTGTACGTAGCAGCGCCTTCATGATGCACCTCCGGTCAGGGCAACCGGCAGTTCAAGCAGCTCCGGTACCGATTGTTGACGTGCCATGTTGATGCCTTTGCGAATTGGCCAGTCATAGTCCGCGGCCAGGCTTTCCCAACGGCGCGCATTTGCATTCCAGCGCCCGCTCTGTTCGCCATCCAGGCTCTGGTAGTACAGGCCTACTCGGCCCAGACGCAGGAAGGTCACCTCACGACGATTGCCATCCTGCTGCAGCGAGCCGGTCCAGGCTTCCAGCGTGCGGCCATACTCGGCTTCGATCTGATAAGCCTCCAGGATCTGGCGATATTTCTCCGCCAGGCTGACATCGGCACGGTCCATCAGGCGTGCCAAGCGGGCCACGCGTTGTTCTCGCTCCTCCACCAGGAACGGCAGGTCGCGGCTGACAAATTCACCCAGCATCTGCTGCATGCGCACCAGCAACGGTAAGGTTGCCTGCTCGGTCTCGGCCAAAGAGGTGAGCTGAGACTCGATACCATCCAGTTCACGGGTTTGATCTTCGATCATCCGCGCCAACTGGCGGTTATAGGCTTCCACCAACTCGGCCTGACGCAGGGCAGCGGTGTAAACGTCGTAGTTCTCGCGGGTTTGCTGATCCAGCTGGTCGATATTGCGCTGTACCTGCGCACCCTGCTTGTGCGCCTGTTCCAGTGCTTGCTGATTCTGTTCCAGCGTATTGGCAAAGGCCGCTACGGGGATGAGCAGCGGCACAGCGAGCCTGGCCACTTTGAAGGGTATCCGGTCCATGAATGATCCGTTAGACTAAGCATAATGATAACGATTTGCATTATTCATCATATAACGAACACATGCAAACCCAATGATCAGATCAGGAGACGGCCCCCGGAGGTGCCACTTCAGAATTATTCGCCCAGAAAACCGCCACTCTGGTGCTGCCACAGACTGGCATAACGTCCGCCCTTTGCCAGCAATTCCTTGTGACTACCCTGCTCCACGACCTGCCCCTGGTCCATTACGATGAGACGGTCCATGGCGGCGATGGTGGACAGGCGGTGCGCGATGGCAATTACGGTTTTACCCTCCATCAGCACCGAAAGGTTTTCCTGAATGGCGACTTCCGATTCAGAATCCAGCGCCGACGTTGCTTCATCCAGCACCAGAATGGGCGCATTTTTCAGCAGCACCCGGGCAATGGCGATGCGCTGACGCTGGCCTCCGGAAAGTTTGACACCGCGCTCGCCCACCTGGGCGTCATAGCCCTTGTGGCCTGCGGCATCGTGCAAACCGGGGATAAATGCATCCGCATGCGCCATGCGTGCGGCGGTCCGCATCTCGTCATCGCTGGCATCAGGGCGCCCATACAAAAGGTTTTCCCGTATTGAGCGGTGCAGCAACGAGGTGTCCTGACTGACCACACCAATGGCCGCTCGGAGACTTTCCTGAGTGACATCGGCAACCGACTGACCGTCGATGCGGATCTCCCCCCGATCCAGATCGTACAGCCGCAACAGCAGACTGATCAGGGTCGATTTGCCGGCCCCGGAACTGCCCACGATGCCGACCTTTTCACCGGCCCGGATCTGCAGCGACAGGCCTTCAATCACCAACCGGTCTGGGTCATAGCCGAAGTCGATGGCGTTGAAATCAATCGTGCCCTGCTTCACTTCCAGCGCAGTCGCATCCGGCTTATCCACAAGCGCCTGGGGCCGCGCCAGCATGCCCTGACCATCCTGCACCGTACCGATATTGCGGAACAGGTTGGCGATTTCCCACATGATGAACTGCGACAGGCTCTTCAGGCGCAGCGTCAGTGAAACCGCAATGGTAATGGCCCCGGCGGTCACACTGCCCTCCTGCCACAACAGTATCGACAGTGCCGCGGTGGCAAAGATAAGCAGGGCATTGAGCAGCCACAGAGTGATATTCAAACCGGTAATACGGCGCATCAGTGGATACACCGCATCGAGAAAACCCTGCATGCTGCGGCGGGCATACTCATGCTCACGCTCGGAGTGGGCAAACAGCTTGAGGGTGTGGAAGTTGGTATAGCTGTCCACAATGCGGCCGGTCATCTCGGACTGGGCATCGGCCTGCAGACTGGCATGATGTTTCAGTTTGGGTACCTGCACACACAGCAGAAACAGGTAGCACAGTGCCCACACACCCAACGGCAGGGACAAGCGCCAGTCGGCCGACATGATCAATACCGCCATGCCCGACAGATAGACCACCACGTAGAGCAGCACATCCAACAGCTTCATTACCGTTTCACGCAGGGACTCCGAAGTCTGCATTACCTTGGTGGCCAGGCGCCCGGCAAACTCGTTCTGATAGAAGTTATGGCTTTGTCCCAGCAGGTAACGGTGTGCATGCCAGCGGATCGCCGCACTCATATTGACGAACAGGGACTGGTGAAACAGCATCGAGTGCGCCACCACCGCCAGCGGCATCACCACCAGCACCAGCAGTGTCATGCCCCAGAGCTTCAGACCTTCCTGCTCGAACAGCGCTTCAGGCTCGCGACTGCTGAGCCAGTCAACCAGGTTGCCCAGAAAGCCGAACAATGCCACTTCGATCAAGGCCACAATCAGGGTCATAACCCCCAGCATCAACAGCGCCTTTTCATAGCCTCGGCAATAGAAGCGGAAGAACGCCAGCGCGCCGGTGGGCGGCTGTTCGGCCGGGCGGTCAGGCAACGGCTGGGTCAGCCGCTCAAAGAAGGTAAACATGCAGATCAATCTCCGAGACAATCAGGTCAGGCGACGTTTGGCCAACAGCCAGATGAAATAGCTGCCGCCGACAATGGAGGCCAGCAGGCCTGCGGGTATCTGTTGCGGCCAGATCACCACCCGCCCCAGCCAGTCCGCCAGCAGCATTAGCGACATGCCAAGGCCGGCAGCAATCAGCAATTGAGGCACGGCACGGCGCGCACCGAGCATATTGGCCATATGGGGTGCCAGCAGGCCGACAAAAGCGATAGGCCCCAGCATGGAGGTGATCAGCGCCGTGATCAGCGCGACCAGCAACAACAGCAGAATGCGTGAGCGCGACTTGTCCAGCCCGCGCCCGGCGGCAAAGCCATCACCGATGGCAATCAGGGTCAGGGCACGGCGGGACATCACCGCCAGCAGAACACCCGCCAGGGTACCCGCCGCCAACAACAGGGATTGGGATGCTGAAATGCGGTAGGTAGAACCGGCCAGCCAGCCCAGAATGGCAGTGGTGTCTTCGGTACCGCGTGCCAGAGAGAACTGCACCACGGCATCCAGCAGCGCAGCCAGTGAGATACCGGTCAGCGCCATAATGCCCGGGGAATAGTCGTGCCGCCGGCCCAGCAGTAACAGCACCAGCAACACCGCCAGACTGCCGCACAGTGCAACGACTGGCCCGGCTTCACGGATGGAACCGCCGAACAGCATCACACTGACCACCAGCGCCAGCGTCGCACCAGCAGACAGCCCCAAAATATCCGGGCTGGCCAAAGGGTTGCGAATCAGGCGTTGCAGTACCACACCGGCCACGGCCAGCCCGGCCCCGGCACTTGCCGCCGCCAGCACACGGGGCCAGCGGAAAGACAGAATGAGCTCATCCGGCCAGCTCAGCAGCCAGCCCTGGGCACCGGGCGACAGCATGAGTGACAGTACTGCGAGTACCAGCACAGACAGCACCAGCACCAGTGCCGTCATGGGATGCAAGCGCTGGCGCCCTTCCGGCAGCTGGCGGCTCATTTCCCCGCCACTCCCCAGCCGGCTGCGTGCCAGCCAGATCAGGGCCGGAGCGCCGATCAGCGCCGCCGCAGCACCACTGGGCACCAGATCCGTGGACCACTGGCTGAACAACAGCGCCAAAGCATCGGTCGCCAACAGCAAAAACGCGCCCAGCAACAGGCTGAATCCCATCTCGTCGCGGGCAGTCTTACTGCCCAGCATCCGCGCCAGATTCGGTGTCAGCAGGCCGATAAAGCCGATCAGGCCGACCGCCGTGATGCTGATTGCGGTCAGCCATAGTGAGCACAGCATGAGCACCAGCATCACCGGCAACAAACTCATGCCACGCCCCTGGGCCGCGCTATCGCCCAAGCGCAGGAGCATCAGCGGGCGTGCTGCCAGCACCAGCAACAGCGGCACCAGCCAGAGGCGCGGCAGCAGCCATTCCACCCAGCTCCAGTCGGTCTGTGCCAGATCACCGGCACCCCAGATAAACAGATTACGGGCATACTGATCATTCAGAAGCACCAGCCCGCCAGCAATGGCCCCCAACAACAGATTAACGGCCATGCCGGCCAGCACCACCGGCAGGCCACGCAAGCCGTTGCGCCCGGCGATGAGCATCACCAGCACCACGGCCAGCATGGCACCGGCGATGGCCGCCCAGCTGCCCCAGACTGCCGCCAGCGTGGGGGATACCAGGGTAATCACCACCAGCCCCAGCCAGGCACCCGAAGCAGCCCCCAGCGTCATGGGCGACACCAGAGGGTTTTGCAGCAGCTGTTGCAGGATACTGCCGGTCATCCCCA
This sequence comes from Marinobacterium stanieri, assembly GCF_900155945.1. Lineage (GTDB taxonomy): Bacteria > Pseudomonadota > Gammaproteobacteria > Pseudomonadales > Balneatricaceae > Marinobacterium > Marinobacterium stanieri. The sequence continues at coordinate 932,357 of NZ_FTMN01000001.1, forward strand.
TGACTGCACCAACCAGCAAGGCCATTACGGCGCGGGGCACGGACGAAAACCAGTATTTGTAGTCAGCAAAATCCGCTGGCACCGTGCCGGTCAGCAGCGACCATTGCGCTGCTGTGGATAACTCGGTTTCGATCTGCAGGTGCAGCCCCAGCATGACCAGCAGCAGGCACAGCACCACGCCATAGCGTTGGATCAAGGCGCAATCTCCAGCAGCGAGCGGGTCAGCGCCTCGGCCATCAGCTCAATCGACGCTGCGCCACCATAACTCCACACCGGTTCCACGGCAGCAATGCGGTCGTTCTGTACAAAGGGCATGAACTGCCACAACGGCATGCTGAACAGCTGGTCACGCTTGGGGAAGGGTTCGATGTAGAGCAACACGCCCTCGCCCACGGCTGCCAGATCGGTCACCTTCTTGTGTGTCATGCCCCACTGGGTCGAAGGCTGTGGCATGGCCTGCTTCAGGCCCAGCCCCTGCATGGCTGCCGCAACGCTGGAGTTGGCGCCATATACCAGGGTATGCGCCGTATCGCCGAGGCGCACCACCGTTACCTTGGGAAGAGAAGTGCCAAAATGCGCCCGCAACTGCTCCGCCAGCTCATCCATGCGCTGCTGACGGCGATCCAGTATCGCCTCTGCTTCAGCTTCGCGGCCCAGCACCCGTGCCAATGTCTGGAACGAGCGATCAATCGCTGCCAGGTTATCGTGATCGGCACGGTAGTTATCGAAATAAAGCACCGGCGCGATGGGCGCCAGCTTGTCGATCAGACCACCCTGCTGGGAACCGATCAAAATCAGATCCGGTTTCAGGCTGGCCATCACCTCCAGGCTGGGCTCGTCACGCCGTCCGACATCAACCACAGGCTCGGGAATGGCGGGCTTGACCACCCAGTCGTTGTAGCCACGAATGTCGGCCACACCCACAGGCGTTACACCCAGCGCCAGCAACTCTTCGGTCACCGCCCAGTTCAGGGCAACCACCCGCTGCGGCACCCTTTCAAACCGCTGGGTGCCCCGGCTGTCTTCCACTTCGACAGCGGCCAGTGCCTGAGCGGCAAACAGACTCAACATAAGCCCCATCAGGGCACTACAGATACGCTTGGCAAACATGGTGAGTTCTCGAACGGCAGGTTTCAGGCAACGACAGCCACCGGCGCATCCCGCTCGGGATGGGCACAGAGGCGGATATCAATATCGTAAAGATCAGACAGGGTGCTCTCTGACATCAGTTCGGCCGGGGAGCCATCAAACACGGGCCGTCCCTGCTTCAGCGCCAGAATGCGATCGGCATAGCGCATGGCCAGGTTGATGTCGTGCAGAATCACCACCACGCCACGACCGGTGTCACGATTAAGGCGGTGCAGCAGGGACATCAGCTCATACTGATGCGACAGATCCAGTGCCGAGGTTGGCTCGTCCAGCAACAGCAGAGGCGATTGCTGGGCCAACAACATCGCTACCCAGGCACGCTGACGTTCGCCACCGGATAGCAGATCCGTGAGCTGGTCGGCGTACTGGAGCACATCGGTTTGCGCCATCGCCTCCTCCACCAACCGATGATCCTGCCCACTCCAGCGCGACAGCAGGCCACGCCAGGGGTAACGCCCCTGCAGCACCAGCTCTCGCACATCCATACCGGCAACAGCCGGCAACTGCTGTGGCAAAAAGGCGATTTCGCGGGCCAGCTCTCGCTGGGAATAGGTTGCCAACGGACGCTCATTGAGCCTCAGCTCCCCCCAATCAGGGAGCAACTGGCGCGCCAGCAGCTTCATCAATGTGGATTTGCCTGACCCGTTGTGACCGAGAATGACGGTCACCTCATTGGTCGCCAGGCGCAGGTGATCCACCGACAGAATATCGCGTCCCTGACGGTGAACACCCAGATTATTCAGCTCCAGCATCCGGGCTCCATTCCTCCTGTAAGCGTTTGATACGTATCGAGACGGGCTGACGCGGGCAGGTTTTACACAGCTCTGCCCCCTCGAGTCGGTAATGCTGGCAGCAGCCCTTGCGATCCAGCGCCAGATCAGATCCACCCTGAGGCAGCTCAAAGGCGGTCAGTGCACTGGCACCTTCCAGCCCCGCCGCTTCCAGCCACTCCTGAGCCAGTCGATAAATCGCGGCGTGACTGCGTTCCGCCAACAGGGGGCGCATGCGCAGCAGTGTGGCCAGGATACGGTCAGCCAGCAGGCGCCTGGCCAGTACCGGATTCATTCGGATCACCGGGTTTAACTGGGCCAACAGCTGGTCACAGGCGTCGCGCAGATGCGCACCGGCTTGAGCACGGGACGGGGCTTTAGGGCGCAATACGCCTTCGCCCAACATCATCCCCATAACAAAAGGTCCCTGGGGTTTCTGCCCCAGGCAGCTCAGATCCGCCCGGCACTGCAGTATCTCGGTAGCTGCCAACACCAGCAGCACAGGCTGCCAGGTGAGCAATCCCCAGCTGCGGGCACTCCAGTAATGGCGGCCGGCTTCAGGATGCTGGTGCTGCAAGGCCAACACCAGCGTCTGAATCAGATCGCCATTATCGGCACCCACGCGCAGCCAGGCGGCATCCGGTTCACCTTCCACCAGCTCCAGCCCCGGCAACAGGTCGGCACAGAGCCGAATCAGCGCTTTGCTGGGCGCTTCCGTCAAGGGTTGGGCTATCCGTGCAGGCTCCACAGTCTCTCCCGGGCGAGTTCATCGAATCGCACAGGATAGTAACAATTAAAATAAATGACAATGATTTGCATTATTCAGGATGATTAGCTCCTTATGCCCAGACACAAAAAAACCCGCCGTAGCGGGTTTTTTCAGAGGGTTCGACTCAGAAGTTCAGAATCAAACCGCCTTGTGCGCGATGATATCTTTCCACTTGGCCGGGCCAGTGGTGTGGACAGATTCACCGGAAGTATCAACAGCAACTGTTACCGGCATGTCTTTCACTTCAAACTCGTAGATCGCTTCCATGCCCATTTCCGGGAATGCCAGCACCTTGGAGTCGGTGATCGCCTTGGATACCAGGTACGCGGCGCCGCCAACGGCCATCAGGTAAACCGCCTGGTTGTCCTTGATCGCTTCGATCGCAACCGGACCGCGCTCGGATTTACCGATCATGCCCAGCAGGCCTGTGCTTTCCAGGATCTGACGGGTGAACTTGTCCATACGGGTAGATGTGGTCGGGCCAGCCGGACCAACGACTTCGTCACGGACCGGATCAACCGGACCCACGTAGTAGATGAAGCGGCCTTTCAGGTCTACCGGCAGCTCTTCACCGTTGTTCAGCATTTCCACCATTTTTTTGTGGGCAGCGTCACGACCGGTCAGCATCTTGCCGTTGAGCAGGATGGTTTCGCCGACTTTCCACTCTTTCACCGCTTCCGGCGTAATCTCGTCCAGATTCACACGACGGGTGTTGGCACCGACCTCGAAAGTCACTTCCGGCCAGTCATCCAGGCTCGGCGGCGTCAGTACAGCCGGACCGTTACCGTTCAGGGTGAAGTGGGTGTGACGGGTTGCGGCACAGTTCGGGATCATGCACACCGGCAGAGAGGCCGCGTGTGTCGGGTAATCCATGATCTTCACGTCCAGGATGGTGGTCAGACCACCCAGACCCTGAGCACCGATACCCAGGGCATTAACCGCATCCATGATCTCCAGACGCAGCTCTTCGACACGGTTCTGCGGGCCACGCTCGCGCAGTTCGTGGATGTCGATCGGGTCCATCAGAGACTCTTTTGCCATTACGGCTGCCTTCTCGGCGGTACCGCCGATACCGATACCCAGCATGCCCGGCGGACACCAGCCGGCACCCATGGTCGGTACGGTTTTGACGATCCAGTCGACAATGCTGTCGGACGGGTTGAGCATCGCCATCTTGGACTTGTTCTCGGAACCACCGCCTTTGGCAGCAACATGGACTTCCACTTCGTCGCCTTCAACGATTTCGTAGTGGATCACCGCCGGGGTGTTGTCCTTGGTGTTCTGACGCTTGCCAGCCGGATCAGCCAGGATAGAGGCGCGCAGTACGTTATCCGGGTGCATGTAGGCGCGACGTACGCCTTCGTTGACCATGTCGGTCACGGACATTTTGGCGTCCCACTGGACGTTCATGCCGACTTTCAGGAATACGGTAACGATACCGGTGTCCTGACAGATCGGACGCTGACCTTCGGCACACATGCGGGAGTTGATCAGGATCTGCGCCATGGCGTCCTTCGCCGCCGGGTTTTCCTCTTTCAGATAGGCTTCGTGCACACCCTGCACGAAGTCGATCGGGTGGTAGTAGGAAATGAACTGCAGCGCATCAGCAACGCTGCTGATGAAATCATCCTGGCGAATAACGCTCATTGACGACTCTCCAATCTGGCTTGGTTTTGGTTCATTGCGGTCGGACTCTTTCTAGATGAAGAGATCCAATCACTGGCAGAATCTGGGGCGGTATTATACATCAATTTGGCGCCAGGATTTCTCGGGTATTGGTATTAGACCCAGAACCCCCAGGGATTGAGCAGTGCAACACAGAAAAGCCCGCCGAATCCCAGCAACAGGCGTGCGGTTGCCGGTGTCAGTGGGCGCCGCTGGTCCGGGGCCGCACGCAGTAAACGCACCGGCTTGAATACCAGCAGCAGGCTGGGCAGCAACCAGAGCGCACCGGGCAGCAGCCCCAGCGCCAGCAGTGCAACAGCCATCAGGTAGGCACTGGCCAGCAGAATCAGGTAGAGCCGAACAGACGCGGCATAGCCGATACGTACCGTCAGCGTATACAGGCCGTCCTGGTGATCACTTTCATAGTCTCGCAGCTCGTTGCTCAACAGCAGCAGGGATACCAGCAGACTGACCGGCACCGTCTGCAACAACAAACCGGTATTCAACTGCGCCCCCATCGCCAGAGCGCTGCCGGCAATCATCAGCACACCCATCAGCCAGAACACCAGCACCACGCCCAGCCCACGGCTTTTGTAGTTCACCGGACTCAGGGTGTAGCCCAGCGCGCCGACCAGCCCCAGCACGCAGAGCAGCAAAAACCCCATGCCCTGCTCAACCACAAAATGGAAGCCGATAACCGCCGCCAGCAGGAAGCAGAGCATGCCGCAGCGGAAGTTGTAACGAATGGCATTGATCAGCCCCTCCTGCCCCGGTTGCTGACGCAGCAGGCGGATATCGGCGTGATCATTGATCAGATTGACGCCCGCCTGCAGCAACACGCCGCCGACCAACACCAGTACCGCGGATACCAGGTCGATAGGCTGCTGCAGGGCCGCCAGCAGAATTCCGATCAGGCAGGTCACCAGGGCCACTGGAAACGAAAACGGGCGCAATGCGCGGATAAATGTGTATTTCCCTAGTGCCTGATCCGCCTTCTGTGCTGTTTTCACCACATCCATTCAACTTCACTCCCCAAGACGAATCCGCTTGCCTGGCGCTGGGCCAACGCCACTTACCCTGTACTCTACATAAAAAAGGGAGCCTCTGGCTCCCTTGCATATCGCTTTGCGCTTAGCCTCGCTCAGGCGCGTTGGGCAGGTCACGCATCAGCAGCGCATATGTCATATCGGTATCAAAATCCACCGGAATGCTGACACGGTGGCCAGAACCCGGTGCCACTTCGGTGGGCTGACCTTTCTTGTTCAGCATCTCCTGCAGCTTGAAGCGCTTGTTGCCGGCCGGTGTCATCAGCTCAAGCGTGTCGCCCAGCTCAAAGCGGTTCTTCACATCGATCTCGATAAAGCCCTTGGCCGCATCGTGCCCGATGATTTCACCGACAAACTGCTGATGTACGCCCACGGAGCTGCCGGTTTCGTAGTTCTGATACTCGTCATGCACATGACGGCGATAGAAACCTTCGGTGTAGCCGCGGTTGGCCAGGTTCTCCAGCGTATCCATCAGGTTCATGTCGAACGGCTTGCCGGCAACGGCATCGTCAATCGCCTGGCGATAGGCCTGGGCAGTGCGCGCCACATAGTAGTGTGACTTGGTACGTCCTTCGATTTTCAGGGAATCCACACCCATTTCGGCCAGCTTATGTACATGCTGGATGGCGCGCAGATCCTTGGAGTTCATGATGTAGGTACCGTGCTCATCCTCGAATGCAGGCATGAACTCGCCGGGACGGGTTTCTTCCTGCAGCAGGAAGATCTTGTCGCTCGGCTGACCTTCACCCAGTGCCGGCTGCTCGCCGCCTGTGGCCTCGGCCGGGTCAAACGACTGCACAGGCACCACATCGCCGGACTCATCTTCCTGCGCTTCATGGGCGTCATACTTCCAGCGGCAGGCATTGGTGCAGGTACCCTGGTTGGGGTCACGATGGTTGATATAACCGGACAGCAGGCAACGGCCGGAGTAAGCGATACACAGAGAACCGTGCACGAACACTTCCAGCTCGATTTCCGGGCACTGCTGTCGGATCTCGGCCACCTCATCCAGCGACAACTCGCGGGACAGGATGATGCGCTCGATACCGGCACGGTGCCAGAACTTCACCGAGGCCCAGTTCATGGTATTGGACTGTACCGACAGGTGGATCGGCAGATCCGGGTACTTGTCCTTCACCATCATGATCAGACCGGGGTCAGACATGATCAGGGCATCCGGTCCCATGGCGATCACCGGGTCCAGATCCTTCATGTAGGTCTTGAGCTTGGAGTTGTGCGGCAGGATGTTGCTGGCCACAAAGAATTTCTTGCCCAGTTCGTGGGCGATGCGAATGCCCTCGGCCAGGTTATCGTGGGTAAAGTCGTTGTTGCGCACGCGCAGGCTGTAGCGCGGCTGGCCCGCATAGACCGCATCCGCACCATAGGCGAATGCATATTTCATGTTTTTCAGTGTCCCGGCCGGGGACAGCAATTCAGGTGTTCGCATAGGATCAGTCGTCTTTAGAGTTCAGCAGCCGGACACAGGTCTGAGTCAGGCGGACAGGGACACGTCAAACAGTGGCGTATAGATGGAGCCACGCTCCCCGGGACGACTCTGGTACAGCACCACCGAATCTGCCGGTGTGGTTAAACCGGGTTCGGGCCAGCTGTCTGGCACCTCAAAGCGGTTCTGTGCCGGTAACCGAGCCAGTGTCACATGGGGTTTGAAATCGCGCTCATCATACCGAACTCCGGCTTTTTTGGCGATATTAACCATATGCTGATGAAGGGTATCCAGCGACTCATGCTGGCTGGGCAAGGCCGCCAACACCGACAGGCGGGGGTTGGCGCGGTAATAGCCCAGACAATCCAGCGGCACCATGAAGGCCGGCTGCTGCTTCAGTTCTTCCCGAGCCAGCTGTTCCAGCTCCGACACCTGTTCCAGGCTGACATCTCCCAGAAAGCAGAGGGTCAGGTGATAGTTGCTGGAATCGACCCAGTGCGCATCCAGGCCACGATCGAACTCGCACAGGGTATCGGCACAGTCCGACAGCGGCCGGGAAATTCGCTCGGGAATCGGCAGGGCAAAAAAGGTTCTTATCTTCATAGCGGTACAGCGGCCAAAGCCGGCAACTAGCCTCCCTTGACCTTTTCCATCAGTCGCTTCTGCGCCGGGTGCGAAAGCACGGACTTGATCCAGCGATGTACGTTGGGATAGGCGCTGTAGTCAAAGCCACCCAGTTTCGGCCAGCTCAACACCATAGCACCGTGAATATCGGCAATGCTGAACTGCTCACCACTGATCCATTCGCGGCCATCCAGCTGCTGCTCCAGCAGCGGCATGAAGCGGGTCAGTTCGGCGGTCGCACGCTCAATCACGGACTGATCAGGATTGCCATTGCTGAACTTGAACTGGATCAGCATATCCAGCGCCGGCACTTCCATCTGGTTGCTGATATACAGAGACCAGCGCAGGATATCGGCCTCGGCTGCCGGAGTCTGCGCCCAGAGGCGACCCTCACCGTACTGGCGTGCCAGGTAGTAAAGAATGGCCTGGGTCTCGAACAGCACCAGATCACCATCCACCAGCGTGGGGATCTTGCCGGTGGGGTTCAGCGCCCGGTATTCATCGGATTGGGTCTGCTCGCTGCGCGGCAGCATATCCACTGATTCATACTCAAGACCCAACTCTTCCAGCGCCAGCATCACCATGCCGGCACGGGAGAAAACACTGCCGTATACTTTAATCACGTTATTGCTTCCAGTTATCAGCTCGACTGTTCCAGCCGCAGCTGCAGGTTATTCAATTGCTGGCGAATCCGCAGCAGGTCCTGGCTCAACTGACGGCGAGTACCGTCAATAGCCTTGATCGCCTGCTCATTCTGGCGGATACGCTGCGCCAATTCGGCACTCTGACCGTTATCACCTTCCAGCTGAGACAGCTGATCAGCCAGTTCCTGCTGGACCTTAAGACGCCCTTCACTCTCCAGCTTGAGACTGCTTTCAAAGGTATCCAGCTGCCGGCCCAGACTTTCGATACGGGCGCTGAACTGCTTCTCAAGACTGGCCTGCTCCGACTTGAGGCTCGCCAGCGTGCTCAGCTCGCGAGTGGCTTTTTCAGCCTGGGAACGGGTATCCGCGATGGACTTCTCGGCTGCTGCCAGCTGCTTCTCCAGCGCGGTCAGCTGCTCGGCCTGCTGCTCCAGCTGTGGCTTGTTGCGCTGGTAGGCCACGGTCCACAGCTTGGCAATCTCGGAATCAAAGTGGGTAAACTTTTCCTTGGCGCGACCATTCAGGTCCTGCAGGCGCTGCTGCAGTGTCTGGCCGGACTGCTCGGCGCTATCGGAGGTAACAGCGAGAGTTGCTTCCAGCGACTCGACACGCGCCTGTGTCTGGGCCACTTCCTTGTTCAACTGTTGCTGCAGCTGCTCAATTGTTGCCTGCTGCTGGGTCAGCAGATAGCCCAGGTAGCCCCCGGCAGCGACCAGCAACAACAGGATTACCGTCAGCAGTATGCTGCCACCTTTGCCACCGGTATCGGCCGCAGCCGGCTCCGGCCGTGCGGGAGCTGACATGGGGCCCTGAGGCTCGGCACTAAGGGATTCCAGCCCCTCCGGATCCAGTCCCGGTTCTTTACGATCAACCATCTATTCACGCTTCCATCTGTCGGGGCGATCAACACTAGCAGGTTTGCCGAAAACGAAAAAGCCCCGCAAAAGCGGGGCTTATAGCGCTAAGGCTTAGGGGTGCCGGGGGCTGATCACATCATGCCGCCCATGCCACCCATACCACCCATGCCGCCCATATCCGGCATGCCGCCAGCAGCATTATCTTCCGGATGGTCAGCAACCATGGCTTCGGTAGTAATCATCAGACCGGCGATGGAAGCAGCCGCCTGCAGAGCAGAACGGGTCACTTTAGCCGGGTCGATGATACCCATTGCCATCATGTCGCCATATTCTTCGGTACCGGCGTTGAAACCGAACGCGCCTTCACCGGCACGAACCTTGTCTACAACCACGGAGCCTTCGCCACCGGCGTTGCCAACGATCTGACGCAGCGGTGCTTCCATGGCACGCAGTGCCAGCTGGATACCGATGGTCTGATCGTGGTTTTCGCCTTCCAGGCCTTCAACCTTGCTCAGGGCACGGATCAGGGCAACACCACCGCCCGGTACCACGCCTTCTTCAACCGCAGCACGGGTTGCGTGCAGGGCATCATCAACGCGCGCCTTCTTCTCTTTCATTTCAACTTCAGTCGCAGCACCAACCTTGATCACGGCAACACCGCCGGCCAGCTTGGCAACACGCTCCTGCAGTTTTTCACGGTCGTAGTCAGAAGAGGTTTCTTCGATCTGAGCACGGATCTGCTGTACGCGACCGTCGATGTTTTCAGCTGCGCCAGCACCATCAACAATCACAGTGTTTTCCTTGGTGATGTTAACGCGCTTGGCAGTACCCAGCTGTTCCAGAGTCACTGTTTCCAGGCTCAGGCCAACTTCTTCAGAGATCACCTGACCACCGCTGATGATTGCGATGTCTTCCAGCATCGCCTTGCGACGATCACCGAAGCCCGGTGCCTTAACAGCTGCGACCTTCACGATACCGCGCATGTTGTTCACAACCAGAGTCGCCAGGGCTTCACCCTCAACGTCTTCAGCGATGATCAGCAGCGGACGGGATGCCTTGGCAACCTGCTCCAGCGTCGGCAGCAGTTCGCGGATGTTGGAGATCTTCTTGTCCACCAGCAGGATGAACGGATCTTCCAGTTCGCAGGTCATGGTGTCCTGGTTGTTGACGAAGTACGGAGACAGGTAGCCGCGGTCAAACTGCATACCTTCTACAACGTCCAGTTCGTTCTCGAAGCCGGAACCTTCTTCAACCGTGATAACACCGTCTTTGCCGACTTTTTCCATCGCTTCAGCGATGATGCGGCCGACTTCAGCGTCGGAGTTGGCAGAGATGGTACCTACCTGAGCGATCGCCTTGGAGTCTTCGCAAGGAACAGACATTTCAGCCAGCTGTTCAACGACAGCCGCTGCAGCCTTGTCGATACCGCGCTTCAGATCCATCGGGTTCATGCCGGCAGCAACAGATTTCAGGCCTTCGTTCACGATTGCCTGAGCCAGAACGGTTGCAGTCGTGGTACCGTCACCCGCTACATCGTTAGCCTTGGAAGCAACTTCCTTGACCATCTGCGCGCCCATGTTTTCGAACTTGTCTTTCAGTTCGATCTCTTTGGCAACAGAAACACCATCTTTGGTGACAGTCGGTGCACCAAAGGATTTGTCCAGTACCACGTTGCGGCCTTTCGGGCCCAGAGTGGTTTTAACAGCATCAGCCAGGATGTTTACGCCCTGCAGCATGCGCTGACGAGCATCATCACCAAAACGTACGTCTTTAGCAGCCATTGTTTGCTTGTCCTGTAATCAGTATCGAAATAAATCGAGTTAAAAAGTTAACGATTAATGCGACGCGAAGCTGATTGATCAGTCTTCCAGGACGCCGTAGATCTCACTTTCCTGCATGATCAGCAGTTCATCACCGTCGATTTTGACAGTGTTGGAACCGGCATACTGGCCGAAGAGGACCTTATCACCCACTTTGACGGAAGGTGCCTGTACCTCACCGTTGTTCAGTGTACGACCTGGGCCAACAGCTACGACTTCGCCACGGTTGGGCTTTTCAGCTGCAGAACCCGGCAGGACGATACCGCCCGCAGTAGTGCTCTCTTCTTCGCTGCGACGAACTACAACACGGTCGTGAAGTGGACGAATATTCATCTGGTTGTTCTCCTGGTATCTAGGATCCAAAGCGATGTTGTTGTTAATGCGGATACTTTCGCATCCGAAATCCGTTTGCATCTTAAATGGGGGGAGCCCAGCAGGTTTTCAATACCCGGATCGCAAATTTTTTTTGCGTCCGGGCGGGTCTCCTCGCACTAACAGGAGAGATGGGGATAGTTGAAGGGATTTCAAGCGCCGACGGGCGAGTTAATCGTCACGCCGCTTGTATTCACCGTCGATGACGTCGCCATCGATGGCATCAGAGTCGCGTGGCGGGAACGGGCCCTGATGCATATCCGGACCGGGGCCTGCATGGAAGTGGCGAGATGTCTGGCCTGCAGCAATCACGGTAAAGCGGCTCAGCAACGCCTTGACGACGCTGCGACGCACACCGGGCACCAAACAGCTGAAGCCCACAACGTCTGTCACAAAGCCGGGCGTCACCAGCAGCGCACCACCCACCGCCAGCACTATGCCTTCGACCATCTCTTGCCCGGGCACCTCGCCCTGGTCGGCACGCTGCTGTGCCCGCGCCAGCGTCGATAGCCCCTGCTGACGCAACATGTTGACGCCGATAAAGGCTGACAGCAGTACAAGTCCCACCGTGTACCAGGCACCAATCGCCTGCCCTACCTGGATCAGAACCGTGATTTCGATGATGGGGACAATAATAAAAAGCAGGAACAGGAAGCGCATAGAATCTCTCGAATAGGGTGAGCGTGTAGTCCTGAGTTGGATTCTTCCATTTTTGTTCAGTTCAACCAAGTAGACAACACGGGATGACTATCATTCCATATAGGTAAAAACCCTTACAAAACAATAATTTATAACCCAGGAAGAGATTTGTAAAATGCGCAAATTTATCGATTATCTAGTCCTTTAGTGTCTTTTTCATGACATATATAGACTTTTTGGACGATGCCAACTAAATTGTTGCACTGCAAAATATTGCGCTGCACAATAAGAAAGTATCCAAAAAAGAGGTGATACCCATGGAGCTCAAAGACAAGGTAATCGTAGTAACAGGGGGTGGTCGTGGACTGGGCCGCGCCATGGCACTGGAACTGGCAGACAAGGGCGCCAAGCTGGCACTGGTCGATCTGAATCAGGCAGATCTGGATGAGACCGCAGGTCTGTGCATGGAAAAGGGTGTTGAAGCCCGCACGTATACTGCCAACGTTGCCAACGAAGCTCAGGTCGAGCAGCTGTTTACGGATATCGCCCGTGACTTCAGCGCGATCAACGGACTGGTGAACAACGCCGGTATTACCCGCGACGGTCTTTTCCTTAAGGTTAAAGACGGCCAGGTCGTCGGCAAAATGACCATGGAACAGTGGAATCAGGTAATCGATGTCAACCTGACCGGCACTTTCCTCTGTGGCCGTGAAGCCGCTGCCAAGATGATCGAAACCGGCTCTGAAGGCTGCATCATCAACATCTCCTCCATCTCCCGCTCCGGCAACATGGGCCAGACCAACTACACCGCCACCAAGGCCGCTGTAGAAGCCATGGCTGTTACCTGGGCCAAGGAACTGGTTCGCTACGGTATCCGTGCGACCTCAATTGCTCCGGGCTTTATCGGCACCGAAATGGTCATGAGCATGAAGCCGGAAGCTCTGGCCAAAGTTGAAGCCATGATTCCGAGCAAGCGTCTGGGCAAACCGGAAGAGATTGCCAAGACCGTTACCTTCATTCTGGAAAACGATTACGTCAACGGCCGCTGCATTGAAGTCGACGGCGCCCTGCGTCTCTGATTTTTCACCCCGGCACGGCCTCTTTGGCCGTGCCCCCTCCATTCAGCCGGCCTTTGTTATACTCTGCCGCTTTGATCACGCAGGGAGCCCGGCATGCCGCACAGCTGGAAAGAAACGCTAAACCGTTACCGCGACATCCGCCTGCTGTGGATATTCCTTATGGGCTGCTGCAGTGGTTTCCCCTTTCTACTCACCGGCAGCATCCTCAGTGGCTGGCTGGCCGATGCCGGTATCGCCCGCGCCGAAATAGGCCTGCTGGGCAGCGTCGCCACCGTATACGCCATCAACTTTCTCTGGGCTCCCTTGATAGACCGGGTACGCCTGCCGGGACTGGGCCGTCTGGGGCAACGCCGCAGCTGGATTCTGCTAACCCAGCTGTGCATGCTGTTCTTCATTTTATCGCTCACCACCATCGACCCTTCTTCACAGCTGCTACTGGCCGGAGCGCTGACTCTGGGTGTTGCTGCCAGCTCGGCGACCCAGGATATTGCGGTAGATGCCTTCCGTATCGATCAGTTTGCGCCCCATGAAAAGGACTCCTTGCCACCGGCGGCCGCCATGGCCGTGACCGGCTGGTGGACCGGCTATGCCTGGCCGGGCTATCTGGCCTTTGCGCAAGCCGACCAGGTGGGCTGGAATATGGTCTACCTGATGATGGCCGGTGTTCTGGTCCTGCTCATGCTGTTTACCCTCTGTGTGCGAGAGCCCGACACCGGCCGTGACCAGCTGCAGGCAAAGGCAGAACAATCCTACGCTGAAGAGTTGCCGCAACGGCGCTGGCTGAACTGGCTGGCGGTCACCCTGATCGAGCCCTTTGCCGAATTTTTCCGCAAAAACGGCCTCAAGGTCGCGCTGATGCTGATGCTGTTCATTTTCCTGTTCAAGATCGGTGAGGCGTTCCTGGGGCGCATGTCGGTGGTGTTCTATAAGGAAGTCGGTTTCAGCAATGAGCAGATCGGTGAATATACCAAGCTGTTCGGCTGGTTTATTACCGTCTTTTTCACGCTGCTGGGCAGTGCTTTCAACACCCGCTTTGGTGTGGTCAAAGGCCTGTTACTGGGCGGCAGCGCCATGGCGGCCAGTAACCTGATGTTTGCCCTGCTCGCCAGCGTCGGACCGGTGGAGTGGCTGTTGCTGCTGACACTGATCATCGATAACTTCACCACCGCGTTTTCCACCGTGGCGTTCGTGTCTTTCCTGACGCTGCTCACCGGTCGCGCCTTCAGTGCGACCCAATACGCCCTGCTCGCTTCTTTGGGTAACCTGAGCCGGACCACGCTGGCCGGGTTCAGTGGCTATACCGTGGACTGGCTGGGCAGCTGGGAACGTTTTTTCGTGGTCACCGCACTGATGGTGCTGCCTTCACTGTTGATGCTCTGGCTGGTCAGACACCGGATCGAGCGTATCGGTCAGGATAATAGATAATAGTAATTATTATCATTTACATATTCTAAGACGCTCGCTATAGTCTTCATTACACGCGTAACGGAGGCAATGAGGATGACTTTTCAGATCAACGCCTGGCTGGAACGCCCGGCCCCCAAATTGACCATCAGTGACAAGAGCAGTGGCATGACCCTGCTGGAATGGAAGGAACCGCAACTGAGTCGGCTACTGGATAAAGGCGGGCTGGTTGCGTCGGATTTTGGCCAGGGCACCGAGGGAGATCAGCAGGCACTGGCACGGGAGCTTTTTCTGCTCTGCTGTCAGGATTAACCCCGACCGAGCGGATCAATCGCTCGGCCGGGGCAAGGGACGATCGGGGCGTGATCAGTCGCGGAAGTTGTTGAACTGCAGCGGCAACTCAATATCCGCTTCACGCAGCAGGGCCATGGCCTGTTGCAGATCGTCGCGCTTCTTGCCGGTGATACGTACCTTCTCACCCTGAATCTGCGCCTGTACCTTGAGCTTGGACTCCTTCACCGTTTTGGTGATCTTCTTGCACAGCGCCTGATCCAGACCCTGACGCAAAATCACTTCCTGGCGGGCTTTCACACCGCCCAGTTCCGGATCCTTGATCTCCAGACACTTGATATCGATCTTGCGACCGGTCAGCTTGGCCTTGAGCATCTCCAGCATCTGCTGCAGCTGGAAATCCACTTCAGCCTCCAGCTGTACCTTGTCACCGCTGTGTTCAAAACTGGCGCTCACGCCCTTGAAGTCATAACGGCTCTGCAGTTCACGGCTGGCTTGATCGACAGCATTGGTTACTTCATGCATATCCAGTTCGGATACAACATCAAATGAAGGCATGGCGCATCTCCTGTTAATATCGTGTTGTTCCCCTATATGGGGGCACTTGTCTCGATTTCCAGCGGAGTATACATGCACTGGCACATTCTGGGCGCAGGCGCCATAGGAACACTCTGGGCAGACCTGCTGATGCAGGCCGGCCACTCGGTTACCCTGATTCTGCGGCAGGCCAATCACAGCCTGGAACAGGGCATTCAGGTGATCGATAGTGAAAAACAGCATCGCTGTACCCCAATAACGGAAACACCGGCCGAAAACTCCGCCCCCATTCACAACCTGCTGGTGACGACCAAGGCGCAACATACCCTGCCGGCCCTTGAGCCCCTGTTGCCGCGCCTGGGCGCCAGCACCCAGGTCGTGCTGCTGCAAAACGGCATGGGCCAGCAGCAGGCTGCCGCTGACCGGTTACCAACGCGCAAGCTCTGGGCTGCCACCACCACTGCCGGTGCCTGGCGCGAATCTCCTGCCCGCTTGCACCTTGTCAGTCTGGGACAGACTCAGATCGGCCCCTGGCATTCGGAGCAGCCACAATTGCCCGAGGGCTGGGACGCACTGGGGATTGAACTGCACGGCTGCACAGAAATCGAGCAGGTACTCTGGCGCAAGCTGGCAATCAACTGCGCGATCAACCCGCTGACCGCCCTGCACCGTTGTCGCAACGGTGAACTGCTGAGTGACCCACAGCGTCTGCAGCAGATGCAGCAGGTGTGTGAGGAAGTGGAAGCCGTCGCGGCAGCCCTCGGTATGTCCCTGTTTGACCAGCCCCTGCAACAACAGGCATCCGCAGTCGCGCAGTCGACAGGCAACAACCTTTCATCCATGCTGCAGGATATCCGCCATGGCCGGGCTACGGAGATCGAGCAGATCACCGGCTTCCTGTGCGACCAGGCCGACATCCTGGGTGTAGATGTACCCCTTAATCGGAACCTGCTGCAGCAGGTCCGCAACCTGAATTCGGCAAAGGAGTGACAGCCCCATGAGCGAGGCTCTGCCCGACAGCTATCCGTACAAGAAAAAACTCAAGCGCGCGCCCTATGAAGAAGAAAAACGCCTGCTGCAGATTGAAATGCTCAAGGTACAGCGCTGGGCCAAGGAAACCGGCCAGAAGATCCTGATCATCTTCGAAGGACGCGACGCTGCCGGCAAGGGCGGCACCATCAAACGCATGATGGAGCACCTCAACCCCCGTGGTGCCCATGTGGTCGCACTGGAAAAACCGACCGATGAAGAGCGGACCCAGTGGTATTTCCAGCGCTACATCCAACACCTGCCCAGCGCCGGGGAGATCATGCTGTTCGACCGCTCCTGGTATAACCGTGCCGGCGTCGAACGAGTGATGGATTTCTGTACGCCGACGGAATATCTGGAGTTCATGCGCGAAGCCCCTGAACTGGAGCGCATGTTTGTGCGTAGTGGTATCCGCCTGTTCAAGCTCTGGTTTGAAGTCAGCCGTGAAGAGCAGTTCCGCCGCTTTCAGGGACGCAGGGAAGACCCGCTCAAGCATTGGAAACTCTCCCCCATCGATATGGCGTCGCTGGATAAATGGGATGCCTATACCGAAGCCAAGGAGTCGATGTTTTTCCACACCGACACCGCCGATGCACCCTGGACGGTGATCAAATCCGACGACAAGAAGCGGGCACGCCTGAACGCAATGAAACATGTCCTCAGCCAGCTGCCTTATCCGGAAGCAGATCCTGATCTGGACCTGACACCGGACCCCAAAATCGTGCAGCCGGCTCACCTGAGTCTCAAATACAGTAAGAAGGAATCCTCATGAGCAATCGCTTGAGCCGTATCTACACCCGCGGCGGAGACAAGGGACAGACCGGGCTGGCCGATGGCAGCCGGGTTGCCAAGTACCACCCGCGTATTGAAGCCCTGGGCGATGTGGATGAACTCAACTCCCTGCTCGGTTGTGTGCTGTCAACGCGTGAAGCTGATGACACCACTGCCCTGCTGCGCCGTATTCAGAACGACCTCTTTGATCTGGGAGGAGAGCTGGCGGTCAATACGCCTGATTATGTGGTGATCGTTGCCGATACCATCGACTGGCTGGAGCAGGAACTGGAACAGATCAATGCCAGCCTGCCACCGCTGGAAGAGTTCATCTTGCCCGGCGGCAAGCCGGATGCAGCCCAGCTGCAACTGGCCCGTACCGTGTGTCGACGTGCCGAGCGCCGTCTGGTTGAACTGGCCGAAGCCGAAACCGTCAATCCTCAGGCCGTGGCCTACCTCAACCGGCTGTCAGACCTGCTGTTTGTGCTGGCCCGCAGCCTGAATCGTGCTCAGGGTGAAGCGGATATTCTCTGGCAACCGCGCAAGCCGGGTTAACGCCGTCCCTTCAGCACTTCCAGCCCCAGCCGCAACTGGACCAGGAACTGGTTGAAGATGCGAAACTCCTCATCTTCAACCGTACTGCCGGCACTGAGCTTGTCGGCGTAAAACAGGCCCACTACCCGATCCTGAACCGCCAGTGGTGCCATGATGAAACCCTGCGGCTGTACCTGCTCAATAAACGGATCCGGCAGGCGCTCGCGCCAGCCCGGCTCATTGGCATCGGGTACCAGCAGGGTCATGCGCTTGCTGAGGATGCGGAAAAACAGACGGCTATGGGCATCATCCTGGCGCAGGTGGAAAAACTGCTCCAGAGTGTCGCTGTCATAGCCAACCGCAAAGCGCACACTGAGTTCACGACCGCCGGAGCCCAGCAGGCAGAATGCGGCACGCTCCAGGCCACAGCAATCCACCACCGCCTTGACGACCACTTCGATCAGCTGACTGGCATTGGCCTGCTCATTGATCAGGTCCGTAATCTTCTGCAGATACTGCAACTGTTGCT
Source organism: Marinobacterium stanieri (assembly GCF_900155945.1). Lineage (GTDB taxonomy): Bacteria > Pseudomonadota > Gammaproteobacteria > Pseudomonadales > Balneatricaceae > Marinobacterium > Marinobacterium stanieri. The sequence continues at coordinate 950,330 of NZ_FTMN01000001.1, forward strand.
CCATCCACAGGGATTGCTTGTCCAGCTTGGCAGGAGCATTCTCGGCAGCGGCCTTGTCACTCTGGCGGTGTTCACGGGAATGAACGTAATAGGCCAGACGACGCGTCAGGTCATCCAACGCCTCATCATCACTTTCACTCATGCTGGGGCTGATCACCTGGTGTGGCAGGCCATATTCCTCGGCCAGATCGCACAACTGCTTGAAGGCTTCGTTCATGTGCCCTTCAAGCTGTTCGGACGATTGATGCGTCAGCTCGGTAAGCTCCCCCATCAACTGCCCATAATCCAGCTCGCCCGCAGTATCACGCTGATAGATCAACTCCAGCAGGTCATGACAGCCAGACGCCAGCTGGAAGCTGATCTGGTGACCACCACTGAGCTGATCCGCTGTCAGCGGGTCCATCGCCTGCACCACTGTCTTGGGAAAGCCCCAGCTCTGCGCCAGATCCTGGCCGATATCACTGAAGTTGCCCCCCAGTGTCTGCAGCTGAATGCGGCTCCAGTTATCCCGTGCCGATACGCGCTGACGCAGCATGTCACGGTAGGTGTCGGGCAGCGTAAACGCCACAATCACCTCACCCAGCCCATACAGAAGTCCGCAAATATAAGCTTCTTCGATATCACGCACATTGGCTGCAGCCGCCATTTCACGGGCCATGGAGGCATTCAGAAAGGCGCTGATCAGCAGAGGTTCGATCAGGCTGTCCGGCTGTTCATCACGGAAACTCTCAATCAATTTCAGGGTGACACAGAGGTTCTGAATTCGCTCAAAGCCGATCAACACCACCGCTCTGGACACCGCGCTGATGTTGGAACCACTGCGGTTATAGGTGGGCGTATTGGCGATCTTCAATAACTTGGTGGACAGGTTGGCGTCTTTCATCACCGCCATGGCCAATGCCATGGCGTCACTCTGACGCGAGCTGCTGACCTGGCGAATGCGGTTCACCGTGGCACTGAATACGGGCAAGTCACCCAGGCGATCCAGGCGGGAGTAGATTGAATTGAGAGTCTGTTGATACTTCACGCGGCTTCTTCGGGACCCCGGACGGCTGATATCGATGCTGTTGCTTCACTGCGTCAGTATATCAGATCAGACGTGGGACAAACGTTGATTTAAAACGTCTGCACCATGGCCATTTTCATCCGCTACCCCAGCTAGCCCACTCGCTGGCATAAGGGTACAGACCCGGAACAACATGAAGAACACCTGAGCTCGAACAAGGCAATACTGTTATGGGTGCATGGGCTTAAGGGTCAGTTTGTTTTAATATGACGCCATACTCATGGTCGACCGAGGATGGATGCGTGGAACAGAGCAATATCTGGATTATTACCCTGGTAGCACTGGGCATTGGTGCGCTGATCGGATTTCTGCTGGGACGCGCAGGTGGCAACTCCAACCGCGAGCAGGAGCTGGTGGAAGAACTGGACGATGCCCGCGCCGAGCTGGAGAGCTACAAACGCAAGGTCAGCACCCACTTTGAAGAAACCGCTGATCTGGTTAATGGTCTCAGCGAGCAGTACCGCAAGGTATACCATCACCTGGCAACCAGTGCAGAATCTCTGTGCCCCGGCCTGCCGGTTTCGGCAGCTCTGCAACAACAGGAGATGCAGCAGCTGGGCAATAACATCCCCACCGTAACCGACGCGCTGGATAACGACGATCAGGACGAGCTGCCTGAACCGCCGCGCGACTGGGCACCGAAAAAGCCGGACGAAGCCGGTACGCTGTCTGAAGAATACGGTGTTAAACAGAAGCCGTCGGAAGATGAAGAAGCAACCGAACAGCCTCCCGCTGCCGATGGAACGGCCTACGCCGAGCCGTCCGAAGCCGACAAGAGCGACGACGAAGACAAGCGCAAGTTGCAGTAAACCCGACAGGCCGCATCAGCTTTTTGCTGCTGCGGCCTGCTTGCCTCACACCGGATTGTCGATATCGACGAAGCGGTGCTCCAGCCCGAACTCCTGTGCCAGCCGCTCGCCCAGAGCCTGTACACCATAACGTTCAGTCGCATGGTGCCCGGCACCACAGTAATGGATGCCACACTCGCGTGCGATATGCACCACCGGCTCCGAGATCTCCCCGCTCAGGTAAAGATCAGCACCCTGCTCGATCGCCAGATCAATCATGCGTTCTGCCGCCCCCGTACACCAGGCAACCTTCTGCACCGGATGCTCACCGCCGGCAATGGTCTGCGGCTCACGCCCCAATACCCGTGCCAGGCGCTGCTCAAAGGCTTGCAATGACTCGGGCTCAGCCAGTGTCCCGATATTGCCAATGGCCGGGTCTTCTCCGGGCTTCAGCGGCCCTTCAACCTGAATGCCCAGCAGGTCAGCCAGACGGGCGTTATTCCCCAGCTCTGCATGGGCATCCAGCGGCAGGTGGTATGCCATCAGGTTGATATCGGCCGCCAGCAGCGTCTGAATGCGCTTGCGCTTGATGCCGGTGATCGGCTGGGCTTCGCCCTTCCAGAAGTAACCGTGATGCACCAGCACCAGATCTGCCTGCCATTCCACCGCGGCATCCAGCAGTGCCTGGCACGCAGTCACGCCCGTCATCACCCGCGCAATCTCGGTACGCCCTTCCACCTGCAGCCCGTTGGGGCAGTAATCCCTGAAGCGTCCGGTTTCCAGCACGCCATCAATATAGGCCTGTATCTGATGTATGGATGTGGGCATACAACCTCCGCAATTGTCCAAACAGTTTCGGCAAACGTATAATTATCGCATACGGAAACGATTAACAGGTGCAAACAAGCCGATGCGCAAAATTTCCTACCTGGTATGGCCTGTAGTGACCGGGGTGCTGGCAGCCCTCCTGATCCTGCAGCTGTGGCCTCAACTGATCGCGCCGCCCGTCAACCGGGTTGAGATCCGCGAAGCAGCCAGTATTGATGCTCCGGCACCGGCTCAGGGCCGCGTCTCCTATGCGGACGCCGTCGACCGTGCCGCCCCGGCTGTGGTCAACATCTATACCCGTACCCTGGTGCGCCAGCCCGCCAACCCTTTGCTGAACGATCCGTTTTTCCGCAACTTTTTTAATGCCGACCAGTTGCGCCAGCGCGAGCGCATCGAGTCCAGCCTGGGCTCCGGCGTCATCCTGAATCCCCAGGGCTATGTGGTCACCAATAACCATGTTATCAGCGGTGCCGACAGCATCATTGTGGCCCTGCGTGATGGCCGTGAAGCCGTGGCTGAAGTCGTGGGAGTCGACCCGGAAACCGACCTTGCAGTGCTCAAGGTCGAGCTGGAAGAACTGCCCAGCATTACCTTCGCCAGTGATGATCTGCGCATCGGTGATGTTGCCCTGGCCATCGGCAACCCCTTTGGGGTTGGCCAGACCGTCACCATGGGCATCATCAGTGCCACCGGGCGTAACCAGCTGGGCCTGAGCACCTATGAAGACTTTATTCAGACCGATGCGGCCATCAACCCGGGCAACTCCGGTGGCGCACTGGTTGATGCCTACGGCAACCTGATCGGTATCAATACCGCGATCTTTTCCAAATCCGGTGGCTCCCAGGGTATCGGCTTTGCCATCCCCTCAAGCCTGGCACGCCAGGTCATGCAGGACCTGATCACCCACGGCCGTGTAGTGCGCGGCTGGCTGGGTGTGGAAATACAGGAAATGACGCCGCGCCTGGCCGAGTCCTTTGGCATGGGCGATCGCAAAGGACTGGTCGTGGCCGGTATTTTCCGCAATGGCCCGGCCCACAAGGCAGGCCTGCAGCCGGGTGATGTCCTGTTGTCCATCAATGGTGAAGGCGTGCGCAGCAGCCGCCTGGAGATGAACCGTATTGCCGGCTTCAAACCCGGCGACCGCATTACCCTCGGCGTCCTGCGTAACGGCCATGAAATGAGCCTGGATGCGATGATCGACGAACGCCCCCCCAGCCGCAGCTGATCAGTTTTTTCACTGATAAACAGTCCACAGATACAAAAAAAGCGCCTCAAGGCGCTTTTTTTAATGGTCGAACCTGCGGACGTTAATCCTTGATGCGGTACTCGGCCGAGCGGGCATGCGCCGTGAGGCTTTCACCGCGTGCCAGTACGGACGCAACCTTGCCGGTTTCAGACGCGCCATCATGGGAGAACATGATCAGTGACGAGCGTTTCTGGAAGTCATACACCCCCAGCGGCGAGGAGAAACGTGCGGTGCCGGATGTGGGCAGCACGTGGTTGGGGCCGGCACAGTAATCGCCCAGTGCTTCGGCGGTATAGCGCCCCATGAAGATGGCACCGGCGTGACGAATCGACGGCAGCAGGGCTTCAGGGTCTTCTACCGACAACTCCAGATGCTCAGGCGCAATACGGTTGTTCAGCTCGGCCGCCTGCTCCAGGTCATTCACCTGAATCAGCGCAGCCCGGTTCTCCAGAGATACTTCGATGATCTCGCGGCGCTCCATGGTCGGCAGCAGCTTGTTGATGCTGGCTTCCACCTGATCAAGGTAGTCCGCATCCGGGCAGATCAGGATCGATTGGGCATCCTCATCGTGCTCGGCCTGGGAGAAAAGATCCATGGCGATCCAGTCCGGGTCGGTCTGGCCATCACAGATCACCAGAATTTCGGACGGGCCGGCGATCATGTCGATACCCACGGTACCGAATACCGCACGCTTGGCCGTTGCCACGAAGATGTTACCGGGGCCGACGATTTTATCCACACGAGGAACGGTTTGAGTACCGTAGGCCAGTGCAGCAACCGCCTGAGCACCGCCGAGGGTAAACACGCGATTGACGCCGGCCAGTGCCGCAGCCGCCAATACCAGTTCGTTCAGTACGCCGTCCGGGGTCGGCACCACCATGATGATCTCGTCCACACCTGCCACGTGGGCCGGAATGGCATTCATCAGCACAGATGACGGATAGGCTGCCTTGCCGCCAGGCACGTAGATGCCGACACGGTCCATGGGGGTGATTTTCTGGCCCAGCATGGTGCCGTCGGCTTCGGTGTACTGCCAGGACTCGCCCTTCTGACGCTGGTGATAGTCACGCACACGCTGTGCAGCTACTTCCAGTGCTTCACGCTGATCAGCCGGCAAACCATCCAGCGCCTGCTGCAGGCGCGCCTGACCCAGCTCCAGATCCTGCATGCTGGAAGCCGAGGTGCGGTCAAAACGGTTGGTGTATTCCACCAGCGCGGCATCGCCTTCAGAACGAACGCGGGCGATGACCTCATCAACAATGCTGTTAACCTTGGTGTCGGACACGCTTTCCCAGGCCAGCAGCTGATCCAGTTGCTGATCAAAGCCCTCGGCATTCATGTCCATGCGACGGATGTTGATACTCATGCCACCTCCTCGCGACGGGCGTCAATTGCGGCCTGCAGCTTGTCCAGAATCGGCTGGATGACGGCGTGCTTCATTTTCATGGACGGCTGGCCCACGACCAGGCGGGAACTGATGTCAGCAATGTGCTGCATCGGCTCCAGACCGTTGGCACGGAGGGTGTTACCGGTATCCACGATATCCACAATTCGGTCAGCCAGGCCCATGATCGGTGCCAGCTCCATCGCGCCATACAGCTTGATAATATCTACTTGGCAACCCTGACGGGCAAAGTATTCCTTGGTCAGGTTAACGAACTTGGTCGCAACCTTCATGCGGCCTTCCACCGGTGCAGCGTCTTTCATGCCTGCGACCATCAGCTTGCACTTGGCAATTTCCAGGTCGAGCGGTTCATAGAGGCCGGCACCGCCATGCTCCATCAACACATCCTTGCCGGCGATCCCCATGTCCGCACCACCATACTCTACGTAAGTCGGCACGTCGGTGGCCCGAATGACCACCAGCTTGATATGGTCATGATTGGTATCGAAGATCAGCTTGCGGCTGCTGAAGATATCTTCGGCAGGCTCAATATCGGCGGCTGCCAGCAACGGCAGCGTCTCTTTCAGGATGCGCCCCTTGGACAGGGCGATGGTCAGCTGTTTGTTCATGGGCCTCTTCGCTCATTAAGCAGGCTTTTGAAAGTCTGTTTGCGCTGTCAGCGCCGTTAACGGCCATAAGGCCGCAACAGCGCCGACAATCCTGTGCAACAGCCTGTTAGCCAGGTATGCGGCGTATCCGCGCACCCAGCTGCTGCAGTTTCTCTTCGATACATTCATAACCGCGATCGATATGGTAGATGCGGTCAATGGTGGTTACCCCTTCGGCAACCAGTGCCGCGATAACCAGACTGGCCGAGGCACGCAGGTCGGTCGCCATTACAGGCGCTCCCTGCAACGTTTCGACGCCTTCGATCACGGCGGTATTTCCTTCAATCGAAATTTTCGCCCCCATACGCAGCATCTCCTGCATATGCATGAAGCGGTTTTCGAAAATGGTTTCACGGATTTTGCCGACGCCCTCAGCCACCAGATCAATGGCGGCGAACTGTGCCTGCATATCGGTGGGGAACGCCGGATAAGGTGCCGTAGTCAGACTGACCGCCTTGGGGCGCTTGCCCTGCATGTCCAGACTGATCCAGTCATCACCGGTTTCAATTTCGGCGCCCGCTTCCTGCAGTTTCTGCAGCACGGCATCCAGAGTATCAGGGCGAGTGTGCTTGCACTTGACCCGGCCACCGGTAATCGCAGCAGCCACCAGAAAGGTACCGGTCTCGATACGGTCCGGCATCACCGAATAACGGCAGCCTTTCAGAGACTCAACGCCGTACACCGTAATGGTGTCGGTACCGGCACCGCGCACGTCAGCACCCATGGCATTGAGGAAGTTGGCCAGATCGACAATTTCCGGCTCACGGGCCGCGTTTTCAATAATGGTCTCACCCTCGGCAAGGGCCGCTGCCATCAGGATGTTTTCCGTACCGGTCACGGTCACCATATCGAAGAAGACGCGAGCGCCCTTCAGGCGACCATTGCTGCGTGCACGAATGTACCCTTCTTCTACCTGGACTTCGGCACCCATCGCCTCCAGACCGCGGATATGCTGATCCACCGGACGGCTGCCAATGGCACAGCCACCAGGCAGGGATACTTCGGCATGACCGAAATGCGCCACCAGCGGCCCCAGCACCAGGATGGAGGCACGCATGGTTTTCACCAGATCGTAGGGTGCGCAGGTGTCATGCAGGGTCGAAGCATTGATCTCGACACTGAGCTTTTCATCCACGACAAGCTCGGAGCCCATACGGCGCAGCAGCTCCAGCATGGTGGTGATGTCATGCAGGTGCGGCAGGTTACAGATGGTAACAGGCTCGTCAGCCAGCAACGTCGCCGCCAGAATCGGCAACGCCGAGTTTTTGGCACCGGAAATGCTGACTTCACCGTTCAGGCGAACGCCACCCTCAATTTGTAGTTTGTCCATCAGGATGTTCCGCCCGGAATTAGTTCAGCGCTGCCCACTGTTCAGGTGTGTAGGTCTTGATAGTGACCGCGTGGATGCTGCCGTTGGCAATATGTTCACTGAGGCAGCCATAGACCAGCTGCTGCTTTTTAACCGGGGTCAAACCGGCAAACACCTCGCCGACAACCGTAACGCTGAAGTCACAACCCTCACCCTGGGTTATCGCGGTGCAGCCTTCAAGTTGCTGTTCCAGAATCTGTTTTACGTCATCAGCCTGCATGCGTAGCCCTTACCTCGTGTTGTTGCTGTCGATTGTGGTGGGAATAATAACGAAACGGCTGTCAAAAGGCGACGCGCGCCCTCTGCGCCTCACGCCAAGGCGTCGGCCAGACCAACCAGATCCGCAATGGAAACCAGGTCGGCTGGCGGCTGTTCGATATGAAGCTGAACGCCCTGTTTGGTCGCCTGTCGCAGGCATACCAGCCAGAGCGACAGCGCCGAGCTATCGACCCGCTGAACGCCTGACCAGTCTACCCGGCACTCACCTTCTGCTTGCTGCAACAGCCCCAGAAGCTTCTGACGGGCCGGCAGAACACTGGCGAATACCAGATCACCCGCCAGACGAATAGTGCCCGGCGCGGTCTGTTCAACTGTCACTGTCATCGTCACCAGCTGTTTTCTCCAGCTTGATGTTGTCCATTTTCTCGGCCCATGCATCGATGGTGCCGGAAATGCTGCGATTCTGCTGGTACAGATCGGAGAACTGGTTGCGGAAGGTGATGCGCAGGTTGATACCGTCCACCATCACATTCACCAGCGTCCAACGATCCGCCTGCTTCAGCATGTAGTACACCAGCGCATAGGTTTCACCGTTGGATGAACGCACTTCAACGGTCACGACCTGCTTTTCAGGCTCCGGGCTCTCGCCTACCGGAGACTGGATTTCGTAGCGGGTCAGTTCAAAGCCGGCGATGGATTTGGCGTAGGTGCGCAGCAGCGTGGTCTTGAAAACCTCGGCAAAACGCTCACGCTCGGCATCAGTGGCACGGCGGTAGTATTTACCCATCACGCGCTTGGCAATGTAGGGGAAGTCGACAACCGGTGCGATCACCTTTTCGATTTCCTGCATCAGCGGCTCAACGTTGTTGGGGTCCGTGAGTTCCTCACGATCCATCAACGCCAGCATATCGCCGGTGGCCGAATCCACCACGGCACTGGCTTCCTGCCAGCTGGCCTGCGCCACCGCCGGGTTTACCATCAGGGCCAGTGCGGTCAGCATGGCCAGCATCCACTGTTTGATCATGTTATTCACTCACTTCATTAAACAGGAATTTGCCGATCAACTCTTCCAGTACCAGTGCAGACTGGGTGTCCTGAATATAATCGCCTTCGGCCAGCACCTCATCTTCGGCGCCGGGCACTATGCCGATGTACTGCTCACCCAGCAGCCCTGCGGTCAGAATGCTGGCAGAGCTGTCGGTGGTGAGGTAATCGACCTGATCAAAGATTTGCATTTCCACTTCCGCCATCAGCATGCGCGGATCGATACGGATAGCCGTTACCTCGCCAATCTGCACGCCCGACATGGCCACCTTGGCCCGGGGTGTCAGACCGCCGATATTGTCAAAGCGGGCATAGACTTTATAACCGCCTGATTGCTGAGACAGGTTCAATCCACTGACGTTCAATGCCAGCACGACCAGCGCCAGGATACCGGCCAGCATGAACGCGCCTACACCGATTTCCACATTTCGCATACGCATTATCAGAGTTCTCCAAACATCACTGCGGTCAGGATGAAGTCCATCCCCAGCACGGCCAGTGATGAATACACCACCGTACGGGTCGTAGCCTGACTGATTCCTTCAGAGGTCGGGATACAGTCGTATCCCTCAAAAACAGCTATCCATGTCACTACGATACCGAAGCAGACCGCCTTGATCAGGCCGTTCAGCACATCATCGTAAAAGTCGACCGATTGCTGCATATTGGCCCAGAACGAGCCTTCGTAAATACCCAGCCAGTCCACGGCCACCAGAGAACCGCCCCAAACGCCGACCACCGCAAAGATGATCGCCAACAGCGGCATACTGATAAAACCGGCCCAGAGACGCGGAGCAATAATCCGTCGCAGCGGATCAACCCCGATCATCTCCAGGCTGGCCAACTGCTCGGTCGCCTTCATCAGACCGATTTCCGCCGTCAATGCGGACCCGGCCCGACCGGCAAACAGCAGAGCGGCCACCACCGGTGCCAGCTCTCGCACCAGGCTCAGCGCCACCATCTGTCCGACAGCCTGCTCAGAGCCGTAATCCACCAGAATGGTATAGCCCTGCAGCCCCAGCACCATGCCGATAAAGCCGCCGGATACGATAATAATGACCAGCGACAGCACGCCAACAAAGTAGATCTGACGCACCACCAGCGGGAACATGGTCAGCGGCTGCGGCCGCGCCAGCAGCGATTGCAGCAATATTTGCCCGGCACGGCCAAAAGCGGCCAACCGGGACAGGCCGCGATGGCCCAGTTTCTGTAACAGATCCAGCATCCTGTTATTGCCTCTCCAGCAAGTCAGTCATCAGATCCGGCGCCTTGTAATGAAAAGGCACAGGACCATCAGGCAATCCCTGCATGAACTGACGTACCTGCTCAGATTCCACATTGGCCAGCTCTTCGGGCGTGCCCTGAGCAACCACATGGGCATCAGACAGAATATAGATGTAGTCGGCGATCCCCAGCGTCTCCTTGATGTCATGCGAAACAATGATGCTGGTATGCCCCAACGCCTGGTTAAGACGGCGAATGAGATTTACCAGTACGCCCATGGCAATGGGGTCCTGCCCGGTGAAGGGCTCGTCGTACATGACAATATCCGGGTCCAGGGCAATGGCACGGGCCAAGGCCACACGACGGGCCATGCCACCCGACAGTTCGCTGGGCATCAGATCACGGGCACCGCGCAAGCCAACGGCCTGCAGTTTCATCAACACTACATCACGAATCATGTCAGCCGGCAGTTCAGTGTGAACCTGCAGCGGGAAGGCTACGTTGTCGAACACGTTCATGTCGGTAAACAGGGCGCCGCTCTGAAACAGCATGCCCATGCGCTCACGGGCTTCGAACAGTTCACGCCGCCCCAGTGTCGGGATATTGACCCCATCCAGCAGGATTTCACCTTCGTTGGGGTGCAGCTGACCGCCGATCAGCTTGAGCAAGGTCGTCTTGCCGGTTCCCGACGGTCCCATAATCGCAGTCACCTTGCCGCGGGGGACACGGATATCCACGTGCTCGAAAATCGCACGCTCACCCCGGTAAAAGGTGAGATCACGAATATCGATGATGCAATCGTTGTCAGGCTTCATTGATCAGGAAATTCCTGTTCCCATTGGCATTAAGCAAAACGCCCGGATACACCGGGGCAAAAATGACTCGGCAATATACCATTGTCACGGCCAAACTTGAATTAATGACGCCTGTCTGAGCGTTCGTGCTCCGGACAAGGATGGGTTAAACTACTCGTTTAATCCGACGTTGAAACGAGACGGACCTATCGGCATGACCGCAACCGACTACCTGGCCTCGGGCCGCCAGACCATCCGGCTTGAAATTGAGGCTGTGCAAGAACTGCTGAACCACCTGGACGGCGCCTTCACCCGCGCCTGCGAACTCATGTTCAGCTGCCCTGGCCGCATCATTGTGACCGGCATGGGCAAATCCGGCCACATCGGCAACAAGATTGCCGCCACCCTGGCAAGCACGGGCACACCGGCCTTTTTCGTTCACCCCGGTGAAGCCAGCCATGGTGACCTGGGCATGTTTACCGGCGACGATGTCGTGCTGGCCCTGTCCAACTCCGGCGAAACCTCAGAAGTTGTCACCATCCTGCCGCTGATCAAGCGCATGGGGGCACCGCTGATCAGTATTACCGCCAACCCCAACTCCACACTGGCCCGCAGCGCCGACGTAGGCCTGCATATTCCTGTAGACCGTGAAGCCTGCCCGCTGGGTCTGGCGCCCACATCCAGCACTACCGCGCAGCTGGTATTGGGCGATGCCCTGGCCATTGCCCTGCTGGAAGCACGCGGCTTCAGCAGCGAAGATTTCGCCTTTTCGCACCCCGGCGGCAGCCTGGGGCGCCGTTTGCTGTTGAAAGTGGAAGACATCATGCACACCGGCAGTGAAGTACCTGCCGTCGCCACCGATACCCGTATTCGTGAAGCCTTGCTGGAGATGACCCAGAAGCATCTGGGCATGACAGCTGTTACCGATGCCGAAGGCGTTTTGCTCGGCATCTTCACCGATGGTGACCTGCGCCGCACCCTGGACCAGGGACTTGATCTGGCCAACACCCCGATCACCGAAGTCATGACCGAAGGCGGCACCCGTGTGCAGCCCGGCATTCTGGCGGCCGAAGCCCTCAGCCTGATGCAGGAGCGCAAAATCAATGCACTGCTGGTGGTCGATGAACAGGACCGTCCCATCGGGGCACTCAACATGCACGACATGCTCAAGGCGGGGGTGATTTGATGCAACTGGAATCCCTGACCCCGGAGCAGCGCCAGGCGCTGAAAGATATCCGCCTGGCTGTGTTCGATGTGGATGGCATCCTGACGGATGGTCGCCTGAATTTTCTCGCCGACGGTCGCGAAGTAAAAAGCTTCCACACCCTGGACGGGCTGGGCATCAAAATGCTGCAGCGTAGCGGCATTGAAACGGCCATTATTACAGGGCGCCGCTCGCCCCAGGTGGAGCAGCGCGCCGAAGCACTGGGTATCACCTACCTGCGCCAGGGCCGAGAGGACAAACTCACTGCCCTGCGCGAGCTCTGGGACCAGAGCGGCCATCAGGCAAGCGATACGGCCTACATCGGTGATGACCTGCCCGACCTGTCGGCCATCCTGCATTCCGCATTTGGTGCCTGCGTCCCCAATGGCCACCCGCTGGTGCGCAAGGAAGCCGACTGGTGCAGCCAGGCTTCGGGTGGCAAAGGTGCTGCCCGTGAATTCTGTGAGCTGATTCTCGCAGCCCAGGGCAAACTGGAAGCCTTGTATCAGGAGTACCGCGGATGCTGAATCAGCGGTGGCGTCTGGCCGTTGTGGCCACCCTGCTGACACCACCTCTGCTTTGGCTAGGCTGGAGCGGTCCGACCGTGAACACCCCGGCGCCCTCCGGTGGCGCCGAGGAGAACGTCGACTTCTTTATCGAACAGGCACGCATTACGCGCTGGCAGGACGATGGCTCCGAAGCGCATCAGATCAATACCGAGCTGATGCAACACCTGCCCGAACTCAGCCTGACCCGGCTACACAACCCCGAGGTCAATGTACCGGGGCAGGATGAGACCACTCCCTATCGGCTCAGAGCGGATACAGGCGAGGTACCGGACTCGCATGAGCAGGTAGAGCTTGCAGGCGGTGTACTGCTTCATGATAATTCCCAGTCCGAAGCCACAGTCAAACTCAGCACAGAACAGTTGACCCTATACCCGGCAGAAGAACGTGCCCATACGGCACAGATTGTCAGGGTAGAACGCGGAGATGACACCACCGAGGCACTCGGCATGGATGTGTATTTTGAGGAACAGCGGATAGAACTGCTATCGGATGTTAAGGGTGTTTACCATGCACAATAAACTACGCGGACTCTGCGCAGCTCTACTGCTTTGGCTGCCGGCGGCAGCTCAGGCACTGCCGGATGACCATAATCAGCCGATCAACATCAGCGCTGACCGCGCCAGCATCAACGAGCGCACCGGTATCACCGTATACACCGGTAACGTGGAAATTCGTCAGGGCAGTATGCTGATCAAGGGCGCGCGCGTAGAGCTGCACCGCCAGGGCAACGGTGTTTCGCGCATTATCTCGACCGGCTCACCGGCCGAATTTCATCAGCAGCCCGAGGCCGATGCCGCCCCTACTCGCGCCTACGGCCTGCGCATGGACTACCAGGTTAATCGCCAGGAAGTGACCATCACCGAATCTGCCCGCGTCGACCAGGGCCAGGATTCATTTTCCGGTGAGCGTATCGTCTACAACATGGAAAAAGCCGTGGTAAATGCCTTCGGCAGTGATGATGCCAATGGCGAACGTGTACGCATGGTCATCCAGCCGCGGACGGATTCAAATTAATGACAGCACCCACCAAACGTCTGGAAGCCCGCAATCTTGCCAAAAGCTACAAGGGTCGCGAAGTTGTACGTGACGTTTCCCTGCACGTGGACAGCGGCCAGATAGTCGGCCTGCTGGGCCCCAACGGCGCCGGCAAAACCACCTGTTTTTACATGATTGTGGGCCTGATCCCGGCTGACCGGGGCCAGATCATGATCACCGAGGATGATGTCACCCGTATGCCCATGCATGAGCGTGCGCGACGCGGTATTGGCTATCTGCCTCAGGAAGCTTCGGTGTTTCGCAAACTCAGCGTGCGCGATAACCTGATGGCGATACTGGAAACCCGCCCCGAGCTCGATGCCAGCCGCCGCAAGGCCCTGCTGGAAGAGCTGCTGGAAGAGTTTCATATCACCCATCTGAAAGACAGCCTGGGCATGTCGCTTTCCGGCGGCGAGCGTCGACGGGTAGAGATCGCCCGCGCCCTGGCAACAGAACCTGATTTTATCCTGCTGGATGAGCCCTTTGCCGGCGTTGACCCCATATCGGTCAGTGACATCAAGCAGACCATTCGCCACCTGCAATCACGCGGTATCGGCGTATTGATCACAGACCACAACGTGCGTGAGACGCTTGATATCTGTGAACAAGCCTATATCGTCAGTGAAGGAGGCATATTGGCACAGGGTACCCCGGAGGTGATCCTGGCGGATCAACAAGTCCGTCGTGCCTATCTGGGCGAGCAGTTCTCGCTTTAGCGGCTTTCCCCCGGGAGTCTTCCTAGCAGTTCAATTGGCAGTCGTTTATGAAACAATCCTTACAACTCAAGATCGGCCAACAGCTGACCATGACCCCTCAGTTGCAACAGGCAATCCGCCTGCTGCAGCTTTCCTCGCTGGACCTCCAACAGGAGATTCAGGAGGCACTGGACAGCAACCCTCTGCTGGAAGCCGAAGAAGAGCATGAGACTCAGGCCGCCGAGGCGGACAGCGACCGTCAGGACAGTGACTCAGCGGACAACACGTCCAGCCGGGAAACCGCCAGTACCAGCGACAACGCTGACAGTGACGACAACTGGAGTGATGACCAGCCCGAAGATCACTGGAATGATCAGATTCCGGCCGAGCTGACCACGGACAGCAGCTGGGATGACACCTTCCAGCACCAGAGCACACCGTCCCAGCCCCGTGATGACGACTGGTCGCCGGGCGATAACGACACCATGGAAGACAGCCTGCAGGATCACCTGTTGTGGCAGCTCAACCTCACCCCCATGAGTGAGACCGATTACCAGATCGCACTGGCCATCATTGACTCGGTAGATGCCGATGGCTATCTCACCACCAGTACCGAGGATCTGCTGGAGCATTTCCAGAATCACCAGCCCGAGGACTTCGCGGACGCGGAGCTGGATGAAGTGGAAGCCGTGCTGCACCGCCTGCAGCAGTTTGATCCGACCGGTGTCTGTGCCCGCGACCTCAACGAATGCCTGCGTCTGCAGCTGCTGCAACTGCCCGAAGATACACCCCTGCGCCCCTATGCGATCCGCCTGGTGCGTGACCATCTTAACCTGCTGGGCAGCCACGACTACCGCACGCTGATGCGCCGCATGCGCCTGAAGGAGCCCGAGCTGCAACAGGTGATCAGTCTGATCCAGAGCCTGAATCCCAAGCCCGGCGGCATCATCAGCCCTGAAGCCGCGCAATATGTCATCCCGGATGTACTGGTGCGCAAGCAGCAGGGCCAGTGGACCGTGAGCCTCAACAATGATGCCTCGCCCAAGCTCAAGATCAACAGCCAGTATGCCGACCTGGTGCGCAGGGCCGACAACAGTGCCGACAACACCTACCTGAAGAACCACCTGCAGGAAGCCCGCTGGTTCCTCAAGAGCCTGGCCAGCCGCAACGAAACGCTGCTCAAGGTCACCACGGAGATCGTGGCACGCCAGATCGACTTCTTTGAAGAAGGCGACGAGGGCATGAAACCGATGGTTCTGCATGACATCGCCGAAGCGGTCGACATGCACGAGTCCACCATCTCCCGTGTCACCACCCAGAAATACATGCACACCCCCCGTGGCATCTTCGAGCTGAAGTACTTCTTCTCCAGCCATGTGGGCACTTCCGATGGCGGAGCCGCCTCGTCTACCGCCATCCGCGCATTGATCAAGAAGCTGATCAGTGATGAAAATACAGCCAAACCGCTGAGTGACAACAAGATCGCACAGCTACTCAAGGAACAGGGCATTAACGTTGCCCGCCGTACCGTTGCAAAATATCGGGAGGCAATGCACATTCCGCCTTCTAATGAGCGCAAGCGTCTGGTTTAATGAGAGTGAAGGCGGTGCATCTGCTGCACCCCTATGAGAAGGAGAAAAACCTATGCAGATCAACATCACTGGCCACCATGTCGAACTGACTGATGCCCTGAATGACTATGTACGTAACAAGTTTGATCGTCTGGAACGTCACTTCGACAACATCACCAATGCACAGGTCACCCTTAGCGTAGAGAAACAGCGCCAGAAATCCGAGGCCAACATCCACCTCGCCGGCGGTGAAGTCTTTGCTGCGAACGAGCACGACGACATGTATGCCGCCATCGACGGCATGGTCGACAAGCTTGATCGTCAGATCATCAAGCACAAAGAAAAGATGAAATCCCACAAATAACCGGTAGCAGCACGTCAACACATGCAACTATCAGAACTGCTGACCCCATCGCGCACACTCTGCCACGTTGATGTGGTCAGCAAGAAGCGGGTTCTCGAACTCGCCAGCCAAACCATTGCAGAGCAGTTGGATGGCCCGGCCGCTGAAGATATCTTCAGCGGCCTTATCAATCGTGAACGCCTGGGCAGCACCGGTATCGGTGAAGGCGTCGCCATTCCTCACTGTCGTATGGCCGGCGTACACAAGGCCGTTGGACTGCTGATGACACTGACCAGCCCAATCGATTTCGATGCCATCGATAATCGTCCGGTTGATCTGGTGTGTCTGCTGCTGGTCCCGGAAGAAGGCGCCGAAGAACATCTGCAAACCCTGGCGGGATTGGCTGAACTGTTCAACCATTCGGAAACGCGGGACTCGCTGCGTGCCTGCGGCAGTGCCGATGATCTGCTGGAGCGCGTCCAACAGCTCTGCCAGGAGCATTGAGTATGCGCCTGGTTGTGCTCAGTGGTCGCTCGGGATCAGGTAAAAGTACGGCACTTCAGGTACTGGAAGATGTCGGCTTTTACTGCATCGACAACCTGCCCGCCCTGCTGTTGCCTGACTTGATCAAGCTGATGCTGGCCGACCCCCAGCCAATCAGCAAAATTGCCGTCAGCATTGATGCCCGCAACCAGCCCAGCAACCTGCAGCAGTTCCCCGAGATCATGGCACAGTTACAGCAGCTGCCGAACCTGGGCATCGAAACCCTGTTTCTTGATGCCGGCGAAGCCACATTGTTGCGCCGCTACAATGCTACACGCCGCCGTCACCCTCTGAGCGACAATAACCAGAGCCTGCAGCAGTCCATTCGTAACGAACGCGAGCTGCTGGAGCCCATAGCCACCCAGGCCGACCTGCGCATCGATACCACACGCCTGTCTCTGTATGAGCTGCGTGATGAAGTCAAACTGCGCGTCGCCGGGCGCACCGAACAGGAGCTGTCGCTGCAGTTCGAGTCATTCGGTTTCAAGCACGGCGTGCCGCTGGATGTGGACTTCACCTTCGATGTGCGCTCTCTGCCCAACCCCTATTGGGTGCCCGAGCTGCGCCGCCATACCGGACGCGACCAGGAAGTGATCGACTTCCTGTCCGGATACGAGGATGTCACTGAAATGGTGACCGATATCCGCCAGTTCGTGGAAAAGTGGCTGCCCCGCTTTCGCGCCAATAACCGCAGCTATATCACCATCGGTATCGGCTGTACCGGTGGCCAGCACCGCTCTGTCTATGTTTGCGAACAGCTTGCTGGCCATTTCCGCACGCTTATGGATAATGTTCAGATACTGCACCGTGAACTAAGACAGCCTGGGTCGGACTGAAGCTAGCATGGTTGAAAAACGCCTGACGATTATCAACAAACTTGGCCTGCACGCCCGTGCAGCGGCTAAACTCGTCACCACGGCCAACCAGTTCGACTCCGATATTCGCATTGCCCGTGATGACCGGGAAATTGATGGCAAAAGTATCATGTCGGTGATGATGCTGGCCGCCAGCAAAGGCACCGAAATCGAACTCCGCATCCAGGGTCAGGACGAACACAACGCCCTGAGTGCTCTCGAATCCCTGATCAATAACCGCTTCGACGAACCCGAATAAACAAACCGCTTTACCTCTTCACCCTCAGCACCGGAAACCAGCGCCATGAGCCAGCAGGATCAGCTTTCCAACCTGGAAACCCTCAGTGCCGCTCTCGAAGTCGGCGAACTGCAGCAGCTCAGATTCATGCTCAACAAGGGACTCAAGCCCGTTGAGGTGGCACACCTGCTGGAAAAAACGCCGCCGCGCGAGCGCCAGATCCTGTGGAACCTGCTCAACAAGGATCTGGAAGGTGAGGTGCTGCAATATCTGGGGGATGAAGCTCAGGCGGAAATCCTGAGCCGCATGGAAGCCTCGGAAGTACTGGCGATTACCGAATCGCTGGAAACCGATGACATGGCGGACATTCTGCAGCAGCTGCCCGAACGGGTGATGAAAGAGCTGTTGAAGATCATGGACCGGGAGAACCGTGAACGCGTCGAGCAGGTGCTCTCGTTCCCGGAGGATACCGCCGGCGGCTTGATGAATACCGATACGGTAACCATCCGCCCGGATATTACCGCCGAAACGGTACTGCGCTACCTGCGCCGTCACAAGGAGATCCCCGAGACCACCGACACACTGTTCGTGGTCAGCCGTAAAGGCTCTTACATCGGCGTACTGCCGCTGACACGCCTGCTCACCACCGACCCTGATGTGCTGGTGCGTGAAATCATGAACACCGACGTGGACGCCATTCCGGCTGACATGCCGGATGAAGAAGTTGCCCGCCTGTTCGAACAGCTCGACCTGATCTCAGCCCCCGTCACCAACGAAGAGGGCCAATTGCTGGGTCGTATCACCATCGATGACGTGGTGGACGTTATCCGTGAAGATGCCGACCACTCCCTGATGAGCATGGCCGGTCTGGACGAAGACGAAGATACCTTCGCCCCCATCATGAAAACCACCCGCCGGCGTGCAGTCTGGCTCGGCATCAACCTGATCACGGCCTTTATCGCATCCGCCGTGATTGGCCTGTTTGAAGAAACCATCGACAAGGTCGTTGCCCTCGCCGTACTGATGCCGATCGTAGCATCCATGGGCGGCATCGCCGGTAGTCAGACACTGACGCTGGTGATTCGCGGCCAGGCCCTGGGGCATGTGGAACGCTCCAATATCGGCTGGCTGTTCAATCGAGAACTGGTCGTGGGGCTGCTTAACGGCCTGCTCTGGGCGCTGGTGGTCGCAGCGGTAGCCGTGGTCTGGTTCCAGGACATGACGGTGGGCGTGATTATCGCATTGGCGATCGTGATAAACCTGATCGCCGGCGCCATGGCAGGTACAATGCTGCCCATGATTCTGAAATCGCTGGGCATCGACCCGGCGCTGGCCGGCAGCGTACTGCTGACGACCATCACGGATGTGATAGGCTTTTTCGCTTTCCTTGGGCTAGCCACCCTGTTCTTTGCCTGACGGACAGACTATGAGTGACCAAAACGATACTTTCCAGGACGAACATGACGACCTGGAACCCAGTAAATCCCAGATCAAGCGGGATGCGGAAGAGCTGAAAACGCTGGGCAAGCGCATGACCGAGCTGCGCCCCGACCAGCAGGCCAAGCTCCCCATTGATGACCGCCTGCGCCTTGCCATCGAGGAGTACGGCCGCATTCGTGCCAACGGAGCCAAGCGGCGCCACCTGCAGTATATCGGCAAGCTGATGCGTGACGCCGATGCCGACGCCATCCGTGCCGTTGTGGATCGTTTCGATTCTGCCAGCGCCCTGCACAACCACCTGTTCCACGAGCTGGAACGCTGGCGTGAGCGTTTGATTGATGAAGGAAATGAGGCGCTGCAGGAATTTATCGAACAGCACCCCGATGCCGATATTCAGCACCTGCGCCAGCTGGTTCGAAACGCCCAGCGTGAGCGCGCCCGTGAGCAGCCGCCTACCCATTCACGCAAGCTGTTCCGCTACCTGCGCGAACTGAGCGATCTCTAAGGCAGCCTCAACCTGCCCGCTCAGGGCGCTGATTGGGTGGGCTGCAGCTTGAACTCGGGGTCGTTCCAGTCCCCTTTCAGGGTGTAACGCAGGCTGGTAAAGCGCTGCAGCTGGTCCCCTATCAGCTTGTCGATGACAAACGCCGCCCCTGCAACCTGGGGCGCCCCCAGCAGAATCGCGGCAAAGGGCGCATTACTGCTGAGCGGAAGCGCAACCTCGACCGCCTGATCCAGCTCACGCGTGCCTAAGTCCACCTGACCGCTAAGCGACATATTGGCAGAAGGCCCTTCCAGCGTCAGAGGTGATTCAGTACGGGCGACGCCCTGCTCGATGACATAGTGCCCCTTGATGCGGTCGAAGCTGACCCCTTTTTGCAGCAGATCGCTGAAATCCAGTCGCAATCGCCGCGCCAGCGAGTTGAAGTTCAAAATGCCAAACACGCGCAGGAAGTTGCTGGTTTCGGCGGTTTCGATCAAGCGTGCCTGCCCGGTCTCGAATTCAAACTCACCGTTGATATCCGCTAACGAAAACGCCCAGGGCGCGCCCGGCCAATTCAGCGCCAGATCCCCCTTGACCTCACTGCTTTCCAGCACACGCCCGTAGCCCCATTGTTGCAGCAAGCGGCCAATATCATCCGCCGCCAGGTTCAGCTGCAAAAGGGTTTCCGGGGCTGTCTGGTGCTGCCGCCAATGCAGCTCACCGTTCATGATTACCTGCTCCAGGTGCGCTTCCAGCTGCCGGATACTCAGCCCCTTTTCATGTGGACGCAGCTGGAATCGCCAGTCACCCAGCGGTTTTTCGCCCAGATCCAGGTGGCTGATCGCGATATCCATGGCCGGAAGTTGAGAGGCATTTATGCTCTCGTAACCCTGCTTGTCTATTTCCTGCTCTGTCTCAGATGGCTCAGAGGAGGCGCCTGAAGCGGGTATATCACGAACAAGGTCCAGCTGCAGGTGCTCCAAATCCACCGCAATCGGCTTTTCCGGTGCAATGCGTACCGCCCCCTTCGCCAGGCGGTGCGCCAAATTAACGGCCACTGCTGCCTCTGCAGTGCCCTTCAGCTCCACCTGCATCGCCTCGTCATCAGCGCGCACCGGTAACTGCATACGGCCATCACGCAGCTGGAAAGACGGCTGCAAACCAAAGGCCAATGACAGGGGCGCCAACTGCTCGGGTGATTTTTTCAACCGTCCGGGCAAGGCCAGCTCAACACCCTGTAGATCTGATGTCAGGCGTAACCCGGAACACTCGGTTTCTGCGCACAGATCCAGCTCGGCCTGCCATTTGACGTCGCCTTCAGCCAGCGCCAGGGCCGGCCACTCCAGCCAGCTTTGCAAGGCCGGCACAGGGGTTTGGCCAAGCAAATGCAGACGTTGCTGACCGGGCCCGATCGCCTCAATCTGAGCCGTCACCGGCTGCTCCAGGAACACACCGTTAAGCCCCTCGGCACTCAAGCCTTTGGCGCTGGAAAAACGCACATCCCCCTGAATATCCGTCACGGCAATACCGATGCGCTCGGACGCCAGCCGCACACCCTCGAGTTGGGCAGCCACTCGGACCTTGGGCGGCACCTGTTCGCGCAGGGGGATATCGAGTCCCAGACGCAGCGTAGTTGCACCTTCCGTCAGCTGCCAGGGCTGAATACCCTCACCCAACTGTTGCGCCAGCGGGGTATTCTTGAGCAGATAATCCACATCCTCGGCCGGCCCACTTAAGCGGGTTTCAACCTGGAGCTCGCGGCTGCCCGGAGGCAGATACGCCCAGCCGGAGGTAACATCGGAATTAAGCAGACGTGCCTGGCCAATATTGACCACCAGGCCACCATCGCGCACCATCAGGAACACATCAGCCTGCTCCAGTGCCGGCCAACCGGGCTGATAGGCCAGCGCTGCCTCTTCAATATCGAAGAACAACTGCACCACCGGCCGTCTTGGGGTTGCCAGTTTACGGGTTCCCGTTCGCAGCAGCAGGCCGCCCTGACGCAGACGCCCTGACTGAATGGCCTGTTTAAGCCAGCGGTGCAGACCCGCACCCACTTCATGCTCCGGCGTATATACCGGCGCCTGCAGGCCATCGCTGTCAGTCATGCCGATCATCAGCGTCAGCTCGGCCTGCTCTTCCCGGTCAAACGGCAGATCAATACTGAAACGCCCGGACGCTTGCACAGACTGGTCCTGCAGCTGAAGTCGCTCACTGTTTACCAGTACTCCTGTCTCATGCAGCGTCCAGCGCACACGTCCCTTTGCCTGCTGATAATGCCAGCCGTCCGGGTACAGCATGGGGAAATGCATGGCAAAGTTGTCACTGGACAGGTCGATACGCCCACCGCCAAGACCGGCCTCCAGTCGACCGGAAACACCGCGAAGCCCCGGCGCACCCCGCCAGGCTTCCACCTGTACCTGGTCCAGATCAGCAATCAATTCAAATTCAGACCAGGGCTGGTCAGCGGCCTTGCGTAACACCAGATTATGCAGCTCACCCGCCGGTGCCAGCTGTGTTGCCAGCCGCGCGGCCAGGCTTTCATCCGGGCTGGCCGCCGCAAGCCATTGTCCCAGCGCCGCCAGATCAAGCGAAGAGACTCCCAGGTCCAATGTTTGTGGCAGCCCCTTGTCCACCAGAGGGCTGTGCAACACCAGCTTGGGAACCGATACAACTTTATCGGCACTGGACCAGGTCAAGTCATTGACCTGCAACTGATAGCCCCGCGCCTGCGGTTGCAGGCTCAGCATGGCAGCAAGTGTTTGCGGCAACGGCCAGGGCTTATCCAGCGCCAGCTCAGTCAGGTCGATACGGGCCTGGGCTTGCTGCAATTGATGGCGGTTGAACTCGACCCAGACACGGGTATCCAGCTGCATGCCCTGCAGTCCCCACTCAGGCTGCAGCACCTGTGCCAGCTGCGGGCCCAATTGGCGAATATCCAGATAGCCTTGATAATGAGCCCCCAGGGGATCTGCTTCACTGAGGTCGGAAGCTTCAAGGATAAAGTCGATTTCGGTTTGCTCACCCAGCTGAGGCATCCGCACCGCGCCACTGAGGCGGTGTTCCTGACGTGCGTTTTCCAGCTCAAGGTCGGCAGGAGATACCACCAGAGGGCGTCCCTGCTGGGGAATCAGTACCAGCTCTACATCCTTGATCAGGGCATAGGGTTGGCTCAGCAGCAGGCGGGAAAGGGTTTGCCAGCCACTGGCCGACATGCCTGAGTCAGGCTGCTGGGGTGAAGCTCCGGGGCGATGCAGCCAGCTGCCGGCACGCTGGTGCCAGCGCCCGACGACACCACTGACTTCAAAACGTTGAAAGATGGGCAGCCAGGACATCAGCGACCCGAAAGGATCAAACTCCAGGGTTACCTGCTCCAGTGCCAGGTAACCTTCCGGTCCGCTGTCCGCACCGGCACGCATGCGGATGTCACGGACCTGAAGGACCGGGTAGGCACGGCTCCAGTGCCCCTCCAGCTGCCCGATCTCAAGCTCGATCCCCAGGCGCTGGGCCAGATAGTCCTGAATCTGTGGCCGGAAATGGTCGACATTGTTCAGCAGCAGGCGCACCCCCGTCAGCAGCAGCGCGCACAGCAACAGCAGCAGCAGAAAAGCCCACCAGGCCCGGCTCAGGTGTCGACGCATCCTGCCAGAACCCTACTCAGCGCAACACAACGTCGTATTGTTCCGGCGTGTACAGCGGTTCCACCTGGAAACGTACCGTCTTGCCGATGAAGTCCTCCAGTTCTGCCACGTGGTCCGAGACCTCATCCAGCAAATGATCCACCACGGATTGCGCCGCCAGCACCAGATAGGTTTCGGTATCATAGGCACGGTGCTGACGCAGGATTTCACGGAATATTTCGTAGCAGACCGTTTCCGGTGTTTTCAGCGAACCCCGACCCTGACAGTGGGTACAGGATTCACAGAGCACCTGCTCCAGGCTTTCGCGGGTACGCTTGCGCGTCATCTCCACCAGCCCCAGCTCGGACACACCCGTGACCTTGCACTTGGCATGATCCTTCTCCAGCACCCGCTCCAGCGTACGCAGCACCTGACGTTGATGGTCGGGATCTTCCATATCGATGAAGTCGATAATGATGATGCCGCCCAAATTGCGCAGGCGCAGCTGACGGCCAATCGCCGTAGCCGCTTCCAGGTTGGTCTTGAAGATGGTTTCTTCCAGGTTGCGATGGCCGACAAAGGCCCCCGTATTCACATCCACGGTGGTCATGGCTTCGGTCTGGTCGAAAATCAGATAGCCGCCGGATTTCAACTCAACCTTGCGGCCCAGTGCCTTCTGCATCTCTTCTTCGACATTGAACATGTCAAAGATCGGGCGTTCGCCGGGGTAGTACTCCAGCTTGCTTTCAATCTCGGGTACCAGTGCTTTGACAAAGCTGTGGGCACGCTGGAAGGTTTCACGGGAGTCGATACGAATGCGCTCTACGCCGGAATGCGCCATATCGCGGAGGGCACGCATGTTGAGCGGCAGGTCTTCGTAGACGATCGCCGGTGCCTTGACCTGTTTGATTTTCTGACGAATGGATTCCCACAGGCGGCGCAGGAACTGCAGATCCGATTCAAGCTCCACCTCGGTGACGCCCTCGGCCACTGTACGCAGGATGACACCCCAGTCCGGTGAATTATTCTCTTCCGGTACCAGCGTTTGCATCAGCCCGCGCAAGCGCTCACGCTCGGCACCATCTTCGATACGTTGGGATACACCGATATGACTACTGCCCGGCATCAGGACGAGATATCGCGAGGGAATAGAGATATGCGTGGTCAGGCGCGCTCCCTTGGTGCCGATCGGGTCCTTGGTCACCTGCACCAACAGGCTTTGGCCTTCACGCAGCACCTGCGCGATGGAGGTTGCGCTGCGCTGCTCGGCTGCCATGGTCTGATCGATGACTTCATCCACATGGATGAACGCGGCACGTTCGAGACCAATATCGACAAATGCTGCCTGCATACCGGGTAGCACACGCACCACTTTGCCTTGATAAATGTTACCGACAATCCCCCGTCGCTTGGCGCGTTCGACGTAGATTTCCTGGGGCATGCCGTTTTCGATCACTGCCACACGCGTTTCCATCGGTGTGAAATTGATCAGGATCTCCTCACCCATCCATTCTTCCTCTTGCTGCTCTCTCAGGTTGCGGGGGCATGCCAGATCGGTACTGCAAATGATCCAAGCAGGCGGGCTGTTTCCATCAATGGTAACCCGACTACTGCAGAGTAACTGCCTTCCATGCGGCTGACAAATACGGCACCCATTCCTTGAATCCCGTAGGCACCTGCCTTGTCGGCAGGTTCGCCGGTATGCCAATAGGCCCGGCATTGATCTTCATTCAGTGGCTGAAACTCCACCTCGGTGATCACGGTCTCGACCGCTTCTCGCTCACCCTGTACCAGCGCCACCGATGTCATCACCTGATGCCGGCGCCCTGACAGGTGCATCAGCATGCGCACCGCATCGTCCTCATTCTCGGGCTTGCCGAGAATATGGTTATCCAGAGTCACCGTGGTATCCGAGCCAAGATAGACGGCATCAGACCCCATCAGCTGCTGACAGGCACGCGCCTTCTCAAGCGCCAGCCTGGCCACATAATCAGCCGGCGCTTCCTGTGGCAAAGGCGTTTCATCAATATCCACAGGGCGGCACTCAAACCTCACCCCGATCTGCTGTAACAATTCACGTCGTCGTGGCGAGGCCGAAGCCAGAATCAATGTGGACATAGGCATTATTTCAGATAGAAAGTGTGTCGAGTGGCGCGCAATAACAGAAACAGCCAGGGCCATACCAGCGCACTGACCAGTGACGGCAGCAGAAACAGCAGGGAGTTTCCGGTGGTGCCAGTCATGCTCTGCATCCAGTGGAACAGCAGCTGGTTGATCCCCACCAGCACCAGCACCATGAAGGATTGCTGCCACAGCGGGAACATGCGCAAACGCTTGTAGAGCAACAGCACCAGGAAAGCGATCAACGTCAGCGACAGGGCGCTCAGACCCAGTACACTGCCACGCACCACATCCAGCAGCACGCCAATGGCAAAGGCACTGCCCATCCCCACACGGTGCGGCAACGCCATCACCCAGTAGATCAGAATCAGCACCACCCATTCAGGTCGCGCCCATACCAGCATGTCCGGCAATGGCATCTGGCTCAGCACCATTCCGACCAGGAAGGTGGCGAAGATGATCATGCCGCCGCCGCGCGACTCATCACTCATGCTCAGGCTCCGCCTGGATCTGAGACAGTTCGGAGCGGTAATCGACCAACAGCAGGTATCGACTGCGGTCGAGACGCGCGGTGGGTTCAGCCTTGATCAGCTTGAACGGGCGACCGGGGTCACGAATCACCTCAACCACACGGGCAACCGGATAGCCGCGCGGGAAACGACCGCCCAGCCCGGAGGTCACCAGCAGATCGCCCTGCTGGATATCCGCCGTATCAGGAATGTGCTCCATTTCCAGCTCACCCAGCGTGCCCTTGCCCAGGGCAATGCCCCGAAAGCCGTTACGGTTGATCTCAACCGGGACCGCAGAGCGTGCATCGGTGATCAGCATCACGCGGCTGGTGTAGTGCGACAGGTTCACCACCTGCCCCATCACGCCACCGGCATCCAGCACCGGCTGGCCGACAAACACCTGATCTTCCAGGCCCTGATTGAGGATCACCTGATGCTGGAAGGGATCTGGATTCACACCGATCAGCTCCACCAGGCGACTGGGCGGGTTAAGGCGTTCACCGGCCTTGAGCAGTTCACGCAGACGGATGTTTTCAGCAGTCAAGGCAGCCATCTGCTGTACCTTGCGCTCCAGAATCATCGCTTCGGATTTGAGGGTTTCGTTTTCACGTACCAGGCTGGCACGGTTGACCACTACACCGGAGAGGCTGTCCGCCACACGCGCAGGAATATCCACCACCCACTGCAGAGGGGTAGTCACCAGTGACAACCAGGCACGGCCTTCCTTCATGCGCGGCCAATGCAGGTCTGCCACCATCAACAGGATGGCCAGCAGACACAGCAAAATGAACAGACGACGCGGTCGACCACCTCGGAAGATCGGTTTAATACCGCACCTCCTGAGCGCTTGTCAGGCGATACCCTTGACCGCAGACAGTCAGAAACAGCCAGGGCAGCATGCCGTTACTCGTAGGTCAGTAGTTCGAACGACTGCTTGTCCAGCATTTCCAGCGCCTTGCCGCCGCCACGGGCAACACAGGTCAGCGGATCTTCTGCAACGATCACCGGCAGGCCGGTCTCTTCGCTGACCAGACGATCAATGTTACGCAGCAGCGCGCCACCACCGGTCAGCACGATGCCGTGCTCGGCGATATCGGCCGCCAGTTCGGGCGGGCACTGTTCCAGCGCGCTTTTCACCGACTGCACGATGGCCGACAGCGGCTCCTGCAGGGCTTCGAGAATTTCGTTGCTGTTGAGAGCAAAACTGCGCGGGATACCTTCAGCCAGGTTACGACCTCGCACATCGATCTCCAGCACTTCGCTGGACGGATAGGCAGAGCCGATCTCCTGTTTGATACGCTCGGCTGTCGCATCACCAATCAGGCTGCCGTAGTTGCGGCGCACGTAGGTTACGATCGCTTCATCGAAGCGGTCACCACCGACACGCACAGACTCGGCGTACACGATACCGTTGAGGGAAATCACCGCGATCTCGGTGGTACCGCCACCGATATCCACCACCATGGAGCCACTGGCTTCTTCCACCGGCAGGCCGGCACCGATTGCAGCCGCCATGGGCTCTTCAATCAGATATACCTCGCGGGCACCGGCACCGATGGCCGATTCCTTGATGGCACGACGTTCAACCTGGGTGGATTTGCAGGGCACACACACCAGCACACGCGGGCTGGGTGTCATGAAGCTGTTGTCATGCACCTTGCTGATGAAATACTGCAGCATCTTTTCGGTTACATGGAAGTCAGCAATCACGCCATCTTTCATCGGGCGGATGGCCGTAATATTGCCCGGCGTACGGCCCAGCATGCGTTTGGCGTCGGAACCTACGGCGGCAACAGATTTCTGGTTACCGTTGACACGAATGGCCACTACGGAAGGTTCGTCCAGGACGATGTCACGATCACGTACGTAGATCAGTGTGTTGGCTGTTCCCAGATCGATGGAAAGATCACTTGAGAACATGCCTCGAATTTTCTTGAACATGCTGACTGTAGATACCCTGAAATTGGCTGAAGTGGTGACAAGCCTAAAAGCAACCAACTCTAACAACGGCAGGGATTTTGGGCAAGGTACAAACATGCTATCTTATGCGCCATTCACCCTTTCCAAATTCAATCGCTGCGGGGCCTGTGGCATTCAGCCAGCCTTCAGCGGACAGACTGATCAGAGCGAGAAGCGGACCTATGTCACTGGACCGATCCGAAGTGGAACAGATAGCTCATCTGGCACGCCTGCAGATCGATGCGGCCGATATCGACAGCTATAGCGATTCATTGAACAGCATCCTGAACCTGGTGGATCAGATGCAGGCCACCAATACCGACGGTGTTGAACCCCTGGCACACCCTCTGGATGCCGTGCAGCGTCTGCGCGCTGACGAAGTATCCGAGGTCAACCAGCGTGAAGCCCTGCAAGCCGTGGCTCCGGCCACCGAGGAAGGTCTCTTCCTGGTACCCAAAGTCATCGAATAATCCGCCTTCAGGTTCAAGGACACTGACATGTTTGACAAAACACTTGCCGAGCTGGCCCAGGGGCTGGAGCGCGGCGACTACAGCAGCACCGAGCTGACGCAGGCCTACCTGCAGCGTATCAACGCGCTGGACAGCCAGTACAACTCCTTTATCACTGTTACTGAAGAACAGGCGCTGGCCCAGGCCAAAGCCGCCGACGAAGCCCGCGCAGCCGGCAACGGCGGCGCCCTTTGTGGTCTGCCGATCGCACACAAGGACCTGTTCTGCACCCAGGGCGTGCGCACCTCCAGCGCTTCCAAAATGCTGGATAACTTCGTATCCCCGTACGACGCGACCATCGTCAGCCGCCTGAAAAATGCCGGCACCGTGACGCTGGGCAAGCTGAACATGGACGAATTCGCCATGGGTTCCTCCAACGAGAGCAGCTTCTACGGCCCGGCCCGCAATCCCTGGAACACTGACTGTGTCCCTGGTGGCTCCTCCGGCGGTTCTGCTGCGGCTGTAGCGGCACGCCTGACTCCGGCCGCAACCGGTTCCGACACCGGTGGCTCCATCCGTCAGCCTGCAGCCCTGTGCGGCATCACTGGCCTGAAGCCGACCTATGGTCGCGTGTCCCGTTACGGCATGATCGCCTTTGCCTCCTCGCTGGATCAGGCCGGCCCCATGGCCCAGACTGCTGAAGACTGCGGCATGATCCTGAATGCCATGGCCGGTTTCGACCCCATGGACTCCACCAGCGCCGAGCGCGACATGGAAGACTACACCGCCGAGCTGAACCAGCCGCTGGCCGGTCTGAAGGTCGGTCTGCCCAAGGAGTATTTCTCCGATGCGCTGGACGCCGGCGTTGCCGAGCAGGTCCGCAATGCCGTCGCCGAATTCGAAAAACTGGGTGCGACCGTGAAAGAGGTCAGCCTGCCCAACACCGAACTGTGCATCCCGGCCTACTACATCCTGGCCCCGGCTGAAGCCTCTTCCAACCTGTCCCGTTTTGATGGCGTGCGCTACGGCTACCGCTGTGAAGACCCGGCCGACCTGGAAGACCTGTACAAGCGCAGCCGTGGTGAAGGCTTTGGAGCCGAGGTCAAGCGCCGCATCATGGTCGGCACCTACGCCCTCTCCGCCGGTTACTACGACGCCTACTACAACAAGGCACAGCAGATCCGTCGCATGATCCAGCAGGATTTCGTCAACGTGCTTAACGATGTTGATGTCATCATGGGCCCGACTACGCCGCAGACTGCGTTCAAGCTGGGCGAGAAGAGCAGCGATCCGGTCTCCATGTATATGGAAGATATCTTCACACTGTCACTGAACCTGGCGGGCCTGCCCGGCATCTCCGTACCCTGCGGCCAGAGCAACGGCCTGCCGGTGGGTCTGCAGATCATCGGTAACTACTTTGCCGAGTCCAAGCTGCTCAACGTGGCGCACCAGTTCCAGCAGGCAACTGACTGGCATAAACAGATCCCGGCCGGAGTGGAGGTGTAATCATGGAATGGGAAGTTGTTATCGGCCTGGAAATTCACGTCCAGCTGTCGACCAAAACCAAGATTTTCTCCGGCGCCAGCACCGCTTTCGGTGCCGAACCGAACACTCAGGCCTGTGCCGTTGACCTGGCCCTGCCGGGCACCCTGCCGGTGTTCAACGAGAACGCCCTGCGCATGGCCGTCATGTTCGGTCTGGCCGTAAACGCCGAGATCGGCAAGCGCTCTGTATTCGAGCGTAAAAACTACTTCTACCCGGACCTGCCCAAGGGCTACCAGACCACTCAGCTGGCCGAACCGATCGTGGGCCCGGGCTTTGTTGATATCGAAACCGAAGAAGGTGTTCAGCGCCGTGTTGGCCTGCATCACGCCCACTTGGAAGAGGATGCGGGCAAGTCCCTGCATGAGGACTTCCAC
This sequence comes from Marinobacterium stanieri, assembly GCF_900155945.1. Classification (GTDB taxonomy): domain Bacteria; phylum Pseudomonadota; class Gammaproteobacteria; order Pseudomonadales; family Balneatricaceae; genus Marinobacterium; species Marinobacterium stanieri. The sequence continues at coordinate 980,513 of NZ_FTMN01000001.1, forward strand.
GGCATGTCCGGTATCGACCTGAACCGTGCCGGCACCCCTCTGGTGGAGATCGTATCCGAGCCGGATATGCGTTCCTCCAAGGAAGCCGCCGCCTACGCGCGCAAGATCCACGCGATTGTGACCACGCTGGGCATCTGCGACGGCAACATGGCCGAAGGCTCCATGCGCTGTGACTGTAACGTTTCCATCCGTCCGAAGGGCGAGGAGAAGCTGGGTACCCGTACCGAGCTGAAGAACATCAACTCCTTCCGCTTCATCGAACGCGCCATCGATACCGAAGTGGCACGTCAGATCGATCTGATCGAAGACGGCGGCACCGTCGTGCAGGAAACCCGCCTGTACGACCCGGACAAAAACGAAACCCGCAGCATGCGCTCCAAGGAAGAAGCCAACGACTACCGTTACTTCCCCTGCCCGGATCTGCTGCCGGTCATCATCGATGACAGCTACATCGAAGCGATCCGCGAAACCCTGCCGGAACTGCCGGACGCACGTCGTGAGCGCTTCATCAGCGAATACAACCTGTCCGAATATGACGCTGGCGTCCTGTCCGCTTACAGCGCTCAGGCCGACTACTACGAGCAGGTGGTGAAGCTGTCCGGTGATACCAAGCTGTCTGCCAACTGGGTAATGGGCGAACTGGCCAAGTTCCTCAACCAGAACGACACCGATATCAAGGACAGCCCGGTCTCTGCCGAACAGCTCGGCGGCCTGCTGGTTCGCATCAAGGACAACACTATCTCCGGCAACATCGCCAAGAAGGTGTTCGAACTGATGTGGAGCAAGGGCGGCACCGCTGACGAGATCATCGAGGCCGAGGGCCTGAAACAGGTTACCGATACCGGCGCCATCGAGAAGATCGTCGACGAAGTGATCGCCAACTCCGAGAAGCAGGTGGAGCAGTACAAGGCGGCCGAGCCGGACAAGCGCGGCAAGATGATCGGCTTCTTTATGGGTAAGGTCATGAAAGCCACCGGCGGCAAGGCCAACCCGGGTGCCGTTACCGGTATTCTCAAGCAGAAACTGGACGCGCTCTGCGACTGATCCCTATCGACTGCAGACGTCTGAAGCCGGCTCCCTGAGCCGGCTTTTTTATGCCCGCATCACCCCAGATACTGACTGATATCCACCTCGTCGATCTGGTCTTCGCTGAGGAAGCGCTCCGCATACTGTTTGTAGATGCCGGAGGTAAGGAACAGGTCAAACAGGTCCGGATCGATATGCTGATCCTTCTTGAAGAAGCTGAGAATTCGGATCGACTCGGACAGGGTTTTGGCTTTCTTGTAAGGACGATCGGATGCGGTCAGCGCTTCAAATATGTCGGCAATGGCCATGATCCGGGCCGGAATCGACAGTTCATCCCTGGTCAGCTTACGCGGGTAGCCAGTGCCGATCAGGGTTTCATGATGGCCACCCGCAATTTCCGGAATCCGGCTCAGATTGGGCGGGAACGGCATCTGCTCCAGAATAAATATCGTCTGGATGATATGTTCGTTGATTTTGAAGCGCTCTTCGGCAGTTAATGTCCCGCGGCTGATCACCAGATTATGCAGCTCGCCGTGGTTGTAGAGGTATTCGGGAATCTCCATTTTAAAGCCGAACTTCTCATCCAGCGCCGCAGTCGGTGGCCGCTCAACCAGATGCTCGGGCCGATCACTCAGCAGGGGCTCAGTGACCGGGAGCCTTTGCTCTTCCTGATTCCCCAGACGTTTGCGCTCATCTTCAGACAGGCCCAGAGAGTTATCGAAATGACGCGTCCAGGTCTGGCTGCCAATGGCATGAATGCGGTCAATCTTGTCCTGCTCGAGAAATTCACCACCTTCGTTACACTTGGCCAGAAAAGCAAAGTCGTCCAGCAGCTGCTGTTTGCGTGCGGCAAAAACCCTGTCAGCCTCCTCCGGTTCAACGCCGCGCTCATGGATGGCCTGGAGCCGCTCAATCCGGGCGTCTCTCAACAAGACTTCAAAGCGGGTACGCACCTCATGAATGCGGTTATAGATGGTTTCCAGCTTGGTGGCCTTATCCACCACATGCTCAGGCGTGGTCACCTTGCCGCAGTCATGCAACCAGGCAGCAATGGTAAATTCCCGCCATTCATCCTCAGTGGTCAGGGCAAAATCTGCCAGAGCCCCCTCACGCGTCTGGTTGGCAGCCTTGCACAGCATGATGGCCAACTCAGGCACGCGCTCACAGTGGCCGCCCGTGTAAGGGCTCTTGGCATCAATGGCGCCAGCGACCATCTTGATCATGGCGTCGAGCATTTTTTCCTGAGCTTCGACCAGATCCTGGTTCTCGATCACCACCGCCGTTTGCGTGGCCAGGGCATCAACGAAGTGCTCATTCTTCGGGTCAAAATTGACCACATCACCACTGATGGGGTCGAGCGCATTGATCAGCACGACGACGCCCCCCACCGTTTTATCCGAGAGCAGCATGGGTACGACCAACAGGGAACGTACAGACTTGCCCGAGCGGGTGGTCAGCCCGGACCAGCGCGCCGTCATCAGCTCAGTATCCCCGGGGCTCAATTGAATCAGGCCCGCTGCGGTAAAGGCACGTCCTAAAACACCCGACTGCTCACTGGCCGCTTGCAAGTCGATCACTTCTTCCCATTCCGCTTGCAACCCTCGCTGATGCACGGCGGACAGCTTATTGTCTTCCGATTTCAACAGGATCACCGAGGCTTCACAGGGCGTAATTTCATCCACACCGTCCAGCGTCATCTCCAGCAGGGCATCGCGGTCATGCACACGCGCCAGCGCGATCCCGTTCTGCACCAGTCGCGCCAGTCGTGCCTGGGCCTCTCCCAGGTTATCCAGCAGGGTGTTGATGATGAAAATACCCAGTACCAGCGAACTGCCAATGACCACGCTGGTTGCCGAGAACAGAATGCCCCAGGACCAGAAGGCAAAATAACCCAGCCCCATCATCAGACCGGCAAAGGCAAGAACAGCAGCAAAACTCAAGGCAGGATGAAATTTCAGCACTGCCCCGACCCAGCTTTCCGGCCGCGGGGCAAACCAGATCAGCAATAACCCTGCGGATGCGATCATCAGGATTTCCACCCAGGGCATCCAGCCAGGCCGCTTGAGAAGTGCGCCATCAAACAGGGATTCAACCAGCTGGGCATGAATTTCCACCCCGGGCACCTGCTCACCCAGTGACGTAAAGCGCATATCGGGCAGGCCGGCCCCTGTCAGACCAATCAGGACCAGCTTGTTCTCCAGCATGACCGGATCAAAGTTACCGCTGAACAGATCTGATGCGGACAGGTAACGCGCACCCGTGGTGGCAATCGGGGCATAGTGCAACCAGACATCCGTGTTGTGCTGAGGCTTTATTGCAAGATCCGCGACCCTGACTTCATCCACACCGGTGCGGCTTGAGGTCACTTCAATGGCTTCCGAATAGGTTGCAACCCGCAGCATTTCCAGCGCCAGCGTAGGAACCAGTTCGCCGTTTACGGCCATGATCAGCGCCAGCTTTCTAACCGGTCCTGCCGTCCCCGGAACGCTCAGCAGCGCCTGGCCAGCAGCGGCCTGCTGCAATTCGGGCAGACTGGCCAGCACCTGTGGATAATTCGTCACAAACGGCAGCGGATCAGCCCCTTGAGTACTAACCGGTATGGAAAACAGCTGGTCTGTTGTGGTGTAGGTGGAAAAGCCAAACCCGGCCGCCCCCAGCACCGAACGTGTACTGCTCAGGGCCATGGATAGCTGAAAATCACTTGAGGGCAAGGCATTAAGCTCTTTCAGCAGATAGGTTTGCTCCGGTGCCAAACGGCTGGCCAGCTTCTCGATGGAGTTTTGATCCGGCTCCGGCATGTAGAAATCCAGCCCGATCGCGGCAGGTTCATAGAAATCGAGCGTATTCACCAGTTTGGCCAACACATCCCGCGGCCAGGGCCATTGACCAAATTTCTGCAGGCTTTTTTCATCAATGGCGACGACTGTAACCGGCTGACTTTGCGGCTCACGGGGTGAAAACTGCTGATAGGAGTCAAACAGTGCGGCCTGTGCACTTTCCAGAGGGGAATGCAGTACCGCAACCGTCTCCGACAGCCAGGCCGGATAACGTTCCTGCACGGGCTTTGGCAGGGCATGCAGGGTTTCGGCAATCACGATAACCAGCAACACAATAATGGCCAGCGGTCGCCCTCTGGCCACTCCCAGCAGCTGCCTCAGTCCGGATCGGCTATTGGTCAGACTGACATCTTCCATCCTGGGTTAGGTCCTCTTTACCGGAAAAGCCAAGCCGCCGGCTAGCGAATGCTGATCTCGACCCTGCGGTTACGCGGTTCGTCGACCCCGTCTGACGTTGCCACTTCGGGTTCCCGTTCACCACGACCGGTCACTTCCATCATATCCATGGGAATGCCTTTTTCGTTCAGCACCTTGGCGACGGTCTGCGCCCTCGCCTTCGACAGGCGGTCGTTTGCCAACAGGGAACCAACACGGTCGGTATGCCCAACGATCCGGATTTCCGGAGCCTTGCGTTCTTCCAGACTGGCGGACAACCGGGGGATCATGGCCAATGAATCCGGTGTCAGCTCGGTGGCAGAACCTGAAGTAAACCTCAGCGTAAAGGTTTCAGCGGGTAAGGGTTGTTGCTGCAACAGCTGGCCGAACCTGGAGCTGACCTCTTCTGAACTGGCGGCACTTTCCTCCAGCTGCCCCTCAGTCCCCTGGTAAGCAGCACCATAGGCCGTATTCAGGGTCTTGCTGCCCCCCTCTGACATGACAACGACAGCCCCGACTTCACCACTGGCGTCCGGCAACAGAATGACACGATTCATGGCATCGCAGCCCGGCTGCAGGGTGTTTGCCTGAACACCCTGCTCCACACAATTCCCTGCATTGTCCCGTACCGGCAACCCATTTGAGCTGGTCCAGTATTGCCCCGCATGGGCTGAGCTCAGGCAGCCAAACACAAGCGCAGACGCAATCAGTTGTTTACAACGCACATCCATGTCCCTTACTCCCCGGCTGCTTCAAGAATGAATTCGGTACCGCGTACCCCGATTGTCATGGTCCCGGTGTTATAGGTCACCGATTCGGGGTTTGCCTTGGCCAGCTGACCGGATATTACCGCCAGCCTGCCCTTTTTAAGGCTGGCGTTGAGCCGACCCTTGTGAGTGGTGGTATCAAAGCTGAAGGCATCAATTACCAGGGTGGAATCCGGCGAGGCCGTAAGACGGGTGTTATCTCTCAAGGTGATGCCGGCAAAACTGTCAGGTGCCGTGACCACCCTGTCCCCCTGCATCACGGCTCCGCCTATCTGAGCCACTTCTTTCACACCGGCACGTTCAACATGCACAGTGCCATTCACCACTTTAAACGTGCCGGCGCGTTGCTCCGCCTGGACGGGAACGGCAGCACAGAGCGCCACTAAAAGGCAGGTCATCATTCCTGGTTTGATCATATTCTCCCTCGTGCTATTCGCTTGTGGTGACAGGCACAGCAGCAATCGCTGCACAGGCACAGTTCTGACCCGGTCAGCAGGTCGGACAGGTATACAAAGACTCACACAGATGTGCAGTGGGGGCTGAGTAACGTTTAGCACAGAGTTGTGAATTTGGCCTGCTTTTTGTTCGCAGGTGCAGCAATACCTGTACACGGATTCGCCGCTGAGGTCGCGTAACCATAAGGGATAGAACCCGAGAGCCAAAAAAACCTGAGGTGATCAATTTTTTTGATCAAAAGCGTTTACTGGGTTCGGTTTTTACACAGCGAGCAAACACCTAAAGTGTCCACATTCAATCGAACAACGCCGTTTCCCCTTGCGGCCAGGAGTACTTTCAGTGAAACCAGCATTGAACCAGAACGCACTTGATCAGCTATTTTTCCAGGCACACAGCTATAACCAGTTTACTGATCAGGCTGTCTCAGAAGAGACCATTGAGCAGCTGTACGACCTGCTGAAGTGGGGGCCGACCTCCATGAACACGCAACCTGCCCGCTACCTGTTTCTGCGTACCCCCGAAGCGCGAGAGCAGCTGTTACCCGCGCTGATGGACAGCAATGCCGAGAAAACCCGACAGGCTCCTCTTACGGTCATCATTGCCTCGGATACCGAGTTTTACGAGCACCTGCAGACCCAGTTCAAGGCGTACGATGCAGCTCCAATGTTCCGTGAAAACAACGCGCTGGCTGAAGCGACTGCCTTTCGTAACAGTTCCCTTCAGGGGGCCTACCTGATGCTGGCCGCACGCGCCCTGGGCCTGGATGCCGGTGCCATGAGCGGATTCGACCCCGAAGCGGTTAACAAGACTTTCTTCCCGGACGGGCAGTGGAAAGTAAACTTTATCGTCAATCTGGGCTACGGCGCTGAAGGCGGTCATCACCCTCGCGGCGATCGACTGAGCTTTGAGCAGGCGGCTCAGATTCTTTAACACCCGCCGGCCAGTCACAGGCGCGCACAAAAAAGGGAGGCTCGACGGCCTCCCTTTTACGCATAACTGACGCAACTCACATCAGCTCGGCAAAACTATCCACAACCCGATCCGGCGAGCAGTTTTCCACCGGCTCGCCATGGTTGTAGCCATAACTGACACATACCACCGGACAGCCGGCCGCACGGGCCGCGTCCACGTCGTTACGCGAATCCCCCAGCATCAAGGCCTGCTCAGGCGCACAGCCTGTAGCCTCAAGCACGCTCAGCAGCGGCAAGGGGTCCGGTTTTTTCACCGGCAGACTGTCGCCACCCAATACCTGATCGAAGTACTGCTCGATTTTCATCGCCTTCAACAAGGGAGTGGTAAAGGCCATCGGCTTGTTGGTCACCACCGCCATGGGCACCCCCGCCTGCTGCAGGTGGATCAACAGCTCTTCAACCCCCGGATAGAGCCGGGCGTAGCGGCCGTTGCTCTGGGTATATGCTGCCAGAAATACCTCAAAGGCCGCCTGGAACAGTTCAGGCTCAAGTGATTCTTCAGTCGGGTGCATTTCACCGGTGAGTGCACGCTTAACCAGTACCTGGGCACCATTACCTACCCACTGGCGTACCCGCTCTTCACCGGCTGGCTCACGCCCTATGGCCTGCAGCATATTATCCACAGCAGCCGTCAGATCCAGGGCACTGTCGACAAGCGTGCCATCCAGATCAAACATCACCCGTTGTGGCAACGCGCCATCAAACAGATTGCGCATCAGCCCGCCGCCTTGGCCAGTTCGGCACGCATCTGGGCGATGGTCGCGGCATAATCATCAGTGTTAAAGATGGCGGAACCGGCCACGAAGGTATCAGCCCCTGCCGCCGCGATATCAGCAATATTGCCAATGCCAACACCACCATCCACTTCCAGACGGATATCCAGACCGCTGGCATCGATGCGCTCACGTACCTGGCGCAGCTTGTCCAATGTGGTCGGAATGAATTTCTGACCACCGAAACCGGGGTTTACGGACATCAGCAGAATCATATCGACCTTATCCATAACATGATCCAGATGGTGCAGCGGCGTCGCAGGGTTGAATACCAGGCCGGATTTGCAGCCACCGTCACGGATCATCTGCAGCGAACGGTCGATATGTTCGGATGCTTCCGGGTGGAAGGTGATGTAGGACGCTCCCGCCTTGATGAATTCACTGATCATATGATCGACCGGCTTCACCATCAGGTGTACATCGATGGGGGCTTCGATGCCGTAGTCACGCAGCGCCTTGCAGACCATCGGACCGATAGTCAGATTGGGCACGTAATGGTTGTCCATCACATCGAAGTGGACAATATCGGCACCGGCCGCGAGGACGTTTTCAACTTCTTCACCCAAGCGGGCAAAATCGGCGGACAGGATGGAGGGAGCAATCTTGAAATCGGCCATGGGAACTCATTGACTGGTTAATTATGCAGCTATTGTACCCAAGGCAGGCGGCGGATTCAGCAATGCTTGCGAGCCGGAGCCCGTGCATCGATAATCGCCTGATGCGTACACTAATTCCAGCTTTGCTTATCTCCCTGCTCACAGCCAGTCATCCTCTTATTGCGGCGGAGGATGGCGAGCGCGCGCAGGCCGGCGTCACCAGCCTTGAAGATCAGCTGATTGAAGCGCTGGACAGCAGCTATGAACTGCTGGAGCTGGATACCGGCGATGACCGCTATTCATTGGTGTTCCGCCCGGCCATGACGGCCAATGCCCTGGGTAACCTGTTGCTGCTGCCCGATACCGGCAGTGCTGAAGCCTGGCTGGAACAGTCTCGTGCGCTGGCCGCCTACCTGCCGGAACATGGTTGGAACCTGATGATCGTGCAGCCGCCGCTGCCACCCGCCCCATCACTGCCGACAAGAACACTTCCGGTTATCAAACGCCTGAATACAGCACCGGCGACCGCCACTGAGGATACTGACGCTGGCGCAGCAGCCCCTGCGCCGGCGCCAACCGCCCCGGCCGAAACAACCGATGCGGCTGCGGAAAATGAGGCACAACCTGAACAGGCACAACCCTTCCCCGACCGCTACAACGCCCGCTTTCAGGCTGCCTGGGCAGAACTGGTACAGCGCGGCAGCGGCAAGCAAAAACTGGTGTTGGGTATTGGCAGCAGCTCGACCTGGGCGGCGCAGTTTGCACTGGCACGTGGAGAGGATATTGATCTGGCGGTACTCAACCCTCGCCCGACGGCTGCAGCGCCCGAGGGCCTGGGAGAGCTGATGATCAAGCTCAAGGAGCGTACCCTGATCGACCTCTACTACCACCCTCTGCCCGGCTACCCGGATGCGGAGCCGGATGCCCGCCAGCGCCGCCTGCTGGCACAGCGCGAAGGGCTCAGTCGCTACCACCAAAGCCGGTTACCGGGCGTATTCAGGGGCTGGAGTGCTGATATGCCCTGGATGACACGCAAGGTACGCGGAGTGCTGGAACGTATTTATCTATCTGACGAGGCCGAGCCCGAAGGCCAGGCACCACAGGTTCCCCAGCTGCAACCGCCACAGCCCCCGGGAACACGCCCTCAGCCACAGCCGGCCAAGGGCCCCAGTAGCGTCTGATCAACGCATGTTGCGTGATGCCTTGATACGGTCGTAAGCCGCCTGGATCTCCTGGGTCTTCTCTTTCGCCAGCTGAATCATGTCTTCCGGAACACCCTTGGACATCAACTTGTCCGGGTGGTGCTGGCTCATCAGCTTGCGCCAGGTTTTCTTCACCTCGGCATCAGAGGCATCGGGACTGACACCCAGCACGCCGTAGGCATCCTTCAACAGGCTGGCTGAATCAGCCCCCGGATTGGCATGCCCCTGCCAGGAATGCTGACGAAAGGCTTCCTCCGCGCGCATTCTCGACATCAGCAGTTCCACTTCCTGCTGAGTAAACTGCAGCTGTGTAAAGACCTGCTGCAACACCGCCTGCTCGGCCGCACTGATTTCACCATCCGCCATGGCAGCCTGCAGCTGAATTTCCACGAACATCAGCTTCACCGCCGAGCGATTCCTGAGCATCAAGGCCAGCGGGCGCAGCACTTCAGCCACATCAAAATGTTCTTCCTTGCCTTCAGAGAAGAAATCGATCGCTTCACGGCGACGTGCATCGCCAAGGCCCATTCGCTGCATCACCTCGCGGGCAAAACGGATTTCCTGCTCGGAAACACGGCCATCGGCTTTGGCGATCTTGCCCATCACCGTAAAGGTGGCGCGGAAGAACAGCTGCTGCGGGTTATAGGCCTGCAGCTTCTTGCTCAGCCCTCGCTGCAGCAAAAAGCCAACGGCGCCGCCCAACAGCAAGCCCATGGGGCCACCCGAGAGCAGACCAATCAGACCGCCGACAATGGCACCACCACGGTATTGCTTAAGTTGTCCCAACAGGGAGTCCATAGTGTCTCCTTATATAACTCCAGCCTTGAGCCGCTCATCCAGCACCGACAGGCGCTCCGGTGTCCCTACATCTTCCCAGTATCCCTGCAGCCGGCTTCCGGTAACAGCACCCACCTGCATTTTTTCCCGCAATAGAGGCGCCAGGGCAAAAGCATCCGCTTCAATACCGTCGAACAGCTCCGGGGTCATCACGCTGATGCCGGAGAAGGTCAGCTTTTCAGCACCATCCTCTTTGACCAGACCATCGCTATGCAGCGCAAAATCCCCCTCGGCATGCCAGGGCGGGTTGGCAGTCAGAACCAGATGAGCACCGCCCAGCGGCGGCTGCAGATCGACCAGGGGCTCCAGCGGGTGCGTGCTGAACAGGTCACCGTTCAGCACAATAAACGGAGCAGCTCCCTGATCACACAGCAGTGGCAGCGCCTTGCGAATACCGCCCCCGGTTTCAAGCGGTTCCGACTCGGGAGAGTACTGGATTCGGGCTCCATAGCGCTCCCCCGTACCCAGATATTCCTCAATCTGCTGCCCCAGCCAGGCATGATTGATCACCAGGTCAGTGACACCAGCCGCGACCAAACGCTCGATGTGATACTCGATCAGGGACTTGCCGCCCACCTTCAACAGTGGCTTGGGCGTATCCAGCGTCAGCGGCCGCATCCGGGTCCCCAGACCGGCCGCCAGAATCATCGCCTTCATGCCTGCCACCAGTGCTCCAGTGACTGGCCGGCAAAGCGTGGATGAGCTTCAAACGCCGGGATGACACGTTTTTCCAGCCAGCGGGTAAAGGTATCCAGCTCTTCATAACGTGCTGATGCTCGGTAGAGATATGACAGGGTGCGCGGCAGGTCATCCAGGTAACCTTCCTTGCCATCACGCAACCAGAGGCGACTGAAGATACCCAGTACCTTGATGTGACGCTGCATGCCCATGAGATCAAACTGCTGCTGGAACAGCCCCTGCTCGGCCACCTCAATTCCGTCTTTCAGCAAGCGCTGACGGAAGGCTTCAACCCAGAAACGCACCTGCTCATCCGGCCAATCGACGTAACAGTCACGCAATAGCGAGACCAGGTCGTAGGTCACAGGGCCTTTAACGGCATCCTGGAAATCGATGGTGCCCAGCTCGCCATCTTCGAGCAGCATCAGATTGCGCGAGTGATAGTCTCGGTGCACGCTTACCTGCGGTTGCCCCAGGGCAGATTCGATCAGCAGTCGCCCGACCAGACCCTGCAGACGAAACTCTTCATCGCTCAATTCCAGCCCGAGAAAACGGGTCAGGAACCACTCAGGGAACAGTGCCATTTCATTGGCCAGCATCACCGGCTCATAGGGAGGCAGCTGCGGGTTGGTAGTACGCTGAATCTGGCGCAGCAGCTCGAAGGCACGGCTGTATTGCTGTTCGACATTGCTGTCGTCGAGCTCCGGTAACAACAACTGGTCACCAAAGTCTTCCAACAGCATGAATCCCTCTTCCAGATCACTGGCGATAACGCGAGGCACACGGACACCCTGCGCCAGCCAGCCCTGAGCGATGGCCACGAAGGGCGCACAGTCCTCATGTTCGGGCGGTGCATCCACGGCGATCCAGCTGCCCTCTGCGCCGCTGGCACGGAAATAACGCCGGAAACTGGCATCACCCGATACCGGCTGCAACACTTCGTCAAGCGGCACATCCTGGTCGCTGGCCTGCTGTTGTACCCACTGTGAAAGCTGTTTCAGCCTCTGACCCATTCGCCTTTATCCTCTAGCACTTGAACTTGTGAATGCTTTATCATGCGTGGTTCGATATGGTACTCGACTTACGGGCCGCCATGAAACAGGCCCGGCCGCAACCGGATAGCGACTCTTCTAATGCCCTTTGACACCCGAGCAGGATTCAAACTGAGCTTGGCCATTGCTGCAGCCCTGGGCAGCCAAGGCCTGCACGCCCAGAATACAACGGAACGCTTGTGGAGCTGTGACCTGGCCCCCGATGGCGAATGGAAATGCGACGTCAATGAAGCGGCGATGAAAGAGCAGGAAGCCGCTGCCGAAGCTGCGGCCTCTGCAACGGTTAAAGAGCCCCCCGAAGAACCCGATACCAACACGGCCAAAGCGCCCGTCGAGCCTGCACCTGCACCAGCACCAGCAAAGGCAACTGCTGATACAGTCGCTGACGAACAGAGCACCCGCGTCCGTATCGCGGAGAAGCGCCGCACCCAGGAAGCGGACCTGAAACTCAATGCCAGCGGGCCAGATGAGTGGAACTGCGTCGCGGATGGCGATAGCTGGGCCTGTAAGCAAACGGCATCCCGGGTATTGCAAAGTGCACCCTTGCCATCGCCTCGCAAGGCGGTCGTTTTGGCCCCCGAGCAGGCAGCTTATCTGGACTGGTATCCCTACGCCGCCGGCGAGACAACCGGAGCCTGCACAGGCCGCTATATCCAGCCCGAACTGGATTACCTGCAGGATGACCGTCCGCTGGACCAACAGCCGGTTCTCATCGACGCCCTGAACTCCAGCGCTGCACTGGACGGCCTGACCACTCTGGAAGGTGGCATCCAGATCCAGCGTGGTGGCCGCATGATCAGCAGTACCCGTGGCGAATACAACCGCGAAACCAACCAGGCCCGCCTGTTTGGTGAAGTACGCTATCGCGAGCCCGGTTTCCTGCTGCTGGGTGAACAGGCAGATGCCGACATGCTCAGCGGTGATACCCGCTTCCACAATGCCCAGTACGTCATGCATGAAGAACACATGCGCGGGCAAGCCAGCCGCATTACCCGTTTTGGCGATAACCGTGTACGTCTCGATGAAGGCGCGCTGACCTACTGTGAACCGGGCAGCAACGCCTGGCAGCTGGCGGCCGACTCCATTGTGCTGGATCCGGAAACCGGCCGCGGCGTTGCACGCCACGCCAGCCTCGATGTAATGGGCGTACCCGTTCTCTATACGCCCTATCTGTCTTTCCCCATCGATGACCGCCGCCAGTCCGGTTTCCTGTACCCCAGCATCCGTTACTCCGCCAGCAACGGGATCGATCTGTCGGTACCCTACTATTTCAATATCGCCCCCAATGTGGACGATACGCTGACGCCCCGTTATATCGGTGAGCGCGGCCTGCTGCTTGAGAACGAACTGCGCTACATGAACAGCTGGTCGTCCAACCGCCTCAGTACCGCCTGGATGTCCAATGACGACAAGCTGGGCGAAGACCGCTGGGTGCTGGGCCTGAACCACAACGGTGAACTGCTGGATAACCTCTACAGCCATGTGGACTTCACTCGCGTCAGCGACGATGACTACTACGAAGACCTGAGCACCAGTCTTGAAGTGCAGCGTGATGACCACCTGGACCAGCGCCTGGACCTGACCTACCGCCAGCCCAACTGGAACCTGTACTTCAGCACCCAGAGCTACCAGACCATCAGCGGTACCACACCCTACGAGCGCCTGCCGCAGCTGCACCTGCAAGGCTGGGAAAGCTACCTTGGAAACGCGCTCAACCTGGATTACGACGCCGAGTTCGTACGCTTCGACCGCGACCTGGACAGCCGTTATGCGCCCAGCGTAAGCGCCAATGATGTCCATGACCGTACCACCGGTGACCGTATTCACCTGGAGCCGCGCCTGAGCCTGGCACTGGACCGTCCCTGGGGTTACCTGCGGCCAAGTGCCGGTCTCTGGTACAGCCAGTATGACCTGGAAAATGACAGCTTCGATATCGATGCCCGTCCCAGTGTTGCTGCCGGGCTGGTGAGCCTGGATTCCGGCCTGATGCTGGAGCGCGGTTACAACACCGACAAGGGCACCTATACACAGACACTGGAGCCTCGCCTGTTCCTGCTGCACGCCAGTGCCGAAGATCAGGACGATGCGCCCATTTTCGACTCCAGCGAACTGGATTTCACCTACTACAGCCTGTTCCACACCACCGGCTGGAGTGGCAACGACCGCATCGCAGATACCTCCCAGGCCAGCCTGGGTCTGTCCAGCGCGCTGTATTCCAGCCAGGGACAGGAAGTGATGCGTCTGGCGGCGGCTCAGGCCTACTACTTCAGTGATCGTGATGCCGCGGCACTGCGCCCGGGCGATATTACCGGCCGGGAAAACAGCACCAACCTGGCGACTCTGGCCAGCTGGTCACCGCTGCCCAACCTGCGCCTGAGCCACAACGGTGAAATAGATCGCAACAGCTACGACCTGCTGGAACAGAACTATAAGCTCAGCTTCCGCCCGGGTGACCGTCGTCTGTTCTACTTGAGCTACCGTGACAACACCCGCAAGAAGCCGATCGATGGTAACCAGCAGCTGGACATGGCCTTCCGCTGGCCGATCAATAACCAGTGGACCGGCTACGGCCGCTTGCAACAGGATCTGGATGCCAGCGAGAATCTTGAAACCCTGCTGGGGATCGAGTATTCAAGCTGTTGCTGGAAAGTACGCCTGACTGGCCGTCGCTGGGTAGTTGACCCGGACAGCATCGATACAGGCGAAGCATTCGAAACAGACAATGGCGTTTTCCTGCAGTTTGTCCTGCGTGGCCTCGGCTCTTTTGGGCAGGACCAGGGCAGTGAATACCTGAAGGAAGTTACCGGATATGACGAGGATGAAGATGGCACTTTCTAAATTTGCACGCCCCCTGCTGGGCCTGCTGGTGATGACAGCTCCCCTGAGCATGGCCAACGCAGAAGTGCTGGACCGAATCGCTGCGGTGGTCAACGAAGGCATCGTATTGCAAAGCGAGCTGGATCAGCGCACGGCACAGGTTCGCCAGCAGGTCGCCGCCGGCAATGACACCCGCCTGCCACCCGAAGATGTGCTGCGTGAGCAGGTACTGGACCGCCTCATTCTGGAAAGCCTGCAGGTGCAGATTGCCGAACGCCAGGGTATCCGCGTGTCCGACAACCAGCTCAACCAGGCCATTAACCGCATTGCGGAACAGAACGGCATGACCCTGAGCCAGTTTCGTGATGCCCTGATCGCCGAAGGCCAGGACTATGCCCAGGCCCGTGAGCAGATTCGCCGTGAAATCCTGCTGACCCAGGTGCAACAGGGCAGCGTCAACCGACGCATCAGCGTGTCTGACCAGGAAGTACAGAGTTTCCTGGATTCCGAGCTGGGCCAGCAGCAGGTGCAGGCCGAATTCCAGCTGCGCAATATTCTGGTTGCCCTGCCCGAAGGCGCCAGCCCCGAGATGATCCAGAAGGCAGAAGCCAAGGCCCTGCGCCTGAGTGAACAGCTTGATGCCGGCACCGATTTCGCTGAATTGGCCATTGCCGAGTCCAATGCACCCAACGCCCTGCAGGGCGGCGAGCTGGGTTGGCGCAAGGAAACCGAGCTGCCAACCGCATTGGCTGACGCCATCGCCAAACTGGGCCCGGGTGAAATCAGCAAACCGATCAAAACACCGGGCGGTTTCCACCTGCTGAAAGTGGAAGACAAGCGCGGCGGCAAGGTGCAGCTGGTCGAACAGACACAGGTTCGCCACATCCTGCTCACGCCTAACGAAATCCGCAGCGAGGCCCAAACCCGCCGCGAGATCAACGACCTCTACCAGCGCCTGCAGGAAGGTCAGCCGTTTGATGAACTGGCCCGTCGCCACAGCGATGACAGCGCCAGCGGCTCCCAGGGAGGCGAACTGGGCTGGACGCAAAACGGCCAGATGGTGCCTGAGTTCGAGCAGGTCATGAACACCACCGCAGAAGGTGAAATCAGCCGCCCCTTCGAGTCCCGTTTTGGCTGGCATATCCTGCAGGTGCAGGATCGCCGTACCCAGGATCTGGGTGAAGAGATGCTGGAAGCCCAGGCACGCAATACCATTCGCCAGCGCAAGTTCAGTGAAGAGCTGACCAACTGGCTGCGCGAAATCCGTTCCCAGGCCTACATCGAGCGTAAGATCTAACGTGAGCTGCCCCAGAATAGCGATTACGCCGGGCGAACCCGCCGGCATTGGCCCCGAACTCTGCGCCCAACTGGCACAGCAGGCTCACCCCTGTCAGCTGGTAGCCGTGGCTGATCCGGATCTGCTGCGTCAACGCGCCGAGCTGCTGGGCCTGCCGCTGGAGATTCTGCCGTTCAACAGCAGCTCACCCGCACAGCCGGCACCGCCGGGCGCCCTCTACTGCCTGCCCGTCGACCTGGTAACAGAAAGCCTCCCCGGCAAGCTCGAAACAGCCAATGCTTCCTATGTGCTGGAAACCCTGCGCCAGGCCACCCTTGGCTGCATGTCGGGTGATTTCCAGGCACTGCTGACCGCGCCGGTGCACAAGGGCGTCATCAATGATGCCGGTATTCCCTTCAGCGGCCATACCGAATTTCTGGAAGAGATGACCGCCAGCCGCAAGGTTGTGATGATGCTGGCCACAGAGGGTCTGAAGGTGGCCCTGGCCACCACCCACCTGCCGCTGAGCGCGGTACCCGGTGCCATCACCCGCCCGTTGCTGGAAGAGGTCATTACAGTGCTGGTGCACGACCTCAAACATGCCTTTGGCATTGAGCAGCCCCGTATTCTGGTTGCAGGCCTCAACCCCCATGCCGGCGAAGGCGGGCATATGGGACGTGAAGAGATCGATACCATCACCCCAGTGATGGAGCAGTTCCGCGACCAGGGTACCAACCTGATCGGACCACTGCCGGCCGACACCCTGTTTACCGATCACCACCTCCGTGATGCCGATGCCGTTCTGGCCATGTATCATGATCAGGGACTACCGGTTCTGAAATACAAGGGGTTTGGCCGCGCCGCCAATATCACGCTGGGTCTGCCCATTATCCGCACCTCGGTTGATCACGGCACCGCGCTGGATCTGGCCGGAACCGGCCAGGCTGACGTCGGCAGTCTGCACACCGCCCTCCAGTTCGCGCTGGATATGGCCCGCCATCAAGCAGGACAGTGAACATGAGTAAAAAACCCGCCGGCCACAAGGCGCGCAAACGCTTTGGTCAGAACTTTCTGCACGATCAGGGCGTGATCGGCCGTATCATCCGCGCCATCAACCCTCAGCCCAAGCATCACCTGGTCGAAATCGGCCCGGGTCTGGGGGCGCTGACGGAAGAACTGCTGGATGCGACCAACGGACACCTGGATGCCGTGGAACTGGACCGTGATCTGATCCCGGTGCTGCGTACCCAATTTTTCCGCTATGCCGATACCTTTACCATCCACGAAGCCGATGCCCTGAAGTTCGACTTTGCCGGCCTGAAACAGGATGAGCGCCCCTTGCGCATCGTGGGCAACCTGCCCTACAACATTTCGACGCCGCTGATCTTCCATCTGCTGAGCTTTAACGGCCTGATTGAAGACATGCACTTCATGCTGCAGAAGGAAGTAGTGGACCGCCTGGCCGCTGGCCCAGGCGACAACCATTACGGCCGACTGGGGATCATGGCGCAGTATTATTGCCGTGTGGAACCTCTGTTTATTGTTCCTCCCGGCGCATTTTCGCCCGCACCCAAGGTCGATTCCGCTATCGTGAGACTGGTACCCTATGCCGAACCACCGATTCCGGCCAAGGATGTGGGCCAGTTGCAGCATGTAGTACGTACCGCATTCGGTCAGCGCCGCAAGACCCTGCGTAACAACCTCAAGCAGTTGATCAGCGCAGATGCACTGGAAGCACTTGATATTGATCCGGGCCTGCGCCCCGAGCGCCTGACACTGGCCGAATTTGTACGTATCAGCGACGCTTTAACAGACGCTGCCAACAAGACTTGATAACCGGCATTGGCCGACAGACCAACCCAGAGGATACCCGAGCACAGATGGACAGCACCGAGTTCAGCCGCAATATCGAAATCGATGTCGCCACCGCCTACTTGCCGGAGCAATCCGAGCCGGAAGCACACCGCTTCGTTTTTTCCTACCGCATTAAAATCACCAACCATAATGCGGAGAGCGTGCAACTGCTCAGCCGCAAATGGCGTATCACCGACGGCAACGAGCATGTTCAGGAAGTACAGGGTGAAGGCGTGGTTGGCGAGAAACCGGTAATTGAGCCGGGCCAGAGCTACGAGTACACCAGCGGCACCGTGCTGGCTACTGAAGTAGGCAGCATGGAAGGCAGCTATCAGATGACCACCACCGATGAGCTGGAATTTGAAGCGCCCATTTCCCCGTTCACTCTGGCACAGCCGAACGCTCTGCACTAAAAGGGTACAAGAGCGGCTTTAAAACAGCCCCGGTTGCTGAATCCGGGGCCGACCCGCCCAGTCATCAAACCCCTTCAATCCCGGTTTCTGCTGTTCCAGTTGCTGTGCCAGCCAACGGGCCAGCTCCGGTGCTTCGGCATTGCTGGGCGTATGCATGAACACGAAGGGTGTTTTACCCGCCTCAATCCATTCCAGCAGTTTGCCGATCCAGGGCTGTAGCCAGTCCGTGCCCTCCTGCCAATGCAGCGGTGTAATAAACCTCAGCATGGGGGCAGAGCCTGTCGCCAGCACCCGCAGGGGAAGGCGCGGTTTCTGCTGCAGCGCTTCACGGGTCACCGCATCCGTTTTCGGGTTGGCAAAGAGCGCCCGGGTATCAAACATGATGCGGTTTATCCCCAGGGTATGCAGCAGCACATTGAGCTGCTTTTCCGCATCACCGCCATCAAAAAAGGCAGGATGGCGCACCTCAACCGCATACCGGAATCCCGCCGGCAACTGCTGTAAAAAGTGTCCAAGCTGTGGCAAATGCTCAGGGCCGAAACGGGCCGGCAGCTGCAGACACAGCATGCCCAACTTCTGCTCCAGCGGAGCCAGCTGCACAAAGGTTTTACGCACCTCTTCTTCACAGTGCATCAGGCCAGACTGATGACTGATCGATTGCGGAAATTTGAAACAGAAGCGGAAATGCGCCGGCGTCTGCTCGCGCCAGCGCTTCACGGTCTCCTGTGCGGGCAAGCCGTAAAAAGTGGTATTGCCCTCCACCGAGCTGAAGCTGGCGGCATACTGGCTCAGCTCGGGTTGTCCTGAATCAGGCAAAATGGAGGCTTCCCAGGCCGGGTGCTTCCATTGAGGCAACCCGATGAAGTAGTCTGACGCCATGGCAACTCGTTGTTATACTGCAAGCTCGTGGACACACTTGTCCCTCATATCAAGCTGACAGGGTACTGAATCAGGATGGATTTCGCCTCTCTTCTCGGTATTATTTCTGGCATTGCCCTGATCATCAGTGCCATTTTTCTGGGCGGTAACGCCGATGTCTTCCTGAATGTACCCGGCCTGATGATTGTCGCCGGCGGTACGCTGGCCGCCACCCTGCTGACGGTGAACTTCAAGGATGTGACCAACGCCTTCAAGGCCGCCTGGATTGTGTTCACCCGCGACAACACCAACCCCCAGGAAATGATCGACACCATGCTGGAACTGAGCCGGGTTTCGCACCGCCATGGTCTGCTCAAGCTGGGGGATGTGGAAAGTGATTCACACGTGCTCAAGCGCGCCTGCAACCTGCTGGCGGAAGCCGCGTCGGAACAGGTCATCCGCAACACTCTGCAGAACGAAATCGACTCGCTGATTGCGCGCCACCACTCGGTGCAGGATGTATTCCGTAAAATGGGTGCCTACGCTCCGGCCTTCGGCATGCTCGGTACCCTGATCGGCCTGATCCAGATGCTGAGCCAGCTCTCCAACCCGGAAACCATCGGCCCCGCCATGGCAGTGGCTCTGCTGACCACCTTTTACGGCTCCCTGCTGGCCACAGTAGTATTCCTGCCCATTGCCGGCAAGCTGCATGCACGCACCCTCGCCGAAGTGACTAATCTGGAAATCATCCGAGAAGGTTGCATCAGCATCCTGACCAACGACCACTACATGCACGTGTATGAGCAGCTGGCCTCCTATCTGCCCGAAGCCCAGCGCAAACCGGTCAAGATCGGCAAGCAGCAAAAGGATACCGCGGCTGACGGTGGAGGCGCCAAGGGCAATGCAGGTAAGGCTGCTGCCGGAAAACAGCAGAAACCGGCCGGGCCACGAGGTTAGTCATGAGCAGTCGCCGCCGAGAATTGACCGATGACCAGGGTAGCCCCGGGTGGCTGATGACCTATGCCGACCTGATGACGCTGCTGCTGGTATTTTTCGTGCTGCTGTTTTCCATGTCCAACCTGGAAAAGGAGCGCTTCGCTGACGCCATGCAATCGTTCAAGACCGCCTTCCAAAATGCGGTGTCCGGCGCGCCTGACTCAATCATCCCTCTGGAAACAATGAGCCCCGGCACACCTTCGGACATCAACGATGCCATCATGCAGTCACCTCAGGAAAGTACGCCGGCGGAGAAAAATGATGCCGAGGACAGCGCTCAATCTGAAATAGCAGCCATGGAGTGGCAACAGCTGACCAGTGACCTGGAGCGTGCCTTCCAGCTGATGCAGATGGAAGATGCAGTCGAAATCGGCGCCCCCAAAGATGGCAAACTGTCGCTGCGAGTGAAAGGCGCAGCCCTGTTCAACTCGGGCTCGGCGGATTTCAACTACGCCATGCTGCCCATGCTGGACGCCCTGCTTGAGACACTCATTGTCAACCCTGGCTACAAGATGGAGATTCAGGGACACACGGACGACATCCCGATTCAAACGGCGCAATTCCCCTCCAACTGGGAGCTTTCCGCCGTGCGCGCGACAACCGTACTGCGCTACCTGATCGATTCGGGGATTAACCCCAAACGCCTTACTGCCACCGGTTACGGTGCGTCGATTCCACTGATGCCCAACATCAGCCCGGATAACCGCGCCGCCAACCGACGTATTGAATTCGTTTTGGAAAAGCGAGCCTCTCAGCCATGAAACCAAGGATTACGATACCCGACCTGCAGGATAGCGGTCGCCGGGCTTACCGCCTGGAGGTAACACCCGAGGACCCTATCCAGGTTCATATCGACGACCTTGCAATTGAGGTGCGTAACCTCTCTGCCACCGGCATGGCGTTTGTCAGCCACCAGCCCCTTGTCGATACCACTGTTGCCGCCCATATCGCCTTCACCCTGAACACACGCAGCGTCAGGATGGATTGCAACCTGAAACTGGTGCGCAAGGTTGGCCAAGTCTGGTGTGCCGACTTCGAGGGTCTAAGCCTGATGGAGCAGAAGTTATTGTCACAGTTCATCACCCAGTGTCAGGCGAGCGCTATACGAAAAGACGTACGATCGTAATAACTTCTTGACATAAGCTTCACGCATCCGTAGTATTCGCGTCATCAAGTTGATGCGGGGTGGAGCAGTCTGGTAGCTCGTCGGGCTCATAACCCGAAGGTCGTTGGTTCAAATCCAGCCCCCGCTACCAAATTCAGAGAAAGCCGATTTCGAAAGAGATCGGCTTTTTCGCTTTCTGGGCAATGGGTTACGAGCCTGGTAGCGCGTCGGGCTCAGCTCTTGATAAACCCCGGGCGAAGGTCGTTGGTTCAAATCCAGCCCCCGCTACCAAATTTTAAGAGGCAGATCAGGTACTTACCGGTCTGCCTTTTTTCGTTTTATTATTTGAAATCGCTCTGTGCCCGCAGTGTGCCCCCTCTCTATAGTTCCTTTCTGCTCCTCTGGAACTAGCATGAACTTCAGGCTTCTACACCGGCACAGTGCACAAACAGCTTCAGAAGCCTGAAGAAACACTTTTTACAGATCGCGATCTCACTACTAGGTCAAAAGCTCACTCTTCGCCCGTCTCATCTTTGAAATGAGTGACAAGGCTTTCAATCTCAAAATTGAAGTAGAAGCAGAGCTTATCCAAGTTATCTGTAACTGTACTGCTGCCTTGATGATTCAACATCTTTGATAGGGTCATCCTGTTAATTCCTGTTTCATTAGCAATCTCAGAAACAGTAACCCTCCTCTTCTCCTGGAACTCCTTCGGACGTTCAAGTCATTGTCGCAACCGATAAGTACATTGGAGAGGGATTCGACCTTCCCAGATTGGATACGCTGTTTCTCGCACTGCCCATTGCATGGAAAGGAACCTTGTCTCAGTACGCGGGCAGAAGGACCAAATCTTTTGCTAGAGCCAGCAAGGAAAACCGGCCTTCGCCAACCTGTTCATGTCCACCATGCTGGACCAGCAGTTGATCCAGTCGAATGAGGATTTCTAGATCCCGAGATCAATTTGATATGCTAATATATATAATATGACATCAGTGATTCGTTATGGCATATCAAAATGAGCTATGTAACCGAGCCGATAGTGGCGACCCTTCGCGAAGCACGGGTACGTAAAGGGTTGAGCCAACGGGAGCTGAGCGCGCGCTCGGGTGTACCACAAAGCCATATCTCGAAAATCGAGTCAGGGAGTGTTGATCTACGCGTGTCCAGTTTGATTGCACTCGCCCGTGTGCTCGACCTGGAGCTATTGGTTGCGCCTAAAAAGTCTGTTCCTGCGATACAGTCGATCATTAGAAGCAGTAGCGGTAGCGGTACTCACGTTGAAGGTGAGCAGGTGTCGCCAGCCTACCTTTTAGATGAGGAAGACGATGACTAACCTTGTGTCCACTCTGAATGTTTTGCTGCACGGCGAACCTGTCGGCACGATCACCAACGTGGGTCATGACAGAACGCTATTTGCTTTTACAGATGGCTACATCAATGATGAATCGCGACCGGTGTTAGGGCTTGGCTTTAAAGATTCGCTGGGCGGCTTGCTGACTGATTTCAAACCAACCCAAACCCGATTGCTTCCGTTTTTCTCCAATCTACTGCCAGAAGAAAGGATGCGCCACTACTTGGCAGAGCGTGCAGGCGTGAACCCGGCGCGGGAATTTTTTCTATTGTGGGCACTCGGACAAGACTTGCCAGGTGCAATCACAGTAGAGCCAGCCAATGGTGAAGCGCTCCCACCAAATTATCATAACGAGACGCAAGGTGATCCTAAACGTAAGGCACCCATGCGCTTTTCATTAGCGGGTGTGCAGTTGAAATTTTCCGCCGTGCAACAGGCAAAGGGTGGTTTAACGATCCCGGCAACAGGCCAAGGCGGCTCATGGATTGTGAAGTTGCCGTCGTCTCGATTCGAAGCTGTACCCGAAAATGAATATTCGATGATGGAATTGGCACGCATGCTGGGAATGGATGTGCCAGAGACCCAGCTGCTGCCGATTAATCAGATTGCCAATATCCCGGAAGGGATCGGACAGTTTGGTGAAAGTGCCTTTGTGATCAAGCGTTTTGATCGTGCGGATGGCCGTGCCATACATATTGAGGACTTTGCCCAGGTGTTTGGCGTATACCCTCACGACAAGTATCAAAAAGCCAGTATGCGTAACATTGCTCAGGTGCTGGGAATAGAAGGTCAAGATGAGGACATTGCCGAATTTACCCGCCGATTGGTCTTCAATACGCTGATAGGCAATGCGGATATGCACCTGAAAAATTGGTCGGTGATATACAAAGATAAGCACACAGCATCGATTGCCCCCGCGTATGACTTTGTTTCGACCGTACCCTATATCCCCGATGATAGTGCGGCCCTAAAGGTCAGCCGCAGTAAAAAGTTCAGCGACTTCACGTTAGATGAGTTATCACACTTGGCCGCGAAAGCCATGTTGCCGGAAAAGTGGGTGTTGGAAATTGCCAAGGAAACCGTTGCAGGCTTCAATGAAGTTTGGGCGAGAGAAAAAGCGCACTTGCCCCTAACCCAATCCATGATCGAGGCTATCGAGCGACACCAGCGCAACATACCAATTTGAAGGTAAGTGTGGCACGGAAGCAATATTTTGGGGAAAAGGGTGCCTCACTTTGGATGAAATCCAGCATGAGCTATGGGGTGACTATCGATCATGCAGCTTCAGGGAACAACGAAAAAAATCACGAGGACTCAAGTAAATCATGGCAGACCCGTTCGGGCATATCGATTCATTTCTAGGTAGCCCTGACCTGCCCTCGGCATTTAATCCAACCGGCTTCTATTAGGTCAAATCCAGCCCCCGCTACACAATTCAGAGAAAGCCGGTAACCGAAAGGTGCCGGCTTTTTCGCTTTCTCGGCAATGGGTTACGAGCCTGGTAGCTCGTCGGGCTCAGCTTTCGATAAACCCCGGGCGAAGGTCGTTGGGTCTGATTCAACTCTTGCTGCGAAGCTCCGCTGATGAAGGAATCAGCTTATTTGGATTTATTTTTGTGATTACGTTGACAAGGACAAGGCCGGTGCGTAGTATTCGCGCTTCAAGTTGATGCGGGGTGGAGCAGTCTGGTAGCTCGTCGGGCTCATAACCCGAAGGTCGTTGGTTCAAATCCAGCCCCCGCTACCAAATTTAGAGAAAGCCGGTAACCGAAAGGTGCCGGCTTTTTCGCTTTCTAGGCAATGGGTTACGAGCGCTGGTAGCGCGTCGGGCTCAGCTCTTGATAAACCCCGGGCGAAGGTCGTTGGTTCAAATCCAGCCCCCGCTACCAAATTTAGAGAAAGCCGGTAACCGAAAGGTGCCGGCTTTTTCGCTTTCTGGGCAATGGGTTACGAGCCTGGTAGCGCGTCGGGCTCAGCTCTTCATAACCCCAGGCGAAGGTCGTTGGTTCAAATCCAGCCCCCGCTACCAAATTTAGAGAAAGCCGATTTCGAAAGAGATCGGCTTTTTCGCTTTCTGGGCAACGGGTTACGAGCGATGGTAGCGCGTCGGGCTCAGCTCTTCATAACCCCGGGCGAAGGTCGCTGGTTCAAATCCAGCCCCCGCTACCAAATTCAGAGAAAGCCGATTTCGAAAGAGATCGGCTTTTTCGCTTTCTGGACAATGGGTTACGAGCCTGGTAGCGCGTCGGGCTCAGCTCTTCATAACCCCGGGCGAAGGTCGCTGGTTCAAATCCAGCCCCCGCTACCAAATTTAGAGAAAGCCGATTTCGAAAGAGATCGGCTTTTTCGCTTTCTGGGCAACGGGTTACGAGCTGGTAGCGCGTCGGGCTCAGCTCTTTGTAACCCCGGGCGAAGGCCGTTGGTTCAAATCCAGCCCCCGCTACCAAATTTAGAGAAAGCCGATTTCGAAAGAGATCGGCTTTTTCGCTTTCTGGGCAACGGGTCACGAGCGCTGGTAGCGCGTCGGGCTCAGCTCTTGATAAGCCCTAGATAGATAAACCTAAGGCGAAGATCGTCAGCCAGGATTCAGCCCTGCCGCTACCCTGTCGGGTTATTTATCCTTTTTCGGCTTGTCCTTGTCGTGCCCTTTACCAGGGTTATTGTCACCATGGATACTGCGGTTTTCGTGTTTATCCTTGTCAAACTTGTCTGAACGGCAGTCATCCGATTTCACGGTCACGTTTTCGCCTTCCAGTTTGATGCAGTCCTTGCTGATCTCGATGTTATCAGTTGAGACAGTGATCTCCGCCTGAGCGATGGAGAAAGGAACAAGCATAAACGTGGCGGTCAGCAGTATTTTTTTCATCATTGTTGGCATACCTGCACTTAACTTCACTCGGTTGACTAAACAGCTTGGCTGGCAGCATTACGGTTGCCAACTTCTCTCCTCAGGCTAGCAGCTCGAAGAAGCTTCGTGATAGTACAACGCAATAAATTCGTCGGCCGGCATGGGACGGTGAAACAGGAACCCCTGCCCCACATTACAGCCGATACTGTGCAGCAAGGCGCTTTGCTCGGTAGTTTCTATTCCTTCAGCTACCACCGAGAAATCGAGCTTATCCAGAAGCTGCATAACCCCCTGCAGCAGAGTAGCAGCACGCTCGTCCTGACACAGGTCGGCCACAAAATCGCGATCGATTTTAACCACGTCCAGTGGCAGGCGGCGCAGGTAGGTCAAACTGGAATACCCGGTGCCAAAGTCATCCAGCGCCAGGCTGAAACCGGTGTTACGCAAGGCCTGAAGCCGCTCAAGCACGGTATCGGCCAGGTTGATGAACGCAGTTTCCGTGATTTCCAGCTCTATGCAACCGGGGTCCAGACCAAAGCGCTTAACGGTATTGGCACACCATTCAACCAGGTCGGGCTCCTGCAGCTGCTTGGCCGACAGGTTGATGCTGATGCGTGGCAGCTGATACCCGGCGGCTGTACTTTCCTGCAGCAGGCGACAGCTGCGCGCAAACACCCAGCGATCCAGCGCCACAATAAGCCGGCTTTCTTCGGCCAGCGGGATGAACTCCGCCGGTGAAATCAGGCCCTTTTCCGGATGCTCCCAGCGCAGCAGAACTTCTGCGCCAGCTATCTGGCCATCAGGCAAGGAAACTTTTGGTTGCAAGTAGAGCTTCAGCCCCAGGTCTGCATCGGGCTGAGTGGCCAGCATCAGCTGCTGTTCCAGCATCAACCGATGCCACATGGCACTGCTGATGGCTTCATCATAAAAACGATAGCTGTCACGACCGGACTGCTTGGCGGCTGTCATGGCCGTCTGCGCCGAGGCCAGCAGCGTATCGGCATCACTGGCATCCTTGGGTGCCAGGGCAATGCCGGCCGACGGGCTCAGCCGAATAATTTCACCATCCAGCGTAACCGGCTGCTGTAGCAGCTGGATACAGCGCACGGCCTGACGGGCGATATCCGTTAGATCAGAGGAGTTGAGCTGCAATATGACAAACTCATCGCCGGTCAAACGGAACAACTGCAAGGCCGAGCCGGTCAATTCACGCAAGCGTTGACTGAGGCAGCGGATCAGCTGATCGCCTCCGCGCATGCCAAAACGATCATTGATGGGTGACAGCTGCCCCAGGTCCACACACATGAGTGCCAGAGGCTTAGTATCCTCTTCACCCAGTTCATGGTTGAGGGTCTGGATCAGTTTATGCCGGTTGCCAACGCCGGTTAACGGGTCCGTGAAGGCAAGCTGTTCAATTTCGGCTTCTTTCGCGCGCATCTCGGTCAGGTCATGCAGCACTGAAACATAGTGCGTTACCTGGCCTTCCTGCCCCCTGAGAGCACTGATCGACATCCACTGCAGGTAAACCTCACCGGACTTGCGCCGATTCCAGACCTCACCCTGCCAGCGCCCATGCTCGCTCAGCGTGGCATTCATCTGCTCGTAAAAGTCCTGCTCATGATGATTGGAGCGCAAGAAGCGTGGCGTTAGCCCTTGAACCTCTTCCGCGGTGTAGCCGGTAATCTGAGTAAACGCCGGATTCACACGCTGAATACGCGCACCGGAATCGGTCACCATAATGCCTTCGATCGTGCTGTCGAGGATACGGTCTGCCATCGCTTCCTGCGTACGCAGCGCCTGTTGCAGCCGCAGGTCCTGACCAACCCCCGTCAGGCCGGTAACACGGCCCTTTTCATCCAGGTGGGCCAGCACACGGAGGCTGACAGGGATGGAGCTTCCATCCAGTGAGCGAAACAGGATAGTGCCATTCCAACAGCCAGTGGAAAGCACTTGCGGAAAGGCTTCTTCCTGCAACAAGCGCAGGTTGTCATCATCATGAAAGTCTTTCGCATACATGGGGTTGGCATGGAAGTCATGGTCCATTCCGACTCCCAGCATGCGCCGCCCGGAGCGGTTCATGAATTCGATTCGATAATCCCGATCCAGACTGGCGATAAAGTCACCGGTCAAATCCAGAAACTGGCGTTGTCTGTTCATCTGCTTCCGTTGCACCCGTGTTATGCCGACTTGCGGCACCAGAACTGATGCGCCAGCGCATTCAACTCCGTCGCTACCGTCAAAACTTGCTGCCCCGCCCGGGAGCTTTGTTCAACCGCTCCGAGATTCCGTTCAGAAAGTGTCTGAATAGAGACAATACTACGGTCAATTTCACTTGCAACACTACTTTGCTGCTCGACCGCCGATGCGGTCTGGACGCTCATATCACTGATGCGACGAATGGCGCCCAGAATATTATCCAGCGCATGCTCGGTTTCATCACTGAGCTCGACGCAACGGTCAGCCCGTTCACGCCCCTGGTTGATGGTATCCACGGCATCACTGGCACTGGTTTGCA
This sequence comes from Marinobacterium stanieri, assembly GCF_900155945.1. Lineage (GTDB taxonomy): Bacteria > Pseudomonadota > Gammaproteobacteria > Pseudomonadales > Balneatricaceae > Marinobacterium > Marinobacterium stanieri. Next base: position 1,008,115 of record NZ_FTMN01000001.1, read on the forward strand.
GCTCTTCAATCATGGCACGCACTTCACCCGTCGAGTTTTGTGTTCTCAACGACAGTGAACGTACTTCATCCGCTACGACGGCAAAACCGCGGCCCGCATCCCCTGCCCGTGAAGCCTCAATGGCGGCGTTCAACGCGAGCAGATTGGTTTGTTCTGAAATATCGTTGATGACATCCAGTACATTGGCAATATTGCGACTGTGGCCGTTTACCTGAGCAATAACCCCCTCGGCCTCGGCAATATGTGCCTGCAGGTCATGTACAGCTGATGCCGTGGCCTCCACCGTTTGCCTGCTATGTGCCACTTCACTGACCGCTTCTTCCGCCGCCTGAGAGCTGTGCTGAGCATTGGTCGCCACTTCCTGCACCGAGGCCGACATTTGGCTGATGGCGGCAGCGGACTGCTCCATTTCGATCGACTGCTGCTGCATACCGGTCTGCGACTGACTCACAGCCTCGCTCAGCATTTCGGCATCGTCTTTCAGTTGCCGGGCCGAATCATCCATGCGCCCCACCAGACCATCGCATTCGGAACTCAATTGTTTAAGCAGCAGGCGCATCTGGCCGATATCATCCTGTCGACCGGTATAGATATAACGTGCGACCGGGTCGTTCAGCTGTTGCTGACACTCTGCCACCAGGCGACGCCAGGGTGAAAGCACCAACAACATGCCTGACAGCATCAAGGCCATCACGGCAGCCCAGATCATGGGACTCTCTTCAGGGTAAAACAGGTTAAGTGCCAGCCCGGCCAGGCCTGGCACCAGCACCGATGTCAGCAGACGGCCGGTCAGGCCTATTTTGGCCAAGGGGTTGGCAGGCAGGGGCGAACGGCCTGACATCAGCCGCGGATAGACTTTCTCGGCCCGCGCCACTGCGTCACGCTCCGGGCGACGCCTGACGGATTGATATTCGCAGGTCTGCCCATCCCGCTTGATGGGCATCACAAAGGCATCCACCCAATAGTGGTCGCCATTTTTACAGCGGTTTTTGACGACTCCCATCCAGGTATGGCCGGACTTGACCCTGTCCCACAAACCGGCAAATGCGGCGGGTGGCATATCCGGGTGACGGACGATGTTGTGATTGCGTCCCAACAGCTCTTCAGTTTCAAATCCGCTGATGGCAACGAAGTCCGGGTTGACGTAGGTAACCGCTCCTTTCAGATCGGTGGTTGACAGTATGTTGGCATGCTCCGAGACGTTTTTTTCTTGTTGTGTCACCGGTTCATTGATTTTCATTACAGTCCCTTGCCAGTGGCATATAGTTCACTTTTTGTACTGCTTTTTTAAAAACATTACTCCAGTTGCCAGGCGCAGACAATAACCTTACTTAATGCAGTGATAAATTAAGTTTTGGTTAATACTTGTAACCCCAAAGCCTGGGACAAAAATGCACCACAAGACCACACGGACCGCACCAAAACAGTGCACAGAAAACCCCAAAAAACCGCTGCATTAAATTTATAACTAACTGATATTTATACATTTACAGGTTTTGGCACGGTTATGGCTTAAAGTACATCAGGGATACTCAACAGCAGCAGGTATCCTGTATTCTTCAGGCCCCACTCGGGGCCTTTTTTTATCTCGACATTCACCGAAATGGCGATTTTTACCGACACCTGCAATCCGCTATCATGCGTGGCGTGTTGAGAATTCGGAAAACCTATGGCCACCTATGTCATTGGCGACCTTCAGGGTTGCTACGATGAACTGCTGCAATTACTGGATCAGATCAGCTTCAATCAGAATGATCGGCTCTGGCTGACCGGAGACCTGGTCAACCGGGGCCCGCGCTCGCTGGAAACCCTCAGATTTGTCCACAGCCTCGGAGAACAGGCCGTCACGGTGCTGGGTAATCATGATCTGCACCTGCTCGCATTGGCCGCCGGTGTTGATCGCAAAACGCACCCCACCCTGGAGCCCATCCTGCAGGCACCTGACCGTGAAGAGCTGCTGGATTGGCTTCGACATCAGCCGCTGCTGCATGACGACAAGGCACTGGGCCATGTCATGACCCATGCAGGCATTCCGCATATCTGGTCACTCAAACAGGCACGCGCACTCAGTGCGGAACTGGAGCAGGTACTGCAAGGGCCTGACTGCTATGCTTTCCTGCATCAGATGTATGGCGATCAACCCGACTGCTGGCAAGATGACCTATCCGGCATGGACCGCTGGCGAGCCATTACCAACTACTTCACCCGCATGCGTTTTATCACCGAGTCCGGGCGACTGGAGTTCAAGGGCAACGGCGCGCCCGAGACGGCACCCGAAGGCTTTGCCCCCTGGTATCGACAGCCACGCCGCGCCCCCCTGAAACGTATTCAGCTGTTCGGGCACTGGGCGGCACTGGGATTTCATCGTGAACATCAAGTGGTTGCGCTGGACAGCGGCTGCGTCTGGGGCAATACCCTTACAGCTTATCGGCTTGAAGACGCCTGTGTTTTCACGCAAGCTTGCCAGCCCACCAAGACCGCGGGAGACTAATCATGTCCGAGTATCGCTGCATTAACATTGATCAGGCCTGCGAACTGATCGACCAGGGCGCCCAAATTGTCGATATTCGCGACGAGGGCAGCTACAAGGAACTGCACATCAGCCAGTCCTATAACCTGAACAACCACAACATGCCCGAGTATATGGCCGAGGCAGACATGGATGCCCCGCTGATCGTCTGCTGCTACCACGGTATCAGCAGTCAGTCGGCAGCCGCCTATTTGGCACACCAGGGCTTTGACGAGGTGTACAGTCTGGACGGTGGTTTTGAGGCCTGGCGTGCCCAGTGCCCGGACCGTTGCGAACGCTGATGCAAATCTATCTGGTTGGCGGCGCCGTGCGTGACCGCCTGTTGGGGCTTGAGGTCAAGGACCGCGACTGGGTAGTCGTCGGTGCCACCCCGGAGGAAATGGGCCGGCTGGGCTACAGGGCCGTCGGCAGTGATTTCCCGGTATTCCTGCACCCGGATACCGCCGAAGAATATGCCCTCGCCCGCACCGAGCGAAAAAGCGGCAAGGGCTACACCGGCTTCACCTTTCATACCAGCCCGGATGTCACGCTTGAACAGGACCTGCTGCGACGCGACCTGACCATCAACGCCATCGCCGAAGACCTGAACGGTGAGCTGCATGATCCTTGCGGCGGACAAGCCGACCTGGAAGCACGCCTGCTGCGCCATGTTTCACCCGCATTTGTGGAAGACCCGCTGAGGGTATTGCGTGTTGCCCGTTTTTACGCCCGCTTTGCCCACCTGGGTTTCACCCTGGCACCGGAAACGGAAACCTTGCTGCGGGAGATCAGCGCCGGTGATGAACTGGAACACCTGACCCCCGAACGGGTATGGCAGGAGTGCGAACGTGCCTTGAGTACCCAATCCCCTGCCTGCTTTTTCAACCTGCTGCAGCATATCGGCGCACTGGATAAGCTGATGCCGGGGGCTGAACGTTACAACGCTACCCGTTTCCAGATGCTAACCGAGGCTGCCAATTTCGACAGTGAGCAGTGCTTTGCCCTCTTCGCTTTCAGCCTGACCGAATCTCAGCCGCTGGACAACGCTCTGGAGAGCATCCGGGCCTTGTGCCGCCACTGGCGCATTCCCAACCGCTTTCGTGATCTGGCCCTGCAGAGCCGCACCGGCCTGGACGAACTGGCCAGAATGGAAGAGATCACTGCCGAACAACGCCTGGCACTGCTCAAATGCTTTAGCCTTGTGCGTCAGCCGGAACGCCTGAACCGCCTGCTGCCTCTGATAGAACGGCTCTACCCCAACGTCGATATCGACCGGCTGGCGCAGCAAACGCAGGCACTGCTTCAGAGTATTGCCGCTATCGATAACCGTGCCCTGCAGGCCGAAGGCTTCAGTGGCAAGGCCCTGGGTGAGGCGATTCAGCAGCGCCAGCTGGACTGCTGCCGACTGTATGGAGAGATCGCATGAGTACGGCACCACGCGCCCTGATCACCGGTGCTGCACGCCGTATTGGCGCCTGCATCGCACGCCGCCTGCACCAACAGGGCTACGACCTGATTCTGCACTATCGCCAATCCAGCACTGATGCCGAGCAGCTGCGCGATGAATTGAACCGACAAAGAGCCGATTCCTGCATCTGCCTGCAGGCCGACCTGAACGATATGCAGGCGGTGGAGCAATTGGCGCAAGCCGTGCGGCAGCAGGGGCCACTCAGCCTGCTGGTCAACAACGCATCCACCTTTTATCCCACGCCCTTGCAGCAGGCAGCTCAGTCAGACTGGGACCAGCTGATCAACAGCAACCTGCGTGGCCCCTTCTTCCTCAGCAGCGCCCTGGCAACCTTGCTGGAAGCCTCTGGGGGAAGCATCGTGAACCTGGTCGATGTACATGCCGAGAAAGGACTGGGCGGCTACCCAATCTACTCCATTGCCAAGGCTGGCGTGAAGATGATGACGCTGAGTCTGGCGCGCGAACTGGCGCCGGCGGTGCGGGTAAATGGCGTCTCGCCCGGTGCCATCCTCTGGCCCGAAGCGGATGCGGAAATGGACGATGCTGCCCGTCAGGCCATTCTCGACAAGGTGCCTCTGCAACGCACAGGACGCCCCGAGGACATTGCCGAAGCCGTTGCCTTCCTGGCCTCGGCCGGCTACATCACCGGCCAGATTCTGGCGGTCGATGGCGGGCGCTCAATCTTCAGTTGAGGCCCGTGAGATCTGGCGACCACGCCAGTTGAAGTCGATCGGCCAGAGTTTCTGGGCACGGTCATACGCCTGCCAGAGCTCGGCATAGCAGGTCTGCAGTACCGGGTGCTTTTGCTCAGGCGCAATCTCAGCCAGCGGCAAGAGCACAAACGCGTTCTCGGTAATCTCGTCGCGCGGCACCTGCACCCCCTCTTGCGGGTGGTCCAGATCACCATAGGTCAGAACATCGATATCCAGCGTTCGACCACTGAAACGCGGCCCGGACCGGTCCCGGCCGTTATCGTCTTCAACCTGCTTCAACCAGGCGGACAGCTCGGCCAATCCCAGAGGGCAGTCGATACCTACTACCAGATTATAAAAGTTGGTGCCGGCAAACCCCACGGCTTCGCTTTCATACACCGACGAAATTTCGATCTCGCCGAACCGGTCTGCCAGCGCATCCAGTGCTGCCGTAATGTGGCGCTCCCTGTCCCGATTGCTGCCAAGGCTCAGGTAGACATGTGGCATCAGCTGCGTTCTCCTCGCTCGATCACAACACCCACATCCTTGGCACCGCGCACGGCACCGGGCTTGCTCAGGCGCAAGCGCAGCCAGGGCACGTCGAATTCACTCAAGACGATCTGGGAGATCTCTTCTGCCATGGTTTCCACCAGCAGGAACTCGCTTTCACTGATAAAACTGATCAGGCGCTTGGAGACGGATTTATAGTTGAGCGTCTGCTCAATATCTTCTGTGGATGCAGCGGCCCGAATATCGGTGCCCATTTCCAGATCCAGGCTGACAGTCTGGCGCACTTCGCGCTCCCAGTCATAGATGCCAATGACGGTCTCAACTTCCAATTCGCGAATATAAACGATATCCATCCTGCCTCCGCTGGGGACCGATTGAGGCCCGGTCCGAGCTTGTATATGCTTGTTTCAAGACTGTTAATCTACCACGCCAGCCACGGCCGGCGCACGACTGGACGTCAATATGCCCGAAGGGTCCGACTGGATATTGCTGCTGACTGCCTACCTGCTGGGGTCCATCCCCAGTGCGGTGCTTGTCTGCAAAGCCATGGGCCTTGAGGACCCGCGCCAGGCCGGATCCAAGAACCCCGGTGCCACCAATGTCATGCGCCTGGGCGGGCGCCAGGCCGCAATCCTTACGCTTTCGGGCGACCTCAGCAAGGGCGCGGCCGCCATCCTGCTGGCGATTCTGGTCGGGGCCGACATCACCCTGCGCGGCTGGGCCATGCTGGCCGCCGTGTGCGGCCACCTGTTTCCGTTCTTCTCCAGCCTGCGCGGCGGCAAGGGCGTTGCCACCACGCTGGGCTGCACACTGCTGCTGAGCTGGCCTCTTGCCCTGTGTCAGCTGTTATTCTGGGGGCTGATTTTCCTGCTTGGTCGCATCTCGTCACTGGCGTCCATCGCCACCGCGATCATTACCCCGCTGTTCTGCTATCTGACCACACCGGCATTGACGCTGACCTTCAGCCTGACCTCAGCGATATTGATCCTCAGACACAGCAGCAACATCCGCAAGCTGGTGGCCGGGCGCGAGCACCGCTTTTAATCCCTGCACAGAATCAGATCGACTCCAGTGTGTCCATCGGCCAGCGCGGGCGTGCTATTATGGTCAGATCTGCCTGCTGACCGGCCAACAAACGCTGACAGCCGGCATAGGCAATCATGGCGCCGTTATCGGTACAGAACTCGGGGCGTGCATAGAACAGACCCGACTTCTCCTTGCGAACCACCTCATCCAGACGCTCACGCAGTCGCTTGTTGGCGCTGACACCGCCGGCAATCACCAGCTGCTTCATGCCGGTCTGCTGCAGGGCACGGCGACATTTTATAGCCAGGGTTTCCACCACTGCTTCTTCAAACGCAAAGGCGATATCGGCCATGGTCTGCGCATCAATTTGACCGTTCTCGTCACGCTCGGCATTGGCGGTATTCAGGGTGAAGGTTTTCAGGCCGGAAAAACTGAAATCCAGACCCGGACGGTCGGTCATCGGACGCGGGAAGCGATAGCGGCCCGGCGTGCCCTGCTCGGCCAGCTTGGCGATCAGCGGGCCACCGGGATAATCCAGCCCCAACATTTTGGCTGCCTTGTCGAAGGCTTCACCGGCCGCATCATCCAGTGACTCGCCCATCAGCTCGTACTGGCCAATGCCCTTAACACTGACCAGCTGGGTATGCCCACCGGATACCAGCAACGCCACGAACGGGAAAGCAGGCGGGTTGTCTTCCAGCATCGGCGCCAGCAGATGCCCTTCCATATGGTGGACCGCAATGGCCGGCACGCCCAAACCAAGAGCCAGTGCGCGCCCGGTAGATGCACCGACCATCAGGGCACCGATCAGACCCGGGCCAGAGGTGTAGGCCACCGCGTCCAGGTCCTTGAGTTCCAGCTCCGCCTTGGCCATCACTTCCCGAATCAGCGGCAGCAGTTTGCGCACATGGTCTCGTGAGGCCAACTCGGGCACCACACCACCGTATTCGGCATGCATTTTTACCTGGCTGTAGAGGGCGTCGGACAGCAGTCCGCGCTCGCTGTCGTACAGCGCCACACCGGTTTCATCACAGGAAGTTTCAATGCCCAGCACTCGCATAGCGGCCTCGTCAATTAAAGCAGATCGAACAGCTTGCCATTATCCCTGCTGTGGGCCGCAAAATACAGTCTCGATCACTTTACATGGCTGGGGGGCTTCACTAGAATATGCCGCCTTAATCTCTATCATTGCGATAGGTACATTCACCCCAACCACTAAAGGGAGCATTCAATGCCTCAGGTTAAAGTTAAAGATAACGAGCCGTTCGACGTAGCTCTGCGTCGTTTCAAGCGTTCTTGCGAAAAAGCCGGCATCCTGGCTGAAGTTCGTCGTCGTGAGCACTACGAAAAGCCGACTTCTGTTCGTAAGCGTAAAGCAGCTGCTGCCGTTAAGCGTCACGCCAAGAAACTGCAGCGTGAAACTTCTCGTCGCGTACGTCTGTACTGATTTAACACTCTGTTAAGCTAACCAAGCACACTCGAAGGAGCATCCCATGTCTGATCTGAAAGCAACCATTACAGAACAGATGAAAGATGCCATGCGCGCCAAGGACAAAGCACGTCTTGGCACAATTCGCCTGATTCTGGCGGAATTGAAGCGTATCGAGGTGGACGAGCGTATCGAACTCGATGACGCCCGCGTCCTGACCGTGCTGGACAAGATGGTCAAACAGAGAAGAGACTCCATTACCCAGTACGAGGCGGCTGAGCGACCCGAACTGGCAGAGAAGGAGCAGCAGGAGCTGGAGGTGATTAAAACTTTCCTGCCGCAGCCACTCAGCGACGCTGAGATTACTCAGATTATTGATGACGCCATCGCCGAATCCGGCGCCAGCTCCATGCAGGACATGGGCAAAGTGATGGCAATCGTCAAACCCCAGGTACAGGGTCGAGCCGACATGGGCAAGATTTCCGGCCTGGTGAAGCAGAAACTCTAAGGGTCCGCATACGCTGACCTGTCCGCGGAGCGAACATGGCAGGTCGAATACCCCAACACTTCATTGACGACCTTCTGGCCCGCATCAACATCGTTGATGTCATTGATGGTCGCGTCAAGCTGAAACGCGCAGGCAAGAACTACTCTGGCCTCTGCCCGTTCCACAAGGAAAAGAGCCCCTCCTTCTCGGTTAGCCCCGACAAGCAGTTTTATTATTGTTTCGGTTGCGGTGCCGGTGGCAACGCGCTCGGCTTCCTGATGGAATATGACCGCCTTAACTTCCCCGAAGCCGTTGAAGAGCTGGCCAAGCTCGCCGGCATGGACGTTCCCCGCGAAGAAGGCAGACCCGTCGACCATCAGCGCGAACAGCGCCTCAAGCGCCAGTTTGAAGCCCTGGAGCAGGCCAACACCTTTTTCCAGCAGCAGCTGCGCCAATCCCCGGAACGCGAGCGTGCGGTCAACTATCTCAAGCAGCGTGGACTCAGCGGCCAGATTGCCGCCGCCTTTGGTATCGGTTATGCCCCGCCCGGCTGGGATAACCTGATGAACCACTTCTCGGCTGTGGATAACGCCACCGAACTGCTGGAACAGTCCGGCATGGTGATCCACAACGAAGAAAAAGCCAGTCACTACGACCGTTTCCGCGATCGCATCATGTTTCCGATCCGCGATGTACGGGGCCGGGTGCTCGGCTTTGGTGGCCGCGTACTGGGCGACGACAAACCCAAATACCTGAACTCGCCGGAAACCCCGACCTTCCACAAGGGCCGCGAGCTCTACGGCCTCTACGAGGCCCGCCAGCACAGCAACCACCTGGACCGCCTGCTGATTGTGGAAGGCTACATGGACGTGGTCAGCCTGGCCCAGCACGGCATCCACTGGTCGGTCGCCACACTGGGCACCGCCACCACCGCCCAGCACCTGGAGCGCCTGTTCAAACTAGTCCCGGAAGTGATCTTCTGCTTTGACGGCGACCAGGCTGGCCGCACCGCCGCACTGCGGGCACTGCACACCACGCTGCCAGTGATCAAGGATGGCCAGGAAGCACGCTTCCTGTTCCTGCCCGACGGTGAAGACCCGGATACTCTGGTGCGTCAGGAAGGTGAAGCCGCCTTCAGCGAACGCGTCACCCAGGCACTACCGCTGAGCGAGTTTTTCTTTAAGTCACTAACCGAAGATGCCGACCTCAGCAGCATGGACGGCCGTGCCCGCTTCAGCAACACCGCCCTGCCCCTTATCCAGTCCATGCAGCCGGGCTTGCTGAAGCAGATGATGATGGACCGTATTTGCGAAATCACCGGCCTGTCACTGGAGCAACTGGGCAGCGTAATCGACCTGCACCAGGTCACCCAGCCCAGCCAGGAGCAGCCGCCACCGGAACAGTACACCCCGTCACCGGCGCCACGCTATGACGAACCCAGAGCACCGAGCTACGAGCCAACTCCACAGCGGCAGTCAACACGTCAGCAGTCACGACACCTGGTCAACCAGGCCATTTCGATTCTGCTGCACCAGCCCTCGCTGGCGACACAGGCACCCAAGGCCGAGGAGTTCGTGCTGGTCGACGAGCCCAATATCAGCGTGCTGACCCACCTGCTGGAATACCTGCAGCAGACGCCCGGCAGCTCCCTGGGCACCCTGCTGGTGGACTGGCAGGACGATGACGCTCGCCGTGCCGACTTGATGCTGCTGAACGAAATTTCGCACCTGGACCCGATCCTGGGTAACACCAATGCCGCCAGCCTGTTACAGGACACGCTCAAGCGCATCCTGGCGCGCCGTGAGGACGCACAACTGGATCAGCTCTTGAAAAAATCCAGACAGTCCCCACTTACCAGTGAAGAGAAACAAACACTTCAGCAGTTGTTGATCAATCAGCGTAACTGACTGATGCAGGAAATCTTCGGCAAGCACCTGATTTCTGGTCTATTCTCCTAGCTATAGACTTTTTTACGCAGGTGCTGCGCTTATTGTTGTAGCTGCCGACAGCCTTTTTCGGTATAATGTCGCGCTCGCTTTTCCGCCACCAGTCACATCAGCTTTCATTCGTTGCAGGGGCTCTATGTCAGATAAATCCCAACAGCAGTCTCGACTTAAGGAACTGATCGCCCGAGGTAAAGAACAGGGCTATCTAACTTACGCCGAGGTTAACGATCATCTGCCGGAAGATATTGCCGATCCCGATCAGGTCGAAGATATCATCCGCATGATCAACGACATGGGTATTCGCGTTTCTGAAGAAGCGCCGGATGCCGAAGATCTGCTGCTGAGCGGCGGCGATTCTGCAGAAGAAGCCGACGAAGAAGCCGTTGCTGCACTGGCTGCCGTCGAGAATGATGCCGGCCGCACCACCGACCCCGTCCGCATGTACATGCGTGAAATGGGTACCGTGGAACTGCTGACCCGCGAAGGCGAAATCGATATCGCCAAGCGTATCGAAGAAGGCATCCGTGAAGTCATGATGGCACTGTCCCGCTTCCCGGGCAGCGTTGACATCATCCTGGACGCTTACAACAGCGTACTTCAGGAAGAAGGTCGCCTGAGCGATATCTTCAGTGGCTACATCGATCCTGATTCCGACATCCCTGCACCGGAAGCCGAAGCCCCCGTCGAAATCGAAGAAGATGAAGACGACGAGGACGATGATGACGACAAGGAAAAAGGTGACGACGACTCCAACGAAGAGAAGGAGCGTGGCCCCGACCCTGAAGAAGCACGTCAGCGCTTTGGTCTGATCCAGGAATCCCTGGACAACCTGAATGCGACCATCGAACGTGGCGGTTCTGCCGACGAAGTCGAATTTGCGGCCATGTCTCTGGCCAATGCCTTTGCGCCGATCAAGCTGTCCCCGCGCTACTACGACCTGCTGGTCCAGCGTGTGCGTGACTGTATCGACAGCATTCGCAAGCAGGAGCGCACCATCATGCGCATCTGCACCCAGCGCGCCAAAATGCCGCGCCCGCTGTTCATCAAGTCCTTCCCGGGCAACGAAACCAGCCAGGAATGGCTGGACGAACTGGTTAACAGCGACAAGCCTTTTGCTGCCCCGATCAAACGCAGCATGCCTGACCTGCAGCGCGCCCAGCGCCGCCTGCGCCAGGTAGAAGAAAACATCGGCCTACGCCTGGCTGATATCAAGGAGGTCAACCGCGACCTGTCCATTGGTGAAGCACGCGCTCGTCGTGCCAAGAAAGAGATGGTTGAGGCCAACCTGCGTCTGGTTATCTCTATCGCCAAGAAGTACACCAACCGCGGTCTGCAGTTCCTCGATCTGATCCAGGAAGGCAACATCGGCCTGATGAAGGCTGTGGACAAGTTTGAATACCGTCGTGGTTACAAGTTCTCCACCTACGCAACCTGGTGGATTCGTCAGGCCATCACCCGCTCCATTGCGGACCAGGCCCGTACCATCCGTATTCCGGTACACATGATCGAAACGATCAACAAGCTCAACCGTATCTCCCGCCAGATGCTGCAGGAGATGGGCCGCGAAGCGACTCCGGAAGAGCTGGCCGAGCGTATGGAAATGCCGGAAGACAAGATCCGCAAGGTGCTGAAGATCGCCAAAGAGCCGATCTCCATGGAAACCCCGATCGGTGACGACGAAGATTCCAGCCTGGGCGACTTTATCGAAGACACCACCCTGCACTCACCGGTGGATACTGCCACTGGCGAAGGCCTGCGTGAGTCTACGCGTGAAATCCTGTCCGGCCTCACTGCCCGTGAAGCCAAGGTACTGCGCATGCGTTTCGGTATCGACATGAACACTGACCACACCCTTGAGGAAGTGGGTAAACAGTTCGATGTTACCCGTGAACGTATCCGCCAGATCGAAGCCAAGGCGCTGCGCAAACTGCGTCACCCGAGCCGCTCCGATCACCTGCGTACCTTCATCGACGAATAATCGTTTAATTTCATCATATTGCGCCAATGATAGGACATGCTATCATTGGCGCGCACTCCCCGGGCCTATAGCTCAGTTGGTCAGAGCAGTGGACTCATAATCCATTGGTCGCAGGTTCAAGTCCTGCTGGGCCCACCATTAAAATCAAGGGGTTACGAACTTTCGGGTAATGGAGTAGTACCGAAAGTGTCCACAAAGTGTCCACATTTTTCACGGACCGGACAAAACACGGAGGTACTATGTGTCCAGCACCTCATGAGCGAATCGTTTTCGAACGCGCTCCCGATCCTGTCGATCCTCCTCCTCTCTGGCTTCAAATAGCACTTGGCGTTGCCGCCGGTGGCATCCTTCTCTTTCTTCTGTGGTTTGGTTACCAGAAATACCAGGAATACCGATTCGTCCGTTCGCTTGAAGCAGCTACCAATGCCTTGCATGGCAGCATGGAGAGAATGAATGAACAATCCCGTCAGGCGGCCGTAGAGCGCCGTAGAGCCCTCGAAGCACAAAACCAGGCCCGTCAGCAGCGTTTGGAAGAATCTCGCCTGAGAATGGAACAGGAGCGCATTGCAAGGGAAGTAAAGCTTGATGCCAAGCGAGATCGTGCAGAGTACATGAAGAAACTTTCAGACCCTAAGTGTCAGTTCTGGATGGATAACCTTCGTTCAACTGGCAGTGAAAAAGCCAAAGTCATGGTTAGTTACCATTGTCCAAATTAGCTTGGAGACTAATATGTTTTTTTTGATTTTTTCTTTAGCAATAGTATTACTTTATTCATTCGTTTATATTTACTATTTAATAGAAAATAGGAAAATTAAAAATAATGATATTAAATTAAAAGTATCAGAAACTAGAATTCATTTTAAGCATGCTAATTCTAATAAAATATTAGATGATGAATATGTTGTAAAAAAAATCAAAAGTTATAATTTAGATCAATCAAAAATTCATGTAATTAAATTTCGTTTTAATGAAAGCTTATTTAAAAACGTAATTCTTAAAAAAGAAAAATCAGGTTTAATTGAGAAAATATTCAGATTCATTAGTTTCATTCCTTTTCCTATTCCTTCTCCTCTTTTTCTTTATCTAACTGCCAAAAGGTTACTGGTGTCATCCAATCAAGAAAATCGTAATACTATTATTGGACTTATGGTGATTGAGAAGATAAAAAAGCACCGACTGCTACAGATGATATTAATTTTTTCATTTTTATTTCTAGGCCTTATATCACATTTCAATCTTGCAGATTATAATATATACGCTGCATTTTTTATTTTTTCCATGATTTTAATTATTCAACTTGATCACATATTGATCGACTATAGAGTAAAAAAAGGAATCTATGGTAATAATGAATTTGAGTCACGTGAAATAATAGACTTTATACTGAGCCATTCAGATAAAGATGACTTTCATGATGGAGGTGTTGCAAAAAAAATAATACCCGAACCTGATGAAATTATTGAGAAAGTCAATGAAATTGAAGGTAGGAGGGCTTAGTTTGAATTACGATCTTACATTGTTATTACGAAAAGTCTTTGATGTGCTTTTAGTAAAAAACCCTATTGGAACAGGACTCGGGGTTCTATTAGGAATAGCACTTCAGGGCTTAGTAGGCCTATTTACACCAACTCTTAAAACAATCTTATATCTTGATTTCTCTCGATTGACATACTTGCATTATATTTCATTTAGCGTTTTCTCCTTCAATATAAAAACCTTCCTTAGTAAAGATAAAGTTGATCCATCTATAGAAAGAATATTTGACTTTATAAAAGAAAGCGAAAAAGATGGTAAGATAGATAAAGAGACTGCCCATAAGTATTATAATCAACTTTGCAGTGAGATTGTCAGCAGAGTTGTTATTGAAAGTGATGGTTTTAATGAGAAAGCAGATGTTGATGTTAATAATGGTTGAATGGGTTAAGCTTTATAACATCAAAGAAATGCTCTGGTGCCAAATGCGCGTACCTCATTGTCATTTGAATGGAGGCATGCCCAAGAACTTTTTGCAGCGTCAGTAGGTTACCTCCATTCATCATAAAATGACTAGCAAATGTATGCCGGAGGACGTGGGTTCTCTGCCCCTTCGGCAGCTCTATACCTGAATCTGCCAATGCGTTGGTAAACGACTGGTAACAGTTACCGAAAAGCCGGCCACTTCTTCTCGTTTTGATCTCGCGATAAAGATTTTCTGTAATTGGAACTGTTCGGTTCTTGCCACTTTTAGTTCGGTGGTAAGTGATTTGATTGTTCTTAACCTGAGTTGCAGTAAGCCCCTCAGCCTCCGACCACCGCGCACCAGTTGCTAAACATACCTTGGCCACTTTGATGGCATCAGGGTTACGCCTATTGGCCAGCTGTTCCAGGAGTAGCTGTATTTCTTCTTTGCTTAGCCAGGTCAGTTCTCGCTCATCCACTTTTAGCGGGCGAACGTTCTTCAGCGGATTCTCCTTGTCCCAATGATCCAGCCTGATCAGTTCGTTAAACACTGCACGCAAGTATGCCAACTCATGGTTGAGCGTATTGGCGGTAACCTCAGTGGACCGGCCTGATCGGTAGGTCGTGAAATCGACACCACGTATCTCTGCAGCCACAGGGTTGCCCATCATGGAGCAGATATTTTCCAGAACGGACCGTCTCCGCTCCCCATCCTTCAGGTGCTGCCCATGCAGGCGGTACCATTCTTGAATGAGTTCAAACAATCGGCGGTGGTCTTGTTTCGGCGGTTGCCAGTCGGGTTGCAGGGTGTGCTGGTGTTTCATCCAGGCTTCCCAACGCAGCCCCTCGGCTTTGGTTTTGCAGATTTTGCGGTAACGTTTACCGTTTCGACCGGCTGGACGAATATCGACCAACCAGCCAGATGCGACTTTCTCAATGGCCATGCCCGGGCTTACTCCCTGTACTGCTGAACCAGGCGCCGCGAATCCTTTCGGCCAGTACGTATCCCTTCCCTACCCGTTGTAAGCCTCTCTCATTTCTTCAATTTCAGGGCTCACTTGTCCGGCAGACGGTAACGTATTACCCGAAGCGATCCAAAGCGCATATTCAGGGAATACTGAACACAAAGCCTCGACTTCTTCAGCCCTAGCCCTGCCTCCAGTCTTCCTAACTGTTGTCCACCTTGAATACTTGATCCCTGTCTCTGCAGCGATCTCTTCTGTGGTCTTGCCGCAAGTGTTTAGCACACAGCGAATGCGATCGTCTATGTTCATTTTCTAGAAATTATCTCTTGACATATCTCCTATCAATCCTAACATTGGACCTAGAAGATAGTTCTAGTTAATAAAGCTAGTCATTAAACGCCATTGATTGTCAGTATAAAGGTAAAACGCCATGAACGCCCCCGTACACAACCTGATACCCGCTTCACTTCCCTTTGTTCCGATTATGGATCGCGGTCGCTTCGCTGAACTGATCGGCGTCTCCGAAGACACCCTGAACGGCATGATCAAACGTGGGTACATTCCCACCATCACCCCCAGCAACGGCGACGAACGCGCCCGCCGCTCCTTCGTGAACGTGGCCAAGATCATGGCCGACTGCATGGAGGCTATCTAATGACTGCTCAACTGACACTACTCACCCCTGCTGAATACCACCAGGCCGAGTCCGACCGTCTTGCCGCTATGCAGGGCTATGAGTGCACCTTCGCCATGTTCTCTGAAGTGGCGGCTGAATCCTGTCGTTTGGTGACTCAGGGTGTGGATATTCACTGTGAGATTAACGTGCACGGCTTGTATCTCGTCATCTGCGCCCCTGTGCCTGATGGCCCTTTGTGCGTCCGTAACTACCACGTCGATGCTTCCAACGCTGCTCATCGTGTTGGAAGAGGCCACACCCTCTCCAGTAATCGGCCCTTTGGTTCTGATGTATGCGTTACAGATCGTTTCACCATCCGTTTTGATGCACCTCTGTCTGAGGTTGAGCCCGTCATTGAAACCATCCTGCGCCGCTTTGCCTTGATGGATCGCAACATAGACGCCTGTCGAGTCAAGGAGGTGGCAGCATGACCAGCCTGATTCTGACATTGCTCTACGCGCTGGCCGTCACTGTGTATATCCGCTTTTACAGTGATACCGACATGCCATTTGAAATGATGGTTGCCGGTTGGATCGGTGCTGTTCTGGCCTTCCTCCTGGTCGAACTCTTCGGCTTTGTAAGCCAGCGCATTTCTTACTACCTCTGGAAGCGTAAACAGGACGCTTCCTCACCCTCTCCCACTACTCAGGGCTGCACCCCTGAAGGGGGCGTCAGTGCTGATAGTACTGACGACAATTCGACTGGCGGCGTAACCGCCCCCGAGGTCACATGGCGTGCCTCGGGTTCTCATTCCAGGGAGGAGATTGCATGAAAGTGCTCATTGCATGCGAGTACTCAGGTCGAGTCCGTGATGCCTGGCTAAAACTCGGTCACCAGGCAATTAGTTGCGATCTTCTCCCAACTGAAACCAATGGGCCTCACTACCTGGGAGATGTGCAAGACCTGCTCACCCAGGAGTGGGATGTGATCATCGCGCATCCGCCCTGTACCCGCCTGGCAAACTCGGGCGTTCGCTGGCTGCATCAGCGTGATCTCTGGGATGAACTGGATGAGGCCTGCGAGTTCTTCAATCTGTTTCTGGACCACCCATGTTCCAGGGTCGTGGTTGAGAACCCTATCCCCCATAAGTATGCGGTTGAACGTCTGTCCCGAAACTATGACCAGCTGATTCAGCCCTGGCAATTTGGCCATGGTGAAACCAAAGCCACTTGCCTTTGGCTCAAGGGATTACCGCCCCTGATGCCTACCGAAATTGTTTCAGGCCGTGAACAACGGATTCACCGTGCCAGCCCGGGGCCTGAACGCTGGAAGGAGCGCAGCCGAACCTTTACCGGTATTGCCAGTGCAATGGCCGAACAATGGAGCCGTTGCTGCCTCCAGGAAGGTGCCGCATGAATAAGCGGCTTCGCCAACTCGTTAAACCGGCTGAGGCCATGGGCCTGTGTCTTGTCTGCGGACAGCATGAGTGCAACTGCCCGCCGGTACCGGAACACATGACCAAGCAACCGCGCCCGCTCTGGACCTTCGGCGGTCGCGTCGCTCGCTGGTCCGTTTGTAAATGCGGTGCCCTGCTCGCGGTGCCGAACGCTTACCCCGTTAAATGCCCTGACTGCGGCGAACTGAACTGAGGAATACACCATGAACATCACCATGACTGCTGACGTTATCCAGGCAAGCCGTTACGACATGGACGGCAACAAGGGCGGCTCCATCATCGCCACGCAGAAATCGGACGGCTCCAACCCTGACCGTGTCGGCCTTGAGCTGATGAAGCTGGCCTGTGACTACGCAACCGTCGATCTGCTGCGTGAGCACCTGCCCTGCAAATGCGAGATCGTTGCCCAGCCCACCCAGGGGGCGGGACAGAAGATGGCCTTCAAGGTCCTGTCCATCAAACCGGCAGGCACCAAAGCCGCAGCGTGAACAATCAGCGCCCTCGGTTCGGCGGGAGACGCGCAGCGTCTCATGACCGAACGGCGCAAGAGGCAGAGGGCGCACTAGGGCACGCAACGCGGTGAATCACGACAAGCGTCATACAAGGTTTTAGGAAACATGTTTTTA
>NZ_FTMN01000006.1 GCF_900155945.1 Marinobacterium stanieri
CTTGCCTTGATTAAGCTTTGTGTGCTCAATCCTGACAAGCGCCCACACATATTACCTGATCAATTTGTTAAAGAGCGGGCTTGAGCAACCTGCCGTGTGGCAGAACCTGTTGTCTCAAGCGAGGCGCGTATCTTACCGCATCCTCATTCGGTGTCAACCGTTTTTTCGTTTTTTGTTTCAGTGCCGAAGCACTCAAACAACGAAGCGGTTAAAACCAAGGAGGCAAATTCTACATCATAAATCTAAGTGATTTCAAGAGCTTATCTCCTTCTCTCTCGAGCCGTTCAGTGTTGCGTGAACCCTGTCGTCTCAAGCGAGGAGGCGAATTCTACAGACATGAGATGGGGCGTCAACTGTTTTGTGTAAATTAATTTCAAAAAGGTGAAAGGGCTTCAAAAGGCAACCAAGGAGTCCCGCTCAAATGATCTCAGCCTATACACATATAGAAGAGTAGAACAGAAACGACAACGGGCACCCATGGGTGCCCGTTGTGATGATTACTTGCCGCGTGCCTTTTTCTTGGCTCTGTGCTTCAAATCCTTGACGTGCTGACGGCTACGTTCTTTCTTCGCCAGCTGACGTGGTGTCAGGGTGTTCTTCTTACCGGCAAAGGGGTTATCGCTGGTGCGGAATTCAAACCGGATCGGCGTACCTTTTATCTTCAGGTACTTGATGAAACGGTTTTCCAGGTAACGCTTATAGGAGCCCGGCAGTGCGTTGGTCTGGTTACCATGCACCACGATAATCGGCGGATTGGATCCACCCTGGTGCGCATAACGCAGCTTAATACGACGGTTATTCACCGCTGGCGGCTGATGGTCGGCCACCACATCTTCCAGCAGCTTGGTCAACTGATTGGTTGACCACTTGGCCATTGCACAGTCGTAGGCTTCATTAATGGAGTCATAGAGATTCCCCACCCCGGTACCATGCAGCGCAGAAATGAAGTGAAAGCGTGCAAAACCGGCAAATTCAAGACGACGCTCGACCTGCGTTTTAACATGCTCGCGATCTTCCGCCGTCATGCCATCCCATTTATTAAGGGTGACTACCAGGGCTCGACCGGAGTCAATGACAAAACCCAGCATGCTCAGGTCCTGCTCGGTGACCCCTTCACGCGCATCAATAACGCTGACAACAACATTGGCATCCTTTATCGCCTGCAGCGTCTTTACAATGGAAAACTTCTCCACTGCTTCCTTGATATTCTTGCGCCGGCGGACACCCGCCGTATCAATCAGGGTGTAATCCTGGCCATCACGCTCATAAGGAATATAGATGCTGTCACGGGTGGTTCCGGCCTGGTCGTACACAACAACACGGTCTTCACCCAGCATGCGGTTGACCAAGGTGGACTTGCCGACATTGGGGCGACCAACAATAGCGATGCGGATGCTGTCATCGTGCTCCTGCTCGCCTTCCGCCTCTTCATCTTCTTCAACGATAAACGGCGCCAGGACTTCATCCATCAACATGGTGACATTACGGCCATGGGAAGCGGCAATCGGTACCGGTTGACCAATACCGAGGGCATAGAAGTCCGCCATGGCCACATCAGGATCGATGCCATCGGTCTTGTTCACGACCAGCCAGCACTCTTTTTCCTGACGACGCAGATGATTGGCAATCATCTCATCCGCCGGGTTCAGGCCGGCACGACCGTCTACCAGGAACAGAACGATGTTGGCTTCATCAATCGCCTGCAGCGACTGCTCCGCCATGCGCTGATCGATGCCGTCTTCATCCCCAGAGATACCACCCGTATCGATGACGATATAGTCACAGTTGCCAAGACGGCCCTCACCGTACTTACGATCTCGAGTCAGCCCCGGCAGGTCAGCGACCAGCGCATCACGCGAGCGGGTCAGACGATTAAAAAGGGTCGATTTACCCACATTGGGACGACCTACCAAAGCAATTACGGGCAGCATAATGTTTTACCTGAAAACAACACGGCGGCACCCTGCCAATGCAGAGGCCGCCGGAAATTAATAAAGATCACGGTTATTGTAGTTTCAGCGCAACCAGACGGCCATCATTACTCAACGCGTAGAGCACATCGTCCCGTACCAGCAGATCACCCTGCAGTCCGGAGGAGTCTACACGGTAACGTGCCGTCAAATGGCCATCCACCTGTGACAGAGCATGCAGATAGCCTTCGCTGTCACCAACCAGAATTGAGTTACCCAGTGCTACAGGCGAAGTCAGGCCACGGTGCAGCAGATCATCCTGCTGCCAGACACTGGCATTGCTGCGTGCATCAAATGCCTGAACGCTGCTGTTATCCGTAACGGCGTAAATGTTGCCAAAGCCTCCGGCCAGGCCACGGTAGCTGGAAAGGTCACGCGCCCAGACAATCTGGCCGTTGCCTGGACTGATTGCGGCAAGACGGCCCTGGTAAGAGGCTGTGTATACCAGGCGGTTATAGACCAGCGGCTGAGCATCGATATCAACGATACGCTCCAGTTCAGAACGCCCTTCCGCCAGTGAGATGCGCTGCTCCCATACCTGGCGACCATTGGCGTTATCCACAGCAACCATTTTGCCATTGGCAAATGCCGCCAGCGTCAGGTCAGCCGCCACAATCGGGGCACTGGTACCGCGCAGACTAAGACGCGGAATCTGGCTGTCATAGCTCCAGCGCTTTTCACCCGTATCCACATCCAGTGCAACCAGCTTCCCATCCAGCTGCTGTATCACCACCAGCTCAGCATTCATCTGCGGCTGCGCGGTCACTTCTGACCCCGCCTGGAAACGCCAGCGCTCGCTACCATCGTCTGCGGAAAGCGCAATCACTTCACCTTCCAGCGTACTGAACAGTACCAGACCGTTGCCGGCACCCACGCCACCAATCACATCGGTATCCAGCTCCTGACGCCAGATCACCTCACCGCTATCCACGTTCGCTGCGACCAGATCACCTTCGGCGCTGGTAGCGAAGATACGCCCATCGGAAATCGAAGGTCGGAACTGGTGATAAAGCTCACCCAGATCTCCACCGACATCGACACTCCAAAGCTCGACCAGGCTCTGCTCGGCTTCAAACTCGACCAGCGGCGACGGTGCGTCGACCGGTGTTTCCGAACTGAACATGCCACATCCGGACAATGCAATACTGATCCCTGTCACCAGCGCCAGACGCTTGAGTCCCGGTTTCATGAGCTAGCTCCCACCAGATCATCACGTTTCATTTTCAACAACGGACGCAGCTGTTCGCCACCCGCTGCTTCCAGTGCCGCTTCATAGGCTGCAAACGCCTGCTCATTCTGACCCTGAGCCTTGAGCACGTCGCCCAGCAATTCCTGACGCTCGGCTTCAAAGGTGCCGGCATCAAGAGACTTCAGCAACGTAACCGCCGCCTGCTCTTCAGACTGTTGCTGCAGCAATGCAGCCTTGCGCAGGGTTGCAACGCGCGAGATATCATCAGTCTCATCGGCAGCCGCAATTGCCCAGTCCAGCTCGGTGCTCGCCTGAGCATAGTCTTCCTGGCGAACCGCAGCTGCCGCAAGCGCGAGCGCGGCAAAACGCGCATAGGCGGTTCCTTCATGCTCCTGCTTCAGCTGTTCGGCCAAATGCTTCGCTGTGGCGTACTGGCTGTCATCTGCCTGTACACTGGCAAGCTGAACTGCTTCAGACAGGTTCTGGTACAGGACGGATGCGGCTGCGGCCTGCTGCTCCTGACGTGTCTGCCATGCCTGCCAGCCCACTACCAGCGCAATAGCCGCGGCAACACCCAGCACCAGTGACTTGCCATTTTCGTTCCACCAGTTTTTGAGTGCGTTGATCTGTTCTTCTTCCGTTCGCAGTTCTGCCACGATTAACTCCTAACTCTTGTAATGGGACGCACCCGATCAGGCAAAGATGCGGGTCAACTCTGCAACCAGCTGCTCTGGTGACAGGTCGTACGCAGTCTCTTCATCATGCCACAGGGAAAGCAAAGCCCCCTTGTCCGCATCTGACCGCAGCAAGGCAATCGCCGGCGCACCGGTCTGCTTGGCCTTGTTGGCGATATTCTTCAGCCCGGCACAGTGAACACGCACACGCAAACCGGGAACTTCGCGACGCAGGCGCTCGGCCAGCAACATCACATCAGACTGAATACCCTTGTGTTCAGCTGCCAGATATAGATCAAACGTCTGGCGTACAGTTGCCGGCACAACCTCGAGGGTTTCCAGCAACAAAATCAGGCGCTCAATACCCATGGCGAAACCAACCGCCGGCGTAGGCTTGCCACCCAGCTGCTTGACCAGACCGTCATAACGACCGCCGGCGCATACCGTACCCTGAGCACCGAGTTTATCGGTAACCCATTCGAAAACGGTCTTGCAGTAGTAATCCAGACCGCGCACCAGATAAGGGTTCACCTCATAACGGATACCGGCCGCATCCAGCACGGCGCACAACTGTTCAAAATCCTGACGGGATTCTTCATCCAGGTACTCGCTCAGAACCGGCGCGTTTTCCAGAATTTCACGGGTCTGTTCGTTTTTGCTGTCAAGGATACGCAGCGGATTGCTTTCCAGTCGACGTTGACTGTCTTCATCCAGTCTATCGAAGTGCTGGTTCAGATAAGCAACCAGCGCATCCTTGTACTCGGCACGGGCCTGGTTGCTGCCCAGTGAGTTCAACTGCAGAACGACCGCATCACTCATGCCCAGCTCACGCCAGAGCGCTGCTGAAATAAGGATCAGCTCGGCATCGATATCAGGCCCCGCCATTCCGAAGGCCTCAACACCCACCTGATGAAACTGGCGGTAACGGCCTTTCTGCGGTTTTTCATAACGGAACATGGGACCCTGGTACCAGAGACGCTGGGCCTGGTTGTAAAGCATGCCATGCTCTTCACCTGCACGTACGCAGCAGGCTGTACCCTCTGGGCGCAAGGTCAGGCTTTCACCGTTACGATCGTCGAAGGTATACATCTCCTTTTCAACGATATCCGTTACTTCGCCGATTGAACGCTTGAACAGATCGGTTTGCTCAACGATCGGCATGCGAATTTCGGAGTAGCCATAGCCACCGAGAACCGTCTTGACCGTGTTTTCCAGGTACTGCCAGACCGGTGTTTGATCCGGCAGGATGTCATTCATACCGCGAATGGCTTTAATCTTGCTCAAAACGTGTTGTTCCTGTTAACTGAAATGCGAATATTCTTACAGCGGGAGTGACAGGCGAGCGACGCCTTCACGAGAACGCGCGGCCAGATCAATAGTACGACCCGCATAGCTGAATTCTTCTACTGCGCTGACACGACCGACCACAACAGCCAGAGGCTCTTCACCCTCAAGCTCCAGTGTGGTACCGGCCTTGGCGACTCCTGAGTAAAGCGAGCGGCCATTGGACGCCTTGATATCCAGCCAGCAATCATCCACCAGCGAAATCACCAAACCCTGGGACACTTCTGGCTCCACAGCAGCCTGTACCGGACTCTCAACATCACCCGCAGCAGTTTCCTCGTTAGCTGCCTCTGCGCTGGCTGTATCCACTTCAGGCTCTAAAGCAGCCTGCTCAGAAGAGCCTGCAGCTGTATCCGTCATGCCCTCTGCGGACTGATCATCCTGATTCGACAGCGTATCGGTTGTCTCTGTACCGGAAGCCTCAGGCGCCAGAGGCTCAACCTCCGGCAGTGGCGCTTCCTCTTCTTCGACTGACGGCAGTACCAGTGTATTGCCATCCGTCGTTTCAACAGATACGGGCTCGTCCAGAGATGACAAACCGGCATTATCATTAACGCCATACTGCGCCTGCCACCACCAGACAAATACCGCGATCAGCGCAAGCAAAAACAGCCAGCTACCGATCTTGAGTACCGGATGGCCCTGACGACGACCGGGCACCATCGATACGGTGCCAATAGCTTTGACGTCAGCAGACGTTGTCTGCTGCCCTGTTGCCTGGTTGTAGGCATCCACAAACGGCTTCGGGTCCAGTTTCAGGTAATTGGCATAGGCACGGATATACCCGCGGGTAAAAACCGGATCCTTGAGTCGGTCGATATCAGAGGCTTCAATTGCTGCTACAGTTGCCGCATGCAGGTGCAGCTGGTTACAAACCTGATCAATACTGATGCCATGACGTTCACGCGCTTCCCTGAGCTGTTCACCAGGAAATGCCAGCGGAGTCGTGACAGTCGGGTCAAGCTCACTCACTGTGTACTCTCCTCATAACGTCGGTATTCCGCCGAGTTAGGATAGGTGTTTTTTAGAATGAGGGCGTAGGTCGATGCCTTGGAGGTGTTGCGTTCGACGCGGGCCAGCTGAATACCCAGCCAAAGGCTGGCAGCGGTATGATCGGTACGGTTTGCCTCGACCAATTCAAGAAAACGACCGAACCTTCTTGATGCTGATGCTATTTCGCCGTTCTCTATTTCAATCAAGCCCAAATTTACCAGTGATACTGGCCTGTTTCCATTTATTGCAAGCGCTCGCTTGTACGACTCCGCAGCTTTACTCTTGTTTCCGATAAACTCATTACATCGGCCCAAATTTTCAAGCGCTTGAGCTCGACCGCTGTAAAATGGATCCGTTGTTGCCCGACGCAGCTGCGAACAAGCAGCTTCATACCGCTCCTGCGAATATAAAAAAGCACCATAATTATTATGGACACGAGCAGAGTCAGGATCAGCTTCCAATGCTAGTAAGAAATACTTTTCAGCAAGACCAAACTCCTGTTCCGCCTGGAACGTGAGTGCCAATGCACTTAAAGCAGGCGCGTGGTTGCTGTTAAGATTTAGCGCACGTTGAAGGGATAGCTTTGCACTGACCGTGTTTCCTGCTTGCAGATACTGAACACCTAAATTCGTATAGGCCTCCAGGGTCTCTTCGGTACTACGCCCCGCTGCCGTATTGGCAGTGTTTGAGGCGCAACCGGACAACAGCACCGCCGTTGCAAGCAGTACAACCAAACCGGACCCTTTCACACATCCCCCTTATACCTGTGACATCTTCCCTTGAGCAGGCTCTTCTTGTACCACAGGAATGTATTTTTGGCTACGGCGGGTGCGGTCCTCTACCTGCCCAACCAGCTGGCCACAGGCCGCATCTACATCGTCACCGCGCGTACGTCGTACCGTGGTAATAATGGACGCACGCACCAGGATATCCTTGAAACGCTGAATAGCCTGTTCACTGGGACGGCGATAACCCGAGTTCGGGAAAGGGTTGAACGGAATCAGGTTCAGCTTGCAGGGCAGCTGCTTCAGCAGTTTCGCCAGCTCGCGGGCATGTTCCGGCTGATCATTTACACCATCAATCAGTGTGTATTCGACAGTCGCCGCACGCTTGTCAGGAAGGCTCTCAAGATAGCGGTTACTGGCCGCAATCAGCTCCTCAATCGGGTAGCGCTTGTTGATGGGTACCAGCTGGTCGCGCAGCTCATTATTGGGCGCGTGCAATGAAATCGCCAGTGACACATCACTGACCTGGCTCAATTTATCCAGGGCCGGAACAACACCGGCTGTACTCAGGGTCACACGACGCTTGGACAAACCATAGGCGTTGTCATCCATCATCAACTGAGTGGCATCGACAACGTTTTCAAAATTCATCAAGGGCTCGCCCATGCCCATCATCACCACATTGGTGACATGACGCTTGGACGGCTCAAAGGGGCCACAGGAGCGGATGGCAACACGCAACTGGGCAATAATCTCTGCCGTCGACAGGTTACGGTTGAAGCCTTGTTTGCCGGTAGAACAAAAACTGCAGTCAAGTGAACAGCCTACCTGGGAAGACACACACAGAGTGCGGCGGTCACCGTCAGGTATCAACACCATCTCGATCGCCGAGCCGCCATCCATGCGGATAACCCACTTGCGGGTACCGTCACGGGAGGTCTTGTCGAGCAGGATTTCAGGCTCACGGATTTCCGCAACCTCAGCCAGTTTGGCGCGCATGGCCTTACTGATGTTGGTCATCTCATCGAAGCTGGAAGCACCCTGCTGATGCAGCCACTTGAGCACCTGGGTGGCACGGAATTTCTTCTCACCCTGCTGTTCAAAAAAGGCTATCAATTTTGCAGGCGACAGCCCCAGGAGGTTGATCTTGGTAGCGGAGTCGGACATGTCGAGTTCACTCATGTTACGGGTTAGGCCGCCCCGCGGGGCGACCCGGGACGGCAATCAGGCGCCGAAGAAGTAAGCGATTTCACGCTCAGCAGAGGCAGGAGAGTCAGAGCCGTGTACAGCATTCGCATCGATGGACTCAGCGAAGTCACGACGGATAGTGCCTTCAGCAGCTTCCTGCGGGTTAGTTGCACCCATCAGATCACGGTTCAGAGCGATAGCGTTTTCACCTTCCAGAACCTGTACAACAACAGGACCAGAGGTCATGAAAGCAACCAGATCAGCAAAGAAAGGACGTTCTTTGTGCTCAGCGTAGAAACCTTCAGCGTCAGCCTGGCTCAGCTGCTTCATCTGCATTTCAACAATTTTCAGGCCGGCTTTTTCAAAACGGGATTCGATTTCACCGATCACGTTTTTGGCAACAGCGTCAGGCTTGATGATGGAAAGAGTGCGTTCAACTGCCATGATTTAATACCCCAATCTATAGTACATAGGTCAATAAAGCGCAGCATTATACGCAAACCGTCCTGCACTGAACAGCCGGCAACCAGCAATGAAAAAGCCCGCTGGGCGGGCTTTTTCGCAGGACTCAGTCGGCCTCGTCGATCCAGGCCATCTGAATGGCCTCCAGAATCTTCTCGCCGCAGTGGTCCGGATCGTCATCGAACTCTTCCAGCTCCATTACCTTGGTGTACAGGTCTGGAAAGCTGATCTTGAGCGGGTCCTGCTCCGGGTAGGTATCCGCCAGTTCAATTGCGATGTCGTTTACATCGACCCATTTCAAGCCCATGTCATCACTCCTCAGTGATTTTCCGATACCTGGTTGATGGTGTACTTGGGTATTTCCACCACCAGGTCTTCATCTCCGACCAGTGCCTGACAGCTCAAACGGGACTCGGGCTCCAGGCCCCAGGCCTTATCGAGCATGTCATCTTCCAGCTCGTCGGCTTCGTTCAAGGAATCATAGCCCTCACGCACCACCACGTGACAAGTGGTGCAGGCGCAGGACTTCTCGCACGCGTGCTCGATCTCGACACCGTGCTGCAGAGCGACATCACAGATGGATACCCCTGCTTCCGCCTCGATCACCTTACCCTCAGGGCACAGCTCTTCATGCGGCAGAAAGATAACTTGAGGCATCAGTGTGTCTCCTTTTCAATTTCATCAATGGCATGACCCGACAACGCCTGGGAGATGCTCTGGTCCATACGGCGCGAAGCAAAGAAGTCGCTGGCCTTGGCCAACTCTTCAATACCCGCTTCAATCTGGCGATAATCAGCCTGCTCAAGCAATGCTGCCAGCTTGGCAATCGCCTGCTCCAGGTGAGCAACCTCATCGGCGCTCAGCAGGTCACCATCCGAGGCCATGGCCCCGCGCAAGGCGGCAATAATACGCTCAGCTTCAACCTGCTGCTCACGCAGGTTACGCGCTTCCAGATCATCTTCAGCATGGCTGTATGATTCTTTCAGCATGCGGGCGATTTCGTCATCGCTCAAACCATAGGACGGTTTGACCTGAATGCTGCTGACAGCCCCTGTGGACAACTCTTCCGCCGACACACTCAACAGGCCATCTGCATCGACCTGGAAGGTCACACGGATCTTGGCAGCGCCTGCTGCCATCGGCGGGATGTCACGCAGGACAAAACGCGCCAAAGAACGGCAATCCTGAACCAGCTCACGTTCGCCCTGGACAGCATGGATCGCCATGGCTGTCTGGCCATCCTGGTAGGTGGTAAATTCCTGTGCACGCGCCACCGGAATGGCCGTATTACGGTGGATAATCTTTTCCACCAGGCCACCCATGGTTTCCAGACCCAGAGACAGCGGGATCACGTCCAGCAACAGCATGTCGCTGTCCGGCTTGTTGCCCACCAGCACATCAGCCTGTAATGCCGCACCAATAGCCACAACCCGGTCCGGGTCGATATCGATATGCGGCTGGCGGCCAAAGAACTCACCGACGGCTTCGCGCACACGCGGCACTCGAGTCGAACCGCCAACCATAACGACTTCGACCACTTCATCAACGTCAACGCCGGCATCCTTGAGGGTGCGACGACAGGTACGCAACGTACGTTTGACCAGCGGATCGATAAGCGCGTCAAACTGCTCGCGTGTCACTTCAACATTGAAGCTGCGGCCATCAAGCTCAATGGACTCAACCACCGAGTCGCTGGCACTCAACCCTTCCTTGATACGCCGGGCCATCGCCGTCAGTGAACGCGCGGAGGAGGCATTCAGTGCGTTGCCCAGACCCGACGCCTGCAGCAGCTGCTCCGCCAGCAGGCGGTCAAAGTCATCACCACCCAGCGCGGTATCGCCGCCGGTGGAAAGCACTTCGAACACGCCCTTATTGAGGCGAAGAATCGAAATATCAAAGGTACCGCCACCCAGATCATAAACGGCGATGACGCCTTCATCCTGCTGATCCAGGCCGTAAGCCACCGCAGCGGCCGTCGGTTCATTCAACAGGCGCAACACTTTGAGACCTGCCAACTGGGCAGCATCTTTGGTTGCCTGGCGCTGAGCATCATCAAAGTAGGCAGGAACCGTAATGACCACGCCTTCCAGCTCACCGCCAAGGGAGTCAACAGCGCGCTGCTTCAGTGCACCCAGAATATCGGCCGACACTTCCACCGGGCTCTTGTCTCCGGCAGCCGTCTGCAGATAAGGCATGCCAGACTCGGAAGCGGTCAGGCGATACGGCAGCGTTTCACCCAGGCCTTTAACATCTTCAGCACCACGCCCCATGAGGCGTTTAACGGAACTGATAGTGTTGTAGGGGTCCTGAATGGCTTCTGACTGAGCCTCGGCACCCACGGCGCTGGCTCCGGCAGATGTGTAATGCACCACGGATGGCAGCAGATGACTGCCCTGCGCATCCGGCAGGGTAACCGCTTCGCTGCTGCGCACAGTGGCTACCAGCGAGTTAGTCGTCCCCAGGTCGATCCCCACCGCCAGTTTGCGGGCATGGGGCTCCGGACTCTGTCCGGGTTCAGCTATTTGCAGCAGTGCCATATAAATTCCGTTAGTCGTCGAACAGTCTGTCTTCCAGCGCTTCCACTTCAGACTGCAGCTTCACCATAAATTGCATTTTGCGGACCGCCTGCTCTGCCTGCTCCAGCGCGGCATCAGCCCAGGCCTGGGCAAATTCGGCCTGCAGCTGTTTCAGAGCCTTGGTAACCTGCTGGTCCAGCGCTTCAAGCTCGGCTTCGGGATCAGCGTGATCGGCAGCTTCGGCAACGCGCTCGCGCAACTCCATCTGCTCCATTAAAAACATGGGGTCCAGCTGGGAGCGAGAATCGGACAGGGTATCGATCCCCTTCAGGGAAAGCAGGTACTGGGCGCGCTTGAGGGGGGACTTG
The DNA here is from genome assembly GCF_900155945.1 of Marinobacterium stanieri. GTDB lineage: Bacteria > Pseudomonadota > Gammaproteobacteria > Pseudomonadales > Balneatricaceae > Marinobacterium > Marinobacterium stanieri. The sequence continues at coordinate 11,430 of NZ_FTMN01000006.1, forward strand.
AGTGTCGCCAGCGCTTCATTCAGATAGGTGCTGTACTGCACGGCCAGACGCTGTTCGCGGTCGGACTGATGCGAATGGCGGTCCGGGTGCAGCTGCTGCTGCAGTGAGCGGTAACGCTCGGACAGCTGGGACTGGTCAACATCAAAGCCAACCGGCAGCCCCAGGAATTCAAAATAATTGCGTGTAATATCCATACCGACCTCATTCACCCGAACGGGTCAGACGTTGAAGCTCTCACCACAGCCACATTCGCTGCGGACATTCGGGTTGTTGAACTGAAACCCTTCGTTAAGCCCTTCACGCACAAAATCCAGCTCGGTCCCGTCCAGGTAAGCCAGACTCTTGGGGTCGATCACAACTTTCACGCCCCCAAATTCGAAGATCTCGTCTTCCGACTCGCTCTGGTCAACGAACTCGAGTACGTAGGCCATACCCGAGCAACCAGATGTTCTTACCCCGAGACGAATACCTTCACCGTGGCCACGCGATTCCAGATAACGTGATACGTGATCGATCGCAGCCTGTGTCATGCTTATTGCCATAGAAACCCCATTCACGGGGAGCCAGGCTCCCCGTTGCGGTATATTACTTATCCTGCTTCTTACGGTAGTCGTCCACTGCGGCCTTGATGGCATCTTCAGCCAGTACCGAGCAGTGAATTTTCACCGGCGGCAGCGCCAGTTCTTCAGCGATAGTCGCGTTTTTCAACTCGCTCGCCTGATCCAGCGTCATACCCTTGACCCATTCAGTCACCAGGGAGCTGGATGCGATGGCAGAACCGCAGCCGTAGGTTTTGAAGCGCGCATCTTCGATGACACCCTCATCATTAACCTTGATCTGCAGGCGCATGACATCACCACAGGCGGGCGCACCCACCATACCGGTGCCGACATGCGGGTCTTCCGCGTCCATCTTACCGACGTTACGCGGGTTTTCGTAATGATCAATTACCTGTTCACTGTAAGCCATGACTAGTCTCCAATTATTCTACTTGCGGACCTTAGTGGTGGACCCACTCGACCTTGGTCAGGTCCACGCCGTCTTTAAACATGTCCCACAGAGGTGACAACTCACGCAGTTTCTCCACTGCGGTGCGTACCTGTGCGACGGCGTAATCCACCTCTTCTTCGGTGGTAAAACGGCCCAGCGAAAAACGAATCGAGCTGTGCGCCAGCTCATCGTTCAAGCCCAGTGCACGCAGCACATAGGACGGTTCCAGGCTTGCAGATGTACAAGCGGAACCGGAAGACACCGCCAGATCCTTGATGGACATCAGCAACGATTCACCTTCAACGAAGGCAAAGCTGATGTTCAGAACGCCCGGCACATACTGTTCGGTAGAACCGTTGATGTGCACCTCTTCCATATCCTTGACGCCATTCCACAGACGCTGACGCAAGGTTTCTAGGCGTGCCTGCTCGGCTTCCATATCTTCAGTTGCAATACGGAAAGCCTCACCCATACCCACGATCTGGTGGGTCGGCAGTGTACCCGAGCGCATGCCACGCTCATGACCGCCACCATGGATCAACGCTTCCAGACGTACACGCGGCTTGCGGCGTACGTAGAGAGCACCGACACCCTTGGGGCCATAAATCTTGTGCGCACAGACCGACATGAGATCAACCTTCATCTCTTTCAGGTCGATCGGCAGTTTGCCTACGCTCTGCGCCGCATCCACATGGAACAGAACACCCTTGGCACGGGTGATTTCACCGATGGCGGCAATATCAGTCACGGTGCCGATTTCGTTGTTCACGTGCATCAGCGATACCAGAATGGTGTCGTCGCGCAGCGCTTCAGACACCTGGTGCGGCGCGATGATGCCATCGCTGTTCGGCTCAAGGTAGGTCACCTCGAAACCTTCACGCTCCAGCTGGCGGCAGGGATCCAGAACGGCCTTATGCTCGATCTTGGATGTAATAATGTGCTTGCCTTTCTTGCTGTAGAAACGCGCCACACCCTTGATCGCCAGGTTGTCGGATTCGGTCGCGCCGGATGTCCAGACAATTTCACGCGGGTCAGCGCCCAGCGTATCGGCCACCTGACGGCGGGCACTCTCCACCGCCTCTTCGGCCTTCCAGCCGAACAGGTGAGAACGAGATGCCGGGTTACCGAAGTTGCCATCCAGAGTCAGGCAAGCGGTCATTTTCTCTGCCACACGCGGGTCAACCGGCGTGGTAGCGGCATAATCAAGATAGATCGGCAGTTTCATCGTGTCTCTCCAAAAACTCTCACACAGCTGCTTTGTTACGCGCTGGTTGTTTGGTGCTGCTGGCAATCAGTTGATCGACCTGGCGCTGCTGACGGTCCGCAACCTGTTGTACGTCGCGACGGGCCACCAGATCAGCCAGGCTGATGCTACTCAAAAAACCGTGAATCTGGTCACTCAGGTCACACCAAAGGTGGTGGGTCAGACAGACTTCCCCGCCCTGGCAACCGCCATTATGCTGACATCCCGTCGCATCGACAGATTCGTTGACCGCATCAATGACCTCGGCCACATTGATCTGCCCCTGCTCGCGCTTGAGCTGATAACCCCCGCCGGGGCCTCGCACACTGCGCACCAACTCATTGCGGCGCAGCTTGGCAAAAAGCTGCTCCAGGTAGGAGAGTGAAATCCCCTGCCGCTCGGAAATGTCGGCCAGACTAATCGGACCCTTGCCTTCATGCAGGGCCAAGTCCAGCATCGCGGTCACAGCGTAGCGACCCTTGGTGGTCAATCGCATAACAATCCTCGTATTCACGCTTTACAGCATGAGGTCATTATGCAATTCCCCAGTAAACCAGTCAACTATTAACCCGACTATTTTAGTCGGTCTTTTCCTTAACCTGTTCGCCCGGCGCTTCCGTATCGGATTGCCCCGGCATGCCACTGCAATCATCTACAGCCGCTTCAAAATCCTCACTTTTCAGCTCCGGCAGCTGCTCATCGCAGTACTCGGGCTTAAGCTCACACAGCGCCTTACCCATGCCGTCAACCTTGTGATCCATCGCCTGCATATGATCCAGCAGGCAGCGAATGGCATGCGCCACCGGATCAGACACCTCTTTGGTTACAGCATAGGCATCAAAGCCGACCTTATCGGCCATCTGGCGTCGCTTGAGTTCTTCCGGGCTTTCCTCTTCCGGCTGACGCTTGATGATACGCCCCGGAATACCCACCACCGTGGCATCCTCGGGCACATCCCGGGTAACCACCGCATTGGAACCAACACGGGCGCCTGCACCTATATTGATCGGACCCAACACCTTGGCACCGGCACCACAAACCACATTATTGCCCAGGGTCGGATGGCGCTTACCCTTGTTCCAGCTGGTTCCACCCAGGGTAACGCCGTGATACAGGGTGACATCATCACCAATTTCGGCCGTTTCACCGATCACCACGCCCATACCGTGGTCGATGAAAAAGCGTCGACCAATGGTCGCGCCCGGATGTATCTCTATCCCGGTCAGCCAGCGCCCCAGGTTGGATACCATACGGGCCAGCCATTTGAAGTTACGGCGCCAGAGGGCATTGGCCACCCGGTGCGACCAGATGGCATGCAGCCCCGGATAGGCCGTCAGTACTTCAAAAGCATTGCGGGCAGCCGGGTCGCGGTGAAATACCGAACGTATGTCTTCTTTCATTTGCTCAATCATCGCCCTCTCCTCGCTGTGGCTGCGCGACCTGTTTCTCCATGGCGGTCAAAATACCCCTGAGCACATTCACTTCTACCTTATCCGGCACTGCTCGCTGCAACAGCCGGCGCAGACGCGGCATCAGCTGGCGAGGGTTATCAGGATCGAGGAAATCAATCTTCACCAGCGTACGCTCCAGATGCTCGAACATCAGCTCCAGCTCTCGCTGAGGGGCCAGCTCAATATCCCAGTCCGTGCCCCACTGCGGGCGCGCCGCCTGCTCTTCTGCCACTTCAGCCATACGCAGCTCGTAAGTAATGACCTGCACCGCAGCGGCAATATTCAGCGAGCTGAACGTTTCAACCGCAGGAATATGCACGTGGTGGTGGCAACGCTGCAATTCTTCATTGGTCAAACCACGGTCTTCGCGCCCGAACAGAATCGCCACTCGCGCCTTGCCCTTGAGGGGTGCTGCAATCGCCGCCAGCTCGCGCGGATTAACCAGCGGCCAGGGGATATGCCGCTCACGCGCACTGGTGCCGAATACCAGTTCGCAGTCGGCAAGCGCTTCATCGAGGTTATCCACAACCTGCGCCTGCTCCAGCACGTCGGTCGCACCCGAGGCACGCGCATCCGCATCCGGATGGGGAAAACACTTGGGGCTCACCAAACAGAGATCATTCAGCCCCATGTTCTTCATGGCACGTGCCACGCCACCAATATTACCCGGATGGGTTGTGTTCACCAGTACAATGCGAATGTGATCAGACATCTCAGATACGCCGCTAAAAGGCGGGTATTCTAACAGATCATTGACGAGTTGAAGACCACCTGTTCAGCGCAGCACCGTACTAAGCTACAATATGACTTTGCCAACTCTGAAACTGGACACCAACACTGATGCAACCAATGGTTAATATTGCCCTGCGAGCTGCCCGCACCGCAGGTGAACAGGTCTCTCGCGCTTTGGAACGCCTTGATTTGATCAAATCCGAACAGGCCGATGTGGCCAAGTTCATCAGTGACCTCTGCCAGCAGGCAGAAGGCACCATCGTGACTCAGATCCAGAAGGCTTACCCGCATCACAGCCTGATCGGCGAATACAGCGGCCACCACGCCCCGATCGGTGAAGGCCCCGGTGAATGCGAATGGCACGTCAGCCCGATTGACAGCCTGACCAACTTCTCCAACGCCCTGCCGATGTTTGCCCTCAGCATCACCGGTTTTGTTAACGGCCGCGCCGAACACTGCGTGGTTCTTAACCCCATGTTCGGCGAAGAGTTCACCGCCAGCCGCGGCAAGGGTGCCCAGCTGAACGGCAAACGCCTGCGCGTGAGCAACCGTACCAGCCTTGAAGGCGCCATCATTGGCACCGGTTACCATGCCCGCAGCAGCGACAAGCCCTGGATCGAATCCCACACCCGCATGATGCAGGAAATCATGCAGGTTGGCGCGACCCTGCATAACAGCGGCTCCCCGGTATTGAGCCTGGCCTACACCGCAGCGGGTCGCCTGGACGGCTTTTACCAGATCGGCCTCAACAGCACCGAGCTCTCAGCCGGCCTGCTGCTGATCCGTGAAGCCGGCGGCCTGGTATCCGACTTCTCCGGTGGCAACCAGTACAACGAGCGCGGCAATCTGATCACCAGTAACGCCAAACTGCTCAAGGCCCTGCTGCGCACGCTACACCCTGCTACAGCTGAAGGCCTGCGTTAATCACTTCCGTTTCGGCCTGCCCTGCAGGCCGGGCATAAAAAAACCGCATCGAAAGATGCGGTTTTTTTTGTATCCAGCGTTCCGGAATCAGACACTCATCGGGTCACGCAGAACAATCGTTTCGTTACGATCCGGACCGGTCGAGATGATATCAATCGGCGCTTCAATCAGCTCCTCCAGACGCGTGATGTAAGCGCGCGCATTGGCCGGCAGCTCATCGATAGACTTAACACCCACCGTTGAATCAGTCCAGCCAGCCACTTCTTCGTAGATCGGCTTGATGACTTCGTAGTCTTCACTGCCGCTCAGAGAGCTGACCGGATTACCGTTTTCATCCTGGTAGCCAACACAGATATTGATCTGCTCAAGACCATCCAGTACATCCAGCTTGGTCAGGCAGATACCGGAAACGGAGTTGATCTGTATCGCATGCTTGAGTGCTACGGCATCGAACCAGCCACAACGACGCGCACGACCTGTAGTCGCACCGAACTCGTGACCACGCTCAGCCAGACGCTGACCCACATCACAATGCAGCTCGGTCGGGAAAGGACCGCCGCCTACACGCGTTGTGTAAGCCTTGGTGATGCCCAGAATGTAGTCTAGGTAGAGCGGACCAAAACCACTGCCGGTGGACGTACCACCTGCCGTTGTGTTGGAGGAGGTTACGAACGGGTAAGTACCGTGGTCGATATCCAGCAGAGACCCCTGAGCACCTTCAAACATGATGCTTGCACCCTGCTTGCGCAGCTCGTGCAGTTTGGCAGTCACGTCAGTGATCATCGGCACCAGTGTCTTGGCCATTTCCATGCAGCTGTCATAGGTCTGCTGGAAGTCGATGGCGTCGACTTTGTAGTAGTTCTGCAGCATGAAGTTATGATATTCCAGCACATCCTTCAGCTTGGCTGCAAAACGCTCGGGGTCCGCCATATCACCCAGGCGCAGACCACGGCGTGCAACCTTGTCTTCATAGGCAGGACCGATGCCGCGACCGGTTGTACCGATCTTGGCATTACCGCGCGCCAGTTCACGGGCCTGGTCCAGAGCAACATGGCTCGCCAGGATCAGCGGACAGGCCGGGCTCAGCTTGAGGCGGTCACGAACCGGGACACCCTTCTCTTCCAGCTCGGCAATTTCTTTCAGCAGCGCGTCCGGGGACAGCACCACACCATTACCGATCAGGCACAGAACATTCTGACGCAGAATGCCGGAGGGAATCAGGTGCAGAACGGTCTTCTCACCATCAATGACCAGCGTATGGCCTGCGTTATGGCCACCCTGGAAGCGGACCACGGCGGCAACCTGCTCGGTCAGCAGATCAACGATCTTACCCTTGCCTTCATCACCCCACTGGGTGCCCAGAACAACGACGTTTTTACCCATTGCTGTCTCGAATACTCTTAAAGTTCAAAAAAAACGCTTAGAGGTCTTTGACGACCCAGGCACCAGCCTCGGCAACCAAATGCCGACCAGTCTGCCCGTTAGAAATCGTTTCACCGTCGAGCTGCTGTACAACGCGCTCGCCTGCACTGCGCAACGCAGCGATAGCCGCCTGAAGCCCTTCAGCATCACCTGCAGGTGCAAAAATTACCGATTCAGACGGCAACTCCAGGCACCCGGCCAGATCCAACAGGGTTTTCAGATCAGCACTGAAGCCTGTCGCCGGGCGCGCACGCCCGAAATCTTCACCGATATTGTCGTAACGACCGCCCTTGGCCAGCGCCTGACCATATTCCGGGGTATAGGCCGCAAACACCACACCAGTATGGTAGTGATAGCCACGCAGCTCGCTGAGGTCAAAATAGGCTTCGACCTCCGGGTAGCGCGCCTGAACACGTGCCGCCAGATCACCCAGATAGCGAATCGCTTCGGCCAAGGCGGCATCGTGGCCAAACAGCTGCCCTGCACGCTCTAGCACGGCCTCTGAGCCGTTCAGGCGCGGCAGCTCACGCAGCCACTCACGGGTCTGCTCGGAACCGCTGTCAATACCTGCGACGAAGCGATCAACCTCAGGCAGCGCCTTGCGTTGCAGCATATCCTGATAATCGGCCTGCTGCTCAGCTGTCAGTTGGCACAGCTCCATCAAACGACTGAAAATACCCACATGGCCCAGGTCGAGGCTGATCGTAGCCTCCAGACCCACTTCACGCAGGGTTTCCAGCATCATGCTGATGACTTCGACATCGCTGTCGGAACCGGCATGGCCATAAAGCTCGGCACCCAACTGCAGCGGGTTGCGCGATGCCAGCATATTGGCAGGATGTGTGTGCAGAACTGAACCGCAGTAACACAGGCGGCTGGGGCCTTCCGTGCGCAGACGGTGAGCATCAATGCGCGCCACCTGAGGTGTCATATCGGCGCGCACACCCAAGGTATGCCCGCTAACCTGATCAGTTACCTTGAAGGTGTTCAGGTCAAGATCATGACCCACACCCGTCAGCAGGGATTCGAGATGCTCCGCGATGGGCGGCATCACCAGCTCGTAACCCCAGCGATGGTAAAGGTCCAGGACCTTCCGGCGCATTAACTCAACCTGCCGTGCCTGTGGCGGCAGCAGCTCCATAATTCCGTCGGGCAGCAACCAGCGATCTGCCAATGCCATGCGTTACTCCGCTGTCATGTGGTCTGTAATTCACAAAAAAACCGGGCGCAGACCCGGTTAATTAATCCTATCACGAAATCGGGTGCCATAGGCACCCGATTTGAGCAGTAGTCTGTTCGACTATTGTGGAACGGTCATGCCCTGAGAGCTGTTCAGGTAACGGAAGAACTCGCTATCCGGATCCAGAACAAACAGGTCGCCGCCACTGGAAAAGGACTCACGATAGGCCTTAAGGCTACGATAGAACGCGTAGAACTCAGGGTCCTGCTGGAAGGCCTCAGAGTAGATTGCAGCTGCCTGCGCATCACCCTCACCACGAATGGTCTCAGCTTCACGGAAGGCATCAGCCAGGATAACGGTGCGCTGACGATCCGCATCCGCACGAATACCTTCGGCAAGTTCCTTACCACGTGCACGCAGCTCACGTGCCAAACGCAGACGCTCGGTACGCATACGCTCGTACACAGAAGAAGAGACTTCCTGCGGCAGGTCGATACGCTTCACACGCACATCGATGACTTCGATACCCAACTCTGACTGCGCCAGATCGCTCAAGGCACGGATAACATCACCCATCACCTCTTCACGCGCACCGGATACCACTTCGGTCAGCGTACGCTCACCAAACTGGTTACGCAGGCTGGTTTCGATACGTGTCGACAGCAGGTCAGCCGCACGGAACTCATCACCCGATGTGGCGGTGTAGTACTTCTCGACATTGTCGATACGCCACTTGATGAAAGAGTCCACGATCAAACGCTTCTTCTCCAGCGTCAGGAACGCCTGGGGACGCGCGTCCAGAGTCATGGTTCGACCCTCGAACTTGCGCACGGTGTTCACAAACGGAATCTTGAAGTGCAGACCCGGCTGGATATCCGCTTCCACAACCTCACCGAAGCGCAGTTTGATGGCACGCTCGGTTTCCTTGACGATATAGACGGATTTGGAGCCGATCATCACTACCAGCAGCAGCGCGATCAGTCCGAACATGGAAGTAGGTTTCATTAGCGTCCCTCCCTCAGACCAGAAGTGGACTGCGTGCGCTTGCGTGACTCTTCCAGTACCTGATCGGTAATCTGGCGCACGGTTTCATCATCCAGGCGAATGTTGCGGTTGGTCGTATTGCTGCCACCTGTCAGCGGCTGCTGAGATGTCAGACGATCCAGAGGCAGATACATCATGTTGTTGCCGCCTTCCACATCAACCATCACCTTGCCGGTACGACCCATTACATCCTGCATGGTGTCAATGTACAGACGCTCACGAGTAACCCGAGGAGCCTTCTGGTACTCGCCCAGAAGCGCCTTGAAACGGCTGGCTTCACCCGTTGCCTTGGCGACCACTTCTTCACGGTATGCGTTGGACTCTTCCAGCAGACGCTGGGCACGACCACGGGCCTCAGGCACGATGCCGTTGGCATAGGCCTCGGCTTCGTTCTTGGCACGCTGCTCGTCCTCACGCGCCTTGATCACGTCATCGAATGCATCCTGCACCTGTCGCGGCGCCTGAGCGTTCTTGATGTTGACCTTGGAAATCGTCAGACCAGTGGTGTAGTTATCCATGTAGCTCTGCAAACGTGCCTGCACCTGCAGTGCGAGCGTGTCACGCCCTTCTGTCAGGATACCGTGCATGTCAGAGGTACCGACCACATGACGCAGGGCAGACTCGGAGGACTGCGCCAGACTGTCGCTGGGGTCACGCACCTTGAGCGTAAACTGTGCCGGATCAGACACCACGTACTGCACGGTCATGTCCACATCAACGATGTTTTCATCGGCCGTCAGCATCAGTGAACGGTGATCATAGGTACGCAGACGTGTGGTATTCACCTTCTGCACTTCATCGATCAACGGCGGGTTCCACTGCAGACCGGGCTGTACCGTGTCATGATACTTACCCAGGCGCAGCACGATACCACGCTCCTGCTGGTCAACCGTGTAGAAGCCCATACCGGCCCAGAACAGTGCAGCCAGGACGATCAGCACGACAAAAAAGCCGCTGCTGCCACCCTTGCCACCACCGCCGCCGAAGCCGCCGCGCTTCTTGCCGCCACCGAAGATGCCGCCAAGGCGGTCCTGCAGCTTGCGCATTGCCTCGTCTAGATCGGGCGGTCCCTGATCGTTGCCACCGCCACGTTTGCCGCGGTTGCTACCGCCGCTCCAGGGGTCATGGTTGTCACCATTCCCGCCGGGCTCATTCCAGGCCATAGTGTTCTCCGTATTAAACCGCTGAGTTACCTGTTATTGATGCTGCGATTATGACCGCAACGGTCCCGTTAATCGACCGCCTGCGGCACGTATTGTTCCTGTTTCAACCCCAGACGACTCAAAAGCCGCTTGAAATCCTTCATTTGCAGACGCACTTCCAGCTGAATATGCCCCTGCTCGTCCACCGCTTCTTTTACCACACCACCTTGAGCATAGAGCTGGGCACGGAAGTTGCCATCTGCCGGAGTCAGATCCAGCACCTCATGGAACATCTCCTCGCCCAGTCGCTCACTGATGGCTTCAAGCAGCAGATCAATACCTTCACCGCTGACAGCCGACACCCAAACACGCCAGGGCACACCGTCCTCGTCGCGATCGATGCGCGGCTCGGCATCTTCGAGCTGATCGATCTTGTTGTATACCTGCAATACGGGAACTTCGGCTGCGCCGATCTCTTCCAGCACTGCATCAACCTGCTCAATATGCTCGCGACGCTCCTCATCGTAGCAATCGATGACATGCAGCAAAAGGCTTGCATCCGTGGTTTCCTGAAGGGTTGCACGGAAGGCTTCGACCAGCTTGTGCGGCAGGTGACGGATAAAACCAACGGTATCGGCCAGAATCGCCTGCCCTACGTCCGCCAGCTCAATCTTGCGCAGGGTGGGATCCAGGGTGGCAAACAGCTGATCAGCCGCATAAACCTCGGATGTGGTCATGCGGTTGAACAACGTCGATTTGCCCGCGTTGGTATACCCCACCAGTGAAACCGTGGGGATCTCGGCGCGCTGACGAGCACGACGCCCCTGGTCACGCTGCTTGCGGACTTTCTCAAGACGCTTGAGGATCGCCTTGATGCGTGCGCGCAGCAGGCGTCGGTCGGTTTCCAGCTGGGTTTCACCCGGACCACGCAGACCGATACCACCTTTCTGTCGTTCAAGGTGGGTCCAGCCACGGACCAGACGGGTCGACATATGCTCAAGCTGGGCCAATTCCACCTGCAGCTTACCCTCATGGGTACGCGCGCGCTGAGCAAAAATATCCAGTATCAAACCCGTACGGTCCAATACCCGACACTTGAGTTCACGCTCCAGGTTGCGCTCCTGACCCGGGCTCAGGGCATGGTTGAAGATAACCAGTTCGGCCTCGTGCATCCGCACCAGATCAACCAGTTCATCAACCTTGCCTTTACCCAAAAAGAACTTGGGGCTGGGGTCGGCACGCGACCCGGTCAGAAATTCGACCGGATCGGCGCCGGCGGAGAGGGCTAACTCTTCGAGTTCTCGGGGGTTTTCGCGATCTTCTTCACTGGAAAAATCGATATGGACGAGGATCGCGCGCTCGCCCGATTCGGGACGCTCAAAAAACAATTAATACCTCATTCAGCAGGCTTGTCGTCGGCCACCGGCAGTTTCACCGGGCGCGCAGGCACTACTGTTGAAATGGCATGCTTGTACACCATCTGACTGACAGTGTTCTTCAGCAGGATCACGAACTGATCAAAGGATTCGATCTGGCCCTGCAGCTTGATACCGTTCACCAAAAAGATGGATACCGGTATGCGCTCCTTGCGCAGGACGTTCAGGTAAGGGTCTTGTAGAGACTGCCCTTTTGACATTGCAAACTCCTTCCAAAATGGAAATCAATTTATAAGTGTAGTTGTATGTATACGGTTATGCCGACTCGGCGTCATGCACCTGCATGATGCAAACAGAGTTTGCGCGCGATCATACCCGAATTCATTATATAACGGCAGGGTCGACCAGTTTCAAGGCGCGCACCAGCAAATTACTGTCTCCGGTTGGCAACCAGTTAACCCCATCCCAACCTCGCAACCAGGTTAACTGACGTTTTGCCAACTGCCGGGTTGCCACAATCCCCTTCTGTCGCATGGTTTCACGATCGTATTCACCGGCAAACCAGGACCACATCTGGCGATAGCCGACGCAGCGAATCGAGGGCATGCCGGCATGCAGGTCACCCCGCTGCCACAGCGCCCTCACTTCATCCTCAAACCCGGCCTTCAGCATGAGATCAAAACGCAACTCTATACGCTCATGCAGGACGGAACGATCATCCGGTGCCAGGGCAATGGGAACAATCTCGAACGGCAGTTCAATCTCATCCTGTTCACGCCAATGGTCACTGATGGGGCGACCGGTCAGCTCAAACACTTCCAGCGCACGCTGTAATCGCTGCGCATCATTCGGCTTCAAGCGCTCGGCGCCTTCAGGGTCAACCTGAGCCAGGCGCGCATGAATCGCGGGCCAGCCCTTTTCAGCCGCTTCCGCTTCAATACGCTGACGCAGCTCCGGGTCAGCTTCCGGCAGTTTGGCCAGCCCCTGCTTAAGAGCGTTGAAATACAACATGGTTCCGCCGACCAGTACCGGAATGTGATCAGCAGCCTGAATCTCATCAATTGCAGCCAGGGCATCTTCACGGAACTGGGCGGCCGAATAGGCTTCAGCCGGATCAAGAAAATCTACCAGACGGTGCGGATAGGCCGCCAATTCTTCCGCAGAAGGCTTGGCCGTGCCTATATCCATCTCCTTGAAAACCATAGCCGAGTCCACACTGATCAATTCACAGGGCAGTCGGTCGCACAGCTGCATGGCCAGATCGGTCTTGCCCGAGGCCGTCGGCCCCATCACAAAGATCACCTTCGGCTTTTGCCCCTTGCTTGTCAGCATTATTGTCCTCGTAAAAACAGTTTATCCAGCTGGGCCAGGTTGAGCTGGGTCCAGGTGGGTCGGCCATGGTTACATTGACCGCTTCGCTCGGTCTGCTCCATATCGCGCAGCAGGCCATTCATTTCAGGTACGGTCAGCTGCCGATTGGCCCGAACTGCACCATGGCAGGCCATGGTCGCCAACAGCTCGTTCAGGTGTGCTTCAATGCGATCACTGGTACCGAATTGCAGCATATCGCCCAGCACATCTCGCACCAGCTGTTCCACATTGGCTTTTGCCAGTGCCACCGGCACTTCCCGGATCACCAGGGATTCTTCCGCCATGCGCTCCAGCCGGAACCCGAGGCGATGAAACTCCTGCGGAAGCTCCTCGGCGATATCCGCTTCGCGGGCACTGACCGAGAGGTTAACCGGTACCAGCAATGGCTGGCTGCGAATTCGATCCTGCTCAAAGGACTGCTTCATGCGTTCGTAGACAATGCGCTCGTGCGCCGCATGCATATCGACCAGTACCAGCCCCTCGGCATTCTGCGCCAGAATGTAGATCCCGTGCAGCTGTGCCAGCGCATAACCAAGCGGCGGAGCCTCGCCTTCCTGTTCCGCCGGCATGGCAATAGCTCCCACAGCCGGCATGGCCGAAGACGGCGCCGTCCCGGCAGGCTGATGCAGGGCACCATAGGCCCGGATCTGATCGTTTACCTGGGATGCAGTATCCGGAGCATTACCAGCTCCGCGCTGACCACCACCATAATCGAACCCCATGGGGCGCTGGCGCAGGGATGAGAGATCCGCTCCCGCCTGCGGTGGCTGCAACGTCTCCTGCGCCATCCCTGTATCAGAACCAGCGGGCTCAGCCTGAGCCGGCGCCTGATCCTGAGGGCGCAGGTCGGCAATCACACGGAACAGAGTGCGGAAGATAAAGTCATGCACCAGACGACTTTCGCGGAAGCGGACCTCGTGCTTGGTCGGGTGAACGTTCACATCCACCAGCGCCGGGTCCAGCTCCAGATAGAGCACATAGGCCGGATGACGACCATGGAAGAGCACATCCTGATAGGCCTGACGCACCGCATGGGTGACGACCTTGTCACGGATCACGCGACCGTTTACAAAGAAATACTGCTGGTCCGGCAAGGAACGGGAAAACGTCGGTAGCCCCATCCAGCCCCAGAGCCTCAGCCCCGAAGCCTCGGCTACTACATCCAGCGCCACGGACTGCTCCACAAATGCCTTGCCCAGCAACTGCCCCAGGCGCTGCTCACGAGCGATCTCGGTATCCGCCGGACGCAGCTGATGCACCACCTTGGCGTTATGGCGCAAACCAAAGCCTACATCATAGCGGCTCAGCGCCAGCCGCTTCACCACTTCTTCAAGATGACGAAACTCGGTTTTCTCCGTCTTCAGGAATTTGCGCCGTGCCGGTGTATTGAAGAAGAGATCACGCATCTCCACCGTTGTGCCCGCCGGATGGGCCGCCGGCACCACTTCCGTGGACATGTCACGTCCCTGGGCCGAGACGGACCAGGCCGCATCCTGGGTTGAGGTACGTGATGTCAGCGTAAAACGGGACACGGAGCTGATACTGGCCAGGGCTTCACCGCGAAATCCCAGACTGCCCACCGCCTCAAGATCCTCCAGCTGGAGAATTTTGGAAGTGGCGTGGCGACTCAGCGCCAGCGGCAGGTCGTCTTTTTCGATACCTGAACCATTATCACGCAGACGGATCAGCTTGACGCCGCCCTGCTCGATATCCAGCTCGATTCGATCCGCACCCGAATCGAGGCTGTTCTCAAGCAACTCCTTGACCACTGATGCGGGACGTTCAACAACTTCGCCCGCCGCAATCTGGTTAGCCAGTTGCGGCGAAAGCAGGTGAATTGCAGCCATAAAATCCTGATTAAACGTTAGCCTGCGGGGATGCGCAGCACCTGACCGACTCGAATGCGGTCATTGCTGAGTTTGTTGGCCCGGCGCAACTGCTTGAGAGAGACACCGTTACGCTGGGCAATGACGGACAGGGTATCACCGGACACAACCTTATACAGCCGCGGCCCGGCATCACGCTTACCATTCTGCTTTTGCCAGGCGACATAGGTTGCAGCCGGCGGCTTGCTCCAGAAGTGGTCGGTAATACCGCGAAAGATCGCTTCTGCCATCTGCTTCTGGTAGGACGAGGTTTTCAGCTTGCGCGCCTCGCCCGGGTTGGAGATAAATCCGGTCTCCACCAGAATCGAGGGAATATCCGGCGATTTGAGTACCACAAAGCCGGCTTGCTCTACGTGTTTCTTGTGCATGCGGGCGAAGCTGGCCATATTGCCATGGATGCGAGACGCCACTTGATGACTGTCCTTGCGACTGGCATTCATCGACATATCCAGCAGCACACTGGCCAGCACATCGTCCTTGTCATCCAGGCTCAAACTGCCCACACCACCGATCAGGTCGGTACTGTTTTCCCGGCGTGCCAGCCAACGGCCCATTTCAGAGGTTGCACCCCGGCCGGAAAGCACCCACACGGATGCGCCACGGGCTCGGGCATCCTTGAAGGCGTCCGCGTGGATGGAAACAAACAGGTCAGCGTTACTTTTGCGTGCCTTACTGGTACGGCCGCGCAAACTGATGTAGTAATCCCCGGTACGGGTCAAGACAGCACGATAACCCTTTTTGGCATCGACCATCGATTTGAGCTTGCGGGCGATGGCCATCACCACATCTTTTTCCCGCACACCACCAGGCCCTATTGCCCCCGGATCTTCACCTCCATGACCGGCATCGATCATGACAACAATGTCCCGCTTGCCGCCTTCGCCCGGCACGGGCACCACGGTTTTGGTGACGGTCGCCTTGGCCTGCATCGCCAGATCCACCACCAGACGATGGCCGTACTGGTCATTGGGCGCCAGGTCAAAGCTCTTGGGACGTACCTTATCCTTGAGGTCCAGTACAACCCTGAGACCCTCATCACGATGGCTGTAGCGAATGTCGCCAATAGGGCTTTTCTCAAGCCCCAGCCCCTTCAATGAGGCCTTGAGCCGGGTGTCATCGATATCGATAACCACGCGATCCGGACCATTGAGAGTGAACAGCTTGTGCTCCACCGGGCCACTCAAATCAAATACCAGCCGAGTATTGTCCGGCGCCAGCCAGGCACGCACGTTGCGCACCTCCTGGCCTGCCAGGCTCAACACCGGCACGCAGAGCAGCATCAATACTGTGAAAGCACGCAGCAGTTTAGTCATCACCCGCCAATTCAGTGGTTGTATTACTAAGGTTATCGACCATGGCCTGTCCTTTTTGAGTGACCGGCGTCAATAACAGCGAGCGGCCGGTGCCCGACAGTTCGATCTGAATCTCCAGATCCGGGCTCGGCAACACACCATCCCCCTTGTCGGGCCACTCAATCAGACATAGCGCCTGTTCAGTAAAATAATCGCGTATGCCCAGATACTCCAGCTCTTCCGGGTCGGACAGACGGTAAAGGTCGAAATGAAATACCGGGCCAGACGGGGTGTCATAGGGTTCGACCAGCGTATAGGTAGGACTTTTAACCGAACCTGTATGACCACAACCCCGCAGCACACCCCGGCTCAGGGTTGTTTTCCCCATGCCAAGATCACCGCGCAGAAAGATCACACCACCCTCGGTTACACTGGCCGCCAGTGCGGCACCAAACGCAGCCATGGCCTGCTCATCAGCGAGCACCTGTTTCATTCAGACTACCCTTTCGTCATCCAATCCCGTTAAGAACCCGTCGCACGCGCGCGACCAGATCGGTCGCCAGCAAGCCCCTTTCCCCCTGCTCTGCTGCACAGAGATCGGCAGCATTGGCATGGGCAAACACCCCCGCTCGGGCGGCATCGACCGTACTCAGGCGCTGTGCCCGCAAGGCACCTATGATACCGGAGAGCACATCCCCCATGCCACCGCAGGCCATACCGGGATTACCGGCACTGCACAGATGCACCATATCGCCGTCGAAGGTGAGGCTGCCGGCTCCCTTGAGCACGACGGTGCCTCCCAACATGGCCTGAAGTTCACGTACAGCCGCAAAGCGGTCAGCCTGAACATCCTCGGTCTGGCAACCCAGCAAGCGCGCTGCCTCCCCGGGGTGAGGCGTCAACACCCAGTCATGCTTGCCGGCATGGCTCCCAAGACGCGTGCGCAGCAGATTGAGCGCATCCGCATCCAGCACCAGCGGCAGTCCGGTATTCAACGCCTGCTGCAACAACTGGTCCGCCCAGGCACTTTGCCCAAGCCCTGGACCCACCACCAGCACATCGGGTTTCTGCAGCAGCGGCTGTACATCCTGCCCCGAGTTGACCCCGGCCGCCATCACCTCAGGCGCACGGGTCAGGGCTGCGGCCACATGCTCGGGGCGCGTTGCCAGGGACACCAGCCCCGCACCACTGCGGGCAGCCGCCTCAGCCGCCATCAGGGCCGCACCGCCCATGCCATAGTCACCACCGATAATCATGACATGGCCGAACAGCCCCTTGTGTGAGGAGCGCTTGCGGGGCGGCAGCAGCTTTGCCAGATCATCACGATCGGTACGAAAGGCACTCATGGGCACCTCTTCGTACACTTCTTCTGGCACCATCAAGGCATCAAACAGCAGCTCGCCACAATGATCCACGCCCTCATGGGTCATCAGCCCCTGCTTGAGGCCGATAAACGTCACCGTGCGCTCGGCCTTAACCGCAATGCCCAATACCTGCCCGGTATCACTGCAGAGGCCTGAGGGAATATCCACAGCCATGACGGGCCGCGGGCTGCGATTGAACTGGCGAATCAACTTGGCACAGTCTCCGCGCACAGGGCCGTTCAGCCCCGTACCCAGCAGCGCATCCACCAGAACCTCACCTGTCAGCTCCTGCTCAGGCTGCCAGCGCTCCAGCTCAATACCAACGGCCTCGGCCCATTGCCAGGCCGCCAGGGCCTCTCCCTGCAGACGAGCAGCATAATCGTCCTGTACCACCAGCACCTGCACTTCCAGGCCCTGCTGGCGCGCCAGCCCTGCTATGATCAGACCGTCACCGCCGTTATTGCCTGCACCACAGGCAATCGTGAGCCTTTTCACATGCGGCCAGCGGCTTTGCAGTTCCACAAATGCCGCATGCCCGGCACGCTGCATCAGGCGAAAGCCAGGTACGCCAAACTGCTCTATTGCGGTGCGATCAAGCGCACGGCACTGCTCTGCCGTGTATAATGCAGCGGGTAGATCGGCTCTGCTCGTCATGGCTTTCTCCTTTGTTATCAGTTCATTATAGAAGATGGACTGGCCAATACACATCCGGTTCCCGAGACTTTCAACACCCGGACATCTAACGCCTCTGGACACTATGCCCGAATTCAGTGCAACACAACTGGAGCATCTAAAAGCCGAGCTGAAGCAGGAGGCTCTGCGACTTGGCTTTGCCGATTGTGCCGTCACCCTGCCCGATGCCAGTGCGGAAGCCGAACACCTGCAGCACTGGCTGGAACAGGGTTACCAGGGCAGCATGGATTACCTGAACCAGAATATCGACAAACGCCTGGATCCGACACTGCTGGTTCCCGGCACCCAGCGCATCATCATGCTGCGCATGAACTGCCTGCCAGAAGGCGCACCGGTTACGGGCGTGTTGCGCAATCCCGACAAGGCTTACATCGCGCGCTATACCCTGGGGCGTGACTATCACAAGACCATGCGCAAGCGCCTCAAGCAGCTGGGACAATGGCTGGAGAAACAGCTGGGCGACCGGGAAGTACGCTTCCGTCCTTTCGTGGACAGTGCACCGGTACTGGAACGACCGCTGGCGCGAAATGCTGGGCTTGGCTGGATCGGCAAGCACACCCTGCTGCTCAATCGCAGTGCGGGCTCCTGGTTCCTGCTGGGAGAGCTGTTTATCGATCTGCCGCTGCCGATCGACCCACCCGAAACCGAATCACACTGTGGCCGCTGCAGTGCCTGTATCGATATTTGCCCCACCAAAGCCTTTCCCGAGCCGGGCGTGCTTGATGCGCGCCGCTGTATTTCCTACCTGACCATTGAGAGCAAGGCCGCGATTCCGCCGGAGCTTCGCCCCCTGATGGGCAATCGCATTTTCGGCTGTGATGACTGTCAGCTGATCTGCCCCTGGAACCGCTTTGCCAAACGCAGCGATGAAACGGATTTCCAGCCTCGCCATGGCCTTGAGCAGGCCGATCTGCTGGAGCTGTTTCTATGGGATGAGCCGACCTTTCTGAAGCGAACCGAAGGGTCGGCGATTCGCCGTACCGGCTATGAAGGCTTGCAGCGCAACCTGGCCGTCGCATTGGGAAACAGCCGAGGTGGCAAAGCGATCATCGACGCTCTGCGCGCCAGGCGCACTGACGCCAGTGAACTGGTAAGGGAGCATATCGACTGGGCGCTGGCGCAACTGGCTGAAAGACAGGAGGCCAGTAGTGACAAGGAGCCGTCTGCTGCCTTGCCCATACTGGCCCATCCCGGCGCACGCCGGATGCCAAAGTAAATCAGAGGCGGAAGAAGTGACGGCGGTAGTGTCGCAGCTCCTCGATGGACTCGCGGATATCATCCAGTGCCAGATGGGTACCCTGCTTGCGGAAACCATCCATCACCTCAGGCTTCCAGCGCTTGGCCAGCTCCTTGATGCTGCTCACATCCAGATTGCGATAGTGGAAAAAGGCTTCCAGTTCCGGCATGTAGCGCCAGAGGAAACGGCGGTCCTGACCGATGCTGTTGCCACACATGGGTGACACACCCTTCTCACTGTGCTGACGCAGGAACGCCAGCATCTGCTGTTCTGCTTCAGTTTCAGAGATTTTGCTGGCACGGACCCGATCCGTCAGACCGGACTGACCGTGCTGTCGCGTACACCATTCGCCCATGTGCGACAGCACTGTATCGGCCTGATGTACCGCAATGACCGGCCCTTCAGCAATCAGATTAAGATCGCTGTCCGTTACAATGGCCGCCATTTCGATAATCCGGTCTGTATCCGGGTTGAGACCTGTCATTTCGAGATCGACCCAGATCAGGTTGTCCTTGATCGCCATCCACGCTTCTCCGTCGGCAAAACTGTCAATTTGGTTCGGTTTGGAATACCTTAGCACGTCAACTACCCCAGCAGTGAATGAGCAAAGCCTCCGGAATGGGAAAACGCAAGGTAAATCGACGCCAGGCCTGGCGCATCAACAAAATTCAGCAGGAGCGGGCCGCCCGCGCCGAAAAACGTGACGCCCTTATCGAGGACCAGCTTGAAGGCAGTGACCTTGGCCCGGAACAGCAGGGTCTGATCATCTCTCATTTCGGCCGCCAGGTAGATGTCGAAGTGCTGGAAGGCGAACAGCGCGGTGAAATCCAGCGCTGCCATATGCGAACGCATTTGGGCCAACTGGTCACCGGCGACCGCGTCATCTGGCGCCGCTCGCCCGACAGTGGCGTAGTGGTAGCGGCACTGGATCGCCACAGCGAACTGCTGCGCCCCAACAATCAGGGTGAACTCAAGCCGGTCGCCGCCAACATCGATTACATTGTCATCGTGATCGCGGTTGAGCCCTATGCCCACGCCAACCTGATCGACCGCTACCTGGTCGCAGCCGAGGCCAGTGGCATTGAGCCTGTCCTGCTTTTGAACAAGGCCGATCTGCTCAACGACGACAACCGTGAACGCCTGCAGCCCCTGCTGTCACAGTACCAGGAGCTGGGCTATCGCACCCTGACCGCCTCCACCTCCAGCAGCCACGGGCTTGATGAGCTCAAGGCGATGCTGGCCGGCCATATCAGTGTCTTCGTGGGCCAGTCCGGTGTCGGCAAGTCCTCGTTGATCAACAGCCTGCTGCCTGGCGCCGATCTCAAAACAGGCGCCCTGTCCGAGCAGAGCCGCAAGGGCCGTCATACCACCACGACCGCACGACTGTTCCATTTCCCGGACGGGGGCGACCTGATCGACTCGCCGGGAATCCGCGAATTTGCGCTCTGGCACATGACTGAAGAGCAGGTGCTGCACGGTTTCCGTGAACTGGCCGAACTCCAGGGTCATTGCCGTTTCCGTGACTGCCGTCATGATCAGGAGCCGGGTTGTGCCTTCCTGTCCGCACTGGAAGATGGCAGCATCAGTGAACAGCGTTTCGCCAGTTTCCAACAGATTCTGAACTCCATGCAGGACAGTCGTTAACGAATGAGCAGCACACCCTCGGACCCGGCACAACAGCCCGCTGATGCCAGTGCCGACCTGTTTGGCCTGGAAGCCTGGGCTGATTATCTGGAACCCCGGTCTCTTCCGGTCAGGGTCAGTGTACAGGCGCGCCTGCGCCGCTTGCTCAATAACGACAATACGACTCTGCAACAACTGACCCAACTGGTACGCCAGGACCCGGTCTTGTGCCTGCACGTCACGCGTCTGGCTCAGCAGAAACACCGCGCCAAGGGCTCGACCGTTACCGGCATCGAGCATGCGGTTGGTTCACTGGGGCTGGAGCCACTGGAGCAACTGTGCCGTCAGCTGGAAACCCTCAAGGTCAACCCGACCAGCGTGCAGCAGAAAATGTACTTCCGCGCCATTGCCGACAGCCAGCACGCCTCCCTGCAGGCCGCGGAACTGTGCCGTCAGCGCGGCCTTCCCTTTGTAGAAGAGGTACGTCTGGCCGCCCTGCTGTATGGCTTTGTGCACTGGATGCTCTGGTTGCATGCCCCGCTGCACAAGCACCTGTATCAGAAACGTGTACTGGAAGATGGCATTGATGTTGTCCTCGCCGAGCAGGATCTGTTTGGCTGTACCGCACAGGAATTGGGCGCCGAACTCGCACAGCGCTGGGACCTGCCGGAACTGACCTGTGAAGCGCTGGATCACGGCACCTCCCCCAGCCATCATGACCTGAATCAGCTGCACCGACGCGCCGTCAAGGACCCGCGTCTGGGCCAACTGGAGCAACGCGATATAAACCAGCTGGCACAGCAGCGCTTCTTCCCGGTCAAGCTGGGCAATTGGCTGGCACTCACCACCACGCGTGGCTGGCACAGTAAAAAGGCGGCGCGCCTGTTCGATGTGATGGCCGACTACCTGAGCAGTGATGCCAACCAGATACTGGGGCTGCTGCACACCAACTGCGCTGAAGCCTCACGCCAGTTTCATGTACCCGGTACCCTGAGCCCGGCTACCGAGATGCTTTTTATTCCTTCATCGCCCCATCACCTGGGCGTACTGAGCGAAAAAGAGATTGCCCGCCTCGCGAAAACAGCGCCCAGACCGGTCAAGCCCAAGCCGCCCAAGCCAGAGCAGGATCAAGTCGATAAGCCGGCACCTCCGGTCACCGAACACCTGCATCCGCATATCTACCAACAGGTGCTGGAACGCTTCCAGAACGGCTTTGACGGCTACACCAAGCCAGCCCAGATTCTGCAGGCCCTTATTCAGGGGTTACACCAGGGTCTTGGCCTGGCCCGACTCAACCTGATGGTGATCAAGGGCACCCAGGCAGAAAGCCTGCGCAATCTGGGCCTGCCCAAAGGACACCCGATGGCGGAGCTTAGCCTCAGCCTTGAAGTCCCCAGCCTGTTCAAGCGCCTGAGTGAAAAGCCAGCAGGCATCTGGCTGGACACACAAAAGCGCAGCACCCTGGCCCCCATGCTGCCGGAGAGTTTTACCACGGCACTGGGCGACCACGATTGCCTGCTGATGTCCGTTTTTCGGGACGACAAACCGCTGGCACTGATCTATGCCGACGATCTGCCGGCACATGCAACCTTATCAGCGTTCCAGTATGAGCAGTTCCGCCAGCTCTGTGCCGCCGCTACGCTGCGCCTGAAACATCTGCCGGGATAACTTTGCCTCAGGCGCCCGCTCAGATAAGATCATGCCAAACATTGAAACGGAACCCGCCATGCTGCCATTGGTCATTTCAGCTGCCGAGCTGCAGTCCCATTTGAACGCCGACAACCTGCTGATACTGGATCTGTCCAGTGCTGATACCTTCGCTGCCGGTCATGTTCCGGGGGCTGTGCACATGGATGCAAAACGCCTGCTGCGCGGCGAAGGCCCTGTCCCCAACCTCATTCCAACACCCGAACAGTTGAGCCAGCTGTTCTCTGAGTTGGGTTTGACCGCTGATACTCAGGTCGTAGCCTACGATGACCAGAAAGGCCCCTGGGCAGGACGTCTGGCCTGGACCTTACACTGCATCGGTCACCGCAGTGTCAGCGTGCTCGACGGCCAGCTGGCAGCCTGGCAAGCCGCAGGCCTCCCTCTTGAGCAGCAGGCCCGGCAGGCAACACCCTCGAATTTTACAGCCCGGATGCAAATACCCTTGCGTCTGGATGCTCAAAAGGTACTGGCGGGCATTAACGAGGGCAAATTACAGGTCTGGGATGCACGTACAGCAGCCGAATATTCGGGCGAGAAAGTGGTCAATGCCCAGCACGGAGGGCACATTCCCGGGGCACGTCACCTGGAATGGACCGATCTGCTGCAGGATGGCGATATTCCCCTGCTGAAGTCACAGGATGAAATCCTGCAGTTATTGAATGCACGTGGGCTAAATCCTGACCAGGCCATGGTGACGCACTGCCAGACCCACCGCCGCTCAGGCCTGACCTGGCTGGCAGGTACCTGGGCAGGCTGCAAAAACCTGACCTGCTATGACGGCTCCTGGTTTGAGTGGGGCAACCGACCCGATCTGCCCGTAGAAGCCGACTGATTCAACTGATAAAGCGAGTAACACCTTGAAAGACGCCTTGTTTATTCTGCTGCAACACCTGCTGCCTCAACACCTGCTGTCGCGACTGGTTGGTCGCCTGGCCGAATGCCGCACGACCTGGGTCAAGAACCTGTTTATCAACTGGTTCCGTAAACGCTACCGCGTCGATATGAGCCAGGCTCAGGAGCCAAACCCTGAAGCCTATGAACACTTCAACGCCTTCTTCACCCGTGCGCTCAAGCCCGACGCCCGACCGCTGGACAGCGAAACCGACGCCATACTCTCACCCGCCGATGGCGCCATCAGCCAGCTCGGCCCCATTGAACATGGCCGTATTTTCCAGGCCAAGGGACGCAGTTACGGGCTCAGCACCCTGCTGGGCGGCAGCCCTGAACGCGCAGCACCTTTCATCAACGGCAGCTTTGCCACCGTATACCTGTCGCCTCGGGATTATCATCGGGTGCATATGCCGGTGACAGGCACCTTGCGCGAAACCATCTATGTGCCAGGAGACCTCTATTCAGTGAATCAGGTAACGGCAGCGGGTGTGGATAACCTGTTTGCCCGCAACGAACGCCTGGTCGCCATTTTTGATACCGAATACGGCCCCATGGCCATGGTGCTGGTCGGCGCCATGATTGTGGCCGGTATTGAAACGGTCTGGAATGGTCAGGTCGCACCCGCCAGCAAACGCCCAGTCGTCCTTGATCGCAACTTCGAACAAACGCCTGTCACGCTGGAAAAGGGTGCGGAAATGGGCCGCTTCAAATTGGGCTCAACCGTTATTCTGTTATTCGGCGCCGATGCTGTCAGCTGGCAAGAATCCCTTACGGCAGGCAGCAGCGTTACCATGGGTCGCACCCTCGGACACGCCAACATCCCGGAATAACCCTTTTAAGTACGGGCTGATCAGGCCCCGCTTCTGGTTTACACTGAGAGCATCAGTGGCAAAGGAGATCACGCAGTTATGCATGCAAGCTGGCAACAATGGCTTAACCGCCCCGGTGTGGAAATGAGCACAGACCTGGTCACGGCAGTTCCGGCCAGTGATAGCCCCAACCGCAGTGTCGCATTGACCGATTACAGCATTATCAGCATTACCGGCCCCGATGCACACAAATTCCTGCAGGGTCAGCTCAGCTGCGACCTTGCCGGGGTTGACCGTGAAGGCCAGCTACCCGGTGCCCACTGCAACATTAAAGGCCATATGCACAGCCTGTATGAAGTAATTGCCGCCGGTGAAGAGCGTTACTGGCTGCGTATTCGTACCGATATGGCTGAGGACGCGCTTACCCTGCTGAAAAAATACATCATTTTTTCCAAGGCAGAAGCAGAGCTGGAAACCGAGCTTTTGGGTATCGGCCTGATCGGGCCTGACAGCCAGCGCTTGAGCCAGACATACACACCGCAGACAGGCGCCAGCTGCAACCTGAGCCAGAGCATCAGTGAGATCTGGCTGCCGGCTGACCAGCTGGAAGCCACCCTGGACGCCCTGCAGTCAGAAGCACCACTGGCCACTCGCAACGACTGGGAGCTGGCAGGCGTCGAAGCCGCAATTCCCGAGCTGTTCCCGGCCACCCGCGAAGCCTTTATACCGCAGATGGTGAACCTGCAGGTATTTGAAGGGGTCAGCTTCACCAAGGGCTGCTATACCGGCCAGGAGATTGTTACTCGCCTGCAGCATCGCGGCCAGCTCAAACGTCCCATGTATCTGGCCGAAGTGGAATCCAGCCAGCCTATCCTGCCCGGCACTGAACTGGCCAGCGAAGCCAAGCCCAGCGTGGGCAAAATTGTGCGTGCAGCCAAAGCCGGAGACAACCTCTACCGAGTTCTGGCAGTGATCATCAAGGACCAGGCTGAACAGCAGACGATTCATCTGGAGTCCACCGAGGGCCCCTCCCTGAAACTGTCTCAGCTTCCCTACGAACTTGACCCTCGCCTGTTCGAAAGCAAGCGCTAAGTCATTGGGCCTGCTTCCTTTTTGACTCAGGCCCCCTACCCTTGTGTTTAATTCTGGTATTCTCTCCCTGCGGCCGCTTGACTGAGACATGTCATCAGGCCGCAGGATGATGGAAAGGTGTGCTCTCGCACCCAAACTGCCACGGAACAAACAAACACAAAGGAATCTGCCATGCTTCGCAAGCTTTGTCTCCTGGGTGTTGGAAGCACCCTACTTGCAGGCTGCTTTACTACCAACACTTCGCAAGCGCCTATCGCCACTACTTATCCGATCAGTGAACAGCAGAAAATGCAGGCTGCTCATCACTGGGATGTTCTCGCTCAGCACCAGGCCGAAATGCTGGTCAACAAACTGGGCAACAAGCCTCTATATATCAAGCCGTCTGATGAAACAACGCCGTTCAATACAGCGTTCGACACTCTGCTGACCAGCCAGCTGGTTACCGCTGGCGCAACCGTCAAGACAACATCGTCCATGGCAGCGACGATCAGCTACAAGGTCCAGGTCGTCGAACACAAGGATCGCGAAGGCATTCGCGCGCCTATGGGCACTTATACAGCTCTGGCTGCCGGCATTGCGGTCGCCACAGTACCTTTCAATAACTGGACGGAACCGGCCCTGGCACTGTTGCCGGCAGCAGGCGCGGCTGACCTGTTCAGCGGTAACATCACCAGCGAAACCAGCGAGGAAGTGGTTATCACCACTCAGGTCATCGAAGGTACTCAGGTGACGTACTCGAACTCCAGCATTTACTACATCAACCCCGGTGACAACGACCACTACAAAGTGAAGGCTGAGAAGAAAGCCAAGCCGGTCAACGTTACCAGCGAGTGGTAATCAGGGAGGAAACATGCTCAACATGACATACAAATGGTTCGCAACCGGACTGATGGCCCTGATGGTACTGGTCAGCTCCGGCTGCTCACTCAAGCCGACCTCCAGCTCAACAGACCCGGAAGTTGATTTGATTGCAGAAGTTCAGGAAGCGGCTGAAGCGCTGATGGACAACGCAACGGGCCTGCATGGTGATGCGCCGCTGCTGGTGGCAACCTTTGCCGATATTGATAATCTGCAGCAGTCATCCACGCTCGGACGCATTTTGTCTGAACAGTTCACCAGCTCATTGGCGAGCAACAAGGTGCCTGTGATTGAAGTGAAGATGCGTGAAAGCCTGTTTGTAAAGGAACAGACAGGCGAACTGATCCTGTCTCGCAAGCTGCACAGCCTGGTACAATCACATGATGCCCAGGCCGTACTGCTGGGTACTTACGCACTGGGTGGCAACAACGTCTACCTGACCGTTCGCCTGGTACGCACCGAAGACAATATCATTCTGGCCGCTCACGACTTCAGCCTGCCGCTGAACCGTGACATCAAGGCGATGCTGCCGCGCCGTCGTTGATCCAGTAGAGGCCGGTTTCACGCCGGCCTCGCTCTGCTCGCCGCGTTAAACCTCTTCCGGCAACTGCCAATTGATCGCTTCACGTCCCTGTTCCTGCAACCACTGGTTAGCCTGGCTGAAATGGCGACAACCGAAGAAGCCTCGGTGTGCCGACAGAGGGGAAGGATGCGGTGATTTCAGCACCAGGTGACGGCTCTGGTCGATACGCGCCCCCTTCTTCTGTGCATAACTGCCCCAGAGCATGAATACCACGTGCTCACACTGTTCGTTTACCAGCTGAATAACACGATCGGTGAACTGCTCCCAGCCCTTGCCCTGATGCGCATTGGCGTTGCTTTGTTCCACTGTCAGCACGGCATTGAGAAGAAGCACTCCCTGCTGCGCCCAGCTTTCCAGAAAGCCATGACTGGCGGGTGTAATGCCCAGGTCCGTATTCAGTTCCTTGTAGATATTCACCAGTGACGGCGGTACGCGCACGCCCGGTTTTACCGAGAAACAGAGACCATGTGCCTGCCCCGGCTGGTGGTAAGGGTCTTGCCCGATAATCACCACTTTCACCTGATCCAGCGGCGTTGCCTCCAGGGCATGAAACCAGTTGGAAGAGTGCGGGAAAATCACCTTGTGCGCGTCTTTCTCGGCCTGTAGAAATGCCTTGAGTGACTGCATGTAGGGCTGATCAAATTCAGGCTGCAACCAGGGTTGCCAGGTGGGTGCCTTATCCAGTGCCATTGGCTTCTCTCCGATATCTTGCATAGCAAAAGGGCCACGTTAAGTGGCCCTTGTGGATAACTCCGATTGACGAGTCGCGATCAGCCGCGCGGGCGCATGGCCGGGAACAGCAGCACATCACGGATCGACGGTGAGTCGGTGAACAGCATCACCAGACGGTCGATACCGATACCTTCACCGGCCGTCGGCGGCAGGCCGTATTCCAGTGCCTGAACGTAGTCGTCGTCGAAGTGCATGGCTTCATCATCACCGGCATCCTTCTCTTCCACCTGCTTGCGGAAGCGCTCAGCCTGGTCTTCAGCGTCATTCAGCTCCGAGAAGCCGTTGGCCAGCTCGCGGCCGCCCACGAAGAACTCGAAGCGGTCGGTCACATGCGGGTTGTGGTCGCTGCGACGCGCCAGCGGGCTGACTTCAGTCGGGTATTCAGTGATGAAGGTCGGCTGCTGCAGGCGGTGTTCAACGGTCTTCTCGAAGATTTCGATCTGTACCTTGCCCAGACCCCAGCCGTCCTTGACGTCGATGTCCATGCGCTGGGCGATCTGACGCGCAGCGGTTTCATCGGCCAGGGCTTCAGCGGTGATATCCGGGTTGTAGTGCAGGATGGAGTCGAACACGCTCATGCGGGTAAACGGCTTACCCATGTCGTATTCGAAGGTTTCCAGCACTTCGCCCTCTTCGTTGCGAACGGTATTGGTCACCAGCGTGGTACCCAACACGTCTTCAGCGACAGTGCGCAGCATGTCTTCGGTCAGGTCCATCAGATCCTTGTAATCCGCATAGGCCTGGTAGAACTCGATCATGGTGAATTCCGGGTTATGACGGGTGGAAAGCCCCTCATTACGGAAGTTGCGGTTGATCTCGAAGACGCGCTCGAAGCCACCCACGACGAGACGCTTCAGGTACAGCTCCGGCGCGATACGCAGGTACATGTCCAGGTCCAGTGCGTTGTGGTGCGTCACGAATGGGCGTGCGGTGGCGCCACCGGGGATCGGGTGCAGCATCGGCGTTTCCGCTTCGATGAAACGACGGTCGATCAGGTATTTGCGGATGCCGGCAACGATTTTGGAGCGCATCTCGAACACCTTACGTGACTGATCGTTCATGATCAGGTCAACGTAACGCTGACGGTAACGCATCTCCATGTCCTGCAGACCCTTGAACTTGTCCGGGAGCGGACGCAGGCTCTTGGTCAGCATTTCACACTC
Source organism: Marinobacterium stanieri (assembly GCF_900155945.1). Taxonomy (GTDB): domain Bacteria; phylum Pseudomonadota; class Gammaproteobacteria; order Pseudomonadales; family Balneatricaceae; genus Marinobacterium; species Marinobacterium stanieri. The sequence goes on from NZ_FTMN01000006.1 coordinate 40,235, forward strand.
GGCCATGTCGACGTAGAGGTCGCCCTTGCCGGATTTATGCAGCACACCGCTGACACCGATGATGTCGCCCAGATCCACAGATTTGGCGAACGGGCGCGCAGGCTTGTTCACGTACAGCTGAATGCGGCCACTCATATCCTGCAGCACCATGAAAGCGCCACGGTTGAGCATCACGCGGCCAGCAACGGATACACGGATTCCGGCTTCTTCCAGCTCTTCCTTGGTTTTCTCGCCATGGGCCTGCTGCAAGTCTTCCGCGTAGCTGTCACGGCGGAACGTATTGGGGAAGGCATTCCCGTCCTGACGCAGAGCGGCGAGCTTCTCGCGGCGCTCGGCAATCAGGCGGTTTTCATCTTGCTGAACTGTGTTGTCTGACATCGGGGTTACCTTAAAACAAATACTTACAGACCGGCCTTGAGGCTGGCTTCGATAAACTGGTCGAGATCGCCATCCAGAACGCGATCACAGTTGGACGTCTGCACGTTGGTACGCAGGTCCTTGATGCGCTGGTCATCCAGCACGTAGGAGCGGATCTGGCTGCCCCAGCCGATATCGGCTTTGGTGTCTTCAACTTCCTGAGCGGCTTCACGACGCTTGAGCATTTCCATTTCGTACAACTTCGCACGCAGCTGCTTCATACAGGTGTCGCGGTTCTGGTGCTGCGAACGCGCCGCCTGACTCTGCACCACGATTCCGGAAGGCTCGTGGGTGATACGCACGGCAGATTCGGTACGGTTAACGTGCTGACCACCGGCACCGGAGGCGCGGTATACGTCGACACGCAGATCGGCCGGATTGATTTCGATGTCAACATTGTCATCAATCTCCGGTGACACGAAGACGGAAGAGAAGGACGTGTGACGACGGCCACCGGAGTCGAACGGCGACTTACGTACCAGACGGTGAACACCGGTCTCGGTCCGCAGCCAGCCGAAGGCGTACTCGCCCTCAAAACGGATGGTAGCGGATTTGATACCGGCCACTTCACCCGCGGAGACTTCCAGCAGCTCTGTCTTGAAGCCCTTGCTTTCGCCCCAGCGCAGGTACATGCGCAGCATCATGTCAGCCCAGTCCTGAGCTTCGGTGCCACCCGAACCGGCCTGGATATCCAGGAAGGCATTGTTGGCGTCGGCTTCACCGGAGAACATGCGACGGAATTCCAGCTGCTCCAGCATGGTACGCAGACGCTCGACGTCAGCCTCCACTTCAGCAACGGTGTCTTCGTCATCTTCTTCGACAGCCATGTCCAGCAGGTCGCCCGCATCGCTGATACCGGTTTCCAGCTCGTCGATGGTCTTGACCACATTCTCCAGTCCGGCGCGTTCCTTACCCAGCTGCTGGGCATTGTCCGGATCATTCCAGACATTGGGATCTTCCAGCTCGCGCTCCACCTCTTCCAGGCGCTCACGCTTGCCGTCGTAATCCAGGTAGGTGCGCAGCGCCAGGGTACGCTCGCTGAACTCTTTCAGACTGTTGAGAATCGGGTTGATTTCCATCGTGGTACTTGGACACTCGTTGGCTATAAAAAAGAGGAGTATCTTAACTGATCAGGCGCCTTGTTTGAATGATTGTCCCGCTCTGAGCACTCGACTTGTCAACCTCAGGGGGTAAAATGCGGCCCTATATCAGGAGATACTCATGAACTGGATGCCCGCGCTGCTTTTATTCCCTCTGCTGTTGGCTACTCCCCGGGCCCAGGCCTCCACTCTGGAAGCAACACAACTGCTGGACCTGACCGGCAGCGCCTATGGTTACCTGGCCTTGATGATCTTCCTGCTCGGGTATATCTGCGTTGTGCTGGAAGAGCGCCTTGAATTGCGCAAATCCAAACCGGTGATTGTGGCAGCCGGTCTGATCTGGATTCTGGTTGCCCTGGCCTATCATCAGTCGGATGAGCCTTATACTGCCGGGGTTGAGCTGCGCCGTTACATTCTCGACTATGCCGAGCTATTCCTGTTTCTGCTCGCCGCCATGACCTTCGTGAATATGCTGGAAGAGCGGCGTGTGTTCGTAGCCCTGCGCACCTGGCTGGTGGCGCGATCATTCACGCTTCGGCAAATCTACTGGATCACCGGCACACTGACCTTTCTGCTCTCGCCCATTGCCGACAATCTTTCAACCGCACTGTTGATGGGGGCCGTGGTGCTGGCAGTGGGTCAGCATCACCTGCATTTCATTTCGGTCGGCTGTATCAATGTGGTTGTGGCCGCCAACGCCGGTGGCGCGTTCAGCCCGTTCGGCGACATTACGACCCTGATGGTGTGGCAGCAGGGTAACGTTCGCTTTGTCGAATTTGTGCAGCTGTTCCTGCCTTCTCTGGTGAACTGGCTGATCCCGGCATTGATCATGTCCAGCGTGATTGAACGCGCCCGCCCTGGCGGGGAGCAGCGCCACCAGCGCATGAAGAAAGGCGGGGTCACCATTATGATGTTGTTCCTGGCCACCATTATCCTGTCCATACTGGTTCACAGCCTGCTGCACCTGCCACCGGTTCTGGGCATGATGACCGGGTTGGGCGTCCTCAAGATCTATGGCTATTTTCTCAGCCTGCACGACCCAATCTATCGTGAACAGGGCCATATCACCCATCACCATGCCGAGAACAGCAGCCGCCACAGCATGTTGCGCGGTGATCACACCGGCGTCGTGCGCCGCTTCGATATTTTCAAGGTCGTGGAACGCGAGTCCTGGGATACGCTGATGTTCTTTTACGGTGTCGTACTCTGTGTCGGTGGACTGGCAACGCTGGGCTACCTGACGCACCTGTCTGAACTGCTGTACGGCAGCATGGGAACCAATTTGGCCAACAGCCTGGTCGGCCTGCTCTCGGCGCTGGTCGATAATATTCCCATCATGTTTGCCGTATTGAATATGGACCCGGGCATGAGTCTGGAACAGTGGCTACTGGCAACCCTGGCCGTTGGCACTGGCGGCTCACTGTTATCCATCGGCTCCGCCGCAGGCGTTGCCCTGATGGGACAAGCCAAGGGAACCTATACCTTTTTGAGCCATCTCAAATGGAGCTGGGCCATTTTATTGGGCTATAGCGCCAGCATTTTCTGCCACCTCTGGTTAAATGGAACTTAAGCAACGGAACATACGCATGACACAACAACCCGATTCAACCCTTTCAACCCGTGTCTGGGACCCCTATGTCCGGATTTTTCACTGGCTGCTGGCTGCCAGTATCCTGTTTGCCTGGTGGAGCGGCGAACAGGGCGGCAACTGGATGAGCTGGCATATGTACGCCGGCTATACCGTTCTCACCCTGGTGCTCTTCCGCCTGTTTTGGGGCTTCGCCGGTACCCATTACGCGCGCTTTGCCGAGTTTATCCGCAGCCCCGGACATACCGTTAACTATGGCCTTAAGGCGGCACGCCGAGAAGAGCCCCACTATGCAGGGCACAACCCGCTGGGCGGCTGGATGGTCGTGGCTTTATTGCTGCTGAGCGCGGCCCAGGCCGGTACCGGCCTGTTCGCCAATGATGAAATCTTTACCGAAGGCCCTCTGGTTCACCTGGTCAGCTACGATCTGAGTGTGGAGATCACCCGCTGGCACAAGCTGATCTTTGATGGCCTGCTGATCGCTATCGGGCTGCATTTGCTGGGCGTTGTCTGGCATCAGCGAGTCCGCGGTGAAAAGCTGATTCAGGGCATGTTACACGGCCGCAAGCCGCTGCCTGCTGGCACAACCGAAGCGGGCAATACCCCCTGGGTACGTGGCCTGATACTGGCCGCTATCGCTGCTGCAGCGATCTGGAGCCTGCTCAACCTGACCTGAGGCCACAAAAAAGGGCGCCATCCGGCGCCCTCTGCAAACATTCGAGGCTGAAAGCATCAGTCCTTGAAGTTGTCGTGGCAGCCCTTGCAGGTTTTGCCCACTTCACCAAAAGCCGGGCGGATCTGGTCCATATCACCGGTCTTGGCGGCTGTAGCCAGTGCAGCGGTTTTTTCCATCAGCATGTTGGAGCCGCCTTCAAACTTGTCCCAGTTGTCGGCAATGGCCGGCAGCGCATCGGTATCACCGCTGTAGGAGCCCTCAACAAAGCCTTCCCAGGGCAGATGGCTCAGCTGAGAAACGATCTCGGCGCGACGAGTAAAGTCATCAGCGTCGTAATCCATCTTCCCTTTGACCATCGCACCCATGGTGCCGAAGTGCCATTTGATCGCCTGGAATACGCCCTGACGGTAGTCAATCGCATCTTCCGGTTTCACGGCAACCGCGACCGTGCTTGCCATGGCCAGTGCACCGGCCAGTCCCATTGCTGCAATTTTTTTCATGACAGTGTCCCTTGTAATGGTTTGAGAACGCCAATATTAGGCAAAACTAATCTACAAATTCAATCGTTACTGAGCCTTTAAGGGCGAAAATACCCTGCATCGGTATAGTATCCTAACGACCCAAGATCCTCAGTCACCTGTTCGGACAAAAAGTTCAATGCCTCTACTGCTGCGCCTGATGTTGCCCTTTGCCCTGGGGTACTGGCTCTCTTATGTGTTCCGCGTCATCAATGCGGTTGTTGCCCCCGATATCATGACCAGCCTGCAGCTGGATGCAGCCACACTGGGACTGGTGTCCAGCGCGTACTTTTTGACGTTTGCCGCTTGCCAGCTCCCCCTTGGCATTCTGCTGGACCGCTACCAGACGCGAACCATCGCCAGTGCATTGCTATGCGTCGCCGCCGCCGGCAGTTTGATCTTTGGCCTGGCCGAATCAACCACGATGCTGTGGATCGGGCGCGGCTTGATCGGTATCGGGGTGTCGGCCTGCCTGATGGCGGCCTTCAAAACCTACACGCTGTGGCTGAAACCTGAACAGTTACCCATGACCAACGGGCTGCAACTGATGTTCGGAGGACTGGGAGCCCTGTCGGCAACGGTGCCTGTGGAATGGGCACTGGCACTTACCGACTGGCGCACCCTGTTTATGGGTCTCGCCGGCCTGTGTATTGCCGTCGCTCTGCTGACCCGGCAACTGGTCCCGGCCAGCCAGCTTCAACGGTCGTCGCAAACCTTTGGTCAGGACCTGCACCAGGTCTTGCAGGTCATTCGCACCCCTGCCTTTTATCAACTGGCACCCGCCAGCATGCTGTCACAGGCCCTGTTTGTGGCCGTGCAGTCATTATGGGCCGGAGAATGGTTACGCCAGGTCAGCGGCCTACCCGCCACTGACAGCGCCGACATGCTGATGCTGTCAGCCGCCAGTATGGCTGCCGGCTTTCTGTTGCTGGGCAGCCTTGCCAGCCAGCTGGCCAGATTCGGCATTACAGCCATGCAGGTGAGTTTTTGCGGGATGCTGGTTTTTCTGGGGTCGCTGCTCTGGATTCAGCTACAGCCCGATCAGGCGCCCTGGGCTGCCTGGGTGCTGTTCGGCTGCTTTGGCACCTCTGGCACGCTGATGTTTGCCGGCTTGAGTCAGGCGTTTCCTGCCACACTCAGCGGCCGCATCAGTACCAGCCTGAATTTGGGGATTTTTCTGGCCGCTTTCCTGCTGCAGTGGGGAATGGGTGCGCTGGCGGGGTTCTGGCAGGCAGATACGAATGGTCACTACCCGCCTGAAGCCTACCGCTTTGCTTTGGCCGCAGGAACCGCTGTGCAGGCACTGGGGCTGTGCTGGTTCCTGCTGTGCCGCTATCGTCAGTCCAGCAAGGCAGCCAGCACCTGAGGTACCCACTGCTGCAGGCGGGCTTCGGTTTCACTGCGCTGACAATCTTCGTCCAGGGCCAGACCAACAAAATGGCTGCCATCGGCAGTCAGTGCCTTGGACGCTTCAAAGTCATAGCCCTCAACCGGCCAGGGCACCAGCACTTCGCCACCGGCTGCCAGCACTTGGTCATTGACGGCGCCCATGGCATCCAGAAACCATTCGCCGTATCCCAGCTGATCACCCAGCCCGAACAACGCCACTTTCTTGCCACTGAAATCGATACCGCAGAACACCTGCCAGTACTCATCCCAGTCTTCCTGCAGCTCACCAAAGTCCCAGGTCGGGATACCGATAATCAGGGCATCATATTCCTGCATTGCAGCTACGCCCTGAGCCGCAATGTCATGCAGCTGAACCTGCTCGGCCGCAAGGTTTTCTATCTGCTGCGCAACGCTTTCCGTATTACCTGTGGTGCTGGCGTAAAACAGCCCGATTTTGCCCGGCATGGGGTTTCCTCTTCCGACAAACAAAAAGCAGCCACCAGGGCTGCTTTTCGATCATGAACATCAGGTGTGTACTTTACTTTTTGCCGGTCATTGCCTCAACCGACTCCTGGGTCAGCTGCTGCATAGCCTGCTGGGCAGCAGTCAATGCCTTGAGGTTCTGTTCGTTGGCCGCTCGAAGCGTCTGCTCCAGCTCTTTGGCGTAAGCCTGCTGCAGCTCGAGCAAGTCGTTGGGGGTCTTGCACTTCTGCAGTTCGCTGGTCTGCTGCATGGTCGCATCGATGCAGGCCTTGGTGCACTCCATCTGCTGACGGGTCAGTTCTTCCAGCATTTTGGTCTGAATATTGACCAACTCACGGAAGGGTCCCATCGATTCAGTCATCTGCTTGGTCATGTCCTGAAACATTGTCTAGCCCCCTTGGCTGTTGTTATTCATGCTCTCAATTAACCATTGTAGGCTAAAAGCCGCAAGCGGATTTCGTTAAACTAAAGCCTAAGAGTGGTTGTTAACTGCTCTGGATCTGTCAGAACTCAAACTAGAGGTTTTCATCATGCGCATGCTGCACACCATGTACCGGGTTGCCGACCTGGAAAAATCGCTGGCGTTTTATACCGATGTATTGGGTATGCGCCTGCTGCGCCGCAAGGATTATCCGGAAGGCAAGTTCACCCTGGCCTTCGTGGGTTACGGGGATGAAAACGAGAACACCGTGCTGGAGCTGACCCACAACTGGGATTCCGGTGAGTATGATCTGGGCAACGGTTACGGCCATATTGCCATCGAGGTGGACGATGTCTACCAGGCCTGTGACGACATCAAGGCCCGTGGCGGTGAAGTTGTTCGTGAAGCCGGCCCGATGAAAAACAGCAACTCGGGCACCATCCTGGCCTTTGTCAAAGACCCGGACGGTTACATGATCGAGCTGCTCAGCCCCAACCGCAAGGACTGAGCAACTCCCCGGTTCCGAGTATCAGACCCGGAACCGGGCTGCCATATCCTGCAGGCTGCTCGCCAGACGCGACAGCTCATGACTGGCTTCTTCAGCCTGAGTTGCACCCGTTGCAGATTCCTGAGCTCCATCATTGATTGCCACCAGCGAACGGTTAATCTCCTCCGCCACACTGCTCTGCTCTTCAGACGCACTGGCGATCTGGGTATTGAGATCACTGATACGACGCACGGCTTCGGCAATTTCCTGCAAGGCAACACCTGCCTCTTCCGCCTGGGAACCGGTTTTCACCGCCTGTTCCTGACTGACCTGCATGGCTACAACCGTGTTGGAAGTCCCGCCCTGCAAACGGCCAATTACCTGCTGGATTTCGGCAGTTGATTCCTGAGTTCGCTGGGCCAGCGAGCGCACCTCATCAGCGACCACGGCAAACCCACGTCCTTGCTCTCCGGCACGTGCCGCTTCAATCGCCGCGTTCAATGCCAGCAGGTTGGTTTGCTCGGCGATGCCGTTGATCACATCAATAACACTGCCAATGGCTTCGCTGTCCTTTTCAACGATGGCTACTTCTTCAGCCACACGGCTCACCTGACCGACCAGATCACCGGTAGCCGCAACCGCCTGATTGACCACCTGACCACCACGGTCCGAGGCATCCAGAGTATTCTTGGCTTCCAGATCCGCATTTTCGGCACTACCGGCCACATCACGCACCGTGGCAACCATTTCATTCATGGCGGCTGCCACCTGCTCAACTTCAGCACGCTGACGATTGATAACCTGGCTGGAGTGACTGCTGATACTGCTCATCTCCTCAGCCGCAGCGGCCAACTGCGAGGTGGCATTGGAGATCTCGCCCACCAGCAACTGCATCTGGTTAAGCATGTGGTTAAAACCGCCGGCAATCTGCGCCAGCTCATGCTTGCCCTCGATATTGGCACGCACACGCAGATCGGAATGCTCCGCCACCTGTGACATGCACTCCTGAAGTTCATGCAGCGGTCGCCGAATGGACAGGTAAATGCGCCAGCCCAGAAGCCCCAACAGGATGATGGTGACAGATGACGCTATCAGCTGCAGGTTGTGCTGGCGGGCATTAATACGAGCCATCTCTGCAACCATGCTATCGGCTTCCGAAAGCTGCAGGCTGACCAGTTCACCAATCTTGTCACCAATCGGGTCAATAGAGGCGTACAGGGGGCCATTGAAAGCATACATCTCACCACTGGAGAGGCCCGACATGCCCGACAGAGCGTTAATAAGATCATCCACAGCCTTGTCGGCCGGTATAAACAGCTGCTGTGCTTCCTTGACCAGCTGTGCCTCCTCCTGAGTCAATTTTGTTGCGGTGTAACTGTCCCAGTTCTGTTTAATATCGATTTTGGCCTGGCGCACCCCCGCAAGGGCGTCTTCGGCACTGACCATGGCATGGTCGACCTTGTTGACAGCGTCAATCACACTCACAGCGTAGAGGTCGGCCACCTTCTTCAGTTGTTCCAGCGGAACTATACGATCCCTGTATAGGCTATCAGCGCTTTGGTTGGCCTTATCCAAAGCCATCATTGCCGTCACGACTACCAACAGTAAAACTACCAACGGCAGCACTGATCCCAGAATGAGCTTGTTGCGAATAGTCATTCGATTCAGCATGGTTTTGTTCCCGTACAGGCGGATCGAAGCATCCGGCACCGGATGCGTTGGGGGGGCATTTTAGGGTACAATGTAAAACATTAGAATCACCTTATACGTTAGGGTGATCCTGTATAGGGGTTAGAGGATTGGTCTATTATGGCTCTCCCTGAACCAGCAGTACAACTATTGTTTCTATCTTAATACGTTTTCTCGGCGGAAGCCGTTCACTACGACTTCCTGAACGCATCAAATCTGATGATGAAGGCATGGCTTCAATGAACAAATCTGCACTACTTGCAGCGGCCGGGCTGCTGTTTTCCCTGCACACCACTACAGCTGCCGCAGCCAGCACCGATGCTGCACAGCGCGCTATCGACAATGGCGACTACTCCCAGGCGCGCTCTGAACTGGAATCACTGGTGAAATCCCAGGACCCGGCTGCCATGAACCTGATGGGTCAGCTTTATGAAAACGGCTGGGGCGTCGACAAGGACCTGGAACAGGCACAGCGCCTGTATGAACAGGGGGCTCGCCAAGGCCATCTGGAAAGCGTGAACAGCCTGCGCGCCCTGAAAAACCGTGCCTACAAAATCGAATTCGATAAATTGATGCCGCTGGCCGAGAACGGCGATGGCGACGCACAGAACCGTATCGGTGAAATGTTTGAATTCGGTTATGGCGCTGAGCGTGACAGCGATAAGGCCATTGAATGGTACCGCAAGGCGGCTGATCAGAATGTGGTAGCAGCCTGGCATAATATCGGCCGCTGTTACAACTTTGGCACCGGCGTGGAACAGGACTACGCGGAAGCAGAAACCTGGTACCGCAAAGCCGCCGAGAAAGGCCACATGGAAGCCATGTTCTTCATGGGTACCCTCTACTCAAATGCCCATGGCCAGGACGATAGCGTGGATACAGATGTGGCGGCTTATGCCTGGATGCACAACGCAGCCCTGCTGGGTAACACCACCGCAGCCACCATCGAAACGCGCCTCAAGCTGAAGCTGAACGCCGACCAGATGCAGGCGGCTGAATCTCTGGCAGAGCGTTACAAGCAGGAATATGTAGACCCCTTCAAGCAGTAAAAACTGCGCCCTGAAGTCTCAGGGCATATAACCAAAACATATAACTGGTTCGATTATATTCTTGGATGCGCATATTAGCAGGCGTTAAAATGCGCATCCTTTAACCAGTTTTACGGCGATACCTCATGCCTGCTTCCACGCTTACAGCCACCCCCTCTTCACCGCTTGCTCGACAGCCTCTGGCGTTGTCGGTAGCCGCTGCCTCCCTGGCCGCATTTTTCATCTACCTGATGGACAGCTATAGCACGCACAATGGATTGGTCATGCTGCTGGGTGCTGCGTTGGGTATCAGCCTGTACCATGCCTCCTTTGGTTTCACGACTGCCTGGCGCACGCTGGTAACCACGGGGCGAGGGCGCGCCGTACGTGCCCAGATGCTGATGCTTGCCATTGCGGTATGCCTGTTTTTCCCGGCTCTGGCGGCCGGTGAACTCTTTGGTCAACAGGTGTTCGGCTTCGTGCGCCCCCTGAGTGTCTCCGTTATTTTTGGTGCCTTTATCTTCGGCATTGGCATGCAGATCGCTAATGGCTGCGCCTCGGGTAACCTCTACCATGCCGGTGGCGGCCAGATTCGTGCCATCCCCAGTATGATCGGCTTTGCCGCAGGTGCGCTCTGGGCCACCCGTGACTATGAATGGTGGACTACGCAACCGTCACTGGCGCCGGTAGACCTGATCGGCAGCCTGGGTGTGGTGCCCGCCATCGCCCTGAACCTGCTGGTATTTGCAGCCATTGCCCAGCTCACCCGTGTGATCGAAAAGCGCAAGTTCGGCAGTGTTGAAGCCGATGACGCCGGTAAAGACCAGCCCCTGAGCAAACGTCTGCTAAGCGGCCCCTGGCCATTTATCTGGGGTGCTATCGCACTGGCAGTACTCAATTTTGCCACCCTGGCACTGATCGGCCGCCCCTGGGCTGTTGCACTGGCCTACCCGCTCTGGGGTGCGAAGGCTGCCGAGGCACTGAATCTGGGACTGGATGTGGACTTCTGGGGCTACTGGATGATGCCCGGTCGCGATACCGCCTTGATGGGTGGCGTACTTGAAGACAGCGCCAGCCTGATGAACATCGGCGTAATCTTTGGCGCCGTGGTAGCGGCCGCTTTGGCCGGCCGTTTGTCCCTGAGCTGGAAGATGCCCGTCATGCAGTGGCTGGCCACCATCATTGGCGGCCTGATGCTGGGCTATGGCGCCACCATCGCTTTCGGCTGTAACATCGGCGCCTTCTTCGGTGGCATCGCATCCGGCAGCCTGCACGGCTGGCTCTGGCTGGTAGCAGCCTTCGCTGGCAGCTTCGTCGGCACCTGGCTGCGCCCGCTGTTCCGCCTGCCCCGTACCTGATTCTCGCCATCCCTGCTGTCCGGGCCTTAGCCCGGCCAGCGCAAGGTGCTACAATCCGGCTCCAACATCTATCCCTACCGGATCGAGGAATCGACAGCATGCAGCGCCCGTTCAAACAGGAATTCACCAACACCACGCCCGCGTCTTTTATCAAGCGCTTGATGGCCATGGTCTACGACGGCCTGTTAATTGTTGCACTGTTGATGGTTATCGCCGCTATCAGCGTTGCACTGAACGATGGTGAGGCACTCAATCGAGAGACAAGTCCTGCACTAGCTGTTGCTTTATTCAGAACCGCTCTGTTCTGCGCCACCTTCCTCTTCTTCGGCTTTTTCTGGACCCGTAACGGTCAGACCCTGGGCATGCTGGCCTGGCGCCTGCGCGTACAAAGCCTCACGGGTGATCGCATCACCTGGACCCAGGCCTTGCTCCGCTTCATGCTGGCCATCCCTTCGGTGGGGTTCTTCGGAATCGGCTTTTTGTGGATGCTGTTGACGGACGAACGCCTGAGCCTGCACGACCGCTGGTCCGGCAGCTGCATGGTGCAACTGCCGAAACCGGAGAAGGCAAAGAAAGAGCAGAAAGAGAAGCCAGCCAAAGGCAAGACAGCCGGCAAATAAGGGCTCTGATGTAGCGGGTCAGCCGGCCCGCCGCAACAACCAGACACCAGCCAGACCGCAAATCAGAATTGGCACCGATGCCGCTATAAACGGTGGGAAGCCGAATACGGTACTGGCTGGCCCCAGCAGGTCCTGGGCAAACTTGAAGATCAGGCCAAATATCACCCCGGCGATAATACGCTGACCCACGGTGACACTGCGCAAGGGCCCGAAAATGAAGGACACCCCGATCAGCACCAGCGCCAGAATGGCGAAGGGTTGCAGTACCTTGCCCCAGAACGCCAGCAGATAGCTGTCCGCCTTTACGCCCTGCTCCTGCAGATACTGCGAGTAGGACCAGAGTCCGCTGATCGACAGATCCACCGGATCGACCACAATCACCGACAACAGCTCCGGCGTCAGGCCACTTTCCCAGCTTTCGATGGGCAGCGTTTCAGCCTGCGTACCGGCATCGGTAAAACGGGTCAGCCGCACATCCTGCAACTGCCACTGTTCGTTTTCAAACCAGCCCATGCGGGCAAAACTGGATGACTCCAGCTGGTTATCCTCACTGAAGCGATAGCGCGTTACGCCGTGGACGACGCCACCCGGCTCCACCGCGTTGATATGAATAAACAGCGGGCCTTCCCGATGCCAGATACCGTACTTTGAGCTGAGAGCCCCGCCACCGGACTGTGCCAGGGCACGGAAGCTTTGGGCCTTCTGCTCGGCATAAGGGGCCACATACTGCCCCAGCACCAGTGCCAGCACTGCCAGCAGCATCACGGGCTTGAACACCGCCAGCAGAATACGTGCGGTTGAAAAGCCTGCCGCACGCATAACGGTCAATTCGCTGTGACTGGCCAGCACACCCAAACCGATCAGGCAGCCCACCAGGCTGCTCAGGGGAATGTATTCATAGAGTCGGCGCGGGACCGTCAGCCCCAGAAATTGCAGCACGTCGGTAAAGCTATAATAGTCATCCACATCTTCGAGCTGATCCAGCAGGGCCGAAACCAGGTCCAGACCGACCACGATCAGCAGCACAGCGAGAATGGCGCCGAGAATGTGGCGGCCGATATACATATCCAGTCGCAACATCATCACGCCTCCTTCCTGCGCAGTCGTGGCAGTGACGGCAGGCGGTTACGCACCCGCATCCAGAAATGCTCTGCCAGAATCAGGTTGGCGGCAAACAGCAGGAAGCCACCATGAATCACCCACAGCAGCCAGACCGACTGCTCGCCCTCTTCCACTGCCGAACGGGTACTGGTCAGCAGCGACAGATACAGCAGGTACACCACAATCGACGGGATCAACTTGGCGAAACGGCCCTGGCGCGGGTTGGTCTTGCTCATGGGCACCGCAATCAGGGTCACAATGAACGCCAACACGGGCAGGGACAGGCGCCAGTGCAGACGGGCCTGATGGGAGGGGTCTTCTGCCTGCATCAGAGTCGGGGTGGAGAGTGCATCCAGCTCCGTAATCTCGGTTACCAGCTCCGCTTCCGGCAAACGAATACCGTAGCGGTCATAGCCGGTGCGGCTGTAATCCGACAATCCGGGTTCACCGTCATAACGGTAACCGTCTTCCAGTACCAGAAAACGGCCGTCGTAGTTGGCAATATCCTGGCGCTGGGCACGGCTGGCCATGAGTACAACCGGCTGACCGTTCTCATCACGCTGGGCAATAAATACGTCGCGCAGCTCGTCGGCTTCGGCATCATAGGATTCGGCATAGGTCACCTGACGCCCGCGGGTCTGCGACAGGAAACGGCCCGGCGTGAGCATTTCCAGCTCACTGCGGGACTCCTGCACCTGCAGAATGGCTTCTGTTTTGGCTGCGCCCATGGGTGCTATCCAGAGCGACAACAGGGCCACCAGCCCCGCCACCAGCGATGCAGGCCCCAGGGTATACAACACCAAGCGCCGCTGGCTAATGCCGCAGGCTCTTAATACAACCATCTCGCTGTCGAGATACAGGCGCCCCAGTGCCAGCAGGATGCCAAGAAACAGGCCCAGCGGCAGCAGCAACTCCAGAAAGCCCGGTATACGCCAGAACATGACCAGAAATACAAAGCTGGCGTCCAGTTTGCCCGTCGCCGCCTCCGCCAGATACTTGATCAGGCGAGCACTGCTGATAATCAGCAGCAGAACCGCAGTCACCGCGGTAGTTGAGACCAGCACCTCACGGGCCAGATATCGGAAGATGATCAAAACAGATTCCCTTTCGCCGCCATGGTTTCCAATCGGAGAAATGGTTTATAGTGCGCGGTACAAATCGTGATAGGACGCGCCCGGCCGTCACCCCACCACTCCCTCAGTGGCGGGTCGACCTCGAGTCGGCGCATTATCGCGCAATCAGTTTGCAATGTCTTGGTCTTGTACGGAGTCGTCATGGATTTTGAGATTATTAACGGCAGTGTTACCGCACTGGAAACCGAATGCCTCGTAGTAGCTCTGGAAGCCGAGGGTGTGCTTTGCCCCTCTGCCGCTGCCGTCGACCAGGCTGCCAACGGCTATCTGACCGAACTGGTCAATAGCGGCGATATCTCCGGCAAGGCCGGTGAGCAGCTGATGCTGTTCAAGGTACCGGGTGTCCAGGCACGCCGTGTACTGCTGGTTGGTCTGGGTACCGCCAAGGAGCGCAAGGACCGTCACTACCGCAAAATGCTCAAGGGCATCACCGCCAGCCTGAAAAAATCCGGCATCAGTTCAGTGGCTTTCGCCTTCGATGGTTGCGCCAGCTACCGTGACGATGTGTACCGCGCTACCCGCCAGCTGGTGGAATGGGTCTCTGCCGAGTTTTACCAGTACGACGAAACCAAGAGCAAAAAATCTGACCCGATCAAGCTGGAAAATGTCCAGATCCTGCTCAGCGAAGATGACACCGAGCTGGGTGAAGGCGCCTTGCTGGATGGTGTTGCCATTGCCAACGGGGTCAGCACCGCCCGTGAACTGGGTAACCTGCCGGGCAATATCTGCACCCCGACCTACCTGGCCGAGCGCGCAGAAGCACTGGCAGAAGAGTTTGACGACATTCACACCAAGATTCTCGACGAAGACGAAATGGCCGAGCTGGGCATGAACAGCCTGCTGGCCGTGGGCCGTGGCAGTGCTCAGCCCTCACGCCTGATCGTGATGGAATACAACGGTGGTGAAACCGGCGAAAAACCGCATGTACTGGTTGGCAAGGGCATCACCTTCGACACCGGCGGTATCAGCCTCAAGCCGGGCGCTGGCATGGACGAAATGAAATTCGACATGTGCGGTGCTGCCAGCGTCTTTGGTGCCATGGAAGCCGTGGCTGAAATGCAGCTGCCGCTGAACGTGGTCGGTGTCGTTGCCGCCGCCGAGAACATGCCGGGCAGCCAGGCCACCAAGCCGGGTGACGTGGTCACCACCATGTCCGGCAAGACCGTGGAAATCCTCAACACCGACGCCGAAGGCCGTCTAGTGCTGTGCGATGCGCTGACCTATGCCGGCCGCAACTACGAGCCGGAAACCATGGTTGATATCGCCACCCTGACCGGTGCCTGCATCATCGCACTGGGTCACCATGCCACCGGCATCCTGTCCAACGACAAGGAACTGGCCGGCGCGCTGATGGATTCCGGTGACTATGCATCTGACCGTGGCTGGCCGCTGCCGCTGTGGGACGAGTTCCAGGAACAGCTGGATTCCAACTTCGCCGATATCGCCAACATTGGGGGTCGTCCGGCCGGTACCATTACCGCTGCCTGCTTCCTGTCCCGCTTTACCGAAGAGTACCGTTGGGCACATCTGGACATTGCCGGCGTTGCCTGGAACAGCGGTGGCAAGGAAAAAGGCGCAACCGGTCGCTGCGTACCTCTGCTGAGCCAGTACCTGCTGGACCTGGCCGAGCAGGTCGAAGTGGACGAACACGATCACGAGCACTGATCCAAGTGTCCCGCGCCGACTACTACATCCTGCCAGACAGCGACCCGGACAGCCGGGCCGCTTTTCTGTGCCGGCTGTGTGACAAGATCCTGGGGCTTGGCCTCAGGGTCTTTATCAGTACCGAGCATGAAACTGATGCCCGCCGCCTCGACCAGCAACTCTGGAGCGCACGACCCGAGAGCTTTGTGCCCCATGTCCTGCTGGGCAATACTCCTGAATCCCCCATCGAAATCGGCTGGGGCGAGCAACTGCCCGATCACCGCCAGGTGTTCGTGAATCTGTCGGCCAAGCTGCCGGACGCCGCCTTCGATTTCGAGCGTATCGTGGAAATTGTGGTCCAGACCCCCGAGGTACTGGCCGCCACCCGCGACAACTATGCCCGCTGCCGTGATCGCGGCATTGAGCTGCATCGCACGGATATGCGCCAGCGCGGTTGAGCCTTATCAACTCAGCGGCCAGCACACTCTCCTATACTGCACCGGTAGAGCAAGGAGCGAAGCCGCATGAAGACGCTGTTCACAAGCCTGCTGATACTGGCCCTCGTGGCCGCAGCCCTCTTTTTCCTCAACCGCCCCGACCCTGTCAGCGTCCGACTGACCGAACTGTCTCCCGGCCCCGTTGAGCAGATCGCTGCCAATAGCCGCGCCGGCACCATCAAGGCCTGCCGTCGCTCACGCCTGTCAATGCCGCAGGGCGGACGGGTCGATGAGCTGTTGGTACAGGAAGGCGACCGGGTAAAAGCCGGTGAGCCCCTGCTTAAACTCTGGAGCGATGATCTTGAAGCACGTGTGGAGGAAGTGACCGCCACCCTCAAGGCGCGGGAGATCCAGGCCAGAGGTGCCTGCAACACCGCAGCACTGGCGCAGCGTGAAGCCCAAAGGGCCGAACGCCTGGCCCGGGACAGTCTGGCCTCGGAAGAGATGCTGGACCAGCGCCAGACCGAAGCGCGTCGCACCGCACTGGCCTGCGATGAAACCCGCGCGCTCAGCGACCAGGCACGCGCAACCCTGAAGCTTCATCAAGTGCTGCTGGAAGACCGTGTGCTCAAGGCTCCTTTTGCCGGCGTAGCAGCCGAGATCAACGGCGAAGTGGGTGAATATGTCACCCCCTCCCCTCCCGGCGTACCAACCCCACCCGCGGTAGACCTGATTGATGACAGCTGCCTCTATGTGCGCGCTCCCATTGATGAGGTGGAAGCGGCCCGTCTGCAGGTAGGGCAACCTGTCCGCATCACCCTGGATGCTTTCCGTGGCCGCAGCTTCGAGGGCGAACTGCAACGTATCGCCCCCTTTGTCTCCGAACTGGAAAAGCAGGCCCGCACCGTAGACGTGGATGTTCGTTTTACCCCGCCGCCTGAAGATGCGCACTTGCTGGTCGGTTACAGTGCCGATATCGAAGTCATTATCGAGCGCCGCGAAAGTGTCCTGCGTGCGCCCACCGAAACCCTGCTGCAGGGCAATCGGGTGCTGAAATATAACGAAGCAGATGGCACGCTGGAGTCCATCGAAGTCGACACCGGACTGGGCAACTGGACCTGGACCGAGATTACATCCGGCCTTGAGGCCGGAGATCGTATCCTGCAGTCGCTGGATACCGAAGGGGCCGAAGCCGGTGCTTCTGTGGTACCGGCGTCATGATCCGCCTGCAGCAACTGTGCAAGCGCTACCAGCTGGGCGATGAGCCGGTGCAGGCACTGGATCACGTGGACCTGCGT
The DNA here is from genome assembly GCF_900155945.1 of Marinobacterium stanieri. Classification (GTDB taxonomy): domain Bacteria; phylum Pseudomonadota; class Gammaproteobacteria; order Pseudomonadales; family Balneatricaceae; genus Marinobacterium; species Marinobacterium stanieri. The sequence goes on from NZ_FTMN01000006.1 coordinate 57,622, forward strand.
ATCAACGCCGGTGAATATCTCTCCGTCATGGGACCATCCGGCTCCGGCAAGTCCACCCTGCTCAATATGCTGGGGCTGCTGGATCAGCCCGACAGCGGCGAGTACTGGCTCGATGAGCTGGAAATGACCGCACTGTCGGAAGAAGGCCGGGCTGCGGAACGTAACCGCCGTATCGGTTTCGTGTTTCAGGCCTATCATCTGATCGACCGCCTTAGCGCACGGGAAAATATCGAACTGCCACTGGTACTCAACGGTACGACCCCTTCAGAGCGCCGCCCCCGAGTAAATGAACTGCTGCAACGACTGGGGCTGGAGCGCCATGCCGAGCACCTGCCGCACCAGCTATCCGGGGGACAGCGCCAGCGCGTTGCAATCGCCCGCGCGGTGATTCGCAAACCCCAGCTCCTGCTTGCCGACGAGCCCACCGGTAATCTGGACAGCCATTCCGGTAATGATGTTATCGAGCTGCTGGAGGAGCTCAATGCGGAGGGCATTACACTGGTGATGGTAACCCACGATGCCGCCATGGGGCGGCGCGCCCGTCGTCGCCTGTGGATGCAGGACGGCCAACTGCTTAAGGACGAGCAGGATGCGCACGCTTGACCTGCTTCACTTCAACGGCCGCCTGCTGACCGGGCAGTGGTTCCGTACCCTGATGACCCTGCTGGCCACCGCAGTGGGCGTGGCCGCCGTGCTCTTACTCACCGGCATGGGCGAGGGTGCCCGCCGTTTTGTCCTGAATGAATTCAACCTGCTTGGCAACGACGTGCTAATCATCCTGCCCGGTCGCAAGGAAACCAGCGGCGGCCTGCCCCCGCTGACCGGAGAAGGCACTCGCGACCTGACGTTGGGCGACGCCGAAGCCTTGCTGAAACTGCCGGGTGTACAGGCGGTCGCGCCGCTGATTGTGGGGCTGACTGAAGTGGAGGCACAGGGCCGCAACCGGGAGCTGATGGTGGTTGGTACCAGTGCCGAGCTGTTCCGCATGCGCCAGCTCAGCACTGAGCAGGGCCGCGTGCTGCCTGACATACCCTTGGATCGAGCCGAATCGATCTGTGTTATTGGCCCCGAAGTCCGTACCAGCCTGTTTGACCAGCAGCAGGTGCTGGGACGCTGGCTCAGAACCGGCGACCGGCGCTGCCGTGTTATCGGTGTGCTGGAATCCCGCGGCGTATCACTGGGCACCGACCTGAGCGATAGCGTCCTGATTCCCGTGGCCAGCGCCCAGCAACTGTTCAATACCCAGGGCCTGTTTCGCCTCTTTGTGCAGGTACAGCATCTGGACTTGATCGACAGCATCAAGCCCTCGATTCTGGATCTGATTCAGGCCCGGCACCAGGGTGAACGCGACATCACCCTGATCACTCAAGACAGTCTGCTGGGCGTGTTTGACGAAGTACTGCAATTGCTCACTCTGGCCGTGGGTGCCATCGCCGCCATCAGCCTGGTCGTAGCCGGCATTCTGATCATGAACATCACCCTGATCAGCGTCAGCCAGCGGACGGCGGAAATTGGCCTGCTAAAAGCGCTGGGCGCCAGTGAGCGTCAGGTCCACCGCCTGTTTCTCAGTGAAGCCCTGATGATGACCCTGCTCGGAGCCGCCATCGGTATGGCGATCGGTTATGGGCTGCTCTGGACCGGCCATTGGTTATGGCCGCAATTTCCAGTATCGGTGCCTGTTTGGGCACTGGCCGGTGCCCTGTTGCTGGCCATTGGTGTCGCCTTGATCTTCGCCTGGCTGCCGGCACGCAAGGCCGCACGGCTGCCACCGGTTCTGGCGTTGAAAGGACTCACCCATGCGCAGCGCTGACTACCTGCGCCTTACGCTGCGCACACTCAAGGCCAGCCGCATGCGCTCCGGCCTCACCGTATTGGGCATCGCCATCGGCATCTGTGCGGTGGTGCTGCTCACCACCCTGGGCGAAGGACTGCGCCTCTACGTGCTGGAAAATTTCTCCCAGTTCGGCAGCCGCATCATCGCCATCAACCCCGGCAAGTCCCAGACCGGTGGGACCGGTGGCCTGCTGGCCAGCACCCGCCCCCTGTTGGTAGCGGATGCGGACAGCCTGCGCAGCCTGCCCTATGTGGAATATGTCGTCCCCGTGGTACAGGGTAGTGGCGCCATCGAGTTCGGCCGTCGCGTGCGCTATACCGACATTATCGGCACCGGCAGCGAGATGGCCGACGCCTGGCGCTTTGAGGTGGCACGTGGCCGCTTTCTGCCTGATAGCCGTGGCGGTTATCCACAGCCCTGGGCTGTCTTGGGGCACAAGGTCAAACAGGAACTCTTCGGCGAACAGACAGCACTGGGGCAGTTCATCCGTGTCGGTGGCGAGCGCTACCGTGTGGTCGGCATCATGGCCGCCAAGGGGCAGATGTTGGGCTTTGATCTAGACGACATTGTCTATATCCCGGTGGAGCGTGCGCTGAGCCTGTTCAACCGCACCGGCCTGATGGAAATCGATGTCACCTATCGCCCGGGTATCAGTGCCGATGCCATGGCACAGCAGGTCAGCCAACGCCTGATCGCTCGCCACGGGGGGGAAGACTTTTCCCTGATCACTCAGGATGAAATGCTCAAAAGTCTGGACCGCATTCTTGCCGTGCTGACCCTGGCCATTGGCGGGTTGGGCGGGATCTCGCTGGTTGTGGGGGCCATCGGCATCATCACCATCATGGTTACCAGCGTGCAGGAAAGACGTGCAGAGATCGGCCTGATGCGTGCACTGGGCGCCACTCAACGCCAGGTGATGTGGCTGTTTCTGGGAGAAGCGACTCTGCTGGCACTGGTGGGGGGCGTGGTTGGCATACTGGTCAGTGGGCTTGCCCTGGGCGGGCTGGCATTGGCGCTGCCCACATTGCCGATCCAGCTGGATCCGTTTTACCTGCTGCTGGCACTGCTGCTGTCGGCACTGGTTGGTCTGATATCAGGCGTGTTGCCAGCGCGGCGTGCCGCGAGGCTTAATCCGGTGTTGGCGTTGCAGAGTGAGTAGGTGTGTCTTCCCGGGCAGGCTGCTCCGCCTCCCAGAGCAGAAAGGCATCAATATCCCTGGCTATAGACTGAAACGTCCAGGCAAGCAGGGCCGCATCATCCAGATAGCCCGCCAAAGGCAGCCAGTCCAGCACCAGGTCGACCGGCATGACAAAATAGGCCACCGAGGCAATCAGCAGCCCCATGGATGACCAGGGAATTTCCCGGTACTCACCCTTGGCGTAGGCCTTGATCAGTCGAAAACCCGCCTGAAGCTGGTCCCAAACCTCTTTCAGCTTACCGCGTTTTCCCTGCGCCTTTTTCTGCGCATTCTGCAGCAGCGAACTGAGTTTTTCGGGGTCGGTTTTATATTCATCCGCTTTGCGTCGGGATTGCCTGTACGCATCGCTTCGTTTTACATCCTCGGGATCATCCGGATGCGGGATCTTGCCCATTCCTCCCCCCCCTCTTTCGGCTGCCCTCTGTATTGCCAGAGCAGCAGCCATCGCAATCTCAGCGTTTATCAGCGGGTTAAAACCGCTTCTGATACCGGTGACAGTAAGGCACTTTGCCTGTACGCACGTAATAGTCCTGGTGGAATTCTTCCGCACGCCAGAACTGCGCCATCGGCAGTACACGGGTCACCACATCCAGGCCCTGATTTTCCAGCAGCGCAATCAGCTTCTCACTGACACCGCGCTCCTCATCATTATGGACAAAGATGGCTGAGCCGTATTGTGGGCCCAGGTCCGGGCCCTGGCCGTCTTCCTGGGTCGGATCGTGAATCTCGAAGAAAAGCTTGGCCAGTGTTTCAAAATCCACCTGGGACGGATCGTAAAGTACTTCTACTGCTTCCAGATGGCCGGTCTGTTTACTGCACACCTGTTCGTAGCTCGGGTTATCCACATGACCACCCATATAGCCGGAGACCACGGAAACCACACCCGGCTGTTGCTGCATCAGGTGCTCGACACCCCAGAAACAGCCGCCGGCAAAATAGGCGGTTTGCAGGCTGCCGCCCTGCTGCTGGGCCAATTCTTCAGCACTGATAAAATCCATGGAGATGGAGTTGACGCAGTGACGCACATTTTTGCGGGTCAGCATTTCACCTTCAAACACATGGCCCAAGTGGCCATCGCAGTTGGCGCAGAGGATTTCGATACGGCGGCCATCGGCATCAACCTCACGGCGAACGGCGCCTTCGATCTCATCATCAAAGCTGGGCCAGCCACAATGGGAGGGAAACTTGTCTTCCGAGCGGTACAGGTGAGCCCCACACTGCTTGCAGGCATAGACACCAGTCTCGAAGTGTTCATTGTACTTGCCGGTAAAAGGCCGTTCGGTGCCTTTCTGCAGAATGACGTACTGCTCTTCCGGGGTCAGTGTCTTGTTACTCATCGGGTACCTCTACATCATTGTTCGGTGCGCAGGCGTTACGCCGGGGTTCAGGGCTGGGAAACAGAAGCCCTGGTTGTGGCTTCCAGCAGCCAGCGGCGGATTTCATCGCTCTGTCGGGCCATCAGGCCGGAATAGGTTGCCACTACCTCAGACAACGCCTCCCCCGGTACAGGTTCCCTGAAATCCATTCGGCGTTCAGCCAGCACTTCGCGGTTATCCATTTGTACCAGCTGGAGGTAACCGCGGATCACCACTTCCGCTTGCCCCGCACGATATTCGGTCTGGAATGCATCCAGCCGGCTCACCAGCTCGTAGCGGGCCTGAACGCGCACATCTTCACTGCTGACACGGGCAAAGCGGCTATCCCGCTGCAGTGCATCCAGCAAATAATCGCGCCAAAGGTTTGGAATCATGGCGCTCCAGCGGGCATCAGCATAGACGCTCACTGGCTCGCCTTCCGGCACCACCAGGATATGGCGGCCATTGAGCAGGTCCTGCGACTGGGGGCGCAGAACACGTAGTCCGGTCAGTGATGGCTCCTGCTTTTCAACGGTTGGAGCCGGGGTCAGCTGCCAGATTTGCACCGGTTCGGACTCGGGCAGCAGGCTGCAACCTGAAGACAATGCCAATACAGACAACAGAGCGGCTGATATCAGGGCTTTCATCGACAGAATCCTCAAGGGGTAAATTCACGGGTGGGGGGCTGTCCGGTCAGGTAACCGGCCGGGTCATCTTCCAGACGCGAGAGTATGCGGTTCAGGGTACTCAGGCTGCGCTGCATCTCCTGCACCATCGGCCCGATTTCACTGACACCCTGCAGGCCCTTATCCAAAGCACCACCATTGCGGCTCAACAGCTGATCCAACTGCTCACCGGTACTGGCCAGCGCCTGCATGGCGCGCTGCCCTTCTGCCAGCATGGGGCCGCCCTGGCGTGTCAGCATTTCATCCGCATGGCTCAAGAGGGTCTGGGCACCGCGCATGACCGCCTGGGCCTCGCGCGCCGCCTGGGTCAATTCATCCAGCGTTTCACCCACACCGGTACGAGACTCGGCCAGTTCGCCCGTTACTTGTTCCAGGTTATGGATGATGCGGCCGATGCGGTCGATGTTTTCCTTCGACATCAGCTCCGCACCCCGTTCAACCAGCGCATTGACGTTACTGAACAGCGTTTCACTATTTCCCAGCAACGTACCGATTGCCGAGGGCTCGGCCAGAATGACCGGCATGCCATCGGCCATCTGGTCGATGGGAGGAGCTTGGGAATTATCCGTGGTCAACAGGATATTGGCGGCGCCGGTGATGTTGGCGATGGCCAGACGGGCCTGAGTCGCCTGGTTAATCGGCGTGGCGGCACTGACTTCCACATCGGCCAACACGCGGCGCGGGTTCTTGGGATCCAGCTGCAGCTGGCGGACTTCGCCCACACGTAGACCGTTGTACTGCACCAGGCTGCCAACCACCAAACCGGTGACGGCTTCCTCAAATACCACCCGATAGGCATGCGTTTCCTGCTGCTTGCCCGACTTCACCAGCCAGACACCGAAAGCCAGTGCCGCCAGCAACCCGAAAAGGGTAAACAGACCGATTATCACGTGATGTGCGCGTGTTTCCATATCAACTCTCCTGCACTGCCTGATAGGCAGCACGGCCGCGTGGGCCGTTGAAATAATCCCGAATCCAGGGATCGTCGTATTGAGCAACCTTGGCCGGCTCATCAGCCACCAGCACACGCTTTTGCGACAGCACTGCGATGCGATCACAGGCGGTCCAGAGCGAGTCCAGATCGTGGGTTACCATAAACACGGTCAGTCCCAGCGCATTTCTCAGCGTCAGTATCAACTGATCGAAGGCGGCCGCACCGATAGGATCAAGCCCCGCCGTGGGCTCATCCAGGAATACCACATCCGGGTCCAGTGCCAGCGCACGTGCCAGGGAAACACGTTTGACCATGCCGCCGGACAGGGACGCAGGGTAAAGGTCGCCCGCATGAGGCGCCAGCCCGGACAGGGCCAGTTTGACCTCAGCCAGCTCCTCGGCATCCCTTCGGGACAGGCCCGCATGTTCGATCAGCGGCAGGGCGACATTTTCCCGTACCGTCAGTGAGCTGAACAGGGCGCCGCCCTGAAACAACACGCCCAACCTCTGCTCCAGACGAGAGCGTTCGGCTGCCGGCAATGCCAGCAGGTTTTGGCCAAATAGCCTTACCTCACCGGCCACAGGCCGATTCAGACCAACGATGGAGCGCAACAATACCGATTTACCGGTACCCGAACCGCCGACAACACCGAGGATCTCGCCCCGATACAGGTCCAGGTCCAGATCCTCATGAACGGAGTTGCGGCCAAAGCGGTTACACAGCCCGCGCACTTCAATGATGCTTGTTCGACTCACCAGCCCATCTCCATGCAGAACATTGCTGCCAGGGCATCCAGCAGGATGACCATAAAGATCGACTGCACCACGCTGGAGGTGGTGTGCCGGCCCACGGACTCGGCACTGCCACTGACCTTGAAACCCTCCAGACAACCGATGGTGGCGACTACAAAGGCAAACATGGGCGCCTTGGCCAAACCGACCAGATAGTGCCTGAGCTCCACATCGGCCAGAATGCCAAGATATTGATCCAGCGGTATGCCAAGCGATACCAGGGATACCAGCGCACCACCCGTCAGGCCGGAAATAATGGCGACAAAGGTGAGTAACGGCAGGGTCAGCATCAGCGCCAGCACGCGGGGAATGACCAGCAATTCGATGGGGTTCAGGCCCAGTGTGCGCAGCGCATCCAGCTCCTCATTGGCCTTCATGGAACCGATCTGGGCAGTAAACGCACTGGCCGTTCGGCCTGCCAGCAGGATTGCGGTCAGCAGCACACCAAATTCACGCAGGAAGGAGTAGGCCACCAGGTTAACGGTATAGATTTCGGCCCCGAATTCGCTCAGGACCGTCGCGCCCAGAAAGGCGACTACGGCACCGACCAGGAAGGTCAACAAGGCAACGATTGGTACCGCATTAAAGCCGGTTTGATGAATCTGGTTCACCAGCGCCGTCAGACGCCAACGGGCCGGACGGAACATAATGCCCAGTGTTGCCTGCAGCACCAGACCGATAAAGCCGCTCTGCAACCACCACTTTTGCCCCAGGCTCTGGGTGTTACGGCCCAGAAACTCAAGCATCTGCGTAATACGCCCGGGTTCCGGCGGAGGTTCTGGCTGCGGCCGCCCCATCGCCTTGACCAGCGTTTCCAGCAGCGCCCGGCGCTCCGGTGTCAGGTTTTGTTGCTGTACCAGCTCACCCAGCCGCTCGACGCCCAGCCAGTTGCCCAACAGGGTGGCACCAGCCGTATCCAGCTCGGTTATCGCTTCCAGCGATACATCTGCATCGGGCGCTGGCGTTGCCGCCAAAAGGCGCTTCAATACGCCGTGTTGAGCAAGGGTCCATGCCCCCGTCAAAACAAGACCATCTGATTTTTGCAGTACTCTCGGTTCGTTCGTTTCCACCACTTTCCATATCCCGTGGTTACCTGAACCGACATTGTCTCCACCCATTGCAACAGCTGCAAGCACAAGGATAGATTCGAGGACTAGTTATGCTAACATTCGGATGGTATCGGACAAGGTAAACACGGCCAACTCAAGGAATGAGTGATGATCAGAGCCAATCAAATTAACGCCCTGAGTGAGGGCAAGCTGTCTCCTATTTTTTGCCTTATCAAGGCCTTTTTTCGTTTATTGCTAATAAACAAAGACTTATCACCCTCCTTCTTCTTATACAGATATTTCTTATTAACTACACAAGACTCAATGAGAGTCATATAGACTCATCAAAAATATCTAAAACTCCAAAAACCAATTTCAAACAACAAACTTTCCTGATTTTAAAAAGGGTAACTTCATGATTTCAAAAAAATATCTTTTGATTTTTTTTCTGTTATCTACATTTTCAATTTCATCTTTAGCATTCACTGAAGCCAAACTAGAAAATGCTAAAGAGCTTTATTACGCTGGAGAAACAAAAAAATCAAAAGAAATAATAAGTTCAATACTTGGCTGTTGCGATGGAGAAGAATACTACTACTTGGCGTTAATATCTGAAATAAATGGAGACGAACACCAATCTTTTAGCAATTATAAACAAGCAGCAGAAAACGGCTTCCCCCCCGCAATGCCACCCTTGTCAAGGTCTTATCGCTTAGGACTTGGTGTAAAAGTAAACATAATTAAGTCTATAGACTGGGAACGAAAGTCAAAGAAAATTGAGAGACATAGAGGGGTAGATATATCTTTTATAGACAGTAAAAACAACGCACCAATAGACATTCTTGAAAAATGGAAAAAAAAAGCTAAAGAAGGTGATGCTTACGCACATTATAGATTGGCAAAAATATATGACGAAGGACTTTTAGAAAACCAAAATTTACTTCTTGCATTTAACCACTACCAGAAAGCCTCAGAACTGGGAAATGTCGAAGCAAAATTAATGACGGGTTATTTTTATTGCAAAGGCATAACGCAAAACAAAAATAAAGACAAGGCAAACAAAATACTTTCCTCAATACAAAAAGATTTTATTTGCAAATAAATAGCTTTTCAATTTAAAGCCACAAGGATATGTGAAGATGAATTATGAACAGAAGCTGGAAAAAGACTTAAGACAAAATGAAACAGTCATTCACGTTATAGAAGCTCTTACACTTACCCAAGAATACCAACATACAAAGGGAAACTTGAAGTCCTATACAGCAGCGACATTAGATTCAATAACAGCCGCCAGGATAATAAAAGAGCTTGGATTTTCTGCAGAGAAAGTGGAAATAAGAACGTATTCCAACGGAAAAAAATACGTTATCTTTAAAGGGTATCCAGGCGAAAGAAAAATCCTCAAGGGAACAAAATATTTAGTTAACAATCCTGATGTCGTTAGGCTTGCCATTGGCCCCAAGGGTATAGTTGAGTCAGCAAAATCAGGCTTTGTTATTAGTTTCATCCTGTCTAGCGGCCTAGAGGTTTTTGATTACCTTATTCAAGATGGATATACTTTAAGTAGGCTTTTAGGCACCCTTTCATCAGATCTAATAAAAATAGGTCTAGCATCAATAGCTGCTGCTGCTGCAGGTCTAGTCGCTGGCTCGATAGCAATCATTGGATCTACTGCAGCCGTGCCACTTATTGCAGCAATAGCAGTAGGTATTATTACTGGGTCAGCGCTGGAGATTATTGATCGTAGACTTGGAGCCACCAAAGCTCTCATAAAAGGATATGAGAAGATTGGTATCAAACTAAAAGAAATAGAATATGAATACAACAACAATATAGCCCTAATCGAGAGAAAGCCAAACCTGATTTTTTGCCTTTTTGCACAGTGTCCAGAAATAACTGGATACTAGCCTTTTAAAAAATCAAAAAAAATAGCATATTGGCACTCACACTTTTCTTATAAAACGGGTGCCAATATCAATCTAAAAAATATTAATTCGAAAACCACCGATCCTCATAATATTTACGATGCAATAAGCAATCATATCATAGGGAGCAACTCCTCATAAGTTTCAAGCCTTACAGCAACACCTTACCACCCAAGCGACCTATCTCCTACGGCTCACATTCCTAGATATTAATCACTCTGTACAAATAGATATTATCCGTTTTATTTGCACTAAGTCCTTTATGGTGGGTTTGACTGGCTCAGTTACCAATTACCGGGCAGTGTTGAATTCATCCGTATGGAAGCAGTGAATACATTACGCCCCCTGCCTATTTTGGTCATACTCCAAAGCAATATAGAAAAGCGTTGGGGCACCAGAGTGACAACCGACTCAGTTCGGGGCTCACAACCCCGAACTAGAGCCCTGCCTTAACCTTTGAAGCTAAGAAAGCTCAGCCGATTCCGTCGTGTTTGCAGCTCTGTAATCGGCTTCGTCCAGACTGTATAATGTCCGGTTTTCGACCGAGTTGCCGGTGCCCCGTACCACAGCGTACGCAGCGAGCGCCCGCGGCAACCACCCGAGCGGCCACAAGATCAGAGATACGGACCCCAATGGATAAGACCTACCAGCCACACGAGATCGAGAAATCCTGGTATCAGACCTGGGAAGAGAAAGGTTACTTTGCCCCCTCCGGTGAAGGCGACGCCTACAGCATCATGATCCCGCCGCCCAACGTCACCGGCAGCCTGCACATGGGCCACGCGTTCCAGCACACCATCATGGATGCCCTGACCCGCTACCGTCGCATGCAGGGCCGCAACACCCTGTGGCAGGTCGGCACCGACCACGCCGGTATCGCCACCCAGATGGTCGTCGAACGCAAGCTGGCGGCGGAGCAGGAACTGACCCGTCACGATCTGGGCCGCGATGCCTTCATCGAGAAGATCTGGGAATGGAAGGAAGAGTCTGGCGGTACTATTACGCGTCAGATGCGCCGTCTGGGTAACTCCGTGGACTGGCCCACCGAGCGTTTCACCATGGACTCCGGTTTCTACCGCGCCGTGCAGGAAGTGTTCATCCGCCTGTATGACGACAAGCTGATCTACCGTGGCAAGCGTCTGGTCAACTGGGACCCGAAACTGCACACCGCCATCTCCGATCTGGAAGTTGAGAACCGCGAAGTCAAAGGCAAGATGTGGTACCTGCGTTACCCGCTGGCCGACGGCGTGAAAACCGCGGCCGGTGAAGACCACATCGTGGTCGGTACCACCCGTCCGGAAACCCTGCTGGGTGACACCGGTGTGGCGGTGAACCCGGAAGACGAGCGCTACCAGAGCCTGATCGGCAAGTTTGTCGAGCTGCCGCTGGTTGGCCGTCGTATCCCGATCGTGGCCGACGAACACGCCGACATGGAAAAAGGCACCGGCTGTGTGAAGATCACCCCGGCGCACGACTTCAACGATAACGAAGTCGGCAAGCGCTGCGGCCTGCCGATGATCAACGTGCTGACGCTGGACGGCCATATCCGTAAGGAAGCCCAGACCTTCAACACCGATGGCAGCGACAACAGCGAAATCGATCCGAGCCTGCCGGAAGCCTACCAGGGGCTGGAACGCTTCGCTGCGCGTAAGGCTGTCGTAGCTGATATGGAAGCCGCCGGCCTGCTGGTGAAGATCGAAGAAAACAACATGACCGTGCCCTACGGCGACCGTGGCGGCGTAGTCATTGAGCCGATGCTGACCGACCAGTGGTTCTGCGATGCCAAGACTCTGGCCAAGCCGGCGATCGAAGCGGTTGAAAACGGCGATATCAAGTTCGTGCCCAAGCAGTACGAGAACATGTACTACGCCTGGATGCGTGACATTCAGGACTGGTGTATCTCCCGTCAGCTGTGGTGGGGTCACCGTATCCCGGCCTTCTACGACAACGAAGGCAATGTCTACGTGGCTGCCGATAAAGAAGCGGCACGCCAGAAGTACAACCTGGATCCGGAACTGGAACTACGTCAGGACGATGACGTACTGGACACCTGGTTCAGCTCCGCGCTGTGGACTTTCGGCACCCTGGGCTGGCCGGAGGACACCGAGCGTCTGAAGACGTTCCACCCGACCGATACCCTGGTTACCGGCTTCGACATCATCTTCTTCTGGGTGGCGCGCATGATCATGATGACCATGCACTTCATGAAGGACGAAGACGGCAAGCCGCAGGTACCCTTCAAGAACGTGTACGTCACCGGTCTGATCCGCGACGAGAACGGCGACAAGATGTCCAAGTCCAAGGGCAACGTTCTCGACCCGCTGGACATGATCGACGGCATCAGCCTGGAAGATCTGCTCGAGAAGCGGACCGGCAACATGATGCAGCCGCAGCTGGCCGAAAAGATCGGCAAGCGCACCGAGAAACAGTTCCCGGAAGGCATTGCCGCCCACGGCACCGACGCCCTGCGTTTCACCCTGACGGCGCTGGCCTCTACCGGTCGCGACATCAACTGGGACATGAAGCGTCTGGAAGGTTACCGCAACTTCTGTAACAAGATCTGGAACGCTGCCCGCTACGTGCAGATGAACACCGAAGGTGAAGACTGCGGCCAGAACGGTGGAGATGTTGAGCTGTCCACTGCGGACCGCTGGATCATCAGCGCCCTGCAGCGCACCGAAACCACCGTTACCAAACACCTGGACGAATACCGCTTCGACTTGGCGGCTCAAACCCTGTACGACTTCATCTGGAACCAGTACTGCGACTGGTATCTGGAATTGTCCAAGCCCGTACTCTGGGACGAGAACGCCTCTGCTGAAGCCCTGCGCGGTACCCGCCGTACTCTGGTCCGCGTACTGGAAGCGATCCTGCGCCTGACCCATCCGCTGATGCCGTTCATCACCGAAGAGATCTGGCAGTCCATCAAGGAACTGGCCGGTGTCGAGGGTGAAACCCTGATGCTGATGCCTTACCCGGTTGCGGACGAAGCCAAAATCGATACTCAGGCCGAAACCGATATCGAATGGCTCAAGGGCGTGATCACCGGTGTGCGTAACATCCGTGGCGAGATGAAGATCCCGCCGTCGCGTGATCTGGACGTCCTGTTCCAGCATGGCAGCGCCGACGACAAGGTACGTCTTGAAGCCAACGCCAACTTCCTCAAGAAGCTGGCCAAACTGAGCAGCCTGACCTGGCTGGAAGCGGACGAGGAAGCGCCTATGGCCGCCACTCAGCTGGTTGGCAAGATGGAAGTACTGGTGCCCATGGCCGGCCTGATCGACAAGGACGCCGAGCTGTCCCGTCTGCAGAAAGAGCTGGATCGCCTGACCGGTGAAATCAAACGTGTCGAAGGCAAGCTGTCCAACGCTAAATTTGTCGCCAATGCACCTGAAGCAGTTGTCGCCAAGGAGAAAGAGAAGATCGCTGACTCCCAGGCTGCTTACGACAAGCTCAAGGAGCAATACGCCAAGATCGAAGCGCTCTAATCCTTTCAGGATTGACGTTCAGCTCCATCAAGGGTCGGCATTTGCCGGCCCTTCTTTTTGGCCCCGACTTTCCTCTGCCGAATTTTGAACGATACTTAGAGATCGCAGGTCGAACCTGTGGGACCTAACTGAATAAAAAGGGGGAAAGTTTATGCCAACATGGATCCTGGTTGCTGATGCCGCCAAGGCACGCATCTTTCAACACGACGGCCCCAAAGACCCAGCCGAGGAAATTCACACCCTTGTTCATCCCGAGGCACGCATGCACAACGGCGACCTGGTCAGCGACAGTCCGGGTGCTCAAGCCAACGGAGGCTCCGGCAGCCATGGCATGGAGGAAAAAGCCTCGCCCCGGGAAGCAGAGGATCAACGCTTTGCCAAGGAGGTGATCGACCAGGTTCGGCACGCTTTGAATGACAACCGGATTCGCCAGTTTTATATGGCTGCTCCGCCCCACTTCCTGGGCTTGCTGCGCAACGCCATGGATGACCGCGTATCCAAGGCACTGGCCGGCGACCTGGCCAAAAACTTGTCCAAGGCAACCGGCGAAGAAGCCAAAGCCGCCTTCAGACCCAAATTGACCTGATACCCTGCTCCTGAGCCAGTCCTTGCAACGCCGCCATTCGGCCAGAGGACTGGCCTCCCACACATATCAACCACCCTGAATTGAATGACTTGTGGGAGCACGCTCCGCGCGCGAAATTCAAACTCTCGGAATCCTCATGCTACCGCTGATATTCGGCCAGGGGACTGGCCTCCCACACATATCAACCACCCTGAGTTGAATGCCTTGTGGGAGCACGCTCCGCGCGCGAAATGCACACTCTCCGAATACTCATGCTACCGCTGATATTCGGCCAGGAACCAGCCTCTCACACCCTGCTCCAGACTCCCTCCCAATTGTGGGAGCGCGCTCCGCGCGCGAATAGCCCCTTCAAACACACACTCCTCTGGTCCATCATGGGTCTGAACGAGTTTCCAAAGAGCCGCGTACCCAAGCCATATGAACAGACGAATCCGAACACTGCTTCTGCTGCCTGTACTGGCCCTCTGCCTCTTCCTTGCCTGGCTTTGGTATAACCTGCTGAGCCCCTGGGGTTACAAAATGCCCGCCGGACTGCCTGCAGTTATCCCCACTGAAGAGTATCGAGTATTTGTGTATGGCACACTCACACAAGGCTGGGTCCGGTGGCTGGTTACCGGTGAGCAGATTGATACCCGGCCAGCCCAATTGAAGGGCTACTATCGGGACGGCCTGAACCTGGTGCCACAGGCCGGCGCACATACACCAGGCCAGCTTATGGTCGTGACAGGGGAAAACCTGATCGATCTGGATCGTTATGAACGGCTGGGCATTCGTTATGAACGCACTGAAATGACACTGGCCGACGGGCAAAGTGCCTGGGTTTACACCCGGCTTCCGATGGTGCTTGAAACACGCTGACATCTCGATGTTCCGAGGCCATTTGCCAATCGGAGGACCAAGAAAGATGACAGCAGGAAAACGTTCATGCCCAACCCGCCTGTGCTGCTTGGTTCTTCATCCCCCGTTTCCACCTGACAGCCCTCCCTTACCCTGCAATAGAGGCGTGATTCCCACTCCAAGGGGCCTATGTACAACCGCACAAAGCTTTTAATACTGGATGCACTATTTTTGTTGACGAACCGCAACATTGACTATCTTATAAGCAGAATCTGGACATTTCCGACATCGGAAGCTTTTACAAGGACGGCTCTATCCAAACCTGCTGAGCGCACCTGCAATGAAAATAAAACGAAAACTGATGCTCGCTTTCGTGGTTACAACTCTGGTACCCAGCGTACTGCTATCCGCCTACAGTATTATTCAGGAGCGAAACGCTGCTGAAGAACGTTTTGTCGAGCTGAGTGAACAGAAACTCGGCGCTGTTGATGACTTTTTCACCAGTTTTTTCGAGGATATCAGGAAAGATATCAGTAACCTCGCACTCTCCCCGCTCCTTGGCCAGGTTGATGAACGTATCACCAGCTACAAGGATGGGCCGGAGATGATGATGCGGCCATCACAGGCAGGCGGCCTGGAAACCGACATTTACAACAAGCTGGCACTCTTCGGTGAAACACACCCCGGATTCAATTATGTGTACATCGGTACGGCACAGGGTGGCATCGTCCAGTGGCCTGAAGGCAAGATTTCGGCCGGCTATGACCCTCGTACACGTCCCTGGTACAAGGGAGCTATGTCAACGCCCGGCAAGGTCGATGTGCAAAACGCCTATTACTGGGCCGGCGATGATGTCACCCTGGTTTCAGTGGCACGGACAGTCGAGAATGAGAACGGACAGATCGTGGGCGTGATGTCAGCAGATGTTTCCCTGTCCTCGCTTACCGATATGGCACAGGAAGTAAAGCTAGGAGAAGAGGGCTACCTGATACTGATTGAGGACACGGGTACCGTACTGGTAGATGCTGCCCAGCCTGACCACAACTTCAAAAACATCCGGGAACTTCAGGGGGAGGCCTACCGGCAGTTCCAACAGACTGACTCTGGTTTGCTGCGCGTCAGCATAGATGGCGTTGATTACAGTGCCCGGATTCTCACCTCCCAATCACTTGGCTGGAAGATGATCGCACTGATGCCCCGCCATGAAATCCTGGCACCGGCGCAAGCGCTGATGTGGACGACGCTGGGCATTACCTGTCTGGTGTTGGTTCTTGTCTGTGCTCTCGCCTTCTGGCTGTCAGGCATGCTGGTCAAACCCATTCTGCTGGTGAGCAATGGCCTGAAAGAGATCGCCCAGGGTGAAGGCGACCTGACCCGACGACTGCCGGTTGTCAGCCGCGATGAAGCCGGTGAACTGGCTACCTGGTTCAACCACTTCCTTGACTCCCTGCAAGCGCTGGTCAGCCAGGTAAACCGCAGTGCGGAGGAAATTGCTCAGGTATCCTCCCTGGCGCAGAACAGTGTTCGTGAGGTCGATCGCGCCAGTGAAAATCAGGTTAGGGAAGTTGAAACCATGGTCGCTGCCGTAAACGAGATGTCGGCAACGGCGAACGAAGTCGCCAGCAGTTGCGCACGTACGGCAGATGCAGCGGAGGCGGGTCAGGAAGCCAGCGAACAAGGTAAACGCGTCATATCCGAGACCGAACAGGGCGTGCGTGAACTGGGAGACCAGGTTGCCCGTTCGGTCACCCACATTCACGAACTGGAGCAGGAAACAGCCCAGATAAACAACATTCTTGAAGTGATTCGCGGGATCGCCGAGCAGACCAACCTGCTGGCATTGAATGCCGCCATCGAAGCCGCGCGCGCAGGTGAATCCGGGCGGGGCTTTGCCGTGGTGGCTGATGAAGTACGATCATTGGCACAACGGACACAGGTTTCGACAGAAGAGATCGGTTCACTGGTTGACCGCCTGAACCAGCGCACGACACAGGTGGTCACTACCATGGAAGCCAGCCAGACACAGTCGTCAAAGGCTGTAGACCTTTCAGCTCAGGCGCATGAAGCGTTTGAAAGTATCAAACTGTCAGTGGATCAGATCACCGACATGGCAACCCAGATCGCAAGTGCCGCCGAAGAGCAGCACCAGGTATCCGAAAGCATTAACGTTAATATTGAAGCCATTCATGGCGCAGCCACCGAGGTTAACCGGGTCTCCTCCGATGTGGCCAATCACTCTACCCGTCAGGCTGACCTCGCGGCGCAACTCAGTGAACTGATGCAACGTTTCAAAGTCTGACAGGCATACAAACCACAAACCCGACTGGCCCTTTGCATGGCAAGGGCCGGTCCCATAACCGTCAAGACACCAGCTTCAGCCCGACCAGCGAGCAGAGCAGTAATGCCAGAAACAGCAAGCGCAGCCCACCGGCGGGATCACCGAACCAGAGGATGCCCACCAGCACCGTGCCCACCGCACCGATTCCGGTCCAGATGGCATAGGCAGTGCCCAGTGGAATGCTCGCCATGGCCCGCGTCAGCAGAAAAAAGCTGCAACCGCCAAGGAATACAAACATCAACGATGGCCACAACTTACTGAGGCCTTCGGACTGCTTCAACGCCACTGCAAAGCCGACTTCAAACAGGCCGGCCATGATCAAATATACCCAAGACATACAGCTATCTTCCCAGAAAGATACTTTGGCGTGATATTATCTTCCTGGGAAGATAAAGACAAGAGGGAGTCAAGCATGCCCCGTGAACGTATCAGCTTCACCGAACTGTTCGATAGCTCCAAACAACACTGGCCGGAGTCTACCGAGGGTGTCAGCTCCATTGCCCCCGCAATCTACCGGTTGCACGAACACCTGAGCACCCTGGCCGATGGCTTATTCAAACAGTACTCACTGCAAGGTGCCGAGTTTGAGACCCTCTGTGCCCTGCGCAACAGCCCCGAGCCTTACCGGATCACACCCACAGAGCTGTATCGAAAACTGCTGGTGAGTTCGGGCGGTATGACCAAGATTCTGGTGCGTCTGGAGGATAAAGGCCTGATTGAGCGTCCGGCCAACCCTGAAGACGCGCGCAGCCGGCTGGTTGCTCTCACGGCCAAGGGAAAAGCACTGATCGAGGAAGTGACCGAACATTTGCTGCAGCAGGAGGCCGTCTTGATTGAAAAAGCCGTGCAGTCCGACCAGCTGGAACAACTGTTGATGCAATGGCTGGAAAACCTGGAAGATGCGCACAAGGCTTAACAGCCAGCCTTTAGTTGCGCCGGAGTACCCAAAGGCAAGCCTTTCGTCTTGCCCTCTCATTCATGCATCAAGGCCCACCAGTGCCTCAGCACAGGGTTATCGTTATCGCGGCGCCAAATGCCATTGATCTGACTCTCATCGCTGAAATCATCCAGCGCCCGCCAAACGATGCCCCGGCGCCGCATCAACGGGTTTCCCTCCGGGAAAAGGCTTAACAAGTCGCTGGCAGCCACAACCCCCATGACACTGGCCACATCATCGGCTTCATATTCAACACGAATATCCAGGTTATGCTGGCCACAGGCGTCCAGAAAGCGGTCATACACATTGACCCACTTTTCCCGCTTGCCAAACACAAAGCCGTAAGGTGCCAAATCCGCCAGCCGAATACTGGTCCTGGCACTGAGCGGATGCTCTTCGGCCATAATCAACAGCAAGGGTTCACGATGGCACAGCTCCATTCTCAGCTCACTGTTACGGGTGCTGCCGCTGAAGAAACCGATATCCAGCTCCCGTGCCAATAACGCTTCCTCTTGTACGCTGATCGGTAACAGGTTCAGGTCAATGCGAACGCGCGGGAAGCGGGCACGAAACCGACTCAACATGCTGGGCAGAAAGGTTTCCATGGCAGCACCACCATATCCCAGCTTGAGATGCCCGGTGATACCCTGGCCAATTTCCTGGCCTACCTGCATGGCCCGCTTTTGTTGTTTCAGCAGTTGCTCGGCCTCGACCAGAAACGCCTGACCAGCCACCGTCAGACTGACCGAGCGGGTCGTCCGGTCAAACAGGCGCGTTCCCACCTTTTCCTCTACCCTGCTAATAATACGGCTCAGTGTGGCAGCCGATATATTCATCCGGTCTGCAGTGTCCTGAAAATGCAGTTGCCGGGCCAGGGCAACAAAGGCTTCGAAATCGCGCAGGTTAAGCATTGTTTCACCTGATACAAAAATAGAGAAAATATCCGTCATTAATTATCAAAATACGGATTGCTAAGGTGAGATCGTTACTCAGAGTGACACGCATATAACAACAAGAAACCCGCGAGGCGCAATGATGCTGTATCTCAGACAAGCTTTGATTCGCCTCGTGACAGAGGTGAAACCATGCCAAATAAAATGACACGCACCGCGCTGTCGACCGCCATTCTGGCGGCCCTGCCCCTGTTTGCCGATGCCGGCGAAATCACCATCAAACGTGATACCTGGGGCGTACCTCATGTCTATGCTGAAACAACACACGATCTTTTCTACGGCTATGGCTATGCCGTGGCGCAAGACCGCCTGTATCAGATGGAAATCGCCAAACGCTCAACCCAGGGGCGTATGGCGGAAGTATTGGGGACGGACTATGTCGAGTACGACAAGAAAATTCGCCGCAACTACGACCCGACTTCCATCCAGCGCCAGATCGATGCGTTGAGTACCGATGATCGCGCCATTCTGGATGGCTATGCCGCCGGTATGAACGCCTGGATCGAGCAGGTTCTGTCTAAACAGGATAGCCTGCTGGCCAAGCAGTTCCACGATAATGACTTCGTCCCCGAAGCCTGGACAGCCTTCGATGTGGCAATGATTTTTGTCGGCTCCATGGGCAACCGCTTTGGTGACTACAACACCGAGATCGAAAACCAGCAACTGCTGGATGCACTGATCAAGGAACATGGCGAAACCGATGGTTGGGCCATCTTCAACCAGCTCAATCCCCTGAACGACCCCAGCGCACCCACAACTGTGCCCAAGGGCGACTGGTCAGGCACCTTTGACAAACGCCATGTGGAACTGGCCCAGCGCCCATCCATTTCAGATAAGACAGAGGCCGATATTGCGCGCCTGGCAATTGGTCAGGATGGCGGCGTGCTGAACCTCGCATTGGCAGAAGCTCAGCACTACAATGCTCAGCAATTCCGTGACTTCGGCCTCACCGGTGTGGCCGGTTACCCCCAGACCTCCAATATGATTGTGGTCGGCAAAGACAAGGCCAAAGGCGCCAACAGTATCCTGCTGAATGGTCCCCAGTTTGGCTGGTACAACCCGGCCTACACCTATTCCATCGGCCTGCACGGTGCCGGGTTTGATCTGGTGGGTAACACCCCCTTCGCCTACCCCGGCATTCTGTTCGGCAACAACGCCGATATCGCCTGGGGCAGTACCTGGGGCGCGGGTGATGTGGTGGATATCTACCGCGAAACGCTGAACCCGGAAAACCCGAATGAGTACCTGTTTGAGGGTCGATACCGCCCAATGGAAGTGCGCACCGAAACCATTCAGGTAAAAGGTGCCGATCCAGTCGAGCTGAAGGTATATAAAACCGTACACGGTCTGTTGATCAGCCGGGACGATGCCCAGAACCTTGCCTACGCCAAGAAACGTGCCTGGCAGGGTCGTGAAATTGAAACGCTAATGGCCTGGACCCGCCAGGGGCAGGCGAGCAATCACGCCGACTGGTTGAAACAGGCGGCTCGCAGCGCCTTCAACATCAATTTCTACTACGCCGACCAACAGGGCAATATCGGTTATGCCTTCACCGGTAAGTACCCTGAGCGCAAGCCGGGCCATGATAACCGCCTGCCAGCTTCCGGCGAGGGCGATCAGGAATGGCTGGGCATCAAGCCGTTCGAGCGCAACCCTCAGGTGTATAACCCCAGCTCCGGTTATATCGCCAACTGGAATAACAAGCCGGCTGACGATTTCATCGCCCCGGACATGTTCTGGTACTCCTGGAGCGAAGCGGATCGCGTGGACACCATGCGTGCCATCATGGATTCAAAAGATCGATTCACGGCTGAAGACGTGAAGCAGATGATGGAAGATGTATCCTACGCCGACGTTAATGCGGGCTATTTCATCCCCTACCTGGATCAGGCCACCCGTGGTCTGAATACAGAAGACGAACGCCGCAAGGCCGTGCAGTTGCTGTTGGACTGGGCCATGACCAGTCATGACAAGGATCGGGACGGTTTCTACGACGAAGCGGCCACCGCGCTGTTTCAGGCCTGGTTGCCCGAGATGCTGGCCCTGACCTTCAAAGACGATATTCCGGGCAATTTCTTCAACTGGTATGCCTCCGCCGGGTACCCCTCTCCAGAGTCACCGCTGCGTTCCAGCGTGAATATCCAGCCGGGCACCAAGGCTCTTTTGCAGGCCTTGCGAGGCAAGGATGCGGGCGTTGAACAGAGCTACGATTTCCTCAATGGCCGCTCGGCCAATGAACTGCTCCTGTCCAGTCTGGACAACGCCCTGAAGAAGGTTAAACAGAAGCATGGTGATGACCCGGCCAACTGGAAACTGCCGGTCGTGCCCATGCGCTTCTTCACCAACAACTTCCTGGGCATGCCTCAGGCAGGTAAAGACGAGGAGAAACAAACGCATATCGCCATGAACCGTGGCACCGAAAACAATCTGGTGGTGTTTAACGGTCAGCAGGTGCAGACCCATGAGGTGGTAGCGCCAGGCCAAAGCGGGTTTATCGCGCCAGATGGCACGCCTTCGCCGCACTATGATGACCAGTTGAAACTGTATGAAGACTTTGACTACAAGCAGACTTGGCTGGCGCCGGAGCAGGTGGACGCCAACACACAATCAGTGACACGCCTGAATACCGGTCACTGATCTCAGAAGCCCGTCACTTGACGGGCTTTTTCATGCGCGGATCACATCTTCCACCGGACGTCGCGGCGAAGCTGTCAGCGTTTCTTCCGGGTAGCCCATGCGCATCAGCATCTGCGGATGCCCCTGGCTATCAAAGAGCGCCTGCAGCTGCGGCCTCAGTGCCTGTACCTGAATCGGCTGATTAAGGTAGGACGCCTGCAAGCCTTCACGTTGCGCTTCCAGCAGAAGCCGCTGCAGGGCCTGCCCGGCTCTGACCCAGGCATCGCGACGGTCTTCACGGGTAGAGAGCAGTAATAGAAGCGGCGATTCCGAAGCCAGGAGGTCATCCTGGGAGGCCACACTTTTTCCCATATCGAAACGACGGACAACACCTCGCACCAGCGGAGCCACCAGCCCCGGCACGGCAAGGCCATCCCCTTTGCGACTGCCATGCAGCCACTCAGCCAGTTCCCTGCGCCAGTCTTCGTTTTGCCACTGGCGGTTATCCCCCTCACGCACGAGGTCAATGACCGCATCCCGGCGCTTTTCATCCACCTGAGTCAGGCAGGCCCCTTCCAGTTTCGCGACTTCGCCCAGTCGGTTCAGAACGTCTTCCGTGGGTTGGCGCTTCTGGAAACGATTGCGGTAGGTTCGCCGCAGTAGAAGTGCATCAAACAGCGGGCTCAGGTCGCAGGACAACTCATCTTCATCCAGCTCAAAACGTGCCAGATAATCAGGCCGTTCAGGATCAGGAAACATTTGGATGTTATAGCTCCACCCCGCATGCGTTGCGGCAACCCTGAGGTTAAACAGGGAACAACCACAGCTCATCAGCAGCTCTCGCCCCTCTGGGTCGTTCACCTGGAGTGCACGGGACGGATCTGCATGCAGCTGCACCGCGCGGTCTTCAATGTGGAACAACCAGGGCTGGGTATTATGGCTGGAAGGTGCCAGTACCGCGTGCTGTACCAGGCTTCTCAGGGTGTCCTGATCGGGAAGCATCTCCATTCTGCAAGCTCCGATGTGGTTGTAGAGGCTTGAGTGTATGCCAAGCGAAGCCGAACGTCAGCCTGTGAATGATATCTGACGGCGTGAGCGGTGGCAGTCTTTAACCGGCGATCGGCGCGAAGCGGGCCGATGTCAGGCGTGCCAAATCGTCTGGTGCCAGCTCAATTTCCAGCCCCCGCCGCCCGGCGCTGACATGCATGCTGTCGAGTTTCTGAGCACTGGCATCGATAAATGTCGCCAGGCGCTTTTTCTGCCCCAGGGGGCTGACGCCTCCCATGACGTATCCTGTGGAGCGCTCCACATCTGCGGGATCGGCCATGGCCGCTTTTTTCGCGCCAGCAGCCTTGGCAATCTGTTTGAGATTCAACTTACCACTGACCGGCACGATACCGACTGCCAGGGTTTTACCATCCAGGCTGACCACCAGTGTTTTGAACACCTCTGCCGGGGAAAGCCCCAGTTTTTCAGCCGCTTCCGTGCCGTAAGATTCGCTGGATGCATCATGCTGATATTCGTGTACCTGATGCTGAACCCTGGCCTTGCGCGCCGTATTGATCGCTGGCGTCATCGCCCTGATCTCCCTTTTGTACTTGGCTCTGATGAGCCCACTCTACTCTAATGAGCGCGTTGCAAAAGCGCCTAGTGTACACGCTCAGAGTCGTCAAGGGAGGGCTCAGGCGTGCCGACACCATGAACGCAGTAGCGGTTTTTACCCTGCCCCTTGGCCTGATACATGGCCTGATCCGCATGCCGGAGAAGTGTTTCAGGGTCGTCCCCGTCATCGGGATAAAGCGCCAAACCGATACTGGCCGAAACCTGACGGTTTTGGCCGCTGACGGTAATCGGCTCGGCAATGGCCGCCAGCACCCGATCGAGTACCGGCACGCAGGCACTGGCCGAGCGGGTATCGCTTAGAATCAGCACGAACTCATCACCGCCCAAACGGGAGACAGTATCCACCTCGCGCAATACCCACTGTAAACGCTGAGCGATTACTTTCAGGATACTGTCACCGGCATCATGGCCCAGTTCGTCATTGATAGGCTTGAAGCCATCCAGGTCCATGTAGCAAATGGCAAAGCCGGAGCCGTTTCGATGTGACAGCGCCTGTTCACGCTGCATGCGCTCAGCCAGCAGAGTTCGGTTGGGCAGGCCGGTCAAGCTGTCATAATGCGCCAACAGCTCCAGTTTCTGTTGCTGTTCCTTCAGCTGGGTAATATCACGTGTTACCGACAACACCGAAACGATCTGTCCGGTGTTATCCCGCAAGGGTGCTACATGTGTGTCCAGCCAGCGTACACGGCCATGATGCCCCGTAATGGTAAACTCCAGAGAACCCGAGTCACCCTGTTGTAACGCACGGGTACTGAGCTCCTCAAAAGCCTCTCTGAAGGGCTCATCAACAAATGCCATCAGGCCAATCTGGTTGATCTGCTCCACGCTTTCCGCTTCCAGAATGCTGAGCCCTGCCTGGTTCATCTGTAGCAGTTTGCCTTCAGGGGAAACAACTTTCACACACTCCGGTTCGGTTTCGATGATCGTCTGTAACCAGGCCTCGCGCGCAGCCAGTGCTTCACGGTTCTGATTAAGGGTAATGACAGAGCCGATCCAGCGTGCCAGCAGGCGCATGAACTCGCGATCCCCTTCATCAAATACACGCTCATACTGAGCAGGACTGGAGAAGTTGACCGTACCATACAGCTCCTTACCCACATGTACCGGCGCGCCCAAATAGGTTTCCAGGCCGAAGTTTTCATAACTGGGGTGGTCACTGTGGCTGGAGTGCCCCATATTTTCGGTTACGAAGACATCGCCGGATTTGAGCGTAATATCGCAGTATGTATCTGCCAGAGGAAACGTCTGTCCATCCGAGAGGCTATCCGGCGGCGCTACCTGTGCCAAAACCGTGTAGTTATCACCTTCTACCCGACTGACAATGGCAAATTCAAGGCCGTAGTAACGACTGCCGATCACCAGGGCTTCACGGAGCTGCTCCTGTAAGGACAGGTGGGTCAGGGCCGCTACTTCGTTCAGTGCCGCCAGGCCATCCCGCTGGCGTCGGGCACGGGCCTCAAGTGCCTTGCGATCACTGATATCCCTGGCCGAGGTAAAGCAGAGCCATTCGCCGTTAAACTCATGCGCCCTGGCCGTGATCTCGACCGGTATCAGAGAGCCGTCACGTCGGCTGTGCTCGGTTTCAAAGGAGGAAATCGGCCCGGCTTTACTGCGCTCAACAACTTCCTGAACCTGCACCCGGGAAAAGTGCGGATCGATATCCGGAATGCTCATTCCCTGAAGCTCGGATTGGGTATATCCCAGGGTTTCACAGGCCAGACGGTTGGCATAACGAATACAGGTCTGGTCATCCACCAGCATGTGCATATCACTGGCGTTATCACTGAAGAACTTGAACTTGAACAGGGCCTGCTCGACCTGCTTGCGTGCCGTGATATCTTCGACCAGCGCTATTCCGCCCGTGATACGGCCCTTGGCATCAAACACCGGGGCACACTTGAGCGAGATCCAGATAGCCACACCACTGTAAGACGTGCTGTAAGGGCCTTCATAGCTGGATGTTTCACCTTTTAAGGCCTTTTCCATGGTGGGGATAACACGGGAATCCCTCAGCGTATGACAGTCCAACCCCTGCAGGTACCCCTCAGGGGCATGCATGATTTCTGCAAACCGGGTGTTAAAGAAAGTGACAATCAGGTCGGCGTCATAATTCAGGATGCCGGAAGGCGAATTACTCAGCAGCTGACGGTAACGCGCTTCACTCTGCTGCAGTGCCCGCCGGCTTTCCACCAGCTCGCCAATCAAAATGGTGATCAGCATGGGGATGACGGTTGCCGACACCATATAGCCCCACAACATGGCCAGGCTGAAATGCACATCATTGGACTGGAAGGGGCCTATGCCCTGAGAGGTCGCCCACACGGCCTGAATCGAGAGCAGCAGAGCAGCTGTAGACGCAACGGCAATCCCCCCTCGTATGGCCAACCAGGCCAGCAGCAGAAAGGGCAGATACAACACTGGATGGTACAGAGCCGCGTTATTTACCGGCCCGTTGAAGATCAGAACACCGGAGATGATCAGCAGGGAAAATGCCAGTCCCAACTCCAGCAGGCGCTGCGGCTGCAGCGAGCGTTTCAACCTGGCCCAGTCGAATGTCAGCAGGGGCACACCGCAGACCAGAACGCCCATGGCATCACCCAACCACCAGACGGCCCAGGCTGCCGCGACCTCCGGGTCAGGAATAACGCCTGCGAACCAAAGCTGAAACACACCGTTGGATGCAGTCAGCGCCATGCCGCCAAAGACTGCACAACTCAGGAACAATAGCAGGTCTCGGCGCCGCTTGAGGTCGATATTAAAATGGAAACGCTGCAA
Source organism: Marinobacterium stanieri (assembly GCF_900155945.1). Taxonomy (GTDB): domain Bacteria; phylum Pseudomonadota; class Gammaproteobacteria; order Pseudomonadales; family Balneatricaceae; genus Marinobacterium; species Marinobacterium stanieri. Next base: position 83,547 of record NZ_FTMN01000006.1, read on the forward strand.
CAGGCTGACTGCCAGCAAAGGCCCCAGCGTATTGCCAACGGCAATGCCCAGTGCCAGCCCGGGAGAGCTGCCGATCCACAGGTTTACAACAAACGCCCCAGCCCCCAATGCGGGCCAAAGCGACATACCCCAGCGTAACAGAGCGGCAACCGCTATACCGGTGGGAGCCCAGATCAACGTGATATGGCTATCGATAAAGGGTACCGACAGACCAATGATGCCGGCCACAAAGTAGGCAAGTGCGAGAATGAAACAGCGGACAATCCATTTCCTGCTGAAGTAAGCAGAAACCGTCATGGGCAGTATACCAAGACTTTTTCCTACATCTTGCAGCGGTAGCCCGCTGGATTCAACTAAACAGGCTCCTTCCTTGGTCGCATATTGGATACCCAATAAGCGGCAGCCTGGTTAACCACCAAAAAGAGAACGACGACCCGCTGAACGTTTGGGCTTGGCCGGCTTGTCAGCGGAAGTATCAACCGCGTTGGTGGTCGGCTTGCTGGTTTTCCTGGCAGAGGGTTTGGTCCCCTTGCGTTTGCCGGTCACAGCCTGAGCACCGCTTTCAACCAGCTGCCCGTTCTCCAGCGTCGGTACGGGCTGTACCTGCAGCGACTTGCCGATCAGATCCGAAATGCCTTTCAGGAAGCGGCGCTCCTCCGGGGCCACCAGTGACACGGCCCAGCCCTTCAGCCCCGCACGGCCGGTGCGTCCAATGCGGTGCACATAGGCTTCGGGCTGATTGGGGAGGTCATAATTCACCACCTGTGGCAGCGCTTCGATATCCAGCCCTCGTGCCGCCACATCGGTTGCCACCATCACGGAAGCTTCACCCTGGGTAAAAGCCTCCAGTGCGGCCAGACGATCACGCTGATGCCGGTCGCCATGGATGGCCACCGCACTGATACCTTCCTGCTGCAACTCTTCGGCCACCTGGTCGGCGCGCCGCTTGGTTCGTGTAAACACCAGCGTCTGCTGCCAGTTGCCGCCACGAATCAAATACAGAAGCACATCGGTTTTATCAGCATTGGTGACCGCATAAGCGCTCTGTTTGACCTGCTGGCTGGCGGTATTCCGGCGAGCCACCTGAATCCGCTCAGGCTGTTGCAACAGGGCTTCAGCCAGGGCTTCCACCGAGCCATTGAGCGTCGCGGAAAACAGCAGGGTCTGCTTCTGCTCAGGCATGTAACCGAGCAACTGACGGATATCGTTGATAAAGCCCAGATCGAGCATGCGGTCCGCTTCATCCAGCACCAGCATTTCCAACTGTGCAAGCGACAGCTTTTTCTGCTTGAGCATGTCCAGCAGACGCCCCGGTGTGGCCACCAGAATATCGGCGCCTCGCTTCATCTTGCGGATCTGGTTATCAAAACGTACGCCGCCGAAAATGGAGATCACCCGCATGCCCAGCAGCTGGCCATAGGCCAGGCCATTATCGCCGACCTGCACGGCCAGTTCTCGGGTGGGGACCAGCACCAGTCCACGAATATGATGATACTCACCCTCAACCGGCGTGCGGCTCAGGCGCTGGATCATCGGCAGGGTAAACGCGGCGGTTTTGCCAGTGCCGGTTTGGGCTTCGGCAATCAGGTCCCGGCCTTCCAGCACTTTTGGAATCGCCTGCGCCTGAATCGGCGTCGGTGTCTTATACCCCAGCTCTTCCAGCGTATGCATGAGTTCCGGGCAAAGGTTGAGATCAGCGAAAGTGGTCACGTGGCTGGCTCGGCTTAAAAACCGATATTATCGCACGCCAAACCGGCTGGCCCAACTGACACGCCAGCGAACAGGGCGAGATATGTAGAGAAACAGGCCCGGATTTTTCCGGGCCTGCAAAAAGTCGATACGGTTGGGGATGCCGGTTTATTCCTTGACCATATCGCGGTCATAGCTGAGTCGCTTGGCCGCATCCAGCGTCAGCATCTGCATGAATGCCTTGGTTTCATAGTCGTTGCCCACCGGCGCGCCACTCCCGCTGCCACTGCCAAACACATTGGTCGGCACCTTGCGCTTGGCATAAGCCTCGGCCCACAGCTGCTGAATCTTGATCTCGGCTTCCAGCTTCTGAGCCAGCGCATTATCCGCCTCCAGAATCACCTGCTTCTGGTAAGCTTCCGCATCCGCCAGAGTACGCTGGGTCTCGGCTTCAATACGGGCTTTTTCCAGATTGATTTCGGCGGTTTCACGCTGAATTTCCGCTTCTGCTTTCAGCTTTTCGGCACGGGTGATTGCCAACTGTTTCTCGGTTTGCGCCTCAGTGGTTTTCTGGATCTGATCCACCTTTGCCTTGGCCTGACGTTCAGCGACTTCACGCTCACCACGGGCGATGGCCAGCAGGCGTTGCTCTTCTTCCTGGACACGCTGTTCGCGGGCAATGGCACGGTCGGCGGAAGCCTTCTGCTTCAGCTGCATGCGCTCAATGAATTTCTGGTTCGGTTTGATATCCGTTACCAGGGCCGATACCACGGTAATGCCGTAATCCGTGAAACGCTGCTGTTTACGACGCGGCTGGCCAGTGGCATCCAGCACCTTCTGCACCACAAAGATGGTCTTGTCGTCTTCGCCATATTCTTCCTGGTCGGTGCCCAGCGCAATATTGGCAGAACCAATCGCGGAGCGGCCGGACTTGACGTTGACCTCTTCACGTTTCACCAGATAGATACCACTGCGCATCTGGTTTTCAAATTCAGAGTTGAACTCGGTACGCCCGCCGGCGTAGTACTCTTCCGCCGTCATCAACGAGGCATTGGCCTGCAGGGTTTCCTTGAACACCGGCAACAACGCAGTCCTCAGCAGGTTCTCCGGCGAGCGGTATTCATGGGCCAGTTTCAGGAAGGATTCCTCATCCGAGGGAATGGAGAAACGGACGGTAGCCTGGGCATGAGCATCCACCTGATCCAGGAACATGATGCTCAGGGGCGGCAGGCTGGCGGACGCGTTGTTGGCATCCTTTTCCGAGGTAATGGCATCCTGGCTGGAGCCTGAGACCGCCTGGACCGTCATTGCGCGCTTCCAGGAATTGTAACGACTGAAGGGATAGAACTTGTAACCGATCTCGGTCACCACAGCTTCGTTACCGGTCACCGTACGCACGTGATAAATATAACCGGGTTCGGCATAGAAAAAGGATTGCGAGAGTACATAGCCGATAATCAGGGCCAGGACGGCGCCGACCGCCACCTTGACCTTGTTAAACGAGGGGAATTTAACTGTCGGTTTTTCGTCCATGCTTGCATGATTCCTTGTCGTGGGAGCAGCGGGTTGTTGGAAGAATCCGCTTCCGGGTCAACAGCGCGCCCAGAAAAAGATCCGTCATTCAAAACCAGAGTATTGGGGTATAGCGATAACCAGGGGAGTACGGGTGCCGTTGCTGGCTCAACAAGCCAGCTATCAGGCGCAAGAGGATGAGACACCTATCCTGTTCCTTATGGGAGGGATACCCGGTTCCATGGGTTACAAGGACGTAAGTCTGCAATGCCGCTGCGACCTTGGCAAGTCAGCATTTGGCTACAGATTGAAAGCAAAAAGCCCGACGTGCCTTGGACACATCGGGCTAAGCTTCAATCGCCAATCAATTCAGGCCGCAATCAGGCGTCCTGCGAGCGCAGGTAGTCTTCGTAGTTGCCGTGGAAGTCGACGATACCGGTGGGTGTCAGTTCAATAATGCGGGTCGCCAGCGAGGAGACGAACTCACGGTCATGGCTGACAAACAGCAGTGTGCCCGGATAGTTTTCCAGCGCCATGTTGAGCGACTCAATCGATTCCATATCCAGGTGGTTGGTGGGCTCGTCCAGCAGCATGATATTCGGCTTCTGCAGAATCATCTTGCCAAACAGCATGCGGCCCTGCTCACCACCGGAGATCACTTTCACTGATTTATCGATCTCCTTCTGGGAGAACAGCATGCGACCCAACGTACCGCGGATCACCTGCTCATCATCACCCTCCTTGCCCCACTGGCTCATCCAGTCGTAGAGGTTCTTGTCTTCCTCAAACTCGTGGGCATGGTCCTGGGCGTAGTAGCCGATTTCGCTGTTTTCAGACCACTTCACCTCACCAGCATTGGGTTCCAGACCCCCTACCAGGCATTTCAGCAGGGTGGATTTACCGATACCGTTGGGGCCGATGATGGCGATGCGCTCACCCACATTGACCTGCAGGTTCAGACCGGAAAACAGCTCCTCGTCAAATGACTTGGCCAGCCCGTCCACTTCCAGCGCAATACGGTGCAGCTTTTTCGCCTGCTCAAAGCGGATGAACGGGTTCTGTCGGCTGGAGGGTTTGATCTCATCCAACTGGATTTTATCGATCTGCTTCAGACGCGACGTGGCCTGACGGGACTTGGACGCGTTGGCCGAGAAGCGGCTCACAAACGCCTTGAGATCGGCGATCTGGGCCTTCTTCTTGGCGTTGTCGGCCTGCATGCGCTCACGTGCCTGGGTCGATGCCAGCATGTAATCATCGTAGGTGCCCGGATAGACCTTCAGCGTACCGTAGTCGATATCCGCCATGTGAGTGCAGACACTGTTCAGGAAGTGACGGTCATGCGAGATGATGATCATGGTGCAGTTACGCTGGTTGAGTACGCCTTCCAGCCAACGGATGGTGTTGATATCCAGGTTGTTGGTCGGCTCGTCCAGCAGCAGGATATCCGGATCGGAGAACAGTGCCTGTGCCAGCAGCACACGCAGTTTCCAGCCCGGCGCCACTTCACTCATCAAACCGAAATGCTGTTCCACCGGGATTTCCAGACCCAGCAGCAGCTCACCGGCACGGGATTCGGCGGTGTAACCGTCCATCTCGGCAAACTCCGCTTCCAGCTCACCGGCGCGAATACCGTCTTCTTCGGTCATTTCTGCCTTGGCATAGATGGCATCACGTTCGGACTTCACGGCCCAAAGCTCTTCGTGCCCCATGATCACGGTATCCACCACCGTGTATTCCTCGTAGGCAAACTGGTCCTGACGCAGCTTGCCCAGTCGCTCGTTCGGGTCCTTGGATACGGTACCGAACGATGGCTCCAGGTCACCACCGAGGATCTTCATGAAGGTGGACTTGCCGCAGCCGTTGGCACCGATAAGGCCGTAACGGTTGCCGTCACCGAATTTGACGGAAATGTTCTCAAACAGTGGCTTGGCACCAAACTGCATGGTGATATTGGCTGTGGTCAGCAATGGAGTGATCTCGCTTGTCTGGAAAAGAGATGAAAGCCCAAACAGTAAAGCCGGAAGCGAAGGCGGGGCAATCTGGATAGCTTAGGGGATGTTTGTTTCAGGTAATGAATTATGCCACAAAACGACGCGAACTTCAGTGCCGGGCTGCGTCAGAATGCTGCTTGCTGATAGCACCACAACTGTGGCAACGAATGCCGTCCTGCACCCGAAACAGCGGGAAATCGATAGCAAGAAACATCAAGAACGCCCAGCGTCGGCCAATCTGATAATATTCCGTATCCCGGCTGCCACACACTGGACATGCCGGCCGATCTTCTCCTTCCAGCTCAACCAGCGGCGTTTCTCGATCATCCTGCAAAATACGCTGCGCCCGCATTACATCCTCTTGCGCCACCTGCAGGCGGACACCACCGAGGGCATCGGAGTACAGCCACTGCATGTTGATGGTCTGCTCGTCTGCAATAAACGCATCGATACCTTCGCTGTCCAGCAAAGCACGTGCGATCTGGGCTTCGTAGGGGTAGGTATAGCGGGCAATGGTCACTAACATGATACCGGCCTCTCAACTGCTTCCTTGTTAATCATGCCCGCTATACGACGCATGTCAAAAGCCCCGACATTGATCTGGCACAGCACTCCAGCCTTGCGATACCACCGACCTGTGCCACGCTTCAATCAGGTTACCAACGTCGAACACTCAAATATGGAGACTCGACATGAACGTGTCCAAACTTCCACGCTATGTAATTGCGGCGATGACCGCTGCATTGCTCTCCGCCCCCCTCAGTGCCCAAAACCACATGATGCACTCAGGCCCAAACAATATGCCTGGCCAGGGGATGGGGCCCGGCATGATGCAAGGTTACGGACCGATGATGGGATACGGAATGCCCGGCTACATGATGGGGTACGGTGGCTATGGAATGGCCGGTCCCATGATGGGAAGCGGAATGGGTATGGGAATGATGCATGGCGGCCATATGATGGGCAACATGGGGATGATGCCCTGCCCCATGATGGGCGGCATGCAATATGGCAGCGGCCCCGGGCTGCAGTTGAGCAGTGAGCAGCAACAGAAAATGCAACAGATACGAGAAAAGCTCTGGCAACAGCAGCAAGAGCACATGCAGCAAATGTGGGGTCGGCAGCAATCCATGCATAAGCTCTGGCAGGATGGCAAACCCGACAGCGAACAAATTTTGGACGCCCACCGTGACATGCAAAAACAGCAACATGAGATGCTGAAACAGCGTCTTGAAATGCAGGAAGAGATGCAAAAAGTGCTGACTGAAGAGCAGCGCCAACAAATGTGGCAGATGCACCAGCGGATGTATCAGGGCGGCCAGTAACCACCGCCCCGGTAGTGCTTTTATTGGTTGGTCTGGTGTCTGCGCCGATGCAGGGCATGCACCTGATCAACCAGTTCGGGCACCGGCCCCTCGACTGGTACTCCAGGCGCTATTTCGCGTATCGACAGCGTGCTGACCGGCGGCTGAGACAGCCCCATCTCCCTCAACCAGCGCGACAACTGGCGTGATGAACTGGCGTAAACAATGCGACCCAGACCAACCCAAGCGTGGGCCGCTGCGCACATGGGACAGTGCTCACCCGAGGTATACACCGTGGCCTCCCGACGCTGTTCGGGTGTGAGGTTTTCAGCAGCCCACCGCGCCAGTTCAAACTCGGGGTGACGTGTATTATCGCCGGTGGCCACAATGCGGTTGCGGTCCTCGGCCAGCACCTTTCCCTCTGCACTGACCAGTACCGAGCCGAAGGGCTCATCACCCGACTTCAAAGCCTCCTCAGCCAACTCAATTGCCCGACGCAGATGCTGCAAATCCGACTCAGACCACATATAACCTCCTGTTTCCAGAGTATTTAAAAGCTCAGACAGGTCTCAGCCTAGCAGCTTGACCGGCGCTTCACGACTTTGGTTTGCCACAGCCAGGTTAACTGCTAACCTCTGCTATCCCAAGTCTAGCCCTGCTCTGAAGAGACAATCGAATGTCGGACATATTTACGCTGGAAAGCCGTGACCCCGAGCACTACCGTCAGGCCACACGCAAAAGCAATATGATCATCATGCTGACCTTTGCCCTGGTGGCAATGGCGTTGGCCACTCTAAGCGTCAGGGTATTCGGCAGCCCGGAAGGCGGTAATTTTGTCTGGAACCTGGGGGGCGTACTGGCAGGTGTACTGGTGACCACCGCCATATTCAAACTCTACTACTGGCATCAGCCATGGATGGATGAGGCCAAATACGGCTGGCAGCTCAAACGCAGCCTGATGAGCGTGACCAACATCCTGCATGAGGTGAAGGCCGGAGTTGAACGCGATAACCCCACCGCCATGCGTGTCATGCGCTTTTATCATCAGGGTCTGGAACAGATGTACCGGCTGGAGAACAACCAGAGCGAGCTGCATGATCTCCAGCAGGAGAGCGCAAGTCACCGTGACAAGATGCTGGCACAGGGCCTGGAAGCTGATCAGCCATCACTGGACCCGCGCTGGATCGAGCAGCTCAAGCCGGCCAAAAAGTCCAAACGCTGATCACACCAGACGACCGGCCTGGTAGTCCTCGATCGCCTGCTCCACCTCGGCCATGGTGTTCATCACAAAAGGACCATACTGGGCGACAGGCTCGGCAATGGGCTGGGCCGCCAGCAGCAAAATCGATGCGCCTTCAGTACCGGCCGTGAAATGAAGCTGATCACCACTGCCCAGCTCTGCGGCTTCATTCAGGTTTAACGGCTGGCCTCCCAACTGAGCCTCACCCTCGAAAAGGTAGGCAAAGCCGGCTCGCTCATCTGCCAGAGGCAGGCGCAATTCGGCACCGGCCGGCAATCGCAGGTCCAGCATCAAGGGATTACGGCTGATGCCTTTTACTGCACCCTGTAGCGGCTCACCGTGAATCTCAATCTCGCCGGCGATCAGCTTGATCCTTGCTCCCGTGACAGCATCTTCGTATTGGGGAATCTCATCAGCATTGAAATCACGGTAACGCGCGGGCGTCATCTTTTCCGCTGCAGGCAGGTTGACCCAAAGCTGGAAACCGCGCATCAGCCCCTCTTCCTGTTCCGGCATCTCTTCGTGAATCACGCCACGCCCGGCTGTCATCCACTGCACACCACCACTTTCCAGCACGGCTTCATTCCCCAGATGGTCACGGTGGCGCATGCGCCCATCCAGCATATAGGTAACGGTTTCAAAACCGCGGTGCGGGTGGGCCGGGAAGCCGGCAATGTAATCATCCGGATTATCCGAGAAGAAATTATCCAGCATCAAAAAGGGATCGATGCGGTGATGCGCCGAGCGTCCCAGACTGCGCAGCAAACGCACACCGGCGCCATCGCGGCTTTCTCGGGCAGGGATACGGCGATTAATTGTGCGATCGGACATGTCTGGCCTCCTCTAAGCTTATTGCCGTGTTGATCAGATATGCCAGTATTGTGAGATCGATTCTCTTAATGATGAACGGGAAAAAGTGGCGGATTATGATCGGATAAAACGATCAATCTGTATCAAAGGCCAACTTTGCCCCGCATGGACTTGATATTGCCGCGCTGCTTTTTCTTATCCAGACGCTTGCGCTGCGAACTGCGTGTCGGTTTGGTGGGGCGGCGTTTCTTTTCCACTTTGACCGCATTTCGAATCAGTTCGACCAGACGCATCAAAGCATCTTCACGGTTCTGTTCCTGGGTACGGTATTGCTGCGCCTTGATGACGATGATGCCATCACTGGATATGCGGCTGTCACTCAGCCCCAGCAGGCGCTCCTTGTAGAAGGCCGGCAGGGAGGAGGCCTGGATATCAAACCTCAGGTGGATAGCGCTGGATACCTTGTTAACGTTCTGCCCACCCGCGCCCTGTGCACGGATGGCATTGAGTTCAATTTCATGTTCAGGCAGGTCAACTGCATTGGATATCTTGGGCACGTTAGTCTCAACGGTTGGCCAGTGTCAGCGACACCTGCGCCTGAATGGGTGCCTCCGGCTCCTGGGCAGTGATCAGGGTAAGAACCAGACTGCGCTGGGCATGCTCGGTTGCCCACTGCCAGGATAAACGGCCGGACGGGCCGCTCAACGGATATTCCAGCTGGTCATCTGCCAGCATACTGGGCTGAAGCGGAGCCGGTGCCTGCTCGGCCATACGTGCAAACCAGCGTCGGTTGGCCGCAGCATCACCGGCGCGCGCCATGACCCGGCATTCCTGGTCGCCTTCAGGCAGCGCCATCACAAAAAAGCCGAACTGCCCTTTGAAAGGGATTGGCCAGGCATCGCCCGGTTTGTTATGCAAAAAGGCCCGCGCCTGTTCAGGCGGCAGTTTGGGCAGCTCCTGCTGCTCCAGCTGGGCTCTCAGGGTTCCATAGTTTTCCAGGTGTTTCACACAAAAGGACAGATAGATCTTTTGCAGGAAACCGGCATTTTCATCGGCCACGGAAACGGCAGGGAACAGCAGGCAACTCAGCAGCAGGCCAAGCAGGGATGTCTGTTTCATCAATCAGGTCCTCGTCATTCGGCTCCCAGTCTGAACGCAGATCAACAGACTGACAAGTGGACTGGCAATTCTGCCAGCCTTGTCTAAGCTGCGATGAACATAATAATAAACCTGCATTGAATAAGGATATCGGCAGATGTTCTGGATCAAGGCGCTACTCATACTGGCCCTGCTGGGCGGTGGTTCTCTGCTGGCCTGGGCCCTCACCGACAAGGCACTGCACCTCACCTCGGGGCAGGAATTCTGTGGCAGCTGTCACAGCATGAAGCCCATGCAAGCCTCCTTTCTGCGCGACCCACATGGCGGACGCTCCACCACCGGCATCCAGGCCGAGTGTACCGATTGCCACCTGCCCCATGACAGCACCGTCAATTACCTTTGGATGAAAGCCCGCAATGGTGCCTGGGATGTCTGGAAGGAATTTGTGCTGGGCGCCGAAGATGTGGATTGGCATGCCAAGCGGGCCCGTGCGAACGAATTCGTCTATGACTGGGGCTGCTTGAAGTGCCACAACAACCTGCAGCAGGGCTCGGAGCTGGATAATGCTCAGTTTGTTGCCCACAAACCCTACTTTCTCGGCACCATCGATAAAACCTGTATCGACTGCCACCGCGTGGGTCATACCGACCTGGAACGCAACCTGCCCTCTTCCCCTCTTGCGGCTACCGACGGATAAGGAGAACCCCGATGAACCTCCGATTGCCCCTGCTTTTGAGTTGCCTGCTGACCCTGCTGATCCCGTCGCTTGGTGTATCGGCTACCAGTGAAGGCATCGAAATCAACCCGGAAGTACGCTCCCTGGCCTTCAGCCGCAGCCTGACCGAGCTGGGCAAGCAGTGCGTCAGCTGCCACCAGGAGGAACACCCCGGTGTGGTCGCTGACTGGAAAAACAGCCGCCACAGTCATGTTGGCGTCGGCTGTAATGACTGCCATGCGGCCAGCAAGGGGGAACCTGATGCCCAGCTGCACAACCAGGAAGGGTTGCAGAATGTGTATATTTCTCCGCTGGTTTCACCGGATACCTGTGGCCGTTGCCACTCTCAGGAACAGGCCGAGTTCAACCATAGTGGCCACTTCCGTGCCTACCGCCAGATCATTCCCAAGGACAGCCTGCATGCGCTGGTCAAATTCCATGAAGGGCGTGACAACCCGGAACTGGGCAACGCACCGGGCGAAACCGGCTGCATGCAGTGCCACGGCACCGAAATCAAACTGCTGGAGGGCGGCAAGCCGGACCCCAGCACCTGGCCCAACTCCGGCATGGGTAATATCTACCCGGACGGTTCCACCGGCAACTGCGGTGCCTGCCATACCCGCCACCGCTTCTCCATTGCCGAAGCGCGCAAGCCACAGGCCTGTGCCAGCTGCCACCTGGGACCGGACCACCCGGACATTGAGGTGTTCGAAAACAGCAAGCACGGCCAGGTGTTTGCCGCCGAAGGCCATGAGTGGAACTGGGATGCGCCGGCAGATGCCTGGGAGCCTGGCGACTACCGTGCTCCCACCTGTGCCACTTGCCACATGAGTGGCGTTGGCGAGCTGGCGCCGACACACAATATCAGCCAGCGTCTGTACTGGAACCTCTGGGCCAAGCGTTCGGAAGTGCGTAACTCCACCGATGTTCTCAGCCCATTACTGGGCAACGGCCCCCAGGGCCGTGAGGAAATGAAAGCCGTATGCGGCTCCTGCCACGGCGACTCCCATACCGAAGGCTTTTTCACCCAGGGTGATAAGGCGGTTAAACTCTACAACGTGGAATATTACGACCCGGCCAAGAAGATGCTGGATGAGCTGGAAGCCAAGGGCCTGTTGAAGGAAAACCCCTGGACCGATGAATTCCAGATCACCTTCTACCACCTCTGGCATCACGAAGGCCGCCGCGCCCGACACGGCGCCATGATGGCCGGACCGGACTACGCTCACTGGCACGGGTTCTTTGAACTGCAGCAGTCCCTGTACAAACTGCAGGCCATCCACCGCAAGCGCCTGGAAACAGGTGAGATCGAAGACTGAAGACGATGAAAGCAGACCGGCCATTTGGCCGGTCTGCTTAACCCTTAGCTCAAAAGGGACGTAATGACATTAATGGCGCGTGCCGGACACGGACTGCATCAGTGTTTCCACGTCTTCTGCCGTTGTGGTTTCAAAGTTGTGCCAATCAAGATAGTAGGTGCTGAGATCAGGGTTGGGGTTATAGCCTTCCCAGTCGGTACCCGGTTCATGCAATTCTATATGCATGGGCGAAATGCTGAGTACACGCTGCTCCTCGTCCCAAAGCACATTCTGCAGATCATAGAGCGCGTTCATGATAATGAAGTGCTTGCGATAAAGCGCCAGAGAGCCTTCTGCATGCAAGTCCTCGAACAGGTGTTGATGCTCGAGCTGCTGCATCAGGTAGTACTCACTTACGCCTTCCGGATGTTGTCTGATTTCACTCAGGACCTGTGGCAGTACCGGATTCACCATGATTCCCCCTGAGGCTTTGCTTTGGTAAAGGGGCCTGCCTAAAGTATAGTCAGCAGCATATGGACTGCCACCTGGGTGGCACTGGGACGGAGAATCTGAATGGATGCCCTTTGGCTGTTACTGCTGGCGTTTCCGCTGTTTCTGCTGCTTGGCTCAATATTGGGCATACGCGCCTGGTTGAATACGCATCAATTGCGCCAGGAGATACAGCACCTGCACAACCGTTTGGCCCACTATGAAAACCAGGGGGTCGGGCAGACTGCGGCCCGCCCACAGCAGGCCGAACCACCACCGCAAAGCGCAGAGACTCCCCCTCCCCCAGAGCCCGAAGATTCTGCCGACCTAACAGCCGAATCTGACACAGCCTACGCAGCAGCCTCACCTGCGCCCGAGCCTGTCACCACTTGGGGGCCAACGGCCAACACCTCTCCCTATACCAGCCCCTCCAGTGAGGGTTCCACCAAGCCTGTAGTGGATACAACACCGGCGCAGCCCGGGTTCCTTGATCGGCTTCAGGCCAGTATTCGCGAGCACTGGATGACCTGGCTGGGTGGCCTTTGCGTGGGCCTTGCCGGTGTCTTTATGGTGCGTTATTCCATAGAGCAGGGCCTGCTGGGGCCCGAAGCAAGGGTGATTCTATCCCTGTTGGTGGGCGCAGGCTTGCACGTACTGGCCGAGTGGCTACGACGACGCCAGGGCCAGAACAACGTATTTGCCGCGCTGGCTGGCGGTGCCAGTATCATCCTCTACTCCGCCCTTTTCGCGGCCTTCAAACTATTGCCGGGTATCGCGCCGGGGCTGCTGTTCCTTGCCATGGCACTGGTCTCTTTTGCCACCCTGGTGCTCGCACTGAGGCACGGTCCCATATTGGCCGCGCTGGGCATGCTGGGTGGATACCTGGTACCCATTCTGGTCAACACCGGCAGCGGCAATATCGAGCTGGCGTTGGTCTATATCGGCATTCTGACTCTGGCGTCTCTCTGGTTGCTCGGCTATGTGCAGCGCCGCTGGCTCTGGCTGGGCGTGATTGGCGGCAGCCTGTTCTGGTGGCTGCTGAGCCTGGGCGCCAGCCCGGCAGACGGCGTTCGCTCGGCCTACCTGCTGGCACTGGCATATCTGTTCCTGGCCGTGCCCGGTTATGACTGGCTACTGACGCAAACCGAAACCCCAACAGCCAACTGGCTGAACCGTCTCAAGGGAGTACGAGAGTCGGCCCACTGGCCAGTCATTCCGACGCTGGGGCTGATTACGCTGGCGCAGGGCTATACCCTGGCGACGGAAGGAGTCCCTCAGGCAGCCTACCCAACCCTGCTGTTGCTGCCGGCACTGCTTCTGCTGGTGGCCAGCCGTCGACCACTGCTGAACCCTTTACCCGCGTTAATGTTGATCGCCACAGCACTTGCAGTGGTCATGCCCATGCTGAGTTATATGGGTGATCAACTGATTTTCACCCCGCCTGATGCCGATACTCAGGCAGCACTGGTGTCCCGCTTTGTCATGCTGACGTTGCTGTACACGGCCGCAGCGGCCTGGCTGCTGCAGCGTCGGATCGAACACCCGGGCTTCTGGGTTACGCTGGGCTGTTTTACTCCGTTGCTGATGCTGGCGATGGGGTACTACCTGTTTACCGCGTTCAGTGCTGACTGGGCCTGGGGTGGTGCTGCACTGATCCTGGGCTTGAGTTACCTGGCACTGGCACGGCTGGCGCTGGAGCGCGGTGGCAATGACCTGATCAAAACAGCCCTGTTCAGCGGGGCGCATCTGGGCCTGTCACTAGCCGCTGTAATCTGGTTCACCGATGCCACGCTCACCCTTGCCCTGGCGCTGCAACTGGTCAGTCTGTCGCTGCTGCAACAGCGTTTCCAGCTAAGCCTGTTGCCTTGGGTGATTCGACTGTTACTGGCGGTGGTGGTCTGCCGTTTGACCTTTAACCCCTGGCTGCTCAGCTACGATATGGGTACGCACTGGTCGCTCTGGACTTACGGCGGTGCTACAGCCTGTGCCTTTGCAGGTGCCTGGATTCTTCGCAACGACGACAAAATGACGGCCTGGCTGCAAGGGGCCGGTGCTCATTTGCTGGTGCTGACGCTGGCAGCAGAAGTACGTTACTGGCTGTATGACGGCGACATCTTCCGCCAGCAGTATGGCTTCATCGAAGCCAGCCTGAACACTCTGATCTGGGGTACGGCAGGCTGTGTCTACCTCTGGCGCGCAACGCTCAGCCGTCATCTGAAACGTTTCTACCAGATCATTGCCAGTCTTCACCTGCTGGCGGCCGCCGCCAACCATGTGCTGATTGTATTGTTGCGGGAAAATCCGATGTGGAGCAGCTCACCGCTGAGCGATACCCCCATTTGGAACCTGCTGCTGCTCAGCTATGGCTTGCCCTGCCTGCTATTGCTGGTGCTCTGGCGTCAGCTGCCGCATGCGCTGGGACGCTGGATGGCACTGGCATCCGGACTGAGCCTGCTGCTGTTTGTATCACTGGAGATTCGCCATCTCTGGCAGGGTGGCAGTGTCAATCTGGCCAACCCCACATCGGATGGCGAGTTGTACACCTATTCAATCGTCTGGTTGCTGCTGGCCTCGGCGGCCATGATCCTGGGTAACTGGCTGCAGCGGCGCAACCTGTATAGAGGCGGCATGGCGCTGTTGCTGGTCGTGGTCGCCAAGCTGTTCCTGGTGGACATGTCAGACCTGACCGGTCTCTGGCGCGTCGCTTCCTTCATGGGACTGGGGCTGGCCCTGCTGGCACTGGCCTGGCTGCATCAGCGCTTTACACCAACGCCCTCCGCAGCCGGGGACCCGACGGCCACTCAGTGAGTGGCCGTGTCGGTGGTTTTGGCCTGACCAGACAGGCGTCGTGCCAGGCGGCGCAGATCCTCCAGCAGCATGAAGTTCACCGGCACCATAATCAGCGTTACCAGTGTTGCGAAGATAATGCCAAAGCCCAGCGAAACCGCCATGGGAATCAGGAACTGTGCCTGTACCGCCTTTTCGAACAGCAGCGGCATAAGGCCGATAAAGGTGGTCAACGAGGTGAGCATGACCGGGCGGAAACGGGCCACCCCCGCGACCAGTACCGCCTGCAGGGTCGCCTCGAAATGTGAGTGCTCACCTGCTTCCTGAATCTCCTGGCGGCGCCGGTTGGTAAAGTCCACCAACACTAGGCTGTCGTTCACGACCACACCGATCAGGGCCATCAAGCCCAGCAGGCTCATGATGGTGAGATCCATCCCCATGATCCAGTGGCCAATGATGGCACCGATGGCACCAAAGGGAATCACCGACATCACGATCAGCGGCTGCAGGTAGGAGCGGAACGGAATCGCCAGCAAGCTGTAGATGGCAAAGAAGACAAAACCCAGACCGATCGCCAATGAAGTGAAGGATTCACGCTGTTCACGCGCTTCCCCTTCCAGGCTGTAGGACGAGCCCGGATACTGCCGCACCAGCTCTGTAAGGAACTCGCTCAGATCCCGGTTCAGCACCGTGGTATTAGTGCTTTCCTTGTCCATGTCTGCTACCACACTTACCGTGCGCTGCTGATCCACACGGTAGATCGCCGAAGGGCTCTGCCCCGGCACCAGCCGTGCTACCGAGTCCAGTGGCACCTGACCGGTGGAGGTGGAGATCAAGACATCGCGCAAGCCGGCAATGGCCTGGCGCTCCTCAAGGGGCAAGCGCACCATCACGCGCACATCATCACGGCCACGCTGTACGCGCTGCACCTCAATACCGAAGAATTTCTGTCGCACCTGACGGATGATGTCACTGCGCGTCAGCCCCAGCAGGTGTGCCTGCTCGGTCAACTCCAGCTGCAGCTCTTCTTTGCCATCAGACAGGTTATCGGCAATGTCGTACAGCGTCGGATAGGTAGCCAGCCGTTCTTTCACCTGATCCGCCATGGCTTCCAGGTCCTGGATGCGTGTCGAACGCAGCTGGATATCCACCGGATCACCACCGCGGCCAATCTCGGCGCGGAAGGCAACGGTTTCTGCACCCGGGATCGGTCCGATCAGCTGGCGCCACTCACTGACGATCTGGCGCGTGCTGATCTCCACCTCACGCTCTTCCGAAGGCACCAGCTCAAAACGCACTCGGCCCACTTCGGCACTGCCGCCGGAGCCGGTGGTGGAATAGATATTCATGATCACGCTTTCACCGGTGGCCGGATCACGGTAATCATCCTGCAGCTCACGAGCCGCTTCCACCATGCGAAAGATGTGACGGTCGGTCACTTCAAAGGGGGTGCCGCTGGGCATGGTCAGCGTTACACGTGCGGTATCACCCTGCACGCGCGGGAAAAATACAAAGCGGGTCCAGCCGGACGTGACCATCGACATGATCAGCATGAACACGCCGATAAACAGCGCCAGCGTAGTCAAACGGTTGCGCAACGCCACACCCAACAAGGGCTTGTAGTAACGCACGATCAGTCGTTCAAACCCATCGGCAAAGCCTTGCTGCAGTTTGGCCAGTCGGCCCTGGCTTTCGACATTTTCATGGCGCAGCTTCAGATGCTTGAGGTGGGCCGGCAGCACGAACTTGGACTCGATCAGCGAGAACAGCAGCACCGGGATGACCACCACCGGAATCTGGGCAAAGAAGGCGCCACGATGGCCTTCGATAAACGCGATCGGCAGGAATGCGGCAATGGTGGTCAGAATCCCGAAGGTCACCGGCACCGCCACTTCCTGGGTGCCTCGAATTGCCGCCTGAAGACCCGACTCGGCACCACGCAGGTGACTGTAGATATTCTCACCGGTGACAATGGCATCATCCACCACGATCCCCAGTACCAGAATAAACCCGAACAGAGACAGCACGTTCAGGGTGACCCCGAATACCGGCATCAACAGGAAGGCACCCATGAAGCTCACCGGAATGCCAATGAACACCCAGAAGGCGATAGAAGGACGCAGGAACAGGGTCAGCAGCAGCAGGACCAGCACCCCGCCCTGAATGGCATTGGTGGTCAGTGTATTGATACGGCTTTTGACGATTTCGGAATCATCGTCCCAGTAGCCCAGATGCAGGCCTTCGGGCAGCAGGGACTGCTGCTCGGCAATATAGTTTTTAACTGCATCCGCCACCGCGATGGCACTCTGGTTACCCACGCGATAGACCTCGATCATCGCCGCCGGCTGACCGTTAAAGCGGGTTCTCAAGGCTGTTTCTTCAAAGCCGTCACTGACGCTGGCCAGGTCCCCGAGGCGCAGCAGGCTGCCATCGGGATGGGTTTTGATGATGACGTTTTCAAACTCGTCACGGCTGTAGGCCTGGCCCTTGGAGCGAATCAGGATATCGCCGCCATCGGTGCGGATGTTACCGGCGGACAGGTCCAGCGAGCTGGAGGATATACGCTCGGCCACCTGCGCCAGGGTCAGGTCATAGGCACGCAACTGATCCTGGGAGATCTCGACACCGATCTCATAGCTGCGCACGCCATCCAGCTCGGCCTGGGTTACGCCATCCAGTTGCAGAATGTCATCACGTACCTGCTCGGCATAGCTGCGCAGTTCATGCTCACTCAGATCGCCCGCCACGGACACCGTTATCACATCACGCTTGAACGTGGCCAGTGCAATCACCGGCTCTTCGGCTTCAGCGGGGAAAGTACCGATTTCGTCGACCCGGGATTTCACATCCGCCAGCAACTCGCGCGGGTCATAGCCCTTATCCACTTCTATGGTAACAGTGGTCCCGCCTTCCACCGAGCGGCTGCGAATCTCTTCCACACCCTCCAGGTCACTGACCGACTCCTCGACCCGGGTCGCCAGACTCAGCTCGGCATCTTCGGGCGTGGCACCGCGCAGGCTGATGCGCACACTGATTGAATCCGGCTCAAAGCTGGGGAAAATTTCCAACGGAATATTGAGCTTCAGTGACATCAAGCCGGCAAACAGAATGCTGACCATCAGCAGGTTGGCGGCCACGTGGTTGCGGGCAAACCAGGCGATCATGAGCGGTCTCCATCAGGCTGCCCCTCAGTGGGCTTGGCGACCCTGGCGGAATCGCCCTGCACTCTGACCGGTGTACCCGATACCACCTGCCCCAATGAAGTCAGTACCAGCCTGTCCCCTGTTTTCAGGCCCTTTTCGATCAAGGCCTGGGTGTCATCCTGCCAGGCTACGTCGATTTCGCGGCGCTGCAGCACGCCCTCTTCCACCACATAGACATAGCTGCCCTGATAGATCGCCTTGTTGGGAATCACGATCGCGTCTTCAACCTGCACGCCTTCAATGGCCGCCGTGACATATTGCCCCACTTTTAGCGGGATGCGATCTACTGCTTTCTCGCCGTAAGGGTCTTCAATCTGTGCCAGCACATGCAGCTGACGACTGTCTTCATCGATGGCACCTTCGGTCTGAACCACCTTGCCCTGCCAGGTTTCCGGTCGGATCAGATCAGAGTGGATCGCCACTTTGGGCTGAACCGGCGTGACTCCTTTGACGCGGTATTCCTCGGGCAGCTCCAGATAGCCCAGATCACGGTTTTGCAGGGGCAGACGCACCTGCAGCACATCAACCGCGTAGATGCTGCCCAGAGTTGTTCCGCTTGAGACGATCTGCCCCAGGTCAACGGATTTTTCCAGCACACGTCCGGCATAAGGAGCGCGAATATGGGTGCGCTCCAGATTCAGTCGAGCCTGTTTTACCGCCGCTTCAGCCGACGCCAGCGTCGCCTGCGCAGCACTCAACTGGGGTTTGCGCAGCACCAGCGGAGGCGCTTCACCGGCATTACCGAGCCGTTTCCAGTCGGCAGCCGCCTGGGCACTGCGTGCCACCTCTTCTGCCAGTGCCTGACGCGCACTCATCAGGGTGGCTTCAGCCTGGGCCAGATCCGCTTCGTAATCACGCTCATCCAGTCGAATCAGTTCTTCACCCGCTTCAAAGAAGCCACCGGCGCGGAAATCCGGGTTGAGCCAGACCACCTCACCTGCAACCTGTGGCAGCAGCGTGCTCTGTGTTCGGGGCTCTATACGTCCGTAACTGCGCACCTGAATATGAAAGCTGTCCATTTCAATCGGCAGCACTTCCACACTGATACGTTTGGGCTCGGGCGGAGCGCCACGCTGGGCCTGGGGCGGATTCTGGGTAATCTGCCAGCTGGCAAAGCCTAGCAGGCCAATAACGAAAAACGGCAGTAGGCGTTTGATCATGGGGTGTCCGGCTCCGGTTCAGCAGTCGTGTCGGCACTGAAGCGTCCGCCCAGTGCGCGATAGAGTTCGATACGGTTGTGCAGCAGCTGCAGGCGCAGATTGATGACATTGGTCTGGGCATCCAGCGAGCGCCGCTGGGCCTCGAGTACTGTGGTAAAACTTTCCAGACCATTGCGGTACTGCTCGAACGCCAGCGCCTCGGCATTGAGTGCATTCTGCTCGGCCTTGAGATACAGCTGGTAACGATTGTGCAGGCTGCGCCGCTCAGACAGGGCATTTTCAACTTCGGTCAGTGCTGCATACACCGCCTCCAGCCAGAGCTGTTCCTGCTCTGCCCGGTCAGCCAGAGCCTGGGCCTGCACAGCCTCCTTGCGGCCAGCATCGAACAGGGTTTGGGTCAGTGATGCCCCGAGGCTCCAGGCCAGGTTTCCGGTTCGAAGCAGATCACTGAGCGCATCACTGCTGCCACCCTCGGCAGCACTCAGGGTCAAGCTGGGAAAACGGTCGCGATGGGCCGCCGCCAAGGCGGCGTCACGCGCCAGCAAACGCAGCCATGCCTGCTGCAGATCGGGGCGACGACGCAGCACATCCGCCGGCATACCCGCCGGCACTTCGGCATCCAGCAACGGCAAAGAACCACTGCTGCTCAATTCGGCGGCAGGGTAGCGACCCAGTGTTTGCTCCAGGTCGCGCTGCAGCTCACTCAGTGTCTGGCGTTGCTGTTCCAGCCGGGCCGCTTCAGAGTTGACGTTGTTCCGCGCCAGGTACAGATCCAGCGCTTCGTTCAAGCCCTGACGGTAACCGGACTCGATGATATCCAGGCTCTGTTCCAGGGTGTCATGGCGGCGGGTATAAAGTTCGAGCAGCAGCCGCGCTTCCTGGATTTCAAACCAGGTGCGGCTCACATCAGCCACCAGCTCTTCGCGCTGCTCTTCCAGCGCCGCTTCTGCCGCGGCGTAGGTAAAGGCGGCCTGCTGAGTGCGCGCGTCCATCTCGCCCCAGATATCAGGGGTCCAGCTCAGGTTCAGGCTCAAGGAGTCGGAGCGATCCGTGTTTTCCTGTCGCCGTGCACCCAGCTCCAGTGACAGTTGCGGATAGGCATCGGCGCCAGTGGCGAGCCATTGCTGTCGAGCTGAAACCAGGCTCTGGCTTGCAGCCGCCAGCCCCGGGTTATTGTTCATTGCTTCTTCAACCAGGCCTTCAAGGGCGGGATCTTGCAGGGTGTTGAGCCAACCGGGACTGGCGTTGCCAATATCGGCTTCAGCCTGCCAGCTGTCCTGAATGTCAGGTACGGGTGGCTGTAATGAAGGTGGGGTACTGCAGGCACTCAAAAGTGCCACAAGGGGCAACATCAAATAGACGCGCACATCTGCTCCCTGATCTGGTTGAAAAGAACTCGGCCCTGTGAGCGCTAATAGTAGAGAATTGTTCCCGCAATCACAGCGCCTTTTACATTTCTTTACGACCGCTGTTCAGGACCGTTGCGCATTGCGCAGGAATTCGTAGGCGCGCCGGACTTCAATAAAGACCTCGCTGTCGCCACCCTTGTCCGGGTGACACTGGGCAGCCAGGTGCCGGTAACGGCTGCGCACCATTTCGGCAGACGCGCCTGCTTCCAGGCCCAGGGTTTCATAAGCGCGTTGACGCACATCCGGATCGGCACACTGCATGGCAAAGCCTTTCATCAGACGACGCACATCCTCGGCGCTGGTCTGTTCCAGCTGCTGCCAGTCCAGGTAGTAGGCACGCAGTTTGTTTTCCTGATCCGGCAGGTCAGCACTCTGTTCAGCGATGGGCACAGGGTCGATATAAAGACGCACGCTCAAAGGCGAGATTTCCAGCCGCAGCCCCTCTTCATACCACAACCGCGATTGCAGGCTGTAGAGACCATGCATGATCATGAAATGCTTTTGAAACAGGCGCAGCTGGTAGTCGTCTGCCAGTTCGGCAAAGGCAGGGTGGGTTTCCAGTCCCTTCATCAGGGAAAATTCACTGATCCCCTCAGGGGCACCGCGCAGCAGGTCCAGCAGCTCGGGTATCAGGGGGTTGGGGCTTATGGCGTCAGTCATCTGCTCTCCGCAGTTGCATTTTCCTGTCATGCCTCCCTCCCCTCTGGCAGAATGAGGCTCAGGTTCACAGCAGGACAGACGATCATGTTGCTACGCTTTCTTATCCTCCTGATCCTGGCACCGCTTGTCCACGCCAGCGACTGGAAAAACCTGATCGACCAGGCCCCGGAAGGCAGTCAGGTCGCATTGGTGGTGGAGCCGCTCAGTGCCAGCGCACCCTTGCAGATACACTACCGGGACGATCGCTTTTTACCGCCCGCCAGTACCCTCAAACTGTTTACGGCCAGCGCCGCTGAACTGTCATTGGGACCCGACTATCGCTTTACCACCGGGTTATGGAGTCGAGGTCAGCAAACAGGTGGCCAGTGGCATGGTGACTGGCTGCTGGAGTTCACCGGCGCTCCAGATCTGACCCGCCGCCAGCTGGCTGACTTATTAGACAACCTTCGCCAACGCAAGGTCCGTGAGATCAAGGGCGACCTGCTGCTCGATACCAGCCACTTCAGCGGCTATGATCGCGCCATCGGCTGGCCCTGGAATAACCTGGGCGTCTGTTACAGCGCACCGGCAGCAGCCCTGACTCTGGAGGGCAACTGTGTCGCCGCCAGTCTGACAAGCCGAGGCGACAATCGCCCGGCCCGCTTCTTTGTCCCCGCTCATCAGCCGGTTGAGGTTACTTCGGATGTCGAGGCGATGCCGCCCGAGCAGATGCGGGAATCACTGTGCAGCCTGGAAGCCCGGCTTGGCCCCGGCAACCGTTACCATTTAAGCGGTTGCATCAATAGCAAGCGTGAAGTGCTGCCGCTCAACTTTGCCGTCAACGATCCCTTTGCCTACGGCAGGGCCGTGGTGCAGCAGGAACTGACCCGTCTTGGCATTGTACTGCGCGGTGATATCAAATTTGGCCAGCGCGACCCGCAGTGGCAACCGGTGGCTGAAGTCCACTCGGCCCCCCTTGGCGAGTTGCTGGCGACCATGTTGCAGGACTCGGACAACCTGATTGCCGACCTGACTTTCAAGAATCTGGGTGCGCTGGATGGCCAGGCAGGCAGCTTTGCCCTCGGCGAGCGTAAACTGAAGCAGATACTGACCGAGCAGACCGGTATCGACCTGACGCTGGCCCGTATGGAAGACGGCTCAGGCCTGTCCCGCGATAACCTGGTACAGGCACGCCAGTTGGCTCAACTGTTGCGCTGGCTGGCCGAACATCCGCAGATGATCAGCCACAGCGCGCTGCCGGTCAGTGGACAGAACGGCACCCTCAAGTACCGACGCAGCACCCGCAAACCACCTTTGGCAGGCGCTATCCAGGCTAAAAGCGGCACCGTGAATGGCTCCCGAAATCTGGCAGGCTACATGGATACCGCTTCGGGCGAGCGCTATGTATTCGTGCTTATGATCAGCGGCCTCAGCCTGCCGGAAAGAATGCCAAGACCGACGCCTCTTACTGTTTTCGAACGCTCGCTGCTGGAGTGGGTACACGCGAACGGTTAAACACTGTCATCCAGTCGCTTGATTGTGGCTTCACCATGCAGCAGCTCGGCGGCCTCAGCCTCGAACTGCTCGCACCGGTTCAGGTCCAGGGAACAGGCCAGCTGAACCTGCTCGGCAAACTGCTGGTCACGTATGCTGACGTCAAAGCGGTTCAGCAGCCCTTCCACTGTCCCGGTCAGCCCATAGCCATAGGTTAATTGGTATTGCGCCTGGGGTTCACAGTGCTGCATCTCGGTTTCTGCCAACACGGCACGCACAGATTGGGAATAGGCCCGCACCAGCCCGCCGGTCCCCAGCTTGGTGCCGCCAAAGAAACGGGTCACCACCACGCAGGCCTGCCCCACATCGGCTCCTGTCAGAACAGCCAGCATGGGCCGCCCGGCGGTACCTGAGGGTTCGCCATCATCACTACTGCCCAGCCCGGTTAACGCATAAGGTTCAGCCGCCACAAATGCCCAGCAGTGATGGTTGGCGCCCGGAAAGCGCTGTCGCTGTAGCTCAATGAATGCCTTGGCATCGGCCTCGGACTGAACCGGTTTCAGGCTGGCAATAAAACGGCTTTTCTTGATTTCGATCTCGGCCTCGGCTTCGGCCAAGGGGATCTGGTAGCTTTGAGGGCGGGACACAGCAACTCCAGCGGATGAATTCACCGGGATATGGTATCAGAGTCGCTGGCGGGGAGTAGAAACAAAAACCCCCGCATTCAGCGGGGGCTTCCAGACAGATCTGCAGAGCTTATTTACCGTGCTTGTGCGCGTCTTCAGACATCAACTTGCGCACCTTGATAAAGCCCCAGATCATCGCAGCTGCCATACCGGCAACACCCAGCAGGCTGGGCCAGAGAGTACCAAAGCTGTAAGCATCGATCCCGAACATAGCAATCACCTTTATCGCTTGCATCTAATGTTAGGGTCAGATTACTCCCATAAAGACTGGGGACTATTGACTTGGCTCAACAGAGCTTGTTCATTTTTTAAACACCCCCTTAAAGCCCTATTCCAGCTTGATTCTCGTCAATTTCTGAGCCATATCTGAGTATGACAACTCAATACAAGGAGCTCATCCATGTACCAGCGCAAACAGTGGACTGCGGAGCAATTGAGCAAGATGAATGAGGAAAGCTTCCTGGTCGAAATGCTCGACATGTTCCAGTACTCACCCTCCAATGCAGACTCAAGCTCCACCACCCAGATGCAGAGCAAACTCGATGCTGTCGAGGCCGCTCTGAAAGCCCGTCTGGAAGCCACCCGCGAAAACTGATCATTTCTGATTCTTCCTTCGGCAGACAGGTTCTGTCTGCCCTGCTCCCCCGTTTTATCCCTGCTTGACCATCACAGCTGATGACGCCATAGCCACCGGACTGAAGGCCCTGATCCCCCGTTCTCAGCCTGAAGCTGCTTGATAACAGCAGGCGGCTTCCTGGCTGCAGCTGTACTCCATACGCTCCTCCCCGCTCTCTTCTCACTTCCCACTTCTCCTTGTTTGGCTCAAATTCGGCTTCAAATTATCTTAATTATTTATTGACTAATCACAATTTAATAGAGACACATCAATATTCATTAAATACATATCAGAAACATATTTAAATAACCAAACAATCTAACCAGGGTGAAAATAAAAAACCATGTAAATCATAGGCTTAGATCCATTTCCTTCTGTATCCAAAAAAACTGCGCCCGGGCAATAAAAATCCTTTTATTTCAATGAGATACAGACCAGCAAGTGGGGATATTTATTTGCCATTAATCATAACTGTAAATATAATGATCAATATCGATTAAAAATTAATCAAAAAAGAACTAAGACAATGCAAGAGAAGGAAATCAAGTTGTTATTCAAGGCGGGAGTGTTTGAATCCTGTCAGGCGATTCCGATCTCAATGTCACGCGGCTGGACATTGAAATTCATCACTCGGGATCAGGATGTGGTGACGCTGAACTTGCAGCGCTCCAAACATGAACGTGAGTTCAAAAGCCTGGATGGCGCATCAGCCGTGGCACGTCGAATTGGCTTCGACTGGTTGAATGTGCAGATCGGTGAGTTGCAGTGGCGGGAAAAGGTGTCCCGAACCGGGAGCTAACCGGTTCGGGTCGATCCTGGATATTGGGGTGATTTAGCGGTCAGAGCCAGCCAGTTCCTGCTCGGTTGCAGCACGCACGGCCACAACCTCAACATCGAACACCAGGGTCTGGCCGGCAAAGGGATGGTTGGTATCCACACGAACTTCGCGTGTGTCCAGCGCAACCACTTTGCCCAAACGCATTTCGCCCTGTTCGTCTTCGATCTGGCAGAACAGGCCGATTTTCAGGCCCGGCATGCCGGCGAAAGCTTCTCGATCCAGTTCGAGCACCTTGCTTTCATCCCGTTCGCCATAGCCCAGCTCAGGCGGCACTTCCTGACGGAAGGTATCGCCCGCAGCTCGCCCTTCCAGTGCCTGTTCAAGACCTGGCACGATCTGGCGGTGGCCGTGGATGTAAGTCAGCGGTTCGGCATCACGGGAGCCGTCCAGTACTTCACCATCCGTGCCTTCAAGGGCGTAATGAAAGCTGACATGGGTGTCGCGGGTAATGTTCACAGCTGGTCCTCAGGGTTGCAGGCGTTCCAGACGCCATTGATCGGCGGCCAGAGTATACCGGAAACGGTCGTGCAGACGGTTTTCACGGCCCTGCCAGAACTCGAAATGCTCCGGCACCAGGCAGTAACCACCCCAGGTTTCCGGACAGGGCACGACCTGATCGGCATATTCGTCGTCCAGTTTGGCGACCCGCTGCTCCAGGGTAATTCGGTGATCGATGGGCTGGGTCTGGTCAGACACGGCGGCACTGAGCTGGCTGCCACGCGGGCGCTGGTGGAAATAGGTTTCGCCATCAGCGAAGGGCAGTTGTTCAACCCGACCACGGATACGTACCTGACGCTCCAGGCCACGCCAGTAGAACAGCAACTCTGCCTTGGGATTCTGCGCCAGCTGCTGGCCCTTTTCACTGCGGAAATCGGTGAACCAGCAGAAGCCGCATTCGTCATAGCGCTTGAGCAGTACGATGCGTGCACTGGGCCAGCCCTCGGCATCAGCGGTGGCTAATGTCATTGAGGTGGCGTCATCCGGGTGTGCGGTCAGCGCAGCCTGCATCCAGTCTTCAAACTGCAGCATGGGGTCTGCCTGCATCTGCTCCCGATGCAACCCTGCCGCAACATATTCCCGGCGCAGGGCACTGATTTCAGAGGATTCACTCATCGCTATCTCCAGTCGTTTGCTACAGGCCAATACTATAAAGCATGGCTTGGGGGTTATACTGCCCCTGATCACGGGTGAGGCATTTTCACCGATTTTACGGCAGTGGAGAACAGGACGATGACATTGAAGCCGATACGCACCGCCTTGCTGCTGGTTCTGAGCGCCAGCTTGCTGCTCGGCGGTTGTACCACCACTGGCAAGCCTCGCCCGTTTCAACTCAAGAATCTGGCCAAGTCGGAGATCGACATGGTCACCGATCTGCATATCGAAACCGTCAACCAGCTGGCACGCGAACTGACTATCAAGCTGTACAAGCGTAACCCGCGTGAACTGGCCAAGGTACCCGGCATGACGGTATCCCGCCGCCTGGAATTGTTGTTGGGGTCGCCGCGCCCCATTCGCCACGCCGAGTTGAATAACCTGTACGCAGAGAAGGCGATCCCGTTGGCCTTTGATGCCGATTTCAAGGGTGACCGGGTATTCGCGCTGATGATCGGTATCACCGGTATGTTGCATGCGTCCTACAACTACCGCGACGAGTTCTACATGCTGAACGAGATCGACCAGCAGAAGCTCTACAACTCGGCACGCAACCTGGAAGCCGTAGCCTGGCGCCTGAACACCTACCGCCAGCCCAACGGTACGCCTTTCCTGCTCAGCAACAGCCCGGCCAACCTGAGCTTTGAGCGCCTCCTCGGCAAACTGATTGCACACCAGGACATGATGGCGCGCATCGTCTCGGACTCCACCAACCGCGCCATCAACACGGTGGTGCATGGCATCGCCTCAACCACGCTGCTGCCGATCTAAGCGACTGAGTATAATCAGCAATCCCGCAGGGGCTTGAGTACGCGGATATCGGCTATCTTGTGGTTCTCGTTGAGGAACAGGGTGACATCCGCCTGCTCCGGCATCTGCTCCAGCATGGCACGTGTCAGGCGCTCATAGTGCTGAATAAAGCGCTGGATTTCGTCCTCGTTCATGATGCGCAGGTGATCCGTGGGCTGCTGGGTGTCATAGATATAGCGTACCCGCTCCGCCAGCTTCTTCTCCTGCAACGAACGCCACTCATATACTGCATCCATACTCGGTACACACAGCATCAGCAGCATATCCAGACGTTCGAACAGTGCCTTGTAAGGCCCTTTCAACTGTTCGTTCACGTAGGTACGCCAGACGGCGTCTGTATCTTCGTCACGTTCCAGCACGTTAGCCGGGTCAGCCAGCTCAGCTTCAGATTGCGGCTGGGCGCCGACACACCAACCCTCGAACACGATCAGATCTGCACCACCGACCCATTCCTGCCAGACGGAATCGGGACAGCGGTCATCAATGGATTTGTCGAACACCGGGATCTTGGTGATGCGATCAGGATCATCGGCACAGAGGCTGTCGATGATCTCGACGCCCAGATCAACGTCGTGGGTGCCGGGTACACCACGTGTGACCAACAGCGGGTGCACGGACTCAGCCAACAGTTCACGGTCAGCGCGGGTCTTGTACAGATCATCGATGGAAAACCCCACCACGCGCAGGCCGAAGCCTTCACCCAGAATGACCTCCAGCAGGTTGAACAGGGTCGATTTGCCGGCGCCCTGGGCACCATTGATGCCCAGCACCAGCGGCCCTTCCTGACGCCGTTGCCGGGCCAGAATCCAGGCCGCCAGCGGCACGTAGATCTCTTCAAACATCTCTTTCAGGCCGATATCCACCTTGAGCGATTCCAGCGTCGCTGCAAACGCCTGCTCCACTGCATTGACCGCATGACGGCGCTCTTCGTCGGAAAGGCAGAGCTGATTGCGGGGCCAGCGTGTCAGTAGGCTCATGGGGTCTCCTTGCATGATCGACCTGTGGATAAGGGCACTGAGTCTACACCAGTTGCAATCTCGGGTGATATCCGCAGTAATGGCATTCGGTGCTGTGGATAACCCCCAGTGATTGCCATACCATAGATCCAAATTCCGCCGGGTTCCGTAAGCGGCGGTCTCTTCTGTACGCGACACTACTCATCGACACCAAGGATGCCTCATGCGTGACTCTGTCGGGACGTACTCTCTGTTCAAGCGTCTGTTGCCGTTGCTGATTCTGGCCATCGCCGGTCTGATCACCTTTGCATTGGTCAAAACCCGTGAGCAACCTCAGGCACAGGACGCCCAGATCAAACGCTGGAACGTCACCGCGACTCAGATTAACAGTCTGTCTGCGGCCCCCGAGCTGAGGCTGTACGGCCAATTCGAGCCGCCTCAAACGACGCGCCTGAGCAGTGCCCTCAACGCCGATGTAAGCCATATCCTCGCGTCCGAGGGTGAACGCCTGCCCCAGGGCAGCCTGTTGCTGGAACTGGATGCACGTGAGGTTGAACTCCAGCTGCGCCAGCGCAAGGCCGAACTGGCGGCCATCGACGCTCGCATCAACGCCGAGCAGGTGCGTTACCAGCATGACCGCAGCTCATTGAAGCTGGAGCAGGACGTACAGGCCCTCAACCAGGACCGGGTTGATCGCGCCGCAAGCCTGCAGCAGCGTAACCTGCTGAGCCAGGAGCAACTGGATGCCAGCCGTCAGACGCTGCGCCAGCAGGCCCTGGCTATCGAAGCACGACGCCAGTCCATTGCCGATCATCCCAACCGGCTGGCCCAGCTGGAAGCCGAACGCGAGCGCATTCAAAGCCAGATTGAACTGGCCGAGCTGGACCTGGCGCGCACCCGCATTCAGGCCCCTTTCAATGCCCGCATCCTCAGCATCGAAACCGCGGTCGGTAACCGAGTACGCCCGGGGGATGCCTTGATCACTCTGTACGACCTGGACCGTATTCAGCTCAGAGCACAGGTGCCTGACCACTGGCGCGAGCGCCTGGGGCAAGCCCTGGAGCAGGGGCCGTTGCAGGCTCGTGCCGAACTGGCCGGAGAAACGGTGTCGCTGGAAATGCAACGCCTGGCGGCCCGCATCAACCCCGGCCAGGCCGGCGTGGATGCCCTGTTCAGTCTGCCACCAAAAGGCCAGCTGCCATTGCCGGGACAAACCCTCAGCATCCGTCTGTTGCTGCCACAGCAGAACGCGCTGTTTGCCCTGCCGCCGGAAGCTCTTTACGGCACCAACCGCGTGTACCGTCTGGATGAGGATGAGCGCCTGCAGGCCGTGAGGGTAGAGCTGGCCGGTCAGCGCCAGCTGACTGATGGCCAGCAACAGGTACTGGTCAGTGCCGACGCCCTGACCAGCGGTGACAGGGTCATCACCACGCAGCTGCCCAATGCCATCGGCGGCCTGCCGGTACAGGTGGTGGAGTAAGCATGCACGGATTCATCGCCCTTTTTGCCAGCCATCGCGTCGCCGCCAACCTGCTGATGCTGCTGTTGTTGCTCAGTGGCCTGTACGGTTTACGCCAGCTCAACACCCAGTTCTTCCCCACCTTTGATATCGATATTGTCACGGTAGAAGTGGTCTGGAGCGGCGCCAGCGCCGAAGATGTGGAGCGTTCTATTCTGCTGCCGGTGGAGCAGGAACTGCGCTCGGTCAACGGTGTGGATACGCTCTATGCCACCGCCAATCAGGGGCGTGCCGCCTTCCGCGTAGAGCTGGAAGAAGGCACCGACGTGGATTACGCCCTCACCGAAGTGCGCCAGAAGGTTGATGCCATTCGCGCCGACCTGCCCAGCGACAGCGAAGAACCGCTGATCCAGAAGGTCATCAATTACGAAGGCATCTCCGACGTTATTCTCACCTCGGACCGTGCCTCGCTGGATGAACTTCGTCCGCTGGCCTATCAGCTGGAACAGGAGCTGCTGGACCGTGGTGTGCGCAAAATCGATTTTATCGGCCTGCCGGAGCAGGAGATCGCCATCCAGGTGCCGCCCGAGCAACTGCAGCAATTGGGCCTGACGCTGGACCAGATCGCAGCCCGTATCCGTGAACAAAGCCGGGATCTGCCCGCCGGCACAGCGGCCCGCAGTGAAGGGGCACGCCAGATCCGCAGCCTGGGCCAACAGCGCGACAGCGAAGGCTTTCGTCAGCTGCCATTACTGACCGATGATCAGGGGCGTCTGGTTCGCGTCGGTGATGTAGCACAAGTGGAACAGCGCCCGCGTGACCGGTCTGTACTCTTGTCCTGGCAGGGCCAGCCTGCCGTACTGATGCAACTGAAGCGCACCGAAGCAGACGACACTCTGGAAGCGGCTGCGATCCTTGATACCTGGCTCGCCGACACCCGGCCCACCCTGCCGCAGGGTGTCGAGCTGGTGGCCTTCAATGAAAGCTGGCAACTGGTGCGCGACCGTATCCAGCTGCTGGTGAAAAATGGCATCAGCGGCCTGATTCTGGTGATTCTGGTGCTGTTCCTGTTCCTCAATGCCCGCGTCGCCTTCTGGGTCTGTGTCGGTATTCCGGTTTCATTCATGACGGCTTTGGCGGTGCTCTGGGGCATTGGCGGCTCCATCAACATGATGTCCCTGTTCGCCTTCATCATGGCCCTTGGGATCATCGTGGATGATGCCATCGTGGTGGGCGAGGATACCCTGACCCATGTGCAAAAAGGCGAACCGGGCCTGCAAGCGGCCATCGGTGGCGCCAAGCGCATGGCTGCGCCAGTAATAGCCTCTTCGCTCACCACCATCGCGGCCTTTTTGCCGCTGTTGATGGTGGGTGGCATTATCGGCAGCATCCTGATCGACATTCCTACGGTGGTCATCTGCGTCATTCTGGCGTCGCTGCTGGAGTGCCTGCTGATTCTGCCCGGTCACCTGAGCCACAGCCTGCGCAGTATCCAGGATCTGCGCCCGTCCAAACTGCGCCTGCGACTGGATTCGGGCTTCCACCATTTCCGTGAGCACCAGTTCCGCCGTTTTATAACCCTGGCCCTGCATCACCGTGGCGCTACCCTTGCCCTGGCCCTGGGCTTGCTGGTGGTCGGATTTGGCCTTATTGCCGGTGGCCGCCTGTCGTTTACTTTTTTCCCCAGCGTGGATACCAACACCCTCACCGCCAACGTCAAGTTTGTGGCCGGTACCGACCGTATCCACGTGGATCGTTTTCTGGCGCATCTGGACAGTACGCTGGGCAGTACGGATGAGGCGCTGGGTGGTGACCTGGTCAAGGTTCGGCTGCGCGAATCCGGCATGGCCAATTTCCCGCGCAGTTCAGCCACGGCTTTCACCGGCGATACCTACGGTTCGCTCTATGTGGAACTCAAGCCGGCCGATGATCGTGAGGTGACCAACCAGCAGCTGATCCGTCACTGGCGTGAACAGATCCAGCTGCCCGCCGGTATTGAGAAATTCAGCATCGATTTGGCGCAGGCCGGCCCGCCCGGCAAACCCATCGAGGTCAAACTGACCGGCCCCGACGTCAGCACGCTGAAGCAGGCGTCACTGGCACTGCAGGACCGTCTGTCCCGTTACTCGGGGCTGTCCAATGTTGACGACGATCTGCCCTGGGGCAGTACCCAGCTGATCTACAGCCTGACACCCTCGGCGCAGGCTGCCGGACTGACACTGAACGCGCTGGGCGGTCAGCTCAGGTCCGCCTTTGATGGCCAGAAGGTACAGGCCTTTTACGAAGGACGGGACGAGATC
This sequence comes from Marinobacterium stanieri, assembly GCF_900155945.1. Classification (GTDB taxonomy): domain Bacteria; phylum Pseudomonadota; class Gammaproteobacteria; order Pseudomonadales; family Balneatricaceae; genus Marinobacterium; species Marinobacterium stanieri. Next base: position 115,202 of record NZ_FTMN01000006.1, read on the forward strand.
GAAGTGCGCGTGATGCTGCCCGACGCCGCCCGCGATCAGCTCAGCACTCTGGGCTCACTGCCGGTGGTGCTGCCGGATGGCCGGGTCACGCCGATTGGCAATGTTGTCAGCTTCGAGGCACGACCGGGTCTGGACAGCCTGCAACGTATCGATGGCCAGCTGGCCCTGAATGTCTCAGCCGACCTGGATGAGGCCGTAACCAACGCTGACGAAGTCATCGCCAAACTGCAGGAAGAGGTTATTCCTTCACTGACCAGCGAGTACGGCGTCGGCGCCAGTTTTGAAGGCAAGAACCGTGACCAGCGCGAAACCCTGGCCGATATGAAAGCCGGCCTGCTGCTGGCACTGGCCCTGATCTACATCATCCTGACCTGGGTGTTCGGCTCCTGGAGCTGGCCCGTGGTGGTCATGCTGGCGATCCCCCTCGGCCTCACCGGTGCCATTTACGGCCACCTGCTCAGTGGCCTGGATCTGACCGTGCTGTCCCTGTTCGGCCTCTTTGGCCTGTCCGGTATCGTCATCAACGATTCCATCGTATTGGTCACCTTCTACAAGGGCCTGCGCGAACAGGGCATGGCAGCACGCGAGGCGATCATCGAAGCGGCCTGCCAGCGCTTGCGTGCTGTATTACTGACATCATTGACCACCATTGGCGGCCTGATGCCGATCCTGTTCGAGACCTCACTGCAGGCGCGCTTCCTGATTCCCATGGCCACTTCCATCGTGTTTGGCCTGGCCTACGGAACCCTGCTGATACTCGTGGTCATACCCGCTATGCTGAGTCTATTGGAAGAGAGCAAGACCAAAGCGAAAAAAGTGCTGCCCTGACCGGGCAAGGAGTTCACGAAATGGCCAATAACACCCGAGTCGAACACGATAGTCTGGGAGAAGTGGAAGTCCCCGAAGCGGCACTCTACGGTGCTCAAACCCAGCGCGCGGTGGACAATTTCCAGTTCAGCGAGCTGAAACTGCCGGATCATTTCATCGCTACCCTGGCCCGTATCAAGGCCGCCTGTGCTCAGGCCAATGCCGAGCTGGGCCTGCTGGAGAAGGAGCAGGCCGACGCCATTGTCGCCGCCGCCGACCGCGTTATCGAAGGCGGCTATGCCGAGCACTTCCCGGTGGATGTGTTCCAGACCGGTTCCGGCACCAGCACCAACATGAACATGAACGAAGTGCTGGCCTCGCTGGTCAAGCATCACTCGGGTCTTGAGTTGCATCCCAACGACCACATCAACATGAGCCAGAGCTCCAACGATGTGATTCCCACCTGCATCCATGTCAGCAACCTGTTGATGCTGGAAAATCGCCTGCTGCCGGCACTGCGCCATCTGGTCGGTCGTCTCACGCGCAAACGCTACGAAGTGGCAGATGTGGTGAAAACCGGCCGCACCCATTTGATGGATGCCATGCCGATCCGCATGGACCAGGAGCTGGCCGCCTGGCAGCAGCAGATTGAAGATAACCTGACACGGCTGGAGAACATTCGCCCACGCCTGACCCAATTGGCCCAGGGCGGCACTGCCGTCGGCACCGGCGTCAATGCGCCGCCTACCTTTGCCCGTCTGTTCTGCCGTTATCTCAGCACCCGCAGCGGCCTGACCGTCAAACCGGCCGCCAGCCATTTCAGTGCCCAGGCAACCCAGGACACGGCGCTGGAATTGTCCGGCCAGCTGAAAACCTGCGCCACCAGCCTGATGAAGATCGCCAATGATCTGCGCTGGATGAACTCCGGCCCGCTGGCAGGCCTGGGTGAGATCGCACTGCCCACGCTGCAGCCCGGCTCATCCATCATGCCCGGGAAGGTCAATCCGGTGATCCCGGAAGCGGTGATGATGGCCGCAGCCCAGGTCAGCGGTAACGACACCAGCATCAGCATCTGCGCTCAGCACGGCAACTTCCAGCTCAACACCATGCTGCCACTGATTGCCTATAACCTGCTGCAGAGCCAGACGCTGGTGGCCAACTCCGCCGAACACCTGGCCGATAAGGCCATTCAGGGCTTCAGCATCAACAACGAGCATATCGAGGCGACGCTTGCCCGCAACCCGGTGCTGGTGACGGCACTGAACCCGGTTCTGGGCTACGAACGCGCAGCTGCACTGGCCAAACAGGCCTATGCCGAATGCCGGCCCATCATCGACGTGGTTGCTGAAGAAACCGACTTGAGCCGCGAAGAGCTGGAACAGCTGCTCAATCCCCGGCATCTCACTGGCGCCTGACAGGCGCCATCCGCTATACTTTCGCCCCCAAACGTGAGCGAAAAACCCTGCTTTTTTTGTGAGTAGCAGGGCCTGACAGGAAAAGCGCATGAACCCAGATCTCGACAGACTCCAGCCCTATCCGTTTGAAAAGCTGGCCGTGCTCAAAGCCGGCGTCCAGCCACCGACCAGCCTTGAGCACATTTCGCTCGGCATCGGTGAGCCCAAGCACCCGGCACCGCCGTTCGTGCTCGAAGTGATGGCGGATAATCTCAGCTGCCTGTCGAACTACCCCACCACCAAGGGAATGCCCGAACTGCGCCAGGCCATCGCCGGCTGGTGTGAGCGTCGCTTTGAGCTGGGTGCGGGCAATGTGGACCCGGACCGCAACGTGCTGCCGGTGAACGGTACCCGTGAAGCGATCTTCGCCTTCACCCAGGCCGCCGTGGCACGCAAGCCCGATGCGATGGTGGTCGCGCCCAACCCCTTCTACCAGATCTATGAAGGCGCCGCCTATCTGGCCGGTGCCGAGCCGCACTACCTGAACTGTCTGCCGGAAAACGGGTTTATTCCGGATTACGATGCCGTACCGGTCGATGTCTGGCAGCGCTGCCAGCTGCTGTTTGTCTGCTCACCGGGTAACCCCACCGGCGCCGTGCATGACATGGACACGCTGAAAAAGCTGATTGCGCTGGCGGATGAGCACGACTTCATCCTTTGCTCCGACGAGTGCTACTCCGAGCTGTACCCGGATGAGAACAACAAGCCGGCCGGTCTGCTGCAGGCCTGTGCCGAACTGGGGCGCAGCGATTATGCCCGCTGCATCGTGTTCCACAGCCTGTCCAAGCGCTCCAACCTGCCGGGCATGCGTTCCGGCTTTATTGCCGGTGATGCCAGCCTGCTGGAGCCCTTCCTGCTGTACCGTACCTATCACGGCTGCTCCATGCCGATTCAACACCAGCTGGCCTCCATAGCAGCCTGGAACGACGAAGCACACGTACTGGAGAACCGCAGCCAGTACCGCCACAAGTTCGAAGCCGTACTGCGCGTGCTGCAGCCGGTCATGGACGTGAAACAGTCCGATGCCAGCTTCTACCTCTGGGCACCGACCCCCATCGCCGATGACGAGTTCGCCAAGGGCCTGTTCGAGCAGCAGAACCTGACCGTGCTGCCGGGTCGCTACCTGTCCCGCGAAATCGACGGTGTGGTACCGGGTGCAGGCTTCGTGCGCATGGCACTGGTCGCCACTGTGTCTGAATGTGTCGAAGCGGCCGAGCGTATCCGCCGCTACATCGAATCGCTGTAACGGGAGCCGGCATGACAACCATCTACGGTATCAGCAACTGCGATACGGTGCGCAAGGCGCGCAAATGGCTGGAAGCAGAAGCGGTTGAGTTCGAGTTTCATGATTTTCGCAAACAGGGCCTGAGTGCCGAGCAGGTTGCCCGCTGGTGCGCAGCCGCCGGCATCGACAAGGTTCTGAACAAGCGTGGCACCACCTGGCGCCAGCTGCCCGATGAGGTCAAGGCTACCACCGATGAAGCGGCACTGCAGGCGCTGCTGGTGGAGCAGCCCACACTGATCAAGCGTCCGGTGCTGGAACTGGACGACGGCCGCATCGAGATCGGCTTCAAGGCGGACAGCTATGCCGCCTTGTTCGGCAACTGAGCCGGGCCAACCAATACCGATTACTGAATACTTTTTTACTTTTTGAAGAACGGAGTTAACGATGGCGAATTTCGCACTGGGTCTGGGTGTAGGCACCAAATCTTCCGCAGGTGACTGGCTGGAAGTCTATTACAACGCACCGCTGCTGAACGCAGACGATGCACTGGTTGCAGCCGTGGCCGAGAAAGTGGGTTACGAAGGCGGTAACCAGGCGATTGAACTGGACGCAGCCCAGCTGAAATCACTGGAAGCGGCGTTCCTGTCCGTCGATGCTGAAGCTCAGGCTGAAGTCGTGGAAATTCTGGAAGGCACCTCTCAGCCGGTTGTCCTGTGCATCCTGGAAACCGATGCGGCACCGCAGACCACTGCCGAGGTGTATCTGAAGCTGTCCCTGCTGTCCAACCGTCTGGTTCAGCCGCACGGCCTGGACCTGAGCGGCATGTTCCCGTTGCTGCCGAACGTGGCCTGGACCAACGAAGGCGCCGTGGCACTGGAAGACCTGCCGCGTCGTCAGCTGTCTGCCCGTGCCCAGGGCCGCGTGCTGGACGTTCAGTCTGTGGACAAGTTCCCGAAAATGGCCAACTACGCGGTTCCGGCCGGTATCCGCATCGGTGATGCGGCCCGTATCCGTCTGGGCGCGCACGTGGGTGAAGGCACTACTGTCATGCACGAAGGCTTCATCAACTTCAACGCCGGTACACTGGGCGTGAGCATGGTTGAAGGCCGTATCTCTGCAGGTGTTGTCGTGGGCAACGGCTCCGATGTTGGTGGTGGCGCTTCTACCATGGGCACTCTGTCCGGTGGCAACAACGTGGTGATCTCCGTGGGTGAAAACTGCCTGCTGGGCGCCAACGCTGGTCTGGGTCTGCCGCTGGGCGACCGCTGCACCATCGAAGCCGGTCTGTACGTAACGGGCGGCTCCAAGGTCACCCTGCTGGACGACCAGAACAACTCGGTTGGCGTGATCAAGGCCGCCGAACTGGCCGGCAAGCCGGACCTGCTGTTCCGTCGTAACTCCCAGAACGGTCGTATCGAGGTGAAAACCAACAAGAGCGCGATCGAACTGAACGCTGAGCTGCACTCGCACAACTAAGCAGCGACCTCAGCGTACCCGACCCCGCACGCCGGCCTGGCCTGCGGGGTTTTCACCTTTTGCCAAGCAGGATATCCGTCATGACACAGCTCTCGCCCACTCTTGAACTGGCCAAGGACCTGATCAGCCGCCGCTCGGTCACCCCGGAAGATGCCGGCTGCCAGGAACTGATGATCAGCCGCCTTGAAGCCCTGGGCTTCAAGATTGAACGCCTGCCGTTCGAAGAAGTGACCAACTTCTGGGCCCGCCGTGGCGACAGCGGTCCGGTATTCTGCTTTGCCGGCCACACCGATGTGGTGCCCTCCGGCCCCGAAGCACACTGGGATCACCCGCCCTTCGAGCCGGTTATCGAAGAAGGCTACCTCTGCGGCCGTGGTGCCGCCGACATGAAAGGCAGCCTGGCGGCATTTGTAACGGCTGTAGAACGCTTTATCGAGCACCACCCGGACCATGAAGGCTCCATAGCCTTGCTGATCACCAGCGACGAGGAAGGTCCCTTCGTCAACGGCACCACTCGCGTCATCGATCACCTGGAAGCCCGCAACGAGAAGATCGACTGGTGCATCGTCGGTGAACCCTCCAGCACCAACAAGCTGGGCGATATCATCAAGAACGGCCGTCGTGGTTCCCTCAGCGGCAGCCTCAAGGTACGCGGCATTCAGGGCCATGTGGCCTATCCGCACCTGGTACGCAACCCGATTCACGAAGCGGCGCCAGCACTGGCCGAACTGGCCGCGACCACCTGGGACGAAGGCAATGACTTCTTCCCGCCGACCAGCTTCCAGATCTCCAACATCAACGCCGGTACCGGTGCCACCAACGTGGTCCCGGGTGAAGTGGATGTAGCCTTCAACTTCCGCTTCTCCACCGAAGTGACTGCAGACGAGCTCAAGATCCGCGTGCGGGACATTCTCGACAAACACAACCTGGAGTGGGATATCGACTGGATTCTGTCCGGTAACCCCTTCCTGACCGCTGCCGGCGATCTGGTTGATGCCAGCCGCGAAGCGATCCAGGCGATCATGGGTTACGAAACCGAACTGTCCACCTCCGGCGGCACCTCCGACGGGCGTTTTATCGCGCCTACCGGTGCACAGGTGGTGGAACTGGGGCCGTGCAACGCCACCATCCACAAGATCAACGAGCGCGTGCGCGCCCAGGATCTGGATGACCTTTCGTCCCTGTACGAAAATATCCTGGCCCGCCTGCTGGTTGCCAAGGCATGAGCCAACCTGCACTGGCCTGCCCGGTCTGCCGTGAGGCACTGGTACTGGATGACAAGCGGCTGAGCTGTGCCAACGGGCACAGCTTCGACCGCGCCCGTCAGGGCTACTGGAACCTGCTGTTGCCGCAGAAGAAGCGCAGCAAGGCTCCGGGCGATAATGCCGAAATGGTGCAAGCCCGACAGCGTTTTCTGGAAGCCGGCTACTACACGCCGCTGGCGGAGCGCATCGGTCAGCTGCTGCAGTCCGAACTCAACCCAGACGAGCAGACACAGTTGCTGGACCTGGGCTGCGGCGAAGGCTGGTATACCGACCGTCTGGCGCGCCAATTGGGCTGCTGCACCACCGGTCTGGATATCTCCAAGGACGCGATCAAAACCGCCTGCAAGCGCAATAAAGACGTGCACTGGCTGGTAGCGACCGGCGCCGATATCCCACTGGCCGAAGCTTCCGTCGATGCCGCTACACTGGTATTCAGCCGCCTGATGCCGGAACCCACTGCACGCGTACTCAAGCCCGGCGGGCTGCTGCTGGTGGTCATCCCTGGCCCCAACCACCTGTTGGCACTGCGCAGCCTGATCTACACGGATGTCCGCGCCACCTCCGGATTTGATCCTGCCGCCCTGCTGGCGGAACAGTTTGAGCCGGTATCCTGTGAATCCCTGAGTTTCGACTTCACGCTGGACACTGCCGAGGCGATACAGGACCTGCTTGCCATGACGCCCCATGGCCAGCGTCTCAAACCCGAAGCCCGTACCCGCCTGAGCCAGCGCGAGCAGCTGCAGGAACAGGCAGACTTTACCCTGTACCTTTTTCACAAACGATGAACTGGCAGCGCCTCAAAGCCAGATTGCGCCGCCAGGCCGAAGACGGTCGCGCCAACCTGCGCAACCTGATGAGCGGCGCCTTCCTTTTCTTTGTAGGCCTGGGTGCCATCATGATGGCACAGTACAGCCTGCCGAGCGGCCTCAAGGCTGAAATGCTGGCGCTGGCAGGCTTGATCCTGCTGAGCCTCGGCAGCATACTCGCCCTGTATGGCTACCTGAGCCTCAGCCTGCTGCGAATTTGGCACTTTCTGGACGACGATGATGAGCGACGAGACGACACGCCACCCCGACATTGAGATTTACATCAAGAGCCGCTCGCTGGAGCAGATTCTGGCCTGGCTGGAGCAACTGAGCGAATCCCTGCAGGCGGTGGAAACCGCCGGTAGCACCCACCACCTGTCATGCATCATCAAGGGTCAGACGATTCCGGTGATGATCCATGAGCGCGCGCTGGGTAAAGCCTGGACCAGCCTTTGGTTCCGCTCCGACGCCACCCCCTGGGAGCGCGATCTGGATTGCGCCGAAGAGGCATCCCGGGCTCTGGATACCCAGGTGCGCTGTATCGTATCCGGCTGGGAAGACGGCGATGACCCCGACGAGTGGTGGCGCATCGAAAACGGCAACACCGAAAAGATCAGCTGGCGTACCGAATAAGGCCATTGCACAGGAAAGCCGCCATGACACTCGAATCTCCCCCGCTACACGCGCTATTACTCGACGGTCAGGGCGGCGCAACCAGCCTGACACCGGCACAACTGGATGCCTGGCAGCCCGAACAGGGCCTGCTTTGGCTGCACCTGGATTACACCGACTCCGCCTCGCGACAGTGGCTGGAGCAGCAGAGTAAGCTGCCGGAACTGGCCATCGAATCCCTGCTGGCGGAAAACACTCGCCCCCGAGCCGCCCTGCTGGGCGAACACCTTTTGCTGGCCCTGCGTGGCGTCAATACCAACCCGGGTGCAGACCCCGAGGACATGGTGTCCATTCGCCTGTGCATCTCCTCCAACTGCATCATCTCCACCCGTAAACGCCGCCTGCTCTCGGTAATCAAGCTGGTAGAACAGCTGCATGCCGGTCAGGGCCCCTGCACCAGTGCCGATCTGATTGTGCAGCTCAATGAAGGGCTGGTGGAGCGCATGGGGCTGACCGTGGAAGCACTGGATGATGAGCTTTCAGAACTGGAATTGAACCTGCTGACCGACGCCGACAGTGAAATGCGTCACAGCGTGCGCAACCTGCGCCGCCAGTGCATCAGCCTGCGTCGCTACTACTCACCCCAGCGTGATGCGTTCAACCAGCTGCAGGGCGAACGCCTGGACTGGCTAAGCACCGATCACCGTCTTGCCCTGCGGGAGATCAGCGACCGCCTGCTGCGCCATATTGAAGATCTGGACATGCTGCGCGAGCGCGCCGCCATGGCACAGGAAGAGCTGGCCAGCCAGCAAAGCGAGCAGCTCAACCAGCGCATGTACGTGCTGTCGATCATCTCCGCCATTTTCCTGCCGCTGGGCTTCCTCACAGGCCTGCTGGGCATCAACGTGGGCGGCATTCCCGGTGCTGACAACGACAATGCCTTCCTGATGTTTCTGGCCAGCCTGAGCCTGATGGTGGGCGGATTATTCTGGCTGTTCCGCCGCTGGCGCTGGCTCTGAAGGCTTCATTTTCTGCTGCAGCACCACTGCACCCACGATCAGTGCCAGCCCCACAAAGGTGGCGGGCACTATGGGCTCATTCAGGAACAGCCGGATAAACACCAGCGACAGAAAGGGTGACAGGAAAATCAGGTTCGATATGCGGCTGACATGCGTCGCCGCCCGCATCGCCCCCAACCAAAGCAGGAAGGTTACCCCCATCTCGAACAGCCCCACATAGGCAGCCCCCAACACCCCCTGCAGGGAGGGCACCACCAGCTCACCCTGCCAGGCCATCAATGCCCACACCATGGGCGTACCCAGCAGAAAACAGAGCAACAACGTTACCGCCGGCGCCCCTTCGGCACGGGTGTTGAGAATCCAGTACAACGCCCAGATCAGGGTACTGCCCAGTGCCAGTGCCACCCCGGGCAGGCTGTCGAACTCCAGTGCCAGCAGGTTGCCGCGGGTAGCAATCACCAGCGCGCCCATATACCCCAGCAGCATGGCGATAATATCGATGCGGTGCAGTTTCTGCTTCAGCAGAGGCACAGCCAGCAATGCCAGCGTCAGTGCCCAGGTGTAATTGAGCGCCTGAGCCTGCTGCGCGGGCAGCAGGTCATAGGCACGGAACAGCACCAGATAGTACAGAAAGGGATTCAGCGCACCCATGGCCAGATAGTAGCCGGGACGCCGGCGCAGCTGTTGCAGCAGCTCACCCCAGCGGTGCTGCCAGCTGACCGCTACCGCCAGTACCAGCGTGGAAAACAGGCCGGACCAGCCCAGCAACTGCAGTGGACTGAGGGTCTGCAAAGAGAGTTTAAATGCCGTGGCCACCGTGGACCACAGCAGGACTGCGCTCAGACCGAGCAGCATGGCGCGTGACTGGGATTTCTCCGACATCCGAACAACCTCAGGTGGGGGACAAAACGCGCTAGCAAAACATATTTGCGGCTCTGTGTCAGGCCTCTACGTGGATTGAACTTCGCGCCTGCTCGATTTCGCCGGCCAGGTTACTGGCTGCATAGAGGGCAACCTGCTCGAAGCGGTCGGATCGCAGCGCCTGGGCACGTGGCGTACGGGCCTGCACGTCCAGTCTGGAAACCTGAAACGCATAGTCGCCCGGATTGGGGTCATTAATGGAATGATTAAGGCGATCAACCACCTGGGAGGTGTGCAACTCGGTGGGATCGGGGTAGCTAAGGCCGGCAGTGGTGGGCAGCTCAAACCCTTCACCTGCGGGCGCAGCCGCCTGTTGCGGCTGGTAGATCTCCTGATTGGAGGCAATAAGGCTGAGCAAAAAGGCGAATTGGGCACCATTGGGCGACTGCACTGCCTGTGGCAGTGAGGCCGTATAGGTCTCAATTCGATTTTGAATTTGCTCTGTTTGCATCATCCCTCCGTAGTGACTGGTATTATCGGCAAACAGCTGTAATCCTTTACTTTTTTCTTACGGAGACCTGTCGATGGGACGCTGGCGCCCCCCTCAGGCGAAGAGTTCGCCCTATATCACTCAGGAAGGCTACAACCAGCTCACAGAGGAGCTGAAATACCTGTGGAAGGTAAAACGCCCGGAAGTCACTCAGGCCGTCAAGGAAGCCGCAGCTCAGGGCGACCGCTCGGAGAATGCTGAATATATTTACGGCAAGAAGCAGTTGCGTGAAATCGACCGGCGTGTGCGCTACCTGTCCAAACGGCTGGAGCACATCAAGGTGGTCGACCGTGCACCGGATGACCAAAGCCGTGTTTTCTTTGGCGCCTGGGTCACGCTGGTGGACGAAGAGGATCAGGAACGGCGTTATCGCATCGTCGGTGCCGACGAAATAGATCCTGCCAAGGGTTACATCAGCATAGACGCACCGTTGTCACGGCAGCTGTTGAAAAAACAGGTGGGCGATGAAGTAGTCATTGAGCGCCCCGAGCAGGACGAGCTCTGGCTGGAAGTGCTGGCGATAGAGTATTGAGGGCCCAATAAAGCCGGGGCCCCACCAACCAAAGATGATGGGGTGCCCGGCATTGAGCTGGCTATAAAGCCTTAGAACAGCAGATCAACTACCCCGCCTTCGCCTACAACCGTAATAGGCTCGCCGGTTTCAGCAACCTGATCCCTGATCAAATTGTAGATGGCCCCTACTCCAGGCACATCCATATCAGCTGTTATACCCTGCAGCCAATCCCGCACAGGCGCCAGGTCACTGGCATCAAAGGTTGCCATAACCTCAGCGTCCGCATCTGGATCCAGTAGCCAAGTGAACGTCTGTGCAGCTGCAAGCTTGTTATCCACCGCCTCGGCATCGCCGTTCTGTGCGCCCTGCAGGATATCCAGCATCAAGGTGCCCGCAGTTGCCGGACGGCCATCTTCATACTCGCCTGCGATAAAGGCACTGCGATAGAAATCAAGACCTTCAGTTTCCACGGACCGATCGAACAGCGTGCCATACAGATCGCTAATGAATGCATTCACATTGGCCTCGGTAATATCACCATAGAGGGCCCGTGATTCTGACGAGCTTGCAAAGGCATCTACGATGTTATCCAAGCTGCCATTGTGTTCATTCAGATAGTCCACCCAGAAGTCGAGGCCTGCCGAGTCTGCAGGACGCTGGTAGTAAGCGATATAAAGCGCCTGTACCTGTTCGCTAATAGCGTTACTGCCAAACGCCAGAGCCCCTGGGTCCGATATTTTGCCGTTGGTAGCATCGCCATCAGCATCAAACTCACCGCCATCCGTGATCTGGAAATCCAGTCGCAGCTTGTCACCTTCCAGCACAATCTTGCCGCCGTACTCTTCAGACGCCAGATTTACCCAATCACCTTGGGCATCCTGTTTCCAATAACCGTTAACAGCCACGTCGTCATCGACATAGAGGCTGAAGGTTTCGGTTCCGCCAGCATTTTCGATACCGATATCGGCATCAAACGCAATCATCCCCAGCGGCATATCCAGATCACCCGTTGTATTTTCCTCGGGTTTGTCCAACTGACGCACGTTGGTCAATTTTACGCCACTGTTGGTAGATTTACCGTTTTCACTACCTCCGGTGAGTGAGACAAAAATCGCGGGGGCATCAGGTTCCTGGGACGGCGTAGGCGTATTTTTGAACGGCACCGAAGCGACATCCTGTTGCTCACTATCCTGAACACGGTCACCGTTTCCATCGCCCTGAGAGCCTCCAACAAGAGAAGGCACAAAGTCCTCGATATCTTCTGGAATGCCATCACCGTCATTATCCGGCAGATCTTCCCAGTCTTCCTGAGGCGGAAGCCCAGGTTCAGGCTGTGGTTCCGGTTCCGGTTCCGGCTCAGGCTCAGGCTCAGGCTCAGGCTGTGGTTCCGGTTCAGGCTGAGGCTGGGGCACAGTTGGAGTTCCACCACCGCCACCTGTGCTCGGAGTGATATTGCTGACGGTTGCGTCAACAAGGCTCTGCGCATCATTACCCGCGCTGTCCTGCAATGCGACCACATCATCCTCTGTGGTCGGGTCAGTGTAAGAAACTTTAACGGCCTGCCCAGCCCGAACAGCACTGGCCAGTGTGAGGGTTACAGTCTTGGCAGTAGAATCTACTGCTACAGCATTTACCGCAACGACCGAGCCATTGACGTTAACGCCAAAGGCTGCAGCAGACGGCAGGTTAGATGACGCCAATTGGCTGGCATCGGTGTAGGTCATAACCAGACTATTGCCATTTACAGTGGCAAAGCCGAATACAGGGCCATCAGTGTCACCAACGGCAGAGCCTTCCGGTTCCTGATCCAGCACTGTGACAGCCAAAGCCTGTTCAGCATAAGACCCTTCGTCATTGGTCGCACGAACGATCACGTTGTAGACATTGTCTTCACCACTGTCGGTCGGATTTTCGAAGTCCGGCGCACCTTTGAAGCGCAGCAGGTTACCCGACACAACTTCAAACAGGCTGCTGTCCGGGTTATCAGCACCATTATCACCACTAATACTGAAGGTGATTGGCCGCCCGTTTGGATCAACCGCTGACAGCGCTGTCACCAACTGCGAGTTTTCGACTACAAAGAAGCCACTTGCGATCGAAATACTGGGCGTAACACCCGTCGCAATGTTCACGTTGACCGCCGCTGGCTGAGACTGGCCGCCATCACCATCACTAAGAGCAAAGCTGACGGTGCGTGATGTGTGGACTGGTTCTTCCTGGTCGTTGGTGAACTGAATCGCTTCAACCAGTGCTGAGACCGCTTCCTGTGTGGAGTTAGTGTTAAAAGTCACCACCAGGTCGCTGGTACCGCTACCCCCGGAGAGGGTGCCAATGACAGTGCCTGCATAGGAAACATCACTGCCGGCAACGCTGATCTGCCCAGCGCCGGTACCTACGTTTTCGATACTCAGCACATCATGGGCGGGATCGCGGTTGAAGGTAATCGATACCTGTAGCTTGCCACCATCAAAGTCGGGGGAGTCCGGGTCATTGATCACAACATCGCCGCCCTGCTCCAGCGTCTTGGCGCCGGAATTGGCCGGGTAACCCAGAATATCGGTATTCAGGCCACTGATAGCCGGAGCATCATTGACTGCGGCACGTGTGATGTTCAGCGTTGCTGCACTCGCGCTTGCGGCATCCGGATCAGTCACACTCAAATTGAGGCTATCATCCGTTTCACCGTCATTATGCTGATAGCGCACCTTGCCTGCATTCAGTTGACTGTGGCTGAAGGTATCGCCCGTTATCAGGGCTTCGCCACTATCCTGAGTACCGTTACCGTTGGCGTCAATATAGACAGTGCCGCCGACCGGTGCCGATTCAAGCGTGTAAGTCAGTGTATTGAGGGCATCATCAACATCCGCGGCCACAATATCGGTGGTCGTCAATGTTTTTGAGCCGCCTTCAGCGACCGCGAAGCCATTTGTAACCAGCGTCGGTGCATCGTTGACTGCACTGACCGCCACATAGCTGGTAAAAACAACATCTGAACTCTGATCACCAGCCTCAGTTACCTTGGTTAGAGTAACCGCGCGACTGCCTTGCGTCGGGTTTTCACTGGTGTTCTGGTAGGCAAGACCATCAATCAGGCTGTTCCAGGTAGCCTCGTCAGCATCGTTACTGAGGGTAACCGTGGCGGTACCACCGGTCACAGCAACAGTGTATCCAACACCACTAGACGTAGTGCCTGTTGTACCGGCTGTCAGGGCGATATTCACGCCATCAATGAACAGCTGTTCGGCGGCGCCGTCTTTCAGACCGCCCACCATCAGTGTCAGGCCGGTGAGATTTTCATCATCCTCGATCGGGTTTGCGTTGGAGCCGCTGAACAGCACTGCACCACTGGCGTCGCCTTCGGTAAAGGCAACAGGTGTCGCACTACTGCCCAAGGCAGTCGCCGCCAGAGTCGGCGCATCATCCATCGGGTTCACGGTGATGTTGAAGGCAGTAGCCTGATCATCCGCAGTACCACTATCAGCATCACTGAGCGCCAGCCCGTCACTGATATGGAAGCTGAAGCCGTCCTCGGTGGTTTCGCTGCCGTCGTGCTGATACTGGATAAGGCCTGCATCCACATCAGCCAGCGTGAAGGTGCTGCCGGCTGCCAGTGCTTCACCGGCATCCGCAGTGCCATTGCCGTTGGTATCACGGAACAGCACACCATGGGTGGTATCGCTGCTCAGCTGAACACCAAGGCCCGGCTGCTCGGTATCGGTGCCGTTGAGGTCAGCCAACGTCAGCGTGACAGCCTCGCCCTCGCTGACCACTCCATTGAGATCACCGGCAACCACTGGCGCGTTGTTGCTGTCCGGTAGCGTGTTGCCTACATCCTGCGTAGAGCTCAGGCCAATGAGCCCCGTGTTGTCGCCCGTACCATTGTCTTGCAGGCTGACAAGCGTCACCACTCGCAATCCAGCGGTTGCAGTGGGTGTTGGCGGTTCGGCACCGTCATTCTTACTGTTGACATACGCCAGGCTGCCGACCAGAGCACCTGCTTCGGCTTCGTTAAGCCCTGAGTGGGTCAGGGTTACCGTGGCGGTTGTATCGGTTACGGCGACGGCATATCCAATAGCCCCCGCGGCTGTTATACCGGTATTGCTATCGGTTAAGCCGATTGCTTCACCGTCAATCCTCAGTTGCTCATCAGCACCGTCGGCCAAACCGGTTACCGTCAGGATCAACTGAGTGATCAATTGGCCGTCCTCCACGGTGTCGGCAACTACACCACTGAACAGCACCTGGCTGCCGTCGATAACCGTTGGGTTTTCACCGGTTGCCGTCAGCCATGGTGCTACATCCACTGCAGCATCCGGCGCCTGCACGGCTGTGACACCACTTTCCAGTGTTTCAGCATTGCCACGACCATCGGTAAAGCTAACGGCGACCTTGTACTCTGTGCCCTCAGCGGCATCAGCCGGCAGGCTGTACGCCTTGGCGGTTGCTCCTTCTACAGGTTCCCAGGTACCGCCCCCATCTGTGCTAACCTGCCACTGGTAGCTGAACGGCCCCAATCCATCGGCATCGGCAATAGCAGAGGTATCCGCGGTAAGCGTTTCACCCGCCTGCGGCGTGCCATCATCCGTGATAGTGACAACACCGGTGGCTGCCGTGTTGGTAAAGGCCACAGTGCCGACCGCTTCACCGTTCAGGGTATTGGCCCGGCCCAGCGCATCGTCAAAGCTGACCTGTACACGGACTTGTTTACCCTGGTCGGCTGCTTCCAATGTGTAATTGGCCGCATCGGTGCCAACGTTATCCCAGGCTGTACCGTTGAAGGTTTGCCACTGATAACTGAAAACAAGGTTGTCTGGCCCGTCAGCATCGGCAATGCTACTGGCCTCGACCGTCAGCACTTCCCCTGGTGTCATTTCCCCCGTAATGACTGGTTCACCTGTGGGCACATCATCGGTTTCAGTAACCGTCAGGGTCACATCACCTGCCTGGTTGGCCGCAATATCGGCAAAGGCATAATCTTCCATGCCATCAACAACCTTGAAGCCAAAGCTGTCGTTACCGGTTGCGCTGGTGCCATCCGGGTTCTGGCCATTGTGGGCGTACTTGATCTGGCCCGCATCCACCTCGGCCTGAGTGAAGTAGCCGTCGGTACCAATCGCATTAATCGCGTCCAGGCTGTCACTGTCACCTGCTGTGACAATAGACTCGCCAGCGTCGACCACACCGTTGTTGTTGGTATCGCGGAACAACGTACCCTGGGTAGGTGTGGAGGTCAGTACATACTTGAGCGTGCCATTGTCGTTATCGACATCCGCACTGTTCAGATCGGCATTGGTGAAGACGTAAACGCCACCTTCATCCAGCTCACCCGCAACATCGCCACCTTTAACAGGGGCATCATTAACAGGAGTGATGCCGATGGTGGTAGTGGCAGGCACGCCGATATTATCCGCCGCATCAATCACCGTTACCTGAACCTGACGCGCAGCGATACCAGGATCATCAGATTCGTTCACATACTGAATTGCACGCAACCAGGGCTGGAACTGGCTGGCATCCGTGTTGCCGCTCAGTGTAATGGTATGGGTGTTGTTACCGGTAACGGTAATACCTAAATATTCCAGGTTCGTGGCAACAGCATCGGTGTAATACAACTTTTCAGAGGTGCCATCCTGCGGGTTCAGAATGGCTATCGTGACCTCCTTGAGATTACCATCCTGGTCAGTAATGCTGGAGTCAGCCGTTGCGATTGCAACACCCTCTTGTCCCTCGGTAAATCCAACAGCATGGTCGCGGCCGGAAGCCTCACCGTTCAGATCCACTACGGGTGTCCAGGGGACTTGCACCGTCACGGTAGCAAGGCGCGGATCTGCCACTGAGGCGGTTGTCAGCGGAGTATCACCACTTGCCAGAGAGATAGTGCCATCTGCATTGCGCTGATACGTTGGCTGGTTGTCAGCATCATAGAAGTTCAGTATGTCGCCGGATTCCAGAACCAATGGCTGGCTGGCAATGAAATGCTGGTTATCTTCCACTGTAGCGACAACCGCACCGCTATCTTCGCCATTGATAAAGATGCGTTGACCTTGGGCAATGTCGTTATTCTCAGCCTCGGTCTTGAACGCCGCCGCGTTACCCAGTACACCTTCTTCATCGGTAACTGATATGGTCAGTCCACGGTCACCGGTAAAAGCGCTTGGGTTACTGTTTTCATACAGCACCTCGCGCAGCACCGCCTGGTACTCTGCTTGAGTGGCCGTCCCGGCCAGGTTCAACTCAACGCTGGCAGCACTTTCAGTGATCGATACCGTCAAGCCTGCTGCTGTCGCTGCAACCGCACCTGCCTCGCTGAGGGTCAACTTTTCATAGATGGTGCCGTACTGATTATCAATGGCACCACTGGCCAGAGTAACGGTAGCAGACGTCAGGTTTTGTGCACTGGCATCAATATCGCTGAGGGTCAGTTCAGACGCCACCTTGACAGCCTCACCGCGTGGTTTGAATACAGCTGTAGCATGATTGCCAACCGTTGCATTGTTACCGTCAGGGTCAACTTGCACAGCATCATTGGCTGCGGTGGCCGTAATGTCTGTGGTGCCGGCTGCCACGACCGCGCCGCTACCGTCATCAACGCTGTAGTTGAGTGTGGCCACCGCTCCCGTCTGGTTCGCGGGTGACACATACAAGACATCGTTGTCCGACAGCCAGCCAGCCAGCACTGCTGGGCTGGAGGTAACAGAAAGTGTCAGCGTATCGGTATCATTACCCGTGATACTGACAGAGTCATCCAGCGAGTTTACCCGCATGGTTCCTGCGTTTACCGACAGTGTCAGTGACAGGGCATTATCATCAAGATCAACGACGGATAGCATATCCAACGGCAGTACGGTTGGCACATCCTCCACCACGTTTGCCGTTGCGACTTCGCCTGAAATAGACGGCTTGTCATTGGCACCATCAATCGTGATGGTCAACACCCCCGTGTCGGTAAGACCGTCCGGATCTTGCAGTGTGAAGTTGAATGTTTCAGTCGAAGACTCGCCGCTGTTAAGCGCCTGCACTGCCTCACTGTTTTGTGCAACCGTGTAGGTATAAGCACCGGTCGACTTGTTGACTTCCAGGTCACCAAATTCACCGCTGATAATGAAAGTAGTACCGGTGTCATTCGCCGGGCGGCCGAGCCCCTCAAGCTCGCCAGCGCGTACCGCACTCACTGTCAGGGCATCTGCTTGCCCAGGGTTGGCATCCGTTGCGCCGGCAGTGAGATTGCCGGTAGCGTCACTGCCGGCAATGTCGTTGTCAACACCACTCGCCTCGGTTGCATTGCCGCCGACATCTGCCGCAACAGGGGCAATTTCTGACAGGTTCACATTACGGGCAGTCGAGGTGATCGCTGTTTCAGTATTGCCCTGGTCATCGGTGTAGCTGGTGATAACACGTACCCACTTGCCACCATCCTCGGCAGTAAGGGTATAGCCGCTATAGATTGCGCCATCGATGTTCGTATAGCTACCGCCTTCAGTGTCGGCGCGTTGCCATTGATAGGTCGGTGTTGCGGTTGTCAAACCATCCACATCGGTAACCACCGCACTCCAGGTGTTACCTACACTGGAGCCACTTGCACTGATGCTAACAGCACCGGGATCATTTACATCGGCAATGGCTGGTAGCGCACTGGAAACCGGAGATTCGGCAAAGCCGCCATCATCAATATAAAACGCCTGAACACGCACCTGCATGCCGACTTCTGACTGCGCCAGCGTGAGAGTATTGCCCTGGCCGCGGGCACCGCCAATATCGTCCCAATCGGTGCCATTAGCTGACACCTGCCACTGATAACTGAAGGTGCTATTCGTTATCCCATCGGCGTCCGTCGGTGTTTCGGCCGTCAGCACATCCCCTTGTTTTGGCGCTTCAATACTTGCATCAGAAGCGATGGTGACTTCGCCCATATCATTGGAGCGTTGGGCACCTGAATAATCCGTACCTGTGCCACCCAAGTTAAGGGTAAATGAAGTGGCTGCTGTATCACCGCCGTTGTCTTCAGTACCCGTAACTTCGATGTTCAGGTAAGACACACCCGCCGGAGTATTACCCGTAATCAGAAGCTTGCCGGTATTTGCACCAGTACCTTCTTCCAAGGTCAGGCCAAAGTCGGCCAAGGGCTGAGCATTTGCCGTTGCAGCATAGCTAATACCCGTGATACTTGATGTGCCATCTGCCGCACCATCAGGATCAATAAACGGTTTGTCGACCAGGATACTAACGGCACCGCCTTCATTTGCTGACTGGTCCGGTAGCGGAATTGTCGACTGCAAGGGGTCGTTCGCATTCGCCACCTGCAGCGTGAATGCATCGGTTGTAGCACTGCCACCACTGCTTGCGGTTGCCGTGACTTTGACACTGATATCGGTTGAGCCATGGGGCGGATTGCCGCTAAAGGTTCCGGTGGTGGTGTCAAAGGTTAACCATTCAGGCAGTGCGGTGTCGTCAGCCAATGTGGCACTGTAGGCCAGGCTGTCGGTGTCATCTGATGCAAAATTGAATGCGCTGGCCGGTACGGTAAAACTACCGCTGCCGGCACCATCCACAAAGGGAACAGTTGAGGGAACCCCATTGGCAACCTTATCCAGGCTTGCCGTTTGGGTATTGCTGTACACCGCCAGCTCGAACTGGCTGGCAACGGTTGTATTGGAGCCTGCTGCATCGGTGGCGCGGATTTCAATGTACCGTGTCGTGGGCCCAGAGCCGTCGCCGCTCAAGGTTAGTGTATTAGCATCAAATGCCAGGGCCGCGGTGTTACTGATTTCAGTCGCGGCTTGAGTGCCACTACCATCGACAGTGACGGTATAGGCCGTATATGTCAGCGTATCATCGTCCGGGTCTCTGAAGGTATTGGCAGGAACCTGAACGCTCCAGCCATCACCTTGCTCTGTCACACTAGGCGTCACCGAAAGAGTTTGTCCCGTTACATCGGTCACGGTGAAATCAGAGGTTTGGATATCGGTCAGATTACCCGGGGTTTTACCCGTGAAGGTTACAACTGCGCCATCTGCGTTGGTGTCATAGGTGGTATAAGTGCCGCCGTTGACGGCTGTTGCTACATCTCCTGCAGCAACACTGCTGCCAGCTGACTGAGTGGTGCCATCAATGATGATATCGGCACCGCCGTAGGCACCGTCGAAGGTCAGGGTAACGGTTTCCTTTATTGCGTCAGCACCATCTTCAACACGTTTTAGGCCATCCGCGTCAAAACCTGTATTCAATGGGTTAGGGGTAGAAGCGTCACTCGTTACGACATATGTAAAGTCTGTGGGTGCCAAATCGGCGGTAACACCCGTTGCTTTGGCGGTAAAATTGACAATATCCGTGTCGGTTCCGTCAACTTCAACGTTCCATGTTCCATCGGCACTCAAAGCGGTTACAACTTTGCTGGCAACGGCTGCCGCATCATCCGTAGCAGTAACGTTGACTGTCTGTCCTAATACCGTAAGGGTGCCTTCACCAAGCGTTGTGCCTCCAAGGAATTGAACTTGCCACTGCTCGGTTGTGGCATCCGCACCTTCTTGCGTGACCGCTACTGAATAACTGCCACCCGGAATAATAACGGTATCACCATCACTGAAATCGGTGCGAGCACCCGCTACTGTAGCCGTCAGGGTGAGTATGTTGTCGGTAGTGCCGGTTTGGTCGTAATTTGTCGTGCCAGCACTGAATTCTGCGGCGACCTCGGCTCCGGTGGCTTTGCTGCCCAGCGTGATATCACCACTGCCATCAAAGGCAATGGTGGTGCCGCCCAAGGCTTCGCCAAAGGTGACCTTGGTGACTTCCTTGGGCGCGTCCGCTGCGGTCCAAGTGAGTGGGTTATCGACAACCGGTGGCTGGTTGTCATTGGCGCTGATGGTCAGATCGAAGCTGTCGGTAACACTCAGGCCGCCATCACTGGCGGTCACCTCAAAGGTAAGGGATTTATTGCCCCATTCATCAGCTGGAGGGTTGCCGGTGAAGCTGCGGGTAGCTTCATCAAAAGTCAGCCAGTCTGAAGCCTGTCCAGTACCACTGGTTGTTGAACCGCTGATGTCATAGGGAGTAACTGCGACACCACCCTCATGAGTGACCTTGACGGTGTATGCAAGACCTGAACCTTCAGCATCGGTAAAACTTGCCGCCGGAATCTGATACAGCCAGTCACCATTGCCAGTCAGGCTCTGATCAGCGATTGCAGCTGCCAACACCGGTGTATCGTTGGTGCCGGTCAGCGTGATGGTCAACGGTTGAACGGACAGGGCGCCACCGTCATCCGCCACTTTGAAGTCAAACTGCTCGGTTGCCGTTGCACCTTCAGGCAGCGCATTGATGGCATCGAACTCGGTCAATTCATACGACCAGGTTGCATCCGCGTTTAGCGTCAGGGTACCGAACAGGCCCTGTTTGCTCCATGTACCCGTTGTTTCCTGACCGCCGCGGATACTGAAAACCAGGGAAGAGTCTTCATCATCCACATCGGTGGCAGCCAATGTACCGGTCAGTTTACCTTCCGCCACCGTAGAGCCCGTCTCGGCCGTCAATGTGACGCCTGAGCCCACCGCGGTGTCGCTATTGGCCGTTTCACCCACACTGGCAGTCGCTTCAGTGCTGGTGAATACAGGGGCATCGTTTACCGCCGTGACCTCAGTGCCCAAGTCAATGCTGTTGGTACTCAGCGGGCCAGTGCTAGCCGGGTTGTTGGTATCAAACACCTCTCGTGTACTACTACTGGTGAATGTACCGGAGTAGGTATCGTCCAGTGCCCAAATAGTCAGTGGGCTGGGCGTGCCGTTGGCGTTTTCATTGGGCTCAAAGCGAAGTTTGGTTGTACTGGTAGCCGCCAGGACAAGCCCGGCATCCGCACTGACGGTGCCGACGTCATGCCAGGTTGAACCGCCATCTGTGCTGTACTGCCACTGCCCGATGCTGGATTCAGTATTGGCCGTAATCACAATGGCCGCCATATCGCTATCCACATCACTGAAGCGTGGAATGAACAGGTCACTGACGGCACTGCCGTTATTGACGGCAGCATCTTCAGTAATGGAAGCCAGGGTGGGCGCACTGATAATCGTAGGGCGATCATTGACCGCATGAACCCTCACCTGCACAGCCACCGGGCTGTCTGAAACCGCACCTTCAGCATCCTGCGCGACCACGTAAAAGGCATTGATAATGCCGTTGGCATTCTCGTCCGGTGTCCACACGGCAGTTTTTGAGGCGGTAATAACATCGTTGCTGCCGACCGCCCAGGCAGCACCGTCAATGGTTAAAGTGCCGCTTGCAACCGATGTGACAACAAAGCCAGTTACCGTGCCGACCGTATCGTCAGCATTCATATCCGCTTCATTACCCCAGTGGATCAATTCGGCATAGGCAATGGTTTCCGCGATATCTTCGTTCGTGCCACCAACCGGTTCAGCAAACGCGGTCAAAGTCGGTGCAGGATTACTTTTGGGCACCTCATTGACAGAATCCTGCAGTTCTGCGGCACTGGCTGCAAACACATAGGCAAACGAAAAGGTTTTGGACTGGCCCGCAACGAAGTTGCCCAACTCAAAGCCGACACCGATGGTATTGTCGCCATCACCGACATCAGTGCCTGCAAGGTAAGAGTTTGGATCTGTACTCCAGCCGGTAACACCGGTGTTGTGGGTAAATGAACTATCAGTATAAAGGCCAATGTACCTATCACTGACAGGGCCTTTGGCCAATACGATATCTGTCGGTGCTATATCAGTGGCACCACGCACGTTATTGGTGCTTGAGGTAGACCCGGGCAAACCGTTTGAATCCACATCGGGGTCGATACCACGCGCGTATTTGACATCATACACAGTGCTGGAGCCTGTGTTTTCAATCTTGACCTGCATGTTAATGACTTTGGCGGCCTGCCCCAGCGTATAGATCTGCGTAATTTTCAGATTGCCGGCCGTACTTTCATAGGTAATTGATCCATACGTATCCTGGCCCGATGTCGTAATATCGGTTGACTTGAGCGTCGTGGTCATGGAACCACTGGTTCCGCCAGAGGAGTTATTGTTGACGTAATTGCTCGAACCGGTTTTGACGGCAAACATTTCCCAGGGTGAACCTGGAGTCAGGTAGTCAGCCGTATCCAGGAAGTTATAGGAGCCATCCTTGTCATATTGGATACCCGGTTTGACGCTTCCGCTGTAACCCAGAGTGCCGTTATCACTGTAACCAAACTTGACGTATCTATTTTGCAAAAAGCCTGAAGCCAGCAGCACATCTGCAGCTGCGGAAGAAAGTGTTGCCGATTCAACAGAACCAACGCCCGCTTCCAGCACCCAGTCTCCACCTTTAGCCTCAGCACCGGTAAAGTCATCAGATGCAGCCACATCAGCACCCGTGACTTGCGCCAATTTGCCGATAAAGTCTACGCCGGTCTGCTCAGCCGCAATGTTACAGCCATACAGCAGAATATCGCCCTCGTCGTTCAGGCTTTGTCCGATCTTCTCCAAGGCAGCCGAGTAATCGGCGAGACTGTCATCATTGAGACTGGCTGTGCCAAGCTGTACCTGACCTTCACTGCCATGGGAAAGGATATGAATAGCATCGTATCCGCTGTTATCTTCGGCCCATTCAGCGATTTGGAGGATACCGTCCTGGGTACCATCAATAAGCTGGACTTCTACACCTGCGGGCAAACCGTCCACCAAGCTTTGGTAATCGCTTACCGAGGTGTCAATAAAAGCAATTTCATGGCGATCTTGGGGGAAAACTGAGGATGAACGTGTGGTCATGCTGAGCAGCTCCAGACATCAGATTCAATCAGAGACCAGGCGCCTTACTTCATTGAACGAAGCACTCTAACACCTGTTTTATTGTCTCCATCTTACGAATCTTCTCGAAAAGAACCTGACCCAAGCTGACCAGTTACTGAATATTTACAGTGCAATTCAATTGATAGCCATACCCACGCAGAGCTTTGATGACAGTAGCAGGCTGCCCTAGTTGAGTAAGTTTGCGACGCAGGCGGGAAATACGTTTTTCCAAATTGGCTCGGAAGGTATCGCTGTCCAAATCCAGTTCCAGATGCTCAGCCAATTCCCAGAACTCCTGGCGAGCCTGAGGCGCTTGCGCCAACAAAACCAGTAGGCGAGCGTCTTCCGGGGATAAAAGCAAGTTCAGACCCTCAGCGTTCAGGAGCTGATGAGTTGGATAATGCAAAATCAGATCAGCTCTGATCACACCCGGCAAACGACGGCAAAGTGCCTGTATGGTTGCGTCCAGTTCTTCTGGCGTAACAGGTTTCGGCAGGTACATATCAGCCCCTACTTCATAACCTGCCAACTTATCTGCCAACTGATTGCGCACCGTCAACAAAATAACACCTACACCAGCATTTTTATATCGCAGTTGCTGTGCCAGGTAGAGGCCATCTTCGCCAGGCAGGTTCACATCCAGCACAGCAACATCACAAGCCTGAGCCTCAGGTGAAGCCAAAGCGGATTCGGCAGAGTCATACGCAACAAGCGAATAACCAAGCGACTCCAGAGAGCCCACTAGCATTTCCCTGAGAACGTCATTGTCCTCAACCAGTATTAGCTTTATTGACGATCGGGCAAACATAGGCACATTACAACTCTATTGGCCATTTGGATGGGCAGCGATTCTATCCGGCAATCTATCCGAGCACCTAGCTGGGCTACCAGGCGTTTAACAATATACAGACCCAGTCCGGCACCCGTTTGCTTGTGCGCACTTCGAGCGCGGTAATACTTATCAAAAATATACTGCGGGTCCGGCGGCTCACCTTCTACCATATTCTCAACCTGCACACAGACTTCCCCCAAGTGACATTCAACACGGACACTGATAGCTGTTTTGGCAGGACTGTATTTCAGGGCATTATCAATCAGGTTGGAGACAATTACACGCAACCAGTCGGTATCGCTGCTGACCCAAAGCTCGCTCTGTGGTGGTTGCCAAAGAATGCGGCTATTCCCCCCGGCTTGCTCAATCTGAGTGCCTATCAAGTTGACAAGCTCTACAGCCTCCTTGCGTGTATACACTTCAGCATCCACCTGCTCAAGCACAGCACATCGATCGATTACACGACTCATATCACTGACAGCCTGAATCAAATATTTACGTGTCTTGCCGGTTATTACTTGCTGGGAGACGCCCATACTAATGACGGACAAGGGTGTTTTAAGTTCGTGCGAGAGCATACTGATGAACTGGGCCTTTAATTCTTTCTCCTGCCGTTCTCGCTCAGCCAGCACTTCAGCATGCTCTTTTTCCAGCAGCGTCGTCAGATGCACCTTTTCAGCACACCGAAGGCGACGATTCATAACACTCTGAAATACCAGGATGCTAGCCAATGTGCCCGCAGTATAGGAATACAGAAGCCATATTCCACCCGACACTATTCCGTTCAATGACAAGGCCGTGCCCAGGATTCCCAAAAAACCTAAAACCACCGCGAACAGCAGAGCACGCCCTTCGCTGCTCCCCGTCCAAACCCGTTTAAGAGCAATCATTGAAATCCACAGCAAATAGATAACTGAGATTTGCATAAACCAGGGAAAGTACTCGATATAAGCACCTACTATCAGAGCCCCTCCCCCCAATAAAATTGCCAGCTGATAAATACGAGATATCCATAGACAATAACGACTTTCTGCCAAAGCAAAGCCAAAAAGGGCTTGGTAAAAGACTGCTACCGACAACAAATACAACAACGTCGTTAGCTGAGGAAGGTAAGACACTAAAGGCTTGAGCCACTGCGGAGAAACAAGCAGAAGCCAGCCATCGACTGACAAAAACACCATCAGAGAGGCAATCACGAACAGGATGTAGTAGCGAAAGCCCAAATCGTTCCGCCAGCGCTGATAGCTCAAATTTACGACTATCAACGTGATGAGCAAACCAATAAAACTGCCAGCAACCATGGAGTCCAGCATGACAGCCCGCAAATACCCTTGCTGGGTGTAAACCTGAGCAACCACCGTACTGGTATTTTCTGTTTCAATTCGCAAATAGTAGGTGCTTTCCGATTCAACAGGTTCCAATTCAAACACAATTGCGCGATCAAACCTGCCCACCTCAACTTCTGACAGCTCACCTCGCTCAGTAACCTTGAAGTCACCATCATCTGGCTGATACAGAGTTACATAGTCGGTATAGGCTGGTTTTATGCGCAAAAGCGAAGGGCCGCTCGAAGGTGGCAGCCTGAATTTCAGCCATTGTATCGACCGATTATACCCACCTACATAACCAGCCTTGGGTGCTTGTTTAAATGCACTCGCTGGCAAGTTAGCTACACTATCAATACCTAGAGTTTGTGTAGAATCAACATAGTATTCGAATCGCGGCGTATATGTATCGCTGCCATTGAAAGAAGCTTGGGCTTGCGGAAGGACCAGGCTGAAGAGTAGAAATATCACCGATATCGCAAGCTTTGGGTAGCATCTAAATCCTTTCACTCTGCCCCGCCTCAGAAACCACACTGCCCACAGCGAACAGCCTACATTGATCCGTATAGTGGTCTGATCGATTGTAACAGGCACAATCAAGAGAGATTCAAAAGTGAATCAACAGAGCGGACAGTAAAGTGATATCGATCAATGAGGAAGTAGTAAGAAAACCGGAAGTGGTGGGTCGTATAGGACTCGAACCTATGACCAATTGGTTAAAAGCCAACTGCTCTACCAACTGAGCTAACGACCCTCCGGTTGCGAGAGTTCAAGAGAGTGGTGGGTCGTATAGGACTCGAACCTATGACCAATTGGTTAAAAGCCAACTGCTCTACCAACTGAGCTAACGACCCGCTCTTTATGCTCTACGCATCGATCAAGCCAGACAGGCTAGATCTTCATGATTTGGCTCCTCGAGCTGGACTCGAACCAGCGACCAATAGATTAACAGTCTACTGCTCTACCAACTGAGCTATCGAGGAACTGCTCAAATCATCATCCTAAATGGCGGAGGGGCAGGGATTCGAACCCTGGGAGCCTCTCGACTCGTCGGTTTTCAAGACCGGTGCTTTCGACCACTCAGCCACCCCTCCAAAGGATGGGCGCAGATTTTATAGAGTTCAGAATTTCTGTCAACACCCTTTGTAAAAAAAACCACATAATTATCTGAAATGGTTAAATTTTTACCTGCTGTTCACCCAATTCGGACAATGGACGCGGTGCCGAGAACAGATAGCCCTGCAACTCGTCACAGCCACGCTCGCTGAGGAAGTCCGCTTGCGCTCGGGTCTCGACCCCTTCAGCCACCACCTGCAACCCCAACGAGTGTGCAAGCACGATGATGGTTTCCACAATCACACGATCGTCAGCATCGGTTTCAATGTCACGCACGAAGGAGCGGTCTATCTTCAGATAATCGATAGGCAGGCGCTTGAGATACTCCAGAGAGGAGTAGCCGGTGCCAAAGTCGTCCACCGCAACCTCAACACCGAGCGCCTGCACAGCGGACAGCTGCTCGGCAGCAGTAGCAAAGTTTTCCACCAGCGCACCTTCGGTCACCTCGATACACAGCTGCTCCGGGCGCAGATTGTTGGTTTCGATGGTCTGCTTCAGGCTCTCCGCCCAGTTGCCTCCCTGGAACTGTCGCGGTGACAGGTTGATGGCAATCTGCTTGCCTGAAAGCTTCGGGTCCTTCAGGTCGGCCACTACCTGCTGCAACAGCCAGTCGGTCATCAGCTCCAGTGCATCACTGGTTTCTGCCAACGGAATAAATTCGGCCGGTGACACCGCACCCAGCTCGGCACTTTGCCATCGCATGAGCGCCTCGTAACCGGTGATCGTACCGTCCGGCTTCTGCTTTGGCTGGTACACCAGGCTGAACTCCAGGCGCTCCAGCGCCCTCGGCAACTCGGACTTGACCTTCATCGCACGCTGGTTGCGCTCGTTAATCTGAGGATCAAAGAAGGCAAAGCGGCCACGCCCCAGCTCCTTGGCAAAGTACATGGCGGCATCGGCATGTCCCAGCAGAATATCCGCCTCGTGACCATCACGCGGATAGCTGACTACACCGATGCTGCAGCCTATGCGCACTTCACGATCGTCGATGACAAACGGCTTTTTAAGTGCCTGAAGGGCTTTCTCAGCCACCGCTGAAAGCTCACTGTCTCGCTTCACTTGAGGCAACAGCAGGGTGAATTCATCCCCGCCCAGACGGAATGCCCGGTCGCTGTCACGAATACAACTGCGCAAGCGATGGGCAACTTCACACAGGAGTTGATCCCCTACCGCATGCCCCAGCGAGTCATTCACTTCCTTGAACAGATCCAGATCGATAAACAGAAGGCCGAATGGCTCTCCGTAGCGCTCGCCGCGGTGAACCGCCTCGCTCAGGACACGCTGAAACTCGGTGCGGTTGAACAACCCGGTCAGGGAATCATGGTATGCCAGGCGGTGGAGATCCTGTTCGGCCTGCTTCTCGTGAGTGATGTCCTGGAAAATACCGAAATAGCCATCCAGCCCTCCCGCACGGTCATAGATGGCACTGACAGAAAGACGAACCGGGTACAGGCTGCCATCTGCACGGCGGTTTTCCAGCTCGCCGGTCCAGTTGCCCTGCTTTTCAAGCGCCTGCCATAAACGGTGGTAGAAGATCTGATCCTGTCGACCCGAATTCTGGATGTTCGGAGACTCCCCGATCAGCTGGTCACGGTTGTAGCCGCTCATCCTGACCAGAGACTGGTTCACATCAACAATGCGGTTGTCCGAATCGGTGATCATGATGCCTTCAGTGGTATGCTCGAACACGCGACGGGCAATTCGCGCCAGGTTTTCGTTGCGCTCCTGTTCGGTAACATCCGTTGCGACCGTAGCCACGGCATAGCAATGCCCCTGCTCATCCACCAGCGGGAACTTGACCATAAACCAGCGGTGTAATTCGTCACTGACCGGAAACTCTGTCTGGAATTGCACCGGAGTTCCCTGCTCCAGCACTTGCTGATCACGTTCCGAAATAAAACTGGCATAGGGGTCATCCAGAAGATCGAACACCGTATCGCCAGAGGCGTCGGGCTGCCCCAGCACTTGCACAAAGCGCTCATTGACCAGGCGGTATACCCCTTCGCGGTCCTTGATATACACCATCGAAGGGATGTACTTGAGAATGTTCTCCATCTGCTTGTTGAACGTCACAATCTGGGCACGGCTTTGCTCCAGCTGCTCGGCCAGCTGGTCCAGCACCTGGCCCACTTGCCCCAGCTCATCCGCGCCCTGCAAGCCTGTGCGCTGGCTGAAGTCATCCTGAGCCAGCCCTTCAACTGCTTGGGTAATTTGCTGTAGTCGGCGGGTGATACTGCCTTCCAACAGACGCCATAGCATGAAGGCAAACAGAATGACCCCTAAT
Source organism: Marinobacterium stanieri (assembly GCF_900155945.1). Classification (GTDB taxonomy): domain Bacteria; phylum Pseudomonadota; class Gammaproteobacteria; order Pseudomonadales; family Balneatricaceae; genus Marinobacterium; species Marinobacterium stanieri. Next base: position 144,121 of record NZ_FTMN01000006.1, read on the forward strand.
GTAAGTGCAGCGAAAATCATATCCAGTTTGTAAGTCACCGGACGCAACACCTGCTCGACATCCAGCTCCATAATGATGAGCCCCTGCCGGTTCCTCAGACTGTTATCCGGGTCGGGGTAACGAAAGGCTGATAAACCATACAGAGTGTTTTCCCCTTCCAGCTGCCTCACATACAAGGGTTCAATCGCTTCACGGGCGCGTGGAAGAAAGCTCGGATCCAAATGCAGGGCCAGTTCAGCTACCGACTTGCCAACATGAGCCAGCCGGCTGGACGAAATCACATTGCTGTCAGCATCAATAATCAGCAGATGCTTAACCTGGCTGCGAGCACTGGTGACCGCTACTTCCCGCTTCAGGCCGGCCAGGTCTCCCCGGCTCAGCATGTATTCGGTCGTACCCTGAATGCGGTTCAGGGTCGATCTCAGGCCCTCCTCCATGTTGTCGTAGAGGATGCCTGTGACCATTGGCTTGAGTACCCCCAGCGCCATGATCAGCAACAACAGCGCTAACAGAATGATGGCGCCAGGCAGCAGGCGTCTTAGCGGGATTTGATTAATCCTGTTCATGCGTCGGGGTACCCGCCATACACTACGCCTTTCAGGTCCGGGATATCATCAATCAAATCATCCCTGAGCATGGTCTCGGCCAGACGCTCGACCTGCTGCTGCAAGGGAGAAGGATTCCCGTCAAATAACTCCAGGCTCGCCTTCTGATCAGGCAGCATTAACCCCTGCAGACTATGTTTCACTTCCATCGGCGTGACTTTCAAACGTTCAGACATCATACGAGCACTGGCATCGGGGTTATCGTCGATAAATGCCAGCACCTCATGCCAGGCACTGATCAGCTGGCGAATCGTATCCTTGCGCTCAGCGAGCGTCCTTTCACGTACCACCAATACATCGACAATTTCGCCAGGTATTTGAGTGGAATCAAACAGCTGAACCGACTGGTCTTCGCCAATCTGCTGCGGCACCGGATCAAAGGTAACAACCGCATCCACCTGTCCCGCCCTGAACGCCTGGGCATGCTCATTTACCTCGAGGTGGACCACGTCGATATCATCGAGCGACATGGCATTCAGCTCCAGCGCACGTGACAGCATGTACGCACCCAGCGCAGTTGCTTCGACGCCCACCCGTTTGCCTTTCAATTCTTCAAAGGAGGTGATACCCGGCTGCGCCAGAATAACGTCAGCACCCATTGAGATATTGGTGACCTGCACAATGACCGGCCTGAGCCCCAGCACCCTCAGGTTAATCACTTCATCCAGTGTCAGAGCTGCTGCGTCAATGGCGCCATTGCGAAAGGCACGCATCACCTCACTGGCCGATAACAGCTCAACCAGCGCAACATCATCACTGCTCAATATGCCCTGCTCTCGGGCCACATAGAGTGGCTCATACCCGGGCCAAAGGTTGGTTCCCAATTTAATGGGCTTGGATGGTGTTAACAGAAAGGACGCAGCCAGTAAGGCTCCTGCTAACAGCATCAGGGTTAGCACGACAAGGCGAGATCGAATATGCATCCGGCAACTCCATTCGGACAATATCCCCAGTTTAACGCAAGCGACGCAGTGCATCACCCAAGTCTCTGAATGACCCGTTAACAGACACTGTCAGGCTCTACCGCCCGAATTCCGCTCACAGTTTTACTCACAAAATCCAGAAGTAGCACGAATTGTTGAAAACATACTTTTTTTGCTCACACTTTCTGTGCAAAACCTTTAGGATAAGTTTTGGAAAGCTCACAAAGCTATACTATAACCCTTTGTTTTAAAACAAATTTAAAAAACAGTATATTTATTGAGCGGCGCCGGTATAGTTGTCCTCAAGCAGAAATTGTCAACCCCGACGAGACGGTTATTTAATAACCAAACCAACTGAAATCACAATAATCAAGAGTTTGTATTCACAGGGCAGAAAAATTTTATGCTTAGTGTACAAAGCCTGTGAATAACCGCTTTTACCCGCTCAGGGAAGGCGCCGTGCCATCCACCAGACCTCTGACCAGTAAGGGTTGGTGAGGCGTGAAATCATCACACCGCGACTGGTTGAAGCATGCATGAATTCGCTGTTGCCAAGGTAAATTCCGGCATGACGCTGCTTGAAGCCGGTTTTGAAAAAGACCAGATCACCCGGCTGCAGCTCATGCTTTGGCACATGCATCCCCAGACGGGACTGATCAGCTGTAGAGCGAGGCAACTGTCGCTGATCAGCCTTCAGATAGACCTGTTGAATAAAACCGGAGCAATCAACACCGCTGCGGGAAACTCCTCCAAAACGGTAGGGCGTACCAGCCCATTCTGCATAATGCCCCAGTAAGGACTGACGAACCGGATGGTCAAAGGAGATGCTTGCCGGTTGGGAAGGTTGGGTACTACACCCCCCAAGCGCAAGGCTTAGCAGCAGAAGCACAATGAGCGGTCGCAGGGCCATAACAAGCTCCCATGGTTGGCCGAGTTCCAGCTGACAGCCAGCGACCGTCAGAGCTCAGAAACCATCATCATAACGCCACAAGTATATGGCGTCAGTTCCCCAGCATTCAGGCCAGAGGGTTATTCATCCTGAAACAGGTGATCGAAGCCGAGCTGCGCCAGCTGAAGAAAAGCCTTTTCTCGCAGCGGCGGGGATAACAGAAACCCCTGCACCTGATCACAGCCCATACGCCGCAACATGTCCATCTGCTCAACCTGATCGACCCCCTCGGCCACGGTCTTGCACTCAAAATGGCGCGCCATATCGATCACGGTCTCAACCAGGCGCTGGTCCTGGGAGCTGAGATGTAACTCACGGATAAACGCGCGATCAATCTTCAGCACCGAGACCGGAAGGCTTTTCAGGTAGGACAGAGATGAGTAGCCCGTGCCAAAGTCATCAATGGCAACACCCACACCGGCGTCGGCCAGGGTTTCCAGCTGCGCTCTTGCCAGCTCGACGTCATCCATCAGGCCGGACTCCGTCACTTCCACCTCGACCATTGCCGGAGGCAACTGCAAAGCCGCTATCTGCTCGATCAACCGCTCCGCAAAGGTGGGTTGCATCAACTGAACACTGGACACATTGAATGCCAGGGTAAAGTCGTTATCGACCTTGCCAGCGCGGTACCAGGCATTTACATGCTGCAAGGCCTGTTGCTGCACCCAATCACCGATGGCAATAATGTCGCCCCCGGCTTCGGCAAGGGGAATGAAATGTACAGGCGAAACCTGCCCCAGCTGTTTATTGTGCCAGCGCAAGAGAGCCTCGGCACCGCTAAGGCGTCCGCTGTTAATATCAATTTTGGGCTGAAACACCAGCTGGAACTCATCCGCTGCAAGGGCATCAGCCAACTCATCCTGCATGATCTGGCGCTGTCGCAACTGCTGCTCAAGCTCAGCATCATAGCGCTGCCAATGGCCTGACTCCTGCGGCAAAGCCAGCGCCGACATGCGAATGAGTTGTTCTGCATCACAACGATCATCACTGATGCTAACGCCTATACGTACCCCAAGTTTCAATTGCACGCCACCGGCCTGCACAGGCTCATGGAACAACCCCAGCAGACTATCCAGATTACGCTCGCCTTCCGCTTCACCGGGCCATTGCGGCATGATCAAAAGCCATTCGTGGCTGTTCCAGACGCCCGCAATAATAGCCCCCGGCCGGGAATGCTCCCGCAGGCGCTGCGCCAAAGCCTGCGCCAGCTGATCAGCCACTCCGTAGCCGTGCAGACGCGCACTGCTTTCCAACCCTTCCAAGGCAAGGAACAGCACAGCCACAGGGCCTGAGTGATGCAAATGTCGCTGTAGAATTTCCAGCAAGGCACGGCGGTTTGGCAGCCGGGTCACCGGATCTTCACGTGCCTGACGGTGCAATTCGGCGGTACGCTGCGCCACCAGTTGCTCCATCAGGTCTGCTTTCTCGCTGTGCTCACGTAACAACAGCCGCTGCTGCAACGTATTGGTCATGCGCTGCAGTACTTCGGTCTGGTCGAATGGCTTGGTGATAAAATCCTGTGCTCCCAGTGACAACGCCTGGTAGCGAGTTTGTTCATCAATCTGTGCGGTCAGAAAAATTACTGCCGGCATCCGCTCTCCCAGACGGGTCTGCAGACGCTGCATCAGCTCGAGACCATCCATCCCCGGCATGCGAATATCCAGCAGCACCAGGTCCGGACAACGTTGCTGAATGCGAGACTCGGCCGCAAAGGGGCTGGTTACGCCTTCCAGCTGCTGGTATCCGGCATCTTCGAGAAGATTCTCCAGCAGCTCAACATTGACCGCGTTGTCATCGACAATCAGGACATCTGCCCCAAGATGTGCACTCATGAACCTTCTCCCTGATTGAGTATCTGCGCCACCCTGTCCATGAACAGCATCAGATCCAATGGTTTGGTCAGGTAGTCCACGAAACCGGCTTCGCGCGCCTTGCGAATATCCCGCGTTGACGCCGAGGCCGACACTGCCAGCACGGGCACTTGCGCCGTCAGTGGATTCCCCTTGAGCAGCCGCTGTGCCTGAAAGCCGCTCATCCCCGGCAGGTCGATATCCATCAGGATAAGGTCCGGCGGCTCCGAACAGGCCAGCTCTATGCCCTCTTCAGCACTGTTGACACATACCAGGTCACATCCTTCCAGCTCTTCAAACAGGTCGATCATCAGGCGCTGGTTGGCAGGGTTGTCTTCGATATACAGTACCTGCTGCTCCGGCAATGGCAGGTTGGCACTTGGTGCTTCAGCCTCGTCGCTCTGCTCGGGTACCGCCGTTCTATTCTCCAGGGGCAGCTCAAACCAGAACTCACTGCCCTCACCCTCAACGCTATCGACGCCTATTTCACCCTGCATCAGATGTACCAGCTTACGGGTCAGCGCCAGCCCCACGCCCGAGCCTTCAATCGTGCCATTGTCGGCATCCAACCGATTAAACGGCTGAAACAGCTCCGACATGCGCTGCGCCGGAATACCCTTGCCCGTATCCTTTACGGTTACCTTGATACGTGTGCCGTCCAGAACCGTACAGAACAGCTCCACCCGCCCCTGGGGGCGGTTGTACTTGATCGCATTACTGATCAGGTTTATCAGGACCTGCTGCAGGCGGGTGTAATCAGCCCGGATACGATGACGGCAGGTTTCGGACTGCAACCACTTGAGCTTTATTCCCGCCTCGTTCGCCAACGGGCTGAGGGTTTCCAAAGCCTCCTGAATCACGTCACCCAGACAAACAGGCTCAATGGAAACCTGCATTTTACCAGCTTCAATACGGGCCAGATCCAGCACTTCGTTTATCAGACTCAGAAGATGGCGCCCACTGCGGATGATCTGCTCGGTTTGGCGATGCTGTCGATCAGTCAGCGGTGTACGGCTGTTTTGCAGCAACTGGGCAAAACCGAGAATAGAGTTCAGCGGCGTACGCAGCTCGTGACTCATGGAAGAGAGAAATTCGGTTTTGGCATGGCTGGCGCGCTCGGCACGCTCGTGCTCTGCTTTCAGCGCCTCGTTCAACCGCTGCTGCTCATTCATCTGTCGATACAGGTTGATCAACAGCGCACAGGTTGAGGTAAAAGGCTCCAGCCACTGCACCAGTTCAGGTGCGTAGTCTTCATGGGCATTGGCGATGGCATACATGCCGATCACCTGGCCACGGTCCAGTATTGGCACCCCAAGATATCGGTAAAGCGTTGGATGCCCCGGCGGCAAGCCTCCGCCGCGCGGGTCCTGCTCCATGGCATTGCTCAATACGACTTCCCCGCCGGCAAACACTCGTCCCAGCATGCTATTGGGGTTGGTCAGGCGCATATCACCACTGACCAGCTTGCGCATCAGTTCCCGCGAGTCCTCACTCCAGGACAGATCGGTAATGGCGTGCAGTTTGAGCGCCGGCTGCTCGCTGTCACTGACAACCTCGCCGATCAGTGCATACTCACTGCCGGTCAATTCACGCAGGGCTTCTTTGAGGAATTCCCAGAGTGTATTGCCCGTAACCAGCGCCTTATAATCGGTCAACCCGGTATGCAGAACCTCAAGCAGCGCACGCTGACGCTCCTGGGATTGGCGCACCGCATGCACATCCGAAAGGTCGGAAAGAATACCGATGAACTCACGGCTGTCCGGCCCCTGGCCATCGGTCTTTACCTCGCTGACAGCAAGGTGAACAGGAATGGTATGACCGTCGCGGTGTAACGCCTCCACCTCTCGCCCGGTACCAATAACCCTCGCATCCCCGGTACGCTGATAGGCCTGCAGGTAGCCATCGTGGTGCTGGCTCCAGCGGTCAGGCATCAGCATTTTAACGTTGCGACCAATCAGCTCTGTTTCCTGATATCCCAGCATATCCTGAACAAAACGGTTCGCAGCCAGCATACGACCACGACCATCGATACGGACGACACCCGCTGCGGCTCCCTGAATGATCGCCTTGTAGCGTGCTTCACCGGCACCGGCAAAGCTCTGCGCATTGGGATGCTGTCGGCAGGCGAACAGTTCCAGTAACTGCTCAGCCTGAAGCGCCAGTTGCTGCAATTGTTGGAGCTGGCGCTCATCGAGCTGACGTGCACGGCGATCCAGCAACGTCAAAGCCCCTACCGGCTGCTGCCTGAAATATAAGGGCACGGCAGCATGAAATCTCACCCCCAGCTCTTCAACCAATGAAGAGCCAAGACCCGGCACCTGGGTCAGGTCGGAAGCCTGCTGTAAGGCATTTCGCTCCAGCGCATTAGTGCATGGCAACTGGCCTTTTGGCCAAAGCCTCGCCTCCAGCCCATGCGCCGCCTTGCACCACTGCTGCTCTGCATCGAGCAGTGAAATGAGTACGATAGGGACATCGAACAGCGCTGCTGCCAGTTCGACCAGGCTGTCAAAAGCAGGATCAGGCTCCGTATCCCAAAGAGCCAGCTCGGCCAAGACTGCCAGGCGATGAGCTTCAGTATTCGACGATTTGGGTGTTTGAATCATGGCAGGAAGCACCGAGCAAGTAGGATATAGACGCCATAGTCAGACATTTAAATTCAGACCGCAATCAGCAATCCGTATACGCTCAGCCAGACAAGTTCGATCAGGCTCAAAGTTATCCACGCTTTTTGTGGACAACCCCCTGAACAACCTCCGCACAGCCCTGCCGAAGCGATATGCGGCGGGGCCTGACAGCCAGCGATCATTTCGCATCCTCAAGCGCCCCGTAATTTGCTAGGATTCGCAGTCTAATGTCCATGCGAGATTTCAACGTGTTTGCAGAACTGATGCTACATGAACGCCTGCTCAAGGCGATCGATAAATTGGGGTTCACCCAGCCGACTCCCGTACAGCTGGAAACCCTGCCCGAAGCCCTGGCCGGACATGACCTGATCGTCGGTGCCGAGACAGGCAGTGGCAAGACGCTGGCGTTCGTAGCGCCGATGCTGCAACACTTTCTGGATACCCCCTCGCCCAACACGGGTACCCGCGGCCTAATCCTGACGCCAACACGAGAGCTTGCAGAACAGGTCTGCCAGTCGGTAAAGGATCTCGCCGCCTTTACCCGCGTCAACGTCATGACCGTCTGCGGCGGCACCGGCTTCAAGGAGCAGGCTGCCGAGATGCGCAAGAATCCGGAAGTGCTGGTAGCCACGCCGGGCCGTCTGGCCGAGCACCTGGAGCGCCAGACACTGGACCTTGATGATCTCGAATATCTGGTACTGGATGAAGCCGACCGCATGCTGGACATGGGTTTCCGTGACGAGGTGATGGCCATTGTTGATATCTGCCGCCCTCAACGCCAGTCCATGGTCTTTTCTGCCACACTGACTCACCGCGGCGTGCGGGAGCTGCTGCCGCAGGTACTCAAGGACCCTAAAGAGCTTCTGCTTCACACGCCTCAGGATGCCCAGGCGTCCATTCGCCAGCAGATCATTCTGGCGGATGATGACAAGCACAAGGAACGCCTGATGGAGTGGCTGCTGGCCAACGAGCAGTACGACAAGGCGATCATTTTTACCAATACACGCGACAAGGCGCAGTGGCTGGCCAAAAGCCTGCAACGCCAGCACCGCCGCTCCGGCGTACTGCATGGTGAAATGACCCAGGATGAGCGCAAGCATGTCATGGGACTGATGCGCAGCGGCAAAATCAATGTTCTGGTAGCAACGGACGTGGCGGCGCGCGGTCTGGATATTGAAGGCCTGGACCTGGTGATCAACTTTGATATGGCACGCAAGGGTGACGAACATGTTCACCGAGTGGGCCGCACCGGTCGCCAATCACGTGAAGGCCTGGCGGTCTGCCTGATTTCACACACCGAGTGGAATCTGATGTCCAGCATCGAACGGTACCTCAAGCTCCAGTTTGAGCGGCGCACACTGAAAGGACTGGAAGGCAGCTACAAGGGACCCAAGAAGGTGAAAGCCTCTGGCAAGGCCGCCGGTACCAAGAAAAAGAAAACTGACGCCAAAGGCGCCAAGAAGAGCAGCGGCAAGGTGCGCGAACGCGACCGCAAACAGGTCGGCAAGCGCCGGGGCAGTAGCGGCGCCAGCCCAGTGCCCAAAGGCCCCAGTCTGGGCGATGGCTCCATGCCGATGATGAAGCGCAAGCCAAAACCAGATAACGACTGAGTACGCGTTTATCCATTAAAAACGGGCCTCAAGGCCCGTTTTTTTGTGCCTGCACGTTGGTCTGCCACCCCTGAATCGGCGACAACCTGAACGCCGCCTTATAGCAGATTAGAGTTGCGCATAATGCAACTCAGTTTCCACAAACCCGCAACAATGTCTACAATTTATTCATAAAACTAGACTAAAGAACTACAGCTAGTTAAAGTCCTGCTCGTAAAATACGCCTGCATAACCTGTAATACGGCCAATCTTTATACCCTGCGCAAAAATGCGAACCCAGGCCATAAATATAATTGTCAACAATCTGGCGTGAGAGTCCCTATGTCTGATCACTCAAGAATCCTCTGCCCTGTCCTGCAACAACGCATTATGAGCGCCGAACAGGCTGCCGAGCTGATTCCGGCAGGTGCCAATGTAGGTATGAGCGGTTTCACCGGTGCCGGCTACCCCAAAGCCGTCCCGGGCGCTCTGGCGCAACGCATTCGACAGCTGAACAGTCAGCCCAATGCCAAGCCGTTTCGTATCAATGTGTGGACAGGGGCCTCCACGGCGCCCGAGCTGGATGGTGTGCTGGCCGAAGTTGATGGCATCGAGATGCGCCTGCCGTTCCAGAGCGACCCCATCTGCCGCAACCGTATCAATGATGGCACCATGGATTATGTTGATTACCACCTTTCCGAGGTGTCCCAGTACGCCTGGTCCGGCTTCCTCGGCAAGATGGATATCGCCCTGATCGAAGTGGCCGGCATCCGTGAAGACGGCAGCCTGATCCCCTCCTCCTCTATCGGTAACAACAAGACCTGGATTGAGCAGGCGGACAAGATCATTCTGGAGGTCAACTCCAGGCAGAATGCCAAGCTGGAAGGCATGCACGACGTGTACTACGGTACCGCGCTGCCGCCGAACCGCAAACCGATCATGCTGACCGATCCGGCAGACCGTATCGGCGAGCAGTACCTGGCCTGCCCGCCGGAGAAAGTGATCGCCGTAGTCGAAACAGCAGCGCCTGACCGCAACTCGCCGTTCAAGCCCAGCGATGAAGTTTCAAAAAAGATCGCCGGGCATATCCTCGAGTTCTTCAACAAGGAGATCGAACTGGGCCGCCTGCCGAAAGAGCTGCTGCCCATTCAATCAGGGGTGGGCAACATCCCCAACGCGGTGCTGGAAGGTCTGGATGCCGGCCCTTACAAGAACCTGACCGCCTTCACCGAGGTGATTCAGGACGGCATGCTGAAGATGCTCAAGTCCGGCACCCTGAAGGTTGCATCCGCTACAGCCTTCTCCCTGAGCCCGGACGGCATCCAGGAGTTCGACGACAACATCGACTTTTACCGGGACAAGATCATTCTGCGTCAGCAGGACATCTCCAACCACCCGGAACTGGCCCGTCGTCTGGGTGTGATCGCCATGAACGGCCTGATCGAATGCGACCTCTACGGCAACGTGAACTCTACCCACATCATGGGTACCCGCATGATGAACGGCATCGGCGGTTCCGGCGACTTCGCCCGTAACGGTTACCTGTCGATCTTCGTATCGCCGTCGACCGCAAAGGATGGTGCTATCTCGGCGATCGTGCCGATGGTGTCACACGTTGATCACACCGAGCACGACGTGAAGATCATCGTCACCGAACAGGGCCTTGCGGACCTGCGCGGCCTGTCACCGCGCCAGCGCGCCCATGAAATCATTAACAACTGCGCCCATCCGGACTTCCGCCCTGCGCTGATCGACTACTACGAACGTGCATTGCACTCGGGTCGCGGCATGCATACCCCGCATCTGTTGGAAGAAGCGCTGAGCTGGCACCAGCGCTATGAACAAAGCGGACAGATGTAAGATTTTTCCGATGCTCTAAGCCCTTATGGCGCCCTTTACGGGCGCCTTTTTTATCCAGTACTCAGACGCCTTTAGCCAAACGCCGGTAAAGCTCAGCTGGAAATGCTTCTGCCTTCATTCGCTCCACTACCGGTTCATAGTCATAGGGCAGAGATTTGAAACTGACTTCGTTTTTCACCGGATCATAGAGTGCAAACTGTGCCTGCGGAGTGCCATTACGAGACTGTCCGATAGACCCCGGACAGACCAGACACTGGGCAAAGCTTTCCAGAGAAATCACCTCACCCACCCTGTGACGATCCTGCCCCTCCAGATCACGCCCATACAGCCCCGGCATATGGGAATGGCCGTGGAAACAGAGACGGCGGTTCAGAGCTGTCAGCTTGTCCAGATTTTCCCGGTAGGTCATTTCATAGACATAACCGTAAAAAAACTCCGGGTCCAGGGGCGCTCCGTGGACTGCCATCCAGTCATCATTATCCAGCACCGGAGGCAACGCCTTGAGCCATCCCAACTGCTCCTCGGATAACTGTGCATTCGTCCATTCAGCCACATGGCGTGCGTGCTTGGACAGGCCTCGCTCATAAGCTCCCAGTGCAATGCAGTGATCATGATTGCCCTTGATGATGTGGAAATTGGATGCCCTCATCAACTCCACAACCTCTCTGGCATCAGGCCCGTAACCAACCAGATCACCCAGCACGATTCCTTGAGAAACATCGTTTTGCTCCAACCACTCGAGCACAGCACTTAGCGCCGGCAGGTTGGCATGAATATCAGCCAACACAGCCAACGGTTGCTGATTAATCAAATCTTGTTTGCTCTGGCAAGCAGAACTCCGGGTCGAAAATGGATCAGTTCCCTGCACACTGGCTGCCGGCCGGGATACATCTGCGGGAGTGTCTGCCGATGTCACAGCAACTGCTGGAGCACTGGAAGCGGGCTCATGAACCTTACCCAGTGTGCAATCAGAGAGCTTGCCAGGCGCATTCAGCGTGGCACAAATAAGATTGGCAATATCACGCTTTTTGCCTGCAGGCATAAAGGCTGAACGGAGCTGGTAGGCGATACTGGCTCTGTAGTTAAGATCACCGAAAATATGATCAACCTGCTGCCCAAGTTCTGTTGCAAGGGTACGGGCAAAGTCACGGTCCAGCCACTCCAGTTTACGGATCATGACCCCCAGCATCACCGAGAAGGAAATGAACTTGTCCCAGGGGTAGGTTTCATCGTCGACGTAGAACAGACGATCATTTGCATCCAGCGCGAAGTTGGACAGGCCTTCATCAAGCTTGAGCTGGCAACGCTCGGCCGTCTGCAGGTACATCTCAAACATGGACGTCATTTGTCGCAGTAAAACACGACGCGCATTTTCTGTATCAGGCCGAACTTCCAGCAGCTTGTGCAAGGGACGCAGCCTGGGCGTAATATTTCCGATCAGCACCTCTTCAGAAAGATCGATGGCGCCGTCGCGTTCTATATAGATGTAAAACCAGGTCTTCTCAGGGTGGTACACCCCCAATTGGCGCTCCCGTTCCAGCACCTTGCCCAACCAGGGATCGGCCTGCGCCGCCGTCAATTTCAGATCCCGGCGAATTTTGACCACAGTGTCACGATTCGCATAGATATTGGTTTCGGGGCGCCCCGTGAACTCGCTGTTATGCGCCAGTGCTGTCGAACCCTGCTTGATGGCATCACTAATCTGTGCAGGTCCAAAGCCTGCCCGCCCCTCTAGCGCACCGATAATTTTCAGTTTTTTTTTCACATCAGTCCCATTTTTTCAAAAACCAAAAAGAGCAGCCATCCGGGCTGCTCCTGGTGAAGGGGTAAGGATTGATCAGGACGGGCAATACTCTGCAATATGCGGCAGGTTAATTCGAACGGCTGACCAGCCCATACCCAGGTTGGTATTTCGGCTGGTGATCAGCACAACCAGAGAATTGGGCTTCTCGGGCACAACAGCCATAAAGTGGTAGGTTCTCTCCGTGCTCATTTGCACTTCCTGAATCATATGGCGAACCGGTTGGCCACGCTGATTGGACAGAAGCGACTCTACCGCTCGCACATTACGCCCACGCATCATATCAACAGCAGCTGCCGCCACGGCTTCGAGATAGGAAGAAGTAAAGTAAGGAACGTTGTGCGCAACTGACAACAGCAATCCACTTTCCAAATCAACGACAGCGCACCCCAGAGCACCATCCACATCATTCACAATATTCTGTAACAGGTCATCCAGCTTAGACATAGTATTTCCGACTCAACATTATGGACTCAGGGTGGTAATTCCCTTACCCCCTGATTTTGTGTAACAGGCGCCCCCAAAGACCTTTGGGCTTTTCGGGCGCCAGCTCTTGCAGCGTCTCCAATTCAGGCTCATCAAGCAGTAACCCTTCATGGTGGCAGGCTTCGACAAAGGAGGTGATTTGGCCAATGGCGATTCCCGTTTCCGCTGCTATTTCTGACAGGGAAGCTCTTTTGGCACGCATAAATGCCGCCAACTTCAAATGGTCACGGTGAAGCCCGGGGAGTTCGTTCCCGGGCCAGGCTCCAAGGACATAGGCATCGCTTTCTGCATCTATATCCAGACTGCCCACATTGGAGTAGAGTGCAAGAAACCATTTCAGATTACTCAGCGGCCTCTCGATATACCCCTGCTTGCTTACACCTGTTTTAAATTCATGTTTATCCTGAACTGAAAAACAGGAAACCTTATTGTCTCTTCCTTTCGAAATAAAACTTTCAACTTCGACACTTGAGTAATAGCGCTCTTGATTAAAATCAATCATTAAAATATCGCCAGACTGCAACACTATTTTGCAGTATTCGGCATCAGCATCGAGTGAGTGCAGATAATGAGTAATCGCATCAAGCCAAGGCAACTTGCTGTTACTGCCCCTGGATTCATCAACTATCCTGGTGGCTGCTGGGTTTTCGGCAGCGGGTAAGCTGTCGTCGTCAACCGGCATGAGCGTCGGAATAAGACTGGCGTCAGGAATCACCATCTGTGGCTCAGATGCGTTTACTTCAGACCTCGGCTCTGGCTCTGGCTCTGGCTCTGGCTCTGGCTCTGGCTCTGGCTCTGGCTCTGGCTCTGGCTCTGGCTCTGGCTCTGGCTCTGGCTCTGGCTCAACAGAATCCTGTTCCGAGACACGCTCTACCCATGTAAACACCTGATTCAAAACACAAATCAAGTCAGAAATAAAAGGAACGTTGTTGCTGTCGACACGAAGGCAAAACAATTCACTTCCTTGCCTGGGAAAAACCTCTGTGCTTTCCGCCTTGCCGTAAAGAACCCAGGCATGCGCTTGTATGTTCGGCTTTTGATCTACACTTCCACCGGAAAAACAAACATCTGCACTATCTGCCTGTTCCAGATACATCCAGCTGGCATCAAGCCTTACTTCAGCCAGTACCAGAACTGAAAGCAACTTTTCCTTGTCTTCCTCCGATAACCCTTCAATTAAAAAGGTTATTTCCTTCTTTGGTTTCATGTCAATTGCTCATAGATAAAACAGGCTATAGCGAGTGCATCCATGCACGGCTAAAAGATAAGAGTAAAAATGAATTGAGTGTTTGAATTGACGAAAAGAAAAGGTTTTCGTGTCAAAGGCAAATTTTATAATTAAAGATGTTTTTTATCAAAAATAAAATCGACTTTAAAAAGAAACAAAAAATCTTCTTTAAGTTTCAAAAAATACCGCTTTTTCTGATTTTCATGCTGTACCCATTTCCTATTATTACTTGCCCCTGCCTTCAAATCACATCAATGGTCTATATCAATAGCAAAGCATTGCCTCCGGCCCAACAGCAGCAAAATCTGTTAGGCTGAGACTAGAGCTTCAGCAGGAGGCGATATGGCTCAAGAACCTCTGTTTTTAGTGTTGGTAGCATTGGCGCTGGGCATGCTGATCGGTCTTCAGCGTGGCTGGCATGAACGTCACACCCGCGCTGGTGGTCGCATCGGTGGAATACGCACCTTTGGCTTGCTGGCCCTCAGCGGTGCCATGGCCGCACTGCTGGCTGAACCGCTGGGGCCCGGCATTACCATCGGTATCGGTATTGCGGCCGCCCTGTTGTTGGGACTGGCGCACTGGCTCGACTCCCGCGACGATCAGGACTTCGGCATCACCACTGTCGTTGCCGGTATCGTGACTTACCTGTTAGGTGCCATGACCGTACTGACCGACCTCAGTCTGCCTGTGGCCATCGCGGTCCTCACTACAATAGTGCTGCATTTCAAGCAGGCTCTGCATCGCGCTCTGGAGCACCTGAGCGATCATGAGATCCGTGGCATTCTGCAACTGGCACTTATTTCCGCTGTCCTGCTGCCGGTATTGCCCAATGAAACCTACGGCCCCTGGGATGCGCTTAACCCCTATGAGATCTGGCTTCTCGTAGTCCTGATTGCCGGCATCAGCCTGGCCGCCTACTTCGCCATGCGCCTGGCCGGGCCGGACAAGGGCGTGATTATCACCAGCCTGCTGGGCGGATTGGCATCCAGCACCGCATTGACTCTAAGTCTGGCCCGCATGACCAGCCGCCTGCCGCTGCCACGTCTGCTGGCCTGCGGCATTCTGCTGGCCGCCACCATCATGTATCCGCGTATTCTGCTGGAAGTGGCAGTGGTCAATGCCGCCCTGCTGGACGCCCTCTGGTTGCCTATGGGTGCCATGGCACTGGGCTGTGCCGCCGGCGCAGTATGGCTGTGGCGCACCCGGGAGCCCTTCGGCAACCTGGATACCTCTCAACTTATCACCGAGCCCTTCCAGCTGATGCCGGCGCTGCAGTTCGGCTTTCTGCTGGCACTGATCATGTTGATCTCCCACGGCATCAAGGCACATATGGGCGAGCAGGGGTTATGGCTGGTCGCGATTGTGGCCGGGCTCACCGATGTAGATGCCATCACCCTGACGCTGGCGCGGATGGCACGTGACACCATCAGCCAGGATACAGCGGTCACCGGTATCACTCTGGCAGCGATCACCAACACCCTGGTCAAGGGTGGCCTGGCCTTTTTTGCCGGCCACTGGGCACTGTGTAAACGGCTCTGGCCGGGGTTGGTGCTGGCCGTCGCGCTGGCTTTGCTAACCTTATTCCTGACCTGAGCGGGAGGAGATGGACATGACAACGCTGCTGAGCCCCGAACACCTGCGTCACCCCTGTGATCTGAGCGAACTGGGCATAGATTCATCGGCTGATATCACACCGGATTACTCCGCGCTGGGACAGGAGCGGGCAGTGGATGCCATCCAGTTCGCCATCGGCATGGACCATAGTGGCTACAACCTGTTTGTCAGTGGCTCAACCGGGCTTGGCAAGCGTGAACTGGTCTCGCGCATCATCAGCGCCGAAGCCGCCAGCGGCGAGGTCCCCTCGGACTACTGCTATATCCACAACTTCGACAACCCGAGCCAGCCACGCACACTCATTTTACCGCGTGGTACCGGGCAGCAACTGCATGAAGACCTGCGCCGCCTGATCGAAGTACTGCTACTGCGCATCCCCGCCCAGTTCAAAAGCGAGGAGTACCGCAACCAGCTGCAGGCGCTGAATGATGAGTTTCAGCACTTGGAAGAAGCCGGCTTCAAGGCACTGGGCAAGACCGCCCGAGAGTCCGGCATTACCCTCATGCGTACCCCCGGCGGCTACACGCTCGGACCGATAAAAGATGGCAAACTGATGACCCCGGACCAGTTCAGTGAACTGCCCGAGGCCGAGCAAAATCGCATCAAGGAGAAGCTGGAAAGCCTTAACGAGGAGTTGACGGAGCTGGTTCACGAAGTGCCCCGCCTGCACCAACAGCACCAGGCACGCATTCGCGATCTTGAGCAGGAAACCACTCGGGGCGTCATCGACCCGGCCCTCAACAACCTGCGTCAGAAATATGGCGAACACAGCGCCACCTTCCATTTTCTCGATGCCCTGCACCAGGATCTGATCGAGAATGTGGACGACTTTTTCCCCAGCGAAGAGGAAGAACGTGCCCCGCTGCACAAGCGTGCACGCTCTGCCAAGTTTCGTCGCTACCAGATCAATGTGCTGGTAGGACACCATGAAACCGACGGCGCACCGGTGATTCATGAAGATATCCCCAGTTATCAGAATCTGGTCGGACGGGTGGAGTACGAAGCCCACTTCGGCACCCTGAGCACGGACTTCAGCCTGATTCAGCCCGGCGCCCTGCACCGTGCCAATGGCGGCTACCTCATCGTTGATGCACAGAAACTGCTCAGCTACCCCTTTGCCTGGGAGGGCCTCAAACGTGCCCTGCGCAACCGAGAGGTGCGATTGGATTCACTGGAGAAAATTTACGGTGTCAGCGGCACCCGTGCCCTGGACCCTGAACCCGTGCCACTGGATACCCGCGTTATTCTGATTGGAGACCGGCGCCTCTACTACCTGCTCAAGCAGTACGATCCCGAGTTCACCTCCCTGTTCAAGGTCTATGCCGATTTTGCCGAGGGCTTTGATCGAATCCGCGATAATCTGAGCGCCTATCTGGGACTGGTTAGCATGTTGGTGCGTGAGGAAGGACTGACCCACTTTGATCGCTCCGGACTGGAAACCCTGATCGAGTACAGTTCCAGACGCATGGATGACAGCGAGAAGCTGTCACTTCACCGTGGCCAGCTGATCGATCTGCTGCGTGAGTCCAGCTTCTGGGCCCTGCGTCAGGGGGACTCACAGGCCAATCGAGCCCATGTGGAAAAGGCAATTGCCCAACAACGCTATCGCAGCAGCCAGCTGTCCGAGCTGATGCAAGAGCAGATCGAACGCGGCTTGCAGATGGTCGACACCCAGGGCAAGGAAGTCGGGCGCGCCAACGGCCTGTCGGTATTCCAGCTGGGCGACCAGCGTTTTGGCAAACCAAGCCGGATCTCCGCCACCGCTCGCATAGGCAATGGCCGCATGCTGGATATCGAACGCGAAACCAAGCTTGGCGGTGCCATTCATACCAAGGGGGTCATGATTCTGGGTGCCTGTATCGGGGCTCGCTACGCCCGCAACCGTCCTCTGTCTCTGAATGCGAGTCTGGTGTTTGAGCAATCCTATGGACCGGTTGACGGTGACAGCGCCTCCGCTATCGAGTTCTGCACCCTGATATCAGCCATCGCCCAGCTACCGATCAAGCAAAGCCTGGCCGTTACCGGCTCCATCAACCAGCAGGGCGATATTCAGGCCATTGGCGGCGTTAACGAAAAAATCGAAGGCTTTTTCGAGCTCTGCCAAAGCCGAGGGCTGGATGGTGAACAAGGCGTGGTCATTCCTGCAGCCAATATACCGCACCTGATTTTGAGTGAGGCGGTGGTCAACGCCTGCCGGGAAGGCCACTTCCAGATCCATGCAGTTGCGATACTGGATGAACTGATCGAGTTGCTGTTCGACCGCCCTGCCGGCAAGGCGGATGCCGGCGGTCGCTATGCGCCAAGCACCGTGAACGGGCTGGTACAGCAGCAACTGGCGGATTGGTCGGAGCTGGCGCAAAAGCATGCTGGCGGCAAGGACTGATACCCATACTCTGGACCTGCAGGGGTTGAAGTATCGTTCTGTCGTCCCAAGGTCATCAGAGTAGGCTACTCTGAATTTTCTGCGTACAACTCAGGAGAGGCTCGACATGAGGCTAGTGGACACAACGCACACCCTGACCGTGGGCAACCAGGACTACCGCATCAGCAGCCTGCGCAAGGCCGCTGAGCAGCTGGGGTCGGTTGACCGCCTGCCCCGCTCACTCAAGGTTCTGCTGGAAAACCTGCTGCGCCGTCACGACAGCGACGCGGTGCAACCGGAAGACTTGCAGGCCCTGGTAGACTGGCAACATCAGGGCGGACGCTCGGATCGCGAAATTGCCTATCAACCCGCCCGCGTGCTGATGCAGGATTTTACCGGTGTCCCCGGTGTCGCCGACCTGGCTGCCATGCGCGACGCAGTCAGCGAACTGGGTGAAGATCCGCAGAAGGTTAACCCGCTGTCACCCGTGGATCTGGTGATCGACCACTCGGTGATGGTGGACCACTTCGCCAGCCCCGATGCCTTTCGCGATAACGTCCAGATCGAAATGGAACGCAACGGCGAGCGCTATGCTTTCCTGCGCTGGGGCCAGAAAGCCTTCGACAACTTCCGCGTGGTACCGCCCGGTACCGGGATCTGCCACCAGGTGAACCTGGAGTACCTGGGCAAAAGCGTATGGACTCAGGAAATTGACGGCGCAAACTGGGCCTACCCCGATACGCTGGTGGGCACAGACTCCCATACCACCATGATCAACGCCCTGGGCATTCTGGGCTGGGGTGTGGGTGGCATCGAAGCGGAAGCGGCCATGCTGGGTCAGCCCGTCTCCATGCTGATTCCCGAGGTTGTGGGCTTCAAGTTAAGCGGCGCCCTGCGTGAGGGTATCACCGCCACCGACCTCGTACTTACCGTTACCGAAATGCTGCGCCAGCATGGTGTGGTGGGCAAGTTTGTTGAGTTCTATGGCGATGGTCTGGCCCAGCTGCCACTGGCTGACCGCGCAACCCTGTCCAACATGGCACCCGAGTATGGCGCGACCTGTGGTTTCTTCCCGGTGGATGAAGAAACCCTGAAATATCTGCGCCTGTCCGGTCGTGACGAGCAACAGGTCGCGCTGGTCGAAGCCTACTGCAAGGAGCAGGGGCTGTGGCGCGAGCCCGGCGACGAGCCGGTGTTCACTACCACCCTGGAACTGGATCTGGGCAGCGTCGAAGCCTCACTGGCAGGCCCCAAACGTCCACAGGACAGGGTCACACTCAGCGATCTCAAATCCCGCTTCGATGAACTTATGGCGCTCAGCCTGACACCGGCTCCCGGCAGCGCCGAAGGCAAGCTGGAAGCCGAAGGAGGCCAACCGGTGAATGACACACCGGAAACCGCAGAGGTTGAACTGGATGGGCAGCGCTTCACCCTGGATCAGGGCGCCGTGGTTATTGCCGCCATCACCTCCTGTACCAACACCTCCAACCCGGGCGTAATGCTGGCCGCCGGCCTGCTGGCACAGAAAGCGCTCGAAAAAGGCCTGCAACGCAAACCCTGGGTGAAAACGTCGCTGGCACCGGGCTCCAAAGTGGTCACCGAATACCTCAAGGCCGCAGGCCTGGATAAGTCGCTGGACGCACTGGGTTTCAACCTGGTCGGCTATGGCTGCACCACCTGTATCGGTAACTCCGGCCCTCTGCCCGATCCGATCGAGCAAGCCATTCGCGAGCGGGACCTTACCGTCGCTTCAGTGCTCTCGGGCAACCGCAACTTTGAAGGCCGCGTGCACCCCGCCGTGAAAACCAACTGGCTGGCCTCTCCGCCGCTGGTCGTCGCCTTCGCCCTGGCCGGGCGCGTGGATATCGACCTGTCGCAGGAGCCTCTGGGCGAAGACAGTAACGGCCAGCCGGTCTATCTCAAGGACCTTTGGCCCAGCCAGGGCGAAATTGCCGACGCTCTGGAGCAGGTCAACACCGACATGTTCCGCCGGGAGTACGGTGCCGTCTTTGACGGCGATGCGGACTGGCAGGCGATCGACGTGGCTACCGGCAACACCTATGACTGGCCCACATCCACCTATATTCAACAGCCACCGTTCTTCAGTGGCATGTCTCCGCAGCCGGAACCGGTCGAAGATATCGACAAGGCACGCGTACTGGCCCTGCTGGGTGACTCGGTTACTACAGACCATATATCCCCCGCTGGCGCGATCAAGGCGGATAGTCCTGCCGGTCGTTATCTGCAGGATCAGGGTGTTACTCCGGAGAATTTCAACTCCTATGGTTCCCGGCGTGGCAGCCATGAGGTGATGATGCGTGGCACCTTCGCCAATATCCGTATCCGCAACGAAATGCTGGAAAACGTGGAAGGCGGCGAAACACGCCACTACCCCAGTGGCGATCAGCTCGCCATCTATGATGCCGCCATGCGCTATCAGGATGAGGGTCGTCCGCTGGTGGTCATTGCCGGGCGCGAATATGGCACCGGCTCGTCACGTGACTGGGCTGCCAAGGGCACCCGTTTGCTGGGCGTACGCGCCGTCATTGCAGAGTCTTTTGAGCGCATCCACCGCTCCAATCTGCTGGGCATGGGCGTACTGCCTCTGGAGTTTATCGATACGGATCGCAAGGCGCTGGGCCTGACCGGCGAAGAGGAGATCAGCCTCAAGGGGCTGGCGGAGCTGAGCCCGCGTCAGGAGCTGAAACTGGAGATAGCTTATCCGGATGGTCGTACGGAGCAGGTGGATGTTCGCTGCCGGATCGACACCGGCAACGAACTGGCCTACTTCCAACACGGCGGTATTCTGCACTATGTGCTGCGCCGTATGATCGGCAAGGCCTGATGGCGCTTGCCTCGGCTCAGGCGACCCTTGCCTGAGCCCACGCGGGCACCGGAATCAGGCCGCAACCTGTTGCCGGTCGCCCAGCCAGCCGCGAATGGCGTCAAGCCCATCCATAACCGGTGCGGCAATAGCCTCCAGGTCTTCAAGCGGGGCATTCAGTGCCACCGCGCCATCAAAGTTCACATAAGACAGGCGTGCCACCAGCTCATCGGCCGGCATACCAAATGCCGTACCCGGCAACAGCGCCACCCCGGCTTCTTCCAGCAAACGCTCGCACAGCTGATCGGAGGTATGAATGCCCCGCTCTGCCAAGAGTTCACGCCAGCCGGCAAAATCCGGGAACAGGTAGAACCCGCCCTCTGGTGCGGCAGTCGCTACCCCCGCATTATTCAGACGCTCGGCAGCGCGATTGCCGATATGACTGAGGACACGGCGCTCGCCTTCGACGTAGGCCTGCACGTCCGGCCCAAAGTGATAGGCCACTGCAGCCGCATGCTGTACCGGTGAGGCCACACAGGACCAGGTTTCAGACGCCACACCCAACAGCCTTGGCATCAGGTTGCCGGCAAGAGCCTCAGGCACATGCATAACACCCAGGCGCCAGCCACCGGCACCACACCATTTTGACAGACCACCGGTCACCAGAGTGCCCTCCGGGTAGTAGCGTGCCAGCGAGCGATGCTGTCCCTGGTGATGCAACATGCCGTAGATTTCGTCACTGATCACCAGTACCTGATGACGGCGCATCACCTCGGCCAGTGCCTTCAGCTGGGCTTCGCTGTAAGTCGTGCCGCTGGGGTTACCCGGATAGTTCAATACCAGAATAAGCGGACGCTGTGGCTGTTCGCGCTGAGCACAAAAGGCATCCAGCTGTTCCGCTGTCAGGCGCCATTCGGTTTCGGCGGAGGTTTGCAAACGATGAACGCTGTGACCGGCCAGGCGCGCCTGGGGTTCATAAGACACCCAGCTGGGCGATACCAGCAGCACTTCAGCCTCGGTAAACGCCGCCATCACGGCGTAGATCAGCAGCTTGCTGCCAGGGCCAACCAGCACTCGCTCGGGCTGCCAGTCAACACCATCGGCACTGCGATGAAACGCCGCAGCCGCTTCCCGCAACTGGCGCCAGCCCTGTACCGGCATATAGGCTTTCTCGCCGGCATGCTCGGCCAACACGGCGGTTACCGAAGCCGGCACCGGAAAGGGTGACTGGCCGAAACCGAAGCGGAACACACGGCGGGTCTGTTCCAGTGAGTCGGAGCGTTCGTTGATCAATAAGGTTTCCGAATGGTTGATCGGACGTAAGAATTCATCGATAGACATGTTTTGGGTCCTGATTGGAAGTGGCTACAGCCCTGCAATGCAGCTGGCTATGGGGGTAACTATCGCCGCTATGAAAATCTTTTCAATCAAGACACATAAAATGAAAAGCAATTTTCAAAATATCCGATACACTTACTCAGATAAGAAATAAAAACCATTTAATTCAGCTAGTTGCAAAAACCCGCTTCAAAGCGATTGAAAACAATGGAAATGGTCTTATGTCCACGCCAGTGAGCTTCCCCCCCAAGTCCCTGTCGCAACTGCGCAAGCTGCCCTCACTGCTCAAGCGCGGTGAAATCACCCTGCCCATGGGCAAACGCCTCTTGGTAGCACTCTGCCTGATGCTGGATGATCCTCAACTGGTCGCCACTCACACCATTACCGAGCTGGCTGAAGCGACCGGTGTCAGCCCTGCCTCACTGACCCGCTTGGCCAAGCTGCTGGGGTTTACCGGCTTCGTCCAGTTCCAGGCGCTGTTTCGACATGCTGTCAGCGAACCTGGGCGCTATTACAGTGAACAGGCCACGGCCCTGGTCAGCAGCGATCAGAACAGCAGCCTGAGCTCGCGTATCAATAGCCACTGTCAGCGCCAGACCGAAAACCTGTTACGTACGGCTGAACACCTGAGTGAGTCCGAACTGGATAAGGCGGCACGCTTGCTGGTCAAAGCCAAACGCGTACGCATCGCTGGCCGGCGCCAGTCCTATGGGCTGGCTGCCATGTTCAACTACATGCTGGGGCTGATCCGTGGCGGTGTCGGGGTGGTTGGCGCTGCCGGCGAGGGTCAGGCGCAGACGCTGGCCGAGCTGGATTCACGTGACCTGCTGGTGATGTTCGGGTCCGAGCCCTACAGCCGTGACTCGGTGACACTGGCGCAACTGGCCTGTGAGCTGAAATTGCCGCTGCTGGCACTGACCGACAGCTATCACTCGCCCCTGGCGCAGCTGGCCGATGCCAGTCTGCTGACACAAAATGCCAGCCCGCTGTATACCAACAGCATGGTCGCCACTGTCTTCATGATGGAAACTCTGCTGCTGCATACGGCCCGGCAGCTGGGGGACAAGGCCGTGGCCCAGCTGAGCCGCCGTGAAGAATTGATTAACCGCTTGAACGACGAATTTTAATGCAGGTTGGGATCATGTGAAGCAGACACAAGTTTCTGCTGACCACTGGGTGTGGTTTCGCCATCGATGAGGTAGCAGTTACGTCCGGCTTCCTTGGCGGCATAGAGCGCCGCATCTGCCCGGTGCAGGGCGGTTTCGGGGTCTGAGCTCTGCGCCAGGCAGGCTCCGATACTGAAGGTCATGCATATTTTGGCACCGTTGGGGCTTTCCAGCACCTGACTGCGGATCACTCTGAGCAAACGCTCGCAGATTGACCTGATCATTAAGGGTTCGGCATCGCGCAGGATAATCAGAAACTCGTCCCCTCCCCAGCGGGCAGCCGCATCGTATTCACGCAGGACAGAGCGCAGCACCTGAGACACCAGCACCAAAGCGTCATCACCCACGGCATGGCCGTAGATATCGTTGATCTCCTTGAAGTAGTCCAGGTCTATCCAGATGATCCCCAGGGCACGGGCCTCACGTTCACAGCGCTTCAGTTCCTCCAGAATTTTCTGATCCATGCCACGCCGATTTAACAGTCCGGTGAGAGCATCGGTTTGACTCAAGCGATTCAGGGCTTCGGTCCGCTCCTGTACCTTGAACTCAAGATTGGCACGGGCCTCGAACACCTCCCGACTCATCAGTTCAAACTCGCGCACCAACCGCCCGACCTCACCTGATGCATGAATGTTGAGCGGCTCGCCCCGGTATTCCCCACGACGAATGGAGCGAATGGCACGGTCCAGTGCTGACAGTGGCTCCACAATCCAGCGTCCCAGCACCAGCTGGAACAGCAATATGGTAATCAGCAAGCAGATGGAGAACACCAGCAGGATGGTATTGAACAGGCTCATCGGCAGCAGCTGTTCAAGGTCCATGAGGGTAATTTCGTACCAATCCACCTCCGGCAGGTAGGCCATCCCCGCCAGATAGCGCTTGCCGTCGATCTCGACAAAACGGCTCATCACCTGATGGGATGAACCTTCCAGCTGGGTCATGACTTCACGCAGGCGCGCCTGATCACGACTGTTAACCATTTTGCCCAGATGATTGCCCTCTTCGGCCCCCTTGGTGTAGCTGGCAAAGTCGATCATGCTCTGGTCACGGTACAGCTGAATTGCGCCATCATGATTGACGAACATGGTGGTGATGCCTTCTTCACCACTGTCGACGAAATCATTGAGAAAACCGCTCAGATTAATACCCGTACCAGCCACGCCCAGGCTCTGGCCATCCGGACCGCGCAACATGATATCAATCCACAGCTTTGTCACCCCCAGATGCATATCCGGGTTAACGTTGATGACCAGGTCACGGTCCTGTTTGAGGAATTCATAGAACCAGCGGTCACCGGGCTCGCGCTGGTTGAGAATATAACGCAGCTGATCGGAGCCGAACTCGTTTTCAGCATTGTTGTAGTAGTAGTGGCCGTTGGCCGCCACGGCGAGGAAGTAGTTGCCATTGCGGAACGCCTGGCGATAGCGCTCCAGCTCTCTAAGGCCCTGATATTCCATAACTATATCATCAGGTTTTTGCAGCCAGTCCAGCACAGCAGGGGAGCTGGCCAGCTGCCGAGCGAGCACGATTTCGCGCAGTAGCGGTTGCAGTACACGCTCCTTGTCGTACAGCACTTGCTTTTCTACGTAGCGTTGCGCCCATTCGGTAATAATGCGCTCGGCCAGGGTCTGTACCGCTACCCAAACTGCTGAAGCCGATGCCAATATCAATAACAACGCCAGAAAGCTCAGTCTGGCTTTCAGGTTCAACGGAACCCCCTGTTGAATGTATCCCACTGAAAACGTCAGTGTGTTCCGAATAACAATCTACTATAGATCATGTTCATCTGGCTGCGTAGCCTGACAACCCACAAATTGTGGCTTTAACGGGTTGAAATATCCCCGATTAACCCCCAGATTTCCATCGGGTTTTACATTTCTATTGCCAGCACCCGGTCCCTGTCGGCTCGCTGTGCCGACCACTCCCTTTATCCGGGTGCCCAGACAAAAGGAGGTAATATGCCAGCCAAGGATCTCTATCCGTCCCGAACCAGCGCTCAGCCGGTCATTCTGGACCGTCAGGATCCTGTTATTCACGGTACCGATTTCAGTGCAGCGCCCATCAGTGAGGAGCAGCTGAACCAGTACGATGAAAAGGGCTTTCTGCTTTTGCCCGAAGTCTTCAGCCGTGCTGAGGTAAGCCGCTTCCTCAACGAGCTTCAGCAGATGCAGCAAAACCAGACGTTGCTTGACTCTGAACGCGCCATCACCGAACCGGGGAGCGGTGCGCTACGCTCGGTTTTCCAGATCCATCAATACAATGATCTGTTCAGTCAGGTCGCCGCCGACCCGAGGGTTGCGGACATAGCCCGCTTTATTCTGGACGATGATCTTTACATTCATCAGTCACGCCTGAACTTCAAGCCCGGTTTTAATGGCCGCGAGTTCTACTGGCACTCGGATTTTGAAACCTGGCACGTAGAGGACGGGATGCCCCGCATGCGCGCCCTCAGCGCCTCTATCCTGCTCACCGATAACAGTGACTTCAATGGCTCCCTTATGGTGATGCCGGGATCTCATCGCCAGTATGTCAGCTGCGTCGGCGAAACCCCTGAGGGGTATTACCGCAACTCGCTGCAGCAGCAAACCGTGGGTACACCCGACAACCACAGCCTTGCCAGCCTGCATAAGGAATTTGGCCTGGAGTCCACAGCGGCACCTGCCGGTTCAGTACTGCTGTTTGACTGCAACCTGATGCACGGCTCCAACGGCAACATTACCCCCATGCCGCGCAGCAACCTGTTCTTTGTCTATAACGCGGTCAGTAATCGCTGTGTTGCCCCTTTCTGTAATCAGCCGCCGCGGCCGGAATTTCTCGCCACGCGGGAGACCTTTTCCCTACTCCCCGCGCGCAACAATGCCCGGGAACGCAAAGTCGGCTGATCTATTCCAGTCCAGGCAGGGTACGCCCCTGCCTGCTCAAGGGCGCCACAGATCCAGTGAATCAACGTAGTTGGCTCGTTCCCAGGCGGACGGGTTGGCCGCATTGGCATGGCTGACACTGCCCCTGAGCTGATCCAGAGACGCGTACTCATGCTGCTCCAGCCACTCACTCATGTCCCGTTTCATCTGCTGCATCACTTCGGGGCCCTGCTGCATCAGCACACTGGCCAGCTGCGCCACCTCGGCACCCACCAGCTGGGTTCGGATCACATCTTCAGCGCTGTGAACACCTCCGGTAATCGCCACATCCAACGCCACCTGGGCTTTGACAATCGCTGTCCAGCGCAGACGTTCGTTCAACTCCGAGGGCGTCGACAATTGAAGCTGCGGCCTGATTTCCAGAGCGTCCAGATCAAGCGTCGGCTCCAGAAAACGATTGAACAACACCACGGCATCAGCGCCCCGGTGTTTCAGTTGCGCCACCATGTGTACCGGACTGGAAAACCGGGAAGACAGCTTCACCGCCAATGGCAGGTCAGGCACCGCCGCGCGCACGCCATCGAGAATATCCAGATAGCGCTGCTCAACAGCCGTCCCGCTTTCGGTCACCGATGCCGCGATATGGAAGATATTCAATTCCAGTGCATCGGCGCCGGCCTCAGCCAGTTGCACGGCATACTCCGCCCAGCCGCGCGGACTGACGCCGTTAAGACTGGCGATCACGGGAATCTGCAGGCGCTCCTTCATACCCTTTAGCCGTTCCAAATAATGTTCTTCAGCGGTTTTGAATGCATCGGGCACAGGCAAAAAGTCATCCGCTTCGAAATGACCAATTTCCTGTTCGTAGAGAAACCGGTGCAGCAACTCGTGATCGCGGGTGCACTCCTCTTCAAACAGGCTATGCATGACGATGGCTGCCGCCCCTGCATCTTCCAGTTCACAGGCGCCCGCCGGGGTTGCGGTGAGCGGTGACGCCGAAGGCACCAGCGGGCTATCCAGCGCCAGCCCCAGATACTCTGTTTGCAATGATTTAGTCATCCTGTCCCTCCTCGGCACCCGTCGGTATTGCTCCGCTCCCCCAGCTCAGGCCGGCCAGCTGTTCATAGCGATGATAACGCTCGCTGACCTCACGCTGGGCCTGCTCCAGAAAGGCTTTGGCGGCAGCCGGGTTGGCACGGGCCAGCATGCTGAAACGCGCCTCGGTACGGGCAAACGCCTGGTAGGGAATGGAAGGCGGTTTGGAATCCAGTTTCAGCGGATTTTGCCCCTGCTCGGCTCGGCGCGGGTCATAGCGCAGCAACGGCCAGTGCCCTGATTCGACCGCCAGACGTTGATGCTCATGGTTATCGGACAGATCAAAGCCATGTGCGATGCAGGGCGAGTAAGCGATGATCAGAGAGGGTCCATCCCAGCTTTCCGCCTCCTGGAAGGCATGCAGTGTCTGTACATCCTTGGCCGCATAGGCC
Organism: Marinobacterium stanieri; assembly: GCF_900155945.1. Taxonomy (GTDB): domain Bacteria; phylum Pseudomonadota; class Gammaproteobacteria; order Pseudomonadales; family Balneatricaceae; genus Marinobacterium; species Marinobacterium stanieri. The sequence continues at coordinate 171,688 of NZ_FTMN01000006.1, forward strand.
ACATGCGCCACATACACATGTTCGTAATCCATGGCGATGCGAGCCAGATCCTTCTTCGCCACCGGCTTGCCGCCTGCCGAGAACTTGGCCACGGCACCTCGCGGGGTGGCCTTGGAGGTCTGGCCACCGGTGTTGGAGTACACCTCCGTATCCAGTACCAGGATATTCACATTACGTCCTGAGGCCAGCACATGGTCCAGGCCGCCGTAGCCGATGTCATAAGCCCAGCCATCACCGCCAACAATCCAGACACTGTGACGGCACAGCTTGTCCGCCAGCCGTCCCAACTCGTGCGCACGCGGGTCATCCAGACATTCCAGACGCCCGCGCAGGCGTGCGACTCGCTCACGCTGCGCCTGTACACCCACCTCATCGCTTTCATCCGCCTGCTTGATTGCCGCCACCAGCTCGGCATCCAGCTGCTCGCTCAGGCCATCCAGCAACTCGAATGCATATTCGGTCTGCTTATCCAGTGCCGCCCGCATGCCCAGGCCGAACTCGGCGTTATCCTCAAACAGGGAGTTGTTCCAGGCCGGGCCGCGGCCCTCAGCGTTGTGGGTCCAGGGCGTCGTCGGCAGGTTACCGCCGTAGATGGAGGAGCAGCCGGTAGCATTGGCAACGAGCATGCGGTCGCCAAACAGCTGACTCAACAACCGGATATAGGGTGTTTCGCCACAGCCGGAGCAGGCGCCACTGAACTCGAACAGTGGCTGCATCAGCATCGAGCCCTTGAGCGTATTCACCTTCAGCTCAGTGCGATCAAACTCGGGTAGCTGACTGAAGAAATCCCAATTTTCCCGTTCTCGCTGGGCGATTTCCTCTTTGGGCACCATATTCAGCGCCTTGCGGCTCTGGTTGGATTTGTCGTGAATCGGACAGATCTCCACACAGAGCGTACAGCCTGTGCAGTCATCGGGGGATATCTGGTAGCTGATCAGGGTGTTGTCAGGAAAGTCCTTCTTGCCTTTGATCGGCACCGCCTTGAAGCCTTCCGGTGCCCGTTGCATCTGCTCCGCATCGAACGCCTTGGATCGGATCACCGAGTGCGGACATACAAAGACACACTTGCCGCAGTGCGTGCACAGATCCTCTTCCCACTGGGGCAACTCCCGCGCCAGATCACGCTTTTCATAAGCGGCCGTGCCCACCGGCCAGGTGCCATCGGTGGGTACACGACTAACGGGCACCTGATTACCGCGACCTGCGATCAGTTCTGCAGTCACCCGTTTAACGAAGGGGCTGGCATCCCCCGGGTCAACTTCATGCAGGGGAATAAGACTGTTAGATTCCTGAGGTACCTTAAACTCAATCAGGTGGGTCAGGGCATTATCAATGGCGCCCAGGTTCATATCCGCAATGCGCCGGCTGCGCCGCCCGTAGCTTGACTCCACCGCAGCCTTGATCTGAGTGATCGCTTCTTCGTGAGGCAAAATATCCGTGAGGGCGAAAAAGGCCGTTTGCATGATGGTATTGATGCGCTTGCCCAGCCCTGCATCAGCCGCAACCTGGTAAGCGTCCAGCAGCCAGACCTTAAGCGACTTGTCGATCATTGCCTGCTGAACGGGCGCCGGCAAACTGTGCCAGAAGGCATCCCCACTGAGGTGAGTGTTGATCAGAACGGTTGCCCCCTGAGCGGCCTTGTCCAGCATTGGATAGCGCTGCAAAAATTGCGGCTGATGGCAGCCGACAAAGTCCGCCTCCCCGGCCTGGATTTCGTAACTGGAGCGGATGGGCTCAGGGCCGAAACGCAGATGCGATACGGTGACAGCCCCTGACTTCTTCGAGTCATAGACAAAATGGCCCTGGGCATAACGCGCTTCACCGGCGCCAATGATTTTGATGCTGTTTTTGTTGGCCGAGACCGTGCCATCAGCCCCCAGGCCATAAAACACCGCCTGGGTTTGCCGGGCTGCAGCCTGGGTGCGGAAATGGTCGTCCCAGCGCAGGCTCAACCGCGTCACATCATCATCAATGCCAACCGTGAAAGTGCGTGCACTGCCCGGCCGTTGCAGATGATCAAACACGGCCTTCACCATCCCCGGCGTGAACTCCTTCGAGGACAGACCAAAACGCCCGCCCAGCACGCGCGGCAACCCCTCGCCTGGCCAGCGCCCTTCGCTGCAGGCCTCAAAGACAGCCGTAGCCATATCCTTGAACAGGGGTTCGCCATCGGCACCGGGCTCTTTGGTGCGGTCCAGTACGGCCAGAGCCTTGACTGTTTGCGGCAGTGCCGCCAGCAGGGTTTCTGCCGCAAAGGGACGGAACAGGTGCACGTTCAACACCCCGACCCGCGCACCCTCGGCGTTAAGGTGCTCAACCGTTTCCTGTACACAGAGTGCGGCAGATCCCATCACCAGAATGACACGCTCGGCATCCTCTGCCCCCTGGTAGTCATACAGGCGGTACTGCCGGCCGGTGACGGCAGCAAAACGGTTCATGGCGTTCTGCATGATCACCGGAAAGGCGTCATAGTAGGGGTTAACCGCTTCACGGGACTGGAAGAACAGATCCGGATTTTGTGAGGTGCCGCGTACCACCGGATGCACCGGCGACAATCCTCGGTCACGATTGATTTTCAGCAGGGTGGGATCAATTAGCTGTTGCAGCTGCTCGGTTGTCAGCACCTCGACGCGACTGATCTCATGACTGGTGCGAAAGCCGTCAAAGAAATGCAGCACCGGCACCCGTCCTTCCAGCGTCGCCATCTCGGCAATACAGGCCAGATCCATCACTTCCTGCGCATTGCTGGAGGCGAGCATCGCGAAACCGGTAGACCGCGCGGCCATCACATCGCTGTGATCGCAGAAAATGGAAAGTGCATGGGTTGCCACCGAGCGCGCTGCCACATGGAATACCGTGGGCGTCAGCTCACCGGCAATCTTGAACATGTTGGGGATCTTCAGCAGCAGCCCCTGTGAGGCGGTGAAGGTGGTGGTTTTGGCACCGGCCTGCAAGGCACCATGAACGGCACCGGCAGCACCCGCTTCACTTTGCAGTTCGATAACCTGGGGAACAGTGCCCCAGAGGTTGGGTTGCCGACGGTTGCTCCAGCTGTCGGCAAGCTCGCCCATCACCGAAGCCGGGGTGATGGGATAAATGGCAATGACATCATTGAGCTGGTGGGCGACGCGGGCGGCGGCCTCGTTGCCGTCCATCATCCGTATTTCCGGCCTGACCATGCTCACCTCCTATTGCAGCAGGGTTTTGCATCAGTATGGCAAAGATACCCGGGTACGGAGTTGATCTGTGCCAACCCCCTTACCCGGCACCCGCCAATAACTATTGGCGGGTGTTTTCGGCGATTATCAGGCGACCTCACCGCGGCCAAACAGGTTGTCCACCAGTTCACGGAAGCTGGTAGCCTGAAGATTGATTTCCACCGGTACCTGAAGTTTGCGCGCGATTTCGCTGGCCGAGATGATGCCGCAGATCTCTTCGTTATCCGGGTTGACCACCAGCATGTGCTGACTGCCCTCGTTCTGCAGGGTTTTCAACAGGTCGCCGATACTGCCCTGCTGCAATACGGCCAGCGGCACACCGCGCAGCTTATCACGCGGGATCATTACATCCTTGATGCTAAGGTCCTCACGCTTGAGCCCCAGACTGGTGGCCTGACTCAGCACCTTGCGGCTTTCCAGATCAATGACCGTCAGAATGCCACGGAAGTGGTCACTGCTGTCGGTGACAATCACAGAACGCACATGAACCTTGCGCATGGCCTGGGTAGCATCGTTGACGCTCTCATTGAGGCTCATGGTCAGGGGGCGAACATGGCGGAAGTCGGTCATGACCGTTTCGGCTGGTGAGTTGAGATCAATGCCCTCGGCACTTTCACTGCCGGACAGGCTTTTGAAGGTCTCAAGGCTAACGGTTTTGAGTTCGTGATACTTGTGCATGGTAATACTCCACACGCCCGCAGGCGTGAATGATGGCTACAGCAAATGTTCTGAAATGTTTTAAACAGTCAGACCAATGCCGGCGGTGCGCGCGCCTGTGGAGTGGAGTAAGCAGAATCGGGAGAGAAAAGCGGCAACCATGCCGTCGCCAGCACACGCTGTTTTTGCTGTTCAACAGCCAGAGCGTAGTGCTTGGTGCAGTCAGGTGGGTCCAGGGAAGCGTCAGATTGTCCCAGGTCACAGGACAGATGGCTGGATACGAAGGAAGTGGTGACTTCAGCCTGTGCTGGCGCAACTGTCCAGAGCAGCGCCCAGGCCAACAGGCAGGTCAGTACCAGCTGCAAGGCATAGTTCTCCGCCTGCTGCTCAAGATGCAGCCGCTGGCGCAGATATGTAATGAAGCCTGAATGCACTGCCGGAACCTCGTTGCGCTGTATGAGCGCTCTGATTCTCAGCATAGACCTTATCGTGCCGAGATTAAAGGGAACCGGAGATCACCTGCCCACGATAGACTCTGAGCGTTTTCGAGCGCGGCGCCGCTTCAGCGGGTTCAGGCTCGGGAGCAGGCTGAGGTTGCGCCTCGATCTGTTTCGGCTGGGGACGGTAACCGATGCCTTGCAACAGCCGCTGCGACTGATCCGGCAACAGGGTATCTGCCAGCGGGTAAACCAGCTCCGGGGTAAAGGAAAAACGCAGGGTCTTCAGATGCATTAATGCGGACAGCGCATCCGCATTGCTCGTGCCCGCGTAGGCAAGCCCCAGCAACTGCCCCTTGAACAGCACAATCTGGGCGGCGTGGTTGTCGTCCGTCGCCACAAACAGCGTTCCGGTGGTACCCGCATCCAGGCGGGTAAAGAGTGCCTTTTTCAGGGCGTCAAAACCTGCAGAGCCAGTTTCCATAGCGGCCTCCATTGATCCGTCTTGGGGTTCCTTATGGCTTTCCACCACAACCTTGCAAGAAACGAACCAACGCAGGCCAAAAACCGTTCCAGCGCAATTGACCTGCCGCAAGCACCAGCAACAGGCACTACAATGGTGCAGCCCTACCCAAGCTGGGGAGCGTCAAACTCTTCCGGCTCATCCGTGTAAACACAGACGTTCCAGTCTTCAGCAAGGCCATCATCTGCCTGGCAATAGCGCTCAAAAAAGTCGACGATTTCCTTGCGCTGACAGTGTGCTTCAAAGCTTTCCATGTCGCTCCAGATCTCCTGGAACACGATCGGGAAGCTGGTGCCCTCGGCAAAGGGGCTGCTGATATGGCGGGTCACGGTGTACTGCACACAGCCATCTTCACGGTGGGCATTGGGTTCCAGTGACTGGAGGACGCGGAAAAGCTCGCGCTCTTTGCCGGGTTTGGGTTTGAACTGGGCAGTGCAATAGACCAGAGAGGACATAGGGGCTCCTTGTTAAAGAGGGTTAAAACCCGGGGTTATTGCTCGAACGCCTGATCCAGGCGGGCGATATAGGGACGAATCATCTGCTTGTCAGCGGCAGGCACCTGGGCGATCGCTTTGGCCATGGTCATGGCCTGCTGCATTTGTACTCGCATTTCCGGGCTCAGCATCTGCAGCATGGCCGGATCAAGGCTGGCACCGGACTGAGCCAGCGCCAGTATTTCCGGGCTCTCCGCTTCCACTTTGACGGCGCCATAAGCCAGGACAACGCGGTCACCGGTTTGTGCCCAGTTACCGGCACTGGTGAAACCGCTGGCGGTCACGATACGGCCCAGCTCGGCATGGGCATCCGGCGCCTGTTGTTCCAGTGCACGCACGCCGCGCTGATGCGGGTCGAAATGTTCAGTGCCGGGCATGATTTCACGCTTGAGGAAGTCGCCCTGTCCCTTGGCTTCCAGCTGTTCCGCCAGCGCTCTGACCTGTGGCAGAGTCTCCAGATAGGCTTCAATGGCCGTTGTGCTCAAACCGGCCGCCTGCAGCGGGCTGGCCAGCATCCAAAGCAGGACAAGTGAGTACTTGAGGGTACGCATGAGGGGGCTCCAGGGAGTTTCATTGATCTGGGAGTCTAACAGATGCCTATTTTACTCGCTCAGGCATCTACGCAGTGCCATATTAACTGTGTAATATTCACTGGACGTTAACAAAAATCATAATAATCAGCGCACCCCGTGTTGCTGAGCTCAGCTTAACCCATGAGGGGGACTGTATGACGAAGAAAGCTACCTTCGGCAAAACTCTGGTTGCAGCCGGTACTTTGATGGCCGCTATCACCGCGGCACATGCAGATACATTGAAGATCGGCATTGCCGGTCCCGTAACGGGCCCGGTAGCCCAGTATGGTGACATGCAGAAAATCGGTGCCATGATGGCCATCGACAAGATCAACGAAGCCGGCGGCGTAAACGGCATGACCCTGGAAGGCGTTATTTACGATGATGCCTGTGACCCCAAACAGGCAGTGGCTGTCGCCAACCGTATCGTCAATGACGATATCCGCCATGTCATCGGTCACCTGTGCTCCAGCTCCACCGAGCCTGCCTCGGACATCTACGAAGAAGAAGGCGTGATGATGATCACCGCCGCTTCCACCTCTCCCAGCATCACCGAGAAAGGCTATGAGCTGATCTTCCGTACCATCGGTCTGGACAGCCTGCAGGGCACCCTGGCCGCTGACTACATCAAGGACAAGATCAAGCCGCAGCGCCTGGCCGTTATCCATGACAAGCAGCAGTACGGTGAAGGCCTGGCAACCACGGTAAAAGAGATCCTGGGCGATGCCGGTATCGAATCCGTGATGTTTGAAGGTGTGACGCCGGGTGACAAGGACTTCTCGGCCCTGATCGCCAAGCTCAAGCGTAACAACATCGACTTCGTCTATTACGGTGGCTACCACCCGGAGCTGGGCCTGATCCTGCGTCAGTCTCGCGAAAAAGGCTTCGATGCTGCCTTCATGGGACCTGAGGGTGTCGTGAACTCCGACCTGGCAGCCATCGCTGGCGATGCCATGGAAGGTGTTCTGGCAACCGCACCGAAGAGCTTTGACCAGAGCCCGGAAAACGCCGCCCTGGTAGAAGCTTTCAAAGAGCGTAATGAAGACCCGTCCGGCCCGTTCGTATTCCCGGCCTACTCTGCCATCCAGGTGATGACCGAGGCGATGGATGCAACCGGTAAAACCGATCCGTTCGAACTGGCTGAGCACCTGCGTGCCAACCGTTTCGACACCACCATCGGTGAAATCGGTTTCGATGCCAAAGGCGACCTGACCGAACCGACGTTCGAGATCTACACCCTCCACGCTGACGGCAGCAAAACTCCTGTCAGCAAGTAAACACTGCATCCAAAGGGCCCTCCCCACAAGGGAGGGCCCTCTGTTTGAGGGCGAGTGATGACTGAAACAAGTCTCTATGTACTTCAACAGCTGATCAACGGACTGACCATCGGCTCTACTTACGCCTTGATCGCCATCGGCTACACGATGGTGTATGGCATTATCGGCATGATCAACTTCGCCCACGGCGAGGTGTACATGATCGGTACCTATACCGCATTCATTACCATCATTGGCTTGCTGACGATGGGTGTCGGCTCGCTGCCGATTATCCTGCTATTGGCCCTGATGACCGCGGTCATAATTTCGTCGACCTATGGTTACGCCATCGAGCGCGTCGCATACCGGCCGTTACGTGGTGGCCCCCGTCTGATTCCGCTGATTACTGCTATCGGCATGTCCATATTCCTGCAGAACTATATCCGTCTGGCCCAGGGTTCCCGTGACCTGGCCATGCCGGCGCTGATCAGCGGCGGTATCGAGTTCGGTGATCCTGCAGTGTTTGAAGTCAGCATCTCCTGGATGCAGCTGATTATCTGGGTCGTGACCTTTATTTCCATGACGGCGCTGGCGCTGTTCATCTCCCGCTCCCGTCTGGGGCGTGCCTGTCGCGCCTGTGCGCAGGACCGGGGCATGACCAACCTGCTCGGCATCGACACCAACCGTATCATCGCCCTGACCTTTATCATCGGTGCGGCATTGGCGGCTGTGGCCGGCCTGCTGCTGGGTCTGTATTACGGCACCATCAACCCCTACATCGGCTTTATGGCCGGCCTCAAAGCCTTCACCGCTGCGGTGCTTGGCGGCATCGGCTCGATTCCCGGCGCCATGCTGGGTGGCTTGATTCTGGGGGTAACCGAGGCGTTAACGGCTGCGTTCTTCCCGTCCGAATACAAGGACGTGGTGGCGTTCAGCCTGCTGGTTCTGATTCTGTTGTTCCGCCCGACCGGTCTGCTTGGCAAGCCGGAAGTGGAGAAGGTGTAAAAGGAGTCGATGATGCAACGTGCACTCTTTCCCGCGCTGTTTGCCGCGGGCGTAACCTTCCTGCTGACCTGTCTGGTGATTGGTGTTCGCCTGGAACAGGAAGGACCGACGCTGACCGTGGTCGGCGCCGATGCCAGTACCTGGGGCTGGATCGCCTTTGCGGTGGTTGTGGTATTTCTGTTCCAGCTGTTCCAGGGGCCGATCAGTCGGCTCAAGCAGCGCATACCTTCGGCTGATGCCACCGGCCTGCTGCCCGGTGAACAGATGCGTAACCGGCTCAAGCCCTGGCTGTTTTCACTGATCATTGTGGGTCTGTTTGTTTGGCCATTCATGGTTTCACGTGGCGCGGTCGACCTGGCTACGCTCACACTGATCTATGTAATGCTGGGTCTGGGCCTGAATATCGTGGTGGGCTTTGCCGGCCTGCTCGACCTTGGCTACGTGGCCTTCTATGCCGTGGGGGCCTACACCTACGCCTTGCTGTCGGAGTACTTCGGGCTGTCGTTCTGGGCCTGTCTGCCGATTGCCGGCCTGCTGGCCGCGACCTTCGGCTGCATACTGGGCTTCCCGGTCCTGCGTCTGCGCGGTGACTACCTGGCCATCGTGACCCTCGGTTTTGGCGAGATCATCCGTATCCTTCTTAACAACTGGACCAGCGTCACCGGCGGCCCCAATGGTATTGGCGGTATCGACAAGCCCAGCCTGTTCGGGCTGGAGTTCAGCCGTCGCGCCAGTGAAGGCAGCCAGACGTTCCATGAGTTTTTCGGCATCGACTATGACAGCAGCCACAAGGTGATCTTCCTCTACCTGGTGGCCGTGTTGCTGGTGTTGTTGACCATCTATGTGATCAACCGGGTTCAGCGCATGCCGATCGGCCGCGCCTGGGAAGCCCTGCGTGAAGATGACATCGCCTGCCGCTCACTGGGGCTCAACCCCACCGTGATCAAGCTGTCGGCCTTCACCATGGGTGCCTCCTTTGCCGGTTTTGCTGGCTGTTTCTTCGCCGCACGTCAGGGCTTCATCAGCCCCGAGTCCTTCACCTTCATCGAGTCGGCCATCATTCTGGCCATCGTGGTGCTGGGTGGCATGGGGTCTCAGTTCGGTGTCATTCTGGCGGCCATCGCCATGACCATCCTGCCGGAACTGGCCCGTGAGTTTCAGGAGTACCGCATGCTGATGTTCGGCGGCGTGATGGTCCTGATGATGCTGTGGCGCCCGCAGGGTCTGCTGCCGATGAAACGTCCCCACCTGGAGCTGAAAACCTCATGAGCGAGAATCTGTTAGACGTCTCGGGTCTGATGATGCGCTTCGGCGGGCTGCTGGCGGTGGATAACGTCAGCCTGCAGGTGAAGCCACGTCAGATCCATTCCGTAATCGGCCCCAACGGGGCCGGTAAAACCACCGTGTTCAACTGCATCAGCGGCTTCTACAAGCCCACGGGCGGTGATGTACGCTACCGCGGCAAGGCCATTCAGGGGATGAGCAGTAACCACATCTCCCTGCAGGGTCTGGTGCGTACCTTCCAGCACGTGCGCCTGTTTTCCACAATGACGGTGATTGAAAATCTGCTGGTGGCGCAGCACCGCCACCTCAATACCAACTACTTTGCCGGGTTGGTAAAAACGCCGTCCTACCGTCGCCGTGAACGTGAAGCGATGGATCGGGCCGAGCACTGGCTGCGCCAGGTCAACCTGCTGGAGTTTGCCAACCGTGAAGCCGGCAACCTCTCCTACGGCCAGCAACGCCGTCTGGAGATTGCCCGCTGCATGGTGACCGAACCCGGTCTGCTGATGCTGGACGAGCCGGCAGCCGGCCTTAACCCCAAGGAAACCTCGGAGCTGGACCAGCTGATCATGCGCCTGCGTGATGAGCAGGACATCTCCGTCCTTTTGATCGAGCACGATATGGGACTGGTGATGGGGATCTCCGATCACATCACCGTGATCAACCAGGGCGCCCCGCTGGCCGATGGCACCCCGGCGGAGATCCGCGAGAACCCCGACGTGATCAAAGCCTACCTGGGGGAAAGCTGATGCTACGACTGGATAACGTTTCAACCTTCTACGGCAAAATTCAGGCGCTGCATAACGTCTCGCTGGAAGTGAACCAGGGTGAGATTCTCACCCTGATCGGCGCCAACGGTGCAGGCAAGACCACCCTGATGATGACCATCTGCGGTGATCCCCGTGCCCACGGTGGCCATATCGAGTTCGACGGCCAGCAGATCCAGCACTTGAACACCTCCGACATCATGCGTCAGGGGCTTGCGGTAGTACCGGAAGGGCGCCGCATCTTCTCGGCCATGACGGTGGAAGAAAACCTGTTCATGGGCAGCTTCTTCCGTGGCAAGGAAGAGTCCGAAGAGCAGCTGGAGCACGTGCTGGAGCTCTTTCCCCGTTTGAAAGAGCGCTACAGCCAGCGCGGCGGCACCATGTCCGGCGGTGAGCAGCAGATGCTGGCCATTGGCCGGGCGTTAATGAGCAAGCCGCGCCTGTTGTTGCTGGACGAGCCTTCACTGGGGTTGGCACCGATCATCATCCAGCAGATTTTCGAGATCATCGAAAAGCTGCGTGAGGAAGGTGTGACCATCTTCCTGGTCGAGCAGAATGCTCACCAGGCACTGAAGATTGCCGACCGTGGTTATGTGCTGGAGAACGGCCGTATCGTCATGAGTGGCACGGGCGATGCCCTGCTCAATGACGACAGCGTGCGCAAAGCCTACCTGGGCGGATAGTAATGGTTGTTTGACGGAAGGGCCCCCACATGCACCTGCTGGTCATCTCGCTGCTGTCACTTTTTGTCAGCCTGGCGTTGCTGATTGTCGGCAACTCCTTCCTCATCACCCTGCTTGGTCTGCGCTTCAGCCTGCTGGGTATAGAGCCCTCCATCATCGGTGTGGTGATGGTGTGCTACTCGGCAGGCTTTGCCGTTGGTTCACTCTATGCCGACCGCGTCGTCAGACGGGTCGGCCACATCCGCGCCTTTGCCGTGTTCGCCGCTCTGGCGGCCATGGCCTCCCTGATATACCCCATGACGTACAACGTCTGGCACTGGGGTATTCTGCGTGGCCTGGGCGGGCTAAGCATTGCCGCCCTGTTTGTCACCATCGAAAGCTGGTTCAGCGCGGTCGCCACCAACGCTAACCGCTCCAAGATTTTTTCGGTGTACCAGATTGCAGCCTACCTGGCTTCGGCCAGCGGTCAGCTACTGGTAGGCCTGGGCAACCCGATCCATTACGCCCTGTTTTCTCTGGCGGCACTGTTCATTGTCGCCGCCATCATTCCCCTGTCGCTGTCACGCATGCAGTCACCGGAGATCAGCGAGTCAACGCAAAGGATGTCGCTGCTGACATTGGTCCGGCTTGCGCCCATCGGCGTTACCGCCGCCTTTGGCAGTGGCATTCTGCTGGGGTCATTTTTCTCGCTGGTGCCTCTCTTTGCCAGCCAAACCGGCCTGGAAACGGCACAGATTTCCTATTACATGTTCGGCGCCATTTTCACCGCCATGCTGTTTGCCTGGCCCATAGGCTGGATCTGTGATCGTTTCCACCGCAGCTCGGTCCTGATGACCATTGCCGTGTTGGCCGGTATCGCCAGCCTGGGCAACATGTTCCTGGTGGACTTTGATTTTGTGCCGCGCCTGGTGGTGCTCTGTCTCTATATGGGCCTGGCTTCGACGGTATATTCCATCGCAGTCGCCATCACCAATGACATGATGGACAGCTCCCAGATCATGGCCGCCAGTTCCGGCCTGCTGCTGAGCTACGGTCTGGGCAGCGTGGCAGGCCCGTTGCTCAGCTCATCCCTGATGGAGCTGCTGGGTCCCGCATCCCTGTTCCAGCTGCAGGCACTGGTACTGGCGCTTTTGGCCGGCTTCACCCTGTATCGTCGTCGGCAGGTTGCGCCCATGCCCGTGGCGGCTCAGGAGCACTACATCCCCTCTATTCCGGAGTCTCCGGTCATTCCGGATATCGACCCGCGTCATGACGGTTTTGTCGAGACCCCGCTGACCGACCTTTTCCCGACAAGTGAAGAAGGAGCCGAGCCGGGCGATGAAGGCGAGCTGATGCCGGACACTGAGGCAAAGCCCGCATTTGAGCCGGGCAATGAGGGGGAACTGATGCCTGAGGCAGGTGAGGTGCAGACAACCACTGAGGCATCAGAGAATAGCGAAGCCGAGTCAGACAGCGCTGTGAATAACGACGCAGCAGAGTCTGATCAACAACCGGATTTACCGCAGGAAAAACAGGAAGAGCCGAAACCCTCTGACCCGACCGATCAAACACCCAAGGGCAACTGAACCTGTTCGGCCGGATCAAACCGGCCACTCTCGGCGTTGAAATCCCAGCGTGTCAGGCTCAGCACCCGCATCTCCAGGTCAGCATCGATCAGGTTAAACGAGTTGGGTTTGCCATCACGGGTGCGGGTTGAAATGGCAGTACCCGCCTGCACCGTCCAGGCCTGATCAGGAAGATCCGGGTAACGCCGGCTGAGCGGCGCAAAGAACGGGTAATGGATATGCCCGGCCAGATACAGCTGCATGCCCGCCTCGCACCAGCGCTGCATGGCCGCACGCGCGCCGCCGGCTATGTTCTGTTCATCCGATGCCAGCACGGCATCCACCGGATGATGCCCCACCACCAGCTTCAGCTTTGCAGAACTGGACTGCAGCTTCCCGGCTACCTGTTCGACCGAGTGGGTATCGAAATGGCCATCCACATGTCGCCTGGGGTCGGTGGTATTCACTCCGACCACCAGCAGCTCCGGCGTTTCAAATACCGGTTCCAGCTGCCAGCCAAACACGCGTCGAAAACCGGCGTAGGGCGCGCGAAAGCGATGCCAGACATTAAACAGCGGCAGATCATGGTTGCCCGGCACCGCCAGCACCTGTGCCGGCGCCAGCTGCTGTATCAGCTGCCTGCAGGCATCAAACTCATGACGCCGGGCCCGCTGGGTCAGATCACCACTGAGCAGCACCAGGACGGGCTCTATTTGCGCGCAGGCCGCCAACAACGCCTCTAGAACAGCGGGCGTCTCGGTGCCGAAGTGCAGGTCGGAGAGTTGAACTATGCGCACGTCTCCTCCCCGGATTCCGTCTCGGCCGGCACCAGGCAGCGGTAGGCATTCGGTTGCATGGAGAATTTGAGAGGCGTCGACAGGCGGTGCAACTCACCATCAATGGCCAGCGTCACCTTTTGCCGCCGCGTCGAAACCTGCAGGCCGCGGGTAATAAAGTAATCCAGCTTTTCCAGCTTGCGCAGCTGCCCCCTGATGCTGGCCCAGAGATAACTCAGCAGGGACAACAAGGAGTCAGAGCGCATGACGAATACCAGCATGCCGCCCTTACGAATCTGGTCGATTTCGGGCAAGTCAAAGTTGCCCAGCTGACTGGGGCTGACGCTGGCCAGCAGCATGGGGGCGGTTTCGGTATGGCGCGCACCATCATGCGCCAACACCAGGCGCCTGCCGCGCGCCCGCGTGAGAAACACCCAGACACCACTCAACAGCGATACCAGGCGGTTACGGCCGGTAATGGCACTGACCTGTTCACGGGCAGCAATAATCTTGGGATACACGCCAAGGCTGGCGCTGACACAAAACGGATAACCGTTGACGCTGGCCAGTGGAAACTGGCGTTCAGCCCCCTGCAAGAGCACATCGATGGCAGCCTGGGTCTGTTCGGGAATGCCACGGTCACGGGCAAAGAAGTTGAAGGTGCCGCGTGGAATCACGCCCAGCGTCACAGGCTGTTTCATCAGCACTTTAAGCGCGGCATTCAGGGTGCCATCACCACCGGCAACCACGAGCACGGCGCCCGTTTCGGTGCAGGTCTTGGCCAGTTTGAGCAGCTGTGGCTCCAGCCCGTACTTGCTGTGCTTGAGCATCACCAGCTTATCCAGCTGCTGCTCGGGTATGCGTGTGCGTAACTCGGCTTTAAGCGCTTCGTCCGCCTGGTCCCCCGCGCCCGGGTTAATGGCGACGAGAAAATGTCGTGTATACTGATCCTTGTGCATTTCCCTCTTCCTCAACGGAACCCGAACACTGGCCTCGGGTCACAGAGCAGATACAAGGCAAGGAGACCCCCACATGTTTCGTTCTCACTCAGGTTACCTGACCTCAATGCTGGCGGCTACGGTTCTGCTGTCCGGCTGTTCTTCCCTGGATAATCTTATGGATAGCACCCCTGCAGCCGATGTAACCGTATCCGGCGAAGCCTTCTACCGTGAGCGCATCATGCTGCCCCCCAACAGTGTTCTGGAAGTTCGCCTGGAAGACGTTTCACGTGCCGATGCACCGGCTGAACTGCTGGCGCAAAGCCGCAGCGAGAACCCGGGCACACCGCCCTACGCGTTCGAGTTCAGCCTGGATGATGACCAGTTCCAGCCGGGGCACCGTTACAACCTGCGCGCCAGCATTCGTCAGGGCGAGCAACTGATTTTCACCACCGACACTGCCTACCCGGTCGATCCTGAACAACTGCAGCCCTATAAGCTGATCATGAAAAAAGTGGCTCGTGCGCCTCAGCAACAGCAGACGCCGAATGCCAGCCTGGTCAACACCTACTGGAAACTGGTACGTCTGGGTAACATGCCGGTTGCGGCCAGCCCGGAGCAACGTGAAGCCCACCTGATTTTCAAGAACAACCAGCGTTTGCAGGGTTTCTCAGGCTGTAATCAGTTCATGGGCCAGTACACCCAGAAGGAAAACCGTCTTGAACTGGGCCCAGTTGCAGGCACACTGCGCGCCTGCGTACCGGCTCCCGCCTATGAACAGTCGTTCCTGCAACTGCTGAAGGGTGAGTTGAGCTGGTCGGTTCAGGGTGATCTGCTGATTCTGAAAAATACCGAAAGCGGTGAAGAAGCCCGTTTCAAGGCCGTTTATTTGCAGTAAACAGCTCTGCCGATATATCACTGCGGGCGCAGCCAGGGATGGCGCGCCAGCACGACTCGAGTACAAAACGTGGGTGAGACGCTCTTGAGTGAGGTGTGAGTCGGCTGGCACATAAAGCCGACAGCGGCAGGCTTGCCGCCGTCGGAGAGGTTTGGATGTTGAGCTTTTTTACCTATTGGGCACTTTACATATTGGGATAGTTGGGCCCACCCATGCCTTCCGGCGTAACCCAGGTGATGTTCTGGGCCGGGTCCTTGATGTCACAGGTCTTGCAGTGCAGGCAGTTCTGACCATTGATCTGGAACCGCTGTCCCGCTTCATCTTCCACAATTTCATACACCCCAGCCGGGCAGTAACGCTGCGCCGGCTCCGCAAACAGCTTCAGGTTCTGCTTGAGCGGAATATCCGCATCCGCAAGCTTCAGGTGACAGGGCTGGTCTTCCTCGTGGTTGGTGTTGGACAGGAACACCGAGGACAGCTTGTCGAAACTCAGCTCGCCATCCGGTTTGGGATATTTGATCGGCTCATAATGATCCGCCGGTGCCAGCTGTGCATGATCAGGATGATTGTCATGCAGGGTCACCGGAATACGGCCACCGAACCAGTTCTGGTCGATGTAGTTGAAGGCACCGCCGGCCAGCTGACCGAACTTGTGCATGGCCGGACCGAAGTTGCGCGAGCGGTACAGCTCATCGTACAGCCAGGAATCCTTGAACAACTCGTTAAAGCGCTCCAGCTCCTTGCCACCCTCGTCGCCATTGCTCAGCGCTTCGAACAACGCCTCAGCCGCCAGCATCCCCGACTTCATCGCCGTGTGGGTGCCCTTGATCTTGCTGAAGTTCAATGTGCCGGCATCACAGCCCAGCAGCAGACCGCCCGGGAACGTCATCTTCGGCAGTGAGTTGTAACCGCCCTTGGTAATGGCACGGGCGCCATAGGACACACGCTTGCCGCCCTTGAGATGACGCGACAGCACCGGATGGTGTTTGAGGCGCTGGAACTCATCGAACGGACTCAGGTGCGGGTTCTTGTAGTTCAGATCAATGATCAGACCGACCACCACCTGATTGTTATCGGTGTGGTAGAGGAAGAAACCACCGCTGGTTTCCTTGTCCAGCGGCCAGCCGGAGCCGTGCACCACCAGGCCAGGCTTATGCTGCTCCGCCGGGATATCCCAGAGCTCCTTGATGCCCAGGCCGTAATGCTGGGCATCACTGCCCTTATACAGACTGAACTGGCTGATCAGCTGCTTGCCCAGATGGCCACGGCAGCCTTCGGAGAAGATGGTGTACTTGGCGTGCAGCTCCATCCCCGGCATGTAGTTGGGGCCCTGCTCGCCTTCGGCGGTCACGCCCATATCACCGGTGGCGATGCCTTTAACACTGCCATCCTCGTTAAACAGGACCTCGGAGGCAGCGAAGCCGGGGAAAACTTCAACGCCCAGTTCTTCAGCCTGTTCTGCCAGCCAGCGGCACAGGTTACCCAGACTGACGATGTAGTTGCCCTGGTTGTGCATGGTTTTGGGCACGAACGCGTTCGGCACCTTGGTTCCCTGTTTGGGATCCTTGAGCAGGTACACCTCATCTTCGGTGACCGCCGTATTCAGAGGAGCGCCCTTCTCTTTCCAATCCGGGAACAGCTCATCCAGCGCACGGGTCTCAACCACCGCACCGGACAGAATATGAGCACCGACTTCAGAGCCCTTTTCGACCACACAGACCGTCAGTTCCTGCTCATTTTCCTGTGCCTGCTGCATTAAACGGCAGGCGGTGGACAGGCCCGCAGGCCCGGCTCCGACGATGACGACATCGAATTCCATCGATTCACGCATAACGTACCCCTCCAGGCGCCTGAAGCCGCACCCGGTTTGTCACAAATAAGATTGGGAAAAAATGCCCTGTGCTTGGTTAAGTACAGGGCATTGATCGGATCACAAGGACACCGGGCCCTTACAGCTTGGCATCAAGCTCCGGCACCGCCTCGAAGAGGTCAGCCACCAGGCTGTAGTCAGCCACCTGGAAGATCGGCGCTTCTTCATCCTTGTTGATCGCCACGATCACCTTGGAATCTTTCATACCGGCCAGGTGCTGGATGGCACCGGAGATACCCACCGCAATGTACAGCTCAGGCGCGACGATCTTGCCGGTCTGGCCGACCTGCATGTCGTTGGGTACGAAACCTGCGTCAACCGCTGCACGGGAGGCACCCACCGCTGCACCCAGCTTGTCGGCCAGTTTCTCCAGGATGGCGAAGTTCTCGCCGTTACCCATACCGCGACCACCGGATACCACCACCTTGGCAGAGGTCAGTTCAGGACGGTCAGACTGAGCCACTTCTTCACCGACGAAGGCAGAGATGCCTGCATCGTGAACAGCAGCAACGGCTTCCACGCTGGCACTGCCACCGGTTTCAGCGGCCGCATCAAACGCGGTACCACGCACGGTGATCACCTTGATCGGGTCCAGCGACTCGACGGTGGCGATGGCGTTACCGGCGTAGATCGGACGCTGGAAGGTGTTGTCGGACTCGACTGCGGTAATGTCGGACAGTTGCGCTACGTCCAGCAGTGCCGCGACGCGCGGCATTACGTTTTTGCCGGTAGTGGTCGCTGGGGCGATCACGTGGCTGTAGTCTTTACCCAGTTCAGCGACCAATTTAGACAGGTTCTCGGCCAGCTGGTGCGCGTAGGCAGCATTGTCCGCTACCAGCACCTTGCTGACGCCTGCAACCTGAGCGGCTGCTTCAGCGGCAGCACCGCAGCCTTCGCCGGCGACCAGCAGGTGCAGCTCACCGCCGACCTGGGAAGCCGCGGTTACGGCGTTCAGTGTGGCACCCTTCAGGGTGCTGTTGTCATGTTCTGCAATTACCAGAATAGCCATCAGATCACCCCCTTAAATTACTTTGGCTTCATTTTTCAGTTTGTCGACCAGCTCATCCACGCTGCTGACGCGGATACCTGCCTGGCGCTCGGCCGGCGGAGCCACTTTCAGCAAACGGGTGTGCGCCTTGAGCTCAACGCCCAGATCAGCGGGGGTCTTCACATCCAGCGGCTTCTTCTTCGCTTTCATGATGTTCGGCAGAGACGCATAGCGCGGCTCGTTCAGACGCAGGTCGGTGGTCACGATCGCCGGCAGGTTCAGGGCAACGGTCTGCAGACCTCCATCCACTTCACGGGTTACGTTGACCTTGTCGCCTTCAACCTTCACTTCAGAGGCGAAGGTACCCTGAGGCATATCCAGCAATGCACCCAGCATCTGGCCGGTCTGGTTATTGTCGGAGTCGATGGACTGTTTGCCCAGAATCACCAGCTCGGGCTTTTCCTCTTCAACCACTTTGGCCAGCAGTTTGGCAACGCCCAGCGATTCCGGCATCTCGTCAGTTTCGATCTGGATACCACGGTCTGCACCCAGCGCCAGTGCGGTACGGATCTGTTCCTGACAGGCCTTGGGACCAATGGACACCACCACGACTTCAGAGACTGTGCCCGCTTCCTTCAGGCGCACGGCTTCTTCTACCGCGATTTCACAGAAGGGGTTCAAGGCCATTTTGACGTTGGCCAGATCCACATCGGTGTTGTCCGACTTGACGCGTACCTTGACGTTGTAGTCGATGACGCGCTTAACAGCGACAAGTGCTTTCATGCTCTACCTCACTCAGACCTCGGGCCATCACACCGGCCCGGGATTGTCTTTCTTGTTATTGAGCCTGCCGCAGCAACGGCAACCTCGGGTCAGGCAACCGGACGGGACATCCCCATCCGGCCATACCTCAGGGGAATCAGAACTGATCTTCGCTCAGTGCCATGATGCTGGCACTGCCCTTGCGAATGGTGTCCAGGCTCGCCTTGGTGCGCGGCAGCAGGTGCTCGGAGTAGAACTGCGCCGTTACCAGCTTGCCTTTCAGGTACTCGGGATCACCGTTACCGGCATCCAGCAGCGCCTGGGCACGCAGGGCCGATTTGCCCATCAGCCAGCCACCGCACAGGAAGCCGAACAGCATCATGAAGTGGACGCTGACGGCGCCCGCAGCAGCCGGATCTTGCTCGGCATTTTCCAGCAACCAGGTGCGCGCTTCCTGACCGGCGTTCAGTGCTTCGCGCAGTGCCTTGCCCTGCTCGGCAAAGGCGGCTTCGCCTTCCAGTGCCACCACGGTCTCTTCGATCTCTGCCAGCAGATCGGCCAGGGCTTCGCCCTTGTTCAGCAGCGTCTTGCGGCCAACCAGATCCAGCGCCTGGATACCGGTGGTGCCTTCATAGATGGTCAGGATACGGGCATCACGGTAGTGCTGGGCAGAACCGGTTTCCTCGATGAAACCCATGCCGCCGTTGACCTGGGTACCCAGATAGGTCAGCTCCTGTGCCAGCTCGGTGATCCAGCCTTTAACGATCGGCGTCAGCAGTTCCAGACGTGCCTGCTCTTTACGCTGAACAGCTTCATCAGTGGCACGTGCTGCACGGTCAACCGCCGCACCGCCCACCAGCGCCAACGCACGCATGGCTTCGGTACCGGATTTCATCTGCATCAGCATGCGACGCACATCCGGGAATTTGATGATGGAGAAACGACTACCATCTTTCTTGGTACCCTGGAGACGATCCTTGGCGTATTCCAGCGCCTGCTGGTAGGAACGCTCGGCAATCGCCACACCCTGCAGGCCTACCGCCTGACGGGCGCAGTTCATCATGGTGAACATGTAAGCCAGGCCCTTGTGAGCCTCACCCACCAGGTAACCAACTGCGCCTTCGTTGTCGCCGTAGCTCATGACACAGGTCGGGCTGGCGTGGATACCCAGCTTATGCTCAACAGATACACAGTGAGCATCGTTGCGGGCACCCGGATTGCCGTTTTCATCCAGCAGGAACTTGGGTACGACAAACAGGGAGATCCCCTTAACACCCGCCGGTGCATCCGGCAGACGCGCCAGCACCAGGTGGATGGTGTTGTCGGTCATCTGGTGGTCGCCCCAGGTGATAAAGATCTTCTGACCGGTAATCAGGTAGTGATCGCCGTTCGGCACGGCTTTGGTCTTGATCGCCGCCAGATCGGTACCCGCATCCGGCTCGGTCAGGTTCATGGTGCCGGTCCACTCGCCGGAAATCATTTTCGGCAGGTAGGTCTGTTTCAGCTCGTCGCTGCCATGATGGGCGATAGCCTCAACCGCGCCCTGAGTCAGCAGCGGGCAAAGAGCAAATGCCATGTTGGCAGACTGCCAGATTTCGTTAACAGCGGTGCCCAGTACGTTCGGCAGGCCCTGGCCTTCGTAGGCTTCGTCAGCGATCAGAGAGTTCCAGCCACCTTCGGCGAACTGCTGGTAGGCATCCTTGAAGCCCGCCGTTTCTTCAACGCCTTTTTCGGTCAATTTGACGCCCTGGGTATCGCCGATCACGTTCAGCGGAGACAGCACGCCCGTACCGAACTTGCCCGCTTCGGTCAGAATGACCGAGGCCAGTTCAGAGTTGATATCGTCAAAGCCGTTTTCGGCGCACAGGGCATCGAAGCCCACCACTTCGTTGAGGGCAAATTCAGCATCGGTAAGAGGGTGTTTGTATTCGCTCATAATCTTCTGCTCCCGGCTTGCAGCAACCTGGCTGCAGGCCTGTCTTGTTATTGCCGCCCCGCCCGCTGTAGCAGGCGGGGCCAGTTGTTATCAGTAGTAGGTACGGCCTTCAGCCAGACGCGCCTTGAAGCCTTCGGTCAGCTGGTACAGCGGGCCATTGGCCTGGTGCGCTTCGGCACGACGGGCAAACTCTTCAAGACCCAGGGTGTCGATATAGCGCAGAGCACCACCGCGGAAGCGCGGGAAGCCCAGCCCCAGAATCAGACCCATATCCGCTTCAGCCGGCGTCTCGACGATGCCATCTTCCAGGCAAAGTGCGGCTTCCAGGCACATCGGGATCATCATGCGATCAATAATGTCCTGATCGCTCAGTTCAACCTTTTCCTTGATGCGGGCGTCGATCAGTTCCTGAGCCACCGCAGAGGCTTTCTTGAATCGACGGCCGTTTTCATCCTTGCCGTATTCATAGAAGCCCTTGCCATTTTTCTGACCCAGATGCTGGGCATCCAGCAGGGCTTCAGCGACTACATCGGCGTCATGGCCCATACGACCCGGGAAGCCTTCCTGCATCACATGATCAGCATGAACCAAGGTGTCGATACCGACCACGTCGGCCAGGTACGCCGGGCCCATCGGCCAGCCGAAACCTTCCATCACGCGGTCGATGCGCTCGAAGTCCACGCCATCCACCAGCAGGCGGTTAAAGGCGTTGAAGTACGGGAACAGAATTCGGTTCACCAGGAAGCCCGGGCAGTCGTTCACGACGATGGGAGTTTTCCCCATGGCTGCAGCATAGGCGACGGTGCGCGCAATGGTTTCGTCACTGGTCTGGCTGCCACGAATCACTTCAACCAGCGGCATCAGGTGTACCGGGTTGAAGAAGTGCATGCCACAGAACTGATCCGGACGGGACACGCTCTTGGCCAGCTGATCGATGGAAATAGTGGAAGTATTGGACGTCAGGACCGCATTGGCCGGAACCGCCTTTTCCACGTCGGCCAGTACTGCAGCTTTGACGTTCGGGTTCTCGACTACAGCCTCAACGACGATATCCACAGTATCGAAGCCGGTGTATTCCAGCGTCGGCTCAATGGCGCTCAGGACTTTTTCCTTGCCTGCCTCATCAAGACGTCCCTTTTCGATCTGCTTGTTGAGCAGGCCGGTAGCGGTATTGATACCCAGACCCAGGGCTTCGTCCCGGATATCCTTCATCAGGATCGGCGTGCCGGTAGAAGCGGACTGATAGGCAACACCGCCGCCCATGATGCCGGCACCCAACACCGCGCTTTTCTTCACCGGCGCTGCCTGCTTGGTCCAGCCGCGCGCTTTCTTCTTCAGCAGCTGATCGTTCATGAACAGGCCGATCAGGCTGGCAGCCGCATCGGTTTTTGCCAGGGCAACAAACGCATCCACTTCGGCT
This sequence comes from Marinobacterium stanieri, assembly GCF_900155945.1. Lineage (GTDB taxonomy): Bacteria > Pseudomonadota > Gammaproteobacteria > Pseudomonadales > Balneatricaceae > Marinobacterium > Marinobacterium stanieri. The sequence continues at coordinate 193,716 of NZ_FTMN01000006.1, forward strand.
TTCAGGGCATCGTCAAACGGCAGGGTCGCATGCGTGCTGACCAGCTTCAGAATCTGCAGCGGAGCCGGGTAGTTCGGATCCAGCTTCTTCGCCATCTGCTCGGCAGCGGCTTCAACTTCAGCACCGTTTTCCAGTGCCTGCTGCTTGCGCTGACGATTGGCCAGATGGTCCACATCGCCATTAACGGCAGACTGCAGCAGGTTCAGTGCTTCGGTGCGCAACTCGGTTGAGTCCACAACGCGATCAACCGCACCCAGTTCCAGCGCGGCTTTGGCTTTCTGCGGCTTGCCGGACAGCATCCACTGCGTAGCGCTGGCGGTATCGATCAGACGGCTCAGGCGCACAGTGCCGCCCCAGCCCGGGCAGATACCCAGACCCACCTCCGGCAGCCCTACACGGGCATCGCTGGCCAGCACGCGGAAATCGGTGCTCAGGGCCAGTTCAAAACCACCGCCCAGCGCCATGCCATTGATGGCGGCAACTGTCGGGAACGGCAAGGCTTCCAGACGGGAGAAAAGGTCGTGGGTCTTGGAGATAGACTGGTGCAGTTCAGCATCCGGAAGGGAGAACATACCCAGGAATTCAGTGATATCAGCACCCACAATAAACGCTGGCTTGGCGCTGCTGATCAGCAAACCGGTTACAGAGGCATCCTCAGACAGCTGTTTAACGACTTCGCCCAGCTCGTTGAGGGTCAGTGCATTCAGTTTATTGACGGATTCACCCTGCAGATCCAGTACCAGCTCAACCAGACCGGATTCGAGTGCTTTAAGGCTTACAGCCTGACCGTTATACATGTGCTTATTCCTCAATCCTGCCCGCAGCGAAAAAAGATGGGCCATTGCTGGCCCAGTTAAAGGCACTTCCTAGCTTCGGTGCAGACAATCCAAAATCTTTCAGGTGTAAAGGGAGTAAAAAAGGGACCATCCCTGGTCAAATAGAGCAGACATCACGATTTACTCCCCATGTATTCAATCGTTCCGATTAAACACGCTCAAACAGTGCAGCAATCCCCTGGCCACCGCCGATACACAGGCTGACCATGGCATAACGGCCATTGACTCGTTCCAGTTCATACAAGGCTTTCACTGTGATCACCGCACCGGTCGCGCCGATCGGATGACCCAGAGAAATACCGCTGCCATTCGGGTTAACACGCTCACGCGGCAGGTCCAGCTGCTGGCAGACTGCCAGTGCCTGAGACGCGAATGCCTCGTTCACTTCGTATACATCGATATCCTTGGCATTCAGGTTGTTGCGCTCCAGAATCTCCTGAATCGCCGGTACCGGGCCAATGCCCATGATCTTCGGATCAACGCCAACCACGGAGTAGTCCACCAGACGCGCCATGGCTTTCACGCCCTGGGCTTCAGCCGCTTCACGGTCCATCATCACGATGGCCGCTGCCGCGTCGTTCATGCCGGAAGCGTTACCCGCGGTCACGGAGCCGTCTTTCTTGAATACCGGCTTCAGTTTGGCCAGATCGTCCTGAGTGCAGTCGAAACGGACATGCTCATCAGTATCGAAGGCAACCGGCCCTTTGCGGCCCTTGATCTCGATCGGCAGGATCTGGTCCTTGAAGTAGCCCTGCTCAATCGCATTCTGGGCACGGTTGTGGCTCAGGGTGGCCAGTTCATCCTGCTGCTCGCGAGAGATGCCATACTTCTCGGCAACGTTCTCGGCAGTCACACCCATGTGGATCTGGTTGAACGGGCAGTGCAGCGCACCCACAACCGGATCAACCATGACACCGTCACCCATGCGCTGACCGAAACGCGCAGCCGGCAGCTGGTAAGGCGCACGGCTCATGGACTCGGCACCACCGGCAATAACCGCTTCGGAGATCCCCAGTTCAACCTGCTGTGCAGCGGTCAGAATTGCCTGCAGGCCACTGCCGCACAGACGGTTAACACCCATGGCCGGCGTCGACTCGGGCACGCCTGCATTGACGGCTGCTACACGGGCCAGATAGGCATCGCGGGGTTCTGTCGGCAGCACGTTACCGAACACACTCTGGCCAACCTTTTCAGGAGAAATACCGGCGCGTTTGATCGCTTCTTCGGTTACCATGGAAGCCAGTACGTGGGGAGCGTGACCTTTCAGGCTGCCACCGTAGCCACCAATTGCTGTGCGAACACCACTGACGACAACCACTTCACGTTTCTGCATCGGTTTTCTCCTTTCCAGGCACTATGGCCAGATTCGGTACCAGTTATTGTTTTGGTATGAGCATTCCGGGCAGCTAATTCAGCCCTGTGCTCGTGTGAATCTAGTTTCGGTTCAAGGCTCTTTTTCAACAATGACAATTCCAGCCTGATAATTAACTTTTTCGGACACGGGTTTTACAATGGGCGCCATGCCCGCCTCCGGCATTCGACTAAAGGCAAACAACAAGAGTCATCGCATGAGTATTGAGCATCACTCCATCTCGTCCCATTACGCACGCAGCATTCTGGCCTCGGCCGGCCGGCTGGGGATGGATCAGGAACAGTTGATGGAAGAGGCAGGGCTTAACCGGGTAATTCTGGAAAGCGAACAACTGAGGATCACACCCAACCAGTTTGCCCGCCTGATGCGAGCGTTCTGGCAGGCCAGTGACGATGAGTTTCTGGGTATGGGCAGCCAGCCATCCCGTCATGGGGTGTTCACGCTGATGTCCAAGCAGGCGGTGCACTGTCAGAACCTGAGAGCGGTGTATCATCACATCAGCCATTTCTACAATCTGCTGGCGGACGCGCTGACTCTCAACCTGAGTATTGAGGGCAATGAAGTCCGCTTCTCCATGCGCTTGACCAAACCGGAACTGGACCCCTCGCACTCTCTGTGCGAATTCCTGCTGCTGATCTGGCACCGTTTCCCCAGTTGGCTGATCGGACAGCGCATCCCGCTGAAGGCGATCCACCTCGCCCACGCCGCACCTGATCACAAGGGGGAATACCGGCTACTGTTTCCCTGCCCGGCCTATTTTGACCAGCCGGAGACCTGCCTGGTGTTTGATGCCGACATTCTGAGCGCGCCGGTGGTGCAGACGCCCAAGTCCCTGCGTGCCTATCTGCGTCGCGTGCCTCTGGACTGGTTTATGCGCCAGGCTTACTACCCGGCATACACCCGCCGGGTGCTGGACCATCTGGAACAGGAAAACGGTCTGCTCAATACCAGCATGGAAAGCATCGCCGATGATCTGCATGTGACCACCCGCACCCTGAGGCGCAAGCTGACCGAGGAGGGCACCACCTTCCAGGAACTGAAAGATGGTGTGCGGCGTGATACCGCCATTCATTTCTTAAGCCGGCCCTCACTGCCAGTCTCGGAAATCTCGCGCAAGCTGGGATTTTCAGAGCCAGCGGCTTTTACACGGGCCTTCAAACAGTGGACCGGCGTCACGCCCAAGGCGTTCCGCCAGCACTGATCGCCGCATCAGATATCGAACAGAGGCGGCGTTATGACTTGCCGCCAAAGAGTGCAGCCAGCGTGCGCGAGGCTTCTTCAGAGACCAGGTGCTGCATGAACAACTCCACTTCCGCCGGGATCACCTGCTCCAGCGGCTGTCCCACATTGGCCTTGAGCATCGCCTTGGCCTGCAACAGCGCCAAAGGCGGCTTGGCAGCCAGACGTTTGGCCATATCGGTACTGGTGGCCAGCAGCTGATCCGGTGCAACCGCCTTGTTCACGATCCCGTATCCTTCTGCTGCATCTGCATCAAAGGCATCACAGGCCAGCAAGAGTTCAGCAGCCTTACGGTGGCCCACCAGCTGAGGGATGACAACGCTACTGCCACCTTCGGGTACCAGCCCCAGGTCGACAAAGGGCATGCGGAACATGGAACCTTTGGCGGCATAGACAAAATCACAGTGCAACAACAGGGTTACGCCGATCCCCACGGCAATGCCGTTCACCGCAACCACAACCGGCTTGCGCTGGGCATTCAGCTGCAACAGAAAATCCAGCGCCGGCGTTTTGGTATTACCGGCACGGCTTGCTTCGACAAAATCGGCAATATCATTACCGGCACAGAAACTGTCGCCACTGCCGGTGAGATGAATAACCGCCACCTCGGGGTTTTCGTCAGCCGCTACCAGCTGATCGCACAGTGTCTGATACATGGCCAGTGTCAGGGCATTTTTTTTATCGGCACGGTTGATGCTCAGATAGAGCACTCCCTCTTCGATACGGCTGAGAATCGCGTCACTCATATACTGAACTCCCGTTGGTTGTGCTCATTATTGTTATGGTTGGCTGTGCTCGGCCAGAAAGGGCGCCATGACCTCGCCATCACGGGCCAGGGTATGGCAGTTATCGGCCAGCTTCTGGATCACCCTGGGGTCGTCACCGCTATAGCCATTTTCCGACTGCCACAGGGTTTGATAGGCGGTGGTGGCAATGGGGCCAAGCAGCTCCAGTAGATGAGTGCAGCCCTTCACCCCGCCCAGCAATTCATGTGCCCGCGCGCGAAAGCCGGACACCAATTGCACGCCCTCCAACACCTTGAACGCATCGGTGATCTGCGCACAGCGATTGAAGGGAGCCGCATCCATGAACGCCTCTACCTGACGAATGACCAGATCACAGTCGAACGTGAGTGTCAGCCCCATATCATGCAGTGGCTCGCCCACTTCAATACGACCACCCCGGTCCGCGTTCGCCATGGCAAAGCTTTTCAGGTCACACATGCGCCCTTCCACCTGCCACAACCCACCGTCCAACTCATAGCCCCTGCACTGAACCTGGCGCGTATGCAGTAACTTGCGTTTGTGCATCTGTGTCATATTCACTCCTCGCGTTGGGGTTATTGAACGGTGGGACTGACGCCAACATAAAAACCAATCCTGACGCTGTCAAGTTAAAAGCTGCAAGTCGATATTTCCACTGGCCTGCGCCAGAGGCGTTCAATTCATATCAATCGGGAAAGTAAAGGGACTGATCAGTCTGTTGATTGTGGCTTAATACCGGCAGCACGGAACATGCTGATCGCCAGATCCACGACCTCATCCAGGTGCTTGATATCCACATAGATACCATCCAGCAGCAGACGGGACATGCCGTGCAGGGTGCTCCAGCTCACCTGGGCAAAACGCAGCGGGTCCATGTCGTTGGCAATCAACCCACGTTGCTGCCAATCACTGACCATCTCCACATAACGACGGAAGCAGCCGTGTGCCTGTCCCTTGAGCTGCTCGGTCGGCTCACCGGCTTTCCACACGTTCTGGCCGAACATGAGGTTGTAGAGTTCCGGGTTGGCCTGGGCAAAACTCAGATACCAGTGGGCAAAACAGGGTAACCACTCATCCGGGTCGCTGACCCCGGCCATGGTCTCGCGCAGCGAGTGCTCATAGGCCTTGAAGCCCTCTTCGGCCAGTGCCGACAACAGGGCATGCTTGTCCGTAAAGTGGTGGTAGGGCGCGGTACGGGACACACCGACACGGTCCGCCAGTTTGCGCATGCTGAGCGCATCGACACCACCTTCGGCAATCAACTGGGTGGCCACATCCAGCAGGCTGCTGCGCAGGTCGCCGTGATGATAAGAGGTCTTGGTCTGATTCATGGCTGGCAGTCTACCCCAAGACTTGACGCTGTCCAAACAAACTTGACATCGTCAATATAAAGCTCCGAATTTGCCGCACTTTGCTCGCTCCCGGCACTACAACCTGCCGCGCCCTGAAATCTGCCCGGAACGCCCCGCCCGACCACAAAAGCCATACTAGACTTGAGTGTATAAATGCCTGAGGTGACGCTTCAAGGAAACACAAATATCTCGCATCTGAAGCGTTAAACGAAGGTCGGCATTGCGCAATATGTCAAGACAGGTTCGCAAACTATCAAGCCACCAAAGGTTGCAAGCCAGTAGAGTCGAACCTAATTGCAGGAGTTAGCCATTTCATTTGGCGCAAGGCTCCGACTCAGCAGAGGGAAAACCCGGCAGTATAAGCCGTTGCGCCCCCGCTGAGGCAAACAAACAATAATAAGATGTGACCACAGAATGAACGCTGCCATACCGACCACACCGGAAGTCTCGACTTTCGCCGTTTTCCCAACCGAGGAAGCACTGCGCTCTTCCCCTGAGCCGGCTGCCGCCTCACCACTAGTAGTGAACCCTCAGGCATCCCCCACCACGCCTGTTCTCAAGCACCGTTACTTATAAAAACAACACGCGAGGAAACAACAATGAGAACCCCTCACGCTGTACTACGACAGGGCAAATTCAAACGCAGCACGCTGAGCAAGGTGATTGCGCAGGCGACCGTTGCCGGCGCTTTGGCGGCTCTGGCCGGCCAGGCTCAGGCGCTGAGTTTTGATCTGGACAACGGCATGACACTGGATGTGGATACCACTGTCGGCTACAGCGCCCAGTGGCGCCGCGAAAGCCATGACCCCAACGTACTGGCGTTCCCGGCCAGCAACCTGGGCTTCCTGACTGACGACGGTAACCGCAACTTCGACAAGGGTGACATGACCCAGAACCAGGTCAACTTCAGTACCGATCTGGATCTCAACTACGGTGACGGTGGTGTCTTTGCCCGCGCCCGTGGCTGGTATGACGAAGTCTACGATGATGATGACCTGATCGGCACCAACACCTGGACCGGTCAGCCCAAGTCCTTCCAGAAGGATGGCCTGGACGATCACAAGTCCCGACTCGAACTGCAGGATCTGTTCTGGTACCACGGTTTCGCCATGGGCGACCAGTACCTGAGCCTGCGTGTGGGTGAACAGGTGGTCAACTGGGGTGAAAGCCTGTTTATCCAGGGGGGTATCTCCACCGCCATGGGTCCGCTGGATGCCACCAAAGCCAACGCACCGGGCACTGCATTGAAAGATATTTTCATGCCGATCGGCCAGGTCTACGGTGAAATGGCCGTGACGGACCTGTTGTCCATCGGTGCTTACTACCAGTATGACTGGGAAAACACCCGCATTGACGCACCGGGCACCTATTTCAATATCCTCGATGGTCTGGGCCAGGGCTCCGTAGGTGACCCCATGGAAACCAACGTGATTCCGGGTGTTGGTGGCAATGAGCTGGTCGTCAGCCGGGATAAGCCGGATGAAGGCCAGTACGGTATTGCCATTCGTTACCTGGCAGAAAACCTGAACAGCACCGAGTTCGGTTTCTACTACATCAACTACAACGACTTCACTCCGGCGCTGGAATTCCTCTCCAACCCCAACGACGGTGGCTCGGTCAACCTGAACCAGAACTACTATGAAGATATCGACCTCTACGGCGTAAGCTTCGGTACCGTGTTCGGTGACATGAATGTCAGCGGTGAACTGTCCTACCGTGACGGCATCCCGGTACGCCACAACAACACCGCCGGCTTTGCCTACGCCCCGGCAGAAGCCATTCAGGCACAGGTATCCGGTATCTATATCTTCCCGCAGAACCCGCTGGCCGACACCCTGACGTTTACCGGTGAAATCGCACACAACCGTATTATCGACTTCGACTATCCGGGTGGCATCGACAGTCTGGTTAAAGACCGCAGCGCCTCCAGCGCCGTTGTCAGCCTGAGCGCCAATTACATGAACATCACCGGTGGTCTGGACATGAAACTGACCGGTACCTACCGCAACGACTTCAATGGCCGTTCATCAATGGAGTTCTCCTTTGCCGAGGGCACTGAACAGTTTGCACTGAAGTCCGACTTCACCTACCTGGGCCGCCACAAGTTCGGCGCCAGCTATGTGTGGTACCTGACCGATACCGACGACATCATCGATGATCGCGGCGGCCTGGCCTTTGGTCACCTGAACGCGGACCGTGATTACGTAGCGGCTTACTACAAATACACCTTCTAAGTCTTAAACCAATAATAAAAATCGGACTGCGGTCCGAGGAGACGCATTATGAACCTGAAACGTACTCTGCTCGCCGCCAGCATTGCGGCGGTTGCTCTCAACGCCGGCTCCGCGCTGGCTGCGGTCAGCCCTGAAGAAGCCGCCAAACTGGGTAAGGAGCTGACTCCGATGGGCGCCGAGCGCGCCGGTAACGGCAGCGACATTCCCGAGTGGACCGGCGGCCTGACCACCCCACCGGCAGGCTACACCGAGGGCGAGCACCTGGTGGACCCCTTTGCCGATGAGAAACCGCTGTACACCATCACCTCAGAGAACTACATGGAGTATGCCGACGTTCTGTCTGATGGTCAGAAAGCGCTGTTCGAGAAAAAGCCGACCTTCAAGATGAACGTCTACCCGACACATCGTACGGTACCGGTCCCCGAGTGGGTGGCGAAAAACATCCACACCAACGCGCTGAATGCCGAGCTGACACCGGATGGCAATGGCGTGGTCAACGCCTATGGCGGCGTACCTTTCGCCATTCCGCAAAACGGCAAGGAAGCGATCTGGAACCACACCCTGCGTTATTACGGTGAAGGCAAGGATGCAAGCTATGAGAGCCACACGGTATATGCCAACGGCTCACGTACCATCACGGCCGGCCAGCTGATCGAGACTTACCCGTACAACTACAAGGACGGCAGCCTCGAAACCTTCAATGGCAACATCATTCACCTGCTGCTGCAGTACTCACTGCCAACACGCCGCAAGGGTGAAATGACGCTGGTACGCGACCCGGTCAACGCCAACAAGGAACCGCGCCAGGCCTGGCAGTACATTCCTGGTCAGCGCCGAGTACGTCGCGCACCGACCATCGCCTTTGATACGCCGGATCCCGGTTCCAACGGCCTGACCACCTATGACCAGGCCTTCATGTTCAACGGTTCCCCGGAGCGCTTCAACTGGGAGCTGGTTGGCAAAAAAGAGATGCTGGTGCCATATAACTCCTACAAGTTCCTGAGTGCACACAGCAACGGCACACCGATGGATGAAATCGCCCAGGCCGAGCACACCAACCCGGATCTGGAGCGCTGGGAGAAACACCGCGTCTGGGTTGTGGAAGCAACGCTGCGTGAAGACAGCCGTCATATCTATGGCAAGCGTCGTTTCTACCTGGATGAAGACTCCTGGTTTGCCCTGATGGCCGACATGTACGACGGCCGTGGTGAGCTGTGGCGCTTTGGCCACTCCCACTTCGTCACGCTGTACAACGAAGACAACCCCATCGCACGCGCGCTCACCAACTATGACCTTCAGTCCGGTGACTACGCCATGCAGGAGTACGACCTGATTCCTTACAGCACGGATGCAACCAAGGAAGACAGCTTCTACACCCCGCAGAAGGTGCGTCAGCTGTCCCGTCGATAACAGCACATCGAGACCGGCAGACACTGCCGGTCTCATTTCCACGCTATTCCGGAAGCATGTTCCTGCCGAGCCTGTTGCCGTAATAGCGCCGAAAGGGAAACACCGGTATTGCCCCACCTGTCAGGACCGGGCACAACTCGCTCCACCCACTTAAAAAGAATAATCCTATGAAACAGCTCAGTTTGCCTCAAACCCTAGTCCAACCGCCCAGTGTGCGGTCCAGCCTGTGCATGCTGGTCGGCCTGGCACTCTCCACCACCGCGCTGGCGGGCGATGCGCTGGAAGAACCGGCACTGATGTCGCCGCTGGCAGCTCAGAGCCTGGTGCTGGATATGGAGCGTGTCGGCAGCAGCCTGGTGGCCGTTGGCGAGCGCGGTCATATTCTGGTGTCGAATGATGAAGCCAGCACCTGGCAGCAGGCCCCCGCGCCCGTGCGTGTCACCCTGACCAACACCTTTTTCATTGACGACAGCTTCGGCTGGACCGTGGGCCACGATGGCGTGGTGCTCAAGACCGAGGATGGTGGTCAGAGCTGGCGCAAGGTGATGGACGGTAACCGGGCCAATGCATTGATGCAGGCCCATGCCGAAGCACAGCTGGCCGAACTGGAAGCCGCCATTGCGTCCGCACCCGAGGATGAGCGCGAGGAGCTGGAGTACGAACTCGAAGACCGTATCTACATGGCCGAAGATGCTGAAGCCTTCTCCGAAGAAGGCGCCAGCCGCCCCTTCCTGGACGTCTGGTTCAAGGACCGCAATGAAGGCATTGTCGTGGGTGCCTTTGGCCTGATTCTGCGCACCACCGACGGCGGTGAAACCTGGTCGGCCTGGTTCGACCGCATGGACAACCCGAGCCTGTTTCATCTGAACGCGATCACTCAGATCGGTGACCAGCTCTACATCGCGGCAGAAGCCGGCAACCTGTTTCGCTCATCTGACTGGGGCCAGAACTGGGAATCCCTGGACAGCCCTTACGACGGTTCATTCTTCGGCATCATCGGTAATGATCAGGGGCGCATCATCGCCTTTGGTCTGCGCGGTAATGCCTTCCAGTCCAATGATTGGGGCAACCGCTGGCAGCCGATCGATACCGGTGTGGATTCAACCTTCTTCAGCGGCACCCTGCTGGATGACGGCTCTGCCGTTCTGGTCGGCGCGGCCGGCATGTCACTGCACCTGGATGCACAAGGCAAGGTGATCGAGAGCAACCGTAATCCGGCCCGCCTGCCACAGAGCAAGGTTCTCACCAGCCCCGAAAAAGGCCTGTTGATCTCGGGTGCCCACGGCGTACACGCCGCGTCCCTGAGCGGAGGTAAGGAATAATGAAAACGACACAAAAAAACACCTCAGCCTGTGCGTCCGGCACTGAATCCGTGATTGAGCGGATCTTCTTCCATCACCGTCCACTGGTGATTCTGCTGATGCTGGCGGCAACGCTGTTCTTCGGCTACCAGGCCAGCAGCATCAAACCCGAAGCCAGCTTCGAGAAGATGATTCCGGCGTCTCACCCCTATATTGCCAACTACCTGGAGCACAAGGACGACCTGGCCGGTCTGGGCAATGCCATCCGTATCTCGGTGGAACATACCCAGGGCGATATCTTCGACAAGGATTTCCAGGAAACCCTGCAGCAGGTCCACGACGAAGTCTTCTATGTGCCCGGGGTCAACCGTGCCAGCCTGATGTCGATCTGGGCATCAGGCGTGCGCTGGTCCGAGGTAACCGAGCAGGGCCTGACCGGTGGTCCGGTGATCGCCGACACCTATGACGGCTCGCCGCAAGAACTGGAAAAACTGAAAACCAACATCCTTAAATCCGGTCGCATCGGCTCCCTGGTCGCCAACGATTTCAAATCGGCAATCATCTATGCCCCGCTGCTGGACTTTAACCCGGACACCGGTGAGCCCATCGACTACCAGCAGTTTTCCAGCCAGCTGGAAGAGCTGATCCGCGACAAGTACGAAAGCGACAGCGTCAAAATCCATATCACCGGTTTTGCCAAGGTGGTGGGTGACCTGATCGACGGCGCCAGCCAGGTTGCTGTCTTCTTTGCCATCGCATTGGCAATCACCTTCGTACTGCTGCTTCTGTATTCCCGCTGCCTGCGCAGCTCCATCGTGCCGCTGCTATGCTCCGTGATTGCCGTGATCTGGCAGCTCGGCCTGCTGAAAACCCTGGGCTACGGCCTTGACCCCTACTCCATGCTGGTGCCCTTCCTGGTATTTGCCATTGGTGTCAGCCACGGTGTGCAGATCATCAATGCCATCGGCCATGAAAGTGCCAAGGGTGCCAACAAGGAGCTGGCCGCGCGCCTGGCTTTCCGCGCCTTGTACATCCCCGGCATCATCGCACTGATCAGTGATGGCGTGGGCTTTGCCACCCTGATGGTGATTGATATCGCCGTCATCAAGGATCTGGCTGCTGCCGCCAGTATCGGCGTCGCCGTCATCATTCTGACTAACCTGATTCTATTGCCGATCCTGATGTCCTACGCCGGTGTCAGCCAGAAATCGGTCAAGAAACAGCAGCATGTAGAGGAACACGGCAAGCATCCGATCTGGAACCTGCTGTCCAGCTTCACCCAGCGCCCGCAGGCGACGCTGGTCATCCTGTTTGCCTTCGCTCTGGTCGGCCTGGGCGTCTATCAGAGCCAGGACCTGAAAGTGGGTGACCTGGATGCCGGTGCACCGGAACTGCGCCCCGACTCCCGCTACAACCTGGATAACGCCTTCATCAACGAGAACTACTCCACCAGCACGGATATCTTCGTGATCATGGTGCAGACCGCCAAGGACCAGTGCTCCAACTACCACACCCTTGATGTGGTGGATCAGTTGCAGTGGCGCCTGAAGCAGTTGCCGGGTGTGCAGTCTGCCAGCTCCATGGTGAACGTGGCCAAACAGGCGATGACCGGTTACAACGAAGGCAACGTCAAATGGAGCGCACTGAACCGCAACCAGGCCCTGCTGAACCAGGCGTCTATTACCGCGCCTCGTGGCAGCTTCAACGCTGACTGCAGTCTGATGCCGGTATTCGTTTACCTGAACGATCACAAAGCCGAAACCCTGGCCGCCGTCGTGGACGAAACCGAAGCCTTTGCCGCGAAATACAACAACGATGCACTGACCATCAAGATGGCCGCCGGTAATGCCGGTATTGAAGCCGCCACCAACATCGTCATCGAGAAGGCGCAGTACGAAATGCTGATCTGGGTGTACTCGGTTGTCGGCTTCCTCTGCCTGATCACCTTCCGCTCCATCCGCACGGTGGCCTGTATCCTGCTGCCGCTGGCACTGACCTCGCTGCTGTGTCAGGCCCTGATGGCGCGCCTGGGTATTGGTGTCAAAGTGGCCACCCTGCCGGTTATCGCGCTGGGCGTCGGCATCGGTGTCGACTACGGCATCTACATCTACAGCAAGCTGGAAACCTACCTGAAATCCGGCATGAACCTGCGTGATGCCTACTTCAACACGCTGAAAACCACCGGCAAGGCGGTCGCATTCACCGGCCTGACCCTGGGTATCGGTGTGGGCACCTGGTTCTGGTCGCCGATCAAGTTCCAGGCTGACATGGGCATCCTGCTCACCTTCATGTTCGTGTGGAACATGGTCGGTGCACTGGTATTCCTGCCGGCGCTGGCCAGCTTCCTGATCAAACGCCAGCCGGTCTCCAGCGAATCCGAGCCTCAGGCGATCAAACAGTTCGATACAGCCGAAACTCAGGCCAACAAGGAAGCGAAGGTGTCCCATGCGTGAGTTCAAGAAACTGCTGGTGGTCCTGAACCCCACTCAAGCCGACCAGGTTGCTCTCAACAAGGCAGTACGCATTGCCGGCCATCAGGATGTGGAGATCACGGCACTGCTGCTGCAGCGTACGTCGGGCGGCGAGTTTCGTACGCTACTCGACCAGCAGCTGCAGCAGCTACAGCAACAGAGGCTCAACATTCGTCTGGAAATCAGCCCGGAAACCGATCTGCTGCGTGCCCTGTTGCTGTGCCAACATAAGCAGAGCTTTGACCTGACGCTCAAGGAGCCGCACAAGGGCAGCCTGAGCGACTCCCTGTTCACCCCGCTGGACTGGAAACTGCTGCGGGCCCAGAACACGCCGGTGCTGATGACACGCCCCAATAACCTGACAGCGGACGCGCCCATTCTGGCCGCTGTCGAAGCCGCCCCGTCCGACCCGGAACACCAGCGCCTGAACCAGCGCATACTGGAACAGGCAACCGAGTTGTCAGACACCTTGCAGCGCCCTCTGCACCTGTTCAGCGCCTGCCCGGCGCCGATGCAAAACCCGGGACTGGATGATCAGGATGGCGAACAGCAACAGGCGTATCGAGATGCCTGTGTCAGCCTCGCCAACCAGTATGGTATCGCGGCGGAGCGGGTGCATGTGGATGCAGGCCCTGCCGAGCTGTTGATTGCAGATCGGGCCAAGACTCTGGATGCGCGCCTGCTGGTGCTGGGTACGGTGGCACGTACGGGGCTCAGAGGCGTACTGCTGGGCAATACTGCCGAACAGCTGCTGGAGCGCGTCGATATCGACGTACTGGTCATTCCGCCGCCTCGCCAGGACGGAACCACCGCCTAAGCTCCCCCCTCCGGGCGCAGGCACCTGATTAAAGTGCATGCGCCCCAATTCCTCATGGATGGCAGGGGCACAGGAAAATTTGCCCAATTGTAATCTGCTTGACAGTCCTCGGCGCCAGCCAGCCGCACTATGGCACTAAGCAACTGCAGCAGTGCACAGCATGAACGCGATGCAAAAGGCCGGTCGTCAGCCGGCAACCACAGCCTGATATGCCCCCACGGCCTGCAGGATTACAAGAAATACAATATGTGAGTACAGACCATGACGCTGAAACAGGTTTCTCTGGACGACAAGTACACCAAGGAGTCCGGTACCGTCTACATGACCGGCAACCAGGCTCTGGTGCGCCTGCCGCTGTTGCAAAAGCAGCGCGACAAGGCTGCCGGCCTCAACACCGCCGGCTACATTACCGGTTATCGTGGTTCGCCGATCGGCACCTACGACATGGAACTGAGCCGCAACAAGAAGTTGCTGGACGCCCATGACATCGTGTTCCAGCCCGGCGTCAATGAAGACCTGGCCGTTACCTCGGTCTGGGGCACCCAGCAGATCGAATCCGAAGCAGAGAAAAAGTTCGATGGCGTCTTTTCCATCTGGTACGGCAAGGGTCCCGGTGTATTCCGCTCAGGCGATGCCATCAAGCACGGCAGCTTCTTCGGTGCCTCCCATCACGGTGGCGTACTGCTGATTGCCGGTGATGACCATGTAGCCAAGTCCTCTACCATTGCCCACTACTCCGAACCGGAGATGCTGGCCCACGGCTCCCCGATTCTGTATCCGTCCAATATTCAGGAAGTGATCGACTATGGCCTGATCGGCTGGTCACTCTCCCGTTACTCCGGTGCCTGGGTCACCCTAAAGGTAGTCAACGAGACTATCGAAGGCACGGCTACCGTGGAGCTGGATCCGGCAACCTCCATTACGCAAAACCCGGAAGGACTGGAAATTCCGCCCGAAGCCCACTTTGTGCCGCCCAGCGGTGGCCTGGGCCCGGCAGCCACAGCCGAACGCATGGCCTACAGTGGCCGCATTCCGTTGATCAAGGCCTTTGCCCGTCTGAACAAACTGGACCGCATCACCCTGGCCGCGCCCCAGCGCAAGCTGGGTATTGTCTGTGCCGGCAAGGTATATCAGGACGTCATGCGCGCCTTCCAGCTGATGGGCATTGATGACACCAAGGCCAAGTCCCTCGGCATCAGCATCTACAAGGTGGCCATGACCTGGCCGCTGGAAGATCAGGGCATGGCCGAGTTTGCCGAAGGCCATGACGAGCTGCTGATCATCGAAGAAAAAATGTCGATCATGGAGCCGCAGATCGCCGACCAGCTGTTCAACTGGCCCGACGACAAGCGCCCGCGCCTGATCGGCAAGAAAGACGAGCACGGCCTGCAGATTCAGAAAACCTATGGTGGCCTGCACCCGCATGAAGTGGTTGCCCTGCTGCGCGACCGTCTGTCCGCCAACGGCCTGCTCGATGACGCCATCAGTAACGCCTGTGACGACTACCTTACGTCCATCACCGGCGCCTGCGGCGCCATCATCCCGCAGCTGGTACGTATTCCCTACTTCTGCTCCGGCTGTCCGCACAACAGCTCCACCAAGGTGCCGGAAGGCTCCCAGGCCATGGGCGGTATCGGCTGCCACGCCATGGCCGGTTTCATGAACCGCAACACCTCCTTCCCCACCCAAATGGGCGGTGAGGGTCACAACTGGGTCGGCCTGTCCCACTTTGTCGATACACCGCACAAGTTCCAGAACCTGGGTGACGGCACCTATACCCACTCTGGCCTGCTCGCTATCCATGCTGCTTGCGTACAAAAGGCCAATATCACCTACAAGATTCTCTACAACGATGCCGTGGCCATGACCGGTGGCCAGCCTGCAGAGGGACAGCTGACACCGCAGCAGATCAGCGAACAGGTAACTGCTCTGGGCGCCAAGCGCGTGGTGGTGACCACCGATGATCCTGACAAGTACCACCGTCAGCCAGCCTTCGCCAAGGGTGTGCAGATTTACCACCGCCGCGAGCTTGATCGTCTGCAGCGCGAACTGCGCGAAATCAAGGGCGTCACCGTACTGATCCACGACCAGACCTGCGCCGCCGAGAAACGTCGCCGTCGCAAGCGTGGCCAGTTCCCGGATCCGGACAAGCGCATGTTCATCAACGACCAGGTCTGCGAGGCCTGTGGTGATTGTTCCGTACAGGCCAACTGCGTCAGCCTGCAAACACGCAAGACCGAGTTCGGCAACAAGCGTGTGATTGACCAGTCTACCTGTAACAAGGACTACCGCTGTGTGGATGGCTTCTGCCCATCCTTTGTGACTGTTCTCGGTGGCAAGCTGCGCAAGGCTGAGACCGCTAACCTGGGCAACGACCTGTTCCGCGATCTGCCGCAGCCGACACTGCCACAGTTTGAAAGCTGCTATGCCGTGATGATCAACGGTATTGGCGGCACCGGCGTGGTGACCATCGGCGCGGTACTGGGCATGGCTGCCCACCTGGAAGACAAGGCGATCTCCATCTACGACATGACCGGTTTCGCGCAGAAAGGCGGTGCGGTACAGAGCCACCTGCGTATCGGTCACAAGCAGAGCGATATCACCAGCCTGCCCATCGGCCCGGCAGATTCCGACCTGATCATCGGCTGTGACCTGGTGGTGACCGCCAGCGAAAGCTCCATGAAGTCGGTACGTGCCAACCACACCAAGTGCGTAGTCAACAGCGACCCTGTCGCGACCTCAGTGTTGCAGCTGATGCGTGACTTCGAGCTGCCCACCGCCCCTCTGCTGGGTGGTCTGCAGAAAACCCTGGGTGACAACCTGGCCAGCATCGACGCCACCAAGATCGCCAACGCCCTGACCGGCAACAGCATTGCATCCAACATGTTCATGGTGGGCTATGCCTTCCAGAAAGGCTGGTTGCCGCTGAGCGAAACAGCGATTCTGAAAGCGATAGAGATCAATAAGGTCTCCGTCGAATTCAACCAGAATGCCTTCCGTCTGGGCCGTGTCGCTGCTCATGACATGTCACGCATTCAGCCGTTGATCGAGGACCAGCTGCAGGCCAGCAAGCCGGACGTTGCCGAAACCCCGGAGCAGGCACTTGAACGCCGACTCGAACACCTGACCGCCTATCAGGACAAGGCCTATGCCGATCGTTACCTGGAACTGGTCAACCGCGTACGTGAAATGGAACAGCAGAAAGTGCCGGGGCAGACCGCATTGAGCGATGCTGTGATGCGCAACTACTTCAAGCTGATGGCGTACAAGGATGAGTACGAGGTCGCCCGTCTGTATACCGACGGCAAGTTCCTCAAGCGCCTGAACCAGCAGTTCGAAGGCGACTTCAAACTGCGCTTCAACCTGGCACCGCCGATTCTGAACAAGCGTGATCCCCAGACCGGCCACCTGCGCAAGCAGGAATTTGGTCCCTGGGTATTCAAGGCATTCGGGCTGATGGCCAAGATGAAAGGCCTGCGCGGCACCGCTTTCGACCCCTTCGGCTACACCGCCGAGCGCAAGAAAGAGCGCCAGATGATCGTCGATTACCGTGACACCATTCTGAAACTGCTGGAGCAACTGGATGAGGTCAATCACGAGATCGCAGTGCAGATCGCGCAACTGCCGACGGAGATTCGCGGCTACGGTCACGTCAAGGAAGCGGCGGTGAAGAAAGCCGAAATTCAGCAGCAACAGTTGCTGGAGTCTTTTGCTCAGGCTCACAACCGTATCGCCACCGACAAGCAGCCGCTGTTCTACGAAGCGACCTGAGGCCGGGACAGAAACCGAAAAGGGCCTGTTGGCATTACCGACAGGCCTTTTTGCGTTTTATTTGGCCGCGTCAGACACCCTGCAATACTCAGCCGGAATCGGCTTCGCCTTCCGAAAGGGCTTTCAGCGCAGCACGATCCAGAATGCGTATGCGACCATAGCTATACTCCACCACGCCCGCATCGGCCCAGGCCTTGAGAATCTTGTTGATCGCCTGCCGTGATGCACTTACCGACGAAGCCAGTAACTCCTGGGTCAGCTCCAGCTCGTTGCAGCCCTCGCCATTGGTGGCATGCTCGGCAACCTCAAGCAGAAAATCGATCTGGTGTGCCAGGCGACGATCGAGACCAAAGAACTTGCCCACTTCGTAGGACTTGAACAGCTCACGCATACGACGGGACAGATGCAGTGTCATGGCCCGGTCGATGTCACGATAGCGCTCTCGCAACTGTTCAAAGTGGTTTAAGGTCAGGCAGCCCAGCTCCACATCTCCCATGGCTACCGCATCCTGGGGCCGCACATCACCATCAATCGCGGACAGGTAGCCGATGCACTCGCCAGGGCCATAGATAACGTAGGTGACCTCCTTGCCGTTATCGGACAATGAGCGCACCCGTACCGCCCCTGAAACAACCTGGTACTGGGTCGTGCCCTGCTCACCGTAGCGATAGATGGCCTCACCATCCGCAAAGTGACGCCGCACCATCCGGGCTTTGACATCCTTTTGCACAGTTTCCGGCAACAGCAGTAGCCAGTTGTTGGATCCGCGTGTATCGCTCATCAATTCTCCCAAGTGCTCGACCTTGGCCACAAGTGTACTGCATTTGCCTTTGTGCCTGCTGCTCCGGGCAGTCACCAATTTCTTTTGCAGCCTGTCATAACAAGTCAAGCCGACTGCGCAAAGTATCAAACACCCGCGACCTGGATTTTTTACGCTGTAGGAAAATAAAAACAGGTGCGCCTGCAGCACCACAAGAGGTCGTTTAAATGAAGAAGCAACTGCTCGCCAGCCTGATGGCGGCTGCCAGCTGTTCCGCCTTTAATGCCAGCGCCACCCCCACCCAGGTTTACTGGGGTGATACTCACCTGCACACATCCTACTCCGGCGACGCCTTTGCCATGGGCGATGAGACCGCCGACCCCGATACTGCCTACCGCTTCGCCAAGGGCCAGCCGGTGATTCACCCTTACAGCCGGGTTCGAGTGCAGCTCGAACGCCCGCTGGATTTTCTGGTGGTGGCTGACCATGCCGAATACATGGGGTTGATGCAGCTGGTGCGGGACAAAAGTCCATTGCTGGAAAAATCCGACATTGGCAAACAGCTGGTGCAGATGTGGGATGAGAAAGGCTCCAAGGCGGTGTATTACAACGCGGCAGGCTCTATTGTAAAAGGTGCGCCCTACGAAGAGCTGCTGACTCAGGCCATTCGCCAGCCGATCTGGGACAAAATCATCGACGCTGCCGAAACCAATAACGAGCCGGGAACCTTCACCACCTTTATCGGCTGGGAGTGGTCCTCCATGCCGGGCGGTGCCAACCTTCACCGCGTGGTATTCACCGATAAGGGCGGCGAAACCGCCAAGCAATTCCTGCCCTATTCATCGGCAGACAGCGACCGCCCCGAAGACTTTTGGGCCTGGCTGGACCAAACCTCCAGCGAGACTGGGGCAGACTTTGTGGCCATCCCCCATAACGCCAACATCAGCAACGGCCTGATGTTCAATGATGTCGACAGTAATGGCCACCCGATCAGCGCCAGCTACGCCCGTACCCGCATGCGCTGGGAACCGGTAGCCGAAGTTACCCAGATCAAGGGCGACTCCGAGACGCATCCGGAGCTTTCCCCCGACGATGAGTTCGCCGATTTTGAAACCTTCGAACATGTAATGGCGTTCAATAGCGAGGCAGACGCGCAATCCGATCAGGTCAGCAACTATGCCCGCAGCGGCCTCAAACGCGGCCTGGAAATCGAACAGCAAACCGGCGCCAATCCCTTCAAGTTTGGCATGATCGGCTCCACCGACTCCCATACCGGCCTGAGCACCGCCAGCGAACCCAACTTCTGGGGCAAATTCGGCCTCGACTCCATTCCGGAAAACATGGATCAGGAAACCACCCCTCACGCGGATGGCTGGAGCATGTCCGCAGCCGGCATGGTCGCCGTCTGGGCTGAAAACAACACGCGCGAAGATATCTTTGCCGCCTTCAAGCGCAAGGAGGTTTACGCCACGACCGGCCCGCGCATGCAGGTTCGCCTGTTTGGCGGCTTTGACTTTGATGCCGCCGATGCGCAGCAAAACGACCTGGCGGAGGTCGGCTACCGCAAGGGAGTCCCTATGGGCGGAGACCTGACCAAAGCGGAAGAGGGCAAAGCACCGAGCTTCCTGATTCAGGCGGTAAAAGATCCCGAGGGTGCCAACCTGGACCGGATACAAGTAGTGAAAGGCTGGCTGGATGCCGATGGCAAAAGCCACGAGAAAGTCTACAACGTTGCTCTTTCCGAGGGCCGCAAGGATAGGGGCAAAGACACCCGGCCTGTGGGTAACACCGTGGATCTGGAAACCGGCCACTACCAAAACAGCATCGGCGACGCCGAACTGGTCACCGTATGGCAGGACCCGGATTTCGATGCCAATCAGCGTGCTTTCTACTACCTGCGCGTACTTCAGATCCCGACGGCCCGTCACACCATGCTGGATGCCGTCGCTTTGGGACGCCCGCACGATGAGGTCAACTTCCCGGCCGTGATTCAGGAGCGCGCCTATTCCTCACCCATTTGGTACACGCCCTGATTTTCCAGCACTGGTAACACGAGATCATTATGAAAAAAACAACTCTCTCGGTCCTGATATCTGCTGCCCTGTTCTCCTCCGCCCCTATGGCGGAGGGAACGGCTGATCCACGTTCGTATTCACCGATGGCGGGCAAGGACTACCCGCAACAGGTGTACTGGGGCGATACCCACCTGCACACGTCCTACTCGTTTGATGCCGCCATGATGGGCAACAAGGGTCTGCCGCCCGAGGATGCCTACCGCTTCGCAAGAGGCGAAGAAGTGCGCGCCCATAACGGCATGATCGCCAAGCTGAACCGCCCGCTGGACTTCCTGATGGTGTCCGACCATGCCGAATATCTGGGCCTGGTGCCCATGATTAACGCAAAAAACCAAGATCTGCTCGATGACCCCGTCGGCGCACGCTGGGCCCAGCTTCTCAACGGTGGGGCTGACGAGCAGCTCAAAGCGTTGCTCGAAATGAATATGGACCTGGCGACAAACCAGAAACGGCTGGTCAATTCAACCGTTGAACGCACCGCCTGGTCCGATATTACCGCTGCTGCCGACCGCTACAACGAGCCGGGTAAGTTCACCGCGTTCATCGGCTATGAATGGACCACCATGCCCGGCGGTAACAACCTGCATCGAGTGGTCATGTTTGCCGATGATGCCAGCAAAGCGGGACAGCTGCTGCCCTTCTCCGCATTCGACAGCGAAGACCCTGAAGCACTCTGGGAACACCTGCAGAAGTATGAAGACATGACGGGCGGTCGGGCTCTGGCTATTCCTCATAACGGTAATGTCAGTAACGGCCTGATGTTTTCACTGACCGATCGAGACGGAGAGCCCCTGACACGGGCATATGCTGAAACCCGCAGTCGCTGGGAGCCGGTGATGGAAGTTACCCAGATCAAGGGGGATGGCGAAACACACTCCAAGCTGTCACCGGATGATGAGTTTGCGGATTTCGAAACCTGGGACAAGGGCAACTTGACGGCAACCGAGCTCAAAACAGAAGAAATGCTGCCCTACGAATACGCCCGTTCCGCCCTGAAACTGGGACTGGAGCAGGAAGCCAAATTGGGGGTTAACCCGTTTAAATACGGCATGATTGGCAGCTCTGACGCCCATACCAGCCTGTCCGCTGTTGAAGAAAACAACTTTTGGGGGAAGTTCACCCTGTTTGAACCCAGTGCCAAACGCGCTGAAATTCAGGGCTATACCGAGGGCAAACAGGGCAAGGTGTACGGCTTGACCATTGATGAGTCTGTTGCATCCGGCTATGCCGCTGTATGGGCTACCGAAAACACCCGTGATGCCCTCTTTGACGCCATCAAGCGCCGTGAAACCTATGCCACCACAGGCCCACGCATGACCGTACGTTTCTTTGGCGGCTGGGATTTTGCGGCAGATGAAGTCAACCATGCCGATTTCGTGGATCGTGGCTACAGCAAGGGCGTCCCCATGGGCGCAGATCTGACTCAGGCTCCCGCAGGCAAGGCTCCCTCCTTCATGGTAGCGGCCAGCCGTGACCCTGAGGGGGCAAATCTGGATCGTATTCAGATCATCAAGGGCTGGCACGATACGGACGGCAGTCTGCAGGAAAAAGTCTACGACATCGCCTGGAGTGATGCGCGTCAGCCAGAAGCCAATGGCAAGCTGCCCGCAGTAGGCAACACCGTGGATGTGGATAGCGCGACCTGGAGCAACAGCATCGGCGCTGCCGAACTGGCCAGCGTCTGGACCGATCCGGACTTCGATCCGGCAGAGCGGGCCTTCTACTACGTGCGTGTCCTGCAGATTCCCACACCGCGCTGGAACGTCTACGACGAGCATTATTTCGAAACCGAGCTGAATACCGATAAGCCGGACAGCATTCAGGAGCGTGCCTACACCTCCCCCATCTGGTACACCCCGGTGACGGAGAGCTGAGCATGATCGCCAAGCTGTTAAAGGACCCCCTGCTGCACTTCACCCTGGTGGGCGCAGCCCTGTTCGGGGCCTATGAATGGAGCGGGGCTGCGGATACTGCTCAGGCCCCGCACACCATCGTAGTGGATCGGGATGCGCTGCTGACGTTTATCCAGTATCGCTCCAAGGCATTTGAT
The DNA here is from genome assembly GCF_900155945.1 of Marinobacterium stanieri. Classification (GTDB taxonomy): domain Bacteria; phylum Pseudomonadota; class Gammaproteobacteria; order Pseudomonadales; family Balneatricaceae; genus Marinobacterium; species Marinobacterium stanieri. Next base: position 216,168 of record NZ_FTMN01000006.1, read on the forward strand.
GCCGAGGCCGCCAATGCACGCCTGGATACCATGCCTGCTGAGGAGCGGGATCAACTGGTGCGGGACTTCGTGCGTGAAGAAGCCCTGTACCGGGAAGCCCAGTCTCTGGGCATGACCGAGAACGACTACATCATCCGTCGCCGCTCGGTGCAGAAGCTGGAGTTTATCGCCCAGGGGGTCGCCGAGCAGGTAGTCAACGTGGAGAGTGATGCGGTGGAACGCTATTTTGAGCAGCACCGCCAGGATTATTACGAAGCGCCCTCCTATACCTTCACCCATGTGTTCGTCCGCGACGGCGAGGACGCCTACAGCCGGGCACTTGCGCTCAAACAGCAACTCAACGATGAGCAGACTGCGTTCGCCGATGCCACCCGCTTTGGTGATCGCTTCCTCTACCATCGCAACTATGTGGAGCGCACGGATGATTTTGTTGCCAGTCACTTTGGTGACCGCTTCCAACAACAGCTGGCGCAACTGCAACCGGACAATCAGCACTGGCAAGGACCCTTTGCTTCCAGCCACGGCCAGCACCTGATAATGCTGAGCCAGTCCCGTGCGGGAGGAGTACCGGCACTGGCCGATATCCGCCCCAGAGTTGAGCAGGATTACCGGCGCTGGCAGGAAGTGGAAACGCAAGAGCTGGCCATTCAACAGATCGTGGAGCAGTACGATGTTGAATACCGTCTCTAGGCTCCTGCTCGCCCTGCTGCTGATGCTGCCCGGCCTGGCTGAAGCACACGATGCCCGGCCGCTGTTTATCCAAATCAACGAAACTGCGACTGATGCCCAGCCTAACCACCAATACCTGCTGAAAATGCAGGTACCGCCGTCGGTGGAGGCCGGTAACCGACCCTATATGAGGGTGCCTGACAACTGCCGCCATCAGACTTTTGGTCAGGTAGTGCAGCTCAATTGTGCCCAGCCTCTAAATGGCCAGGCTCTGGAGATCAACTACCCCAGCCATAACCCGTCCATTAGCACACTGATTCGGCTTAGTCTGTTGTCGGGAGCGCAATATCAGACACTCCTGTCCCCCAGCGAGCAGTACTGGCAGGTGCCGGTTGAGCCCGATACGACTGCAATCATCCACGAATACACCCGCATGGGAGTCGAACACATTCTGGTTGGCTGGGATCACCTCCTGTTTCTGGTCTGCCTGCTGCTGATCACCGGCACCCTCAAACGCACCCTGATCACCATATCCGGCTTCACCCTGTCCCACTCACTGACACTGGTTCTGACCACTCTGGGCGTGATTCAGGTGCCCATTGCCCCCGTGGAGGCCGTGATTGCGCTGAGCATCCTGTTTCTGGCCGCCGAAATTCTGCGTGGACGCCGGGACACCCTGGCCTGGCACTATCCGGTAACCGTTTCCACCCTGTTCGGATTGATCCACGGCTTCGGCTTTGCCGCCGTGTTGCAGGATATCGGCCTGCCCCAGGCCGAGCTGACCACCGCACTACTGTTTTTCAATATCGGCGTCGAGATCGGCCAGATCCTGTTCGTACTGCTGGTCGTGGCACAGCTGGCACTGCTGCGGCAGTGGCAGGGTTTCCCGCTGCAGCAACTGCAGCGGATATTGATTTTCAGTACCGGCTCACTCGCCGCGTTCTGGACCCTGGAACGCATCGCGGGATTCTGAATGTGACTTCACCTGACGCAAAAAACGCCATGACCAGTACCAACACACCGAACCTTCAGGCCCGCAGTAGTATTCTGCTGGGGTTCACCGAACACTGTCGCCGCCATCGCCTAAACCCCATGCAACTGCTGGCACGGGAAAACCTGCCACCGGCCGTCATCCGCTCACAGGATCTGCAGATTCCCTATGTCAGCTTTGTGCGTATCCTCGACCACGCCGCCGCCGAGTCGGAATACCCGCTGTTTGCGATGACCCTGTCACTGCGCCATGGCATTGAAGCACTGGGGCCATTGGGACTGATGGCATGCCAGTGTGAAACCCTGGAGGATGCTCTCAGGGTGGTGCAAAAATACCTGCATTTTTATGCCCAGGGCATTCACCTGGACCTGGTGGTGGAAGGCCGGTTCGCACGCCTGGTGTACGATGTGGATCTGGGCTGCGACATCGATATGACACAGCTGATGGAGGTCGGCATCGGCCGCATGGCCAGTGTCTTGATGACCCTGGCGCCTGCCGGTATGAACCTCAGCAGTGTGCGCTTGAAACATGCCCCTCAGGCCCCCCTGGAAAGCTATGTGAGTGTGCTTGGGCTGGAGCCGGTGTTCAATGCGGATGAGAACTCGGTCAGCTTTCCGGCGCAATTCCTGAGTCAGGCGCCATCCCCTGCCCCCGATCGTGTCCGTCTCTACTTCGAGTCCTTCATGAACCGGGCAGGCCAGAATCACAGCCGCCCCCTGAAACACCAGGTCATCCGCTTGATTCAGGAGCTGATCCCAACAGGGGAAGCGAATGCGGATACCGTTGCCAAACTCATGGGCATCCATACCCGCAGCTTGCAACGCCAGCTGAAACGTATCGATACTGATTTCAGATCCCTGATGGAAGAGGTGCGGTTTAAATTGGCACAGGATGCCCTGCGCCAGTCTGATACGGCCCTGACGGATGTTGCGCTGCAGCTTGGCTACTCCGAACTCAGTGCCTTCTCGCGTGCATTCAAGCGCTGGAGCGGGCTCTCGCCGCAGCACTGGCGGGTTGAACATGCGGGCTCGTCAGGTCCAGATCTTGAAGCCAACAGCCTTTGATCTTTCATGACACCAGGTTGACATTTTACGTCATGATTACGCTTAATTTTGCAACAAATATTCGCAAGGCCTTGTTATAACGGGCTTTACGCCAACTTGACCGAATTTTCCGATTATTTGACAATTCGCGGCGTTGCTCTAATCTTGACACCACAAAGATAACAATAAATAAACGGTATCATAATGAGCAATGTTAAAGCCTCGCCCAAGGTGAAGAGCAGTGCGCTCATGGGCTTCCAATCGTTGTGCCACCGACTGCACGTAAACCCGATTGAAATGCTTGCGGCCGAAGGCCTGTCCAGTACTGTGCTGCGAATCCCGGACTTGATGATCCACTACGACAGTCTGGCCCATGTTCTGAACCATACGGCCGACGTAGCCAATGACCCGATGTTTGGCATGCAAATGTCCACCTATCAGGGCCTGAAAACGCTGGGCCCTCTGGGACTGCTTGCCTCCCAGAGCACGACTCTCGGGGACAGTCTCGATATTATCCAGAAGTACTTCCACTTCCATGCCTCTGGCGTGAATATGAATGTTGTGCCGCACGGCAAGGATGTCCACCTGTCACTGGATATCATGATCGACCCATCGATCAGCCAGGAGCAGCTGCTGGAGATGAGCCTTACCCTGGGCTACAACATTTTGAGTGAGCTGGTGCCCGAGCTTGCTCAGGAAACCAGCATCCACTTCCGCCACGCCCCACTGGCCGAGCCAGAGCAATATCGTGCCTTTACCAGAGCCAATATCTGCTTCAGCCAGGAGCAGGATGCACTGGTATTTCCGGCACGCATGCTGGAACGCAAGCCAAGCGCAGCATCAGAGGAAGTAAAAGACTACCTGGAAGCCTTCCTGGCACGGGAATCCCGTGGTCATGAACAGCCTCTGCCACACAAGGTGTCCAAGCTGATCCATGAATTGATTCCAACCGGCGAGGCCAGCCTCACCACCATCGCACCCATGCTGGGGATGAATGTACGTACCCTGCAACGGGAGCTGCGTCAGGCCGGCACCGAGTTCCGCACACTGCTGGATGATGTGCGCTTTGAGATCGCCCGTACGGCACTGGAACAAAACCAGTCCATCACCGATGTTGCCCTTAACCTGGGCTACTCGGAACTGAGCGCCTTCTCCCGTGCCTTCAAGCGCTGGTCGGGTGTGCCACCCCAGCGCTGGCGCGAAACCGGTCTGGAACAGAACCTGAGCTGGACCGGAGGTGCTCTGCCTTCACACGCTCTGGCCATGCACGTTTAAAACCACACCCACCTTTCCCTTTCTGCACGGCCCAGGTATGACACCGGGTGCCGTGCGGGGCTATCCACTCTGAGTATCCTGGCTGCGCTTACTGAGCCTTAACGGTTTTCCTTCATACTCATTGGCAAACCGTCATCCAAAGTCAATTTGCTGTCGCCGATTATCAAGCCCTTACCGAAGTAAGTCTCTAGATTGATGCTATCCAAGCACCGCATCACTTCCCCATTTCGCAGGTGATGCCATCAATAATAAGAGCGGACAATCATCATGACGGTAAATATTCAGGAAGCACTGACAGACATTGTAGGCCCAAAAGGCATTCTCACCGGCGAAGACGTCAGTCAACGTCTGGATGGCTGGATGGGTGCTCCCCAGTGCCAGGCAAAAGCCATTGTTCGCCCCGCCACAACTGAAGAACTGTCAGCCGTCATGAAGCTGTGTCACCAGAATGACCAGACCGTCACCACCCATGGCGGCATGACCGGCCTGGTCGGAGGCGCCATCAGTAGCCCAGAGGACGTGGTTGTCTCGCTTGAACGCATGCGTAACATCATCGAAATCGATGCAGAGAACCGCACTCTCACCGCCGAAGCCGGTGTAACACTGCAGTCTCTGCAAGAAGCCGCCGAGGGCATCGACCTGTTCTACCCGGTGGATCTGGGGGCCCGTGGCAGTGCGACCATCGGCGGCAATATTGCCACCAACGCCGGCGGCAACCGTGTCCTGCGCTACGGCATGACCCGTGACTCAATTCTGGGGCTTGAAGTCGTGCTGGCCGATGGAACGGTGGTGTCGTCCCTGTCCAAGGTAATCAAGAACAACACCGGCTATGACCTGCGCCAGCTGTTTATCGGCAGTGAGGGCACTTTGGGTATCGTCACCAAAGCAGTGGTAAGGCTACGTCCCAAACCCCGTGGTGAAGCCACTGCTCTGGTCGCCGTGGAAGACTTCAACCACCTGACTCGTCTGTTGAGCCTGGCAGAAGGTGCGCTGAGTGGCGGTCTGAGTTCCTTTGAGGTGATGTGGAACGATTTCTACTCACTGGTGACCAGTTTTGAACGTCACAAGGCACCACTGCCAGCCAGCTCGCCCTTTTATGTCATTCTGGAAACCCAGGGCAACAGTGATGAAGCCGAGCAGGAGCGCCTGGAAGTGCTGTTGGGCGAAGCACTGGAGCAGGAACTGATCAGCGATGCCGTGCTGACCCAGTCCGTCAGCGAACGCGAAAAAGTCTGGGCCATTCGTGATGATATCGAAGCACTACTCAGCCTGAACCCGATCCACGGATTTGATATCAGCCTGCCTATTCCCGCCATGCAGGGCTATCTCGACACCCTGCGCCAGGATCTGGACCAGCACTTTCCCGATTGCCGCCTGGTGGTCTTTGGTCATCTGGGTGATGGCAACCTGCATGTCATTATTGGCCAGGTGCCCATGGAGGATAAAAAACGGCTGGATGAAGTGGTGTATCGCGGTCTGTCTCCGCTTGGCGGCTCAATCTCGGCGGAGCACGGGATCGGGCACGAAAAGAAACCCTATCTGCAGTACAGCCGCTCCGAGAACGAGCTCAGTCTGATGAAAACACTCAAGCTGGCACTGGACCCCAAACAGCTGCTGAACCGAGGCAAGATTTTCGACTGATTCAGCTCGCACTGACACCTGACACATCCCCGACAACGGGCAGCTTCGGCTGCCCGTTTCAGGTTTCAGGCGGGCCATTTACACAAGCAACTACCCGCCCCGCGCTTTGTCGTCTTGTGTCAATGCCGAGACACCTATTGTCAAGATAGCCACCCCTCCCGCACTTAGCATGTCAATCAGAGTATGACTTGCTCCGCTTAATGCTCCCCGGCTCGGCAGACCGCCGCGGAAGAGGCAAGCCTCTAGCACATAACAGCGTACCGGCAGCCTCAACCCGGCTGCCCAGACGACACTGCCCTTAGACCATAATTAAAACAAGGCTAAGCAAAATGGGTAACAAGACCAACCTGCCGTCGGCAACGCGCCGACTGTTCCTGCGCCGCTCCCTGCTGGCGCTGGGTGCTATCGCCGCTGCACCCGCCATGACTACTCAGGCCATTGCCAAAACCGCCGACAGTGCCAGCGCACTGTCCTCTCTGAGTGTCCTCAGTCAGGAGGAATACCGCATTCTGACAGTGGTGGGCGATACCGTTGTGCCACGCGGAGGCGCTTTCAATCTGGGCGCACTGGATATCGACCTGGCGACACGCATCGACAGCTACCTGGACCCTGATGACGCGCCCATGCTGCAAGGCCTTCGAGGCGCTCTGATGTTCCTCGAACACAAGGCACCGGCACTGGCCAAGATGGAAGGCACCTTTTCCGCCTTGCCCGCCCCGCAGCGTGAAGGGCTGTTGCTGGCCCTGAGGGATACCGGTGGTGACGCTACGGCTGTCTACGCCGCCCTGCGCGGGCTGTGCACCTTCTATTTCTACACCCATGAGCACGCCTGGCCGGGCGTTGGCTATGACGGCCCGCTGGTAAAACGTGGTCGACCGGTATACCCCCAGGTGGAGGCTTAACATGATTATTCAAGGTCACGAAATTTTTGCACCGCTGAAGCTGAAAACCCACTCGGTGGTCGTTGGCTCAGGTGCCGGCGGCGGTGTCGCGGCTTACCACATGGCTGCAGCCGGTCTTGAAACCGTGGTGCTGGAAGAAGGTGGCTACTTTCAGGCCAAGGACTTTAACCAGCGCGAAGAAGACATGATGCCAGCGCTGTACCGCAGCAAAGGCCAGCAGACCACCACCGATGGCATGATCTATGTCTGGCAGGGCTCAACCTTTGGCGGCTCCACCGTTATCAATACGGCCGATGCAACGCCCATCGAAGCTGAAGTACTGCACCACTGGCAACAGAAATTCGGCTTGAGCGAACTCACCGAAGACAACCTGGCCGCCTCCTATAAGCGAGTGTACAAAATGCTCAATGTACACCGTCTGGAAGACCAGATCCTGAATGCGAATAATAAGCTGTTGTTGGAGACTGCGAATCGTCTGGGTTACAAGGCGGGCGTATTCGAATCCAACCGCAAGAACTGCGTCGGCAGCGGCTACTGCTTCCAGGGTTGCGCCTATGATGCCAAGCAGGGCACTAACCTGACCTACTTGCCCAAAGCCTCTGAGCTAGGTGCCCGCATCTATACCGATGTCCGTGTCGACCGTATCGAGCGCCTGTTCGGCGGCAAATATCGTGTGCACGCGACAGTAGTTGCCCGTGGCAGTCGCAAGGCACGTCACCCTGTCGAGATCGATTGCGAACGTATCATCATGGCCGCAGGTACCGTGCATACACCGGCAATTCTGAAGCGTTCCGGCTTTGACAAGGGCCTGCCGCAACTGGGCAAAAACATCTCCCTGCAGCCGCAGATCGGCCTCTCCGCCGTAATGCCGGACAGCCAGAAAATGACCTCCTGGCGCGGCGCACCTCAGTCCATCTACATGAGTGAGTTTGACGACAACCATGCCGAGCATGGCCTGGGCGGCTTCCGCATGGAAGGTGTTGGCGGCATGGTCGGGATCTTCTCCCACTTTGGTAACACCATCGGCCACGACCACAAGCGTTTGATGGCGGAGTACCCCAACACCCACTTTTCTGCACTGCTGGTGCCTGACCAGCCCAGCGGCACCCTGGACTGGGAATGGGGACCGGACGGCAAGGTTAAACCCAAGATCCAGTACAAGCTGACCGAAGAGTGGAAGCAGCGCTTCAAGCGCGGCTACAAGACCGCTGCCGAATTCCTGTTTGAAGCCGGTGCCCGCGAGATCAACTGCAACAGCCCGGTGTTCGGGCCGATCACCAGTCCTGACCAGCTTTCCCGCATTGATGAATTTCCCCTGGAGCCGGGCATGGTCGCTCTGACCTCGGCCCATGTTCAGGGTAGCTGCCGTATTGGACTCAACGCCGACGTGGGCGTTGTGGACCAGAACCTGCAGCTGCACAACCTGGACAATATCTTCGTGGTCGATGGTTCCGTCATGCCGACGACCGCCTCCACCCACACCATGGTCCCCATCATGGTGATGGCCGACCGCGCCATGCACAAACTGGCCCAGGGCGCCTGAGCGCTTAACAGCTGCATAACGGGAGCGCCGACAAGGCTCCGCCACAAAATAAAAAGGATAGACAGATGCTGAACGATACCACCCGCGAATCCATTGCCGAACAGATCTTTTCCTGCTTCGCCACCAAGGAACAGCTGCCCCTGCTGACCAAATCCCATCCCGAACTGGAGATGGAAGATGCTTATCGCATCCAGGAAAAAGTCGTCAGCAAATTCGTAGATCAAGGCCGCAAGGTTAAAGGCTATAAAATCGGCCTGACCTCCAAAGCAATGCAAGACATGATCGGCGCCACCGAGCCGGATTACAGCTCCATCCTGGATGACATGTTCGTTGACGAGAGTGCTGAGCTTCCGCGCGAAGACTTCGCCACGCCCATGGTTGAGATTGAACTGGCGTTTGTAATGAAAAAGCGCCTGCAGGGGCCCTTCGTCAACGCCGCCGAAGTAATCCAGGCAACCGACTTTATCCTGCCCTCGATTGAAATCGTCGATTTTCGCGTCGCCCCGGCACCGGGCATTAACGTGCGCGACACCATCCCGGACCTGGCGGCCATCGGCAAGGTTGCTCTGGGCGGCAATCCCGTGCGCCTGGAGGACATCGACGTACGCGATATCAACGCTGAACTGATCATCAACGGTGAAACCCGTGAATCCGGCAGCTCAGCCGCCGTGCTGGGTAACCCGGTGACCGCAGTGGTTTGGCTGGTGAACAAACTGTCTGAATTTGGCGTGGCCTTTGAGCCGGGCGATGTGATTTTCTCTGGCTCCTGTGTCCGCGCCCAGCCCGTTCAGGCCGGTGACAGCGTTACAGCCCGTTTCGATAAGGGCCTGGGTGACGTAAACCTGAGCTTCAAGTGAGGTAGGCATGTCTAATTATCGCTCCAAGACCACCACAGAAGGTCGCCAGGCCGCGGGTGCGCGTGCGCTCTGGCGCGCTACGGGCGTGTGCGATGAGGATTTCGGCAAGCCGATCATCGCGGTCGCAAACTCCTTCACCCAGTTCGTGCCCGGCCACGTCCACCTGAAGGATATCGGCCAGATGGTATGCCGCGAGATCGAGAAAGCCGGTGGCATCGCCAAGGAATTCAACACCATCGCCATCGATGATGGTATCGCCCAGGGCCACGACGGCATGCTCTACTCGCTGCCCAGCCGCGATATTATCGCCGATTCCGTGGAATACATGGTTAACGGTCACTGTGCCGACGCACTGATCTGTATCTCCAACTGCGACAAGATCACACCGGGAATGCTGATGGCTGCCATGCGTCTCAACATCCCCACGATCTTTGTCTCCGGCGGCCCCATGGAAGCCGGGCGCGTTCAGTTGAAAGAACAGGTACTGCGTATCGACCCGGTCGATGCCTACGTTGCGGGTGTTAACCCCGCCACTGACCCGGACGAGGCGCTCAAAGTCGAGCAGAGCGCCTGCCCCACCTGCGGTTCCTGCTCCGGCATGTTCACAGCCAACTCCATGAACTGCCTTAACGAAGCCCTGGGTCTTGCCCTGCCCGGTAACGGCAGTATGCTGGCGACCCATGCTGACCGTCGTGAGCTGTTCCTGGACGCCAGCCGGCGTATCGTCGAGATCACCCGACGTCATTATGAGCAGGGCGATGAGAGCGTATTGCCGCGCAATATCGCCAACCGTGATGCTTTCCACAACGCCATGACCATGGATATCGCCATGGGCGGCTCCACCAACACCATCCTGCACCTGCTGGCAGCCGCGCAGGAAGGTGAGATCGACTTCACCATGGCCGATATCGACCGCCTGTCCCGAGAAGTCCCGCATCTGTGCAAGGTGTCTCCGGCCACCAACCAGTACTACATGGAAGACGTACATCGCGCCGGCGGCGTGTTTGCCATTCTGGGTGAACTGGACCGAGCCAAGCTGCTCAACACCCAAGTCAGCACCGTACACAGCGCCACCCTTGGCGACGCTCTGGATCAGTGGGACATCTGCCGCACCGAAGATGCTGCGGTAGAAGAGTTTTTCCGTGCCGGTCCTGCCGGTATCCGTACCACTGAAGCCTTCAGTCAGGATTGTCGCTGGGACAGCCTGGACCGTGATCGCGAGAACGGCTGTGTACGCAGTCTCGATAATGCCTACAGCACGGAAGGCGGCCTGGCCGTACTCTTCGGCAATCTGGCAGAGGACGGCTGTATCGTGAAAACCGCCAGCGTACTGCCGCATATGCTTGAGTTCGAAGGCGTGGCACGCGTGTTTGACGACCAGGACAAGGCACTGGATGCACTCAAAGCCGACGAGATCCAGCCCGGCACCTGTGTCATTATTCGCTATGAAGGCCCCAAAGGCGGCCCCGGCATGCAGGAGATGTTGCTGCCCACCAGCCTGATCAAGGCCAAGGGTCTGGCTGACTCCTGTGCCCTGCTCACCGACGGCCGCTTCTCCGGCGCGACCTCCGGTCTATCGATCGGCCACACCTCACCGGAAGCCGCCAATGGCGGTGCGATTGGTTTGGTCGAAGATGGCGATATCATCAAGCTGGATATTCCCAACCGCAGTATTCGGGTGGATGTATCCGATGAGGTATTGGCTGAGCGACGTCAGCAGATGGAAGCACGCGGACTCAAGGCCTGGAAGCCTTGCGCACCACGAGCACGCAAGGTCAGCCTGTCACTGAAAGCCTTTGGCATGCTGGCAACCAGCGCCGACAAGGGTGGTGTGCGTAACCGGGAAATTCTGGAGAATTTCTAACGCCCTGAACAGGCGTCATACACTGACCAACCGGCCCAACTGGGCCGGTTTTGCGTTACGGGGTATTCAAACTGTGGACGTAGCCAAGGACAACGCCAGTACCATAAGTGAACTGGCCGCAATCCAGGAGCCGACCACCCTCACCCCGATACGTTGCCAGGCCCTCTTGCTGAACAAATGGCCAAGCGCAGTGGAGTAGAGCAGTAAAAGCGTAACCCCTACACCGGTGCCGAACATCATGGTGAGTTGCTCACGCCCCTGTAGTTCATCCTGTCCTGAATCCAGACCCACCAGCAGGGCACTACCAAGGGCAAACAGCAGGGTCACAGGCAACGGCAAAGGGCGACTGATGGCCACCAGTACGGCAGCCAAAGCAGCCGCGGAGAGAATAAAGGGGGTCAGATAATCCGCTTTGGCGAGGTGCGACAGCATCAGGCCGACCCAAACCGCTACAACGGCCGCCAGCAGCCCCTTCTGACTGTCACGGCTACCTTGCTGGGCCAACAACAGGCCCAGCGCCAACAGCAACAGCAAATGTGCCGGTACGACCAGAGGGTGCAAAATGCCGTTGTAGAAGGTCCCTATTCCCTGGATGGCGCTGTGTGCCTGCGCCGTCCCTGGCGCCAGCAACAGAGTCGCTGCAGTCGCAAGTAGCCTTAGGGGCATCAGAGCATGCCGGTCAGGAAACCGACACCGGACAGCGCAATAAGGCCACCGCCGGTCTGTACCGCCAGCTTGCCTCCAGGGATGCGGATCAACAAGCCGAACAAAATGCCGGACAGGTGCAACAGACCGGTGGAGAGCACAAAGCCGATGCTATAAGTCAGCGCGTTTGCAGAGTGCGGCAGTTCGGTGCCATGGGCATGACCATGAAAAATGGCAAAGGCCCCCACAATCACCGCAGCCACAACGATGGGAGGCCGAACGGCCAGGGCCACCATGGCACCCAGCACCAGTGCCGAGAGTGCAATGCCGGTTTCCACCGCAGGAAGAGGCACACCCAGTACGCCCAATGCACCGCCCATCGCCATCACCAGCGGAAAGACAATCGGTAACAACCAGATCGACGGACTGCCCAGAAACGCGCCCCATAGGCCGACCGCCACCATGGCAGCCACATGATCCCAACCGAAGACCGGATGCATCAAGCCACTGAGAAAGCCACCTGCAAGCCCAGCTTCAGAGTGTGCATAGGCAGGACCGGCCAGGGCCATAAACGCGGTCGCCAGCATAAGTGTAGAAAGGGATTTCATTGCCAATATCCTTATTCGCCAGGGGCCAGACAGCTGCCGGATGCAAGCGCCAGCAACCCCATAGAAGAAGGCTCGATATACCACCGAGCCTGTGTATAAAAATCAGTTTTAGTTCGTTCTGACTGCGGCATCAACCATGCAGATCACGGTAGGGCTGATCGCCCAACTCGCTGATCAAAGTGCTGCCCAGTTGCTCAACCTCGGCAAACGCCTTGCGCAGGCTGGCATCCGATACCTCTTCCTGCATGTTGGCGATAAACGGGAAGCCCAGGGTACCTTCGATGGCGGTCGCGACCGAAGCTTCATCCTCCAGTGAAAAGCCGATCTGGGCAAAGCTCACCGGCAGGCCCACCTCGGCAAAGAAGCGCGCACAACGCTCGGCTTCTGCCTGATCATTCTCCAGCATCAGCTGGGCCAGAATGCCGATGGCGACCATTTCACCATGCAGGTAGTTGTGGTCCACATGCGGCAGCAGCGTCAGCGCCTGAGCCAGCGCATGGGCACCGGCCACGCCGGTGCATTCAAAACCGGCGCCACTGAGCAGCGTGTTGGCTTCAACGATATCCTCAACCGCCTCGTTCACCTGCTGGTCTTTAACAGCCGCCAAGGCAGCAGCCCCCTGTGCATAGAGAATATCGGCACAGCTTTCTGACAACGCCATACCCGCCAGGGTGGGACGTGTGCCATAGGGTGATACGCCCATCGGGTTCTTCTGGCAGGCGCGGGCTTCATACCAGGTCGCCATGGCATCGGCCATGCCGGCCACCAGGTAACGGGGCGGCGCCTTGGCTGCTATCTCGGTGTCCACCATGACCAGAGCCGGATTATCTTTCATCACCTCGAAGGTCTCGGTCGCACCTTCAGGTGTGTAAATCACGGAAATAGCTGAGCAGGGAGCATCGTTTGACGCCAGAGTCGGCATGATCACCACCGGCACCTCCAGGCGCGACGAAATGCTCTTGCCTGCGTCCAGGGGTTTGCCGCCACCCAGTGCGATCAAGGCATCAAAGCGGCCCTGCTCATTCAGTTCGGCCACACGGGCATCAATTTCCTCAAAGGAACACTCGCCACCGAAAGTGGTGACATAGGCTTCAATGCCCGCACGGTCGAGAGACGCGATCAGTCGCTTGGCTTCACCTCGCTGGCTTCGGGGCGTACACAAAATGGCGCAACGCTTGATCTGCATTTGAGCCAAGGGCTCAGCCGCATTATCAACCAGGCCGGCAGCCTGGATGTAACGCGGAGTGGTGCGAAAGGCGCGCGGCAGCACCGCTGGCGTCTGCTGATCTGACATGGGATCACTCCTGGCAGGTTCGGCTGGTCCAGGAATAGCGGTAGTGACCAGCCGAAAAGATCATCTGGATAGCGGCAGCCCGCAGGGATGCGGATCTGCCGGATAAAGTCAGTGGCAGAAATGCGACTGACTGTCCGTCATCGGATCAGAGACGGAATTTCAGCATCAGCTTCATCATCTTGTCGAAGCGCTCGCCGTAGGGCGGTGCCAACATCAGGATGCCGGACTTCTTCGCCTGCTTGAATACAGGACGGATCTTGGAAAATTCCAGGAAGCCTTCCTTACCGTGGTAGTGCCCCATACCCGAGTTACCCACACCGCCGAATGGCATATCATGCTGAGCCACATGCAGCAGGGTATCGTTGATGGAAACACCACCGGACAGGGTGTTGAAAAGCACCTTGTCTTCGGTTTGTTTATCATTGGTGAACAGGTACAGCGCCAGCGGACGCTCGCCGGCATTGATGTAATTGATCACTTCATCCAGGCTGTCGTACAGCTTGATCGGCAGCAGCGGGCCGAAAATTTCGTCGCGCATGATCAGCATGTCTTCTTTGACATCCAGCACCACGGTGGGCGGGAACTTGCGGCTTTCCGCGTTGGGCTGCCCCTTGGCCACCAGCTGGACGGACTTGGCACCCTTTCTGGTGGCATCTTCAACCGTGTCGGTGATGCGCTGGAACGCGGTATCATCGATCAGTGAGGTAAAGTCAGGCGAGTCAGCCGTGCCATAACGCTCGTTGAGGACATCCTTGGCGTGCTTGATGAATTCGTCGGCAGCGCCACGCGGCAGGAACAGGTAATCCGGTGCAGTACAGGTCTGGCCACAGTTGACGAACTTGCCGAACAGCAGACGCTCGGCAGCGATGCGCAGGTCGTAATCCTTGGCAACGATGGTCGGCGATTTGCCACCCAATTCCAGGGTAACAGGGGTCAGATATTTGGAGGCTGTCTCCATGACAACCTTGCCGGTCGCCGGTGAACCGGTGAAGACAAAGTGGTCCCAGGGGCGGTCGGTAAAGGCACTGGCACGCACGCCAGGAATCACGGCAAACTGGTCGTCACTGAATTCGGCGGACACCAGCTTATCCAGCAGACGGCACAAATTCTGTGAGTTGGCCGCCATTTTTACGATCACGCGGTTACCGGCCGCCAGTGCCGCGATGGCCGGGCCGATCGCCAGACCCAGCGGGTAGTTCCAGGGGCTGACCACACCCACAACGCCCTTGGGCTGGGGGATAACCCGGTTTTTGGCGCCCAGGAAGCTGATGCCTACATGGCGTTTTTCCGGCTTCATCCAGGCCTTGAGGTGCTTCTTGTGATAGGCCACGGAGCTGACCATCTGCGCCACTTCCAGCAGCTTGGTCTCCTGGTGGCTGCGGTTACCGTAATCGGCATTCACCGCTTTACAGATTTCGTCCTGGTTCTCCATCAGGATCTTGTCGATCTTGTTCAGAGCGTCAATGCGCTCCTGATAGCTGGGATAGGGCTTCTCGCGGGATGCGCGGCGTTGCTTTTCAAAGACCTGATCAATCCGGCTTACTTCCTGATTGAGAATGGGTGCGGCACTTGTCATGATGACCTCTATATTTATTCTAACTGTCAGTGTTCCAACACGGGCTTACGCCTGCGCACCGGCACTTGATCGACACAATGGCGGGACTTGAGGAGCAACAACTACAGCCCTCTGTCCAGCGCCACTCCAATGACCCAGCGCTTTAACAGGCCGTCGAAAATCTATCTACGTTGCCGAATGCTTCGTTAAAAACAGTCTCAAAATGCTCATTTAGTCCACTAAACTGCGCTTTTTCGCCTGTTTTGGCTCGGGCGGCGTTCCGCTAGCCTCAACTGCCTCGATAACATTTTTCAACAACCTGTTAATCGGCTATTTCGATACTGACAGCCTAAAAGAGCCCCACCCCAGCAGCTTGACAGTATACGTTGCAGATTTGACAAATAACGTCATCCAAATTGAGCCTATGCGCTAGTCCAGCTTTACTCCTGGCTGCACTCCTGCCCCTTTCACTGCACTACTGCAGCAACAAGGAGCCTGTCGTCTAATGTCAAAACCCGTGCGGTTTATGTCAAGCAGCTCAGGCCCTGCTCTCGCACTATTCCTACAACACTGAATGCTGAAGCAACCATTCAAATAACAAGTTTCAGGCACCAGACCCAATGAAGGGCATCGTCCTTTCACTCTGCACCCGCAACAGCACTGTATTGCTGCTGCCCCGCCCTGTCTTGTTTGTAGCGAGCTGATCGCTACCGCATTTGAAATCGGTTCCGCATCGCTTCGCACAGGCTTTTGACAGCCCGTCCTGACGGGGAACTGTCGATCAAAATAACTAGAAACGAGACATACCGATGGCTACAAAAATTCTACAATCTGCAGATTCTGCCTATCACTACCCTCTGCTGATCAAACAGCTGCTGACCTCCCAGCAACGTTTTGAAACCGGCAACGAGATCGTGTCCGGCCCTCATCGTTTCAGCTACGCCGAGTTCAACCAGCGCATCTGCCGCCTGGCAAACGCTCTGAAAGCCGCCGGTATTGGCCCGGGCGATACGGTCGCGGTCATGGACTGGGACAGCCATCGTTATCTGGAATGTTTCTTTGCCGTCCCCATGGTCGGTGCCATTCTGCATACCGTAAACATTCGCCTGTCGCCGGGGCAGATTCTGTACACCATGAACCATGCCGAGGATGACCTGGTATTGGTCCATGACGACTTTGTCCCCATTATCGATGGCATCAAGGATGAGTTGAAAACGGTCAAGGGCTACATTCAACTGACCGATGACGCTCAGGTCACTTCTTCGGAATTCGATTCCCTGGGCGAGTACGAAGCGCTGCTGGCCCAGTCCGACACCCACTACGACTTCCCGGACTTCGACGAAAACTCCATCGCTACCACCTTCTACACCACGGGAACCACCGGCAACCCCAAAGGCGTGTTCTTCTCACACCGCCAGCTGGTACTGCACACCCTCAACATGGTGAATGCGCTGCAGTCGAACAACAACGAACGTGCTCTGATGAACCATGAAAGCGTGTACATGCCGATCACACCCATGTTCCATGTACACGCCTGGGGCATCCCCTATGTTGCAACCATGATGGGGGTTCAGCAGATCTACCCATTGCGCTATGAACCCAATAACCTGACTCGCCTCATCCGTGAAGAGAAGGTCACCTTCTCCCACTGTGTACCCACCATTTTGCAGATGGTGATGCAGTCCAGCGAAGCGGCAGATACCAATTTTGACGGCTGGCAGGTAATTATTGGCGGCAGCGCGCTGACTCCTGGCCTGGCCAGGCAGGCCATTGAGCAGGGTATCGAACCCTTCAGCGCCTATGGCATGTCCGAAACCTGCCCGTTGATGTCCATGACCCGCATGGACCCTGACCGCCGTGCCCTGCCTGAAGATGAACAGATCAGCTGGCGTACCAAGGCAGGCCTGCCCACGGACCTGTGTGATATTCAGATCTGGACCCCGGACGGCAAGGTTCAACCCAACGATGGCAAGAGCAGCGGCGAACTGGTAGTACGCGCACCCTGGCTGACCCAAAGCTATCTCAATGAACCGGAAAAAGGGGCCGAGCTTTGGGAAAACGGTTGGCTGCATACCGGCGACATTGCCGTGCTGCACCCGGATGGCTGCGTCGAGATCAAGGACCGTATCAAGGATGTGATCAAAACCGGTGGCGAGTGGATCTCTTCCCTGGAGCTGGAACGACTGATCAGTCAGCACCCGGATGTGGATTCAGTAAGCGTAGTAGGCGTGCCTGATGAACGCTGGGGCGAGCGTCCCTTCGCCATGATTATTCCGCGTACGGATGTACTGGAGCTGGACAACATTCAGGCACACCTGCAGCAGTACGTCGAAGACGGCACCATCAACAAGTGGGCCATCCCGCGCAAAATCCAGCTGGTTAACGATATTCCCAAAACCAGCGTTGGCAAGATCGACAAGAAACGCATCCGCGCGCAACTGTCCGAAGCCTGATCGCGCACGCCGGTCTTGCCGGCAGCCGGGTCCCGACAGCTACCGGGGCCCGTCACCTCGAGATTCCAACCATGCTCATCGGAGAATAATAAGACATGGAATATGCCGGACTTATCGGCGGCGTTGTGCTGCTGATCTGGTTGGCGCTGCGCGGGGTGAACATCATCCTGTCATCGCTGATCTGTTCCCTGCTGGTGGTTATGACCAATGGTCTGCCGCTCGCGCCCAGTCTGTCGGAGTACTATGCCTTCGGACCGCTGGGGGCCTTCACCTTCGCCGGCAAGTTTTTCCTGCTGTTTGCCGCCGGTTCCATTTTCGGGCGCGTTATGGGTGACAGCCATGCGGCTTCCAGCATCGCCGTAGCGCTGATCCGTCGACTGGGTTCTCACCGTGCCCTGTGGATCACGACCCTGGCCTGTGCTCTGCTCACCTATGGCGGTGTTGTAGCCTTTGTGGTGATCTTTGCCATCTACCCACTGGGCCTGAAGCTGTTGCAAGAAGCCAATATTCCCAAGCGACTGTTTTGCGGTGCACTGGCACTGGGCGCGGGTACCTTCACGCTGACCACACTGCCGGGCACACCGTCCATCCACAACGTGATCTCCTCGGTATCACTGGGCACCGACCTCTTTGCCGGTTTCTGGATCGGCATTATTGGTGGCCTGGCCATGTTCCTGATGGGCATGTGGTACCTGGAGCGCGAGCGCAAGCGCGCGATTATCAACGGTGAAGGCTTTGAGCCCGGTCCGGGCGATCGTATTTCCACCATCGATGAACGCGACTACCCGCACTGGGCATTGGCGCTGTTGCCGATGGTACTGGTGATCTCTCTGATCATCCTGCCCCGCGTAATCAGCATGTCGATGGATCTGAGCACACTGGCCGAGGGGGCACTGCTGAAAACCCTGATCACCTTTGCCAACAGCCAGCCAATCGTCTGGCCCAGTATTGCCCTGTTGGCCGGCTCTGTCTTTGCGGCCCTGCTGTTCTCCCATGTACGCCGTGATGCGCTGATTGTGATGGGCCATGGTACCCATGACTCCATCATGCCGCTGATCAATACCGCCGCCGTTATCGGTTTTGGCGGGATCGTCACCCACACCAGCGGCTTTGTGGAATTCACCTCAGCCATGATCAATTCAGATCTGCCGCCACTGCTGTCGGCCTTCAGTTCGGTCAGTCTGGTCGCGGCGATCACCGGATCGGCATCCGGCGGTTTGCAGATCTTTATGCAAACCATGGCACCGGCCTATATCGAAATGGGACTGGACCCGCAGGTACTCCACCGTATCGCGGCCATGGCCAGTGGTGGCTTCGACTCCCTGCCCCATTGCGGCACGGTGGTCGCCACTCTGACCATCACCGGGCTCACCCATAAGCAGGCGTACAAGGATATCGGCGTTATCACCGTCGTTATCCCGGTAGTGGTGACGGTGGCCATGATCGCTTTCTTTTCCCTCTAGCCCGCATACGAACGCAGTCGTATGCCCGGACTCACATAACAAAAAGGACAACCACCATGAGTAAACCGACCATTCTTGTTACCCGCCCGCTGCCTCAGGCGATGCTGGATGCGTTGGGCCAGTTTGGCTCCGTGGAGACCATCGATTTGAACGCCGCGTCCATTCCGGCCGGCGACATCGTTGTATCCACGCCGCTGGACCCGATTCGCGGCGAAACCCTGGCTCGACTGCCCGAGTCAGTTAAGCTGATCGCCAACATCGGCATAGGCCTGGATCATGTCGATCTGCCTGCAGCGCGCGAGCGAGGCATTGTGGTCAGCAACACTCCGGTGGTCACTGAGGATACGGCTGATTTGACCATGGCTTTACTGATGGCAGCCTGTCGCAAGCTGAGTGCCAGCGAGCGCTACCTGCGCAACGAAGACTGGGCATCAGGCATGGGTCAGCTCGGTATTCGTGTGCATGGCAAAACTCTGGGGATTATCGGCATGGGCGCCATTGGCGAAGCCGTGGCCCGTCGTGCCAAGGGCTTTGGCATGGAGATCATCTACTCCAACCGCGGCCGCAAACCCGAAGTGGAAGCCACCCTGGGCGCGCGTTTCTGCGAGACCCGCGATGAGCTGCTGGCCGAAGCCGATATCATCTCGCTCAACTGTGACCTCAACCCGGCAACACACCACATTATCGATGCCGCTGCCTTCGACAAGATGAAGCCCGGTGCCGTCCTGATCAATGCTGGTCGCGGTCCCCTGATCGATGAAGCCGCCCTGATCAATGCCCTCAAGGCCGGCAAACTGGGTGCTGCAGGGCTGGATGTGTATGAGTTTGAACCCCAGGTCAGCCCCGAGCTGATGGCGTTCGATAACGTCACTTTACTGGCGCACATCGGCAGCGCGACGCAGGAATGCCGCGCCGATATGGCCCGCCGCGTGTGCATGAATATCGCCAATTTCCAGCAACAGGGCGCCCCCCTGGATGTCTGCAACTAACCCGCCGGCTGGGCCCTTATCATGAGTATCTTCAATGTAAATCCGGTCACCGTAGACGATTACAGACGCCGTGCCCTGTGTCGACTGCCGCGCTTTCTGTTCGACTATCTGGATGGAGGCGCCAACGCAGAGGCTACCCTGGCTGCCAACGTGAACGACTTTGACCGTTTCCGTCTGAAGCAGCGGGTAATGCGTAATGTTGACCAGGTCGATACCGCCACAACCTTGGCCGGTTTTGATGCAGCCATGCCAGTCGCCCTTGCCCCCGTGGGCATGGCCGGCATGTATGCCCGCCGCGGTGAGACTCAGGGTGCACGCGCAGCAGACAGCCAGGGTATCCCCTTCACCTGCTCCACGCTGGGTATCTGTTCGGTAGAGGAGATCACCGCCGCCACCGGCAAACCGATCTGGTTCCAGCTGTATATGCTGCGCGACCGCGAGGTAATCAAGTCACTGCTCAAGCGCGCCGAAGCGGCTGGCGTCACCACCCTCGTGTTCACGGTCGACTTGCCCCTGCCCGGTATGCGCTTGCGCGACTACCGTAACGGCATGATCGGCACCAATCTGCGCAGCAAGCTGTCCAAGGCGGCTCAGCTGACCACCAGCCCCGGCTGGATTTTCGACGTCGGTATCAAGGGCAAGCCCCATACCATCGGCAACCTGAGCGATGTGGTGCCCGACCCCGATGACCTGAACGAATACAAGGCGTTCATCGACAGCCAGTTCGACTCCAGTGTCACCTGGGATGACATCGCCTGGCTCAGATCCATCTGGCCCGGCAAGCTGATCATTAAGGGTGTGATGGAAGTGGAAGATGCTCAGGCCGCAGTGAATGCCGGTGCCGATGGCCTGGTGGTGTCCAACCATGGCGGGCGCCAGCTGGACTCTGTGGCGTCAGGCATCGTCAAGTTGCCGGCCATCGCCGAAGCAGTGGGTGACCAGTGCGAGATTTACCTGGATGGTGGTATCCGCAACGGCATCGATGTAATCAAGGCCGTTGCGCTGGGTGCCAATGGTGTACTGATCGGGCGCCCCTGGATTTATGCCCTGGCGGCAGCGGGTGAACAGGGTGTTAAAGACCTGCTGGGCACCTTTCAGAGCGAGATCAGAACAGGGATGGCGCTCATGGGCGTTAACAACCTGTCTGAGCTGACCCCTGAACTGGTAGAGCGCGTCTAAACAGGGTTTATTCCTGTGCCAAAAGAAAGGCTTCCAGGCCGGCCGGGTCTTTCAGATAGACCTGGCCGTAGCGGTATTCCAGTAACCCCTGTTCCACCAGAGGTTGCATGGCACGGTTGGCGGCCTGCCGCGTAATTCCCAGCATATTGCCCAGCTGCTCCTGCGTCAGACGCAGGGACACCGGCTGATCGATACGGCCGTACTGAAACGCAGCGATAAACTGCAGGCGCCGCGCCAGCCGCGCCGGGTTCCCCCTCAAGGCATCGTCTTCGATCACCGTGAATGCAGCACGCAAGCGCTGACCCAGTTCCCGCACAATGGTGGCATAGCCCTGTGGATAAGCCTCCAGCAGTGCATTGATCTCTTCCGAGGAAAATTCCAGCAAACGCGTCGGTTCGTGAGCCACGGCCCCATAGGCACGGGTAGTGTCGGCACAGAACACCGCATCGCCAAACCAGTTACCCGGCCCGCAGATGGTCAGCGTCAGCTCCTTGCCGGCCGAGTTAATGGCATTGATTCTGACCGCACCGGACTCGATCACGGCCAGCGTTTTGGATGAACTGCCCTTGGTATAGATCGTCTGCCCTTCCGCAAACGTCAGCACCCGGGCCATGCGTGCGGCCTGTTCCAGTCCTTCCTCCGGCAGGCCTGCCAAAACGCGGCATCCGGCCAGGGTTTCAAGTACGTCAATCATCCTGAATTGTTACTCTGATTACAGTGTTACGTTTAACCCCTGGCGTAGACTGCTGTGCAAAGCGTTGTGCATAAATCCAAATAACAGCAATGCTGACGACAGGAGAATACGATGATTTCCGGAAGCCTGTTCGGGCGTGCCAAGCGCATGCTCCTGGGGTTCACCCTGATCTGCCTTCCCCTTGGTGTCTCTGCAGCAGAGCGCCCCAATATACTCGTCATCATGGGCGATGATATCGGTATTACCAATATCAGCAAATACAGCCATGGCATGATGGGCTATCAAACCCCCAATATCGACCGCATTGCCAATGAAGGCATGATGTTTACCGACTACTACGGTGAGCAGAGCTGCACCGCCGGTCGCTCCGCCTTTATTACCGGTCAGCACCCGATTCGTACCGGCCTGACCAAGGTCGGTATTCCCGGCGCTCCGCTGGGCATCCAGCCGGAAGATCCTACACTGGCAGAACTGCTCAAGCCGCTGGGCTACGCCACAGGCCAGTTCGGCAAGAACCACCTGGGTGACCGCGATGAATTTCTGCCGACCAACCACGGCTTTGATGAGTTCTTCGGTAACCTCTACCACCTCAATGCCGAAGAAGCACCGGAAGATCCAGCCTGGCCTGAAGATCCACAACTGCAGTCTCTGATCACACCGCGCGGGGTGATTCGATCCACCGCTGACGGCAAGATCGAAGACCTGGGCCCGCTGAATACCAAGCGCATGGAAACCATCGACGAAGAGTTCCTGCAGGCCTCTCTGAACTTTATGGAGAAAGCCCACAACAAGGAACAGCCGTTCTTCGTCTGGTTCAACTCCACTCGCATGCACTACTACACCCATATCAAGGACGAGACTCGCGGCCTGTCCGGTCAGGGCTTCTACAACGACGGCATGGTCGAGCATGACGGCCAGGTGGGCCAACTGCTGAGCAAGCTGGATGATCTGGGTGTCGCCGACAACACCATCGTGATCTACACCACTGATAATGGTGTGCACTACAACCACTGGCCTGATGCCGGTATCACCCCCTTCCGTGGTGAGAAGAACACCAACTGGGAAGGCAGCTTCCGTGTCCCGGCGGTTGTCCGCTGGCCGGGCAAGGTGGAAGCCAACAGCATCTCCAACGACATCATGTCACACCAGGACTGGGTACCGACTCTGATGGCTGCCGCCGGTGTTCCGGATATCAAGCAGAAGCTGCTGAATGGTCACGATGCCAACGGCAAGACTTTCAATGTGCATCTGGATGGCTACAACTTCCTGCCCTACCTGACCGGTGAAACCGAGCAGGGACCGCGCAAGGACTTCGTCTATGCCAGCGATGGTGGCGAGATTCTGGCGCTGCGTGATGGCGACTGGAAACTGGTGTTTGCCGAACAGCGCGCCCGCAAGTTTGATGTCTGGGCCGAGCCCTTCGTGAAACTGCGTGTACCCAAGGTGTTCAACCTGCGCCAGGACCCGTTCGAGCGCGCCGACACCGATTCCAACTCCTATCAGGTGTGGTGGGACCGCAAGATCCAGGCCCGTGGCATGGCCACCCTGATCAAGATGAAGCAGTTCCTCAGCACCTTCAAGGACTACCCGCCGCGTCAGCGACCGGCTACGTTTACCATTGACCAGATGATGGAACAGTTCATCCAGGCCGGTCAGTAAGCGTCACAGGAAAGGTGACTCCGTACCTCTGGAGTCGCCTTTCGTCCTTGAGGCCTTCCCACTGTGAGGACGCCCATGACCACTCACACCGCCATTCGCCGGCTGATTACCCAGCTGGAAGCCGAAGTCCTGGGTCAGCACCAGTTGATCGAACAGCTGATGCTGGCACTGCTGGCCGACGGCCATGTACTGATCGAGAGTCTGCCGGGCCTCGCCAAGACCCGCACCGTAAAACGCCTGGCACATCACCTGAATGCAGGTATGAGCCGAATTCAGTTCACGCCCGACCTGCTGCCCTCGGACCTGACCGGCTCGGAAGTCCTGCATTACGCCGATGGCGTGCAGTCGCTGCAGTTTGAGCCTGGCCCTCTGTTTGGCAACCTGATCCTGGCCGACGAGATCAACCGTGCCCCGGCCAAGGTCCAGTCTGCATTGCTGGAGGTGATGGAAGAACGGCAGATTACCGTATCCGGCCACACCCACCACATGCCGAACCCGTTCATGGTACTGGCCACCCAGAACCCCATCGAGCAGGAAGGCACTTATCCACTGCCGGAAGCGCAGATGGACCGTTTCCTGATGAAGCTGCAGCTGGAATACCCCAACCACGCTGACGAATGCGCCATGCTGCGTCTGGTACGCGGCGAACAGGATAGGACTCAGCCGGACAGCACACCCGTCCTGGAGCCCGATGCTCTGCTCGCCGCCCGCCAGGAGATCAACCAGTTATTCGTTTCCCCCAAGGTTGACGAGTACATCGTTAGCCTGGTGCAGGCCACTCGCCCCGAGTTGAGCCAAGATGACCAGCTTCGCAGCTGGGTAACCACCGGCGCCAGCCCGCGCGGCTGTATTGCCCTCGACCGTGCAGCCCGTGCCCACGCCTGGCTGTATGAGCAAGCCCACGTCACGCCGGATAATGTCCGCGCCGTGGCCCTGCCGGTATTGCGCCATCGACTGCGGCTCAGCTACGACGCCATTGCAGACCGGATCAGCGAGGATGATGTTGTCACCCACCTGCTGGACCGGGTCGCCATTCCCGCTTGAGGCCAAGTCGATGAAGCGAACACGGGAACAGGGCGACAGCGAGGTTTTCACCAGCACCGAGCGCCTGCTGCGACTGGAAGCCGAAGGCCGCCTGCCGGACTTTCATGGCTGCCAGCGCAGCCGCAGCCTGCTGGCCGGTCACCATGGCTCACGCATGCGTGGCCGGGGGCTGGATTTCGATGAGTTGCGCCGTTACAACCATGGCGATGACATTCGTCATCTGGACTGGCGTGCGACCCAGCGCACCGGCACTCCACTGGTGCGCAGCTTCACCGAAGAGCGCGACCGCCCCACACTGATTCTCTGTGACCAGCGCATGGACATGCTGTTCGGCTCGACCCTGCTATTGAAAGCCACCGCTGCTGCTGAAGTTGCAGCCCTGCTGGGCTGGATCAGCTTTCACGCAGGCGACCGTTTGGGCGGAATTGTCTTCAACGACCAGAGTATCGACAGCGTCACACCCCACCGCAGCCGCCAGCGTGTGATCGACCTGCTCAGCCGCATCGCCCGCCACAACCGGGCGCTGCATGTGGATAACACCGCAGCGCGCACGCCCGATCAGTTGGATCGCGTGCTCTCACGCGCCCTGATCCAGGCTCGCCACGATCAGACCCTCTGTATTGTCAGCGACTTCTCCGGCCTGACCGAACGCACCCTGGGACTGCTGCAACAACTGGCAATGCACAACGACGTGCTGGCCGTGCAGATCTACGACCCCATCGCACTCAACCTGCCCCGCCAGGGCATCGTCAACCTGAGCGAAGACCAGACCCGTGTGCGGCTGGATCTGGGCCAGACCAGTACCCGTGAGACCCTTGCAAGCTTTCTGGCGCAACGCTTTCAAACGGTTGATGATCATCTCAGACACAGCCACCTCCCGCATTTGAAAATCAGCTGTGGAGAACCGGTACTGCCGCAACTGCGCCGTTCCCTTGGCCTGCTGGGGGCACAGCGCCGATGAGCCTGACCCAACAGCTGCAACAGCTGCAACAGCTAAAGGAATTACCCGACCCACCGCTCCCCGCATTCTGGCCACAGACCTGGGGCTGGTGGGCACTGCTGGCCCTGATACTGCTGGCTACCGCGATGTACGCCACCCACCGCTATCGGCGTTACCGTGCCAATGCCTATCGACGCCAGGCACTGGCGGAACTGAACCAGGTTCTGATCCACTGGCAAGCCGCACCGGGCGATATCAGCCCCCTGCGCGACATACCCGGTCTGCTCAAACGCACGGCGCTGGCGCGTTTGGGCCCCGAACATCTGGGCACACGCTCAATGGGCAGAGATGACTGGCAACAGCTGTTGCAGCGGATGTCATCGGCGCCCCTGCCTGCTGATTTTGCCGCACAACTGGGATTGCTGGCTTACGCCGACGACAGGGCCGTCCAGCAGCTGGATCTGGCCCTGCTGTACAAACACTGCCGGCTTTGGCTGGAGACACACCATGATCCAGTTTGACTATCTCTGGGTGTGGCTGTTGCTTCCCCTGCCTTGGCTGGCCTGGCGCTGGCTGCCGGCCTTTCGGCCTGAGGAAGACAGACTCCGAGTCCCCTACACCAGCGCCTTTTATGAACAGCTGGAGGACCATCAAAGCACGGCCATCCAGATCGCCTCCCACAGCACCCTGATTATCCAATGGTTGATCTGGCTGTTGTTGCTGGGCGCCGCCGCTCGGCCGGTTTTGCTGGAGCCGCCTATTCACCATACGGAGCCCAGACGCGACCTGATACTGGCTATCGATCTGTCCCAGTCCATGAGTGAACAGGATGTGCCTGCACCGGATGGACAGCGGTTGGAACGCCTGAGTGCCGTCAAACAGGCGGCCATGCAATTCATTGCCCAACGTCCGGACGACCGTATCGGCCTGGTCGGTTTTGGCGACCAGGCCTTCCCGCTGGCCCCATCCAGCAGTGAACATGAGAGCCTGCTGCAAATTCTGGCTCTGACCGAAACCGGTATCGCCGGTGCCAACACCGCCATGGGCGATGCCATCGGCGTTACGCTGAAACTACTTGAGTCCAGTCAGATGCCCGAACAGGTCATGATTCTGCTCAGCGATGGCGAAGATAACCGCAGCCGCCTGGACCCGCTACAGGCAGCCCGTATCGCCGCCGAGCGCAACCTGCAGATCCACACCATCGCCTTTGGCCAGACTGAGGGGTCCGGCGATAACCGCGTCGACCGGGACACGCTTGAGGCCATTGCCCAACGTACCGGCGGGCAGGCATTTCTTGCCAGTGATCAGCAGGCACTGGAACAGGTGTATGCCCGTATTGATACTCTGACACCGCACATCGCCGAAGAACTGAGAGCCCAGCCCCGCCGCGAACTCTTCTGGATACCGATGGCGCTGGCGTTGGGTGTGCTCATTTTGCAGCTGCTGCCGGGGTTGGTGTCAGCCGCTCTGCAACGCCCGCAGGCAAAAACAGGTGACCGATGATGATGGAAGCGCTGAACGAGTTTCACTTTCTGCGCCCCTGGGCACTGCTGATTACCCTGTTCGGCCTGATGCTGATACCGCTCTGGCAACAACTGCGTCGTCATCGGGATGCACTGCAGCGAATGATCGCCCCTCACCTGTTGCGGCACCTGAAAATCAGCGCCGGCGCGCAACAGCGTTGGCTACCCATCCATAGCACCAGCCTGCTGCTAATCCTGGGGGGGCTGGCCGTCGCCGGGCCAAGCTGGGATAGAGCCTTGCCACCCTTCGCAGAGGAGAAAACCCGAGTCACCTTGCTGATAGACCTCTCTCCTTCCATGGGAACAGGCTCCAACACGCTGGCACTGGCGCAGGAGCACATCCAGACACTGGCACAGCAAAACCCGGGCTGGCATCTCAGCCTGATCGGCTATGGTCCAAGTGCCCACCTGATTATGCCTCCAACCCGTGACCGGGAACTCTTGTCGCTCTACCTCAACTCACTGGAAGCCGGCCTGATTCCAGGCAGCGGGCACAACCTTGAAGCCGCACTAGCGCTGGCACAGTCCTCGTTACAACAGGCCAGCGATGCGCAGGCTCTGATCCTCATCACCGATGACTTGGGCAATACCCAACTGGGCGAGCCTGCAACACCTACCGGCTCGATACTGGTACTGGCACCGGAAACCACGCTGAACACTGCCGCAGCCGAACTGCGAATTGAGCAGCTGGGAGCACACAGCCGCACCTTCTCCACAAGAGAAAGCGATGTGCGTTGGCTGGAAAATCAGGTGGAAGCCCATTTCACCCACCTCAACAACCGGGATGATGAACTGGAATGGCGGGATCTGGGCTATTGGCTGGTCTGGCCCGCCCTGCTGCTGAGCCTTGTCTCAGTCCGCAAGGGCTGGCAGGTGCAATGGTGCTGGTTACCTCTGACCCTGTTCCTGTCAGCTCCGCCACAGGCAGAGGCCGGTACACTTGCCGATGCTTTTCTGACCCCGGACCAACAGGGCCGTATCGCCTTTGAATCGGGCCGTTACAGCGAAGCCGCTGAGCAGTTCCAGTCTCTCTACCTGCGCGGTGTATCCGCCTATCGCGCCGCCGACTATGCTCTGGCCATTGAGCATTTCAGCCAGCTGGATACCGCAGAGGCCTGGTTCTACCTGGGCAACAGCTACGCCCGACAACTCGAGCTGCACAAGGCGATAACCGCCTATGAAACGGCATTACAGAAACAGCCGGACTTCCCGACCGCGCGCCAGAATCTGGCACTGATCGAACCGCTGGCCCGGCAGCTGGATGCCCAAAGGGAAGGCGCGCCAGAAATGGAAGCCGATGCGCTGCGTTTCGACAAGCATGCCGACCAGGGCACCCCGGCCGAGATACAGAGGTCGACGCGCATGAACGATGCCATCTGGCTGGAAAACCTGAACACCTCGGCCACCGAGTTTTTGCGCCGCCGCTTTGCCGCTGAACAGGCAGCAGGAGTCGCCCATGAAGATTAAAGCCCTGCTGACACTGATCGGTTTGGCCTGTGCCGGCTGGTTGCCATCCGTCTGGGCGCAGGAGGTGCGTATTCTCACAAAGCTGCAGCAAGACCACGAAGTTCGCGCCGGGCAAACACTGTATTACAGCATCGATGTGCTCACCGACACCTGGCTCGAGGGTACTCCCTCCTTTCCAGAACTGGATATCCCCGGCGCCCTCACCAGTTTTGAAGGCAGTCAGGGCCGCCCCATTCAACGCAGAATTGAAGGCAAAGCCTATTTCGGCGTCAGCTACCGCTACCGACTGACCCCACTACAGGCTGGCGTCACGGTTATTCCCGCCCTGACCTTGCAGGTGCCCATCGGTCAGGCAGATACCCCAGTTCAGGCTCAGGTACCTGCCCGCTCGTTTGCCGTTCAAGCCCTGCCCGCCAAGGCACAGGGCAAACTGAGTCTGCTGGCTGGCGATGTACAGCTGAGTCAACGACTGAAACTGTCCTCAGACTCAATTGAACAGGGCCAGCCGCTGATACGTGAAATCCGCGTAGAGGCACAGAACGCCCTGGCATTGTCCATTCCGGCTGTGACCATATCGGCGTTGAGCGCTTTGCAGGGGACTCGGCTACCTGCCGATACCAGCACACTCACCGACGCAGCTGGTGACCCGGTGGGTGGCGTACGTATAGAATCAGTGCGATATCTGCCGGAACAGAGCGGTACGTACCAGCTTCCAGCAGTTGAACTGGCCTGGTGGGATATTGATGAGCAAAAAATGAAACTGGCTCGACTGCCTGAGTTGACCATTGAGGTCATTCCCGCGTCCAGCTCGACCTCTTCCCAGACAATGCTGGAGCAGTTTTCAGACCGACTAGTGAAGGCCATGAACTTCAGCGGATCCGGGATGGTTCTGTTGGCACTTTTTAGTCTGTCGGTATGGGCCTGTGTGCACTATCGCCGTTCGCTGTTTCGTGTTGGCCGCTTACGAGTGCAACGGCTGCACCAGCACTGGCATGACTCCCGCACCCGGGCAGGCCTGATGGCCCGCAAGCAGCTGCGCCAACGAACACCTGAACTCACGGCAGCCTACCAACTGTTGCGACGCGATACACAAAGCCCAAGTGTCCGCCACGCAAAGCTGGAAGCAGAATTACAGCAGCCATTACTGACCGGACTCGATCTGCTTTACCAGCCAGATCCCGCTAAGCCCAGGGCGTTGCGCCTGTTGGGAACGTCTCTCCGTCACTTGAGCAAACGCAAGCGGCCCAAGCATTCAGGTTCACACAGCAGCCCCCTGCCGCCGTTGAACCGACACCCCATCTCTAGAGATCGGTTCTGATACTGCCCAGTACTCTCAGCCCATTTTCGGCATCCTGTGCCACCACAACGATTTCACCCGAGGCGGGATACACACCCGTTAGCGCCGTAATGTTGACCTGATGGGTCACCAACACCAGCGGCTCATCCATATCCCGCTGAGATAGCCAGCGCTTCAGTGCCTCGGTACGGGGCTCTTTTTGCTCATAATTACGGAAGAAAGAGTTCAGTGCTGGCAGCGGCGTTACCGCCCCCAACCCTAGCAGTTCGGCCGTATCCCGGCAGCGAAACCATTCGCTGGTAAACACCTGAGCGCTTTCTATGCCGTTTTCACGGAACAACGCACCAATACGTTGTGCCTGCTGCCGGCCCTGCTCGGAAAGATTGCGCTGGGTTTCGCGGCGCCCCAAAGTAAAGTTGGCCGGATCACCCGTGCCCGGAGCGAGTGCGTGCCTCATCAGAGCAAAATGTTTGGGCGAGCGCAGCGCATCCCAGAGTGCTTTTTCTTCGTTATTGGCGTCAGCAGCAACCAGATGCTGGGCTGTAAATAGTGACGCAAGTAACCCCAACACAGACAAGAAGCCTTTCATTATCTC
The DNA here is from genome assembly GCF_900155945.1 of Marinobacterium stanieri. Taxonomy (GTDB): domain Bacteria; phylum Pseudomonadota; class Gammaproteobacteria; order Pseudomonadales; family Balneatricaceae; genus Marinobacterium; species Marinobacterium stanieri. Next base: position 246,358 of record NZ_FTMN01000006.1, read on the forward strand.
TCCTCCTCACTAACGGCATGCAAAGAATACAGAGCACACGCGAGGCTTTCCCGAGTGGGCGAACGCGTATTTTCGGCACGCAGTATCGATCTGAAACCTAACAAACCCAAAACAGCTTACCCACACGTACGAAGATATAACCGGGATCGATTGTTACCTCGGTTAACTGATCACTCAGCCTCGGCTGCAGCCCCTTCACAAAAAAATCCAAAAAAATTTCATTTTGGCTGTAAGGAATCCTGTCTTACCTCGACTGATGATCAGGAAGCACAACAAAACGGTACAGGACAACGTCCTGGCCGACACGGACACATATAACCAACGATAAGGTGATCACAATGTCTAACTATACCAAACCGACCATTGCTGCCGTAGGTACTGCTTTTCTGCTGGGCCTGGGTGCGACATCAAGCGCAACTGCCGCCGAGAACCCTTTCGCTGCTCAGCCTCTCAGCAGCGGCTATGCTGAACTGGCCGAAGCCAAGTGCGGTGAAGCCAAATGTGGTGAAGATAAAGCTGAACGTGAAGGCAAATGCGGTGAGGCCAAATGCGGCGAAGACAAAGCCAAGGCTGATCGCGAAGGCAAATGTGGTGAAGCCAAGTGCGGCGAAGACAAAAAGCCTAAAGCCGATGGCGAAGGCAAATGTGGTGAAGCCAAGTGCGGTGGTAACTCTTAAGCCAGCCTAGTCACCGGTTCCTGCGGGAACCGGTGAACACTCAACAGGAGGCCCCATGCGTGAACTTTCTCCCTCACCGTTGCAGGGCACCGGACTCGGCCTTAGACGGGCCATGCTGAAAGAGTTGCCGGATGCAGACCTGAGTGATGTCAGTTTCTTTGAGGTCGCGCCGGAAAACTGGATGCAGATGGGAGGCCGTCTGGGACGCCAGTTTCGCGCCCTGACCGAACAGCATACTTTCAGTGCTCATGGCCTTTCCCTCTCCCTGGGTGGTCCCGAGCCACTGGATATGGCGTTTGTCGATCAGGCCGGTCGCTTTCTCGATCAGCATGGCATTCTTCTTTACAGCGAACACCTGAGCAGCTGTAGCGACCATGCCCATCTGTACGACCTGATGCCGATCCCCTTTACCGAAGAGGCCGTGCAGCATGTAGCCACGCGTATTCGCCAGGTACAGGACCGGCTGCAACGACGCATTGCGATTGAAAACGTCAGTTATTACACCCCGCTCGCCACCGAGTTGAGCGAAGCCGAATTTACCCGCGCCGTGCTGGAGGAAGCCGACTGCGACCTGCTGCTCGACGTGAACAACATCTACGTGAACAGTGTTAACCATCGCTACGATGCAGAAGCTTTCATGCGCAGCCTGCCTGCCGAGCGCGTGGTGTGCTTGCATGTGGCCGGACACTATCAGGAAGCTGAAGACCTGCTGATCGATACCCATGGTGCGCCCATTATCGATCCGGTCTGGTCGCTGCTGCAGAAAACCTATGCCCATGTGGGCCCGGTTGCGACCTTGCTGGAGCGCGACTTCAACCTGCCGCCGTTGCATGAGTTGATGGAAGAAGTGCGCCAGATTCGTCATTACCAGCAACAGGGAGCTGAATATCATGACCGCCTCAGTGCCTGAAGCCGATTTTGTGCAACGCCAGCGGCGTTTTGCTGACCAGATTCGCAACCCCGATCAGCCTGTACCCGAGGGTATCGAAGCGCGGCGCATGCAGGTCTATGTGGATCTGTTCTTCAGCAATATTTCAGGCTTTCTGGAAGGGGCGTTTCCGATCTACCGCGGCCTGTGCAGCGATGATTTCTGGGCTGCAGAAGTTCGCCGTTTCATGCAGGAATACAGCTCCCACAGCCCCTTGTTTCGCGACCTGGCCCAGGCCTACCGCGACTATGTCGAACAGAGCCGTGCTCCCCAGCCCGAAGACCCGCCTTTCCTGCAGGAGTTACTGCACTATGAATGGGTGGAGCTGGCACTGGATATTGCCGAAGAGGACCCTTTCACCGATGTTTCGACCGCTCCGGTGACAGCCGAGCAGCTGCTGCAGGAACACCCGCTGGTTTCACCGCTGGCCTGGTCACTCAGTTACCAGTGGCCCGTGCATCAGATCTGCGCCGACTTTCAGCCGGACAAGCCACCGGAGCAACCAACCTGGCTGCTGGTGTACCGTGATCGCAAAGACAGTGTCGAGTTTATGGAGCTGAACGCGGTCAGCGCACACCTTTTGTGGAGTCTGAATCAACACCCTGAACTCAGTGGCCGGGAAGTACTGCAGCAAATGGCCGACGAACTGCCCCAGCTGCCTGCCGACACCATCTTCCAGGGTGGTTTGGATCTGATGCAGCAGTTTGTCAGTCGGGACATCATTTTCGCCACGGCCCCCTGTGAGGAGACAGGACCATGAACCGCTTAACAACTGCCTACCGCCCCTTCCAGGGCGCCTTGCAGCATCTGCAGTGGGGTGACGGTATTGCGCCCCTGCTGCTACGACTCTATCTTGCACCCATCATGATGCAGGCTGGCTGGAACAAGCTCAGCCATTTCGAAGATACTGCCGCCTGGTTCGGTAACCCGGATTGGGGACTGGGGCTGCCCTTCCCCGAAGTTATGGCCGCACTGGCCGCAGGTACCGAGTTCTTTGGCGGTATTCTGCTGCTGATCGGTTTGGCCGTGCGCTGGGTCAGTATCCCACTGATGATCACCATGCTGGTCGCGGCCATCACCGTGCACTGGGATAACGGCTGGCTTGCCATTGCCGACACCTCCAGCTGGCTCGCCAATGACCGGGTAATGGAATCAGCCGAACGTCTGCAGCGCGCCCGTTCGATTCTGCAGGAATATGGCAACTATGACTGGCTCACGGGCCGAGGCAGCGTGGTCATTCTCAATAACGGTATCGAGTTTGCGGCTACCTATTTTGTCATGCTGCTGAGCCTGTTTTTCACCGGTGGCGGGCGTTTCACCAGTGTGGATTACTGGCTGGCCCGCCGTACCGGACTGGGTGTCGCAGACACATCAGAGTGACATCGGTAACCGACCGGCCAGCCCCAGCAGCCAGAGCACCAGGTTAACCGTGATGAAGGACAGGCCTGTCGCTACCACCAGTGCCGGTGCACAGAGCGCGGCCTGTCCATAACGTTCACCCAGCAGGGAGATCACACTGGCCATGGGCATGGCCGCCATCAGAATCGCAATGGTCTGCATTGCAGGGTCAAAGCCGGGCAGTACCCAAACCGCCAGTGCGACCGCCGCCGGATGCAGCAGCAACTTGAAGACGGTCATCTGGCCGATATCGGCCATGCGCCCTTTCACGGAGCTGCTCACCAGGCTGCCACCAATCACGAACAGGGCCACGGCAGCCGCCGAACGGCCCAGCATGCCAACCGCCTGATCCAGAGCATCCGGCAAACGAACTTCCAGCCCCGCCACCAAAAGGCCAGCCAGAATCGCCAACACCAGCGGGTTGGTCAGGGTACGCTTGAACAGTTCCAGCGCACGCTTGCCTGCCCCACCCTGACCACTGCACAACTCGGCCAGCACCAGTCCCAGCGGAATCAGAATCAGCAGATCCACCAGCATGGTCAGTGCAACCGCGACCGCCGCAGCAGAGCCGAACAGTTCACCCGCCACCGCCAGACCGATGAAGGCACTGTTGGCCAACGTTGCGCCCAGCCCCTGGAATGCGGACTCCCAGCAACTGGCCTTGCGCAATTTGGCGCTGAGTGCAAAAGCCGCCAACAAGAGCACCACCGAGCCCAGCGCATAGGCGCGGATGTAATCCAGGTTCAACGATTCCTCCACCGGACGGGATGCCATTGACTGAAACAGCAGCGCCGGCAACGCCAGCTTGATCACGTAACTGCCCAGAGACGGCAAGGCCGATTCGCTGACCCAACCGGCACGGACAGCAAAATAGCCGATCGCGATCAGCATAAAGATTGGCAAAGTCAGGAGAAAAAGTTGAAACATCGCACCTCCGCGGGCATTTAATTAATATATTAACTATATACCAACATTGTGCAGTTTTTACGCGCGTGGCTAAAACGATTAATTCTCAGCCAACAGGTGTATTTTTTTCATGGTTGACCGCGCGGGGGAGGATGGTGGATGATGAATGCTGATCAATAAGGACTCCAAGCATGCAGCCCCGCAACTATCCATGCCATCTACCACGACGAAAATCTGTCGTCGGCGTTCCGCCGAAGATGCGCCCCTGTGCGAAGCTGCCCAGCCCTGATCTGTTCTGAATTAAATTGACTCATGGCCGCAGCAGTTGCTGCGGTTTTTGTCGTTGCAGCTGCGGTCGACTGACACGGAGTGGTTATGTCGGTACCTGTTTCCTATCTCGCGGTGGTGTTGATCTGGTCCACCACACCCTTAACCATTGCCTGGAGCAGCGAATCCGTTGATCCAGTCGTTGCTGCCGGCCTGCGTATGGCGATTGCCGCCCTGCTGGGTCTGGGCCTGCTGGCTGTTTTGCGTGAACCCCTGCCGCTGAACCGCCGCGCACAAAAAACCTATGCCTGTGCCGCCATTGGCGTGTTTGGTGCCATGTGCTGTGCCTACCTGTCGTCACGCTATGTACCTTCGGGCCTGATCTCCATCATGTTCGGTCTGGCACCAATCCTGTCGGCCGTGCTGGGACAATGGCTGCTGGATGAAGCGCGTTTCCGTGCCTATCGCTGGGTCGCCTGTTTCCTGGCCTTTGCCGGGCTCGGGGTCATTTTTACCGACGATGTGGCACTGGGGCCGGAAAGTCTGCCCGGCCTGTTGCTGCTGTTGCTGGCGGTGACCCTGTTCAGCCTGAGTGCGGTTCTGGTAAAACGCTGTAACGGTCAGCTCAACCCGCTGGCTCATACGGTGGGTTCCCTGCTCTGGTCACTGCCGGGGTTTGTGCTGGTGGGCCTGTTTACGGGCACGGACAGCCTGGCCATCGAAGTGGGCAGCCGCTCCTTCTGGTCGATTCTCTACCTGGCCACCTTCGGTTCGCTGCTGGGCTTTGTCTGCTACTTCCATGTGCTGCGCCACCTGCCGCCCAGCACCGTCGCCCTGGTGACACTGATTACTCCGGTCTTTGCACTGATGCTGGGTCACCTGCTCAATGACGAACCGCTTACCGCCGGACTTTGGCAGGGTTGCCTGCTGGTAGTGACCGGGCTTGGGCTGTTCTTCTGGGGACACCGACTGCAACCAGAGCGAAGCCCTGTGAGCTGAACTCGACGTGCCAGCGTACAGGCGCTGGCACGTCTGCTCCTGGTTGCATCGACACTCCAGTAAATGAGTCTTTTTTACAGTAAAATACGCCTTCTTCTCACCGCAGCCGGAGACGCCGCTTGAACCTCTACCTGCAAACCCTCGGCTATACCGCCAATATTGTGGCCCCGATCTTTTTTATTCTGTTCCTGGGCTACCTGCTACGCCGCCTGCGTCTGATTGACGAGGCCTTTGTTGCCACCGGCTCCAAGCTGGTGTTTGTGATTACCCTGCCGGCACTGGTGTTCATGTCCATCGCCCGCATGGACTTTCATGCCGTGTTCAACCCCGAGCAGATGGGCTTTGTGCTGGTCGGGATACTGCTCTCCTTCGGTCTTATCTGGTGGCTGGCCGCGCGCTGGATCAAAGCGCCGGAAGATCTGGGCGTGTTTATTCAGGGCTCGTTTCGCAGTAACTACGGCATTATCGGTCTGGCGGTCAGTTTCAATCTGTTTGGCGACGCCGGCCTGGCCCAGGCATCACTGCTGCTGGCACTGGTGATTCCAATGTTTAACGTGCTGTCGATTCTATGCCTCAGCGTGCCCATGCAGCGCGGCGAGAGCATGAAGCTCAGCAGCACCCTGCTGGAAGTACTGAAAAACCCGCTGATTCTGGCGGTGGTCTTTGCCCTGCCGGTATCCTGGTTCGGTATCCAGTTGCCACAGGTGGTTGCCAAAACCGGAACCTATTTCGCCAACCTCACCCTGCCTCTGGCGCTTTTGACCATCGGTGCTTCGCTGAACCTGAAAAGCCTGCACGACACCTCGGCACAGGCCTTCTGGGCCACGGCGCTCAAACTGGTGATTATTCCACTGGTACTGACACTGGGCGCCTGGCTCTATGGCTTCGGCGGCCAGGATCTGGCGATTCTGATGGTACTGTTCGGCTGTCCAACCGCAGCGGCCAGCTTTGTCATGGCCAAGGCGATGGGCGGCAATGCACAACTGGCGGCCAATATTGTACTGACCACCACACTGGGCTCGGTACTGACCCTCAGTGGTGGCATCTACCTGTTGCGCCTGCTGGGCGTTATTTGATGAAGGAGGCCTGATGCTGAAGTCACTGTTCAACTCACCGCAGCAGCGTTTGATCAAGGCGGTTCAGGCTGGCGATGTGGACAAGCTTGCCCGCCTGCTGGCCAAAGTGGAGGTCGACAGCATTTATGAGGCAGACATGGATGGCCGCCATGCTTTGGAACATGCCCTCAAGGCGGAGGAACCAAGGCTTCTGCAGTTGCTGCTGCAGAAATGTCAGTCCCCTTTGCCTGCGGCCAGCTGTGGCTCCCCCTTAACGGTGCTGGCCTTGCAGCAGAACAACAGTCTGGCACAGCTGAGTGCCCTGCTGCAGATCGGCGAGAATGCCAACCTGAGCCATCAGGGACAGCCCCTGCTGCACCACTGCGCCGATCACTGCCCACCCACCAGCCTGATGGTGCATATCAGTCGGTTGCTGGAATACGGTGCCGATCTGGATGCGCGGGATGAAAGCGGCCGGGTGCTGTTGGAGAAGCTGATGCCTCAGGGCGACCAGGCCCTGCTGCAGTTTCTGATTCAGTCGGGGGCAGATTGTGAAGATGCCTGGCTGGAGCAACTGGAAGACGAAGCGTTGGCGCTCCAGCTCAGGCGGGTAAGGGAAGATATTCGCATCCGTAAAATGATGCTGGGCGGCTGATCAGGCCGCCGAGATAACGCCCAATCGTGGTAGCTCAATCGCCGGGCAGCGGTCCATGACCACTTCCAGCCCGGCGGCTTCGGCACGCTCGGCTGCCACTTCGTTAATCACGCCCAATTGCAGCCAGACCGCACGGGCGCCGACTTCGATTGCTTCATCCACCACGTAACCGGCGTCCACCGAGTTACGGAAGATATCCACCATGTCCACAGGCCCCTCGATATCCGCCAGTTTGGCGACCACAGTCTGGCCCATCAGCTCCTGACCGGCCAACGCAGGGTTAACCGGAATGACTTCATAGCCGGACTCAAGCAGGAAGGACATTACCTGATAGCTGGCACGGTGAGACTTGGCACTGGCTCCCACCAGGGCGATACGCTGAGTACGTTCCAGCAATGACTTGATCTGATTATCCTGCATGCCGGTGTTCTCCTCTGCAGATGGGACATTCGGGGTCGGGACGCAGTTTGAGGCTGCGCCATTGCATTCGTTGGCCATCCAGCAACAGCAGACGGCCGGTCAGGGAGTCGCCCACCCTGGCCAAGAGTTTAAGTGCTTCCATCGCCTGCATGCTGCCGATGATACCCACCAGCGGCGGGAATACACCTGACTCGCTGCAGGTCAGCGCTTCATCATCGCCAGTGCGGTACAGGCATTGATAACAGGGCGATTCTGGGTCACGCGGGTCATAGACACTGATCTGGCCATCAAAACGGATGGCGGCACCGGATACCAGAGGGGTACAGGTGGCAAAGCAGGCCTTGTTCAGCGCAAAGCGGGTGGCAAAGTTGTCACTGCAATCCAGCACCAGGTCCACATCGGCCACTTGCTGCTGCAAGGCCTCGCCCTGCAGGCGTTCTGCACGTGTAACAACCTTGACGCCCGGGTTGATGGCTCTGAGGCTGGCAGCGGCGGACTCTACCTTGGCCTGCCCACAGGCTTCTTCGCTGTGAATAATCTGACGCTGCAGATTACTGGCTTCGACTTCGTCATCATCCACCAGCACCAGCTCACCGACGCCGGCCGCCGCCAGATACGCGGCAACCGGTCCTCCCAGGCCACCCAGGCCCAGAATCAACACACGCGCCTGACGCCAGGCTTCCTGGCCGGCAATGTCCACTTCCGGCAGCATGATGCTGCGGCTGTAGCGCATCAGTTCCTGATCATTCATCATCTTTATTATTTCTCCTGCCAGCGCCCCTGGGTTACGCGCTCATTGCCTCCCAGATCACGTACCGTTTCCACTTCGGCATAGCCCAGACGCGTCAGGCACTGGCGTACGGCATCGCCCTGATCATAGCCGTGTTCAAACAGCAGCCAGCCACCGTTACACAGGTGTCGGGTAGCCTGTTCGGCAATCTGGCGAATATCGGCCATGCCTTCTTCTTCGGCAATCAGGGCGGTAAGAGGTTCAAAACGGACATCACCCTGCTGCAAGTGCGGATCTTCAGGGTTGATATAGGGCGGGTTACTGACCAGCATGTCGTAGCGCCCGGACAGAGGCTCACACCAGCTCCCCTGCAGCACCTCAACATTATTCAATTGATTCAGCTCTGCATTGGTGCGAGCCAGTGCCACAGCGCCGGGATGAAAATCGGTTGCCTGCAACTGCCACGCGGGCCGTTCACTGGCCAGCGCCAGTGCGATGGCACCGGTGCCGGTGCCCAGGTCGGCCACACGTGCCGGTTGATTCGGCAGCAGACTCAGTGCCTGTTCCACCAGACATTCGGTGTCCGGTCGCGGGATCAGCGTATCGGTGCTGACCTTGAGCCTGAGGGTCCAGAAATCACGATAGCCCAGCAGATGGGCCACCGGCTCGCCCTGGAGGCGACGTGCCAGCAGTTGATCGAATGCGGCCTGCTGTTCAGAGTTCAAGGCCTTATCGGGCCAGGTAAATAGCCAGCTGCGCGGCTTATCGAGTACCTCGCACAACAGCAGCTCCACATCCACGCGGGGGCTGTCACTGACATTTACCAGCAGCTCGGCCTTTGCCAGCGCATCGGCCACACAAACATCAGTCATTGGACAGACTGCTAAGCTGCTCGGCCTGATATTCGTTGCGCAGCGGCTGGATCACCTGATCCAGGTCACCGGCGATCACTTCGTTAAGGCGATAGATCGTCAGGTTGATGCGGTGGTCGGTCAAACGCCCCTGCGGGAAGTTGTAGGTACGGATACGCTCGGAGCGGTCACCAGAGCCTACCAGGCTTTTACGCGCACTGGCCTGTTCCGCCTGCTGCTTGTCGATCTCGGCTTGCTGCAGGCGCGATGCCAGCAACGCCATCGCCTTGGCGCGGTTCTTGTGCTGGGAGCGCTCTTCCTGACACTCCACCACCAGCCCGGTGGGCAAGTGCGTGATGCGGATCGCGGAATCGGTCTTGTTGACGTGCTGGCCACCGGCACCGGAGGCGCGGTAGGTATCCACACGCAGGTCGGCCTTGTTGATCTCGACCTCTGCCGACTCGTCCATCTCGGGCATTACCGCGACGGTGCAGGCAGATGTGTGAATACGGCCCTGGGATTCGGTCTCCGGCACACGCTGAACGCGGTGGGCACCGGACTCGAACTTGAGCTGGGCATAGACATCTTCACCGGCGACCCGGCTGATGATCTCCTTGTAACCGCCATGCTCGCCTTCGTTGGCGCTGATCACTTCAACGCGCCAGCCCTTCTGTTCGGCGTAACGGGAGTACATGCGGAAAAGATCACCGGAGAAAATGGCCGCCTCGTCACCGCCCGTGCCGGCACGAATTTCCAGGAACACACTGCGATGATCGTTCGGGTCGCGCGGCAACAGCAGAATCTGCAGCTCGGCTTCCAGTGCTTCGATCTGTTCACGCGCCGCGTCGATCTCTTCCTGCGCCATCGCCTTCATGTCGGGATCATCGTCTTCCAGCATCAACTGGGCCGACTCCAGATCCTCACCGGCCTGACGCCAGGCATTAAAGGCCTTGGTCACCTCTTCCAGATCGGAATACTCACGTGAGTAGTCGCGGAAGCGGGTTTGATCCGCGATCACCTCGGGTTCGCTCAGCAGCGCCGCCAGTTCTTCATGGCGATCGCACAGCGCCTCCAGCTTGGTGATGATGGATGCTTTCATGACAGGTTCACTCCTGTGGCAGGACGATCAGTCGCGGTTGTCAGGTCCGTCCAGCTGATACAGTTCCTGCACCAGCTGCAGCAGATCGGAGCGGCCGTCGGACGACGCCTTGCGCAATTGTACGGTAGGTTGGTGCAGCAGCTTGTTGGTCAGGCCGTGGGCCAGACGTTGCAGCACCTCTTCTGCGTCCTTGCCGTTCCTGAGTTGTTTGCGGGACTTCTCCAGCTCCTGCTGCGCCACGGCAATGGCCTGTTCACGCAACAGTCGGAGTGTTCCTACCGCATCCAGCTCACGCAGCTGACGCATGTATTCATGGGCACCGGTTTCGATGATGCCTTCCGCTTCCAGTGCGGCGCTCTGGCGCTCGCGCTGGTTTTCCTCGATCACCTCACGCAGGTCATCCACGGTATAGAGGTAGACATCATCCAGCTCGCCCACCTGAGGTTCGATATCGCGCGGAACGGCAATATCGACCATAAAGATGGGGCGATGCTTGCGCTTTTTCAGCGCCGCTTCCACCGCACCCTTGCCCAGAATCGGCAGTTGGCTGGCGGTGGATGCGATCAGAATATCGGTATTGGGCAGCTCATCAGGGATCTGGCTCAGTTCGATGGCACGGCCATCAAACTCTTCGGCCACGGCCAGTGCACGTGCCAGGGTACGGTTGGCAACGGTGATGTTCTGTACACCTGCCCGTTTGAGATGGCGGGCAACCAGCTCCACGGTTTCACCGGCACCGATCAACAACGCACGGCTGCTGCTGATATCGGCAAAGATATGCTGGGCCAGGCTAACGGCGGCGTAGGCTACGGAAACGGGGTTCTGACCAATGGCTGTCTGGCTGCGGACCTGCTTGGCCACATTAAAGGTGGTGCGGAACAGACGACCCAGTTCAACACTGGCCAATCCTTCTTCCTGTGCCACGGAATAGGCGGACTTGAGCTGCCCCAGAATCTGCGGCTCACCCAATACCAGCGAGTCCAGGCCACTGGCGACACGCATCATGTGGCGCACGGCTTCCTCGTCCCAATAGGCATAGGAACAGTTCTGCAGCTCGTCCACGTCCAGACCATGGTACTGGCCCAGCCACTCCAGCAGCGCGCGCGTACCCTCAAGCTCCGTTGAACAGTAGAGCTCGGTACGGTTACACGTCGACAGAATCGCCACTTCGGAGAGATCGGCCCGGCACTTGGCTTCTTGCAGTGCCTCGCCCAACGCCTCCGGCGCAAACGCCACCCGTTCCCGGACCTCGACAGAGGCCGTCTTGTGATTGATACCTAACGCCAGCAGAGCCATATAAGGTTCGCGTCACCCCGTTACAGACAAGCGCGACATGATACACCTTTGCCGCCTCGGGATTAACCCATCTGCGCTTCCTTACCGTACACTGATCAATAGACCTTTGTTCAGCCTGGGCTCGTCAGCCCCATGACAAGCTCCGGCCCTCTACTCTATAGTGGGGCTTACCCCCTCGGCAGGAATGGAACCGTGTATATACTGAGGACTCTTCCCAAGCTGATCAGCGTTACAGCCCTGTTGCTGGCATCCGGATGTGCCCAACAAAGCCTTACCCAGGCCCCGGAGTCGGTCTCTACTCGGCCGTTCGAGGTATCGCCCCAGGTACCCGGAGAGCTCAATGCCGACAGCCTGTATGACCTGCTCAGCGCTGAACTGGCGGGCAAACAGGGCCGCTTCGACGAGGCGCTGGAGGCCTATCTGCGCCAGGCCGAGGCCACCCAGGACGCAGCCGTTGCCGAACGCGCCACACGCATCGCTCAATTCCTGCGTGACCCCAAACGGGTGCTGGCAGCCAGCACCCTCTGGAGCCGCTATGCGCCTGATGCACTGGAGCCTCTGCACATTCAGGCCAATATCCTGCTGCACGAAGGCCGCTTTGAAGAAGCCGCTCCCTTGCTGGAAAAAGTGCTGCAACAGGGTGGCGATGAAGCACTGACCCTGATCACGACTCAAGCCGACCAGATGTCGCCGGAAGTGGCCGGCCAGTATTACCAGCTGCTCACCCGCATCAGCGGCGATGACCCTGAACGCCTGGATTACCTGCTCACCCGCGTCCTCCTGCTGCAACGCCTGCAACAACCGGACGCGGCAGCGGTTTTGCTCGACCAGGGTTTACAGGTAGAGCCGACCCAGGCCGAACTGGTACTGCAGCGAGCGGAACTCTATCGCCGCCAGGATCAACCTGAAAAAGGGCTGGCACTGGTGCAAAAGGCGATGCAGGACAACCCCAACCATTCCCGACTGGCAGCTGTACAAGCCCAGCTACTGCTACTCTCCGGTCAAACAGAAGAAGCCTGGACTGCAATTCAACAGGTCGTGGAGCAGGAAGGGGTAGACCCTCAGCTGGAGTACTATTTCGCGCTACTGCTGCTGGAGAATGACCTCCCCGAATACAGCCAGAGGCTGTTGCAGCAGTTGCTGGAAAAACAGCCTGACAATTTGCAGCCGCACTTTTATCTGGGCGTCATTGCCCAGGAACAGGGCCATCGCCAACAGGCTCTGGACCACTTCCTGCTGGTTGAAGACGGCCCCAACGCCGTACAGGCGTTCAGCCGTGCCCTGTCACTCTATGACCAGCCACACCAGGTAGCCGAGGTTGAACTGCTGGTGGAAGATCACGTGGCCCGGCATCCGCAGCGCCGCGAAACGCTGACCATCCTTTATGCAGAGTGGCTGCAGCGTCAGGACCTGATCGATACCGCACGGGAAATTCTGACCGACGCCATCAATAACCTGCCGCCCAGTGCCAACCTCCTTTACACCCGTGCCATGATTGCCACACCTGATCAGAGCGAATCCATGCTGGCCGATCTGCGCAAGGCCCATTCACTGGAGCCGGACAGCGCCATGATCCAGAACGCCCTGGGTTATACCCTGACGCTGTATGCCCCCGATCAGATCGAACGTGCGCATCAATTGATCAGCCTGGCACTGGAACAGGAACCCTCCGACCCCGCCATTCTCGACTCCATGGGCTGGGTACTGCACAAACTGGGACGCAACCGCGAAGCACTGAACTTTCTCCAGCGTGCTTTCGACACCTACCCGGACCCGGAGGTGCGCAGCCATCTGGTACAGGTACTCTGGGCACTGGGCGAGCAAGAGACCGCCCGGAAAATGCTGCAGGAAGGTCTGGAACAAACACCTGACAACCTTCACCTGCAGGAGGCTGTCGACGCTCTGGATGAACAACCATGAAGCGCCTGCTTGCCCTGACACTTAGCCTTGCACTGGCCGGCTGCAGCCAGTTCGCTCGGCAACCGGCTCCGCCGCAGGGGTTCAACCCGGCCAGTGCTGCACAATTACACAGCTGGCAGGCCGAAGGCCGGATCGGTATCCGCATGGCCAGTGAAAGCCACAGTGCCAACCTGGACTGGTGGCAGCAGCAGGACGAATACCGCATTGCCCTCACCGGCCCTCTGGGCCAGGGCGGTCTGCGCATCGAAGGCGACAATACGGGCGTCAGCCTGCGCCAGTCCGGTGATGACCAGGTCTATCGCGCCAGCAGCCCCGAAGCGCTGATGCAGAAACTGCTGGGCTGGCACCTGCCCCTGTCCCAGGCCCGTTTCTGGATTCGCGGCCTTGCCGACCCCAAGTTCCCCTCTACGCCTCTTGCAGACCCTGCTATCGGTTTCACTCAGGCCGGCTGGCGCGTAGAATATATGCGTTTTTCCACTCAAGCAGGACAGACACTGCCTGAGAAGCTACGCTTGCAACATGAGGATCTGCGCCTTACCGTAATCCTCAGTCGCTGGGAGACTTGAAGTAGTCCCGATTTACAACCGACAGAATTTCGCGACGCAGGGGTTGATTTCTACCAATGGTTTGTAGAGAATATGCGCCTTCTTAGCGTGGTTCGCACCACAGGAGACGACTGGGGTATCGCCAAGCGGTAAGGCACTGGATTCTGATTCCAGCATGCGCAGGTTCGAATCCTGCTACCCCAGCCAATTACCATGACTGACTTCCTCTCTTCTTCATCAAATTCCGACGCAATCGAGAAGGTAATCGCCGTGTCTAAAATGATGGTCTTCACCGGCAATGCAAACCCGGAGCTGGCTCAGAAAGTTGTCGAACGCCTCGATATCCCAATGGGCAAAGCACATGTAGGCCGTTTCAGCGATGGCGAAGTCAGTGTAGAGATTCAGGAAAACGTTCGCGGTAAAGACGTTTTCATCATCCAGTCCACCTGCGCCCCGACCAACGATAACCTGATGGAGCTGATCGTTTTCGCTGACGCCATGCGTCGCGCTTCAGCTACCCGTATCACCGCGGTTATCCCCTACTTTGGTTACGCTCGTCAGGACCGCCGTCCGCGTTCTGCCCGTGTACCCATCAGTGCCAAGGTTGTGGCCAGCATGATCTCCAGCGTAGGCATCGACCGTGTTTTGACCGTCGACCTGCACGCTGACCAGATCCAGGGCTTCTTCGACATCCCGGTTGATAACGTATACGGCTCACCGATCCTGCTGGATGACATCATCGACCAGCAGTATGACGACGTCATCGTAGTATCCCCGGATGTGGGCGGCGTTGTCCGTGCCCGTGCCGTTGCCAAGCAGCTGGACTGCGACCTGGCCATCATCGACAAACGTCGTGAGCGCGCCAACGAAGCTCAGGTGATGAACCTGATCGGTGACGTTACCGGTCGTACCTGCATCCTGGTCGACGACATGTGTGACACCGCAGGTACCCTGTGCAAGGCTGCCAAGGCACTGAAAGACAAGGGCGCTGCGCGCGTCGTGTCCTACGTGACCCACCCGGTACTGTCCGGCCCGGCCATCAATAACATCATCGCCTCTGAACTGGACGAAATGGTTGTATCTGACACCATTCCGCTGTCCGAGCAGGCGCAGAAGTGTGACAAGATCCGTCAGCTGTCCTTGTCACCGCTGTTGGCAGAAGCGGTACGCCGCGTCTGCAACGAAGAATCCATTAGTGCCATGTTCCGATAAGGAACAGGCGCTGACCCACGGGCTCAACCCCGTGTAACTGTCCGGCTCCTCTGGAGCCACCACATACCGCATGCATCTGGTCGCGGAGGCATGCGGTTTAAATATATAAGGTGTATTAAACATGGCAATTTTTACTGTAAACGCTGTTGACCGTAACGATCAGGGGAAGGGTGCGAGCCGCCGCCTGCGTCGTGAAGGTCTGGTTCCGGGCATCATCTACGGTTCTTCCGAGCCGAAAGCAGTTTCCGTTATCGCACGTGAACTGTACCGCATGCTGCTGGAAGACGGCTTCTACTCTTCTATCCTGACTCTGAACCTGGAAGGTAAAGAAGAGAAGGTCATCATCAAGGACCTGCAGCGTCACCCGTCCAAGCCGGTTGTTCTGCACGCTGACTTCCAGCGCATCGATGACAACCAGAAGATCAAACTGCAGGTGCCGCTGGCATTCGTGAACTTCGAAAAATCTGCTGCCGCCAAGGCTGCTGCCAAGTTCGCTCAGGAAGCTTCTACTGTTGAAATCCTGTGCCTGCCGAAAGATCTGCCGGAAGTTCTGGAAGTTGATCTGTCCAAGATCGAACTGGGTCAGATTGCTCACTTGTCCGACATCACTCTGCCGGAAGGTGTTGAGATCGTTGCCCTGCGTCGCGGCGAAGACCACGACCAGAGTGTTGGCTACTGCTACGCTCCGCGTGGCGCCAAAGCCGGCAAGTAAGCTTAGGCGACAGGCACTGGCATGAACGACCGGATTCAACTGATCGTCGGTCTCGGCAACCCCGGGAACGAATACAGCAAAACCCGTCACAATGCCGGCGCCGAGCTGGTGGAGCAGCTTGCTGCCCACCAGCACTCCCCCCTGCAACCGGAGAAGAAATTCTTCGGCCTCTACGGCAAGGTCTTGATCGACCACCGCCCCGTCCATCTGCTGATCCCGACAACGTTCATGAATCGCAGTGGCCAGGCCGTGGCAGCACTTGCCAATTTCTACAAGATTCCCACCAGTGACATACTGGTCGTGCATGATGAGCTGGATATTCCACCGGGAACAGCGCGCATTAAACAGGGCGGCGGTCACGGCGGCCATAACGGCTTGCGCGATATCATCAGTAAACTGGGGAACGACAAGAATTTTTACCGCTTGCGTGTTGGTATCGGCCATCCTGGCAGTGCCGCTCAGGTCTCTGGCTTTGTCCTGAGCAAGGCCCCGGTGTCCGAACGTGACAAAACGCAAGCGGCGATTGATGAAGCACTGAGATACCTGCCCCTCGCCATTCATGGTGACTGGGCCAAGGCGATGAATCAGTTGCACAGCTTCAACGGCTAACTTCAACTACAGGATCTAAGCATGGGTTTCAAATGCGGTATTGTCGGCCTGCCCAACGTCGGCAAATCTACGCTCTTCAATGCCCTGACCAAAGCGGGCATCGACGCCGAGAACTTCCCTTTCTGCACCATTGAGCCGAACGCCGGTATTGTTCCCATGCCGGACCCGCGCCTCAATGCGCTGTCAGAGATCGTCAAGCCCGAGAAGGTGATCCCGACGACCATGGAGTTTGTCGATATCGCAGGCCTGGTCGCTGGTGCATCCAAGGGTGAAGGCCTGGGTAACAAGTTCCTGGCCAACATCCGTGAAACCGATGCCATCGCCCACGTGGTTCGCTGCTTCGAGGATGACAATGTTATCCACGTGGCCAACCGCATCCACCCGCTGGAAGATATCGAAACCATCAACCTGGAGCTGGCACTGGCAGACCTTGAGTCCTGCGAGAAGCAGCTGCAGCGCGTGCAGCGCACCGCCAAGGGTGGCGACAAGGAAGCCATCGCCACCAAGGCGCTGCTGGAAAAACTGATTCCGCATCTGGAAGAAGGCCAGCCGGTCCGCTCTCTGGCGCTGGATGAAGCCGAGCTGAAACTGGTGCCGACCCTGCACCTGCTGACCACCAAGCCGACCATGTACATCGCCAACGTCTCTGAAGACGGCTTTGAAGACAACCCGTACTTGGATCAGGTGAAGGAACTGGCGGCGACCGAAAACGCTGAAGTCGTGGCGATCTGCAACAAGCTGGAATCCGAGATTTCCGAGCTGGAAGACGATGAAAAAATCGAATTCCTGCAGGATATGGGTATGGAAGAGCCGGGCCTGGACCGCGTGATTCGTGCCGGTTACAGCCTGCTGGGCCTGCAGACCTACTTCACCGCCGGTGTTAAGGAAGTACGCGCCTGGACCGTCCGCATCGGCGCTACCGCGCCTCAGGCGGCTGGTGTTATCCACACTGACTTCGAGAAAGGCTTCATCCGTGCCGAAGTGATCAGCTACGATGACTTCATCGAGCACAAGGGTGAACAGGGTGCCAAGGATGCCGGTCGCTGGCGCCTGGAAGGCAAGGAATACATCGTCAAAGACGGTGATGTAGTCCACTTCCGCTTCAACGTATAAGCACGACGCCTGACACCGACTCCGGTGCCAGGCCCCGTCATGGCAGGCAATCTCGCTTTCGCCTGCCATGACCAGGCTTCTGGACTAGAAGCGCACACTCATCTGAATATACCCCTCCTGTACCTCACTCTCGTCTGAATGCTCGCCCCGGTAGCCGAAACTGATATCGGTATTCTCTGATACCGGTACGACAAGCCCCGCATCCATTACGACGGTGTTTTCGGCAATCGGCGTTCCTTTAACACTGAAACGACTGTCACCTCCCAGGAAGCGGTGCTCACTGACCGTATCGACATCATCAAAGGCATGGCGCCAACTGATAGAGCCCTGCACACGAACCGGCAAAGGATCTGCGCCCAACTCCGCACCACCGCGCACACCGACGCTACCAAAGCCGGTACTCGATTCCGTGCGCTCCACCGCCAGAGCAGCCGAGCCGCCGGACTCCTTGAAGGCGTCATTGCGCTGCTTCTGCCAGGATACCCCCACAAAGGGTTGCACCCAGCCGGTGCTGGACTCGAAGCGATAGCCGGTTTCGGCAAAAGCCTGCCAGCTCTGGGCGTGGTAGTCGGCTGCCAAGGTTTGTCCCAGCGCCTGACGTTGCGTCTCCAGCTGATGCTGACCGAAGGTACCACCCAGGCTCAAGTGCCAGTTGTCCCAGCGTTTGGATGCATACACTCCCAGGTGCAGGCTATCCACCTCGGCAGAGGAGGCCCGGGCGTCAAGGTCCATATCGCTGTCCTGGTAACCGCCCAGTACACCAAGGCGCCAGCCATTTTCCAGCTGTCCATCAACGCCCAGCAGGAGGCCACGGCTCTGGCTCTCCAAACGGGCTATGCCGGTACCCCCCCTCTTGCTCACTATCGCTGTAGAGCATATCGAACCAGAGCCCGGTGCCCGCTTGCTCTGGTGTGGACTGCAGCCGTTCCAGTGCCGCCAAACGGATACCATCGCTCTGGGTAGCCAGTTGGGCACGGGTGCTGGCATGCAGCTCACCCGACAACGCATTCAGCGCTGCCTTCGCCTGGGCTTCGCTCATATTCAGAACCTGATCATAGACTGGGTGCCCTTCCGCCAGCTTGAAGGCACTATCACCGGTGCGACACTGGTTGCCGGACATGCCATCGAGACAGAAGCTCTGAATAGGCTCGGGCTCGGGCTCGGGCTCGGGCTCGGGCTCCGGTTCTGGCTCCGGTTCTGGCTCCGGTTCCGGCTCCGGTTCCGGCTCCGGTTCCGGCTCAGGTTCCGGCTCAGGTTCCGGCTCAGGTTCTGGCTCAGGTTCTGGCTCAGGTTCTGGCTCAGGTTCTGGCTCAGGTTCTGGCTCAGGTTCGGGTTCCGGTTCGGGTTCCGGTTCGGGTTCCGGCTCAGGTTCTGGTGGCGGTGTGATGACCCGTAGATCACTGATCAGGTAATAGTTGTCGCTATCATGGTCAGTGCGGAAATCCAGGTAAGCATAGTCGTCGGTAATCGTCTGCTGACCGTTGACGGTCAAACCACTACCGGACTCAACCAGGGTATAGATGGCACCATCGGAATAGCCTGTGCGCCCTGTATCCGTTCCATTCTCCGGCGTCACATGGAACAGGGCACCGCCCTCAATGGTCACACTGCCGGCCACATCCACCAGGTCGTTATGGCTACCGGCGGTGGTGCCGCCACCGATCAGTTCCACCTCGTAGGCAGCCCCAGCCCCCAGGGTCCAGTCACCGCCCACCGTAAGCGTACCGATGGAGTTGCCTGGAGTGATGGTACCGCTGTTGACGGTGACGTTACCCAGAGAACCACTCCCCCCAAGCTCACCGCCGGTGACAATAATATGGGAGTCCTCCAGCGAACCATTGACCAGCAGTGTGCCGTCAGAGACCCTGGTGTCGTCCCTGTAGGTATTGCTGCCAGTAAGAATGGTAGTACCGGTACCGCGCTGGTTGACGCTGACGGAGCCGCCAAATGTAAGAATGTCAGCCGCCAGTGTCAGGGTGTCGGTCTGGTTGAAATTAATGGTACTTGGGCCGTCCTTAGCCTCAATGGTGCCGGTCTCCCGGGTTCCTGTGGTGGTAGGATTCATCAGGTCGTAGGCGCCAAAATTCAGGGTGGCATTGCCGGCGGAGTCAGTTGCTAGAAACAATTGCCCGCTGCCCCCACGGACTGACGTGGTACCTCCATTCGCCAGAGTCATGGAGCCGTGTCCCGAATTGCCCAGTGTCAGGTGCCACGCATTAAGCGCCGACCCGGCACCATCCACGGTTACCTGGCCAGTGACACCGTTTCCACGCCCCACGACCAGGGTGTTGGTGACATCCACTACACTGCTATCGCGAAGCTCCAGAGTTCCATCACTACTAACCCCGGTGATGAGGGAGTCGACTTCCCAATGCGCACCACTGCCTTCGACGCGAGCCACCCCGGTACCACCACCGGTGCCAATAGAAGACTGGTGACTGGTTACCGAACTGCCCGCCCCGATCTCCAGGGTGCCGGTCTGGCTGGCCGTATCGCCCACGTACAGCGACGCCCCATCATAGCTGAGGCTGCCGCCATCGCGCACAGCCAGGGTGCCATTGGATATGGTGGTGCCGCCGGTGTAGGTGTTGGCGCCGGTAACAACCAGGGTACCGGCCCCCTCTTTGTTCAGGGATACCGGCGTAGAGCTTTCTCCCAGAAGGCCGCTAAAGGTCGCACCGTCTGTGCCCTCAACGGTAAACGTAAAACCGGGGAAGTGATCCGGGAAGGCGAGGTGATCACTGAAGGTTGCACCATCAGCAAGGGTCAGGCCGGTGCGGTAGCTGTCAGCCGTCAGGTCGTTGCCATCCCCGCCTGTCTTAGAAATAACAGAAAACAGTTCACCGTCACCGCCGAGGCTGCCGGCACTCGGAGTAAAGGTGCCACCAATGGCATCTGCACTATCATTGGCGATCAGGATGTGCTGACTATGGATTGGCAGGCTGTCTAGCGCATCCAGAGCGATGACGTCGATAACTACACCATCGTTCAGGGTAACGCCACCGGTCACCGCCAGAGTGTCCGAAGCCCCGGTACTATCCACCTCGAATTGCAAGGTGGAGCCAGTGTTGGCGGTCACATCACCGGTGCTGAGTATGCCGATGGAGTTGCCCGGCGCCAGAGTACCGCCATTGAGCGTGACACCCTCAACCGCCCCGCCGCCGCCAAGCAGGCCACCACTGACAATCACCGTTGAATCAGCAATGGAGCCATTGACCAGCAGGGTGCCATCGGAGATGGTGGTGTCACCGGAATAGGAATTGGCCCCCGTGAGGATGGTGGTGCCGGCGCCACGCTGGTTGATATTGCCCCTGCCATGGCGTTCCGTAAAATCGGCCGCCAGTGTCAGGGTATCGATCTGGTTGAAATTGATGGTACCCGTACCCTCGCTTCCAGAGCCGATTTCGAGACTGCCAGCTTCGAGCACTCCCGCAGTGGTTGCAGCAGCAAGGTCGTAGGCACCAAAATTCAGGGTGCCATTACCACTGTCATATACTCCGAGATAAACATCTCCGCTGCCCCCTTGGACTGAAGCCGTACTTCCATTCGCCAGGGTCAGTGTACCGCTTCCGTTAAATCCTAGAATCAGTTGCCCTGCCTTGAGGTTCGACCCGGCGCCCTCCACGGCTACCCGACCATTGACGCCAACGAAGTCCCCCATGATCAGTGCGCCGGGTAGATCCATTTGTCCTCCATCGTGGACTTCAAGGGTACCCTCGCTACTGTGACCAACGTAGAGACGCTCTGTCAGCTGCCACTGCGCACCGCTACCACCGACACGAACCACCCCGGTACCGCCGGCGCCAACATGAGACCGGTGACTGGTCACCGAACTGCCCGCCCCGATCTCCAGGGTGCCGGTCTGGCTGGCGGTATCGCCCACGTACAGCCGCGCCCCGCCATGGCTGATGCTGCCGCCCTCCTGCACTGACAGAGTGCCGTTGGCGATACGGGTTTCGCCGGTGTAGGTGTTGGTGCCGGTGAGGGTCAGGGTGCCGGTGCCCTGCTTGGATAAGGAGCCGCTGCCGCTGATAGCGCCAGCGAAGGTTGAGTCATCGGCGCGGTTGAACACCAGTGAGCCGTTGTTGTTCACGTTGCCGGCAATGGAGCCGGAGGTACCGCCATTACCGATCTGCAGGGTCCCGGCAGAGACCGTGGTATCGCCGGTATAGGTGTTGTTGCCGGTGAACGCCAGAACGCCCGCCCCCAGCTTATCCAGAGTGCCGCCGCCGGTCATGGTGCCGGCGTAGGTGCCGGCGCTGCCCTGGTCGAACACCACCCGGGCGTCATTGATGATATCCCCCGGCAGGCTGGAGGTGTTGCCCTGCAGGGTGCCGCCAGAGACCCTGGTGTCTCCCGAGTAGCTGTTCGTGCCGGTCAGGATGGTGGTGCCGGTGCCACGCTGGTTGACGCTAATCGTTCCCTTTGAGAAGCCCTCAAGAATATCGGCCGCCAGGGTGAGGGTGTCGGTCTGATTGAAGTTTATGGTGCCCGCCGCACCAGTCCCGGAGTGGTAGACTTCGAGACGGTCAGCGTCGAGCACGCCCGCAGTGGTCGGAGCAGCAAGGTCGTAGGCGCCAAAGTTCAGGGTGCCATGGCTACCACGATTATGCCCCAAAAAAACTCTTCCAAGACCTCCATCAACTGAAACCGTACCTCCGTTCGCAAGGGTCAGAATTCCGCTGCTATTAAAGCCCAAGGTCAGTTCAGACGCATTAAGCTTCGACCCGAGGCCATCCACGGTTGCATGGCCAGTTGCCATACCCCCCACCCTCAGGATGCCGGTAACATCCACTTCACCACCATCGAGGACCTCAAGGTTACCCTCACTTAAGTTTCCCATATAGAGGTGCTCTGTCACTTTCCATCGTGCGCCGCTGCCACCGACACGAACCACCCCGGTACCGCTGGTGCCAATAGACGACCGTTCACTGGTCACCGAACTGCCCGCCCCGATCTCCAGGGTGCCGGTCTGGCTGGCCGTATCACCCACGTACAGCGACGCCCCATCATGGCTGAGGCTGCCGCCATCCTGTACTGACAGGGTGCCGTTGGAGATACGGGTCTCGCCGGTGTAGGTGTTGGCGCCGGTCAGGGTTAGGGTGCCGTTGCCGGTTTTAATGAGACTCGCGAGAGAGTCTAGAGTGATCTCTTCAATCACCCCGGAAAAAATCGTATCAGTATCCAGGGCACCTACTGCCAGGCTTTCACCCGAGCCCATCGCTACTCGGCCACTGCCCTCAAGGCTACCGATGGCACCGGAACCAGCCATCCGGAGAGTGCCATCAATAATGTGACGGGAAGCGGTACTGAGGGAGTTGGGGACTAAAGAACTGTTAACCAAATGCCCTCCAAGCTCCACTATAGTATCGCCGCTATAGAGCCCTGCACTTTCTTTCGAGAGAAGCAAGCTAACGCCGTTGCCAACAGTCAGGCCACCGCTCCCGGACAGACCGCCAAACAGCATCACTTTCTCGGTCGATGAGGGATTATCGGTCGTAACTCTAACAGTAGTAAGGAGTTCCAGTTTGGTGTAAACCCTTGTAGCAAAAGAAGCGCCATCAGGCGCAGACTGCGTGATTTCCGCGTCTGCACCGTCAAAAATCAGCCTGTCGGTGTCAGGGTCACCAGCATGGATGAAGATTGATGAGGAACCCAAGTGCGGCGAGATAAAACTCAGCTTGTTCAGCTTCAGAACACCAAGATCGTGGGTCGTCTCGAAAGACCCGTCTGCGGAATTGTCAAAATTCAACTGCAGGTCAGGCGCAGAAACCGGCACTGAACCGCCCACCCAGTTGCCACCAACCGACCAGTTCCCGGAAGACGCGGTAAAGGTTTCGTCCACCGCCTCCACAGGCGAAGCACCCAGCAGCAGACCGCTGAGCAGGACAGAGACTTTGGTTTTGCCCTTACGGCGGCTGATCTCGGCAACCGCCATCCAGACGTTGAGTGCTTCGTTCCAGACGACGCGATAGGCGTGATTCATGACAACCTCCCTGTAAACGCTTGATGGCCCAATGGCTGGCTCGAGTTTTAATGTTTGATTATCGTCAAACAGGTGTTGGCCAACTATCGGAATTCCGCAAAGCGAGGTTATCCCTCAGGCTTAATCCGGGCGTTGTGCGAGGGTTTCCGACGGCCGTTCCCCGAACAGGCGTTTGTACTCTTGGGAAAACTCACCCAGGTGGACAAAGCCCCAGCGCATGGCGATCTGGGTCACGGTTGTGTGAGCTGGCAGAGCGAGCAGAAGATCGGTACGTACCCGGTTGAGTCTCAGGGTACGCAGGTAGGCGACGGGCGAGAGCTGCATGGCACTGCGAAAGGCATATTGCAGCGTGCGCTCCGATACGCCAGTCGTCACACAGATATCGGTGATGGTAGGCACCTGCCCTGTTTGCAGGCAGGCACCCATGTAGTCTCGGGCGGTCGAGACCAGCCGCTGGGCTCGCCAGCCGGCACGGACGCTGCGGCAGACACCGGTATCAATCGCAGTAGCCTGGCTGAGTGCGATGACGACACTATCTCGCAGCAGCCGGGCGCAGTTGTCTGACGGCATCAGCCTTGCCGGGTTGCTGCGGTGAATGAGTGCGTTGAAATCGGCCATAAGCCTGGCGGTGTGTTGACTATGGAACGCCTGAGGGCCAGTCGGCTGCTGTGCCCCTTCATACTGGTTAAGTGTCCGTGTGCTTTCCAGCAACCAGTCCTGATCCAGGCACAGGTAGAAGGTTTCGCTTTCCGGCATTACCCGGATATCAAGCTCCACATCCCTGGGCAGATAATAGAGCCAGGAATCCATCGGGTTTAAAAACTGTGAAAAGCGCATTCCCGGACTGACGGTTTTCGCAATGGAAATTGCACAGAGGTTACCCTGGGTGACGCCGCTTTTGTGGACGGCCTGATTCTGATGCTCATGCACCAGGTGCATGCCATCCAGGGTCAATGTTGAACACTCACCCTGGTAGGGCCCTCCGCTTAACTGGTGCATTTCCAGGTCAAGCCAGGGCTGAGCAGCCGCCTGCAACGAGGCATCGCTCAATGAGAAATGTGTTTGCTTCCAATCCATGTGCATCGGTTAAAGATGCATTTGAATGATATGCACTTCAAGTATTCTGTTTTATGATTTTCGCGCATTTTTATGCGTTTTGAACACTCGATAACTTCTGGTAGCGTAAAAGAGACTGTGTGGTTTAGCCCCCAACTGACTCAGCCTTTGGCCCGCCATGAATAACAAAAACGATGATTTTGAACACCTGAACAGCGATAACCGGACCCTCTGGGATTTTGAAGCCCAGGATTTTCCACTGCCGGATGGCAGCGGCATGGGCAGACTCCAACGCTTTGATTTCAATAATATATTGAGGCTTTATCGCTCCGAGTTCCGGGTACAGCGTGACTGTGTCATCGATACTAATGCGGCTGATACCGAGCTGCCCAACCTGCTCTGCAGCGTACTTCTGCTAAGCGGCGAAATGCTGCTGGAAACCCCGGATGGCATACAGCACCGTATCACGCCGCAATCCGGCATCATGTATCGCGTCAGAGACAATGGCACCCGTTTTCACCTGAAAGGCGGTCAAACACTTCGACACATAGGTGTAGCCGGTAAAATTTCCGGTCTTCACAAGCAGCTTGGACACCAGCTGCCCGGGGCCCTTGCCTGTTTTTCCTCGTTTCCCGAATCCGGTGTCGTCAGCCGTGAAGTGACGGTCAACACCCGTTTACGCGGCCTGTTGGCCAATGTGTTTGCACCCAGTACCTGTTCGTCTGATCCACTGCAGGAAATCGCGCTGGAAGGCGTGTCCATGTCTATTCTGGCGGAGATGGCGCGGACAATACTGGCAAGCGATACAGACGTTGAAGGCAGAGCCTCTCTCTGGGGCGAGCATATATTCGATAGCCTGACGTCCTACATCCGCAACAACCTGGACGCCCCCCTCAAGGCTGATGACATATGCCAGCGTTTTGGCATTACCCGACGCCAGCTGAACCAGTTGTTTCAGGTATCGGCACAATGCTCCCCACGCGAGTTTTGGCGACGGGAACGGCTGGAACATGCTCGCAAGTTGATTGAAGACGACGGTGTTCCGGTAAAAATGGTGGCGAACGCGGTGGGCTACAGCCATGTGAGCAATTTTTCCAAGGCATACCGTGAATATTTTGGCGAAACACCGGGCCATACGCTCCGGCTAAGAACAATCGATACGCCCGCTGAATAGGTCTTTTTTCCTCCAGAATCCCGCCAGATTCGTCTCACTGATTCGGCCATATTCCAGCGTCCAGCACGCCTGAAGAACCCTGCTTCAATTTTTTTAAACTTCTTTGCTTTCAGGGTGTTGACAGCATTTCAAAAACAGGGAATAATTCGCGGCCTTGAAAGCAGTTGGCAATGTAGCTCAGTTGGTTAGAGCATCGCATTCATAATGCGAGGGTCGCAGGTTCGAGTCCCGCCATTGCCACCACTTTCAAATGCTGGGGTATCGCCAAGCGGTAAGGCAACGGGTTTTGATCCCGTCATGCGCAGGTTCGAATCCTGCTACCCCAGCCACTTATGTGTGGCAATATAGCTCAGTTGGTTAGAGCATCGCATTCATAATGCGAGGGTCGCAGGTTCGAGTCCCGCTATTGCCACCATTCTACATTGCAGGGGTATCGCCAAGCGGTAAGGCACTGGATTCTGATTCCAGCATGCGCAGGTTCGAATCCTGCTACCCCTGCCATCTCCTCCTTGCATATTCTCCTTCGTTCCAGGTTTAGGCTAAGATAAACGAACATGCGTTTTGACAGCCCCCGGAGTGTGCATGACCAGCTCAACCGATCAGATCCTATCCGCACTTTCAAAACATACCACCTATCGGGACAGCGATACGGGTAGCCGCAATATCAACATCCTGTTTGCACAATGTGACGGCGCAGCCATGGAGCTTCTGCTGACCAACTTGCGCAACGCGGATTTCGCACCCCGCGGCCTGGCCATAGAGAACCTGGAAGCCCTGCAACAGGCATTTGAGAGACGCGCATGGGATATATTGGTTTTCACCTGGAAAAGCGATTACAGGCCCGCTCTGAGCCCGGAACAAGCGTTAGACTGGATCAAGCTCCAGGAACGCGACCTGCCGGTCATTGTACTGGCCCCTGAAGCCCAGGTGATTGCACCCAGTGAGCTGCATAAACTCGGGGTTGCCGCTGTCGTACCCGAACCGGATCATCACTGGATCCTGCATGAAATCGAGCGCCAGTATCTACAGCTGTTACAACGTCGTGAGCTGCGAGCAACGCATGCTGAGCTCAAGCACCTGCGCGAACGCAATCAATACCTGGTCAAGCACTCGAACAGCGCCATCTGCTACCTGTATGAAGGCCGTATCCTGTTCAGCAACGACAGTTTTGCGCACCTGCTCGGCTATATCGACGATACTCACCTGAACAATCGGCAGCTACATGCATTTGTCGTCAGCAATCAGCAGGACCGCCTGACCCAGTGCCTGCGCCAGGCAGCAAACGGAGGCGATGGCAGCAAACCTCAGACGATCACATTTACCCGCCCTGACCAGACCCACTTTGAAGGCATGCTGAGCCTGTCGCCCGTGGAGTATGAAGGGAAGATTTGTCAGGCGGTGGAAATCAGTGAGCCCGAGTGCGAAGAAGAAGCCTTCCGCAGCCTCGACCCGATGACGGGCCTGCAGAATGAGCATGCCTGTATGCAAGCCCTTGAGGCCGCATGTCTACGAGCCTTGCGCGGCGGCCAGGATCGCAGCCTGCTGCTGTTGCGACTGGATCACCTGAAAATCATTCGTGCCGAGGTAGGTGCCGATGGCGAAGCACTGATCCTGCGTGCCATTGCCCACATATTGAAGCAGAAAGTCAGCCCGGCCCACCTGCTGGGCCACCTGGATGATGACAGCTTCATGATCCTGATGCACAACGCAGACCCTGACAAGGCGATCAGCCTGGGTCAGGGGCTTTGCCACGCGATTCGTAATCATATTTGCGACGTTGACCAGGTATCCATCCACACCACTGTGTCTGTGGGCATTGCCATGATCAATGACAGTACGCCCGACCCGGTGGTGCTGCTTGATCACGCTCGCAAAGCGGCTGCCAGCCTGCACCAGGGTAACCGACCGGGCAATGGCGTACAGCTTTACAACCCCGAACAAAGCCAGTTGACGCAACTGGATGGGCGCATGAACAAGCGTCTGGCCAATGCCCTCAAGCGTGACCGCTTCCGCCTGTTGTATCAGCCTGTCGTCCCGCTTCGCACGGCGAGCCCTTCCGCCTATTACGAGGTACTGCTGCGCCTGGTCAGCGACAGCAACAAGGCGATATCGCCCAATGCATTCATCATTCAAACCATCGAGCCGGAGATTCTGCGGGAACTGGACCGCTGGGTGATCGAGCATGCCCTCAAGGCCCTGCAATCACCGGAATGCAAGGCGCAGAACGTCTCCCTCTTCATCAACCTGTCAGGTCCGTCGATTCGCTGCAACAAGCTGCCGGAATGGCTGGCACTGAAACTGACAGAGACGTCCATCAGTCCATCCCAGCTGATCTTCCAGCTCAGTGAAAGTGATGCGGCAGTCGATCTGATGTCGGCTCGGCGCTTTGTGGGCGCCATGTTGCAGCTCAACTGCAGAACCTGCCTGAAGCACTTCGGCAGCTCACCCAATTCCAACCATGTCCGCCAGGAGCTGCGCACCAACTTCGTCAAGCTGGATGGCTCCTACATGCGCGACCTGCAGAGTGACAGCCTGGATATGGAAACGCTTGGCACCCTGGTGGAACCTCTGCTGCATCAGAAACGGACACTGATTGCGCCGCAGGTGGAAAATACCCAGGTGATTCCACAGCTCTACGGTGCCGGTATCCACCTGATTCAGGGACACTATCTGCAGCCACCGCGGGAGAATATGGATTATGACTTCTTTGGAGAGGCCGACCAGGATAACTGACCTGGCCGGCTTTGACAGGAAGGACTAGACCAGCGTCTCGCTGTCGCGATCGCGGAAGCCGATCAGGTACAGAATGCCATCCAGCCCCAGCGTGCTGATCGCCTGCTTGGCACTCTGACGCACCAGCGGCTTGGCACGGAAGGCAATACCCAGGCCGGCAATGGACAGCATCGGCAGGTCATTGGCACCATCGCCCACGGCAATGGTCTGCTCCAGACGCACACCTTCACGCTCGGCAATTTCACGCAATAGCTGAGCCTTGCGCTCGCCATTGACGATCTGGCCGGTGACTTCACCGGTCACCTTGCCATCCTTGATATCCAGCTCATTGGCGTGAACATAGTCGAAGCCCAGCTTGTCCTGCAGATAGCGGCCAAAGTAGGTGAAACCGCCGGACAGGATGGCGGTTTTGAAGCCCATCGCCTTCAGGTGAGACACCAATTCAGCCACGCCTTCGGTCAGCGGCAGGCGCTCGGCGATCTGCTCCAGTACCGAAGCGTCCAGCCCTTTCAGCAGTGCCACACGGCGACGGAAGCTTTCGTCAAAATCGATCTCGCCACGCATGGCAGACTCGGTAATTTCAATCACCTGATCGCCCACGCCGGCTTCCTTGGCCAGCTCGTCGATGACCTCGGCCTCGATCAGCGTCGAGTCCATATCAAACACCACCAGACGGCGGTTACGACGATAGATATCATCCTTCTGGAAGGCGATATCCACACCCAGATCGCTGGCCGCCTTCAGGAACTCTTCACGCAAGGCTGCCGCATCGGCCGGCAGGCCACGCACCGAGAACTCAACACAGGCACGCGTCTTGTTACAGGCTTCCTGCTGCAGGGAGATACGACCGGACAAACGGCTGATATTGTCGATATTGAGGCCATGGTCAGCCGCAATGGTGGTTACACGGGCAATATGCTCGGCACTGATCTGACGAGACAGCAGTGTGATGATATGGCGGGATTTGCCCTGACCCGATACCCATTGCTCATAGGCTTCACTTTCGACCGGCTCAAAGCGCGCCTGCATTTTCATTTCATGCGCCTTGAACAGCAGATCCCGCAGCAAAGGCGAAGATTCCAGCTCTTCAGGCACCTGAATCAGCACACCGAGCGACAGGGTGTTGTGGATAACCGCCTGGCCGATATCGAGAACATTGATGTTGTAGCGAGCAAGAATTCCGGTGATTGCCGATGTCACACCGGGACGGTCATCGCCGGAGACTGTCAGCAGGATGATTTCGTTCATCGAACCCTTCCGTTTGATAAAGCACCGCTGGCATCACCAGCACTAGACTGTAATTATATCAGACAGGCCGCTGGCCCGTATGCCTGAGCCCAACCGGAAATGGATTTTACCCGTGCCTGAAGAAACACTTATTACCCTGCCCAATCTACCCGCCTGGGCCGTGCTCAGCCTGATTCTTGGGGTTGCCGCCGCCGAGTCTCTGGCTTTTGTTGGCCTGGTCTTGCCCGGCGTCGCCTTGCTGTTCGCACTGGCCTTTGCCGCAGGCTCCAGTGGCCTGGATCTTGGCGCTTGCCTGGCAATGGCACTGGCAGGCGCTCTGCTGGGTGATGGTGTCAGTTTCTGGCTTGGCAAACACAGCACTGATCGCATCCGCAACCTGAGTCTGGTGAAGCGCCATCCGGCATGGCTGGAGCAGGGGGAACGGTTTTTTGCCCGCTGGGGTGGTCTCAGTATTTTGCTGGGGCGCTTCATCGGCCCGCTCAGACCGGTGATTCCCTTTGCTGCCGGCAGCTGCCAGATGCCCACACCCCGCTTCATGCTGTACAACCTGCTATCGGCTTTGGGCTGGGCACCGGCATACCTGCTGCCCGGCTACTTTACCGGCCGCGGTCTGCAAGCCATGCCACCTGCACTTGAGCCTCTGCTCTGGCTGGTGGCTGGTCTCGTGTTTGTGCTGCTGGCGTGGCAACAGCTACATCACCGCCTGCACCCTGATTCCGTACTGTCACAGCGGCTAGGCCAGTTACTGCCGGGCCCCTGGCCACCCTCCCCTTTGGTCATGCTGATCAGCACCGCCGGCCTGTTGCTACTGAGCACGGCCCTGACCCTAAGCCCTTCAGGCGAGAACCTGAACCAGACGCTATTGCCAACATTGAGTGCGCTGGGTGCGCTGCTGCCCAAAACGGTTCTTGCCGTCACCCTGCTGGGCGATCTGGAGCTGGCACTGATACTGGCACTGGCCACCAGCCTCTTTGGTGCACTCTGGCTCCGTCAGACACAGGCCTGGGGCGTGATTTTGGGCACTCTCACCGTCATTGCATTGAATGTCCTGCTGAAGCACCTGTTTGCGATTGACCGACCCGAACAGGCAGCTCTGACCACCTTCAGCTTCCCCAGCGGGCACGCCTCTGCAGCAGCAGCCTGGATAGGTTTGACCTGCACCTGGTGGGCCCACAACCGCCCTCATGCACAGCGGCACAACAGTTATCTGGTGGCAGCACCACTGATTCTGTTGATCGGGCTGTCTCGCTGTTTACTGGGGGTGCATTGGCCACTGGATGTAGTGGCGGGCATTGCGGAGGGTTTGGCGGTAGCGGCGGTGTACCGGATCTGGTTGTACCGCTATCCAGCCAAAACACTGGCGCCGCCAGGCTGGCTGGGCGCGCTGTTGATACTCACACTGGGGTATGTCGCCTGGCAGCTGGGACCAGCCGCCCTGGCCTACCGGATCGGTTAATCCGGCAGGCAGGCTCCAACCTCAGGCCTTCTTGCGACGGGCCTTGGGCGGATGCTTGGGTTTACGGGCCTTCTTGGGCTTATGCTTGGGAGCCTCACTTTTGTCATCGCTCTTACCGCGATGAGCGGCTCCCTTGGCACGCCCTTCAGGCTTTTTTCCGCGTTGACCTCCACGCGACTGGGATTTGGGCTTGGAGCGTCCATCACCCACCTGACCCTTGGCCAGTTTTTCACGCTGAGTCAGTTTCTTCTTTGGCTTGCCCTGATCCGGCTCGCCCACCAGCTCGAAGTCGATCTTGCGCTCATCCAGGTCAACACGCACCACCTGCACCTCGACGCGATCACCCAGCTTGAACACGCGGCGGGTTCTATCCCCTACCAGACGCTGCTTGGCCGCTTCGAAGTGGTAGTAGTCACTGGGCAGAGCCGTAATGTGGATAAGTCCTTCCACATAGAGGTCTTCCAGCTCGACAAAGACACCAAAGCCGGTCACGGCTGACACCACACCCGGATAGCTCTCGCCGATCTGATCCTGCATGTACTCACACTTGAGCCAGGAGACCACATCACGGGTGGCATCATCGGCACGACGCTCGGTCATGGAGCAATGCTCACCCAGCACCAGCATCTGCTCATTGCTGTACGGATACTTGAAGGCGCTGTTGGCTTCGAATTTCTTCGGACGCTCGACGCCCTTCACCTTGGCCTCACCGTGAATGGCACCACGAATGGCACGATGCACCAACAGATCCGGATAGCGGCGGATCGGCGACGTGAAGTGGGCATAGGCGTTGTAGGCCAGACCAAAGTGCCCCAGATTCTCCGGGCTATACACCGCCTGCTGCATGGATCTCAGCATCATCGTCTGGATGATATGACGATCCGGACGCCCCTCTATGGCATCGGCCAACTTGAGGTAGTCCTTGGGCTCAGGTGTTTCACCACCGGGCAGATTCAGCCCCAGTTCACCCAGGAAGGCACGCAGGTTTTCCAGCTTCTGCGCCTTGGGCCCTTCATGGATACGATACAGCGCCGGCTTGCCATACTTGGCCAGGAAGCGTGCCGTCGCCACGTTGGCGATCAACATGCACTCCTCGATGATCTTGTGGGCATCGTTACGGTGTACCGGCACAATTTCATCGATCTTGCGCACCTGGTCGAAGACGATGCGGGTTTCCACCGTATCGAAGTCGATGGCGCCACGTTCGTCACGGGCCTTGCGCAGTGATTTGTACAGGTTATGCAGCTGGTCAATATGCTTGACCACATGTGCATATTCCTGGCGCAAGGGTGCACAGCTCTCGTTTTCCTGATCCAGCATGGCGCCAACCTTGGTGTAGGTCAGACGCGCCTTGGAGTTGATCACGGCTTCGTAGAACTTGTAACCGGACAGCTTGCCAGCACGGCTTACCGTCATCTCACACACCATGGCCAGACGATCGACCTTGGGGTTCAGCGAGCAGAGACCGTTGGACAGCAGCTCCGGCAGCATGGGTACCACAAACTCGGGGAAATACACCGAGTTACCGCGTTTGACCGCCTCCTGGTCCAGCGCCGAATCCGGGCGCACATAGTAGGAGACATCCGCAATGGCGACCCAGAGACGCCAGCCACCAAAGGTTTTCTTCTCGCAGTACACAGCGTCATCGAAGTCCTTGGCGTCTTCACCATCAATGGTGACGAAGGGCAGATCACGCAGATCCACACGGTTCTGCTTATCCTCTTCGCGCACTTCCGGCGTCAGCTCACCAATTTCCTGGTGCACATCTTCCGGAAACTCGTCAGGAATTTCGTAGTTGTGGATAGCAACCTGAATTTCCATACCCGGCGCCATGCGGTCGCCCAGTACTTCAATGACACGGGCGCGTGCCGGCTGCTTGCGGTTCGGGTGCTGAATAATCTCCGCCACTACCAGCTGACCGTCTTCATATTCAAGACCCGTGGTCGGGTCAGGAATGATCATCACCTGGTTGGTGATGCGCTGGTTCTCGCAGATCAGGCTACCGAAGCCGCCATGACCGTCAAAGCGTCCGACCACCTTGGTAGTGTTGCGCTCCAGTACTTCCACGATTTTGCCTTCACGGCGGCCACGGCTGTCGAGGCCGATGGACTGAACCAGTACACGGTCGCCATCAAACACCTCACGCATGTTACGTGGGCTGAGGAAGAGATCATCACCACCAGCATCCGGCTTGAGGAAGCCAAAACCGTCACGGTGACCAATCACCCGACCGGAAATAAGATCCATCTTGCGGATAAGGCCATATTCGTTGCGACGGTTGGAAATCAGCTGGCCGTCGCGGCACATGGCGATCAATCGGCGACGCACGCCCTCGATACCATCTTCATCTTCAACGCCGAGTTCACGGCAAAGTGCGGGGTGGCCAATCGGCGCGCCCCATTTTTCGAGAAAGTTGAGCAGGAAGTCGCGGCTCGGTACCGGCTGCGCATATTTTTCAGCTTCCAGCTGAGCATTGGGATCTTTCTCTTGCCAATTCTTAGTCATTCATATTCCATTTTTGTCTGTAACCGCCTGCCTTTTCGGCTTATGCATTCCAGAATAGCTGCTACAGATGTAAAAAATAAAGCCGGCGATTGCCGGCTTTGTAATATCAGGGTAGCTCCTCGCCCTCTTCTCCTTCTTCCTTCTGCGGCGGCAGCAGATCTTCGCGCGTGATATTCATCATCAACAACGCATTGGCCGCCACATAAATAGAGGAGTAGGTACCGATAAGCACACCCACCAGCAGTGCCATGGCAAAGCCATGGATCATTTCACCACCGAAGTAGAACAAAGCCA
Organism: Marinobacterium stanieri; assembly: GCF_900155945.1. Taxonomy (GTDB): domain Bacteria; phylum Pseudomonadota; class Gammaproteobacteria; order Pseudomonadales; family Balneatricaceae; genus Marinobacterium; species Marinobacterium stanieri. The sequence continues at coordinate 280,202 of NZ_FTMN01000006.1, forward strand.
CCAGCACCAGCAACGTGGTGATGGAGGTCATCAACGTACGGCTCAGGGTCTGGCTCAGCGAGGTGTTCATCACCTCGGCGGCATCGCCCTTTCGCAGTACGCGGAAGTTTTCACGGATACGGTCATACACCACGATGGTGTCGTTCAGGGAGTAACCGATTACCGCCAGTATTGCTGCCAACACTGTCAGGTCAAACTCGACCTGCAGCAGTGAGAAGAAGCCCAGTACCACCAGAACATCGTGCACCAGCGCGACAACCGCACCTATGGAGAACTTGAACTGGAAGCGGAACGCCAGGTACACCATGATCATGAACAGTGCCAGCAGCATGCCCAGACCACCCTGCTCGCGCAGCTCTTCACCGACCTGTGAACCCACAAACTCGTTACGGCGCAGTTCCAGGCTCTGATTCGATCCATCTTCCAGTGCCTGCAGAACCTTGTCACCCAGCTTGGGATCATGGTCTGCCTGCAGACGAATCAATACGTCACGCGGTGAACCGAAGGTCTGCACGGTGACATCCTGGAAGCCTGCCGTCTGCAGACTGGAGCGCACCTGCTCCAGATCTGCCGGCTGTTCATAGCCGATCTCAACCAGGCTACCGCCAGTAAAGTCGAGGCCGAACTTGAGGCCGTTGACAGCCAGGGAGCCGATCGAAACCAGCATCAGAATCAGGGAGAACGCCAGCGCCAGCTTGCGAACACCCATGAAGTTATAAATCTTGCCTGTAGCCATGGGGGTCTCCTCAGATCATCACTTTATTGAGCTTGCGGCCGCCATACACCAGATTGACCAGTGCACGGGTAACCAGCAGCGCGGTGAACATGGAGGTCAGAATGCCGACCGACAGGGTGACGGCAAAGCCCTTGACCGGGCCTGTGCCCATGGCAAACAGGATTACTGCGGCAATCAGCGTTGTAACGTTGGCATCGAGGATGGTAGTGAACGCGCGAGCAAAACCACTGTGGATAGCCGATTGGACCGGCTGGCCGTTTTTAAGTTCCTCTTTGATACGTTCAAATATCAAAACGTTGGCATCCACTGCCATACCCACGGTGAGCACGATACCGGCGATACCCGGCAAGGTCAGTGTTGCCGACATCAACGACATCACTGCCACCAGCAACACCAGGTTCAAGGTCAAGGCCACGTTCGCCAGCAGACCGAACACCTTGTAGTACACCAGCATGAACACCAGCACCAGCGCGAAGCCGATCTTGACTGACAGGGTCCCCAGTTCGATGTTTTCAGCACCCAGGCTCGGGCCAACCGTACGCTCTTCTACGAAGTAGATCGGAGCGGCCAGGGCACCGGCACGCAGCAGCAGCGCCAGCTCGGAGGACTCCTGAGCGCTATCCAGACCGGTAATACGGAAGGAGTTGCCCAGGGTGCTCTGAATAGTGGCCAGAGAGATCAAGCCCTTCTCGGTATACGGAATACGCTTCTCGACACGCTCGCCATCAATGGTCTGCACCAGCGTACGCTGCTTGTGCTCAACAAACAGCACCGCCATGCGGCGCTGGATGGCGTTACGGGTAACACGGCTCATCATCTGTCCGCCCTTGGCATCCAGTGTAATGGATACCTGGGGCATGCCGTTTTCATCAAAGGCTGCCTGAGCGTTGGACACGCTGGAGCCGGTGATGATCACGTCTTTTTCCAGATTGGCGGTGCGCTCCGGTGTATCACGGAAGCCATACGTTTCAGTTGTAGCACGGCTGGCATCCGGCCCCGCTTCCAGACGGAACTCCAGGTTGGCCGTTTTACCGATAATACGCTTGGCAGCGGCAGCATCCTGCACGCCCGGCAGCTGTACCACGATACGGTTACGACCCTGACGCTGTACCAGCGGCTCGGCCACACCCAGCTCGTTGACACGGTTACGCAGCGTGGTCAGGTTCTGCTTGATTGCATAATCTTCAATCTCGCGGATGGTTTGCTCGGTCAGGTTGACGTACAACCAGGCATCGCCATCCACATCCTGGCTGTCCACCAGGAACTCCTGATAGGTGCGCAGCAGCAGGCTGGACGCGGCATCACGGGCTTCGGCATCGACGAAGCGGATCGCCAGACGGCCATCATCCAGGTGATCAACCACGCGGTAACGCAGTTTTTCTTCACGCAGTTTGGTCTTGATCTCGCTGACATAGACATCCAGACGCTGACCTACGGCTTGTGCCATATCCACTTCCAGCAGGAAGTGCACGCCGCCACGCAGGTCGAGGCCCAGTTTCATCGGGCCTGCACCCAGGCTGCTAAGCCAGTCAGGGGTCGTCGGTGCCAGGTTCAGCGCTACCACATAGTCGCTACCCAGCTGATCCGCGATCGCTTCCTTGGCGGCCAACTGAGCATCGGATGTGCCCAGGCGCACCAGAGCACCCCCGTCTTCCTGCAAAGCCACGTCCTTGGTATCGATACCGGACGTCTGCAAGGCGGATTCAATTTGCGTCAGGGTATTGGCATTCACCTCGGTGGTACGGGTGCTGGATACCTGGACAGCGAAATCATCGGGATAGAGGTTGGGGGCTGCGTAGATACCGGCAATCACCAGTACCAGCAGGATCATCAGGTTTTTCCACAGGGGGTAGCGGTTGAGCATCGTGCTCGGTCCTCACCAAAAACAAAAGCGCCACCTGAACAGTGGCGCTGGATCACTCAGACGGGAGATCAGATACTTTTGATCGTTCCCTTCGGCAGTTCGGCTGCCACATGGGCTTTCTGGAACTTCAGCTCGGTACCTTCAGACACTTCCAGTACCACGTAGTCGTCGTTCAGACGGATAACCTTGCCGATGATGCCGCCAGCGGTGATCACTTCATCACCCTTGGCCAGGTTAGCCAGCAGGTTTTTGTGCTCTTTGGCGCGCTTGGCCTGGGGGCGCCACATGAAGAAGTAGAAAATCAGACCGAAACCGACCAGGAACAGGATGTTGAACATACCCGGATCCATTGCGCCCGCGGCAGGGGCATCAGCGGCCAGCGCCGGAGAGATGAAAAAGCTCATTCAGGTTGTACTCCCGATTACAGTGAAAAGTATTCGCTTCACGCCGTCAGCGGTGGGGTTTCCTGTCCCCGCTGACGATAGAATTCGTCTACAAAGTCGCTCAATTTACCCTGTTCAATAGCGTTGCGCAAACCAGCCATTAGCTCCTGATAGTAGTGCAGGTTGTGGATGGTATTAAGGTGTGCGCCCAGGATTTCGCGGCACTTGTCCAGATGGTGCAAATAGGCACGACTGAAGTTCTGACAGGTATAACAGCTGCAGGTTTCATCCACAGGTGCGGTATTCGTTTTATTGGACGAATTACGGATCTTGACGATGCCGTTGCGGGTAAACAGGAAACCGTTACGCGCGTTACGGGTCGGCATCACACAGTCGAACATATCCACACCGCGGCGTACGCCTTCAACCAGATCTTCCGGCTTGCCCACACCCATCAGGTAACGCGGCTTGTCTTCCGGCATTTTCCACGCCAGGTGATCCAGCACACGCTTCATGTCTTCCTTGGGCTCACCCACGGACAGACCACCGATGGCATAACCATCGAAGCCGATCTCGGTCAGGCCTTCCAGAGACTCGTCACGCAGGTCTTCATACATGCCGCCCTGGATGATGCCGAACAGCGCCGAAGGGCTGTCGCCATGGGCATCCTTGGAACGCTGTGCCCAGCGCATGGACAGGCGCATGGAATCAGCGGCTTCCTTGTGGGTCGCAGGATAAGGCGTGCATTCGTCGAAGATCATGACAATGTCTGAGCCCAGTTCGCGCTGAACCTGCATGGAACTTTCCGGCGTCATCAGCACCTTGTCACCGTTCACCGGTGACTGGAAGGTCACGCCCTGCTCGCTGATCTTGCGCATCTTGCCCAAGCTGAACACCTGGAAGCCACCGGAATCGGTGAGGATCGGGCCTTTCCACTGCATGAAGTCATGCAGATCACCGTGCTGCTGCACGATTTCGGTACCGGGGCGCAGCATCAGATGGAAGGTGTTGCCGAGGATAATCTGCGCACCTGTCGCCTCGATATCACGCGGCGTCATGCCCTTCACGGTGCCATAGGTACCGACCGGCATAAATGCCGGGGTTTCCACCACACCACGAGGGAAGGTCAAGCGTCCACGACGAGCCTTGCCTTCAGTGGTCGTGGTTTCGAACTTCATGAAACATTCTTTTCTCACGCTGACTCCTCGTCCGTCGCCTCGCGACGGGTCAAAAACATGGCATCGCCATAACTGAAGAAACGGTAACGCTCGGCCACAGCCTCGGCATAGGCATCCATCATCGCCTTATGACCGGAGAAGGCACTGACCAGCATCAGCAGGGTCGATTCAGGCAGGTGGAAGTTGGTAATCAAGGCTTCCACGGTGCGGTAGCGATAGCCGGGGTAGATAAAAATATCCGTATCGCCATAGAATGGCTCGATCTCGCCGGACTGACTCGCAGTCTCCAGGCAGCGCACACTGGTGGTGCCCACGGCAATAACGCGATTGCCGCGCGCCTGTGCCGCTTTCACCGCCGCACAGGCTTCTTCAGAGACTTCGATATATTCAGCATGCATGTGATGATCATGGATGTTATCCACTTTCACCGGCTGAAAAGTACCCGCTCCCACATGCAGGGTCACAAACGCCTGCTCCACGCCCATCGCCTTGAGCTGTTCCAGCAGCGGCTCGTCGAAATGCAGACCGGCCGTCGGCGCGGCAACGGCACCAGGCTTGCGGTTATACACCGTTTGATAGCGCTCACGGTCCGACAACTGATCTTCGCGGTTCATATACGGCGGCAGCGGCATATGACCATACTCTTCCAGCGCACTGACCAGATGCCCCTCAAGGTTGGTAAAGCGCACCTCGAACAGGTTCTGCTGGCGGCCGACCACCTCGGCTTCAAGCCCCCCTTCCAGCGTCAATGCAGTGCCCGGTTTGGGAGCACGGCTGGAACGGATATGCGCCAGCGCTTCGCTGTCAGACGTCACACGCTCAATCAGCATCTCGATTTTGCCGCCACTGGCCTTCTGGCCAAACAAGCGCGCCGGGATCACGCGGGTGTCATTGAACACCAGCAAATCGCCGGGTTGCAGCATGGAGGGCAGATCGGAAAATTGACGGTGGGTACGTTCGCCCGTATTGCCGTCAACGCACAGCAGCCGGCTGGCGCTGCGTTGCTCCAGAGGGTAGCGCGCAATCAGCTCCTCCGGCAGCTCGAAGTAGAAATCTTTTACCTGCATGAATTCAAACTGGAAGCCTGTTGGAAAGCGCCGATTCTACCTGAATGGAAGGTTTTTTTCAGTCCTGATTGACGAACGAGTAAAGACAAATATAATATGCGCCTTCACTTGCACGGAGCCACTGTTCATCAGGCCCCGTCAGACAGTGCCAGCGTGGTGAAATTGGTAGACACAGGGGATTCAAAATCCCCCGCCTTAACGGGTGTGCCGGTTCGAGTCCGGCCGCTGGTACCACCTACAGAGTTAGCAAGCACTCACAGCAAAAACTGAGGCTGCCCATAGGCTGCAGATGAGTTAGTAACAATGTCTGTTCTCTATGGTATCGCAGTTATTTGCGCAGACCGGTTATCCCTTACACTTCTAGTGATCAACTGACTCTAGCGCAGCGTCTATAGAACCAAGACCTATCTGTTTTCGTATCTCTTTCTCTATCTTTGCCGCTTCGTGCTCCCAAGGCTGGTGGTCTTTGGAAAAGTAGTTGGGATCAGAGGCATCCAAGCCTTCAAACCTCTGCCCCTTCCAGAGAACATATCCAAAACTCGGCTCGAAATCCCCTTTAGCTATCTGCGCAAGGTGAACCGCCTCATGTGTGGCAACCCAGACCAAACCCTTTGGATCCATCCCGGGGTCGAAATACATTACGGGCTTGCCGCTACTATCATCGATCGAAGCCGCGGCCCCCAGCCCACGAGCAGATAACTCCTTTGCTTTGTCGGCACTAATGGCAAAACCGCCCTTACATTCATCGAGACGAACAAACCCCATATCTACCATCGCCTGAAAACTCTTGGTAAGCACTCCTCTCAATAAATCCACCTTTTCTTCAAACGTCATAATCCCCACCTTGGACAAAGCCAACTCATTGAAATAAATATACTTTATACCCTATGGTGGTGAGGCGCTATAAACACCAAAAAAATACCGTGAACCGCGTGGTTGCACCTGCCCCGCGGTAGTGTTTGCAAAGCTAGGGGCCCCGTTTTACTTTTCAGCGGCCAATCCTATTTTGTGCAACAGCACTTTAGGGTGCCAGTGACCCGCCTTGATGCGGCGTTGAACATGACTTCGGTAGGATGACGGCCCTTTCGCATTTCCCTGATTCTTATGCCTAGTGGAATTACAAAACTGACAAGCGGCCACCACGTTGGCGGCCTGGTCTCCCCCTCCGTCCTGCCTGGCTTTGAGATGCTCTGCCGTACATTGAAGGCGTTTAGCTTCTTTCTTAGAGAGGGAATATGTATCGCAGAAGCCATCTGCACTACCTAGCCACATAGGGGCGTTGCAGTAGTAGCAGCGTTTGTTCTGTTTGGAATAGGCGGTTTTACGCAAGGACTTTAAGCGATTCATCAGCAGATCCTTTGGTTAGAAAGAAATCCGCTCGTCGCTTAACGCAATCGATACGGCAGCCGCCACTTATGTGTACGACCAACCGTCTGCCATTACATGGTCAGCCGGGCTGGAAGGAGCACCTCTCCAGCGCGACTTAGTAAAACACTGATCCTTAAAACAGGCAAGAGGCACATCCTCCTGTGGTATCTATATGGCAGTACCTATGCCCCCCCCGTCATCGCTAGCATTGCGTTCATCTACTGAGCAGCCCCGCCCTCGTTCCACACACGCTCACTTAGGCTTCTCAATTGCAAACCACTCGCGCGGAACAATCGCCTGTAGCCACGTATGATATTGTTCAAGTGCCGCCCGCTTTTGAGCCTGCATAGAAGTATGGATATATACCGCATCCAAGTTTTTCAGCTTGTGATTTAACAGCTGTTCTCCAACAATATAATCCACTCCCATATCAACCCAGCGCGTACGTGCCAGCTTACGCAGATCATGGCTAGTCCAGGCGCCATCACTCAGCTGTTTGAACAGATCATTGGCCACATTCTTATCGATTGGACGCCCGCTAGAACCTGGAAACAACCAAACACTTTGACCGTATCGGCGCTGCACCCGTTTATGCTCACGTAGCAGGTGCTGAGCCAAAGGAGTTAGGGGAATAGAGTGCTCTTGGCGGTTTTTGGTCATGCTGGCAGGAATTTCCATTTCGGCCGCATTCCAGTCTATCCAGTCCCAACGAAGACTGGCTGTCTCTGTAATCCGAGTACCGTGCAACAACATCAACAGGGGTAAGAGGCGCCGCCTTGCCGGCAGCTCTGGTAATCGCTCCAGCGCACCAGGTAAGTCCTGAACCTTCAGGGCGGCAGGTTTGGGCTGGATTTTAGCCTGAATGAACGCACTGAATACCAACTCTGACAGGGGGTTGCTCTGGATTTGGTTCAGCCGTGCTGCTTGGCTAAATGCCGTGCGCATAACTGAATAGATCGACCGTACATAAGATAGCTCGTAGCTGGCCTGCAATGGCCAAATCAGATCCGTATCAATACGCTTGTGGGTAACATCTGACAATAACAAGTCACCAACCCGGGGTAGTAGCTGGGCGTTGATCGCACTGACAATACCCGTCCTGCGCGGCTCAGATAACTTGGAATTGGTTGCGCAGCGATCTCGGTACCAGGTTAACAACTCCCCTACCGTCTTCCAGGCACTGATCTGAATAGAGTCCAAACCCTTATCAATAGCCAATTTAATCCGCAGCTCCGGTAATTTTTCAGAAACGACCTTAACAGGCAGGTCCGGCCAAATACCGATTTTGTACCAACGATCTTGGCCTTGGTGATAATGGCGGATATGGTAGGTACCCCGGTTTCGATTCTGGTGGTAGCTCAACAGCAACCCATTACGGGGATCACGCAGCCGCTTTATATCGATATCAGCGCTATAACGGCGCACTAGAGTATCGGACAGTGGAACACTTAAGGTATGAGCCACACTTTGCCCCTCCTAAACTGTTAGTAACGGCTGGCCCACCAACGCAAGCCAGCCCAGAAGGTTCCGCTTAAGCGAGCCCAGCCGCTTCCATGAACTTAGTCTTACGGTCGCTGATCACTTCGCCTTTAGGTCTGAAAGACCTTTCAGAGAAACCCTTCGGCTCTACATAGCGATCGCCAAACTGGATAGAAACCGATTCAGCCGACCAGCCAATCTTTATGTTTCGATGCCCCTGCTCATAGCTGATCAAGTCCGCGGCCTTCATATCCAGGAACGCCTCCTTCAACTGCCCAAAGGCATCCGCAGCACGCTTAGCCGCCTCGGCATAAACCTCCTCAGAATAGTTTTCGACCATCTGTTTCAGAAGCTCTTTGGCCGCATGTAACTCTGCTTCAAGCTGCTGAATACGCAACCCATATCCTCGGCTCCGAGCTTTCATCATCTCTTCTTCAGCTGTGATTTTGTCCAGCTTTGACTTGAGCTCTTCCAAAGCGTTCTGCGCCTTCTGTAAGTCAACTTCTGTCGCCTCTTTCAGGCCAACGTCTGCGGCTATCAAGTCCCTGGTTGCTGTAGCTTTCTCAACCTGTTCACGTAGCTGTGCCGTACCTGCTTCTTGCTCAGGATCGGCAGCAGCCTCTTGGGCCTCACGAATGGATTCAATTTTGCCCGCAATACCATCAACCTCAGCCCTTACCGCTTTCAGATCGGCCTTGGTAACTTTTGGCCGGCTGCCCCTCAATTGTTTCAACTCTTCGCGGATTTGCAGCACCTGCTCATGCACCGGAAGGTATGCAGCTTCTGCCTGCTCAAACTCAGCCTTGCAGATAGCCACTTCACGCTTGCGTTTCTGGACTTCCTCTTGCTTGGGTGAAGGCACTCGCTGCCCGGCAACTGGCAAAGCCACATACCTGCTAAGACTATCTTCAGCATTTTTTAAATAGGCCTCTTTACTGCTGTAATCAGACCGAAGCTCTGAATACTCCTCACTTAGCTCTAACTCTGCCCGCTCGAGCTCCTCGATTCGCGCTTCCCACTCAGCAACAGCTTTAGGGCCTTTTTTACCTGAAAACAGCTTTTCAATAATTGCGTTCATTTTTGATAAATCCTCTCGAAATACTTCACGTTTGCGGAACAGCAAGGCTTTTGATGCCCTATCCCGCCTTAACCCATTCACCAGCTGGTATCCTGGATATCCATAGTCGCAGCAGAGATAGCCGCCCTCTGTTCCCGCCGCTGTGTAGCCAAGCTCTTGACTGAAGCTTCAAGAGGAAGCGCTGACTTTCTCGCAAGGCAGCGTCTTAACTGCTGAACCAACTTGTGCTCCCAGTGGCCTTGCCGGAAGGTATCGGCCCGATCACTCCAATAACTCCGAAACTCCCCCACCCAGGCCCGCACCTCGTTAGATTCCAGGTTACTTAGATCGATACCCGCTTGCCGGCAGCGATCACTGAAACTCTCTCCAGGCTGCCAATCCCAACGCATTGGGAAAGCCTCAGACGCGCTCACTGTTGAAGATGTAGAGTTATTGTTTTCTTGTTTAGTGGCCCTTTTTGCAGTTTTAGGGCTGGCCCAAAGGTTGGCCCTTAAACTGTCTCTATCCGCTCTGGAGCCTTTATTTTCCGGGCGATCAACGGCTTTCGAGACTTGGCCCTCATGTTGGCCCTGAACTGTTGGCCCTTCTTGGCCCTTGGTTGGCCCTCCATGGCTACTTGATGCACTGGAAGGCCTACGGCTACTGGCTTTAGGGGCACTGGAGCGTTGGCCCGCTCCTCCCTGGTATTCCTCAAAATTCAGAATGGTGAAGACCGTACCAACCCGGCTACTGGACTTGGCCAACATGCCCTCATCAACCATAAAATCCAGGATGGTTCGCATCTGCTTTTCAGTGACACCCACCAAAGTGGCCAGAGCTTTCCGGCCTGAAATGAACTGCCCGGGCTGGAGCTCAATGCTTCGACTCCCCAACATGGCCCGATGGGGTTTATGGGTAGCCATTAGCAGCATGTGGACCCAGGCAGATAGGTACTCCGGCCTGCTTGCAAAAGCCGCCCCTTGGAGGGAACGAAACAGGCAGATATATCCGCCTTTAGCAGACACAGAAACGCTCTCAGGCCTTGCAGATGCCAGGTGAACAACCTTGCTCGCTTGAGACATAGTGAAACCTCACTGTTTCGCACACAGCTGGGCCGCAGACAGCAACTTGTCAGCCGCAGCCTGTAGGCCTGGCATAAGGCCGTCCAACGTTTGGCAAGTAATCGGATGGGCTTCAGAGTTTTCAGGCGACTTCAGGCGCTGCTGGTACAAAGCACCGACCGTCATCATGAATCGCCCCAGCTCACTGCCTTCTGTCCAAAGAAGATCACCAGACATGTTCAGACCAACCATTAACCCAGACAACGTGCGGTCACTGACTGGGGAAGGCTGCCCTTCATGATCAGCCAGGCGGCATTGCTCATGGATGGCGACAACGGCCAATATGAGCTCCCCCGCCTCCTGCATCATTTGAATCTGCTTCTGGGTTGGATTTGCGATACTCATGCGATCACCCCCAAAGCAACAGCATTCAGAGGAACCGCAGACCGGCAGGTGATAGCAGCATCAGCCGGAAGCAACGCACGAGCGCATGAAAAGCTGTTGGCCATGACAGTGAAGGTGTTGCGGGTACGAATCGAAACGGCGCGATACCGCTTCAAAGTGGAAGTGTTCGGCATTTCTGCCTCCGTTGTATTTTCTTCGAAAGTACCCCTAAGCCGTAGGGGTGTCGGGAGGTTCGAAACGGCTACAACAACCGCGGACTTATTCCCCCTTGCGGGGTCTTCTATTCGTCGCCCTCCCGACATAACGGGGGCGTGCTCAATACTCCTGGCGGATTTTGGGCACAAAAAAACCAACTCTGACGGGGTTGGGCAGTTCCGGTTGTAAGAGGTTTCGACGCCTCGTGACCGAAATGTATCAACACGGGATCGGATAGACAAGCATTGACTGTTCATCACTTCCCCCACGCAATCGCTTTTGCAGCATCCAGGGAGCTTTCAGCCACTGAATACTGTTTGTATGAGGTCATGACACCGCCAAAACCCGAGCGCTTAACCGGAACAGAATTAATCACCAGGCCATGGTGCAAGACTAGCTCGCAAGAAATAGTGCTTGGCAGGCAGTGATCGAAAACTGGCGGCTTTTCGGCCTGTAATCGAGTGATTGAGCCATGATCAAGCATGTAACGCAGAACGCGCTTATACTTGGCTATGGGCTTTTTGTTATGCTCATTCTGTGTACTCTGGATAGTGGCCTCTGTGGCGGGGGCTTCATTCTTCATATCCATACCAACCTCACACAGCAGCCGAAGCCTGGCTAGTTGATTCAAATACCCGATCATTCATCCACTGAACAACATCTTCAGCGCGATAACGCACAGTGCGGCCTAGCTTCAGGTATCTTGGACCGGTGCCTTCGATGCGAGCACGCTCACACCACTTGACAGACTTGCCTAAACATTGAGCCACATCTTTCTGCGTCAAAAGGACAGGCATAGAGACAACAGTTTGGATGCTTGCGCCATGTTTTGGGGGGATGGGGGCTGAGGTGCCGTTTGCGGTACCAATCATAACAATGACCTCCTGATACTGGTTACAGGGGTCATGCTATGGCCAGGTGGGGCTAGTGTCGTCGACACTCAGGTGAGCAGCTTGTCCACTTTTACTTAACTGGGTAGCACTCCGCTCTAGCTCTTAATGGGATGCCTTTATTTTTGCAGGCGTGCCTTAGAGTTTCCCAGCTACCGATGTCATAGGCTTCGCAAATCACATCAACCGCGTCCTGGTGGGAATGGGCATCCAAAGCAACAAGTTCGCCGTTTTCGTGCCAGTGATGCCCCATTCTCAGCGCATAATAGTGGCTGGCGATATGCTGATGATCCACACGTTCATGGCCTCTTCCATGGTCGTCGCCGATGAGTCCCAGGTAAGAAAGCGCCTTGGCCATCCGGTCTCTATGCTTACCATCTGACCGCATTATCTGTCGGGCTTCCGAGATCCGGGTCCGTGCGTTATCGGCTTCTTCTTTTGCATCCTGGGCAAGCTGTTTGAATCTTGGATACCCTTCTGCCGCTTCAACCAGGCGAGCCACTTCAGCGAGGGTTAAACCGCTATCGGTTTCAAAATCACCGTTGTGCCCATGCTGCAGATACTGCTGAATATGAAATAGGCCGTACTTGCGGCATTCCTCTACCAGCTCTGTATCCAGGCCATAATCCATAAGTACGGCACGCCCAACTGAAAGAATCAGCTTTTCAGCTGCAGTATCAGCGCTCCCGCCAGTAAATTTGTGAGGGTTATACTTCACACCATCTCACCAAGCCGTTGCGAACCAAGTGGCTCAAACGGCAGAACGTTGGTTGGAAGAACACCCGCATCCCTGAGTAGCGCATCCTCAATTCTCTGCATAGGTTCACGCAGTCGATCCACCGTGATTACCAGGTACCCGGCTGTAACATCGTCGCCGATCGCATGGTTCAGCATCGCCTTCAAGGTGTAGGGGCCAATATCCAGCCGCTCAGCAGCAGTGATAAATGTCCGGCGCAAATCAGTGGGCATAACATGAAGGCCCGTCAGCTCTTCTATTCGCTCCATCGCCCCGCGCACTTCTTTGGGCCTTTGGCCTCCCTGGTTAGAAAAAACAAATTCATGAGCTCCAGACAATGACTGCCGGCCGGTCAGTAGTTCCCGAATGAACCTGGTAATCGGAAGCCTGTGATCTGAGTGATTCTTTGTATCGGGGAACGTCAACACACCTGCTGCCAGATCTACACCAGACCAGCGCAGACTGATCGCTTCACCAGGTCGTACGCCTGTCATCATCGACAGCAGCAGGCAGTCACGGTATTCCAGCTCAAACCGCATGCCGATCAGCCCTTCAGTTACAGCTTGGTACCACTGCTGCATTTGGTGCGGCTGAATGAAGGTTCGGCGACGTTTCACCCTATTCCAAGCCTTTTCTGCACTCAGTCGCTGCACTGGGTTCGACACCAGTAGCGGAACGCCTTCTGCAGTCGCATGACGCTTGCTGGCAAAATTCAGGATTGCCCGGAGATAACGCATAACCAGGTTCGCCCTGGCGCCGGATGACTTGGCCCCTTTACTGATTTTCTTGTGACGCTGAACAGTCATAGCCGGAGTGATCTCAGTAATCGGTTTGTCCATCCAGTCAGAAAGGTGCTTCATAGCCCGGACAACATCCTTCTTGGTGTCCTCCTTAAGCCCTCGCTCCAAATACTCATCAACCGCCTGTTTCAAAGGTAGGCCACGGCGCTTTGCTTCCTGCTTTTGAGAGTTGGGGTCAATACCCTGGACCATATCACCCACCAGCTTTGAAGCCATCTTTCGGGCCTGATCGACAGTCAGTGCCGGAAAGCGGCCAATGGTCACTCTTTTGAAGCGCCCATTTACCCTGTTCTCATAGACAAATGACTTCGTGCCCTTCGGGCTTACCCGGACACCAAATCCAGTCAGTGACGTATCACGCTGGGTATACTGCTTGTTTCTTGGTTCAAGAGACTCGACCACGCTTTTTGTCAGCTTCACAGCCGTGCTTTTCATGGTAGATCACCGTGTAGCCTAATGAATCCCTTGGGCGCTTTAGGCTGCACATAGGCTGCACTTGAGCGAAATAACAAGGGGAGTTATGAGTAGATACAAGGGATCTTATACGCTTGGAAGCCCGTAACTTCAAGGTTATGGGTGCAGCCTAGGGTTTATGTCTCGAATAGGAAATGGGATTCAAAATCCCCCGCCTTAACGGGTGTGCCGGTTCGAGTCCGGCCGCTGGTACCACGAATTCAAACAGAAAAGGCTTCGCCGCAAGGTGGAGCCTTTTTTGTATGTATTGGCTATCGCCAGACAGCAGCCGGAGGCGAACCGGAAGTTCGACAAACTGAGCCCACAGAAGCAGTTTGAGACAAGGCGTTTACGCCGCCACCCTGTATCAGCAGACACTCCCCTTTTAGTTATGCCAGACCATCTCAAATAGCACAGGCTTTTCCAGACTGCCGTCACCGATTACACACCCGTTCAGCCCTCAACTCCGCAGAACAAGCCCATTTCTACTACCCTTAAACTGATGATTTTGACCAGCCACTTTCAAGCCGGCGGTCATACTGCATTTTTCGTGATATCGAGCAGCTAAAATCCAGTGTATTTGCCTGGGAGTTATGCCAATATCCGGCGTTTTCCAGGCTTCATTGATAGCAGTGAGAACTGTATGGAATGTATGAAGGAAAGCTCCCCTGTTGCAACCAGGGAGCACAGGCTACACACCGCTGGCTGGCGGGAATGGGTCTCCCTTCCCGAGCTGGGTATTTTCCGCATCAAGGCGAAAATGGATACAGGCGCCCGTACGTCCTGTATACACGCATTCGAGGTGGAACCCTTTGAAAAGGACGGCACTCAGTGGGTACGATTTCGTGTTCACCCTGAGCAGAACAATGTTGAACACGTGGTCACCTGCGAAGCCGAGGTAGCTGATTTCCGTGCCGTAACCGACTCCGGTGGCCATCGCGAAATGCGTTATGTCATCAAGACCCAGATTGAGTTCAAGGGTATGCGCTGGCCGGCTGAGTTTACGCTGACCAACCGCGACACCATGAAGTTCCGCATGCTGGTGGGCAGAACCACCATGAACGGACGCTTGGTGATTGATCCATCTCTCTCTTATCAGCTTTCAATCGAAGCAGAGGCTCTATGAAAATCGGTATTTTGTCGCGCAATTCGTCGCTCTATTCCACTCGCCGACTGATTGAGGCTTGCAAGGAACGCGAGCACGAGGTCAAGGTGATCGATGCGCTGCGTTGCTACATGAACATCAACTCAGACAAGCCCTCTATCCACTTCAAGGGTGAGGATCTGGTCGGCTTTGACGCCATCATTCCGCGCATTGGTGCTTCGGTTACCTTTTATGGCTGTGCGGTACTGCGACAATTTGAAATGATGGGCGTTTACCCCGTGAACGAATCCGTTGCCATCACCCGTTCCCGCGACAAGCTGCGCTCACTGCAGTTGTTGTCACGCAAAGGCATCGGCATGCCGGTCACCGGCTTCGCCAGCAAACCTGACGATGTTAAAGACCTGCTGGACATGGTGGGTGGCTCTCCTGTTGTGATTAAACTGCTGGAAGGTACCCAGGGTATCGGTGTGGTACTGGCGGAAACCCGCAAAGCGGCCGAGAGCGTAATTGAAGCCTTTATGGGACTCAAGGCCGATATTATGGTTCAGGAGTACATCAAGGAAGCTGGCGGCGCTGATATTCGCTGTTTCGTTATCGGTGACCGCGTTATCGCAGCCATGAAGCGCCAGGGGGCAGAGGGCGAATTCCGTTCCAACCTGCACCGCGGCGGCCACGCCTCTCTGGTTCGCATAACACCACAGGAACGTAAAACAGCCATTGATGCCGCCAAGGCGATGGGCCTGGGGGTCGCAGGTGTGGACTTGCTGCGCTCTTCTCGCGGACCGCTGGTAATGGAGGTGAACTCCTCACCGGGTCTGGAGGGCATCGAGAACGCGACCGGCAAGGATATCGCCGGCATGATCGTCCAGCATATTGAGAAAAGCGCCAAACCCTGGAAAACGCGCACACGCGGCAAGGGGTAAGCCAGACAGTAAAAATGCCCTCACGGCACTGCCGGGAGGGCATTGATTGATTCTCTGCTCTTAACGCTCAGCCACTGATGCATTCTGCGCCTGATACTGGCGCGCCGCCTTGCGGAAGGCTTCCAGGGCCTCGGCTGCATCAACATTGATATCACTGACGCTTTCCACCCATTTCCGGTCGAAGCCGGAGGTCAACTGCTGAAATTCCTGCGTCATGGGCGCGTCCTCAGCCACTTCTCTGATAGTAACCTCATACTTCAACGCTTCGGCAATGCCGTTTTTGTCGGACTGATCCCAGGCCTTACCGGCCAGAGCCGATAACTTCGCCCCGGACACCTTCATGACCGCTTCCCGGTCTTCAGGGCTGAGACTGTCAAGAAAGTCTTCGTTAGCCATTATGGCAAAGCTGCCCATATACAGACCACCCGGCATCAGGGTCAGGTGCGGGGCGACCTCAGCCAGACGGAAATCCTTCTCGCTGGCGGCCGGCATGAAGACCCCATCGACAATGCCCTGCTGCATCAACTCATAAACCTTGGGGCCCGGTGCGGATACCGGCGACACGCCCAACAGCTCACCCAGGTCCTGTTGAATACCGCCGCCCAGGCGAATTTTTTTGCCCTCCAGGTCTGACAGCTTATTAATGGGTTGCTTGGAGAATATCTGCCCGGGACCATGCGTAAACAGTCCCATCAGCGCCACGCCTTCATGCTCCCCGGCCTTGGCAAAATACTGTTGATACACATCCCAGTAAGCGGCCGATGCGGCTTCAGCATTCACACCGGCGTTGGGCAGTTCCACCATTTTGGTCAGGCGAAAGCGACCCGGTACATAGCCATGAAAGCTCCAGGCCGCATCAGCAACACCATCCTCCACCAGATTGAAGTAGGAACTTTGCTCACCCAGGGCATATTCCAGCTTCATTTTGACGCGGCCTTCGGTGGCCTCTTCAATCCACTTGCCCCAGGTGGGCAGGACGACACTGTTTTGCACATGTCCCGGCGGGCCTGCGGTAGCCACATGCATGATAATGGGTTCGTCGGCCTTGGCATTGAAACTGGCAGCAAACGAAAGGGCCACCAGGGTGGCTTTGACAGAGTATCGATTCAGCATAGGTGTACCTTTTTATTGTTGTCTTGGCGGTATCAGCATCTGTTAGCAGATGCACTCGGTCAGGGGCCGGGAGAGGTCCCGAGCCTGTTCGGGGTTCAACCGTGCACGGCTGGCAATGAGTTTTTTGGCCTGCAGGAAGTCGGCCGGCCGGTTGATGGCATCGCAGGCGATCAACTGGCCGTCCTGTAGATAAAGCCAGCTGCAGTCAGCCTCGGTGCCTCGCTGGATCACCTGTGTATAACCCGTATTCAAACCGGCAATCTGCAAACGCCGATCAAATTGGCTGGACCAGAACCAGGGCACTTCTGGGGCTGGTGTGTCGGCGCTCAACAGCGCGCTGGCCAGCATGGCGGCCTGGCTGGTGCAGTTTTGCACCGACTCCAGACGTAACCAGCGTTGGTAATGGGGATGGTATTGTCGTGCACAATCACCCAGTGCATAGATCGCTGCATCACTGGTCTGGCAACTGGCATCAATCAGAATGCCGTTATCGCACTTGAGGCCTGCCGCAAGCGCCAGCTGCTCGGCGGGCTCCACACCGATGCCGATCACCACATGATCGGTGGGCAGGCATTCCCCACTCTCCAGACGAACACCCGTGACATGGCCATCCCCCAGAAACTCGGCAACCCGGGTTTCAGTGCGGATACCCACACCCTGATCTTCATGCAGAGCGTGGAAGTAACCTGCCACTTCCGGTGCAACCACACGCCCCAGAATGCGCTCGCCACGTTCAAGCAGATCCACCTCAAGGCCCAATTTGCGCGCTGCGCTGGCAATCTCCAGACCAATGTAGCCGCCACCAATCACGCTCAGGTGCTGACCTGGCTCGAAACTTTCCTGCAACCGACGCGCATCATTCAGGGTTTTCAGATAATGGATGCCCTCCAGCTGACAGCCCGGTACGTCCAGTTGCCGAGGGTTGGCGCCGGTGGCCAGTACCAGCTGGTCATAGGGCAGCTGCTGACCGTCCTGCAAACGAACACAACGGCGGGTGCGATCAATTTCCTCTACCCGACTGCTCAGGTGCACCTGCACCCCCAGCTTGTCGTAGATTGCTGCGGGCAATAATGGCAGCTGGGCTTCACCCACTTCTCCGAACAGATAATCCTTGGATAACAGTGGCCGGTTATAGGGCAGGACGGCTTCCTCGGTAATCAAGGCAATTTCGCCGTCAAAACCGCGCTTGTGCAAGGTGCGAATCAGTTGGGCGGCGGCATGACCGCCCCCCACAATCACCAACTTCTGCATGACCCGACTCCTCTTCTGTTCAACATTCAGCGGGAACAATGGTGAGGGACATGCCGCTCATTTCCGGCGCCAGTCGCAGCTGGCAACTCAGACGTGAGCCGGTGGTACGCTCGTTCAGGGCTTCCAGCAGAATCTGCTCATCCATGCCCGGCTCACCCAGACCAGCCTGCCAGGGTTCATCGACCACAATGTGGCAGGTACCACAGGCAGCACAGCCTCCGCAGATGCCTTCAACGCCGGAACTTTCATCGCGCAGCAGCTCCATCAGGGTTCCGCCTGGTTCGCCGGTCAGGGTTTGAGTCTCACCCAGGTCATCTGTCACATGAATTTCGATGCTCATGATATTTTCTCCACGAATGCTCAGGCTGAGGCAGCGGCGGGTTTGACGCTGACCGGTTTTTTCTTGGCTTCGCGGACGACCGCTTCGTCTTCCGCACGGCGTTTCAGGTAGCGTCGCATGGCTACGCTAGCGGCATCGGCGCTGAGCGAGATTTCGAAGAAGTCATCATCCTCATGGCGTGCTGCCAGCAACTCTTCCTGCGCTTCCAGGCCCACTACATCCTCATCAAAAGCGGCCATCAGCTGCTCGTGCATGAAGTCAGTGACTTCATTTTCCTCCAGCGCAAAGTTGCGACCGTGCACGACGAAGTAATGCGTTGATGTACCCGTCTCCGGGGTCGGAATGTGTGCAGTTTTGATGCGTTGGTCCGGGCGCTCGGACTCATCCAGCGAGATGTCATAGAACTGGGCGTGCACGATATGCAAAGCCGGTGAGACAAAGTCGGAGGTGGTAATGCGAGCCGCGTCCTTGCCTTCCAGGCCGGTAGGTTTTGCCCAGACCGGAGGCAGGCGCGTGGGCACTACATAGCGCTTAAGCAGGAAACGGCCATCGCCAATATCGGTATCAAAATCAGCCTTGGCATAATCCGGTGTACCGAACGTTTTGGCATGCAGAAAGCTCAGGTGAGTCAGGTCGAGCAGATTCTCATGCAGATAGACATAACTGGCCTTGAGCGGCATGTAATCCTCGGAGGTTACCCAGCCCTCTTCCAGCATCGGCATGGCCGGAATCTTGCTGATATCTGCCTCTTCAGGCTCACCCATCCAGATCCAGACCACCGGTCCCTGTTGATGCAGTGGATAACTGCGAATGGAGATACCCGCGCAGCTGCACTGCGAAGGCACTTCGACACACTGGCCGTTCTCGTCATAGCGCAGACCGTGGTAGCCACAGACTACGGTGTCGCCTTCCAGAGCACTGCGAGAGAGCGGGAAGGAACGGTGGCCACAACGGTTATCCAGTGCCACGGGCGTGCCATCTTCCTTGCGGAACAACACCAGCTGACGATCCAGCACCGTGCGCGCCATCAGTTCACGGTCGATTTCACGACTGAGAGCGACAACGTACCATTCGTTGTAGATAAAGGGCGTATTGCGACCTGCCATGCTGCGGCCGGCAACCTGCGCGGCACGCTGAACTCGTGTCAGTGACATGAGGCTCTCCTGATTCTTGTTGTTGATTAGCCTGTATGCACACGCTAATCCAGAGCCTCTGGCCAGGCACTCACAAGATCTTGTGAGGCTCGATAAATACGCAGGCGCGTGCAATACTGCCTTGATCGGTCCACGTCGCATTGCCATCGGCGACTGCATAACAATAAAGAGACCTGCGAGGCCGTCAGATGAACCCAACGCTCGACCAGTGGCCACTCGACCACCTTATTTCGAGTATCGGACAACGCCGCTTTGACCAGGTGTTGAGTCACAGCATGCACCGGCTTACCGGTGCCGATCACTGTATTCTGGTGTCCTACCCGGCTTACACCCAGCATCCCTATACCCTGTTCACCACCGGTGCCATTCAGACCGGACTGGCACAGGAGTGTCGGCGTCTGTACGACGAAGTGCTGTACCAGCGCGATCCTAACCTGCCGCGCTTGCAGGCTGGAAAGCCCGTGAACGCTCCCCAGATTCAAGCCCTCCAGGTGGAAGAGCTGAGCGATCCCGAGTACCGTCATCAGCTGATGGACCGCTGTGGCATCCGTGAGAAGCTGGCCTTCATGGGGCAAAGCAACGGCCAGCCCTTCTGCCTCAACCTCTACAAACTGCACGACTCTTCATCACGTACTCTGGATGCCAGCCAGCTGGAAGCGGGTGGCACTCTACTGGCATCGGTACTGGAGCGACACATCACCTTTGCCGGACAGCAGCAGGTACGCTTTGACCTGCCCTGGGTGCTGGCACGCCTGCAAGGTGCCTGTGGGGAGCTGCTGACTGCGCGAGAACTGGCTGTAGGCGCCCGGATCGTACTGGGCTACAACTCGGAAGCAATTGCGCTGGACTTGGGCATCAAGATGAATACCGTACTGACCCACCGCAAAAACCTGTATGAAAAAGTGGGTATTGGCACTCAGAATCAGCTGTTTGCACTGGTTGTGGAAGGACGCCTGCCCTTTTAGTTCTTTAGTAGGAGGGCTCAATTTTGTACCAAGAGAGATCAAGAACCTCCAAGACGATTTGACGACCTGAATCTAGATTACGCCTTATCAATAAATATAAGATTCAGGTTGCTGTATGAAGATCATGATCTATTCTGACGCCTCGGATGCCCAACTGTTTGCCCGAGTAGAATCTGACTTCCGTGTCCCTGTTGAACGGCTGACAGAGGACGACTTTTCTCCTCAGGCAATCAAGACCAACACTGCCCTTCTCGACAGCAAGCACAATCTGCTTGTTATTATCACCCAGCGCAAATACGCCTGTATTATGGACTGGGTGCTCAAACTGCGTGCCGAAACCGATATCCCTATTCTTTTGGCCTCTGATCAGCTCAACAGTGCTGATGAATATATTATTCGTAATGCCGGCGTGGATGATTTTCACGGTAGCACACAGTATGACAGCATGCTGTGCGTTAAAATAAGATCAGCCAAACGCTGGATTGAGCGTTTAAAACAAAAGAATGTTGCTTATAATAGCGAATGGACGCTCAATAAGCAGGCGCTTAAAATCGTTTCACCCAGCCAAGATGCCCGCCGCATTAGCCACAATGAATGCAAGTTGCTTGATTTGCTATTGCAAAAAAAAGGTGAAGTAATAACACGCAGTGAAATTTCACAGCATGTATTTCGCCGTGAGTGGGACCCAACCGATAAATCGATCGATATGCTGATTTGCAAGGTGCGTGGGCGGTTCCGAGATCACTCTGAAGAACAGTTTCCCGCCATTGAAACCGTGCGTGGTGTTGGCTATATGCTCAGAGCGAGCTGAGACGTTTGATTTCGGTGGGAGTCATGCCGGTTTCGCGTTTCACATGCCGAGTCATGTGGCTTTGGTCAGTGAAGCCGCACTGACTGGCAATGGACGACAGCGTCAGGCCTGATTTATGGGTATTCCTGATCAGGTCTACCGCCACTTTCACACGTCGCTGAATAATATAGCGATGTGGCGGGATGCCCATATCGCGCTTGAAGATGCGAGCAAAGTGGTGCGGGCTGCAGTGACAGATCTGCGCCAGCGCATCCAGCGAGATAGATTTATTCAGGTTTGCATCTATATATTCAGCCACCATTTTATAGCGACGATTGGACAGACCAGCCTCGCTCTCCTGAATATCCTGCTTATTGCTGTAATGCTGGAGCAGATGGGCGAACAGAGCCTTTTCCAGACTCTCGGTATAGGTGGTGCCGTGATAGAAGTTCTGTTTCAGTTCCGCATGTAACAATGAGGTTAGTCCTTTCAGAACCTCATCCTGCCGATTAAAAAACAGCTCCATCTCTACACCATTTGCATCCACATCCGCTTCCTGCTCCAAAAACAGCGCCAACTCGGATGCTGGCATAATAAAGTGTACGCAGGTCGAGTCCGGCTCTTCAATTAACCAGGTGTTATCACTTAACGCTGGCACAAAGGCAAAATCGAAGGGTTTCCACACCCCTTTATTGACCTCATCCGCGCACTTGTAGACCACCTCGCACTCAGGCGGGCTGCTGTTAAGAATAAGCACATGATGATCCATACCGGGAAGACTCAAGTCTACTTCCGGCAGGGGTTCATACTCTTCAATTATAAGCTTAGAACGCTGATCTTCATGATTGGACCGAGTCGGAGTAAAGGGCAACAAGGCCAGTTTTTCTTTTGGGGAGATGATTTTTTTAGACATAGCGGCCTTGTTTTTTTATCTTCCAGTCTAACGAACATGTCCCGGATGACAAATGTAACAAGATGTTACAAGTTGTTATAAGCCTGTTACAAAACACTGATCATGCATTAATTTAAACAAAGTGTCTCCAATTTTATGCTGCTCCGGTCAACATACTGGAGCAACAGCATGATCAACTATAAGAAGACAATCCTCTCAAGTGCTATTTTGTTGGGCAGCCTGTCAGTGGCTCAGCAGGCGATGGCGATCGCCGAAACCGTTCACCCGCGCGACTACATTCCGGCGCCTGCTGGTACCAATCTGTCTGTGACCTACCTGGATCACCGCAGTGCGGACAACATGAATGTCGACGGTGACACCGTTTCCAAAAACGCGGGCTTTGAAGCCAACGCAATGATTCAGCGTTTTATCCACTTCACCGAATTCATGGGCATGCCGGCCGATCCCCAGGTCATCATCCCGGTCGTTGATCTGGACGTAGGTATCGCGGGTCAGGAAAGCCAGGGTGTCGGTGACATCTTCTTCGGCTCTACTTTCTGGCCGCTGGCTGATGCAGAGAACAAGCAGTGGTTCGGTATTACTCCCTTCATCTACATGCCGACCGGTGAATACAACTCTGACAAGGGCGTTAACCTGGGTGCCAACCGCTGGAGCTACGTGCTTCAGGCCGGTTACACCAAAGGTCTGACCGACGGCCTGTTCTTCGAAGTGGTCGGTGAAGTCGAATGGTACGGCGACAACGATGACTACGTTGGCGGTACCACCCTGTCCAAGGACGAAACCTACCGTTTCAACACCATGCTCTCCTACGATGTCGGCCCGGGCCGCTACGTTTGGGGCCGTTACACCAAACAGGTTGGCGGTGAAGAGTCTGTCAGCGGTGCTTCTCAGGACAACGAAATGGACACCGACACCATGAGCCTGGGTTACAGCCACTGGGTCGGCCAGGACTTCCAGCTGCAGGCTGAATACACCCGTGACCTTGAAGTTGAAAACGGCTTCGAGACTGACGGCGTGACCCTGCGTCTGGTAGTACCCTTCTAAGGAGACAAGCATGCGCCGTTTAACTTCTGTTTTGCCGACGCTGCCCCTGCTGGCAGCACTGGCAGCAGCGCCGCTGTCCTCAGCGGTTGCTGCAGCCGTAACAGCTGAACGCCTGAACCAGGCCGCTGAAGACACGAGCAACTGGATGAGCCATGGCCGTGACTACAGCGAGCAGCGCTTCAGCCCGTTGGATCAGATCAATTCCGAGAATGCCTACCGCCTCGGCCTGGACTGGTATCACGAGTTCGACTCCAAGCGCGGTCTGGAAGCGACCCCTCTGGTCATCGATGGTGTGCTCTACACGACCGGCACCTGGAACCGTGTATACGCGTTTGATGCCGAAACGGGTAAGGAACTCTGGAGTTTCGATCCTCAGGTCAACCGTGAAATTGGTATTAAACTCTGCTGTGACGCCGTCAACCGTGGCTTGGCAGCCTGGGGTGACAAGCTGTACATGGGCACCCTGGATGGCCGCCTGATCGCGATCGACAGCAAAACCGGCGAAGATGTCTGGACCGTTCAAACGACCGATCCTGACAAGGCCTACTCCATCACCGGTGCTCCCCGTGTCATCAAGGGCAAGGTGATGATCGGTAACGGTGGTGCCGAGTTTGGTGTGCGTGGCTACTTCTCTGCCTACGACGCCGAAACCGGTGACCAACTCTGGCGTTTCTACACTGTACCGGGCAACCCCGCCGAAGAAACCGATCCATTGATGAAAGAGATTTCATCCACCTGGAGCGGCGAATGGTGGAAGCTGGGTGGCGGCGGTACTGCCTGGGACTCCATGGCCTATGACCCGGAACTGGACCTGCTGTACGTCGGCGTTGGTAACGGCTCTCCCTGGAACCGTGAAATCCGCAGTAACGGTGAAGGCGACAACCTGTTCCTGTCCTCTATCGTAGCGGTTCGTCCGGACACCGGTGAATACGTCTGGCACTACCAGACCACACCGGGTGAAGAGTGGGATTACACCGCGACTCAGCACATGATCCTGGCGGACCTGGAGCTGGATGGCGAAGCCCGCAAGGTAATCATGCAGGCACCGAAGAACGGTAACTTCTACGTGCTGGACCGTGAAACCGGTGAGTTCATCAATGCCGACAACTATGTCGACATCAACTGGATGAGCGGTTTCGACGAAAATGGCCGCCCGCAGGTAGTACCGGAAGCGCGCTACGCTACCTCCGGCAAGCCCTGGGTGGGTTCACCCGGCTTTCTGGGTGGCCACAGCTGGCAGCCGATGAGCTTCAACCCGGAAACCGGACTGGTGTACTTCCCGACACGCCAGATGAACTTCCCGTACATTCCGGATGCCAACTTCGAAATTGGTGACAAGAAGGTCAACCTGGGTACGGACATGCACGCAGCTGCCATGCCGCAGGACCCGGCGATCAAGGCTGCAGTCAAGGCTGCGACCAAAGGCCGTCTGGTTGCCTGGGACCCGATCCAGCAGAAAGAAGTCTGGGGTGTGGATAAGCCGGTACCCTGGAACGGTGGCACGCTCAGCACCTCCGGCGACCTGGTATTCCAGGGCGACGGTCAGGGTTACTTCAAGGCCTTTGACGCTCGTACCGGTGAAGAAAAATGGTCCTGGTTTGCCCAGACCGGCATTGTTGCCGCGCCGATCAGCTACAGCGTTGATGACCGCCAGTACATCGCCGTAATGGCGGGCTGGGGTGGTGCACTGCCGCTGCTGACCGGTGACCTAAGTGCTGAATCCACTGCAGGCCAGACTAACCGCCTGCTGGTATTCAGCCTGGACGGCGAGCAGAAACTGCCTGAGTTCAAGCAGATCAACAAGCCGCTGAATCCGCCGGCCGATACTGCCGACGCAGAGACCGTAGCCCAGGGCAAGCTGATTTATCAGAACTACTGTGCCAGCTGTCACGGTGATACGGCGGTAAGTGGTGGTGTACTGCCCGACCTGCGCTATGCCTCCGGCTGGACCTTCGACAACTGGAACAGCATCCTGATCGACGGCCTGTACAAGAACAAGGGCATGGTGTCGTTCGGTGATGTACTCAAGCCCGAGCAGGCTCAAGCCGTGAAATCCTACGTTATCCACCGCGCCAACCAGGCGCTGGATGAACTGAAAAAACAGGAAGAAGGAGACAAGTAATGCAGTGGACCAAACCGGCCTACACCGATCTGCGCATCGGTTTTGAAGTCACCATGTACTTCGCCAACCGCTAACAAGCTTCCAGCGGCCCTTCGGGGCCGCTTTTGCGTTACAGTGACGCCACTTTTCCGGTCAGATTTTCTCTGCTTCACTCCTCTTTGGTTAAACTTTCTTTGGCAGAACAATGAAGATACAAATTCTCGGCTCCGCTGCAGGCGGCGGCTTTCCGCAGTGGAACTGCAACTGCGACAACTGCAAAGGCCTGCGCAACGGCACCCTCAACGCCAAGGCCCGTACCCAATCCTCCATCGCGGCCAGCCTCAACGGACGTGACTGGATCCTGTTCAACGCCTCACCGGATATCCGCGCTCAGCTGGAAAGCTTCGAGCCCCTGCAACCCAAACAGGGCAAACGTGATACCGGGATTGCGGCGATTGTGTTAATGGACAGTCAGATCGACCACACTACCGGCCTGCTGATGCTGCGCGAAGGCTGCCCGCACCAGGTCTACTGCACCGATATGGTGAAACAGGACCTGAGCACCGGTTTCCCGGTCTTCAACATGCTGGAGCACTGGAACGGTGGCCTGGCGTGGAATCAGATCCCCAGCACCGAGACCTATAACGAATTCACCATCCCGGAAGTGCCGGGCATTACCCTGACCGCCGTGCCGCTGCGCTCCAGTGCGCCGCCGTACTCGCCGCACCGTAATGACCCACATCCGGGCGATAACATCGGCATGCTGCTGAAGGATGACGCCACCGGGCGTTCCATCTTTTATGCACCGGGTCTGGGCCAGATCGAAGAGCACCTGCGCCCGATTATGGAAGACGCAGACTGCCTGCTGGTGGATGGCACCCTCTGGCGTGAAGACGAGATGATCCACGCCGGTGTCGGTGACAAGCTGGGCGTGCACATGGGGCACTTACCCCAGTCTGGGGAAAACGGCATGATCGCCTATCTGGATACGCTGGATAAGCCGCGCAAGGTGCTGATCCACATTAACAACACCAACCCGATCCTGATCGAAGATTCCCCCGAGCGGGGCGTACTGGCCGAGCACGGCATCGAAGTGGCCTTTGACGGCATGAGCATCGAACTCTGAGGAGAGCATCATGAGCAACACCGAACCGATGAGCCGCAGTGAATTCGAACAGGCTCTGCGCGCCAAAGGCGATCTCTACCACATTCATCATCCGTACCATGTGGCCATGTATGCCGGTGAATCCACGCCGGAGCAGATCCGTGGCTGGGTCGCCAACCGTTTCTACTATCAGGTCAACATCCCGCTCAAGGATGCCGCCATTCTGGCCAACTGCCCGCACCGTGACGTGCGTCGTCAGTGGCTGCAGCGCATCATGGACCACGACGGGTACGATGGTGCCGTGGGCGGCATCGAGGCCTGGCTGCAGCTGGGTGAAGCCGTGGGCCTTACACGCGAAGAGATCCTGTCCCACGAGCATGTACTGCCGGGCGTACGCTTTGCCGTGGATGCCTATGTGAACTTCGCCCGCCGTGCCACCTGGCAGGAAGCAGCCAGCTCCTCGCTGACCGAGCTGTTTGCGCCGCATATTCACCAGTCCCGTTTGGATACCTGGCCCACGCACTATCCGTGGATCAAGGAAGAAGGTTACCAGTACTTCCGTAACCGCCTCACCGAAGCACGCCGCGATGTGGAGCATGGCCTGCAGATCACGCTGGACCATTACACCACCCGTGCCGAGCAGGAGCGTATGCTGGAGATCCTCCAGTTCAAGCTGGATGTGCTTTGGAGTATGCTCGATGCCATGACCATGGCGCACGAACTGGAGCGACCGCCGTTCCATACTGTGACCCAGGAGAAGGTGTACCATCGAGGACTGTTCAATGACTAAACCGGCGCTGGACCAGACACCCCAGCTGAATGCCATGTTCCGCTTCCAGTGGGAAGAGGCGCAGAACTGCCACGTGCTGCTTTACCCGGAAGGCATGATCAAACTGAACGACAGCGCGGGCGCTATCCTCAGTGAGGTGAATGGCGAACAGGACTGTGCTGCGATCATTCAGGCGCTGGAAACCCGCTTCCCCGAGGCCGGTGAACTGGGGCCGGATGTGCTGGAGTTTCTGGCCATTGCCCATGAGCAAAACTGGATCGGTTATGTCTGAGCAACCGTCCCCTCAACAGCAGAAGCCCCAGCACCAGAGCCAGCCGCTCTGGCTGCTGGCCGAGCTGACCTACAAATGCCCGCTGCAGTGTCCCTACTGCAGCAACCCGCTGGATTTTGCTGCCCATGGCGAAGAACTGACCACCGATCAGTGGATCGAAGTGTTCCGTCAGGCACGCAAGATGGGTGCGGCGCAGCTGGGCTTCTCCGGTGGCGAGCCTCTGGTGCGTCGGGATCTGGAACAGCTGATCGCCGAAGGGCGCAAGCTGGGCTATTACACCAACCTGATCACCTCCGGCATCGGCTTGAACGCCGACCGTATCGCCGCTTTCCGTGAAGCGGGGCTGGATCATATCCAGATAAGCTTCCAGGCCTCTGATGAAACGGTCAATAACATGCTGGCCGGCTCCGACAAGGCGTTCCAGCAGAAGCTGAAAATGGCCCGCGAAGTCAAAGCCCAGGGCTATCCAATGGTGCTCAACTTCGTCACCCACAAGCACAACATCGACCGGATCGACCGCATCATCGAGCTGTGCGTGGAGCTGGAAGCGGACTTTGTCGAACT
>NZ_FTMN01000022.1 GCF_900155945.1 Marinobacterium stanieri
AAATGCAACAAAACACCGCTGGCCAATTCGTCCAGGCTAAACCCTCCCGCCTGCGTCGTTTCGCGGCCAAGGCAACCGGTGCAGCAACCGCCGCAGGCGCGGCTATCCTGTCCGCGCCGGCCTTTGCCCTGACAGCGGATCAGAACAGCCAGATCACGGCGGCGTATGACGCGACCGGCGTCAGTACAGAGCTGGTGATTGCCGGTCTTCTGGGTGTGGTCCTGCTGATCACTGGCTTCGGCATCATCTACAGCCTGCTCAAGCGTTAATGGCGTTAACCCTGAGCCTGGCCATGCTCTGGTGGGGCTCATTCATGTTTGGTTGGTATACCGGCCGGATAGCCTGAACTAAAGGGGGCCCTTCGGCCCCTTTTTCTATGGTGTTCTCTATGGTCCCTTTCCTTCGCTATTTGAAACCCAATTTCTCCAGCCATTGGGGTAACTGGTTATTTGCGCCTTTGCTGGCGTTCTGTATTGGCTTTCTTCCTTCTCATGCTTTTTCTTATGAAGCCGGTGACGCGTATTACAGGGCTTATAGCTCTTCTAATAATCCATATTCCGAAGATTGGGCTTTTGGTCAATCAGTCGATCAAGTCTGTCAGCAGTTCTACGCTCATGACTCAAGATCATTTCCAAAAAGAACCGATGGTAACAAGTGTGGATACCATGCTAGTGGAAAGCCTGATTTCTGGGTTCATTTTATCTATGTATATGAAAGAACATGTTCAGAAGCAGATGCATCGAACCCCAATCATTTTTGTTCAAAAGAAATTATATCTTGCCCTGAATCTGGCTCTCTCCAGATGTTTGATGGGTGGGCTTCTTCAAAAGCTGCCTGTCTTGATCTTAACGGCAGTAATACCGAATTCGGTTATGACTCCTGTGGTTACAAGATCACAACCGCTAGCGTTGCTGATGAACCTAAGACCTGCAGTAGCCCCGGTATGTGCTTTTTTGAAGGCATGTACTACTGCGCCTATAACGCCATGGCTACCGGTGATCAAACCGAATTAGGCCCTTACGACTTCCCAGAACCTGAGCCTGAAGACCCAGACGGAGAGGGTGAAGACACCGGCAACTCTGACGGTGATACCGGCAGTGAAGATGATGAAACCGATGGTACCGGCACCGATCCTGATGAGACCGACGGCAC